>NZ_CM170103.1:0-3727191 GCF_057215335.1 Microbacterium sp. PI-SA-G
GGGATCCGCGTAACTTATTACTTGTTCGCCCCACAGGGAAGCGGAGAGGCCGAGAGCTTCACCCCCCTCAAGTGGAGAACCGCCTTCCATCTTTCACATGCTTCTTGAGTGTGTGGGCCTTCGGGTCTAGGATGGGAGTTTCCACCTCTTCTTCGGTTGTTGTTGGTGCGCTTGTGGGTCTTTGATTCGCGGGTTGTGCTGATTTGACTTTCCGGTTGTGGTGGGTAAGATTGAGAAGTTGCCCTGCGGGCCTGGTTGTGATGGCCGGGTCGTGGGAGCATCCGATCCTTGAGAACTCAACAGCGTGCACTTGTCAAATGCCAAATTATCCTCGTCTAGCTTCGGCTGGGTGAGAATTCCTTTGGATCAAAGACCAACCTCCTTGTGGGGTTGGCATTCGGATGAAGTCAGCAATGAATTTGTCTCTTTGGTCAGCATCAAACTCGCTGCGTCACCGTTTTCCCGGTGTCGTATGCATTTCTTTTTTACGGAGAGTTTGATCCTGGCTCAGGATGAACGCTGGCGGCGTGCTTAACACATGCAAGTCGAACGGTGAAGCCCAGCTTGCTGGGTGGATCAGTGGCGAACGGGTGAGTAACACGTGAGCAACCTGCCCCTGACTCTGGGATAAGCGCTGGAAACGGCGTCTAATACTGGATATGTGACGTGACCGCATGGTCTGCGTCTGGAAAGAATTTCGGTTGGGGATGGGCTCGCGGCCTATCAGCTTGTTGGTGAGGTAATGGCTCACCAAGGCGTCGACGGGTAGCCGGCCTGAGAGGGTGACCGGCCACACTGGGACTGAGACACGGCCCAGACTCCTACGGGAGGCAGCAGTGGGGAATATTGCACAATGGGCGCAAGCCTGATGCAGCAACGCCGCGTGAGGGATGACGGCCTTCGGGTTGTAAACCTCTTTTAGCAGGGAAGAAGCGAAAGTGACGGTACCTGCAGAAAAAGCGCCGGCTAACTACGTGCCAGCAGCCGCGGTAATACGTAGGGCGCAAGCGTTATCCGGAATTATTGGGCGTAAAGAGCTCGTAGGCGGTTTGTCGCGTCTGCTGTGAAATCCCGAGGCTCAACCTCGGGCCTGCAGTGGGTACGGGCAGACTAGAGTGCGGTAGGGGAGATTGGAATTCCTGGTGTAGCGGTGGAATGCGCAGATATCAGGAGGAACACCGATGGCGAAGGCAGATCTCTGGGCCGTAACTGACGCTGAGGAGCGAAAGGGTGGGGAGCAAACAGGCTTAGATACCCTGGTAGTCCACCCCGTAAACGTTGGGAACTAGTTGTGGGGTCCATTCCACGGATTCCGTGACGCAGCTAACGCATTAAGTTCCCCGCCTGGGGAGTACGGCCGCAAGGCTAAAACTCAAAGGAATTGACGGGGACCCGCACAAGCGGCGGAGCATGCGGATTAATTCGATGCAACGCGAAGAACCTTACCAAGGCTTGACATATACGAGAACGGGCCAGAAATGGTCAACTCTTTGGACACTCGTAAACAGGTGGTGCATGGTTGTCGTCAGCTCGTGTCGTGAGATGTTGGGTTAAGTCCCGCAACGAGCGCAACCCTCGTTCTATGTTGCCAGCACGTAATGGTGGGAACTCATGGGATACTGCCGGGGTCAACTCGGAGGAAGGTGGGGATGACGTCAAATCATCATGCCCCTTATGTCTTGGGCTTCACGCATGCTACAATGGCCGGTACAAAGGGCTGCAATACCGTGAGGTGGAGCGAATCCCAAAAAGCCGGTCCCAGTTCGGATTGAGGTCTGCAACTCGACCTCATGAAGTCGGAGTCGCTAGTAATCGCAGATCAGCAACGCTGCGGTGAATACGTTCCCGGGTCTTGTACACACCGCCCGTCAAGTCATGAAAGTCGGTAACACCTGAAGCCGGTGGCCTAACCTTTTTGGAGGGAGCCGTCGAAGGTGGGATTGGTAATTAGGACTAAGTCGTAACAAGGTAGCCGTACCGGAAGGTGCGGCTGGATCACCTCCTTTCTAAGGAGCATCTGACTCTTCGGAGTCCAGAACCCCGATCAGAGCGTTCGTCTCTGCGGGGAGCTCATGGGTGGAACATTTGACATGGCATCAGGATCTGATTCTTGAACTAGTACACAGCTTGCTGTTGGAACGTTTGGGTGTCGGGGGTGGGTGTCTGCACGCTGTTGGGTCCTGAGGGACCGGATGTGCTCTGGCCTTTGGGTTGGGAGCCAGTCGGTTACTCTGGACCTCTTTCTGTTTGTCCGTTTGGGCAGGTGGATGGGGGTACCGCCCGTACTTTGAGAACTACACAGTGGACGCGAGCATCTTGCAACTGATCTTCGGATTGGTTGCACAAGATGATCTTAAAGATCATTAGTCAATTTCATGCCAAGCCTTTCGGGGTTTGGTGTCGATTCTGATTCAAACTCATGTGATTTCAAGTCTTTAAGAGCAAACGGTGGATGCCTTGGCATCTGGAGCCGAAGAAGGACGTAGCAATCTGCGATAAGCCTCGGGGAACTGATAAGCAAGTTTTGATCCGAGGGTGTCCGAATGGGGAAACCCCGCTGGGCGGCGTGCCGACCTAGTGACTCCCGCCTGAATATATAGGGCGGGTAGAGGGAACGTGGGGAAGTGAAACATCTCAGTACCCACAGGAAGAGAAAGCAACCGCGATTCCGTTAGTAGTGGCGAGCGAAACCGGAACAGGCTAAACCTAGCGTGTGTGATAGCCGGCAGGTGTTGCACGTTGGGGGTTGTGGGACTTTTCAGTCATCTCTGCCGAGGTGGCGGCGTTACAAGAAGGTATAGACGAACGGTCTTGAAAGGCCGGTCATAGAGGGTGCCAACCCCGTAGTCGAAATGCCTCTCTTGGCGCGAAGAGTATCCCAAGTAGCACGGGGCCCGTGAAATCCCGTGTGAATCTGTCAGGACCACCTGATAAGCCTAAATACTCCCAGATGACCGATAGCGGACAAGTACCGTGAGGGAAAGGTGAAAAGTACCCCGGGAGGGGAGTGAAATAGTACCTGAAACCGTTTGCTTACAAACCGTTGGAGCCTCCTTAGTAGGGGTGACAGCGTGCCTTTTGAAGAATGAGCCTGCGAGTTAGCGATATGTGGCGAGGTTAACCCGTGTGGGGTAGCCGTAGCGAAAGCGAGTCTGAATAGGGCGATTCAGTCGCATGTCCTAGACCCGAAGCGAAGTGATCTATCCATGGCCAGGTTGAAGCGACGGTAAGACGTCGTGGAGGACCGAACCCACTTAGGTTGAAAACTGAGGGGATGAGCTGTGGATAGGGGTGAAAGGCCAATCAAACTTCGTGATAGCTGGTTCTCTCCGAAATGCATTTAGGTGCAGCGTTGCGTGTTTCTTGCCGGAGGTAGAGCTACTGGATGGCCGATGGGCCCTACAAGGTTACTGACGTCAGCCAAACTCCGAATGCCGGTAAGTGAGAGCGCAGCAGTGAGACTGTGGGGGATAAGCTTCATAGTCGAGAGGGAAACAACCCAGACCACCAACTAAGGTCCCAAAGCGCGTGCTAAGTGGGAAAGGATGTGGAGTTGCTTTGACAACCAGGAGGTTGGCTTAGAAGCAGCCACCCTTGAAAGAGTGCGTAATAGCTCACTGGTCAAGTGATTCCGCGCCGACAATGTAACGGGGCTCAAGCACGCCACCGAAGTTGTGGCATTGATATTTTTGGTAGGCCTTCGTGGTCCAGCCGTATTGATGGGTAGGAGAGCGTCGTGTGGCCAGCGAAGCGGCGGTGTAAACCAGCCGTGGAGGCTACACGAGTGAGAATGCAGGCATGAGTAGCGAATGACGTGTGAGAAACACGTCCTCCGAAAGACCAAGGGTTCCAGGGTCAAGCTAATCTTCCCTGGGTAAGTCGGGACCTAAGGCGAGGCCGACAGGCGTAGTCGATGGACAACGGGTTGATATTCCCGTACCGGCGAAGAACCGCCCAAGCTAATCCAGTAGTGCTAAGTGTCTGAATCCCAGTGACTGATCCCTTCGGGGTGACGCTCTGGGCCTAGCGCACGACCCCGTTCTGGTGCGGTTAGCGTATTAACAGGTGTGACGCAGGAAGGTAGCCCAGCCGGGCGATGGTTGTCCCGGTGCAAGTGCGTAGGCCGAGTCGTAGGCAAATCCGCGACTCATACAGGCTGAGACACGATGCGGATAATAAGTGGGTGATCCTATGCTGCCAAGAAAAGCATCGACGCGAGGTTCAAGCCGCCCGTACCCCAAACCGACTCAGGTGGTCAGGTAGAGAATACCAAGGAGATCGAGAGAATCGTGGTTAAGGAACTCGGCAAAATGCCCCCGTAACTTCGGGAGAAGGGGGGCCTTCGGCGTATAGGGACTTGCTCCCAAAAGCGTTTGGAGGCCGCAGAGACTAGTGGGTAGCGACTGTTTACTAAAAACACAGGTCCGTGCCAAGTCGCAAGACGATGTATACGGACTGACGCCTGCCCGGTGCTGGAAGGTTAAGAGGACCGGTTAGCCGCAAGGCGAAGCTGAGAATTTAAGCCCCAGTAAACGGCGGTGGTAACTATAACCATCCTAAGGTAGCGAAATTCCTTGTCGGGTAAGTTCCGACCTGCACGAATGGCGTAACGACTTCCCAACTGTCTCAACCGCGAACTCGGCGAAATTGCATTACGAGTAAAGATGCTCGTTACGCGCAGCAGGACGGAAAGACCCCGTGACCTTTACTATAGCTTTGTATTGGTGTTCGGTGTGGCTTGTGTAGGATAGGTGGGAGACTTTGAAGCATGGACGCCAGTTCGTGTGGAGTCATTGTTGAAATACCACTCTGGTCACTCTGGATATCTAACTTCGAACCGTAATCCGGTTCAGGGACAGTGCATGGTGGGTAGTTTAACTGGGGCGGTTGCCTCCCAAAAAGTAACGGAGGCGCCCAAAGGTTCCCTCAACCTGGTTGGTAATCAGGTGTCGAGTGTAAGTGCACAAGGGAGCTTGACTGTGAGACTGACAGGTCGAGCAGGGACGAAAGTCGGGACTAGTGATCCGGCAGTGGCTTGTGGAAGCGCTGTCGCTCAACGGATAAAAGGTACCTCGGGGATAACAGGCTGATCTTGCCCAAGAGTCCATATCGACGGCATGGTTTGGCACCTCGATGTCGGCTCGTCGCATCCTGGGGCTGGAGTAGGTCCCAAGGGTTGGGCTGTTCGCCCATTAAAGCGGTACGCGAGCTGGGTTTAGAACGTCGTGAGACAGTTCGGTCCCTATCCGCTGCGCGCGTAGGAAATTTGAGAGGATCTGACCCTAGTACGAGAGGACCGGGTTGGACGAACCTCTGGTGTGTCAGTTGTTCCGCCAGGAGCACCGCTGATTAGCTACGTTCGGGATGGATAACCGCTGAAAGCATCTAAGCGGGAAGCCGGCCTCAAGATGAGATTTCCATACCTTCGGGTGAGAGGCTCCCAGCCAGACTACTGGGTTGATAGGCCAGATGTGTAAGTGCAGTAATGCATGCAGCTGACTGGTACTAATAAGCCGATGACTTGATAACACACCGTTTGTTGGTGCTACGCGTCCACTGAGTGGTTCTCGATGTACGGTCGAGAACCGCATAACAACATTGACTTTGTTATGTGTTTGATTGAAACATCAATAGTGTTTCGGCGGCCATAGCGTGAGGGAAACGCCCGGTTACATTCCGAACCCGGAAGCTAAGCCTCACAGCGCCGATGGTACTGCAGGGGGGACCCTGTGGGAGAGTAGGACACCGCCGGACTCCTTTTAGTCAAAATGGCCACCCATCGTTGGGTGGCCATTTTGCGTTTACACGAAAGAGAATAGGAAGCATCATGCCAGAAGAGGAAGAGCGCCGTCCGCGTCGCAACGACAGCGGATCCCGCGATCACCGTGCTTCTGGGGGGCGTCCTGCTTCTCAAAACCGCGATTCCGCGCCTCGTCGTGAGGGTGGTTACAACCGCGACAATAACAGCAGCCGCGATTCCGCTCCGCGTCGTGAAGGTGGCTACAGCCGCGACAGCAACAGCAGCCGTGATTCCGCGCCTCGTCGTGAGGGCGGTTACAATCGCGACAGCAGCCGTGATTCGGCGCCGCGTCGTGAGGGCGGATACAACCGCGACAACAACAGCAGCCGCGATTCCGCTCCGCGTCGTGAAGGTGGCTACAACCGCGACGGCAGGCGCGATTCGGCGCCGCGTCGTGAGGGCGGATACAACCGCGACAGCAGCCGTGATTCGGCTCCTCGTCGTGACGGTGGTTACAACCGCGAGAGCAACCGTGATTCGGCCCCGCGTCGTGAAGGTGGTTATAACCGCGATTCCGCTCCGCGTCGTGAAGGTGGTTACAGCCGTGATTCGGCCCCGCGTCGTGAAGGTGGCTACAACCGCGATTCCGCTCCGCGTCGAGAAGGTGGGCACAACCGCGACAACAACCGCGATTCCGCTCCTCGCCGCGAGGGTGGCTACAACCGCGACAGCAGCCGTGATTCGGCTCCGCGGCGTGAGGGCGGTTACAGCGGCGACAGCAACCGCGGCTCCGCGCCTCGTCGTGAGGGCGGTTACAACCGTGATTCGGCGCCGCGTCGTGAGGGCGGTTACAGCGGCGACAGCAACCGCGGCTCCGCGCCTCGTCGCGAGGGCGGTTACAACCGTGATTCCGCGTCCCGCCGTGAGGGCGGTTACAACCGCGACAACAACAGCAACCGTGATTCGGCGCCGCGTCGTGAGGGTGGTTACAACCGCGACAACAACAGCAACCGTGATTCGGCGCCGCGTCGTGAGGGTGGTTACAACCGCGACTCCGCGCCTCGTCGTGAAGGTAGCCGCGATTCCGCGCCCCGTCGTGAGGGCGGTTACAACCGTGACTCCGCGCCGCGTCGTGAAGGTAGCAACGACCGAGACCGTGCCCGTTCGTATCCGCAGCGTGGGGGAGCGGGCCGGGAACGGCCGGTTCAGGCGACAGACGATCGCCCGCGCCACAACGACCCCATGCTTCCGGACGATGTCACCCCGCAGGACCTGCACTCGTCTGCCCGCAATGAGCTCAAGACTCTGAGCAAGGAGAACGCGGAGGTCGTGGCGCGTCATCTCGCGATGGCCTCGCGTCTGATCGACGAGGACCCTGCACTGGCGCACGAACATGCTCTGGCAGCTTCGCGGCGTGCCGGCCGTATCGCGATCGTTCGTGAAACGCTCGGCATCACCGCCTATGCGACGGAGGACTTCGCTCTGGCCCTCCGCGAGCTGCGGACGTTCCGCCGCATCTCGGGCAAGGACGATCAGATCGCGCTGATGGTCGACAGCGAGCGCGGGATCGGCCGTCCTGATCGGGCACTCGAGACCGGTCGCGCTGCCGATCGCGCCGCTCTTCCCACGCCGGTGCGCGTGGCTCTCGCGATCGCGATGTCCGGCGCCCGCCTCGACCAGGGTGATCTGGAGCTGGCGCTCGGCGAACTGGAGATTCCGGAGTTGAATCCGGATCGCGCCTTCGAGTGGAGTCCTTCTCTGTTCGCTGCGCGTGCGGCTGTCCTCGAGGATCTCGGACGCACCGAGGAAGCGGAGTTCTGGGCGCATCGCGCCGATGTCGCCGCCGAGGCGCTCGGCGTCGACGAGGCCGGCGACGAAGAGATCATCATCGAAGACGGTCTGATCGAAGGCGAGTTCCTCGACGACGACGAAGACGCTCCCGCCGTCGAGGCTGAGGCTGAGGCTGAGGCTGAGCTCGACGTTGACGCTGACGCCGCGACCGACGCCGATGAGGATGCCGCGACGCCTGAGCCTGAGCCGACCGTCGAAGACGAGGTGCGCGAACTCCTCGGCGAGACCGACGAGCCGCAGCAGGAGGCGTAGTGGCGCTGTTCTCGCGCAAGCGCGCCGCCGCTACGCCGCTGGACGGCGTCGACACGGTGCTGGCCGACCTCGACGGCGTGGTCTATGCCGGGCCGGGAGCGTTGCCGTTCGCGGTCGAAAGTCTCAACGAGGCGGCCAAGAGCGCGCGGCTCGGCTACATCACCAACAATGCCTCACGAACGGATGCGTCCGTCGCCGAGCACCTGAGCAGTCTGGGTCTCGACGTCGCGGCCGACGACGTCGTCACGAGCCCCCAGGCAGCCATGCGGCTCCTGGTGGGCATCGTGCCGCCGCCGGCCGTGATCATGGTCGTCGGCGGTGACGGACTCGTCGACGAGGTGCAGAAGGCCGGCTACACGGTCACGCGCAGCGCAGAGGACTCACCGAGCGCCGTGGTGCAGGGCTTCGCCCCGGAAGTGGCCTGGACGGATCTCGCCGAGGCGGCGTTCGCCCTGAAGGTTCCCGAGGACGAGGGTGGGATCCCGTGGATCGCGACCAACACGGACTGGACGATCCCGCGCGAACGTGGCGTGGCACCCGGCAACGGCACGCTGGTGTCTGCCGTGCACACGGCGATCGGGCGTCTCGCGACGGTCGCCGGCAAGCCTGAGGCGCCGATCTTCGAGGTCGCGGTCGACCGCTTCGGCGCACGCAAAGCGCTTTTCATCGGTGACCGCCTCGACACCGACATCATGGGCGCGAGCCGGGTCGGCATCGATTCGGCGCTCGTCCTCACCGGTATTGACCGTCCGAAACATGTGCTGGCCGCTCCGGCTGGCTCGCGGCCGACGTATATCCTGTCGGACCTGCGCGAGCTGCACCTGCCGTATCCGGAGGCCGTCGAGAAGGACGGCGTCTTCACCGTGAACGGTGCGGCGGTTCGTGTGGTGGGCGCCGACGTCGAGATCGTGGCGGAGTCGGGAAATCAGATCGACCTCCTCCGCGCAGGCGCAGCGGCGATCTGGGCGTCCGGGACCCCGGTGTTCGTTCTGCGGGTGCCGGAGCGCCTGTACGACGACCCGTTCCACCGCCCCTGACCGCACCGCCCGCTGACCTGCTCGGATCCTGAACAGGATCCGTCGTGGCTCCGTCTTCGGCGGGACGCGCCGCGTACAGTGGAACGGTGAGCGAAGAGACGACGGATGCACCGACGGATGGCCTGTGGAGCCGTCTGCGTCTGATCGAGGGGCAGCCGCTGTCTGATCGAGCAGAGGCGTATGTCGCGCTGCACGATGAGCTCGCCCGACGTCTCGAGAGCGGGGCCAAGCTCGAGCAGCGGGAGCCCTCCGGTTCCCGATGACGAGACTGGACGCAGCTCTCGCCTCCCGCGGCCTCGCCCGCTCGCGCACGCACGCGGCGACATTGATCGCCGAGGGCGTGGTCAGCGTCGACGGGCGTCCGGTCGTGAAGGCATCCGCCGCTGTCTCAGATGACGCCGTCATCACGATCGCCGCGTCAGACCACTACGTGGGTCGCGCAGCGCACAAGCTGATCGCCGCCCTCGACGGATTCGGGCTGAATGTCGAAGGTCGACTCGCGCTCGACATGGGGGCCTCCACCGGGGGCTTCACGCAGGTGCTGCGCGAACGCGGTGCGCGCCGTGTGCTGGCGGTCGATGTCGGCCACGGACAGCTCGCGCCCTCGATCGCCGGCGACCCGGGCGTCGCGTCCGTCGAGGGCTACAACGTCCGGCACATGACGCCCGAGAATCTCGCCTCTGCCACCGGCGAGCAGGCTCTTCCCGACCTGATCGTGGGGGACCTGGCCTTCATCTCGCTTGAACTGGTCCTTCCGGCTGTCGCTTCGGTCGCTGCCCCGGATTCTGACATCGTGCTTCTCGTGAAGCCGCAGTTCGAGGTCGGGCGAACCGCCGTTCGCGGCGGTCTCGTGACCGACCCCGCCACCCGTGCCGACGCCGTCGCCCGCTCCGTGTGGAGCGCGTGGGACGCAGGACTCGGGATGCTCGGCATCCTGGCATCGCCGATCCTGGGCACGCATGGCAACGCCGAATACCTCGTCCATCTGGCGCCGGGGCGGGGCAGCAATCCGACAGAATGGTTGGATCGCATCAACGCTTTGGCAGGAGGACGATGAACGAGCGCAGCATTCTGGTCGTCGCCCATGCGGGCCGCACCGAGACGGTCGCGGCTGCCCGGCGAGTCGTCGAGGAACTGCGCGGCGCCGGAGCACGTCCTGTGCTCGCCGCCGATGATCGGGCCGAACTCGCCGCCGTCGACGGCGTGTTCTCCGATGTCGCCGTGCTCGGTGAGACGGTCGATCCGAACGAGCTGGAGCTCGCGATCGTTCTGGGAGGCGACGGCACCATCCTGCGGGCCGCTGAGCTCGTGCGCGGCAGTGACGCCCCGGTGCTCGGCATCAACATGGGCCATGTCGGCTTCCTCGCCGAGACCGAGCGCGATGAGATGGACGACGCTGTGCGTCGTGTCATCGCCCGCGACTACGGCGTCGAAGAGCGCCTCGCGCTCTCGGTGCGAGTCAAGGATCACGACGGCACGGTCATCTACGAGACCTGGGCGCTCAACGAGGCGACGGTCGAGAAGGCCAGCCGTGAGCGCATGATCGAGATCGTGCTCGAGATCGACGGCCGTCCGCTGTCCAGCTTCGGATGCGACGGCATGGTCATCTCCACCCCGACGGGATCCACCGCATATAACTTCTCGGCCGGCGGCCCGGTCATCTGGCCGACTGTCGAAGCGATCGCGGTGGTGCCGCTGTCAGCACATGCGCTGTTCGCGAAGCCGCTGGTCGTGAGCCCTGACGCCGCAGTGGCCATCGAGATGCTCGAGCGCACGAGCGGATCGGGCATTCTCTGGTGCGACGGTCGTCGCTCGCATGATCTCCCGCCCGGCGCCCGCGTGGTGGTGCGACGCTCATCGCGCCCGGTGCGATTGGCGCGGCTGCATCCGACGGCTTTCACCAACCGCCTGGTGCGCAAGTTCCAGCTGCCGGTCGAAGGCTGGCGCGGACAGGAACCGGGGAAGACCTCATGATCGAGGAGATGCGCATGCAGGGGCTCGGCGTCATCGCCGACGCCGTGCTGCCCCTCGGGCCCGGATTCACTGCCATCACCGGAGAGACGGGCGCCGGCAAGACCATGGTCGTCACCGGGCTTGGTCTGCTGCTCGGCCAGCGTGCCGACTCGGGGGCTGTGCGTGCCGGCTCGCCTCAGGCATCGGTCGCGGGCGTGTGGATCGTTCCGGACACCGGCGATGTTGCCGATATCGTCGCGGACGCGGGTGGCGAACTCGAACCCGCCGGCTCCGGCACCGCCGAGCTGTATGTGTCGCGCACACTGAGCGCCGAAGGCCGCAGCCGCGCCAGCGTGGGCGGCCGTGCCGCGCCCGCCGGCGTGCTGTCTGCCCTGGCGGAGGAACTCGTGGTCGTGCACGGCCAGTCCGAGCAGCTGCGCCTCCGGTCCGCTGCCGCGCAGCGCGACGCGCTCGACCGTTTCGGCGGCGAGCCGATCGCGACGGCGCTGGCCTCCTACTCCGCCTCATTCGCGCGCTGGCGCGAGTTGGATGCCGAGATCGTCGAGATCACGCAGAACCGCGACCGTCGCGCCGAAGAGGCGTCGCGCCTGCGTGAAGCCCTCGCTCTGATCGAGGCGACCGCGCCGGAAGCAGGGGAGGACGACGAGCTCTCCGCCCGTGCCGAACGCCTCGCCAACGCCGAAGAGCTGCGTCTCGCGGCATCCCTCGCGCACGGGGCGCTCTCGAACGAAGACGGCGAACCCGACGCGACGATACTGGTGGCCGAAGCTCGACGCGCCCTGGAACGCGTGACCGACCCGCAGCTGGCCGACATCGCCGCCGTGCTGGCCGACATCGGGTACCGGATCGCGGATGCCGCCGCCCAGATCTCCGCATACCTCGCCGACCTTGACGAGACAGGGCCGCACGAACTCGCCGCAGTCGAGGAGCGCCGCGCCGCGCTCGGCGTGCTGATCCGCGCGCACGGCTCCCTCGATCAGGCCCTGGAGGTCTGGCAGACCGGGTCCGCCCGGCTGGCCGAACTCGACGACGACGGCGACCGTCTGGACCGCCTCATCGCCGCACGCGACGAGGCCCGCGCCGAGCTCGATGGGTATGCGGCGGCGCTGACCGCCACGCGCGCCGATGCCGCGGAGCGACTCGGCACGGCCGTGAGCGAGGAGCTGCGTGCGCTGGCGATGCCGGACGCCCGCCTGGTGGTGTCCGTCTCCGAGGGCGCAGAGACCGCGCACGGTCGAGACGACGTGTCGATCCTTCTCGCCCCTCACCCGGGAGCCGAACCGCGTTCGGTGGCGAAGGGCGCGTCGGGCGGTGAGCTCTCGCGCGTAATGCTCGCGATCGAGGTCGTGATCGCCGCGACCGATCCGGTTCCGACGTTCGTCTTCGACGAGGTCGACGCGGGCATCGGCGGCGCCGCCGCGATCGAAGTCGGGCGACGACTCGCCCGACTCGCAGAGAAGTCCCAGGTGATCGCTGTCACACATCTCGCGCAGGTGGCCGCGTTCGCCACCAACCACCTCTCCGTTGTGAAAGCCAACGACGGAGCGGTCACCGCCTCGAGTGTGCGTCGTCTGACGGGCACCGAACGGGAGGCCGAGATGGCCCGCCTGCTCTCCGGATTGACCGATTCGGATGCCGCACTCACCCATGCCCGAGAACTTCTGAGCCTCGGGGCCTGAGCCGACTGTTAGGATTGAAGCCCGTGATGAACTCTTCTGAAGCGGGACCCAAACACGACACCACGCAGCGCACATTCACGACGAAGCACATCTTCGTGACCGGCGGTGTCGTCTCGTCTTTGGGCAAGGGACTCACCGCTGCGAGCCTGGGCAATCTGCTCACCGCCCGCGGTCTGCGCGTGGTCATGCAGAAGCTCGATCCGTACCTGAACGTCGACCCGGGAACGATGAACCCGTTCCAGCACGGCGAGGTCTTCGTCACGGATGACGGAGCCGAGACCGACCTCGACATCGGTCACTACGAGCGCTTCCTCGACATCAACCTGTCGGAGGCGGCGAACGTCACCACCGGCCAGATCTACTCGCAGGTGATCGCGCGTGAGCGCCGGGGCGAGTACCTCGGCGACACGGTGCAGGTCATCCCGCACATCACCGATGAGATCAAGCGCCGCATGCGGCTGCAGGCCACGGAGGAGCCCCGCCCCGACGTGATCATCACCGAGGTCGGCGGCACGGTGGGCGACATCGAGTCGCAGCCGTTCCTCGAGTCCGCACGTCAGCTGCGCCACGAGCTCGGTCGCGACAGCGTGTTCTTCGTGCACGTCTCGCTCGTGCCGTTCATGGGTGCGTCCGGCGAACAGAAGACCAAGCCGACCCAGCACTCGGTCGCCGCCCTGCGTCAGGTCGGCATCCAGCCCGACGCCCTGGTGCTGCGCAGTGACCGGCCGGTCAGCGAGAGCAACCGCAACAAGATCGCGCTGATGTGCGACGTCGACGTGGAAGGCGTCATCAACACGGTCGACCTGCCGAGCATCTACGACATCCCGTCCACGCTGAACGAGCAGGGCCTCGACTCGTACATCGTGCGCCGTCTGGGTCTCGACGAGAAGTCGGACGAGGTCGACTGGGCGCGCTGGAACAAGGTGCTGCACGCCGTCCACAACCCCAAGCACGAGGTCACGATCGGCCTGGTCGGCAAGTACATCGATCTCCCCGACGCGTACCTCTCCGTCACCGAGGCGCTCAAAGCGGGCGGCTTCGCGCAGGAGACCAAGGTCAACATCCGCTGGATCCCCTCCGACCTGTGCGAGACGCCGGAAGGTGCGCAGGAGCAGTTGTCCGAGATCGACGGAATCTGCGTGCCCGGCGGCTTCGGCATCCGCGGCATCGAGGGCAAGCTGGGGGCGCTGAAGTTCGCGCGCGAGCAGGGCATCCCGACTCTCGGGCTGTGCCTCGGACTGCAGTGCATGGTCATCGAGTACGGGCGCAACGTCGCCGGCATCGCGGGTGCGTCGTCGACCGAGTTCGATCCGGGCACGGCAGAGCCGGTGATCGCCACGATGGCCGAGCAGGTCTCGATCCTCGACGGCGGCGACCTCGGCGGCACCATGCGCCTGGGGCTGTACCAGGCCGCACTGGCCGAGGGATCGCTCGCCCGTGAGCTGTATGGCGCCGCCGAGGCGTCAGAGCGTCACCGCCACCGCTACGAGGTCAACAACGCCTACCGCGACCGCCTGGCAGACGCCGGACTGGTGTTCTCGGGACTGAACCCCGAGCTCGACCTCGTCGAGTACGTCGAGCTTCCGCGCGACGTGCACCCGTACTACATCGCCACGCAGGCTCACCCCGAGCTGCGCTCGCGCCCGACGGCGCCGCACCCGCTGTTCCGCGGACTGATCGGCGCCGCCATCGAGCGCCACCGCTCCAGCGAGCTGTTCGACGTCAGCGCCGATGCCTGAGTCCGAGAACGACGACCTCTTGCGCGACGAGCCGTTCGCGCCCGAGGTGCTGCGCAGCGACCTCGCCTACGAGGGCGCGGTGTGGAACGTCCGTGATGACCGGGTGCGCTACGGCAACGAGGAGATCCGTCGCCAGTACGTGGAGCACACCGGGGCCGTCGCGATCGTGGCCCTCGATGACGCGGGGCGGGTGCTGCTGATCCAGCAGTACCGGCATCCGATCCGTCATCGCGACTGGGAGCTGCCGGCCGGGCTCCTCGACGTCGCGGGGGAGGAGCCCCTCGAGGCTGCGCGCCGAGAGCTCGCCGAGGAGGCCGACCTGGTCGCCGAGCACTGGGAGCCGCTCGTCTCGCCCTGGACGACTCCGGGCGGCAACGACGAGGTCATCCACCTGTTCCTCGCCACGGGCATCTCGGCCGCCGCGGCCGCTCACGCCCGGGAAGACGAGGAAGCAGACATCCGTGTCGAGTGGGTCCCGCTCGCCGAGGCCGTCGATGCGGTCCTCGACGGCCGCATGCGCAACGGCATCCTCGGCATCGGAGTGCTCGCGGCCACGCTGAGGCAGCACTCCCGGGGCTGAGGGTGCAGCTCGAACGGGCGCTCGACGCCTACCTGCGTCACGTCACGATCGAGCGTGGACTGAGCACACACACAGTGGCGGCGTACCGGCGTGATCTGGGCGGTTACCTCGAGTGGCTGCAGACTGACGGGCTCACCGACACGCTCGAGGTGACGCCGGCCGTGGTCGGACGCTTCATCGCGGAACGCGCCGGCACCGTGCCTCCGCCGGCCGCCACCAGCCTCGCCCGGCTGCAGTCCTCGGTGCGCGGGTGGCATCGCTTCCTGGTGCGGGAGGGCATCGAGCTCGACGATCCGACCGGACGCCTCCGTCCGCCCAAGGCGCCGCGCCGGCTTCCCAAGGCGCTCACGATCGACCAGATCGAGAGACTCCTCGCCGCGCCCTCTGCGGAGGAACCCCTCGGCATCCGGGACCGAGCGCTGCTCGAGCTGCTGTATGCGACCGGAGCCCGCGTGTCCGAGGCGGTGGGCCTCGACGTCGATGACCTCGCCCACGGCGATGTGCTGCGTCTGCGCGGTAAGGGGTCGAAGGAGCGCATCGTGCCGATCGGATCGTACGCGCGTGCGGCGACCGACGCCTACCTGACGCGCGTGCGCCCGCAGCTGGCGGCGAACGGACGGGCGTCGGCGCGGCTCTTCCTGGGCGCCCGCGGGGCCCCGCTGTCGCGTCAGAGCGCCTGGCTCGTGATCCGCGCCGCTGCGGAGCGCGCGCAGATCACGGCGGAAGTCTCGCCCCATACACTGCGTCATTCCTTCGCCACCCATCTTCTGCAGGGTGGCGCCGACGTCCGCGTCGTGCAGGAACTGCTCGGGCATGCCTCGGTCGCGACCACCCAGATCTACACGCACGTGTCGGTGGACGCGCTGCGCGACATCTACGCGACGTCGCATCCTCGCGCTCGCTGACGCCGACCTGAACTCATCCTTAAGGATGATGACTTCAATCGACACGGTTGACTAACGTGGGTCCTTCCGACTGTCGTCGGCTGCACAAAGGAGTCCCCCATGCGTTCCACCGGTCCTCTTGTCGCGCTCGCGGCGACCGCAACGATGTTCGTCCTCGCCGGCTGCTCCGGCACCGCCGGCGATGACGGCCTCAGCTACGAGGACTCCCCGCTGACGAAGTACGTGACCGCCGCCTACGGCGGAGATCTCTCGCCCGAAGAGCAGCAGAAGCAGATGGAGGAGAACCAGCGGGAGATCGAGGAGCTGGTCGCCAAGTGCATGGCGGACGAGGGGTTCGAGTACGCACCGAACACGGATGCCGGCGGAATGGTCATGTCGGACGCCGGCAACGAGTGGGAGCCCGAGAAGCGCGAGTGGGTCGAGAAGTACGGCTACGGCATGGTGAGCAGTCCCTTCAGCGAGCAGCAGGCGGAGGAGTCGGCTGAGGAGTACGTCGATCCGAACCAGGAGTACGTCGAGTCGCTGTCCGAGTCGGAGCAGACCGCCTTCTACGAGACGCTCTACGGAGTCACCCCCGAGGAAGACGAGCTCAGCGAGGACGGCAGCTACGAGTACCGGTGGGAGGATGCCGGATGCCAGGGCGCGGCGCAGCACGAGGTCGATGGCGAGGATGTGTGGCAGAGCGACGAGTTCGCTGACCTCCGCTCGAAGATGGAGGAGCTCTGGACGTCGTCGCAGGAGTCGCCGGAGCTGGCGGATCTGAACGCCGAATGGGCGTCGTGCATGGCCGACAAGGGCGAGCCCGGGTTCTCGGCTCAGAGCGAGGCCGCGCAGTCGATCAGCGACGAGCAGACCGTGATCTACGACAAAGCCTTCGGTGATGGGTCCGAGCCGGTCGACACGGAGTCGGCCGACTTCGTCGATCCCAACGAGAGCCCCGAGATGAAGGCGCTGGGTGAGCGCGAACTCGAGCTGGCACTGGTCGACCTCGAGTGCCGCGAGAAGACCTCGTACACCGAGGAGTCGCTGAAGCTGCAGTTCGCCCGCGAAGAGAAGTTCATCGCCGACAACAAGGCCGAGCTCGACGCGTTCAAGGCCGCCGCCGAGCAGAGCAAGTGATGCGCGGCGACGACACTCCGACCACGGAGCTGCCGGCCGAGCTGACTGAAGGCGTAGAGAAGGCGCCGGACGACGACGTCGACACGACGCGGGTCAGCGGCTGGAAGCGGGTGCTGCGGGGCAACCGCACGCTGTGGATGGTCGCATTGGCCGCCGTGATCTTCCTGGTGGCCGGGCTGCTGGTGGGCCGGTTCGTGTTCTCGCCCGACTCGTCGAGCGCCGATGCCCCCGAAGCCGGTCTGGTGACCGTGCCGGTGGAGTTCGGTCCGCTCAGCAACGACGTCACCCTGCGCGCGGACGTGGGCTATGCCGACGCCGTCGAGGTCAAAGTCGACACCTCCGCGCTGTCGGGCGCGGCCGTCGTCACCGGTCAGGTGCCGGAGGTCGGTGCCACGCTGAACCCGCTCTCCGTCGCGCTCGAGGTGGTGGGGCGCCCGGTGATCGTGCTTCCGGGAGAGCTCCCGGCATACCGCACGCTTCGCTACGGCGTCTCCGGGCCGGACGTGATCCAGCTCAAGCAGGCTCTGGTGGGTCTGGGCATCGACACCGGAGATGTGGCATCGAACGTCTTCGACGAGGCCACCGCCGCGGCCGTGGGGCAGCTCTACGCACAGGTGGGCTACCCGGCACCGGCGCCCGAGGACGGGGCGTCCGACGCCCTGCGCTCCGCTGAAGAGGCCGTGCGCAGCGCCCAGAGTGGCGTCTCACAGGCGCAACAGACCTTGAACACGGCGGGCGCCGGCCCCAGCAAGGTGGAGAGCTTCCAGGCCGACGTGAAGGTCGCGCAGGCCGAGCAGGAGCTCGCGAACGCGAAGGCCTCAGGCGCCGGCGTGCAGGAGGCCGAATGGGCCCTGCAGACGGCTCGACTCGAACGTGATCAACTCTGGGCGGCCAAGAACACCGGCAGTGAGAAGGCAGCACTGGATGCCGCACGAGCCCAGGCGAACTCCGCCGATCAAGCGCTTCAGGAAGCCCGACAGGACGTGCTGCCATACCTGCCGTCGAGTGAGGTGCTGTACCTCACCGAGCTTCCTCGCCGCGTGGATGCGGTGACAGTGGAGCGCGGGTCCGTGCTCTCGGGTGCGGCGATGACGGTCTCGGGTGCTACGGTCCGTCTCACCGGGGCCGCTGCCGAGGCCGACGCCCGGCTGCTCAAGGTGGGTGCCGAAGCCTCCTTCGAACTGCCGGACGGGGCGCAGACACGCGCGGTGATCGCCGAGTTGAAGCCCGGCAAGGACGACAAGGGCCGCTGGGAGGTGCTCCTCGACCCCGACCCGCTGACGCCCGAGCAGATCACGTTGCTGCAGGGGAACAACGTGCGCGTGCGGATCGCGGTGGGCGCGACCGAGGGAGATGTGCTGTCGGTGCCGCTCGCCGCGCTCACGGCCGGGCCCGGCGGTGAATCGCGGATCGAGGTCGTCGACTCGGATCCGCGTGACGGCAAGGACGCGAAGACCCGGATCGTCGTGGTCGAGACGGGACTGGCCGCGACCGGAGCCGTCGAGGTGCGACCCGTCGACGACGAACTGGTCGAGGGCGATCTGGTGGTGGTGGGCCGGTGACGCCGGAGCCGCTCGTCGAGCTCCGTGACGTCACCAGATCGTTTCCCGGCCCTCCCGAGGTGCAGGCGCTGAAGGCGGCGACGCTGTCGGTGGCGCCGGGCGACTACATCTCGATCGTCGGGCCGAGCGGGTCCGGAAAGTCCACGATGCTCAACCTGCTGGGGCTGCTGGATCGCCCCAGTGTCGGGGAGTACCGGCTGGCCGGCTCGCTGACCGGCGACCTCAGTGACGACGAGCGTGCCGCCGTGCGGGCGCGTTTCATCGGCTTCGTCTTCCAGTCGTTCCACCTGCTGCCGCGCCGCACCGTTCTCGACAACGTGCTGCTGCCGATGCTGTACAGCGGTGTTCCGCGCCTCGAGCGGGAGTCGCGGGCGCGGGAGGCACTGACCCGCGTCGGGCTGGCTCATCGCGTCGACTTCCTCCCGGGGTCGCTCTCGGGCGGTGAACGCCAGCGCGTCGCCGTCGCCCGAGCGGTCGTGAGCGGCCCGCAGCTGCTGCTCGCCGACGAGCCGACGGGCAACCTCGATCAGCGCACGTCCGGCGAGGTGATGGAGCTGTTCGAGGAGCTCAACGACGACGGACTCACCTTGATCGTGATCACGCACGACGATGCGGTCGCGCGACGTGCGCGGCGCAGCATCCGGATCACCGACGGCCGATTGAGCGAGCTGTGAAGCGTCTGTCGTGGCGGCGCACCAAAGGCCGCGCGGTGGGCGAGGAGCCGGCTCAGGCTTCCGAGCCGGACAAGACTTCCGAGCCGGATCAGTCCCTCCTGCCCGCGGTGGCGCACGCCGACCGGTTCACGTTCCAGGATCTGGTCGCCGAGGCCACCGCAGACATCGGCTCGCGCCCTGCTCGTCTGGTGATGACGATTCTCGGAACGGTGCTCGGCATCGCGTCTCTGGTGGCCACGCTCGGGTTCGCCCAGACGGCCGCTGCCCAGATCGCGCGACAGTTCGACGGCGTCGCCGCGACGCAGGTCGTCGTCACGGCGGCGAAGGCGCAGTCGGGAGCCCAGAACACGACGGTGGCCGCGGGCCGTCTGCCATGGGATTCGCCCGCCAGGGTCGCCCTACTTGCGGGTGTCGACAGCGCCGCTCTCATCGGCGAGGTCGAGCTGACGGAGGGGGAGACGATCACAGCCGTGCCGGTGAACGACCCGTCGGCGCCGATCGCAGCGTCTCCGCGACTGTTCGCCACCACCCAGGATCTGCTCGACGCGGCAGAGGGTGCGCTTGTGACCGGTCGCTTCTTCGACGAGGGCCACGACGCGCGTGCCGATCGGGTCGCCGTGCTCGGACAGCGTGCCGCCGAGCGGATGGGGGCCAACCGCGTCGACTCGCAGCCGTCGATCTTCATCGCGGGAGTGCCGTATGCGGTCATCGGGATCGTCGACGGGATGGACCGGCGGTCGGATCTCGTCGACGCGGTGATCATCCCGCAGGGGGCGGCGCGCGCCGATTTCGGACTCACGGCACCCAGCGAGCTCGCCATCCACATCGTCGTCGGCGCAGGACCGCAGGTGGCGAAGCAGTCGGTGCTGGCGCTGCAGCCAGACGACCCCGATTCGCTCGAGGCCCGAGCTCCCGCGGGGGCGTCCGACCTCAGCCAGAACGTGCAGTCCGACGTCAACGTCGTGTTCCTGATCCTCGGGGTGATCGCGCTCCTGGCAGGAGGACTCGGCATCGCGAACGTCACCCTGCTGTCGGTCATGGAGCGGATCGGCGAGATCGGCCTGCGTCGTGCTCTGGGCGCGACCCGTCGGCAGATCGGCGCGCAGTTCATGTTCGAGTCCATCGTGATCGGGTTCATCGGCGGGATCATCGGGGCCGCGGTCGGCGTGGTCGGTGTGATCGTCGTCGC
The DNA here is from genome assembly GCF_057215335.1 of Microbacterium sp. PI-SA-G. NCBI lineage: Bacteria > Bacillati > Actinomycetota > Actinomycetes > Micrococcales > Microbacteriaceae > Microbacterium > Microbacterium sp. PI-SA-G. The sequence goes on from NZ_CM170103.1 coordinate 20,302, forward strand.
CGTGGTGCAGGGATGGGCGCCGGTCACCGATCCGCTCATCGCCGTCGCCGGAGCAGTGCTGGGCGCACTCGTCGGCTGGGCATCCGGGTGGTATCCCGCTCGCCGTGCGGCGCGCATCGAACCCGTCGCCGCACTGCGCGGAGCCTGAGCGCGGGCGCGCCGGGACGACGAGGAAGGGGCTGGCCGCTACAATCGATCAAGCACGAGGGAGCAGGAGAATCGGTGGCTGACAGAGCGAAGTCCAGGGCGAAGGCACAGAAAGCCGACGACACTCCCATGGGACCCACCGGCCGCCCGTATCACGGCTTCGACACTCCTGCACCGTTGACATCGCACGGTCCCGCGCGGATCATCGCCCTCTGCAACCAGAAGGGCGGCGTCGGCAAGACGACGACCACGATCAACCTGGCCGCCGCGCTCGCGGAGTACGGCCGCAAGGTGCTGGCCGTCGACTTCGACCCTCAGGGCGCCCTGTCTGCCGGTCTCGGCATTCAGACCCACGACGTGCCCACCATCTACGATCTGCTGCTCGACACCAAGCGCGACGCGCACGATGCGATCGTGGCCTCCGGCGTCGAGGGCCTCGACGTCATGCCCGCCAACATCGACCTCTCCGCCGCGGAAGTGCACCTCGTCAACGAGGTCGCCCGCGAGACGATCCTCGCGCGCGTGCTGCGTCAGGTCACGGGGGAGTACGACGTCATCCTCATCGACTGCCAGCCCTCGCTCGGCCTCCTCACGGTCAACGCGCTCACGGCAGCGCACGGCGTGATCATCCCGCTCGAGTGCGAGTTCTTCGCGCTGCGTGGCGTCGCGCTGCTGATCGAGACGATCGACAAGGTCCGCGACCGGCTCAACCCCTCCATCACGATGGACGGACTCCTGGCGACGATGTACGACCCGCGCACGCTGCACTCGCGCGAGGTGCTGGAGCGAGTCGTCGAGGCGTTCGGCGACGACGTGCTCGAGACCGTGATCGGTCGCACCGTGAAGTTCCCTGACGCCTCGGTGTCGGGCGTGCCCATCACCGAGTTCGCGCCGGAGCACGCCGCCGCCCAGGCGTACCTGCGGCTGGCGCGGGAGCTGGTCGCCCGTGGCGCCGTCGCCTGACGAGAGCCTCACCGACGCGCGCCCCGAGGAGAGTTCGGGCTTCCGCGTCTCGCTGTCGAACTTCGACGGCCCCTTCGATCTGCTGCTGAACCTCGTCACGAAGCACGAGATGGACATCACTGAGGTGTCGCTGAGCGCGGTGACCAACGAGTTCATCGCGTATCTGAAAGAGCTCGACGACGACGAGGAGCTCGACCAGGCCTCGGAGTTCCTGGTGGTGGCTGCCACCCTGCTCGACATGAAGGTCGCCGGGCTCCTGCCGCAGGGCGAACTGGTCGACGCCGAGGCGGTCGCGCTGCTCGAGGCCCGGGACCTGCTGTTCGCGCGGCTGCTGCAGTATCGCGCGTTCAAGGAGGTGTCAGCGTGGTTCGCCCGGTGCCTGCAGCGTGAGGATCGCCGGCACGTGCGCGCCGTACGTCTCGATGAGAAGCACCGGCGCAAGACGCCCGAGCTGGTGTGGTCGCTCACGGTCGACGATTTCGCGGCCCTTGCGCTTCTCGCGTTCGCGCCCAAGGAGATCCCGCACGTCGGACTCGATCACCTGCATGCGCCGCTGGTCAGCATCCGCGAGCAGGCGGCGATTGTTGTCACGCTGCTGCGCGGCACCGAATCACTGAGCTTCCGCGAGCTCGTCGCCGGTGTACGGGAACCGGGGATCGTGGTCGCCCGCTTCATCTCGGTGCTCGAGCTGTACCGGCACGCGGCGTTGTCGTTCGAGCAGCTGGAACCGCTCGGCGAGCTCACGCTGCGCTGGGCGGCCGACTCCTGGTCGGACGAGACATTGGCGAGTTTGGGAGCCGACTATGACCGATGACCTGACGACGGATGCCGTCGCCGAGCCCGTGCACGACTCGCCGCTCTCTGAGCGTGTCGAGGCGATCCTGCTGATCATCGACGAGCCGATCGGCCTCGTCGCGCTGGCCGCTGCCGTGGGCGCCCCCGTGCCGGCCGTGCGGCAGACGATCGAGACCCTGGTCGCCGACTACGACGGCCACGGCGCCGGTCCGCGGCGCGGGTTCGAGCTGCGTGAGGTCGGCGGCGGCTGGCGCCTCTACGTGCGCGACGATCACGACGACCTGGTGGCGGAGTTCGTCGGAGGGCAGGCGCCCGCGCGGCTGTCGCAGGCCGCGCTCGAGACGCTCGCGGTGATCGCGTACAAGCAGCCGGTCACCCGCAGCCAGGTCGCGTCGATCCGCGCCGTCAACGTCGACTCCGTCGTGCGCACGCTGCTCGCGCGCGGCCTGATCACCGAACTGTTCGCCGACTCCGAGACCGGCGCCATCAACTACGGGACGACCGATGCCCTGCTGCAGCACCTGGGCATCAACTCTCTCGACGAGCTTCCACCGATCTCGCCGCTGCTCGATGACGGCGCTGACGGTTTTGACGAAGGGACCATCCGATGACTGATACTGCACCTCCCGAGGGCGTGCGTCTGCAGAAGGTGCTCGCCGCGGCCGGCGTGGCGTCGCGACGCGTGGTCGAGGACTACATCGTCGAAGGGCGCATCCGTGTGAACGGCGTGACCGTGACCGAACTCGGCCGGCGCATCGACCCCGAGACCGACCTCGTGGACGTCGACGGCAGCGCGGTGCAGCTCGATGTGTCGAAGCGCTACGTCATGCTCAACAAGCCCACCGGCGTCGTGAGCAGCATGCGCGACGAGAACGGGCGCCCCGACCTGCGACTCTTCACCGAGAAGTACGAGGAGCGGCTCTACAACGTCGGCCGACTCGACGCCGAGACCAGCGGTCTGCTCATCCTGACCAACGACGGCGAGCTCGCTCACGTGCTCGCGCACCCCTCCTTCGGCGTCACGAAGGTGTACATCGCCAAGGTCGAAGGCACCGTGACCGCGCAGACGATCGCGACCCTGACGCGGGGTGTGGAGTTGGAGGACGGCCCCATCGTCGCCGACAAGGCGCGCCTGCTCGACACGTCACGCGGATCGAGTCTGGTCGAGCTCACCCTGCACTCTGGGCGCAACCGCATCGTGCGTCGGATGCTCGCCTCGGTCGGACACCCGGTCATCGAACTGGTGCGTCGACAGTTCGGTCCGCTGCACCTGGGAACGCTCCCGGCGGGAAAGACGCGCGAACTGGGTAAAATCGAACTCGGCGCGCTTCTGACCCTGTCGCGTCGTGATTCCAGCGCCGCCGAGGCGCCAGGCGAGCAGCAGGAGAACGAGTGACAGAGACGAGTGTGCCCACCGGGCGACAGTCGCTCGCTGTCGCGCCCCGGCTGTCGGGCACGGTGCGTGTCGTCGGGGCCGGGCTCCTCGGATCGAGCATCGGCCACGCGCTGCGGGCCAAGGGCACCGACGTCGTCCTGACGGACGCGTCTCCTGCGCAGCTACGGCTGGCCATCGACTACGGCGCCGGGCGCGCGGCCGCCGCCGACGACCGCCCCACGCTCATCGTGGTGGCGGTTCCGCCTGACGTGACGGCCGACGTGATCCAGGCCGAGCTCGAGCGCTACCCCGACGCGGTGGTCACCGACGTCGCGAGCGTGAAGCTCGAGCCGTTCCGCACGCTGCAGTCCCGCGGCGTCGATCTCGCCCGATACATCGGTTCGCACCCGCTCGCCGGGCGTGAGCGTGGGGGAGCGATCTCGGCGCGGGCCGACCTCTTCATCGGGCGCCCCTGGGTGGTCTGCCGTGACGGCGACACCAAGGCCGCCGACCTCGCTCTGGTGGAGGCGCTGGCGCTCGACGTCGGTGCGATGCCGCTCGAGATGACGCCCGAGGAGCACGATCGCTCGGTCGCGCTCACCTCGCACGTGCCGCAGGTCGTCGCGAGTCTGCTGGCCGGACGCCTTGCCGACGCCGAGGAGGGGGCACTGCGCCTCTCCGGACAGGGCGTCCGCGACACGACGCGCATCGCCGCATCCGCCCCCGAACTCTGGGTCCAGATCCTCGGGGCCAACGCCGGTCCCGTCGTCGAGATCCTGGACTCCCTCGCCGACGACCTCCGTCAGGTCTCCGAGGCGCTGCGTGCGCCAGAGGCCCCCGGCGCCCGGCGCGTGGTCGCCGAGACGATCCGACAGGGCAACGACGGCGTCGAGCGTCTGCCGGGCAAGCACGGACAGAACCAGCGCTTCGAGTCCCTCGTCGTGATGATCGATGACACCCCCGGCCAGCTCGGGCGCCTCTTCGGCGAGCTCGGCGAACTCGGCGTCAACGTCGAGGACCTGCGCCTCGAGCACTCGCCCGGCGCGCAGTTCGGTCTGGCGGAGATCAGCGTCGAGCCGGCCGCACTGCATGGCGCGATCGCGGGTCTGCAGGAGCGCGGCTGGCGGATTGCGGGGAACACCAATGACTGACGCCACCAAGTTCATCGCGATCGACGGTCCGGCCGGTTCGGGCAAGTCGAGCGTCTCGAAGGCCGTCGCGCGTCGCCACGGCTTCGGCTACCTCGACACGGGGTCGGCCTATCGGGCACTCGCCTGGCATGTGCTCGACCGCGGTGCCGACACCGACGACGCGGATGCTGTTCTGACCGCCGCCTCCGACTTCCCGGTGCGACTCGGGCTCGACCCCGACGACCGCACTGTCCGCGTCGGCGATGCCGACATCACCGACGCGATCCGCGAATCCCGCGTGTCCGGCGCGGTGAGCGGCGTCGCCCGCGTACCCGAGGTGCGAGCGCAGGTGAACGAGCTGTTCCGCTCGCTCGTCGCCGAGTCGCCGTACCCTGCCGTCGTCGTCGAGGGCCGTGACATCACGACCGTCGTCGCTCCTGATGCGCCCGTCCGCATCCTGCTCACCGCGGCGCCCGAGGTGCGTGCCGCTCGACGCGCCGGCGAACTCGCCGGCGAGAATGCGGATGCGGTCGCCGCCGCCCTGCACAAACGCGACGCATCCGACAGCGCCGTCGTCGACTTCCTGAACGCCGCAGACGGCGTCGAGGTCGTCGATTCGACGGAGCTCGATTTCCCACAGACCATCGACGCCGTTCTCTCGGTGATCGAACGAATCCGAGGAGTACACCATGGCTGACGACGAATACGAAGGCGGCCCCGACCAGCTCGCCGAGAAGATGGAAGCGCTCGACGAGCAGCTTGCCGAGGCTCGCGCCGAGACGCTGCGCGCCGGTCTCGCCGACTACGACCTGGACGACGAGGATGCCGCTCTTCTCGCGGGAATCACGCTCGGTGAGGACGGCATCCAGTTCTTCCCGGCGCTGCCCGTCGTGGCGATCGTCGGTCGCCCGAACGTCGGCAAGTCGGCGCTCGTGAACCGCATCCTGGGCCGCCGCGAGGCTGTCGTGGAGGACACCCCCGGTGTCACCCGCGACCGCGTGACGTACAAGGCCGAGTGGGCTGACCGCCGCTTCTCTCTCGTCGACACCGGCGGCTGGGAGCCCGACGCCCGCGGCATCGACCGCTCCGTCGCCGCACAGGCCGAGGTCGCGATCGACCTCGCCGACATCGTGCTGTTCGTGGTCGACGCGATGGTCGGCGCCACGTCGACCGACGAGCACGTCGTCAAGATGCTGCGCAAGAGCGGCAAGCCGGTCTTCCTCGTTGCGAACAAGATCGACGACGCGCGGCAGGAGCCCGAGGCTGCGGCACTCTGGAGCCTCGGTCTGGGGGAGCCGCACCCCGTGTCGGCGATCCACGGGCGTGGCGTCGCCGATCTGCTCGACGCGCTGCTGAAGAAGCTGCCGGATGTGTCGGCCGTCGCGAAGGCCGAGATCGGCGGACCGCGTCGCGTCGCGATCCTCGGTCGTCCGAACGTCGGAAAGTCCTCGCTGCTGAACAAGGCGGCGGGTGAAGAGCGAGTGGTCGTCAACGAGCTCGCCGGAACGACGCGCGACCCGGTCGACGAGATCGTGGAGCTCGGCGGAAAGCTGTGGCGCCTGGTCGACACCGCCGGCATCCGCCGCCGCGTGCACATGGCGCAGGGTGCGGACTTCTACGCGTCGCTGCGTACGTCAGCCGCGCTCGAGAAGGCGGAGGTCGCAGTCGTCGTCCTCGATGTGTCGGAGGCGATCAGCGAGCAGGACGTGCGCATCATCGACCTCGTCCTCGAGTCGGGACGCGCGCTCGTGCTCGCCTTCAACAAGTGGGACCGCCTGACTGACGACGACCTGGAGAACCAGGACCGCCGTCGGTACCTCGAGCGCGAGATCGAGCAGGACCTGGCGCACGTCGCCTGGGCCCCGCGCGTGAACATCTCGGCGAAGACGGGGCGTCACCTCGACAAGCTCGTGCCGGCGCTCGAGACCTCGCTGCAGAACTGGGACCGTCGCATCCCGACCGGCAAGTTCAACGCGTTCCTCGCCGAACTCGTCGCCGAGCACCCGCACCCGCTGCGCGGTGGCAAGCAGCCGCGCATCCTGTTCGGCACGCAGGCATCGACCCGTCCGCCGACGTTCGTGCTGTTCACGACCGGATTCCTCGACCCGGGCTACCGTCGATTCATTCAGCGTCGCCTGCGCGAGCTGTACGAGTTCGACGGCACCCCGATCGTCATCAACATGCGCGTGCGCGAGAAGCGTCAGCGCTGATCGCGCGTCGCTGTTCCGGCGTATGACCGATCCGATGCCGATGCTCCTGGCCTGTGGAAGGCTGGGGACGTGACCATCGTTCCTCCCGGCCCCGGTGAGCCGCGCCGCCCTGTGGGGCCGCGCGACTCCGGGGACGCCTGGGTTGTCGCCCCGACGGGTGAGCGGTACTGGGGGCGCTACGGCGCCGCCGGGCTGCTCGTCGTCGACGCCGAGCGCGGGGTGCTGCTGCAGCATCGCGTGGCGTGGAGCCACTTCGGCGGCACGTGGGGTCTTCCCGGTGGCGCTCTGCATGAGGGCGAGAGCGCCCTCGTCGGTGCGTTGCGCGAGGCGCAGGAGGAGGCCGGCGTGCCGGACGGCGCGACGCGTGCACGGTTCACCAGCGTGCTCGAGCTCGGCATCTGGTCGTACACGACGGTCGTGGTCGACGTGTCGGTGCCGTTCGAACCGGTGATCAGTGATCCCGAGAGCGTGGCTCTGGAGTGGGTGCCGGTCGATCGCGTCGCGGATCTGCCGCTGCATCCGGGGTTCGGAGCAGCGTGGCCGATGCTGCGCGAGCTGCTTTCGGTACGACCGGCGGTCGTGGTGGATGGCGCGAACGTGGTCGGATCCGTGCCCGACGGATGGTGGAAGGATCGTGCGGGAGCGGCAACACGGCTGCGTTCCCAGCTCGCGGACCTCTCGGTGCCGGCTGACGATCTCGGCCTCGGCGGCACGATCTGGTTCCCGGAGGTCGCTCTTGTCGTGGAGGGGCGGGCGCGGTCGCTGGATGACTCGGCGGCGCAGACTTCCGCGGGAGCAGAAGCGGGCCCTGGAACGATTTCGACGTCTGCCGTCGACGTGGTGCGGGCGCCGGCTGAGGGTGATGATGAGATCGTCGCGGAAGCGGCTCGTCGCGTGGCCGACGGGCAGAAGGTGTTCGTCGTGACCAGCGATCGCGACCTGCGAGCCCGGGCGGAGAGCGCTGGAGCGCAGATCGCCTCGGTCCGCTGGCTGCGCGAGTTGATCACGCCGTCCGCGGGCTGACTGCTCTCTGATCGGTCTCTCGGGCTGGCTCTGGCCGCTGCCGCGTCAGACGAACATCACGCGCCGGGGCGGGTGATCTGCATAGTCGCGCCCGAGCGGACTGGTCCACTCGATCGCCCCGCCCGGAAGCGCGCGTGCTGTCCACCTGTGCCGGGAGTCGACATCCGGGTGCTTCAGCGCATGATGCCCCCGGCAGACGTGGCTGAGGTTGTCGAGGTGCGTGCGCCCGCCCTTCGCATGATCATGGTTGTGATCGATGTCGCATCGGTGCACGGGCATGCGGCACCCCGGGAATCGGCAGTGCTGATCGCGGGCGCGCAGATACCGGCGCATGCCTTCGGTCGGAGTGTAGGTGTCGGTTTCGGTGACCATGCCGCTCGGGTCGAGGAAAAGTCGGCTCCATCCGGTGTTCCGGCTGGCGAGATCTCGTGCGATGTCGGGATGCAGCGGCCCGTGGCCGTCGATCTCTCCGGGGCGATCATCGGCGCCGGACAGCGTCGAGGCGCCGATCGTGACCTGGATGCGCGCCTGGATCCCGTCGAGCGCGGTCCTGTGGACGGTGCCGGGGTCTGCGGCCAGCAGCAGGTCGATCAGAAGGTCGGCGCGGGTCTCGTCGAGGGTACGGCGGTCGGCCGGGATGTGCTCGACGTCGGGGGAGCGCTGCGGATGGGTCAGCGGGTCGATGAGGCCACGCAGGGGATCGGTCGTGAATGTGTCGGAGTCGCCGAAGATCACCGCGTCGTCGAAGAGGCCGTCCAGCGAGAGGTCGTCGGGCGAGATCGGATCGGGGCCGAGGTCGAGGGAGTCGGGGGAGAGGACGGGATCGAGATCGTCGCGCGTGCGGATGACCTCACGCGCCATCTGCGTGAGGCGGTCCTGGATCGCCAGGGCGAGGTGCTCCGGCAGAACGGCCGTCAGCAGCGCGAGTCCGTCGTCGAGGGAGCGCACGCGGACGGAGCGTTCTTGCTGGGCACGCTCGTGCCGATCGTTGACGGTCTCCCCGACCAGTGCCGCGGCGACCTGTCGCGCGTGCGCCCGGGTGCGGGCAGCGGTGTCGGCCTCGGCGACCACGAGAACAGCCGTCTCGTAGAGCGAGAGTGCGCCGGCATCCGCCTTCCGGTTGCGCACGGCCTCGCTGACGACGGCGCCGGCGCGCGCGATCTCGCGCACGTGTGCGGCCGAGATCGTGCCCGCCTCGAAAGCAGCGCGCACCGCGGGAAAGGACGACGCGATCGCCAGCGCATCGGCGAACGCGAAGTCCATCGAACCCTTCGGCAGATGGCCGGCCGCCGCGTACTCGGCGATCATGTCTCGGTGGATCGAGTCGCGGTGGAATGGGCTCGCTGCCACGTCGTCGTCGTGCACGGCGATGCGCTCGATGAGAAGGGTGGATGCCCGTGCTTCGAGTCGCGCGATCTCACGCCGCGTCTCGCCCCACTCGTCGAGCAGGCGCCGTCGCTCCTCGAGTTCGAGAGCGGTGTCGGCGGTTGCAGGCATGCTTCCAGCATAGAACATATGTTCGAAAAGCGGAAGCTACTCTGTGGAAAACTCGCCGTCGTGATCGTCGCGCCCGCGCAGTCGATCGATGTCGCGGCGTTCCCGTTTCGTGGGCCGCCCGGCTCCCCGATCACGCAGCCCGAGTGCGGCTTGAGGCTCGCGTTCCGGAGTGCGGTCTTCGTATGCCAGCGCGGCGACTGGTGCGCCGACGCGCTTGACGAGCAGCTGGCGTACGAACAGGATCCGGTCGAATCCGGCGATGCGAATGCGCAGTTCGTCGCCGATGCGGATGGCTTGAGCGGCCTTCACCTTGTCGCCGTTCACGCGAACATGCCCGGCGCGGCATGCGGTCGTCGCGGCGGATCGGGTCTTGTAGACGCGGATCGCCCAGAGCCAGCTGTCGACGCGCACGGACTCAGGCATCGGGACTCCTCGTCTGCAGGGCGAGCAGTGCTCCCGCGATAATCAGGCCCTGTCCGAGCGTGTAGGTGAGCATGACAGCGGGCTCGCTCCATGACGGCAGCCCGTCGGGCAGGAACAGTCGGAATGCAAGAATCGTGTCGCTCGCGAGGAAGAACGCGCCGCCTGTCGCGACGATGGCTGAGCAGCGGGCCGAGAATGCGGCGGTTCCGCCGAGCACCAGGCCGTATGCGCCCACGGCGAGGAGTAGTCCGCCGGTGTGCGGACCGAGAACGGTCAGCATCATCACCCACCATGCCGCGTAGACGAGAGCCCACCACGGCATCCGCGAGCGGGCGAGGTGTCGCGCGAAGAGCACGATGTACGCGATGTGCGCGATGCCGAAGAAGCCGAGCATGAGGGGCAACTCGGGTGCTGCAGGGAAGAAGGAGCCCGCGCTGTCGCCCAACCACGAGAACAGCAGTGCGACGAGCATGAGGGCCAGAGCGGATCGAGAGCGCACACGTCGCGCCGCCACCACGACCGCGACGGCCAGCAGCGGCATGAGCGCAATCTTGGTCGGGCCGGCCCACGCGCTGTCGATGCCGAGAAGTGCGACGTGCAGTGCCGAGACGATGATGAACGGCGCGACCGACAACACCAGCGGGGTGAGAGATGCGCGGGTCGGCTTGGTCTCGTCGGACGGGCGCGTGGCAGACGCCATGGTGGTGGTCAGGACTCCACGGTCACGTCGACGACGCTGTCATCGGCGGCGAGGTGCACGGCGGGCCAGTACCCCTCGGGGAAGTGGTCGCCGCCGTCGGTCAGGTGCAGCACGATCGTGCCGTCGGCCGAGGCTTCGATCGTGTCGACGGCGAGTTCGGATGCGGCGTCGTCGAGTTCGTCCTGCTCCGGTTCGCCCTGACTGAACCGGGTCACGACGGCGTCCGACGCGCGGCGGCGGAGCGCTTCGAAGTCGGCGATGATCTGCCGCACGCGGGGGAGCAGGACTGAGGCCTCCTCGACCGTGGTGCTCTCGAGCATGATCTCGACGTCGTCGTCACCGGCCTGCACGGTGCCGACGAACCAATCGTGCACGAGTTCCTCGCCGTCGGTCAACTCGGTCGTCGCGCGGCGCAGTGTGCCGAGCACGGGATCCTCGATGGTGGGCTGTTCATCGCTCATGGCTCCACGCTATCGGTGGGAGGGGTCGGCTGAGCGGGCGAGGACAGCTCTCGTGCGACGAGCGTCCGCCCGGGCTTCATCTCGGACGCGATCTCGAAGCCCGCGGCCAGGAACGTGCGCAGCGTGCCGTGAAAGAGATCGTTCGCGCGTTGCGAGGCGCCCCCGGTGTCGACCGGATACCCCTCGATCACGCGTGCACCGGACTCGCGTGCGAACTCCACCGCCGCATCGAGCAGGGTGCCGTTGAGCCCGATGCCGCGGTGCTCGCGTCGCACCACGAAGCACGTGACCGCCCACACAGACTCGTCGTCGAACGGTTCGCTGGTGCTGGCCGCGATCATGCGCGTGCGGGGGATGCGTGCCTGCTTCGGGCGGGGACCGATGCGGATCCACCCTGCAGCCTCCCCGTCGACATAGGCGATGATGCCCGGCGGCGGGCCGGCGTCGATCTCGGCGCGAAACATCTCCGTGCGCTCGGGCGTCGTGGTCGCGTTCCAGTCCTTGTTGCTGAGCATGGGCCAGATGCACTGGCAGCTGGCTCCGTCGCCGCCGCCCGTCAGCGCGTGCTGCACGTCATCCCACCGGTCGCTGGTTGCCCGCTCTGTCGTGATCGTTGCCATGCCGAAACGCTACGCTGGGCCTCCGACACCCCGCAACGGCTCGGTTCGCGCACGCCGCTCGGTGCGGCTAAGATAGTGGAGTTGCCTGCGCGCGAGCGCGGATAACGGGCTGTGGCGCAGCTTGGTAGCGCACTTGACTGGGGGTCAAGGGGTCGCAGGTTCAAATCCTGTCAGCCCGACCAGCAAGCCCCGGAGAACCGCAGAATCACGCGGATCTCCGGGGCTTTTTCTATGCCCGGATTTGGCCGCAAGGGCAGCCGTCTCATATTCGTCTCACATGGGAATGAGCGAGAGGCGCTAGAGGGCGCGGAGCTGGCCGAGACCGAGCGCGGCCGCACGACGTCGTTCGACGGCGTCGATAACCTCGTCGACGCGGTTCGGCCAGAGATGGGAGTACGTGTTCAGTGTCTCGGTGGCGTCCTTGTGGCCGAGCATCAGCTGCACGAGCTTCACGTCCGCGCCCGCCGCGATGGCATTCGTCGCGGCTACGTGGCGGAGGTCGTGAACCGAGTAGCCGGATGCCGACCGGACGGCTTGCCTCGCCTTGAGCCAGACCCGGTTGTACCAGTTCTTGCCATCGACGGCTGCGCCTCGCACGGTGACGAATAAGAAGTCCTCGGGATCGCGACCGGCGACGATCTCGCGGATCCCTTCGACGACGAAGTCGGCGAGCGGCAGCCACCGCTTCTCCCACGTCTTGACCGGCCCGAGCTTCCGCAGCCCGGCGCGATCGGTCGTCCACGTGCGATGAATGCGAGCGCGCTTCTGATCGAGATCGAGGTCTTTGATCTTCAGCGCCGTGGCTTCGCCGATGCGAGGTCCACTGTTCGCGAGCATGTCGAACAGCACGCCGTCGACCGGTCGTCGGGCCACCGCGGCAACGGCCGAAGAGATGCTGTCGAGCTGCACGTACGAGAGCGAGGGGAGATCGTTCTCGATGTCGCCCTCGTCGCGCGGGAACTCCACCTTGGCGAGAGGGTTACGCCCGATCCACTGCTCGGCGACGGCATAGCGCATCGCACCCCCGAATGTCGATCCGACAACGTGGCGGAGATAAGCAGCGCTCATCTTCACGGGCTTGCGGCCCCCCTCGCTGAGGTGATTGTTCTTGTCGAAGACGAACACTGCAGTGCCGGCGCGCAGCTCAGCGATCCACGCGTCGATCTGCGGGCGCGTGATGCTGCCGACTGCGCGCGAACCCCAACGGGGGAGGACGTAGTTGTCGAGCTCGCGTCGGTAGCGCCGCCAGCTCGAGTCTTTGATCCTGTTCTTCGACGCGAGCCACGCCTCGGCGGCAGCCTCGAACGTCCGCTCGCGCGCGGAGGGGTCGACGTATCGGTCGGACCGGATGTCGTCCTCGATCTCTGCGATGAACGCCTCGGCATCCGAGCGACGCGCGAACAGTCGCTTCTTCTGCAGGCCATCAGGGTCATACCAGCCGGCCTCCCATCGCGAGCCTCTGCCGAACTTCGTCGTGCGAAAGTGCTCCGGCATTGTCTTCAGCGACTTCATCTGCGCACTCGACGGGCTGATCTTGGTCACGGTCCCGTCTGGCATCGCGACCTTCGCGTCCTTTACCCACCGGTCAGTGATCCATGCCTTCGCCATCAGCCGACCTCGATGCGGTGCGCGAACTGCCCGGCGCCCATGCGCGGGTCCACATACACAGCGCCCTCGGTCCGAAGCAGGAGGCTGCGAAAGACGACGACAAGCTCATCGGGCACGTTGAGCGCGATCGCGATCGACGTGACATGACCGTTGTGATGCTGCTCCGCCTCGGCATAGGCCGCCGGTTCGATGAGCGTCTGCGCTGCCCACACATTCGCAGCGGCCTCTTGCCGTTTGCGGATCAGGCCGAAGTCAGTCGGTCGGTGGCCGAGCACGTGGTGAGCGATCTCGTGACACATGACGCCGCGGAGAACACGACCACGCATGCCGGGCGTGAGCTCGATGTGGTTGTTTCCGGGAGCGTAGCCGCTCCGGTGAGTGCCGCGGTGTTCACGGACGGTTAGGCCTAGATCGGCTGCGAGATTCCATACGTCCATGCGGGACCCCCTCGGTAAAGCATGGTTATGCGTTGTCGTAGTCGGCGTCGTTTCCTTCGGGGAACTCGTCGATCGATTCGTTCGCGACTAGTTCGTAATCCTGTGGGCGGCGTACGACACTCTCGGCCCGCTCGACCAGCTCCGAAGCCGAGAGGCCGACCGCGGATCCGATAAGGCCGATCTCGCCGAGAGTGGCGGGTGGCGATTCCTGGCGCAGGATGATCCCGATGCGGTTGATCGACATGCCGGTGTCGGAAGCGATCTGCCTGTAGGTGACGCCGGACTGTTGCACGGCCTCCAGGAGGTATCCGGCGATGAGCGCGTCCATGGGGAGCAGATTCTTAGCCACTTCGGGAGTGTACCCATTTCGGTTCACCTAGCGCAAGAAACTTGACTTTGAACCGAATTCGGTTCACGCTGGGGTTATGGACATGAACCGAATTGGGTTCACCGGTCTCGATGCCGGTGTAGCCGCAGAAGTGCGGTCGGAGATCGCCCGCAGCCGAACGGCTTCCGTGAAGGGGATCGCTGAGAAGCTCGGCATCCGACGCGCGACATTGTCGTCGCGGGTGAACGGTCATGCAGCCTTCACACCGTCTCTGCTCGCAGCGGTTGCCGCCGAGTTGGACACAACGGCCTCCGCGATCATCGCGCGAGCTGAGCGCAGGATCATCGCATCGGAAGCGGTGGCATCGTGAGCAACGTCACCGCGTTCGCCCGAGGCGCAGAACCGGAGGCCGTCGAACCTCTGAGCAGCGCCGTCGGCTTCGAGGATGTCCCGGCGATCATGTCTCCGAAGACTCTGGCCGAGGTTCTCGAGGTAAGCACGAAGACCCTCGAGCGATGGCGTGATGCCCGAGCCCGTGACGGGAAGACGGGCCCGGCCTGGCACAAGCTGCCGGGATCGAGTCTGATCCGTTACTCGCGATCCGACGTGATCGAGTGGTTCGCCGCTTGCCGTGAATCGGAGGCCGGGTCATGAGCGAGCATTTGAGCTTCACTTCGATGCTGATTGTTCAGGGTCCGGAAGCGACTCTTCTTCTCGTCGGCCAGCTGAGTCTCGCCACCTCGCTGTGTGCCGCTCCAGCCGTCGCAATCGCCGCCAGCGTCGCGGGAGCGCGAGTGGTTCGTATCCTCCTACTGGCAAGAAGGGGACTACATCCACCTCTCCGACTCGTACCTGCAAGATACGTCGAGTGGCTCGCGACCAGGCCCTACCAGGTCGGTGATTCCAGGTGATCACGACAGCAACGTTCTCCCAGTCCTTCTCGAACGCCATGCCGTTCACGACGACTGACTCTCCAGGCGCGAGGTTCGGAAGCCGCTGCACGAAGCGGCGGGTTTTCCCTGGGGCCGCAGGGTCCAGGGCGATCGCGACGTCGCAGAGATGCCCGGTGACGACGAGTTCGCGCGCATGGCCATCTCCAGCGTTCGTCAGCAAGAAGTCGAACTGCTGCACTTCGGGACGTGGGTCCAGGAGGTCAGCACGCATGTACTGCCCCTCGATCGTCAAGACTGCTCGCGGAATATCGAAGTACCGCACGACGAGCGTGACGACGACGGAGATCACCGTCGCGACCGGAACGACTGCTAACCAATCCATGTCGATCACTCTAGGAGAGGGGTTGGCATCATGATCTCCCGGTCTGGGGACCGGGTGCCCGGTGGGGTATCGGGCCAGGCGGGTCGGGACACCGTGGGGACGGATGCCCTGACCGCGTCGCTCGAGCTCCGGCTAGCTCACGTAGAGCTTGACGGTCTGCTGTCCGGGGTTCCCGAGCTCGCTCAGCCATCGCACGTCGAAGTGAAGATGGAAGCCAAACGGGAGGTTTACGACGCCGATGCGGTCAACTCTGGCGCGGGCGCTGAACTCCTCGTTGTGAATCCGGTGGTTCTCCCGGCGCTGAGGGACCTCCGGGAACGCGATCGCGATCTCGCCATCACGGGGAATGCGGTCATCGCCCCTTACGAGCTCCTCGACGTCTGCTCGCTTGAAGAGGACGGTCGAGTCGAGCGCGTCGTGGCGGCCGCGATTGGTGATCCTCGCAACGGAGGCTTCTTTGTCCCACTTCGCGACCCATTCGACGTGCGATGGGTCGGACTGCTTAGCGGACTGAGCCAAGGAGATCGCGTTCGCTTGCTCACTGAGCTGATTCGCGTGCTGGGAAATCTGGTTCGCTTCGGCAGCCTGGCGGACAGCATCCGCGGCGAGCTGATTCGCGGCCTCCGCGAGCCCGTTGGCGTTCTTCGCGCGCTTGTTCGCGACGCCGGCGAACACCCAGCCAACGAGACCGACAACCACGGCGCCCCCGACTCCGATCCACGCCGCAGTGATCTCATCCACCTGAACAGCGTAGGGGAGGAGGCATCATGAGCGCGCTCGCCGTGACCGGTGTCGTCCGCTTTCAGTTCAACGGCGACCGAGTCCGCACCGCAATGATCGGCGGCGAGCCCTGGTTCGTGGCAAAAGACGCATGTGACGTGCTCGGCATCGTGAAGTACCGCGACGCAATCGCACAGCTCGACGTTGACGAAAGGGCGTCCGCCGCCGTGGACACCCTCGGAGGTCGACAGCAGATGGGCGTCGTCAGCGAGTCGGGCCTGTTCGCGCTGATGCTCATCAGCCGTTCCCCGAAGGTGCGGGAGTTTCGCCGCTGGGTGACGCACGAGGTGCTCCCGAGCATCCGCCGCACCGGTACCTATGTCACAGAGACGCCCGAGCAGCTGATGTCCCGTGCGCTCGTGACTGCCCAGGGCATCATCGAGCGCAAGGACGAGCAGATCTCGGTGCTCACCCCGCGCGCCGAGGCATGGGACGAGCTCGCCGACGCGGGCACCGACTATGCGGTCGCGGATGCCGCGAGCATCCTGAAGCGCGCTGGTGTCGACACCGGCCCGCAGCGCCTGTTCGAGTCGCTCGCAGAGATCGGCTGGACCTACCGGGGCGAGCGTCGCCGGTGGCGGCCGTACGCGAGGGCCCTCGACAGCGGCTATCTCACTGAGCGGGCGATGCCGCCCTACCGCGACCACGCCACAGGCGACCTGGTCCCCGCAGCCCCGCAGGTGCGCATCACATCGCGCGGCCTCGAGCGACTCCGAGTGCGTCTCGGCGCGCTCGTGCTCCCCGACTGATCCCAGAAACAGCGAAGCACCCGCTGGAACGGGTGCTTCACCAACAACGAAAGGCAATGCAGATGCCTGATGACCAGAGTACCGATGAAGCGGTCGACGTGGTGGAGTTTCCGCCGCTCCCGGCCGGGCTCCACCTGAGCGGCCTCGACCACACCTCGCCCGTCCCCGCCCCGGCGAGCATCTATCCGCTCGCGCCGTGGCGCTGGGTGCTCCTGATCTGCGGCCTCTCGCTCGCGATCTTCTGCGCGATCCCCGCGATCTCCCCGCTCGAGAACGGCATGCACGTGTTCAACGGCGCCGACCTCGGCGTGCTCCTCAGCCTGGCGATGTTCGTCGCCGCATTCACCCCCTGGAAGGACTGACCATGGCCGTCAAAATGTCCGGCAGCTTGCCGCAAGAACACGACCGCAACGGTATGGAGCGACTGCACTCGCAGCTCGTCAAGCACCCCGAGCGTCGACACGTCGTCGTCATGGTGGTCGACTGCCTCCGCACGACCGTCGAGCACGGCGGCGACGGCGACCGCTTCACGCCGACCAGCGGGATCCTGTTCATCGAGCCGATCCAGGACGACGAGGACGTCGACACGATCGTCGACATCATGGGCCGCGTTCGCGCGGAACGCATCGACGACGGCACCCTCGATTTCGACTTCGGCGTCGGCTCGGATCCGATGGCGAAGGCGGCATTCGACCTGCGCACAGCGTCCGGCGTGTTCGTGAGCAACTCCGACGAGGACGCATCATGACCCCCGCGATCACCGCCGCGCACGTCGTCGTCCCTGAGGACGCGCCCCGCACTGTGTGGATGATGGAACGCGGCGAGGGCGTCACTGCCTCCGAGGTGTGGGCTGTCGCCCGCGCCGGCATCAAGGCACGCCGCCGCATCGTCGAGTCGAAGATGAACGGCTCGACCTTCCGCGGCAACAAGGCCACGAACGCCGGTCACGCTCGCGAGGCGGCGCTGCTCGACGAGGCCGCCGAGCGCATGGCGTCGCTCACCCCGAACGGCGCACTGTGGGCCGCCATTGAGAACGACCTGCACCGCGCGACGCCCGACGCGATCGCGGTCGACCAGGACGGCGCGCTCGTCGCCGTCGAGGTGAAGTCGCACGAGTACGGCTGGAAGCTCGACACCATCCCGATCGAGCACATGGCGCAGATGCAGTGGCAGATCCACGTGCTCGGCGCCGACTACGCGCTCTACGGCTTCGAGGTCCGCGACGAGGACGACATGCCGCCCGCCGATGGCGCGACATGGATCCCGGTGCCGCGCGACGACGAGATGATCGCCTACCTCGTGCTGCGCGCCGATGCCTTCATCGCATGGCGCGACGCCGGATGCCCCAACGTCGACGATCTCCCTGAGGAAGTCACCGCCGCGATCGCCGAATGGGCACCGCTGAAGCGCGCGCTGGACGCCGCAGTGAAGGCCGAGAAGATCGCGAACGCCGCCGTAAAGGCGGCCCTGGCCGACCTCCCGCACGCTGCACGCTTCGGCGCCGTCGGCATGACGGAGGCCGGCGGCTTCCAGGCCACGGTCTCCGAGACGACCGTCATCGACGAGGCCGCGTGGAAGACCGCTGCGCCGGAGAAGCACAACCGCGCGGAGATGCTGCGCGTCGAGCTGGCGCTGATCGAGGCCGCCGCGCTGAAACAGTACCCGCGCACGACCCGCAAGGCACCCGCCCTGAGCTTCCTGGAGGTCGAGAATGTCTGACACCACCGCACCCGTACCCGAGGTCAAAACGATCGCCGAGGTGGAGCGCATCGTCAACGGCTCCGGACTCTGGGACGGCACCGGCACGATCGAGTTCTCCGACGACGGGATCACCTGGACCCCGGCATGGTCGCCGACCGACGACATCGCACACCCGCAGTTCGCACGCGTCGCGGTTCACCGCAAGGACGTCCGCATCCCGACGACAGCGATCATCCGCTGGGACGAGCAGTTCCCCGAAGCGTCCGAGGAGTGGTCGGGGAAGTGGACCCGCTCGCCGATGCGCCACTTCGGCCGCACCGTTCGCATGGTCGCCTACCGGCAGACGTTCCGCGAGCTGCTCGGCGACGTCCGCATCGAAGACGAGGCCGACGACCGAGTCACCGGAGCACTCGAGACGGATGCCGCTCCCGTAGCGCGCGACTTCGCCGCTGAGGTGCAGAAGGCCGAGACCGTCGACGACATCGACGCGATCGAGCGCGACGCCCGCGCTGTCCGTGCGTTCACGCCCGACAAGGCCGGGACCGACCTGCACCGCCTGTTCCGTAACCGTCGCCGTGAACTCGTCGACGCGGCATGGGCGGCCAGTAGCGCCGACCGCACAGTGTCCGCGTCCGAGGCCGTCGAGACCGTGGCCGAGACACTGCAGCAGCCCCTGGCGCCGCGCAGTTACCCGACGCCGTCGAACCGCGCGGCCCGCCGCAAGGCATCTCGCAAGAAGGGCGGCAAGCGATGATCGTCGACGAGACCGACGGCACGGTCACCGAGGGCGCGGTCGAACTCGTGCCGTTGAACCTGACGCTACTCAACGAGGACGAGCTGCTCTCTATGTTCCCGACGCCCGTGCAGTGCGCAGGCGCGCTGCTCATGGCGCGGCAGATGATCGCGCAGGCGCCCGCGGTGCTGGCCGAGCGCTCGAAGGCCGTGAAGGACGCGAAGCGGAACCTGATCGTCGCCCGCGGCTACGCCCGCCAGCGCGCCGCTGGCCGCGACGCCGATACCCGCCGCCTCGTCGCCGAGAGTGACGCCGAAGTGCTCATCGCGTGGGAAGCGATCGACACCGCCGAGCTCGCGCTCGAGTACGCCCGCGAGCGCCGCAAGTCCCTGAGCGAGGACATCGAGATCCTCCGCTCGCTGAACGCCAACTTCCGAGGAGAACACCGATGAGCGAGGAGCTACTCGTCGCCAGAAGCTTGATTCAACATGGCGCGGAAAATCGCGACGGCCGTCATGGCAACACCCATGCCGAAAGCGCACCACACCAGGGTTGCACCGGTTCTCTCGAGCCCATCATTGGCTACGCCGATCACGCAGAGGATCAGTCCGCCGAGGCATCCCCATGCTGCGATCGAGACGTAGACGAGAAGCCAGTCGGGCGGGCTCTTTCGCAGCACTTTCCCGTCGAGCACCATGATGACCAAGAGCAACGGGAAGATCTGGGCGAGTACAGCACAGGCGCTCGGGTTCACGTCGGAACTCTATCGGGGGTGACCCGATGAGCAAGCCGACCGAGGCGACGCGCCAAGCCGTCTATCTGCGCGACGGATACCGGTGCGCAGCGTGCGGCCGCCCCGAAGCGCTCACCTTCCAGCATCGCCGAGCTGTCCAGATGGGCGGGTCGAAGATCACCCCGCCACCCATCGACGGACTCACCCTCTGCGCAACCTGCAACGAGGCATGCGAGCACGCGATGCAGACGCATGCCCTCGCGAGCGGATGGAAGGTCCGCAAGTGGGTGACCTGCCCCGAGCGAGTCCCGGTCTACGTCGCGCACGAACTCTCCTGGTACCGACTCGAGGGAACTATCCGCATCCGGATCTCGACAGCCGTCGCGATGGAGATGGGTTGCTCGGTCTACGGCGACCAGTGGATGCAGTGGCGCACGAGGGCTGCAGCATGAGTGCGCCGCAGACGACGCCGACCGGTATCGCAATCGTTGACCGCGAGCTGTGCCAGCGCCGGCACCCCGAGACGCGGAAGCACTGCTCGACGTGCGGATCTCCGAGCCTGTTCCCGCACTCCTTTCACGGGGGTGCCTCGTGACCCTGATCAGTGAGGCCTTCGCCGAGTGGCGCGAGTGCCGTGCCGAGTACGACGGCACGCTCTATGCGCAGTACGAGGCCGCGGAGGAGGCGACGCGCGGCGCGATGCTGAACGCCCGCGGTCGCGCCCGCAACATCGACGCGCTGAGCCTGTTCATGGGGACGGAGGTGCGCGCTCTGGCGTACGCATCCGAGGAGCTGATCGAGCACTGGGCGACGCACCCCCGGGTGACGTTCGCGATGTTCGAGAAGCAGTGGCAGCGCAACCGTAACGAGCTCCTGCAGGTGGCGTCATGACCGCCGTGCTCGAGGCCCTCATCGCGCGGTCGCTGCCCGCGTCGGAGGAGAAGGATTGGGAGCCGAACCGTGAGGTCACTCTCGAGCAGCTGCGCGTCGTCGACATGATCCACGAGGGCAAGCCGACCTGCCGTCTCTGCGGCCAGGTCGTGAACCGCCTCGACATCTTCGGACTCTGCTCGAAGGTCTCCGATGCGCACAAGGAACGGCGCGGCGACTCTGTGCCCCGCAAGAAGGCGAGAACACAATGACCCCCGACGAGATGCTCGGCAAGCTGTCCTACGCGCGAAAGCGCCTCGAAGCGGCACAAGAAGCGAAGGCGAGCGCAGAGAAGCTCTCGGCCGGCGCAAGTGAACTCGGCGGCGGGATACCTGGATTCGGGGGATCGGGGAAGCAGGCTGCAGCGGGCAAGATGCGCGGCACCCATGACCGTGCTGCTCGTGCGCACCGTGATGCGGATGAGCGGATCGCGAAGTGGACCTACAAGATCAGCTCGCTCGAGCGGCGGATCGCTGAACACGAGCGAGTGGCCTTCACCGCGAAGGATCTGCAGGGAGCGACGCATGTGCGCTTTCAGCACGGGTGGTACAAGGTCGTCCGCGTCAACGCGAAGACGGTCACTGTTGCCACCCCGTACTCATGGACCGACCGTTACCCGATCGAGCAGGTTCGCGAGTTCCGGACGGTGACGTCATGAGTGCAATGCCGGAGTTCGCGATGACGTACATCGTCTACTGGCCAGAGGCCGGCGTGCTGAAGGTCGGCCGCGCATGGCGGTTCCACCGCGTGCAGATGATGACCCGCTCCGGCGGTCACATCGTCGTGCTCGCCCGTGGCACGGACAAGACGTGGGAGGCCGAGGCGCTGCGCACGCTGCGCCGGTGGTTCCCGCAGGCGTTCCGCAACGAGCGTGAGGCCGCGGACCTGTTGTTCATGGGCCGCGGGTGGACGGAGTGCTTCGAGGTTGACGAGCACCACCTGCAGCTGGCCGTCGACCTGTGTTTTGAGGGATTCGCGAGAGGTAGCGACCAAGGTGTCAACGAAGAACGTGCAACGGAAGATCAGCGCGGAGGATCTGCAGTTCCCGGGGTACCTGCGCGCACCGATGGCGGCGAAGCCGACGGCGATCGGGCTGTGGCTTCACACGGACGGTCTCGGCCGTCGGGAGATGGTGCCGGAGCTGCTGGCCGCGGCGATCTATCCGGGCGAGGCCGCGACGGACATGGTGATCGAGCATCTGCTGATGCTGGACGAGTCGAACTTCCTCGACCTGTACCGGGATCCGTCGGGCCGCGAGTGGATCACACTGACCCGCCCGCTGAAGGTGGACTCCCGCCTCGCGTGGTCGAACTGCCCCGAGCCGCCGGATCGCGAACATTCGCGAAGATTCGCGGCTGTGGAGGGAGCGCGGGAGCGGGCGGGCGCGAGGGTGCGAGCCGAGAACGCCGAGCGGGCCGGGCAGTGGGCGACCTGGGCGGACGAGCACGAGAGCAAGCCCGTACCGCCGAAGCGACCCCTGCTGCTGGATGCCCCGCCCATCGGTTGCCCCGAGCACCCTTTCGGCAGGTACAAGGACTGCGGCCCCTGCGGAACAGCGCGCCGCCGGCACGACAGGTGGGTGCAGGAAGCCCGCTACGGCGAACAGCTCACCGAGTACGAGCAGTCACAGGACACCGGAGAGGAGTGGAGCGATGAGCCCTTCTGAAACGAAGACCATCACGATCCCGCTGAAGGTGTGGGGGCAGCTGGCATCGGAGGCCGATCACCGGGGCACCAAGGTCGAGGACGTCCTCGTAGGCGCGATCAATCAGGTGAGGCTCCGGAGCCAGCGCCAGGCGGTCTGCATCGGCCTGGCCGTGATCGGCCACTCAGACCGCGTCATCGCGGAACTGACGGGCGAGGCCCGCGACTTCATCGGCGAGGCGCGCAGGAGCGTCGGCCTAGCAGCGAACACGAGCGAGAGGAAAAGAGCATGAGCACTCCCAAGATCAGCAGTTGGACTCCGAAGGAACTCAAGGACACGGTGTACCTGCACCTTCGCCCGAAGACGTCGTACTACGGCGTTCTCGAGGGCATGACCGTCGTGAAGACGGTGAAGTCCACCGAGGCGGAGATCGCGCCGGGCGACTTCATCGTAAAGCTCGAGGTCACCGTGCCGGCCGAGTTCTTCATCGAGGCCATGCCCTCCGCTCGGATCACCCTCGACTCAGGGCAGGTCATCCCGGTCGGCTTTGAGCAGCAGACGGAGGACGAGGACTGATGCCTGGCGAGACCGTCATCACCGTCGGCAACCTGACCGCTGACCCCGAGCTGCGCTACACGCAGAATGGCCTCCCGGTGGCGAACTTCACGATCGCGAGCACGCCGCGCAACTTCGATCGCACCGCGCAGGAGTGGAAGGACGGCGACGCGCTGTTCCTGCGGGCGTCGTGCTGGCGGGAGTTCGCGGAGCACGTGGCCGGGAGCCTGTCGAAGGGCATGCGCGTGATGGCGCAGGGCCGCCTCCGCCATCGGACCTACCAGGACCGCGAGGGGAACCAGCGCACGGCGATCGAGCTCGAGGTCGATGAGATCGGCCCGAGCCTCCGCTACGCGACCGCACAGGTGACCCGTGCGGCCCGCACCGACAGCCAGGGCAGGACGTCCGCGCCAGCGGCTGAGACAGAGCAGTGGGCGACGACGTCGCCTGCAGCTGAGGGATGGAACCATGGCGACGACACTCCGTTCTGAGCTCATGACGCGCCTCGAGGTCGCGCTCGTCGACGAGGTGTATGACGGCAGCTTCGGCGCTCTGACCGATGAGCAGCTCTCGACGCTCGTGCGCCGTCTCGCTGAGACGGCGCACGAGGTGGTCGGCGAGGTGCAGGGCGAGCCGTCGGAAGCCCGAATCGAAGCGGCAGCGCGTCGCCTGTTCGGTGCGACCGTCGACTCGATGCCCCGTGCCCGCGAACTTGCTCGCGCCGCTTTCGCAGCACCACCGCTGGTTGCATGCCCGCACTGGGCGCCGGGAAAAATCACGCTCCGCAACGGGTGCACCGCATGTGCTGCGGTCACCGAGGGGGAGAGCGATGTCTGATCGTTACTGCATCCGTGGGTGCACGGTTCGCGGCGACCACTATGCCGCCTGCGCGCACAGCGGACCGGACTACGAGGGCGACACCCCGTGCAGTGGATGCGTGCAGGTCGAGGCCCGTGACGGCGTGATGCTGTGCGAGCGCTGCTACCGCCGTCTGCGTCGTCACCTCGAGGACGCGGCCGACATCGTCGGTCACCTGCGTTCGATCGCTGACCCGACGAAGGCGGCAGTGTTCGATCGGATCCGGGTACAGTCGTCGGCGATCGAGATCCCAGCACCGGTGGCTGCTGACCTGATCGATGCCTCGAACGACATCACGACGACGCTGAACATGTGGGCGAACCACGTCGCGGGGGAGGACCGGCCCGGCGCCGGCCTCTCGGCGGGTGCGATGGCCGACGAGGCGCACGTGACCGTGCAACTCGCCGCCGACGTCATCCTCGACGACCTCGACACCGTCGCGAACGACTCGCATCAGGTGGAGGCGCTGTGGGAGGGCGTCTGCTCGACGAACGGCGCCGCCCCGGAGGTGTGGTCGATCGCGGATGCGTCGATGCGGTGGCCGCTCGAGGACGAGCCTCGGTGGGCGCAGGCCCCGTGCCCGAAGTGTGAGCTGATGGCCGTCCGTGTTCAGCCTGGCCGCAACGGCCGCCCGTCCCGGTACCGGTGCACGACGTTGATGTGTGACTGGGAGGCGAACTCGATGGATGACGACGGCCTGTGGGCGTCGGTGTTCGCCGAGCCGGCGCCGCCGGAGATCCGCGCTCACGACCCGCGCTGGTTGACCCTCGTCGATGCTGCTCGTCTGGTCGACCGCACTCCCGGCACTGTCCGCGGATGGGTGACACAGGAGCTGCTCGAGCCGCAGCTCGGCCGCTACTGGCAGGACGACGTGCTCGCCGTCGCGGCGGCCAAGAGGGGAGAGGCCGCATGAAGACCTGGCTCACGCTCGCCGGGGCCGCAGACGTCGCGCGACGCACCGAGCGCACCATCCGCAATTGGGTCGAGGCCGACGAGCTCAGACCACGCCACGGGCGCTTCATGCGCGACGACGTGCTCGCCGCCGAGCAGCGGATGCGGCGCCGAATCGGCCGGCCCCGCAAGGCAACGCGGGGAGACACCCGTTGAGCGAGGCAGAGCGGAGGCGCGCATGGTGGTGCGGTCCCATGACCTCGCGTGACACGCTCACTCCTCGATGTAAGAATTTTCCCAAAAATATTCGACGGGATGCTACTCTGCATACTATGGTCTCGGAACTTACACGTCGACTGGTTATCCGCGAGGGGTCGCTCCTCGCACCTTCTCTGTACGCACATCTGGACACATCCGATGCGCAGACTCGCCAGATGCTAGGAGGTCGTCTCCCCGAGAGGGATAACCCGCTCGCTTTCGCGCACGTGCGGCGGGGGTTGCTGCGGAAGGGCCTCGCATCAGAGGGTCTTCCGGGCGGCTGGGAGATCGCGGGAAATCCGAGGCTGGGAGGTCAGCTGCTGCTTGCGCACCAAGCCTATGGCGCAACGATGCGTGTGCTCTCCGAGAGTCGGGTCACGCGCAACGGCGTCCCCCATGCGGGTTCCAATGCCGCACGCCGCGAGGCCTGGTATCAGCCGCTTCGGCCGCTGTTCTACGGCACTGACCTCGTCGGCGAAGATCATCTGCAGCTCTTGCTTCTGATGAATCTGCGCGGGGAGCAGCCCGTGTGGCGTATCGTGCACCCGACCGAGGCCGGAAAATACAGTGGATCTGTTGAGTGCGACCTCGCAGTGGGCCTCCTTCGAGACACTGACACGGCCGCAGGGAGATTCGAGGCCGACGAGGAAGATGTCGATCTGTTCCGCGCCGACATCGATGAGGAAGTTGGAGATGTCTGATGCGTTCAACGGCGCCCGCCTGGAGTCTTTGCGCAACCTGTTCGGTCTGACGCAAGGGGAACTCGGTGCCCGGCTCGGCGTGACTCAGTCGCTCCTTTCTCGCATCGAACACGGGCATGCGCCACTCACGGCAGAGCTTGCGTCATCGGCGAGTCAGACCTTCGGCGAGCCCATCAGCTTCTTCAAAGTGCCGCAGCATCCTGTGCCACTCGGTCCCCTGGCCTTCCGGCGCAAGTCATCGACTCGCGCAGCAGAACGGTCGCGTATCGGCGAGTTGTACCGCGAGGCATCGCGCGTCTTCCATGAAGTGAGTTCCGCCTCGGGATATCACGCTATCTCGTCGGAACTTACCGCCGGCGCCGAGGACCTCGATATCGCGGCCGATCGAATACGCGGCGCGGCGGGTGTTGCGAAGGACGCACCGATCCGGAACGTCACGCGAATGCTCGAGAGGTTCGGCGTCGGCGTCGTCGTTGACCTCGATGACGAGGCTTACGCACAGGACCGCGCCGACATCTCGGGGATTAGTATGCCCACGAAGAACAATGGGCGCCCGCTCGTCGCCACGACATCTATCGGCCGGGGCGACGTGCAGAGGATCACTCTGGCGCATGAGCTTGGCCACTTGGTGCTGCATCGAGATGCGCCATCGATCAACTGCTCCTTGCGTCACCCTCAAGAACAGGAGGCATTCTCCCTTGCCTCGCTCGTGCTGGTGCCTCGGGGCGTGATGAGTTCACGAGTCTCGGAGTCGGCGACGCTTCGCGAGTTCTTGACTATCAAGGCGGACTACGGAATCTCGGCCGGGGCTGCTGTTGTCCATGCGCATCGACTTGGTTTGATCAGCGCGGACCGGTACCGGGGCTTGCAGATGCAGATGCAGGCACGTAAGTGGAAGTACAACGAACCCGGCGAGGTTACGACCGAGACTCCCCGGCTACTCGGGCAGGCGTTGACGAGGGCGTATCCCACTGCCACCTACGCGCGGGCATCCCACGATCTCGGCGCGAGGCCGTCTCGCCTGCGCCGTTGGGCACATCACGCGGAGACCTTAGACACGAACGCCGATTCAGGTCAGGTAGTGCCGGACAACGTGACGCCACTGCGGAGGAGAGCATGACTGATACCCACAGCAATTGGTGCGCTCACGATCGCGAGAATGCACCGTCGAGGCGGAAACGCTTCAAACTCTTCCAACCGACGTGTTAAGCTGTGCTTGCACCTGAACCATGTCCCCGAAGCCTCGCCGATCCGGCGGGGCTTTCGTGGTTCTCGGGCTCTTCCGGCGTCCCCAGCGTCGGGCTCTCGCCCCGCCGCCACACGCTCACATCCCTCTGCAGAGCGACCGCCGCTGCCATGACCTCGCGTGCGCACCCGATGGATCGGGATGGCCGTAGAGCGAGCAGCACCCGGGCGGCATCGCATGATGCGCACACTCGAGCGGTGATGGGCGGCGGGGCGCAGTCTTCCTCGTGATCGGAGGCCGCGGTTGTGAGCAAGCGGACGCATACCCGCGAGGATCAGCGGCAACGCACGGAGTTTTTCGAGGAGGGCAAGCGCCTAGACGCGGATCCAGCGACACGGCACCTCGCCGGGTGCTGGCTGTGCGGCCTTCGCGTCGACTACACGCAGGCACCGGGCACCACGACGGACTCACACACCCTCGACCACTACTTCCCCGTCGATGACTTCCCCGAGCTGCAGAACGACCCCGACAACTTCCGCCACTCGCACTTCGACTGCAACAGCAGCCGAGGCAAGGGGGACGCCGAGCGTGGCCTCGGTGACCTCATGCCGGCGTGGTGGTGACCGAGGCTCCCGGCTTGCCTTCGCTGCGGCGCACATACCCCGCGCGCAGGCTGAGCGAGCCGGGCAGGACATCCGAGGAGACACCATGAACCGCTTCGCTGCTGTGGGCCTGTTCGTCGAGGCGGCGAAGGGCAAGCGTGTCCTCGTGCTCACCCCGCGTCGTCACGAGATCGGCGACGCACTCGACTGCTTCATGCGGGTCGACGAGGTAGCGCAGTGGCCCGGGGTGCGGGTGCGTCGTGCCAACGGCGACGAGCGCATCGACCTCGGCGGTCGCGGACGCATCGTCTTCCACTCGGTCTCATCCTCGCTGAGGGGGCAGAGTGCCGACATCGTCTTCATCGACGAGGAGGCGGACCGCAGACTCGACGACGCAGGTCGCGATCGGTTGTATCGCGACCTGCGTGCCATCACCGACGCGACCCCGACTGCCGAGGTGGTCCGCGCATGAGCACCCGAGCACGCAAGGCACGCAAGCGCGCGGGTATCCCGTACACCAAGCCGCAGAAGCGCCCCACGGTGGTGTGGAGCGCCCGTAGAGGCCTCGGTCTCATCAGCGGTGCCGAGATCCTCGCCCGCGTCCTCGCCCGCCCGTCCAGATAGGCCCCCCGCCGAAAAATCCAGCCTCGGGGGCGGAGGACGGAACACCGCTGGGTGGGTGTTCCTCTCTCCCCGCTAATTCTCGGTAGGGGGTCGCACGCGCGCGCACGCGAGAAGGGTGGTCCGACGTGACCGTTTTCGCTCAGGAGTCCGTGACCGAGGCGCTCGAACGCGGACTGCGCAACGCGAAGCATCTGCGGATGCGGCACGCGCCGGCCGTGGCAGCCGCCCGAGCTCTCGCACGCAAGATTGACGCCTGGGACACCATCGTCGACTGGGCGCTCGAGGAAGCCGCCGAGACCCGAGGTGCTCGCCCCGCCGTCCCCGCCAACGACAACGTGTCGATCGCGAGCTTCCTGAAATACCTCGACGCGCTCGGCCTCACGCCGGAAGACGAAGCACCCGCCGCCGCGCCGGGCCGACCGGCAACGAAGCCTGCGCCTGCAGCGGCTCCGACGAACAAGGTGCTCGCGTTCCGGCAGAAAACACAGGCCGGATAGGGGGCACGGTGACGATCACGCATGGGTTCACCGAGCCGCGTGTGTGGACGAAGCCGCTGTGTGAGTTGACCCCGCGAACCTCTCGCGGATTTGAGGTCATCGAATTCGCCGAAGACGTCCTGAACGTCCACCTGTTCCCGTGGCAGAAGTGGCTCCTCATCCACATGATGGAGCTCGACTCATTCGGGCTGCTCCGCTTCCGCAAGGCGCTGATCATCGTCGGTCGGCAGAACGGCAAGACGCTGATCGCAGCGGTGCTCGCCGCGTACTGGCTCTACGTCGATGCCGGTCGTTGGCCGAACCAGCTGCCGGAGCAGGACTTCATTGTCGTCGGCGCGGCGCAGAAGCTCGACATCGCGATGAGGCCGTGGCGGCAGGTTCGTCGCTGGGGCGCTCCCGACGACGTCAAGATCGGGATCGCTCGCGACCGTGTCCCTGACCTGCAGTCGCTCACATGGTCGCCGCGCACCACCAACGGCGAGACCGAGCTGCGCACACATGCTGGTGCCGCCTACCTTCCTCGTACCTTCGACGGCGCCCGCGGGCAGTCCGCCGCCCGACTGATCCTCGACGAGCTGCGCGAGCAGTACGACTACGAGGGCTGGTCGGCGATCGAGAAGTCCGCGAACGCCATGTTCGACTCGCTCCTCGTCGCCTTCTCCAACGCAGGTACCCGGCGATCAAGAGTGCTGCGCGACGTCCGCGACATCGGTCACGAAGGCGTCGACGACCCCGACACGCAGTGGTTCATCGCCGAGTGGTCGGCGCTGCCGGATGCCCGTCTCGACGACATCGAGGCGTTCGCGCAGGCGAATCCGTCCGCCGGCTACCTGCCGGGCATGACACTGCTCGGCCTAATGCGCGCCGCGGCGGAGGCC
The DNA here is from genome assembly GCF_057215335.1 of Microbacterium sp. PI-SA-G. Classification (NCBI taxonomy): domain Bacteria; kingdom Bacillati; phylum Actinomycetota; class Actinomycetes; order Micrococcales; family Microbacteriaceae; genus Microbacterium; species Microbacterium sp. PI-SA-G. Next base: position 49,615 of record NZ_CM170103.1, read on the forward strand.
AAGGAGAAGAACGTCGAGCGCATCGAGGTGCTCGGTCAGTGGGTGACCGCGAAGGTCAACAACTTCATCGAGGTCGAGGACTGGAAGCAACTTCACGAAACCATCGACAAGGTGCTCGCATCCATCCCGCGAGGTGGTCGCACCGTGTGGGGCATCGACATGTCGCACAAGCGGAACAAGACCTGGCTATCCGCAGCCGTGCTCACGGAAGACGGGCGCCCTTTCGTTACGGTCCGCGTCAAGCGACCCGGATGGGCGTGGGTGATCCCCGCGCTGATCGAACTTGCTCAGGCGTCCGGTCACCGAGAGGTCGCCGTTCAGGCAAAGGGCGTGCCCGCTGCTGACTTCCTCAAGCCGCTGCAAGACGCGGTCTTTGACATCAACGGAAGGCAGTCGGGCTTCATCGTTCACGCGATCGACTGGTCCTCGTTCGCACTCGCGACGGGGCGGCTCAGCGATCGAGTTCGTGATCGAGGCATCGTGCTCGTTCCTCAGCCGGATGTCGACCGCGCCATCCCTGGCGCGGTCGTGCGTGCCTATGCGGAGAACACGGGCTGGTCGCGTGAGAAGTCGATGCCGATCGACATCGCCGGGATCTGCGCGATGACTATCGCGCTCTACGCGCTCGAGGCGCTCGAGCCGGAGCCGGAGCCTACGCCAGTCCGCCCACCCGCCGCTGAGTCCGTCATCTACGGCGGCGACAGCGTCACATCGACCGGACCCAACTTCGCGACGGTCGCATTCTGAGAGGAGGCCCCCTGTGCCAGATGAAATCGGGTATGTGAAGGGTGGTCTCCTCGCCTGGGAGACGCTCGCCGACGAGGCGCACGAGAAGAATCCGGACCTGCAGTGGCCGAAGTCGACCGAGGTCTACGACCAGATGCGACGCGAGGACGCGCAGGTCGGGTCGGTTCTCCGGGCTGTGACGCTCCCGATTCGCGCGACTCGGTGGGAGATCGACCCGGCCGGTGCTCGCGAGGAGGTCGTCGCGCTCGTTGCGCAGGACCTCGGCCTCCCGGTCAAGGGCCAGGAGGAGGCACTGCGCCCGCGCCGCCAGCGTGGCCGGTTCTCGTGGGACGACTTTCTCCGCCTCGCGCTGCTCGAGCTGCCGTTCGGGCACTCCGTGTTTGAGCAGGTCTACCGCATCGAGAACGGCCGTGCGCATCTCGCGAAGCTCGCATGGCGCCCGCCGCGCACGATCTCGAAGTTTGAGGTTGCGCCCGACGGCGGTCTCGTCGCGATCGAGCAGCACGGTCTCGTCGGCGGGACGAACGTCCGCATCCCGGTCGACCGTCTCGTCGTGTTCGTCAACGAGCGCGAGGGCGCGAACTGGCTCGGCCAGTCGCTGCTCCGACAGGCGTATAAGGACTGGCTCCTGAAGGACCGGTTCCTCCGCATCCAGGCGCTCGTCGCCGAACGGAACGGTCTCGGCGTTCCGGTTGTGAAGGGTGCCGAGCTTCCCGAGGCGATCGCGAAGGACACTGCCAAGGCGACCGAGTGGCTCGCGACTCAGAAGTCGGAGGGACTCAAGCTCGCGAAGGACTTCCGCGCGGGCGAAGCAGCGGGCGCGTTCATCCCACACGGCGGAGACCTGGCGCTCATCGGCGTCACGGGGAAGCTCCCTGACATGGACGGCCCGATCCGCTACCACGACGAGCAGATCGCGCACGCCGTCCTGGCGCACCTCCTGACCCTCGGCGGCGACAACTCCACCGGGTCCTACGCCCTCGGCGACACCTTCGAGGACTTCTTCACCGGGTCTCTCAACGCGGTCATGAACCACCTCGCCGACGTGATCCAGCAGCACGTCATCGAGGACCTCGTCGATCAGAACTGGGGACTGGACGAACCTGCCCCGCAGATCGTCCCGCACCCGCTCGGCAAGGACCAGCCGCTCACGGCAGACGCGATCCGCGCACTACTCGACTCCGGCGCGCTCTCCTGGGATCCCGCCCTCGAGGCGTTCGTGCGAGCGAAGTACGACATCCCTGCGAAGCCCGAGGGCTCTGCAGACACGTCATCCGAGGCACGCGAGCGGGCAGTCAGCGCCGCGACGATCGCGCAGAAGGTCTACCTCGCGACCGACAAGAAGCCTCTCACCCAGCAGGAAGCCCGCGAGTTGATCCGTCTCGCGGGTGCCGATCTTCAGGGCGACGGCCCGACGGCCGAGACCGCCCCCGCAATCGAGCCCGAGGAGGCCGCATGAGTAACGAGCACACCGGTGCGAACCGGTTCTGGGGTAAGCACACCCCGCCCAAGTCGAAGACCGAGTTCTTCGACGCGGTCACCATGCCGTCCCCGGTCGGCGAAGGCTCGATCGCGACGATCCGCATGTACGGCCCGATCGACTCCTGGGGCGGGTACTGGGGTATCTCGACGAAGGACGTCAGTGAGGTCCTCGACGGACTGCCCGACTCGGTGACGCAGATCATCCTCCGGATCAACTCGCCCGGTGGCGAGGTGTTCGAGGGCGTGTCGATCCTGAACATGCTGCGGGCGCACAGCGCGTCCGTCATGGCGGTCGTTGACGGGCTGGCAGCATCCGCCGCCTCGGTCATCGCGACGGGGTGCGACGAGACGGTCATGTCCCCCGGCACGCAGCTGATGATCCACTCGCCCTCGACGATCGTCTGGGGCAACGCAGCGGACATGCGGAAGGTCGCCGACGTCCTCGACGGCATCGAGGAGTCGATCATCTCGATCTACCGCGACAAGGCGGGCGAGTCCGCATGGGGCGAGCTGCTCTCTGCAGAGACGTGGTACACCGCGCAGCAGGCGGTCGAGGCCGGTCTCGCCGACCGCGTCGCCGTCGTCAAGGACGCGGGCGAGACCTCGACCGCAGGCGCGGATGACGACGACCTGATTGACCCGCTCGAGGGTGACTCGGTCGAGGACAAGTACCAGTCGGCGCGCGCCCGTCTCGCCGCGAAGTTCACCGGTGCCACGGCGCCGATCAAGCCCCCGAGCTCAACCGAGCCGGGTAACCCCACCCAGAAGGAGGCACTCGCGATGAGCGACGCCCTGAAGGCTGGCCTGTCCGCACGGCTCGGTGTGACCGATGCTGCGATCTCTGACGACGACCTCCTGGCCGCCGTCGACGAGGTCCTCGGCGAGCAGGCAGAAACCCCGGCAGCATCGGCTGTCACCACCACCATCCCGGCCGGCACGCAGCTGATCGAGGACAACGTCCTCGCCGAACTGCGCAAGAACGCTGCGGCTGGCGCGGAAGCTCGCGCCCAGCAGATCAGCGATCGTCGCGCCGGCATCATCTCGGCCGCACTGCAGGAGGGTCGCATCTCCGCGGCCTCGTCGGAGAACTTCCGCGCCCTGCTCGACGCCGACGAGGAGGGCACCACGAAGCTGCTCAACTCGCTCGCGAAGAACTCCGTCCCGGTCGCCGAGATCGGGCATGCCGCCGGCGAGGTGACCGCGGAGGACGCGGCGTACCGCGCCGTGTTCCCGACCACCGAGAAGGAGGCCTGACATGGCCAAGAGCTACCTGCCCCTGTTCCGCCCGGGTGACACCGTCACCTTCGGCGTGACGACCGCCGTCACCGCCGGTCAGACCGTCGAGGTCAGTGCAACCGCTGACATGTCGGTCGCGCCCGCCGCCGCCGGATCCGCGAAGTACGTCGGCGTGGCCGGCCACGACGCGGCCGTCGGCGACAAGCTGACCGTCGAGCTCGGCAAGCCCATCCACGAGCTCAAGGCATCGGGCGCAATCACCCGCGGCCAGCGGCTCGAGACCGGTGCCGCCGGCACCGTTCGCACCGTCGCTGCGGGCACTGCCGTGTTCGTCGCGCTCTCGTCCGCCGTCGATGGTGCGCTCGTGCGCGCCGTCCAGCTCTAAGAAAGGAGAGCACGATGCAGACCTACCCGCTCACCCCGAGCCAGCTCGCCAAGGTCTCGGCAGCCGATCTGATCGCGTTCCTCAAGAACCCGACGCTCGTCGCTCGTCGCATGTCGGAGATCCTCTCTGCGCAGCAGTTCCTCGGACTGTTCCTGCTGCAGAAGCGGTTCACCATCACCGGCGGCGCGATCGGTGTCCCGATCAACGAGGTCATCCGTGCCGCTCGCGGTGCGGAGATCGTCGCCCCCGGCGCTGAGTACAAGCTCACGCCGATGTCGGCCGAGGAGTACGAGTTCTACTCCGCCATGAAGGAGGGCCTCGCGACCGAGGTCACCGACGAGCAGGTCGGCCGTCTCCTGCGTCAGCCGATCGACGACGCGTTCACCTTCCTGCAGACCGAGCTCGTGTTCTCGGCGAACGATGCCGCCCTCGGCGCCGTCGCCTCGTCGATCACGAACACGCTCGCCGCCGGCGCTGCGTGGACCACCGGCAAGCAGATCTACAAGGACGCGCTGCGCGTGAAGGCGCGCGTCCGCCGTCAGAAGCTGGGCTACGACATCGACACCGTCGTGCTCCCCGGCGAGCAGTACGCCGAGGTCATCCCCGAGCTGCTCGACATCCTTCCGAAGGACAGCGGTCAGGCTCTGACCGACTCGTTCCCGACGATCGCGGGCATCACCTGGCTCCCGGATGACGGCGACGACATCGCCGACCCGCTGTTCCTGGACCGGCGTCGCCTCGGTGGCATCGCCCGCGAGCAGATCCCCACGCCCGAGATGCAGCCGGTCGGCGGCGACACGGGCGTCGAGATCGCGGCGATCCGCGAGGGCAAGGCGGAGAAGACCCGCCTGCAGGCCCGCAACGTCCACGTGCCCATCGTGACGGACCCGCTCGCCGGGTTCTACCTGACCGGAACGGAGGCCCCGTGATGAGCACCCTGCACATCGCCACCGCCGCATTCGTGAAGGTCTCGATCGGTTCGCCGTCCGGGAACCGAGTCGCGCAGCTGATCCAGCGCGGCTCGATCGTCCCGGCCGGCGTGGCCGAGGAACAGATCGAGCACCTCGTCGCCCGCGGTCTCATCGAGGCCGTCGAGCCCCAGCCCGAGCTCGAGCCCGAGGTGACGCCCGAGCCGACGCCGGCTCAGCCCGAGCCCAAGACGCCGGAAGCCGCCAAGGTCGCGGCAGCGAAGCCGACTGCCGCGAAGCAGTCCTGAGTGAAAGGGGCGATGGATATGGCTATCACACCGGAAGATCTGGGTGGCGACGAGGACACCGCACGTCGGGTACTCGTCCAGGCGCGATCCATCGCCCCCTGCCTCGCCTCATTCGTCAAGGACAGTGAGGCGTGGAAGGACGCGCGAGCGATCCTGCGGGGCGTCATCGCAGAACTCCCCGCACCGGGCTCGTCTCGCATGAAGTCGCTCAGCCGTAACGGCACGGCGACGACGCTCGACACGGCGATTCGTTCGGCGTTCGAGGGCGACCCGTCCGCGAACCTGCGATCGCTGTGTGACGCTCAGGCGCTCCCGTTCGGGGACGGGACTCTCCCGGTGGGGAGCTTCCCGAAGGCGCACGCATTCGAGGGCGTTTGGCCAGAGGGGGAGTACACGTGACCTGGCCTGCCTCATTCTTCTTCCCACACGAGGTCCTGATCACGAAGGCCCGCCCCGGTGGCGGGATGGGACCACGGCCAGCGGCGACCGGCGTCACCATCAGCGCCGAGGTCATCGACAAGCGGCAGTTGATCCGCGACGCGAACGGCCGCGAGGTCATCTCGTCGACGAGGGTCACGGTCCCCATCGACACCGACGTGCCGCTCGGCTCTCTGGTCACAGTGTGGCCTGGCCGACCCGACAGCCGAGAGGCGACCGTGCTCGAGGTGAGCCGCGACGAGAACGATCCGCCGCTCCCGTCGCACCTGATCCTCTGGCTGACCTAGGAGGCGACATGGGTGAGTACAAGCCGGTCCTGTCAACGGTCGAGAAGGCCGCGCAGGACGGCATGCGCAAGGCCGCTCGGAAACTCCTCAAGCGCTCGAACGAACTCGCGCCCGTCGATGACGGTGACCTGAAGCGGTCGGGGAAGGTCGTCGTCGACGACCTGAGCGTGACCGTGAAGTACACCGCCCCGCACGCAGTCCTGCAGCACGAGCACCTCGACTGGCAGCACACGGACGGCGGCGGCTCGAAGTTCCTCGAGACGGCGTCCGACGAGATCGACATCGGCGCCGAGGTAGCCGACGCGGTGAGGGAGGCCCTGGGTGGATGACGCGAACCTGACCCTGACGCTCTGCGAGATCCTCGGCGAGCTCGACGGTTTCGAGTGGGACGCGGACCCGGATGCCGTCTACGACTCCGAGTCGATCGGCGTCTGGTACGGCGCGATCGCCGAGGAGCCCGACCGAGGGGTCGGCGTCCGCATCTACGGCACTCCCGACCAGACCTTCGTCCGACGACGTCGCGTGCAGGTCTGGGTGCGCGGCGCGAAGTACGACCGGGCGGGAGCGGATCGCATCGCCGATGCGGTGCACGACCGGCTCGACAAGCTCTCCCGCGAGGGAGGGATCAGCGGTGCGAACCGTGAATCCATGTCGGCGCTCGGTGCTGACGACAACGGCCGCGAGGAGCGGTCGGAGAACTACACCATCACTCTCGATAATGAGGAGGCTCTGCTATGAGTCCTGCACCACTTCCCGCCGGTACGACGCTCGGTCAGAGCTTCGAGTACGGCCTCGACATCAACATCGGAACGGCCGCCGCGCCGGTCTGGCAGAACGTTCGACGCATGTCGGCCTGGCAGCCGGCGTTCCCGAAGGTCACCCAGGACGACAGCACCTACGACGACCGCGGCGCTCCCAGTGAGAACGTCTCCGGTCGCGGCTTCTCGGGTGCGTTCACCGTCCAGGCGAACCGCTCGCTCACCACGGGTCTGTACCTGCCCGAGGTCGAGGCACTCGTCAACGCGTCGCGTCGCAAGGGTGATGCCGCCGTGGTCGACATTCGCTTCTACCACAAGCCCGACTCGGGTACCCGCACCCGACCGACGCCGGCCGCGCGCTGGCGACCGTCGAGATCAGCCGTCAGAACACCGGCAACGCCGAGACTGACGTGTTCTCGGTGTCGCTCGCGGGCAAGGGTGAGTACACGCCGATCGCGAACCCGTGGACCGGTTGGAACGACAACCCCGCGCCGACGGTGGCCGCAGCTACGCCGACCGCTCAGACCGTCGGCAAGCTCGTCACCATCACCGGTGCCGGCTTCCTCGGCGCGACCGATGTGAAGTTCGGTGCTGTGTCGGCCTCGGCATTCACGGTTGTCTCGGCGACCACGATCGTCGCGACGGTCCCCACCGGGTCTGCGGGCAGTGCGCCCGTCACGGTGGTCACGCCGGTCGGCACGTCGGCGCCGGCCCTGCCGTACACGCGCGGCGCGTAGCCGATCCCGCCGGGGCGGTCAGGCATCAAGCCCTGATCGCCCCGGCATCCCCGTATCTAGGAGAGAACAGACATGGCTACAGGATCCAGCTTCGCCGAGTGGGCGATCCCCGACCTCACGATGCCCCTACCCTGCGCAGACGGCGAGGTCCGCGAGTTCGTCGTGCACCCGCCGAGCGTCGAAGACAGCCGGAAGCTCATCGCGTGCGCCGTGCTCGGCGAGGTCGAGATCGGCATCCTGCCCCAGGGAACCCAGATCCCGCCCGAGATCCAGGGCGTGCTCGACACGCTGAAGGACGAGCACCCGTCGCTCGGCACCGCCTATCAGGAGATGGTCGACGCCGGCGTGAACCCGATCACCATCGACCGCATGGCCTACTACTGCGTCTTCTACTGGACCCGCAGCAAGGAGTACGCCGACGCGATCGCGGTGCTGCTCTGGGCACGCGAGCAGGACGACGCCGAGGAGGCGGACACTCCCGCCCCAAAAGCGTAGTGACGGCGGAGGACCTGGCGCCCTACGGCGTCGGCGCTCGCGACGCCGACGGCTGGTACGACGACTACCGGAATGTTCCGGCACACCTTCGCCCGAAGCCCCCGGCTCCGCCGTCGTCCAAACCATCTGACATCGACCGGTCGTGGCTCGCAATCGCGCTCAACTGGCGCATCGTCATCGCTGAGCTCATGGAACGCGGCGTCGATCTCTACGCCCGCGACGTGCTCGCCCGCCCTTGGCCGGGTGTCCGCACGCTCATCTTCTCGCTCATCGACTCGGACACCCGATTGAGAGCGGCACTGCGGAAGGACCCCGAGAATGGCAAAGAAGCTCACGGTCGCTGACCTCGAGGTCCTGTTCACCGCGAACACCGATCAGGTGGAGAAGGCCGACAAGCAGATCGTCGCGATCGGCAAGAAGATCGAGTCGAAGCCGCTGAAGATCGAGGCCGACACCAAGGGCGTGCTCGGCAGCATGGACCGCGTCGAGGGGCGCGCGAAGAAGCTCGTCTCCGAGCGCGCCGTCATCAAGCTCGACGCCGACGTCGACCGGGCCGAGAAGAACCTCGGCCGCGCAGTCGACCGGCTCGAGGACCTGCACGTTCGCGCCGAGGGTGGCATCGATGTCACCGCCGACGTGAAGCGCGCCGAGGCTTCGATCCAGCGATTCGAGCGGCAGCTGGAAGCACTCAAGCGCGCACGGAACGTCGTCGACGTCGAGGTCGAGGTGCAGGAGGAGAAGGCCGAGAACAACCTCAAGGGGTTCCTCTCCCTGTTCAAGCGACGCACCGAGGAAGCCGGCGACGCTGGCGGGCGCTCCCTCAGCCAGGGACTCGACGCGGCGACGCGCGGTGCCGGCGAGAAGGTCGGCGCGGTCGTCGGTGGCGACGTCGAGGACACGCTCGTCGACGCGCTCTCCGCGATCCCGATCGCCGGTGGCATCGTGCTCGCCGGCTACGCGATCGGCAAGGCGGTCACCGGCGCGATCCAGGACGGGCTCGCTGTCGAGAAGAATCAGGACCGACTGCAGGGCCTGACCGGCATCAGCGAGGCCGACGCGATCCGCTTGAGCCGCGCGGCCGGCGAGGCGTACGCGAACAACTACGGCGACTCGATCGAGTCGAACATGGACACTGCACGGCTTGCCCTGCAGTTCCGGATCCTCGACCCCTCGGCGACGACGCGAGACGCGCAGATCGTCGTGCAGGGCCTGGCAGGGATCGCTGACGTCCTCGAGGAGGACGTGCGTCCCACGGCTCAGGCGGTCGCGATTCTGCTCAGCACGGGCCTCGCCAAGAACGCGACGGCGGCATACGACCTCATCGCCGCCGGCGCGCGGAACGGGCTGAACCGGAACGAGGATCTCCTCGACACGCTCACCGAGTACCCGGCGCTGTTCCAGCGTCTCGGTCTCTCTGGTGAGGAAGCGCTCGGCCTGATCAATCAGGGTATGCGCGCGGGTGCCCGTAACTCGGACCTCGCGGCGGATGCGCTGAAGGAGTTCCAGATCCGGGCGACGGACGCCTCCGAACTCTCGAAGACTTCGTTCGAGTCTCTCGGCCTCAACGCCGAGGAGATGACGGCGAAGATCTCGCGCGGCGGGCAGGAGGCCCGTGACGGACTCGACGAGGTGCTCGATAAGCTCCGCGAAACCGAGGACCCGATCCTGCGCAACGCGGCGGCCGTCGGGCTGTTCGGCACGCAGGCGGAGGACCTCGGCGCGGCGCTGTTCGCGATGGACGTCAGCACTGCAGTCGATCAGCTCGGCCAGGTGCAGGGCGCAGCGCAGAAGATGTTCGACACGCTCGCATCCAACGACGCGTCGAAGATCGAGCAGGCGCAGCGGAACATCGAGGTCGCGGCGGACGGCATCAAAGCCGCTCTCGCAGCCGCCTTCGGGGAGCCGCTCGCGAACCTCGCCGATTGGGTATCGCAGAACCGTGGACCACTGACCCAGTTCCTGCTGGATCTCGCGAACGGCGCACTCGACTTCGGGGCCGCGATGGTCGAGAGCGCCGCGAGCGCTACCGAGGCAATCGGCTCGTTCATCGCTGGACCAATGGCCGACCTCGTGGGTTGGCTCGGCGGGATATCGCAGAGTCAGGAGCTCAAGGACCTCGCTGACGACATGCGTGACTTCGACGACACCACGGCAAATGCCGCGTCGACGATGCGCACGGACTGGCTCGGCTCCATCGAGCAGGCTCGTTCCGAGCTCAACAAGTTCGGCGAGCCGATCGTGCAGCTCGGCTACCTAAACGATGCTGCCCTGAAGACTGCAGATGCTGTCTCTCACGTCGGGTTCGCGGCCCAGACGGGTGCGTCGCTGCTCAGTAACTTCACGGTCGCGCAGGATGGTTCTGTCCGCGCGGGCGGCGAACTCAAGGCGCAGCTGGACTCCGCCGCCGAGGCGCTCCTCCGGGAGTACGACGCGGCGATCGCGGCTGGTGAGTCTCAGGAAAACCTGCAGGGTCGCTACTACGCGACTCGGGATGCGCTCATGGCGCAGCTGACCGCGATGGGTCTGTCGACCGAGCAAGCGCAGGCACTCATCGACACGGTGCTGAAGACACCGCCGACCGCGTCGACGACATACACCTCGAACGTCGACGCAGAGACCGGGAAGGTCATCAACTTCGGCAATCGAATCGCGACGATCCCGGACGGGAACGCCGACCTTCGTGTGAACACCGCAGATGCTCAGCGGCGGGTTGACGAGTTCATCCGTGCGAACGCCTCGAAGCGCATCAACATCGCGATGGGTGTCGGCGGCACTGGTGGTATCACCCGTGCTCACGGTGGACCGATCGTCGGCGCGGGAGGTCCGCGCGACGATGTGATCCCAGTATGGGCGTCGAACGGTGAGCACATGCTCCCGGCCGACGAGGTGGATGCACTGGGCGGTCACGGTGGGGTCTACCGGGTGAGGCAGGCGATCCGGAACGGCACGCTGAAGCTCGCGAACGGTGGCCCGGTCGCTGACATGGCGAGTACGTGGTCAGTACCGGACGTGCGTATCGGGTCCGTGTCGTCTCCAGGCGGCACTGCCGGTGGCCTGACGGACCCCCGGGCGCTCGCTCTACTTGAGCGAATCGCGGCTGGCCTGGGTCGACCGAACGTGAGCTTCACCGAAATCAACCCCGTGCACACCGACCCGGTGGCCGAACGGTTCGACCTCGCGAAGCTTACGGAGGCCAGCCTGTGACGTACTCGCTGAATGGTGTCGCGCTGCACAACCCCGCCCGAGGGTGGAACCTGCGCTCGACATCGAATCCGCTCGCGGATCTCGTCAACACTCTGACGTCGGTGTCCCGGCAGGGTCGGCATGGTGTGCTCTCACCGGACCCGGGCCTGATCGGGGCACCGGCGATCATGTTCGTGATCGCCGTGCCGCGCGCTCAGCGTCAGACGGTCGAGGCGTTTGTCCGGAAGGGTGGGGTTCTCACGTCGACGTACGAGGCGGGGGAGACGACGGTCGAGCTCGCCTCGATCTCGACGTCCGGGTCTGGCCCCGCCGACGCGACGGTCGAACTCGCGATCACGTTCCGGGTGCCCGAGGCCGCGTCGCGCGGAACGCTCATCACCGTTGGGCCGCTCGCGCTCAGCACAGCATCCATCGGCGTGACGGGCCTGCTCCCGGGCCTCGGCCTCGAGGTGCAGGACGCGATCGTCAGGGTGAAGGGCGCAGTCTCCGGACTGCAGGTGTCCGACTCGGGCGGCTCGTGGTTCACCTACGCCGATGCCTTGCCGGCGACTAGCTGGCTCCGGTTCGAGTCGGCCACGGGTCGCGCGTTCGTCACGACGACGGACGTCTGGACGGGCGGCGCAGAGGTATCGGGGCGCGTCGACTTCGGCGGGCCTCGCGGCCTGTTCGAGATCTCGCCGGCGTGGTCCTCGGATCCGAACGCGCGTGCGGGCGTACTCACCGTCGCCACCGCTTCACGGGTTGGCGCATCCATCCAGGTACGAGGGCGCGCGGCGTACCTCGTCTGATACAGGAAGGGGGTCGCGAATGTTCGACGTACGCATCCGACTCGCCACCGACTCCGGTCAGCCGAGCCGAGTGATCCCCACGATCACGGCATCGGTCACTGGGTACAGCAGCCCTCAGCTGCGGTTCACGGTGTCGGAGAAGGTCGCCGGCACGCTCGACGCACCGTTCCTCGTGCTCGTGGAGTACAGCATCGGCGGCGCGTACGTGCGCCCGCGCAACGATCTGTTCATCGTCGACGAGGACTCGGCGGACAGCGTTGACGTGAGCGGCGCAACGACCTTCACCGCGCGAAACATGTTCTCGTGGCTCACGACCCGGATGCCGCTCTGGTGGCGTCCCGGTGACCCCGAGCTTCAGCGGAGCTTCACCGACGCGACGCCCGGGTTCGTCCTCGCCGATGTGATCCTCAAGTCGCAGAACATCACCGGCTCGGAGGGCTGGGCGCCGTACGTGACGCTCGGCTTCTCGGCGACTACGGACTCGGAGAATGTCGCATGGGCTGACCGTGTCACCCAGTCGTGGCCGCTGTTCACGACGACCATCTCCCGCGTGCTCGACACTCTGATCACTCAGGGGTACGTCGAGGTGTGGACCGAGGGGTTCGTCGTGAAGGCGGTCGCGGCCGGCACGGGCATGGACCGCTCTGACTCGGTGGTCCTCGGCGGACCGGGCGTCACCAGCGCGCCGTCGAAGCGGGTCTTCGATCCAGCTACCGGCCTCGTCGTTCAGCATGACCAGGGCTGGTCCTACCTGAACAACCCCGGGGCAGACTCGCGCTTCGGAACGCTCGTCAAGGTGATGTCGCAGTCGGGAGCCCCCAATCTCGCGGCCGCCTCGAAGAACGCGCAGCCGGCCCTGGCCGAGTCTCGCGCGATCCAGGAGGAACTCTCCTACGAGTGGACAGTCGCGCCTGGCATGCCGCATCCGTGGGCCGACTTCCGCGTCGGTGATCTTGTCACCGCTCGCACACGCCGCGGAGTGAAGTTGCTCCGCGTCATCGGTTTCGACGTGTCGAAGGACGCGAAGGGCGAGATCACTGCGCGCGCTGTCGTCGGGTCGAAGATCCTCGACCTGCAGGCGAAGGTCGCGAAGCGCACGAGCGCGACGTCGACCGGCACCCTGATCGGGGGTAACGGGTCGACCCCGCCGCCCGTCGTCGGAGCCCCGAGCGCCGCGCCTCTGCCTCCGCAGGGCCTGCACGCCGAGTCGAACGTCGGGTCCTGGCGTGCTGACGGCACCGCCGTCGCTGACGTCGAACTCGAGTGGCTCGCGGTGACCCAGGCCGTCGAGGGATCGTCGGTCGACGTCGAGGTGTACGAGGTGTGGGCGCGACGCGCGAGCGAGTCCCCGTCGCTGGCGTTCCGGACCTCAGCACTGTCGGTCAGCACCGACGCGTGGGTGCCGGGGACAGCGATGTACGTCTCGGTTCGGGCGCGCAGTCGCGCCGGCGTCTGGTCGGAGTTCTCGCCTGAGATCGCGGTCACGCCGCAGACCCCGGGCGTGATCATCCCGAAGGTGCCTACGGGTCTCGCGGTCAGCACCAACACCGGCGCTTTCCAGGCCGACGGATCCGTCCTCTCGACGGTGACGATGTCGTGGACCGCAGTGACCCATTCTCTCGACAACCTCCCGGTGACGATCCAGGACTACGAGGTGAAGGTCGGCCTCGACACGCAGCGCGTGACGGGTGCGACGGCGACGTTCACCATCCCCGGCGGACGCCAGGTCGGCGTGACAGTGCGTGCGCTGACAACGCTCGGCCTCTGGGGCGACCCGTCGCCGGCGGTGACCGTCACCGGCGCGCTCCCGGCTGCGCTCCTCGCGGCCCCGACGAAGCCCGTCCTCACGACGGCGCAGGGGATCGTGTTCGCGGCGTGGGACGGGGCGCTCACGACCGGGCAGACCGGGCCTGGGTTCGGTCACGTCGTCGCCGAGCTTGCTCTCGCGGCGGCCGGTCCGTGGACCCGGGTCGGCTCTCCGATCCCTCGGGGCGGCGGCGGCGTGAACATCAAGGGCGTGACCGGGCAGTCGGTGTGGGTGCGCTTCACGGGCGTCGATACGCTCGGTCGCCCCGGCGCGGTGTCGGCATCCGAGACGATCGTCGTGAAGGCGGTCGGCGTCGGCGACATCGACCAAGCGATCACCGACGCGATCGACAAGGCTCAGAGCGACGCGACGTCGGCTGGCACGACGGCGACAGCGGCGGCTCAGGGCGCAGCGGCCGCACAGTCGACGGCGGATACCGCGAAGTCGACGGCTGATGCCGCACAGACGGCGGCGACTGACGCTCAGGCTCAAGCTGACGCCGCGCTTCGGTCGTCGCCGAACCTCATTCGCACGACACCCGTGTCGGTGAGCGGATGGACCGCTGTCAACGGTGGACTCGAGCGGGTCAACGGTAGCGGCGGGGCGCTGTTCTTCACGGAGATCGACGTCACGCCGGGCCAGGTCATCCGCGGGACCGTGAACTGGCAGTCGGACGATCCCGCAAACACCTTCCTCACCGGCATCACGCGCTACCTGAACGGCGAGTGGACCGTCGACGGGAACGGTGTCTGGATCGGGCCCGTCTACGGCACCACCCAGGGCGATCGGACGATCGACTACACCGTGCCGGCGAACGTCACGAAGCTCCGACTGTCGGCGTACTCGAACAGGGTCGCCGCCGGGACGCGGGTTCGGATCAACTCGCTCTCGTTGCAGAACGTGACCGAGGTCCTCGCCGCTCAGGCCACCGCGAACGCCGCGGCGACAGCGGCGGCGCAGGCGAAGGCGGCAGCCGAGGCGGCAGCGACCGCAGCGGCGAACGCGCAGACAGCGGCCGGCAACGCGCAGACGACAGCCAACCAGGCTCAGACGTCCGCGTCTGGGAAGTCGAAGACCTACGCGTCGACCCTGCCGCCTTCGGGCGCGGGGACGGCGGAGGGCGACACCTGGGAGCAGTGGTCGACGCTGGCGCTCGGCGGGAAGCTCCTCGCTTTCTGGCGCTACACCGGCGCTATCTGGGTGAAGGGCGCGCTCGACGAGACGTACCTGCCTCTGGTCAACATCGGCTCCGGCACGTATGGGCTGATGAAGGGCGACCGCCTCGAGGCGGAAACCGTCACCGCCGACAAGATCCTCGTCACCGACTTCACCGACTACTGGTACGACAAGGAGTTCAAGCTCCCGTATCAGGGGTGGGTCAAGGCGACGCACACGAGCCCGTTCTTCAACAGGGGCATCCGCAAGTCCGGAACCGGCACCCAATCCGGAGCCTACTTCGACAGCTCGGCGATCCGAGTGACCCCCGGAGACCGCTACCGAACGCAGATCACGCTGGTCTCGTGGGCCGGCACCAACAGCACCTCGCAGGTCTCGCTCTACGCCCACAAATGGGTCGAAGGATCGGGGTGGAGCATTCTCGGCCGACTGGCATTCGGCACGGCTCCTCTCGCGAGCACCGAGTTCACGTATGCCGCCGAATTCGTGGTCCCCGCGGACGCGACTCGGGTGAAGTTCGGGCTGTTCACCGAGGCCAACGTTCCGACCACGACTGCGATCCTCGTGACGGATGTCCAGGTTCGTCGCATGACGGCCGGCGAACTGATCGTGGACGGCACGTTGAAGGCTCGCCACATTGACGCCGTCGAGTTCTTCGCGAACTCGGCGGTGATCGAGCAGGCGACGGTGAATATCCTCAAGGCCGGAGTGATCCAGGTCGACATGCTCGCCCCGAACGTCGGGCAGAACCTCGACATCATGGCGAACGGTGCGGTGAACATCATCGTCGGTCGCCAGGACGAGCAGGCGTCAGCGCTTGCCGGTCTGGAAGACGGCGTGGAGGTCGCGCAGGGGACGGCAACAGGCGCGGCTACCGCGGCCGGCACCGCGCAGTCCGCCGCAGACAAGGCGAAGGCCGCAGCGGATGCCGCCGCGGCCAGTGCCTCGGACGTGGGGGAGCGTCTGGACCGCCACCAGACGTACTACCGGTTCGGTTCGACGGGCCTCGCGATCGGCGATCCCAGCGTCGCGGCCGAGCTTCGGCTGGAACCTGACGCGATCCGGATGACGCAGAACAACGTCGTCGTGGCCGAGTGGGTCGGTGGCGTGTTCATCGCGCCAGAGGCTCGGCTTCAGTCCGCGCTGATCGGTAACCACCAGTGGTTGCCGTACGGCGCGGGGCGCACCATCGTGCGCCCAATCTGACACCGCGAGGGGGCGCTCCACACGGAGCACCCCCTCGCTCTCGACAGGAGCACCAATGCGATACGCACTCACCGCCATGAGCGAAGACGGACTCAGCGGCGAAGGCCCGTTCTTCTTCACCGCCGAATCCCCCGAGGCCGCGCGGCAGCAGTACATCGACTGGGCGTACACCCAGCACGGCCCGGCCTACGCCGGCCCCGGACTCCCCACGGCTGGACCGTTCCCCATCATCACCGTCGAGCTGGTCACCGCGTGACCGCCGCCTCCTGCATCACCACCCCAGCCCCGCCCCGCGCGGGGCTCCGACGTTAAGGAGGCGCTGTGGCATCCGCCAACTTCCCGAACCGCCCGTTCCGCCTCGAAGAGAGCGTCTGGCTTCTCCGACAGGACGTGCCGGGGAACTACTCGGTGCTCCGATGCCAGCTCTGGATCAAGAAGAACTCGTACTCGCCGACGTTCTCGAGCGGCGCGTCCAACTACACGTTCCACATCAACGGCTCCCAGGTCGCGGCCGGGAACTTCACCTTCGACTTCCGCAACAGTGACCAGCTCCTGCTCACGCAGGTCGACGTCACCGTGCCGCACAACTCCGACGGCACCAAGCCGTCAGTCGCCGTCGCGGGCTACTGCAACGCCGACGTGCTCGGCTACACACAGGTGCAGAACGCGACGGGGCTCCCGACCATCGGCCGGGCTTCGACCGGATCGTTCGCCGGCGGGTCGACCTTCGACTGTGGCGCGCCCGTCACGATCAACATCAGCCGCGCTTCCGCAGCTTTCACCCACGACCTCTACTGGTACTTCGGCACCCAGGGGCCGATCGCTATCGCGGGAAGCGTCGGGACGTCGACCACGTGGACGCCGCCGATGTCGATGCTCGCGCAGATCCCCACGTCGGCGATCGGCAACGGCCTCGTGCGCGTGTTCACGCGCAGCGGCGACACGATCATCGGCGCGACGGACATCCCGTTCAACCTCCGCGCCCCGGCGTCCGTGGTCCCGACCGTCACAACGCTCACCGCGGCCGACACGAACCCGGATGTCGCATCCATCGTTGGACGCTACGTCCAGGGGCTCTCGCGCGTGCGCCTCACCGTCGCCGGCGCAGGTATCTATGGGTCCACGATCGCCTCAGCGTCCGCCACCTTGGGCAGCACCACCGTCGCATCCGGCGGTGACATCGCCGTAACGCAGTCGGGGACGCTCACCGTCACCGGCAAGGTCACCGACTCTCGCGGCCGCGTCGGTTCCACCACGGGCACCATCGTCTCCCTGCCGTACTCTCCGCCGCTCCCCACCGCCTACCAGGCGCGGCGCTGCTCGAGCATCGGCGCCATCCAAGACGACGGCGCATACCTCCGAGTAGACCTGACCGCGGCGATCGCTAGCCTCATCAACGGCACGCAGCGGAACGCCCTCACCATTCGAGCGTTCACCCGCCCGCGCGGGACCGGCGCATGGACGCCGCGCAACGTCATCGCACCTGGCGGACTCACCTACGCATCGTGGTTCCTGGTGTCCGGAGGCGGGATCTTCTCGACCACCGGGTCGTGGGACGTGCGCGTGCAGATCTCCGACAAACTCGCCTCCTACATCGCCGACACGACCGTGTCCACCATCCAGGTCGCGCTCGACCTGAACGGCCAGAACGTGGGCGTCGGCAAGATCCACGAGCAGGGCACGCTCGACGTCGGCGGCGACATCTACCAGTCGGGGCAGCTCGTCATCGACAGGTCCGACGTCGCGACTGTCGGCATCGCAGGCATCGTGGAACTCGCGACAGCCGCCGAGACGATCGCCGGCACGGGCACGGTGCGCGCGCGGTCACTCCGGATGGTCTGAGACAGGCGATCGGCTACGGCGATACGCCCTGGCAACAGCTCGTCCTCACAAGCGGGTGGAGCGGCTACGCGGGCGAGACAGCGTATTGGCGGGTGTTCCGCGGGGTGATCTATCTCACCGGGCGAATCACCGGAACGACGGCGGCTGGCACGGTCATCGCCACCCTCCCGACGAACGCGCGACCGAACCCCTCGCTCCCATCCGCAGTGTTCAACACCCACTCGGACAACGGGACGACCGTCATGCTCCTCGGCTCGAACGGTGAGCTCGTCATCGCGTCCCGCCCCGGGCTGATCCGACAAGGCGTCTCCCTCGCTGGCATCACCTTCCCCATCGTCTAGGAGGACGCGTGATCTTCTCACCCACGAAAGATGCGGCGATCGCCGCCGAGCTACGCGCACTGTGCGAGACCGGCGGCATCCCCGCGCTGTTCATGCTCCACAACGGCGAACCGGTGCACATCGGCCTCGTCGAAGACGCCCTCGCGATCATCTCGCCGAGCCGCGTCACCTTCGATGCCGCCGCCGGCGTACGCATCGAACCCGACCCCGCGCTCGAGCCTCAACCCGAGCCAGACCCCGAAGGGATCTCACCATGACGCTCGACGGCATTCCAAACCCCGATGAACTCCGCTCCGTGCTCGCCGAGCCAGGCGGAAGCGACATCGCGCTCATCGAGATCGACGGACACGAGCCGTTCTACGTCGGACTCGACGATGACGGCGAGCTCGTGAAGGTGGACCGCTGATGGCCTACTCACCGCGCTCCCGCGTCGAACTCGGCGGCGGCCGTGGGTGGCTCACCGCCGAAGCTGCAGCGTCCATCTTCCGCATCGACCGAGCGATCGGGCACCGGCTTCAGATCACAGAAGCCGGCCGATCGTTCTTCCAGCAGGAGGAGCACTGGCTTCGGTACCTCCGCAACGGCTCGCCGATCGCGCTGAACCCGAACACGCCGAGCGTGCACCAGATAGGCGACGCGATCGACTCCGACGAGGCGCAGCGCTTCGTCGACCTCATGGCCGAGCACGGCTGGGTCCGCACCGTCTATCGCTGGGTGAACGGGAAGTGGACGCTCGTCGAGCGCTGGCACTTCGAGTACTTCATCGCGAAGGACAAGCACCGTTACGACCCCGCTCCCGCAGGGGGCACGACCACCGCAACACCGATCCCGATCCTCGAGGAGGACACCGAAATGCAGACTATTCAGTGGGGCGTACACGTCTTCACCATCGGCCCGAGCTATCTCAAGCACGAGACGAACGGCGCCCAGGCGAATGTCATGGGCTGGCTGTTCAACCGCAACGACCGCATGTCGAAAGGCAGCATGCTCATCGGCGTCGACAACGACGCACTCAACGGTCTTCAGAAGTCGCTCTCGATCCCGTGGTACGCGTTCGATCTGGTCATGTCTGGTCGCGGCTTCAACATCGAGGGCACCCGCGGCAACGGTCAGGGCGAGGAAGGCCGCGTCTGGTCCCTTCAGCATGAGATCCTCGCGGCCGTGCGCGGCCTCGATGCCGATCACGACGGCCTCGCGAAGTCCCTCGACGAACTCCTCGCGAAGCTCGACGGCTGATGCGCGCGCTGTGGGGGGCGTCGGTGTGGGGGCGAGGTGTCATCGCTCCTGAGGATTGGGAGAACCGGTGGGACCTCCGCATCTGGCTCCCGCTGTGGGACCTGATCCTCATCGGCGGCGGCATCTGGGCGACGGCGTTCGGGTCGCCGATCCTGCACCGCCTGTTCCCGGACTCAGTGATCGACGCAGCAGGAATCGCCCTCGCTCTCGCGGCGACGGTGTGCTGGATGGGCGTGACGTTCCCGGTCCTCTGGCTTGCCGAGTTCCTCGGGAAGATCACCGTCATGTTCCTGCTCGGCGCATACGCCGCGTGCGTCGTGTTCTTCCGCGCCGATCCCGCCGACATGCAGTCCGGGTTCGTCGTGTTCGTCCTGTGCGCGGCGATCGTCCCCGCGCCGTCACGGCTGTCGAAGATCGGCGAGCAGTGGCGGAAGCGACGCGAACTCAAGCGCGATGCGGAGGCGGCTCTCGCAGCACGGACAGGGGCGATCAATGGACTTCTCTAACCCAGGGATCGTCGTCGCGCTGATCGGTGGGATCGTCGCCGTCATCGGAACTCTCGCCGGCCTCGTCGGCGCGATGACAAAGACGGGCGCCGACCGGCGCACGGCGCAGGAGATCCGCCTCGATGCGCGCATGGACGCGGCCCTCGCCGCACAGGACCGGCGCATCGCCGAGCAGGACGCTCGGATCGCCGAGCAGGACAAGACGATCCTGAGCCTGAAGCAGGTGCTCGATCGCAAGCTCGCGACGTTCGGCCGCATCATCCGGCAGATCCGCGACCAGTGGACCGGCGACCCGCACGGCCCCAACATCGACCCGGCAGACATCGCCGAGCTCGAAGAAGTGTTCCCGCCGGAGTGGATTCGGCGCGGGCAGACAACGCTCTGAGGAGGGCAATCATGAAGTACGCTATCGAGGCTCCGCACCGCGCGGTGACCTTCCTGTTCCGAGCACTCCTGGTGCTCATGCTCGCGGCCGTCCTGACGGTCGCGTTCTCGCCGACTGCGGCACTCGCAGCGGACGGCTCGACGGCGATCGTCGTTGACGTGTCCTGGCCGCTGGTCATCGGCCTCCTGGTGTCCACGATTCTCCCGCTCATCGTCGGCCTGGTGACGAAGTACTCGACTCGAGCCGGCATCCGCGCCGTGCTCCTCGCGGGACTCTCCGCGCTGACGGGTCTGCTCACCGAGCTCGGGAACGCACTGACGTCGGGCACGACCTACAACCTCGGGACCGGCCTGGTCCTGGCGCTGACGGCGTTCCTCGTCGCCGTCGGGTTCCACTTCGGACTCCTGAAGCCGACGGGTGCCGCAGATGCCGCGATCGCCGTGGGCTCCGATCGTGCGGTCGGGCGATAAAGAACCGCGTCGACTGAGCCGAGACACAAGGAGACCCCCACCTAGCCTCCGGGCTGGGTGGGGGTCCTTTGCGTTTCTCAGAGGTACGGCTCGCACTGATTGATGAGCTCGAGCCCCGATGCCTTATAGTCGGCGAAGTCAATCGACGAGTTCGCGTTGTTGGTCATAGCGTCGAGCAGCTGCTGAAGCACATCGGTCTGAGCCTCGATGTACGGCTTCACCGCCTCGTCCGAGTTCTTCGCCGCGGTATCGAGCGAGTTGATCGTACTCGCGATCTCGTCCTCGGAGACGGTGGTGAGATCCGGCGTCTCCACGAACCGAGAGACGATATCCGTCGCGCGGGCAATGGGGCCGTCGACGTTGCTACCAAACAGGAGCCCGCATGTCGTCGCGAGCGACACCGCCGGGAGTGCCTCAGCGCTTTCCGTCGGTGTCGAGGTGGGGACAGACGAAGCGCTGGACTCGGGCGCCGGCTCCTGGGCGGTGCAGCCGACGAGGAAAATGGCGGCAGCCAGGAATGCCCCGGTGCCGGCGATCGCGCGCTTCATTTCAAAAGGTCCTCTTGCATGTGTGAGTGGTCCCCAGAATCTAGCGCAAAGCGGGTGCAACTGGCGTGCTGTGAGGGCTAACAGGCGAACCGAGGTGGCGGTCTGCGTTTCCGCAGAGATTACACCGGCACCTCTCGCCTGTCGCCACCCCTACGGAAGAGAGAGACGCGGCATACGGTTGGCCCTCAAGGTACTTCAGAAGGAGATCACATGCCCGCGTCACCTTACATTTCTAATGATGCACCGATCAGCACGGCGTTGGTGCAGAAGCTTCAGCGAATCCACTCCGAGATCGTGGCTTCGCCCGCCGTAGACGCAGTGGCGGTGCGTGACGCCGCGGTCTGGGACTTCTTCGCCGACATGATCGTGGCGATCCGCCAACTCGAGACAGGCTCCGTCGTCGATGAGGAGCTCACCCCGGACTGAGCTCCTGAGGGTGCAGCTCGCTACATAGTTCTGTGTATGACTCCTGCTGCTCGGTCACTTAAGCAATGGGGTTACCAAGATCGGGCTCCACTGGTTGTGTCAGACAAGAGAGGGCGCATCTGCGCCCGTGCATTTCACCACAGCAAGGAACTACATGACCAACTCCACCCCGAACGCTCGCGTTTCCCGCCTCACGACCGAGACGAAGGCAGCGTTCAAGACCACCGAGTTCATCGCCTACGTCGTCATTCTCATCGGGATGTTCATCGCATCCGCGGTTGTCGACAGCAACGAGGATGGCCAGGGATTCGGCGCCGAGCAGGTCTGGCTCTACGCCACGCTGCTCACCATCGGGTACATGATCAGCCGCGGTCTCGCCAAGTCCGGCAGCCGCGAGCGGTACGACAGCGACCGCCGCAACGACCACAACTGAACCCATCGAAGTCCCGCGCTTGCCGGGCTTCGGGCGGAGAAAGACCCCCATCTGGCCCCGGCCGGTGGGGGTTTTCGCTGCTCTCGGCGGCCGAGGTCGCAGGGGAACGGGATGTATGACTACCAGTAGTCCCAGTCTTCGGGCGAGCCGCTGGGTATGTCTTCCGCGATCGCGACGCCCACGTGGTCGACAGTGAGGACGATCCTTGAGCGTGGGGTGACCAGGATGCTGATCGATTCGTCGTTGTCGCCCAGGTGAATGAAGGCCGCCTGTGATCGCGCGGCCGCTTCTATCTGCTCCATCAACGTAACGAGATCCCGATCAGGGCTTACCCGGAACTCCTGGCCATCGATCGTGATGCGTACTCGTGTTTCGTCTCGCCTCTCGCTCATGCCGCCCGACGCTAGACACGTCGCTCTGCACAGCTGAGGGGGTTGTGCGAGGCCCGGACGTGAGTTACGGCCGTGACCCGTCATGGCGGCTAGGCCAGAGCAGATGATCCTAGTTTCTCTGCGGTGGCGCCTTCGGTGGGCTCGTGGACGAGATAGAGACCCATTGGGGCTCCCGCAGCGTGTGCCAGTGCGTCGACCCACGCGCGGTTGATAGACGGTGCGCGGCTGCCGTGGTACTTGAAGGTGAGTGAGCTGCCGGGGTGCACCCACACTGTCACCCGACCCTGGCCGAGGCTGACGTCCTCACGCCACGAGAAGCCGAAAGGTTCCCCTCGTCGCAGCTTGGCGGTCATCACAAGCTGCAGGTGGGTGAGGGCGCGGTCCTCGATCTCGGTCTTGACGTTGCCTTCGTAGATGAAATACCCCATGCGGGTGTCCTCTGTTCGCCACAGAACCGTTGCTAAGAGGCGTAGCCAGAATGACTGCTTAGTGGTGCTTCTACGCTCCCACAGATTGACCTGGGGTTCTAGGGTGCGTGCGTCACCCGTGTCTTCTGCGTATTGCGCGCCTATCGTCACCAAACTGCGGTTCACGACGTCGAAAGGGAAGCGGCGATCCGGTTAGCGTTGAGACACCGCCGCGCAGGTCCGCCTAGCCCCATGTGTACAGGGCCTGCGTGGCGGCAAACACTGTTCGAGTCAGATGTGATCGAGCCATCCGCCGTATGGCGCGGACTCATCGCCGGTGTCGCGAGCGTCGAAATGCACTGAGGCCACCGAGACGACGACCTGTGTGTGCGGGCTGATCATCACGCTCACGCGGCGGTTGCCCACCACGACGAACTCCACGAACCTGCCGGTCGTGGCCATCGCTGCTTCGATCCGTCGCTTCAGGTCATCGATGTCCTGATCTTGGGCGAGGACCGCAGGAGTGTCGTTGATCTTGATCTCGGTCTGCACCACGGTTCGCATGTCACTCATCCTGGCACGTTAGCCCACACCCGCATCGGGTTTGAAGCCGTTGCGCACTGGCCGCAGAACAGGTAGCGAACTGCGAGCGTTCACAAAGTGGGAAGGGCGGTCCCGCGAGTCTGGGGAACTCAAACGGGACCGCATGCCGGCTTCGCTGGGGACTCCACCGACATAAACCGCTCGGTCTGACTCGGTTTCGAGCAACCTAGCGATATATCGTTCGCGTTGGTTTGGGGCTTGCGCGCGCCACACGGGCCGCGATACGTTCCACCCTCTGCGTTCAGGGTCGTCACGACAGGCGCGTGCGGGCGGCTATGGTCAGCCTTATGGGTTCCATCCAGTACGGTAACGACTTCGTCCACATCAATGACCGCGCACTCGCGCACCTCAAGGTGGCGATCGTGACAAAGCTGCGCCGGAACGAGAGCTTCACCCTCTCCTGGGTGCACCACGACGACGACCCCGAAGGCCGGTCCACGATCTGGCTACACCCAGCGCTGCCTCTCCGTTTCATCTTCGACAACGTCGAAGGCCCGGAGATCAACATGAAATGGATCGAAGGCCTGATGCAATCGGCGAGCTCAACCGGAGGCATCCAACTGGTCGACGAAGTCATCGAGACGCCCACCGATTGACGAAGACCCCCTTGCGGTTTCGCGTGACGAGGGTCACGATACAGATGACGTCACCGTTTCGGTAGGCCCTACACGAGTCGACCCGCGGTGTCTAGTGTTCTTAGCTGCGACGGCGGCCACAGCCCTGGGGATGGTCCTGGCTGACCACCGCAACGCGGCCTACCGAGGTGTGAAGGGATATCCCGGTAGGCCGCACCCACTTCTCGCGGTACTTCTGAGCCGCCCACCGAGAGCGACGCTAGCGTTCAGCGATGATCGAAATCCTCACCACCTCAGAAGCAGCCGCGGTCGCGCGGCGGCACCCAGTCACCGTCCGAAAAGCGCTCGAAGCGGGCGAACTCCACGGATGGCAACGCATACGCGCGGGCCGCTGCTCGATGGATGCCCGGTGCGTAGATGCTTGGGTGACGAACGCCCGATGTCCTCACGCCAGCTGAGGACGCGGGACGGTCGACCTCAACGCGTCGAGCAGGGTTCCGAAGTGCCCGGAGCGCCACTCCCGCGACACTGTTCCTTCTAGTCAGCGCCGGAACAGCAGATCGTCGTAAAGCACCTCGCTCTCCGCAAGGGCAAATGTCGGCGGTGCATCGACAACGCCGTACGTCGACTCTCTCCGCAAGGTGCCCAACCGTGCAGCGGTGAGTCCAGGAGCGATCGATCCGGCTTCAGCGCGGGTGATCCAGGTAGTCGCAAAGGCGAACGCGCGTCTCACATTCGTCTCACATGGCGGAGTACGCGAGTGTCTTTTAGTGACGCTCAGGGTCGACTGCGTTAGCGAATAAATGCCCGGTGAGCGAGTGAAATTGGGGCGAGAGTTCCTAAGAGTCTTTTCATGTCTATTGCGCTCGCCTCATCAAGGGGTCGCAGGTTCAAATCCTGTCAGCCCGACCAGAGGGCTGTTGGCAATACTGATTGCAGAACGGCTAGAGAAAAGGGAAGGGCACCTGCTTTGAGCAGGTGCCCTTCCCGTTTTCGTGTCTGCGGCGCTGCATTCCGGTTCAGATTGTTAAATCCGACCGATTCTGGGGCCGAGAAAACGAACGCGCCCGGTTTTCGGGCGCGTTCGATTGTCCTGGTGTAGCGGGGAGCGTGCCGGGCGTGCCGCCGGCGGGCGTCGTCGGTGAACGGAGCCGTTCAGGTGCGCATTGGTGTCAGCGCGAGCTGGTCCCGTTTGTCAGGCGGTGTGTTCGTCGGCGACGATGCTCGACCGCCTCGGGGGATGCTGAGGTCGCCGTTGCCTGTGGTCTTCGTGTAGCGGTTGGCCCAGACGCGGTCGCGGCGGCGGATGGTGTGGACACGTGGAGTCGTGCGCGCTCGTTCGATCTCTTGGTCGCTGAAGAACGCTGCAATCTTCCGGATGTTGTGGGCCACGATGAGGAGTGTGACTAAGATCTGTGCGGCGGCGATTCCGCGGACGCGGCGGCGACCGGCGGTTTCGATGTCTGCGTCGCCTGATGCCTTGAGCTGATGGTTTCCGGACTCGACGGTGTTGCGAGCGTGGTCGTGAAAGGTCTCCCATTCTTCGGTGCCGTAGTCGAAAGCCTGCTGTGGCGCCTGCATCTCAGTGAGGTCGAACGCGGCCGAGTGCTTCTTGCAGATGGTGTCGAGGAACTCTTCTTCCAGCGTCTCGGGCTCGATCTCGGGGCGGGCCTTCTTGGCCGCGCTGAGCATCATCTCGCGGAGAGGGCAGACGACGGTCGGACTGGGGCCGAGGGCCGGGCAGCGCAGCATCACCTTTCCGTCAGGCGTCTTCGCCTTGTCCTTGACGTGCAGCTGGAAGGCCTTCCGCTCTTCGATACGGGCTCGATGCGTTGCGACGTCGATCACGTCGCCGAGACGATCCGGTGTGGCGTTCAAGAGGGGCTTCGGCGTGCTCGGGCAGTACGCGTCGCCTTCGACGAACAAGGCGCCGTGCTGGCCACCCTTGACTCCGACGCGGTCGGATCGGTAGTCCGTGGACGGAGTGAACCCGGTCTTCAATGCCGGCTTCAGGAGTCGAAAGGGCTTGGCATTGGCCCAGTACTGCTTGTCCGCGTCGGCGACACCGGGGGCGAGGTCGAGCATCGCGGCCGGCTTCAAGGAGGTGCGCGGCTTCTTCGGCGACCTCCATGTTCGGGATGCTGAGCGACGCGGCGACCACGAGGCTCGGGAACCGCTTTGAGCTGGGCTGCTCGGCGTCGACGCGAACGGCCAGGTTCGCCACCCATCCCCAGTCGTAGTCCGCCGACTTTCCGCGTTCAGGTGCAGTCTGGTCGACCTCGCCCTTCTGGTTGTCGACGCGCTCAGCTTTACCGCTCTTGACGTGCCACCCGGCGAAGGCGTCCACGGGGCCAGGGGAGAGCTCGCCGAAGTTGGCGCTCCGCTCGGCCTTGACCTTGCTCGCGAGGTGCTTGCGGCTGTACCCCTTGGTTGTGGGTGTGCCGATGTAGGTCTGGTCGAAGGAGAGATCCAACTGCTTCGAGGCCCGACGCACATCTCGCGACTGGAGCATGAACGTCATGCGAATGAACAGTCGGGTGTACTCGTCCAGACGCGCCTTGTACTTCTCCGCGCGCTCCGCGTCGTGACTGCGAAGGATCTCCTGGATCTGAGTGTGGGTCTTGGCGGTGTATAGCTCCTGCGGGTACGGGTCCATCAACGCTTTCATCCGGTGGAACGCGCGAATCGTGTTCGTATACCAGCGCTTCGTCGAGGCGACATGGGTAGCGAAGCTCGTCGGCGTCTCGGGCAGGTCGAGGAGCACGCTGGACTTCGTCGATAGTCTGTGCTGCAGCACGTACGCGGCCCGCCTGATGTGCAGCGGCGCCCCCTCCTGGGCAAGAAGAAGAAGCGCGGTGAGCAGCGCGCGGTATGAGATCCTCGCGGGTCGGCCGCCCATTCCGTCGCGGTTGGCATCCTCGGCGGCCCAGCGGTCGAGCTGCTCGAGGATGCCGGACTGCCGCACGCGGGTTTCTGCCAAGGTCACAGTGGCGTCGTCGAACTGCTGAAGGTCGCGGCCGCGGCCGAGGACCTCACGCTTAGTGATACCGCACTCATCGTTGTCGTCGAAGGCACGGTAGTAGTCGATGTCGACGGAGGTCATCGGGTGACCGCCGCTCCGACGAGCTGCGCGTTGAAGTCAGCGACATTGAGAACGTTCGCGTGCTCGTAGTACCGAACGAGGGTCGAGTAGTGCTCGAAGCCCGCCACTTCACGGAGAACGGGCAGCGGTACGTGGTTGTTGATGTGGTGCAGCAGCCATGCCGCACGAAGCGCTGCCGGGGTAGGACGGACGGGCGCGGGATGGTCGGTGAGGAAAGACTGGATGATGCGGGGCGGGTACTCGGCGATCCACGGGCCACGGAACACCCGCGCACTGGCATCGTCACGGCCGTCGATGCTACGCAGCAGTACGCGAGCCCAGGCATGCCGCACGGGGACCCGTCGAGCCCTCTTGCCGATAACATCTACGAAGACGACATCACCGTCCCGGTGGATATCGCAGACACGGACCTCTACGATCTCGGCCGCAGTCAGCCCGGCACCGCCGGCCAACCCGAGGAGCGCCTGAGCGTTCTGTCGCTTCTTCACGGTGGTGAGCGAGTTCGCCCAGCTGTGCATCGACGCGATCTGCTTCGTCGTGAACGGCGAGCGGACCATCCCGTGTGGTGCTGCCATGGCAATGAGATCGGCGTCGGCGAGCTCGCGGCCGATCTTCACGAGCTGGCGAGACACGCCCCACCGGTGCCCCGCGGAGCGGTTCTTGTGAACCGTTGCGAGGAACCGGTCGATGTTGCTCTGGGTGTAGATGCGGGGGATGGTCAGCTCGGTACCGGTGCGTGCCCAGACCCACATGTGGAAGGAGGCGGACATCGTCATCAGGCGTCGGGTCACGTCGAACGAGTGCGGCAACATCAAGGCGGCGGTCTCGACGGTGAAAGACCGTGTGGCCGCCCAGGCGCCAGCCATCGTCGCGCTGTTCGGGCGGAACTTGACGATAATGGTCGCCGCCAGCTCGGGCAGCTGCGGGTTAGCGGCGAGCAGCTCTGCAGTCTCGGCGACGATGTCGCTGAGTCGGTGGTTTGGGTTCATGACCACCCTGTACGCGGCCAGTCGACAGAGTGCGCGTACGGCGTGTCGCACTACCCCCCTGGCTGGTGCTCTCCGGGCCGAACAACGACGGATCGCGCCACATCGGCATCCGCGTTCTCCCAGATGCCGCACGCCAACTCGAGAAGCGAGGCTACATCGTCGCGAACAAGATGTACGAGCGGTCCGTTGACCGGGGTCTGATGTCGAACATACGCATCGGCGACGTCTTCGATGTGCGGTTCGATGGCGACAAAGGCTGGTGGGCGTGGCGAGGCGGCGTCCGGCTTGGACGCCTGACTTGGTCGTTGAGCAACTTCGAGGCCAAGGAGTGGCGAGAGGCTATGCCCCGCATCGACGAGGGGACTTTGCAGGTCATTCGCGTCGTCGTCGACGCGGGCGGGATTGTGGTGAATGCTGGTGGGATCGTCCGGCCGCTCGGCGACGCGATCCCGCCGGTCAAGAAGGCGGTGCCCGATGCTCAGGAGTACGTGCCTACCCTGCGCGGTGTCATTGGTACTGGGGGCGATGTACGTGTCGCGAAGGAGAACGTCGACGGTTCTCCGCGAGCGGGGCGGCAACCTGCCCCGCTGCCACGATCACGAAGGAGCATCTGGGAGGGCCTGACCAGGCAGTGACCCAGTGGTCTACCTGTTGGCGCCCAGCGTGCCCACTCACAGAGTGAAAAGCCTGCTCACCCGAACTGTGTCCCATCCAGGCGGACTTGCAAGCATTCGACACGCCGAGAGTAAAAATACAAGCACCATCTACTGGGAGTCGTGTACCTTAATCCCATGACCGCAGAACACGAGGCCCTCTCCGAGCTCCAGATGTCCGGACTGCTCGATGTCTTGAAGTGGGGTGCGCCCGTAGCGTTCGCTGCGACGGACCAGCTCTTCGACGAGGACCAGGGCCACGATCAGGGCGTCGTCGGCTATCTCAACTTCAAGCACCTTCGAGACCTCCTCGACCGGGCCACCTCGAATGGTCGTTTCAGGCTGGCCGAGGGCCTCGAGAGCGTCGGCGAGGATTTCCTCAAGCGTGGCATCACACCCGAGGCCTTCGACTCGATGCCGAGCCTTCATGAGGACTTGGTCGGACGCCGGGACTACAAGCAGTCTCCCGGCTGGGCTATCCAGGGGTACCGCGTGCTGCTGCAGTCCTTCCCCTTCGGAAAGATTGACGAGATCAAGTGGGTGCAGCGTAGCGACGCGAAGAAGCGTGTCGCTGACCAACTATTCGTCCGCGACAACGCACTCTTCGACGATGAAGAGTTCGGCTTGGAGTCCATCCCAGGCATCCCAGACGATGATGACTTCGCTGGTGTGACGCTTATCGCAGCGCATGCCTTCCACCCCGCAACCAAACAGTTCGAGCTGTATATCGGACAGAGCAAGAACCCCGAGTACCCGGGAGACTCGTGCTGGCACTGGAAGGAACTGCTGCTCTCCGGCGGAGCTCCGACGGGCGGTACGGGTCTCCCGGTCACACATCAGATGCCGAGCGGTGGAGCCTCGACTGACGTCGACGACGTGCCGGTACGGATCAAGCGGACTGGTGCGGGCGAAGGGGCGGGCGCGGTGAATGGTTGAGGCGCGTCGACCGTCTCAGACGCTCGCCGCCGCGGCTTCGTTCTTCAACGGTGAGCGCCTCACTATGGCACGCCAGCTGAAGGGCCTGAAGAAGTCTCACCTGGCGAGCCGTATCGAGATGTCGCCGGCCTCGGTGACGGCATGGGAGAGCGGCGCCAAGCAACCTAACCGGGCCACGGTGGCGAAGCTCGCTTTAGCGCTGCAGGTGGAGCCCCAGTTCTTCGGGGGAGGAGCGCCGCCGAAGGCTAACAAGCCGCACTTCCGTTCGCTCCGCTCGACACCACAGATCGCACAGGACGAGGCTGAGGCCTATGGCCGGTTCGTGGCGGAGATCGCCGGGATGCTGGAGAACGCCGTCGAGTTCCCTGAGGCCCTCCTGCCCGACCTGCCCGTGGATCCCGACGAACGTTCGATGACTCCCGAGGGAGCCGCGCGCGAGGCCCGCCAGTTCTTTGGCGTCGGCCCGGGACCGGTGCAGCACGTTGTGCGGCTTGTCGAGCGTAGCGGTGTAGTTGTCGTTTTCAGCGAGCCGGGGGTGGCGGCCATCGATGCGTACTCCTTGCATTCGGCAACCCGGCCGATCATCGTTCTGAACCCGGTGAAGGACGACTACTACCGGCAACGCTTCGACGCCGCTCATGAACTCGGGCATCTGATCATGCACCACGACGCTGAACCGGGTGGCAAGGTCGCCGAGGAGCAGGCTAACCGTTTCGCTTCCGAGTTCCTGATGCCCGCCGAAGAGATCGCCCCTTTCCTGCCCATTTCAACTGCGGGTAAAGCGTGGGCAACGCTGGCCGAGCTAAAGGAGTACTGGGGCGTCAGCCTCGCCGCGCTCCTCTACCGCGCGCGTGCTCTTGGTGTCATGAGCGACGTCTCATACCGCAACGCGGTTATCCGCATGTCACAGAATGGTTGGCGTCGAGCGGAACCGGGACGAATCTCGTCGCTGGAGATGCCGTCGATATTGCCACGCGCCCGGGAAGTGCTGCATGAGGCTGGCGTAGACGAGGCCTCCTTCCTCGCCGGATCAGGCCTTCCAGTGGAGCTATACAAAATCGCGGCGAGCCGAGTGCCTGTTGTGGCGGCAGCATCATGAGGGTCGCGAGGGTCAGGATCGAGCGTTTCCGCGGCTTCGAGAGCGCAAGCGTTGTCCTTCCCGCTGATGCGGTTGTCGCTGGAGAGCCGCAGGCAGGACGAAGCGATTTCGTGGAGGCGCTTCGTCGTGTGCTCGATCCGCGCAGCACCCGAGTCCGCGTCAACCCTCTCGATATCTTCCGACCTGTCCGTGGCGACTCAAGCGAGCTATTGACCGAAGTTGAGGTCACACTTTTCGATCTGGGAGAGCATCTCGAGACCCTGTTCAGCGACAGCCTTGAAGCGTTTGACTCAGAGACCGTCGAGTCGGCCGGAATGGGGGGCGCGAGCCACGCAGTGCTTGGTGTTCGACTTTGCTACCGCATTCGCTACGACATCGATGCGGATAGTGGTGATCACTGGGTGGACTTCCCGGCGCGGAGCGACCCTGCAGCAAACTCTTTCAAACGCGTTAGTCGGGTGGAGCGAGAAGCTCTTCCGATCCAGTTCATCGATAGCGCGCCAGCGCTGCAACTTCGCGCAGAAGGCGCGCTACGAACCCTGCTCGCGGCGTCTGATTCGAGCGCGTTCGACGGTGTTCTCACGCAGCTCGATGAAGACGTACGTTCGGCGACAGGTGATTTCTCGAGCGCGCCGGTCGTAACCGAAGTGCTCGACAAGGTGTTGAACGCGGGCCCGAAGACGCTGTTCGGCGTCGACGACGCAGACAGTATCGACTTCGTCGCCGACGACGGATCGCTAGCGGCACTCCTTCGAGCTCTGCAACCAGCGCTGTCCCTCGGCGCGGCAGGATCCTTGCCCATCCGATCCCAGGGGTCCACTGTTCAGAGTGTTTTCTCGGTGGCCGAGGCGATTGCGGCCGCACGCGAGGCGGAGTCGGGCGTTGTGGTCATCGCCGATGACTTCGGCGACGGTCTGGACGCCTCATCCTCCGAGTACATGGCGGCTCTACTTCACTCCACCGCGGGCCAATCCATCCTTACTACCCGTCGTGCCGAGGTAGTCCGAGCGTTCAAGTCGGATGAGCTGATCCGCTTCGTGCATACCGAGAACGGTCGCGCTCAGTATCGGCTCTCGAGCACCACAGATAAAGCTTCCCGCGTCACGCGACGGCTGGTACTCGACCAGTTGCTCGCTGCGCTCAGCACGCGCACGGTCGCGCTCGTCGAGGGTCCCCTCGACGCCGAAGGGTACGGTGCGCTCTCCGCGCGACTGTTCAAGAAGACAGGCAAAGACAAGTACGGCCTCGCCGCCAACGGAATTCGACTGATTGCTCCACCTGGCTCTGATGGTGGCATTACGCGGTTGCCCGCCATGGCCAAGGTCGCGTTGGAGCTGGGGTTTCGAGTCCGCGCAATCGTCGACAACGACAAGCCCGGACAGGAAGACCCGGCGGTTGCCGAGTTAGCTGATCTCTGCGAGCAACTTGTGGTCCTTCCTACACGCACCGCAGTCGAGGCGGCACTCATCCGGGGTATTCCAGGCGAGAAGTTGCGCAAGATTGTTGTATCGCTCGCAGATCTCGGGATGCCGGCGTTGCCCCAGGAGGTCGAAGATGATGCAATCGCCGAACATCTCCTCAGCAAGAAGATCTTGAAGAAGCATGGACTTGGGCCTGCTTGGGTCGAGGCACTGACAACCCCACCACCGACCGCACGCGCCGTCATCGAGGCGCTTTGCGCTGGTGACCCAGGACGGATCGACGTCCTCCCGCCATCATGACCTGGGAAGCACAGAACTCCGAGCAGGCGAAGATCGTCGCGACGGAGAAGGAGTTGACGGTCGTGCTCGGCGGCGCCGGGGTCGGCAAGACCACGAGCGCACTGGCAGCTGCTGCTGCACATCTTGAGCGCGTTCGGGACTCTAAGCCCCACGAGAAGGTGCTGTTCCTTTCGTTCTCGCGGGCCTCCGTGGCACGGATCTCTTCGCGAGCGAGCGCGGTGGTGGGGAGGCATGCGGGCCGTATCGATGTGATGACGTTCCACTCGCTCGCCTTCTCCGTAGTACGACGATTCGGGAGCCTGGTTGGCCACGGCGACGCTGTGCTGGTGAGCCCGGCGCGAGAGAAGCTCGGACTCGCGCCGAGTGAGATCGGATACGCGCGGTTGATCCCACTAGCGCTGGAGATCGCGCGAGCATCGCCAGCGGTCGCGGGGCATCTTCGGTCGCAGTGGGGTCTTGTAATCGTGGATGAGTTCCAAGACACCGACGATGCGCAACAGGAGTTTCTCGGGCTGATCACCCCGACCAATCGCGTGATCCTACTCGGAGACCCGAATCAATGCATCTACACGTTCCGTGCTGCTGAGGGGGTCCGTGTTGACAGGATCGATGACGCGTGTGTTGCTGCCGGAAAGGAAAACACGGTCATACTTCCCGAAACGTCCTTTCGGGATCCGTCGGGGGTCATCCCGGCCGTGGCGCATGCCGTTCGAAAACGTGCCTTTGGGGCGCCGGCACTCGCTTCCGCCCTCGAAGGCGGTCGCCTAGTTGTGCGGTCCGGCATCAGCCTTAGCGATGAAGCGTCCACTGTGGCGCAACTCGTGTCTGAGCTGAGCGCGGAGGGGCTCGGTGTTGCTGTATTCACCCATCACAACGACATGCTCGCTTCTCTGTCGGACGCTCTCGAGGCGGAGGGGATAGAACACGAGATTGCTGGATTGAGTGATGCACTGGCGGCCGCCCTGGATGCGCAAGCGACAATGATGCGGTTCCGGTTTGGCGATGCGACCTGGGACAGTGTCATCGAGTCTATTGCGGTGTTTCTGACCAGCGCGCAGCGTGGAGCGCAAGTGCCAGAGCTTGCGGTACATGTGTTGAATGGCACCGGTCCGCAGACGCTCCGTCAGCGCCTGGACGCGTTGCGGGACCGGCTCCTCAAAGCTCCCTCCGTTCACGTCGTAGTGCACGAGGCGCGCTTAGCGCATGATGCCCTTGGACTCCCTCAAAAGTCTGGTGCTTGGCAGCAAGCAGGAGTGCTTCTCGCGGTGATGAATGCTCGGGCAGCGCGAACTGGTCGAGATCTGAGCGACACACAAGTTGTTGCCTCGATATGCGTCGAGGCGCGTGAGGCAAGCTACGCGGCACTCACCGACTCAGCGTTGAACCCGCGGGAAGTTCAGCTGATGAATCTGTACCAGACGAAGGGACGAGAGGCGGATGCGACCATCGTGGTGCTTCGTGAGGGCGATTTCATGGGCAAGGAAACAGAGCCATTCCCGAACACTAGCCGACTGCTCTACGTCGTCTTCTCTCGAGCCCGCGAGCGGATCATCGTGTTGCTCGTCGGAAGCAGATGGCATGCCGCCGTCGCACCGCTAGCGCGGCTAGCGGTATAGCGGGGCCGGTCTCAGTTTTCTCAAGCGACGACACTCGTATCACCCACAGCGCGGAAGGCGTCCTGACGATGGTGCAGTCCGGCTCAAGGCCGAGGAGTTCTGTGGCAGTTGTACCTCCGCCGCGGAGCTCGTCTTGTTAGTTCCCCTGTTTACGTACATAGAACTGCCGAAACGCGTGTCTTGGAGCCGACGACGCTTCGTCTACTCGCTCCGCTCTGCTTAGATTGGCCTCGATGTCCGGACCCGACTACGAACTCCACAAGCTGGGCTGGCGAGCCTTCCAAGATCTCTGTGCCGTCGTGCTCCAGGAGACGTTGGGGCAAACCTTTACGGCGTTCGCTGACACCAATGACGTCGGTCAGGACGGTGCTTTCCACGGCGTTTGGACGTCGCCGGGAGACGATCCCGTGCCTGAGCTGAAGCAGTTCGTCTCGCCTGCACTTCGAGTCGTCGTGCAGTGCAAGTTCAGCGTGGATTCATCGGGCACATTGTCGCCGTCGGATCTTCGAGATGAACTCGATAAGGTCGCGGAGCTACATGAGCGGGGGCTCTGCGACGGCTACATTGTGCTCACCAACCTGCGAATCACTGGCCAAACTAAAGCCTGGCTCGACGAGGAGGTACGGCGACGCGGGCCCAAGGTGGTGGCGATACTACCCGGCCCCTGGATCTGCACGCAGATCGAGAAGAACTGGAACCTGCGCCGCTACGTCCCGCGTGTTTATGGGCTTGGCGATCTCACGAGCATCCTCGATGAACGCAGAATGCGTCAGGCTCGCGCGCTCCTGACCAGCCTGACCCGAGAGCTAGAGACGTTTGTCCCCACAGGCGCATACCGAGACGCAAGTGATGCTCTGACCGACCATGGGTTTGTGTTGCTCCTCGGTGAACCCGCCAGCGGGAAGTCAACAATCGCAGCAATGCTCTGCATGACCGCGCTCGATAATTGGCAGTGCGACGTGATGCGAGTCGACGGCCCCGACGACCTCCTCGCGCACTGGAACCCTGACGACCCGCGACAGATGTTCTGGGTCGATGACGCCTTCGGCAGCATTCGACACGAACCGCATTTGACGGACGCCTGGGTGCGCCGTATGCCTGAGGTGATGGCGGCCGTCGGCCACGGTGCGAGGGTGCTGATGACCAGTCGCGACTACATTTACCGCGACGCCCGCCCGCGGATGAAGGAGTACTCCTTCCCTCGCTTGAAGGAACAGCAGGTTGTGATCGACATCACGCAACTGAGCGGCTCCGAGAAAGAGCAGATGCTCTATAACCACTTGAAGGCCGGCGATCAGCCCGCCGCCGTGCTGAATGAGTGGCGTCCGCACCTGCGCGCCGTGGCGGCGGCAAGGCGATTCCAGCCAGAAGTAGCGCGTCGCCTCTCGCTTCAGGGCTTCGCGCCGATGCCGGGTCTGCGGGGCGAGGACGCTCTCGTGTCCTACTTCGAGCATCCGAACGAGTTCCTGGTCGACGTTCTCGACGGCGTCGAGCCTGCACAACGCGCGGCACTCGCCGCGATATACCTCTCAGGTGGAGAACTCCTCGCGCCGTTCGCACCAGACGAGCGGCTAACTGCTGCTGTGACAGCACTTGGAGCCACTGTGGCGGAAACTGCCCGCGCCTTCGCGGCCATCGACGGTACCTTTCTGTCCCAGAGCACACGGATTGACGGAAACACGGTCTGGCGATTCCATCACCCCACAATCAGAGAAGGCTTCGCTGCCTCCGTTGCTCGCGACATCTCCACGCTCTCTGTGCATCTGGAAGGTATGACGGTCGATGAACTCGTGTCTCAGCTCGACTGCGGTGGGCCGGACCAGCGGGGGACACTCGTTCGAGTACCGCCTGCGATGTATTCACTGATCGCCTCGCGCGTAACGCCTCCAGAGCGGCATGAATGGTCGACGGGACGGAGGGCATGGTTCCTCCGCACACGCTGTTCCGATGAGTTCCTGCGAATCTGGGCGGAAGCCCACCATGCCGCTTTACCCCGCATGGCGGACTTCGGGATGATGATCGAGGCGATGTGGCAGCCCGCCGTCCTCGGCCGGCTTAACGAAGCGGCCGCCCTGCCTGAAACTGTGCGGCGGTCGGCGGTCGAGCGCATCGTCCAATACGGCATTGACGAACTCGATCCCGGTTGGGCAGACGCGTCAGTCATGGGCCTCTTCTCGGCAGAGGAACGAGTCGACCTTCTCAAACGTCTGGAGGAGGAGGTGCTGCCTGAACTGGAACAGCGCATTGATGACCAAGTGAGCTCGATCATCAGCGATATGACGAAAGAGGAGCTCTACCAAGCTCCGCGCGATTACGTGGCCGCCATCCGCGGTGCATTCACCCAACGCTCAGAGGTCCTTGAACGGTGCGATCAAGTAGAAGACCATATCAATGACCGGGCCTTCGACGAGGATGAAGATGGCGAGTCGCCAGCCGAGGGCTCAAGGCTTGCGGCCCCGGCCAGTCCAGTTTCGACCGAGAGCATCGGTCCGCGGGATCCATTCGAAGACGTCGCTGCAGGCCATTGAATGTCGCAGACAACGAGCTCCTTCAGTCGCGACTCCACTGGCGGCGATTCCGGCGTAGCTGGGGTCGCGGCCAGCGATTGAGGCGGCATAGAACAGGCGAGGCAAGGACGAGTTAACCCAGGTGCGGGGCATCCGCTCCAGCCTTTGCTTCGTCTCGACGCGCTCGATACCTCCCTTCCGACATTGCGGGCCGCGTCGTCGGATAGTTGGCACGAGATCCTGCGGCCATAGGCCGGGCACTACGTCCCACGCCCCCGATTGGCAAGCAGATCACTGCGTTGTATGGAGGTTACGAGCGCAGAATTCCAGCTCCAGTGCCAGCTGTCCAGCCACCCGGTTGGGACTCAGATGTTGTGGAAGAGGTGATGCCTCATCTCTAAGGCTCTACGCTGTTGGGCCGCTGCGGTGGCCACGCTTGCCCATGGGATCGGTAGTACGGCTGCAGCTCTCTACGCACCAGCCCCGCACCGCCGACTTGGTCGTTGCTGTGATAGATCTCAGCGAGTTCTGACCACTGATCAACGTTCAGCGTGTCAACGGTCGCGATGCGCTTCGCTGTCGCGCCGGCGTCCAGGTAGTTGTCCGCCGCTCGAAGGGCAGAGAGCAACCCAGCGACGATCTGATCCGAGAATTCCGGCATTCGACTGATCCATTCGAGAATCCGAGCGGCGACGTCTACGTGCCGCTCCTCAGCGGCCTGCGGCCATTGAGTTCGTCCAATAAATCCTGCCGGGTCCGCCGGGTATCGGATTACGTAACGAGGGACACCACGACCCAGCGCCCAACCTACCTCTTGCTGGCACCAAGCGCTCGTCAGAAACTCGGGATGGGTGATCGCGACGAAAGCCTGCATGGTGCGAAGCCCATGTTCGATCTGGTCCTGCCAGGGCTCTTCGTATTCCATGGTGTCGTGCGCGACGAAAGCGTGGATGCCCGACACAGCCAGCTCACTCGCCACCCGGCCGATGAACTGCTTATGCATGGCAGAGTGCGACAAGAAGACGCGCACATATCCCGGCTTCCAGAGCGAGGAATCAGCCGTCTCGAGTTCTGCGCGAACGTCGTCGTCATCGGCACCCGTTATTAGGGAGTACATCTCGACGAGGTCTGCATCGGTGATCGTCTGGATGCTGTCCCCGAAGGTGAACTCGCCGTTGCTGTCGAATCGGTCCAGAACCGTGAAGCCAAACTCCGAGAGCAGCAGGTTCGTTCGCTCGAATGTCCAGGAGCGGTCATCTTGCTGAATCCCAATCATCCGACTTTTGAGATTGAATCGTTCGCGTCTACTCAGGGCCATGGCCCGATCCTATTGCAGCTCCTGGCGGGTGCTGGAGGGAGTCTGACGCCTAGTGACGGCTGGTTGGTGACCCCGTGAGGGACGCTGAGAAAACCGCACGGCGAGCGCTGCTGTACCTGAAGGGTGTAGGCAAGGGCTAGCTGATTCGAGCTCGCCCTGCATCCTCATGTCGAACTCGAAGGCTCCGCCACATCGACTTATGCGGCATACTCGTGTCATGAGTTCAGCCTGTGTCCTGGGGACAGCGAACCCGACGCAGGCCACGCGCTATCAACTCTGGGCGGACTCTGCGGGATACTGTTGCAACCCGATATGCCAGAACCCTCTGTTCGTCGACGTGGGAATGGCGCTAACCACTCACTTCGGTGAGATAGCGCATATCATCGCCGCAAGTCCAGGAGGCCCCCGCGGGATGCGACGGTTCCGGTTCCAAACCGCGGAGAGCGGGAGAACCTCGTGCTGCTGTGCGCGAATTGCCACACGGTGGTGGACAAGACCCCCGACAGTCATCCGGTTGAGATGCTCCTGGCGTGGAAACAACAGCGCAGGGCAGCCGTTGAGGCAGCCCTTGGAATCGCCGGTCACACTACCCGCGAGCAGGCCCGCGCTGCCATAGAACCGTTTGCGCACCAAAACCGACACATACACCGGACGATAGGTCCGGACAACGACTACAGGTTTGATCCGAACGCCGAGGAAGCAGCGATGTGGGATCGAGAAGTCGTTGCCACGATCATCCCGAACCTTCACCAAATCCTGCGCATCGTTGACGCGAATCGGGAGCTGCTAACCGATAAGGAAAAGGATGTGGTGGCTGCGCTTCGCAGTCATGTCGATGGCTTGACTCATCGTCATCTCGGCGACGGGGGACTGAGGGTGCCACGGTATCCAGCAGGAATGGAGAATCTCTTTGCCTGAGGCAGATGCGTTCATTGCTTCCATGTTCGAGAGGGTCGACGACATCGTCACGGGCGTCTTAGTCGACGGTGATCATGTGCGTGTCCAGCGCAAACATGCGCGAGCGGTCCGCATCGGCATCGTTCGCCGACGCGACGTTCATGCCGAGGATATCGCGCATCTCTTCGACGGTGACCTTGATTTCGTCGCTAACGTCCCTCGAGACGGCGTATTCCAAGGAGACGCAATTGCTCTTTGTCACGAAGTGGGAGTGGGATGGGGCGCGATTGCGGACGCGATGCGGGCACTCCATCTTGACAATCCCGGCGACTCCACGCCGCGGGAGATGGGTTTCGTGCTCGATGGCCTTCGCCGGCACAGCCACGTTGTCTCGGTGTCATATCTGGACGGCCGCCGATTGCTCATTAATCGAGCGGACGGTCTCAATTCCCTGGTGCTGTACATCGAGGACACATATCAGCCCGAAGTCGCGGCAGTGCACTTCGCGCTAGACCGGTGCTGGCCCTTCGACATCTTCGTCTCGACAAATCCGAATCGCGGGCCCACCGAGCAAGCTGAGATCGCTGCGAAGGAAGCCGACGTAGAGATTCTTCGATGGGGTCCGACCCTGTCCCGCCTCAGACGATGAGCGAGGGAGACCTCGCGGGGCTGCGTAGGGTAGCGTCCCGACACCCCACTGTTCAGATATACGTTTTCGGTTCAACCGTGCACGGGCCTCATCCAGCACACGACATTGACATAGTCCTCATCTATCCGTCTTCCGATTCGCTGGCCGCCGTCCTCAAGGATCTAGACCAGCTCCCCCTGGCGCCAATCCTCGACCTCACGATGATGACTCCGGTCGAATCGGATCAGTCGGGATTCCTCGCTCGCTCTCGGGCGGTGCGTCTTCAGGAGGTTGCACCTGTGAGTAGTTGAGTGGTGACATGCGACGGGAGATTGGTCGCGGCCCCAGCCAACCAGACATCATTGGCGGCATCGTCGTCATTCGGACTCTTTGAGCTTCGCGAAGACGGCGGGGGTTTCGAAGGCCACGCCGAGTGATCTCGCGCGGCTTCCGGAGGGCTGGTTGCGTGCGGTTGCCCGCGGATACAATCTGGCCTCGGTGCACAAGGCCCTGAACAACATCTACATAAGTTCGGAAACGGATCTAGGATCATCGCCAGGGCGCGAGGACGTCTTCGGAGCATCTGATCTGACACCGCTTGCGGACGTGCCAGTCGTCATCGTTCTCAAGATTCCGTACCCCGCCCCGAGCCATGCCCAGAGACTGGCGTTCGTTGCCCGATCCAGGTACGCGGATTCAGCGAACCTTCCCTTGCGGTGCCTACTGGTATTGGCTCGAATGAAACTACCAGGAGGCGAGAGAGCA
Source organism: Microbacterium sp. PI-SA-G (assembly GCF_057215335.1). Taxonomy (NCBI): domain Bacteria; kingdom Bacillati; phylum Actinomycetota; class Actinomycetes; order Micrococcales; family Microbacteriaceae; genus Microbacterium; species Microbacterium sp. PI-SA-G. Next base: position 89,973 of record NZ_CM170103.1, read on the forward strand.
GGTCGCGCGTCGCGGCAGGCGGCGCACAAGGCCGAGGGCCAACGGCTCATCTAGAGCTGTGTTAAAAGTACTGAATGCAGCAAACGGGATGGGCACCTGGTTCGGGTAGGTGCCCTTCCCGTTTCCGTGTCTGTGAAGCCCTTTATCCTGCATGGCGGCACTCATCATCGTCGGGTGCAGCGGCCGTTCTTGCTTGAGGCTCTGAGGTACCTGCTTGGACGCTGTCGGCGACTGCTGCCCGTTCATGGCGTTCCATCCTTGCTTCAAGAATGCGGCTACGGGAAGCCGATTCAATCGTCGGCCATGGTCGCGCACGAGATAGATCCTCTCGTCAGATGCGAAACTGACTAAACCCAGTTGCGCCGCTTGTGGACTACTTGGCCGCTCAATCGGTAGGTCTGCGGGTCGCTATCAGTGACGCAGCCCGAACTAACGGTTCGATGATGTCCGCAACTTCCTGCAGTGTGAGCTGGCGGTCGAGAAGTTGCCGCACGGTTTTCTCGAAGCGAGTGTCCGAGATGGGATAGCGAATGCCTATCACACGCTCATCAAACCTGTTCAGCCTGCACTTCTCGATGGTCCACCTCCCTTTGGCGGTAAAGGCGGCATAGGTGAGATGGTCCCGCAGGAGGTGATCGGACCATTCGTCGAAATGTGGATGCACGACGAGGTAGGCGTCTGCAGTCATTGGATAGTCAGCTGGCCGGGCGCCAGCAAACACATACTTCGACCCCTTGTGCCCGTTGCACTCCTTGCAGACCACCGCGAGATTCGCTTCTGTGAACATGAACTCGGGATGTTTAGCTTTCGGCGCGATGTGCTCGACATCCCAGTCCAGACCGTGGATTGAGGGTTCCGGAATCCCGCAGTAACAGCAGAGGTGTTTCTGCTCGTGGATGTAGTGATCCCTCATCTCCTTGCGGAGAGCTTTGACGACTTCCTCGCTCCAGAAGTTGTGGTCCTTCGATTGGCGGTTGTTGTACTGATTCACGATCTCGGCAGACGCCGGGCTGTAGATGACTTTTTTCACGATCATGAAGGAGTCCGTTCCGCAAGTTGGGTTCGGAGGCGAACAAGACTGTCAATGATGCGCCCCGTCGGGTCGTTGACCGGTAACTCCCGGCGAGCGACCTCCAGCGTCTGCATATCCCTGTCAAAACTTGAGGTCGCCAGGTCGCCATCCTCGGCGCCTCGCAGAGCGGTGACCAGAAGGTCGCGGAGATGTAGATTGTTGCTCGAGATTACACCGAAAGTCTCGAATAGCACTTCGTCAACCGACCGGCCCCCCGTCGGTTCGTCCGTCAGCGGGGACTGTTCCTCGAGGTCGACGATGCTGATTGCCTCGGAGCTGGCGCCGGCCACGATTGTGGGGGAGTGGGTCGCTATCACGAAATGGCAGCCTCGATAGGCTGCGAAGCCTTGAGTCAGCCGTTCGAGGTATTCGGACTGCCATTGAGGATGCAAGCTGATTTCAGGCTCATCGATCAGTATCAAACTTTGGTCCTGGATGGAGGACGCGATCCCGAGCATGGTGATGGCAAGGGAGAGCTCGCCGGAACTGGCGTCCGTGATCCGAACGCCACGCTTCGAACCCATTCGTCGGAGGTGGACATCCTCCATCTGTACGAATCCCACGCGAGAGAGCAGCCTCGCCATCCGCAGTAGATGCTCTGGCCGGGAGTTCGGATGTTCGAAGTCGGCACTCAGCCGCACCCGATTGCCATCGCTGAATTCTCGAATCGCCTGGAATGAGTCGGAGAGGCTCCCCGCAGCCATCGGATCTTCGTACAGGTAGTTCGGTAGAAATGTGCGAGTCGCATTGTCGTCCCTCTTGGCTGCATCCAGCAGGTAATCCTGGATAGCAACTGTGGGGTCTTCCGAGGCCGCTTCGAGCGTCTGCCGCCCGCTCACGGTCCAGGCGTAGGTAACCTCGACGTTTGGGCTGTACCCCAGGTAAGTGAACACATCAGCTACCCGTTGCCGTCGCTGATGATCCTCGGCGCTCGCGTCGAACAGCTGCTCTAGCGCTCGGAACACGCCCGCGCGAGAGGAGACGCGTCCCCGAGCGTCTTTCAGGCCCAAGTATCGGTACAGAGAGTCGGTCGGTTTCGGGTCCAACGACTTGCTCTCGTGCGGCAGGTGGAACTTGTCGAAAGCGCTGGCGGTTGCGGCTACGACGGAGCGCGGACGGGGCAGCCGCTCCAATTCGACCGGTCGTCCGTCCAAGTAGGCGGATCTACGTTTCCCATCCACCCGAAATGCGCATTCTTGGTCGCCGAGATGGTACTCGATGGCAATCGACTGTGCTTTCCTGAACTCTCGTCCATTCATCGCGTCGAACGCGGTGGCTGCGGCTGCCAGCAGTCGGGACTTACCTGAACCGTTGCGGCCTGTGATCAGGGTGGTCCACGAGGCGTCAGATTGGCGCGCGCCGAACGAGACGTCTAGGAACTCGTCGACCTCGTCGAAATCACCGACCTCGATTCGTGTGAGTCGGAATGCTCGCGCAGCGCCCATCGAATATACGTCCCTTGTTGGAGCGGTTGATCGCGGCCACTCCGGTCGCGTGCGTGTGAACGCCTCCGGGACATACCGTATCGGGGTGATCGCGGTTCGAGGCTATCCCACCCATCGCTTTCGTCACCATAAATGAAGTCTCGAATCACTATTGAAAACACGGTCGCGGGGCGAGGCCCCGGCCAGGAAGTGATTGATCGGTCGCAGGCGTGAGGTAGTCGAACGGCTCGCGGTTCGCGCTGCATCAACCTGCCGAGGCTCTCATACTGGTTCCAGTTGTCGCGGGCCCGGCCTGAGCGAGGTTGAGGTTGAAGGTGAGGATGTCGGTTGGATCAACTACGGCTCGGGTGCCCGGGCTGTGGTCTCGTCGAAGGGGCAAGCGAGAGAGCTGTACGTCGGGTCTGTAGGAAAAGCGGGAGCGGGCTGTAGGAAAAGGGGACGCCGCGCCCATCTCCCATCCGCAACAGGAAGGGTTGTGCCAACAGCCCACCAGATAAGCCCCGGAGAACCGCAGAAACGCGCGGATCTCCGGGGCTTCTTGCATGCCCGGACTGGCGCGCCTCACTCAGCGCTCACCACCCGAGGGGTGGCGGCGTTTCGCGCGGATGGTCAGAGCCTGCGAGATGACGAGCAGCACCATCGCGACGACGGTGAACCACAGCGTCGGTCCGAGGACGCCGGCGAGGATCAGAACGGCGCAGAGAAGTCCGAAGACAGCGCCGAACAGCAGCAGTCCTGTGTTGACGCTTGTGCTCGACCGGTTTCTGCTCATCGCTCCACCCTGCCACTCGCGCTTCCGCAAGTCGACCGCGCGACCGCCTCCGCGCAACCTCAGCGGCTCGCACCTCGCCGGTTAGTCTGACTCCCATGGGCGAGGACCAAGAAGCGCAGGAGCTTCGCGCGCTGCAGGCGAAGGCGTTCGGGCGCGGCGCATCCGCATCCGCCGATGACCTGGTGCGTCTGCATGAGCTGCGACACCACCGCTTGCGAGCGAGCCCGTCACCCATCGATCCTGAGCCCGAGCCCGTCGACTCCACGAAGCCCCATCCGCTTGGTGAGCCAACCACTCACGAACCCACTCCGACAATCGACGAGCCGACGCGCCGGCGGCCGCGATTCCCCGCCGGAGCAGCACCGCTCACGATCGCGGCCGTGCTGATCGGCCTCGTCGTCGGAGCCGTCTCCGCCTCCCTCGTGCTTCCCCAGCTCGCGACGCGCAGCTCGCCGTCTGAGCTGCCGCCGAACGCGGCGTCTTTCGACGATGGCTCCATCGAATTCCTCGGAATCATCCGATCGGGCAAGCTTTGGACCGCATCGCAGAATGACGGCGATGAGCGCTGCCTCATCCTCACGGACGAGAAGGAGCAGGGTGGTTGGATGACGATGAGTTGCCAGCCGAGTTCGAGTCGAGCGCCGCTGACGGCGACAGCGTCGGGCCTCTCCGACGGCACTGCCCGCGAGTACACAGTGAGTGTCGACGATGATGGAGAGGAGAGCGTGGTGTATCGCACCATCGACTCTCCCTTCCCGGAATAGCATCCGCATCCCACCCGCAACCGTCTGCCGAGGAGTCGTTCCCGTGCCTGACACCGCCTCCACGCCCACGATCCGCACCCGCGCCTCGGCCGCCCGCCGCGCCCTCGAACTGGCGACCGAACCCGCCCGTCTGCTGCTGGTCTTCAAGACGGCCCTCGCGGTGGGACTGGCGTGGCTCGCCGCTCCGCACATGCCCGGCGTCGCAGACGAGTACCCGTACTACGCGCCGCTCGGCGCACTGGTGAGCATGTACCCCACGCTGATGGGGTCGCTGCGATCGGGCCTGCAGACGATCCTCGGCCTCGCCGCAGGGATCGGTCTGGCCACGCTGGTGGTGCTGACCGTCGGGCCCAACTGGTGGACGATCCCTGTCGTCGTCGGCGTGGGAGTGCTGCTCTCCGGCACGGGTTGGTTCGGCTCCGGTCGCGAATACGTGCCGATGGCCGCGCTGTTCGTGCTGATCATCGGCGGACAGAACGCCGACGACTACTCGATCGGATACCTGGTGCAGACGGCGGTAGGCGTCGCGATCGGGCTCGCAGTGAACGTGATCATCCCCCCTGCCCCGCTCACGGCCCGCGCAGCGCAGCGCGTCGAGGAGTTCCGGACACAGCTCGCCACACACCTGCACGACATCGCCGATGCCATATCCGCCCACTGGCCGCCCGAGCGCACGCAGTGGGCGAGCGATGCCGACTCCCTCGCCGACACGACGCGAGAACTCCGCGGGGTGCTGGCCGATGCCGACGACAGTCGTCGCGGCAATCCGCGGGCGATGTTCGGGCGGGGTGCGCCGCCGAACGACGTGCACGCGGCGCTCGATGCCATGGATGCCGTCGCCCACCACATCCGCGACATCTCCGACGCGGTGGCCGACACGATCTGGGATCGTCCTGCCGCGCTCGAGCTCGATCCGGCGTTGCCCGAGCCGCTCACGGCCGCGTGTCACGCCGTCGCCGACGCGCTCGCGCTCGGCAACGTCGAGACCCCCGAAGCGCATCGTGCGCGAGGGCTGGCGGCGCGCGCAGTGCGGCAGCTGCTCGAGACCGTCGACGATCGCACGCTCGAAGTGCGCCGCTCGATGGGGCCGGGCGTGCTGACGGCGATGCACCTGCGCCGTATCCTGATCCTCGTCACGCCCCCGCCGAAGTCGGGGACGAAGTCCGAGGCTGAGACTGAGACTGAGGACTGAGCACCGCTCAGCCCAGGTCGCGCTCCAACAGCACGCCGGCGAGGCTCCGCGCGGTCTCGAACGGCTTCGGGAACGTCTCCATGCCGACCGTGACGATCGCCCCTTCGTAGAGCAGCATCATCGCGTGTCCGAGTGACTCCGCGTGTGAAGACCCCGCCTCGCGGCACAGCTCGACGAACAGGTCGAGCAGCCACGCCTTCTGCCGCGCCACCTCGGGGAACACCGGATGCCCGTCGTGGCCGTCGCCGATCTCGGCACGCGCGTTGATCGCACTGCACCCCTTGGGGCTGTTCTCATCGGACCAGCTGATCGCGGCATCGAAGACCGACAGCACGCGCTCGCGCCCCGGCTCCGACACACGCGCCAGCTGCTCGGCGAGATGCACACGCCATCGGGCATCGCGGTGCTGCAGGTAGGAGACGACCAGTGCCTCCTTCGACCCGAAGCGGTCGTACAGAGTCTTCTTCGTAACGCCGGCGGCGTCGGCGATGGTGTCGACGCCCACGGCATGAATGCCGCGCTCGTAGAACAGGCGTGACGCGGCATCAAGGACGCGGGTCGCACCCGGAGTGAGGGGAGGAAGCTCAGGAACGGGGACGGCCATACGCCGAGTATACCAATCTGTATAGTGGGACCCATGAGTAAACAGACCGGTGTACTTCCCGTGTTCGTCACGGTCGCTGCCGCGGTCGCCTTCGTCCTCAGTTGGAGCTCGGGCTTTCTGGTGCCGGCGATCGCGACGGATGTGTCCCCGCTCACGCTTCTGGTCTGGAGGTTCGTTCCTCTCGCGCTGGTGCTGACCGGCATCGTGCTGGCGACGGGGGCGACACGCGGTGTGCCGCGCGCCGACCTCGGACGTCAAGCTCTGATCGGCCTGTTCGCGCAGTTCGGCTACTGCACGGCGGTGTACGCGGCTGTCGCTTCCGGGGTCGCCACCGGCACCACCGCCCTGATCGACGCCGTGCAGCCGCTCGTGGTGGCGCTGCTCGTCGGCCCGCTCCTCGGACTCCGCGTGCGGGGTGCGCAGTGGGTGGGGCTGGTGGTCGGGGCGCTCGGTGTCGTGCTCGTCGTGCGCTCGCAACTCGGCGCCTCCGACGCGTCGGCGATCGCGTACCTGTGGCCCGTCGTCGCGATGATCTGCCTGATCGCCGGAACCTTCCTGCAGCGCCGCTCCGACCTGCGGATGGGAACGCTGGTCACGCTCGCGGTGCACGTCGTCGCGACCGCCGCAGCGCTCCTGGTAGTTGCTGCCGTCGCGGGGGCGCTCGTGCCGCCGGCATCCGGGTCGTTCTGGCTGGCGGTCGTGTTCTCGGCGGCCTTTCCCACGCTCGCCGCGTACGGGCTCTACTGGTGGCTGCTGCGTCGAGTCGGTATCACCGCGTTGAACGCCCTGCTGTTCCTGGTCGCACCGGCGACGGCGGCGGCAGGCGCGCTGCTGCTGGGCGAACCCCTGACGGGAGTGACGCTTCTCGGCTTCGCGTTGTGCGGGGCGGGTGTCGCTGCGGTGCTGGTCAGCGAGGCGCAGTCGCGCGGTGAAAGTGGCGAAAGTGGCGAAGGCGGCGAAGCAACAGTGGCCACGAGTGCGACCCGGAGCGAGGAGCGCGGCGGCTGACGCCTGAGGGCGGGGGTTTGCCCTCTCGAGCGCTCCGCCCCAACGGAACTCGAGAGGGCGACCGTCCAACCCGGACGGCAGGGGAGGCGGCGAAGTAAAAATGTCGCTGCTCTCATTGGCTGTCTACCCCAGTATTCAGCCCGTAGCCCCCGCTACGTTTAGCAGAGTATCGGTATTTCGCCGTGTCCGCCATTTGGGGGACAAAATTCGATGAAACATTTTTCTCGCGGCTGATTCGCTTGCCTCCCGAGCGGGTCTCCGTAGGGTGGGGAACATGGACAGAACGCTCGTCGTGACAGCGCAGATCGCCATCGCTCCCGGCCACCGCGTCGAGGTGACCGAGCAGCTCGATCCCTTCACTCAGGAGACGGTCGTGCTCGCGCTGACCGATCTCGACACCGGCGTGCGCTACCGGCGCTCCGACGATCCGCACGGTGAGTTCTCGCGGTGGATCGGACGCGTGCTCGACTGCACGGTCACGATCGGCGGGCATGTGCCGCGCACGACGATCACGGTGGATCCGATCGGTCCGGGAGCGAACGAGGCCAAGGTCGCGTTGCGCGACGCCGATGCGGCCGCGGATGCCGCGAAGGCCGAGGCCGACCGCTGGGGCGGCAGCGATCGCCCGCCCGTCGAGGAGAGCGAACGCTTCTGGTGAGCGGAGGCCGCCGTCGATGACGGTCACCGGAAGTCCCGCGATCGGTGCGTGAGTCCCGTGCGCAGATCTTCGAAGCCGTCGGCGAGCACGTTCACCACGCCCTCGGCCGACCGCTCCAGGATGCCGCGGATGATGAGTGCGGGGGAGTCGCGGGCCACGCGACGATAGCGACTCCAGACCCCGGCTGAGCACACGATGTTCACCAGGCCGCTCTCATCCTCGAGATTCACGAAGGTGATGCCCGAGGCGGTCGCCGGACGCTGACGGTGGGTGACGAGCCCCGCGACCTCGATCCGTCGCCCCGCCTCGTGCTCCTGCAGGTCGGTCGACATCAGCACTCCGCGCTCGCGCAGCGCACTGCGGAAATGCGTCATCGGGTGGTCGTCGGTCGAGACCCCGGTCGACCAGAGGTCTGCTGACAGCTGTTCGTAGCTGGTCTGGTCGGCGAACAGTGGCGGCTGCACGGCCACGGTCGTGCCGGGGAGGAAGCGGGCACGATCCTCGGCGGCGGCCCCGGCCAGCCACATCGCCTCCCGGCGCTCCAGCCCGAGGCACGCGAAGGCGCCGGCGGTGGCGAGCGACTCCAACTGCGCGGCGGTGGCATCGGTCCGGCGCACCAGGTCGTGCAGGTCTCGGTAGGGCCCATGTGCGTCGCGTTCGCTGACGATCCGCTCCGCCATGGCGTCGCCGATGCCGCGGATGCCGCTCAACCCGAGTCGCACGGCGAAGGCCCCGTCTCGGCGGTGTGCGGCGGTCTCATCCGGTGCGCTCCTGTCGAAGCGGAGCACCGGCGGCTGAGGAGTGGTGAGACAGGTGTCCCGGCCGGTCGCCGCGGTCTGCGGGGAGGACGGATCCTGTGGCTCGAGTGTCTCGGTCGCCTGGGATGCATGCAGGTCGGGACGCCGCACCTCCACCCCGTGCCGCCGCGCGTCGGCGGTCAGCGTCGCACCGGAGTAGAACCCCATCGGCTGGGAGCGCAGCAGGCCGGCGAGGAACGCGGCGGGGTAGTGCAGCTTCACCCAGGAGCTCGCGTAGACGAGCAGCGCGAACGACAGGGAGTGCGACTCCGCGAAACCGAAATTCGCGAAGGCCTGGATCTGTGCGTAGATGCGGTCGGCCACATCGCCGACGAGTCCGCGCTTGGTCATTCCCGCATACAGTTTCGCCTTGACCTTGTCGATCTTCTCGAGTCCGCGCTTCGAGCCCATGGCACGCCGCAGCAGATCTCCCTCGTCGGCGGTGCAGTCGCCCACCGCCATCGCCATCTGGATCAGCTGCTCCTGAAAGATCGGCACCCCCAGCGTGCGCTGCAGGATGTCCTCCAAATCGCTGTGCGGGTAGGGGATGGTGAACGCGACCGGCTCCTCGCCCCGCTTCAGGCGTTCCCGGTTCTCCTCGTCGACACGATCCTTCGCGATCTTGCGTCGGACGAACGGATGCACGGCTCCGCCCTGGATGGGCCCGGGCCTAATCAGCGCGATCTGGATGGTGAGGTCGTAGAAGCTCCGCGGCTGCAACCGGGGAAGCAGTCCGATCTGTGCCCGGGACTCGACCTGGAACACTCCGATCGAGTCCGCGCGGCACAGCATGTCGTAGACGGCCGCCTCCTCCTTCGGGATGCTCTCGAGCGTCCACTCCTCACCCGTCGACTCGCGGATGATGTCGAAGCAGTGCTGCAGCGCAGCGAGCATGCCGAGACCCAGCAGGTCGAACTTCACCAGTCCCATCCAGGCAGCGTCGTCCTTGTCCCACTGGATGACGGTGCGGTTCTCCATACGGGCATGCTCGACCGGTACGACCTCGCCGACGGGGCGCGCCGTGAGCACCATGCCGCCGGAGTGGATGCCGAGATGCCGGGGCGCCTTCAGCAGCTCACCCGCATACTCGAGCACGTTCTCAGGGATGTCGTGCTCCTCAGCGACCTCGAGGCCGGTGCTCCACCCGTCGACCTGCCGCGACCAGGCGTCCTGCTGCCCCGGTGAGTAGCCGAGCGCCCTGGCCATGTCGCGCACGGCGTTCTTCGGGCGGTACTGGATGACGTTCGCGACCTGCGCCGCGCGCTGTCGCCCGTACTGGCCGTAGACCCACTGGATGATCTCCTCGCGGCGCCGGGAGTCGAAGTCCACGTCGATGTCGGGCTCCTCCTGCCGGGTGGTGGCGAGGAAGCGCTCGAAGGGGAGCCGGTACAGGATCGGATCGACAGCGGTGATCCCCAGGAGGTAGCAGACCGCGCTCGCCGCGGCGGATCCACGGCCCTGGCAGAGGATGCCGCGGCGCCGGGCCTCCGACACGATGCCGTGCACGATGAGGAAGTAGCCGGGGAAGTCCTTCTCCTCGATCACGTCGAGCTCCCGCCCGATGCGGCGTCGGCCGTCGTCGTCCAGCCCCGGATACTTCGTGGGCACGGCATCCCACACGAGCGTGCGCAGCCAGCTCATGGGCGTATGCCCCTCGGGGACCTCCTGCCGGGGAAGATCGGGTCGGGCACGCCGTAGCGGGAAGGCAGACGCCGCGGCCAGCTCGAGCCCGTACGAGATCGCCCCCGGATACCGGCGGAACCGCTCCGCCATCTCGGCCCCGCTGCGCAGATGCGCCCCGCCGTGCGCCGGGAGCCACCCGTCGAGTTCGTCCATGCTGCGCACCGCCCGCACCGCCGCCACGGCCTCGGCGAGCGGCGCCCGCGACGGCGTCGCGTAGTGCACGTTGTTCGTCGCCACGACCGGAAGATGCAGGTGGGTCGCGAGCTCGGTCAGCGCATCGTTGCGACGGGAATCCTGAGGGTCCCCGTGATCGAACAGCTCGACCGCGACATGGTCGGAGCCGAACATGTCGACCAGGCGCCGCAGCGGTGTCTCGGCGTCTCCCTGCTCGAGCCCCCGGCGCACACTGCCCTTGCGGCATCCGGTGAGGATCGTCCAGTGCCCTCCGGCGCTCGCCGCCAGCTCGTCGAGGTCGTAGACGGGGCGCCCTTTCTCGGCTCCGCGCAGCTGGGCGTTCGTGATCGCGCCGGAGAGCCGGTGGTACCCCTCCAGGCCGTTGGCGAGCACGAGCAGATGATCGCCCAGCGGGTCGGGGTTGCCCCGCTGCGGCGCGGGGAGGTCCAACGACAGCTCGGCGCCGAACACCGTCTGCAGCTCCACCTTCATCGACTCCGCGAAGTCGGCGAAGCGAGCCGCGCCGTAGAAGCCGTCGTGATCCGTGAGAGCGAGGGCGCTGAGGCCCAGACGCTCCGCCTCGGCCAGCAGATCCTCGGGCGAGGAGGCGCCGTCGAGGAAGGAGTACGAGGAATGCGCATGGAGTTCGGCGTAGGGGACCGCCTCGTCCGGGCGCTCCGCCGCCGGAGGCGTCCGTGGTCGTCGCCGGCTGATCGGCCCCTCATCGGTCCGCGGAACTCGCGGCTCCGCGCCCACGGGCTTCGACGACTCCTCGCCCGTGAGGGTGCGTTCCAGCTCCTTCCAGGTCTGCGGGGGATTGTGCCACCCCATCAGCGGTACCTCCCCTCGGCCCACCAGCGCCCGCCGGCGCAGAAGACCAGCCAGGCGCGATCCTGCTCGTCGACGATCTGCAGGCGGTGTCCGTTCTTGCCGCCGCCCGGCGTCCACCGCTGTTCATGGATCGGCCAGGGGCCGGCCCAACCCCGCACTGCTCTGCCGTCGATGCGTGCGGGGACGGACGAGAGCGCCCCACGCTCGTCGACGCTGATCACGCCCCCGTCCGCGGCGTCGACGGCGATGCGTCGCGGCGGGCGGAACACCTCGGACGGCAGAGGGTCGGGCAGGCTCCCCGGCCACGGGCGGGAAGGATCGCGGGGAGCGACGGCACGCTCTCCCCAGGGGGTGAGCACCTGTCGGTCGGCGAGCCAGCGGCCGCCCGAGATCGCCGCGGTCACCACTCCCTGATGGCCGAGCATGGTCTGCACGCGGGAGACCGCATGATGCAGTCGCTCATCGGTGCCCGAGCCGAACAGCCCGGGCTGATGATGGGCGGCGTCGTCGACGGCGACCGGGACGATGTGCACCGCGTCGATGCCGCCGAAGGCGCGTGCCTCGTCGACCGGCTCCTTCGCGCTCTGCGCTGCCAGTGCCTCGAGCTGCCACCGCACCCGGTCGACGAGATCCGCGGCGTCGAAGCAGGTCGGATGCAGCCAGGTGCGGGAGTACACCTGGCCGTTGTCATCGGTCAGATCGATCCGCACCTCGGTGCAGACGACGGAGGCATGCCCCAGAGCCAGCAGCACATCATCCGCCGTCTGCCGAATGGCGAACGCCACCTGATCCGCTCCGCTCAGCGAGGTCTCGAACTCCACACGCCGCATCAGCTCGGGATCGGGCGGCCGCGGCACCAGCGGACGGGAGTCGGCTCCGGCCGCGAGAGCATGCAGCCGTGCTCCGCGCTCGCCGAAGCGATCGCGTACCTCGGTGTCGGGAAGCGCGGTGAAGTCTCCGAGAGTACGCACGCCGAGCCGGATCAGAAGGTCGGAGAGCTGCTCGTCGCGCAACACCTGCACCGGATACGGCGCCAGGAACTCCTTCGACCCACCCGGCGCGACCACGGTGCGAGGTTGCGGGCCCCGGGCGGCGATCTCGGCGGTGAAGGGGCCGTCGGCGACGCCGATCCGCACCTCGGGGAAGCCCTCCTCCGTCAGGACCATGGCGAGGGCATCGGCTGCCTCCGGCTCCCCGCCGTGATAGCGCGAGATGCCCCGCGAGCGCAGCACGGCGAGCCCCGGACGCAGCAGTGCCACCCCCGGCGCATGCTTCTCGATGAGCTTCAGCACGGGCAGGAAGGAGCGCTCGTCGCGAGAGGGGTCGTGCGGGAGCACCTGCAGAGACGAGAGGTGCCCCTGTGCGACACGGCGTCGCTGCCCGGTGCGCACCCCGTACGCCCTGGCCGACGCGGTGCACGCCACGACCGTGTTCGCCTGCACCAATGCGGTCGGCGGATGCGGAGGGGGACCGCCGAGAGCCGCGCGCAGCGGCCAGTCGGGGAACCACAGCACGAGGACGCGCAGGGGAGCGTTCATCCGGCTTCCGCCCAGAAGGAGAGCTCGGCGGGGGCGGCCTCGTCGCGGCGGCTCGGGGCGGCGGAGAAGGCGGTCAGAGCCGTGATCTCGGCGGAGCGCTCGCGGCCGAAGCGTTCGTCGGCGCGCCGCTCGGAGACCGCCGCCTCGACGAGACCTCGACTGCCCGGCAGGCGCACACGCACACTCGACGGCATCGGCTGACGCCGCGTGCGGGCGGTCACGGTGACCGTGCAGTCCGAGAGCAGTCCCCAGCCGGCTCCGAGGCCGTGCCACTGAGGATCGTGGATGCGGATCGACCCCTCGCTCTGCGGCCAGGCGTCGCCGATCCCCTCGGTGATGAGCAGGGTGGAGCCACGATCCCGCAGTCGTGCGCTGAGACGGGCGACATCGGCGTCGCGGGCTCGCGATCCCGGCTGCACCACGATCAGCGGAACCACTTCGGAGAGTGCGGAGGCGACCGCGAGCCAGCGGTCTGCGGGGTCGGGCACCAGGATCAGTCGGGAGAGGTCGATGCCGAACGCGGCGGCGGCCTCGACGCCCAGTGTCGGCATGCCGACGACAGCACACCAGTGTCCTTTCTGCGATGCGGCGCTGAGCAGGGCGAGCACCAGGCTCGGGGAGGGGGAGACGGTGTACGCGGTTCCGGTCTGAAGCCCTTCTTCCGGGAGGAGAGCGGAGAATGCGGAATTCAGCGGAAGCAACGTATGCTCGCTGCGCCGCCTCTGCATCCTGCTGATCTCACGGCGCAGCCGCAGCACCTCTCCGGCCCGGGAATCACCCGTCGGAGAGAGCGCAGTCACTGCATCGAGCGCGATCCCCATGCGTCCATCCTCGAAGATATGTTCTAGTAAAGCAAGTGGAGATGGCCACGCTAGTTCGTACATCCGACATTGTCTACGGGGCTGCCTCGCCCGGTTATCCACAGCCCGTCTCCGAGCCGGCCGTCCACCTCCTAACCTGCGGTCATGCACCTCAGGGACTGGTTCGTCATCGTCGCGCACGTCGCCCTGTCGGGCGTCGGCGCCTGGCTGCTCGCGATCGACGCCCGCACTCATCGCCTGCCGAACCGGATCGTGCTCCCGACGCTCGCGGCGGCACTCGTACTCGTGCTCATCGACGCCGCGGCGTCCGGAGGCACGTCGAACCTCGTCCGCGCCCTTTTGGGCATGCTGATCCTCGGCGGCTTCTACGCCGCGCTGCACCTGCTCAGTCACGCCGGAATGGGAGGAGGCGACGTGAAGCTCGCGGCCGTGATCGGACTCGTCCTCGGATGGCACGGGTGGCAGGCGCTCGCTGTGGGCGCGGCATCCGCCTTCGTGCTGGGGGCGCTGTATGCGATCACGCTGATCGCCCTGCGACGCGCCGACCGCTCCACCCGCATCGCCTTCGGTCCCTGGATGATCATCGGCGCCGTGCTGGGCATCGCGCTCGCATGAACGCCCGCCCTCGGCCGATGTCGGCGGGGCGGCGATAGGGTGGGTCCATGGCACTTGCACGGCTTCACGGCGGCCCGCTCGACGGGCAGATCATTCCTCTGGGCGACGCAGACGACAAGCTGATCGTCCCCTACAGCGAGACGCAGGTGGTGTATCACCGCCGCGGCGACGAGCAGAACACCGGCTCGTCCGACGGGCCCACCGAGATCGACTACTGGTTCGACGAGTCCCTGCAGGGCATCAGCCCCTCAGATGACTGAACCCTCCCGAACGGTCGAGGTCGAGCGCAAGTACGACGTCGACGACGCGACTCCTCTGCCGCAGTGGCAGGGGATTCCCGGGGTGGACACCGTCTCCGCCGGAGAGGCCCGCGATCTCGACGCCCGGTACTTCGACACCGTCGACGGTGCGCTCGCGCGCTCCGGCGTCGCGTTGCGCCGTCGAACCGGAGGCCCAGACGCGGGCTGGCACGTCAAAGGACCGCGCGAGGGCGACGGACGACTCGAACTCGGATGGCCCCTGAACGAGGGCGATTCCGGCGACGACGCGCTGCCGGCCGCCGTTGCGACCGCCGTCGCCCGATGGACGACCGATCCGGTGACGCCCCTGGCCCGCATCGAGAACGCGCGCACGGCGTACCTGCTCGCAGGTCCTGCCGGCGTGGTGGCCGAGTTCGTCGACGACCGCGTCCGCGCGACCGACCTGCGAGCCGGCGTGCAGCGCGCGTGGCGGGAATGGGAGATGGAGCTCGGCCCGGCCGCTCCCGCCGACCCCGCCGAGCGGGCGGAATTCTTCGCGGCCGTGGAACGCGCGGTCCGTGCCGCCGGTGGCCGCGACTCGGCATCCGGGTCGAAACTGGCGCGCGCGCTCGGATTCTGAGACTTCGCAGACGCGTGCTCACGATGCAAGCCCCTTTCCGCGACGACATGCGAAGTGCTTGAGTGACATCATGAGTCGACCTGCCGTTCTGAGATCACTCCAGACGATCGTGCCCGACACCGTCCTGCATCAGGGCGAGGTGCGCGACGTGTTCGCATCGCAACCGGATCTCGGGCGGCTGGCCACGAGGATCGTCTCGGCCTCGTTCAACGGGTCGGGCATCGACACCCGGCACACCGTGATCGATGAGCTCTCGCTCACCGCAGACACGCCTGACCCGGTCTTCTTCGACCGCGGCTCCGGGCGGTTGCTGTCCCCGAGCACCAAGACCCGCAACGAGGTCTTCATCCGCGAGGCCTCGAAGCTCTTCGTGGCCGCCGCCCGTCGCGTGGTCGACGCAGACGCCGAGATCGACGTCTCCGACATTACCCATGTCATCACGGTGTCCTGCACCGGCTCCTTCGCGCCGGGGCCCGACTACGCCATCGTGCGCGGACTCGGGCTCTCCGACAGCGTGCAGCGCTACCACCTCGGGTTCATGGGCTGCTACGCGTCGATGCCGGCGCTGCGCGCGGCGAGTCAGTTCTGCGCCGCCGACCAGAACGCGGTGGTGCTGGTCGTCAGCGTCGAGCTCTGCACGCTGCACCTGCGCTCCTCCGAGGATCCCGACACGATCGTGTCCTCCTCGCTCTTCGCCGACGGTGCCGCCGCGGCCATCGTGACCGCGCGCGACCTGCCGCTGGCGACTCCTGGCCTGCGTCTGGACGGCTTCCACACCGCGATCGCGCCGGAGGGCGAGAAGGACATGGCGTGGACGATCGGCGACTCGGGGTTCGAGATGATCCTCTCGACGGCCGTTCCGCAGATCATCGGCGAGACCATCATCGGCGCGGTTCGTCCGCTGTATGCGCGTGAGCAGGCCCTGGTCGAGGCGTTCGACGCCGGGGCGGTGGGGGAGCAGGTCGCGCACTGGGCCATCCATCCGGGCGGGCGCAGCATCCTCGACAAGGTCCAGGAGCGGCTGAATCTGAGCGACGCGCAGCTGCATCCCGCGCGGGAGGTCCTGCGCGAGAACGGCAACATGTCGAGCGCGACCGTCTTCTTCGTGCTGCAGCACATCCTCGAGCAGGCGGGTGCGCAGCCGGGTGACCGCGTCGCCGCCATGGCCTTCGGCCCGGGTCTCACGGCCGAGAGTGCGCTTCTCACCGTCGAGGCCTAGGAGACATGCGACTCGACCTCTCGTCGCGAGCCGCTGACGCTCGCGAGCTGATGGACGAAGCCGATGCCGACCCCGACATGCTGGCGCAGACGTACCGGCGGTTCCGCACGGTCAACGCCCTGATCTCGCGCCCCGGTGCCCTGTACCGTCGCGACGTCCGTCCGCGCGCTCGCGCCGGTCGCATCCGCATCCTCGACGTGGGAGCCGGGGGCGGTGACCTGTGTCGCGCCCTGGCAGCGTTCCTCCGTCGCGATGGCTTGGACGCGGAGATCACGGCGTTGGATCCCGATGAGCGCGCGATGCGCTGGGCTGAAGCGCACGATGCGGGGGCAGGCATTCGCTACCGCGTCGCAGCCACGGATGAGCTGGCCGCGTCGGGAGAGACGTTCGACGTCATCGTCTCGAACCACCTGCTGCATCATCTGACAGCGGATCAGCTCTCTGCGGTGCTCTGCGACACGCGTGCACTCGTCTCCGAGAGTGGAGTCGTGGCGCATCACGACATCGCCCGGAGTCGAGCCGCCTATGCGGCGTTCGCCGCGGTGACCTGGCCGTTCGCGCGCAACTTCCTCGCGGGGTCGTTCATCCGCGAGGACGGCCTCATCAGCATCCGCCGCTCCTACACGGCCGCAGAGCTGCGGGCGCGGGTGCCGCAGGGGTGGACGGTCCGTCAGGGCGTGCCCGCTCGTCTGCAGCTGCGGTGGGAGGGCACCGGTGTCTGACAGCGCATCGATCCCGCACCACGACGTCGTCATCGTCGGAGCGGGGCCGGTGGGGCTGCTGCTGGCGTGCCTGCTGGCGCAGGAGGGGGTGGATGCGGTCGTGCTGGAGCGGCGTGACGGTCCGGACACACGCACGCGTGCCATCGGGGTGCACCCGCCCGGCATGAGCGCCCTCGACGCGGTCGAACTCGGTGACGCCGCCCGTCGAGAGGGGCTCGCGCTGGAGGGCGGCGACGTCTTCAGCCGCGGGCGGCGGCTCGCATCCGTGGACTTCTCGGCGGAGCGCCGTGTGCACGTCCTGCCGCAGTCGGTGACGACGCAACTGCTCGGCGGACGCCTGCATGCGCTCGCTCCGAACAGTCTTCGGCGGGGGACGACGGTGACGGGTCTTCGCGAGGAGCGTGATGGGGTGCGCGTGTCGATCGTTCGCGACGGACGGCAGCACGAGCAGACCGCGTCCCTGGTGGTCGCCGCCGACGGGGTGCGCAGCCCGGTTCGCGCGAGCATCGGCGCGACCTGGCAGCGCCGCCGCGGACACGCGACCTACGCGATGGTCGATGTGCACGACCCCACCGCCGAGGCGCGAGCCGGTCTGTACTGCGAGCCCGACGGGCTGGTCGAGTCGTTCCCGCTGCCGAAAGGCCGACGCCGGTGGGTGATCCGTCTCCGCGGCGGCGCGGGTGCCGCGACTCTCACCGAGCTGCCGGCCGACGACCTGCGCCGCGAGATCGAGTCGCGCACCGGCATCCGTCCCGACATCCCGCATGACGCGCCCACGTCGGTGTTCCGGGCGTCGCAGCATCTCGCGCGCCCCGGGTTCCGGAGCCGCATCGCGCTGCTGGGCGACGCGGCGCACGAGATCAGCCCGATCGGCGGCCAGGGGATGAACCTCGGATGGGTTGACGCGCGACGGCTGGCCGACGTGATCGTCCGTGGTCGCGCGAGCGGTGTCGTCGACCTTGCCGCGTACGAGCGGACGGTGCGTCGCTCGGCGCGAGCAGCGCACCGACGCTCGGAGTTCTACATGGCGATGGGCGGTCCCGGAAATCCGATGGCGATGTCCGGGCGCGCGGCGCTGATCCGCGCACTCGGGTCCGCACCCCTGCGTGAGTGGACATCGGGGTTGATCACGATGCAGAACGCCGGACGCACGAAGGCCCGGTCCGCCTGAAGCGGTGACCGGGCCTTCGTGACTGAGCGCTGATCAGAAGTTGATCATGTGTCCTGCGAGGCCGTGGAAGCCCTCCTGCAGCGCCTCCGACAGCGTCGGATGCGTGTGCACGTTGCGTGCGAGCTCCAGCGCGGTGAGGTCCCACTTCTGAGCGAGCGTCAGCTCGGGCAGCAGCTCCGACACGTCGGGGCCGATCATGTGCGCGCCGATGAGCTCGAGGTGCTCGGCGTCGGCGATGAGCTTGACGAAGCCGACCGGCTCGCCCAGCCCGTGCGCCTTGCCGTTCGCCATGAACGGGAAGGAGACGACCTTGATGTCGCGGCCCTCGTCCTTGGCCTGCTGCTCCGTCAGTCCGAAGGAGGCGACCTGCGGCGAGCAGAACGTGGCGCGCGGCATCATGCGGTAGTCGCCGAGGGTCTGCGTCTCGGCCTTGCCGATGGTCTCGGCGGCGACGACGGCCTGCGCCTCGGCCACGTGGGCCAGCTGCAGCTTCGCGGTGACGTCGCCGATGGCGTAGATGCCCTCGACGTTGGTGCGCATGTGGTCGTCGATGGCGATCGCGCCGCGCTCGGTGAGCTCGACGCCCGTGGCCTCGAGACCGAAGCCCTCGATGTTGGGGGCGAATCCGACCGACATGAGCACCTTGTCGGCCTCGATCGAGCTCTGCTGCCCGTCCTTGCCCGTGTAGGTGACGGTGACGGAGGAGCCGTTGTCGACGACTGTCTCGACCTTGGTGGAGGTGAGGATGTCGACGCCGTAGTTCTTGTACTGCTTGGTGATCTCCTTCGACACGTCGGCGTCCTCGTTGGGAAGCGCGCGGTCGAGGAACTCGATGATCGTGACCTTCACGCCGTAGTTCGTCATGACGTAGGCGAACTCCATGCCGATGGCGCCGGCGCCCACGATGACGATCGACTTCGGAAGCTCGCGGCTCATGATCTGCTCTTCGTACGTGACCACGTTGTCGCTGAGCTGCACGCCGGGAAGAAGGCGCACCTTCGAGCCGGTGGAGATGATCGCGTTGTCGAAGGTGACCTCTTCGGTCGACCCGTCCGACTTCGCCACCGAGATCGCCTTGGGACCGGTGAAGGTTCCGCGGCCGTCGTACTCGGTGACCTTGTTCTTCTTCATCAGGAAGTGGATGCCCTTGACGCGGCCTTCGGCCACGACACGGCTGCGATCGAAGGCCTTGCCGTAGTCGATCGTGAACTCACCGGAGATGCCGAAGAACTCGGCCTTGTGGTTCAGCGTGTGCGCGAGCTCCGCGTTCTTCAGGAGAGCCTTGGAGGGGATGCAGCCGACGTTCAGGCACACACCGCCCCAGTACTTCTCTTCGATGATGGCGGTGGACAGACCCAGCTGCGCGCTGCGAACCGCAGCGACGTATCCACCAGGACCTGCACCGAGGATGACGACATCGTAATGTGGCATGCCTTAAGCCTATCGCTCGTTGGAGGGGGAGGAATCGGCTCCGGCGGCCTTCTTCCGTCCGCGCAGGACCAGCCACACGACGAGTGCGATCACGGCCAGCGCGGCGATGATCGACACGATCCAGATGGCCGGAGCCGAACTCGCCGACTCCTCGCCGTCAGGCGCGCTGGTGGCAGTGGCGTCGGGGGTCGCGGTCTGCTGCGGGGTGGCCGTCTCGGTCGGGGGAGCGGTCGTCGGCTCCGCGGTCGCGACAGGGGGAGTGCCGGCCGTCGTCACCGTGAAGAAGAACTCGTCGGAGGTGGGATGCCCGTCGCTCGAGACCACCTTCCAGACCACGTGGTATTCGCCCGCCTCGCCGGCGGCGGTGAGCGGTTGCGTCACGACGGCCCCCTCGACGGTGGCCGCGCCGTCGGTGACGGAGGTCCCTGCGGCATCCGTCACCACCACCTCTGTCGCGCCCTCGCCCGTGATCAGCTCGGCGCTGAAGGTGAGCGTCAGCTCCGCGGGAAGGGTCTCGACCGTGCTGTCCGCCGCGGGAGACGAGGCGATCAGGCCGTCATGGGCCGACGCTGCGAGCGGTGAGAAGAGAGTGAGGAACGCGGCGAGCAGGCTCACGGCGAGAGCGATCGGAAGGAAAGGGCGTCGACGGGCTGCAGTGTTCACAGTCCCAGCCTAGGGAATCAGCCGTATGAGACGGCCGACTGGGAACGCGGCTCCCGGGAGTGCCCCGCGATCCGTTAGTCTGGGGAACGAGGAGGGCAAAGTGACAGACAGCGAAAGCCGATCGGCCGGGGACGCCGCGATCCACCGTTCCGGCGAACAGAAGCACGACGTGACACAGACGTTCGGACACGATTCCGACCTGTCATTCGTGCCGTTCGGCGTGGAACTCACCGAGGTCGAGCAGACCGCCATCGCGGCACTGCCCTCGGGCTCCGCACTGCTGCTGGTCCGCTCCGGCGCACTCGCCGGTGCGCGGTACCTCCTCGACACCGACGTGACCACGGTGGGCCGCCATCCCGAGGCCGACATCTTCTTCGACGATGTGACCGTGTCACGACGTCACGCCGAGATCACCCGTAACGGGACCTCGTTCGAGATCATCGATCAGCGCTCCCTCAACGGCACCTACGCGAACGGAGAGCGAGTCGATCGCAGTGCGCTCGTCGACGGCTCCGAGCTGCGTGTCGGCAAGTTCCGCCTGAACTTCTTCGCCTCTCCGCTCGATCGCCCGGCGACGAACGCCTGATGGCGGCGTCCCCCGCCCGCGAACGCTCAGCGTCCGCGGGGCTACTGAGCATCGGTCAGGTCCTGGCCCGGCTCACCCCCGACTTCCCCGATCTGACGTCGAGCAAGCTGCGCTTCCTCGAAGTACAGGGGATCGTCACGCCGTCGCGGACGGAGTCCGGGTACCGGAAGTTCTCGGCATCCGACATCGAGCGCCTGCGGGTGGGACTCACGCTTCAGCGCGATCACTATCTTCCCCTGAGCGTCATCCGGGAGCAGCTCGACGAAGCGGAGCAGCGCGGCGAGGCCGCCTCACTCCTACCGCCGCCGTCGATCACGCCGGCCCCGCGTCGCTACCGTCGCGAAGAACTCCTGGCGGCCGCCGGAGCCGGACCCCAGCTGCTCAATGACGCGATCAGCACCGGTGTCATCGTCGCTCAGGAGAGCTACCCGGATTCCGTGCTGGCGCTGCTGCGCGGTCTCGTCGCGCTCGACAGACACGGGATCGAGCCGCGTCACCTCCGCTCCCTGCGTCAGGGCGCGGAGCGCGAGGTCGCGCTGATCGAGTCGGCGATGTCGGCTCTGCTGCGTCGGACCGACACCGCATCGCGGGCGAAGGCCAGCGAACTCGCACCCGAACTGGTCGGCAAGATCGACGAGGTGCGGGCGCTCTTCATCAAGGATGCGCTGTCGCGGATCCTTTCGTAACGAACTGGTTGCGACACACCTTCAGGGTCCCGCAGATGTCATTGCTGCTGTCGGGGCACTGCTCTACCGTGGAGATAACCGTTCCAGGGAGGAATTCAATGAATGCGGATGAGCGTGCGGGGACCCCGCAGTTCGCGACCGAACTCCTCTTCACCGACGGTCTGCCGGCCATGGACGACGAGGTCGGCTACCGCGGTGCGGTCGCCGCACGCGCGGCGGGCATCACCTACCGGCAGCTGGATTACTGGGCCCGCACCGAGCTGGTCGAGCCCACGGTGCGCGGCGCGAGCGGCTCCGGTTCGCAGCGCCTGTACGGGTTCCGCGACATCCTCGTGCTCAAGCTCGTGAAGAGCCTGCTCGACACCGGCATCTCCCTGCAGCAGATCCGCACCGCCGTGGATGAGCTGCGCCGCGCCGGCATCCGCGATCTCGCCGGCACCACGCTCATGAGCGACGGTGCGTCGGTCTATCTCTGCACCTCGAACGACGAGGTCATCGACCTGGTCAGCCGCGGTCAGGGCGTCTTCGGCATCGCCGTGGGCAAGGTCCTCCGTGAGGTGGAGTCCACGCTCGTCGCCTTCGATGCCGCCCTGCCGGACCCCATCGACGAGCTTTCCGCCCGTCGTACCAAGCGCTCAGCCTGACCGCGGGCGACGCCCGCGTCGATCAGGCACCACAGCAGAACGGCCACCCTCGGATGAGGGTGGCCGTTTCGCTGTGCACGAGACGCTGATCAGCTCTGGGCGCCGATCTCCGGAACGGCGATGCGCCCGGTGCGGATGATGCGGTCGAGCAGCTGGTCGAAGTCGGAGGCGAGCTCCTGCGCCGAGTCACCGGGCCAGATGTGCAGGGGCTTCGCCGCCCCCTGAGCCTGTTGCAGCGAGGTGCGCTCCGGGAGTTGAGGAGCGAGCACGAGCGGGCCGAACATGTCGCGCAGCTCCTTGATGCGGAACTGGTGCTCGATCGACTGCGGACGGACGCGGTTGACCACGATGCCCAGCGGCTGGAGTCGGGGGAGAGGCCACGGCGGATCTCCTCGATCGCGCGCAGCGCGCGGTCGGCGGCCGCGACGGAGAAGAGACCGGGCTCGGTGACGACTATGACGCGGTCGCTCGCCGCCCAGGCGGTGCGGGTCAGTGCGTTCAGAGACGGCGCGCAGTCCACGAGCACGAGGTCGTAGTCGGCCTCGACAGCCGCGAGAGCCTCCTCGAGCTTCCACACGTCGCGGACGCTCGGGTGCGGTCCGTCGAAGTTGATCGCCGAGGGGCTGCCGATGAGCACGTCGATGGTGCCGGGGTGAACCTTCGCCCATCCGCTGGAGGTGATGGCCTGTCGGACCACCTTCTCCTTCGGGTTCGCCAGGACATCGGCGATGTTGAGGCGGCCGGCCACCTGGATGTCCATGCCGGTCGAGACGTCGGATTGGGGGTCGAGGTCGACGACGAGAGTACGGACGCCCCGGGCGAAGGCCGCAGAGGCCAAGCCGAGGGTCACCGTGGTCTTGCCGACGCCTCCCTTGAGGGAACTGACGCTGAGTACGTGCACGGACTCCACGTTACCTTCCTCTAGGCTGAGGGAACACTCAGCCCCGCCCCATGTGCGTCTATTGCGACGCGCATCGAGCTTTCAGAGGTGTGCATGTTCCAGAAGATCCTTGTGGCCAACCGCGGCGAGATCGCGATCCGGGCGTTTCGCGCGGCGTTCGAGGTCGGAGCCAAGACCGTGGCGGTCTTCCCGCACGAGGACCGGGGCTCCGTGCACCGGCTCAAGGCGGACGAGGCGTACGAGATCGGGGAGCGCGGCCATCCGGTGCGCGCGTACCTGAACGTCGACGAGATCATCCGCGTGGCCCGGGAGTCGGGCGCTGACGCGATCTACCCCGGATACGGGTTCCTCTCCGAGAACCCGGAGCTGGCGGAGAAAGCGGCCGCCAACGGCATCGTGTTCATCGGTCCGCCGGCGACGGTGCTCGAGATGGCGGGCAACAAGGTCGAGGCCAAGCGCCACGCCGTCGAGGCGGGCGTGCCCGTGCTGCGGTCGACCGAGGCGTCGGATGACGTGGAATTCCTCGTCGCGCAGGCAGAGGACATCGGCTTCCCGCTCTTCGCGAAAGCTGTCGCCGGTGGTGGCGGCCGCGGGATGCGGCGTGTGGAGTCCGCCGGCGATCTGGCCCCCGCGTTGGCGGAGGCGATGCGCGAGGCAGCCAGTGCGTTCGGCGACGCGCGCATGTTCCTGGAGCAGGCGGTCGTGCGCCCGCGCCACATCGAAGTGCAGATCCTCGCCGACAAGACCGGCGAGACCGTGCACCTGTTCGAGCGTGACTGCTCGGTGCAGCGCCGCCACCAGAAGGTGGTCGAGATCGCGCCGGCGCCGAACCTCGACGACACCGTGCGCACCGCGCTGCACGGCTACGCCGTCGCCTTCGCGCGGTCGATCGGCTACGAGAACGCCGGCACCGTGGAGTTCCTCCTGGAGACAGCGGGGGAGCGCACGGGCGAGGTGGTGTTCATCGAGATGAACCCCCGTATCCAGGTCGAGCACACCGTGACCGAGGAGGTCACCGACGTCGACCTCGTGCAGAGCCAGATGCGGATCGCCGCGGGGCAGAGCCTGGCCGATCTCGGGCTGCAGCAGCAGAACCTGCACCTGCGCGGTGCGGCACTGCAGTGTCGCATCACCACCGAGGACCCGACGCAGGGGTTCCGCCCCGACACGGGAAAGATCACGACCTACCGTTCGCCCGGTGGCGCCGGCATCCGTCTCGACGGTGGAACCGTGCACCAGGGCGCGCAGATCAGCCCGCACTTCGACTCGATGCTGGCGAAGCTGACCTGTCGCGGTCGCGACTTCCCGGCGGCCGTCGCGCGCGCCCGTCGTGCCCTCGCCGAATTCCGTATCCGCGGGGTCTCCACCAACATCCCGTTCCTGCAGGCGCTGCTCGAGGACGACGCGTTCATCTCCGGCGACGTCAGCACCTCGTTCATCGACGAGCGGCCTGACCTGCTGCGTGGACGCGTGTCGAAGGACCGCGGCACCAAGATGCTGAACTGGCTGGTCGACGTCACCGTCAACAAGCCCCACGGAGTGCACCCCGGCTCGGTCGACCCGCGTACCAAGCTGCCCGCGGTCGACCTGAGCGCCGAGGCGCGGCCGGGGTCGCGGCAGCGGCTGCTCGAACTCGGTCCCGAGGGCTTCGCACGCGACCTGCGTGCGCAGAGCGCCCTCGCCATCACCGACACGACGTTCCGTGACGCGCATCAGTCGCTTCTCGCGACGCGGGTGCGCACCAAGGATCTCGTCGCCGCGGCTCCGTACATCGCGCAGCTGACACCGGGTCTCCTCTCGGTCGAGGCCTGGGGCGGAGCGACCTACGACGTGGCGCTGCGATTCCTGGGCGAGGACCCGTGGGAGCGGCTCGACAAACTTCGCGACGCGCTCCCCAATGTCGCGATCCAGATGCTCCTGCGCGGTCGGAACACGGTGGGATACACGCCGTACCCGACCGCGGTGACCGATGCATTCGTCGCAGAAGCCGCCGCCAGCGGAGTCGACATCTTCCGCATCTTCGATGCGCTGAACGACGTCGAGCAGATGCGGCCGGCGATCGAGGCGGTCCGCCGCACGGGAACTGCGGTCGCCGAGGTGGCCATGTGCTACACCGGCGACCTGCTCAACCCCGCGGAGGATCTCTACACGCTGGACTACTACCTCGGTCTCGCGGATCAGATCGTCGCTGCCGGCGCTCACATCATCGCGATCAAGGACATGGCCGGGCTCCTTCGCCCCGCCGCCGGAGCGAAGCTGGTGTCGGCGCTCCGGGAGCGCTTCGATCTACCGGTCCACCTACACACGCACGACACGGCCGGTGGCCAGCTGGCGACTCTGCTCGCAGCGAGCGCTGTCGGCGTCGATGCGGTCGACGCGGCATCCGCCCCCCTGTCCGGAACCACCAGTCAGCCCTCGTTGTCTGCTCTCGTCGCCGCGCTGGCGAACACCGACCGCGACAGCGGCATCGATCTCGGCAGCGTGTCGGATCTTGAGCCCTACTGGGAGGCAGTGCGCCTCCAGTACGCGCCGTTCGAGTCCGGGCTGCCGGGGCCCACTGGCCGGGTCTACCACCACGAGATCCCGGGCGGGCAGCTCTCCAACCTGCGTCAGCAGGCGAAGGCGCTCGGTCTCGCCGACGACTTCGAGCTGATCGAGGACATGTACGCCGCGGCTGACCGCATCCTGGGTCGCGTTCCCAAGGTGACTCCGTCGTCGAAGGTCGTCGGCGACCTCGCACTGCACCTCGCCGCCGTCAAGGCGGATCCGGCCGACTTCGAGGCCAACCCCGAGAAGTATGACGTGCCCGACTCGGTCGTCGGGTTCATGGCCGGCGAACTCGGAGACCTCCCCGGAGGCTGGCCCGAGCCGTTCCGCACGAAGGTGCTGGCCGGACGTTCGGTCCGCATCGGGCTGACCGAGATCTCGGCGGACGACGAGGCGGCGCTGGCCGCGGGCAGCGCCGAACGGCGAGCCCGGCTCAACGCCCTGCTCTTCCCCGCACCGACGAAGACGTTCACCGAGACGCGCGAGCTCTACGGCGATCTCTCGGTCCTCGACACGAGCGACTACCTGTACGGCCTGGTCCAGGGGCGGGAGCACCTGATCGAGATCGACCGCGGCGTGCAGCTGTACGTCGGTCTCGAGGCCATCGGAGACGCCGATGACAAGGGCATGCGCACGGTCATGACCACGCTCAACGGTCAGCTGCGACCGGTGTTCGTGCGCGACACGTCGATCGTCGTGGACGCGCTCGAGATCGAGAAGGCCGATACGTCGGTCCTCGGCCAGGTGGCGGCTCCGTTCTCGGGAGTGGTGACGCTCAAGGCCGAGGTCGGGGCGACTGTCCGGGCGGGAGAGCCGGTCGCGTCGATCGAGGCGATGAAGATGGAAGCGGCCATCACCGCGCCCACCGACGGCGTCGTCGAGAGGCTCGCCATCTCCGCCACACAGCAGGTGGATGCCGGGGATCTTTTGCTCGTGATCCGTCCGGCGCACTAACCTTGTCCGGCGGGGGCCGCGCACCGAGTGCGCACCCGAGGCTTCCGTACAGGCTTGGAGTGACATCGTGACCCCGAAGAACACCGACGACCCCCGCGACGAGGATCCGCTGGGGGTGCTCGATGACGCCGCGTCCCTCGACACATCCGGCATCGGAATCCTCAACGCGACCGCGCAGATCAGCGTCATCATGCCTCAAGACGAAGACGACGCCCTCGCCGACGACGGTGTGCTCGACGGCGAGGTCATCGTCGACCTGATCGTCGACGAGGAGCCTCTCGAACTGGTCAAGCCGGTCGAGGTGGCCAAGAGCTTCAGCGCTGCCCCCGCCGTGGAAGCGGCGCCCGATATGCCAGAAGACGAGCCTGTCGAGGACGAGCCGGCAGAGATGCCGATCGTGCACGAGCCGTTCGTGGCGGACGCGGATGCTGCTGAGGAAGAGCGCGCTGCCGTCGAGCAGCGTGTGGCTGAGGCTGAGCGCGCTGCTGAGGCCGAGCGCGTGGCTGAGGTTGAGCGTGCGGCCGAGGCTGAGCGCGTGGCTGAGGCAGAGCGCGTGGCTGAGGCTGAGCGTGCGGCCGAGGCAGAGCGCGCCGCCGAGGCCGAGGTTGAGGCCGCCGCCGAGGCTGAGCGTGCGGCCGAGGCTGAGCGTGCGGCCGAGGCTGAGGAGGAACGCGTCGCCGCTACGCAGCGCGCCGCGGATGAGTTCCTCGCACGGTCCCACACCGACGCCGTCGCGCAGTCGGCGGCTCTCGCGGCATCTCCCGTGCCGACGCCGAAGGAGAAGGAGAAGGAGATCACGGTGAGCACACCCCAGGACAAGCCCGTCGTTCCACAGCCGACGCGAGCCTCGGCCCGCACCGACGTGACGCTCACGTCGAAGCGCCTGGGCGAGCTGGGCGAGTCCGGACGCGAGAGCGCCGACCTGCTGACCGCTGACCGGCTGCTCGACCCGCACCGCGTCACGAAGCCGGAGCCCGAGGGCAGCTGGAGCCACTTCCTGTACTCGATCTCGGGACGCCGCATCAACATCGGCGACGGGCGCAAGGTCAAGGAGCGCAAGGCGCTGTCGGCGCGGATCGCGGCGCCGCTCGCCGGTGGAGCGCGGTTCGTCCCGGTCCTCTCGCGCAAGGGCGGGGTCGGAAAGACCACGATCACGGCGCTTCTCGGCATGGCGCTGGCCGACGCCCGCGACGACCGGGTCATCGCCGTCGACGCGAACCCCGATCGGGGCACGCTCGCAGACCGCGTCGTGCGCCCGCATCACTCCAAGTCGGTGCGCGATCTGGTGCGCATCCACGAAGAGGTCCGCGGCTACCACGACATCTCCGCGATCGTCGCGCGCGATGCGACGCGCCTCGACGTGCTCGCGTCGGATGTCGACCCGCACGTCGCCGACGCGTTCAGTGACAGCGATTACCGTGACGTCGCCGGGGTGGCGGCGCACTACTACTCCCTGGTGCTCACCGACACCGGCACGGGCATCGTGCACTCCGTGATGTCGGCGACCCTCGACCTCGCCGATCAGATCGTCATCGTCTCCGGACTGAGCGTCGACGAAGCTCGACTCGCCTCCGAGACTCTCACGTGGCTCGAGAGCAACGGGTACGAGGAGCAGGCGCGTTCGGCGATCGTCGTGCTGAACCAGTCGACGCCGGGTGCGCCGTTGGTGCGTCTGAACGAGCTCGAGGCTCACTTCGCCACGCGCGCAGCGCGCGTGGTGCGCATGCCGTACGACGCCCAGATCGCCGGCGGCGGCACCATCGTCTTCGCTCACCTGCGGGCCGAGACGCGTGCAGCCGCACGCAATCTCGCCGCCCTGCTGGTCGAGGGCCTGCGGGCCAAGAGCGCCGCCTGATGACCGTCCGCGAGATCCGCATCTTCGGCGACCCCGTTCTGCGCACGGCATGCGCGCCCATCGATAACATCCACGACGGCATCCGGGCGCTCGTGGCCGACCTGATCGAGACTGTCGAACTGCCCGGCCGTGCCGGTGTCGCCGCGCCGCAGATCGGCGTCGCGCTACGCGCCTTCAGCTACAACATCGACGGTGACATCGGGTACGTCCTGAACCCGGTCCTCACCGAGGTCCGAGGCGACCCCGTGCCCACGGGGGAGGGCTGCCTCTCAGTGCCCGGGCTCTGGCACGACGCGTTGCGCCACCCCTGGGCACGTGTGGAGGGCATCGATCTCGACGGTCAACCCGTCGTCCTCGAAGGTGACGGACTGCTCGCGCAGGCGCTGCAGCACGAGACCGATCACCTCGACGGCATGCTGTTCCTGTCACGACTGGATGCGGATACCCGGCGCGTCGCGATGCGCGAAGTGCGCGAGAGCTCCTGGTTCTAGCCCTCGCGCACCGGCGTCAGGGTCAGCCGCCGATCGCGACGTTGGTCGTGGAGACGGGCTCGTCGTAGATCGCGGTGATCTCGTCGGCGAAGTCGCTCATGATGACGTTGCGCTTGATCGAGAGCTTCGGGGTGAGGTGCCCGGAGGCCTCGGTCCACTCCGAGTCGAGGATCGTGAACTTGCGGATCGACTCCGCGCGTGACACTCGGCCGTTGGCGGCGTCGACCGCGCGCTGGATCTCGGCGCGGACGGTCGTGTTCTTCGCGGCATCGGCCAGGCTCATGTCGCCCGGGAGCCCGTTGTTCGACAGCCAGTTCGGCAGCATCTCGGGGTCGAGCGTGACGAGAGCCGAGATGAACGGGCGCTGGTCTCCGACCACCACGACCTGACCGACGATCGGGTTGGCGCGGATCGGGTCCTCGAGCGCAGCCGGGGCGACGTTCTTGCCGCCGGCCGTCACGATGATCTCCTTCTTACGGCCGGTGATGGTGAGGAAGCCCTCCGAGTCGAAGCTGCCGATGTCGCCGGTGCGGAACCAGCCACCCTCGCTGAACGCCTCGGCCGTGGCCTCGGGGTTGTTCCAGTACTCGCGGAACACGTTGACGCCGCGGACCTCGATCTCGCCATCGTCGGCGAGCCGCACGCCGATGCCGGGGAGCGCGGGGCCGACGGTGCCGATCTTCGACTTGTCGGCGAGGTTCACCGTCGCAGGTGCCGTGGTCTCGGTGAGTCCGTAGCCCTCGAGGATGACCACGCCGAGGCTGTGGAAGAAGTGCCCGAGGCGAGCGCCCAGCGGGGCCGAACCCGACACCGCGTACTCGACGTTGCCGCCCATCGCCGCGCGCAGCTTGCTGTAGACCAGCTTG
Source organism: Microbacterium sp. PI-SA-G (assembly GCF_057215335.1). Classification (NCBI taxonomy): domain Bacteria; kingdom Bacillati; phylum Actinomycetota; class Actinomycetes; order Micrococcales; family Microbacteriaceae; genus Microbacterium; species Microbacterium sp. PI-SA-G. Next base: position 119,562 of record NZ_CM170103.1, read on the forward strand.
TTGAACAGGGCGAACTTCAGCTTCATCCCGAAGGGGATCTTGCCGCCTGCTTCCAGGATCTTCGAGTGCTCGATGGCGACGTCCGCGGCGGCGCGGAAGATCTTGCCCTTGCCTCCGGCCTCGGCCTTCTGCTCGGCGGAGTTGTAGACCTTCTCGAACACGCGGGGGACCGCGAGCAGGAAGGTCGGTTTGAAGGAGCCGAGCGCGGGAAGCAGCTGGCGCGTGTCGGGCTGGTGACCGGTGCGGACTCCCGCGTGGATGTCGAGGATCGAGATGAAGCGCGCGAACACGTGCGCCGTCGTGATGAACAGCAGGGTGGACGCGCCCGGCGTCTGCACGACGGCACTCAGAGCCTTGGCGGAGTTGCGCGAGAGCTCGACGAAGTTGCTGTGCGTCAGCACGCATCCCTTCGGCCGCCCGGTGGACCCTGAGGTGTAGATGAGCGTCGCGATATCGGAGCCCTTGGCGAGGCGACGTCGGCGCGCGATCTCGGCATCTTCGACGTTTGCGCCCTGAGCGGTGAGCGAGGCGATCGCGCCGAGATGCAGCTGCCAGGTCTGACGGATCAGCGGCAGGTCGCTGCGCACCTCATCGACGCGGGCGAAGTGCTCCGGGGATTCGACGATGAGCGCGCTCGCTCCGGAGTCCTCCATGATCCACTGGATCTGCGAGGGAGAGCTCGTCTCATAGATCGGCACCATCACGGCTCCGGCGTAGAAGAGCGCGAAGTCGATCAGCGTCCACTCGTAGGTGGTGCGCGCGAGGAACCCGACCTTCTCTCCCGGCTGGATGCCGGCGGCGACGAATCCCTTGGCCACGGCGATGACCGCGGTCTCGAAATCGGCGGCGGTGATGTCGCGCCATCCCTCGCCCTCGGGCACGGAGAACAGCGCACGATCGGGAGTTGCTTCGACGCGTTTCGCCAAGAGGTCGGCGATGTTCGCATCGGGGTCGGCGGGCACGATCGCGGGGACTTCAAACTGGACCACGGCAGCTCCTTCGGTACCGATCGGGACGGATTGAGTCGAGTCTAGAGCATGGCACCGGGTCGCACACGGGGTGGTACTGAGTCGCGGATCGCGGCTTTCTGATATATCGACGACGGCGGATGCGGAGCGCGACGCTAGACTTCACCTCGATGTTCTACTGGCTCATGAAGTACGTCGTGATCGGCCCCGTGGTCAAGGCGATCTTCCGTCCCTGGATCGTGGGACGCAACAACGTGCCCGCGAACGGCGCTGCCATCCTCGCCAGCAATCATCTGTCGTTCGCCGACTCGATCTTCCTGCCGCTGGTCATCGACCGCCGCATGTCGTTCCTCGCCAAGAGCGACTACTTCACCGGGCGCGGGCCCAAGGGGTGGGCGACCAAGTTCTTCATGAAGGCGACCGGTCAGATCCCGATCGATCGGTCCGGCGGCAAGGCCTCCGAGGCGTCGCTGAACACCGGACTCCAGGTGCTCGGTGGCGGAGACCTGCTCGGCATCTACCCCGAGGGAACGCGCAGCCCCGACGGCAAGCTGTACCGCGGGCGCACCGGCATCGCACGGATGGCCCTCGAGGCGCGGGTGCCGGTGGTTCCCGTCATCATGGTCGACACCGACACGGCGATGCCCATCGGGCAGCGGCTGCCCCGCGTCGTGCGGGTCGGGATCGTCATCGGGGAGCCCCTGGACTTCTCCCGGTACGCCGGCATGGAGAACGACCGATATATCCTTCGATCCGTCACGGACGAGATCATGGTCGCGCTGCAGCGACTGGGTGAGCAGCACTACGAAGACGTCTACGCGTCGACGGTCAAGGACCGGCTCCCCACCCGCGTCACACAGCGGTCCTGACGCGGCTGGCCCACCCCCGCGACCACTAGGCTGGTGGGCATGCTTCCGCACCATATCGACGCCCTTGACGCATGGCGCTCGCTCCCCATCAAGCAGCAGCCGCAGTGGAACGACACCGCGCGTGTCGCGGAGGTCTCGCAGCAGATCGCCGGACTCCCGCCGCTCGTCTTCGCGGGTGAGGTCGACAATCTCCGCGAGCGTCTCGCCCGCGCGGCGTCCGGCCAGGCCTTCCTGCTGCAGGGTGGCGACTGCGCCGAGACCTTCGCCGGCGCGACGGCCGACCAGATCCGCAACCGCATCAAGACGGTCCTGCAGATGGCGGTCGTGCTCACGTACGGCGCCGCGATGCCCGTGGTGAAGATGGGACGCATGGCGGGGCAGTTCGCGAAGCCGCGTTCGAGCGACACCGAGACCCGCGGCGATGTGACGCTGCCGGCATACCGCGGTGACATCGTGAACGGCTACGACTTCACCGAGGGGTCTCGCCAGCCGGACCCGGGTCGTCTGCTGCAGGGGTACCACACCGCTGTCTCGACGCTGAACCTCATCCGCGCCTTCACGCAGGGTGGGTTCGCAGACCTTCGCGAGGTGCACTCGTGGAACAAGGGCTTCGCGCAGAACCCGGCGAACCAGCGGTACGAGCGCATGGCGGCCGACATCGACCGCGCGATCAAGTTCATGGAGGCCGCGGGCGCCGATTTCGACGAGCTCAAGCGCGTCGAGTTCTTCACCGGCCACGAGGGCCTGCTCATGGACTACGAGCGCCCCATGACCCGCATCGACTCCCGCACGGACACGCCGTACAACACCTCGGCCCACTTCCTGTGGATCGGGGAGCGCACGCGCGAGCTCGACGGCGCGCACGTCGACTACTTCTCGAAGATCCGCAACCCCATCGGGGTCAAGCTCGGACCCACGACGACTCCCGAGACGGCCCTGGCGCTGATCGACAAGCTCGACCCCGAGCGCGAGCCCGGCCGTCTGACCTTCATCACGCGCATGGGTGCCGGCAAGATCCGCGACGCGCTGCCGCCGCTGCTCGAGGCCGTCCGAGACTCGGGTGCTCAGCCGCTGTGGGTCACCGACCCGATGCACGGCAACGGCATCACCACGCCCACCGGTTACAAGACGCGTCGCTTCGACGACGTCGTCGACGAGGTGCGCGGCTTCTTCGAGGCGCACCGCGCGGTTGGCACCTTCCCCGGCGGCATCCACGTCGAGCTCACGGGCGACGACGTCACCGAGTGCCTGGGCGGATCCGAGCACATCGACGAAGCGGCCCTGGCCACCCGGTACGAGAGCCTGTGCGACCCGCGGCTCAACCACATGCAGTCGCTCGAACTGGCCTTCCTCGTGGCTGAGGAGCTCGAGAAGCGCTGAGCTGCGGCATCACCAAGAACCGCCCTCCCCGATCGTTCGGGAAGGGCGGTTCTGTGTCCGTCGCGAGCGAATGCGCCGATCAGCCGCTCAGCCGCTCAGCTGGATGGAGAGTTTCACGGTGCCGCCGCGGGGGAGCGAGCTCGGCTCCTGCGCCGTGACCCGAGCCAGCTCCGCGAACCCGGGCAGATCGCCCCAAGCGGCGTACGAGGCGACGAATCCATAACCGGCGTCTCGAAGGATCTGCTTCGCGTCGACCAGCGTCTCGCCGGTCACGTCGGGCACCGGGAACAACTCGGCACCCTTCGACACGATCAGCTGCACGGTGTCACCCGGGCGCCAGTTGCCCTCCTCTGCACGGTCGACCACGCCGATCACCGTGTCCTTGTCGACGTCATCGCTGAACTGGTACACGGACTCGCCTGCGATGGTGAGGCCCTTCTCGGTGAGGGTCGTCGACGCCTGGTCGATGCTCATGCCCGATACATCGGGGAAGGCGCCGGCGGAGACGTAGAGCTCGACCGAGTCGTCCTCGAGCAGTTCGCATCCCTCGGCGCACTGGTACGGCTCCCCACCGGCTCGCGGTGTGACGAAGGCGTTGATCACCACGCCCTCGTCGGCGTCGGAGAACAGGATCAGAGGTGTCTCGGCGACGTTGACCTCGATGTCGGCGAGGTAGTCGCGCGCCTCGTCCTCGCTCTTGCCGTTGAGCGCTTCGACGGTGTGCGACGCGGGGCCGAGCGAGATGACCACGGTCACCTCTGCGCCCTTGTCCAGACGCGCGCCCGGTTCGGGGTCACTGCGGATCGCGGTGTCGCGATCGACGTCGATGGAGTTCTCCTCGGCTCTGACCGGCACGAATCCGTCGTCGATGAGCACGGCGGACGCCTCGTCGTAGGTCCTCCCCGCCACCTCGGGGACCGCGACCAGTGAGCCGGGGCCGGAACCGAACCACCAGCCGACGCCGCCGGCGAGCACGGCGAGGAGCAGCACCAGGGCGAGGAGGAAGGCGCCGCGCGCCCGCCGCTTCGACGCCCGACGACGCAGCACGGTCGCGTTGTCGACGGGCTGCTGCGGAGCGGCGGTCGGTGCTGACATCACCATCGTGCTGTTCGGCATGACTTTGGTGAGGTCGCCGGAGTCGGCGTGAGCGCGCAGGACCTGAGTGGTCGCAGCCGCACGCGCCGGGGCGACTCCGAGGTCGCGCTCGATCTCGCGGAGGCGCTCGAGCATCTGCTGCGCGTCGTCGGGGCGTTCGTCCGGCGATTTCTCGGTCGCCCACAGAACGAGCTCGTCGAGCTGCTCGGGAACGGCGGGGTTGCGCACGCTCGGACGAGGCACGGACTCGGTCGCGTGCTGGAAGGCGATCTGCATGGGCTGTTCGCCCTTGTACGGCTGCTCGCCGACGAGCATCTCGTACAGCATGATGCCGAGGGCGTAGATGTCGCTGCGGGCATCCGCGGTCCCGCGCGTGACAAGCTCGGGGGCGAGGTAGGCGATCGTGCCGAGCAGCTGCTGTCCGGTGGCGGTGTTCGCCGTGGTGGCGCGCGCGAGGCCGAAGTCGCCGATCTTGATGCGTCCGTCTTCGGCGAGGAGGACGTTCTCGGGCTTGACGTCGCGATGCACGATGTCGGCGCGGTGTGCGGCCGACAGCCCCGCGAGCACGGCATCCATGATCGTGATCGTCTGGGGGATCGTGAGCCGCTTCTGCTCGCGGAGGAGCTCGCGCAGGGTGATTCCCGGCAGGTACTCCATCACGAGGTAGGCGAGCTCGCCGTCCTGCCCCTGATCGAAGACGTTCACGACGTGCGGGTCGGCGAGACGAGCCGCGGAGCGTGCCTCTTGGATGAACCGGCTCTGGAACGCCGAGTCGTCGCTGAGGTGCGCATGCATCACCTTGAGCGCGATGCGTCGCTCGAGCCGCAGATCCGTCGCGACGTAGACCGTCGCCATACCGCCACGCGCGATGCGGGCGCGGACCCGGTACCGACCGTCGACAAGCCGCCCGATGAGGGGGTCGGCCTGCTGATTCGACGTCACGTCTGAATTCTATTGAGAACTGCCTGGGAGCCCGGGGAACGGCTCACCCTCAGGCTCGCCGGTTTTCGTGACGACTCTCAGCCATGCTGCGCGAGCCACGCGTACGCCTGGGCCTCCCACTGGCCGTACCGACCGGGGAATGCCGAGATCTGCACGGCCTGCGCGGCGTCGGTGAACGCCATGCTCTCCCAGCCGGGGACGTCGAGGAGTCCGCGCGTGTTCCAGCCGTTCGGATCGCTCCGGCCGCCGTAGAAGACGCGCGTGCTGCGGTCGGCGTCGAGGATCTGCTCGCGTGCGCCCCACCCGGTGCTCGGTCGCTGCTGGAAGATGCCCAGCGAATCCCGGTCGCCCCAGTCGAGGTTGCGCATGCCAGACTCGACCATTGCGGTCGCCAACGCGATCGCGACGCCGCGGTCGGAGACCCCGAGTTCGCGTCCGATGCGGATGATCAGGGAGGCGTTGGCGGCCTGCTCGGCACTCAGGGTCGCCTGCAGCTGTCCACTCGGACCGGGTGCCGGTGCGACAGCGGTCGGCTCCGCGGCGGGAGCCGCCGAGCCGACGACCAGCGACTGCCCGGGGTAGATGATCGACGACGCGTCGAGGCCGTTCAAGGCGAAGACCGCCTGCGTGGTCGTGCCGTATTTCTTCGCGATCGCGAAGACCGTGTCGCCGGCGACGACGGCGTGGCTCGCGGTCGCAGCCTGGGCTGTGGGGGGAGCGGCGGCTGCGGGCGCGGCGGGTGCCGGCTGCGCCGTCCCGCCGATCGCGAGCTGCTGCCCGGGGTAGATGACGGATGCGCGCGACAGACCGTTGGCCGCGAGGACGGCATCGACAGTTGTGCCGTACTTGTTCGCTATCGCGAAGATCGTGTCGCCGGCGACGACCGTGTGCGCCGCGGAAGCGGCGGCGGGCGCGGGGGTCGGGGCGGGCGCCGGAGCCGCGCTCGACTGCAGCGCGATGCTCTGACCGGGGTAGATGACCGAGCGCCAGGTCAGTCCGTTCCAGGTGAGCAGGTCGACGGTGCTGAGACCGAAACGGCCGGCGATGGACGAGACCGTGTCGCCGGGTTGCACGACGTAGCTCGTCGGTGATGTCTGTGCCGGGGCGACCCGGGTGGCGACGCCCTGCAGGCGCTCGACCGGCAGCGCATGCGGTGAGGTGTCTGCGGCGGCGGCGGGAGAGGCCGCCATGGTGCCGGCGAGAGCGCCCAGCACCATCGCGGGGATGCCGAGCGGGAAGTGATGGCGCGTACGACGCGCGGTGCTGTCGAGTCTCAAGGAGTCCCCTTTCCGAGCTCATGACACGCTGACACGGATGTAAACAGAAGTCAACGCGAGTGACGCAAGTGACACGTGTGAAAGTTGTGGCGATATGCACTCCTGCGGCAGAGATGAGATAGTGGCAAGGTGTCTGAGAACGTTGCTGCGACCCCTGCTCCCGAGTGGCTGACCATGCCCGACCTCGTCGAGGTGCTCGACGTCCCGCTGGGTCGCGTGCGACGCCTGATCGACGAGCACTACCTGGTGGGCTCGCGCCGGAACGGCGCGTTCGCTGTGCCCTCGGTGTTCATCGTCGACGGAGAGCCGCTGAGCTCCCTGCGAGGCACCATCATCGTGCTGCAGGACGCCGGATTCTCTGACGACGAGCTCATCGACTGGCTGCTCGCCGACGAGGAGTCGCTGGGGCGTTCGCCGATCGAGTCGCTTCGCGCCGGCCACAAGAGCGCGGTTCGCCGGCTCGCGCAGACACTCGCCTGAGCGGCTCTCGACCGGGAGTCAGGCGGACCGGACGGTCGCGGCCCGTGCGAGATCGCGCAGGTCCCCGACCGCCGCGTTGTCCAGTGATGTGCCGATGAGAGCCCGATCGGCTTCCTTGGCGTAGTCGGCGATCATCGTCTCGACGCGGTCGACCGCACCGGAATCCACGATCGTCGCCTGCAGGAACGAGACCTGCTGTGCGGTGAGCTCGGGATCGCCGAGCATCTCGTCGAGAACTGCGCGGGCGGAGGGACCGAGTCGTTCCCGTGTGAGAGCGATCAGGACCGTCCTCTTGCCTTCGCGCAGATCGTCACCCGCTGGTTTGCCCGTGACGGAGGCATCGCCGAAGACGCCGAGGATGTCGTCACGCAGTTGGAAGGCCATCCCGACGGGCAGGCCGAAGCGGCTCAGTGACGCCATCTGCTCGTCGTCGGCGCCCGCGACAGCCGCGCCGAGTCGCAGCGGCTGCTGGATGCTGTAGCGCGCCGACTTGAGTGACGCGACCCGCAACGCCCGGTCGGCGTGGGTGCTGTCGGGGTTCACGCTCCACGCCGATTCCTCGGCGATGTCGAGGAACTGCCCGGTGGTGACGTCGCGGCGCATACGTGCGTATTCGGAGCGGACGATGTGCGCTCGCGGATGCTGCTTCAGAGTGGACTCGAGCAGGTCGTCGCTCCAGGCGACCAGCAGGTCTCCCAGCAGGATGGCGGCGGCCCGGCCGAACGACTCCGCGTCACCGGTCCAGGAGGCCGCTCTGTGCGCTGTCTCGAGCGCTCGGTGCGCCGCGGGCCGGCCGCGGCGGGTGTCGGAGTTGTCGATCAGGTCGTCGTGCACGAGAGCGGCGGACTGGAAGATCTCGAGCGCGGCGCAGACGTCCCACAGCACGTCGGGCTCTGTTGCCCCCCGGTGTGTGAGGTGCGCGATGCTCCGCCAGCCCGCGTGACAGAACCGGGCGCGAAGCCGCTTACCTCCGACGAGGGTGTCCGCCGCGGCCTCGAGAAACGCGACGGCATCGGGTCCGTACTCGGCCGATTCGGCGCGCATGCGCGAGAGGAAGAGGTCCAGCCGGGCGGCGACGGCGTCGGCGATGGGGGAGGGTGGCACGACTCCCAGCATACGTAAAGCAACCAGAGGCCGAACTGCTAGCCCCGATGCCTCGGCGCGCGTAGGATGGAGGCACCATACCCGAGGGGGACGAAATGCCACTCTCCGAACAGGAGCAGCGTCTGCTCGATGAGATGGAACGCCATCTCCTCCACAATGACGCCGACGTCGTGAGCGCGCCTTCTGGCGATCGTGCGCTGAGCTACCGCAATCTCGTGTACGGAGCGTTGCTGCTCCTCGTCGGCATCGGCGGACTCGTGGCCGGTGTGATCCTCGGAGACGTGCTCGGCATCGTGATCGGCGTCATCGGGTTCGCGGCCATGCTCGCCGGTGTGATGTTCGCCGTCACCCCGGTCCGCCGCACCACCCCGGTCGCTCCGCGCGAGACCTCCTCGGCCAAGCGCCAGGAATCGGGTTCCTTCATGGATCGCATGAACGATCGATGGGACCGCCGCCAGGACGGTCGCTGACCCTCCCCACCACTTCTTCTGAAGGCCCGGATGCATTGCGCATCCGGGCCTTTTTCGTGTTCTCAGCGTCGCGCGGTTGCCGGCCGCCGAGTGCCGATTTTCCTCCACCCGCGCTCCACTCCTCTCCACCGCGGTTTTCCGGGGAAGTGAGGGAGCTGCCGGGCGCTTTCAGATGGCGAGCAGCCGATTGCCCGTAGGAATGTGGAGGAAAGTGGAGTAATGTGGGGCGCACCTCGAGTTGGCCGGACGGAGAGGGGGTGATGGCCGATGTTGCTGGGAACGCACTCACCCAAGCTGGACGACAAAGGACGGGTCATCCTTCCTGCGAAGTTTCGTGAGGACCTCGGTGGCGGCATCGTCGTCACCCGGGGGCAGGAACGCTGCCTCTACGTCTTCAGCACGGCCGAGTTCGAGGCGATGCACGAGCGGATCCGTCAGGCGCCGCTCGCCAACAAGCAGGCGCGTGACTTCATGCGTCTGTTCCTCTCCGGTGCGAGTGCGGAGATGCCCGACAACCAGAACCGCATCACCATCCCCGCCCACCTGCGTCAGTACGCAGGGCTGCAGAAGGAACTCATCGTCACCGGAGTCGGCGCACACGCCGAGATCTGGGATGCCGAGAGCTGGAACGCCTACCTCGCCGCCGGTGAGGAGACCTACTCCGATCTCGAGCAGGAGGTGATTCCGGGACTCTTCTGACCACGGCTGTGATGCCCCGCCGCTCCCGCCCCGACACACTTCCCCGGTGCCGGGTCGCGAAGCGGAGGGGGATCAGAGCCGAAGGTCACCCCGAGAAAGATCATGAACCTCCGAGACATTCACACCCCCGTCCTGCTCGACCGCTGCGTCGAGTTGCTCGCCCCCGCCCTGCAGGCGGACGGCGCGGTGTTCGTCGACGCCACACTCGGCATGGGCGGACACTCGGAGGCTCTGCTCGAGCGCTTCCCGCACATCCGCCTGATCGGACTCGACCGCGACACCGACGCACTCCGCATCGCGGGAGAGCGCCTGGCGCGCTTCCGGGATCGCATCACCCTCGTGCACACCGTGTACGACGAGATCGGCCTGCATGCGCAGGGCGCCTCCGGCATCCTGTTCGATCTCGGCGTCTCCTCGCTTCAGCTCGACGAGGCCGAGCGCGGATTCGCGTACTCCAAGGACGCACCGCTCGACATGCGGATGGACCAGACCAAGGGTGTCACCGCTGCCGAGGTCATCGCGACCTACAACGAAGGCAACCTCCGCCGGATCTTCGAGCGCTACGGCGAAGAGAAGCTCGCCGGTCGATACGCCCGCTTCATCATCGACGCTCGCCAGAAGAAGCCGATCGAGCGTTCGGGCGAACTCGTCGAGATCCTCATCGCGGCGACGCCTGCGGCGGCCCAGCGCACCGGTCACCCCGCGAAGCGCGTGTTCCAGGCGCTGCGCATCGAGGTCAACACCGAACTCAACGTTCTCGCTGATGCCATCCCGGCCGCGATGGACTCGCTCTCCGTCGGCGGGCGAATCGTCGTGATGTCGTACCAGTCGCTGGAAGACCGGCTCGTCAAGCAGGCGTTCGTCGCAGCATCCGCCTCCACGGCTCCGGCCGGGCTTCCGGTGGAACTCCCGGAGCACGCGCCGCGATTCAAGATCCTGACCAAGGGGGCCGAACTCGCGCCCGAAGACGAGCGTGTTCGCAACCCCCGAGCGATCCCCGTGCGGCTCCGCGCCGCCGAGAAACTGCGGGAGCGCACATGAGCCTCAACGCCACCGTCCGTCAGCCGGCCCGTCCACTCGCGCCGTCCGCACCCGAACGGCGCCTGCGGCCCGTCACGCAGCCGGTGCCGCGACGCAAGCCGAAGCTCGCGTATGCACTCGTGGCCCTCGGGGGAGCGCTCGCGATCGGAGCGGCGCAGATCGCCCTGTCGCTCGCCATCACCCAGGACTCGTTCGCGCTGGCGTCCCTCTCGTCGCAGCAGCGCGAGCTCGACCTGCGCACGAACGCTCTGCAGGAGGAGCTGACCGGTCTGAACTCGCCTCAGGTGCTTGCCACCGAAGCCGCAGCTCTGGGCATGGTCGTCGCCGGCTCGCCGTCGTATCTGCGCCTGAGCGACGGAGCGGTCTTCGGCACCGGCATGGGCGCGGACTGGACGTCGACCGTCGACCCGGCAGGCGCCGGCGCGGTGGGCAACTCTCTGATCACCGCGCCTGCTGCGGAGACGCCGGTGATCCAGGAAGGCGCTGTGCCGCCCACCCAGGACCTGCCGCCCGCCATCACCGACGGACTCCCGAGCCCGACCACCCGCTGAGCCCGCACGACCACCCTCGACCTGACGGAGAGATCCCATGACGACACGAGCCACCCGCGGGCCGCGGCGCCGCACCGTCGTCGCACTCGCCGTCATCCTCGCGGTGCTGGCGGCGTTCGTCGTGCGCCTCGTCGACATCCAGGTGGTGAGCGCGAACGAGCATGTCTCCGATTCGCTCGTGCATATCGGCAAGGGGAACACGATCACCGGTCAACGCGGATCGGTCGTCGACGCGAACGGTGTGGTCCTGGCATCCAGTGTGCTCGTGTACGACGCGGAGCTCAGCCCGCTCGTCATCCGCACGCTCGAGGAGAAGGGGCCGAAGGTCCCGTGGGTCGAGGCGGCCGACAAGATCGCCGCCGTCACGGGCCAGACCGGCGACGAGGTGCGCGCGCTGGTCGCCGACGCCCTCGCCCGCGATGAGAACAGCCAATACGCACAGCTGGCGAAGTCCCTCACCACGGAGCAGTTCATCGAACTGCGCGACCTCGGGCTCGCGTACCTGCACATGAAGCCGCGGGAGGTCCGCGTCTATCCGAACGGTGCCGTCGCGGGCAACATCGTCGGGTTCCTCGACGGCAGCGGCGCGGCACAGGCGGGCATCGAGAAGATGGAGCAGTCCTGCCTCGCACCCACAAGCGGTGAGAAGACGTATCGCACCGGCAAGGACGGCGTCGTGATCCCCGGCAGCGAGCGGGTCGTCGACGCGGTCGACGGCGGCAGTGTGCAGCTGACGATCAACAGCGACCTGCAGTGGTACCTGCAGCAGATGATCACCGAAGAGGCGCAGGCGCAGGGGGCCAAGGGCGGCACCGTCACGGTCGTCGAGGTGAAGACGGGGAAGATCAGGGCCGCCGCGGAATGGCCGGCCCTCGACCCCAACGATCTCGGCACGATCACCTCGGACGGCTTCGGCAGCGAGATCTTCCACCGTGACTTCGAGCCCGGCTCGACGTTCAAGGCGATCACCGCCGCCGCCGCGATGGAGGGTGCGGGCCTGACTCCATCGAGCACGGTCACCGCCTCATCGCGCGAGACGTTCCCCAACGGCGCTGTCATCAACGACGCCTTCTCGCACCCCGCGTACAACTACACACTCGCCGGCGGACTGATCGACTCCTCGAATGTCGCCCTGTCGAAGTTCGGCACGATGGTCGCTCCCGAGGTGCGCTACGACTACCTGCAGCGCTTCGGCGTGGGCCAGGACACCATCGGCTTCCCCACCGAAGTGGCCGGCACGCTCCACCCGGTCAGCGAGTGGGACAACCAGTCGCTGTACACCACGACGTTCGGTCAGTACTTCACGGTCACGGCGGCGCAGGTCGCCGGCGCCTACCAGGCGATCGCGAACGGCGGCGAGAAGATCGATCTGTCGCTGATCGAGTCGTGCACGGAGCAGGACGGCACGGTCGTCGCCGCGGACGAGCCCGAGCACACCCAGGTGGTGGCAGAGCAGACCGCCGCGGACATCACGCGCATGCTCGAGAACGTCGCGGTGCAGGGCGGCAACGCCGAGCGCATCCAGGTGCCGGGCTACCGCGTCACCAGCAAGACGGGTACCGCTCAGGTCCCCGACGGCAACGGCGGATACAAGGCGGGCGTGTACTTCACCAGCATGGTGGGCTTCGCGCCGGTCGACGATCCGCAGTACGTCGTCGTGGTCACTCTCGACGAGCCGACTAAGGTTGTATCGTCCGCCGCGACCGCATCCGCCTTCCAGAAGGCCGTGACGCAGGTGATGAAGACCTATCGCGTGATGCCGTCCTCTGTGCCGATGGACGAGTTGCTTCCCAAGTTCGGATAGTCGGCGAAAGCCGCGCCTGGAGATGTCATGATCGCCCTGTCGCTTGCTGAGATCGCCGCAGTCATCGGCGGTGACCTGCGTCTCGCCGGATCGGATTCCGCCGAGACCGTGGTCGACGGCATCGTCGACACCGATTCCCGCGCGATGAGAGCGGGGTCGATCTTCGTGGCCAAGCCCGGGGCCGAGACCGACGGACACCGTTTCGTCGGCGCTGCGGTCGAGGCCGGAGCGGTGCTGGCGATCGTCGAGCGACCGGTCGACGATGAGGTCACGCAGATCGTCGTGCCTGATGTGATCGACGCCCTGGCAGATCTTGCCCGAGAGGTCGTCGCCCGGGTGCGCGCGCGGGGCGATCTGCGCATCGTCGGGATCACCGGCTCCAACGGCAAGACCACCACCAAGAACTTCCTCGCCCGCATCCTCCAGGATGACGGCGAGACGATCGCCCCGATCAACTCCTACAACAACGAGGTCGGCGCTCCGGTCACGATGCTGCGCGTCACCGAGGACACGAGGTTCCTCGTCAGCGAGTTCGGCGCCGCCGCGCCCGGAAGCATCGCACGCCTCGCCGGTCTCGTCGAGCCGGACGTCTCGGTGGTGCTCATGGTCGGCATGGCACACGCCGGCGGCTTCGGTGGCATCGAGGAGACTGCGAAGGCCAAGGCGGAGCTCGTGAGCGCCGCGCGCCCATCGGGGACCGCAGTGCTGAACATGGACGACGGACGCGTCGCCGCGATGCGGGAGCTGGCGGAGTCCCGCGGCATGAGCGTCGTCGGTTTCGGCCAGGGGCCCGCCGCGCAGGTCCGGGCGCTCGACATCGAGGTGACCGCCGCCGGCACCCGCTGCGTCATCGAGGCCGACGGTCAGCGTGTTCCACTGCACCTGCAGGTCCTCGGATCGCACCACATCACCAACGCCCTCGCGGCGATCGCCGCCGCCGGAGTCCTCGGGGTGCCGCTGACCGACGCGGTGTCCCGTCTCGAGACGGTGGAGATCGCCGAGCGCTGGCGCATGCAGCCGATGGGCAACGACCGCGTGCGCATCATCAACGACGCGTACAACGCCAGCCCTGACTCGATGGCGGCCGCGCTGCGCACGCTCGCCCAGATCACCGGTCCCGAAGAGCGCACCGTCGCGGTCCTCGGAGCGATGAGCGAGCTGGGCGAGAGCGCAGGCGAGGAGCACGACCGCATCGGTCTGCTCGCCGTGCGTCTGAACATCCAGCGGATCGTGGTCGTCGGACCCGAAGCCCGGAGGCTGTATCTGTCGGCAGTGGGTGAGGGCTCCTGGAACAGCGAGGCCGTGCACCTGCCGAACCAGGATGCCGCGTTCGAGTACCTCCGCACGGAGCTGCGCGACGGAGATCGCGTGCTCGTGAAGTCATCCAATTCCGTGGGCCTTCGGCATCTCGGCGATCGTCTGGGAGAATTGTTCACGTGAGGTCACTCATCATGGCGGCGGCGATCTCGCTCGCCTTCACCCTGTTCCTTACTCCCGTCTTCCTCCGGCTCTTCCGGAAGTGGGGTTGGGGGCAGGTCATCCGCACCCCCGAGGCGGTCGAGAACCCCAACCACGAGGCCAAGCGGGGCACCCCCACGATGGGTGGCGTGATCTTCATCGCCGGCACCATCGTCGGCTACTTCACCGGTGTCTATGTGGGCGGCGGGGTTCCCGCGCTGTCCGCGATCCTCGTGATCTGGCTGATGGTCGGCTTCGGCGCGGTCGGGTTCATCGACGACTACATGAAGGTGCGCAGTCAGCGCAGCCTCGGCCTCTCGGGCTGGCGCAAGATCATCGGGCAGCTGATCGTGATCATCCCCTTCGGCGTCGTCGCGCTCAACTTCCCCAACAAGTTCGGCCAGACCCCGGCGAGCGAGTCGATCTCGCTCTTCCGCGACATCAGCTGGCTCAACCTCTTCACCTTCGGCGTGATCATCGGCTGGGTGCTGTACCTGGCCTGGATCGCGATCATCGGCGTCGCGACCTCGAACAGCGTGAACCTCACCGACGGACTGGACGGTCTCGCCGCCGGCGCTGGAGTGATGGTGGTGAGCGCCTACAGCGTGATCGCGTTCTGGCAGTTCAAGCAGCCCTGCGTCGGGGAGGGCGTCGACATGGGCGCTCTCGGCGGATGCTACGAGGTGCGCGACCCGTTCAACCTGGCAATCATCGCGGCGTCGTTCGCGGCAGGCCTCATCGGCTTCCTCTGGTGGAACGCCCCCAAGGCGAAGGTGTTCATGGGTGACGTCGGATCCATGGCGATCGGCGGTGTGATCACCGCGATGGCGATCCTCACCCGCACCGAGCTGCTCCTGCTCGTGATCGCCGGCGTGTTCGTGCTGTCGTCCGGTTCGGTGATCCTGCAGCGCGCCTACTTCAAGATCACACGCGGCAAGCGCCTGTTCCTGATGAGCCCGTTCCACCACCATCTCGAGATGCGGGGCTGGGCGGAGGTGACCATCGTCGTGCGGCTGTGGATCATCGCGGGGCTTCTGGCAGTCTCGGCCATCGGTCTGTTCTACGTCGAATGGCTGACCCGTGTCAGCTGAGCGGCTGCGTACCCTGACGAGCTGGCACGCCGACTGGAGCGGCCTGCGCGTCGCGGTGCTCGGGCTGTCGATGACCGGGTTCTCGGTGGCCGACACGCTCACCGAGCTCGGCGCCGAAGTGCTGGTGCTCAGCGAGTCCGCCGACGAGGAGTACTCGCGGCTGGTCCCGGTCATCGGAGCACAACTCGAGCTCGGATCTCTGGACAGCGTTCCGCAGACCCTTGTCGACTTCGGCCCCGAGGTGGTGATCGCGTCACCCGGGTTCTCGCCGTCGCATCCCGTCATCCGCTGGGTCCAGGACGCCGGCGTCGCCCTCTGGGGAGACATCGAGCTGGCGTGGCGAGTGCGCGACAAGGTCACCCGCACCGACGGTTCGCCCGCCGACTGGGTGCTGATCACCGGCACCAACGGCAAGACCACCACCACGCAGCTCACCGCCGCGCTGCTGGTCGAGGGCGGCGTGCGCGCGGCGCCCTGCGGCAACATCGGGATCCCGGTGCTCGACGCCGTCCGCGACCCGGCAGGCTTCGACGTGCTCGTGGTCGAGCTCTCCAGTCATCAGCTCTGGTACCTGGGGCAGTCGAGCGCAGAGGGTGAGATCTTCCCGCACGCCGCGGTGTGCCTGAATCTCGCCGATGACCACCTGGTGTGGCACGGCAGCGCCGAGGCGTATCGCGATGCGAAAGCACTCGTCTACCGCAACACGCGCGTCGCCTGTGTCTACAACAAGGCCGATGAGGCGACCCGTCGCATGGTGGAGGACGCCGAGGTGGTCGAGGGGGCACGCGCCATCGGCTTCGACCTCGGCATCCCCGGACCCAGCGACCTCGGCATCGTCGAGGGGCTGGTGGTCGATCGAGCATTCCTCGATGACCGTTCGACAAGCGCCCTCGAGCTCACCACTGTGGCCGACCTCGACCGGGTCGGGCTCGCGGCTCCTCACATCGTGCAGAACATCCTGGCCGCCAGCGCTCTCGCACGGTCCGTGGGCGTGGCACCCGAGGCGATCCACACGGCCCTGCAGTCCTTCCGGCTCGACGCGCACCGCATCCAGGTGATCGCCCGCCACGCAGGCATCACGTGGATCGACGACTCGAAGGCCACCAACCCGCACGCCGCGGCATCCTCGCTGCGCGCCTACCCGGGAGCGGTGTGGGTCGTGGGCGGCGACCTCAAGGGCGTCGACCTCTCGGATCTCGTCGCCGGCGCCGGAACCACCGCGCGCGCCGCCGTCGTGATCGGCGTCGAGCGCGACGAGGTCCTCGCGGCATTCCGGCGACACGCGCCCGGGGTGCCGGTGTTCGAGGTGGATGCTGGCGACACTGGACATGTCATGAATCGCGTCGTGGAGATCGCGGTCGAGATCGTCGATGGTGAGGGAACAGTTCTGCTGGCTCCCGCCGCGGCATCCTTCGACCAGTTCACCAGCTATGCGGATCGCGGCCGTCGCTTCGCCGAAGCGGTGCAGCAGTGGATCGACCAGGGGAGCGCTCATGACGCAGGTGGCCCGCCCCCCGCGGTCTGAGTCCGGCGGCCTCGCGGCTCGCGTGTCGCTCGGGCGACGGTTCACGCCGGTGTCGTCCGAGTTCCTGATGATCGCGTCCACCGCGCTGCTGCTCACGCTCTTCGGCCTGGTGATGGTGCTGTCGGCCACGAGCGCCACGGCGGTCGCCAACGGTGACAGCCCGATGGGTGGAGCGCTCCGCCAGGGCATCTTCGCCCTCCTCGGGGTGCCGTTGATGTTCCTCATCAGCCGCCTGCCGATCAAGTTCCTCAAGCGCATTGCATGGCCCGCGCTGTTCGGAGCGGTCGCGCTGCAGCTGCTGGTGTTCACGCCGCTCGGTATCGAGGACGGCGGAAACCGCAACTGGATCGAGATCGCGGGCTTCAGTCTGCAGCCGTCCGAGTTCCTCAAGCTGGCGCTGGCGCTGTGGATCGGGTACGTGCTGCTGCGCAAGCAGGCGATGCTGGGCACCTGGCATCACGTTTTCATCCCGGTCATCCCCGTCGGCGCTCTCGCGATCGGCACGGTGCTCGGCGGCAAGGACCTCGGCACGGCGATGGTGCTGGTGCTCATCCTGCTCGGTTGCCTGTTCTTCTCGGGCGTCAAGCTGCGCCTGTTCATCATCCCCGTCGTGCTCGGCATCGCCGCCGTGCTGGCCTATGCGCTGTCCAGCGCCGACCGGATGCGGCGCATCACAGCGACCTGCGATGACATGAGCCTGTACTACACCGACTGCTACCAGTCGATCCACGGAATCTGGGGCATGGCCAGCGGCGGCGTCTTCGGCCTGGGACTCGGCAACTCTCAGGAGAAGTACGGCTGGCTGCCTGCCGCTGGCAACGACTTCATCTTCGCGATCGTCGGCGAGGAGCTCGGCCTCATCGGCTGCATCGTCCTGCTCGCGCTGTTCACGTTCTTCACGGTCGGCGCCTTCCACGTGATCCGCAAGACCGACGACCCCTTCATCCGCGTCGCGGCCGGCGGCATCACCGTCTGGGTCGTCGGCCAGGCCGTGCTGAACGTGGGCGTCGTGATCGGTCTGTTCCCCGTGATGGGCGTCCCGCTGCCGTTCATGTCGCAGGGAGGCACCGCGCTCCTGGCCGTGCTGATGGCGTGCGGCGTGCTTCTCGCGTTCGCACGCACCCTTCCGGTGACGGAGCCCACGGCGCGTCCGCGCGGAGCATCCGCTCGCAGGGCTTCCTCGGCAGGTCGGGGTAGGGTCACTCGGTGACCTCGTACCTTCTTGCCGGCGGAGGAACCGCCGGTCATGTGAATCCCCTGCTCGCCGTGGCCGACGCTCTGCGAGAGCGCGAGCCCCAGGCCACCGTGCTCGTCGTGGGCACCGCGGAGGGGCTCGAGTCCCGTCTCGTCCCGGAGCGTGGCTACGAACTGCTCGTCGTCGACAAGGTCCCGTTCCCTCGCCGACCGAACCGCCAGGCCCTGGCGTTTCCCGGACGATTCCGTCGCGCGATCGCCCAGGCGCGGGCGCACATCCGTCAGCACAGGATCGACGTGGTGGTCGGTTTCGGCGGATACGCCTCGGCCCCGGCCTATGTGGCAGCGCGCCGCGAAAGCGTTCCCTTCGTCGTCCACGAAGCCAATGCGCGGCCGGGACTCGCGAACGTGCTCGGCGCCCGCTGGGCCGCCGCCGTCGGAGTCGCCTTCGCGGGGACGCCGATCCGGGGCGGCGAGGTCGTCGGCATGCCGCTGCGACGCGAGGTGATCGCCCTCGACCGCGCCGCCACTCGCGCGGAGGCCGCGGCCGCTTTCGGGCTCGACGTCGCCCGGCCCGTGCTCCTCGTCTTCGGCGGTTCACTGGGCGCGCAGCGACTCAACGACGCGTTCGCGGACTCGTGGCGCGACGTCCTCGACGCCGGATGGCAGCTGCTGCACGTCACGGGGGAGCGCAGTGAGCTGGTCGACCCTGGTGCACCCGGGTACGTCATGCGCCGATATGTCGATCGGATGGACCTCGCGTTCGCCCTCGCCGACCTGATCGTCTCGCGGTCCGGATCGGCCACGGTGAGCGAGGTCAGCGCGCTCGGCATCCCGGCGCTCTACGTCCCCTATTCGGTGGGCAACGGTGAGCAGCGTCTCAACGCCGCCTCGGCTGTCGCCGCCGGCGCGGCGCAGCTTCTCGACGACGCGACCTTCGGCGGCGACGCGGTTCGTGAGATCGTGATCCCCCTTCTGCACGACCGTGCTCGCATCGAGCGGATGGCCGCGGCCGCCGAGACGGTCGGCACCCGCACCGGCACCGAGAACGTGATCTCTCTGATCGATCGTGCCCTCGGCACCCCGAACTAGACTGGCCAGGACATGATCAGACCCGACCTCTCCCTCCCGATTCCCGAGACGATCACCGCCGCACACTTCATCGGCATCGGCGGATCCGGCATGAGCGGACTCGCCCGGATGTTCCTCGACGCCGGCATCCGCGTGTCGGGATCCGACCGCGCCGACAGCGACAATCTGCGCTCTCTGGCCGCCGCCGGTGCCACCGTTCACGTCGGCCACGACGCCGCGCATCTGGGTGACGCCGACACCGTCGTGCACACCGGCGCGATCTGGCCCGAGAACCCCGAGTTCGTCACGGCCAAGAAGCGGGGACTGCACGTCATCCACCGTTCGCAGGCCCTGCACTGGCTGATCGGCTCGCGTCGACTCGTCTCCGTTGCGGGTGCGCACGGCAAGACCACCTCGACGGGAATGATCGTCACGGCGATGCGCGAGCTCGGCGCTGACCCGCACTTCGTCAACGGCGGCGTGATCGAGCAGCTGGGCACGTCGAGCGCCACCGGCTCGGGAGAGCTCTTCGTCATCGAGGCCGACGAGTCCGACGGCACCTTCCTCCTGTACGACACCGCGGTGGCGCTGATCACCAACGTCGACCCCGACCATCTCGATCACTTCGGTTCCGAGGAGGCGTTCCACGACGCTTTCGTGCGCTTCGCCGACGCTGCGACCGAGGCCGTCGTCATCTCGAGCGACGATCCCGGCGCGCTCCGGGTCCGCACGGGCATCACACACCCGAATGTCATCTCGTTCGGCCAGGCAGCCGACGCCGATGTACGCGTCAGCGACGTGGTGGCAGAGGGCCCGGTCGCCGCGACCATCACTCATGGCGACGACAGTGCGCGTATGCAACTGGCCGTGCCCGGCGTCCACAACGCGATCAACGCGGCGGGCACCGTCACCGTCCTCCTGGCGCTCGGGTTCCCGCTGGCGGATGCCGTCCGCGCGGTCGAGGGCTTCGCGGGCACGGTCCGCCGCCTCGAGCAGCACGGCGTCGAGCGCGGGGTCACCGTCTACGACGACTACTCGCACCACCCGACCGAGGTGCGCGCGGCTCTCGAGGCGATGCGCACGCTCTCGGGCTCGGGCCGCATCATCGCGATCCAGCAGCCGCACACGTACTCACGTACCCAGCACATGTACCAGGAGTTCGCCGACGTGCTCGAGGAGCTCGCCGATCACACCGTGATGCTCGACGTGTACGGGGCTCGCGAAGATCCGGTGCCCGGAGTGACGGGTGAGCTGGTCAGCGGTGCGTTCCACGACCCCGCCCACGTGCACTTCGTGCCGGATTGGCAGCAGGCTGCCGACTACACCGCCTCGGTCGCGCGCGACGGCGATTTCGTCATCACTCTCGGCTGCGGCAACGTGTACCAGATCATCCCGCAGGTGCTGGAGTCGCTGCGCAGACCTGTCGAGGCGTGAGCCGTGCGCCGGCCTCCTCCGCTTCCCACCCGGGAGAGCCCCGGAGAGGATGAATCCGCGTCCCGTCTGCGTGCGACCGCGCGGCGCGGCGACAAGACGGACTCCTCCGAGACCTCGGATGCGAACGCGCCCGGCGTGACACCTGTCCCGATCACCGGGCGGTCCTTCACCGACAGTGCGGTCTCCACTGACGGCCCGGAGGAGGTCGTGCCCACCTCGACGCGAGACGTCTGGCGTGCGGCGAGGGCGCGACGCAGGGCCCTGCGGGGAGAGATCCGTCGTTTCACCCAGCGTTCCCGTCGCCGGCGGATCATCGGGTGGAGCGTCGTCGGAGCCATCGTGCTGCTGATCGGCGGCAGCGCCGCGGCCGCGTACAGCCCGCTGTTCGCCGTCGAGAAGATCACGGTGGTCGGCGCATCGGCACTCGACCCGGCAGCGATCGAGGCGGCGCTCGGCGAGCAGATCGGCACGCCGTTGGCTTTGGTGGACTCGAGCGAGGTCAAGGCCGCGCTGCTGGGCTTCCCGCTGATCGAGACCTATGCGCTGGAGGCCCGACCGCCGCACGACCTGACCGTGCGCATCGTCGAGCGGACTCCGGTGGGGGTCATCCGCTCCGATGCCGGCTACACCCTGGTCGATGCGGCGGGAGTCGCTCTCTCGACGACGACCGATCAGCCGGCCGGTCAGCCGCTTCTCGACATCGCCGGGGGGACGGAATCCTCCGCGTTCGAGAGCGCCGGTCTGGTGGTGCGATCGCTGCCGGCCGACATCCGCGGGCAGCTGACCGGGTTGAGCGCGACGACGGCCGACGATGTCACCCTCACGCTGAGCACCGGGCTGACGGTGGTCTGGGGGAGTGCAGAGGAGTCGCCCACCAAGGCGCTCGTCCTCGCTCGTGCCCTCGGCGCCAATCCCGCCGCGTCGACGGTCGATGTGTCGTCGGCGGAGACCGCTGTCGTCGGCTGAGCGCGCCGGAACTGCTCCGCCGGACCTGTTTCTGCAGGAATGGGGCGACACGCCCGCGACGTTGCGCGTGCGTGACCGCGTGGCGCATACCTTCGATCAAGAGAACGCAATACCGGGAAACACTTTACACCTCTAGTTGAGGTTTAAGGTTCATCCTCACCTTCTCGACATCGAAGACAAGGCTCGACTAATCGGAGGCCGGCCATGAGCCAGAACCAGAACTACCTCGCCGTGATCAAGGTCGTCGGCGTCGGCGGTGGCGGCGTCAACGCCGTGAACCGCATGATCGATCTCGGGCTCCGCGGAGTCGAGTTCATTGCCGTGAACACCGACGCGCAGGCGCTGCTGATGAGCGACGCCGACGTCAAGCTCGACGTGGGTCGCGAACTGACCCGAGGCCTCGGAGCCGGAGCCGACCCCGAGGTGGGTCGCCGCGCCGCCGAGGACCACGCCGAGGAGATCGAGCAGGCCCTGACCGGAGCCGACATGGTCTTCGTCACCGCGGGAGAGGGTGGCGGTACCGGCACCGGTGGCGCTCCCGTCGTCGCCCGCATCGCCAAGTCGATCGGCGCACTCACCATCGGTGTCGTCACGAAGCCTTTCTCCTTCGAAGGGCGTCGCCGCCAGAGCCAGGCCGAGGAGGGCGTCGCCAAGCTCAAGGAAGAGGTCGACACCCTCATCGTCGTTCCCAACGACCGTCTCCTCGAGATCAGCGACCGCGGCATCTCGATGATCGAGGCGTTCGCGACGGCAGACCAGGTGCTCCTCGCCGGTGTGCAGGGCATCACCGACCTGATCACGACCCCGGGTCTGATCAACCTCGACTTCGCCGATGTGAAGTCGGTCATGCAGGGAGCCGGTTCGGCGCTCATGGGCATCGGCTCCGCGCGCGGTGCCGACCGCGCGATCAAGGCCGCCGAACTGGCCGTCGAGTCGCCGCTGCTCGAGGCGAGCATCGAGGGTGCACATGGCGTGCTGCTGTCCATCCAGGGCGGGTCGAACCTCGGCATCTTCGAGATCCACGACGCCGCTGACCTCGTCAAGGAAGCGGCACACCCCGAAGCCAACATCATCTTCGGAACGGTCATCGACGACACGCTCGGCGACGAGGTGCGCGTGACGGTCATCGCCGCCGGCTTCGACGGTGGAGAGCCCTCCCTGCGCCTCGACCCGATGGTCGTGTCGCGTCCGGCTGCGGCAGCCGCGCTGCCCGAGGTGCCGGTCGCGACCGAGCCCGCATCCAAGCCGGCCGCCGCGCCGGAGCCGGTCCAGCAGCGTGTCCCCGCGACGAGCATCGAGCCGGCGTTCGCCGATGACGACATCGACATCCCCGAATTCCTGAAGTGACCTCGGAGGAGCCGCATGGCTCGTCGGGTCTGTCAGCACGGCTGTCGGCGATCGACGAGCGGATCGCCGACGCAGCGCGCGCCGCGGGCCGCGATCCGGGTGAGATCACCCGGATCGTCGTGACCAAGTTTCATCCGGCCTCGCTGGTGCGCGAGCTTCATGCGCTCGGCGTGAGCGAGGTCGGTGAGAACCGTCAGCAGGAGCTCACCGCCAAGCAGACGGAACTCGCCGAGATCGACCTGCGCTGGCACTTCATCGGCCAGGCGCAGACGAACAAGGCCGGGGCGATCCGACGCAGCGCCGACGCCGTTCACTCGGTGGACCGCGGTCGCCTGGCCGACGCGCTCCATCGTGCGGCAGAAGACGACAGTCGTCTCGACGTCTTGGTGCAGGTCAACCTCACGGACGACCCCGGACGAGGGGGAGTGGCGCCCGCTGACGCGACGACCCTGGCCGAGCACGTGCTCACGCTGCCGACGCTGCGGCTCCGCGGCGTGATGGCGGTCGCCCCCCTCGACGAGGAGCCCGCCTCCGCCTTCGCGCGTCTGCGCGACGTGGCGGACGGCATCCGCTCCGTCGCTCCGGAGGCCGACTGGATCTCGGCGGGCATGACCGGCGACTTCGTCGAGGCGATATCCGCCGGCGCGACACACCTGCGGATCGGCTCCGCAATCACCGGACCCCGGCCCGACCGGGGTTAACCTCTAAACAGACCACCCGACACGTTCGAACCGGAGGACACGATGGGTAACCCGCTGAAGAAGACCATGGTGTACCTCGGCCTCGCCGATGAGGAAGAGACCTATGCAGAGGAGCAGCAGGCGCCTGCCCGCGCTCACCGCGAGCGCGAGCGTGAAGAGCCCGCCCCGGCCCCCGTCACCCCGCTTCGTCGGCCCGTCGCCGTGCGCCAGCCTGCGGCCGGCGCTGTGAACGAGATCCTGACGGTCCACCCCAAGCAGTACCGCGACGCCCAGCTGATCGCTGAGAGCTTCCGGGAGGGTGTGCCGGTCATCATCAACCTGTCGCAGATGAGCGACGCGGACGCCCGTCGTCTGATCGACTTCGCCAGCGGACTCTCCCTCGGCCTGTACGGCCGCATCGAGCGCGTGACCTCCAAGGTCTTCCTGCTCTCGCCGGAGAACATCGCGGTCTCGGGTCACGGCGGAATCGCCCACGCTGACGCCGAGTCCGCGGGCTTCGACCAGTCCTAGCTCCGTGGGTTTCGTCTCGATCCTCGCGAGCATCGTCCATCTGGTCCTGCTGCTCTACATCTTCGTGCTCTTCGCGCGGCTGATCCTCGACTACATTCCCCTGTTCAACCGGGAATGGCGGCCGAAGGGCTTTGGGCTGGTGGCGGCGGAGGCCGTATACACGCTGACCGATCCGCCGATCAGGTTCTTCCGACGGATCATCCCTCCGCTGCGAATCGGCACGCTGTCGCTCGACTTCGGCTTCGCGATCACGATGCTGATCGTGCTCATCCTGATGAACATCGTCCGCCTGTTCATCTGAGCCGCACTTCCGCCCTCCCGGGTGTCGCGACATCGCGACGCCAAGCTGTGAGGGCTATGCTGGCACCCAGGCGCGCCCCCCGGGTTCGCGCCACTTCACGACCACGCCATACTCAACTGGCAACCGAACTCATCGAAAGAGGAGCCACTCATGGCACTTACCCCGGATGACGTCGTCACCAAGCAGTTCCAGCACGTCCGCTTCAAGGACGGCTTCGACCCGGACGAGGTGGACGACTTCCTCGACGAGATCGTCATCGAGTGGCGCAAGGCGCTCGAGGAGAACGCCGAGCTGAAGGCCAAGCTGGCCGCGTACGAGTCGGGCGAGACCCCCGCCGCTGCCGCGGAGCCGGTCGCCGAGGCCCCCGTCGCCGAGGCACCTGCGGCTCCCGCTCCGGTCGCCGAGGCGCCCGTCGCCGAGCCTGCCCCGTCGGGCTCCGCCACCGCGACCGCCGGCATCATCGAGCTCGCTCAGCGCCTGCACGACGAGCACGTGGCCGAAGGCGAGGCGAAGCGCAACCAGCTCATCGCCGACGCCGAGAACGAGGTCAACCGCATCCGCTCCGAGGCCGAGGTCAAGCAGCGCGAAGAAGCGGCACGCCTGGAGCGCGAGCGCAACACGCTCGAGGCCCGCATCACCGAACTCCGCAACTTCGAGCGCGACTACCGCTCGCAGCTGCGCGGCTACATCGAGGGCCAGCTCCGTGAGCTCGACGAGAAGTCGGCTTCGACGGATTCGACGCCTGTCTCCGCGATCGGACTGTAGGTCGTAGGTCTTGACACGTCGTCCCCTTCGCCGATCGGCGGCCGGTGCGATCGTTGCGATTCTCGCAGCGCTCGTACTGGCCGCCGATCAGTTTGTGAAGTACCTCACCGTCACGCAGCTTCCGCTTCAGGAGGCCGTGCCCGTTCTCGGTGAGTTCCTGCAGCTGTACTTCGTCCGCAACCCGGGAGCCGCGTTCTCGCTCGGCTCCGAGGTGACCTGGATCTTCACCATCGCCCTCGCGGTGGTGGCCGGAGTGATCATCTGGAAGGCCCTCGGCCTCCGCTCACGGCTCTGGGCGGTCGTGCTGGGATGTCTCCTCGGCGGTGTTCTCGGCAACCTCGGCGACCGACTGTTCCGCGAGCCGGGGTTCCCGGTCGGCCACGTGGTCGACATGATCTCGATGCCGTGGATGATGCCCGCCATCTTCAACATCGCCGATATCTTCATCGTGACCGGCATGATCTCGGTCGCTCTTCTGGTCGTCTTCGGCCTGCGATTCGACGGCACACGCGAGCGTGACCACGAGATCACGGTCGAAACCGAAGAAGAAGCCGAAGCCGTCGCGGTGGCCGCGGCGGAGCGTGACGCGCTCGACGCGCACAACGCCGGACTCCGTGGCGACACGTCGCCCGAGGGCCCTGCTCCCGCCGAAGGACGTTGAGAGTGGAGTCACGCTCCCTCCCGGTGCCCGACGGGCTGGAGGGCACTCGAGTCGATGCGGCTCTGGCACGCATGCTGGGCTTCTCCCGCACCTTCGCCGCGGACGTGGCGGCAGCCGGCGGCGTGCGCCTCGACGGCGTCGTGCTCGACAAATCCGACCGTCTGCGCGGCGGCGGGTGGCTCGAGGTGGAGTGGCAGCCGAAGGAAGCGCCCAGGATCATCCCGATGGCGGTGCCCGAGCTCGGCGTCGTGTACGACGACGACGACATCATCGTCGTGGACAAGCCATCCGGCGTCGCCGCTCACCCCTCCGTGGGGTGGGAGGGTCCGACCGTCGTCGGGGCGTTGGCGGCTGCAGGCTTCACCGTCGCGACCAGTGGTGCACCGGAGCGTCAGGGCGTCGTCCACCGCCTCGATGTCGGCACGAGCGGTCTGATGGTCGTGGCGAAGTCGGAGCGTGCGTACACCGCGCTGAAGCACGCATTCAAGGAGCGCGCGGTCGAGAAGATCTACCACGCCGTCGTGCAGGGCCATCCGGATCCGCTCGCGGGCACGATCGAGGCGCCCATCGGACGGCATCCGAACCACTCGTGGAAGTTCGCGGTGATCCCCGACGGCAAACCCTCCGTCACCCACTACGAGACGCTCGAGGCGTTCCCGGGAGCATCGCTGCTCGAGATCCATCTCGAGACGGGGCGTACGCACCAGATCCGTGTGCACATGGCCGCTCACCGGCATCCCTGCGCGGGCGATCCCCTCTATGGCGCCGACCCGACCCTGTCGGCACGCCTCGGCCTCACGCGTCAGTGGCTGCACGCGCATCGGCTCGCGTTCGCGCATCCGGCCACGGGGGACTGGGTGCAGTTCGAGTCCCCGTACCCGGCGGACTTCCGCCACGCCCTCGACGTTCTGCGCGGCGAGTAGACGCGGCGCGGAGCTGCCGAAGTGTCCGTAGCAGGGGGCACACTGAGGTCATGGTCATCGAGGTGCGTCCCGCAACCGCGTTCGACGATGTGGCGACGCTCGTCGGCCCGAAGAATCCGTCGTCGAACGTCTGCTTCTGCCTGAGTTACCGCGTCGGCAACAAGGAGAACGTGGCTCTCCGCGGCGCGGCTCGGGCGGAGCGTGTTCGTGAGCTCTGCGAACACGATCCGCCCCCGGGCGTGATCGCGTACCTCGACGGCGAGCCGGTGGGCTGGGCCGCGCTTCACCCACGGCGGGAGACGAGCTTCGCGCGAAACCGGCTCATCCCGCACATCGACGACGTGGACGTGTGGTCGCTGTGGTGTTTTCGGGTGCGGCCCGGTCATCGAAAGCAGGGGATCTCACACGCGCTGATTGCCGGCGCGGTCAACTACGCCCGAGAGCGCGGTGCTCCGGCGATCGAGGGGTACCCGCTCGACAACGCCGGTGAGCGCGTGAATCTCACGATGGCGTACGTCGGCACGCGCGCGCTGTTCGAGACTGCAGGCTTCCGCAAGGCTGCCGACACCGGTTCGGTGCTCGACGGTTTTCCGCGGGTGCTGATGCGACTCGAGCTCGGGTGATGATGGACGCCTGAAGCTCGCGATCGGCCGCCGATGTCGGGAGCGGAAAGTAGACTCGAACCCATGGCATCCGACTCCTTCGCCCACCTCCATGTGCACAGCGAATACTCGATGCTCGACGGTGCGGCGAAGATCGCGGCGATGACTCAGGCGGCCGCGGATTACGGCATGCCGGCCATCGCGGTGACCGACCACGGCAACACGTTCGCGGCCTTCGAGTTCTACAAAGCCGCCAAGGCATCAGGTGTCAAACCGATCATCGGACTCGAGGCGTACGTCACCCCCGGCACCCACCGCAGCGACAAATCGCGCGTGCAGTGGGGCTCGCCCGATCAGAAGAGCGATGACGTCTCGGGGTCGGGTGCATACACTCACATGACCCTGTGGAGTGAGACCACCGAGGGCATGCACAATCTGTTCCGCCTCAGCTCGCGGTCGAGCCTGGAGGGCTACTACTTCAAGCCCCGCATGGACCGTGAGCTGCTGCAGACGTACTCCAAGGGCCTGATCGCGACCACGGGCTGCCCGTCGGGCGAGATCCAGACCCGCCTGCGCCTCGGGCAGTACGACGCGGCGCGCGCCGCCGCCGCCGAGTTCCAGGATCTCTTCGGCAAAGAGAACTACTTCGCTGAGATCATGGATCACGGGCTCTCCATCGAGCGGCGGGTCATGACCGACCTGCTGAGGCTGGCGAAGGACCTCAATATCCCGCTGGTGGGCACCAACGACTCCCACTACACACACCAGCACGAGGCCGATGCGCACGAGGCATTGCTCTGCGTACAGTCGGGGTCGACGCTCGACGACCCGAACCGCTTCAAGTTCGACGGCGACGGCTACTACATCAAGACCGCCGCCGAGATGCGACAGCTCTTCCGTGATCACCCCGAGGCGTGCGACAACACGCTGCTCATCGCCGAGCGCTGCGAGGTGGAGTTCAACACCGCCGCGAACTACATGCCGCGCTTCCCCGTTCCCGACGGTGAGACCGAAGACAGCTGGATGATCAAAGAGGTCGAGACCGGCCTGCAGTACCGGTATCCGAACGGCATCCCCGACAAGGTGCGCAAGCAGGCCGAGTACGAGACCGGCATCATCCTGCAGATGGGCTTCCCCGGCTACTTCCTCGTGGTCGCCGACTTCATCAACTGGGCCAAGGACAACGGCATCCGCGTCGGTCCGGGCCGTGGATCCGGTGCCGGATCGATGGTTGCCTACGCCATGCGCATCACCGACCTCGACCCTCTCGAGCACGGCCTCATCTTCGAGCGATTCCTGAACCCGGACCGCGTCTCCATGCCCGACTTCGACGTCGACTTCGACGACCGTCGCCGCGGCGAGGTCATCGACTACGTGACCAAGAAGTACGGCTCCGAGCGCGTCGCGCAGATCGTCACCTACGGCACGATCAAGTCGAAGCAGGCACTGAAGGATGCCGGCCGCGTTCTCGGCTTCCCGTTCAGCATGGGGGAGCGGCTGACCAAGGCGATGCCGCCGCCCGTGATGGGCAAGGATATGCCGCTCGACGGCATGTTCGACTCGTCGCACCAGCGCTTCAAGGAAGCGAGCGAGTTCCGCGTCCTGATCGAGACCGACCCCGAGGCGAAGACGGTCTTCGACCGCGCGCTCGGTCTCGAGGGTCTGAAGCGCCAGTGGGGCGTGCACGCAGCCGGCGTGATCATGTCGTCCGAGCCTCTGCTCGACATCATCCCGATCATGAAGCGCGAGCAGGACGGCCAGATCGTCACGCAGTTCGACTACCCGTCGTGCGAGTCGCTCGGACTGATCAAGATGGACTTCCTGGGGTTGCGCAACCTCACGATCATCTCCGACGCGCTCGACAACATCCGCATGAACCGTGGCGAGGAACTCGATCTCGAGCACCTCGCGCTCGACGACCGCGGTGCCTACGACCTGCTGGGTCGTGGAGAGTCGCTCGGGGTGTTCCAGCTCGACGGCGGGCCGATGCGCTCCCTGATGCGACTCATGAAGCCCGACAACTTCGGCGACATCTCGGCGCTCATCGCCCTCTACCGTCCCGGTCCCATGGGGGCCAACTCGCACACGAACTACGCGCTCCGCAAGAACGGCGCCCAGCCGATCACGCCGATCCACCCGGAGTTCGAGGAGTCGCTCGCCGACATCCTCGAGGAGTCGTACGGTCTGATCATCTACCAAGAGCAGGTCATGGCGATCGCCCAGCGCGTCGCCGGCTTCTCGCTCGGGCAAGCAGACATCCTGCGTCGCGCGATGGGCAAGAAGAAGAAGTCCGAGCTCGACAAGCAGTTCGCGGGCTTCCAGGCGGGCATGCATGCGAACGGATACTCCGACGGCGCCGTGAACGCGCTGTGGGAGATCCTTCTCCCCTTCTCCGATTACGCCTTCAACAAGGCGCACTCCGCGGCGTACGGCGTGGTCTCGTACTGGACGGCGTACCTGAAGGCTCACTATCCGGCCGAGTACATGGCGGCGCTGCTCACCAGCGTCGGCGACTCGAAGGACAAGATGGCGCTATACCTCAACGAGTGCCGTCGCATGGGCATCAAGGTGCTGCCGCCCGATGTCTCGGAATCGATCAACTACTTCGCGGCCGTCGGCGACGACATCCGCTTCGGACTCGGCGCCGTGCGCAACGTGGGCAGCAACGTCGTCGACGGAATCGTCACCGCCCGCAAGGACGAGCGTTTCTCGTCGTTCCATCACTTCCTCGACAAGGTGCCGCTGCATGTGGCCAACAAGCGCACCGTGGAGTCGCTGATCAAGGCCGGGGCATTCGACTCCATGGGTGACTCGCGTCGAGCTCTCATGGAGGTGCATGAGGATGCGGTCGAGGCGGCGGTCGACCGAAAGCGCAACGAGGCACAGGGCGCGATCGGGTTCGACTTCGACAGCCTTTACGACGGACTCGAGGAGGTCGCTCCGGCGAAGGTGCCAGCGCGTCCCGAGTGGATCAAGAAGGACAAGCTCGCCTTCGAGCGCGAGATGCTCGGACTCTACGTGTCCGACCACCCGCTCGCGGGTCTTGAAGTTCCCATTGCGAAGCACGCGTCGATCTCGATCCACGACCTGAACAACTCGGAGGACATCCAGGACGGAGACCAGGTGACGGTGGCGGGTCTGGTGACCAGCGTTCAGCATCGGGTCGCCAAGGCCAGCGGGAACCCGTACGGCATGATCACCGTCGAGGACTTCAACGGCGAGGTCACCGTGATGTTCATGGGCAAGACCTACCTCGAGTTCCAGCACACCCTGCAGCAGGACTCGATCCTGGCCGTGCGCGGTCGGGTGTCGCGGCGAGACGACGGGCTCAACTTGCACGCTCAGTCAGCGTTCGCGCCCGACATCGGCTCATTCGATGCCGCCGGACCGCTTTCGCTGGTCTTCGCGGAACAACGCGCGACGGAGCGAGTGATGACCGAACTGGCCGAGGTGCTGCGGCGTCACCGAGGAGACACCGAGGTCACGCTGCGGGTCCATCGCGGCAGCACGGCGAAGGTGTTCGAGGTGCCGATGCCCGTCAAGGTCTCGGCTGATCTGTTCGGTGACCTCAAGTCTCTGCTCGGACCGACTTGTCTGGGGTGAGCAGGTAGGATCGTGAGCCGTCGGGTAGCACGATCACCCTCCCGTCGTGCAGCATGACGAAAGGATGACTGATGAGCACGGACCTCCCTGAGATCCCGGATGCCGAGACCGAGCAGTTCCTCGATGAAGACGGCGTCCTCTACGACGACCAGGTGACGCCGATGTACGGGATTCTCGGCTTCACGCTCCGCGAGCTGCTCATCGTGGGCGTCTGGGCGATCGCGTTCCTCGTGTCGTTCTTCCCGGTCGCCGACGGCGTGTCGATCTGGGGGAGCGGCATTCAGTGGATCCTCCCCATCGGTGTGCCCACGGTGGCGGTGTTCCTTCTCGTGCTGCGCCGGTTCTCGCCAGACGGCATCCGCCGCGTGGGCTCCCTGGGCATCGACCAGTTCGCCTCGGTGGCGTTCTCGGTCGCGGCCGTCATCTGGCTGGGCACGCTGTGGAGCGCCCTGGCCGCGCTCATCGAGTTCGGCGTGTTCGGCCTGGCCTGGACGGCCGTCGTCCAACTGCTGGCTTCGATCGCCCTCGTCGTACTGACCGTCTTCGCACCGATCATCCCGGGTCTGAAGGATGACTTCCAGGGGCGCCTGGTGACTCTCGCGCACCGCAATGCGAACCCCGCCCGCCCGGTGATCGCACGTCCGCGTCCCGAGGCCGAGCCGTCTTCGGACGCGCCTGCGGGCGCCGACACCCCGTCCGAGACCGACCACGACGCGCAGCCCGGCGCGAACGAGCACTCCGACGTCGTCGTCGCCGAGCCGCGCTGGACCCCGGGCGAGCAGCGCACGAGTGCTGAGCCGCCGCCGGCCTTCGACCCCACCGACACCCCGACAGCACAGCAGCAGGTCACGACCGAGTACGCGCGCAGCGGAGAGCTGGACGTCGAGCTGGCTCGGGAGCAGGCGACCGACGAAATCGCTCGGTTCGACATCGCAGAGCAGGTCCCGCTCGCCGCGCACGCGTCGGGCGGCGGAACCGGCACCGAGGCGACCACGGCCGACGATGACTACGTGCCGACGTACTCCCGCCGTTCGCGAGGCCCAGAGATCGTCTCCGACACCGGCAGCATCGAGGCACTGCTGCAGACGGCGTACACCGTCGAGTCGCCCGCGGCAGCGAACAGCCCGTCGAACGGCGATCAGTCCGAGACGACCGAGTTCGCGGACGACGGATTCACCGACGGCCGTTTCACCGATGACGAGGTCTCCGACATCGAATCGACGCACCCGCGTGACGCCGCACAGCCGTTCTGGATCCTGGCACCGACAGACCGTGACGTCCACGACGAGCGGGGGAGCCGCTGTTCCGCATCGGGCCGGCAGCCTGGGCACTCGTGCTCGAGGATCGCGGCGGCGCGTATGTCGTCCGCCATGACGACGGCCGCATCGGCTACCTGCACGACATCTCAGACATCTCGAAAGGCTGACAGTGCGCACGATCGATCTGCGCGGGCGCGAGCTCTCGCCCGCCGCTATGCTCGCCGCCGTCCCGCGGGCGTCCCAGGCGCGCGCCGAAGCGCTGGACACGGCGGTCCGAATCGTCGACGACGTGCGCGAGCGTGGCGAAGTGGCGCTGCGTGAGCAGGCGGAGCGGTTCGACCGTGTCACCGATCACGCCATCCGCGTGCCGTCGTCGCACATCGATGAGGCCCTCATGGGGCTGTCGTCCGAGGTGAGGGCGGCGCTCGAGGAGTCGATCCGTCGCGTGCGCCTCGCTTCTGCGGCGCAGGTGCCGGCGCCGCAGGTCACACAGATCGGCGACGGCGCCCGCATCACGCAGCGCTGGCAGCCGGTGCACCGTGCCGGTGTGTACATCCCCGGCGGAAAAGCCGTCTATCCCTCGAGCGTCATCATGAACGTGGTACCGGCGCAGGTGGCCGGAGTCTCGCAGATCGCCCTCGCCTCGCCCCCGCAGGCGGATCAGGGCGGGCGCATCCACCCGACCATCCTCGCGGCGGCCGGTCTGCTGGGAGTGACGGAGGTCTACGCGATGGGCGGCGCCGGAGCGATCGGCGCGTTCGCGTGGGGTGTCGCTGCCGTGGACCTCGATCCGGTCGACGTTCTCTCCGGCCCCGGCAACAACTACGTCGCTTCAGCCAAGCGCGCCGTGGCCGGAGTGGTCGGCACGGACTCCGAGGCCGGTGCGACTGAGATCCTCGTCGTCGCCGATGCCGCCGCCGACGCGCGACTCATCGCCGCCGACCTCATCAGCCAGGCAGAGCACGACGAGCAGGCGTCGGCGGTTCTCGTCACCGACTCCGAGGAGCTCGCGGAGCGAGTGGCCGCCGAGGTCGCGGGACAGGCGCTCACGACCCGCCACGCCGAACGCGTCGCGGCGGCGCTTGCCGGGCCCCAGTCGGCCATCGTGCTGGTCGATGATCGTGCGATGGCGACGGCATTCAGCAACGCCTACGCGCCGGAGCACCTCGAACTCCACCTCGCGGACGCGGAGGACGCCGCTGCGGCCTTCACGAGCGCAGGCGCGGTGTTCGTCGGCGACCAGACGCCGGTCAGCCTCGGCGACTACATGGCCGGCAGCAACCATGTCCTTCCCACCGGGGGACAGGCGCGCTATGCGCCCGGCCTCGGGGCCTACACGTTCCTGCGCCCGCAGCAGGTCGTCTCCTATGACCGGGCTGCGTTGGCCGCCGTGCGCGAGGGAGTCGTGGCGCTGGCCGAAACCGAGGTGCTCCCGGCGCACGGCGACGCGATCGAGGCGCGGTTCACGGCGTAGGTTAGAAAGATGCACTGCCCGTTCTGCCGTCACTCCGACTCCCGCGTGATCGACTCGCGCACCAGCGATGACGGTCTGTCGATCCGTCGTCGTCGCCAGTGCCCCGAGTGCGGCGGTCGGTTCACCACGACGGAGACCGCGAGCCTGAACGTGATCAAGCGCTCCGGCGTCATGGAGCCGTTCAGCCGCGAAAAGGTCATCTCCGGGGTGCGCAAAGCATGCCAGGGGCGTCCGGTCACAGAAGCCGACCTCGCGATCCTCGCGCAGCGCGTCGAGGAGGCCGTGCGACAGACCGGTGTCTCGCAGCTCGACACGAACGAGATCGGGTTGGCGATCCTCGGCCCGCTCCGTGATCTCGACGAGGTCGCGTTCCTGCGCTTCGCGAGCGTCTACCAGGCTTTCGATTCCCTCGAGGACTTCGAGTCGGCGATCACTGAGCTGCGCGCCGACCACTCCGAGCGGGAGCCCGCCGACCGGTAATCTGGCAGTGATGTATCCGCTGCTCTTTCGCGCTGTGCTCTCGCGCTTCGATCCCGAGTTCGCCCATCACGCCGGCATGGCGGTGATCCGGGTGCTCGGTGCGCCGCCGTTCGCCCGCGTGACTCGGGCATTCACCGCCCCCGATCCGTCGCTGCGAGTCGAGGCCCTCGGACTGACCTTCCCCTCGCCCTTCGGCGTGGCGGCCGGCTTCGACAAAAACGCCGTCGGCGTGCGCGGACTCGCGGCACTCGGTTTCGGTCACGTCGAGGTGGGCACAGTCACGGCGATCCCGCAGGAAGGCAACCCCAAGCCTCGGCTGTTCCGCCTGGTCGCCGATCGAGCGGTGATCAACCGCATGGGGTTCAACAACCAGGGTGCTGACGCCGCAGCTCGGCGTCTCGCGCGACTGCGTCGTGGTGCGCCTGAGACAGTGGTCGGCGTCAACATCGGCAAGAGCCGCGTCGTCGATGTGGAGGAAGCCACCGCGGACTACGTGGCCTCTGCCGTCCGCCTCGCGCCCCTCGCCGACTATGTCGCGGTGAACGTGTCGTCCCCGAACACACCGGGGCTCCGCGGCCTGCAGGCGGTGGAGACGCTCGCGCCGCTGCTGCGAGCGGTGCGGATCGCTTCTGGCGACACGCCCCTGCTCGTCAAGATCGCGCCCGACCTGCCCGACGAAGAGATCACGGCCATCGCCCAGCTCGCCGTCACCGAGGGCCTGGACGGCATCATCGCGCACAACACAACCGTCAGCCGCGAGGGCCTGCTCACCGATGACGCCACGGTCGAAGCCGCCGGCGCCGGCGGCTTGTCGGGCGCTCCGCTCAAGGAGCGTTCGATGCAGGTGCTGCGCCTGGTCCGTGCTGCCGTCCCCGCGGAGTTCTGCGTCATCGCCGTGGGAGGGGTCGAGACGTCGGCCGACGTGCAGGAGCGGCTCGACGCCGGTGCCACACTCGTGCAGGGTTACACGGCGTTCCTCTATCGCGGACCGTTCTGGGGGCGAGAGATCAACCGCGGACTCGTCGCCCGCTAGCCGTCAGACGACGAAGGCCTCCCGTTCCGCGGAACGAGAGGCCTTCGGCGAGTGCGAGGGTCAGGCAGGATATTGGCCGCGCTTGACCTGCGGCTTGGGCAGACGCATGAACCGCATCTGCAGGGCGCGCATGGCGGCGTACCACCCGAGACCACGCTCGAGGCGGTCCTTGCCGAACTTCGCTGCGGCCTTGCGCTTCACGCGGAAGCTGAGAAGCACCATGCCGCCGATGGCGATGATCAGGTAGCCCATCATCACGAGGTAGGCGTAGAAGGCGATGGCGAGCTCGGCGGGAATGAGCGAGGCGAGGATGACCAGCACCATGACGGCCATCACGAATTCGGCGGGGTGCCAGCCGGCATCGACGTAGTCACGCACCCAGCGGCGCTGCGGGCCCTTGTCGCGGGCGGGCAGGTACTTTTCCTCGCCTGCGGCCATGCCGGCCTGGGCGCGGTTGCGTCGCTCGTTCAGCTCGGCCCGGGCGGCCGCCTTCGCTTCCTTCGTGTTGGCGACGAGGGGGCGGCGGCGCGCCGCTTCCTGCTGCGCGCGCGACGGCGTGGCGCGGCCCTTTCCGCTGCCGGGCGTCGCGGCGGCGTCGTCGTTCGTCGGAGGGGAGACAGGGGTAGTGGCCACGAGAATCCTCGGTTCGCTGAAGGTGGATCACCTTAAGATTACTCGCATGACCTCTCCTGATCTCCCCCGTGAGCCCGATGCCGCCGTTCTCGAGGCCGTCGCGACCGGCATCCCCGCCGCGTTGTCGGATCTCGGGCACCTCGTGCGCATTCCCGGAATGGCGTGGCCGGCCTTCGACCAGACGCAGCTGGAGCGCAGCGCCGATGCGGTCGCGGCCCTCGCCACCGCGACCGACGTGTTCGACGACGTGCGGGTGATCCGCGCCGCGATCCCGGGAACCGACGAGCACGGTCAGCCTGCGGTGCTCGCCACCCGTGCCGCGCGCAACGGCAAGCCCACGATCCTGCTCTACGCCCACCACGACGTGCAGCCTCCCGGGGATGACGCACTCTGGGAGACGCCCCCGTTCGAGCCCACGGTGCGCGATGGACGTCTGTACGGACGCGGTGCGGCAGACGACAAGGCCGGAATCATGGCTCACATCGCCTCGATCCGCGCGGTGGCCGAGGTGCTGGGCGGCGACCTCGAACTCGGCATCGCGATGTTCATCGAAGGGGAGGAGGAGTACGGCTCCCGTTCCTTCGCCCAGTTCCTCTCCGACAACAAGGAGGCGCTGAGGGCCGATGCCATCGTCGTGGCGGACTCCGGCAACTGGGATTCGGTCACGCCCGGGCTCACCGTCTCGCTCCGGGGCAACGCCCGCTTCACGCTCCGTGTGCGCACCCTCGACCACGCGTCTCACTCCGGCATGTTCGGCGGGGCAGTGCCCGACGCGATGATGGCGACCGTGACCCTGCTGTCGACGCTGTGGGACGAGAGCGGCTCGGTCGCCGTCGAGGGAATGACGGCCCACGAGGCCGACACGCCGGACTACGGCGAGGACACCCTCCGCGACGAGGCCGGGCTGCTTCCGGGAACGACGCCCATCGGGGACGGGTCCATCCTGGGCCGCATCTGGAACAAGCCTGCTGTGACGGTGATCGGGATCGACGCGACGAGTGTGGAGTCCGCGTCGAACACGCTGCTCCCCGAGGTGACCGTCGTGATCAGTGCTCGCGTCGCCCCCGGGCAGTCCGGTGCCGATGCGTACGAGGCGCTGGAGCGACACCTGCGGGCGCACGCGCCGTTCGGTGCGGAGCTGACCTTCACCGACGTCGATCTCGGCGACGGCTTCCTGGTCGACACGAGCGGCTGGGCGGTCGGCCTCACTCGCGACGCGATGCGAGACGGCTACGGAGTCGCTCCCGTCGATCTGGGCGTCGGTGGATCGATCCCCTTCATCGCGGATCTCGTGCGCGAGTTCCCGGAGGCGCAGATCCTGGTGACCGGGGTCGAAGACCCGTATTCGCGCGCACACAGCCCGAACGAGTCGCTGCACCTCGACACCTTCCGCCATGCCGTGGCCACTGAAGCGCTGCTCCTCGCGCGCATGAATGGCCGCGAGCTCTCACGCTGACCCACCGCTCGCACGGCTCTTCCCGGATCTCGCCGCCTTTGCGATGAGCGACGGTAGAATCGTGGGAAAGCCGTGCGAGCGCGGCCCGTCACAAGGAGCGTCATGAGCGACACCACACTCACTTCCGAGACCAGCACCACCAACTCCCACGGCATCAGCCTCACCGATGCTGCCGCGGTCAAGGTCAAGAACCTGCTCGAGCAGGAGGGCCGAGACGACCTGCGTCTGCGCGTCGCGGTGCAGCCGGGCGGATGCTCGGGCCTGATCTACCAGCTCTACTTCGACGAGCGCTACCTCGAGGGCGACGAGACCGTCGACTTC
Organism: Microbacterium sp. PI-SA-G; assembly: GCF_057215335.1. Taxonomy (NCBI): domain Bacteria; kingdom Bacillati; phylum Actinomycetota; class Actinomycetes; order Micrococcales; family Microbacteriaceae; genus Microbacterium; species Microbacterium sp. PI-SA-G. The sequence goes on from NZ_CM170103.1 coordinate 157,050, forward strand.
GACGGCGTCGAGGTCATCGTCGACAACATGAGCGTGCCGTACCTCGACGGCGCATCCATCGACTTCAAGGACACGATCTCGGAGCAGGGCTTCACGATCGACAACCCCAACGCCGCCGGCAGCTGCGCCTGCGGAGACAGCTTCCACTGAGCCATCGGAGACGGCGTCGCATGCGGCGTCTTTTCCCCAGGACAGCCCCGGGATCGCATGCGCGAACGTGCATGGTTGGCATGAATCAGGTGTGAGGTTGCTCTAGACTTGGATGTGCCCTGTCCGCAATCTGAAAGGTGCATCGTGCCCTCGAAACACCGCCTTCGTTGGGCCGCTCTTCCTCTGGGAATCGCGGCCGCCGTGGCCCTGGCGGGATGTACTGCCACCGAGCTGAGCGGCTACCTCCCGGGTTTCGAGGAGGGTGAGCCTGCGGTCACCAACCAGACCGAGCGGGTCTCGTCGCTCTGGGTGAACTCCTGGATCGTGCTGCTCGCCGTCGGCGTCATCACGTGGGGCCTGATGGCCTGGGCCGCGATCGCGTACCGCCGTCGCAAGGGACAGACCGGTCTGCCCGTGCAGATGCGGTACAACATGCCGATCGAGATCTTCTACACGATCGTGCCGCTGATCCTGGTCCTGGGAATGTTCTTCTTCACGGCTCGCGATCAGGCCGAGATCGAGGCGCAGTGGGATGACCCCGACGTCGAGATCACGGCTATCGGCAAGCAGTGGGCCTGGGACTTCCAATACGACGGCGAATCCGACGAGGACACCGTCTGGACGATGGGCATCCAGGCTCAGCCCGACGCTGCGGGCAACATCGACCAGGAGCAGCTGCCGACGCTGGTGCTGCCGGTCGACCAGAAGGTCACGATCAACCTCCAGTCCCGCGACGTCATCCACTCGTTCTGGATCATCGACTTCCTGTACAAGAAGGACATGTACATCGGGAAGGACAACTCCTGGTCGTTCATTCCGACGCGTGTCGGCGAGTACGCCGGCAAGTGCGCCGAGCTCTGCGGCGAGTACCACTCGATGATGCTCTTCAACGTGAAGGTCGTCGAGCAGGACGAATACGACGCCTACCTGCAGTCCCTCGAGGAGCAGGGCAACACGGGCGACATCAACGACGAGTACGACCGTCTCCAGAACTTCCCGGGCACCACGCCCCAGAACGACTCCGAGGAAGGAGAGGAGTAAGCCATGTCGACCACTGAAGTACCCCGCACCGACGAGGCCCCCCGCTCCCGTCCCACCACCCTGCCGGCTCGCCAGGCTGCTCTCATGAGCTCGTCGCGCGTCGAGCAGAAGGGCAACATCGTCGTCAAGTGGATCACGTCCACCGACCACAAGACGATCGGGTACATGTACCTGATCGCGTCGGTGGTGTTCTTTCTGCTCGGGGGTGTGATGGCGCTGGTGATCCGCGCCGAGCTCTTCGCGCCCGGCATGCAGATCGTGCCGACGAAGGAGCAGTACAACCAGCTGTTCACGATGCACGGCACGATCATGCTGCTGATGTTCGCGACGCCGTTGTTCGCCGGATTCGCGAATGCGATCCTGCCGCTGCAGATCGGCGCGCCGGATGTGGCCTTCCCGCGCTTGAACGCGTTCGCGTTCTGGCTGTTCCTCTTCGGTTCGACGATCGCCGTCGCCGGCTTCCTCACTCCGCAGGGTGCGGCCTCGTTCGGATGGTTCGCTTATCAGCCGCTCGCGAGCGCGTCGTTCTCGCCCGGTGTCGGCGGAAACCTCTGGATGCTGGGGCTCGGCATCTCGGGCTTCGGAACGATCCTCGGCGCGGTGAACTTCATCACCACGATCATCACGATGCGCGCACCGGGCATGACGATGTGGCGCATGCCGATCTTCTCGTGGAACACGCTCATCACGAGCCTCCTCGTCCTGATGGCCTTCCCGGTCCTGGCCGCCGCGATCTTCGCCGCTGCCGCCGACCGCGTGCTCGGCGCCCACATCTACGATCCGGCCAACGGCGGCGTCCTGCTTTGGCAGCACCTGTTCTGGTTCTTCGGCCACCCCGAGGTGTACATCATCGCGCTGCCGTTCTTCGGCATCGTCTCGGAGATCTTCCCGGTCTTCAGCCGCAAGCCGATCTTCGGATACAAGACGCTGGTCTACGCGACCATCGCGATCGCGGCGCTGTCCGTCGCTGTGTGGGCTCACCACATGTACGTGACCGGCTCCGTGCTGCTGCCGTTCTTCGCACTGATGACGATGCTGATCGCGGTGCCGACGGGTGTGAAGATCTTCAACTGGATCGGAACGCTTTGGCGAGGGTCGGTGACCTTCGAGACGCCGATGGTGTTCGCCCTCGGCTTCCTGGTGTCCTTCGTCTTCGGTGGTCTGACCGGCGTCATCCTCGCGGCTCCTCCGCTGGACTTCCACCTGAGCGACTCGTACTTCGTCGTGGCGCACTTCCACTACGTCGTCTTCGGCACCGTCGTGTTCGCGATGTTCGCCGGCTTCTACTTCTGGTGGCCGAAGTGGACCGGCCGCATGCTCAACGAGCGCCTCGGCTACGTGCACTTCTGGATGCTGTTCATCGGCTTCCACATGACGTTCCTCATCCAGCACTGGCTCGGCGTCGACGGCATGGTCCGTCGCTACGCGGACTACTCCGCGGCTGACGGGTGGACGTGGCAGAACCAGGTGTCCACGATCGGTGCGATGATCCTCGGCGCCTCCATGCTCCCGTTCTTCCTGAACGTGTGGATCACGGCGCGCAAGGCTCCGAAGGTCACGGTCAATGACCCGTGGGGCTATGGGGCATCGCTCGAGTGGGCGACGTCGTGCCCGCCCCCGCGGCACAACTTCACGTCGATCCCGCGCATCCGCAGCGAGCGTCCGGCATTCGATCTGAACCACCCTGAGGCGGCGGAGTTCTCCACCACCGCGCCCGGCGAGCGAGAGGGTCACTGAGTCATGCGCGACAACGTCATTCTGTGGTGGGTGCTGACCGCATTCTTCGCCCTCATCGCCGTGATCTACACGGGGTGGAACATTCTGGCCAACCCAGGTCTGCCCCTCGTGAACCAGATCGAGTGGGTCGGCTCGGTCGCCCTGGTCTTCGCCGCCTTCATGGGTGCCCTGATCGCCTTCTACCTGGACCGCACGCACAGCGCGCAGGGGGGGAGCTGCCGGAAGACATCCTGACTGCCGACATCGACGACGGTGACCCTGAACTCGGCGAGTTCAGCCCGTGGTCCTGGTGGCCGCTCGTTCTCGCCGGCTCCGCTGCGGTCTTCGTGGTGGGACTCGCCGTCGGACAGTTCCTGCTTCCGATCGGTCTCGCGATCTTCGTGGTCGCGATCATCGGCTGGGTCTACGAGTACTACCGCGGCAACTTCGCCCGCTGATCTGCTTGACACAGAACGCCCCCGGATCGCTCCGGGGGCGTTCTTTCGTTCTGGCGTTGAACCTCAGGCGCGCGTGCGCACGCGCGCGATGCCTGTCAGCGGGTCGACCGGGCGCCGGTGCACACCGTCGGCGTCTTCGACCGGGTAGCCCTCGCGCACCCAATACTCGAAGCCGCCGATCATCTCGCGCACGTCGTAGCCGAGTTTCGCAAACTCCAGGGCGCCCTTCGCGCCGGCGTTGCAGCCCGGGCTCCAGCAGTACACGACGACGGCCGCGTCGGCTGGGACCTCGACGGGAGCGCGACGGGCGATCTCGCTGTAGTGCATGTGCACGGCGCCAGCGACGCGTCCCTGCGCCCACGCCTCGTCGGAGCGGACGTCGATGACGACGATGTTCTGGCCTGCCGCGAGGGCGGCATGGACATCGCTCGCGTCGGTCTCGTAGGCGAGCTTGGCGGCGTAATAGTCGGCACGTTCGATCATGGTCTCAGCCTAGGAGAGCGGCTGCCTGCACGGCGGCGCCTTCCGGTCATCCGTCGTCGTATTCGAGTCGAGCGCGCGGTTCAGAGCTCTGCAGTCATCTGCACACGCCTGCCGTACCGGTCCAGGCCGAGTTCTGCCTCGATGTCCACGAGGCCGCGAAGGAAGGGCGTCTCGGGGATGCTCTCCAGGAAGCCGCAGGAGGCGTAGAACGGGGCGTTCCAGGGGATCTCGGCGTACGTCCGCAGTGTGAGCCGACTGTGCCCGCGTCGGCGTGTCTCATCCATGGCGGCCTCGACCAGGGCGCGACCATGGCCCTGGCGGCCAGCGCTGGGCATCACCGAGAGCTGCTCGAGGTGGGCGCTGCCGTCGACCTCCATGACGTGCACGAAGCCCACGGCTGTATCCTCCGCGTCTTCCGCGACCAGCACGAACCCGGACGTGCTGATCCGCTCCAGCCCGTTCGTCGTCGAGGGCCACTGCCAGGCGCCGAGGGCGTCCACGAGAAGCGCATCGGCGGAAGTCTCGATCGCCTGGATCATCTCCGCGTCGTCGGACGTGGCCGGGCGAATGCCGGATGTCATCGCGCGTCGTCCAGGACGGCGGCGACCGCTTCGATCTCGACCAGCTGGTCGTCATAGCCGAGCACCGTCACACCGAGGAGGGTGCTCGGGACATCATGAGCACCGAAGGCGGTGTGGATCACATCCCAGGCGGTGATGAGGTCCGCCTGGCGGGTGGAAGCCACCAGGACGCGTGTGCTTATCACGTCTGTCAGGGTGGCTCCGGCGGCGTGCAGGGCGGTCTCGAGCGTCTGGATGCAGCGCGCGGCCTGAGCGGCGTAATCGCCGGGAGCACTCGTGGACCCGTTGTCATCGAGGGGGCAGGATCCAGCGAGAAAGATCAGACGCGAGCCGACGGGCGCGGTCGCGGCGTACGCGTAGGGGGCATCGGCGAGTGTGGAGGAACGGATCAGCTGAACTGCGGACGTCATGAACCAATCCTTCCACGGGGACATGAAAAGGCCCTGTCCGCATGGACAGGGCCTTCTCATGTGGGGGAGTGGCGACTGTTACTCGCCGTCCTCCTCGGACTTCTTCTTACCGGGCTTCTTGACAGGCTCGGTCGCGATCACCGTGCTCGGCGTGTTCCCCGTCTCGACGACGTGGTCCTCCGTGGCCTCGAGGGGAGCATCCGGGAACCCGGCGCGCTCGTGAGCACCCTGGATCTCGGCGGTCTCGGCCTCGTCGGCGCTGGCGATGACGTGATGCTGATGCGCGTCGGCCTCGTCGATCTCGGCCTGCGTGAGCGGAGCCAGGCGATCTTCGAAGAACCAGCGCGAGATCGCAGAGCGGACGTTCTCGGACCACGGGATGCGACCCTGTGCGTTGGGACGCACGACCAGCGGCTCGTAGCCCTCGTTGTCGATGAGCTTCCAGCGGTCGTAGGTGTCGACCGGCTGGTGCACTTCGATGAACTCCCCGCCGGGGAGGCGGACGATACGACCCGACTCGAAGCCGTGCAGCACGATCTCCCGGTCCTTCTTCTGCAGCGCGAGACAGATGCGCTTCGTGATGAAGTACCCGAGCACCGGGGCGACGATGAGCATCGCCTGGAGTGTGTGGATGACGCCTTCCATCGTGACCATGAAGTGCGTCGCGATGAGGTCGGACGATGCTGCCGCCCACAGGACCGCGTAGAACAGGACTCCGGCCACGCCGATGGCGGTGCGAGTCGCCGCGTTGCGCGGACGCTGTGCGATGTGGTGCTCGCGCTTGTCGCCCGTGATCCACGCCTCGATGAACGGGTACACCGCGACGAGCACGATGAACAGAGCGAGCACGATGAGCGGGGCGAGGATGCCGAACGAGAAGGTGTGATCGAGGAGAACGATGTCCCAGTTCGACGGAGCGAGACGCAGAGCGCCGTCCGCGAAACCGATGTACCAGTCCGGCTGCGTACCTGCTGAGACGGGGGAGGGGTCGTACGGCCCGTAGTTCCAGATGGGGTTGATCTGGAAGAACGTCGCGATCAGTACGATCACGCCGAAGACGATGAACAGGTAGCCACCCATCTTCGACATGTACACCGGCATCATCGGGTAGCCCACCACATTGTCGTTCGTGCGACCGGGGCCGGCGAACTGCGTGTGCTTGTTGACGATCATCAGCATGAGGTGCACGGCGATGAGCGCGATGACGAGCATCGGCAGCAGCAGGATGTGCAGAGTGTACAGACGACCGACGATCGCGGTGCCCGGGAACTCGCCGCCGAACAGCAGGAACGAGGTCCAGGTTCCGATGATCGGAATGCCCTTCACCATGCCGTCGATGATGCGGAGGCCGTTACCCGAGAGCAGGTCGTCGGGGAGCGAGTATCCGGTGAAGCCCTCGGCCATCGCGAGGATGAACAGGACGAAGCCGATGACCCAGTTGAGCTCGCGGGGCTTGCGGAACGAACCGGTGAAGAACACGCGGAGCATGTGCACGCCGATGCCCGCGATGAACACGAGAGCGGCCCAGTGGTGGATCTGACGGACCAGGAGGCCACCGCGCAGGTCGAAGGAGATGGCCAGCGACGACTCGAGCGCCGCCGACATCTCGATGCCGCGCATCGGGGCGTACGCGCCCGTGTAGTGGGTCTCGACCATCGACGCCTCGAAGAAGAACGTCAGGAAGGTTCCGGAGAGGAACACCACCACGAAGCTCCAGAGCGCGATCTCACCGAGCATGAAGGACCAGTGGTCCGGGAAGATCTTGCGACCGAGCTCCTTGACCATGCCCGACAGGCTGGTGCGCTCATCGATGTAGTTCGACGCGGCACCGACGAAACGACCGCCGAGCGGTGCCTTGGTGTCTTTGTCCTCGTTGGACAACGTTGAGGTGCTCAATGGCGCTCCCAGAAGCTCGGGCCGACGGGTTCCTTGAAGTCGCTGCGTGCGACGAGGTAGCCCTCGTCGTCGACCGTGATGGGCAGCTGCGGCAGCGGACGTGCGGCCGGGCCGAAGATGACCTTCGCGTGGTCGGTCACGTCGAACTGCGACTGGTGGCAGGGGCAGAGAAGGTGATGCGTCTGCTGCTCGTACAGTGCGACGGGGCAGCCGACGTGCGTGCAGACCTTGGAGTAGGCGACGATGCCGTCGTACGACCAGTCCTTGCGGTCTTCGGCTTCGTTGAGCTGCTCAGGACGCAGGCGCATCATCAGCACGATGGCCTTGGCCTTCTCCTCGAGGTAGCCGTCGTGGTGGCTGAGGTCTGCCAGCTCTTCGGGGATCACGTGGAATGCAGAACCGAGCGTCACGTCAGCGGCGCGGATCGGCGTGCCGTCGGGGTCGCGGACAAGCCGGGCTCCCTCTTCCCACATGGTGTGCTTGAGCAGCACGACAGGCTCACCCGCGGTCGGGTCTTCCGGCGTGGAGTGCGGTGCGAGACCGCGGAACAGCGTCACACCCGGGATGATCGATGCGGCCACTGCAGCGAACAGTGAGTTGCGGATCATGGTGCGGCGCCCGAACCCGGACTCCTCGTTCGCGTCGGAGAACGCCTGGATCGCGGCCTGGCGCGTCGGCTCACTGCCGCGCGTGGAGTGGCGGAACTCGACGTGCTCCTTGTCGGACATCAGCGCCTTGGACCAGTGGATCGCACCGATGCCGATGCACAGCAGAGCCAGGGCGATGCCGAGTCCGATGAACAGGTTGTTCTGGCGGATGTCGATGAGAGCGCCGCTCTCGATCGGGAAGAGCATGTAGGCGGCGACCGCCCAGATGCTTCCGGCCAGCGACAGGTAGAACAGCGTGTAGACAGTGCGGTCCGCGGTCTTCTCGACCCGCGGATCCTTGTCGGTCATGCGCGCGCGGTGCGGCGGCAGGCCCGGGTTCTGCACGGGATCGCTGACTGCGACGCCCAGCCCCGGCGAGGGCTGGTAGGCCCTGTCGAGAGCCTTCGAGTCGTCGTCGTGTGCCATGGTGCTCCTCGTACGTTCCTCTTCGATGAATAAGCGTCAGTTGGACTTCGCCGTGATCCACACGGTGATGGCGACCAGGGCGCCGATACCGAAGATCCACGCGAAGAGGCCCTCGGACACGGGTCCGAGTGAGCCGAGTGAGAAGCCGCCGGGCTGCACGGACTGCTGCTGGTAGAGGAGCGCGGAGATGATGTCTCGCTTGTCCTCGTCAGACAGGTTCATGTCGCCGAAGACCGGCATGTTCTGGGGGCCGGTCACCATCGCCGCGTAGATGTGCAGGGCGCTGGTCTCGGTGATGGCCGGAGCGTACTTGCCCTCGGTGAGGGCTCCACCGGCCGCGGCGACGTTGTGGCACATGGCGCAGTTCACGCGGAACAGCTCAGCACCGTGCGAGACGTCGCCCTTGCCGTCGAGAAGGCGGTCTGACGGGAAGGTCGGGCCGGGAGCCTCGGACTGCACGAAGGCGGAGATCGCGAGGATCTGCTCCTCGGTGAACTGCGGCTCCTTCTGCGGCGCCTGCGGCCCCTGCATCTGCAGCGGCATGCGTCCCGTCGACATCTGGAACTCGGTGGCGAGCTCGCCGACGCCGTACAGGCTGGGACCGTTGGGCGTTCCCTGCAGGTCGAGCCCGTGGCAAGTGGCGCAATTCGCCGAGAACAGCTTCTCGCCGTCCTCGACCGTCAGCTGCGATGAGACCGCGGTCTGGGTGTCGGTCGCAGCGAATGCGGCCGACGTGCCGGCGTACACGGCGCCGGTGATCATGAGTCCTGCTCCGATCAGCGCAGCCGCGGCCAGGGGGCTGCGACGACCGTTGGAACGGCGCTTCTTCTCTCGTGCCATCTCGGGGATCAGCTCCGCTCTTATTTCAGGAAGTAGATGACGGCGAACAGGACGATCCAGACCACGTCGACGAAGTGCCAGTAGTACGACACGACGATCGAGGAGGTGGCTTCCTTGTGCCGGAAGTTCTTGACGGCGTACGCGCGTCCGATCACGAGAAGGAAGGCGATGAGCCCGCCGGTCACGTGCAGGGCGTGGAAGCCCGTGGTGATGTAGAAGGCCGAGGCGTACGAGTCAGCGCTGATCGGGAGTCCCTCCGCGACGAGCTGCGCGTACTCCCAGACCTGGCCCGACACGAAGATCGCGCCGAGGGCGAAGGTGAGGAAGAACCACTCGACCATGCCCCAGCCGAAGAGGCGACGGCGTCCGGCGCCGTTCTTCTGGCCCTTGCCGATCTTGTAGGCCTGCAGGTCCTCCGCCGCGAAGACACCCATCTGGCAGGTGAACGAGGAGAGCACCAGGATCGCGGTGTTCACGAGCGCGAACGGAACGTTCAGCAGCTCGCTTCGGTCGGCCCACAGCTCGGGAGAGGTGCTGCGGAGGGTGAAGTAGATCGCGAAGAGACCAGCGAAGAACATCACCTCGCTGCCGAGCCACACGATGGTGCCGACAGCTACCGGGTTGGGCCGCTTGATGGTTCTCGCCGCCGGGGCATACGTCGCTGAGGTCATCACCCTTCCATTATGGCCGATCCCAGGGCATGATCGTCGCATCGGGGACCCTGTTTTGAGCCCCGCCCACTTAGGTGAACCTAAGAAGTCACTGCGAATCGTCGGTGAATCCGCGGGAAACGGCGGGTGCCCGGCCAGCGGTCACACGTCAGCAACGATCTGCACGTTTTCTCGCGCCGATATGATCGCTCACATGGCTGATTCCCTGACCTGGTCCGACGTGCTCACCTCGCTTCTCGAGCGCCGCGATCTCAGTGTGTGGGAGTCGACGTGGGCCATGCGCCAGATCATGCGCGGCGATGTCACCGAAGCCCAGCTCGGCGGCTTCCTCGTCGCACTGAGGGCGAAGGGCGAGACGATCGACGAGATCGTCGGCTTCCGCGACGCCATCCTCGAAGCAGCTGTCCCTCTCCCTGTTTCTCCTGACGTGCTGGACATCGTCGGCACCGGGGGCGACCGGGTCGGCACCGTGAACGTCTCGACCACTGCTGCCGTCATCATCGGCGCGACCGGAATCCCCGTGGTCAAACACGGCAATCGGGCGGCGAGTTCGGCGTCCGGATCGTCGGACGTGCTCGGCGCGCTCGGGTTGGAACTCTCGCTGAACCCCGAGCACGTGGCATCCATCCTCGATCGCACCGGCATCACCTTCGCCTGGGCGGGGGCGTTCCACCCCGGGTTCAAGCATGCGGGCAAGGTCCGCGCGGAGTTGGGGGTACCGACCGTGTTCAACATGCTGGGCCCGCTCTGTAACCCCGCGCGCGCCGAGGCCAACGCCGTCGGCGTCGCGCAGTTGGAGCGAGTGCCGCTCATCACGGGGGTGTTCCGTACTCGCGGTGCGACGGCACTGGTGTTCCGCGGCGACGACGGCCTGGACGAGCTCACCACCACCGGACACAGCCGGATCTGGGAGGTCACGCGCGGTGACATCCACGAGCATGACCTGGACCCCCGCGACCTCGGCATCCCGCTCGCGGACCTCGCGGACCTCATCGGCGGGCCGCCGGAACACAACGCGGACATTCTCCGTCGGACGCTCCAGGGTGAGCGTGGCGCCGTGCGTGACATCGTGCTGCTGAACGCCGCGGCCGGGATCGTCGCGTACGAGCTCTCGCAGGACGCGACTCAGGTGCAGCGCCCCATCCTCGAGCGGCTGCGGGCGGCACTCGCCACCGCGACGGCCGCGATCGATGACGGCCGTGCCGCCGCGAAGCTCGATCAGTGGATCGGCGTCAGCCGCGAACTGGCCTCTGCGTAGGACACATCATGGATGCCGTCGCAGCCCTGCTCGAGATCGCGTCTCTGCTGGAGCGCGAGCGCGCGTCGCGCTATCGGGCCAAGGCCTTCCGGCAGGCGGCCGCAACGCTCGAGTCCCTGCCCGACGACGTGCAGCGGGACCCCACCCGTCTTCGGGCGAGTCCCGGCATCGGCGACAAGACGTTCGCCGTGATCCGTCAGGCGCAGGACGGACAGGTGCCGGACTACCTCGTCGAACTGCGCGGCGATGTCGAGCCCGAGAAGGTGTCGGAGCTGCGGACCAAGCTGCGAGGCGATCTGCACGCGCACACCGACTGGTCGGATGGGACGACGTCGATCCCGGTGATGGCCGCGGCGGCGCGCGCGCAGGGGCATGAGTATCAGGCGATCACGGATCACTCGCCGCGTCTGCGCGTGGCGCGCGGGCTCTCGGCTGAGAGGTTGCGGGAGCAGATGCCCCTCGTGCGAGCGGAGTCGGGCGACGGATTCACGCTGCTCGCCGGGATCGAGGTCGACATCCTCGAGGACGGCGCTCTGGATCAGGACCCTGACCTCCTCGGTGAACTCGACGTGGTCGTGGCCTCTGTGCATTCCAAACTGCGCATGGATGCGCGAGCGATGACCTCGCGCATGATCGCGGCGGTCTCGCATCCGCGCGTCAACGTGCTCGGACACTGCACCGGTCGCCTCGTGCAAGGGGAACGAGGCACACGTCCGCAGTCTCAGTTCGATGCGGCCGCAGTGTTCGCTGCCTGCGCGGACAACGGCGTCGCCGTCGAGATCAACTCGCGGCCGGAGCGCCAGGATCCGCCCGACGAGCTCATCGAGATCGCGCTCGATGCAGGATGCTTGTTCTCGATCGACTCCGACGCCCATGCGCCGGGCCAACTCTCGCTGCTCGACCATGGGGCGGAACGGGCCGAGAGGCTCGGCGTCCCCGCGGCGCGCATCGTGACCACGTGGGGTCTGGAGCGGCTGCTCGCCTGGACGGAGTGAGCCCAGCTCAGCCCACGATCGCCGACACCGCTGCGATCGCGCGGGTCATGGAACCGCCGAGGTTCCACTTCTCGGCGAGAGCGTCGGCAGCATCCTGCTCGGCAGGGTCGAGTGCCCGAAGCGGCGTGCCGGGGGCGGCGATCGGCAGCGACGTGGCGACGGCGACGACGGTCGGCGCGACATCGAGGTAATCGGCTGCGGCGAGCACCTTCGCCCCGACGCCGGCGCTCATGCCTTCGCCGGCCGCCGCGGCGGCGCGGATGCTCTCGAGATCGCCGTGCGCCTGGAGAAGCGTGGCGGCGGTCTTGTCGCCGACTCCCGACACTCCGGGCAGACCGTCGGACGCATCGCCCCTCATGGTGGCGAAGTCCACGTACTGCGAGGGCAGCACTCCGTACTTCGCGACGATGGTCGTATCGGTCACGATCTCGAGGTTGCTCATGCCGCGGGCGGTATAGATGACGCGGACGTCACGGGCATCATCGATGAGCTGGAACAGATCGCGGTCGCCCGTGACGATGTCGACCGGCATGTCGGCGTGCGTCGCGAGCGTGCCGATCACGTCGTCGGCCTCATGTTCTGCGACCCCGATGATCGGGATGCCGATGGCGGCGAGAGACTCGCGGATGAGCGGGATCTGCGCCTCCAGAGGATCAGGCACCTCCTCGACATCAGGACCGGCGGGCACCACCTCCACCACGCGGTGCGCTTTGTAGCTCGGGATCAGGTCGACGCGCCACTGCGGGCGCCAGTCGTCGTCCCAGCATGCGATGACATGCGTCGGCTTGTAGAGCGTGACGAGCTTGGCGATGATGTCGAGCAGCCCGCGGGCGGCGTTGACGGAGGTTCCGTCTGGCGCCTTCACCTTGTCAGGTACGCCGTAGAAGGCTCGGAAGTACAGGCTGGCGGTGTCGAGCAGCATCAGACGATCGGTCACGACCACAGTCTGGCACGGAGGTACGACGCCGGTCGGTGGATCGCTGCGGCCGGCGCTCAGCATCCCGGTGCGGCGGGGTTTTCGGTGCAGGTGTGGGCGACGAGTGCGGTGCGGGCTTGGAAGATGCGGATCTGTTGGGTGGGGCCGGGGGTGGTGAGTTCTCCCGGGACGGTGAACCAGCCGGTGCCGAGGTCGACTTCCGCTGTGTAGCGGACGGTGACGTCGGCGATGTGGGTGCCACGGGCACGGTAGACGTGGGAAGTGGCTGTCGGGGTGAATTGGGGTTGGCCGAGCGATGCCCAGGTGCGGCCTCCCGTGGTGAGGGTGCTGGTGGTGCCGTCGCCGTAGTGGAAGTCATATCCGGAGGGTGTGAAGCGGACCGTCACTGGTGTCCCGAATAGGGTTCCCGTCTGCGTGTGAGTGGTTGCGTTCGCGACGAAGTTCGCTGGCATGCCCGCGATGCCGACGTTCCCGGGTTCCGCGATCGGCTGCGCAGGCGCGGGAGAGAACGTCGCCAGGTCCGCGATCGTGATCGTGGGAGTGCCCTCGGGCTGCGTGGAGGCGGCGGGTGGTTCAGTCGGCTTCGAACGAAAGCAACTGCGGTTCGCATCTCGGTGTTTGAGGCATTTCTCAAGCTCCACGTTGCGCGGTGCGGGTCCTGGTTCCGAGTCGGAGTTCGGTGAATCTGGTTGCGGATCCGATGAGTCGCTCGTGCCCGGGGTCGTGCGCTCACCGCCGATTTCTAGAGACGCCCCATCATTCGACGAGCATGCACCGGCCTTGATCGCGGCTATCGAGCAGACCTCTGTGGTTATCGGCTGTAGTAGCACAGAAGCGAGCACAAGCGCGATGGCAACGATGCGCGTCAACATGGCTGTACCGACGCTGGGCTGGACCCAGAGATAAGCAATCCGTCATCGGTGGAGGTGAAGACCACCTCTAAGTTCCAACGGCTGGGGCGATCCGGCGGAGTCTTATCGGCTCCGGCAGCATCCAGAACGCGCACTTGAGATACGTCCACGCAGACAGCCGCGACGACGATCCTGGATGACGAATCCAAGTCCGCACTCACGCCGGAGAAGTAATCGACGACGCTGGTGCCGTCAAGTCTCAGGCCGCGCTCTTCCAGATCACGAGTGGTTTCCAGTTCGTCGTCAAGCGCTGGACCTATCAGGAGTGCCAAGGCATCACCGCCGGCGTTGCCTGCGTCGTTGTATGCGCGGTAGGTCTGCTCCGCGGCGGCGAATGCCTCGTCTTCCGTGGCGAAGGCCGGTGTCGGACTGGGCGTCGGTGCAGGAGTGGGGGAGCACCCGGTGAGCGCTGCGGCGGCCGCGAGGGCGAGCACGATCAGGAGTGAGGGGCTGTGGCGTGTCATCCGGTCACGGTAGTCAGGTGTGGGTCTGAGGGTTTGGAGTTATCCACAGCTTGAGCGGTGCTGGTGTCTTGGTGTGTGTGCATCGTCAGCATCCGGGTGCGGTGGGCTTTTCGGTGCAGGTGTGTGCGACGAGTGCGGTGTGGGCTTGGAAGATGCGGATCTGTTGGGTGGGGCCGGGAGTGGTGAGTTCTCCGGGGACGGTGAACCAGCCGGTGCCAAGGTCGACTTCGGCCGTGTAGTGGACGGTGACTTCAGCCGTGTAAGTGCCGCGGGCACGGTAGACGTGGCTGGTCGCCGTCGGGGTGAATTGGGGTTGACCGAGCGCTGCCCAGGTGCGGCCTCCCGTGGTGAGGGTGCTGGTGCTGCCGTCGCCGTAGTGGAAGTCGTATCCGGCGGGAGTGAAGCGGACAGTCACTGGTGTCCCGAATAGGGTTCCGGTCTGCGTGTGGGTGGTTGCGTTCGCGACGAAGTTCGCTGGCATGCCCGCGATGCCGACGTTCCCGGGTTCCGCGACCGGCTGCACAGGCGCGGGAGAGAACGTCGCCAGGTCCGCGATCGTGATCGCGGGCGTTCCCTCGGGCGGTTCGACCGGCGGCACCGCACTTCTCCGCACCCGTTCCTGCGCACACCGCATCACCCCTCGACGGCTGCAATGGGTTTGGCTGAGCCCGTCCTTGATCTCCTCCGCGCTGTACCTCGTTTCGGAACGCGCGTCAGCTTGGGTGCTCTTCTCGGACTGACGCCCCGAAGAGGCCCCGGGGGCCGAAGCCTCCTCGCGTTCTCCTCCGATCGAAAGGGAGGCCCCGTCGCTCGTTACGCAACCTCCCGCGGACGCCAAGCTGGATTCGCAGTGCCCCGCTGAGGCGGAGACGGCAGAAAGCAGACTCGCAGCGACAACCAATGCACGAATCAACATGCGAGCTCATCCTTCGTCGTGGACTCGGAAATCAGAAAACGCTGCTCGGAGGTGACCAATGAAACCGAGAGTGCAATGCGCGGCACTCGCTGGGCGGGTGTGACATCGTCGCCGTCGCCATCGAGAACTCGCGTGTTGCTCACATCTAGGCATACCGAGAGCGCCGCTGAGGCGGTCTTGGACTTCACAGAGACCGAGTCCAGGGTGAGGTTCGCGATCACTCCATCTCCCGCGACGGTCAGTCCTTGCGCTTTGAACGCCTGCCTCGTTTCGGTGTCCCCCTCGAGAGCTGGACCGATGAGGTAGTCGCGCGGCGATGCTGTGCTCTTTCCGACTCGCTCTGCGTTAACTGCGTCGTTGTATGCACGGTAGGTCTTCTCCGCGGCGGCGAACGCCTCATTCTCCGAAGCGAAGGCAGGAATCGGGCTCGGCGTCGGTGCAGGAATGGGGGAGCACCCGGTGAGCGCTGCGACCGCGAGGGCGAGCACGACCAGGGGTGAGAAGCTGCGGCTTGTCATCCGGTCACGGTAGCCAGAGCCGCCCGACTGCCGCCGGACTTATCCACAGGGTGCTCGGCGTCGACACGATGCCCACCGGCATCCGATCTTCTGATAATCTTGAGCGTCACTCGTGGCGTGCACTTGCATGCGCGGGTGAAGTGCAATCCAATCCATTTGCTGAGCAGCATATTTTCGGTCGTGCGCGGCCGTTGCTTCTCGCCTGAGATCCATCCAACAAGGACAACCCACTACATGACTACCGCAACGACCGCCCCGGCCACCAAGCAGGTCGCCATCAACGACATCGGATCTGCTGAGGACTTCCTGGCCGCGGTCGAGAAGACCCTGAAGTTCTTCAACGACGGCGACATCATCGAAGGAACGATCGTCAAGATCGACCGCGATGAGGTCCTGCTTGATGTCGGATACAAGACCGAGGGTGTCATCCCCTCGCGCGAGCTTTCGATCAAGCACGACGTCGACCCGAACGAGGTCGTCGCTGTCGGCGACCTGGTCGAGGCCCTCGTTCTCCAGAAGGAGGACAAGGAAGGCCGTCTGATCCTCTCCAAGAAGCGTGCTCAGTACGAGCGTGCTTGGGGAGACGTCGAGAAGATCAAGGAGAACGACGGCGTCGTCACCGGTACGGTCATCGAGGTCGTCAAGGGTGGACTCATCGTCGACATCGGCCTCCGTGGCTTCCTCCCGGCCTCGCTCATCGAGCTGCGCCGCGTCCGCGACCTCACGCCGTACCTCGGTCAGGAGATCGAGGCCAAGATCCTCGAGCTCGACAAGAACCGCAACAACGTCGTCCTGAGCCGCCGCGCGCTGCTCGAGCAGACGCAGTCGGAGTCGCGCACCACGTTCCTGAACAACCTGCACAAGGGTCAGGTCCGCAAGGGTGTCGTGTCGTCGATCGTCAACTTCGGTGCATTCGTCGACCTGGGCGGCGTGGACGGCCTCGTGCACGTCTCCGAGCTGTCCTGGAAGCACATCGAGCACGCCTCCGAGGTCGTCGAGGTTGGCCAGGAAGTCACCGTCGAGATCCTCGAGGTCGACCTCGACCGCGAGCGCGTCTCCCTGTCGCTGAAGGCGACGCAGGAGGACCCGTGGCAGGTCTTCGCCCGTACCCACGCGATCGGTCAGGTCACGCCGGGTAAGGTCACCAAGCTCGTTCCGTTCGGTGCGTTCGTTCGCGTTGCAGACGGCATCGAGGGCCTCGTCCACATCTCCGAGCTCTCCAGCAAGCACGTCGAGCTGGCCGAGCAGGTCGTCTCCGTCGGTGAAGAGGTGTTCGTCAAGGTCATCGACATCGACCTGGAGCGTCGCCGCATCTCGCTGTCGCTCAAGCAGGCCAACGAGTCGGTCGACCCCAACGGCACCGAGTTCGACCCGGCCCTCTACGGCATGGTCGCCGAGTACGACGACAACGGCGAGTACAAGTACCCGGAGGGCTTCGACGCCGAGACCGGTGCGTGGAAGGAAGGATTCGACACGCAGCGCGAGGCTTGGGAGCAGGAGTACGCAGCAGCTCAGGCTCGCTGGGAGGCTCACAAGGCTCAGGTCACCAAGGCCGCCGAGGCAGAAGCAGCAGCTGGCGAGGACTTCGGCGCCGGCACCGGCCAGGCGTTCTCCAGCGAGTCCACCGGTGCGGGCACGCTGGCTGACGACGAGGCACTCGCGGCTCTCCGCGAGAAGCTGTCGGGCGGCAACGCTTAAGCATCACGCTCAGGAACGGGTCGTCACTTTCGGGTGGCGGCCCGTTTCGCGTTTCAGCCCGTCATTCGGTTCCGTGACCGAACATTACGACCGCATTCGTCACATTTCTCCCGCTCGGTCAGCATGGGGGTATGACCTCCCTGCTCAACCCCCCTCGCTCAGCGAGCGCATCGGGGACCCAGGGAGTTGCGCAGTCCGTGCACCTGGACGGCATTCAGCGCTCGTTCCCTGTCTCGCAGGGCACACGAGAGGTGCTCCGCGGCATCGACGTCGAGATCGCTGCGGGCGAGATCGTCGCGATCGTCGGACCCTCCGGATGCGGGAAGTCCACACTCCTGCGGTTGGTCGGCGGTCTGGATGCCCCGACGGGAGGCAGCATCCGCCTGGATGGCACGGGCGTGGCTGACGTCGACGAGCGCACCGCCATCGCGTTCCAGGAACCGCGGCTCCTACCGTGGCGCACGCTCGCGCAGAACGTCGAACTCGGGCTTCCGCGGCGCACGCCGCGTCGTGAAGGCCGCGCACGTGTGGAGGAACTCCTCCAGCTGGTCGGACTCGAGCACGCTGCCGGTCAGCGCCCTCGCGAAGTCTCCGGCGGCATGGCCCAACGCGCCTCGCTCGCCCGCGCGCTCGCACGCAACCCCGGTGTGCTGCTGCTCGACGAGCCGTTCGGAGCGCTGGACGCGCTCACGCGCCTACGCATGCACGACCTGCTTCTGGAGATCCACGCTGCAGAGCCCACCACGATCCTCCTCGTGACGCACGACGTCGAAGAGGCGCTCTACCTCGCCGATCGCGTGCTGCTGCTGCGGACGCTCGGCACCGACTCCGCCTCGGACGCGCCCTCCATCGCGCGCACGGTCGCCGTTCCCGGCATCCGTCCCCGCGATCGCGCGGACCGCGCCCTCGCCGATCTCCGCGCCGAGCTCCTTGAGGGGCTCGGGGTCGACACCCACCACCGCACATCCACCGAGGAGCCCCGATGAGCACCATCACCCGCCGAATCATCCCCGCGATCGCGATCGCCGGGACGATGATGCTCGTCGCCACCGGCTGCGTCGCCGGAGAGAACGCCGGCTCCGCCGCTCCGGAGAGCACGGGATCACCGGAGTCGGGCGAATGGTCGTCCGACACGCTCTCGATCGACTTCGCGACGTACAACCCGCTGAGCCTCGTGATCCGCGACCAGGGGATCCTCGAGGACATTCTCGGCGACGACGTCACGGTCGAGTGGGTGCAGTCCGCCGGCTCCAACAAGGCCAACGAGCTGCTGCGCTCGGGCTCCGTAGACGTCGGCTCGACGGCCGGTTCGGCGGCGCTGCTGGCCCGCGCGAACGGCTCCCCCATCCAGGTCATCGACATCTACTCGCAGCCGGAGTGGTCGGCGATCGTCGTCGGCCCCGACAGCGACATCACCTCGGTCGAAGACCTCAAGGGCAAGTCGATCGCCGCCACCAAGGGAACCGACCCGTACTTCTTCCTGCTGCAGGCGCTCGAGGAGGGCGGGCTCTCGCTCGCTGACGTCGAGGTGCAGAACCTGCAGCACGCCGACGGGCGTGCCGCGCTCGACGGGGGATCCGTGCAGGCGTGGGCCGGACTCGACCCGATCATGGCGGCGGCCGAGGCGGAGTCAGGCGACAAGCTCATCTACCGCAACGTCGACTTCAACACCTACGGATTCCTCAACGCCACCGAAGACTTCATCACCAACCACCCCGACCTCGCGCAGGCCGTCGTCGACGCGTACGAGCAGGCACGCGAGTGGGCTCTGGAGAACCCGGACGAGACCGCCGCGCTTCTGGCGGAGGTCGCCGGCATCGACATCGCCGTCGCGACGACAGTGATCGAGGAGCGCTCGAACCTCGACGTGAGCGGGGTCCCCGGGGACGCCCAGATCGCCGTGCTCGAGAAGATCGCACCGGTGCTCGCCGAATCCGGCGACGTGCAGGGCGGCAGGGAGAAGGTCGACGAGGCGCTCGACTCGATCGTGAACTCGACGTTCGCCGAGAAGGCGGTCGGCGGCGAGTGACCGAGCTCGACCAGCGAGTGATCGTTCCCGCGGACTCGCGGGACGCTCTCGACTTCGCAAAAGGCATCCGGCGGCGTCCGGACGTCGGCGCTCGTCGTGGCTGGAACCGCTCGAGCGTGCGGATCGGTCTCGGGCTGCTGCTTCCGGTCACGATCCTCGCCGCTTGGCAGTTCGTCACATCCGCGGGGCTCGTGGAGCCGTATCGGCTGCCGGCTCCGGCATCGGTCTTCCTGGCCGGTGTCGAGCTCGCCGAGACCGGTCAGCTCTGGACTCACATCGCGATCTCGGTGCAGCGCGTGCTGCTGGGCTTCGCGATCGGCTCGGTCATCGGCCTTGCGGCTGCCGGCCTCGTCGGACTCTCGCGTCTCGGCGACGTGCTGCTGAGTCCGACGCTTGCTGCCGTACGTGCGGTGCCGTCACTCGCGTGGGTGCCGCTGCTGATCCTGTGGATGCAGATCGGTGAGGAATCCAAGATCACCCTGATCGCGATCGGTGCGTTCTTCCCGGTGTACACGACGGTCGCATCGGCGCTTCGGCATGTGGATCCGCACCTGGTCGAGGCCGGACGATCATTCAGCCTGCACGGCTGGTCGCTGTTCCGCACGGTGCAGCTGCCGGCAGTCGTCCCGTCGGTCGTGTCGGGACTGCGCCTCGCGCTCGCGCAAGCCTGGCTGTTCCTCGTCGCCGCGGAACTGATCGCCTCGTCTATGGGACTCGGTTTCCTGCTGACCGATTCGCAGAGCAACGGTCGCGTCGACCGCATCCTGCTGTCGATCGTGCTGCTCGCCCTTCTGGGCACCATCACCAATGGCATCCTCGCCCTGGTGGAGAAGTACCTGCTGCGGCGCTGGACCTGACATGACCGAAGCACGACTGCACGAACAACGCGTCTTTCCGGCACCGCCCGACTTCGCCGCTCAGGCGAACGTCGACGCCGAGATCTACGCACGAGCCGCCGCTGACCCCATCGCATTCTGGGAAGACGCCGCCCGCCGGCTGGACTGGGTCGAGCCCTGGCACACCGCTCACGAGTGGGACCCGCCCACGGAAAGTGCCGTTCCGGCGGCGCGCTGGTTCGTCGGTGGCACGCTCAACGTGGCCGCGAACTGTGTCGACCGCCACGTCGACGCCGGCCGGGGCGAGAAGGTCGCCCTGCACTTCGAAGGCGAGCCGGGCGATCGGCTGTCGGTCACCTACGCCGATCTGCAGCGACGTGTCGCGCAGGCCGCGAACGGTCTCCTCGCCCTCGGCATCGGCCCCGGTGATCGAGTGGTGATCTACCTTCCGGTGCTGGTGGAGACGATCGTCGTGACTCTCGCCTGTGCCCGTATCGGTGCGGTGCACTCGCTCGTGTTCGGTGGCTTCTCGGCCGAGGCGGTGCGCTTTCGGCTCGAAGACACCGGTGCGAAGCTCCTCGTCACCAGCGACGGGCAGTACCGTCGAGGTACGGCGACCGAGGTGAAGTCGACCGCCGATGTCGCGGCCGCGGGCCTGCCCGATCTGGAGCACGTGCTGGTGCTGCGCCGGACCGGACACGACGTGCCCTGGACCGAAGGGCGGGACGTGTGGTGGCACGACGTCGTCGACACGGCATCACCGGAGCACACCGCTGAGGCCTTCGACGCGGAGCATCCGCTCTTCATCATCTACACCTCCGGCACGACCGGGAAGCCGAAGGGCCTCGTCCACACGTCGGGTGGATATCTCACCCACGCGAGCTGGGCCCACTGGGCACATTTCGATGCGAAGCCGGACGACGTGCACTGGTGCACAGCCGATCTCGCCTGGGTGACCGCGCACACGTATGAGATCTATGGTCCGCTGTCGAATGGTCTGACCCAGGTCATCTACGAGGGCACACCCGACAGTCCTCATCGTGAACGGCACCTCGAGATAATCGAGCGCTACGGCGTGACGGTCTACTACACGGCGCCGACGCTGATCCGCACATTCATGACGTGGTTCGGTGGCGAGCTTCCTGCCGGTCACGATCTGTCGACGCTGCGCCTGCTGGGCACGGTTGGCGAGGCCATCAACCCCGAGGCATGGGTCTGGTTCCGCCGCAACTTCGGTCGAGGTGAGCTGCCGATCGTCGACACGTGGTGGCAGTCGGAGACCGGCGCCGCGATGATCGCCCCGCTCCCGGGAGTCACCACGCTCAAGCCAGGATCGGCGACCGTCCCGCTGCCCGGCATCGACATCGCCGTGGTCGATGAAGAGGGCCGCGAGGTCGCTCCGGGGCGTTCTGGGACCCTGGTCGTCAGGCGCCCGTGGCCGGGAATGGCGCGCACGGTGTGGGGGAATCCCACGCGCTACCGCGACGCCTACTGGTCGACCTACGCAGGTCACGGGGAGTTCGGCGGGTTCTACGTCGCGGGCGACGGCGCGACGCGCGACGCCGACGGATACATCTGGATCCTCGGCCGGCTCGACGACGTCGTGAACGTCTCGGGACACCGCCTGTCGACGATCGAGATCGAGTCGGCGCTGGTCGCTCACGAGACCGTCGGCGAAGCCGGATCCGCCGGAGTCTCGGACCCCCTGACCGGGCAGGCCGTGGTCGCCTTCGTCACGCCGTCGGGGCACTCGGACGTGACGATCTCGGATCTCCGGGCTCAGGTCGCACACGCGATCGGACCGGTCGCGAAGCCGAAGCACATCGTGGTCGTCCCCGACCTGCCGAAGACGCGGTCGGGCAAGATCATGCGCCGACTGCTCGCCCAGCTCTGGGAAGCGGAGCAGGATCGGCGCTCCGGCCGTGAGCCGCAGCCGCTCGGAGACACCACCTCATTGCAGAATCCCTGGGCCGTCGATGACATCGCCGACGTGCTCGCCGCCGCCGAGACGAGGACATCATGACGGAAGAACATCGCTTCGGATTCCGCACCAGAGCGCTGCACGCCGGGGGCACTCCGGATGCCGCGACCGGTGCACGCGCCGTGCCGATCTACCAGACCACCTCGTTCGTCTTCGAAGATGCGGCGGATGCGGGAAACCTCTTCGCACTGCAGAAGTACGGCAACATCTACTCCCGCATCGGCAACCCGACGGTCGCCGCGTTGGAGGAGCGCCTCGCGTCACTCGAGGGTGGGATCGGTGCTGTGGCGACGGCCTCAGGAATGAGCGCCGAGTTCATCACGTTCGCGGCGCTCGTCGGCGCGGGCGACCATGTCGTCGCCGCGGCCCAGCTCTATGGCGGCACGGTGACGCAGCTCGATGTGACGTTGCGGCGCTTCGGCGTCGAGACCACGTTCGTCGCCTCGACCGATCCGGTGGACTACGCGGCGGCGATCCGGCCGGAGACGAAGGTCGTCTACGTCGAGATGATCGGCAACCCCTCCGGTGAGATCGCCGACATCGAGGGCCTGGCCGCAGTCGCGCACGATGCCGGGATTCCCCTGGTGGTGGATGCGACGCTCGCGACGCCGTACCTCGCGCGTCCGCTCGAGCACGGTGCCGACATCGTCATCCATTCGGTGACGAAGTTCCTGGGAGGTCACGGGACGACCCTCGGCGGCATCGTCATCGAGAAGGGCACGTTCGACTGGGGCAACGGCAAGTTCCCCCAGATGACCGAACCGGTCGAGTCGTACGGCGGCATCAAGTGGTGGGACAACTTCGGCGAGTACGGGTTCCTCACCAAGCTGCGCTCCGAGCAGCTGCGCGACATCGGTCCTGCCCTCAGCCCGCAGTCGGCGTTCAACCTGTTGCAGGGCATCGAGACGTTGCCGCAGCGCATCGACGCCCACCTCGCGAACGCCCGTCTGGTCGCCGACTGGCTCGCGTCCGATCCCCGTGTCGCGTACGTGACCTGGGCGGGTCTGGACGGACATCCGCACCGGGAGCGCGCGGCCAAGTACCTGCCGCTCGGTCCTGGATCGGTGTTCGCCTTCGGTGTCGCCGCTTCCGACGGGCGCGCGGCGGGGGAGTCGCTGATCGAGAATCTGCAGCTCGCCTCGCACCTGGCAAACATCGGGGATGCCCGCACGCTCGTGATCCACCCCGCGTCGACGACGCACCGGCAGTTGACCGAGGCGCAGCTCGCGGCCGCAGGCGTGCGCCCGGACCTGATCCGGATCTCCGTCGGCCTCGAGGACGCGGAAGACATCATCTGGGACCTGGACCAGGCTCTCACCATCGCGACAGGAGCCAGCCGATGACGTCGACAAATGAAGCCGCACCCGACGCCTGCGCTCTGCCCGCGGTGTCGGATGCCGCGGCCTGCGCCCTTCCGGGGGCTGCGGCGTCCGCCCACCCCGCCCGGACGTGGATCGGTCCGAACCAGCAGGAGCGGTTCGCGCTGCTGCGGCGATCGACCTCCGTCGCCATCGTCGGTGCCTCGAACAATCCGGCGCGCGCATCGTTCTTCGTGACGACGTATCTGCTGTCGAGCTCAGCGTACGACGTGTATCTCGTGAACCCGCGCGAGACCGAGATCCTCGGACAGCCCGTGTACGCCTCGTTGGCGGATCTGCCGGTGGTCCCGGACATCGTCGACGTGTTCCGCCGCCACGACGATCTTCCGGGAGTCGCACAGGAGGCGATCGACGTCGGCGCCTCGGCCCTCTGGCTGCAGCTGGGATCGTGGAACGAGGACGCGGCGGCGATCGCCGAGGATGCCGGACTGTCGGTCGTCATGGATCGGTGCATCAAGATCGAGCACGCGCGGTTCCACGGCGGACTGCACCTGGCCGGCTTCGACACGGGGGTCATCAGCTCGCGTCGTCAGCTGCTCGGGCGCTGACCCGGTGAGCGTCGAGTTCTAGACTGGCCGCATGCCCCTCATCGCGCTCACCGGCGGTATCGCGTCCGGGAAATCGACCATCGCCCGGCGTCTGGCGGAGCACGGGGCGGTCATCGTCGACGCCGACCAGATCGTGCGCGATGTGCAGGCCCCCGGGTCCCCGGTGCTCAAGCGCATTGCCGAGACCTTCGGAGCTGACGTCCTGACGCCCGAGGGGGCGCTGGACCGACCGGTTCTCGGCGCGCGGGTGTTCGGTGATCCCGAACTGCTCGCTCAGCTCAACGCCATCGTGCACCCCGCGGTGCGCGCCGAATCGCAGCGACGGTTCGACGCGGCGCTCGGGACCGACGCATCTGCGGTGGTCGTCTACGACGTGCCGCTTCTGGTCGAGGCGCGCGTCGACGATCCGTGGGATCTGATCGTGGTCGCTCACGCGCCCGCCGTCGAGCGTCTGCGGCGTCTCGTCGAGATCCGCGGCATGGCGGAGCGGCAGGCGCAGGAGCGCATCGACGCGCAGGTCTCGGATGAGCAGCGTCTCGCGGTCGCGAACGTGGTGATCGACACTTCCACTGACCTCGACGAGACGCACGCGCAGACCGACGCGCTCTGGGAGCGGATCAGCGGACGGTGACGTTCGAGCCGTTCTCCGGTCACGCCCGCGGGTCGCGGGGGTACCGGCGCCTGATCATCGGCCTGTTCTTCGCGGGAATAGCGACCTTCGCACAGCTCTACGCCACGCAGGCGGTCTTGCCGCAGATCTCTGACGATCTGCAGGTGTCGCCGGCGACGGCGGCACTGAGTGTCTCGGCTGCGACTCTCGGACTCGCCGCCGCAGTGATTCCGTGGTCAGTGGTCGCCGATCGCTTCGGCCGCATTCCGGCGATGACGCTCGGAGTGACCGCGGCGACGGTCCTCGGACTGTGCGCCCCGTTCGCCGCCGACATCCCGCTGCTGCTCATCCTGCGCATCGCGGAAGGGGCGGCCCTGGGGGCGGTGCCGGCGGTGGCGCTGGCGTACCTGAGCGAAGAGGTCGATGCGCGATACACCGCGGCAGCGGCCGGCAGCTATATCGCAGGCACCACCGTGGGCGGGCTGGTCGGACGCATCGTGTCGGGCGTCGGCGGCGAAGTGGCGGGGTGGCGCGTGGGGATGCTCGCGGTCGCGATCGCCTGCGCCGTGGCCGCTGCGCTCTTCGTCTGGCTCACGCCGAAGTCGCGGGGATTCATCCCGGGCCGCTTCAGCGTTGCGGGCTCGCCGGGCATCCGGGCGCGTCTGTTCAGCTCACTGAAGTCGCCCGCGCTCCTGGCGCTGTATGCGCAGGGCTTCCTGCTGATGGGCGCGTTCGTGGCGGTCTACAACTACCTGGGTTTCCATCTGACCGCGGCGCCGTTCCTGCTCCCGGTCTGGATCGTGACGCTTCTCTTCCTCGCGTATCTCGCCGGAACGGTGTCGGCACCCTGGGCCGGTGCCCTGGCGTCGCGGCACGGGCGGCTCCGGGTGCTGATGTGCGCGATCGCCGTCATGGCCGCGGGTGCGCTCTCGATGCTGCTCCCGCAGGTGTGGCTGGTGCTCGCAGGGCTCATCGTGTTCACCGCCGGGTTCTTCGCCGCTCACGCGATCGCCTCGGGATGGGCGCCCGTGGTGTCTGCACCCGAGACGCGTGCGCAGGCGTCGTCGCTCTACTACTTCGGTTACTACGCCGGGTCGAGCCTGTTCGGCTGGCTGCTCGGACTGGTGTTCGGGGGCGCGAACTGGCTGTGGTTCGTGATGCTCATCGTCGCGATGTGTGCGCTGGGGGCGGTGGTGGCGGCTGCGGGGCTGCGGCGGGCGCCTTCCGGGCGAGGGTGAGCGCGGTCGCGCGACCCCGATGTCGGAGGGGACGCCTACGCTGGAAGTATGGAACCCACGCGCAGTGTCCGACCCTTCGAGGTCATCAGCGAGTACGCGCCGGCGGGCGACCAGCCGAAGGCGATCGCCGATCTGACCGCGCGCATCAATGCCGGCGAGACCGATGTGGTGCTGCTCGGCGCCACCGGTACCGGCAAGTCCGCGACGACCGCCTGGCTGGTCGAACAGGTTCAGCGTCCGACTCTGGTGCTGGCGCACAACAAGACCCTCGCCGCGCAGCTCGCCAACGAGTTCCGTGAGCTCATGCCGAACAACGCGGTCGAGTACTTCGTCTCGTACTACGACTACTACCAGCCCGAGGCGTACGTCCCCCAGACCGACACCTTCATCGAGAAGGACTCGTCGATCAACTCAGAGGTGGAGCGGCTCCGGCACTCGACCACCAACTCGCTGCTCAGCCGACGAGACGTGATCGTGGTCTCCACCGTGTCGTGCATCTACGGCCTCGGCGCCCCTGAGGAGTATCTGCGCGCGATGGTCGCGCTGCAGGTGGGGGAGCGCTACGACCGCGACGCGTTGATCCGACAGTTCATCGCGATGCAGTACAACCGGAACGACGTGGACTTCTCGCGCGGCAACTTCCGCGTGCGCGGCGACACGATCGAGATCATCCCGGTGTACGAAGAGAACGCGATCCGCATCGAGCTCTTCGGAGACGAGATCGAGGCGCTGTACTACCTGCACCCGCTCACCGGCGAGATCATCGAGAAGCTCGACTCGGTGCCGATCTTCCCCGCCTCTCACTACGTGGCGGGCACCGACGTGATCCAGCGCTCCATCGGCACGATCGAACACGAGCTCGAACAGCGCCTGGGGGAGTTCGAGCGCCAGGGCAAGCTTCTCGAGGCGCAGCGCCTCCGCATGCGCACGTCCTTCGACCTCGAGATGATGCAGCAGCTCGGCTTCTGCTCGGGCATCGAGAACTACTCGCGTCACATGGACGGCCGCATGCCGGGCGAGCCGCCGCACACACTGCTGGACTTCTTCCCCGACGACTTCCTGCTCGTGATCGACGAGTCGCACGTGACGGTGCCTCAGATCGGCGCCATGTACGAGGGCGACGCGTCGCGCAAGCGCACGCTGGTCGACCACGGGTTCCGACTGCCCAGCGCCATGGACAACCGCCCGCTGCGATGGGACGAGTTCAAGAACCGGGTCGGTCAGACCGTCTATCTCTCGGCTACCCCTGGAAAGTACGAGATGGGCATCGCCGACGGCATCGTGGAGCAGATCATCCGCCCCACGGGCCTCGTCGACCCGCAGATCGTGGTCAAGCCGTCGAAGGGTCAGATCGACGACCTGCTCGAGGAGATCCGTCTGCGTGTCCAGCGTGAGGAGCGTGTCCTGGTGACCACCCTCACCAAGAAGATGTCCGAGGAGCTCACCGACTTTCTCGGCGAACACGGCGTGCGAGTCAGGTATCTCCATTCCGACGTCGATACGCTCCGCCGCGTCGAGCTGTTGAGTGAGTTGCGCTCCGGCGTCTACGACGTGCTCGTGGGCATCAACCTGCTGCGAGAGGGACTCGATCTCCCGGAGGTCTCACTCGTCGCGATCCTCGATGCCGACAAGGAGGGCTTCCTGCGGTCGGGTACCTCGCTCATCCAGACGATCGGTCGAGCCGCGCGTAACGTCTCGGGCGAAGTGCACATGTACGCCGACAAGATGACCGACTCGATGGCGAAGGCGATCGACGAGACCGACCGGCGACGTGAGAAGCAGGTCGCGTACAACAAGGAGCACGGCATCGACCCGCAGCCGCTCCGCAAGCGCATCGCTGACATCACCGAGGTCTTGGCGCGTGAGGGTGCGGACACCGCCGACATGCTGTCGGGGCGTGGCCGTGCGACAGGCAAGGGCAAGGGCAAGTCCCCGACGCCGAACCTGCGTCGCACGGGTATCGCGGCCGAGGGGGCGCAACAGCTCGAGGCGACGATTCAGGATCTCTCCGACCAGATGCTGGCTGCGGCGGCCGAGCTCAAGTTCGAGCTCGCCGGTCGTCTGCGCGACGAAGTGCAGGACATGAAGAAGGAGTTGCGCGCCATGGAGCGCGCGGGTCACGCCTGAGCTCGTTCCGGTCGCTGGCTCAGGACCGGAACATCAGCCTCACGGGCAGTGCATCAGTGGCTTCGGGCCGGAGCGGTCGATCTCGTGCTGACTCATGGGTGCGCCGCACAGCGGGCACGCGCGTTCCGCTCGCTCCTCCGCGCTGGGTGGCGGAGTCTTCTCATAGGGGCCGACCGACGCGGGCCCCGCGAGGCGGATGAGGTTGGAGTTCACCCACGCGTAGAGGCCTCCGGCTTCGCGAATCCGCGCGCGGAGGGGCGGGCGGTCAGAGTCCTTGGTCATGATGTTTAGTGTACTAATGATTAGACGCCCTGTATAGTTGGCGCGTGACGACCGCATCCGATGATCTTCTGCGTCTGGAGAACCAGCTGTGCTTCGCGCTCGTGACGGCAGCTCGCAACGTCGTGGCGATCTATCGGCCGATCCTCGAACCGCTCGGCCTGACCCACCCGCAGTACCTGGTCATGCTCGCCCTCTGGGAACGGGATCCCCGGACCCTCAACGACCTCGCCGCCGAACTGGCGCTGGAACCCGCATCGGCCTCGCCTCTGGTGAAGCGGCTCGAGTCCGAAGGGCTCGTCGCGCGACAGCGCAGCAGCGAAGACGAACGTCGGCTCGACATCACTCTGACCCCTGCGGGCCGCGAACTCCGTGCCAGCGCACTCGACGTGCCGCGACAGGTGATGGCGGCGGTGGGCATGGACGTCGACCAGATCTCCGCTCTCCGAGACGGCCTGGGGCCGTTCGTCGGACGCCGCGCTAACGCCGACTGATCCTTCTCACAGCTGCCCGCGGCCCCAATGTCCGTGGCCCCTCGTAGACTTGTCCGGTGCCAATCGTCCCCGTCTCCGCGCCCGGAAAACTCAGTGTCCGCGGTGCCCGCGTTCACAACCTCAAGAACGTCGACATCGACATTCCCCGCGACTCGCTGGTCGTGTTCACCGGTCTCTCCGGTTCGGGCAAGTCGAGCCTCGCGTTCGACACGATCTTCGCCGAGGGGCAGCGCCGCTACGTCGAGTCGCTCAGCGCCTACGCGCGCCAGTTCCTCGGACAGGTCGATCGACCCGACGTCGACTTCATCGAAGGACTGAGCCCGGCGGTCTCGATCGATCAGAAGTCGACGAACCGCAACCCGCGCTCGACCGTCGGCACCATCACCGAGATCTACGACTACATGCGTCTGCTCTGGGCGCGCATCGGCGTCCCGCACTGCCCGCAGTGCGGCGAGCGGATCCAGCGCCAGACGGTCCAGCAGATCGCCGACCAGCTGATGGAACTCCCCGAGCGGACGCGCTATCAGATCGTCGCGCCGATCGTCTCGCAGAAGAAGGGCGAGTTCGTCGACCTCTTCCGCGAGCTCGGCGCCAAGGGCTACTCGCGTGCGATCGTCGACGGCGATCTGGTGCAGCTCGCCGAGCCGCCCACACTCAAGAAGAGCTACAAGCACGACATCGCGGTCGTCGTCGACCGTCTGGTCGCCGCTGACGACATCCTGGGTCGTGTCACCGACTCCGTCGAGACCGCGCTCGGTCTCGCCGGCGGCGTGGTGCAGGTCAATTTCGTCGACGGCGAAGGAGACGACGCCTGGCAGACCTTCTCCGAGAAGCTGGCGTGCCCCAACGGGCACCCGCTGTCGCTGACCGAGATCGAGCCGCGCACGTTCTCGTTCAACGCACCGTTCGGAGCCTGCCCCGCCTGTTCCGGGCTCGGCACGCGCATGTCCGTCGACGTCGATCTGATGCTGGGCGACCAGGATCTCTCGATCCGCGAAGGCGTCATCATCCCGTGGACGACCCAGGGCAAGGGACTGTTCCAGTACTACGAGCGCCTCCTCGAGGGGCTCTCTCGCGACCTCGACTTCTCTCTCGACACCCCGTGGCGCGACCTGCACTCCGATGTGCAGGACGCCGTTCTCCGCGGCGAGAACTACAAGGTGACGGTCAAGTGGAAGAACCGCTACGGCCGCGAGATGCGTTACGCCTCGGGGTTCGAGGGCGTGGTGCCCTATATCGAGCGTCAGTACCTGCAGGCCGAGTCCGACACCCAGCGTGGACGCTGGGGCGAATACCTCCGCGAGGTCCCCTGCCCCGTCTGCAACGGCGATCGGCTCAAGCCCGAGGTTCTGGCCGTGCAGGTCCACGGACACTCGATCGCCGCGGTCTCGCACCTGAGCCTGGTCGATGCGCGTGACTTCATGGAGACGCTGCGTCTGACGGACCGCGAGGCGCAGATCGCGGCACAGGTTCTCCGTGAGATCCGGCTTCGCCTCGACTTCCTGCTGCAGGTCGGCCTGTCGTACCTCAACCTCAGCCGCTCGGCAGGATCCCTCTCGGGCGGTGAGGCACAGCGTATCCGCCTCGCCACGCAGATCGGCTCGGGCCTCACCGGAGTGCTGTACGTGCTCGACGAGCCGTCGATCGGCCTGCACCAGCGCGACAACCGTCGCCTCATCGAGACCCTTCTGACGCTGCGCGATCTGGGCAACACCCTGATCGTCGTCGAGCACGATGAAGAGACCATCGAAGCGGCCGACTGGGTGGTCGACATCGGCCCCGGCGCCGGCGTCAACGGCGGCGAGGTCGTGCACTCGGGTCCGTATGACGCGCTGCTCAAGGACAGCGCGTCGATGACGGGTCAGTATCTCTCCGGGCGTCGCGCGATCCCGATGCCGGCGAAGCGTCGCAAGGTCGACCGCAAGCGGCTTCTCAGCGTGGTCGGTGCGCGCGCCAACAACCTGCAGAACGTCACGGCCGACTTCCCGCTGGGCGTGCTCACGGCAGTCACCGGCGTCAGCGGATCGGGCAAGTCGACGCTCGTGAACGACATCCTCTACCAGGTGCTCGCCTCGCGGCTCAACGGCGCACGCACCGTTCCGGGCAAGCACACCCGCGTGACCGGCCTCGACAACCTCGACAAGGTCGTGCACGTCGATCAGGCGCCGATCGGCCGCACACCGCGCTC
Organism: Microbacterium sp. PI-SA-G; assembly: GCF_057215335.1. Classification (NCBI taxonomy): domain Bacteria; kingdom Bacillati; phylum Actinomycetota; class Actinomycetes; order Micrococcales; family Microbacteriaceae; genus Microbacterium; species Microbacterium sp. PI-SA-G. Next base: position 187,775 of record NZ_CM170103.1, read on the forward strand.
GAACCCGGCCACGTACACGGGCGTGTTCGACCGCATCCGCTCGCTGTTCAGCGACACCCCCGAAGCGAAGGTGCGTGGCTACCAGCCCGGTCGCTTCAGCTTCAACGTCAAGGGCGGACGCTGCGAGGCATGCTCCGGCGACGGCACGATCAAGATCGAGATGAACTTCCTCCCCGACGTCTACGTCGACTGCGAGGTCTGCCACGGCAAGCGCTACAACCGCGACACTCTCGCCGTGCACTACAAGGGCAAGAACATCGCCGAAGTACTCGAGATGCCGATCGAAGAGGCCGCCGATTTCTTCGAGCCGATCCAGGCGATCCACCGCTACATGAAGACGCTCGTCGACGTCGGGCTCGGGTACGTGCGTCTCGGCCAGTCCGCGACGACTCTCTCCGGGGGAGAAGCGCAGCGCGTCAAGCTCGCCACCGAGCTCCAGCGTCGCAGCAACGGCCGCAGCATCTACGTGCTCGACGAGCCCACCACGGGTCTGCACTTCGAAGACGTGCGCAAGCTGCTCGAAGTGCTGAACGGACTCGTCGACAAGGGAAACACCGTGATCGTCATCGAGCACAACCTCGACGTGATCAAGTCGGCGGACTGGGTCATCGACCTGGGCCCCGAGGGCGGCTCCGGCGGTGGGCAGATCATCGCGACGGGCACCCCGGAGCAGATCGCGCGCACGGAGGCGAGCCACACGGGTCAGTTCCTCGCGGAGATCCTCGGCGAAGGGCGCTCTGCGCGGAAGGCGAGCTGATGGCCGACGCGCTCGCCTACAAGCCGCGCGCCGGAGAGATCCCGACCAACCCGGGCGTGTATCGGTTCCGGGATGCCTCGGGGCGTGTGCTGTACGTCGGCAAGGCGAAGAACCTCCGCCAGCGTCTGTCGAACTACTTCGCTCCACTGCGCACGCTGCACGAGCGCACGCGTCGCATGGTGACGACGGCCGCATCCGTGGAGTGGACGGTCGTTCCCACCGACGTCGACTCGCTCCAGCTGGAGTACATGTGGATCAAGGAGTTCGATCCGCCCTTCAACGTCCGCTACCGCGACGACAAGTCCTACCCGTTCATGGCCGTCACCCTCGGCGACGAGGCTCCCCGCGTGATCGTGACCCGCAACCACAAGATCCCGGGCGCGCGCTACTTCGGTCCGTACCCCAAGGTCTGGGCGGTGCACGAGACCATCGACCTGATGGTGAAGGCGTTCCCGATCCGGACCTGCAGTGACGCGAGCTACAAGCGGGCGATGCAGACGGGCCGCCCCTGCTTCCCCGGTCAGATCGGCAAGTGCGGCGGTCCGTGCTCGATGACGGTCACGATCGACGAGCATCGGGCCATGGTGAACGATTTCGTCGCATTCATGGCCGGCGGCGACGAGCGGTTCACCCGCGAGCTCACCACGCGGATGAATGCCGCGTCCGCGGCCATGGACTACGAGGCCGCGGCGAAGTACCGCGACAAGCTGAAGGCGATCGAGGCCGTGCTCGGTAAGAGCGCCCTCGTGCTCGCCCCCGACGAAGACGCCGACCTGTTCGGCATCGCCGAAGACGAGCTGTCGGCCGCGGTGCAGCACTTCGTGATCCGCGGCGGCCGCGTCCGCGGGGTCCGCGCCATGACCATCGAGAAGGAACTCGACATCACCAGCGCCGAGCTCGTCGATCAGGTGCTTCAGCGCGCCTACGGCGAGGCTCAGGACGTCCCGCGCCGTGTGTTCGTCCCCACGCTGCCCGACGACGCGGTCGAGCTCGAGGAGTGGCTGCGCGAGCGTCGCGGACGCAAGGTCGAGATTGCGGTGGCTCAGCGGGGACAACGCGCCGACCTGATGCGCACGGCCACCCTGAACGCGCAGCAGGCCCTGATCCGCCACAAGACCCGTCGCACCAGCGACTACGTCGCGCGTACCCAGGCCCTCACGGACCTGCAGGATGCATTGGGCATGAGCGAGGCCCCGCTGCGCATCGAGTGCTTCGACATCTCGCATCTCGGCGGCACGAACGTCGTCGCGTCGATGGTCGTCTTCGAAGACGGCCTGCCGCGCAAGGACCAGTACCGGTCGTTCAACATCCCCGAGACCACCGACGACACCGACTCGATGTACCAGGTGCTGCGCCGACGGCTGGCGTACCTCGATCGGCCCGAGCCCGAGCTGATCACCGAGACGATCGAGACGGTCGACTCCCGCGTCGTCGCCGTCACCACCGACGAGACGGTCGAGCCGGCCGCCAAGCGCAAGCCCCGTTTCGCCTACCCGCCGCAGTTGCTGCTGGTCGACGGCGGCAAGCCCCAGGTCGAGGCCGCGGCGCGAGCGCTGAAAGATGCCGGGCACCCCGAGATCGCCGTCTGCGGCATCGCGAAGCGCCTCGAGGAGGTCTGGCTTCCCGGCGACGACTTCCCGGTGATCCTGCCCCGTACCAGCGAATCGCTCTACCTGCTGCAACGGCTGCGCGATGAGGCGCACCGCTTCGCCATCACGCACCAGCGCAAGAAGCGCCGGAACGACATCAGCACCGTGCTGGAGGAGGTTCCCGGGCTCGGTGCCTCGCGCATCAAGGTGCTGCTGAAGCATTTCGGCTCCGTCACTCGGCTGCGCTCGGCGCTACCGGGTGAGATCGAGGAGGTGCCGGGCATCGGTCCGGTCCTCGCCCAGAACATCCACGCGCATCTCTCCACTCGGTAGGCTGGGGTCAGAGGGGGAGAAGGAGCTCTGAAACGATGACTGACAGCAGTGACAAGGGCCAGTTCCTCATTGTCACCGGCATGTCCGGCGCAGGACGGACGACCGTCGCGAACGCGCTGGAAGACCTCGGCTGGTACGTCGTGGACAATCTCCCTCCGCAGATCCTCCGCCCGCTTCTCGAGCTCACCGACATGGGCGGCAAGGCGCTCCCGAAGGTCGCCGCCGTGGTCGACGTACGCGGACGCAACCTGTTCGACGACTTCCCCGGCGTGGCGCGCGCCCTGCGGTCGCGAGGTTCGGTGCGCGTGCTGTTCCTCGACGCCGCCGACGACGTGCTTGTACGACGCTTCGAGGCCGTGCGCCGACCGCAGCCCCTGCAGGGCGACGGCACGCTGCTCGACGGCATCCGCATCGAACGCTCTCGACTCGCACCCATCCGCGAGGCCGCGGACATGGTGATCGACACGTCGGCGCTCAATATCCATCAGCTCGCGACGCAGGTCGCGGATCTGTTCGCCGAGGAGGGCGATGCGCGTCACCGCGTCACCCTGCTGAGCTTCGGGTTCAAATACGGGCTTCCCACCGATGTCGACCTCGTCGCCGACATGCGCTTCCTGCCGAACCCGTTCTGGAACGAGGACCTCCGCGGTCTGACCGGCCAGGACGAGCCGGTGAAGGAGTACGTGCTCTCACGTGACGGCGCGAGTGAGTTCCTCGACGCGTACGCCGCGGCTCTCGTGCCGGTGCTCGAGGGGTATCAGCGCGAGAACAAGAGCCACTCGACCGTCGCGATCGGTTGCACGGGCGGCAAGCATCGTTCCGTGGCGATGTCGGAGGAGCTCGCTCGGCGTCTCTCCGCCATCCCCGGAGTGGCCGTCAATATCCGTCATCGGGACCTCGGACGGGAGTGAGCAGGTCGTCCGGCCGAGTAGGCTGGAGGTTTGCGTCGCGACCCGACGCGTGAACGTAGAGGAGTGTCGTGGCACTAACGACCGACGTCAAGGCTGAGCTCGTCAGCATCCGCAACGCACCCCCGACGGTGCGCGTCGCAGAGGTGACCGCGATCCTGCGGTTCGCCGGTGGTCTGCACTCCATCGCGGGTCGTGTGGCCGTGGAAGCCGAGGTCGATGCCGAGACTCTGGCCCGCCGTGTCGCGCGCGATCTGGCCGAGATCTACGGCGTTCGCCCCGAGATCGCCCAGGTGCAGTCGAGCACCGCGAACGAGGGCGCCCGCTGGGCGGTCCGCGTGATCGGCGCGGGGGAGACCCTCGCGCGCCAGACCGGCCTGCTCGATCAGCGTCGCCGACCGGTACGGGGTCTTCCGAACCGTCTCACCACCGGCTCCCGCGCCGAGATCGCAGGACTGTGGCGCGGGGCGTTCCTCGCCGCGGGAACGCTCAGCGAGCCCGGCCGCTCCGCCATGCTCGAAGTCGCGTGCCCCTCGTCGGAGGCGGCGATGGCCCTCGTCGGCGCCGCACACCGCCTCGGCGTCGCCGCGAAGGCTCGCGAGGTCCGGGGTATGCCCCGCGTCGTCATCCGCGAGGGTGAGGCCATCCGCACTGTGCTCGCCGAGATGGGCGCGCAGAAGACGGCCGTCGCGTGGGAGGAGTTGCGCCAGCGCCGCGAGGTCCGCGCGGGCGTCAACCGCCTCGTGAACTTCGACGACGCGAACCTGCGCCGATCCGCACAGGCGGCCGTGGCTGCGTGCGCGCGGGTCGAGCGTGCTCTCGAGATCCTTGCCGACGAAGTGCCCGACCACCTCCGCGTGGCGGGCGAACTGCGTCTCGCGCACCGCGACGCGAGCCTCGACGAGCTCGGTCACCACGCCGATCCGCCCCTCACGAAAGACGCCGTCGCCGGCCGCATCCGCCGTCTTCTCGCCATGGCCGACAAGCGCGCGCAGCAGGAGGGTATCTCCGGAACCGAGGCGGCGGTGCCCGCCGGTCTCGACGTCTGAGCGCACCCGACATCCCGGAAGCCGGTCCCCGCCAGGGGGCCGGCTTCCGTTGTCAAGGGCGGGAAGGATCCGGTGCCCGGGACGGTTGTCGTCACTAGGATGAGTTAAGTCCGCTCTGCACCGCACACCGGCGGGGCAGAGGATCGGCAAGCGCCGCGGCGCGGCGCGGATTGGATGAAAGCGACATGGCGACCTACACGCTCCCCGACCTTCCGTATGACTTCGCAGCCCTCGAGCCGCACATCAGCGGCAAGATCATGGAACTCCACCATGACAAGCACCACGCGACCTACGTCGCCGGCGCGAACACCGCTCTCGAGCAGCTCGCCGAGGCGCGCGACAGCGGCAACCTGGCCAACGTCAACAAGCTCGAGAAGGACCTCGCGTTCAACCTTGGCGGTCACGTCAACCACTCCATCTTCTGGACGAACCTGTCCCCGAACGGCGGGGGCCGGCCCGAGGGCGAGCTCCAGGCCACGATCGACGAGTACTTCGGCTCGTTCGAGAAGTTCCAGGCGCACTTCACCGCTGCCGCCACCGGCATCCAGGGCTCCGGCTGGGCCGTGCTCAGCTGGGACTCGATCGGTTCGCGCCTGATCATCCAGCAGCTCTTCGACCAGCAGTCGAACACTGCCCAGGGCACGATCCCGCTGTTCCAGCTCGACATGTGGGAGCACGCCTTCTACCTCGACTACCTGAACGTCAAGGCGGACTACGTCAAGGCCGCCTGGAACATCGCGAACTGGGAGAACGTCGCCCAGCGACTCGAAATCGCCCGCAAGCAGACGAACGGCCTGCTGGTACTGTCGTAATCAACACGGGCGTCCCGACGGACGGCTCGCCCGTCGGGACGCCGATGTCCACGTTGTCTAGATGAAACCGCGCATTCGCGCACGAGAATCAGGAGACCTGAGTGTCTGTCAAGATCGGTATCAACGGCTTCGGCCGTATCGGACGCAACTACTTCCGCGCGGCCCTCGCGCAGGGAGCAGACCTTGAGATCGTCGCGGTCAACGACCTCACCGACAACAAGACCCTTGCCCACCTGCTGAAGTACGACTCCGTCGGCGGTGTGCTCGACGCTGAGATCAGCTTCGACGAGGAGAGCATCACCGTCAACGGCAAGACGATCAAGGCATTCGCGGAGCGCGACCCCGCCAACCTCCCGTGGGGCGAGCTGGGCGTCGACATCGTCATCGAGTCGACCGGCTTCTTCACGAAGGCCGACCTCGCGCGCAAGCACATCGATGCCGGTGCGAAGAAGGTCCTCATCTCGGCACCGGGTACCGGTGTCGACGGCACGTTCGTCATGGGCGTGAACGAGGACACGTACAACCCGGAGACGCAGCACATCATCTCCAACGCGTCGTGCACCACGAACTGCCTCGCGCCGCTGGCGCAGGTCTTCAACGACGCGTTCGGCATCGACCGCGGCTTCATGATGACCGCGCACGCCTACACCGCCGACCAGAACCTCCAGGACGGCCCGCACAGCGACCTGCGTCGTGCACGTGCCGCCGCGATCAACATCACGCCGGCGTCGACAGGTGCTGCCAAGGCCATCGGCGAGGTGCTCCCGGAGCTCCAGGGCAAGCTGAGCGGCTCGTCGTACCGCGTGCCGGTTCCCACCGGCTCGATCGTCGACCTGACGCTCATCACCGAGCGCGAGAACCTGACGGTCGAAGAGGTCAACGAGGCGTACAAGAAGGCTGCCGCTGACGGTCGTCTGGCCGGCTTCCTCCAGTACAACGAGGACCAGATCGTCTCCAGCGACATCGTGCACAACCCGCACTCCTCGATCTTCGACTCGACCCTCACCAACGTGAGCGGCAACCTGGTCAAGGTCTCCAGCTGGTACGACAACGAGTGGGGCTACTCCAACCGTCTCGTCGACCTGACCGAGTACGTGGCCGAGCGTCTCTGAGCTCGACACATGACTCTGCGCACCCTGGATTCGCTGGGTTCGCTCGAGGGCAAGCGCGTCATCGTCCGTTGTGATCTCAATGTCCCCCTCCGGGACGGGATCATCACGGACGATGGCCGTGTCCGCGCCTCGTTGCCGACCCTCAATGCACTCATCAACGCGGGCGCCCGCGTCGTGGTGTGCTCACACCTCGGACGCCCCGACGGGGCGCCCGACCCGCAGTACAGCCTTGAGCCGGTCGCTCAGCGGCTGTCGGAGCTGCTCGGCTCTCCTGTCGCGTTCGCGCGCGACACGGTCGGCGAGTCGGCCACGGATGCCGTGGAGTCGCTGGAAGACGGCGGCGTCGTCGTGATCGAGAACCTGCGCTTCAACGCGGGGGAGACGTCGAAGGATGCCACGGAGCGGTCCGCGTTCGCGGAGCAGCTCGCGCAGCTCGGAGACGTGCTCGTGTCGGACGGCTTCGGCGTCGTGCATCGCAAGCAGGCGAGCGTGTACGAGCTCGCCGAGCTGCTGCCCTCCGCCGCAGGCCTGCTGATCGCGGCGGAGCTCGACGTGCTCGACCGCCTGACCGAGAAGCCCGAGCGTCCGTACGCGGTCGTCCTGGGCGGCTCGAAGGTCAGCGACAAGCTCGGCGTGATTTCGCACCTCCTGCCTCGCGTCGACCGCATCCTCGTCGGAGGCGGCATGCTGTTCACCTTCCTGAAGGCACAGGGCCACGCCGTGGCCTCGAGTCTCCTCGAGGAGGACCAGCTCGAGACCGTCCGCGGCTACATCGCCGAGGCGGCGGAGCGCGGCGTGGAGCTCGTTCTCCCCACCGACGTCGTCGTCGCGGAGTCGTTCAGCGCGGACGCCGCACACGAGATCGCCGCGGCCGACGCGATCGAATCCACGGCGTTCGGCGCCTCGGGCATCGGTCTCGACATCGGTCCGGAGACGGCGGCGAACTTCGCCGAGGTCATCCGCAGTTCGAAGACCGTGTTCTGGAACGGCCCGATGGGCGTGTTCGAGTTCCCTGCATTCGCAGCGGGAACCAAGACGGTCGCGAAGGCTCTCACCGACGTCGACGGACTCAGTGTCGTCGGCGGTGGCGATTCCGCCGCAGCCGTGCGACAGCTCGGGTTCACCGACGATCAGTTCGGTCACATCTCGACCGGTGGCGGCGCAAGCCTCGAGTTCCTCGAGGGCAAGAAACTACCTGGCCTGGAGGTGCTCGGATGGGCATGAAGAACCGTACCCCGCTGATTGCGGGAAACTGGAAGATGAACCTCGACCACCTGCAGGCGGTCGCGTTCGTGCAGAAGCTGCACTGGACGCTCAAGGATGCCAAGCACGAAGACGGATCCGTCGAGGTCGCGGTGTTCCCGCCCTTCACCGACATCCGCAGCGTGCAGACGCTGATCGACGCCGACAAGATCCCGTTCGCCCTCGGTGCGCAGGATCTGTCGGCACACGACTCCGGCGCATACACCGGTGAGGTGTCGGGAGCCTTCCTCGCGAAGCTCGATGCGAAGTACGTGATCATCGGGCACTCCGAGCGTCGCGAGTACCACGCGGAGTCCGACGAGGTGGTGGCTTCGAAGGTGCAGGCCGCTCTGAAGCACAGCCTCGTGCCCGTGATCTGCGTCGGCGAGACGTCGGAGGACCTCGAGAAGTTCGGCGCCAGCGCCGTTCCCGTGGGTCAGCTGGAGGCAGCGCTGCAGGGCCTCTCGGCCTCGGCCGACATCGTCGTGGCGTACGAGCCGGTCTGGGCGATCGGCTCGGGCCAGGCGGCGACGCCGCAGCAGGCGCAGGATGTCTGCGCCACGCTGCGCGGTGTCATCGCGAAGGTTCTCGGTGACGATGCTGCTGCCCGCACGCGCATCCTCTATGGCGGATCGGTGAAGGCCGCGAACATCGCGAGCTACATGCGTGAGCCCGATGTCGACGGCGCACTGGTCGGTGGCGCGAGTCTCGTCGTCGACGAGTTCGCTGCGATCATCCGCTTCGAGAAGCACGTCGGCGTATGAGTGCGGCGGGGCTCCGGTCCCGCTGCACCGTATACTTGACCGTTACGGGGGCGCTCCTGCCCCATCGAAAGGCTCTTTCTCGTGGCAATTCTCGAGTTCGTCCTGCAGGTAGTGCTGGGTATCACCAGCGTCCTGCTGACTCTCCTCATCCTCCTGCACAAGGGACGCGGCGGCGGTCTGTCCGACATGTTCGGCGGAGGCATGACGTCGGCGGTCGGTTCATCCGGTCTCGCTGAGCGGAACCTCAATCGCTTCACTGTCGTCCTGGCATTGACGTGGTTCGTCGCGATCGTCGCACTGGGCCTCATCACGAAGTTTGAGGTGATCTGATGGCAACTGGTGGCAATGCAATCCGTGGCACTCGTGTCGGTTCCGGCCCCATGGGGGAGCAGGACCACGGGTATCACGCCGACCGCATCTCGGTGACGTACTGGGACGGCCTCGGCAACGAGACGACCCGCTACTTCGCCGCCGGTCTCCCCGAAGACGAGATCCCCGAGACGATCGATCACCCGCAGTCCGGCCTCCCGGCCGGGCGCGACAAAGCGAACCCGCCGGCTCTCGCGAAGGCGGAGCCGTACAAGACGCATCTCGCCTACGTGAAGGAGCGTCGCACCGACGAGGAAGCCGTCCAGCTTCTCGACGATGCTCTGACCCAGCTACGCGAGCGCCGGGGGCAGTGACGTCCGACTGACAGCAGAAGAGGCCGCCGCGAGTGATCGCGACGGCCTCTTCTGCGTCTGTCGGCTGCGTGTCCGGTGCCGGTCCGGTCAGCGGCAGCCTGCGGCTGCGTCGATGTAGCTCTGCGGGGGATACCCATACGCCCACACGCCGTTGGCGTCGTCGGTGTATCCCATGCTGATCGCCCAGGCCGTCGCCCACTTCTCGATGCTGTCCTGCGTCGACGCGTCGTACATGTCGGCGCATCTCACGCTGATCGCGTGACCGACCTCGTGGACGACCAGGGCCTTGCTTCGGTCGGCGGGCCACTGCTCCGCCACCGAGTCGGAGAGTTGGATGACGGCGCGGCCCGGCTCGTCCCACCACCAGGTCGTGTATCCGCCCATGCTGCCGTTGCCGCCGTACCCGTTGACGACGGGCGCCCAGTCGAACTCGATGAGCACACCGGGGGCGATGGAACGTGCGAACGCCTCGACCTCGAGGCGCGTGCTGTACAGCGGCCCCGCTTTCTCAGTCAGTTCGGCGCGTTCGGACTCGACGAGCGCGGCGGCCGCCGCCTGCAGCTCGGCGAAGGAGCCCACGGCCGCGTCATCGAGCACCACGCTGGCGGACGTGTCGTCCGCGGCCGCCCGAAGAGCGATCACGGCGTCATTCCGTGCCCACGCGTGCTCCGGTTCCATCGCGCGAGCGTTCGACGCCGCCACGGTGAGCGCGGCGATCCCCGTATCCGAAACCTCTCCAGCGGCGTCCATGATGTCGTCGGCGTCATCACGCAGGCGGTCGGACAGGTCTTCGGCTTTTGCGCGTTCCTCGTGGAGCGCCGCCGACGTACCGAAGAGCTCCCAGAACCAGGACGGCTTCTCGGACGGAGAGGGGAGATGCTCGCTCAGAGTCGCCGCTGCCCGGTCGGCCACCTCGGACGCGGTGGTCCTCGCTGCGTGCAACGCCTCAGCGGAGGCGGCGTCGATCAAGCCCGCGCTGTCACCGCCGAGGATGAGCGTCGCGGCGTCGGCGGTGGCGAGCAGTTCGTCATTCTGCGATTCCACCGTCGATCGCACGTCGGTGGTCGTCGCCGCTGACGCGCGGTACTGCTCCTCCGCGTCGTCGTAGCCGAGATTCGCCGTCAGCTGCAGCGCGCCGACGGCGGTGAGAGCCGCAGCGGCGCCCGCGATGCCGAGGACCAGGCCTGGCCGTCTGCGTCGGGCGGGCCGGGGAAGCGGGTGCTCGGCGAATCGCGCCGGGAGCAGATGCCCCCCGGGTGCGTCTCGCCGGGGATCCTCGCCAGCAGTCACCTCCGTCACGGTGTCCCTCCTCGGCCACGTTCGCACAGCGGCGACCGTGGCACGAGTCTAACGACGACCGAGAACGAGAGACGATACGGAACATGGCCAGAACGCAGAAGAAGCCCCCGCAGACTGCGGGGGCTTCTTCGAGAGTGGAGGGGCTGACGGGAATCGAACCCGCATCATTAGTTTGGAAGACTAAGGCTTTACCACTAAGCTACAGCCCCGGATCTGAGCCTGATCGACAGGCTCGGGAACCGACTCATCAAGCATAGCGGACAGTCGAGGCGCCTCTTGTCCGTTAGACTCGGTGGGGCTGAATCTGCGTGCGGATTCCCCGGGGCGTAGCTCAGCTTGGTAGAGCGCCCGCTTTGGGAGCGGGAGGTCGCAGGTTCAACTCCTGTCGCCCCGACACGGCTCGACAAGCCTTTCAGCCGCGTTTCAGCGCGGAGACCACAAGGAGAACACACCAGCATGGCGAACAGCACCGTCGAGAAGCTGACCCCGACCCGGGTCAAGCTCAGCATCACGGTCACCCCCGACGACCTCAAGCCCAGCATCGCTCACGCGTATGAGCACATCGCGCAGGACGTCCAGATCCCTGGATTCCGCAAGGGCAAGGTCCCGGCTCCGATCATCGACCAGCGCATCGGTCGCGGCGCGGTCATCGAGCACGCCGTCAACGAGGGCCTCGACAAGTTCTTCCGCGAGGCCACGGTCGAGCACAAGCTGCGCGTCGTCGGCCGTCCGGCCGCCGACATCACGCAGTGGCCGAACGAGAAGGACTTCACGGGCGACCTGCTCGTCGACATCGAGGTGGACGTCCGCCCCGAGATCGACCTCCCTGACTACAGCGGCATCACCGTGACGGTCGACGCCGTCGAGGTCGATGAGGCAGCGCTCGATGCCGAGCTCGACAACATGCGCGCCCGTTTCGGCACGCTCATCCCCGTCGACCGTCCGGCCGCGAAGGGTGACTTCGTCGACCTCGACCTGGTCGCCACGATCGACGGCGCCGAGATCGACCGCGCCGAGGGCGTCTCGTACGAGATCGGCTCCGGCGAGCTGCTCGAGGGCATCGATGACGCCATCGAGTCCCTCACCGCCGGCGAGGACACCACGTTCCGCTCGACCCTGGTCGGCGGCGACAACGCCGGTTCCGAGGCCGAGGTCTCCGTGAGCGTCAAGGCTGTCAAGGAGCGCGAGCTTCCTGAGGCCGACGACGAGTTCGCGCAGATCGCGAGCGAGTTCGACACGATCGCCGAGCTGCGCGCGAGCCTCGCCGAGCGGGTCGCACAGCAGGGTGTCTTCACGCAGGGCTCGGCCGCACGCGACAAGCTCGTCGAGGCGCTTCTCGAGCAGATCGAGATCCCCGTGCCGCCGAAGCTCATCGAGGACGAGGTGCACACGCACCTCGAGGGCGAGAACCGCCTCGAGGACGACGTGCACCGCGCCGAGGTCACCGAGGCGAGCGAGAAGCAGTTCCGTACGCAGGTGCTGCTCGACACGATCGCCGAGCAGGCGGACGTGCAGGTGTCGCAGGAGGAGCTCAGCCAGTACCTCATCCAGTCGGCATCGCAGTACGGCATGGCTCCCCAGGAGTTCGTCGAGGCGCTGCAGTCCTCCAACCAGCTTCCGGCTCTCGTCGGCGAGGTCGCGCGCAACAAGGCGCTCGCGATCGCGCTCGGCAAGGTGAAGGTCGTCGACACCAACGGCAAGTCCGTCGACCTGTCGGACTTCGTCGTCACGGACGACGAGCCGGAGACGGACGAGGCTGCAGGTTCTGACGACGCTGCTGCCGACGATGCAGCTGTTGACGAGAAGCCGGCCAAGAAGGCGGCAGCCAAGAAGCCTGCTGCGAAGAAGGCTCCGGCCAAGAAGGCCGACGACGCCGAGGCGGCTGACGAGGCTCCGGCCAAGAAGGCTCCGGCGAAGAAGCCTGCTGCGAAGAAGGCTCCCGCGAAGAAGGACGCCGACGCGGCGGAGTGATCGCGAAGCGATTCTGAAGGGGCGGGTGCTACGGCATCCGCCCCTTCGTCATCCACCAGGAGAGGACAACGCGATGGACGACTGGGAAGACAGGATCGACGCCGTCTGGGCCGACGACGCGATGACCGACGCCGAGCGCATCGTGCAGATCGACGCGGTCGCGGGGGAGCGCCCGACCGGCGACGCGCGTGCGCTCTTCGAGCGGGCAGGCGCGCGGGACTCCGCCGGGCTCGAGTCGGAGGCCGAGCCCCTGTATCGCGCCGCGCTGGCGGCCGGACTCGACGACGACCATCGTCCGCAGGCCGTGATCCAGCTGGCGAGCACACTGCGCAACCTCGGACGGATCGACGAGGCCGTCGACATGCTGCGCGAGGAGCACGCACGAGCGGGAGCGTTCGCGGATGCGGCCGCCGCCTTTCTCGCCCTGGCGCTGGTATCTCGCGGAGACGCCCTCGAAGGCGCCGCGGTGGCTCTCACCGCGCTCGCACCGCACCTGCCCCGCTACACGCGCTCGGTGACCGCCTACGCCGAGGAACTCACCACCCCGCCACGCTGATATGCCGACGGCGAACACGGCCTGGGCGTCGCGTCGTCGCCGGTAGATTCGAAGCACGAACACGGAAACAGGAGCTGAAATGGCTGCAGAACCCCTTGTCGCGACGAGCGTCTTCGACAGGCTGCTGAAGGATCGCATCATCTGGCTTGGTTCAGAGGTGCGTGACCAGAACGCCAACGAGATCTGCGCGAAGATCCTTCTTCTCGCCGCGGAAGACTCAGAGAAAGACATCTACCTCTACATCAACTCGCCCGGTGGTTCCATCACCGCGGGCATGGCGATCTACGACACGATGCAGTTCGTCCCGAACGACATCGTGACCGTGGGAATCGGCATGGCGGCGTCGATGGGCCAGCTGCTGCTGACCAGTGGCACCAAGGGCAAGCGCTACATCACGCCGAACGCGCGTGTTCTGCTGCACCAGCCGCACGGCGGCTTCGGTGGCACGTCGAGCGACATCCAGACGCAGGCGCAGCTCATCCTCTCGATGAAGAAGCGTCTCGCCGAGATCACCGCCGGCCAGACCGGCAAGTCGGTCGAGCAGATCAACGCAGACGGTGACCGCGACCGCTGGTTCACTGCGGATGAGGCGCTCGAGTACGGCTTCGTCGACCACATCCGCGAGCACGCCAGCGACGTGACCGGCGGCGGCGGCACTGCGGACGCCGCAGAGTAATCCGGATTCGAGAGGACACCATGTACACCCCCACTTTCCAATCCGCAGGCACCATGCCCTCCAGCCGCTACGTGCTCCCGCAGTTCGAAGAGCGCACGGCTTACGGCTTCAAGCGTCAGGACCCGTACAACAAGCTCTTCGAAGATCGCGTGATCTTCCTGGGCGTGCAGGTCGATGACGCGTCGGCCGATGACGTGATGGCTCAGCTGCTCGTTCTCGAGAGCCAGGACGCCGAGCGCGACATCACGATGTACATCAACTCGCCCGGTGGGTCGTTCACCGCGATGACGGCGATCTACGACACGATGCAGTACGTCGCGCCGCAGATCCAGACCGTCGTGCTGGGCCAGGCAGCGTCTGCGGCATCCGTGCTGCTCGCCGCTGGTGCCCCCGGCAAGCGTCTCGCCCTGCCGAACGCTCGCGTGCTCATCCACCAGCCCGCCATGGGCGAGGCGGGGCAGGGCCAGGCGTCCGACATCGAGATCCAGGCGGCGGAGATCCTCCGCATGCGCACCTGGCTCGAAGAGACCATGGCCAAGCACACCGGCAAGCCGGTCGAGCAGATCAACCGCGACATCGACCGCGACAACATCCTCTCGGCCGCGCAGGCGCTCGACTACGGGATCGTCGACCAGGTGCTCACGACGCGCAAGCGCGTCTCATAACCCACCTCACGAAGGGGCGGCAGTCATCGTGACTGCCGCCCCTTCGTCGTGCGGCGGCAGATGTGCACACCTTCCCGGGGTTTCGCTCATATGAGCAGTTCCCCGCGCGGAAGGGGAATCAGTCGTACGCTGGGGGAGGAAGGAGGATGCCGTGGAAGACGAACTGCTGATGGTCCGGATCGCCGAGCTGTATTACGACGAGGACAAGACCCAGGACGAGATCGGTGCCCTCCTCAAGGTGTCGCGCTGGAAAGTGGGCCGGCTGCTCACCCAAGCGCGCGAGCGGGGCATCGTCCGTATCGAGATCGTGCATCCGCGCGCGCGTCGCCTCGGACTCGAGCGCCAGCTGGTCGAGCGCCATGGGCTGGCGGAGGCCGTCGTGGTCCCCTCGCCCGACGGCGACGACGGCACCCTCGAACGCGTCGCACAGGCCGCCGCCGACTACCTCACCGCGTTGCGCCCGGTGCCGCGCACCCTGGGCGTGAGCTGGGGCCGCACGCTGCGCGCCGTCGCTGAGGCGCTGCCTGACGGCTGGGCGAGCGGTGTGACCGTCGTGCAGCTGAACGGGGGAGTGAGCCTCAACCGCCGGTCGGGTGGTGCGGCAGGTCTGGCCGTGACGATCGCGCAGCGCGCATCCGGTCATGTCTCCCTGCTCCCCAGCCCCGCGATCCTCGAACGGGTCGAGACGAAGCAGGCGATCGAGGCGGACCGCACCGTCGCCGGCATCCTGGAGGAGGCGGCAGAGGCACAGGCGTTCCTGTTCACCGCTGGCCCCAGTGATGCGAGCTCGGCGCACGTCGAGAACGGCTATCTCTCGGTCGACGACGTCGAGGAGCTCGCGCGCCGAGGAGCGGTCGGAGATGTGCTCGGACGCTACGTCGACGCGGAGGGCAACATCGTCGACGCCCAACTCGACGCACGCACGGTCGGAGTCGGACTGGATCGCCTGCGCGCCGCGCAGCGTGCGATCTTCGTCACCGCGGGCCGCGCAAAACACGACATCGCGCGCACAGTGGTCGCCAGCGGCCTGTGCAGCGTTCTGGTGACCGATGAGACCACAGCACGAGCATTGTTGGAGGAACAGTGACGACCCAAGAACTCAGCCGTAGGACGGCGGTGGATGTCCTCGGCGGTGAGCCGGACGACGCCACGCTGCGTCGATTCCTGCACGGCCTGCCCGGCGTCGACGCCGTCGGACTCGAGCAGCGCGCTGCCGGTCTCGGCACGCGCTCAATCAAGACGACGTCGAAGGCATGGGCGCTCGACACCATCATCCGTCTGATCGACCTCACGACGCTCGAGGGCTCAGACACCCCGGGCAAGGTGCGATCCCTCGTCGCGAAGGCGAAGAACCCGGATGCCGCGGACCCGTCGACCCCCCGGGTCGCAGCGGTCTGCGTGTACGGCGACATGGTGCCCGACGCGGTCGCCGCCCTGGGCGCGCTGCACGGGGATCCCGACGACAGGCTGATCTCGGTCGCCGCGGTCGCCACCGCGTTCCCGAGCGGTCGCTCCTCCCTGGCGATCAAGCTGGCAGACACGGCCGAGGCCGTCGCGGCGGGCGCCGACGAGATCGACATGGTCATCGACCGCGGGGCGTTCCTCTCGGGGCGCTACGGACTGGTCTTCGACCAGATCGCCCAGGTCAAGGAGGCCTGCCGACGCGCGGACGGATCGTCTGCCTCACTCAAGGTGATCCTCGAGACGGGCGAGCTGAACACGTACGACAACATCAAGCGCGCCTCGTGGCTCGGCATCCTGGCCGGAGGGGACTTCATCAAGACCTCCACCGGCAAGGTCCAGCCCGCCGCGACGCTCCCGACCACGTTGCTGATGCTCGAGACGGTGCGCGACTGGCACCGCGGAACCGGCGAGAAGATCGGCGTCAAGCCGGCCGGCGGCATCCGCTCATCGAAGGACGCGATCAAGTACCTGGTGACCGTCGCCGAGACCGTGGGCGAGGAGTGGCTCCAGCCGCACCTCTTCCGCTTCGGCGCCTCGAGCCTGCTCAACGACGTGCTCCTCCAGCGCCAGAAGCTCACCACCGGCCACTACTCCGGCCCCGACTACGTCACGATCGACTAGGAACCCGCATATGTCATTCCTGGAATACGCACCGGCCCCCGAGTCCACGGCGGTCCTGAACCTTAAGGACAGCTACGGCCTGTTCATCGACGGCGAGTTCGTCGACGGCAACGGGCCGAGCTTCACCACCATCTCGCCCGCGAGCGAGAAGCGCATCGCCGAGATCTCGTCTGCGAACGATGAGGACATCGACCGTGCGGTCGCCGCAGCGCGTCGCGCCTACGAGAAGACCTGGTCGCGCATGAGCGGCCGCGACCGGGGCAAGTACCTCTTCCGCATCGCGCGGCTCGTGCAGGAGCGCGCCCGTGAGCTCGCCGTCGCCGAGAGCCTCGACAACGGCAAGCCGATCAAGGAGAGCCGCGACGTCGACGTGCCGCTGGTCGCGTCGTGGTTCTTCTACTACGCCGGGTGGGCCGACAAGCTCGATCACGCCGGGCTCGGGGCGAACCCCCGCGCGCTGGGCGTCGCCGGCCAGATCATCCCCTGGAACTTCCCGCTGCTGATGCTCGCATGGAAGCTTGCGCCCGCTCTCGCCGCCGGCAACACGGTCGTGCTCAAGCCCGCCGAGACGACGCCTCTCACCGCGCTGATCTTCGCCGAGATCCTGCAGCAGGCCGATCTGCCCGCCGGCGTGGTCAACATCGTCACCGGTGCGGGCGCGAGCGGCGCCTCGCTGGTGCGTCACCCGGACGTCGACAAGGTCGCCTTCACGGGTTCCACCGGCGTGGGGCGCGACATCGCCCGCGCGGTGGCCGGCACCAAGAAGAAGCTGACTCTGGAGCTCGGAGGCAAGGCGGCGAACATCGTGTTCGACGACGCCCCCATCGATCAGGCCATCGAAGGCATCGTCAACGGCATCTTCTTCAATCAGGGGCACGTCTGCTGCGCCGGGAGCCGGTTGCTCGTGCAGGAGTCGATCCACGACGAGGTCGTCGACCGGCTGAAGAGCCGCCTGTCGACCCTTCGGATGGGCGACCCTCTCGACAAGAACACCGACATCGGCGCGATCAACTCGGCGGCACAGCTGGCCCGTATCCGCGAACTCAGCGACATCGGCGAGGCCGAGGGCGCGGAGCGTTGGACGGCCGACTGCGTCATCCCCGACCAGGGCTTCTGGTTCGCGCCCACCATCTTCACCGGTGTGGAGGCATCGCACCGGATCGCGCGTGACGAGGTGTTCGGGCCTGTGCTCTCCGTGCTGACCTTCCGCACCCCGGCCGAGGCGATCGCCAAGGCCAACAACACCCCCTACGGGCTGTCGGCCGGCATCTGGTCCGACAAGGGTTCGCGGATCCTCGCCGTGGCCGACCGGCTGCGCGCCGGCGTCGTCTGGGCGAACACGTTCAACCGATTCGACCCGTCGAGCCCGTTCGGCGGATACAAGGAGTCCGGATACGGCCGCGAGGGCGGACGACAGGGGCTCACCGCCTACCTGAAGGGGGCTGCGTCATGACCAAGCGACTGACCGTGCCGAAGACTTACAAGCTCGCGATCGGCGGGGCTTTCCCGCGCAGCGAGTCCGGCCGCACCTATGAGGTCGTCTCGCCCAAGGGTGCATTCCTCGCCAACGCGGCGCAGGCGTCACGCAAGGACGCCCGCGACGCCGTGGTCGCCGCACGGGGTGCCGTGAAGGGCTGGTCGGGGGCCACCGCGTACAACCGCGGGCAGGTGCTGTACCGGGTCGCTGAGGTGCTCGAAGGTCGTCGCGCGCAGTTCATCGACGAGATCGTCGCCCAGGAGGGCGGCTCCACCGGTGCCGCGGCCGCACAGGTCGACGAGGCGATCGATCTGTGGGTCTGGTATGCGGGCTGGTGCGACAAGTACGCGCAGGTCGCGGGCAACGCCAACCCCGTGTCGGGGCCGTACTTCAACATCTCCGTTCCGGAGCCGACGGGTGTCGTGGCCATCATCGCGCCCCAGGACTCGTCGCTGCTCGGTCTGGTCTCGGTCGTCGCGCCGGCGCTTGTGGCCGGCAACACGGTCGTGGTCGTCGCGAGCGAGCGGCACCCCCTGTCGTCGATCAGCCTCGCCGAGGTCCTCGCGACCAGCGATGTCCCCGGGGGCGTCGTCAACGTGCTCACCGGGTCACCGGCCGAGATCGCGCCGTGGCTGGCCTCGCACCAGGACGTCAACGCGCTCGACCTCGCCGGCGCGGGTGGCCTGGACTGGGTCGATCTGCAGATCGCGGCCGCCGACACGCTCACGCGCGTGCTCACGCCGGGTGACGTCGTGGCCTCGCCCGAGCGGATCACCGCCTTCACCGAGATCAAGACGGTGTGGCACACCAAGAGCATGGTCTGACCTGCACCCACGAAGGCCCGGATCGCGTCGCGCGACCCGGGCCTTCGTGGGTGGGGTGCGACTCACTCCGCGCAAGTGAGCACCAATGCGTCCTCGTGTCGGATGCAGAGGTTAGGCTCGGATGACGATCTCTGGATCCCCCCTAGGAGGACGCGCATGGCCCGTATCGGTGAAAGCGCTGACCTGTTCAAGTGCTCATTCTGTGGAAAGAGCCAGAAGCAGGTGCAGCAGCTCATCGCTGGCCCCGGTGTATACATCTGCGACGAATGCGTCGAGCTGTGCAACGAGATCATCGAGGAGCGAATGGCTGAGTCCTCCGCTGACGGTGTGGCCGACTTCGATCTGCCCAAGCCGCGCGAGATCTTCTCGTTCCTCGAGGAGTACGTGGTGGGCCAGGAGCCGGCCAAGCGGGCTCTCTCGGTCGCGGTGTACAACCACTACAAGCGCATCCGTGCGCACGGCACCCTGCAGTCGGCCGAGCAGAAGGCCGAAGAGGTCGAGATCGCCAAGAGCAACATCCTGCTCATCGGTCCCACCGGGTGCGGCAAGACCTACCTGGCACAGACACTCGCGAAGCGCCTCAACGTCCCGTTCGCCGTGGCGGACGCCACTGCTCTGACCGAGGCCGGCTACGTCGGCGAAGACGTCGAGAACATCCTGCTCAAGCTCATCCAGGCCGCGGACTACGACGTCAAGCGCGCGGAGCAGGGCATCATCTACATCGACGAGGTCGACAAGATCGCGCGAAAGTCGGAGAACCCGTCGATCACGCGCGACGTCTCGGGCGAGGGCGTGCAGCAGGCGCTGCTGAAGATCATCGAGGGCACCGTCGCCTCGGTGCCCCCGCAGGGCGGACGCAAGCACCCGCACCAGGAGTTCCTGCAGATCGACACCTCGAACGTGCTGTTCATCGTCGCGGGCGCCTTCGCCGGCATCGAGGACATCGTGTCGTCGCGCATCGGCAAGCACGGCATCGGCTTCGGCGCTCCTCTGCACGACAAGAACAAGGACCTCGACCTCTACAGCGAGGTCCTCCCCGAGGATCTGCACAAGTTCGGACTGATCCCGGAGTTCATCGGGCGTCTGCCCGTCGTCACCTCGGTGTCGCCGCTCGATCAGAACGCTCTCATCGACATCCTCACCGGTCCGCGCAACGCGCTCGTCAAGCAGTACCAGCGCATGTTCGAGATCGACGGTGTGCAGCTCGAGTTCGAGGAAGACGCCCTGCGCTCGATCGCCGATCTCGCCGTCGAACGCAAGACGGGCGCGCGCGGACTCCGCGCGATCCTGGAAGACGTGCTCGGACCGATCATGTTCGAGATCCCCTCGACCGACGACGTCGCCAAGGTGATCATCACGCGCGCCTCCGTCGATGACGGATCCGCTCCCACACTCGTGCTGGAGCGCAAGCGCAAGAGCGCGTGACGGTTTCTTCCGACGAGGTAACCGCCCCGGAGTAGGGGTTGCCGCCGCGCGCCCGCGTCAAGCCTCGAGGCCGCGGCGCTTCAGCAGCGGCCCGATCTCAGCCACCCGGCCGCGGAAGTCGTGGTACGCCTGGAGGGGGTCCTTCGAGCCGCCGACGCCGAGCAGCCGGTCGCGGAACCGATCGCCGTTCTCGCGCGTCAGACCACCGTTCTCCCGGAACCACTCGACGGTGTCGGCGTCGAGGACCTCGCTCCAGATGTACGAGTAGTACCCGGCGCTGTAGCCGCCGGAGAACACGTGCGCGAAGTACGTCGACGCGTATCGCGTGGGCACGACGGGGTTGTCGAGGCCGATCTCGGCGATGGCCGCTGCCTCGAACGCGGCGACGTCAGTGACGTCGGAGCCGGCTCCGACGCGATGCCAGGCCTGATCGAGCCAGGACGCGGCCAGATACTCGCTCGTGGCGTGCCCCTGATCAAAGGTGCCGGTCGCACGCAGCTTCTCGACGATCGACGGATCGAGCGGCTCATTCGTCTCGTGGTGCCGTGCGTAGTTGTCGAGCACCTCGGGCCAGAGAATCCACATCTCATTGACCTGGCTGGGGAACTCCACGAAGTCGCGGAACACATTGGTGCCGGCGAAATGCGGGTAGGTGACGGTCGCGAACAGACCGTGCAGCGCATGCCCGAACTCGTGGAACAGCGTCGTGACCTCGTCGAGGGTCAGCAGCGTGGGCTCGCCATCGCCCGGCCGGGGCACGTTGAGGTTGTTGACGACCACCGGGTCTGTGCCACGCAGTCGCGACTGGCTCACGATCGAGTTCATCCAGGCTCCGCCGCGCTTCGAGTCGCGTGTGTACAGATCGAGGATGTAGAGCCCGAGCGCACTGCCGTCGGCGTTGCTCACCTCGAACACCCGTGCTCCGGGGTGGTACGAGGGGATGTCGGGGCGCTCGGCGAACGTGATTCCGTACAGGCGTGTGGCGGCGTGGAAGACACCGTCCTGCAGGACGCGTTCAGCCTCGAACCAGGGACGCAGCGCACTGGTGTCGATGTCGTACGTCGCCGCGCGCACCTTCTCGGTGTAGAACGACCAGTCATGCGCCTCGATCGTGAACGGCTCAGCCTCGGTGCTGTCGACGATCGCCTGGAGGGCGTGCTGCTCCGTGAGGGCGTTGAGAGCGGAGGGAGCGGCCAGAGCGCGCAGCATGTCCTCGACCGCTTCAGGGCTGCCCGCGGTCTCGTCAGCGGTGACGTAGGCGGCGTGAGAGGGATAGCCGAGGAGTGCCGCGCGTTCGGCGCGCAATCGCACGATCTCGAGCAGCACCGGTCGGTTGTCGTTCGCGTTGTCGCGGGCCCCGCGTGCGCGGGACGCGGCCATGATGCGCCGACGTGACTCCCGGTCGCGCAGCTGCGCCAGGTACGGATGCCCGGTGAAGAGGGTGAGGGACACGAGGTAGCGTCCGTCGAGACCGCGATCGGCGGCCGACCGCGCCGCCGCCGAGAGCTCACCTGCGCTGAGGCCGTCGAGTTCCGCCGCGGTGTCGAACACCACCGCGAGGTCGTTCGTGTCGCTCAGCAGATTGCGCTCGAACGTGTTGCTCAGCGTCGAGAGCTGCTGGTTGAGCAGGGTCAGGCGCGCCTTCGACTCGTCGTCGAGTGCGGCGCCCGCATGCGTCATCTCGCGATGGTGTCGTTCGACGAGGTAGCGCTGCTCGGCATCGAGCTCGAGGGAGTGGAGTTGATCATGCACCTGCTGCACGCGCCAGTAGAGGGCGGTGTCGAGCGTCACCGCATCGGTGTGCGCGGCCATCAGGGGCGCCAGCTGCTCGTCGACGGCTTGGATCTCGGGCGTGGCATCGGCTGAACTCACCGTATAGAACGCGTGCGCCACCCGATCGAGCAGCTCTCCGGATCGCTCCAGCGCCTCGATCGTGTTCTCGAACGTCGGCCGCGAACGCACCATCGTGATGCGGGAGATCTCGCGCAGATGCTCCTCGAACGCCGTCCGGAATGCCGGCAGATAGTGCTCGGCGCGGATCACGCCGTAGTCGGGCACGCCGTAGGGGAGCGCCGAGGGCTGGAGCAGCGGGTTCGAGGCGTCGGTGATCATGGTCCGAGCCTAGTCAGGTCACAGCTGAGGCTCTCGGACTCTGACGTGGTGCGTCAGCCCTCGAGCCGTGCGTCAGTCCTCGAAGGGGCGGGCGACGACCTCGCCGGACGGCATCTGCAGGACTTCCCATCCGGCATCCAGTTCGGCGATCGCGCGGCCTTCGAGCCAGGTGAGGGTCCAGTGCCCCGAGAGACCTCGTCCCTCGACCTCGGCGATCGCCGGACGCAGCGATGCCGGGACCGATGCGGGAGCCTCGGTGCCGGTCGCCCAGCGTGTGCCCAGCTGCATCAGGACTCCTCCACCGGGGCGAGCTCGATCGCGGTGACCGCGAACGCCTCGCCTTCGCTGAACTCGAGGTCGGCGATGCGGCCGACCGCCCGCAGGTCGTCCGCGGCGGCGCGCAGGGCGTCGAGCTTCACGGCCGGCGCGACGATCGCGGCGCGCGACACCGGAGTCTTCTGCGAGGCCTTCGCCTCGGTCTTCGCGCGACGGATCCCGATCAGCGCCTCGCTCGCCGCGGAGAGCACGGCGGGGTCGCCCTCGATGCCGAGCGCCTCGGGCCAGGCGGCGGTGTGGATGGATCCCTCTTCGAACCAGGACCACGCCTCTTCGGTCGCGAACGACAGCACCGGGGCTAGCAGGCGCAGCAGTGCGGAGAGCGCGAGCCGCAGGCCGAGGGCGGCGGAGGCCTGACCCACGTCGTTCTGGTTGTAGGCGCGCTCCTTGACGAGCTCGAGGTAGTCGTCGCAGAACGTCCAGAAGAACGACTCCGTGAGTTCGAGCGCGCGGGCCTGGTCGTAGTTCTCGAACGCCGTGGTCGCATCGGCGATCACGCCGTCGAGAGTCGCGAGCATCGACGCGTCGAGCGCGTGGGTGATCTGCGCGCCCTCGGGAACCGGGAACGACAGCACGAACTTGGCCGCGTTGAGCACCTTGATCGCCAGTCGGCGACCGATCTTCACCTGCGTCGGGTTCTGCGGATCGAAGGCCGCATCGGTGCCGAGACGGCTCGACGCCGACCAGTAGCGGACCGCGTCGGATCCGTGCGTGTCGAGGATGTCGGCGGGGGTGACGACGTTGCCCTTCGACTTCGACATCTTCTTGCGGTCCGGGTCCACGATGAAGCCGGAGATCGCGGCGTTGCGCCAGGGGGCGCGGTCGTCTTCCAGCGTCGAGCGCAGCATGGTCGAGAACAGCCAGGTACGGATGATGTCCTGACCCTGCGGGCGCAGGTCGAAGGGCGCGGTGAGGTTCCACAGTTCCTCATCGCGCTGCCATCCGCCGGCCAGCTGCGGGGTGAGCGACGACGTCGCCCAGGTGTCGAGGATGTCTGCCTCGGCGTCGAAGCCGCCGGCCACGCCGCGCTGATCCTCGGTGTACCCGGCGGGGACGTCGATCGTCGGGTCGATCGGCAGTGACGCGTGATCGGGCGTCAGGACACGGTCGTAGTCGCGCTCGCCGTTCTCGTCGAGGCCGTACCACAGGGGGATCGGCACGCCGAAGAAGCGCTGACGCGAGACGAGCCAGTCGCCGGTGAGGCCCCCGACCCAGTTCTCGTACCGCACCCGCATGAAGTCGGGATGCCAGGCGAGCTCCTTGCCGCGGGCGACCAGCTCGTCGCGCAGCTCGGCGTCGCGTGCGCCGTTACGGATGTACCACTGCCGCGTCGACACGATCTCGAGCGGACGGTCGCCCTTCTCGAAGTACTTCACCGCATGGGTGAACTGCTTGCCGACGGCGGTCATGTCGCCGGTCTCCTGCAGCTTCTCGACGATCGCCTTGCGGGCGCTGAAGACCGTCTTGCCGCCGAGGCTCTCGGCGTACCAGTCGCGGGCTTCGGCGTCGGCCACGGACTCGGGGGCGTCCGGCAGGAAGCGTCCGTCGAGACCGATCGTTGTCATGTTCGGCAGGTGATCGCCGCTCACGGTGCGCAGCTCACGCCACCACACGATGTCGGTCACGTCACCGAAGGTGCAGACCATCGCCGCCCCCGTGCCCTTGTCGGGCTGCGCGAGGTGGTGTCCGTGGATCTCGATCTCGGCACCGAAGAACGGGGTGCGGACCTTCGTTCCGATGAGGTGCTTGTGCGGGCCCTCGGGGTGGGTCACGATCGCGATGCACGACGGCAGGAGTTCAGGACGTGTGGTGTCGATCGCGATCGACCCGGAGCCGTCGGCGAAGGGGAACTCGATGGTGTGATACGCGGCCGGCTGGTCGCGGTCCTCGAGCTCGGCCTGCGCGATGGCGGAGCGGAAGTCGATGTCCCAGAGGGTCGGTGCGAGGTCCTGGTAGGCCTCTCCGCGCTCGATGTTGCGCAGGAAAGCGAGCTGGCTCTGACGGATGGTCTCGTCCGAGATCGTGCGGTACGTCTGCGACCAGTCCACGCTCAGTCCGAGCTGGCGGAAGAGGGCCTCGAACTGCTTCTCGTCCTCGATGGTGAGGCGCTCGCACAGCTCGATGAAGTTGCGGCGGCTGATCGGCACCTGGTCGGCGGCGCGGCTGGACTTGTTGTCGCCGCCCTCGAACGGGGGAGTGAAGTCGTCGGTGTACGGCAGCGTCGGGTCGCAGCGCACGCCGTAGTAGTTCTGCACACGGCGCTCGGTGGGCAGGCCGTTGTCGTCCCAGCCCATGGGGTAGAACACGGTCTTGCCGCGCATGCGCTCGAAGCGGGCCTTGACGTCGGTGTGCGTGTACGAGAAGACGTGGCCGATGTGCAGGCTGCCGGATGCCGTGGGCGGTGGGGTGTCGATCGAGTAGACGCCCTCGCGTCCGGCTTCGGCGGCACGCAGACGATCGAACAGGTAGGTACCCTGCTGGGCCCAGGTGGTGTCCCACTTCGCTTCAAGGCCTTCGAGCACGGGCTTGTCGGGAATCTGGTTCGGCGCCGATTCGGAAGCAGGCATGGAGGTCTCCTCGAGCGATGTATGCGGCACTGTGTGAGCGTGCCTGAGTGTGGGGTGTGCGACCAGTCTAACCACGCGGCAGAAGCAGCCGACCGTGCCTCTCTTCGACCCGGTCCAAGAATCAGTCGTAGAATAGTGATATCCCGGTCCGTTCTTCCAGAGGAATCGTCATGCCCGCAAGCTCTGTGCGCCGTCTCCTGCCCCTGGCCGCTCTCGCGGCCGCCACGGCGCTCGTGCTCAGCTCGTGCACTGCGTCATCCGGTGATGCGGGCGCCGGCGGCGAGGTGGTGTGGTCGATCGAGGGAGCCAACCTGTCGGCGGGGCACATGGATCCGCAGGTGAGCCAGCTCGATGTCTCGAGCACCGTGCAGCGCGCCGTGCTCGACTCGCTCGTGTTCCAGGAGACCGACGGCAGCTTCACCCCGTGGCTCGCGACGGAGTGGGAGGTCTCGCCCGACAGCACCGAGTACACCTTCACGCTGCGCGACGACGTGACCTTCCACGACGGTGAGCCCTTCGATGCCGCGGCGGTCAAGGCGAACTTCGACCGCATCGTCGACCCCGAGACCGCCTCGAAGCAGGCGGCGAGCATGATGGGCGCCGATTTCTATGCCGGTACCGAGGTCATCGACGACCACACCGTGAAGGTCAGCTTCACGCAGCCTTACGCGCCGTTCCTGCAGGCCGCGAGCACCCCGCTGCTCGGCTTCTACTCGCCGGCCGTGCTGGCGGAGTCGGCCGATCAGCTGCCGGCGGGTGGACCCGGACTCACCGTGGGAACCGGGCCGTTCGAGCTGACCGAGTACACGCCTGATCAGGAGATCGTCTACACGCGTAACGATGACTACGCATGGGGCCCGCATGGCGAGGAGGCGCCCGCGTTCGAGACGCTGCGCCTCGAGATCCAGCCGGAGGCGTCCGTGCGCGCGGGCGTGGTGGAGAGCGGCGAGTCCGACCTCGCGAGCAACATCCCGCCGAACCTCGCCCAGGACCTGGGCGACGGCGTCACGGTCGACTCGATCGAGTACCCCGGTCTGCCTTACTCGCTGTACCTGAACGAGAAGTACGGCGTCTTCGCCGACGAGAAGGTGCGCCAGGCGTTCGCCCGCGGCATCGACGTCGATGCCGCGGTCGAGGAGATCTTCTTCGGCGAGTTCCCCCGCGCGTGGAGCGTGCTGGGGTCGACCACCCCGGGCTACGACGCCGCGCTCGAGGGCACGTGGGAGTTCGACCAGGATGCGGCGAACACGCTGCTCGACGAAGCCGGCTGGACCGCCCGCGACGCCGAGGGCTACCGCACCAAGGACGGCCAGCGTCTCTCCGCCCGCTGGATCGCGTACACCCCGGTGCCCGACGACCGTGCGGCCCTGGCGAACGCCATCCAGTCCGACCTCAAGGGCATCGGCTTCGAGGTGGTGCGTGAGGTGCTCGAGCCGGGCGCCTACAACGAGCAGTACGGCCCGAAGACGTTCGACCTGACCGACTGGGGCTTCTCGGGCGTCGACGCCGACCTGCTGCGCAGCCACCTGCACACGGACGGCTTCCAGAACGCGTCGCAGGTGTCGAACCCCGAGATCGACACGCTGCTCGAGTCGGCCGTCGCGACCAGCGACCAGGGGGAGCGCGACGCGCTGTACGCCCAGCTGCAGGAGTGGAACGCGCAGTACACGGCGATCGTCCCGCTCTACAGCCCGTCGGCCATCACGGCGGTCGGCGAGCGCATCTCGGGCCTGGAGTACGACCTGTACGGACGGCCGCTGTTCTACGATGTGACCGTCGGCTGAGCGCAGGGCAGGTCTGCGGCACAGAGGGGGAGCAGTGAACGCGGTGCTCCGGAGGATCCTCGGGCTGGTCGCGACCGTGGTCGTGGTGCTGTGGGGAGCGGCGACCGTCGCCTTCCTGGCGTTCCGGGTGATCCCGGGTGACCCTGTCTCGGTGATGCTCGGGCCGCAGGCGCAGGTCAGCGACGCGGTGAAGGACGGCATCAGGGCGGAACTGGGGCTCGATCGGCCGGCATTCGAGCAGTACCTGACCTACATCGGGCAGCTCGTGCGCGGGGACCTGGGCGAGTCGTACCAGCTGCGACTGCCGGTGACCGAGGTGATCGAGCGGCAGCTCGGCGCGACCCTGCAGCTGTCGGTACTCGCACTGGGCATCGCGGTGGTCGTGGCGCTCGCCGTGGCTCTGCTCGCTCGCGGCGCGGCGGCGCGGGCCGTTGTCGGTGCCGTCGAACTCGTGCTGCTGTCGTCGCCGGTGTTCTGGATCGGCCTCGTGCTGCTCAGCGTCTTCGCCTTCGGGCTCGGCTGGTTCCCGGTGTCGGGTGCGCGCAACCCGGCGACGCTGATCCTGCCCGCGGTGACCCTCGCGCTCCCGGTGGCGGCGCTGCTCGGTCAGGTCCTGCGCGACGGTCTGATGCAGGCGGAGCGGATGCCGTTCGCCGAGACCGTCCGTGCGCGGGGCGCCGGACGCGGCTGGTTCACGCTTCGCCATGGGCTCCGCCACGGAGCGTCCTCGGCGATCACCCTGGCGGCATACCTGACGGGCTCCGTGCTCGGCGGCGCCGTGCTGGTCGAGACCGTGTTCGCCCGCCCCGGGCTGGGACGCGTCACCCTCGCCGCGATCAGCGATCGTGATCTGCCGGTCATCTCGGGCATCATCCTGCTCAGCGCCCTCGTGTTCGTGATCGTGAACGTGATCGTCGAGCTGGTGCATCCGCTCATCGACCCACGGCTGCGGTCGGCACGATCCGTCGGAGCCGCCCGGATCGACAGCGCGCTCGACGCGGAGGTCCGGCGGTGAGGCTTCGGCAACGGGTGCTGCTGGGGGCAGCCGTCACCGTGCTCGCCGTGGTCACGTTCGCCGCTCTCGCTCCCGGGGTGCTGGCGACCCATGACCCGCTGCAGACGGACGTCCGAGGAGCGCTGCTGCCGCCCAGCGCCGCACACCTCTTCGGCACGGACCAGAGCGGACGTGACGTGTACTCCCGGGTCGTGTTCGGCGCCGCCCGCTCGGTCGGAGTGGGGCTGCTGGCCACCCTGATCGCCGTCGTCGTCGGACTCGCGATCGGTGCCCTCGCGGGTACGGCGCCGCGCGGGATCGACGTGACGCTCATGCGCGTGAACGACGTGCTCATGGCGTTCCCCGAGTTCCTCGTGGCGCTGGTCGTGATCGCGATCCTCGGTCCCGGCCCGCTCAATGTCGCCCTCGCCGTGACGCTCGCCGCGGTGCCGGTCTACGTGCGGCTGGCGCGCGTGCAGACGCGCACGCTGCGGGTCGCGGAGCATGTGGAGGCCGCCCGCATCCTCGGGGTGCCCGCCGTTCCGGCCTTCACGCGACACGTGCTCCCCGGGGTGCTGGGGTCGTTGAGCGTGCTCGCCACGATCGGCATCGGCTCGGCGATCCTCGCGGCGTCCGGCCTCAGCTTTCTCGGGCTCGGGGCGACCGAGCCGACACCCGAGTGGGGCCTGATGCTCGCGGGCGGGCGCAACGTGCTCGGGCAGGCGTGGTGGATCTCGGTGTTCCCGGGAGCCGCGATCACGCTCACCGTCGTCGCGGCGACGGTCGTGGGACGACTGCTGCGGGCACGAGCAGACGGGAGCGACCGATGACCGGGCGGCTCGTCCTCGACGTGCAGGGGCTGCGGGTGCAGTTCGACGACACGGTCGTCGTCGACGGCGTCTCGTTCACGGTGGCCCCGGGGGAGTGCATCGCCATCGTGGGAGAGTCCGGAGCCGGCAAGTCGCTCACCGCGCGGGCGCTGCTCGGACTCGCCCCGGAACGCGCGATCGTCACGGCCGATCGGCTGCACGTCGACGGCTCGGACGCTCGGGGGATGACCGAGCCGCAGTGGCGCCGGCTGCGCGGGGCACGCATCGCGCTGGTGTCGCAGGACGCGCTCGTGGCTCTGGATCCGCTGCAGAGGATCCGCAGCGAGGTGGCCGAGCCGCTGCGCCTGCACCCGCAGACTCGGGTGGAGGGCGAGAGTCTCGACGAGGGCGTGCAGGCGCTGCTGAGACGGGTCTGGATGCCGGAGCCCGAGCGTCGCGCCGCCCAGTACCCGCACGAGCTGTCGGGCGGCCTGCGCCAGCGAGCGCTCATCGCCTCCGCGCTCGCCGCGGCTCCCGCCGTGCTCGTGGCGGACGAGCCCACGACCGCCCTCGACGCGACCGTGCAGGCGCGCATCCTCGACCTGCTGCGAGCGATCGCCGACACCGGTACCGCCGTCGTGTTCATCAGCCACGACTTCGCCGCCGTACGACGGCTCGCCGATCGGGTCCTGGTCATGCGCGACGGAGTCGTGGTCGAAGAAGGCGCTGTCTCCCGCGTGCTGCAGTCGCCGCAGCATCCGTACACCCGGGAACTGCTCGCCGCGACGCGGCACGAGCCTCGGGTTCCCGTCGAGGGGGACGCGGACGCAGCGCTTCGGGTGGCCGGGGTGAGCAAGGCGTTCGGGGGTATCGCCGCAGTGAGCGATGCGTCGTTCACGGTGAACCGCGGGCACACGCTCGGGATCGTGGGTGAGTCCGGATCGGGCAAGACGACGCTTGCTCGCATGATCGTGGGGATCGAACGCCCCGACGACGGCGAGATCAGCGGCCGCGGCGACCGGCACGTGCAGCTGGTGCACCAGAACCCGCTCGGTGCCTTCGACCCGCGGTGGACCATCGGACGCTCCCTGCGTGAAGCCCTCGCCGCCGGGGGAGTGCCGCGGGCGGCACGAGCCGGGCGCGTGGCTGAACTGCTGGCCGAGGTGGACCTCGATCCGCAGCTCGCCGCACGGCGCGCGGCCGAACTCTCCGGAGGTCAGCGGCAGCGGGCGGCGATCGCCCGGGCGCTCGCCGCCGACCCCGATGTGCTGGTGCTCGACGAGCCCGTGTCGGCCCTCGACCCGTCGGTGCGCGAGCGCGTGCTGCGGCTGCTGCTTCGCCTGCAGCAGGAGCGTCGATTGACGATGGTGTTCGTCTCCCATGACCTCGACGTCGTGCGGGCGGTCGCCGACGAGGTGCTGGTGATGCAGGACGGACGCATCGTCGAGCAGGGCACGATCGACGAGGTGTTCACCGCTCCGCAGCATCCGTTCACTCGGGAACTGCTCGCGGCGAGCGCGCCGCCCCTCACTCCTTGATCTGGATGCCCAGTCCCGCCGCGATTACGGGGGCGAGCTGCTGCACCTGGAACCCGGTGAGCGTGGTGCCGCGCAGACTGTTCGCATCGAGGAAGGCGAGCGCGTCGAGGCCGCGCAGGTCGACGTCCTTGGCGCGCATGCCGCGCGGGTCGACCTCGTCGCACGACGTCCGGGTGAACCGGATGCGGGTGAGGTCCGCCTGGGGCATGTCGAGGGTGCGGATGCGGCAGTCGGTCACCTCCACGTCGCTGGCTCGCGCCGCGCCCAGGTTCAGGTAGTCGATGTGCACGTCACGCAGCTCGAGCTCCGAGATGCGTGCGGTGCTCAGATCGAGTGTCCCGATGCGCCCGCCGATGATCTGCAGGCGACGGATGCCGGCGTCGCGCAGGCGCAGGGAGGCCGCGCGCACGGCGGTCATCGAGACGTCGAGGAGCGTGGCGCCGGTGAGGTCGACCTCTTCGGCATCGGCGGTGACGGTGCACTGCTCGAGGGCCGCGTAGGCGAGATCGACGGAGCCGCGGAGGTCGAGGTGCGCCGCGATCAGATCGGCGTTGCGCGCAGGGACCGACGGGGTGAGCTTCTCGGGAAGATCGGGCGGAGAGACGCGGGGAGCGGCGGGGGAGTCGGGGGTGCGTGCCATGACTCGAGGGTAGGGGTGCGGCGGCTGCGAGGCGGGCGCAGGGGGAGACTCTGCGGCGCGACGCGCGTACAATGGAGCGCACGAGCATCGATCCGGCATCACCGGGGAGCTCTCGGAAGAACAGCGGGCCTCGCAGGAGATCCGCCCAGTAGAACCGAGCGGGGCAGGCCCGTCACAGCCGCAGTGAGAGTGGTCCCGCCGCGAGGCGCGACACGCGAGGTGGTACCGCGGTCCGCGAGGGTCGTCCTCGCAGGAGCATCCGCCACGACGATCACTGCGAGACACGATGACCTACCCGCGTTCCTCCTTCGGCCCCGCCGCCGACACTTCGACCAGCTCGGTGACCCCGGAGCCAGTCGCCCCGAGCCCCCGCTTCCCGCAGATCGAGGAGGAGGTGCTGGACTTCTGGGCGAAGGACGACACGTTCCGCGCCTCGATCGCGCAGCGCGAGGACGCCCCGGAGTGGGTGTTCTACGACGGCCCGCCCTTCGCGAACGGACTCCCGCACTACGGGCACCTGCTCACGGGGTACGCCAAGGATGTCTTCCCGCGCTTCCAGACGATGACCGGACACAAGGTCGACCGCGTCTTCGGCTGGGACACGCACGGCCTGCCCGCCGAGCTCGAGGCGATGAAGCAGCTCGGGATCACCGAGAAGGCCGAGATCGAGGACATGGGCATCGACGTCTTCAACGCGAAGGCGAAGAGCTCGGTCCTGGCCTACACGCACGAGTGGCAGGACTACGTCACCCGCCAGGCACGATGGGTCGACTTCGACCGCGGGTACAAGACGCTCGACCTCGGCTACATGGAGAGCGTGCTCTGGGCGTTCAAGACCCTGTACGACAAGGGTCTCGCCTACGAGGGCTACCGCGTGCTCCCGTACTGCTGGCGCGACGAGACGCCGCTCAGTGCGCACGAGCTGCGCATGGACGACGACGTGTACCAGACGCGTCAGGACCCGTCCGTGACGGTCACCTTCCCGCTCACGGGCGCGAAGGCCGAGTCGCTGGGCCTCACCGGTGTCCGGGCGCTCGCCTGGACGACCACGCCCTGGACGCTGCCCACGAACCTCGCGCTCGCCGTCGGTCCCGAGATCGACTACGTCGTTCTCCCCGCCGGTCCCGGAGGTGCGGCAGACGTGCACCAGACGCCGGGCACGACGGATGCCGCGGTCGAGGCGTCGGCGCACCGCTACCTGCTCGCGCGTGACCTGCTCGGCGGGTACGCCAAGGACCTCGGCTACGAGAGCGCCGAGGACGCGCTCGCCGCAGTGCACGCGACGCTCCGCGGATCCGAGCTGCAGGATGTGACCTACGACCGCCTGTTCGACTACTACGCCGACGCCGAGACCTACGGCACGGAGAACGCCTGGCGCATCCTGGTAGACGGCTACGTCACCATCACCGACGGCACCGGCATCGTCCACCAGGCACCTGCTTACGGTGAGGATGACCTGCGCGTGGCGGGTGCCGCCGGCATCCCCACGATCCTGTCTCTCGACGACGGCGGACGTTTCCTCCCGAACGTGCCCGACGTCGCGGGGGAGCTGTGGATGGAGGCGAACACGCCGCTCGTCCGTCTGATCCGCGACAACGGCCGCCTGATCCGTCTGCAGAGCTACGAGCACTCCTACCCGCACTGCTGGCGCTGCCGCAACCCGCTGATCTACAAGGCGGTGTCGAGCTGGTTCATCCGCGTGACGGACATCAAGGACGACATGCTCGCCAACAACGAGCAGATCACCTGGGTGCCCGAGAACGTCAAGCACGGGCAGTTCGGCAAGTGGCTCGAGGGTGCGCGTGACTGGTCGATCAGCCGCAACCGCTACTGGGGCTCGCCCATTCCGATCTGGAAGAGCGACGACCCGGAGTACCCACGCGTCGACGCCTACGGGTCGCTGGAGGATCTCGAGCGCGACTTCGGCACGCTGCCGCGCAACCCCGAGGGCGAGATCGACCTGCATCGTCCGTACATCGACGACCTGACGCGCCCGAACCCCGACGACCCCACCGGCAACAGCACCATGCGCCGCATCGAGGACGTCTTCGATGTGTGGTTCGACTCCGGGTCGATGCCGTACGCGCAGGTGCACTACCCGTTCGAGAACCAGGAGTGGTTCGACACGCACTCGCCGGCGGATTTCATCGTCGAGTACATCGGGCAGACACGCGGCTGGTTCTACGTCATGCACGTACTGTCGACGGCGCTGTTCGATCGTCCTGCATTCACCGGGGTGAGCTGCCACGGCATCGTTCTCGGCAGCGACGGCTACAAGATGTCGAAGTCGCTCCGCAACTACCCCGACGTCTCGGAGGTGCTCGACCGCGACGGCTCCGATGCCATGCGGTGGTTCCTGATGTCGAGCTCGGTGCTCCGCGGCGGAAACCTCGCCGTGACGGAAGAGGGCATCCGCTCCGGCGTGCGCGAGTTCCTGCTGCCGCTGTGGAACTCGTGGTACTTCTTCGCGACGTACGCCAACGCCTCGGGCGAAGGGTATGAGGCGCAGTGGCGCACCGACTCGACCGACGTGCTCGACCAGTACATCCTGGCCCGTCTCGGCGTTCTCGTGCGCGAGGTGCGCTCCGATCTCGAAGGCCTCGACTCGACCACGGCGGCGGGGCGTCTGCGCGAGTTCGCGGAGGCTCTGACCAACTGGTACATCCGCCGCTCACGCGACCGCTTCTGGGTCGGTGTGACTGACGACCCGAAGAGCCGTGAGGCGTTCGACACGCTGTACACGGTGCTCGAGACGCTGACCCGCGTCGCGGCGCCTCTCGTGCCGCTGATCAGCGAGCGGGTCTGGCAGGGACTCACCGGCGGGCGCAGCGTGCACCTGCAGGACTGGCCCGACGACACGGCGTTCCCCGCGGCCGATGAGATCCGCGACGCGATGGATGCCGTGCGTGAGCTGTCGAGCGTCGGCAACGCGCTGCGCAAGAAGGAGAAGCTGCGCGTGCGTCTGCCGCTGGCGCGCCTCACGGTGGTGTCTCCGTTGGCCGCATCGCTGGGGCAGTTCGAGGACATCCTGCGTGAGGAGCTCAACGTCAAGTCGGTCGAGCTGGTCGCGCTCGGCGAGACGACCGCCGCGGACTACGGGATCGATCACCGTCTGAGCGTGAACGCCCGTGTCGCGGGTCCTCGACTCGGCAAGGACGTGCAGAAGGCGATCCAGGCTGCGCGTTCCGGTGACTGGTCCGAGACCGACGGTGTCGTGACCGCGGGCGGCATCGCGCTCGAGCCGGCCGAGTACGAGCTCGTCCTCGAGACGACCGGCAGACCGGAGGGGGAGGCGCTGGCGATCGTGCCATCGGGAGGCTTCGTGCTGCTCGACACGCAGACCACGCCCGAGCTGGAGGCCGAGGGACTGGCCCGCGACGTCATTCGCGCCGTCCAGGAGACCCGCAAGAACGCCGGGTTCGACGTGAGCGACCGCATCCGACTCGCGCTGAAGTTCCTCAGCGACGACGATACGGCCGCTGTCGTCTCGGCCTTCGAGGTCGCCGACGTCGCGGGCGAGACGCTCGCCGTCGAGCACGCGGTGCTGCGGGGCGACGCCGCGCTGCGTGATGCCGAGTTCACCGCTGAGATCGCGAAGGGCACGTACGCGAACCGCGACGCCTTCACGATCGCCGTCTCCCGGATCGGAGCTTCCGCATGAGCGCACGTGACAGGGCTGACGCCGTCTACGAGACCCTGCTGAGCCGAGCAGGCGAGCGCTGGGTCCAGCCGCGCAAGGAGCGCACCGCGCGCATCCTGGCGTTCCTCGACGACCCCCAGCGCACCTATCGCGTCGTGCACATCACCGGCACGAACGGCAAGACCTCGACCGCTCGCATCATCGAGAGTCTGCTGCGTGCCCACGGTCTGCGCACCGGGCTGTTCACGAGTCCGCACCTGGAGCGGTTCACCGAGCGCATCATAATCGACGGCGAACCCATCGCCGACGATGCGGTGGCCGATGCGTGGGACGAGGTCGAGCCCTTCGTCGGAATCGTCGATGCCGAGCTCGAAGCCGCCGGCGAAGAGCCCCTGACTTTCTTCGAGCTGCTCACGGTGCTCGCGTTCGTGGCGGTGGCCGATGCCCCGATCGACGTGCTGGTGCTCGAGGTCGGCATGGGCGGCGAGTGGGATTCCACGAACACAGCCGACGGTGACGTCGCGGTCTTCGCGCCCATCGACATCGACCACGCCGATCGTCTCGGCGGCACGATCGCCGAGATCGCGCGGGTCAAGGCGGGGATCATCAAGGAGGGTGCCTCCGTCGTCTCGGCGCAGCAGCAGCCCGAGGCCGTCGAGGTGCTGCGTCGGGTCGCCGCAGAGCGAGGCGCGACCATCGCGTTCGAGGGCGAGGAGTTCGGCCTCACCGACCAGAAACTGGCCGTCGGCGGTCAGCTGCTCACGATCCGCGGCCTCGCGGGGGAGTACTCCGAGGAGTACCTGCCTCTGTACGGCGCCCACCAGGGTCATAACGCGGCTCTCGCCGTCGCCGCGGTCGAGTCGCTGATCGGCGGCGCGTCGCAGCGCATCGCGGGCGACATCATCACCGACGGTCTGCAGGGCACCACGTCGCCGGGCCGCCTTCAGCTGCTGGGCATCGCGCCGACCGTGGTGGTCGACGCCGCGCACAACCCGCACGGCGCGAAGGCCCTCGTGCAGGCTCTGGACGACAGCTTCGACTTCGACGAGTGGGGTCTGGTCCTCGGCGTGCTCGCCGACAAGGACGCCGCGGGCATCGTCGCGCAGCTCGCTCCCGGCGTCGCGCACGTGTTCGCCACCGCGCCGGATTCCGAGCGCGCCAGCGACGCCGACACCATCGCTGATCTCGTGGAGCAGACGGGGCGCCGCGCCACCGTTCATCACACCCTGGCCGAAGCCGCCGACGCCGCACGGGAGTGGGCGTCGTCATCGGATCGCCGGGCGGTGGTCATCGCCGGCTCGGTCGCACTCGCGGGTGAGGCGATCACTCTCGCCGAGGCGGAGGACTGGAAATCGGGGTGGCGCGCATGAGTGCGGATGCCGCGCCGGCACGTCGTCCGCGCCCGCCGCGAACGCTCGTGCAGAAGCTCGCACCGATCGTGCTCGGGTTCGAGGCGATCGTGGTGTTCCTCGCAGGGTTGACGATCTTCGGCCTGAAGACGCTGCCGTCCGGCATCGAGCAGTGGTGGGGGATCGTCGGCGGTGCCGTCGTCGCCCTCGCGTGCATCGCCCTCGCCGGCATGATCACCCAGCCCTGGGCGATCGGCGCGGGGTGGGGCATCCAGGTCATCATCGCGCTGTCGGCGTTCCTCGTTCCGGCGATCCTGCTCGTCGCGCTGATTTTCGGCGGGATGTGGGCGTATGCGACGATCATGGGGGCCCGACTGGACGCACGACGCCCGACCGGACCCTCGACCGAGACTCAGACAGAGAGTGAATGACATGGCCACCGAAGAGACACTCGTCCTCGTCAAGCCCGACGGCGTCGCCCGCGGGCTCACCGGAGCGATCCTCGCGCGCATTGAGGCGAAGGGCTACGCGCTCGTCGACATCCGCCTCGTCGAGCCCGACCGCGACCGCCTCGCCGAGCACTACGCCGAGCACGAGGGAAAGCCGTTCTACGAGCCGCTGCTCGAGTTCATGCTCTCGGGCCCGTCCGTCGCGATCCGCCTGGCCGGCAACCGCGTGATCGAGGGCTTCCGCTCGCTCGCGGGCACGACCGACCCGACGACCGCGGCTCCCGGAACGATCCGTGGCGACTTCGGTCGCGACTGGGGCCTCAAGGTGCAGCAGAACCTCGTGCACGGCTCCGACAGTGTCGAGTCGGCCGCCCGCGAACTGGGCATCTGGTTCGACTGAGAGCGTTCCGCATACAGAGAACCCGCCCGTGATCCTCGGATCACGGGCGGGTTCTGTGTGTCCGGGAACTCAGAAGATCATGCCGATGACCTCACCGAGCACGTCGAGCCCGCGCAGCTGAGCCAGCAGGATGATGAAGGCGTAGGCGAGGATCGTCGCCAGCGGCACCCACACCATCAGGCGGTCAGCCCGCTCCTGGACCTTCTCGTTCCGGATGAACGTGCCGTTGCGCGTGAGGTGCAGCGCCGTGGAGAAGAACGTGGGGATGGTGACCGCCCAGGTGAGCATGCACCAGGGGCACAGGACGCCGAGGTTCGATGCGTAGAGGCTCTGCGAGATGAGCCAGCAGACGAAGACGAGCGCCGCCAGCACACCCGCACCGAACGTCGCCCAGAACCACCGCGGGAAGCGCGAGCCGGCGAGCAGGGCGACGCCGACGAACAGCGGGCCCATCCAGCCGGCGATTCCCAGGAGCGGGTTCGGGAACCCGAAGAGCTCGCCCTGCCAGGACTCGAGGTTCGCTCCGCACTGGATCATCACACTCACGTTGCAGCTGAGCGCGGCGTCGGGGTTCTCGAGCAGCAGGATCTTGTCGAGCGTGAGAGCGAAGGCGGCGAGCAGCCCGAGCACGCTCGCGATGATCAGCCACACGGCATAGAAGACGGGGCGGGTGCGCTGCTCGCTCATATGTGGAGTATCTCAGTGACAGCTATGGATCGGGCGAAAGCGCACCGGAGAAAAGGGCGCGATGCGGTCGGGATGCCGCATTCCGACGATCTTGGTGCGATAATGACCTGTGATGCGATAAACGGCCTGTCCGTGACACGCATGTGACGCAGACTTCGGGGTCCTATGCCCCACGCGATCAGAGCCATGAGCCGGTCGCACACCGTATGAGTTCGCGACACCCCACGGGTGCCGCATGAGATTTCGCGGAGCACCCAGTGCCCGCGCGAGGAGCAAGCCAGAGATGGCCGACGAGACCAATGACAACAACACTCCTGACATCGACGCTCCGGCTGACGCCGCGGAGCAGCTGACGGAGCCGTCCGCTCCCGAGGCCGAGGTCGTGTCCGACGAATCCGCGGATGCACCGGTCGAGACGGATGCGCCTGCCGAGGACGCTGCTCCCGAAGAGGCGGCCCCCTCTGAGGAGGCCGCTCCCGACGAGGAGACCGCTCCTGCCGAGGACGCCGGCCCTGCCGAGGAGGCCGCTCCCGCTGAGGAGCCCACTCCGGCGCCGGTCGAAGAGGTCGTCCCCGCCGAGGACGCCGAGCCGGTCGCCCTGACCGCGGTGTCACTGGGCCTGCTGCCCGAGGTGTTCGTGTCGCAGGTGTCGACGCAGCTGCACTTCTACGCGCCCGAGGTTGTGCCGCTGCCCGCGCGCCCCGACCGCACGGAGCGCATCTTCGACCGCATCGCCGACCGTGAGGCCTCGGACGACTCCCCGGCTGCACGTCGAGGACGCCGCCGCCGCGGTGGCTCCGACGCCGAAGAGCCCCGCGAGGAGCCGCGTCCGCGTCAGCGCGTCGTCGAGTACATCACCGAGCCGAAGGCCATCAAGGGGTCCACGCGGCTCGAGGCCAAGAAGCAGCGTCGTCGAGACGGTCGCGATGCCGGCCGACGCCGTCCGGTGGTGACCGAGGCGGAGTTCCTCGCCCGCCGCGAGTCGGTCGACCGCATGATGGTCGTCCGCTCCAAGAACTCGCGCACGCAGATCGGCGTCCTCGAGGACGGCGTTCTCGTCGAGCACTACGTCGCGCGCAACCAGGACGCCTCCCTGATCGGGAACGTGTACCTCGGCCGCGTCCAGAACGTGCTGCCGAGCATGGAGGCCGCGTTCGTCGACATCGGTCGTGGCCGCAACGCCGTGCTGTACTCCGGCGAGGTGGACTGGGACGGTGTCGAGACCGGCAACCAGCCCCGTCGCATCGAGTTGGCGCTCAAGCCGGGCGACCGCGTGCTCGTGCAGGTCACCAAGGACCCGATCGGCCACAAGGGTGCCCGCCTGACGAGTCAGATCTCGCTTCCGGGCCGCTACCTGGTGTACGTGCCGGGCGGATCGATGAACGGCATCAGCCGCAAGCTGCCCGACAATGAGCGTGCGCGTCTCAAGCGCATCCTCAAAGAGGTTCTGCCCGAGTCTTCCGGCGTGATCGTCCGCACGGCGGCCGAGGGCGCGACCGAGGACCAGCTGACCCGCGACGTGCAGCGCCTCACGAGCCAGTGGGAGCACATCCAGAAGACCATCGAGAGCCAGCAGGCTCCGGCACTGCTGCACGCCGAGCCGGATCTGCTCGTCAAGATCGTCCGTGACGTCTTCAACGAGGACTTCACCAAGATGCTGATCCAGGGCGAGGAAGCCCAGGGCACGATCCGCAGCTACCTCGAGAGCGTCGCTCCCGACCTGCTGGAGCGGGTCGAGGCGTACGAGGACGAGACCGACCCCTTCGACGCGTTCCGCATCACCGAGCAGATCGAGAAGGCGCTGGACCGCAAGGTGTGGCTGCCGTCGGGTGGCTCGCTGGTCATCGACCGCACCGAGGCTATGACCGTCGTCGACGTCAACACCGGGAAGTTCGTCGGCACCGGCGGAAACCTCGAGGAGACCGTCACCAAGAACAACCTCGAGGCCGCCGAGGAGATCGTCCGCCAGCTTCGTCTGCGCGACATCGGCGGAATCATCGTCGTCGACTTCATCGACATGGTGCTCGAGTCGAACCGCGACCTCGTGCTGCGTCGCCTCATCGAATGCCTGAGCCGTGACCGCACGAAGCACCAGGTCGCCGAGGTCACCTCGCTCGGACTCGTGCAGATGACCCGGAAGAAGCTGGGTCTCGGCCTGCTGGAGACCTTCAGCGAGGCGTGTGAGGTCTGCGCCGGTCGCGGCGTCATCGTGCACCACGACCCGGTCGTCAAGCACCGCAGCAACGGCAACGGCAGCAGCAGCAACGGGAACGGCAACGGGAACAGCCAGAGCAGCAACCGTCGCTCGCGCGGCGGCAACGGCAACAGCGGCAACGGCAACCCGGGTCAGAACCAGAGCCAGGGCCAGAATGCTCCGGCTGCGCCGATCGTCACCCACAGCATCCCGGAGGGCGCGAAGTCCGCTCTGGCGCAGATCGCGGCGTCCACCCGCGTGGCGACGTCTGAGGCCACCGAGATCGTGGAGATCCCGGAGGCTGAGGCAGCACCCGTCGAGCGCGCCAAGAAGCCCCGCAAGAAGCGCGGTGCCGACCGTCAGGCCCCCAAGTCTCCCGCCGAGCAGCTGCTCGACTCCGTCCTCGACGCGCTGCCGGAGCCCAAGGCTCCCGGTCAGGGTCGCGGTCGTCGTCGGGTGAGCACGGCAGCGCTCACCGGCACTCCGGTGTCGGTGAACGGCGAGTCGTCAGCGCCGGTCGCGAGCGGGGACCCGCAGGCCTGAGGCGATCAGGCGTCGGACCAGCTCTTTGCCTCCGACCGGCTGAGCGCCACCGGCGACGAGCCGGGGGATGACCTCCTCCGGAACGTCGTAGTGGTCTCGGTCGAAGGCGCGGGCGGGCACCTCGTGAGCGCGCGCGAAGGCGTGCAGCTCCTCGAGGGTGTCGTCGCTGACCAGATGCGCCCACAGACGACCGTGGGCCGGCCACTGCGGATCATCGACGAGTACGGTCATCCCGTCAGCCTAGAACGGGACACACCGGTGGGCTCACTTTGCGAGTCAGACCGGCATCCGGTAAAGTAGTCCCTTGGTGCGTATGCCGCCCCGTCCTCGTCGGTCGGAGTGGAGAGCCTTGCGTTCGCACCCGCCGCCCTGCGGTGCATGCAAGCAACAGTCTTCCCGTGAGATTCTCGGAGCTTCTGCTCCCCAACGAAACAGGTATGAAGTGGTTTACGCAGTAGTGCGCGCCGGTGGGCGGCAGGAGAAGGTCGAGGTCGGCACGATCGTTCAGCTCGATCGTGTGAAGGCTGCTGAGGGCGAGAACATCGAGCTCGCCGCCGTGCTGCTCGTCGACGGCACCTCGGTGACCACTGACGCCGACTCGCTCGCGAAGGTCAAGGT
This sequence comes from Microbacterium sp. PI-SA-G, assembly GCF_057215335.1. Taxonomy (NCBI): domain Bacteria; kingdom Bacillati; phylum Actinomycetota; class Actinomycetes; order Micrococcales; family Microbacteriaceae; genus Microbacterium; species Microbacterium sp. PI-SA-G. Next base: position 228,662 of record NZ_CM170103.1, read on the forward strand.
GACCGCTGAGGTCATCGGCAACCTCCGCGGCCCGAAGATCATCATCCAGAAGTACAAGAACAAGACCGGCTACAAGAAGCGTCAGGGCCACCGCCAGGAGCTCACGCGCGTCAAGATCACCGGCATCAAGTAAGGCTGAGGAGACCAGGACATGGCACATAAAAAGGGCGCAAGCTCCACCCGTAACGGTCGTGACTCCAACGCCCAGCGCCTCGGCGTGAAGCGCTTCGGCGGCCAGCAGGTCCTCGCCGGCGAGATCATCGTCCGCCAGCGCGGCACGCACTTCCACCCCGGCGTCAACGTCGGCCGTGGCGGCGACGACACGCTGTTCGCCCTGGCCGCCGGTGCGGTCCAGTTCGGCGCCAAGGGCGGCCGCAAGGTCGTCAACATCGTCGCAGCCGGCGAGTAATCGCCGCACGACACAACATCATCCGGTTCGGGGCGGGCTTCGGCTCGCCCCGTCCGTGTATCTGCTCCCGGGCGGTTACAGATATCAAGGAGATCGAGACACATGGTCAGCTTCGTCGACACCGTGACGCTGCATCTGCGCGCCGGCAAGGGCGGTAACGGCTGCGTCTCGGTGCACCGCGAGAAGTTCAAGCCGCTCGGCGGTCCGGACGGCGGGAACGGCGGCGACGGCGGCGATGTCGTGCTCGTCGCCGACACGCAGACCGGAACGCTGCTGTCGTACCACCACTCACCCCACCGTCACGCCGGCAACGGCGGTCCCGGAATGGGCGACCACCGTGCGGGGTTCATGGGCGAGACGCTCGAACTCCCAGTGCCGCTGGGCACCCTCGTGAAGACGCCCGACGGCCAGGTGCTGATCGACATGATCGTTCCGGGGGAGCGCTTCGTCGTCGCCGCCGGTGGTCAGGGCGGTCTCGGCAACGCGGCGCTGTCGTCTCCGAAGCGCAAGGCGCCCGGATTCGCGCTGCTCGGCACGCCCGGTTACGAGGGCGACATCGTCCTCGAACTGAAGACTGTCGCCGACGTCGCACTGGTGGGCTATCCGTCCGCAGGCAAGTCCAGCCTGATCGGTGCGATCTCCGCCGCTCGGCCCAAGATCGCTGACTACCCGTTCACCACGCTGCACCCGAATCTCGGTGTCGTGCAGGCCGGCGAGTCCCGCTACACCGTCGCCGACGTGCCCGGACTCATTGAGGGCGCGAGCGAGGGCCGCGGACTCGGGCTCGAATTCCTCCGCCATGTCGAGCGTTGTTCCGCACTGCTGCACGTGCTCGACTGCGCCACGCTCGAATCGGGCCGCGACCCGATCTCCGATCTCGACGTCATCCTCGCCGAGCTCGCCGCGTACGAGGTTCCCGAGGGCCAGCCGCCGCTCCTGGAGCGCCCGCAGCTCATCGCGTTGAACAAGGTCGACGTGCCCGAGGCGCGCGACCTGGCCGAGCTCGTGCGTCCCGAGCTCGAAGCTCGCGGGTTCCGCGTGTTCGAGATCTCGACGGTCTCTCACGAGGGTCTGCGTCAGCTTACATTCGCGCTTGGCGAGCTCGTCGACAAGCACCGCGCCGAGACCGTGGTCGAGGTTCCGGAGCGCGTCGTCATCCGCCCCCGCGGCTCGAAGAAGGACTTCACGATCCGCGTCGAGGGTGGCACCTACGGCAACGTCTACCGCATCATGGGCGAGAAGCCCGTGCGCTGGGTGCAGCAGACCGACTTCCAGAACGAAGAGGCCGTGGGCTACCTCGCAGACCGTCTCGAGAAGGTCGGTGTCGAGAACGAGCTGTTCCGTCTCGGGGCCTCGCAGGGATCCACCGTCGTGATCGGCGAAGGCGACAGCATCGTCTTCGACTGGGAGCCGACGATGACCTCCGCCGCCGAGCTCATGACCGCACCGCGTGGTACCGACCCGCGTCTCGCCCCCAACGCCCGCCGCACCACGTCCGAGCGCCGCGAGCAGTACTACGAGCGCATGGATGCCAAGGCTGTCGCCCGCGCGGAGGTCGAGGAGCAGCGTCTCGCCGCCTACCGCGGGGAAGACGAGTGACCGCACGGACCAGGGCCGATCTCGCGACCGCATCACGCATCGTCGTGAAGGTCGGCTCGTCCTCGATCAGTGGTGAGTCGTCGTGGCGCATCCCTGTGATCGTGGAGGCTCTGGCCGCAGCACACGCACGCGGCGCCGAGGTGGTGCTCGTGTCATCCGGCGCGATCGCCAGCGGCATCCCGTTCCTCAAGCTCGACGCGCGTCCGACCGATCTCGCGACGCAGCAGGCCGCGGCCGCGGTGGGGCAGAACATGCTGGTGTACCGCTACCAGGAGGCGATGACGCCGTTCGACATCGTCGCCGGTCAGGTGCTGCTCACCACGGGCGACCTCGAGCACCCGACATCGCGCAGCAACGCTCGCCGTGCGATGGAACGCCTGCTGGGCCTGCGCGTGCTGCCCATCGTGAATGAGAACGACACGGTCGCCACTCAGGAGATCCGCTTCGGCGACAACGACCGCCTCGGTGCTCTCGTCGCGCAACTGATCCAGGCCGACGCGCTGATCCTGCTGAGCGACATCGAGTCCCTCTACACCAAGCCGCCGTCCGACCCGCGTGCCGAGCCCATCGATGTGATCGCAGCCGACGCCGACCTCAGCGGCCTGGAGTTCGGGGCCACGGTCGTCAACAGCGTCGGCACCGGGGGAGCGGCGACCAAAGTGTCGGCGGCTCGCCTTGCCGCGGCATCCGGCATCGGAGTGCTCGTCACCAGTGCGGATCTCGTTGACCAGGCGCTCTCAGGTGCCGCCATCGGCACCTGGTTCGAACCCGCCGCCTGAGTCTGCGAAAGCCGTCCGACGCCCGCCGTCACAGCCGCGTCGACTTTCGCCCTGCGTTCTAGACTGGGCGGATGACCGATCAGACCCCTCAGGTGCGCCTGCAGCGAGCCAAGGACGCGTCCCGCGCGACGGCCGCCCTGACCAGCGATGACAAGGGGCGGGCGCTCGAGGCGATCGCGGTGGCTCTCGAAGCCGAGTCCGGCCGGATCATCGAGGCCAATGCACGCGACATCGCGCGCGGCCGCGAGGACGGCATCGGCGAGTCCCTCGTCGATCGCCTGCGGCTCGACGACAGCCGCGTCGCGGCCCTTGCCGCCGCCGTGCGTCAGGTGGCCGCGCTGCCCGACCCTGTCGGACGCGTTGTCGGCGGGCATCGCATGCCCAACGGCGTCGCGCTCGAGCAGGTGCGCGTGCCGTTCGGCGTGGTGGGAGCCATCTACGAGGCCCGGCCGAACGTCACGGTCGACATCGCCGCGCTTGCGCTGCGCTCCGGCAACGCGGTCGTGCTGCGGGGCGGGAGCGCCGCACGCGAATCCAACACGGTCCTGGTCGAGGTCATGCGGGCGGCACTCGAGGGTGCGGGCGTGACCGCTGAGGCGATCCAGACCGTCGACGACTTCGGTCGCGAGGGCGCCAGGGCGCTCATGCACGGGCGGGGCCTGATCGACGTGCTGGTGCCGCGTGGCAGTGCGGCACTCATCGAGACGGTGGTCACGGAGTCGACCGTGCCCGTCATCGAGACCGGCGCCGGCAACGTGCACATCTTCCTCGACGAGAGCGCGCCGGACGACTGGGCGAGCGACATCGTCGTGAACGCGAAGGTGCAGCGGCCGAGCGTCTGCAACGCGGTCGAGACCGTGCTCGTGCACCGGCAGGCGGCTCCGCGGCTGATCCCGCTGGTCGCCAGCGCTCTGCAGAGCGAGGGCGTGGCGATCCACGGCGACGACATCGTGGCCGGTCTGATGACCAACGTCATCCCCGCCACCGAGGAGGACTGGTCGACCGAGTACCTCAGCCTCGACATCGCGATGAAGGTCGTGGACTCGCTCGACGAGGCACTCGACCACATCCGCCGTTACAGCACGGGGCACACCGAGTCGATCGTGACGACCGACTCCCGCAACGCCGAGCGCTTCCTCGCGGACGTCGACTCGGCGGTCGTGATGGTGAACACGTCGACGCGGTTCACCGACGGCGGGGAGTTCGGTTTCGGCGCCGAGGTGGGCATCTCGACGCAGAAGCTGCACGCGCGCGGTCCGATGGGGCTTGCCGAGCTGACCAGCACCAAGTGGCTGGCGCGTGGGGCCGGTCAGACGCGCGGCTGAGGACTAGACTGGGTAGCGCTGTACCGCGCCCTGTCACGAAACGGAGTCATGATGAACCTCATCGCACAGATCGCGATGGCCGCCGCCGAGACCGAGCACCACGGCAACGTGGCCGCCGAGACCTTCATCTTCGGAGTCATCGCGGCACTCCTCTTCGCGTTCCTCGGGCTCGTGACACTGTCGTACCGCCATGTCGCCAACCGTCACTCGGCCAAGGCCGACGCCTGGGCCGCCGCTCACGGTAAGGACGATCACGGGGCGGGGCACGGCCACTGAGGCCACTATGAACACAGCGACCCCGCGTGCTCCACGCATCGGCGTGATGGGCGGTACGTTCGACCCCATCCACCACGGGCACCTGGTCGCTGCGAGCGAGGTCGCGCACTCCTTCGACCTCGACGAAGTGGTGTTCGTTCCCACCGGTCACCCCTGGCAGAAGTCGGGTGTGACGCCGAGCGAGCACCGTTATCTGATGACGGTCATCGCGACCGCATCGAACCCGCAGTTCACCGTGAGCCGCGTCGACATCGCCCGTGAAGGGCCGACGTACACGATCGACACTCTCCGGGACCTCAAGCGGGATCGCCCGGACGCCGACCTGTTCTTCATCTCGGGTGCCGACGCCGTGGCGCAAATTCTCAGTTGGAGAGACCATGATGAGTTGTGGGAGTTGGCCCACTTCGTCGCGGTCTCTCGCCCAGGACACGTTCTGAGCACCGACGGCCTCCCGAGCGACAACGTCAGCCAGCTTGAGGTGCCGGCGCTTTCGATCTCCTCGACCGCCTGCCGTGAACGTGTTCGTGACGATCAACCGGTCTGGTACCTCGTTCCCGACGGAGTCGTCCAGTACATCGCGAAGCATCATCTGTATCGGAGCAAGGCATGAGTACATCGGATCCGAACGAACACGGTCCGCTGACGCGCAAGCAGCTGCGGGAGATCCGTCTGACGGGGTCCACCCCGGTCATCACCGCCGAAGAGGCGGCCGCCGCGGCTGAGTCGAGTGCGCCGTCGGCACCGCCGGTTCCCCAGGTCGAGGTTGAGAACGCGCAGGAGGCTCCCCGTGAGGAGTCGCCGGCCACCGACGCACCGATCGCCGACGCGTCCGTCGCTCCCTCATCGGGCGCCCTGACCCGCCGCCAGGTGCGCGCGCGGGAGCGTGGCCGTACGGGACCGGTCGATGCCGCCGAGGGTGAGGCTGCTGAGAACGAGTCTGCTGAGGCGGCGGCCGTCGAGCACGAGCAGCCGCCCGTCGAGGACGCTCAGTCGGCGTCACACGACGAAGAGCCGATCGAGCTCGAGGTCATCGCCCGGGAGCCGGAGGCCGGTGCCCCGACGATCGTCGCCGGTGTCCCGGAGTTCGCTCACCCGGCGCCCGGTGCCCAGGACGATGTCGACAGCTCGCAGACCGATGATGACGAAGGCGTCGACGACGTCGCCACCGATGAGCGTCCGGTTGTGAACCCGGCGTTCGGCGTCGGTGTGCTGAGTGAACCCGTCGAACCACCCACGCCCTTCACGCCGTCGTTCGACGAGTTGCTGACCGTCGGTGACTCGACGGGCTCGCAGCACGTCGCGCCCAGCGCGCTGATCTTCACCCCTTCGCCGGGCGAAGGTTCGCTCTCGGGCCCCGTCGCCTCCACGGGCGAGATCCTCGTCACCGGCTCCTACGAGCTGCCGCGCGGCATGGGCTCGCAGGGCCATGCGCACGGCACCACCGACGGCAAAGACGTCGACGCCGTGCTGATCGACGGCGAACTCGCCGCCTCCTCTTCTCCTACCCCCATCGCCGCGAGCTCCGCGGTGAGCACCATCAAGCCCGCCGGCGAGGTCATCCGTCCTCCGGCTCCGGAAAAGGGCAACAAACTCATGCTCATCCTGGCGATCACGGCAGGCGGCCTCGCTTTGGCGCTGGGCGTCGTGCTGGTCTTCGCCATCACCACGAATGTGTTCTGATGCAATCACCTGAAACTGCCGAAGAAATGCTGCGGCTCGCCGCAGAAGCCGCCATCTCGAAGGGCGGTGAGGATCTCATCGCGTTGAACGTGTCGGAGCCTCTTCCGCTCGTCGACATCTTCCTCCTCGTCACCGGTAACAGCGAGCGAAACGTCGCCGCCATCGCCGACGAGATCGAGGACCGACTGATCGAATCCGGTCACCGACGCGTGCGCCGCGAAGGCCGGGCCGAGGCACGCTGGGTGCTCCTCGACTTCGGAGACCTGATCGTGCACGTCTTCCACCAGGAAGAGCGCGTGTACTACGGGCTCGAGCGCCTGTGGAAGGACTGCCCGGTCGTCCCGATCGACGTTGCCGAGCCCGCGGAGACCCCCGCGGGGGACTGATTTCGCCCCGAGTATGAAGAACGCCCCGCCGGATTCGGCGGGGCGTTCTTCGTGTGTCTGCCGCCGCCTGCCGATCGCCTCACGCCTGTCAAGGGCCTGTCGTCATCCAGACCTCCACCGCAGACTGTTATGCGGGGAGAGAAGTCTAGGAGGGCTGAGAGTAATGAGTGAAGGACCGAGACAACGCTGTTCCATGCATCGCGTGTCAGCATCCGAATGGGTCGTCAACGACCTGCGGTATCCGCCTGGCGACGCCCGCCATCTCGTCGCGCGCGTGTACGAGGTCGCGCCGACGGAGTTCGAGGTCGCGTGGCTGCGCGACCTGCCCCTGGCGATCTCCTACGACAGCACCGAGGCGATCCTGCTCGATGTCGAGCGGATGCTCGGTGTGAGCCGGGCGACCAGGCCGGTGCCCATCCGGCATCTGCCACCGATCTACGCGACCTGAATGACGAACGGCCACCTCGAGGATGAGGTGGCCGTTCGTGTGTGCGGATGCGTCAGATGACGGCGTCCGGTGCGAGGTCGATCCGTCGGAGCAGTTGAGCGTTGAGCGCGACGACCACGGTCGAGAGTGACATCAGCACGGCACCCACCGACATCGGCAGCACGAATCCCACCGGAGCGAGGACGCCCGCCGCGAGCGGCACCGAGAGCAGGTTGTACCCCGCCGCCCACCAGAGGTTCTGCGTCATCTTGCGGTAGGTCGCCTGCGACAGTGAGATGACCGAGAGCACGGATCGCGGGTCGGAGCTGGCGAGGATGACGCCGGCCGAGGCGACGGCGACATCCGTCCCTGCGCCGATCGCGATGCCGACATCCGCCTGCGCGAGCGCGGGGGCGTCGTTCACACCGTCGCCGACCATCGCAACCTTCTTGCCTTCGCGCTGGAGTTCGGCGACCTTCGCGGACTTGTCCTCGGGGCGCACCCCGGCGAACACCCGGTCGATGCCGAGTCGCGCGGCGACGGATTCGGCGACGGCCGGGGCGTCGCCCGTGATCATCACGACCTCGACGCCGCGGGCATGGAGCGCATCGACCGCCTGCCGGGACTCCGGGCGCACCTCGTCGGCGAGCTTCAGCGCACCGGCGACCTTCCCGTCGATGATGACGTGGAGGATGATCGCGCCCTCGCTGCGCCAGGCGTCGGTGTGTTCGAGTTCGCTCGCGCCTGCTTCCGCGAGCAGGCGCGGTCCGCCGACTCGGATTTCGTGCCCCTCGACCACCGCGGTCACGCCGACCGCGGGCGACGATGTGAACCCCGACGACGGGGGCAGGGTCCGCTGCTTCTCCTGAGCGGCGCGCACGATCGCTCGAGCGAGCGGGTGCTCGCTGTCGGTCTCGGCCGATGCCGCCAGATCGAGAAGTCGGTTCTCATCGATGCCATCGACGGTCTCGATGCCCGTGACCGTCGGGGCGCCCACCGTGAGGGTCCCGGTCTTGTCGAAGAGCACTGCGTCGACGGTGCGCATGCTCTCGAGCGCCAGACGATCCTTGATCAGCACCCCGGCGCGCGCAGCGCGCTCCGTGGCGATCGAGACCACCAGCGGAATGGCGAGGCCGAGCGCGTGCGGGCAGGCGATCACCAGCACGGTGATGCTCCGAATGACGGCGTCATCCGGACGCCCGATCAGAGTCCAGACGACCGCCGTGAGAGCGGCCGACACCAGGGCGAACCAGAACAGCAGGGCAGCTGCGCGATCGGCGAGGCGCTGGGCGCGCGACGTCGAGTTCTGCGCCTCGGTGACCAGTCGCTGGATGCCCGCCAGGGCGGTGTCGTCGCCCGTCGCGGTGATCTCGACGCGCAGGCCGGAGTCGGTCGCGACGGTTCCGGCGGTCACGGCGTCTCCGGACGTGCGGGTCACGGGACGTGATTCCCCGGTCACCATCGACTCGTCCATCGCCGCAGTTCCGTCGACGACACGACCGTCGGCCGGGATGCTGCCGCCGGGGCGGATGACCACCACGTCGCCCACGACGAGGTCCGCGGGAGAGACCGTGACGACAGCATCGCCCTCGACGCGCTCCGCCTCGTCGGGCAGCAGGGCGGCGAGCGAGTCGAGTGCCGACGTGGTCTGGGCGAGGGACCGCATCTCGATCCAGTGCCCGAGCAGCATGATCACGATCAGGAGTGCGAGCTCCCACCAGAACTCCAGCTCGTGGTGCAGGATGCCGAGCGTGGCGCCCCAGGAGGCGAGGAATGCCACCGTGATGGCCAGACCGATCAGCAGCATCATCCCGGGCGCGCGGGTGCGGATCTCGCTGACGGCTCCGGTGAGGAACGGTCTCCCGCCCCACACGTACATGACTGTGCCCAGCACCGGCGCCACGAATCGCGCCCACCCCGGGACCTCGTAGCCGAGGATCATCGCGAACATCGGCGAGAACGCGACGACCGGCACAGCGATCACGAGGTTGATCCAGAACAGGCGCCGGAACTGACCGACGTGATCGTGGTGGCCGTGGCCGTGCGCGTCCCCGTGGCCGTGCTGCTCGTGGTGCTGGTGCTCGGTCGGCCGGTGCTCCTGGTGCGACATGTCCATGCTTCTTCCTCCTTGCCCGCAGGTCAGCGCGTGACGCTGCGGAAGCCGCGCAGCCGCAGACTGTTGCCGACCACGAAAACACTCGAGAGAGCCATGGCGGCACCGGCGAGCATGGGGTTGAGCAGGCCGAGCGCGGCGACCGGGATCGCGGCGACGTTGTAGGCGAAGGCCCAGAACAGGTTCGTCTTGATGGTGCGCAGCGTCTTGCGCGAGAGGCGGATCGCGTCGACGACGCTGCGCAGATCTCCTCTGACCAGCGTGATGTCGGACGCTTCGATCGCGACGTCGGTGCCGGTGCCCATCGCCAGACCCAGGTCGGCCTGAGCGAGAGCCGGGGCGTCGTTCACTCCGTCTCCGACCATCGCGACGACGCGACCCTCGGACTGCAGCCGCGTGATGACGGCGAGCTTCTCCTGCGGCAGCACCTCGGCGATGACCTCGTCGATGCCGACTTCCTGCGCGATGCGACGCGCCACGGCCTCGTTGTCTCCGGTGAGGAGCACCGGGGTGAGCCCGAGCGCTCTCAGCTGAGTGACGGCTTCTGCGCTCGTGGGCTTGACGGTGTCGGCGACGAGGAGGATGCCGCGGGCGCGGCCGTCCCAGCCGACGGCGACGACGGTCGTGCCCTCGCGCTCGGCCGCTGCCTTCGCTTCCGCAACCGCGGGGCTCAGGGTCTGCGACCACTCGGCGAGGAGCGTCTCGCGGCCGACGATCACGGCGTGGCCGTCGACGATGCCCTGCACGCCCCGGCCCTCGATGTTCATGAACCCGTCCACAGCGGCGAGCGGACCCGTCTCCTGAGTGGCTGCCCTCGCGATCGCCTGAGCGATGGGGTGTTCCGAGGCGTCCTCCAGCGCACCGGCGAGGCGAAGCAGCTCCGCGCGGTCGGTGCCGGGTTCGAGGACGACATCGACGAGAGCCATCCGGCCGCTGGTGACGGTGCCGGTCTTGTCGAGCACGACGGTGTCGACGCGACGGGTGGACTCGAGCACCTCCGGGCCCTTGATCAGCACGCCCATCTGCGCGCCGCGGCCGGTGCCGACCAGCAGCGCTGTGGGCGTTGCGAGGCCCAGTGCGCACGGGCAGGCGATGACCAGCACGGCGACGGCGGCGGTGAAGGCCGCAGCGGCGGGGAAGCCAGCGATCAGCCAGACGGCGAGCGTGACGGCGGCGACCACCAGGACGATGGGGACGAATATGCCCGAGATCCGGTCGGCCAGACGCTGCACCTCGGCCTTGCCCGTCTGCGCCTGCTCCACGAGCTTCGCCATCTGCGCGAGCTGCGTGTCGGAGCCGATGCGGGTGGCGCGGATCACGAGCCGACCGCCGGCGTTGACGGTCGCTCCCGTCACGGCATCGCCCTCGCGCACCTCCACGGGCACGGACTCACCGGTCAGCATCGAGGCGTCGACCGCTGATGTGCCGGAGGTGACGATGCCGTCGGTGGCGATCTTCTCACCGGGGCGCACGATGAACTCGTCGCCGACCTGCAGGTCCTGCACGGGAATCCTCGTCTCGACGCCGGCGCGGAGCACGGCGACCTCCTTCGCCCCCAGCTCGAGCAGTGCGCGCAGCGCGGCACCCGCCTGACGCTTCGAGCGCTTCTCGAAGTACCGTCCCGCGAGGATGAACATCGTCACGCCGGCGCCGACCTCGAGGTAGATGTTGGCGGCGCCGTCGGACGGCGCGAGGGTGAACTCGAAGGGATGCACCATGCCGGGCATGCCGGCGGTGCCGAAGAACAGCGCATACAGCGACCAGAGGAACGCGGCCGACGTGCCCATCGAGATGAGTGTGTCCATGGTGGCTGCGCCGTGCCGCAGGTTCATCCACGCGGCGCGGTGGAAGGGCAGCCCGCCCCAGATGATGACGGGAGCTGCCAGCGCGAGCGACGCCCACTGCCAGTAGGTGAACTGGAAGAGCGGCACCATCGCCATCAGGATCACCGGAACGGTCAGCACCACCGAGACGATCAGACGGGTGCGGAGCGAGGTCAGTTCCGGATCGGCGTCGTCGGTATCGGCATCGTCCTTCTGCGTTCGCGGAGGAGCGGGGAGCGCGGCCGTGTATCCGGTCTTCTCGACCTCGGCGATCAGTGCCGCCGGGTCGTAGCCGTCGGGGATCGTGACCTGCGCCTTCTCGGTGGCATAGTTCACGCTGGCTGAGACGCCGTCGAGCTTGTTCAGCTTCTTCTCGATGCGCATCGCGCAGGAGGCGCAGGTCATGCCGCCGATCTGCAGTTCGATGCCGGTCGCCCCGCTCAGGGGTGCTGAGGTGCTCATGCGTGTGTCCTTCTGAGGTCTGGTGCTGACGGAGTGAGGTGTGTGTCGCCCGCGGGTCAGCGCCGCGCGGCCGAGTAGCCGGCCTCTTCGACCGCGGCGAGCACGGCGGCGTCGTCGACGGCATCGGTGGACGTCACGAGGAGAGTGCCGTTCTTCGCGCTCACCTGGATGTCGTCGACTCCGGCGATCTGACCGACCTCTTCGCGCACCGACATCTCGCAGTGTCCGCAGGTCATGCCCGTCACCTGGTACTCAGTGGTGTTCATAGTTCTATTCTCCTCCTTGGATGGGATACCCCCGGGGGGTACTTCAACTACAACCTAGCCGTCCGGCATCTATTCCCACAACCGGGGTCACAGATCCGATCCGTCCGGCGATGATGAGAGTCCGCTCACAGAAAGGACGGCAGCATGAGCACCGAACGACACGCCTCAGAGGATGACAGCACCTACGACGGGCCCGACTCCGACATCGCGTCCGGCAACATCACCGACGCGGATTTCGCACCCGTCGAGGCTGAGCCCGAAGCGGCGGAGGAGGTCCCGGGTGAGGAAGGTCGCCACACCGACTAGACGTCGCGAGCGCCCGATTCGACGGACGACAGTCGTCGCCGTGCCCCAAGCAGGCGCCGGTCCACGCCGGTCGCCAGCTCTGAGGGGAGTGCGTCGAGGGACCACCAGCGCAGGTCCTCGGACTCATCGCTGACAGTCAGTGCAGCATCCGGGTCCGCGATGAAGGCGAACCCGAAGTCCAAGTGGGAGGAGCAGCGCCCGAAGCTCGCGCTCAGTGCGTGGTGGTCGAGGTCATACGCGAGTGCGGGCCCGAGCTCCAGCCCCGTCTCTTCGCGAACCTCCCGACGGGCCGTGTCGGCGAGCACGGAATCGCCCTCTTCCACATGCCCGCCGGGCTGAACCCAGAAGCGTCCTTTGCGGTGATAGACCAGCAGCGTGCGCGACAGCGAGGCATCGAGCACCAGGCCGGATGCCGTGGCGTGATCCGGGCCGGAACCCCGCCACATCGGAGAAGCAGTGCCGAGGAAATGCACGGCGAACGACTCCGCAGACACCTGCTCGGCGGCTGTGAGCGGTGTCCAGCCGCGGACGAGGGACCGCGCGTTCTCGACCAGGGTGTCCATGAGATCAGCGTAGAGCGCGACATTGACGAGACCGGCAACACCGGCAACCGCGGGAATGAAGAAAGCCCCCGGATATCCGGGGGCTTATTCGGTGGACCTGGGGGGACTCGAACCCCCGACCCCCTGCATGCCATGCAGGTGCGCTACCAGCTGCGCCACAGGCCCGAACTCTGCCTCCTTGACCGCGAGGCAACTTGAAAAGAGTACTACACGAATCTGCGCGAGCACCAATCGGCGCGAGCATCCCGGGCGTGCCGCGACACGGCCGGAACAACCGCCGCCGCGTGGGTGTTCTCCCGGGGGTGAGCATCCTCGACAGCATCGTGATCGGCGCGGGCCAGGCCGGGCTCTCGGCGTCGTATCACCTGTCCCGTCTCGGCATCTCGCACATCGTGCTGGACTCTGACGACGAGCCGGGCGGAGCCTGGCGGCACCGGTGGGATGCACTGACGATGCGCGACGTGCACGGCGTCGCCGAGCTGCCGGGCGACACCCCGCCGCCGCGTGACGGTGCGCGCGCGAATACCGCCGTGCCCAGATACTTCTCCGCCTATGAGCGGGCCAACGAGCTCCCCGTCATCCGTCCGGTCGCCGTGGACCGTGTCGACGATGACGGCGGCGTTCTCGTCGTGCGTGCCGGGAAGCGGGAGTGGCGTTCGCGCACACTGATCAACGCGACCGGCACCTGGACGCACCCGTTCCTGCCGCACTACCCGGGCATGGAGACGTTCCTCGGCGAGCAGCTGCATACGGTGGACTACCCCGGGCCCGCGCACTTCATCGGCAAACGGGTTCTGGTGGTGGGCGGTGGTGCGTCGGCGGTGCAGTTCCTCGGCGCGCTCGCTCCGCTGACCGACACGCTGTGGGTCACCCGCCGCGAGCCGGTCTGGCGGACCGACGATTTCACGCCCGAGGCGGGTGCCGCCGCGGTCGCCCTCGTCGAGCAGCGGGTCGCGCAGGGCCTGCCCCCGCAGAGCGTCGTGAGCGTGACGGGGCTGATGCTGCGTCCGCAGGAGCGCGAGGCCGAGCGCCTCGGCGCGTACGCCGCCCGCCGACCGATGTTCGAGCGGATCGAGCCGGACGGCGTCCGCTGGGCGGACGGATCGTTCGAGCGTGTCGACGTGATCCTGTGGGCCACGGGGTTCCGCCCGGCGATCGGTCACCTGGCGCCGCTGCATCTGCGGAGCGCCGCCGGGGGAATCCAGCTCGACCGCGGCGGGCGCGGCACGACCGCAGTGAAGGATCCGCGTGTGCAACTCGTCGGATACGGGCCGTCGGCGAGCACGATCGGCGCCAACCGTGCCGGGCGATCGGCGGCGAACGGCGTGCGACGCTCCCTCGCGGCGATGGCCGACACCCCGGAAGGGGCCGAGGTCTGACCGGCTCGCCGGCCCGCGTCGGACGCGGTCGCTACGCTGAAGACATGATCCGCGTCGTGTTCACAGTCGCCTGGCTGCTGCTCTCGGCGTGGCTGGCCGTCTGGGTGGGCGAGGGGCTGTTCGCAGCCGATCAGCGTTCCTCGGTCCTGCCCTTCGTCGGCGAGGACACACTCGTGGCGCCGATCATCATCGGCGTCGCGTGGGGTCTGCTCCTGACCTTCGGCGGCGTGCTCGGCGGCCTCTCGCGTCGCCGGCTGCGGGGCGAGACCGAGATCGGCGTGGGGCGTATCGTCGACGTCGCGCGCACCGGGCTCACCGTCAACGACGTGCCGCAGTACGACATCTTCGTGCGGGTCACTCCGCGGGCCGCCGAGGACTTCATCGGGCAGTTGCGGATGCTGGTGGATCCCACTGATGCGGGCGCCCTGCAGGTCAACCTGCCTCTGCCGGTGCGGTACAGCCTGACCGACCCCGACGTGGTCGAGATGGCCGATCCGCGTGATCCCGCCGTGATCGACGCCATGCTCGCCTGGCGGATCGAGCGCGGTCTGATCGATCCGCGGCAGGTGCGGGCACGGACGACAGGAACACCGGTGCGCGCTTCCGTGCTCGCCGTCCGACCCACGGGCCGCCAGCGCGAAGGGCAGAGCGAACTGGCACTCACCGTGCTGTTGGCGCCGGAGGATCAGGCCACGTGGGAGGCGGAGACCACCGCGTTCGTCTTCCCGGACGTGATCTCGCGATTCCAGGTCGGCGCACCGATCTGGGCGTACTACCGACGCGAGGACCCGCGGACTGTCGCCGTGACGCTCGAGAAGGGACCGGAGCGATGAACCCGCTCGACACCCTCATCTGGCTGGTGAACTTCCCGGCATCTCACGGCTACGTCATGGTCTTCATCGCCGGTTTCTCCCTCTTCGGTCTGGTGGCGATGTCGGTGCGAGGGCTCGGTCGGTCGGGTGTTGCCCTCGATCGCATCCGAGAGCGCGAAGGGCTGGTTCGCCCCACACGGCGCATCACGGGACAGGTCGGCCGACGCGTCGTGCGCATCCTGTTCCGCGTGCTCACCGTCCTGATGCTGGGATCCCTCGTGATCGGCATCCTGAGCCTCGCCGGCGTCCCGGTGACCCGGGCATACATCTTCGACAACGGACGACCGACGACGGCGGCGGTCGACGGCCACTGGATCACTTTCACCACGGCAGAGGGTGTCGAGTACACCCTCGAGAGCGACTTCTTCACCCCGGCGGCGTACCCTGACCGCGACGCATCCTTTCCCACCGGCCAACCGGTGGTCGTGCGCTACCTGCCCGGCCATCCGCAGGCCTTCGTGATCGACAGCTCGCAGACGCCCCGCTGAGATACAGCCGGGGCAGACAGAGGAGGAACACATGTCACGCATCATCGTCTTCGGCGGCCACGGCCGCATCGCCCTGCTCCTGGCCCCGTTGCTCGTGGAGCGCGGCGACCAGGTGACCGCCGTCATCCGCAATCCCGACCATGTGGCCGATGTCGAGGCCACGGGGGCGACGGCCCTCGTCGCGGACATCGAGCAGATGGATGTCGATGCTCTCGCCGACGCCATCCGCGGCCATGACGCCGTCGTCTGGTCGGCCGGTGCCGGGGGTGGCTCCGCCGATCGCACCTACGCCGTCGACCGCGACGCGGCGATCCGAACGATGGACGCCGCCGTACTCGCCGATGTGGCCCGGTACCTGATGGTGTCGTGGATCGGTTCCACGGCCGACCACGGTGTCTCGCCCGACAACTCGTTCTTCGCGTACGCCGACGCGAAGTGGGCGGCCGACGACCACCTGCGCAGCACGACGCTCGAGGGCACCATCCTCGGGCCGGGCACGCTCACGTTCGACGAGCCGACCGGCCGCATCCAGCTCGACCCCGATGGCAAGGGCGAGGTGTCGCGCGCAGACGTCGCGGCCGTCATCGCCGCCGCGCTTTCGGAGCCCAGCACGATCGGCCGCACCATCCGCTTCGGCAACGGCACCCCCGAAACCGCAGTCGCGATCGTCGACGCGCTCAACGCCTGAACGGCGCGGGCATGCGGGGGAGGTGGGCGCGGACGGTCGCGGCGATGGCGATCATCGCCGCCGCAGCGATCTCCGCGCCCGCCGCCGCCACGGCTGCACCGGGGTCAGGACCCGGCCTGCCCGCGGCCGCTTCGGAGACAGAGCAGCCTACGGGCCCGGCGGCACAGGCGGCCGCGATCGTCGCCGAGATGACCACCGCCGAGCAGGCCGCCTCCATCGTGATGGGGCACATCGGCGGCACCGACCCCGCGGCGCTCCGCTCCTACATGCAGGCGGGTCTCGGCGGCTTCATCCTGATGGGCGGCAACATCCCCGCCACCGAGGCCGAGCTGACCGCCCTCACGGACGCAGTGACGATCGACCCGACCCTGCCGCCGCTGATCGCGGTGGACCAGGAGGGCGGCATCGTCTCCCGCCTGCCAGGAGACGTCTTCCCGGCGTCCACGACGCTCAAGGACCAGCCGCCCTCCGATGCGGCCGCGGCCTTCGCCGCGCGGGCGTCACTGGTCGCCCGCGCCGGGATCACGGTGAACTTCGGCACGGTGGCCGACATCACCGCAGATCGATCCTCGTTCATCCACGGACGCGCACTGGGCACCGACCCCGCTTCTGCGGCAGAACGCGTCGCGGCAGTCACAGGAGCGCAGGAGCGGGTGCTCGCCTCGACCCTCAAGCACTTCCCGGGGCACGGTGCCGCCCCGGGAGACTCGCACAGCGGCATCCCGAGCACTCCGATGAGTCTCGACGACTGGCGTCGCTCCGACGCGGTGCCGTTCGTGGCGGGCATCGATGCCGGTGCGTCGCTGCTCATGCTCGGACATCTGTCGTACACGGCGGTCGACGCGGCTCCGGCGACGCTGTCTCCGGCGTGGCACCGCATCATCCGCGACGAGCTCGGCTTCGAGGGCGTGACGGTGACAGACGACCTGGGAATGCTGCTGTCCTCTGGGGTGCCCGCGTACGCGGACCCGGTCGCCAATGCGGTGACGGCGGTCGCGGCGGGGAACGACCTGGTGCTCATGATCGCCGGATCGACCGCGGAGACGGCCGGGAGCATCGTCACCGGGATCACCGCTGCGGTCGACGCGGGCACGCTGCCTCCCGAGCGTCTGCAGCAAGCGGCGACGCGGGTGATGGCCCTGCGGCTCGAGCTGGCGAGCTCCACCTCGGCGTGGACGGTCTGCGACGACTGCGAACCGGCCGACTGATCAGGCGGCGTTGGATCAGGCGGCGTTCGACCGCACGGATTCGCCGCGCCAGGCCTGCAGCAGTGCGGCACGCAGGTGGGCACCGCGTTCGGCGAACCCGCGCTGCTGACGCACGTACTCCGCTTTGCCCTCGGCGGTCTCGATCGCCACCGGCACCACGTCCCACGCGCTCAGGTCGTAGGGCGCGGCCTGCATGTCGAGCAGGCGAATGTCACGCGCCAGTTCGAAGGCGTCCAACAGCAGTTCACCCGGGACGAGCGGGCCGAGCTTCGTCGCCCACTTGTACAGGTCCATGCCGGCGTGCAGGCACCCGGGCTGCTCGAAGAGGGGCTGCTCCTCGCGGGTGAGGGCTGACCGGTTGCGTGGCACCGCCTCGGGCGTGAAGAAACGGAACGCGTCGAAGTGCGTGCAGCGCAGGTCATGGTTCTCGACGACCGCGTCGGTGCCCGCCTGGCCGAGACGCAGCGGGACCGAGTGCCGGTGTTCATCGGCGCGGTACACCATGGCCCACTCGTGCAGCCCGAAGCAGCCGAACTGCCCGGGACGCGAGGCGGTGCGGCGCAGCATCCGTTCGATGAGGCCGGCGAGATCGGACTTCTCGGTGCCGAAGGCGACGGCGTCGGGGACGACGGCATCCGGCGAAGAGCCGGGGGAGTACCAGCGCCAGCCCCTGCGTTCCGGCGCCTGCTCCAGCTCGATGCCCGCGCCGGGGTGCCACCGACGCAGCTGTGCGGGCTTGTAGCTGTAGTACGAGAACAGGAAGTCCCAGACCGGATGCTTCTCGTGCCGGCCCGCACGATCGCGATGTGCGGCGGTGAGGGCATCGGCGCGCTCGTGATGCGCCTGCTCGCGAGTGAGCCAGTCGCCCCGTGTCAGTGCGGTCATCTCAGGAGAGGATGCCGACTTCACCGAGTCGATCACGCAGCCCCGCGCCGTCCTCGGCGCTCACCCACGGGGTGGCAGATGAGTGCGGCTCGTGCTCGGCGCGTCCACCGGCCATGACGGCTTCGGCGGGCAGCAGTCGTCGGATGGCGACGCCGGCCACCGCGTCGGGGTGCTCCTCCAAGAACTGCGTGTAGATCGACTCGTCGTGCTGGCCGTCGTCGCCGATCAGCAGCCACTTCACGTCAGGGAACTCGGTGGCCAGTCGGCGCAGGTTGGTGAGCTTGTGGTCCCGTCCGCTGCGGAACCAACGGTCGTGTGTGGGACCCCAGTCGGTGAGAAGCAGGGATCCGGCGGGGAACAGGTGTCGACCGAGGAAGCGTGCGAGCGTCGGCGCCACGTTCCAGGCGCCGGTCGACAGGTAGACCATCGGAGAGCCGGGGTGCTCGCGCAGCAGCTGGTCGAGCAGCACCGCCATGCCGGGCACGGGGATGCGCGCATGCTCGTCGAGCACGAACGAGTTCCACGCCGCGATGAACGGGCGGGGGAGGGCGGTGACCATCACTGTGTCGTCGACGTCGGACAACACGCCGAACCGGGTGGTCTCGGCGACGATGAACACGCGCGCCTCAACCGGCTCCTCGCCGTCGACGGACATGCGGAAGGTCTGCCAGCCGGGTTCGAGGTGAGCGGAGATGCGGGTGTCGATCACGCCGCCGCGGTCGGCGACCACGCGGTGGGTCTCGTCGCCGATGAACACGTCGACCGCGGCAAAGCTGACCGGGATCCCCATGAAGCTGCGCCATCCCCTAACGCTCGCGAGCTCGCCGTCTTTCGTGCGCCGCTGCGGCGGGACGATCAGCACTCGACCGACGACGCGCACCCAGCCGGGTCCGCCGTATCCGGGGAAGGGGACGATGGTGGCGTTGCGGCCGTGGCGGCGCGCTCGACCCTCACGCCACACGTGGAAGCGATGTTCGAGACGCGCGAACCAGTGGATTCGGGGCGCCGGGGGTGCGGAAGCCATTGCTTCAGTCTTTCACGTCGCTCTCGAGCTGTGTGTCCGGAGCGTCGAGATGACGGGATTCGAGGCGGGTGAGCAGCTTCTTGCCGAGGAAGATCAGCACCAGGAACAGCGCGATGACCCCGACGAAGATGTAGCCGGCGAAGTGCACACGGTCGACGAGCTCGCGAAAGCCGCCGGCGGCGAGAGACGTCACCGACACGTAGGCGGTGGCCCAGAGCAGACAGGCCGGGGCCGTCCACGCGAGAAAGCGTCGGTACGAGTAGTTGCTCATGCCGACGGTGAGGGGGACCAGGGAGTGGAGGACAGGCAGGAAGCGGGAGAGGAAGATGGCCACTCCGCCGCGGCGCTGCAGGTAGCGCTCCGCGCGCACCCAGTTGTGCTCGCCGATCCGGCGTCCGAGCCAGGAGTGCCGGATGCGGGGACCCAGCCAGCGTCCGAGCACGAAACCGATGCTCTCGCCGATCAGCGCCCCGACCACCACCGCGGCGACCATGGCCACGCCCTCGAGAGGAGAGGCCACTCCCATGGAGGCGATGATGACGATGGTGTCGCCGGGAACGATCAGACCGATCAGGACGCTGGTCTCGAGCAGGACCGCGAATCCGGCGATCAGAGTGCGGGTGACCGGATCGATGGACTGCACGAAGTCGAACATCCACAGCAGCAGGTCATCCACCCCTTGAGAATACGGGAGCGGAGCGGTCCTAGGCTGAGCAGGTGCCTGATCTGTTGAGCGCCCGAATGCTGCCCGCCGGGGTGGATCCCCTCGCGGTGTTCCGGATGCTCGAGACGCGCAGTTCTGAGGTGTTCTGGCTCGATGCGGGTGCGGATGCCACGGAGGGGTGGAGCGTGATCGGCACGGGGGAGACTTCGACCCTTCCCGTCGCGGTGCGCATCGATGCGCAGGCGGTGGATGACGAGCACCCCCCGTTCCGCGGTGGGTGGGTCGGCTGGCACGACTACGAGAGCGGCGCCCGAGCCGCAGGAGCGCCGGTCGCCGCGGAGCCCGACCTTCGGGCGTCGTGGATGCGGGTGACCAGGATGGTCGCGTTCGACCACGGCCGTGCCCGCGCCTGGGTGCTCGCCGACGCCGCAGAGCTCGACGACTGGGCGGACCTGGTGAGCAACGCGGCCGCTGCGTCGGCGCCCACTCTGCTGCCCGACACGCCAACCCCGCAGGCGGCGAAGGGCCGCCACTCGCCCGACGAGTACGCCGCCCTCATCGCGGACTGCCGCGCGCTGATCCGCGCCGGCATCGCCTACCAGCTGTGCCTCACCACCCGCTTCACCGTGCCCGGACGCCACGACGCCGTCGCCGCCTACCTGCGCCTGCGCGCCGCGACCCCCGCCCACCACGGCGGCTTCGTACGCATCGGCGACCGCGCGCTCCTGAGCGCCAGTCCCGAACAGTTCCTCCACGCCGCAGGCGGAGTCATCCGCACCCGCCCCATCAAGGGCACACGTCCCCGCGGAGAGACCCCCGAGGCCGATGCCGCGCTCGCCGCAGAGCTCGCCGCCGACCCGAAGGAGCGCGCCGAGAACGTCATGATCGTCGACCTGATGCGCAACGACCTCTCGCGGGTGTGCGTGCCGGGGTCCATCCGCGTCGAGGGGCTGTGGATGGTCGAGAGCTACCCCGCGGTGCATCAGCTGGTGAGCACGGTCAGCGGCACGGCCGCCGCCGGCACGACGGTCGGCGCGCTTCTCGAGGCGACCTTCCCCGCCGGCAGCATGACCGGGGCGCCGAAGCTGTCGGCCATGACCCGGCTGCACGCGCTCGAGGGGGCGCCTCGCGGCATCTACGCCGGATGCTTCGGGTACATCGGCGCAGACGGTGTGGTCGACCTCGCGATGGTCATCCGCAGCATCGTCGTCGAATCGGACCACGCGGTGGTGGGCGCGGGCGGCGGCATCACCTGGGGCTCCGATGCGAGGGCCGAAGTGGCCGAGGTCGCGACCAAGGCCCGCGCCCCGCTGGCCGCGCTCGGCGCCGTCCTGCCGGTGCTCTGGCGTTCCGATATCCTGAACTGATCCCCTTTTCCTTCAGATTGGTCGTGTGTTCGTTGTCTGAGAACCTGTCCACAACTCATGCCGAGGACGAGACGTCGTCGGCGCATGCCATCCAGGCCAAATGGCAGAAGTACTGGGCAGAGAACGAGACCTTCCTCACCGGCGGCGACGACGACACCCGCCCGCGGCGCTACGTGCTCGCGATGTTCCCGTACCCCTCCGGCGACCTGCACATGGGGCATGCCGAGAACTACCTCTACTCCGACATCGTCGCGCGCTTCTGGCGCCACCGCGGCCACAACGTCCTCAACCCCATCGGGTGGGACTCGTTCGGCCTGCCCGCCGAGAACGCCGCCATCCGCCGCGGGGCCGACCCGCGGGAGTGGACCTACTCGAACATCGCCCAGCAGAAGGACGCGTTCCGGTCGTACGGCGTCTCGTTCGACTGGAGCCGCGTGCTGCACACGTCCGACCCGGAGTACTACCGCTGGAACCAGTGGCTCTTCCTGAAGCTGCATGAGCGCGGGCTCGCGTATCGCAAGAAGAGCGCTGTCAACTGGTGCCCCAACGACCAGACCGTGCTGGCGAACGAGCAGGTCGTCGACGGCCGCTGCGAGCGGTGCGGTCACGAGGTCGTGAAGAAGAAGCTCACGCAGTGGTACTTCCGCATCACCGACTACGCCGACCGTCTGCTCGACGACCTGAACCAGCTCGAGGGGTTCTGGCCGCACAAGGTGCTCCAGATGCAGCGCAACTGGATCGGTCGCTCCATCGGCGCCGACGTCGACTTCCGCATCGAAGGTCGCGAGGAGCCGGTCACGGTGTTCTCGACGCGCCCCGACACGCTGCACGGCGCGACGTTCTTCGTCGTCGCCCCGGACTCCGACCTGGCATCCGAGCTCGCCGCCGACGCGCCTGCCGAGGTGCGCCAGCGCTTCCAGGACTACCTGACGCAGGTGCAGAAGGAATCCGACATCGACCGGCAGTCCACCGACCGCCCGAAGACCGGCATCTTCCTGGAGCGCTACGCGATCAACCCGGTCAACGGCGAGAAGCTGCCGGTCTGGGCGGCCGACTACGTGCTCGCCGACTACGGTCACGGCGCGGTCATGGCTGTGCCCGCTCACGACCAGCGCGACCTCGACTTCGCGCGCGCCTTCGACCTGCCGGTCAAGGTCGTCGTCGACACCACCGCGCCCATCACCGGCGCGATGCCCGTGATCGAGGTCGATGAGGACGGTGTGCCGATCGATCCCGACGGCGCGCTCGACGAGCAGAACCCGGCATCCACCGGCGTCGCCCTCACGGGCGAGGGTCGCATGATCAACTCGGGTGATCTGAACGGGCTGTCCAAGCGCAATGCCATCGCCCGCGCAATCGCTCAGCTCGAGGCATCCGGTACCGGGCGCGCCGCGAAGAACTACCGTCTGCGTGACTGGCTGATCTCGCGCCAGCGCTTCTGGGGCACGCCGATCCCGATGTTGCACGCCGAGGACGGCCGGATCATCCCGGTCCCCGAGGACCAGCTGCCGGTGAAGCTGCCGAGTGTCGAGGGACTCGACCTGGCTCCCAAGGGCACGTCGCCGCTGGGCGGTGCCGAGAGCTGGGTGCGCACGACCGACCCGGCATCGGGCGACCCGGTGCTGCGCGACCCCGACACGATGGACACGTTCGTCGACAGCTCGTGGTACTTCCTGCGGTTCCTGTCGCCGAACAGCGACACGGTCGCCTTCGAGCCCGCTCAGGCCGATCGCTGGGCTCCGGTGGATTCGTACATCGGCGGCGTCGAGCACGCCATCCTGCACCTGCTGTATGCGCGCTTCATCACCAAGGTGCTCTTCGACATGGGGCTGATCGACTTCACCGAGCCGTTCTCCAACCTCATCAACCAGGGCATGGTCATCCTCAACGGCACGAAGATGTCGAAGAGCAAGGGCAACCTCGTGCTGTTCGAAGAAGAGCTGAGCGCACACGGCGCTGACGCGCTGCGTGTCGGCCTCGCCTTCGCGGGCCCCGTCGAGGACGACAAGGACTGGGCCGATGTGTCGACGACGGGCGCGCAGAAGTTCCTCGCCCGCGCGCTGCGCATCGCGAACGAGGTCTCCAGCACGGTCGATGTGATCTTCGACGGTGGCAATGCCGCGCTCCGGCGCGCCACGCACAAGCTGCTCGCCGAGGCTCCGGCACTGGTCGAGCAGACCAAGTTCAACGTGCTCGTCGCCCGCCTGATGGAACTGGTGAACCTCACTCGCAAGACGATCGACGGCCCCGCCGGTGCCGCTGACCCCGCTGTGCGCGAGGCCGCCGAGACCGTCGCTGTCATGCTCGACCTGATCGCCCCGCACACGGCGGAGGAGATGTGGGAGATCCTCGGTCACGAGCCCTCCGTCGGTCTCGTCACCTGGCGCTCCGCGAACCCAGCACTGCTGGTCGAGGACTCGGTCACCGCGGTCGTGCAGATCGGCGGCAAGGTGCGCGCGCAGCTCGAGGTGCCGGCCCGCATCGGCGAGGCCGAGCTCGAAGCACTCGCGCGGGCTGACGAGCGCGTCATCCGCGCCATCGGCGACAAGGAGATCGTGAAGGTCATCGTTCGAGCGCCGAAGATTGTCAGCTTCGTCGTCAAGGGCTGACGCGACTGAGTGCACGAGGCGGTCGAACCGGTGTGATCCGGGTCGACCGCCTCGTCGGCATCTTCAGGAGGCGCCGGGGGTGAGGAGACCGCTCTCGTAGGCCAGGATCACGAGCTGTGCCCGATCATGGGCGTGCAGCTTTGACATGATGCGGTTGACGTGTGTCTTGGCGGTGAGCGGCGAGATGAAGAGGTCGTCCGCGATGCCCTGGTTCGATCGGCCGCGGGCGACCAGCAGCAGCACCTCGCTCTCGCGGTCGGTCAGCTGGTCGAGTCCGTCCGGGAGAGGCAGCACGGGGCGCGGTGACGCCTGCGGGGTGAGGACGTACTTCGTGATGAGGTTGCGGGTCGCGGTGGGCGACAGAAGTGCGTCACCGGCGTGCACGGCGCGGATCGCGTGCACGATCTCGTCGGGTTCCGCTCCCTTGCCGATGAAGCCGCTCGCGCCCGCGCGCAGCGCCGCCACGAGGTACTCGTCTTCCTCGAAGGTGGTGAGAATTAGCACGCGGGTGTCGCCGAGCGCCGGGTCGGCGCAGATCTCCGCCGTGGCGCCGATCCCGTCGAGATCCGGCATCCGGATGTCCATGATCACGACGTCGGGATGCAGCTCTCGCGCCGCTGTCACTGCCGCACGGCCGTCACGCGCCTCGCCGACCACCTCGATGCCCGGCTGCCCGGTGAGGATGTCGGTGACGGCCTGGCGGATGAGCGATTGGTCGTCGACGATGAGCACGGTGGTCACGGGGCCACCTCCTTCGTGAGCGGGAGAGTGACGTCGAGACGATAGCCGCTCGGGGTGATCCCCGCTGTGACGGTGCCCCGCACCGAGGCGACCCGCTCGCGCAGGCCGATCAGGCCGTGGCCGCCTGTCCCCGGGTTCCCGCTGCGCGGCTCTGCGGGGAGCGGGTTCGTGACGACGATCGACGCGAGATCGTCGGCCACGGTGATCAGCACGTGCGCCTGATGGTCGGCGCCGTGCTTGTGCGCATTCGTGAGGGCTTCGTGCACGACACGATAGGCGACCAGAGCCGGCACACCGGTGATGGCCGCAGCGTCGCCCTCGGAGCGCACGGTCGTGGTGAGCCCGGTGTCGCGGAAGTGCTGGACCAGGTCGTCGAGATGATCGAGGCCGAGTTGCGGCGAAGACGACTGCTCGCCGGGGGCATCGTCGCGACGAAGCACCTCGAGCAGATCGCCGATCTCGCCCAGCACCGTGCGGGAGGCACTGCGGATCGACGCCAACGCCTCACGCGCCTTCTCCGGCCGATCCTCGAACGCCGAGGTCGCGACGCCGGCGTTCAGGCTGATCACGGCGATCTGGTGGGCGACGGTGTCGTGCAGGTCGCGGGCGATGCGCAGGCGCTCCTCGGTCACGCGCCGCCGCGCCTCGGACTCGCGCGTCTGCTCCGCGCGCTCGGCTCGTTCGGTCACCGCCTCGATGTACTCGCGGCGCGACCGAGTGGCATCACCCGCGGCCGCTGCGAAGGCCACCATGACGACGAACTGGAACACGCGGGGGTCGAAGACGCCGCCGAGCGCCGCGAACAGGCTGAGCAGTCCCACCGCCACCACTGCGCAGAGCGTGACGATCACGCCCTCGCGGCGCGGCAGCCGATTGGTCACGCCGAACATCGCGATGGCCGACGCGATGATGATGCCGGGCGACAGGGTGCCGATCAGTGCGGCGATGCCGTAGAGGGCGATCACCACCGCGAGGATCAGGACGGGCCGACGTCGGCGCAACGGCAGCAGCACCGCAGGAGCCAGCATCACGGCGAGCACCAGCGGGTTCTCGGGCAGACGCTCATGACCGGGGAAGGGGATGAACGGGATGATGACGATGATCGCCGCCGCGATCAGATCGCCCACCCAGGCCGGCGGCGGGGGGAGCGCATGCACGCGCGCGCTCGTGCGCTCAGGGGCCGACATTCCCCCATTCTGACGCGTGACCGCGCCGCTCGCGTCCACCCGGCGCAGTCCGCGGGATACCGCGGTCGCAGTACCGCGATCACCGCCGGCGGTGGACGCGCGGATCGCGCCGCTCGGGGATCGTGGAACGTGGCAGCCCGGATGCACCGGACACCACGGAGGAGAGCCATGACCACGCCCATCATCTCGGTTCGGGATGTGCACAAGTCCTACGGCAAGGGCCAGAACCGCTTCGACGCGTTGAAGGGCGTGAGTCTCGACATCCGTGAGGGCGAGAGCCTCGCGATCGTCGGCAAGAGCGGCTCGGGAAAGTCGACCCTCATGCACGTGCTGGCACTGCTTGACGCACCGACCTCCGGCACCGTCGAACTGGAGGGCGTCGACACGCGCACGCTCAAGGGGGCGCGGCTGAATCGCACCCGCAACCGCACGTTCGGGTTCGTCTTCCAGCAGTTCTTCCTCACCGCGGGGACGACGGTGCTCGAGAACGTGATCCTGCCGTTGAAGATCGCCGGGGTCGGCGGTGCCGAGCGGCGTCGCCGCGGGATGGCCGCTCTGCAGCAGCTCGAGCTCGACGACAAAGCCCGGAACAAGGCGGTCGACCTCTCGGGCGGGCAGAAGCAGCGCACCGTGATCGCCCGCGCCCTGGTCAACAATCCGCGGATCATCTTCGCGGACGAGCCGACGGGCAACCTCGACACCCAGACCGGTAGCGTCGTGGAGGACATTCTGTTCGCCCTCAACCGGGAGAACGGCATCACGCTGATCGTGGTGACGCACGACGAGGAGCTCGCGGAGCGCTGCGATCGTCGCATCCTCATCCGAGACGGACAGCTGATCGAGGACTCCGCGGCGGTGGCGGCATGAAGACCACGGACCTGATCGCCTCTGCGATCGCCAACACCTTCCGCTCCAAGACGCGCACTCTGCTGACCATCCTCGCGATCTTCGTCGGAGCGTTCACCCTGACCCTCACCAATGGGCTCGGCACGGGCATCAACGCCTACATCGACGACACGGTCAGCGGCGTCGGCGCTTCGGACGTGATGACCGTCACCGCGACGCCGGAGGAGGCCACCGGGAGCGGTGCGGAAGATTCTGGACCGGCCGCATACGACCCCGACGCGGTCGCGAGCGCAGGACTCGGAGCACCCGGACAGACGGTCGTCGCCCTCACCCCCATCGATCTCGACACGCTCGCCGGGATCGACGGCGTGCGTGAGGTGCAGGCGACGAAGTCGCTCTCGCCGGACTACATCCAGGCGGGGGACGGCGCGAAGTTCGTTGTCAGCGCGGGCAGCCTGGTCGAGGGGCAGACGGTGCAGCTGTCTGCCGGCGCCGCGCCTGACGACGCCTCGAGCGAGCTGCAGCTCGTGCTGCCCGTGTCGTACGTCGAGCCGCTCGGTTTCGCTGACGACGCGTCGGCCGTGGGGGAGCGCGTCATGGTCGGCATCACCGACGCACAGCGCGTGCAGCACGTGGTCGAGGCCACGATCGTCGGTGTGGCCGAGGAAGGACTGGCTGCGCCCACCGGCGCGAGCATCGTGCCAAACGCGGCGTTGACCGACGAGCTGTTCCAGACGCAGAACATCGGTGTGCCGGCAGACCAGGTGGAGCGATACGCGCAGGCGAGCGTGCGCTTCGACCCGGACGCGACGGAAGACGACGTCTCTGCGCTGAAGAATCGCCTCGCCGACGCCGGCTACACCGGCACCACCGTCGCCGATCAGCTCGGCGCGTTCACCGCTGTCGTCGACGGCATCGTGCTGGTGCTCAACGCCTTCGCGATCATCGCCCTGCTGGCGGCGAGCTTCGGCATCGTCAACACCCTGCTCATGAGCGTGCAGGAGCGCACTCGAGAGATCGGTCTGATGAAGGCGATGGGCATGGGCAGCGGGCGGGTGTTCAGCCTGTTCAGTCTCGAAGCAGCGTTCATCGGATTCCTCGGCAGTGCGATCGGCGCGCTGCTGGCGATCGTCGCCGGCACAGTGTTGAGCGGCTCGCTGTCGGGTACGTTGCTCGCCGATCTGCCGGGACTCACCCTGATCGCGTTCGATCCGGCCTCGATCGCCCTCGTGATCGTCGTGGTCATGGTGATCGCGTTCCTGGCGGGCACGCTGCCCGCCGCACGCGCTGCGAAGGCAGACCCGGTGGAGTCGCTCCGGTACGAGTGACCGCGAGGAATCCGGGGACCGTGACCGTGTCTGCACGATCACGGTCCCCGCGGTGTTTCTCCACCGGTGCTGTCTGAGGGGCCGAGCCGGAGGATGCCGCGGGCTTAGCGTGGCGGGATGCCGCCTGACCCGCCTTCGACACCCACCGACGCGGTGGCGCCGGCGCGTCCGCGTCGACTGTCGTTAAGCATCGGGGCCGCGGTCGTCCTCGCGCTCGTCGTCCTCTCGGCAGCCGTCGGGCTCGGGATCATGCGGGGTCAGGCCGCACCTACCGAAACCGTCCCTCTGCCGGACGGCGGATCATCGGCGGCCCCGGCCGGGGAGCTCTACGTGCACGTGCTCGGTGCCGTCGAGCATCCGGGTCTCTACGTGCTCGATCTCGACGCGCGTCTGGTCGATGCTCTGGCGGCTGCGGGCGGAACGACCGACGATGCCGATCTGGCATCGGTGAACCTCGCCAGGCTCCTTGCCGACGGGGAGCAGGTGGTCGTGCCGGTCCTGGGGGCCGTGCAGAACCAACCCGGCGCGGCCGCCCCGGCCGATGATCTGATCGACCTGAACTCGGCCGATCAGGCGGCGCTCGAGTCCCTGCCTCGCGTCGGTCCGGCACTCGCCGAGCGGATCATCGCCTGGCGGGAAGAGAATGGCCGGTTCCAGTCGGTCGACGATCTGCTCGCGGTGCCCGGCATCGGAGAGAAGTTGCTCGAAGCGATCCGAGACGGAGCGCGCGTGTGATGCGTCGGCTCCATCCGGAGGCGCGACCGGCCGTGGGGATCAGGACCGGTCGTGCAGCGTGATCTGGTAGCCGTCAGGGTCAGCGAATGTGAATGTGCGTCCGAACGGGCCGTCGATCGGAGCGGACGTGATACGCACGCCATCGGCGACGAGCGCATCGTGGATGGCCTGCGCATCCGGCGCGTGCAGCCACACCCCGACACCCAGACCGAGTTGGGAGACCGAGTCGAGGTCGACACCGGGTGCCGCGTCGCGCACGGCGAACGCTGCAGGGGTGGTGTCGAACACGACTGCATGGGGAGGGCCGGCCTGGCGAGAGAAGCCGAGGTGCTTCTCGTAGAAGGCGGCGGAGGCGACGAGGTCGCGTACCTGCAGAGAGATGAATCCGGGACCGAACGCTTCGGGCATGACGCTCCATAAGAAGTCGAGTGTGTGTCAGTTTTCTGACACTGCGACTATATGTCAGAATACTGACATGAGTCAACCTGACCCGGTGATCCACCTCGACACCTCCCTCGGTTACCTCCTCAAAGAGGCGGCGAGTGCGCTTCGCGTGTCGATGGAGGCTGTCCTGCGCCCGCTCGGAATGACGATCACCCAGTACTCCTGTATGGAGTTGCTCGCTCAACGACCCGGCCTCTCGAACTCCGAGCTCGCGCGGGGCGCGTTTGTGACGCGTCAGTCGATGAACGTGCTGCTGCAGGCCCTCGAAGAAGAGGGCGTCGTCGTGCGCTCCGCGACCCCGGTCTCCGGCCGCGTGCTTCCGACGGAGCTGACCGCGAAGGGGCGCGAGAGGCTCGCGCTGGCGAGTTCCGCGGTGCGCGGCGTCGAGGATCGTATGGTGTCGACTCTCGCCGACGACGAGCGGGCACGCTTCGGCGAGACGCTCACACGATGCGTGCGATCACTGCAGAGCGAAGGTGCCGTGGACCAAGCTTGAGTCGCGCAGTCGGATGCTGCGAACAGGCGCCCCTCTCGAGTGTCGGTTCCCCAACCGGGCTCTCGAGAGGGCGCTACCACCGGGGGAGTGTGGTGTCCTGCTCACTGCGATGGATCAGCGCCCCAGACGCTTCTCCGATGTGGCCCCAGCCACTTGAGAAAGACTATCCGGAGATGCCCTTGTCCCCCAAATGGGGGACAGGCTATTTCGCTGGGAGTTTACCGGGAAATGTATCCGCGTGCATGTATCAGTCACCCGCGCTGGGTGGCAGTGCGTCGGTGTCAGCGCGAACCGTGACGGTATCCAGCCGTGTATCGAGGTGCAGACGGCGGAAGATCGGAAGCTCGGCAGCGATGATGAGCGAGTCAGGGTAGAGCCGACCGCCCCAGGCGAGCCGTCCTTCGGCATCCCACGCAAAGTCGGGAAGGCGCTGCTCCGTTGCCAAGTCGCTGCCCGTCAGACCGGTCTCGAAGTAGTCCTCGCCGAAGATGCGGGTGCGTGGGGCTGAGAAACTGTCTCCGTAGCCGATCCACCGCAGGCCCCGGAGCGGTAGAGCGCCTATCGCCGTTCGCAGACCCGCGCTGGTGTCGGCATCCACCTCGCCCATGCTGGACACGAGCCGTCGAACCGAGGGGTCTGCGTCCGCCACTGCGGCCGTCGCCTCGAAC
Source organism: Microbacterium sp. PI-SA-G (assembly GCF_057215335.1). Lineage (NCBI taxonomy): Bacteria > Bacillati > Actinomycetota > Actinomycetes > Micrococcales > Microbacteriaceae > Microbacterium > Microbacterium sp. PI-SA-G. The sequence continues at coordinate 258,705 of NZ_CM170103.1, forward strand.
CAGTCGACGGATGCCGAACCCTGCTGAAGATCGACGAGATCCGACCACCGGACGATATCCGAACCGGCTCCTTGATCCGGGTCTCGGAAGGGGAGGAACGGCCTCAGCATCGGAAGGTGCCGATGTGATGCGCGAATGAAGTCGCGCGCGTGGCGGTACCAGCCCGTCGACGCCCACTGCTCGGTCTCACCGCTCATATGGTCAGCGTATCCATCAGCATGTGCGGGCTCGTGATGACGCCGTCGATCCCGAGCCGACGCCGGATACCTACGCGCTCGGTCTCGCCGACGATACGGTCGAGATATGACTGACGAGGTCTTGACGGGCGGAAATGCGAGCGGCCCGGTGGTTCGGGTAGGCGCGACTGTCCGCAAACCTTGGACGGGGGCCTCGGAGAGTGTGGCCGACTACATGACCGCTCTCCGGCGTCGCGGCATCGACGTTCCGAAGCACCTCGGTTCCGATGAGCACGGTCGGCAGGTCATCGAGTACGTCCCCGGCGTCCTTGCCATCGATGCCGCTCCGCTCACGACAGATCAATTGCGTCGCGTCGGGGCGATGATCCGGGACATTCACGAGGCCAGCGCGCACTACCTCCCGCCGTCACAGGCGAGTTGGCAGACAGCGATCCCCGCGCCGGCCGACGAACTCGTGTGCCACAACGATCTCGCCCCGTGGAATCTCGTCATCGGCGAGCGCTGGTCGTTCATCGACTGGGATGCCAGCGCTCCCAGCACGCGCTTGTGGGATCTCGCGTACGCGGCTCAAGCGTTCACACTTTCTGACGTCTCTCAGCGGCCCGAGTCCGCAGCGGGGAACCTTCGCGCGTTCATCGAGGGCTACGGAGCCGAAGACCCGGTCCGCGCGCTTCTCCCGGAGGCCATGCTCGCGCGCACCACCGCCATGCTGAATCTTCTGACCACGTCCGCCGTGTCGGGTCATGAGCCGTGGGCCACCATGTTCCGCGACGGTCACGGAGAGCACTGGGCGGGCGCTGTGAGGTACGTCGGCGAGCACCAGGAAGTCTGGGTGCGTGCACTGACGGGATGACAGGGGCGTGCCGGGGTGCCTCGTGATCGAGGCGGCCTTCGTCTTATTGGCGATGGACCTGACGAGTTGACCCTCCCTATGTCCGCCAAAAGAGGGATGCGCGGGTCCTTGCGCCTTTTGTAGCGTGGCGCCATGGATATCGCATCGATGATCATGGGCGCTTCGATCGTCTCGATCGGGTGGATTGCCTTCTGGCCGTGGGCGCAGCTGAAGCGGCTGAGGGCCTTGGATGCAGAACTCGCCACTGCTGCTGATCCCGAGGCGACTCCGTAGACCCGGCGTACCGTTCTCCACAGGACGTCTGCCGGTGAGCGATTTCCACCGCCTGTGCTCCCACGGTCGAGGCGCGGCGCGGGGCGCTCCTAACGTTGCGGGATGCCACAGCAAGCCCTGAACCGCCGACCTGCGCCGCACCGGCGCGCCTCACCGTGAAGCGTCAGGATCTGCGGCTGCTGCCGTTGGCGGTCGGAGTCTGGGCGGCTGCTCTGCTGTGCGTGTTCCTGCCGACCGCAGCGGGCTGGGTTCTGGTCGGATGCACAGCCGCCGCGGCCGCGGTGCTCGCGGTCATGGTGGTCCGTCATCGCGCGGCGCGCCACCCGCAGCGCTGGGCCGGGCTCATCGTGCTGCTGCTGGCGTCGATGGCAGCGGCTGCGGTCACGGTGACGCTCGCGCTCCCGGCCCGCGAGGCGGCGGCGGAGTCGTCGGGGCGGATCGTGGAGGTCGCGGCGGCCGTGACCTCGTCGGCGTCCGTCGGCGCTGACGGGCGGCTGTGGTTCGAGGCGCAGACGATCAGCATCGGCATCCGCGGCGATCCGGAACCGGTGTCGGTGCCGGTGCGGCTGGGCGTGGACCCGGGTGAGGGATTCGATCTCGGAGCGACCGTGCGGGTGCTGGGCCAGGCGCAGGCGACCGAAGCGGGGGAGCGTTCCGCCCTGGTGGTGTTCGCGTCGGAGGCGGAGGTGACACACCCGGCCGAGGGTGTGTTCGGGGTCGCGGCTGGCGCACGTCAGGCGTTCATCGACCGGTCGACGACGCTCCCCGAACCCGGAGCGGGCCTGCTCCCCGGGCTCGCCGTCGGCGACACCCGCGCGGTCTCCGACGACCTGAACGCCGACATGCGCTCCACGGGCCTCAGCCACCTCACCGCCGTCTCCGGCGCGAACTGCGCGATCGTCGTGGGGGCTGTGTTCTGGCTCACGTCCTTGTGCGGCGGGGGTCGCGGGATGCGGGTGGCCCTGGCTGCGACGGCACTGGCGGGCTTCGTCGTTCTCGTCACCCCCGAGCCGAGTGTGATCCGGGCTGCCGTCGTGGCGTACGTGGCGATGATCACCGTCCTGCTGGGCAGACCTCGCGCCGGAGCGGCGATGCTCGCACTCTGCGTGGTCGGCATCCTCGTCGCCGATCCGTGGCTCGCGGCGACCCCGGGATTCGCGCTCTCCGTGGCGGCCTCGGCCGCGCTGATCCTGTTGGCGCCACCGCTGACCCGCGGCATGCGGCGATGGATGCCCGGGCCCGTCGCCCTCGCGATCGCGGTCCCTCTCGCCGCTCAACTCGCCTGCGGACCGATCATCGCGCTGTTCGCCGAGCAGCAGTCGCTGATCGGCATCGCAGCGAATCTCCTCGCCGCCCCCGCCGCGCCCATCGCGACGGTGATCGGTCTCCTCGCGTGCCTTGCGGCCCCGGTGCCTGCGCTGGCCGACCTGCTGGCGGCATCCGCCTGGCTGCCCGCGGCCTGGATCGCCACGACGGCCACGACCTCCGCTGACCTCCCTCTCGCCCAGATCCTCCTGCCGGCGGGTATCACCAGCGCTCTGCTCGTGCTCGCCGTGAGTGCGTCGCTCGCGATCATCATCGTTCGCCCGCGCGCGAAGGGTGCCATCATCACCGGCGCCTCGCGAGGCCGCCCGGTGACGCTGCTCCTTCGTCGCCTCAGCGCAGGCGTGCTCATCGTCGTCGTCTGCATCGGGATATCCCGGACTCTGCTCGACGGCCCTCTCGCCACCGCAGGCGTTCCGGACAGCTGGGCGATCGCCGCGTGCGACGTCGGACAGGGCGATGGATTGGTGGTGCGGTCGGAAGGCGCGGTCGCCGTCATCGACACCGGACCCGAGCCCGAACCGATGGCGGCCTGTCTGCGCTCGCTCGGAATCGATCGCATCGACATGCTCGTGCTCACCCACTACGACATGGACCACATCGGCGGACTCGACGCCGTCCGCGGCCATGTCGGCACCGTCCTGCACGGTCCGCCCGGCGACGCCGCCGACCAGCACGTGCTCGACGGACTCGCCGCGGCCGGTGCCACAGTGACCGACGCCTCGGCGGGAATGCACGGAGATCTCGGCGGCAGCTCCTGGCGCGTGCTCTGGCCGCAGCGCGGCTCCTCCGCCTTCGCCTCGGGCAACGACGCGAGCGTCGTCGTCGAGTTCGACGGGGGAGGAGTGCCGCGCTCCCTCTTCCTCGGCGACCTCTCAGCGGCGCCGCAACGCGCGCTGCTGCGCTCCACGCGCTTCACGGGCCGATACGCGGTCGTCAAGGTCGCCCATCATGGGAGCGCGGATCAGGAGCCCGCGCTGTATGAGACGCTGCACCCGACGCTGGCGGTCTTCAGCGCCGGGGCCGGCAACGACTACGGCCACCCTCGTCAGGAGACGCTCGATCTGCTGGCGACGTCGGGCGCGCAGGACTTCCGCACCGACCAGCAGGGACGCATCCTGATCGGCCTCACGAAGGGGGAACTGCAGGTCTGGACAGAGTCGAGCGTCGGTGCCCCCGGGTAGTCTTGACCCATGGCTGCTCCACGTTCCTCGTCCCGTGGCGGAGCCAAGCCCACGAAGGTTCCCCAGGTCTCCTGGCGCGACCCGCGGCCTGCTCCCATCGTGCTCGTCTCCGGCCCCGAAGAGGTCTGCGCCGAACGTGCCATCGCCGGTGTGCGCGACTACCTGCGCGCCGAGGATCCGGCCCTCGAAGTCACCGATGTGCGTGCCGACGACTACGCCCCGGGCACTCTGCTCGCGCTCACGTCGCCGTCGCTCTTCGGCGAGCCGCGTCTCGTGCGCGTCTCGGGGGTCGAGAAGTGCTCCGACGCCTTCATCAGTGAAGCCGTCTCCTACCTCGACCACCCGCAGGACGGCGCGACGGTCATCCTCCGGCACAACGGCGCGAGCGTCCGCGGCAAAAAGCTGCTCGACGCGGTTCGTGCCGGCACGGGCGGCGGCATCGAGATCGCCTGCGTGGCGATCAAACGCGACAGCGACCGTGCCGACTTCGCGGCGGGTGAGTTCCGCACAGCGAAGAAGCGCATCGCTCCCGCTGCCCTGCGCGCCCTCGTCTCAGCATTTGCCGACGATCTGACGGAGCTGGCGGCGGCCTGCCAGCAGCTGATCGGCGACGTCGAGGGCGACATCACTGAAGAGGTCGTCACCAAGTACTACGGCGGCCGCGTCGAGGTCTCAGCCTTCGTGGTCGCCGACACCGCCATCGCCGGCCGCTACGGAGAGGCGCTGATCGCTTTGCGGCACGCGCTGGCCTCGGGCGCAGACCCGGTGCCGATGGTCGCCGCGTTCGCCATGAAGCTTCGCACCATGGCGCGGGTGGCCGGCAACCGCGAACCCAGCCGTCAGCTGGCGCAGCGCCTGGGCATGAAGGACTGGCAGGTCGACCGCGCCCGCCGCGACCTGGCCGGCTGGAACGAGCGCTCGCTCGGGATGGCCGTGCAGGCGACCGCGCGGGCAGACGCCGAGGTGAAGGGCGCCGCGCGCGACCCTATCTTCGCCCTCGAGCGCATGGTCACCGTCATCGCCACTCGGCAACCCTTCGGCGAAGAGCCCCGCTGACGCCTTCCCGGCACTCGCATCCGCAGGCACTCGCCGCGCACACGAAGAAGGCCCGCTCCGAAACGGAGCGGGCCTTTCTCAGAAACTGCGACTCAGAGAGACGCGACGTGCTTGGCGAGAGCCGACTTGCGGTTCGACGCCTGGTTCTTGTGCAGGACACCCTTGCTGACGGCCTTGTCGAGCTTGACGGCTGCCTTCTTGAAGGTCTTCTCCGCAGCGGACTTGTCGCCGGCGGTGACAGCGGCACGCGTCGAGCGGATGAGCGTCTTGAGCTCGCTCTTGACGGCCTTGTTGCGCTCGTTCGCCTTGATGTTGGTCTTGTTGCGCTTGATCTGCGACTTGATGTTTGCCACGTGTGGACGCTTTCTGTACAGGAGTGATGGAAATGCCGGCAGCAGAAGAGGGCTGCTGCTCAGCGATCGTGAGGGAAGAACCCACACGCAAGCCAAGAACCAACTCTACCAGCAGTGCACCGGATCACGCGAAACGGGCGAGGAATCGTCCCTCTTCCGGTCAGTCGCGGATCGCGGCACCGGCCTCCACGGTCGCGATCGCGAGCTGCAGCACGGCGTTGAACGCGTGCGGACGCATCGTCGTCACCAGGTGCGTCGCGCGCGGCACGATGATCAGCTCAGCGTGCGGTGCCAGGCGACAGAACAACTTCTCGTTGGCGCGCAGCTGGTCGTACTGACCGTTCACGAACCACAGCGGCACGTCGATCCGTTCCACGGCGGCGGCGATGTCGAGGCTCGCCAGACTGCGCAGCGCCAGATCCTGCGTGTCGAGTGCGTACCCGCCTGCCGCGAAGTCGCCGCGTGTCTCAAGGGGGATCGTGGCAGCGAGCATCGCGCGTGTGATCCACAGGCCGCGTCCCGGCAGGGCATCGACGGCGCGGAACAGCATGCGGTACGCGGCCAGTCCGGCGCCGCGGGGGAGCGAGGTGCACGCGGTCGCCACCAGCCCCGCGAGGGGCGGCCGATCCGGCGCGCCGGCATACGCGAGTGAGAGCAGCCCGCCCATCGAGTGCCCGACCAGCAGCACCGGCCCCCGCTCGGCTGCTGCCCGAACGGCCTGATCGATCGTGTGCAGCGCGCCCTGGACGGTGAAGTCCTCGTCCATGCGGGTGCCGTGGCCGGGCAGGTCCAGCGCCGTGCACGCGTAGCCGTTTTCGCGCAGGTACTCGACCTGGGAGCGGAACATCGTGGCAGACGTGCGGATGCCGTGCACGAGGACGATCTGCGCGCTCATGGCTTCAGCATAAAAGAGCGGGGCCGGTGGATGAACCACCGACCCCGCTCAGATGTGACGGAAGTGCTTACTTCTCCCAGCCCACGTTCTCCACCGGCGAGACGCCGAAGAGGTCGAGGCCCACGTAGGGCTCGGGGGTGAGGTTGGCGAGACCTTCCTTGACCGTGTAGATCGAGGGGCCGTTGTAGAGCGGGATGACGCCCCACGTCTCGGCGATGATCTCGGGCTCGAGCTTCATCGTCGCTGCGGTCCAGTCCTCAGCCGTCGTCTGCGACTCGACCTGGTCCTTGATCTTCTCGTCGATCTCGGGAGTGCCGGTGCCGGAGAGGTTCAGGCTGCTGTCGCTGCAGTACAGCTGGCAGAAGTACAGCGGGCCGAACGGGTCGGAATCGGTGAAGCGCAGCGAGAACGCATCCCAGTTCTTCGTGCTGAAGTCGGTCGAGAAGTCCGCGGGTGCGCGCTTCTCGATCTGCAGGTCGACGCCGATGGCCTTCTGCTGCTGCTGAAGGGCCTTCGCGAGGGCCTCGATCGTGGGGTCGTCGCTGTGCACGGGGTAGACGATCGAGAGCTTCTCGCCGTCCTTCTCGCGGATGCCGTCTTCGCCTTCGGTCCAGCCGGCATCGTCGAGCAGCTTCTTCGCACCGTCCACGTCGAACTTCAGGCCGGCCTCGGCGAACGAGTCCGCGTAGCCTTCCTGGAAGTCGTACATGTTGAGCGACCCTGCGGCGGCCTCTTCGTAGCCGAGACCGTTCCAGGCGATCTGCTTCTGCTGATCGATGTCGATCGCCATGAAGAACGCCTCACGCACCGCGATGTCCTGCAGCGCCGGCTTCTCGGCGTCGAGGATCACGATGGTCTTGGCGGTCTGCTGCGAGCGGTAGGTGACGACGTCTTCCATGTCGGCGACCTGCGCGAGGCGGTCCTTGGTGTTGGTGCCGACCATGTCGATCTCGCCGTTCTTGAACGCGTTGATCGAGGCGGCGGCATCGAGGCCCGTGAAGGTGACCTTGTCGAGCAGCGGCTTGTCGCCCCACCAGTTCTCGTTCGGCTCGAACGTGACCGACTGGCCGTTCAGGTCGAATTCGGTGAGCTTGTACGGTCCGGCGCCCCATTCAGGGTGCGCGTTCTCGATGTAGGCCGTGTTGAAGACCTCCGGCGAATTGACCGCGGGGTTCAGGATTCCGGTCAGGAACGGCATGCTCGGCCAGGCGAACTCGCCCTTGAAGGTGACGATGACGTCCTTGTCGGTCTCGCCCTTCGTCACCGACTCGATCTCCTTGTAGCCGTCCGTCGCGCTGGCCTCATAGGCCTCGTCCTCGCCGCTGTTGGCCTTCCAGGTGGTCTCGAACGCGGTGTAGTCGATCGGAGTGCCGTCGTTCCAGACCGCCTTCTCGTTGACCTTCATCGTGATGACGGACTTGCCGTCCTCGGTGGTGATGTCCCACTCGTCGAGGTAGGCGGGGTTCGCAGTGACGTTGCCCTCCGGATCCATCAGGAACACCTGCGGGTTGTACCAGTGGGCAAGACGCGTCGTATCGGCGCTGGCGTTCCCGTTGAACGGGTTCATCTGCGGCGTGACCTCGTTGATGCCGAAGTGAACCTCGCCACCCTCCTGCAGGTTCTCGCGGGGCTGCGGGTTGTAATCCGCAGACTTGGTCTCCTGGGGCTCGTTGCCGCCATCGGTTCCGCTGTTTCCATTGCCGCCCGCCGCACAACCGCTGATAACGAGTGCGAGGGCGCCGCTGAGAGCGATGACGCTCGTCAGCTTCGTGGTGCCTTTCATGGTGCTCCTTTCGCCTTTCGGCGTGTTCATATGGGGAGATTAGTTCGCTTGAGCGCGAAAGGCGCGAGGTGCGAGTGAATAGGGGCTAACCGTTATATATCGGTGACCGGGGCGCTCAGGACGCGAGAGGTCGAGTCGTCATCGTGTCGGCGTCGAACACCACGCGCTGACGCGTGCGCTCGATGTCGGGGTCAGGGACGGGGATCGCAGAGAGCAGCGCCTGGGTGTACGGATGCTGCGGGGAGTCGAAGACGTCGTCGACGTCGCCGTGCTCCACGAACTCGCCAAGGTACATCACGGCGACACGGTCGGCGATGTGGCGGACCACAGACAGGTCGTGCGCGACGAAGAGGTACGACAGGCCGAGCTTGACCTTCAGCTCGTCGAGCAGGTTGATGATGCCGGCCTGGATCGAGACGTCGAGGGCCGACACGGGCTCGTCGAGGACGACGATCTTCGGATTCGTCGACAGTGCACGGGCGATGCCGATGCGCTGGCGCTGGCCTCCGGAGAACGCGCTGGGGAAGCGGTCGAGATGGGCGGGGTTGAGCCCGACGAGATCCATCAGCTCCTGCACGCGACGGTGGGAGTCGGCCCGTGACACGCCGATCGCGACCATCGGTTCCGCGATGATGTCGGCGACGGTCATACGCGGGTCGAGTGCCGCCATCGGGTCCTGGAAGACGATCTGGATGTCGCGGCGCAGAGCACGCTCCTGACGGCCGCTGGTGATGTCACCGACGCGGGTGCCGGCGATGACGATGTCGCCGTCCTCCTGCTTCTCGAAGTCCATGATCTGCAGCAGTGTGGTCGTCTTGCCGGAGCCGGACTCGCCCACGATCGCCATCGTCTCGCCCTCGCGCACGTCGAAGCTGATGCCCTTGACGGCGTGCACCTCGCCGACCTTGCGCTTGAAGACCGCGCCCTTCATCAGCGGGAAGGTCTTGTTCATGTTGCGGACCTCGAGCGTGATCGCACGCTGCTCGCGCGGCGTACGGGTGAGGTCGCTCTCGGGCACCGGGGGAACGGGGTAGACCGGCAGCCCGCCGATGAGCCCGCCGTCCTCGATCTCATGCGACCGGATGCAGGCGGCGGTATGCGAGGTCGAGGTGCCTGTCGCCACCGGCAGCAGCTCGGGCTCACGGGTGAGGCACGCGTCCATCACGATCGGGCAGCGGTCGGCGAACGGGCACGCGTCCGGCAGGCCGATGAGAAGCGGCGGGTTTCCCTTGATCGGGATGAGCGGCTGCTTCTCGGCCTTGTCCACGCGCGGGATCGCGCCGAGCAGACCGATCGAGTACGGCATCCGCGTCCGGTGGAAGAGCTCGCGCGACTCGGCGTGCTCGACCGGCTTTCCGGCGTACATCACGATGACGTCGTCGGCCGTGCGGGCGACCACGCCCAAGTCGTGCGTGATCATGATCACGGCCGCGCCGGTCTCGGACTGCGCCTTCTCGATGAGGTCGAGGATCTGCGCCTGGATCGTCACGTCGAGTGCGGTGGTGGGCTCATCGCAGATGATCAGCTTCGGGTTGTTCGCCATCGCGATGGCGATCACCACGCGCTGTCGCATGCCCCCCGAAAACTCGTGCGGGAAGGACTTCATCCGCTTCTCCGGCTCGGGGATCCCGACCAGTCCGAGGAGCTCGACCGACCGCTCCCAGGACTCCCGCTTCGAGAGCTTCCGGTGCACGGTGAGCGCCTCGACGAGCTGGTCGCCGATGGTGAACACGGGCGTCAAGGAGGTCAGCGGATCCTGGAAGACCATCGTCATGCCGTTGCCGCGGATCATCGACATCTGCTTGTCGGTCTTTCCGAGCAGTTCCTGCCCGTCGAAGACGATCGATCCGGTGACCTTCGCATTGTCGTCGAGCAGGCCCATGATGGCCAGCGAGGTCACGGACTTTCCGGAGCCCGACTCACCCACGATGCCGAGCGTCTTTCCCGCCTCGAGATCGAACGAGACGCCGCGCACGGCGTCGACTCGACCCGCCTCAGACGGGAAGCTGACATGGAGGTCACGGACGGAGAGGACTGTGGTGGCTGGATTGCTCATGCGCGGCCTCCTGCCGCCGAGGTGGGATCGAGGGCATCGCGCAGACCGTCGGCCACGAGGGCCATCGAGACGGTGAGCAGCGTGAGGGCGGCCGCAGGGAAGTAGAAGACCCACGGCGCGCTGGTGATGGTGTTGGCGCCGCTGCCGATCAGCGAACCCAGGGAGACGTCCGGGATCTTCACCCCGAAGCCGATGAACGACAGCCCCGTCTCGGTGATGACGGCAGCCACCACACCCAGGGTGAAGTTGATGACAAGCAGGGAGCCGATGTTCGGCAGCAGGTGCCGCATGACGATCTTCATGCCCCGCACGCCCATGTAGCGCGCCGCGTGCACGTACTCCCGCTCTCGCAGCGACAGCGCCATGGTCCAGATCACGCGCGCCTGGAAGAACCAGCCCACGAAGATGAGCGCGAGCGCGATGACCCGCCAGTCGCCACCCGCGCTGTTCGACACGAGAGCGAGGATCAGGAACGTCGGGATCACCATCAGGAAGTGGATGACCAGGAGCGTCCCGCGCTCAAGGCGGCCGCCGAAATAGGCGGCGGCGGTGCCGACGATCGCCGAGATCGCCGTGGTACCGACCGAGACCGTGACCGCGATCATGAGCGAGCGCTGCAGACCGATCGAGACCTGGGCGAACAGGTCGTTGCCCGCAGGTGTGGTCCCGAACCAATGCTCAGCCGAAGGCCCGGTGCCGAGGTTCAGGAAGTCGAGATAGATGTGGTCGTACTTCGCCACCATCGGGCCGATGATCGAGAACAGCACGAGAGCGATGAAGACGAAGACGCCGAAGACCGCGGGGCGGTTGCGCATGAACCGCCGGTAGTAGAGCGAGAACACCGACATGCGCTTGCGCTGAGCGATGAGAGGTGCAGCCGTCGCAGCCTGAGGGTGGATCGTGGGGTCGATCATTTCGGTGCTCATGTCAGCTCACTCTCACTCGAGGATCGAGGACCACGACGGCGATGTCCGCCAGGATCGCGCCGATGGCGGTCAGGACGGCACCGAAAGCCGCGATCGCCACCACGCCGTGCACGTCGTTCTTGCCGATCGTGTCGACGAAGTATTTGCCCATGCCGTTCCAGCCGAAGATCGTCTCGGTGAGGATGGCCCCGGTGAAGACCGTCGGGATCGTGAACGCCAGCTGTGTGGCGACCGGGATGAGCGATGGGCGCAGCGCGTGCTTGCGGATCGCCTGCTGCTTGGTGAGGCCCTTGGCCCGCGCCGTGCGGACGTAGTCGGCCTTGATGTTGTCGAGGAGGAGCGACCGCTGCAGCAGGTGGTAGCTGGCGTAGCCGGTGAGCACGAGTGCGATCGTCGGCAGCGTCAGGTGCTGGAACTTGTCGACGATGTAGGGGAGGAAGCCGTCGACGTCTTTGCCGCCGGCTCCGGTGACGTAGAAGACACGCACGCCGACCAGTTCGTTGAACGAGATCGCGAGCAGGACGATGCCGAGTGCCGCCACCACGATCGGGATGTTCATCGTGATGATCGATGTGGCCTGTCCGATGCGGTCACCGAGCTTGTACTGACGCGATGCCGTGTAGACGCCGAGGCCGATGCCGAGCACGGCGCCGAGGATCGTCGCACCGATCACGAGTTCCCCGGAGATCAGCGCGCGGTAGGCGATCTGGGCGTTCACCGACTGGCCGACGGGGCTCTGTCCCCAATCCCAGTGGAAGAGGATGTTGCTGAACCAGACCCACCAGCGCTCGAGCAGCGGAACCGTGTCACTGAGATTGAGCGGTTCGAGCATCCGTGTGATCTCGTCCGTCGACAGCGGAGGACGACGCCCGACGTAGTTGCTCCGAGGATCGAGGAACGACCAGGCCAGGAAGTACGTCACGTTCGTGGCGACCACGATCATGAGCAGCCAGCCCAGCGTGCGACGCAGCAGATATTTGATCAAGGTGGGTCGTCTCTCTCCTCATCAGAACCGTGTCGGGATCGCCGGTGCGGCTCTGAGTCGTACGTGCTTCACGCGTCGCATGCGCTTCGTCGCGCATTTCGGTATCTCGATATTCTGCTCTGCCAGAAAAATGTTACTCGGTCGGTCCGGGGGTGGGACTGAGTCTCGTACGGGCCTTCTGGACCTCGGCGACATTACCACCAGGTATGGGGGAATCTTCATTAGCCTCGCCTCACCGTAGAATCGACGGGACATGTCACCACGCTCCCTCACTCCGCTTCAGCCTGCCGCCACGCCCGCGAAGCAGATCCGCAACTTCTGCATCATCGCCCACATCGATCACGGCAAGTCGACCCTCGCCGACCGCATGCTGCAGATCACCGGCGTCGTCTCCGACCGCGACATGCGCGCCCAGTACCTCGACCGCATGGACATCGAGCGTGAGCGCGGCATCACGATCAAGAGCCAGGCGGTGCGGATGCCGTGGGAGATCGAGGGCGAGACCTTCGCGCTCAACATGATCGACACCCCCGGTCACGTCGACTTCACCTACGAGGTGTCCCGCTCGCTCGCCGCGTGCGAGGGCGCCATCCTGCTGGTCGACGCCGCGCAGGGCATCGAGGCGCAGACGCTCGCGAACCTCTATCTCGCGCTCGAGAACGATCTGCACATCATCCCCGTGCTGAACAAGATCGACCTCCCCGCTGCCGATCCCGACAAGTACGCCAAGGAGCTGGCATCCCTCATCGGGGGCAAGCCCGAAGACGTGCTGCGCGTCTCCGGCAAGACCGGCGTCGGCGTGGAGGAGCTGCTCGACCGTCTGGTCAAAGAGATCCCGGCACCGGTGGGCGACGCGGATGCTCCGGCGCGCGCGATGATCTTCGACTCGGTCTACGACGCATACCGCGGCGTCATCACCTACGTGCGCATGATCGACGGCAGCTTCTCGCCGCGCGAGCGCATCCAGATGATGTCGACGGGCGCGAACCACGAGGCGCTCGAAGTCGGCGTCTCGAGCCCCGAACCCGTCCCCTCGAAGGGCCTGGGCGTCGGCGAGGTCGGCTACCTCATCACGGGCGTGAAGGACGTGCGTCTCTCGAAGGTCGGCGACACCGTCACCACCGCGCGTCGGCCCTCAGACAAGCCGCTTCCGGGGTACACCGACCCGAAGCCCATGGTCTTCTCGGGCATCTATCCGATCGACGGCAGCGACTACGCGGAGCTCCGTGAAGCACTCGACAAGCTCAAACTCTCGGACGCCTCGCTCGCGTACGAGCCGGAGACGTCCGTGGCGCTCGGCTTCGGCTTCCGCTGCGGCTTCCTCGGTCTGCTGCACCTCGAGATCATCACCGAGCGACTCGAACGCGAGTTCGGTCTCGACCTGATCACCACCGCGCCGAGCGTGATCTACGAGGTCCTCACCAGCGACACCGGCGAGACCGTCACGGTCACCAACCCCAGCGAGTACCCCGACGGCCGCATCGGCTCGGTGTCGGAGCCGATGGTGAAGACGGCGATCCTGCTCCCCAAGGACTACGTGGGCACGGTCATGGAGCTCTGCCAGACCCGACGCGGCACGCTGCTGGGCATGGAGTACTTCTCGGAGGAACGCGTCGAGCTGCGCTACAACATGCCGCTCGGCGAGATCGTCTTCGACTTCTTCGATCAGCTCAAGTCCAAGACGCAGGGCTACGCCTCGCTCGACTACGAGCCCGCCGGCCAGCAGGAGGCGGACCTCGTGAAGGTCGACATCCTTCTGCAGGGCGAGAAGGTCGACGCGTTCAGCTCGATCGTGCACCGGGAGAAGGCGTACGCCTACGGCACGATGATGGCCGAGCGTCTGCGCAAGCTCATTCCGCGCCAGCAGTTCGAGGTGCCGATCCAGGCCGCCATCGGCGCGCGGATCATCGCTCGCGAAACCATCCGCGCCATCCGCAAGGACGTGCTCGCCAAGTGCTACGGCGGTGACATCACCCGTAAGCGCAAGCTGCTCGAGAAGCAGAAAGAGGGCAAGAAGCGCATGAAGATGGTCGGTCGAGTCGAGGTCCCGCAGGAGGCGTTCATCGCTGCACTGTCGGGTGACGTCGACGGCAAGGACAAGAAGTAGCGATGTCCCACCCGGCGTATGAGCGGGGGATGACGCGTCATCCTCTTTCTCATGTGCCGGCGGGGCTGCGCGGTGCCGAGACATCGATCCCGGTGCCACCGGCTGCGCGCGACGCGGTCGCTTCGCTCGTGAGCTCCTGGGAGTTCAAACGCCGCGCGGGATTCGAGACGCCTACCGACGCGCCCACTCCCGACGCGGAAGGAGTGCTGGCGACGCGTCTGCTCGGCATCCGGTTCGCCGAGCCGGTCCGCGTCGTGTGGGCCGACGGGTCGGGCTTCGGGTACGAGACCCGACCGGGGCATCCGCTCTACGGCGAAGAATCCTTCGTGCTCGATGACCGCGGCGTGTTCACCGCCCGGTCCGTCTCCCGCCCGGCCGGCTGGTTCTGGCGCCTGGGTACGCCGGCATTGCGGATGCTGCAGCGATCGGTGTTCCGTCGGTACATCCGCATCGTCCGGGCCGAGATCGCCGCCGTCCGCTGATCTGCGTGCACATCTCCCTGCATGTCGCACGCCGGGCGGTGTTCACTCAGGGAACCCCCGGGTAGGCTGGAACTCATGCGGCGCGGGACTTTCCGAGACGACACGGTGAATTATGCGGCCGTGGGTGCGACCCATGCCCCCGACCTGATGCAGTACCCGCCGGAGCGCAGCATCCCGGCCGAGGACTCCTGGCGGATCGGCAGTGGGCTCGAGCGTTTTCAGACGGCGGGCGAGGCTCTGCTCTCGTGGACGGCGCAGCGCGCCGCCGGGCTCAGCATCGAAGACGTGCGTCCGGCCCCCGGACCGGCCTACGCCGGCGTCAGCTTCGACGCCGAGGGCAACCCGATCGCGCCGAGCAAGCACGACGTCGAGCCGCGCTACGACGCGGAGGGGACCCCGTTCGTCGGACCCGGCATGACGCTGCACCTGCGCGGACGCGTCGGCGGCATGCGCGCCGACGCCGAACTGCGCGTGATCTCGGTCACGGAGGAGACGCGCCGCATCGGCTTCGTGCTGGGCACCGTCAGCGGCTCGGTCGTCACCGGTGAGGAGTCTTTCGACATCGACTGGCGCGAGGACAACGACGAGGTCTGGTTCACCGTCCGCGCCTTCGACGCTCCGAACTCGGTGCTGTACCGTGCGATCCCTCCGCTGGTGAAGCGTCGGCGGCGTGAGCTCTTCGCGCGGTACCTCCGCGCCATCTCTCCGTTGTACGCGACCCCCGTCTGATGGCGGGACCGCTCCCTCTCGGCGATCCGGCCCCCACTGACGGCCGCCTTCCCGGCGATCTGCCGATCGACACGGCCGTGCCCTTCTCGGCATACCTGCACATCCCGTTCTGCCGCGTCCGCTGCGGCTACTGCGACTTCAACACGTACACCTCGAGTGAACTGCGCGGTGCGAAGCAGGAGGACTACGCCTCCACCCTGCTCGACGAGATCTCGCTCGCGAAGCGGGTGCTCGGCGATGCCGGAGCGCTGCGCCCGATGGACACGGTCTTCTTCGGCGGCGGGACGCCGACCCTGTTGCCCGCCGGGGATCTGGCGCGGATGCTCGATGCCGCCGTCTCGGCGTTCGGACTCGCCGACGGGGCCGAGGTCACCGTCGAGGCGAACCCCGACACGGTGACGCCGGAGGTCGCGCGCATTCTGGCGGATGCCGGTGTGACGCGTCTCTCGGTGGGCATGCAGTCGGCGGTGCCTCACGTGCTCGCGGCGTTGGATCGCACGCACCAGCCCGAGAACGTGCTGACGGCCGTCGCGGCGGCGAAGGACGCCGGTCTCGCCGTCAGCGTCGACCTGATCTACGGCGCTCCGGGGGAGTCGCTGTCGGACTGGGAGGCGTCGCTCGACGCCGCATTGGCGCTGGAGTCCGATCACATCTCGGCCTACGCCCTGATCATCGAGGACGGCACGAAACTCGCCCGTCAGATCCGCCGCGGCGAGGTGCCGACGCCCGACGACGACCTGCAGGCCGACATGTACGAGCTCGCCGACGCGCGCCTGGGCGCCGCCGGATTCGAGTGGTACGAGGTCAGCAACTGGGCGCGTCCGTCGACGGCCGCGAGAACGGACGGCACCGGACGTGCGGACAACCGCTCCCGGCACAACCTGGCCTACTGGCGGGGGAGTGACTGGTGGGGCTTCGGTCCCGGGGCACACAGCCACGTCGCCGGTCTCCGCTGGTGGAACGTGAAGCATCCTGCCGCGTACGCCCAGCGTCTCGCGGCATCCGAATCACCGGCGGCGGGAACCGAGCGCCCGGATCCGCGGGCGCGCATGCTCGAGCAGGTGCTCCTGCTCAGCCGTCTCGCGGAGGGTATCGCCGTCGCCGATCTGCCGGCCGGAAACCGCGCGCGAGTGGCCGGTCTGATCGCCGACGGGCTGGTCGACCCGGTCTCCGCGATCCGCGGCCGCGTGACGCTGACGCTGCGCGGCCGTCTGCTCGCCGACGCCGTGGTGCGAGAGCTGACCGACTGACGTCGCCCCGCATCGGCGGTTCGTCGGCGGCGCGGGGTAGAATTGGCACTCTGAGTATCCGAGTGCCAGCGGAAGGGGAAGTCGATGGTCACCGAACGAGGACTCCAGGTTCTCCGCGCGATCGTGCAGGACTACGTCGAGACCCACGAACCCGTCGGCAGCCGTTCCATCGTCGACCGCCACCACTTCGGTGTCTCGGCCGCGACGATCCGCAACGACATGGCGCTCCTCGAAGACGAGGAGCTGATCGCCGCACCCCACACGTCGTCTGGCCGCGTGCCGACTGACAAGGGCTACCGCGTGTTCGTCAATCACCTCGCGCAGCTGCGGCCGCTGTCGACCGCGCAGCGCTCGGCGATCGAGTCCTTCCTCGGCACGCCGGCCGACCTCGACGACCTGATGGTCCGCACCGTGCGCGTGCTGACGCAGCTCACCGGTCAGGTCGCCCTCGCGCAGTACCCGTCGTTCGCCCGCGCGCATGTGACGCACGTCGAGCTCGTCGGGCTCGCCCCCAATCGCCTGTTGATCGTGCTGGTGACCGACGCCGGCGGCGTCTCGCAGCGCATCGCTCCGCTTCCCGTCGATCTCGATGAGAACGACCTGGTCCTGCTGCGCGCGCGGCTGTCGGCGCTGATCACCGGACAGGCGATCAGCGCGGCCTCCGACCGCCTGCAGGAACTGCTGGCAGGAGAGCTGACGCCCGACGACCGGGCGCTGCACTCGCTCGCCGCCGTCGTGATGGACGAACTGGGCGAGTTCCGGCAGGAGCGCCTGGTGATGGCGGGCGCGGCGACACTCGCACGGCGTGAACAGGATTTCCGCGGCAGCATCCACCCACTCCTCGAGGCGATCGAGGAGCAGGTGACGCTGCTGCGGCTGATGAGCGAGATGGTGACCGACGAGCACGGGCTCGCCGCGAGCATCGGCACCGAGAACGCGTCGTTCGGCCTGGGCGAGGCGTCGATCGTCACCAGCAACTACGCCGCTCCCAGCGGGATGGCACGAGTCGGCGTGATGGGCCCCACCCGGATGGACTACCCGAGCAACCTCGCTGCGGCGCGGGCCGTGGCCCGATACCTCACGCGGATGCTCGACGAAGACGAGGCGAGCCGCTGACGCGGCTCGCGATGAGACACACGCAGGAAGGCGATTGTGGCGGACCACTATGAAGTTCTCGGGGTGTCCCGAGACGCGTCGATCGACGAGATCAAGAAGGCGTACCGACGTCTGGCACGGCAGCTGCACCCGGATGTGAACCCGGGTGAGGATGCCGCCGAGAAGTTCAAGCTCGTGACGCACGCGTACGACGTGCTCAGCGACGACGAGTCGCGCCGTCGCTACGACATGGGCGGCGGTGACGGCGCTGCAGGCAACTTCGGCGGCAACTTCGGCGGGTTCGGCGACATCTTCGAGACGTTCTTCGGCGCCGCCCAGGGCGGCGGCCGCGGCGGTCGACCGCGTTCGCGCCGCGAGCGCGGTCAGGACGCGCTGGTTCGGGTGACGCTCGACCTCGGCGACGTCGTGTTCGGGGCGCATCGCGACATCGAAGTCGACACCGCGGTGCTCTGCGAGACGTGTCAGGGCTCGTGCTGCCAGGAGGGCACCTCTCCGGTGACCTGCGACATCTGCGGCGGCTCCGGTCACGTGCAGCGCCAGGTGCGTAGCCTGCTGGGCAACGTCGTCACCTCGCAGCCCTGCGGCACCTGCGAGGGCTACGGCACGACGATCCCGTTCCCGTGCGGCACCTGCGGCGGTCAGGGCCGCGTGCGTTCGCGCCGGACCGTCTCGCTCGACATCCCGGCCGGCGTCGAGACCGGCCTGCGTCTGCAGCTGCCCGGTTCGGGTGAGGTCGGCAAGGCAGGCGGTCCCCACGGAGACCTGTACGTCGAGGTCACCGTCAACCCGCACCCCGCCTTCAGCCGCGACGGCGACGATCTGCTCGCGACGCTCGAGGTGTCGATGACCGACGCGATCCTCGGCACCGAGACCGAGATCGAAGGACTCGACGGTTCTGTCGACCTGGAGATCCGTCCCGGCGTGCAATCGGGTGACGTGCTCACGATCAAGGGGCGCGGCATCACTCCGCTGCGCGGTACTCAGCGAGGCGACCTGCGCGTCGGCGTGCAGGTGGTGACGCCGACCAAGCTCGACTCGGCGCAGCGGGCCCTGATCGAGGACTTCGCCAAGAAGTCCAAGACGCCGGGACCGCAGCTGTCGCAGTTCCAGCAGGGACTGTTCTCGAAGCTCCGCGACCGCTTCCGCTCGCACTGATCCATGGCGCTGCACTTTCTCGTCGAGTCGTCGTCGGATGCGGCGGTCGGCGGCCTCGTGTCGCTGACCGGCGCCGAGGCGAAGCATGCGGCGGTCGTGCGTCGGCTCCGTGTGGGCGAGGCGATCACGATCGGCGACGGCGCGGGCGTCTGGCTCTCCGGCACCGCCGAGACGGTGTCGCCATCGCAGGTCGACGTGCGCATCTCGCAGCGCACCGTGCAGCCGGCGGCGAGCCCGCGCATCACGCTCGTTCAGGCACTCGCCAAGGGAGACCGCGACGAGTTGGCGGTGCAGGCGGCATGCGAGCTGGGGGTCGACGAGATCGTTCCGTGGCAGGCTGCCCGCAGCGTGTCGCGATGGGAGGGCGCGAAAGCGGTCAAGGGGCGCGAGCGTTGGTCGACGATCGTGCGCGAGGCGGCGAAGCAGGCGCACCGGGCGTGGATCCCGGACGTCGCAGCTCCGGTCACCACCGCGCAGCTCGCGGAGCGGGCGGCGAGGGCACGGATGCTGCTGCTCGATCCGACTGCGCCGGTTCGGCTCTCCGAGGTACGTCCCGACGGACGCGACCTGATCCTCGTGGTCGGTCCCGAAGGCGGGATCGCGCCGGAAGAACTCGGGCGACTCAGCGAGGCCGGTGCCGAGAGGGTGCTGCTCGGCGACACGGTGCTGCGGACCTCCACGGCCGGTCCCGCAGCGATCGCGGTGCTCTCCGTGGCGCTCGGGCGCTGGTGAGCAGTCCCGCATCCGAGGGGCCCTGCCGCGTGCCGATCAGTAGACTTGGACCCATGACGGAACCCTCGATCTTCACGCACATCCTGTCCGGGGAGATCCCGGGAGAGATCATCGACGAGACCGAGAGCCTCTTCGCTTTGCGAGACATCGCGCCTCAGGCTCCTGTGCACCTGCTCGTGATTCCCAAGACCGCCGAGTACCGCGACGTCACCGAACTCGCGGCCGGTGACCCTGCCCTTCTGGCCGAGCTGATCGCCTTCGCATCGCGGCTCGCAGCCGCGCACACCGATGACGGCGACTTCCGCCTCGTGTTCAACACGGGTGCGAACGCCGGGCAGACCGTATTCCATGTCCACGCCCACGTGATGGGTGGCGGCCTGAACGAGAAGAGTGTCGGTGTCTGACAACGACGAGTCCCAGAGCGCCGCGGAGGCGCGTGCGCCGCAGGAGCGCTCATTGAACAGACCCGCCCCCGAGGCGGTCGAGAAGATCTACGTCGACGGCGTCGCGATGGTGCAGCTGCTGGGCCCGCAGGATCGACTGCTCCGCATGCTCGAGAAGGAGCACCGCGCGGTGCAGGTCCTCGTCCGCGGCAACGAGATCACGCTGAGCGGATCCCGCTCCGACGTCGCCGAGGCGAAGAAGCTCGTCGACGAGCTTCTCGAGATGACGCGGGCAGGGCACGATCTCGCACCCAGCGACGTGTCCAGCTCCGCACGCATGCTGCGGCAGGAGGGCGGTCCGCGTCCGAGCGAGGTGCTCGGCGAGGCGATCCTCACCACGCGCGGCAAGGTGATCCGCCCGAAGACCCTCGGTCAGAAGGAGTACGTCGACGCGATCGAAGAGAACACGATCGTCTTCGGCATCGGCCCGGCCGGCACCGGCAAGACCTATCTCGCGATGGCGAAGGCGGTGCAGGCCCTGCAGCGCAAGGAGGTCACGCGCATCATCCTGACGCGCCCGGCGGTGGAGGCCGGAGAACGACTCGGCTTCCTGCCCGGAACGCTCACCGACAAGATCGACCCGTACCTGCGCCCCCTGTACGACGCGTTGAACGAGATGATGGACCCCGAGATCGTGCCGCGCCTGATGGCGACGGGCACCATCGAGGTCGCACCTCTGGCGTATATGCGTGGTCGTACGCTGAACGACTCGTTCGTGGTGCTCGACGAGGCGCAGAACACCACGCCCGAGCAGATGAAGATGTTCCTGACGCGTCTGGGCTTCGGCACGCGCATGGTGGTCACCGGTGACATCACCCAGGTCGACCTGCCGCAGGGCTCGTCGGGTCTGCGCATGGTCACGCGGGTGCTGAGCGACATCGACGACATCCACTTCTCGCGCCTGACGAGCGAGGACGTGGTGCGCCATTCGCTGGTCGGCCGCATCGTCGACGCCTACAGCGAGTACGACGAGAAGCGCAGCGCGCAGCGCTTCGAACGCGAGCAGGCGGCCGAGTTCGCCAACAGAGCCGAACGCCGCAGCGGCGGCCCCCGACCCGGACCCCGGGACCGTCAGCCGAAACGAGGACTCTCATGATCGAGATCAACAACGAGTCGGCCATCAGCATCGACGAGACCGTGCTGCAGCGCCTCACGGACTTCAACCTCGCCCAGCTGCATGTCAGCCCCGACGCCGAGGTCGCGATCGTGCTCGTGGACGAGGGCGCGATGGAAGCCCTGCACGTGCAGTGGATGGATGAGCCGGGCCCCACCGACGTGCTCAGCTTTCCGATGGACGAGCTCCGCCCCGGCACCGAGGATCGCCCCACGGCGCCCGGACTGCTCGGCGACATCGTGCTGTGCCCGCAGGTCGCCGAGACGCAGGCGCAGGCCGCCGGACACGGTCTGATGGACGAGCTCATCCTGCTCACGACGCACGGACTGCTGCACCTGCTCGGGTTCGATCACGCCGAGCCCGACGAGGAGCGTGAGATGTTCGGTCTGCAGAAGGAGCTCATCCAGGGCTTCGCCGCGGCTGAACGCCGCCGATGACGGCGGTCTTCCTTCTCGCCGGCGCCGTTCTGCTGGTCGCGTTCGGCGGCCTGATGGCGGCGATCGACGCGGCGTTCGGCGTGACTTCGCGCTCCGACATCGAGGAGATGGGAACCGAGGGGCGCAACGCCGCCCAGCTGACGCGCATCGCCGCAGATCCCGACGCGCATGTCAACGCGGTCGCCTTCATCCGTGTGCTCGCCGAGACCGCGGCCGCCGTGCTCGTGACGGTCGCGTTCATGTTCCTCTTCGACAGCATCTGGTGGGCCATGCTCGCCGCCGCCGTGCTGATGACCGGCATCACGTTCGTGCTCGTGGGCGCGAGTCCTCGTACGTTCGGCCGGCAGCACGCCGACGGCATCCTGCGAGCCAACGCGCCCGTCGTGCGTGGCGTGCGCATGATCCTCGGTCCGCTCGCGCACGGGCTCGTGGTGCTCGGCAACCGGGTCACCCCGGGGGCGGGACGCAGTTCGTTCAGCTCCGAGGAGCAGCTGCTCAGCATGGTGGACGAGGCCGCGTCGAACGATCTGATCGAAGAGGACGACCGCGACCTGATCCATTCCGTCTTCGACTTCACCGACCAGTTCGTGCGTGCCGTGATGGTGCCCCGGACCGAGATGGTCACGGTCGATGCGACGGCGTCGACCAGCGAGGCGATGGAGCTGTTCCTCAACCGAGGCGTGTCGCGCATGCCGGTGGTCGACGACGAGGCTGACGACGTCGTGGGCGTGCTCTACCTCAAGGATCTCGTGCAGTTCGCCTATCGCGATGAGGGCGCCTGGCGCGGAGCATCGATTCGTCCGATCTCGCGTCGGGCGACCTTCGTCCCCGAGTCGATGCGCGCCGAGACGCTGCTGCAGCAGATGAAGCGCGATGCGGTGCACGTGTGCCTCGTGATCGACGAGCACGGGGGCATCTCCGGGCTCGTCACGCTGGAAGATCTGATCGAAGAGCTCGTCGGCGAGATCTCGGACGAGTACGATCAGGTGTCCGCCGAGTTCGTCGATCTCGGCGACGGCCGGTACCGTGTCAGTGCGCGACTCTCGCTGGAAGACGTCGGAGACCTGTTCGGTCTCGAGCTCGAAGACGACGACGTCGACTCCATCGGCGGTCTGCTGGGCAAAGCGCTCGGGCAGGTCCCGCAGCCCGGAGCCACCGCGATCGTCGAAGGCCTCGTGCTGACCGGCGGAGCATCGCGCGGACGCGGAAGAGGAATCGCCACGGTGTTCGTCGAACGCGCGGCCGTCGACACGGAAACCGCAGACCATGAGGGAGATCGACGAGATGACTGAGCAGCACCGAAGCGGATTCGTCACATTCGTCGGCCGCCCGAATGTGGGCAAGTCGACGCTGACGAACGCGCTGGTGGGGGAGAAGATCGCGATCACCAGCGAAAAGCCCCAGACCACGCGTCGCGCCATCCGCGGAATCGTGAACCGCCCCGACGGGCAGCTCGTGATCGTCGACACCCCCGGCATCCACAAGCCCCGCACGCTGCTCGGCGAGCGCCTCAACGACCTCGTCGACCAGGTGCTGGGAGACGTCGACGTGATCGGCTTCTGCGTTCCCGCCACCGAGAAGGTCGGCCCCGGCGACCGTCGTATCGCGGCGTCGCTCGACGGCTATCCGCGGGCGAAGAAGATCGCGATCGTCACCAAGACCGACGCCGCCGATCGTGACGACATCACCGCGCGACTGCTCGAGGTCGACGCTCTGCGTGAGGACTGGGCGGCGGTCGTGCCGCTGTCGGCGCTCACCCGCGACCAGCTCGACGTCGTCTCGGACCAGATCCTGATCCTGATGCCGGAGGGCCCCTCGCTCTACGCCGAGGGCATCACGACGGATGAGTCGCAGGAAGACCGGATCGCGGAGATGATCCGCGAGGCGGCGCTCGAGGGTGTGCGCGACGAGCTGCCCCACTCGATCGCCGTGATGATCGACGAGATCTCGGCGCGCGAGGGCACCGACCTGACCGACGTGCACGCGCAGATCGTCGTGGAACGCGACAGCCAGAAGGCCATCATCATCGGACACAAAGGCAAGCGTCTGCGCGATGTGGGCGCCCGAGCACGAGTCGGCATCGAAGAGCTCCTCGGGACCCGGGTGTTCCTCGCGCTGCACGTGAAGGTCGCCAAGGAGTGGCAGCGCGACCCCAAGCAGCTGGGCAAGCTCGGCTTCTGAGGCCGCGGACCGGAACGGGATCACCATGACGACGGCACGGCACTGGATCGCCCCGAACTGGGGGACACCGGATGGGTGGGAGTTCGCGGAGTACCAGGTCGCGCATCCCGGACCGGGCGAGGTGACGATCCGCGTGCGCGCCGCGGGGGTCAATCCTGCCGACGCCAAGCACGTGGCCGCACCACGTGAAGGGTTCGGGCTTCCGGTGGCGATCGGCTACGAGGTCTCGGGCGAGCTCGTCGCGATCGGCCCGGACACGCTGATCGGGTCCGGGCGTGCCGATGTCGGCGACGAGGTCATCGCCTTCCGCGTGTCAGGCGGCTACGCGACCGAGGTGACGGTGCCCGCCGAGAAGGTCTTCGCGAAGCCGACGACACTCACACACCCGGAGGCCGCCAATCTGCTGCTCGCGGGAACGACGGCGGCCGAGATGCTCGCTGTCACCGCGGCCGGGTCGGGAGAGACGATCCTGCTCCACGGAGCTTCGGGCGCGGTCGGGGTCAGCGTGCTGCAGCAGGCGCGGCTGCGGGGCATCCGCGTGATCGGCACAGCGAGCGAGGAGCGTTTCGACGAGGTGCGTCGGTTCGGGGGAGTCCCCGTCGGGTACGGCGCCGGACTGGCCGACCGGGTGCGCGATGCGGCAGATGCTCCGATCGCAGCCGCTCTCGACGCCGTGGGCACGGATGAAGCCGTCGACGTCTCGCTCGAGATGGTCGCCGATCCCGCACGGATCGTCACGATCGCCGCTTTCGCGCGGGCGAAGGGCGCCGGTATCCGAGCGATCGCCGGGGCGATGCCCGACAGCGCGCGGTTCCGTGACGCAGTGCGCGGTGAGCTCGTCGCGCTCGCCCAGGACGGCGTCCTGATCGTGCCGGTCGCGCGGACCTTCGCGCTCGACCAGGCCCCCGAAGCTCTCCGCTTCCTCGCGCAGGGCCACCCCGGCGGCAAGCTCGCGCTGATCCCCTGAGTCGGCGACCTCAGTCGACCTCGCGCACCGCCGAGTTCACCAGAACCACGTCGTCGCCGTACTCCGCGTCGACTGCGGCCTGGATGCTCCCGTCGTCCCACACGACCTGCAGCCAGACGTATCCGCTGTCGCTCCACACGCTCAGCGCGTCGGCACCGAATCGGGTGGCGAGGTCGTCCTGCACGCGGGTGAGCTCGGCCTCGGAGCTTGTGCCTTCCACGCCGCCGGTCGGATCCTCGGGCCTGACGGGATCGAACAGTGCCAGCAGCATCGGCGGGTCGGTCCGTGTGAACCGCTCGCCGTCGAACGTCGCGTACACCGCGTAGGCGCCCCAGGTGGTGTCGCCGCTCGTCTCGCTGCCGTCGACGCCGTCCCACGTCCACTCATCGACGGGAACGCCGCTGCACTGGGGAGGGTACGACTCCGCCACCGCGCCGACGCAGAGCTGCACGTCTCCGCCCACGTCGAGCACTGTGCCCGTGACGAGCACGCGTCCTTCCGGGGGTGCAGGGCGGACGTCTTCGACCCCGTCACCCGAGGACGCTCCGGTGCTCGTCGGTGCGGGGGATGCGCCGGGGCCCATCGTGCACGCGCTCAGCGCGAGGAGGCCGACGAGGGATGCCGCGGCGAAGATCAGGCGGCGCTGCGTTGTGCTCATGCTGAAGAGTGTCGAGCCCCGCGGGATCGTCTCACACCGCGCGCGGATCGGTCGCGGCATCCCTGCTAGCATGACGACATGCCTTTCGGCGGTCTGCTTCTTCTTAGCTGCCGCGACGAGTCCTAAGAGCTAGGGCCTTCCTCGTCGCGGCGCTTGTGTTGGCCCGTACATCTTGACGAAGAGAAGAAGCCCCATCATGCAGAACACCCAGCGCCCGTCCGCAATGCCGATTCACAAGTACCGGCCATTCCACGAGCATATCAACGTCCACCTGCCCGACCGCACGTGGCCCGACGCCCGCATCACCCAGGCTCCGCGCTGGTGCGCAGTCGACCTCCGCGACGGCAACCAGGCTCTCATCGACCCGATGTCGCCCGAGCGCAAGCGCGTGATGTTCGAGCTGCTCGTGAGCATGGGGTACAAGGAGATCGAGGTCGGCTTCCCGTCGGCGAGCCAGACGGACTTCGACTTCGTGCGTCAGCTGATCGAAGAGAACCTGATCCCTGACGACGTCACGATCCAGGTGCTGACGCAGGCGCGCGAGCACCTGATCAAGCGCACGTACGAGTCGATCGCGGGCGCCAAGCAGGCGATCGTGCATCTGTACAACTCCACGAGCGTGCTGCAGCGCGAGGTCGTGTTCCGCACCGACAAGCAGGGCATCATCGACATCGCGCTCGAGGGCGCGCGCCTGTGCCGCCAGTTCGAGAAGACCATCCCCGACACCAAGGTCTACTACGAGTACTCGCCCGAGAGTTACACGGGCACCGAGCTCGAGTTCGCCGTTGACATCTGCAACCAGGTGATCGAGGTCTTCGAGCCGACCCCCGACCGCAAGGTGATCATCAACCTGCCGGCGACTGTCGAGATGGCATCGCCCAACGTCTACGCCGACTCGATCGAATGGATGAGCCGTCATCTCGCGCACCGCGAGAACGTCATCCTGTCGCTGCATCCGCACAACGACCGCGGCACCGCGATCGCTGCCGCCGAGCTCGGCTACATGGCCGGTGCCGATCGCATCGAGGGCTGCCTGTTCGGCAACGGCGAGCGCACCGGCAACGTCGACATCGTCGCGCTGGGAATCAACCTGTTCACGCAGGGCATCGACCCGCAGATCGACTTCAGCGACATCGACCAGGTCAAGCGCACGGTCGAGTACTGCAACCAGCTGCCGGTCCCCGAGCGCAGCCCCTGGGCGGGAGACCTGGTCTTCACCGCCTTCAGCGGGTCGCACCAGGACGCCATCAAGAAGGGCTTCGAGGCCATGGCGGTCCGGGCCGAGGCCGACGGCGTCACGGTCGACGACATCGAATGGGCCGTTCCGTACCTGCCGATCGATCCGAAGGACCTCGGCCGTTCGTACGAAGCTGTGATCCGCGTGAACTCGCAGTCCGGCAAGGGCGGCGTCGCGTACCTGCTCAAGGCTGATCACGCGATCGACCTGCCCCGCAAGCTGCAGATCGAGTTCTCGGGCGTCGTGCAGGCCAAGACCGACGCCGAGGGCGGCGAGGTCACCAGTGAGCAGATCTGGTCGATCTTCAACGACGAGTACCTGCCCGCCGCCGACACCGCTGCCAAGTGGGGCCGCTTCGAGCTGCTCGCCACGCAGACCCGCAGCGACATGTCGGGCGACGTGGTGCTCGACGTGGTGCTGCGCGACGACGACCAGCAGGTGTCCGTGACCGGCAACGGCAACGGACCGGTGGCGGCGTTCGTCGAGGTGCTGCGCACACAGGGCTTCGACATCACGGTCTATGACTACGTCGAGCATGCACTCAGCGCCGGCGGCGACGCACAGGCGGCCGCCTACGTCGAGCTGCAGGTCGGCGACCAGCGCCTGTGGGGCGTCGGCATCGACGGAGACATCTCGACGGCGTCGCTCAAGGCGATCGTCTCGGGCGTCAACCGCTCCATCCGCACGCGTCAGCCCGAGCTCGCAGCCGTCTGACGTCCCGGCTCGCTGAGCCTGTCGATGCGGCGTCCGCCCGTCGACAGGCTCAGCGCCCGCGGTGATCAGATGTCGGCATTCGGCTTCACGATCGCAATCGCTCCGGTCTCGGCGGCGACCTTTCGGCGGTAGAGCCGACGCTGCTCCGGGAGCGACACGTCGAAGCTGACGGCCAGCACGCGGATGACGGCGGTGACGACGATGCCGATCACGGCCGCGAGCGGGATGGGCATGCCCAGCACGTTCGAGACGGCGATGAACGCACACCCGGCTCCGGCCGCGACGGCGTACAGCGATCCCACGTGCATGATCGAGGTGGGCAGGCCCATCAGCATGTCGCGGAGCACGCCACCGCCGACCGCCGCGCAGACACCGATGAAGACGGCCGGAACGGGCGGGATGCCGAAGGCGATCGCCTTGCTGGTGCCAAAGGCGCCGAACATGCCGATCACGACCGCGTCGAGCACGACGATCACCGTGTTGAGTCGGTTGAAGAGTCCGGCCAGCAGCATCCCGAGCAGCGCCGCTCCCGTCGCCGTCACCAGGTACCAGTTGCTCTGCAGCGTGGCGGGCGTCTGACCCAGCAGGATGTCGCGGATCAGACCGCCGCCCATGCCGATCATGATCCCGATGATGGCGACGCCCAACCAGTCCAGTCGCCGCTGCCCCTGGAACCCGGACGCGAACATCGCCCCCTGCACGCCGCCGAGGCCGACGCCGAGCAGGTCCGCCCAGAGCGGAATGGTGAAGAGCGGTTCGGTCACGCCTCTATTCTCGCGCACGGAGGATAATCGAACGGTGCCCACCTACCGAGACGAAGCAGTGATCCTGCGCACCCACAAGCTGGGTGAGGCAGATCGCATCGTCATCATGCTCTCGCGCCGCCACGGCAAGCTGCGCGCGGTGGCCAAGGGCGTGCGGCGCACGTCGTCGAAGTTCGGATCCCGCCTCGAGCCCTTCATGGTCGCCGACGTACAGCTCTACCAGGGGCGCTCGCTCGACATCGTGCAGCAGGCCGAGTCGCTCGGGGCGTACGGCTCCGAGATCGCGGCGCACTACGACCGCTTCACGGCGGCGAACGCCATGGTCGAGACGGCTGATCGGCTCAGCGACTCCGAGGCGACGTCAGATCAGTACCTGCTGCTCGTGGGCGGGCTTCGTGCGCTGTCGCGCGGAGAGCACGCGTCGCGCAGCATCCTCGATTCGTACCTTCTGCGGGTGATGGCGCTCTCGGGCTGGGCCCCGTCTCTCGAGGACTGCGCCCGCTGCGGTGCCCCCGGACCGCACACGGCTTTCGTCGCGCAGCTCGGCGGCGTCGTGTGTCACGCCGACGCCCCCGCCGGGAGCCCCCGTGTCGCCGAGAAGACCCTCGAACTGCTGCGATCGCTGCTGCGCGGGGACTGGGATGCGGTGGACGCGGCGTCGATCGCCGACGTCTCGGCGGCATCCGGTCTCGTCGGCGCCTATGCCCAATGGCACCTGGAGCGCGGCATCCGCTCGCTCGCCCATGTGACGGATGCGTCCGGAGAAGGAGCACGGTGAGCCCGAAGCCCTATACGCACAAAGACGCGGTGGCGTACCGCCCGCTCGACTGGACCGGCGTTCACCCGCCGGCGTTCCCGGCGGTGCCCGAGCACATCGCGATCGTCATGGACGGCAACGGCCGCTGGGCGAACCGCCGTGGCCTCAGCCGCGTCGAGGGTCACAAAGCGGGGGAGGAGGTCCTCCTCGACGTCGTCGCCGGCGCCATCCAGGCCGGGGTGAAGCACCTGTCGGTCTACGCGTTCTCGACCGAGAACTGGGCACGGTCGCCCGAAGAGGTGCGCTTCCTGATGGGCTACAACCGCGATGTGCTGCACCGTCGGCGCGACCAGCTCAACGAATGGGGCGTGCGCGTCCGCTGGGCGGGGCGCAAGCCACGCCTCTGGGGCAGCGTCATCAAAGAGCTCCAGTACGCCGAGCAGCTCACCCGCGACAACGACGTGCTCACGCTCACGATGTGCGTGAACTACGGCGGTCGCGTCGAGATCGTCGACGCCATGCGCGCGATCGCCGCCGAGGTCGCCGCCGGCCGGGTCAAGCCGCAGGCGATCAGCGAGAAGATGATCCGCCGTCACCTGTACGTTCCGGACATGCCCGACGTCGACCTGTTCCTGCGCAGCTCGGGCGAGCAGCGCACGTCGAACTTCCTGCTGTGGGAGTCGGCTTACGCCGAGATGGTCTTCCTCGACACGCTCTGGCCGGACTTCTCGCGTGAGGAGCTGTGGCGTGCGATCGCGATCTACCTGTCGCGCGACCGGCGCTTCGGCGGGGCGATCGACGTGCCGTCCGGCTCCTGAGCGAGCGAAGCGCGACGAAAGGCGGCCTGTGTCCGCAGCCACCGCTCGGTCTCGCGCGGATGACGGAGCCGCACGATCGTCAGGTGCGGGAAGCGGTGGAGGACCTCGGGCATCCGCTCGTCCCATTTGTGCAGGGTGAGCGTCTGCCAGGCGAGGATGTTCTCCTCGGGATCGCCGCGGAACATGCGCCAGATCGGCTTCTCGACGTTGCCGTTCCACATGCGTGTGCGCAGGATGCTGCGGCCGAGCGTCCGCCGCAGCAGGCGCGTGCGCACCACGCGGTACGGGTAGTCGAGCCAGATCGCCAGGTGCGCGCGCGCAGCGAGAATATCGTCGGTGCCCTTGCTGGTGTACTGCCACTCGGTGACCCAGCGGTCTTCGGCCGCGAACGCGCGCACATCGTCGAGGAACTCGGTGCGCGGCGTCCAGTCGGGACCGTGGAAGAGCCCGTCGATCTCGACGTGACGCAGGCTCCACATCGCGGCGACCCGGCGGGAGAGTGTCGTCTTGCCCGAACCGGTGACGCCGGCGACGAGAACGCGTTCCGGCTCGATCGGCAGCGGGTCGTCAGCGGTGAGCATCCGGAAATCCTATCTTCGGACACGCCCTTCGTCTCGTCGCTTCGCTCCTCGCTCAGGATGCGCCCTTCGTCTCGTCGCTTCGCTCCTCGCTCAGGATGCGCCGCGAGACGCGACGCCGAACTCGCACCCTGAGCGAGCGCAGCGAGACGAAGGGCGTGGCCGCGACGCCGAACTCGCACCCTGAGCGAGCGAAGCGAGACGAAGGGCGTGGCCGCGACGCCGAACTCGCACCCTGAGCGAGCGCAGCGAGACGAAGGGCGTGGCCGCGACGCCGAACTCGCACCCTGAGCGAGCGCAGCGAGACGAAGGGCGCTTCTCAGTCACTCGGCTTCCGGAGCTTCGCGCTGACGCTTGCTCCAGCCGGGCAGCTCCTCATACCGCTCCTCGATCAGAAGCATCTTCTTCGCGCGCGACCATCCGTGAATGCGTCGCTCCCACCCGTATGCCTCATCCATCCGAGTGAATTCCGAACTCCACACCAGCTCGACCGGCCTGCGTCGGCGCGTGTAGTCGCAGCCCTCCCCGAACTGGTGCTGTGCCAGGCGCCGTTCCAGGTCGCGTGTGCTCCCGGTGTAGAAGCTTCCATCTCGGCAGCGGAGAATGTACACGAACGGCATCCGGTGACCGTACCGCGGCCGACGGACGGAGCGGAGAGTTCTCCACAGGGCACTTCGACTCCGCAGGCAGCGGCCAGCATCCGAGAATCCTCTGACGGAATAGCGCAAAGGTGCATGCGGTTGGATGATGGTGTGAGCCAACCCATCTCGATCGACATCTGGTCCGACATCGCCTGCCCATGGTGCTACATCGGCAAGCGCAATCTGGAGAAGGGCCTCGAAGCCGTCTCCTCTGACGACGACGCCCCCGAGGTGACCGTCACGTTCCACTCCTTCGAGCTCTCGCCCGACACACCCGTCGACTTCGACGGCGACGAGATCGACTTCCTCGCCGGTCACAAGGGCATGCCCCGCGATCAGGTCGAGCAGATGCTCTCGAACGTCACCGGCGTCGCGAAGGACGCCGGCCTCGAGTACCGGTTCGACATGCTGCAGCACACCAACACGGTGAAGGCGCACGAGCTTCTGCACTACGCCAAGGCGGAGGGTCTGCAGCACGCCATGGAGGAGCGCCTGATGTCGGCGTACTTCACCGAGGGCAAGCACGTCGGCCGCATCGACGACCTCGTCGCCCTCGCCGCGGAGGTCGGGCTCGACCCCGACAAGACGCGCGACGCGCTCGTGACCGCGCGCTACCTGCCCGCCGTCCGTCAGGATCAGGACCAGGCGCGCTCCTACGGCATTCAGGGCGTGCCGTTCTTCGTGATCGACGGACAGTACGGCATCAGCGGCGCTCAGCCGCCCGCCGCATTCGAGAACGTGCTGCGCGACCTGTGGTCCAAGCGCGGCGAGGCTGCGGACGAGGCCGCCGCGGTCTGACGCACCTCGCACAGAACGCGTCCCCCCCTGCATCATGTGCGGGAGGGGACGCGTTCTGTCGTTCTGTCAGCGAGCAGGCTGCTCAGCGAGTCAGCGCCGACTCGATCGCATCGACGATCTCGGGGTCGTTCGGCTTCTGCTTCGGGCGGAAGCGCCGCACCTCACCGTCCGGGAGCACGAGGAACTTCTCGAAGTTCCACTCGACGCGTCCGGCCTTGCCCCCGGCATCCGGAGCCTCCTTCAGGGCCTTGTACAGGTCGGAGGCGTTCTTGCCGTTGACCTTGACCTTGTCGTTGACAGGGAAGCTGACGCCATAGGTCGTCGAACAGAACTCGAGGATCTCGTCGACCGAGCCGGGCTCCTGCCCGAAGAACTGGTTGCACGGGAAGCCGACGACCGAGAACCCGCGGTCGCTGTACAGGCGCTGCAACTCCTCGAGCTGCTCGTACTGCGGAGTGAGGCCGCACTTCGAGGCGACGTTGACGACCAGCACGACGTCGGCACCGAGGTCGTCGAGCGTCTGCTCGTGGCCCTGGGCATCGGTGAACGGAATCGAACGCAGCGAAGAGTCGGTCATATTCACAGCTTAGGTCGGTGCGGCGCCAGGGGCTCTGCGTCTGGGAGAATGGGGAAGACATGACTCTCGCCACCACCTCCGCTCGCCCCCTCCGCATCGGTCCGATCGATCTCGATGTGCCGGTCGTCCTCGCACCCATGGCCGGGATCACGAACACGGCTTTCCGGCGTCTGTGC
Organism: Microbacterium sp. PI-SA-G; assembly: GCF_057215335.1. NCBI lineage: Bacteria > Bacillati > Actinomycetota > Actinomycetes > Micrococcales > Microbacteriaceae > Microbacterium > Microbacterium sp. PI-SA-G. The sequence continues at coordinate 291,020 of NZ_CM170103.1, forward strand.
CGCGAGTACGGCGCTGGCCTCTATGTGAGCGAGATGATCACCTCGCGCGCCCTCGTCGAGCGCAACGAGTCGACCATGCGCCTGATCCGTCACCACGAGTCCGAGACCCCGCGCTCCATTCAGCTCTACGGCGTCGATCCGAAGACGATCGCCGACGCGGTGCGTATCATCGTGGCCGAAGACCACGCCGACCACATCGACCTGAATTTCGGGTGCCCGGTGCCCAAGGTCACTCGCAAGGGTGGGGGAGCGGCGCTTCCGTGGAAGACGTCGCTGTTCTCCGAGATCGTGACCCAGGCGGTGAAGGCCGCAGGTCCCTTGCCGCTCACCATCAAGATGCGCAAGGGCATCGATCGCGACCACCTCACCTTCCTCGACGCCGGGCGCGCGGCCGAAGACGCCGGTGTGGCGGCCATCGCCCTGCACGCCCGTACGGCGAGCGAGTTCTACTCCGGTCACGCCGACTGGAACGCGATCGGCGAACTCAAGCAGGCGGTCACCAGCGTTCCGGTGCTCGGAAACGGCGACATCTGGTCGGCCGACGACGCGGTGCGGATGATGGATGAGACGGGCTGCGACGGCGTTGTCGTCGGTCGCGGCTGTCTCGGACGCCCGTGGCTGTTCGGCGAGCTCGCGACGGCGTTCGGCGCCGAAGCGCGTCCTGTCGACGCGACTCTCGGATTCGTCGCGAACGCCTTCCGTCGGCACGCGGAGCTGCTCGTCGACTTCTACGACAGTGAGGAGCGCGGCTGCCGCGACGTCCGCAAGCACGTCGCCTGGTACTTCAAGGGCTACCCGGTCGGCGGCGATATCCGCACCGGCCTCGCCACGTCGTCGAGCCTGGCCGAGATCGACGACCTCCTCGGTCGCCTCGATCACGATGCTCCGTACCCCGGGGCGGATGCCGAGGGCCAGCGCGGACGCTCGGGTCACCCCAAGCGCACGGCACTGCCCGAGAAGTGGCTCGAATCGCGCGACATCGCCGCGTCGGCCTCGGAGATGATGCGTGGAGCGGAGATCGAGAACAGTGGCGGCTGATCCTTCGACCGGCTCGGCGCGCACACGCGACGACGGCTACGACCCGCGGGACGCCGAGCGCTTCGTCGCCGAGAGCCACCGTTCGGAACGCAACGACTTCGCGCGCGACCGTGCGCGGGTGCTGCACTCGGCTGCGCTGCGCCGTCTGGCCGCGAAGACCCAGGTGCTCAGCCCCGCCAGCACCGCCGATTTCGCCCGCAACCGTCTGACGCATTCGCTCGAGGTGGCGCAGGTCGGTCGCGAGCTCGCCACGGCGCTCGGCGTCTCGGAAGACGTTGTCGACACGGCGTGCCTCAGCCACGACCTCGGGCACCCGCCGTTCGGCCACAACGGCGAGCGCGCTCTGAACGAGTGGGCATCGACGATCGGGGGCTTCGAGGGCAACGCGCAGTCCCTGCGCATCCTCACCCGGCTCGAGGCGAAGGTCCTCGACGCCGAGGAGCGCTCGGTCGGTCTCAACCTCACACGCGCCAGTCTCGACGCCACCTGCAAGTACCCGTGGACCGTCGACAGCCCGGTGCCGGATCCCGGCGGACGCCTGAAGTTCGGCGTGTACCCCGAAGACGAAGCGGTGTTCCGCTGGATGCGCGAAGGCGCTCCCGGGCGCCTCCGGTGCATCGAGGCGGAGGTCATGGACCTGTCGGATGACATCGCCTACTCCGTGCACGACTTCGAGGACGCGATCGTGAACGGCTACGTCGATGTCGCCCAACTCTCGGACCCGCGTCAGCACGAGGCCCTCCTCGGCCGCATCCAGCAGTGGGTCGGCTACGACTTCACGCGCGATGAACTGGCCGATGCCCTGTACCGGCTGGCCACCCAGTCGATGTGGCTCGCCTCGTTCGACCGCTCCCGTCGTGATCTCGCGCGACTCAAGAACCTCACCAGCGATCTGATCGGACGCTTCGCGCGGGCCGCCGTCTCGGCCACCCGAGAGGCCTACGCGGGTCCCGCACTGGTGCGCTACAACGCGCATGTGGTCGTCCCCCGCGTGATCGAGGTCGAGATCGCGGTGCTCAAGGGCATCATGGGACAGGCCATCGTCACGATCGACGCGCGCAAGGGCGTCTACAAGGAGCAGCGGCGCGTCCTCACCCGGCTCGCCGACGTGCTGTGGTCGACCGACGCGCTCTGGTCGGCCGGAGCCGACGTGCTCGAGCCCGCGTTCGCGGCCGACTTCCTCGACGCCGAGTCCGATGAGCAGCGTGCGCGCGTCATCGTCGACCAGATCGCGAGCCTGACGGACCAGAGTGCGATCGACTGGCATAACCGGCTGGTCGGCGAGATCGATCCGGCCGAGGTCGGCATCTGGACGCCGCGGCACGGGCGGCACCCTCGTCCGGCGGTTCGGAGCGGCGCCGAGAGGCAGGCCGTCGCCGAAGGGGTGGGCTGATGCCGCGCATCCGCCAGGCCGACGTCGATGAGGTCAAGGCGCGCACGAACATCGCCGACATCGTGGGGGAGCGCGTCGCGCTGAAGTCCGCCGGCGTGGGATCGCTGAAGGGGCTCTGCCCGTTCCACGACGAGAAGAGCCCGAGCTTCCACGTGCGGCAGCAGGTCGGCTACTACCACTGCTTCGGGTGCGGCGAGTCCGGCGACGTCTACTCGTTCCTGCGCGAGATGGACCACGTCAGCTTCACCGAAGCCGTCGAGCGGCTGGCCGGACGCATCGGGTTCACCCTGCACTACGAAGACGGGGGAGCAGCCCCCGAGACCAGCGGACGCAGCCGTCTGTACGCGGCCAACACGGCCGCCGCCGAGTTCTTCCGCGCGCAGCTGCTGTCGCCCGATGCCGAGGCCGGCCGCCGGTTCCTCGGAGAGCGCGGATTCGACGCGGGCGCCGCCGCCCACTTCGGCGTAGGCTTCGCGCCGCGCGGTTGGGACGGCATGCTCAAGGCCCTCACGGCGCAGGGCTTCACCCGCGATGAGCTCAGCACCGCCGGGCTCGTCTCGACCGGGCAGCGCGGGGTGTACGACCGGTTCCGCGGCCGCCTGGTGTGGCCGATCCGCGATGTGTCGGGGCAGACGATCGGCTTCGGGGCGCGCAAGCTCTTCGACGACGACCAGGGCCCGAAGTATCTGAACACCCCCGAGACGCCGATCTACAAGAAGTCCCAGGTGCTCTACGGACTCGACCTCGCCAAGCGCGACATCGCCCGCGGCGACCCGCGTCGCGTCGTCGTGGTCGAGGGATACACCGACGTGATGGCCTGTCACCTCGCCGGACTGACGACGGCGATCGCGACCTGCGGTACGGCGTTCGGGTCCGACCACATCACCGTGCTGCGTCGCGTGATGGGCGACGACAATGCCTCGGGCGAGGTCGTGTTCACGTTCGACGGCGATGAGGCAGGACAGAAGGCCGCGCTCCGCGCTTTCACCGAAGACGACCGGTTCAACGCACAGACGTTCGTGGCCGTCGCGCCCGAGGGTATGGACCCGTGCGACCTCCGGCTGCGGCGTGGCGACGCGGCCGTGCGAGGTCTGATGGACGCCAAGGTGCCGATGTTCGAATTCGCGATCGATCGCAAGCTCGCCGGCTTCGATCTCTCGACAGTCGAGGGGCGGGTCGGTGCGCTGCGTGCGGCCTCGCCGATCGTCGCCGAGATCCGCGACCGACTGCTGCGGCCCGGCTACGAGCGCGTGCTCGCCCGGCGCCTGGGCATGGACCCGACCGAGGTGCACACCGAGGTCGAGCGCTCCGCACGCGGCGGCGCATCCTCCGCACCGGCTCGTCGCGAGAACGCGCCGATCGATCCGGTGACCGGCGCTCCGGGCATCGCGCCCGTGACGATGGCGAGCCTGCCGCGGTCTGCGGACGTCGCGGTCGAGCGCGATGCGCTGATGGGGGCACTGCAGTACGGGCACCAGGCCGACCAGGAGCTGCTGAACCGCGCTCTCAGCTCGCCGTTCCGCACGCCCGGTCTCGACGCCGTCCGTGAGGCTGTGGCAGCGGCGCCGGACCGCACCCGAGCCGGCTGGGTCACCGAAGCGGTGAACAGTGTGCGCGAGCCGTACCGCTCGCTCGCGGGCGAACTGCTGATGACGCCGTTCCCCGCCCGCGATGAAGAGGGTGCCGTCGCGTCGACCACCGACCTCGCGCGTCGCCTGATCATGCGTCAGCTCGAGCGCGAGAAGCAGGAGCTTCTCGGAGCCGTGCAGCGCGTGCCCGCCGACTCGGACGGCGGCCGCGCCCTTCGCATGCGACTGCGCGACATCGACGTCGAGCGTCAGCGGTTCACCGAGTCGTAACACGCCTCGCCTGTCGCCGCACGGCAGGATGGACTCATGTCTCGACGGCCGGATTCCCTCAACGCGATCGAGTGCTCGGATCTGGTGATCGACCGCATCGGGCACGGCCTGCCGACGCGTGCCGTCGACGGCGTGACGTTCTCTCTCGCGCCGGGCAACCTGATCTGCGTGGCAGGGCCCACGGGTTCCGGCAAGTCCACGCTGGTCGCCGCTCTCGCCGGCTCCACCGATCCGTCCGTGAAGGTTACGGGCGGCAGCGCGTACGTCTGCGGGGTCGATGTGCGTCGGCCCGGGCGCAAGCACCGCATCCTGACCTACCGCACCGGCTTCGTGCCGCAGGGAGCCGGCGCCGACCTCCCGCCGCGTCTGACCGTGAACGAGGTCATCGCAGAGCCGATCCTCATGCGCGAGAAGCGGGTCAACTCGCAGGCGCTGTCGATCCGCGTGGCCACGCTCCTCGATGAGCTGCATCTGCCGCTCGGCACGGCCGCGAAGTTCCCGTACGAGCTGAGCGCCGGCATGCGGCAGCGCGTGGCGATCGCCCGGTCGTTCATCCTCGAGCCGCAGGTGCTGATCGCCGACGAGCCACTGGCAAACCTCGACCTCGAGGCGCGCCCCGTGGTCTTCGATGCGATCACGCGTCGGCGCAAGGAGCAGGGGATGGCCGCACTCCTGGTCACGAACGACGCGGCGTTCATCCGCGAGCTCAACGCCGAGACGCTCATGCTGCGCGGGGGCCATGTGGTCGCACGCGGGGTGGGCAAGGATCTGCTGTGGGCTCCCAACGCCGAGGCCGATTCCCAGCACTGATGGCGACACGCCCGGCACGCGGCAAACCGCGCCCGGTGTCACGAGCAGCGTGTGGAGTTTGCTAAGCTTGTCGAGTTGCCCGCACAGCGGTGCACATTCCTCGGTAGCTCAATTGGCAGAGCAGCCGGCTGTTAACCGGCAGGTTCTTGGTTCGAGTCCAAGCCGGGGAGCCAAGCAGAAGGCCCGGAATCACTGAGAAAGATCAGTGTCCGGGCCTTCTCCCTTTCAAATAGGATTCCGGCCGATCAGCGCGAATTCAGCGCGCTTGTTTCAGGCCAAGGGGTCGTCGAGTCCAAGCTCCTCGGTCATCTTCTCCAGGTGCATGTCGTCAGGATGGCTATACACGTGGCGATCCGCGTTGCCGAGCAAAACTCCAAACGCTACCGAAGCGCGGGCTTCGTGGAAGTCGACCACTTGGTCGCCAAAGTCCTTTAGGCGTAGCAGCGTCTCCATCGGATGCCAGTCGATCGCGAGGAGCAGATCGCGGTCAAGGGCGACAAACGATGCACGCGAGGTGAGGAAGTCCAAACCGCAGTACCGGGGGAGATCACCCGCCGGGAACGCGTCGATGAGTGCCACCGGATTGTCGCTCAGCAGGAAGTACGGTCTCGGCGTTTTCATCAGAATCCATCGCTGGTCAAAGAGATGTTTGCTGAGAGGGTTGAGGTGGTCTCGGAAGACCTGCGCATGGAAATTGGCTGGCGCTTGTTCGCCCTCTAACCACGCGCCGTAATACTTTCTGATGCTGTCCATGGGCAGCGAATCCGACGTAATGACGCCGTTTCGGAAGAGGTCGATCCCGAGCGGTAGTCGGTTGGGATCTAAAAGAGCTTGCTCGGCCACCTCCTGTGAGTGACGGCGGAAGCGCGGAGTGCGCAGAACGAGCGACGCCAGAAAATGCGCGAGATGAACCCTGTCCGGACCGGTGAGGGGCCAGACGGACTCCAGGTCGGTCGCGTTCCAAAGGCGCCCTAGCACCTTCGCTGCGCGATCATCCAACTCACCCATCACCACTCGCTCGTCGTAGTCGTACGACTTGTACAGGCCGTCGAGAACGTAGAAGTCCTTCTCGCGCGTGGCGGACTTCACGTGGATTCTCGACCGAGTCCACTTCTCCTGCGTCACATCGAATCGCTTCATGATGGAGCGCTCTGCCGCGAAACGGCGCAAGAAGAATTGCGGGATCACGTGGTGCCCCCTACTGGCTTGTCCTGTCACACCCTCGATCACATAGTGAGTCTCGCAGAGCCCTCCGACACCCGGAGCTAGACGGCCCGACGTGCATGCAGGGGAGTGATGTTGGCGTCGTCGGCATCCATGAAGGCGTCGAAAGCGCTCATGTCATAGTCGGGTTCTAGCAGGTGGCCGTACCGGTCCACTGTCGTTGCGTAGGATGCATGCCCCATCCACGCGCTAATCTCCTCCATCGAGTGGCGCTTCGTGGCGATGAGCACGCTGGCGTAGAAGTGCCGCAGATCGTGCCATGAGAACGCCTCCAGCCCCAGCGGCACCAATGCCTTCCGCTTGAAGTAGTAGCGCTTGAGCGACTCGATGTCGAAGGGCCGGTCGTAGTCGAGACCGCTCGGGTGCCCCTTCGTCCCAGGGTGGCGCCCCGGCCAAAGTTGGGCGCCCTGGTCGTGGGCGTAGGGATGCTGCGCGAGGTAGTTGGTTAGCTCGCCCCGGAGCGCCATCCCGATGGGCACGCGTCGTGCGCCCGCGTCGGTCTTGGTGCTCATAGTGCCCCACCCGTTCTCATCCCTTCGCGAGCGGTCGACCTGTCGTGCCACGGTGATGAACGGGGCAACCTGGCCCGCGTAGGTGACGTCTCCGATCGTCAGTGCCGCTAGTTCGCTGCCGCGCAGACCCGTGTGCGCGGCAGTTCGGAATATCAGTCCATAAGGAGCGAATTCGTCCAGCAGCCGGCCGATTGCCCGCACCTGGGCACGGTTGAGGTAGGCGCGCTTCTTGCGGCTCGACTTCGCGCGCACGATCGCCCTGCAGGGGTTGGTCGAGATGAGATCGAGTCGCAGCGCAAAATCGAACGTCTTCGACAACGTGACGAATGTGTTGTGGATCATGGACGCCGACAGCGGGCGTCCCGTCCGCGTACCTTTCTTCGCACGCATCGCGTTGTACCAAGCCTGCACTTCCATCGTTTTGATCGCGTTGATGGGTCGGCTGCCAAGGTCGGGGAAAATGTGCAGGCGATATGCGATGTCATCGTTACGCCGGGTGCTCGGCTTCAGATCAAGGGCGGTCGTCTCGACAAGCTGGTCGGCAACCTCGCGGAGCGTCTGTGCGCGCCGCGAGAACACATCCGTGCTGTTACCGCGGGCCTTCGCAGAGGACACATCAGCATCGAACGCCTTTGCCTCAGCCGCTGAACCCGGACCCTTGAACAGCGCGCGCTGCTGCACGTCGTTGTGGTCGCGGTAACGGACGGTATACGAGATCACTCTGCCGGTGACGCTCGACTTGTTCTTGTGGATGCTCATATCGTGCTCCTTGGTGAGGGCGTATTCAGAGGCTGGGGTGGGCGGCGGTGCGGTACTCGCCGGGCAGAGCACGCTCGACCCGTTCGGCTGCGCCGAGAGGGTCCAGCGGCCACGACTGGTCGCGGTCGGCTTGCCAGATGTAGCGACCCCAGGTGCGGATGCCGCCGCGGTGGCGCATGACCCGCGTGAGGAGGACCGGGCACTCGACCTCCAGCACGACGACATCGCCGGGCTGGAGGTGCCGAGCCTCAACGGGAAGCGTGGCCGGGCGCAGGTTGAATCCCGTACCGAGCGTCTTCCGTGTGGGGAACAGGCGGTGCACCGAGATCACTCCTCTGGAGCCTCGGGCACGGCGCGGGTGAAGGTCTTGTCGGTGCGAACAGGGCCGATGACCCAGGGGGAGCGCACCTGGTACGGCGACTGCACGACGAACCGGACGAGGTCGGGTGCCTTCGGAAAGACGGACGCCTTCTCGATGAATACCGGCGTGGAAGGCTCCTTCGTGAGGTGGTCGCGGCGGGCGTAGATCATGTCGCCCTCCGCGATGTCGCCTGCGGTGACGGTGTCGCCGGGTGTGAACTTCTGCTTCGGCATGCTTTTCTCCTCATTCATGCGGCGCGGGTGCGCTCGCGGTTGTCCTTGGTGGGGTCGATGATCTGGTTGGCCGGCACGGGCGGGCGTGACAGGATGCGGCTGACGACGGGGCTGGTCCATCGACCGCCGCGCTTGGTCGGATAGCCCTCTGTGGCGAGGACACCAGCGATGGTCGACATGGTGGTTCCGGCGGCGCGTAGCTCGTTCATCCGGGCGAGGGCGTCTTGCTCCTCGGGGACGGGATAGAGGCCACCATCGCGGGCGATGTAGCCGTAGGGTGCAGGACCGACCGAGCGACCGCCAGCAGCAGCCTTCGCCTTCCGCCCGTCGCGCATGCGCTTCACCACCATGCCGCGGTCGAGTTGCGCGAACACCCCAGCCATCTGTCGCATGGCCGTGCGCATCGGGTCGTCCGGATCGTCCTGCACGACCTCGCCCATGTCGACGGAATGCACCGCGCGGTTGTGCTTCCACACCTGAGCGAGGACCGCTTCCTGCACCGTGAGGGTGCGGGCGAGCCGGTCGAGCCGAGCTACAAGCAGCGCGTCCGCGTCACCGTCGTGGAGTCGGGCAAGCGCAGACATCAATCCGTCACGCTGGGCGGCATCAAGAGTGCCGGACACGCCTTCATCGCGGAACGTAGCGACGATGCAGAGGCCGTGCGCCTTGGCATAGGCGCGGCAGGCCTTCTCCTGCACGTCGAGTCCGAAGCCGTCCATCTGACCGACACTGGATACCCGCAGATAGAGGATGGCGTTCGTCATCTGGTTCTCCTTGATTTCGCGTGGTTGCCGCTGATTCCGTAGAACTGGCGGCGAGACGAAGACTGCTCCAGCGGTGGTGGTCCGGCAAACCGGACGGCGAGTCTCGTCCGCGGTACAAGATCGGCCTCGTGGCCTGCTTGGCGTAGGCGTGGTCGGAGGGGTCATCGCGCACCCGGAGGGCCTAGGGCGGGATATCACCACCAGGCGGTGCGCTCCTGTGTGGCTCCGTACCACCGCCCTGTTCCCTCGTGACGTGAGCGAACAGGCGTCGGGCGAAAAGCTCGGCTTCTAGCCAGAGGTCCGGGTCGTCCGCGACGATCAGGAGCCGTTCGATGCTGAGCCCCAAGGCCCGGCGACGGCGAACCTGGTCGAGCTTGTCGGTCATCGCTTCCGCCGCCGCGGGGCTTCGTTCATCGTGGCCTCGCTGCTCCGTGCCCGCCGAGCGCCTGCCCGCTGCTGGTTGAGTGCTCGCTCGGCTTCGCGCACACGTCGCACCTCGGCGTCGTCCCGGTCTTGCTGAGCGTTCATCGCGGCGATGTCGTCGCTCCGAGCAGGCGACACCGGCGCAACCTCACCGAGCGCGACGAGTTCGGCGGCGAGCATCTCTGCTCGGGTACGTTCGTCCGCAAGGCCCGCAACGCGTGGCTGCGCTCGGCGGACGTTGGCGCTGAGCGCCCGGTCGAAACGGTTCCCGTCATCCAGCCCGTGATCGCGGGGCACCAGCGGCGCATCATCGTCCTCGATGACCTGCGCATCCACGATGTTCGGGTCGTGGTCTATCGACACATCAACCAGGGCTTCGCCGACGAAGTCCATGAACGACTTCGGCTGCTCGACGCCGATCTGCAAGACGGTCTTCGCGTTGATCCCGGACCGGTCCAGAAGGTCTTGTGCAATCTGTGTGCGGGTCTTCACGTCGATGTCGGGGTTCGCCATCATCTCGACAAGCAGGTCCGCGGCGTACCCGGACGCCTGTTGGATGCGTTCGGCAGCCTTCGCCTTGGCCTGGCGCGTGGCCCCTCCGTGCATCACGCAGACCCGGAGTCCGCGCATCGCGTATCGCCCGCACTGCTGCCCGGTGTGCTTGCTCATCGCCGTGCACTGGCGCTTGGGCGACAGGTACATGTCCTGAATCGAACTCACCTTCGGGTCTACTTCACCTAGGGGTGCTCGACCTTTCGTCGATGCCCTATTCGTGGCGGGCTTCTTCGAGCTTTCGTCCTCGGGCATGTTGTCCTCGTTTTTCTTCCTCATGCTCTGCAACCTTTCTGTTCTGTCTTCTTCTCAGTGGTTTCGTGCGAACCGATACCGCGCCCGCCTATAAGAGGCGCGGGCGCGGTCGATCGGTAACAGCGCCCAGGCGTGGTGTGGGCGCGGTCAGGCGTGGTGGGCGCGCTACTCATTCGTCGCCCTCTTTCATGAGGCGCAGGACAGGCTTCGGGGCGTAGTGATGGCACGACTTCTGCCCCTGCTTCTCGACGCGGATGGTGCCGTTGGCGATACCCAACTTGATCGCGGCGTCGATCTGAGAGTTGCCGCCGTCGACCTCCTTGCGGATGTCGTTGGTGCCTGCGCCGGGGTGCTGGACGAGGTAGTCCTCGACCTGAGGAAGGAGCCGCTCGCCTCTGCTCTGCGCGCGGGTGATGGTGCCGGTAGAGAGGCGATTGGAGGCGGCATCGAACTCCAGTGAGACCTCCTCAGCGCCGACGCCGTTCCGACCCTCAGCGCGGAAGTAGCGCCGCCCGGTGTTGTCGCGGGTCAGTAGCCACCGGGCGTCAGCATCGTCATCCACCACGGTGGCGCCACGGCCATGCTCTGCGCCGACCTCGTGCTGCATGCGACCTGTGTGGACGGGCATGAGCGTGCCGAGTATGCCCGCACGCTCGATAATCTCGTCGATGGTGTCGAGAAACACCCGCACATCGTCGTTCGCGTTCTCGGAGCCGAAGCCACGCAGCGCTCGTCCGAACGGGTCGAGCACCCAGTAGACGATCTCGTGCTCGGTGAGCCACCGCACCGCCTGTTCGCGGTGGAACTCGTTCGCCAGAGAGAAGCCCTCACCGCGCAAGGACTCTAAGAACACTTGCTTGGTGCTGCGCAGACCGAGAGCGCCGTACATGTCGAGGGCGTCGTCTTCGGTGAGTTCGTAGTCGAAGATGCCGATGTTGCCGGGGAGTTCGAACACCTCGAACCGATCAAGGAAAGGCTCGCCATCCGCGAGCGAGCGCACGAGGTTGCCGGCCAGGGTTGTCTTGCCCGCCTTGAACTGGGCGGTCAACGTCGCCTTGTGCCCCTGCATCTGCAAGCCATGGACGATGGCCGGCTTGACCTCGCGCGGCTTCGAGAGCGCCTCACGCAATGACACGGACGCGAAGCCGGAGAAAGTCGCCTTGGCGACCTCGGCCGCGAGCAGCGCACGAGCCTCACGCTGCACGCGCATGCTCTCAGCGGCTTCCGCAATCCGGCTGTCCCGTTCTGCCTCGGCGTCTGGCTCCGCGACGCCTGCCTCTGCGATCTCGGCGCGCAGCATCTCGGGTGTGACGAGCACGAAGCCGTCGTCCGGTCCATAGCTTGCGACGACATCGGCAGCGTCCTTCCCCTCGACGGGATAGACGAGCTCGGGTTCGAGTCCCGTTACTCGGACGATCGACTCATAGACCTCCAGGCCGTGCTTCTGGCCGGGCTTCGAAGGCTTGTCGTCGTTGTCTGCGACGACGACGAGACTGCCCTTGAAGCCCCGCAGGTGCTCGGAGTGCGCGTCAGTCCACTTACCGGCCCCACCGCTGTTGCACGTGGCCACGGCCTCATAGGCGAGCTCCAGCGCTTGGACGTCTTTCTCGCCCTCGACGATCCAGATGTCGTCGCCCTCGGTACCGTGAGCGACCAGCTCGGCAACCGCAGGCAGGCGGTAGGGGATCGGCTCGGCGTCGCCGAGACCCATGACCCAACGCGCACCATCCCAGTGCTCTTGGAAGAAGCCCTTCGGGTCGGTTCGCTTGACCCGATACCGCTTGTGCCCGTCCTCATCTTCGTAGGTATACGTGGCGATGACGGAGCGCTTCGGGTCGAGGTCTCGCTTGTTGAAGCCCAGAGCGGCCACGATCTCGGCAAAGGTGCAGTTGGCGTGACAGGTTGCGACGACCTTGCCCTTATCGCCCCAAGCCACAGAAAGTGAGGCGTGGTCATCATCGTGGCTCGGGCACCGGGCCTTGTATTGCAGGTCGCCTTGGTAGGAGACCTCCTGCAATTTATTGAGCCACTTTTGGAGCAGTGGCGGTATTTCAGTGTTCACAGTGATTCCTTCGATGCGGAGCGCTGAGCCTTGGGACGCTCGTGAGAGGTCGGGTAGGTCAGTGCTCTGCGTCGACGGAACGCGCGGCGATGAAGTCTCGAATCTGACGGCCCGAGTGTCGGACCGCCGCTCCGGACAGACGCACGCAGCCGAGCCGTTTCGCCTGCCGGGCATCGATGATCTGTCTGGACGTTAGGGTGAGCAGCTCGGCCGTCTGCTCGGTGGTGTATAGCCGGTCGTCTTCGAGGACGAGCGTGCCAAAGGCGGATCGGCGAACATTGGAGTCGTGTGTAGTCATTGCGGTATCCCTGTTGGAAGGGAGCCGCGCGTTAACGTAAAAAAGCCCCGCGCAGCTCCGATGAATATCGGATGCCACACGAGACAAGTGGTCCTGAGTCGTTTACCGGTGCGCTTTCGCCATGGGCTCGGATTGACTCATCTGTAGATGGACGCGATCTACAGATCTCTTTGCCGACCCACGGCTCGCGCCGTCGTCGGTTGCCCTGCTGGGCTCAAATCGGTTACGTATAGGGTGCGTTGGATTCAGTTGTAGTGCCCCGTAGCTTCGGAAGCAAATCGAGTCTACCGCGTCAGCTGTCGTGCCCGCTGGCGCAGCTGGCGTTTGCTCGGCTCGCGCACCCATGCAAGGTTCGAAGCTCTGCAGTTTGCCGGATCACCGTCAAGATGCCGCACGACGCGGTGGCGGTAGAGCGGTCGAGGGATCGGCACGAACGCGCGGGCCACTAGCACTGACACGGGCACCCAGGGCTTTTCGATCTGGGTCGGCTTGCTGGCGTCCACGCAAAGCACGCCTTCGATGACCCGGGGCCTCAGACGCTGACCGTCTCTCTTGCGATAGATCCAACCACTCGCATCTGCGCACAGAGCCGGGAATCCCCCTATCGATCGGCGCTTTGGGTCAAGAGAGTAGCCTTCTCTCGTCGCACTAACGGGCCTGTTCATCCCAGCGACCTCCTTCATGGTGATTTCTTCGGAACGGCGACCCTGCAGACCTCGGTGTGCGGGGTCGTCGTGTTGTTAGCGGCGATTCTTCGGGACGATGGGGCGGTAGCTGCTGAAGGGCATCTTGGCAATGAGGCGCTGGGTCTCCCCATACGGATCCTGCATCTTCGGAATGTGACTCTCGGCTTCACGCATCGCCCGCGAGAGCTTCGGCAGCGCCGAGTGTCGTGCCTCGTTCTGCAAGGCGACGAATCGCTCGGCCAGGTCGCTCGCGCTCGCGCCGCGCTCCAGTTCCGTAACCAGGTTGCTGAGATTGGTCACGATCTCTTCAGTCGTGTCGATCAGGCCGGGTCGGCGGGTCCCCACCCCGATACCGGTCACGTCCTCGACGAAGTTCTCGACGCGGCCGAGCAGGTAAGTCTCCATCCCACGCACCCGATCGAAGGCGGCCTCGTCGATGGCCATCACTGCTTCGATCTCGGCCTGGCGGTTGCCGTACTGGGCTTCGCGTGCCCCGGCGCGTGGCCCATCGAGCGTGCCGGGGCCGATGGGGTTGACGATCGTGCCGCCGAGGTCGCGGGAGCGGACAGTATCGGCAGGCTGGTTCTCGGGCGTGGTGGAGTCGGTCACACGGATTGCAGTGCTCATAGTTGTTCCTTCAGTTGATGCGGCGGGTGCGGCGGGTCATATCGGCGAGGCGCTCTTGGGTCGATCGCTTGCGGTCTTGGGCTTCCAGTGCGACCTCGAACTGGTCGAGGGCACGGTCCAGCGCTGCCTCGACCCGGTTCTGGGTGGTGGTCAGCTGGGCCTGCACGTTGCGGAGCTTGATCTCCATGGCGCCAGTGCTCTTCGGGTAGGCGGGCAGTCCCGTAGCCTCGTCGAACTGCTTGTAGTTGTTGTCGACGGCGTACTTGGCAGGCATGATGGTGTTCCTTTCGGTCGGTTCTTTCATGGGCTTGAGCGGGTCGCCGTGCTCAGCGACGTACGCGTTGTACTCGTCCAGGTCGGCCTGGCTCAGGTGCGCGCGGGCGAGGTCGTCGGCGTTCAGTCGTGTACCCATCACGCGCCCCGGTTATAGCTGGTGGGCCGAAGCGCCGACGCCAGCGCCGGGTCAACGAGCGCATACGGCTGGATACCCGCGAGCAGCACCTGCCGCAGGAACGTGGCCTTGCTCACTCCGGACGCTTCCGCGAGTGCCGCGATGGCCGCTGCCACGTCGCGCGGCACGCTGGTGCGCACCTCGACGCTGTCCGGCAGCACCGTAGGTCGATGGTTCGGTCTGGTCATGTCCTCTCCCTATCGCGGCTAATCCCGCTCCTTAAGTCTCCCTCGTTTTGAATGGGTAGTTCGGTCCTGATCTGCGCTCTGAACTGGGAAAGTACCAACCCTGTGGGGAATGCGAGGGGTCGCCGATGGAGTAGACCTAGGTCGAGAACACCACCCGACCAGGAGGAACCATGACCCCGAACTACGACCACACATTCCACGACCGCAGCGAGTACCAAGGCGAAAGCGGTCCGCAATATCAGACACCCGACGGCCAGCCGCGAGCGCTGAGCGTGGCCGAGCGAGCACGCCTGATGCGCTCCGCCGGAATTAACGACAGTCTGCCGAACGGCACCGATCCCGAGGAACACGGCGAGCGTCTCGCCTGAACGCACCACCGCGCCCATGAGGATGGCGCGTACCCAACGAGAACGCCACCGGCTGGCAACTCCCGCCCGGTGGCGTTCTGTGTGTGGAGCGGGCCAGCGCTCCCCACTCGCGGGGCGCTCGGGTCGTTGTCGTGCCATGCACTAGATTCGTGCCATGGACGACATCCGCGAGTTTCTCGAGTCGCACCTTCGACCACTTGCGGGTCCCTACCTGTTCGTCGGAGCAGGCTTCGCTCGCCGATACGCCAACCTCCCAAGTTGGCGAGACCTCCTCGCTCGGTTCGCTGAGCCAACTGGATCACCGCTGGGATACTTCGAGACCGGCACGCTTCCGGAGGCAGCAACCAACCTGGCTGCCGCCTTCCGCGAAGTTTGGTGGAAGTCCGGCGACTACTCGAACTCACTTGCTGAATGGGGTGACAGAGTGTCGGGGTCGGTTGCGATGCCGCTCAAGGTCGAGATCGCGAAGTACCTGGACGATGCTCTCGACGGGTTCGAGCCGCCAGCCGACTTGGCGGACGAATACGCGCTCCTGGAGAATTCAACGATCGACGGAGTCATCACCACGAACTACGATCGGTTACTCCACCTCACCTTCCCGACTTATCGACAGTTCATCGGGCAAGACGGTCTGCTGTTTTCAGACACGCAAGGGATCGCTGAGATCTACGCGATACACGGCGCAACCGAGGAACCAGCTTCTCTCGTACTTACAGCCGAGGACTATGAAGCATACGAAGAGCGCAACGCTTATCTTGCGGCGAAACTTTTAACAATTTTTGTTGAGCACCCCATCCTCTTTATCGGATACAGCTTCAACGATCCCAACATCCATAACCTCCTCATTTCTTTGACCAAAGGGCTTCGAAATAAGACCGTTGAGAAACTTCAGGATCGACTCATCTTTGTTGAATACGAAGCGGGCGCAACACCGCGTGTCGAACGAACGCAAGTTTCGGTCAACAATCAGCTCATCCCCGTTATCCGTCTTCTAGTTCCGGACTGGCGCGATGTATTCGCGGCTCTGGGCGCAAGGGAGCACGCGCTACCTGCTCGAACGTTGCGTATCTTGAAACAGCAGGTATACGAGATCGTGCTGCAGAACGATCCGAAAGAGCGCCTCTACGCCTACCGCGACATCGACGATGAGTCCGCCGAGGACATATCAATCGTTTTCGGGGTTGGCGCGAAGGTGGCGACGGTAGGCATCGTCGGTCTGAGTCGTGCTGACGTCTGGAACGATGTGCTCGGGAATCCCGACGGCGGCTACCCGGCTGGCGAAGTTCTCGATCGGCTGATATCGCAGGTTCCAGCGGGGCATTATTATCCAGTCTTCAAGTACCTGCGCGAGTGCGAAGCGCTCGACGACGCAGGAAAGGTGCGCCCCGATGTCGAGGTGAAGCCGACGGTACGCAATCGTGCCGCGAATACGCACACTCGTATCAAGACGTCCCTCGACGGCGTCACCAGAAAGACCTTCACGGAGCTGTTGGAAGAGCATGACTGGAAGTGGATCCTGCAGAACGCCTTGAAGCTGCCGGCGTATACGCACGACGTCGATGGTTTGCGTCAGTTCCTGATCGAGAATCAGGACAAGGTCAGGGTCAACGCGTTTTGGCCGACGCAGTACGGCAAAGCCGTTGTTGCCTACGACTTCATGAAGTACGGCCTGGCTGTAACCACTGCACCGACCACGTCTTAGCCCGTGTCGGCGTACGCCTTCAGTCTCAATGTCGGTGGCGTGTGTCATGATGACCCCACGTCGCGACGGGCGCGACAAGACTGGGGACACAGATGTCAATTCAGATCACGCACGTTCGCTTCTCGGGCTACGAGAAGACGCATCAGAGTATCGTTCGCTACAAGTGGTTGAACACGGCTGACGGCGCGACAGGCGACAACGACAAGCCTTCTATGGTCGCGTTCGTCGAAGGCAAGGAAAACACCGTCGTCGTTGGCAGCGGGTCAAGCACCGTGCAGGTGGGTGCCGTACATCCCGACAACGGCCAGCCGTATCTCCGCACCTATGCTGACGGGCAGTGGAACAACAATCTTCTGAGCCTGCCCACGTTCTAGCAGAGCACGTCGCTCGGGTAGGCCGGGCCTCTCAACGGCAGAACGCCCCGACTCCGGTACGCCGGGACAGTCGGGGCGTTCTACGTGGGCAGGTGGTGGCTCAGTCCTCCCAGGGGAGCGGAGCGCCAACCGCGTAGGCGTCGAACATCCAGTCCCCGAGAAACTCCGCCACCATAATCTCGAACGCTGCGAGGGTTGGTCGATCCTCCATCTGCTTGTAGTACTCGCGCACAGCCGTGAAGGCTACGGCTGACGCCTCGGCTACGTCGTCGCTGTATTCGCCCTCGTCGGCGAGCGCTTGGTGTGCATCCATCTTGCGATGCGTTCCCGCTGTCCATTCTTCGGTGATAGTGCTCACGGTGTGTCCCTTCATCGGTGCCGCTCGGTGCGGCGTGGGACAACCATCGGACACGATTCAAAGCCGGTCAAAGAGGAGCGCGATTCAGCGCTCATTCAGCGCTTCTGTTCGGGAACGATCGCTCGCGACGGCTCCCGTCTATTGCCGACAGCCGCCCTCGAACCTGCGGAAACAAGCGGCAAACGGGGAGCATCCGCTGAGGCTCGGGAACAGGCGAGAGCCCCACCAACTGCCTGTTAACCGGCAGGTTCTTGGTTCGAGTCCAAGCCGGGGAGCCAAGACGAAGGCCCGAAATTCCGGGAGGCTGTGAAATCAGCTTCCCGGAATTCCGGGCCTTTCGCTGTGCAGCCCGCGAGCGCATCTCGTAGCATAGAATATGTCTTCAGGGTCATATTTGGAGGACTGCATGGGTAGCGCTTCGACGCTCGTACGGGCCGCGCGAAAGAGTCGCGGACTCACTCAGCGTGCCCTCGCTGAAAGGGTGCAGCTGGATCAAGGTCGTGTCTCACGCTTCGAGGGCGGGCGCGAAGCTGAGTACGGCACCGTCGAGCGACTCCTCGGTGCGACGGGCCATCGGCTCTATTCGGCACCGACACGACGCGATGACGTCGCTTCGATCGCCGCAGCCATCCGCGTACATCTTCGTGCAGGGGACACACACAGTGCCCTCCGCGAACTGATTCAGCTCAATGACAATCTCAGCGCTGAGCATGGACTCGTCCGCGGCGTGCTCGGGCTCGCTGAACCGGAGCCCACAGGAGACGCTGCCTGGGATGCCGCCCTCGCCGCGCTCGTCGACCTACGTCTCAGTGAGGAGCAACTCCCGACGCCGGAGTGGGTGGACGCGCCGAGCCGGCGCCTCTCGAGGCCACGCACTCTCGACGTCGATCCTGCCGACCCGATCCCCGCGGCGCACGACGTCCCGCCCCCGTTTCTGAACCGCGGAGTCCTCGTCTGGGCAGACACCCTCGCGAGCATCTGATGGGCGACTCGCTGACTCGCACTGACATCATCGATGGACTCCGCGATCTCGTCGCGGAGTTGCGCGCGGCAGGAGAGGTCGTCGGCATCCGCCTCGTCGGCGGCGCTGCGCTCGCGCTTCGCTACTTCGAGCGACGCACCACCGGAGACCTCGACTCGCTGCATGTGCATCCCGGGAGCGATGACGCGGTGCTCACCGCCGCCGCCAAGGTCGCCGACGCCCGGGGGTGGGCACACGGGTGGTTCAACTTCGCGTCGAACGCGCCGACTCCCTCCCAACGCTCGGCCGCCGCGAAGTGGCATGGGAGAGGATCTACGACCGCGACGGCATCGTCATCGAGGTCGCGTCGAAGGAAGCACTGCTGGCGATGAAGCTCCGCGCCAATCGCCCTGGTCGCGACGTCGATGACATTCGGCAGCTTCTCGCGCTCTGCGGTGTCTCGACGCTCGCAGGGGCGGACGCGCACTATGACGACTTCTACCCCGGCGACGGGCTCACTGACCGCGCGGTCGCGATCGTGGAGCGAATTCTGGCTGGCGGCCTTCCGGAGAGTGTGGCCTCACCAGGCCCCATCGAGTTCTGACCTCGACGCCGCACGTCTCACGTCTCACGCCTCACGGACTCTGCCGACGAAGAGGGCCCCACCGAGTCGGTGGGGCCTTCTGCTCTCGCTGCTCGCGGCTCAGCGCGCGGCGCCCGCGAGGGAGCCTTCGACCGGACCGGCGGGGTCGGAGATGACGCACTGCACGATGCGGTCGTTGTACTGGTCCCAGGTCTCCTGGGTGGGGGTGATCGGGTAGACGTCGAGGGTCGACTCGTCCCAGATCACTCCGACGAAGTTGGTGAACGCGTCGCCGATGCAGCCCTGGGTCGCGGTGTCGACGGCTGCGTCCGAGAACTCGCCGTCCTCCATCGTGATCTCGTGGTAGACCTCTTCGTCGTGCGACTCCTCGCACGGCACGACATCGGCGCTCTCGATGAGACCGCTGTCGCTCTTCATCTTGCAGTCGCCGACCTTGAGGGCGAAGATGTCGATGCTCGAGCTCTCGGTCACCTGGCCGGTGTCCTCATCGCGGTCGGCGTCGGCGGGGCCGCCGCCGAGCATGCTGCTGATCGTGCTGCAGCCGCTCAATGCGAGTGTGAGCGCGACTGCGGCACCGGCGAGTGCCAGAGCGCGACGCTTGCTGGTTTTCATCATGGATTGCCCCTCCAGAGACGGTGGTGAACAGGCATGACAGGTACCCGCCCCGCTCACGCTATCCGCCGGGGAGTCTGTGATGCAACTCGAAGAATGCTGTGTTTTCGCTGAACTCGCGTCACGAACCGCGAAGAGGTTGTCAGGCCTCGAGGTCGTCGACGCCCGGCATCCAGCTGGCGCCCGGACGCCCCCAGCCGCGCTTGCGGGCCACCTTCTGGACCGTCTTCCAGTCGCTGTCGGGCAGGCGATCCACGTAGAGGATCCCGTCGAGGTGATCGAACTCGTGCTGCATGATGCGCGCCCGCCATCCGTCGACCTCGATCACGACGGGGTCCCCCTCGAGGTCGGTCGCGGTGACACGCGCTCGCTCCGAGCGGCGTAGCGCGAAGCGTTCGCCGGGGAACGACAGGCAGCCCTCCGCCTCGAGGTCGGGGTCCGGGTCGCCGGGCTCGAGCGGTGTGATCCACAGCTCGGGGTTGATCAGCACACCGCGCCAGGGCTGGTCGTCGTCGTCGACGTAGGAGTACGTGTAGATGCGCAGCGGCACACCGACCTGTGGCGCGGCGAGACCGACGCCGGGAGCGGTGTCCATCGTCTCGAACATGTCGGCGACGAGTGTGCGGATGTCATCCGTGATCTCGTCGACGGCCGAGGCGGGGGAGTGGAGAACGGGGTCTCCCATGATGCGAATCGGAAGTACAGCCACGTCATAACCCTACTCTGCCGGGTGCGCCGGGTAGGGTCGTACTGTGAATGCAGGCGTGTGGATGACTGGGGCGGAAGATGTCGGCGAGCAGCTCGTCGGAGCGTTCCAGAACCCGGGGCTGCTGCTCGGAATCCCGCTGGCACTCGCCGGTGCCGTCTTCATGTCCCTGGGTGCGCAGTACCAGCACCGCGGCGTCGAGAAGGTCGAACGGCTGAGCGGCTCGAACGGCACCTCCGGCCTGACCGGAGCGCAGCTGAAGAGCCTCATCACTCGGCCGTCCTGGCTGCTGGGCACCCTGATGCTGGCGCTGGCCATCGTGTGCCAGCTCGCCGCACTCGTGCAGGCGCCGCTGATCGTGGTGCAGCCTCTCGGCGCGATCGCACTCGTCATTACAACTCTTCTGAACGCGCGGATCTCGGGTCACTCACCCACCAGGCGCTCGATCACCGCCATCGTGCTCTGCGTCGGCGGCATCTTCCTCTTCGTCTTCTTCGCGGCGATCTTCGCCACTGAGCAGGACATCACCGAGCGCGAGCTCTTCGTCATCCTCAGCATCCTGCTGGTCGTGATCATCATCCTCGGCGCCTGCTGGCTGATCCTGCGTTCCCGCATGCGGGCGCTGTTCTACGTGATCGGCGCCGGGATCCTCTACGGCTTCGTGGCGACGCTCGCCAAGGTCGTCATCAAGCGCATCGAGGCCGGCAACTTCGAGTGGATCACCGGCATCTGCGTGGTCGCTCTCATCGCCGCCGCCGCCGTCGGCGCGTACTTCGTGCAGACCGCGTACAGCTCCGGCCCGCCCGACCTCGTCATCGCCGGGCTCACCGTCGTCGACCCGCTGGTCGCGGTGCTCATCGGCATGGTCATCCTCGGTGAGGCCGCCGCGGCGCCGCCGTGGGTGCTGGTGATCTTCGGCGTCGCTGGCGGTATCGCGGTATGGGGTGTGGTCGAACTCGCCCGCTACCACCCGCAGGTGCTGAGCGACAGCCAAGACCTGGGTCTCGTTCGAGGAAGCGACGAGAAGCCGCAGCAGCAGTAGCGCGACCGGGCCCGCAGGCCCGGCCGCCCCACAGACTCAGTACGCCTGATCGATCAGATCGGGAGAGACTTCGGACGCCGCCGACTCGTCGACGAAGAACACCGTCCGCTTGCGCCCCTTGGCTCCGGCTGCCGGCACGTTCGCATAACTCGCCCCGGCGAGAGCCAGACCGAGAGCCGACGCCTTGTCTGCTCCGGTGAGGACCAGCCATACGCGCTTCGAGGAGTTCAGTACGGGACGGGTGAGCGTCACCCGCTCGGGCGGAGGCTTGGGGGAGTCGCGCACCGGCAGAGCCGCGGCATCCGTCACCGTGACCTCTTCGCGATCAGGGAAGAGTGAGGCGATATGTCCGTCAGGACCCACCCCCAGGAAGCACACCGCGAATGACGGCCACGGGTGCTCGTCGGTCCCGAAGCGCGCGAGCTCGGCCGCATAGGCGGCTGCCGCCTCATCGAGGCTCAGACCGCTGTCAGACGCCGCGACCTCGTGAACGTTCTCCTCGGGCACCGGGATGTGATCGAGCAACGCCTGACGGGACTGGCGTGCATTGCGGTCGGCGTCGTCGCGAGGCACGAATCGCTCATCGCCCCACCAGAAGTGCACGAGCGACCAGTCGATCTTCGCCGCTCGCGGATTCACGGCCGCCTCGCGCAGCACCGCCGCGCCCATGGATCCGCCGGTGAGAGCGATGTGGGCGATGCGGCCGTTGCGGGTGCGCGCACGCACCCGGGTCAGGAACCGATCGGCCACGCTGGTCGCGAGAGCCGCCGGGGTGGGTTCGACCACGACCCGCTTCTCTGCGGATGCTGCCTGCAACGAACTCACGCTCCTGTCTCGGGCGGACCCAGTTTCTCCCAGCCCTCGGTGATCACTCGACCGTACAGGACGTCGGGATCGAGGCGACGCAGCTCCTCCGCGAGGCACTCGCGCAGCGTACGCCGCGGCAGGTGCAGATCGTGGTTGGGCTGGCCGGGCTGCGTGAGCACCGCGTTGCCGGGCGTCGGACGCTCGAGCAGGATGTCGCCGTCGGCACGGGTGAGCCGCACCGACTTGATGCCCTCTCCCCACTGTTCGGGATCTTCGTAGGTCCACGAGACCGGCACCTGGAGGGCCATCTGCAGCCAGGCTGCCAGGAGCGCGGTCGAGGGCGATGCCGCGGCACCGCGCACCTCGACACCCGTGATCTCCTCGTAGGGAGGCTGGTCGAGCACCGCGGCGAGCTGTTCGCGCCAGTGGGTGAGGCGGGTCCACGCCAGATCGGTGTCGCCGGGCGCGTGGGTCTCGCCGAGCCGGGCCAGCCGGTCGCGCACATCCGACGCCGTGGCGGCATCGGTGATGCGGCGCTGAGCGATCTTGCCCAGGGGGGACTGCGACGGGGCGGCGGGGGCCTCTTCGGGCCACCAGGCGACGACGGGCGCGTCCGGCAGCAGGAGACCGGTGATCAGGCTCTCCTCGTTGCTGGCCGCATCGCCGAAGGCGCGGAGCACGACGACCTCGCTCGCGCCGGCGTCTCCGCCGACGCGGATCTGTGCGTCGACGCGCGACTCACCGTCGCCCGTGGTGAGCACGATGACGCGCATCGGGTGCTCGCGGGAGGCGTCGTTCGCCGCATCGATCGCCGCCTCGGCCACGCCGTTGCGAGCCGCGATGACGAGGGTGAGCACACGGCCGAGAGCGACGGCGCCGCCCTCCTCGCGCACCTTGACGAGCTGCTTGGCGACCTGACTGACGGTCGTGTCGGGAAGGTCGATGATCACGGTCGTCTCCAGACTCGTCCGTCGCGGGCCAACAGGTCGTCGGCCGAAGCCGGTCCCCACGAGCCGGGCGCGTACTGCTCCACCGGGCCGCCGACGGCCGCCCAGTACTTCTCCACAGGGTCGAGGATCTTCCAGGAGAGCTCGACCTCCTCGTGCCGCGGGAACAGCGGCGGGTCGCCCAGGAGGACGTCGAGGATGAGACGCTCGTAGGCCTCGGGGCTCGCCTCGGTGAAGGCGTGGCCGTAGCCGAAGTCCATCGTGACGTCGCGCACGTTCGAACCGCTGCCGGGGACCTTCGAGCCGAAGCGGATGGTCACGCCCTCGTCGGGCTGCACGCGGATCACGAGCGCGTTCTGTCCGAGCTCCGAGGCGTTGCCTCGACCGAACAGATGCTGCGGTGCGCGCTTGAAGACGACCGCGATCTCGGTCACACGGCGTCCGAGGCGCTTGCCTGTGCGCAGGTAGAACGGCACGCCCGCCCAGCGGCGGGTGTCGATCTCGAGCTTGATGGCCGCGTAGGTCTCGGTGGTCGACTCCGGGTTCATGCCCTCTTCGGCCAGGAACCCGGTGACCTCCTCGCCGCCCTGCCAGCCGCCGTCGTACTGACCGCGCGCCGTGGCGACCGAGAGATCCTCGGGCACGTGCACGGCAGCCAGCACCTTCTCCTTCTCGGCGCGCAGGTCGGCGGCCGACAGACTGATCGGCTCCTCCATGGCGGTGAGAGCGAGCAGTTGCAGCAGGTGGTTCTGGATGACGTCGCGGGCAGCGCCGATGCCGTCGTAGTACCCCGCACGCCCGCCCACGCCGATGTCCTCGGCCATCGTGATCTGCACGTGATCGACGTAGTTGCGGTTCCAGATCGGCTCGTACAGCTCGTTGGCGAAGCGCAGCGCCAGGATGTTCTGCACCGTCTCCTTGCCGAGGTAGTGGTCGATGCGGAAGATCGAGTCGGCCGGGAACGCCACCTCGAGCGCGGCGTTCAACGCCCGGGCGGACTCGAGGTCGTGCCCGAACGGCTTCTCGATGACCACGCGACGCCAGTGCTCGTCGTCGTCGCTGTTCTCGCCGACCAGACCGGAGTCCTTGAGCTGCTTTGCCACCAGGGGGAAGTCCTTCGGCGGGATCGACAGGTAGAACGCGTGATTGCCCATCGTGCCGCGTTCGACGTCGAGCTGCTCGATCGTCTCGCGCAGCTTCGCGAACGATTCCTCGTTGTCGAACTCGCCCGAGACGAAGCGGATGCCCTGCAGCAGCTGCTCCCAGGTCTCCTCACGGAACGGCGTGCGCGCGTGCTGCTTCACCGCGTCGTACACCACCTGGGCGAAGTCCTGGTCCTCCCAGTCCCGTCGGGCGAACCCGACCAGAGCGAACCCCGGGGGCAAGAGCCCCCGGTTGGCGAGGTCGTAGACCGCGGGCATGAGCTTCTTGCGTGACAGGTCTCCGGTGACGCCGAAGATCACGAGGGCGCTGGGCCCCGCGATCCGGTTGAGTCGGCGATCATCGGGGTCACGCAGCGGGTTGTGCCCGCGCGAGATGGGAACAGACATCGGTAGGGGATTCTCCTGCTGTTACTTCTGAGCGGCTTCGAAGAGGGTGAGCACGTCGGCGGACGAGTCCGTGATCGTGAGCGAGACGACCGGACGGCCGTGCTCCGCGAGAACCGCGGCGTCGCCGGCGGCCTGAGCCTCGATGAGCTGGCCGAAGGTGAAGGGCCGCTCTGGGATCTCGAGATCCACGTCCGTGCGCTCCAGGATCTGCAGGAACACGCCCTGGGCCGGTCCGCCCTTGTGGTACTGACCGGTGGAGTGGAGGAAGCGGGGTCCCCATCCGAACGTCGTCGGCCGGCCGGAGTCGGCAGCGACGAGTTCGCGCAGGCCCTGCAGCTGCGGGATGTCGAGGCGGTTCACGTACGCCTGGATCGACACGTAGCCGTCGTCCGCGAGCTGGGCCCAGAGCGCATCGAGCACGCCCTCGACGGTGCCCGAGACCGCGAGTGCGGCGTCGGAGACGCGCACCTCGACACCGTTCTCGACGAAGGCCGGGGTAGTGGGCTCGGGTCGTGCGTCGAGCAGACCGCGTGCGGCGATCTTGGCCGACTCCACATCCGGCTGGTCGAACGGGTTGATGGCGAGCAGGTGACCGGCGATCGCCGTCGCGTACTCCCACACGACCATCTGGCCGCCGAGGCTGCCGCTGACGAGGATCTCGCCCTCGTGGCGCTCGTGCAGGTGGAACTCGTTCGCGTCGTCGACGAGACGCACGATCTGCAGGTCCGCCGGCTTGGTGTCGAGCTCGGGCGAGACGGGCAGCAGGACGACGGGCAGGATGCCGGTGCCGTTCTTGCCTGTGGACTCGGCGATCAGCTGCTCGATCCAGTCCGGGAGGCCCTTGATGTGCGTGCCGTCGGTGATCAGACCCAGCTTGTCGCGGCGCGGGTTCGTCGCGGCGATCGCCGCGGCGAGGCGCAGGGCGGGGTTGTCGGCGGAGTCGATCGCGACCTCGAGGAGCGAGGCCTCTGCCTCGTTCAGCAGCTCGTCGATGTCGACGCCGGCGAGACCGGAGGGCACCAGCCCGAAGGCGGTGAGCGCCGAGTACCGGCCGCCCACGTTCGGGTCGGCGTTGAAGACGCGGTAGCCGGCCTCGCGCGCCGAGGCGTCGAGGGGGGATCCGGGATCGGTGACGACGACGATGCGTTCGGTCGGGTCGATGCCGAGGTCGCGGAACGCCGTCTCGAAGGTGCGGCGCTGCGAGTCGGTCTCGACCGTGGAGCCGGACTTCGACGAGACGACGAGCACGGTGTCGGCCAGCCCCTCGTCGAGCGCTGCCAGCACCTGGCCGGGAGCCGTGGAGTCGAGGATCGTCAGCGGCACGCCGGCTGTCTGCGCGATCACCTCGGGCGCGAGCGACGAGCCGCCCATGCCCGCGAGGGCGACGCGGTGCACGCCCTTGGCGGCGAGCTCCTGACGCAACGCGGTGATCTCGGCGACGAGCGGACGCGAGATCGAGACGGCCTCGATCCACCCGAGACGGACGGAGGCCTCGGCCTCGGCCTCGGCGCCCCACAGGGTGCTGTCTCCGCCGGTGAGGCGTGACGCGATGAGGTCGGCGACGAGGCGGGGGACCGTCTCGTCGATCGCCGCGCGGGCTGCGCCCGACGTGTGGATGGAGAACGTCATCGCTGTGCCTCCAGCGCCTCGGCCACCTGCGCGAGCAGATCGTGCCACGAGTCGATGAACTTCGAGACGCCCTCATCCTCGAGCACCTGAGTGACGTCGGTCAGGTCGATGCCGACGGCGGCCAGGTCGTCGAAGACCTGGTGGGCCTCGGCGTAGCCGCCCGTGATGGTGTCGCCCTCGATGACGCCGTGGTCGAACGTGGCCTCGAGCGTCTTCTCGGGCATCGTGTTCACGACGCCGTCCGCGACCAGCTCGGTCACGTAGAGCGTGTCCGGCAGCGCCGGGTCCTTCACGCCGGTCGACGCCCACAGCGGACGCTGCAGGTTGGCGCCGAGCTTGATGAGGTCCTGCGCGCGCTTCTCGCCGAACTTCTGCTCGAACAGCTCGTAGGCCAGTCGCGCGTTCGCGAGTCCCGCCTTGCTCTTGAGCGCCTCGGCCTCGGGGGTGCCGATGGCGGTGAGACGCTTGTCGGTCTCGGTGTCGACTCGCGACACGAAGAAGGAAGCGACCGAGTGGATGCTCGACAGGTCGAAGTCGGCGCTGTGCGCCCGCTCGAGGCCCGTCAGGTACGCGTCGATCACGTCGGCGTAGCGCTCCAGGCTGAAGATCAGCGTGACGTTGACGCTGATGCCCGTCGCGATCGCCTCGGTGATGGCGGGCAGGCCCGCCTTTGTCGCGGGGATCTTGACCAGCAGGTTGGGGCGATCGATCTTCGACCACAGCTGCTTGGCCGACGCCACGGTGCCCTCGGTGTCGTGAGCGAGATCGGGGGAGACCTCGATCGAGACGCGTCCGTCGACGTGACCGGACTTCTCCCACACGGGGCGGAAGATGTCGAGCGCGGCGGCGACGTCCTGCGTGGTGGCCGCGAACACCGCGTCCTCCGCGCTGGTGCCGGAGGCTGCGAGCTCGGAGAGCTGCGCGTCGTACGAGGTGTCGTTCTTGTCCGTGATCGCGTTCGCGAAGATCGTCGGGTTCGTGGTGACACCGACGATGTTGCGCGACTCGATCAGCTCCGCGAGGTTGCCGGAGCTGATCCGGGTGCGGGAGAGGTCGTCGAGCCAGATGCTGACGCCGGCGGCGGCGAGCTGTGCGGTGGGGGTGCTCATGCGTTCTCCTTGGTGCTGTGGGCGGCGATGGTCTCGCGAGCGGCCGCGATGACGGCCTCGGTGGTGATGCCGAACTTCTCGAACAGGGTCTTGTAGTCGGCGGAGGCGCCGAAGTGGTCGATGCCGACCGAGCGACCGCGGTCGCCGACGATGCCGCGCCAGGTGAGCACGGAACCGGCCTCGACCGAGACGCGGGCGGTGACGGAGGCGGGGAGCACGCTCTCGCGGTACGCCTCGTCCTGCTCGTCGAACCACTCCAGCGACGGAGCGGAGACGACGCGGACGCCGACTCCCTCCTCGGCCAGCGCCGCGCGGGCCGCGACGGCCAGCTGCACTTCGGAGCCGGTGGCGACGATGATGACGTCGGGCGTTCCCTCGGGAGCCTCGGCGAGCACGTACGCGCCCTTCGCGGTGAGCGACGCCGACGCGAAAGTCTCACCCGAGGCTTCGCCGTCGCCGCGCTCGAACACCGGAATGTTCTGACGGGTCAGGGCGATGCCGGCCGGGCCCTCCTGGCGGCGCAGGATCTCGAGCCATGCCTCTGCGGTCTCGTTCGCGTCGGCGGGGCGGACCACGGCGAGGTTCGGGATCGCACGCAGCGTCGCGAGCTGCTCGATCGGCTGATGCGTGGGACCGTCCTCACCGAGGGCGACGGAGTCGTGCGTCCACACGAACACGCTCGGCACGTTCATCAGTGCCGCGAGACGCACGGCGGGGCGCATGTAGTCGCTGAAGATCAGGAAGGTGCCGCCGAAGGCGCGGGTCTTGCCGTGCAGCACGATCCCGTTGACGATCGCGCCCATGGCGTGCTCGCGGATGCCGAAGTGCAGCACGCGGCCGTACGGGTTGCCCGACCACTCATGAGTCGACCACTCGGCCGGGATGAACGACGGGGCTTCCTTGATCGTCGTGAGGTTCGACTCGGCCAGGTCGGCCGATCCGCCCCAGAGCTCGGGCAGCTGTGCGGCGAGGGCGTTGATGACCTGGCCGGATGCGGCGCGGGTCGACACCTCCTTGCCGCCTTCGAACACGGGCAGTGCAGACGAGATGTCGGCGGGGAGCTCGCCGGCCTCGAGGCGGTCGAGAAGCGTCTTGCGCTCGGGGTTGGCCTCGGCCCAGGCGTCGAACGCCTTCTGCCACTCGGCACGGGCGTCGGCGGCGCGGGCGGCGAGTCCGCGGGTGTGCGCGATCACGTCGTCGGCCACGTCGAAGGACGTCTCGGGGTCGAAGCCGAGGACCTTCTTCGTGGCGGCGAGCTCGTCGGCACCGAGAGCGGATCCGTGGATCTTGCCGCTGTTCTGCTTGCCAGGCGACGGCCATCCGATGATGGTCCGGAGGATGATGAGCGAGGGCTTCGAGGTCTCGCCCTTGGCGGCCTCGATCGCGGCGAACAGCTCGGCGACGTCCTCGACGTACTCGCCGGTCTTCTTCCAGTCGACGGTCTGGACCTGCCAGCCGTAGGCCTCGTAACGCTTCGCGACGTCTTCGGTGAAGGCGACGTTGGTGTCGTCCTCGATCGAGATCTGGTTGGAGTCGTAGATCGCGATCAGGTTGCCGAGCTGCTGGTGGCCGGCGAGCGAGGATGCCTCGCTGGTGACGCCCTCCTGCAGGTCGCCGTCCCCGGCGATCGCGTAGACGTAGTGGTCGAACGGGCTCGTGCCCGGGGCTGCCTCGGGGTCGAACAGACCGCGCTCGTAGCGGGCGGCGTAGGCGAAGCCCACGGCGGAGGCGAGTCCCTGGCCCAGCGGGCCCGTGGTGATCTCGACGCCCTTCGTGTGGCCGTACTCCGGGTGGCCGGGAGTGAGCGAGCCCCAAGTGCGCAGCGCCTTCAGGTCGTCGAGCTCGAGGCCGAAGCCGCCGAGGTACAGCTGCACGTACTGGGTGAGGGAGGAGTGCCCGACCGACAGGACGAAACGGTCGCGGCCGAGCCAGTCGGTGTCGGTCGGGTCGTGACGCAGAACGCGCTGATACAGCAGGTAGGCAGCGGGAGCGAGGCTCATCGCGGTGCCGGGGTGGCCGTTGCCGACCTTCTCCACGGCGTCCGCCGCAAGAATCCGCGCGGTGTCCACCGCGCGCCGATCGATCTCATCCCACTGCAATTCCGACACGTTCATGCCCTTTCCGACAGTTCTGAGGGCGCCCGTATTCCCTGGCGCATCCGCAACATCACGGAGAAGCTGTGCACAGCGCCGGGCGCGCGAGTGATTTTCAGCATAGCGGGGAGGCCCCTCGCTGCCCGCTCTCTTACGGCGGAAGTCACGCCGCTGCCGTGCCATAGACTGGAAGGGCTGTCACGCCGCGCCTGGAGGAGGGGATCGAGATCTCGACGATGTCTGATCAGACCGTGAGGAAGCGATCTCTCGGTCGTACCGTGAAGGCCTACGTCGCCCTCACGAAGCCGCGCGTGCTCGAGCTTCTGCTGGTCTCGACGGTGCCGGTGATGTTCCTCGCCCATGGTGGTCTGCCGGACCTCTG
This sequence comes from Microbacterium sp. PI-SA-G, assembly GCF_057215335.1. Lineage (NCBI taxonomy): Bacteria > Bacillati > Actinomycetota > Actinomycetes > Micrococcales > Microbacteriaceae > Microbacterium > Microbacterium sp. PI-SA-G. The sequence continues at coordinate 320,759 of NZ_CM170103.1, forward strand.
GCTGGTCCTCGCGACCGTGATCGGCGGATCTCTCAGCGCCGGATCGGCCGCCGCGTTCAACATGTATCTCGATCGCGACATCGACGCGCACATGCACCGCACCGAGAACCGGCCGCTCGTCACGGGAGAGATCTCTCCCCGCGGAGCCCTGATCTTCTCCTGGACGCTCGCCGTGGTCTCGACGGTGTGGCTGCTGGCCACCACCAACTGGCTCGCCGCGGCGCTGTCGGCCGGTGCGATCTTCTTCTACGTCGTGATCTACACGATGATCCTCAAGCGCCGCACCGAGCAGAACATCGTCTGGGGCGGGATCGCCGGCTGCTTCCCGGTCCTGATCGGCTGGGCGGCCGTCACCGGCTCGCTCGACTGGCCCGCGTTCATCCTGTTCCTGCTGATCTTCCTCTGGACGCCGCCGCACTACTGGCCGCTGTCGATGAAGTACCGCGACGACTACAGCGACGTCGACGTGCCCATGCTCGGCGTCACCCGCAACGCGTCGCAGGTCGGCCTCCAGGTCATTCTGTACGCCTGGGCGACCGTGGCCTGCTCGCTCCTGCTGGTGCCGATCGCGAACATGGGCATCGTCTACACCGTCTCCGCGCTGGTCTTCGGCGGGTGGTTCATCTATGAGTCGCACCGTCTGTACAACCGTGCGGTTAGGGGGAACGAGGCGCGGCCCATGCGTGTGTTCCACGCCTCGATCACCTACTTGACGCTGATCTTCGTGGCCGTCGCGGTCGATCCGCTGCTTCCGTTCTGATCCTCATCGGTGTCGCCGAGCGGCGCCTGATCGGTGGTCGTGTCGACGTCGTCTGTCGCTGCGTCGCTCGTGACCGCATCCGTCTCTGACGGGCTCTCGTGCGCCGCCCAGTCGATCGATTCGACGACGGCAGGGGCCGGCGCGGGGATCAGAGCCTGCACGGCCGTGAGCCCGAGCGCGAGAAGGAAGCCGATGATGCCGGCGCCGAGCAGCACGGCGCCGACGACCACGAGTGACTGGCCGACGTAGACCTCCACGCCGGTCGCTGTCCCGTCGGTCAACGTGGTCGTCATCGTCGCCAGCTGACCCGAGATGAGCCAGCTGCCGACGGCGGTCGCGGCCAGGGACAGGACGAGGAGGAGCCAGAAGCCGATGCTGCGTGTGAGTGACTTGTTCATGTCGCCCACGATCACGCACGCGTCGATGAGCAGCTGATGCGCGCGCTATGGATCGACTGTGCGCACACCCGCGACGCGGGTCACTCCTTCTCGGCGACGGCCCGCTTCAGATGCAGTACGACCACGGTGTAGGCGGCGGCCGACAGCGAGGCGAGCACCATGTGGATGCCGACGAGCAGCGGAGGCAGACCGTCGCGCGCCTGCCAGATGCCGACGCCCACCTGCACGGCGATCGCGACGACGAGGACGGTGAGCCAGGCGCGCGGCTCGAGCCGCAGCGCCCATGCCGCCACCGTGAGCACCAGGACCAGCGCCGCGAGGATGTAGCCCGGCCAGGAGTGCACATGTGCGAGCACCGTCGCGTCGAAGCCCTCGCGGAACACGTCCGGGTCGCCGGAGTGCGGGCCGGAGCCGGTCGTGAGCACACCGAACAGGATCGTCACCGCGAGCGCGAGCCCGGCGAGGTGGGTGAGAGCGGCGAACCAGACGGGCACGGCGCGCTCGCGCGGACCGGGAGCCGCGTACAGGCGGACGAGGAAGGCCGCCGTGACGCACACCAGCAGCAGCGACGAGGTGTAGTGGAACCCGACGATGAACGGGTTGAGCCCGGTGAGCACGGTGATGCCGCCCACGAGAGCCTGCGCGACGACCCCGATGAGGACGATCCAGGCGAGCGTCACGAGGTCTCGGCGTGCAGGCGTGGTGCGCACCGACCGGACGGCCGCGGCGATCACGGCGATCAGCAGGACGGCGGAAGCGACCGGGAAGGCCGGGACGTCGAACGGCGTGGCGATCGCGTAGGCGACGGCTGCGGCGACGATTCCGCCCACCGCGAACCAGAGCGCTGACACGAGCGAGCGCCGACCGCTGATCGTGTGCAGGACGAGCAGGACGACCGCGAGGGCGATGATCCCGACGACGCCGGTCATCAGGCGATTGCCGAACTCGATGAAGCCGTGGATGCCCTCGACCTCGAGCGTCGGCACGAGCGATCCCGGCGTGCACAGCGGCCATTCCGAGCATCCGAGGCCTGATCCGGTGAGGCGCACGGCGCCGCCGGTGCCGATGATGATGGTCTCGCTGAGGAACGAGAGCCAGGCGAAGATCCGCAGCGCACGGCTCCAGGAGGCGTGGTGGGCACCCTCGACGCGCGCACCACGGCGCTCGGAGTCGAGGGAGGCGGGGATCGTCGTCTCGTGCATGGGTCCTCCGGACCACCGAAGAGAGGGCGGACACGGCCCGCTCACCAGGCGGAACCTGTAGAATCGGATTGTTGTGATGAGCGCTTACCGCGCTGCAGCATCGTCAACAGTTTAGGCGCGATGGAAGCGCCGGAGATGTGGGCCCACCAGCGGCACCCGCTCCCCGCAGACTCGACGGGGGATCAGGTGTGTCGGGGCGGATGACACCGTTGAGGTCCTAAAAGGAGAGTGTGATGTCGGATGTGCTGATCGACCGCCCGGAGCTGGACAGCCTGGGGGTGTACGAATTCGGATGGCATGACGCCGACGCGGCGGGTGCCATCGCGAAACGCGGGATCTCGGAAGAGGTCGTCCGCGGTATCTCCGCGCTCAAGAACGAACCCGAGTGGATGCTGAAGACCCGTCTCAAGGGATACCAGCTCTTCGGGCGCAAGCCGATGCCGACCTGGGGTGCGGACCTCAGCGAGATCGACTTCGACAACATCAAGTACTTCGTGCGCTCCACCGAGAAGCAGGCGCAGTCCTGGGAGGACCTCCCCGCCGAGATCCGCGAGACGTACGAGCGCCTCGGCATTCCCGAGGCCGAGCGTCAGCGTCTCGTCTCCGGCGTCGCCGCGCAGTACGAGTCCGAGGTCGTCTACCACCAGATCCGCGAGGACCTGGAGGAGCAGGGCGTCATCTTCATGGACACCGACACGGCACTGCGCGAGCACCCTGAGATCTTCCAGGAGTACTTCGGCACCGTCATCCCTCCCGGGGACAACAAGTTCGCGGCGCTGAACACGGCTGTCTGGTCAGGCGGATCGTTCGTGTACGTGCCCAAGGGCGTGCACGTCGAGATCCCGCTGCAGGCGTACTTCCGCATCAACACCGAGAACATGGGTCAGTTCGAGCGGACCCTGATCATCGCCGACGAGGACAGCTACATCCACTACATCGAGGGCTGCACCGCTCCGATCTACAAGTCGGACTCGCTGCACTCGGCCGTCGTCGAGATCATCGTCAAGAAGAACGCCCGCGTGCGCTACACGACGATCCAGAACTGGTCGAACAACGTCTACAACCTCGTCACCAAGCGTGCGGTCGCCCACGAGGGCGCCACCATGGAGTGGGTCGACGGCAACATCGGCTCCAAGGTCACGATGAAGTACCCGTCCATCTACCTCATGGGTGAGCACGCCAAGGGCGAGACCCTCTCCGTCGCGTTCGCGGGTCCCGGCCAGCATCAGGACGCCGGCGCGAAGATGATCCACATGGCGCCCTACACGCAGTCGTCGATCATCTCGAAGTCGATCGCCCGTGGTGGCGGTCGTGCGGGCTACCGCGGCGAGGTCCGCGTCGACGCCAACGCGCATCACTCCGCGAACACCGTGCGGTGCGACGCGCTGCTGGTCGACACGAAGTCGCGCTCCGACACCTATCCGGCCATCGACATCCGCGTCGACGACGTGCAGCTCGGTCACGAGGCCACGGTCTCGAAGGTCAGCGAGGAGCAGCTCTTCTACCTGCAGTCGCGCGGCATGCCCGAGGACGAGGCGATGGCCATGATCGTGCGCGGCTTCATCGAGCCGATCGCGCGGGAACTGCCGATGGAATACGCCATGGAGTTGAACAAGCTCATCGAGATGGGCATGGAAGGATCGGTCGGCTAGATGGCGGCCCAGGCTACGGCGTCTGCAGAGACGCAGGATACGAACGCGCACATCGACCCGGCCGCCCAGGTGGCCGGCGCGGGGTTCACCCCCGTGCAGACCCGCTCGGAGCGACCGCACTCCTTCGAGCCGGCGGACTTCGGCGCCCCCACCGGGCGCGAGGTCAACTGGAAGCACACCCCCGTCGCCCAGATGTCGGCCCTGTTCCAGGTCGCGACGACCGAGCCCGGCGTGCGCTACGACGTGCGCTCCGGGGAGCAGTACATCGCGGCTCCGCTCGTGGCGGGTACGTCGCCTCGTGGCGAGGTGTTCCTCGCGGAGGACGTCACCGCCGCGGTGGCATGGCAGGGCGCGACTGACGGTCTGCACATCCGTTTCCCCCGTGAAGAGGAAGTGGCCGAGCCCGTCTTCCTCGCGATCGAGGGACTCGGCGCCGAGCGTCGCGCGGACGCGCACATCGTGATCGAGGCGATGGAGCACAGCGTCGCGACCGTCGTGCTGCAGCACACCGGCAGCGCCCAGTACGCCCAGAACGTCGAGATCATCGCGCGTCCGGGGTCGAAGCTCACCGTGATCAGCCTCCAGCAGTGGCAGGACGACGCGGTGCACGCCGCAGCTCACCAGGCCCGCGTGGACGCCGACGCGACTCTCACGCATTTCGTCGTCAGCTTCGGCGGCGGCGTCGTGCGGGTCAACCCGACCGTCGAGCTCGCCGGAGCAGGGTCTGAGGGCTACCTCTACGGCCTGTCGTACGCCGACGCCGGGCAGCACCTCGAGAGCCAGGTCTACCTGCACCACAAGGGGCCGCGGACCAAGGGCGACGTGCTCTACAAGGGTGCGCTGCAGGGCAAGGGCGCGCACAGCGTCTGGATCGGCGACGTGCTGATCGGACCGGATGCCACCGGCACCGACTCGTACGAGGCCAACCGCAACCTGGTGCTCACCGAGGGTGCACGCGCCGACTCGATCCCGAACCTCGAGATCCAGACGGGCGAGATCCTGGGCGCCGGGCACGCGAGTGCGACCGGACGCTTCGACGACGAGCAGCTGTTCTACCTGCAGGCACGGGGGATCTCCGAGGAAGAGGCCCGCCGCCTCGTGGTGCTCGGATTCCTCACCGACATCGTGCAGCGCCTCGGCATCCCGGCGCTCGAGACCGAACTGCTCGACGCGATCGAGGCCGAGCTCGCGGCGGTGAACGCATGACCGCCGAACGCGTCTGCGGCGTCGCGGACCTCGAGCAGGACATGCCGCTGCGTGTCGACCCGGGTGGCGTGCCCATCACCGTCATCAAGGACGGCGATGGCGTCATCCACGCCATCGGCGACACGTGCACGCACGGCGAGATCTCGCTGTCCGAGGGCTTCGTCGAGGGTGACACGGTGGAGTGCTGGGCTCATGGCTCGGCGTTCTCCATGCTCACCGGCGTGCCCCAGAACCTCCCCGCTTACGAGCCCGTCCCGGTCTACGTCGTCGAGATCGACGGCGATGACGTGCTCATCGACCCGACCGTGATTAAGGAAGTCTGAATGTCTGTTCTCGAGATCCGCGACCTCTACGTGACGGTCGAGACCGAGTCGGGGGCCACCCCGATCCTCAACGGAATCACCCTCACCATGAACGCCGGTGAGACCCACGCGATCATGGGCCCGAACGGGTCCGGCAAGTCGACGCTGGCGTACACGATCGCCGGTCACCCGAAGTACACCGTCACGAGCGGTTCGATCACGTTCGACGGGCAGGACGTGCTGGCGATGACGGTCGACGAGCGCGCCCGCGCCGGACTCTTCCTGGCGATGCAGTACCCGGTCGAGATCCCCGGCGTCACGGTGACGAACTTCCTGCGCACCGCCAAGACGGCGCTCGACGGCGAGGCCCCCGCGATCCGCGGCTGGACCAAGGACGTCAAGGCCGCCATGTCGAACCTGCGCATGGACCCGAAGTTCGCGCAGCGCAACGTCAACGAGGGCTTCTCGGGTGGCGAGAAGAAGCGCCACGAGATCCTGCAGCTCGAGGTGCTCAAGCCGAAGTTCGCGATCCTCGACGAGACCGACTCCGGTCTTGACGTCGATGCGCTGAAGATCGTCTCGGAAGGTGTCAACCGCGCCAAGGAGACCACCGGCCTCGGCGTGCTGCTCATCACGCACTACACCCGCATCCTCCGCTACATCCGCCCCGACCACGTGCACGTCGTCGTCGCCGGCAAGATCGTGGAAGAGGGCGGACCCGAACTCGCTGACCGGCTCGAGGACGAGGGATACGACCGTTTCCTCGACCCCGCAGCCCCCATCGAGGCGTAGGCTGACCGCATGACCGCGACGCTCACCGACCAGAAGTACGACGAGGTCACCGAGGCTCTGAAGGACGTGATGGATCCCGAGCTCGGGATCAACGTCGTCGACCTCGGCCTCATCTACGATCTCGCCTGGGATGACGAGAACGACGCCCTCGTCATCCACATGACGCTCACCAGTGCCGGCTGCCCGCTGACCGACGTGCTGGAGGACCAGACCGCTCAGGCGCTGGACAGCGTCGTCGACCGGTTCCGCATCAACTGGGTGTGGATGCCGCCGTGGGGACCCGAGAAGATCACCGATGACGGGCGCGACATGATGCGCGCGCTCGGCTTCGCGATCTGAGGATGCAGCGGGTCACAGCGCTGACGCTGGACGAACTCCGCGAACGCACGAGCGAGAAGTGGCGGGAGTACCCCGCTGACGTGCTGCCGCTGTTCGTGGCAGAGACCGACTTCCCGCTCGCCCCCGCGATCACGGAGGCGCTTCAGCGTGCCGTCCTGACGGGGGACACCGGCTACATCGCCTCGCGGACCCCGCTCGCCGAGTCGTATGCCGCCTTCGCGCGTCGGCGGTTCGGCTGGGAGGTCGATCCGGTGCGCACCCGGAGCACCGCGGACGTGAGCATGGGAATCGTCGAGATCCTGCGCCGCGTCACGGCCCCAGGAGACCGCGTGGTCGTCACACCGCCCGTGTATCCGCCGTTCTACGACCTGGTGACGGAGGCCGGGGCCGAGGTCGAGCGCGTGCCGTTGCGCGACACCGGCGCCGCGTGGGAACTCGACCTCAAGGGCATCCGCGCCGCATTCAGCGAGGGCGCCCGCGCGATCCTGCTCTGCAACCCGCACAATCCGACCGGAACCGTACACTCGCGGGAATCCCTCGCGGCTCTGGCGGACATGGCGGTGGAGTTCGGTGCGACCGTCGTGTCCGACGAGATCCACGCCCCGCTCGTGCAGTCCGGCATCGCCTTCACCCCGTTCCTCGCGGTCGACGAGAACGCGCGGCGCGCGGGCTATGCCGTCGTCAGCGCCAGCAAGGCGTTCAACCTCGCGGGGCTCAAGTGCGCTCTCATGGTCACCGCTCATGAGGAGACATCGGCAGTCGTGCGGGCGCTCCCGATCGAGGTCGTGTGGCGTACGGGTCAGTTCGGCCTTCTGGCGGCAGTCGCGGCGTTCTCCGAGGCGAGCGATCCCTGGCTCGACGGATTGCTGCACACCCTCGACGAGAATCGTCGTCTGCTCGCCGATCTGCTCGCACAACACCTTCCGGAAGCCCGCTACCGCGTGCCCGACGCGGGATACCTGGCGTGGATCGACCTGAACGACCTCGGCTGGGGTGACAACCCCGCCCGTCGCATCCTGCGCGAGGGCAAGGTGGCGCTGCACTACGGCCCCGCTTTCGGCGCAGAGGGAAGTGGCTTCGTACGGCTGAACTTCGGCACGAGCCCCGAGATCATCACTGAAGCCGTCGAGCGCATCGCCGCGCTCGTGCAGAGATGACGGGCGAGGCAGCCCCGGCCGGCATCTGGGATCGCCATCGCATCTGGGTGACGCTGGGCGCGGTCGCCCTGATCTTCTTCGCGGCGATCGAGTCGCTGGCGGTCACCACCGTGATGCCGGTGGTGAGCGCTGCACTCGACGGCGAGGCGCTGTACGCGGTGGCGTTCGCCGGCACGCTCGCGACAAGCGTGATCGGCATGGTCGCGGCGGGGGCCTGGTCAGATGCCCGGGGTCCGCGCGGCGCGCTGTACGCGGCCGTCTCGCTCTTCCTGATCGGCCTGGTGATCTCCGGTATTTCGGTCACCATGCACCAGTTCCTGATCGGTCGACTGGTGCAGGGGCTCGGAACGGGCGGTCAGACCGTCGCGCTCTACGTGGTCGTGGCGCGACTGTATCCGCCGCATCTGCACGGTCGCGTGTTCGCGGCGTTCGCGGCCGCCTGGGTCGTGCCGTCGATGGTCGGACCGTTCCTCGCCGGCGCGGTGGCGGAGTACCTGCACTGGCGCTGGGCCTTCCTGGGCGTTGCGATCCTGACCGCTGCCGCGTTCGTGATGATCGTCACGCGTCTGCGCGGAGTGGATCTGGGCCGCGGTGTGCCCGCCGATCGTCGGGTCGTGGTGACGCGGCTGCTGCTCGCAGTGGCCGTCGCGGTGCTCGCCGTGCTGATCGGCTTCACCGCGGAGCTGCCTCCGGCACGAAGCTGGGGTGTGTCTGCAGTCGCTCTCGTCATGATCGCGATCGTCGTACGGCCCTTGCTGCCCCGCGGCACCCTGCGCGCCCGGCGGGGTCTGCCCAGCGTCGTGCTCATCCGCGGTGTCGTCGCGGGCGCTTTCTTCACCGCGGAGGCGTATCTTCCGTATCTGCTGATCGAGCGTTTCGGGTTCTCCGTCACCTGGGCGGGGCTCGCGCTGATGCTGGCGGCGTTCGCGTGGGCGGGGGCCTCGGCGCTGCAGGGACGATACGGCGAGCGCCTCGGGAACTTCCGGATCAGCGCGATCAGTCTGTCACTGCTGCTCGTCGCACTCGTGTGTGTGCTGCTGGCCTCAGCGTGGGGCATCTCGCCGTTGCTCGTGATCTTCGGCTGGGCATTCGCGGGCGGCGGGATGGGGCTGCTCTATCCGCGGCTGACGGTGCTCACCCTCGCGTACTCGAACACCGCCGAACAGGGATTCAACTCCTCGGCGCTCTCGATCTCGGACTCGAGTGGAGCCGCAGTCGCCATCGCCCTCGCAGGTCTCGCCGTCGCCAGTCTCGGCGGGGGAGCCGGGGCGTTCAGCATCGTGTTCCTGTTCTGCCTCGGACTGGTGCTGCTCGCTGCCGTCCCGGGATTCAGGCTCGGTCACGGGGCCGAGCACTCGGCGCGCTGACTCCATCCGCGAGCGCGCCCGTAGGGTCGCCCGGCAGCACGCCGGTCAGCGCGGCCACGCCCAGGTCGAAGACGCGGTCGAGTCCGGCGGTCACGTCGGCGTCATCGGGACCGCCGACCGCACCGTGGCTGGCGGCGTGCATCCGCTGCTGGACGAGTGTCGCGTGTCCGAGGATGAAGTGCAGCAGAGCCACGCCCCGGTCCTCGGGTGCCTCGGCGCCTTGGGCGCGGAGGGCGTCGGTCAGGGCCGTCTGGGCAGACGAGGATCCGAGCCTCAGAGCGTAGGTGCTGAGGACCAGCTCGGCGCCGTCCCTGCAGGCGAAGAGCGCCTCCCGGATGCCTCGTGCGGTCTGCAGCACCGAGGCACCTTCGCGTGGGATTCCGGAAGTGATGCGGTCTGCCAGCTCTGCGAGGAGCTCCTGCTTGCTGGAGAAGTGCCAGTAGAGCGCGCTCGGCTGCACGTCGAGTCGAGCGGCGATCCTCCGCATCGATAGATCGGGCAACCCCACCTCGTCGAGCAGGTCGAGGGCCACGCGGGCGACGCCGGCACGGTCGTGGCGGGCGGAGTTGTGCGCGGGGGTCATGCTCTCACTATAGTGAACACCGTTCAGGTGAACGGTGTTCAGGAGTGACGGGAGAGGACGACCATGGAGCAGAATCACGGGGAGATCGGGAGGGAGCTGGCCCGGGTCGCAGTCTTCGCCGCCCTCATCATCGTGCTCGGGACCGTCACGGTGCCGTTGCCGGGCGGAGTGCCGATCACGGCGCAGACGCTCGGAGTCATGCTCGCCGGTGCGGTGCTCGGTGCACGACGGGGGCCTCTCGCCGTGCTGCTCGTGCTGGTACTCGCCGCTGTCGGCCTGCCCGTGCTCGCCGGGGGCCGCGGCGGCATCGGGGTGTTCGTCGGACCGACGGCGGGCTACCTGCTCGGATGGGTGGTCGGGGCGCTCGTGATCGGTCTGATCGTGCATCGGCGTCGGATCACGGCGCTGGGTGTCGCGCTCGGCTCGGTGGTCGGCGGCATCCTCGTGGTGTACCTCTTCGGCATCCCCGTGCAGGCGGCGGTGCTCGGCATCGATCTGGGTGCGACCGCGCTGTCGAGTCTCGCCTTCCTGCCCGGCGACCTGCTCAAGGCCGGCGCGGCGACGGCCCTCACCCTCGCGCTGCATCGCGCGTACCCGCAGGCGTTCGGCATCCGCACCCCTCGCGCGGCGGCAGCGACTCGTGTCGGATGACACCGCCACGGCATCCATCGTTCTCGACGGAGTCGCCGTCGCATTCGATAACCGGACCGTCCTCAGTGACGTGACCACGAGCCTCACCGCGCACCGGATCTCCGTGATCGGCGCCAACGGCTCGGGGAAGTCCACCTTCGCGCGGCTGCTCAACGGCCTGGCGGTCGCGTCATCGGGAAGGGTCACTGTGCGCGGGCTCGACCCGGTGCGCGACCGCACGGCGTTGCGCAAACGCGTGGGATTCGTCTTCACCGATCCGTCGGCGCAGATCCTCATGCCCACACCCGCCGAGGATCTCGCGCTGTCGCTTCGCGGTCGGTCCCGTGCCGAGATCGCCGATCGTGTCACCGCGACGCTCCGCACGTACGGGCTCTCCGAGCATGCCGATGCGTCGTGCTCGTCGCTGTCGGGCGGACAGAAGCAGATGCTCGCGCTGGCGTCGGTACTCATCACCGAGCCCGACCTGATCGTCGCGGACGAGCCGACGACGCTTCTCGACCTGCGCAACGCGCGACGGATCGGCGACCTGCTGCTCGCTCAGGCGGCGCAGCTCGTGCTCGTCACCCACGACCTCGAGCTGGCGTCGCGGTGCGACGTCACCGTGCTGTTCGAGCACGGACGCCTGGTCGCGGTGGGCCCACCCGCCGACGTGATCTCGCACTACCGGCGTCGCTGCGCGTGATCCACCTGTATCGGCCGGGCCGCAGCCTGGTGCATCGCGCGCCGGCTGCCGCGAAGCTCGGAGTGCTGGCGTTCCTGGCGCTGATGTCCTCGATCGTCCCCCTCGGCGCGTGGGGCGTCGGGGTTGCGCTTCTCGGAGTGTGTGCGCTGTTCGGCGTCGCGGGCTTCGGTGCAGCTGTCGTCGGCGGGGAGTTGTGGCGGATGCGCTGGCTGGTGCTCGTCCTCGCGGCGGCGCTGTGGATCTTCGTCTCGCCGCTGACGGCCTGGATCAACACCGGCCGGGTCGTGACCATCCTGCTTCTGGCGAGCCTGCTCACGCTCACCACCCGCATGAGCGACCTGCTGGCCGTGCTTCACCGGCTGCTGCGCCCGGTGCGGCGCCTCGGGGTCGACGCCGACGCCGTCGCCATGACGCTCTCGCTCACGCTCACGATGATCCCCGTCGTCGCGGGCTTCGCCGATCGCGTACGGGAGGCGCAGCGAGCGCGGGGGGTTCGACTCGGCGTGCGGACCGCGGTGCCGTTGCTGGTGATGACGCTGCGCCACGGTGATGAGGTCGGCGACGCTCTGGCGGCGCGCGGGATCGGCTGATCGTCACGCAGACACACCGACGAGCAGCGGGCGCGGGTCTGAAGTGCGGGCGGGTGTGGTGAGGCGCAGTGCCGCCACCATGAGACTCAGCGCGATGATCGCCGTCGCCACCGTCGTGCCCTGCCAGAGCAGCAGCACGAGCCCGACCAGCGCGAGGAGCACGCTGACGCCCACGCGTCGCCGGGAACCGGCATCGACGCTGCCTCGATGGTTCTCGAAGCGCGACGTGGCGAGCGCAGCGACCGCTGTCAGCGCGAGCGCCGTCGCGAGCCAGAGCGGACGCGACGCCCACCACTCGACGCCGCCGAGCGAGGGAAGATCGACACCGACGGACAGGGAGAACACCGCGCTCGCGCCCGCCATCGACAGCAGCACCGGCATGTGCCACAGGTAGATGCTCATGGCACGCGGCGTGACGAACGCTGTGAGAGCTGCCGCGGCGCGGCCTCTGCTCATGCGGTCGATGCGATCGCGCAGCAGCGAGAACAGGCTCGTGTGGACGACGCCGACGAGGATCAGTGCGGTGGTGGGCGGGTTGATGTTCGCGATCAGGTCGGGCGAGTGGATGCCGCTGACGAAGCTCGCGATGAGGATTGCCAGCGCAGCGAGTCCGGCGAGAGCTCGAGTGCGGCGCGACAGCGCGTCGATGCTGCCGTCGGCGAGGAAGAACCCCAGCTGCTGCAACGCCATCCAGACGAAGGCGAGGTTGAGGAAGCCGAGCGCGTCGACTCCGCTCACGGCGCGGAGGGTGTCGACGCCGACCGCTGCCGCGACGAGAGCGCCGATGGCGATGTAGGGCGCACGATCGTGCGCGGCGGCCAGCGCGGGCAGCAGCGCCTGACACATCAGGAACACCGCCAGGAACCACAGCGGCTGGCCGTAGCGGAAACCGGCGACGACGATGAGGTCGGAGGGGACTCCGACCACGGTGAGGACCGCGAGAGCCACTGCGACCACGCCGATCGTCACCACTGCCGGACGCACGAGGCGGTGCAGACGCGCGGCGATGAATGCCACGGCGTCGCCGCCGCGCACCCGCGATCGGCGGTAGGCGATCAGGCCGGAGAAGCCGCCGATGACGAAGAACAGCGGCATCACCTGCAGGACCCAGCTCAGGGGCGCGATCCACCCGCTGCCGTCACTCGCGTTGGCGAACACCGGGCCGGACTCGGTGACCGTGACGCCGACCATGATCGCGTGCAGCAGGACGACCCCGACCACACAGAGTGCGCGGACGAGGTCGATGCCGGTGTCGCGGATTCCGCGTGGGGGTGGTGATGACGGGGTGGCGGTGAGCGGTGCCGAGGCGATGGCCATGAGTCCTCCTGGGAACGGTGTCCCCGGAGACTATGGACGCGGTGTCGGCGAGAGCATCACCCTCGGGTGCTGTCCTGACCCCCTACCGCGGAGGGAGTCAGGATGAGGGCTCGACGAGCCCGGTGTCGTACGCGAGGATCACGGCGTGAACGCGGTCGCGCAGACTCAGCTTCGCGAGCACTTTTCCGACGTGGGTCTTGACGGTCTGCTCGGCGATGAACAGGTCGGCCGCGATCTCGGTGTTCGAACGCCCGCGGCCGATCAGCACCAGGACCTCGCGCTCGCGATCGGTCAGGTCGGCCAGAGCTGTCACCGACCGGGCAGCGGGGCGACGTCTGCCCGCGAACTGCTCGATCATGCGTCGCGTGACACTGGGCGCGAGGAGGGCGTCGCCGGCCGCCACGACGCGGACGGCGTGCACGAGCTCCTCGGGCAGAGCGTCTTTGAGCAGGAAACCGCTCGCCCCGGCCGCCAGGGCGTCGTAGACGTAGTCGTCGATGTCGAAGGTCGTCAGCATCAGGATCCGCGGCACGTGAGCCGCCGGGTAGGAGGGACCGAGGATCCGGCGGGTGGCCTCTATGCCGTCCAGCTCCGGCATCCGCACGTCCATCAGGATCACGTCCGGGTCGAGCCGGGCCGCGAGCGCGATCGCCTCGGCACCGTTGGCTGCCTGCCCGGCGACCCGGATGCCGTCGTGCGCGCCGAGCAGCGCGGCGAACCCCGCCCGCACCATGGCCTGATCGTCGGCGATGAGGACGCTGATCGTCACGAGTTCTCCTTCATGGGGTGGTGTCGACCGGCGCATCGGCGTCGGAGCGGGACAGGGAAGCGGTCGCCGACCGGGGGAGCGTCGCCTCGACTGTCCACGTCCCGTCTCGGTCGGGGCCTGCGCGGAGGCTTCCGCCGAGGAGCTCGGCGCGTTCGCGCATTCCGCGCAAGCCGTATCCGCCGGGGGACTCCGCCGGTGCTTCTGATGAGGCCGCGTTGTGGACGCGGATCCGGATCGCTGTCTCGTCGGCCTGCACGCGGACGCTGACGACGGCGCCGGGGGAGTGCCGCACGGCGTTGCTCAGCGCCTCCTGAACGATTCGGAAGACGGCGATCTGCACGGTCGGGTCGGCGGTCGCCGCCGCGTCGCCGCCCTCGATGGCGAGGCCCACGGAGACGCCGGCGCGGCGGATGCTGTCGACCAGTCCCGGGAGATCGGCGATGCCCTGCTGGGGAGCGAGCTCCGCCGTCTGGTCCTCCGTGCGCAGCACGCCGAGCATCCGACGCATCTCGGCGAGGGAGGTGCGGGCGGTGGCGGCGATGTCGTCGAACTCGGATGCCGCGACGTCGCCGATCTCGGGGAGCCGGTATCGGGCAGTCGACGCCTGCACCTGGATGACCGACATGCTGTGGGCGACGACGTCATGGAGCTCCCGCGCGATGCGCGTGCGTTCTTCCACCAGTGCGCGTCTCGACTCCTCGAGCGCGCTGTGCTCGCGCTCTCGCGTCAGTTCGGCACCGAGCCGCAGACGCCCTGCCGCGAGTGTCGCGATCAGGTACATCGCCACGGCGACGGATGACGTCACGATCAGGTCGGCCGTGGCGCTCGCGGACGAGGCCGCATCCGCGACCATGTCGGGGCGGAGCAACGGGGCGATCAGAGATGCGATCACGCCGATGATCAGCGTGTAGGCACCGAGGCGCGCCCCGTGCAGGAACGAGACGACGCCGACGACCAGCACGAATGCGAGCAGTGCCGGCACCGACCAGGGCCACGGGCCGGCGATCGCGCGCTCCGCGTCCACGAGCAGGGGCAGGGCGAACGCGGCGGTGCAGAAGGCGGCCATCGCAGTCCGAGGCCACGAGATCGCCAGCAGTGGGGCACCGCACACGGCGACGCCGAGCACGAGCGAGAGCGGCAGCGGCGTGCCCGACAGCGAGGTCTGGAGTGGAACGAGCGTCGCGAACAGCGCGATCGATGCCGCGCCCAGGGCCGCGAGAGCGAGCGGGCGGCGGTGAAGCCAGGAGGGCCGCGGAGAGCGCGGGCGGCGACGAGCCATGATGTCATCCTGCCAGTTCGAGTGCGGGGAGACGGCGACGTCGAACGGCGGCGATGCGGTCGATCACGATGCCGATGACGAGCGCGATCACCACGCCCAGGCCGGCGCTCACGAGCGGCTGGTCTGTGAGCCACGAGCCCGCGACCAGCCCGATTGTGATGCTGAACGCACTCCAGCTGAGGCCTCCGATCAGGCTCAGCGGCAGGAAGCGGCGCCACGGGAATCCCAGTGCTCCCGCCGACACGTTCACCGCGACACGTCCGACCGGGATGTACCGAGCGCCGAGCACGAGAACGGCGGGCCGCGACTCGAGCGCCCGCTGAGCCGAGGCGAACACGGCGCTCACCCGAGGCCTGCGCATCCAGGCGAAGCGCTCCGTACCCACCCGACGCCCGATGAGGAAGGCGATGTTGTCACCGATCGTCGCACCGAGCGCCGCCACGATGCCGAGCAGCACCAGGTTCGCGCCGCCCGTGGACGTCGCGACCGCCGCCGCTGCCACCAGCACCGTCTCGCTCGGCACCGGCGGGAAGAACCCGTCCAGCACGGTCGTGGCGAACAGCACCAGGTAGAGCCAGGGCGATGACACCGCCTGCATGATCAGCTCGTTGATGACGTCCATCCTTGAACGCTAGAGAAGCGGCGCGCTCACGGCGTCACCCTCCGGTATCGACCGCGTCACTCCCTGGAGTGATCTTGCGTCGTGTCCCGATGACGCCTTCGCGACGGCAGGCGGTCGGCTCCCAGCCTGGGACGCTTATACTGGGAGGCTGGCCCCTCGGCCGACTCCCACCCCCGAAGAACGGACATCCCGCTGTGCTTGCCGTGCACGACCTCGAGATCCGCGTAGGCGCTCGCCTGCTGATGGAGAACGTCTCGTTCCGCGTCGCCGATGGCGACAAGATCGGACTGGTCGGCCGCAACGGCGCCGGGAAGACCACATTGACCAAGGTGCTGGCGGGTGACGTGCTGCCCTCCGGGGGTACCGTGACGCGTTCCGGAGAGCTCGGCTACCTGCCGCAGGACCCGCGCTCGGGAAACCCCGAGGACCTCGCCCGCACGCGCATCCTCGACGCCCGCGGACTGGGCCAGCTGAACCTGGGCATGGCCGAGGCGTCGCTCGCGATGGGATCGGATGATCCCGCGATCGCGGCGAAGGCCATGAAGCGCTACGGGCAGCTGACCGAGCAGTTCGAGGCACAGGGCGGTTATGCTGCCGAAGCGCAGGCCGCGTCGATCGCGAACAACCTGTCATTGCCGGACCGCATTCTCGACCAGCCGCTGTCGACGCTCTCGGGTGGTCAGCGTCGTCGTATCGAGCTGGCGCGCATCCTGTTCTCGGACGCGCAGACCATGATCCTCGACGAGCCCACGAACCACCTCGACGCCGACAGCGTCGTCTGGCTGCGCGAGTTCCTGAAGGGCTACAAGGGTGGGCTGATCGTGATCAGTCACGACGTGGAGCTCGTCGGAGACACCGTGAACCGCGTGTTCTACCTCGATGCGAACCGTCAGGTCATCGACGCGTACAACATGAACTGGAAGAACTACCTCCGTCAGCGGGTGGCCGACGAGGAGCGCCGCAAGAAGGAGCGCGTCAACGTCGAGAAGAAGGCGACCACGCTGCAGCTGCAGGCGGCGCGCTTCGGAGCCAAGGCGTCGAAGGCCGCTGCCGCGCACCAGATGGTGGCGCGCGCCGAGAAGATGCTCGCAGGACTCGATGACGTGCGTCAGGAAGAGCGCGTCGCGAAGCTCCGGTTCCCGAAGCCCGCCCCCTGCGGCAAGACGCCGCTCATGGCGACGGGCCTGTCGAAGTCGTACGGGTCGCTCGAGATCTTCACCGACGTGGACCTGGCGATCGATCGCGGCTCGAAGGTCGTGATCCTCGGGCTCAACGGTGCGGGAAAGACCACCTTGCTGCGGATGCTCGCCGGCGTCGACATCCCGGACACCGGTCAGCTCGAGCCCGGCCACGGGCTCAAGGTGGGCTATTACGCACAGGAGCACGAGAACCTCGACGTGACCCGTTCGGTGCTCCAGAACATGGTCTCCGCCGCTCCTCACATCACCGAGACCGAGGCCCGCAAGGTGCTCGGCTCGTTCCTGTTCACGGGCGATGACGTGCTGAAGCCGGCGGGCGTGCTCTCCGGCGGCGAGAAGACCCGGTTGTCCCTCGCCACCCTCGTGGTGTCGTCGGCGAACCTGCTGCTCCTCGACGAGCCCACCAACAACCTGGACCCGGCCTCCCGCGAAGAGATCCTCGGTGCCCTGGCGCACTACGAGGGCGCCGTCGTCCTGGTCTCCCACGACCCCGGCGCGGTGCAGTCGCTCAACCCCGAGCGCGTGCTGATCCTGCCGGACGGCGTCGAGGACATCTGGAGCCAGGACTACCAGGACCTCATCGAACTCGCCTGATCGTCGAGGGGGCGTGGCATAGTCGAAGACGTGACCGACGCCCTTTCCGGACCCTCTTCCGCTTCTCTCGACGACTGGCTGCGGGGCCGGCACGCGCTCACCGGCACGACGCCGGAATGGGACATCGACTCGCTGCCGAGCGAGCCGACCGTGCTGTTCCGTGAGTGGATCATGCGAGCGGACGCTGACGGCGTGCCCGAGCCGCAGACCGCGACGCTCGCGACGGTCGACGCCGACGGAGTCCCCGACGCACGCACGCTCATCCTCAAAGGTGTCGACGAGCGCGGATGGGCATTCGCCGGCACGCGCTCTTCCCGCAAGGCGGCGCAGCTCGGCGATTCTCCCGCGGCCGCGCTCAACTTCTGGTGGCAACCTCAGGTGCGCGCGGTGCGCGTGCGGGGCCGCGTGGAGGAGGCCAGTACCGCGGAGAGCGCAGCCGATCTCGCGGCACGCTCGGCTTCGGCACGCGCGGCGATCGCCCCGGGCGACTGGGCACGCTGGAGGATCGTGCCCCACCGCATCGAGTTCTGGCAGGGGTCGCGGTCACGTCGTCACACGCGCGTCGTGTACGAACCGACCGGAGACGGCTGGACGCACACGGTGGTCCTGGACTGACACCGGCCGGGTGCAGGCTGGGTCAGCGCGCGTCGACCGGTGCGTCGAGGAGTCCGTCTTCGATGTCGGCATCCCTGTCGCGGCGTCGCGGCGGCTTCACGGGTGCGACGATGCCTTCGACGTCTTCGCGATGCTTCACGATCTCGGTGCGGATGATGTAGCCGATGAAGATGAAGCCCATCAGCGCGAAGAGGATCCACTGGATGGCGTACGACAGGTGCGGCCCGGGGTCATCGGTGGGCGACGTGAACCCGCCCAAAGCGTTCTCGGGAGCCGGATCCTCGGCGATCAGCTGTCCGTAGGCGCTGGTGATCACATCGCCGTCGACGAGCGCGGCGATGGTGGGCAGGTTGATCGTCGGGACCTGACCTTCCGGGGCCCCACGCCCGGATGCCGGAACCGGCTCCCCTGGACGCAGACGCACCGTGACCTCGACCTCGCCGGAGGGCGGACGAGCGACGGAATCCGGAGACTCGCCCTCGCCCGGCGGAACCCAGCCGCGGTCCACGATGAACACCCGCCCGTCGACGTCTCGGAACGGCACAAGCACCTCGAAGGCGCTCGTGCCGCCGTGTGGACGGTTGCGCACCAGCAGCTGCTCGTCGAGCAGGTACTCGCCGCGCAGCAGCACCGGGTGCCATTCGTCCCCGGGCTCCAGGGTGTCGTCCGCGCCGATGAGCTCGGCGAGGGGAACAGGATCGGCGTCGTAGTTCTGCTCGACGAGCGCGATCTGCTCGGCGCGTGATTCGTTGCGATCGAACTGCCACTGCGAGAGGAACACGCATCCGGCCGCGAAGCCGATGGCGATGAGCACGTAGACGGACCACCGCGTCAGGCGGCGGTTCATGCGGGCACACCGTCTCGGGTCACGACGGGGAAGTCACGGGCGGCGAGGTAGTCGTGGAGGAATGCGACGTGCTCCTCGCACGCCAGCCACACCTTCTCCCGATCCACGGTGTGGATACGCGGGTTGCGCCACACGACATGCTGCGTCGCCTCGCGCCGACACCCGGCTCGCGAGCATTCGAGTTCTGTCACGCCTCATCCCGCCGGGTCTCTGTGATCCGGAACACCTGCGGTCCGCTTTCCTCGATCACTTCGGGGGCGGGACGTGGTGCCTCGACCTGCAGAGTCGGCGATTCGGCGTCGGCCTCCGTGATGTCGCCACCGGAGTTGGCGAAGACGACGGCGATGTAGGGGAGCACCGCTGCCGCGATCGCGAACACCCACGTGTACCAGCCGTAGGGCTGGATCAGCACCATCAGGAAGAAGCAGGCGATGCGGATCGTCATCGTGATGGCGTAGCGGCGCACACGGTGGTCGCTCTCGGCCTGAGGAGACTCCGGCAGAGAGGTGACGGCGGGTACGGCGCGATTTCTCTTCACGATGGTTCCAGCCTACGCCGGAACTGCTCGCTCGGGGCGCGCTACGAGCGCTCAGCTGTTGATGAGGAAGGGGATCGTGAAGGCCCCGAAGAAGACGAAGCTGACGACGGTCACGATCACCCCGAGGGCCGCGAAGCCGAGCATGATGTAGCCGATGATCAGACCCGCGAACGCGACGCCACGACCACCGATTCCCGGGTTCGCCCTGGTCTGCTTGAGCGCCATGTGCCCGGTGATCACGGCCGCCACCGCAGCCAGGATCGGGAAGACCAGCCAGCTGAAGACGACGCTTGCGATGGCGCAGACGAGCGAGGTGATGGCGAGCCCGCTGGTGGGGCGCGCGACCGGGTACGAGGGGGTGCCGTACGCCGCGTAGGCGCCCGGCTGCTGCGCTGAGTATCCCGGAGGCGTCGCAGGGTTGCCGTAGGCGGGCTGCATCGGAGCCCCCTGAGCAGGCGGCGTCGGAGGTGCCGGAGGGCTGTAGGCGGCGGGAGCCGACGGCGGCGCGGGCTGGCCGTACGCCGGAGCGGCGCCCGGATAGGCCTGAGCGGGGGCCGGGGGCGCATACGGCGGCGCGGGCGGAGCTGGCGGCGGATTCCCTGCCGGTTCGCCTGCGGGCGGGGAGTAGCTGTTGTCGCTCACGCGGATGCCTTTCGTCTCGTTCAGAGTTCCAGTACGGCCCGCTCCTGTCAAACGTCGCTCTCGGGAACGGGAAATGTCGTCCTCGCTAGGATCGAGATGGTTCTGCCCGGAGTCATCGGCCACATCAGGAGAGATACACATGAGTGCTCAGCGCGTCGTCCTCGTCACCGGAGGGAACCGCGGCATCGGTCGCGCGATCGCGGAGCGCTTCGTGCGAGACGGGTACCGGGTCGCCGTGACGGCGCGCAGCGGGGAAGGCCCGGAGGGAACACTCACGGTGCGAGCGGACGTGACGGATGCCGCCGCGCTCGACGCCGCGTTCACCGAGGTCGAGCAGCAGCTCGGTCCGGTCGAGATCGTGGTCGCGAACGCCGGCATCACGAAGGACACCCTGCTGATGCGCATGAGCGAAGACGACTTCGACAGCGTCGTCGCGACGAACCTCGGCGGAACCTTCCGCGTCGTGAAGCGCGCGTCGAAGGGTATGCTGCGGGCGCGCTTCGGTCGCGTCATCCTGATCTCGAGCGTCGTGGGCCTTTACGGCTCCGCCGGGCAGGTGAACTACTCGGCATCCAAGAGCGCACTCGTGGGGTTCGCGCGGTCGCTCACGCGTGAGCTCGGTGCGCGCGGCATCACGGCCAACGTGGTCGCCCCGGGCTTCATCGAGACGGACATGACCGCTGAGCTGCCGGAAGAGACGCAGAAGCAGTACAAGGCGAGCATTCCCGCGGCGCGGTTCGCGACGCCCGACGAGGTCGCCGGCGTCGTCACGTGGCTCGCGGGCGACGACGCGGGGTACATCTCCGGCGCTGTCATCCCGGTCGACGGTGGCCTCGGCATGGGCCACTGACCCACCCTGCCCCTGGCCTGGGCCGTACGGCCGCTCGTCACCATGCCCCGTCGTCAGACGCGATCCACCGCCGCGGCGATGAGCTCGCCCAGGCGCTCCGGCACGGTGAACTGCGGCCAGTGCGCTGACCCGATGCGCACGACCTCGGCGTCGGCGATCGCGCGATATTCGGCGCCGTACGGACCCCAGCCATCGATCTGGGCGTCGAAGGATGCCTGATCGAGATCGCCCATCAGAAGAGTCACGGGCACGCCATAGCGCGCGTCGTCGGACAGTGCGATCAGGTCGGTCGGCACGTGCGCGGGCACGCTTCGCGTGAGCAGTGCCGTGCGCGCTCGGGTGTCGTCGTCGATGTCGTGCACATCTTCGTCGGGGAACGACTCCCATCCGGGGAACGGGACGACTCCGTCACGCACCTCGAACTCACTGATCTCCGTCCCCTGCGGCGGCGGCACGGAGTCGACGAAGACGACTCTTGCGACGCGATCGGCTCGAGCGTCGGCCACGCCCCAGGCGACGTTGCCGCCCCCGCTGTGACCGACGATCACGCAGGGCTCGGCGAGCGCGTCGACCATCTGCACCGCGGCATCCACCCAGTCGGCGATGCCGATCTCGGCCGATGCCGATGCATCGACGCCGACGCCGGGCATCGTGAGGGGATGAACGCGATGCCCTGCTCGTCGAAGCGCGGGGAGCACGTCGTCCCAGCTGGACGCGTCGAGCCAGAGACCGGGGATGAGGATGATATCCATGTGCTGACGCTACGCCGTCCCACTGACATCCGTCCCGACCTGTCGGTCCTCGATCAGGGGAGCAGTGCGATCACCTCGGAGAGGTCGTGCGGGCCGATCACCAGGCTTGCGGCGGCACGGACAGCGGGCTTGGCGTTGAATGCGAGCCCGAGGCCTGCTGCCCCCATCATCTGCAGATCGTTCGCGCCGTCGCCGATCGCGATCGTCGCCGTGTGCGGGACGCCGAGGTCGTCGGCCCACTCCCGCAGTGTGGCGGCTTTGGCGGCCGCATCGACGATCTCGCCGTCCACCTCGCCGACCAGCGCGCCGTCAGCGACGATCAGCCGGTTCGCACGCCATCGATCCACCCCCAGCTCGGGGGCGATGTGGTCGAGGATCTCGTGGAAACCGCCCGAGACGACGCCGACCACACCACCGCGCTCATGCACGGCCGCCGTCAGAGCACGCGCGCCCTCTGTCGGCCGGATGCGCCCGCGCACACGAGCGAACGCCTCGACCGGGACTCCCTGCAGCGCCGCGACGCGGGACCTCAGGCTCGCCGCGAAGTCGACCTCGCCGCGCATCGCCGCTTCGGTCGCCGCCTGCACCTCGGCGCGGCGGCCGGCCTCGTCGGCGAGCAGCTCGATCACCTCATCCTGGATGAGCGTGGAATCGGCATCGAGGACGACGAGGAAGCGCGCAGTGGTCACCCGCACGAGCCTAGCGACCAGGTCGGCGTGCCGACGACGTGTGAACCGCTCAGCGCTCGATGAAGATGCCCTTGCCGACCACGGTGATGCCGGATTCGGTGACGGTGAACCCGCGCGCGAGGTCGCGCTCGCGATCGACGCCCACCGTCGCGCCGTCGGCCAGAACGACGTTCTTGTCGAGGATCGCTCGGTGCACCCGTGACCCAGACCCGATCTGCACGTGGTCGAAGACCACGGAGTCGGTGATCGTCGAGCCCCCGCCGGCGAGCGTCCACGGTCCGACCACGCTGCGCTCAAGATGTGTGCCCGAGAGCACCGATCCGAGTGAGACGATCGAGTCGATCGCGTTGCCGATGCGGCCGACCGAGTCGCGCACGAACTTCGCGGGCGGTGAGTTGACCGCCTGTGAGTGGATCGGCCACTCCATGTTGTAGAGGTTGAAGATCGGGAGCGTCGAGATCAGGTCGCGATGCGCGTCGAAGAACGAGTCGATCGTGCCGACGTCGCGCCAGTACGAGCGGTCGCGGGGAGAGGACCCCGGCACGTCGTTCTGCTTCATGTCGTAGTAGCCGGCCTCGCCTCGATCGACGAAGTACGGAACGATGTCGCCGCCCATGTCGTGGCCGGAGGTCGGAGACTCCCCGTCCGCCTCGACGGCCGCGATCAGCGCGTCGGTGTCGAAGATGTAGTTGCCCATGGACGCCAGCACCTCGTGCGGTGCGTCATCGAGTCCGGTGGGGTCGGCGGGCTTCTCGAGGAACTGCTTGATCAGGCCGGTGCTGGGGTCGGCATCGATGACACCGAACTGCGACGCCAGCGAGATGGGCTGCCGGATGCCGGCGACCGTGGCTTTTGCGCCGGAGGCGATGTGTGCGTCGAGCATCTGCCGGAAGTCCATGCGGTAGACGTGGTCCGCGCCGATCACCACGACGATGTCGGGCTTCTCGTCGTTGATCAGGTTCAGGCTCTGCAGGATGGCGTCGGCCGAGCCCGAGAACCACCGCTTGCCCAGTCGTTGCTGCGCGGGCACCGAGGCGACGTACGAGTCCAGCAGCGCCGACATGCGCCACGTCTGCGAGATGTGGCGGTCGAGGCTGTGCGACTTGTACTGCGTGAGCACGACGACCTGACGCAGACCGGAGTTGATGAGATTGGAGATCGCGAAATCGATCAAGCGGTACTGCCCGCCGAAGGGGACTGCGGGTTTCGCCCTGTCCGCCGTGAGCGGCATGAGGCGCTTGCCCTCGCCCCCGGCGAGGATGATCCCGAAAACCTTCTTTGGAGCCGACATGGCTCCACCCTAGATGCCATTCCGCTCGCTGTACTAGCGTTCAGACATGCGAGTCGAAATGATCACCAAGGAGTATCCGCCGGAGATCTATGGCGGTGCCGGTGTCCATGTCGCCGAGCTCGTCACAGCGCTCCGTACGAGCATCGAGGTGCAGGTCCGCGCCTTCGGCGCGCCGCGCGACGAGGAGGGAACCGCCTCCTACCAGGCGCCCGCGAGCCTCGCCTCAGCGAACGGCGCGCTGCAGACGCTCGGCACCGACCTCGAGATCGTCGCCGCGATCTCCTCGGCCGACATCGTGCACAGCCACACCTGGTACGCGAACTTCGCCGGGCACCTGGCGTCCCAGCTGCACGGCATCCCTCATGTGCTCACCGCGCACAGCCTGGAGCCGCTGCGGCCCTGGAAGGCCGAGCAGCTCGGTGGCGGATACGCGGTGTCGAGCGGCATCGAGAAGCTCGCCTACGAGAACGCCGCCGCCGTCATCGCGGTCAGCGCGGGCATGCGCGCCGACATCCTGCGCAGTTACCCGCAGGTCGACCCGGAGCGCGTGCGCGTCATCCACAACGGCATCGACGTCGAACGATGGCGTCCCGTGCAGGATGCCGCGTTCCTCGAGTCGATCGGCATGGACGCGTCCCGCCCCTCTGTCGTCTTCGTCGGCCGTATCACCCGCCAGAAGGGTCTGCCGTACCTGCTGCAGGCCGCGCGACTGCTGCCTCCCGAGGTGCAGCTCGTGCTGTGCGCCGGCGCCCCCGACACCCCCGAGATCCTCGCCGAGGTGCAGGAGGGCGTGCGCCTTCTGCAGCAGACCAGGGACGGCGTGATCTGGATCGATCGGATGCTGCCGCGCGACGAGCTCTCGGCCATCCTGACGGCCGCCACGACGTTCGTGTGCCCGTCGGTGTACGAGCCTCTCGGCATCGTCAACCTGGAAGCCATGGCCTGCGGCGCCGCGGTCGTGGGAACGGCCACCGGCGGCATCCCCGAGGTGGTCGCCGACGGCGTCACCGGACGGCTGGTCCCGATCGACCAGGTGCAGGACGGCACCGGCACCCCTGTCGACCCGGACCGCTACGTCGCCGATCTGGCCGCGGTGCTGACCGAGGTGTCGTCCGATCCCGAGCGCGCGCGGCAGTACGGCGAGGCCGGTCGCGAGCGGGCACGCGAGGACTTCAGCTGGGCTGCGATCGCCGACACGACCCGCGCGCTGTACGCGGAGCTCAGCGCCTGAGCCGATAGGCTGGCGGTATGTCGAGCGCCCTGGAATTCACCGACGTCGTCGTGCGCCGCGAGGGGCGCAACATCATCGATCACGTGACCTGGCAGGTCGCAGACGATCAGCGCTGGGTGATCCTCGGCCCGAACGGTGCAGGCAAGACGACGGTGCTGCAGCTGGCCGACACGCTGATGCACCCGACGTCGGGAACCATCACGGTCCTCGGCGAGACACTCGGTCGCACGGATGTGTTCGAGCTGCGTCCGCGGATCGGATTCGCGTCATCCGCCATGGCCAAGCGCATCCCCCGCGACGAGACCGTGTTGAACACCGTGCTGACCGCCGCGTTCTCGGTGCTCGGCCGCTGGAACGAGGACTACGAGGACATCGACGAGCGTCGCGCGATGCGTGTGTTGGGGGAGTGGCGCCTGGACCACCTCGCCGAGCGCACGTTCGGAACGCTGAGCGACGGTGAGCAGAAGCGCGTGCAGATCGCGCGTGCTGTGATGACCGACCCGGAGCTGCTGCTGCTCGACGAGCCGACCGCTTCGCTCGACCTGGGCTCCCGCGAGGAGCTGCTCGCGCTGCTCACCGGGTACGCGTCGTCGCCGACGACTCCCGCGATGCTGATGGTGACGCATCATGTCGAGGAGATCCCGCTCGGATTCACGCACGTGCTGCTGCTGCGCGAGGGCCGTGTGGTCGCCGCCGGTCCGATCGAGCAGACGCTGACGGCCGAGAATCTGACTGAGTCGTTCGGCATGCCGATCGTGCTCTCGAGCGACGCCGGTCGCTACGCTGCGCGCGCGGCGCTCTGAGACGAGTTCTGCTAGACTCGACCCTTGGTGCTCTCTGCGCCACAGACTTCCCTCGTCCCTGGCACAATCCAGGGCAGCAACTAAGGAATCCCATGAAGACTGACATTCACCCCGAGTACCGGGCCATCGTTTTCCGCGACCTCGGTTCGGGCGAGACGTTCCTCACCCGCTCCACCGTGACCAGCGACAAGACCATCGAGCTGGACGGTGTCGAGTACCCGGTCATCGACGTCGAGATCTCGTCGGCGTCGCACCCGTTCTACACGGGTAAGCAGCGCATCATGGACTCGGCCGGTCGTGTCGAGAAGTTCAACCAGCGCTTCAAGGGCTTCGGCGGCTCCTCCAACTGAGGTCCGTCACCAGAAGGCCCCGCACTCTTCGGCGTGCGGGGCCTTCTGTCGTTGAACGGGCACTGCCAGGTGTCGCTTATGGCCGCTACGCGGGCGCGGGAGCGGCCCTTCGCGACCCGTGCGCGCGAGCAGGGGTCGCAGATGGCCGCTACGCGGGCGCGGATGCGGCCATCTGCGACACTCGCGAGCGCGAGGAGGGCGCGAGATCAGCGGATGCGGCGCTGCTGCGCAAGCTCGATGAGGCGGCCGAGCACCGGGCCGGAGCGGAGTCCGTTGTGCTCGTGCTCGCTCGTGATCCACAGCTGCACGTTCGGCAGCAGCTCAGCGGTCTCGAGCGCGAACTCGAGCGGAACATACACGTCGTTCACGTAGACCGCAGAGGCGCCGATGGCTCCGGATGACGCGATCGCGGCCCCGTCGTAGATTTGCGGCCATGCGAAGTCCGCGAGCTCGAGAGCGACGTCGCGCCACGGCTGAAACGCGGGCACCGTCTCGGTCCACTCGCGCCGCACGTGCTCGCCGGTGAACAGTGTGACGTCGTCGCGGAAGTCCGCGGGCTCTGTGCGCTCGGCCGACCAGCGCGTGGCGTGCCCGTCGGCGTAGCTGGACTCGTGGAACGCGAAGTACAGCGGATTCCGGCCACCGTACGGCATCGCGTTCGCGAGGTCGTAGCGGAATGCGTTCGAGCGCGGATCGCGCTCGAGCAGCGACCACACCGTCTGCCAGCCGTCGTTCACGCCGAGGGCCGAGCCCATCGACCGCAGCCGTGACGGCGACACGATCTCGCCATCGGGCAGGACGATGTCACCGGCGGCCGCTCGGTCGACGAGGCGCCGCATGACGTCGCGGTGCTCGGGGAAGCGACGGTAGTAGCGCTCGGAGGCGGCGCGCATCTTGTCGTAGCAGAGCGCGTAGACGTCGTCGGGGTGTCGTCCGACCGCACTGAGGCCGCCGGTGATGAAGACGTCGGTGAGAGATGCGCTGTCGGTCGAGAGGTACGCCAGCGTGGTGAAGCCGCCGAAGGACTGGCCCAGCACGCTCCACGCCGACGCTCCCAGGTGCTCGCGCACCGCTTCGCAGTCGCGCACGATCGCGTCGGCGCGCAGGTGCGTGAGGTGTTCGGCGACCGCCGCGGACCCACGTGCGAGATCGTCGTCTCCGACCGGCGTCGACCGTCCGGTCCCTCGCTGGTCCAGCAGGACGACGCGGTAGTGCGCCAGCGCCTCGTCGAGCCACCCGGGGGCGGCGGGGCCGTGGAACGGTCGGGGCGCCTCGTGCCCGGGGCCACCCTGCAGGAACACGAGGTACGGGAGGGACTCACCGCCCTCGCGCGACACCACCGCAGCGAAGATGTCGATCGTGCGGGAGTCGGACGGATCACCCCACACCAGGGGAACGGTGAGCGTGTGCTCTTCGACGGTCAGATCCAGAAGGTGACGGACAACGGTGCTCACCCGTCGAGCCTAGCGCCGCGGCATCCGCTCGTCGAAGGGCTGGATCACATCACGTTGCCGATGTAGGAGTACTTGACGAAGACCTCGGCAGCGATGCCCGATTCGTCGAGCACGCCCTGCACCGCGTTCATCATGTAGTTCGAGTCCCAGCCCATGTAGAGGAAGTGCCCGTCGTCGAGCGCATCCCACTGGCCCTTCCACGCCATGTCCGTGTAGATCGGACCGCCGTGGGCCGCGCAGTAGCGCA
This sequence comes from Microbacterium sp. PI-SA-G, assembly GCF_057215335.1. NCBI lineage: Bacteria > Bacillati > Actinomycetota > Actinomycetes > Micrococcales > Microbacteriaceae > Microbacterium > Microbacterium sp. PI-SA-G. Next base: position 348,529 of record NZ_CM170103.1, read on the forward strand.
GCGCGGCGTCGGTCGTGTCGGTCCAGGCGCGCCGGAACACACGGTTGAACAGGGCGCGGACGTCGAAGACCTCCCAGCGCTCACCGCGGTACTCGACGTAGTCGAACTCACGCTCCCACCCCGCCGGCCAGCCACGACGGCGCACGGCGTCGAGGATCGGGGTGAGGCCGTCGTCGTCGATCTCGGGCAGCGCGGGTCGCGCCCAGATCTGCAGCAGATCTCGGGTCAGGCGCACGGTGCGCCGCGTGATCGCCGACGTGTCCCAGACAAGCGTGTCCTCGAGCTCCCGCGTCGCGGCGAGGGCGCTGCGCGCGTACGCCTCGGCCCGCTTGACGGGGTAGGAGGCACCGAACACGCGCTCCGTCAGTCCGGACTCGAGCAGCGTGAGGTTGCCGAGCGTCGGCGCCAGCGCCCGATGGCTGTTCTGCTCGTCGTCGCTGTACTCGCTCCAGGGCCGCTCGCCGTCGCCCGACCAGGTGTCAGCGGGCACGGCGGGCACGATGTGTTCCACGTCGTAGTCCGTCGGGTCATCGACGCCCTGCAGCCGACCGAGCACGTACGCGGCGTGGGGGAGAGCGCTGTACTTGAGCACGGCGCTCACGCGCTCGTCGGAGGGCGTGATGCGCGCGAATGCCCGGGCCAGGGCGTCGCGCCCGTCGCGACGTGCGCGGCAGAGACGCGCGATCAGCCGTTCGTTCGGCAACCCCACCAGCGTGCGACGGAGGAAGAGCGCCTGAATCCACTCCAGCGTCTCGATCAGCTCAGCGCGGGGCACCAGGCCGCGCGCGTGATCGCTGTACACGCGCAGGATGAGCGGGTACGCCGAACGGCCGAAGGTGTTCACATGGCGCAGCTGGTGCGCGATCTCGGTGTCGGTCTCCTGAGTGGGGTCGAGGAGGATGCCGTAGATCTGGGCATAGTGGCGCCAGGTCTCGGCGTGTGCCTGCAGGTCGTCGACGTCGACGTGCGGGAACGACTGGCGGAACGCACTGTAGACACCGTGTTCGCCGTTCGCGGCCACCTCGCGCCCCGTGGTCATCACGAGGAAGTGCCGCCAGAAGGCGCCGATCGCCTCGCCCGTGTGCTGCTCGATGGGCAGCCAGTACTGCGCCTCGACGTCGAGCTGCTCTCGGTGCGTGAGCCCCATCAGGATGTAGTTGTGGATGAGCTCGTGGTCGCGCAGGGGCTCGCCCGTGGAGTTGAGGCTCTCGAAGATCTGCTGCGCGTTGGCCTGAGCGCCGAGGGTGATCGACACATGCTCCAGCTTCTGCAGCCCGCGCCAGATGGACGGGGCCTCATCGGCGTGGATCTGGCTGCGGAAGAAGGCGTAGTTGTCGTCGAAGCGGGACTCGCGATCGGCGTCGTCGCGTCGGTCGAGCACCACGGACTCGTACAGGTCGGCCCAGGCGTCGTGCGGACGCAGCTTGGTGCGGGACGGTTCGTCCTGACGCACCAGCACGCGCTCGAGTTCGACGGCGAGCGCCGGGTCGGCCTCCTTGACCGCGTGGTGCAGCGATGCCACCAGGAGCATGAGCGTCGTGATGCGCTGCTGCCCGTCGATGAGGATCAGGTCGTGCTCGGTGGTGTGCCCGTCGGCGCCGGTGTCGTGCGCAGACAGGATGGAGCCGATGAAGTGCCGATGCGCGTCGTCCTCTCGCGCCACCGCACGGACGTCCGAGAGCAGCCGCTCGCATCCACCGATGTCCCAGCGGTACTGACGCTGGTACACGGGGACCACGATGGTGGTGGAACCGGCCGCAAGCCACTCGATCGTGTTGACTGCTGTCGCCTCGACGTTGGTGGCGGTGCTCATGCTGGTGTCTCGTCCTCCCGTGTCGCCGGGCGCCGAGGACTCGCCGGGCGCCCGATTCAGTCTATTCGGATATTCACGGCGCCCCTCCGAGGAGCGCCCGGGGCTCGCTGTTAGGCTTGCCTTATCAGGGCCTGTTAAAACGTGCTGGCCCCCGATGAAAGGACATGACGTAGATCATGGGTTATATCAAGTCCGCAGCGCTCGAGGAAAAGGGCTTCGTCGTCCTCGACAGCTACAACCAGGAGCTCGACCCCAAAGAGTGGCTCGACATCGAGTACAACGACTGGAAGTCGTCGGGTGACACGCGCTTCGCTCCGCTCGCGAGCGCATTCGGAGACATCGAGTGCAACGGCTTCTGGAACCACAAGCCGCCGCGCACCGACAAGGACGGCGTGTGGATCGACTCGCAGGTCGAGAAGGCCCCGAATCTGACCCGTCGCGCGCAGGAGCCGGGCGCCAATGTCGGGCGATGCCGCGTCATCGAGCTGCAGCCGACGCCGTACGGCGAGTGCCTCTACAACCTGCACCAGGATGACAACAACCGTCTGAACCCCGACGGCACAGGCTGGGTCGTGCGTGGGTTCTTCAACCTCACAGACGACAAGGACAGCTACTTCGTGCTGCGCGAGAACCGCACCGACCCGAGCATCGAGTACCGCCTCGCTCTGCCGGCCGGAGCGCAGCTGATCGTCGACACCCAGCGTCTGTGGCACGCGGCCACCCACAACGGCACCGACCCGCGCTACTGCCTGATCACGTCGTGGACCTCGGGTCCCGAGCTCGACGCTTACATCGAGAAGTACAACGGCACCGACGACGTGCCCAACGTCGAGGTCCCGCAGGACGTCCTCGAGGCCGGCTATGCCGAGCAGGCCCGCAAGGATGCCGCGCGCGCGGCCTACTACGCGGCCAAGGGTCAGCAGGTCAAGCAGGCGATGAGCGAGGCCTGAGCACTCGTACTAGCAGCTCCTCGGCGGCTGATCGAGCCTGTCGCAGCTCAGAAGGCCCCGGTCACGATGACCGGGGCCTTCTCCGTGGAATGACACGCTTGTGATTTCGGGTGGACTGGGCGAGAATGGGCCCATAACCGCATATTGTCGCCACACTTCGTGGTTCAGGTCGTTGGGGAAGACGCACCTGATGAAACGGAGAGATCATGGCGACGGCTTACGCACGCGGAGTGGTGTACATCCACTCGGCACCACGCGCGCTCTGCCCGCACCTCGAATGGGCGGTCGGACGCGCTATCGGTCGCGCAGTGAACTTCGACTGGGCTGACCAACCCGTGCTCGACGGCGCGCGACGCGCCGAATTCTACTGGGACGGCCCGGTCGGCACCGGCGCTGCTCTCGCGACCGCGATCCGCGGCTGGGAGCATCTGCGCTTCGAGGTCACGGAAGATCCCATGCCCGGAAGCGACGGCGGGCGTTGGCTGCACACGCCCGATCTCGGCATCCACTTCGCACAGACCGACACCGCCGGCAACATCGTCATAGGCGAGGACCGGATCCGCTACGCGATGGAGATCGCCGCCGGCAACGCGCTCGAGCTGCAGCGCGAACTCGATATCGCCCTCGGGTCCGCCTGGGACGAGGAGCTCGAGCCCTTCCGCCACGCCAGCGACGATGCTCGTGTCGTCTGGCTCCACAAGGTCGGCTGAGGTCGACCCCGAGACCTGGAGGGGGAGGCCGAGTATCGGACGCCGGTGACATGTCCCGGACCCTGAGAAACGTATCCCGCTCCCTGTGACGAGAACCCCGCCTCCGATTCGGAGACGGGGTTCTCGCCGTCCCACGCGGGGTGAACCTCAGATCACCGCCGCGTGCGACGCTTCGGCGAAGCGAGCCGACGCACCGTCGCGCACGTCCTGCCACGCGAGACGCAGACGCTGCATCGCGTCGGACGTGCGCTCGGGCGGATGGGTGATCGGGATGCGCAGGTAGCGCTCGAGCACGCCGCCGGTCGAGAAGCGCGGCCCCGGTGGGGCGATCAACTGACGATCACGCGCGGCGAGCGAGAGCCGTGTCGAGATCGGCGCGCCCAGGTCGATCCAGGCCGACAGGCCGCCGGGCGTGGTCGGCATGTGCAGGTCTCCGATCCTCGCGAGCCCGGCTGTCACCGCCTCTCGCCCGGCGTGCAGTCGTGCACGCACATGGGCGGTCAGCGCCGGCATCTCGTCGAGCAGCTCGACCGCGATGCACTGGTCGAGCAGAGCGGTTCCCAGCTCGAACGACGGACGGACGGCGAGCAGCTGCGCGATGAGTGACCGCTCAGCGCGGATCCAGCCCAGGCGCAGCCCGCCCCAGGCGATCTTCGACATCGAGCCCACCGTGACCACCGCCGGGCTGAAGGCGGACATCGGCAGCGGAGCCCAGCCGCGGTCGATGTCGAGTTCGGTCGTCGTCTCGTCGGCGATCAGGTGGGTACCGGTGTTGCGTGCCGTGGCGGCCACCCGCGCCCGGTCCTCATCGCTCATGCTGGCGCCCGTCGGGTTGTGGAAGTCGGGGATCAGATAGGCGACCAGGGGGCGGGAGCGCAGCAGCAGATCCGTGAGGTGCGGTGCGTCCCAGCCGGCGACGCCCACCGGAGTGGGCAGCAGCCGGTATCCGTTGCGATGGAGCGCATCGAGCGCGTGGGGGAACGTCGGCTGCTCGACGACTGCGCGTTCACCGCGTCGCCCCAGGGTCGCCAGGATCAGGTTCACCGCATTCAGCGCACCCGAGGTGATGATGATCTCGTCAGCGGTGGTGGGCACGCCGCGCTCGGTGAACCGCTGGGCCACCGCGTCGCGCAGCTCCGGCAGGCCGCGCAGCGAATAGCCGCTCGTGCTGCGGAGCGCCGCGAGACGGGGAAGCGAGCGGACGGTGGCATCGTAGAGGCCGGGTGTCGAGTCCATCGACGCGATCGACAGGTCGATCGCCGACTCGTCCTCGGCGTCGAACGGCGCGTCATCGGCGTGCGGCAGCGCGACACGCGTGCCGCCGCCGTGCAGCCGAGTCACGTAGCCGTCGCGCTCGAGCAGACTGTAGGCGCGGGTGATGGTTGAACGGGAGCGGCGCAACTCCAGCGCGAGGGCGCGCTCGCTGGGCAAACGCTCACCGACGGTCAATCGGCCGTCGAGGATGAGCGCGCGGATCTGCCCCGCGAGGGCTGCGGCGGTCGATCCCGCGGCGTTCTGCACTCCGAGCTGCTCCACCAGGCGTGAGGTCATGAGTCCAGCATGCCGCAAAGTGGACTGGTTTCTGCAGACCACTTTCCACAGAGTGGACTCGCGATCCGGTCACCCGCTCCCCGCACCATAGAAGGATGGCACTCCGTTCCGTCTTCCTTCCCGTCGCTGCCACGAGCAGGCGCGACCTCGTCGAGCGCCTGGTGCAGCTGCTCGTGGGGCTGTTCCTGTACGGCGTCGCCCTCGGACTCATGGTGCGCGGAGGAATCGGCGTGGCCCCGTGGGACGTGCTGGCCCTCGGCGTGGCCGGACAGTCCGGCATCGGCTACGGCACCGTGACCGTCCTGGTGTCGATCGTCGTTCTACTGCTCTGGATCCCGCTGCGTCAGCGCGTGGGCGTCGGGACGCTGCTGAACGCCCTTCTGGTCGGCCCGAGCGCTGACATCGCGCTGGCCGTGATCCCGGTGCCGACCTCGATCTGGTTCGGCGCACCGATGTTCGTCCTCGGCCTGGTGCTCCTCGCGTTCGCGACCGGGCTCTACATCGCGGCCGCCTTCGGTCCGGGTCCCCGCGACGGACTGATGACGGGCCTGGTGCGCATCACCGGATGGCGCGTCTGGATCGTCCGCACGCTCATCGAGGGCAGCGTGCTGCTCGTCGGCTTCCTGCTCGGTGGACCGGTCGGTGTGGGCACCGTGCTCTTCGCGCTGGGAGTCGGCCCTCTGATCGGCTGGTTCCTACCGAGCATCACCCGGCGCCGCGAGCAGCGCTCACGCCGACTCGCTCCGGCGGTTGCGGCGGTCTGAGACGCCGCCGACGAACGTGCTCGCGCACGAGAAAGGCCCCGGGATCGCTCCCGGGGCCTTTCTCATGCATGACCTCGTGGTCAGTCGGCGCTCGCGATGGCGAGGACGGCGTTGTGCCCTCCGAAGCCGAACGAGTTGCTGATCGCGATCTGCGGACCGTCGCCGAGCGGCATCGGCTCGCCCGACAGACGGAACGGCACCGCGGGGTCGGGTTCGGTCATGTTGATCGTCGGCGGGGCGACCCGATCGCGCAGCGCGAGGAGTGTGAAGATCGCCTCGATGGCTCCCGTGCCCCCGAGGAGGTGGCCGGTCGACGCCTTGGTGGCAGACACCGGGATCTCGGAGAGTCGGTCGCCGAACACGCGCTGCAGCGCGACGTACTCGTTCGGGTCGCCGACGGGGGTGGACGTCGCATGCGCATTGATGTGCGTGACCTGGTCGGCCGTGACGCCGGCTTCCTCCAGGGCATGCGTGACCGCGCGGGCGGCACCGGTGCCCTCGGGGTCGTTGCCGGTGATGTGGTAGGCATCGGCGGTCACGCCGCCACCCAGCACATAGCCGTAGATCTTGGCGCCGCGCGCCTTCGCGTGCTCTTCGGTCTCGAGGATGAGGGCGGCTGCGCCTTCACCCATGACGAAGCCGTCACGGTCGATCGCGCCGGGACGCGAGGCGTGGGCGGGGTCGTCGTTCCGGCGTGAGAGCGCCTGGGCCGAGGCGAACGACGCCATCGTGATGGGGTGGATGGCGGATTCCGTACCACCGGCGATCACGACGTCCGCGAGACCGTCCTGCAGGTGATGGAAGGCGTGGATGATCGACTCGGTGCTCGATGCGCAGGCGCTGACCACGGTCTGCGCATAGGCACGGGCGTGGAACTGGAGCGACAGGTTGCCGGCTGCGGCGTTCGGCATGAGCATCGGCACGGTCAGCGGCATCACGCGCCGCGGGCCCTTCTCGCGCAGGGTGTCCCAGGCGTCGAGCAGAGTCCAGAGACCGCCGATGCCGGTGGCGAAGTCGACGCCGAGGCGTTCCGGAGCCACATCGGGGGATCCGGCATCGGCCCAGGCCTCGCGCGCGGCGATCAGGGCGAACTGCGAGGACGGATCGAGACGCTTCGCCTCGTGGCGGGGCAGGACCTCTTCGGGTCGCACCATCGCCTCGGCCGCGAACGTGACGGGAAGCTCGTACTGCTTCACCCAGTCGTGCTCGAGCGTGCGAGTGCCGGACATGCCTGCGAGCAGGTTGGTCCAGTTCTCCGGAGCGGTGCCGCCGATGGCGGACGTGGCGCCGATGCCGGTGACGACGATGCGCTTGGTCATGTGTGGTTCCTTGTCGGACGGGGTGCAGCGTGGTTCGGGCAGAGCGGAGGATGCCACGCCCCGCGATCGCGGGGGTGGCATCCTGCCGGGATTACTCCTGGCCCGCGACGATGAAGTTGACGGCGTCGCCGACAGTCTTGAGGTTCTTGACCTCGTCGTCGGGGATGGTGACGCCGAACTTCTCCTCGGCGTTGACGACGATGGTCATCATCGAGATGGAGTCGATGTCGAGGTCGTCGGTGAACGACTTCTCGAGGGCGACCTCGGAAGCGTTGATGCCGGTCTCGTCGGTGATCAGCTCTGCGAGGCCTGCGAGGACCTCATCGTTGGTGAAAGCCATGTGGTCTTCCTCTTTCTAACGGGTTGTTTTCGGAACCGTGGAACAGTCTAGGGAAAGTCAGCGCATTCTCAGGGGAGGACGACGACCTGAGCGGCGAACACGAGGCCGGCACCGAAGCCGATCTGCAGCGCGAGACCGCCCGAGAGCTCGGGGTGCTCGGCCATCAGGCGGTGGCTGGCGAGGGGAATCGAGGCGGCGGACGTGTTGCCGGTGGTCTCGATGTCACGCGCGATCACTGTCGTCTCCGGCAGCTTCAGCTGCTTGGCGAACTCGTCGATGATGCGCATGTTCGCCTGATGCGGGATGAACGCGGCGATGTCGGACGGCTCGACGCCCGCGCGGTCGAGAGCCTCGCGAGCGACCTTGGCCATCTCCCAGACAGCCCAGCGGAAGACGGTCTGACCCTCCTGGCGGAGCGTGGGCCACGGCACCTCGCCGTCGCGGAACTCGGTGAGTGTGCCGTTCATGCCGACTGCTTCTGCCTTCGACCCGTCGGATCCCCATACGGCTGGGGAAATGCCCGGCGTGTCGCTCGGCCCGATCACGGCCGCACCGGCGCCGTCACCGAGCAGGAATGAGATGCTGCGGTCGGCCGGATCGACGATGTCGGAGAGCTTTTCGGCGCCGATCACCAGCGCGTAGCGGGCCGCACCTGCACGGATCAGCGCATCGGCCTGAGCGACCGCATACGAATAGCCGGCGCACGCGGCGTTGATGTCGTAGGCCGCAGCGGGGTTGGCCCCCACGCGGTCCGCGACGATCGCCGACACCGAGGGGGACTGCTTGGGGTTGCTGATCGTCGCGACGATCACGAGGTCCACCTGGTCGGCGGGGATGCCCGACTTCTCGATGGCCTCGGCGCCCGCCGCGGCGGCCAGGTCGATCGCGCTCGTGCCCTTGTCGGCGCGCACGCGGGTGATGATGCCCGTGCGCTGACGGATCCACTCGTCGCTGGAGTCGATCGGCCCGATCAGGTCGTCGTTGGGCACGGCGTTCTCACCACGGGCGGCGCCGTAGGAGTAGATGCGCGTGTAGGCAGGGCCCGTGACCTGGGTCAGGGTGGCGCTCATGCGGCTTCTCCGTTCAGCAGCGCGACGGCTGCATCGAGATCTTCTGGTGTCTTCACGGCGACCGTCGGTACTCCGCGCAGCCCGCGCTTGGCGAGGCCGGTGAGGGCGCCCGCGGGCGCGAGCTCGATGAGCCCGGTGATGCCGTGCTCGGCGAACGAGGCCATACAGCGATCCCAGCGGACCGGCGAGGAGACCTGGTCGACGAGGTAGGTGAGCGCCTGCGCGCCGTCGGAGACCACCGAGCCGTCTCGGTTGGTCCACAGGGTGATCTGCGGGTCGCTGGGGGTGACCGTCGCGACGGCGGTCTTCAGCGCGTCGACGGCTGAGGCCATGTACGAGGTGTGGAAGGCGCCCGCGACCTGCAGCGGGACGACGCGGGTGCCTTTGAGCGGCTCCTCGGCGAATGCGGCCAGGGCGGGGAGGGCACCGGCCACGACCAGCTGACCTCCGCCGTTGTAGTTGGCGGGAGACAGTCCGAGCTCAGACAGGCGCGCGATGATCGCATCCTCGTCGCCGCCCAGCACAGCGCTCATACCCGTGGGCGTGTGCGCGGCCGCGTCGGCCATCGCACGACCGCGGATTCCCACCAGCCGCATTCCGGTCTCGGCGTCGATGACACCGCTGCGCACCAGCGCGGCGATCTCGCCCACCGAGTGCCCGGCGATGCCGTCGGCCGAACGTCCGGCGCGCGCCTCGAGGGCGTCGGCGGCGATCAGCGATGCGGCGACGATGAGCGGCTGCGCGATGCGCGTGTCGCGGATCGTGTCGGCGTCCGACACCGTGCCGTGCTCGCGCAGATCGACCTCGGCGGCGTCGGAGTACGCGGCGAGGCGTTCAGCCACACCGTCGAGCTCCAGCCACGGGGAGAGGAAACCAGGGGTCTGCGAGCCCTGACCAGGGCAGACGACGACAATCACCAGACCAGTCTGTCAACGAATGCCTCAGAATGGTGGATGATCCATCACAAGATTGCAGGAAAGCCTTGTGAGTGGCGCACAGGGGCGCCGACGCGTCAGCGCGGGGGACGACGCAGGTTCGTGCGTCGGCGTGCCTGCTCGGTGACGCCGATGCTGCCGAGGATCAGCGCGGTCTGCAGGATCAGAGCCTCGCGGGGGCCCGTGGCATCCCAGCCGATGACCTCGCTGACCCGCTTCAGCCGGTACCGCACCGTGTTCGGGTGCACGAAGAGTTCGCGTGCTGTGGCTTCAAGCGAGCGACCGTTGTCGAGGTAACTCCACAGTGTCGTCACCAGATCCGTCGAATGCGCCTGGAGAGGGCGGAAGATGCGCTCGATGAGTGTCTGCTTGGCGAGCGGATCGCCGGCGAGGGCGCGCTCGGGCAGCAGATCGTCGGCCTCGACGGGACGCGGCGCGCTGCGCCAGGCGCGGGCGACCGCGAACCCGGCGAGGGCGGCGCGGGCGCTCTGGCTCGCATCGACCAGTGCGACGACGGCCGGTCCCAAGACCACATAGCCCGGTCCGAATGACGGCTCGAGGCGCGCGGCGATCTCCTGGAATCCCAGCTCGTCCTCGACCTCTTCGTCGTCCTGGCCCGCCACCCGCGCGCGTCCGAGCACGAGCACCAGCCGAGAGCCCTGCACGCCGATGAGCACGTCGACGGCGAGCTTGCGGGCGGTGCGGCGCACGAGGTCGACGTCGAACTGCGGGGGAGTCGTACCCACCAGCACCGCGACCTCGCCGTGTCCGTGCCAGCCCAGCGCTGCGATTCGGCTCGGCAGCTCTTCGTCGGCTTCACCGGTCAGGATCGAGTCGACGACGAGCGCCTCGAGACGGGCGTCCCAGAGACCGCGAGCCTCAGCGGCGCGTGCGTACACGTCGGCGGCCGCGAAGGCCACGTCGCGCGAGTACAGCAGGATCGCCTCACGGAGATCGTTGCCCTTGCCGGCGACGCGCTCCTCGGTGACCTCCACGGTCACGCGGATCAGCTGCAGTGTCTGCTGCAGGCTTACACTGCGCAGCAGCTCCCGCGGAGCCGCGGCGAAGATGTCGGCAGCGATCCAGGGAGTCGAGGTCGGATCCTCGTACCACTGAATAAAGGAGGTGATGCCGGCCTGCGCCACCAGCCCGACCGCGGAGCGGCGGGCTGGTGGCATGTCGGCGTACCACGGGAGCGTGTCTTCCAGACGTTTGATCGTCACCGAGGCGATGTCACCGGAGATCCGGCGCAGCCAGGTGAGGGTCGCGGTCTTGTCCGTGCCGCTGGAAGACGAAGCTGTCACCGAGGGCTCAGCTTTCGCCGCCCGCGTTTCCGCTGGTCCCGGCGTTCACATCGTGCAGACGGTACTTCTGGATCGCCTGCGCCGCGAGCGAGCGGTCGACGACGCCGTCCTCGGCGAGTGACTGCAGCGTGCGGACGACGACCGAGGGGCCGTCGATCTTGAAGAAACGACGAGCTGCGGCACGCGTGTCGGAGAAGCCGAAGCCGTCCGCGCCGAGCGTGGCGAAGCGCTGAGGCACCCACGGGCGGATCTGGTCCTGCACGGCGTGCATGAAGTCGCTCACGGCCACGACGGGACCTTCTGCGCCCTGCAGCTTCTGGGTGAGGTAGGCCGTGTGCGGCTCCTCCTCCGGGTACAGGAAGTTGTGCTCGTCGGCGGCGAGGCCGTCGCGGCGCAGTTCGGTCCACGAGGTGACCGACCAGACATCGGCGATCACACCCCAGTCGTTCTTCAGCAGCTGCTGCGCCTCGAGGGCCCACGGCACTCCGACGCCCGACGCGAAGAGCTGGGCACGCGGCCCGTCACCCTCGCCGACCGAGATGCGGTGGATGCCGCGGACGATGCCGTCGACGTCGACATCTTCCGGCTCCTTCGGCTGCACGAGCGGCTCGTTGTAGACGGTGATGTAGTACATCACGTTCGGGTCCTCGTGGTTCCCGCCGTACATGCGCTCGAGACCGGTGCGCATGATGTGCGCGATCTCGTAGCCGTACGCCGGGTCGTACGAGACCGTCGCCGGGTTCGTCGAGGCCAGCAGGTGCGAGTGACCGTCGGCGTGCTGCAGCCCCTCACCCGTCAGCGTCGTGCGGCCGGCGGTGGCACCGATGATGAAACCGCGCGCCATCTGGTCGCCCGCGGCCCACTGGGCGTCACCCGTGCGCTGGAAGCCGAACATCGAGTAGAAGAGGTAGATCGGGATCAGCGGCTCACCGTGCGTGGCGTACGACGTGCCCGTCGCGGTGAACGCCGCGAGGGCGCCCGCCTCGTTGATGCCGACGTGCATGATCTGACCCTGCGGGCTCTCCTTGTAGGCGAGCAGCAGCTCCCGGTCGACCGACGTGTAGTGCTGGCCGTTCGGGTTGTAGATCTTCGCCGTCGGGAAGTAAGCGTCCATGCCGAAGGTGCGCGCCTCGTCCGGAATGATCGGCACGATGCGGTGACCGAAGTCCTTCGAGCGGAGCAGATCCTTCAGCAGACGGACGAACGCCATCGTCGTGGCGATCTCCTGCGTGCCGGAGCCCTTCTTGGGCAGGGCGTACGCCGTGTCATCCGGCAGCGAGAGTCCGACGTGGGTCGAACGGCGCTCGGGAAGGAAGCCGCCGAGGGCCTGACGGCGCTCGAGCATGTACTGGATCGTCTCGTCCTGGGGTCCCGGGTTGTAGTACGGGGGCAGGTACGGGTTCTCCTCGAGCTGGGAGTCCGTGATCGGGATGTGCATCGCGTCGCGGAACGTCTTGAGGTTGTCCAGCGTCATCTTCTTCATCTGGTGGGTCGCGTTGCGGCCCTCGAACTGCGGACCCAGGCCGTAGCCCTTGACGGTCTTGGCGAGGATGACGGTGGGCTTGCCCTTGTGCTCGGTCGCGGCCTTGAACGCGGCATAGACCTTGCGGTAATCGTGGCCACCGCGCTTGAGGTTCCAGATGTCGTCGTCGGAGTAGTCCTTGACCAGCGCTGCGGCGCGCTCGTCGCGGCCGAAGAAGTGCTCGCGGATGTAGGCGCCAGACTCGGCCTTATAGGTCTGGTAGTCGCCGTCGGGGGTGACGTTCATGAGGTTCAGCAGTGCGCCCTCGGTGTCGCGGGCGAGCAGGTCGTCCCACTCGCGGCCCCAGACGACCTTGATGACGTTCCAACCTGCGCCGCGGAAGAACGACTCGAGCTCCTGGACGATCTTGCCGTTTCCGCGGACGGGACCGTCGAGGCGCTGTAGGTTGCAGTTGACGATGAAGGTCAGGTTGTCGAGGCCTTCGTTCGCGGCAACCTGCAGCTGACCGCGGCTCTCGACCTCGTCCATCTCGCCGTCGCCGAGGAAAGCCCAGACGTGTGAGGCGGAGGTGTCCTTGATGCCGCGGTTCTCGATGTACTTGTTCGCCATCGCCTGGTAGATCGCGTTGATCGGGCCGAGACCCATCGACACGGTCGGGAACTGCCAGTACTCCGGCATCAGACGCGGGTGCGGGTACGAGGGGATGCCGTTCGGGGCGTGCGACTTCTCCTGGCGGAAGCCGTCGAGCTGGTCCTCGGTCAGGCGTCCTTCGAGGTAGGAACGGGCGTAGGTGCCGGGGGAGGCGTGACCCTGGATGAAGATCTGGTCGGCCCCGCCGGGGTTGTCCGCGCCCTTGAAGAAGTGGTTGAAGCCGACCTCATAGAGAGCTGCCGACGACGCGTAGGTCGAGATGTGACCGCCGACGCCGATGCCGGGGCGCTGCGCACGGTGCACCGTGATGGCCGCGTTCCAGCGGATCCACGCACGATACCGGCGCTCGACCTCTTCGTCGCCGGGGAACTCGGGCTCGTTCTCGGAAGCGATCGTGTTGATGTAGTCCGTGGTGGGGACCATCGGTACTCCGAGGTGCAGTTCCTTCGAGCGCTTGAGAAGGCTGAGCATGATCTCGCGGCCACGGCCGTGACCCTTGGCATCGACCAGCTCGTCGAGCGACTGCTGCCACTCGCCGGTCTCTTCCGGATCGCTGTCGAGGGGGCCCTGGGAGTACGGATCCTGATCGTGAACGGTCACGGGTGGAGCCTTTCGTCAAGCTGGCAGGTCATGCCAAGGAAACGGGAAGCGACACGGGCAGCCTTGTCGGCTGTGCACAACGCGCGCCGGGTTCAGCCTATCCCTGTTCGACGACGGCGTCGCGCATCGGTCGGTGGATAGACTGAGTGCACCAGGGCCTTTAGCTCAGCTGGTAGAGCGCCACGTTTACACCGTGGATGTCGTCGGTTCGATCCCGGCAGGGCCCACATCAGGGACGACGTCTCGGTCTCCGTCTGCACGAACCACATACAATCCATTCGTGCGAATGAGTGCTGATTGCTGTGCATTCATGGCAGCTGCTTGTCATCACAGGTACGATTGCTAGAGCGTCGAGCAATCCATGAGGCATCGGTTCTGATCAGGAGCCGGTGTGCGGGCTGTCAGCCTCGGCGCGCAGCCTTCATCACGAGGCGACGAAAGGGTACGGGGTCGCGCGATCGATTCCCGTGCGGAAACTGGGAAGCCGCGCGCAGCGCAGGTCAGGGATGGGATCCGATCTGCGGGCAGCACCCTGAGCGAAGTTGGTAACGAGTGCATGACGACGTCGAGCGTTCCCTCAGGGCGCAGATGCTGCGCGAAGCAGCGGCAGAATTCCGACGCGCCGCTGAGACGGAGAGCGATCCTCAACTGAGCATCCTCGCCGCGTGCATGCTGGAACAGCGCGCTGAGCGTATCGCCGACGGCGAGGACGACCACTCCGACGTGCCGGTCGACATCGGCGTGAAGCCGGAGGCGTCGGAATCGACCGCGCACGATTCCGATCCGTCCGCGGCGGAACCCGAGTCCCGCGCCGGCTGACTTGGCTCGGGGCCTCGCTTCTTCTCCATCAGCACTGCGAGACTGGGCCCATGGAGATCATCGAGAACTCGAAGCTCACGGTCGTCGGTGCAGGAAGTGTCGGCTCCAGCGTCGCCTACGCAGCGTTGATCCGCGGATCCGCTCGCCACGTCGCCCTCTACGACATCGCCACCGAGAAGGTGGAGGCCGAGGTGCTCGACCTCGCTCACGGGACACAGTTCACCGGCTCCAGCGACATCATCGGCGGAAGCGACATCTCGGTCGTCGCCGGGTCGCACGTCGTCGTGATCACGGCGGGTGCCAAGCAGCGCCCCGGGCAGACGCGCATCGAACTCGCCGAGGTCAACGCCGGCATCATCCGCAGCATGATGCCGCAGCTGTTGGACGTCGCCCCGAACGCGGTCTATGTCATCGTGACGAACCCCTGCGACGTGCTCACGGTCATCGCGCAGCAGGAGACCGGGCTTCCGGTCGAGCGCATCTTCGCCTCCGGCACCGTGCTCGACACCTCGCGCCTGCGCTGGAAGCTGGGGGAGCGGGCCGGAGTGTCGACCGCCAGCGTGCACGCCCACATCGTCGGAGAGCACGGCGACACCGAGTTCCCGCTGTGGTCGCGAGCGACGATCGGCACGGTCCCGATCCTGGAGTGGGAGGCACCCGGGCACCCGCGGATCACAAGAGAAGAACTCGACGAGATCGCGATCGATGTGCGCGACGCCGCCTACAAGGTGATCCAGGGCAAGGGCGCCACGAACTACGCGATCGGCCTGTCGAGCGCGCGCATCGTCGAGGCCATCCTCAGTGACGAGCATGCCGTGATGCCGGTGAGCACGGTGCTGCACGACTTCCACGGCATCGACGGGGTCGCGCTTTCGGTGCCGTCCATCGTCAGCGCCCGGGGAGCGGTTCCGATCCGCAACACCGCGTTCTCCGACGAGGAGCTTGCGCTGCTGCGTCGGTCAGCGGACGCGCTGACCGACGCCGCCGCATCGCTTCGCTGAGCAACGCGGTCGCAGCGCCTACCGGCCGTGCGGGTCGGTGCGGTTGAGCGTCGCGACAACCTGGTCGTAGTCACCGCGTGCCTCGCCGTAGCGGAGGAACTTGACGCGCTCGACCTGGATCTCCGTCGCGTTCGGCTGCGACTCGAGCAGCGCCATCACCTCATCGACGAAATCGCTGAGCGGCATCGCCGCGTCGTTGCTCGCGTGACCGGGCATGAGGTCCGTCTGCACCGCTGGCGGCTCCAGCTCCAGTACCTGCACCGAGGTGTCGGCGAGCTGCAGGCGCAGGGACTCGCTGAGCATGTGGACGGCGGCCTTGCTGGCGTTGTAGCTGGGCGTCACCTTCAACGGCGCGAAGGCGAGCCCCGACGACACGGTCATGATCGTGGAGTCGGGGGTGGCGCGCAGGTGCTCGATGAACGCGGCGATCAGTCGGATCGGGCCGAGCACGTTCGTGGTGATCGTGTGCTCCGCACTCTCGAGGAAGCCGTCTGGACGCGTCCAGTCCTCAGCGCGCATCATGCCGGCCATGGCGATCACGACGTTCAGCCGGGGATGATCGGCCAACACCTGATCGGCGGCGCTTCGGATGCTGTCCGGATCAGTGGTGTCGATCTGCACGGTGTACAGCGCCGGGTCGGACGCCGCGATCTCGTGCAGCAGCTCGCGGCGTCGGCCGCCCACGATGACCGTGTTGCCGGACTCGCGCAGTCGGCGGGCCAGAGCGAGCCCGATGCCGCTGGTCGCTCCGGGAATGAAGATGGTGTTTCCGCTGATGTTCATGCCTCCACCCTGCGACACTCGTCGGCGGCTCTCCAGGGACACCTCATCCAGGGACGCGCACTCCCTGGATCGCTCGCACGGAACAGGCGATACTTCAGGAGTGGATCGAGATGCGCTGGCCGAGTTCCTGCTGCGACGCCGTGAGGCGCTGACGCCTGCGGATGTCGGGCTGAGTGCGGGCTCGCGCCGCCGCACGATCGGCCTGCGCCGTGAAGAGGTCGCTCAGCTCGCGGCGATGTCGACCGACTACTACACGCGGCTGGAGCAGCGCCGCGGGCCACAGCCGAGCGTGCAGATCCTCTCCTCGCTGGCGCGGGCTCTGCGGCTCTCGTCGGATGAGCGTGACTACCTGCATCGCGTCTGCGGCTACGCGGCTCCCGACCGCTCCGTGTTCACCGACTACGTGCGCCCCGGCATGCAGCGGGTGCTCGACCGATTGCATGACACGCCGGCGTTCGTCGTGTCCGCGCTCGACGAAGTGCTCGTGCAGAACGATGCGGCGCGGGCGCTCCTCGGAGACGCCAGCCACCTGACAGGCCTCGATCGCAGCGGGATCTACCGCTGGTTCGCGCGACCCGACACCGAGCGCGCGCGTTACCCCGAGGCCGATCACGCGCGGCAGAGCCGCGCCATGGTCGCCGCCCTGCGTGCCGCCCACGGCGCCTGGGGCGCGCGTTCGCGTGCCGGCGAGATCGTGGCCGAGCTCACCGCCCTCAGCGCGGAGTTCGGCGAACTCTGGAAGATCCACGAGGTGCAGCGACGTTTCGAGCACCACAAGGTGCTGATCCATCCGGAGCTCGGCGAGATCGAGGTCGACTGTCAGGCGATGTTCACCGAGGATGAGTCACAGGCGCTCGTGGTGCTCACGGCGGCTCCCGGGAGCGAGGCCGAGAGCAAGCTCGAACTCCTGCGCGTGATCGGCACCCAGACCGTCTGAGCCTGCGCTCAGGACTCCTCGTGCGTGGCGGGATCCGCGTCGAACAGCCGTCCGTCGGCGCGACCGAGCGCCGTGATCGCGGCGACCTCCGCGTCATCCAGCACGATCTCGGCCGCGGCCAGATTGCTGGTCTGATGCGCGAGCGACGAGGCCTTGGGGATCGAGACGGTGCCGCGGGCGACATGCCAGGCGAGCACGGTCTGGGCCGTGCTGATGCCGTGGGCGTCGGCGACCTCGCCGATCACGGTTTCCTCGAGCAGCTCCTTGGCTCGGCCGAGCGGGCTCCACGCCTCGGTGAGGATGCCGTGTTCGCGGTGGTACGCGAGCTGCTCCTCCTGCGGGAAGTAGGGGTGCATCTCGATCTGATTGACGACGGGACGGACTCCGGTCTCGCGCTCGATGCGCTCCAGATGCTCTGGAAGGAAGTTCGACACGCCGATCTGACGCACGACGCCCCGCTGCTGAGCGTCGACGAGAGCCGCCCATGCCTGCACGTACTCGTCCTGGCTGGGGTTGGGCCAGTGGATCAGGTGCAGGTCGGTGATGTCGAGTCCAAGGCGCGAACGGCTCTCCTCGATGCTGGTGCGTGCCTTCTCGGCGGCGTGGTGACGGCCGGGGAGCTTCGTCGTCACGATGATCTCAGCGCGGTCGACGTCGGCTGCGGCGACACCGCGTCCGACGGAGCCCTCGTTCTCGTAATTGAACGCCGAATCGACCAGGCGGTATCCCGCGTCGATCGCGCCGGCGACGGCATCCGCACCGGCGTCTCCGTTGAGAGCGTAGGTGCCCAGGCCGATGGCCGGGAGCGTGAAGCCGTTGTGAGCGGTGAACTGGGGGACGACGGGCTGAGCGGTCACGTGTTCTCCTTGTCGACGAGGGCTCCAGCGTACGCTGGAGGGGTGACGAGGTCCGAGGGGGTTGCGGCAGATGTCGCCGGCATGCGAGATGCAGATCGGTGCCCCTGCGGCTCGGGTGACGTCTTCGGCGGATGCTGCGCGCCACTGCTGCGCGGAGCGGCGGCGCCGACCGCCGAACGCCTCATGCGCTCCCGCTACACCGCGTTCGCCATCGGCCACGCTCCCTACCTTCTGGCCACCTGGCACTCCTCATCGCGTCCGGAGCAGCTCGAGGTCGACGCCGATCTCGAGTGGCGACGACTGGTGATCCTCGACAGGGACGCCGGGGGACCGTTCGACACCCGGGGGATCGTGGAGTTCGAAGCGTTCTGGCGTCAGGGAGACGAACGCGGTTCGCTGCACGAGCGCAGCCGGTTCGTGCGCGAAGACCGTCGATGGTTCTACGTCGACGGCGAGATCCCGTGAGGGTCGGTGTGCAGCGCAGACGGTAGATTGGGACGGTGAACTCCAGCCCCGAGAACCAGCGCTTCCTGCTCGACATCGCCGACCTCGATCGACGCATCGCGCAGGCGGAGCGCGCGCGCACCCAGCCCTCGCAGGCCGCGCGCATCTCCGAGCTGGTGGCCATCCGTCAGTCGCAGCTGCGCGAGTTGACCGTGCTCGCGGGCACCCGTGACGACGTGCGCACCGAGCTCACGCGGCTCGAGTCCGACGTCACGCTCGTCGAGCAGCGCCGGTCACGCGATGCCGAGCGTCTCGCGCTGGCCACGAACGCCAAGGATGCGCAGGCCCTCGAGCACGAACTGGCCAGTCTCGCCCGCCGCCAGAGCAACCTGGAAGACACGCAGCTCGAGCTCATGGGCCGCATGGAGGAGGCGGACTCCGCCGTCGCCGCGCAGCAGGCGCTGATCGACACCACGACCGCTGAGGGATCGGCGCTGACCGCTCAGGCCAAGGCCGACGTCGCAGCAGCGAGCGAGCTCGGCACGCAGCTGGCGCGCGACCGCGCGGCCATCGCGGCCCGGATTCCCGAAGACCTTCTCGCCGAGTACGCCCGCCGTGCTGCGAACAGCCCGGGCGCTGCTCTGCTGACGCGCGGCACCTGCGAAGGCTGCCGGATCGAGCTTCCGCGCACCGACCTGAGTCAGATCCGCAACGCACCCGATGACGCCGTGATGTTCTGCCCCGAGTGCGGGTGCATCCTGGTACGCACCGACGAGTCCGGCCTGGCGTGACCGGACCCTCCTCTCTGCGCGCATGACGCCGCCGCCCGCCGAGCGGCGCATCGCGCTCGTGGCGAGCGGCGCGGGCGGATACACCGCGGTCGAGTTCGACGAGGCCGACGACGAGGTCCGTCGCGATGTGCTGACCTCCGATGAGTTCGCCGCGTGGGTGTCGGCGGCAGATGGGGCCGAGCAGACGCGGTGGATCATCCGCAGCGCACGGGAGGTCTATGCCGCCCTGCTCCGCGAGGGCGTGCGACTCAACCGCACGCACGACCTGTCGCTGTGCCACGCGATCCTGCGCGACACCGATACAGTGGCGCGGCCACTGGCACCCTCGCCCGCCTGGGTGCGACGAGAGCCGACCGACGATGCGCCGTCCCTGTTCGACGCGCTGCACGACGATTCAGGCGACGACCCCGTCTCTGAGGTGCTCGACCAGTACCGCGCTCAGCGCCGGGTACTCGCGGGTGCTCGCGACGGGCGCCTCGCGCTGCTGTGCGCCGCCGAATCGGCCGGCGGGCTCATCGCCGAGGAGATGCGGGTCGCCGGGCTTCCCTGGGATGAACGCGTGCACGACACCATCCTGACCCAGGCGTTGGGCACACGGCCTGTTGCCGGCGGTCTCCCGAGCCACATGGCTCAGCTCGGACAGCAGGTGCGCGACATCCTCGGCGACGACTCGCTGCACCTCGACAGTCAGCCCAAGCTGCTGCGCGCGCTACACCGGGTCGGTGTGGCCGTGGAGTCGACGAGCAAGTGGGAGCTGGCGCAGCATCAGCATCCGGTCGTCGCGACGCTGCTCGCATACAAGAAGATGTCGCGGCTGCTGCGCGCCAACGGATGGGCCTGGCTCGCGGAGTGGGTGCACGACGGCCGCTTCCGACCGGTGTACATCCCGGGCGGCGTGGTGACGGGGCGATGGGCCTCGTCCGGCGGTGGCGCGCTGCAGCTTCCGCGCAGCCTGCGTCCGGCCGTGCGCGCGGATTCCGGGTGGACGCTCGTCGTCGCCGACGTCGCTCAGCTGGAGCCGCGCATGCTCGCCGCCATGGCATCGGACAAGGCGATGGCGCGGGCGGCGCAAGGGAGAGATCTGTACGCCGGAGTCGTCGAGACGGGCGCGGTCGGCACACGGGAAGAGGCGAAGTACGCCGTGCTGGGTGCGATGTACGGAGCGACGACGGGTGACAGCGGCCGTCTCGTCCCGCGGCTGCGCAAGGTGTATCCACGGGCGATGGCGCTGGTCGACGCCGCGGCACGCACGGGCGAGGACGGCGGAATCGTCTCGACCTGGCTCGGACGCTCGTCGCCTCGCCCGTCGGCGGAATGGTCGCGCCTGCAGTCCGAGGCGACCGGCGCCGACGCGGACCCGGCCGTGGTCGCGCTCGCGCGACGCCGCGCACGCGACTGGGGCCGGTTCACGCGCAACTTCGTCGTGCAGGGTACCGCTGCCGAATGGTCGCTGATCTGGCTGGCCGAGATCCGCCACCGCCTGCAGCAGATCCCCGAGACCTTCGCCGAGGCGACGGCCTCGGGGCCGTTCGCGCGTGAACCGCACCTCGCCTTCTTCCTGCACGACGAGGTCATCCTGCATGTGCCCGAGCAGCACGCCGAGGCGGCGGCCGACGCCGTGCGAGAAGCGGCCGCGGTCGCGACCCGGCGGCTGTTCGGCGGCTTCCCGATCGACGTCCCCCTGGATCTGCGCATCGTGATGTCGGCCGAGAAGTAGCCGCGCGTACACTGGAGATGCGAATGGGTCGACTGGACGGTCGCGTGGCGGGCAACCGCACCGAGGAACGTCCGGGCTCCACAGGGCAGGGCGGTGGGTAACACCCACCCGGAGCAATCCGCGAGACAGTGCCACAGAGAGTAGACCGCCCCTCACGGGGTAAGGGTGAAAGGGTGGTGTAAGAGACCACCGGGGGCCATGGTGACATGGCCCGCCAGGTAAACCTCGCCCGGAGCAAGGTCAGACAGAGGATGTTGACGCGGCTCGCCGAGTCCTCGGGTAGACCGCTGGAGCGGCACGGCAACGTGTCGCCGAGAGAGATGGCCGTCGAAGGGGCGAAGAACCCCGGAACAGAACCCGGCGTACAGGTCGGCCCATTCGCCTCAGACACGAGAAGGCCCCGCTGATTCAGCGGGGCCTTCTTCTGCGTCAGGGAAGGTGTCGGCGCCCTGAGCCCGTCGAGATGTCAGTCGCCGGCGAGCGAGGCGGCACCGATGATGCCGGAGTTGTTGCGGTGGATCGCCGGGACGATCGGGGTCTTGAGCTCCAGCAGCGGGAGGAAGTCGCCGGCGTTCTTGGAGACGCCTCCGCCGACGACGAACAGGTCGGGGCTGAAGAGGAACTCGATGTGCGAGTAGAACGCCTGCAGACGCTCGGCCCACTCCGGCCAGCTGAGGTTCTCGCGCTCGCGCGCCGAGGTGGCCGCCCACTGCTCGACCGACTCGTACTCGCCGTAGTTCAGGTGCCCGAGTTCGGTGTTCGGCAGCAGCACGCCGTCGTAGAGGAACGCCGAGCCGATGCCCGTGCCCAGCGTGGTCAGCAGCGTGAGGCCGCGCACGTCGCGTGCGGCGCCGTGCCGAGCCTCGGCGACACCGGCTGCATCGGCGTCGTTCACGAAGACGATGTTGCGTCCGAGGCCGTCACGGAAGAACCGTTCGGCGTCGAAGTCCATCCACTGCTTCGAGACGTTGGCCGCGGAGAGCGTCTTGCCGCGCTTCACGATCGCGGGGAAGGCGACGCCGAGCGGAAGCGTCGAGTCGTGCACGTCGAGCGTCTTCAGCACGGTCTGCACGGCCACCAGCACGTCTTGCGGTGCGGCGCCCTTGGGAGTGGGGACGCGTACGCGATCCGACTCCATCGTGCCGTGCGCCAGGTCGACGATTCCTGCTTTGATTCCCGTGCCGCCGATGTCGACGCCGATCGCTTTTGCCATGGGCGATAGCTTAGCGACCGCCGCGTACGCCAGTAGGATCGGAGTCATCACGTGAAGGAGGGACAGATCATGTCTGACGGTGACGACAAGTACTGGTACAACCTCGAGACGGGTCAGGTCGAACTCGGCATGATCTCGCCGTCGCCGGACCGCGTCGGTCCCTTCGACACGCAGGCAGAAGCCGCCCGCGCTCCCGAGGTCCTCAAGGAGCGCTCGCGCGCCTGGGCCGAAGAGGAAGCCGCGGAGCAGGGTTGGGATTCCACCAAGGGTCGGGGCGCAGAGTAGGTATGGACAAGCAGAGGGATTTCGTCCTCCGGACGATCGAAGAGCGCGGCGTCAAGTTCGTGCGTCTGTGGTTCACGGACGTGATCGGCACGCTCAAGTCGGTCGCCATCGCGCCCGCCGAGGTCGAGGGGGCGTTCGCCGAGGGGATCGGCTTCGACGGCTCCGCCATCGAGGGGCTCACGCGCAGTTACGAATCGGACCTGCTCGCGCAGCCCGACCCCACCACCTTCCAGACGCTGCCGTGGCGCGGCGAGATCGATCCCACCGCGCGCATGTTCTGCGATCTCACGACGCCGGACGGACAACCTGCGGTCGCCGATCCGCGGCACGTGCTCAAGCGCACGCTCGCGAAGGCGGCGGATGCGGGGTTCACGTTCTACACGCACCCCGAGATCGAGTTCTACCTGCTCAAGTCGTCGTCGTACGGCCCTGAGGGCCCGGTGCCGGTGGACTCGGCCGGCTACTTCGACAACGTGCCCGGCGGCACGGCGCACGACTTCCGTCGTCGCTCGGTCCGCATGCTCGAGGACCTCGGCATCTCGGTCGAGTTCAGTCACCACGAGGGCGGACCCGGCCAGAACGAGATCGACCTCCGCTACGCGGATGCGCTGACGACGGCCGACAACGTGATGACGTTCCGCACGGTCATCAAGGAGGTCGCGATCGAACAGGGCGTGTACGCCACGTTCATGCCCAAGCCGCTCAGCGGTCACCCCGGCAGCGGGATGCACACGCACATGTCGCTGTTCGAAGGCGACCAGAACGCGTTCTACGAAGAGGGCGCCAAGTACCAGCTCTCCAAAACCGGGCGTCACTTCATCGCCGGTCTGCTGCGTCACGCCAACGAGATCTCTGCGGTCACGAACCAGTTCGTGAATTCGTACAAGCGCCTCTGGGGTGGCGATGAAGCGCCCAGCTTCGTGACCTGGGGTCACAACAACCGTTCGGCCCTCGTGCGTGTGCCGATGTACAAGCCGAACAAGGGCCAGTCGTCGCGCGTCGAGTACCGCGCCCTGGACTCGGCCGCCAACCCGTACCTCGCCTACGCGCTGATGCTGGCCGCCGGTCTCAAGGGCATCGAGGAGGGCTACGAGCTCCCGCCCGAGGCCGAGGACAACGTGTGGTCGCTCAGTGACGCGGAGCGCCGTGCACTCGGCTACTCCTCGCTGCCGGCGAGCCTCGATCACGCGCTCGAGTACATGGAGGAATCCGAACTCGTCGCCGAGACGCTCGGCGAGCAGGTGTTCAACTACGTGCTGCTCAACAAGCGCAAGGAGTGGGAGGCCTACCGCGGACAGGTCACGCCGCTGGAGCTGAAGAACAACCTCGAGCTGCTCTGAGGCGCGTGCATGGCGCGTCCGGATGACTCCGTCTCGCTCTCGGCCCTCGCTCGGCTCGGATTCTCCGAGCTGAGCGAGGCTGCCGCATCCCTCACCGAACTCGCGGAGATCCTCGGATCCTCGCGTGCCGAGGTCCTGGACGCCGCCGGCGTCGCCGACCCCGACGCCGCCGTGCGCGGTCTGCTGCGCGTGGCCCGTCGCGACCCGGCACCCGTGAAGGCGCTGCTCGACGGCGCCGTGACGCGTCATCGCGCGTGGCGGGTGTTCGGAGCATCCGAAGGACTCGCCGACTTCTTCCTGCGTCACCCGGACGAGCTCCATGCGCTCGCAGAGCCCATCGACGCGCTTCCCGGGGCCGACGACCTGCGCGCGGCTCTGCTTACCTCGGTGGGCGCCGAATCCGGGTTCGCGTCGTCCGGCGACGATGAGACCGTCGTCGCTCTGCGCGTGGCCTACCGGTCGAGCCTCGCGCTCATCGCCGCGTTCGATCTGACGCATCCCGACCCGGTGGCGATCGTCGGCGATGTCGCCGCCGCTCTGGCAGATGTCGCCGGCGCGGCGTTGGAGGCGGCACTGGCCGTCGCTCGCACGCGGCTGCGCGGCACGTACCCGGAGCACGAGATCGCCGCGACCCGTCTCGCCATCATCGGCATGGGAAAGTCCGGCGCTCGCGAGCTCAACTACGTCAGCGACGTCGACGTGATCTTCGTGGGCGGCACGGCCGACGAAGAGGTGGTGAGCGACGCCCGCGCGATCGACATCGCCACGCGGCTCGCGCGGGAGACCATGCGCGGCCTCAGCGGCATCGAGGTCGAGCCCCCGCTCTGGGAGGTCGACGCCGCCCTGCGCCCCGAAGGCAAGCAGGGCGCTCTGGTGCGTTCCCTCACATCGCATCTGGCGTATTACGACCGCTGGGCCAAGAGCTGGGAGTTCCAGGCTCTCCTCAAAGCGCGCCCGCTCGCGGGTGACGAGGGTCTCGGCGCCGAGTACATCGCTGCAGTGCAGCCGAAGATCTGGTCGAGCGCCGCGCGCCAGGATTTCGTCGACAGCGTGCAGCGCATGCGCCAGCGGGTCATGGAGCACATCGACCCGGAGGAGGCGCCGTACCAGATCAAGCTCGGCTCGGGCGGGCTGCGCGACATCGAGTTCACGGTGCAGCTCCTGCAGCTCGTGCACGGACTCACGGACGAGTCCCTGCGCACTCGCGGAACGATCGAGAGCCTCGACGCCCTGGTCGAGGGCGGCTACATCGGCCGTGCCGAAGCGGGGGCGTTCGCGCGCGATTACTGCATTCTCCGCGTCATGGAGCACCGGCTTCAGCTGCGCGAACTGAGCCGTACGCACCTGATGCCGCGGACACCGAACGGCCTGCGCGTGCTCGCGCGCAGCACAGGGCTCGCCGAGACCGGCGAGGGCATCTGGGCGCGGTGGGAGAGCGTGCGCCGCGAGGTGCGCGACATCCACACGCGACTCTTCTACCGTCCGCTGCTCAGCGCCGTCGCCGCGCTCCCGGAGGAGGAGCGCACCCTTTCGGCCGCTCAAGCCCACGACCGTCTCACGGCGATCGGCTTCCGTGATCCTGCCGGCGCTCTGCGGCACATCGGCGCGCTCACGACCGGGCTGAGCCGCAAAGCGACGATCCAGCGCCACCTGATGCCGATCATGGTGCGCTGGTTCGCCGACGGCAGCGATCCCGACTACGGACTCATCGCCTTCCGACGCATCAGCGAGCGGCTGGGGGACACCCCGTGGTTCCTCCGGATGCTGCGCGACTCGTCCGGCGCCGCCGAGAGCCTGACCCGCATCCTGTCGTCATCGCGGTACATCGGCGAGCTGATGGAGTGGATCCCCGAGTCGGTCGCGTGGCTCGACCGCCTCGACCAGCTGCGGCCTCGCGGGGCGGCAGCCCTGGACGAGGAGGCGCGAGCCATCCAGACCCGTCACGAGGCCGTGGACGACGCGCTGCGGGCCGTGCGCGCCAACCGCCGCCGCGAGCTGCTGCGCACCGCGATGGGCGCGGTGCTGGACGTTCTGACGATCGAAGAGATCGCGACGGCACTCACGGAGATCACCGAGACGACGATCCAGGCCGCACTGCGAGCCGTCTTCCGCGAGGTCGTCCCGCCCGAGGACGAGGCCCTCGACTTCGCGGTGATAGCGATGGGACGGTTCGGCGGTGCCGAGCTCGGCTTCGGCTCCGATGCCGACATCCTCTACGTCTACGACGCGAACGGCGTGGAGCCGCAGCGCGCGCAGGCACTCGCGACGAAAATCGTGACCCGGCTGCGCGAGCTCCTGACCGACCACCGTGTGCCGCTCGACCTCGACGCCGATCTGCGGCCGGAGGGCCGCAGCGGACCGGTCGTCCGCTCGATCGAGGCGTATACGACCTATTACCGGCGCTGGTCGCTCTCGTGGGAGGCGCAGGCGCTGCTGCGCGGCCGTGGCGCGGCGGGGAGTGCGAAGCTGATCGCGAAGTTCGTCGAGCTCGCCGACTCCGTCCGCTATCCCGAGACCGTAGATCAGCAGGGTCTCCGCGAGATCAAGCGGATCAAGGCACGGGTCGAGGGGGAGCGGCTGCCGCAGGGCGCGGATCCCCGCCGCCACCTCAAGCTCGGCCCTGGCACGCTCAGCGACGTGGAGTGGCTGGTCCAGCTGCTCCAGCTGCAGCACGCCCACGCGATCCCGGCGTTGCGGACGACGTCGACGATCGCCGCGCTCGACGCCGCGGTCGAAGCCGGGCTCGTGCCTGCCGAGGCAGGGGAGCGGCTCAGCGAGGCCTGGCGCCTCTCGAGCCGGCTCCGATCGGCCATCACCATCCTCTCCGGCCAGACCAGCGACGTCCTGCCGGCGGACCGTCGCCAGCTCGACGCGATCGCCCGCCTGCTCGGATACCCCGATCGGTCGGCGACGGAGCTCGAAGAGGACTATCTCGGGGTGACCAGACGGGCCCGAAAAGCGTTCGAGCACCTCTTCTACGGGTAGCCGCGCCCCTCAAGTTGCCATATCGGCGGCCGTCGCGCATGCTGACGATATGACCCACGCACGCATTGGTATCGTCTGGAACCCCTCGAAAGTCGAGCAGGAGGTTCTGCAGAGTGCTGTGAGTGGCGTGTTCGACGAAAGCGTCGACATCCGCTGGTGGGAGACCACGCCTGAGGACCCGGGTCGCGGCATGGCAGCCGAAGCACTCGCGGACGGTCGCGAGATCGTCATCGCGGTCGGTGGAGACGGCACCGTCCGGGCCATCGCGGAGTCGCTCGCCGGCTCCGACGCAGCACTCGGGATCGTTCCGCAGGGCACCGGGAACCTGCTCGCGCGCAACCTCGACGTGCCGATCAACAACATGACGGCAGCGCTCGAGCGCGTGCGCGACGGCGAGCCCCGACGCATCGATCTCGGCTGGGTCGCGTACGACGGGACGGAGCACGCCTTCGCGGTGATGGTCGGGTTCGGCGTGGACGCGCAGATGCTCGTCGAGACCGATGACGACCTCAAGTCGAAGGCCGGCTGGCTGGCCTACGTCGAGGCGATGGGCCGGGCTCTCGCCGGCACCGAGATGACCGACATCACGGTCAGCGTCGACGGCGAGAACCCTGTGGCCGTGCGCGGCCACACCATGCTGATCGGCAACTGCGGAATGGTGCAGGGCGGCATCCGTCTGCTCCCCGACGCGGTTCTCGACGACGGCAAGCTCGACGTGCTGATGGTGAGTGCCGACGGGGCGCTGCAGTGGCTCGACACGTTCCGCTCGTTCGTCTGGGACAACGGCATCCGTCGGTTCTTTGCGGGCGGAGATGAGGCCGTCAGCACCGACTCGGCTCGTCATCTGCCGGTCGAGACCATCTCGGTCGAGCTCGAGACGCCGCTGGTCTTCGAGATCGACGGCGAGGAGATGGGCGAGGTGTCGTCGTTCGACGTACGAGTGCAGGCGGGCGCGCTACTCGTGCGCTGACGACACGCCGACCCGTCGTGATCGATCAGATCGTCGCGATGGGGGAGGTCGTCTTCCGGTCCTGAGCGGGGAAGACGACCTTCTGCACGATGATGATGATGCTGGCCGCGACCGGGATCGCCACCAGCGCTCCGAGGATGCCGCCGAGCGCGCCGCCGGCGACTGCGGCGATCACCACGAGCGCGCCGGGCACGGCCACGGCCTTGCTCATGATGCGCGGCGAGAGCACGTACGCCTCGATCTGCATGTAGACGAGGTAATAGCCGAACGCGATGATCGCGGTGATCGGGCTGGCGATCAGGCAGATGAGGCCGTTGATGATCGAGGCGCTGAGCGTTCCGACCAGCGGGATCATCGATCCGATGAAGGCGATCAGGGCGAGCAGCGCCGGCACGGGCGCTCCGATGATGGTGAGCAGGATCAGGCTCAGCACGCCGTTGATGAGAGCGAGGCTGGCCTGTCCCATCACATAGCGTCCGACAGCGCTGGAGACGTCGTCCAGCAGACCGCTGAACGTGTCGCGCTGGTAGGCGGGCACGAAGCGCGTCGCGACACGCTTCATGCTCCGCAGCGACGCCATGAAGTAGAGCGTCAGGATCAGCACGATCGTGACGCCGGTGAGCCCGCCCGCGATCCCGGCGCCGACAGCGAAGACGCCGCCGCCGATGTTGGCGAGGTTTCCCGGATCCTGGAGGAATGCCAGCACGCCGTTCGCGGCGTCCTGGAAGGTGGATCCGAACTGGTTGTCGAGATCCTTGAACCACGCCGACGCCATGATGTCCTTGACCATCTGCGGGCCGTCGTCGATCAGGTTCGTGATCTGCTCGACGAGCAGCGGCACAACCGCGAGGATGACCCCCGCGAAGGCGAGCAGCACGGCGGCGACGACGATCGTGACCGCTGCGGGACGCGGCAGCTTGCGTTCGATGAACGAGACGATCGGATCGAGGCCCAGCGAGAGGAACAGCGCGACGCCGATGTACACCAGCACGGTAGCCAACTGATCGACGATCCCGCCGATCATCAGGGCGACGAGGACTCCCAGTGCACCCAGCAGACCGAGCTTGAAGGGGTTGGTGCGAGCGAGCGCCGCCACCGAGGGCGAGGACTTCGCCGGAGCGACCGGGCCCGGGTGGGCGGCGGTCGCATTCGCGGTCTTGCGGCGCATGGTGCCCTCATTCTGTTGATCCGACCTCTCAGTTGACCACCGACCGAGAGGCGGTCGAGGAAGCCACGCCGACGGGTCGCCCTCGATCCGTCACCGGCGACGGCCGACAAGCCTGCATGACAGAGTGAGGGCATGAGTCGCACACCCGAACCCCGCGCCTACGACATCGAGGATCTGAGGGCGCGCGCGCTCCGCGAGCATGGCGGTCGGGTGGACGACAGCATCCCCGAGCTCGCCGAGGCCGACTCGGATCTGCTGGGGATGGCGATCGTCACAATCGCCGGCGACCGGGTGGTCAGCGCGCAGGCCGACGTGGAGTTCAGCGTGCAGTCTGCCGTGAAGCCGTTCCTGTTCGCCCTCGCCCTGCAGGACACCGACGGCGGAGCGCTCGACCTCGTCGGGATCGAGCCGACGGGCGAGGCCTTCGACGCGATCAAGCTCGAGAGCGGCACAGGACGACCGCCGAACCCCATGGTCAACGCCGGCGCCCTCCTCACGGCTTCCCTCGTCGACGGCGCCGATGTCGCGGAGCGCGACGAGAGGATCCAGCGCGGTCTGTCAGCCTTCGCGGGTCGTGCCGTGCGCATCGATGAAGCGATCGCACGAAACGAGCACCTCCTGGGCGACCGGAATCACGCGCTCGCTCACCTGATGCGTGCGGAGGGCACCCTCAAGGTCGCCGCTGACGACGCCGTCGCGGTGTACGCCCGGGCGTGCGCCACACTCGTCAGCGCTGTCGACCTGGCCGTGATGGGAGCGACTCTCGCGAACGGCGGCACGAACCCGGTGACCGGGACCCGCGTCGTGTCCGCGCGGATCGCCCGCGATGTCATCTCGGTGATGGCCACCTGCGGGGTCTACGACGGCTCGGGACGCTGGATGCAGTATGTGGGAGTTCCGGCGAAGTCGAGCGTCTCCGGCGCGATCGTTCTCGCCGCCCCCGGTCTGCTCGGTGCTGCCGTGGTGAGTCCGCCGCTCGACGAGTTCGGCACGAGCGTCCGCGGGCACGTCGCCAGCGCTGCCCTGAGCGCCGAGCTCGGCCTGCACGCGTTCGAGACGTCCGCACGCTGACCGAAGCGAGCCCGGTCCCCGGCGACGACCTGTCGATCAGCCGTTCGGCAGATCGACCTTCTCGTTGTCGGCGTCGTACTGCTGGCCGGTGATCTTCGACTTGACGAAGCTGAAGATCGAGGCGATCTTCCCGCCGGGGCTGTCCCAGTACTCCGCCGACTCGGCCGAGAACTTGAGCAGGCCCACTGTGGGGTCGTCGGGTCCGTCGGGGAACCAGGCTTCGACCATCGGGTTCCAGAGCTCGCGCACCTTCTCACGGTCCTCGACAAGACCAGCCGTGCCCGAGAGCGACACCCACGAATCGTTGGAGCTGAGCGAGACGCCGACGCGGTCGTCGCGGGCGATGTCGACGATGAACGAGGCGCTCTTGGATACGAGGAACCACAGGTCCCCGTCGAACTCGGACTCCTGGACGGTGAGCGGATGCGCCACGAGCTTGCCGTCGGCGTTGCGCGACGTGAACATCGCGAACCGGAAGTCCTTGATCAGCTCCGCGACCTTCTGGGTGGGAGTGGTGTCAGTCATTCGAGTGGTCCCTTTCGCGTTGCGGTGGGTGATGGTCACTCATCATTACGCGACACGCGCCGCAGGCCCAGGGGCTTGCGGCGCGTGATCGGGCGAGATAGCCGCGTCAGACCGTCTCGTCGCGCTTCTGTCGGAAGGGGCGTGCCGGGGTGTGCGGCCCGTCCCACACGGTGATGATGCCCCAGGCGACGGCGGCGAGGGGAACCGAGAGCACGGCGCCGACGATGCCGCCGAGGATCGTACCGGCGGTCAGCGCGAGCAGAATGACCAGAGCGTGGAGCTTGAGCGACCGGGCCATCACGACCGGCTGCAGGAAGTTGCCCTCCAGCTGATTGACGAGCACCACGATGCCGATCACGATCAACGCTGCCACCGGCCCGTGGGTGACGAGCGCGACCAGAGCCGCGAGGATTCCCGCTGCGGTCGCGCCGACGAGCGGGATGAACGCGGTCAGGAAGACGATGACGGCGAGAGGCAGCGCGAGCGGGATCTGCAGGATCGCCAGGCCGATACCGATGCCGAGCGCGTCGGCGGCGGCGATGATCGATGTCCCGCGGACGTAGCCGCCGAACACCTCGACCGACTTGTCGCCGATGCGGCGCGCACGGGCGTAGCTCTCTCCCGAGAACGGACGGAGAAGGAACTCCCAGATGCGGGGGCCGTCCTTCAGGAAGAAGAAGAGCACCACGATCATGAGCAGAAGGCCCGTGAAGAAGCTCGCGGTCGCCGAGACGCCCGCCAGGGCTCCCTGACCGAAGGCACTGCTGGTGAGGAACTGTCCTGCGGTGGCCCAGACGTCGTCGAGGTCGATCGTGTCGATGTCGAAGGGCAGCGTGCCGAGCCAGGCCGTGACCTGCGTGACGCCGTCGGTGGCCGACTCGACCAGATCGTCCCACTGCGTGCGCACGGTCAGGACGATGACCCAGACGACGGCGCCGAGGATCGCGAGGATGCTGATCAGGGCGATCCACGTCGCCAGGATCGACGGCACGCCGCGCCGCCGCATCAGACTGACGACGGGGTGGATGGCGCAGGCGAGGATCAGCGCGATCGTCACCGGGATGAACACCAGCGACAGCTGGGTGATGACGAGGACGCCTACCGAGACCAGCGCGAGGACAGCGAGCGTCTGCAGGCTCCGTGTGGCGACGATCCCGAAGCCTCGGGACCAGAGTCCCTTCTCGGGCGGCGGAGCATCCTGAGGGCGTCCGAAAATCGGGAACATCATCCTGCACTCCTCCACACGCGGCCGGTCACGTCACGTCACCCTATCAACCGACTGAGACTGTTCGAGGTCTCAGCCGTGGTGGCGTGCGACGATCCGAACGACGAGCTCCTGCCAGTCGTCGAGGTCGGTCCGGTGTCCGCGCCGGGAGATGAACGCGTATCCGTCCTGAGCTGAACTCAGCACGCCCAGGTGCTGGCGACGGTGTGAGCCGTCTCGCCGCACCCACAGCACCCACGCCTCGCCGAGGGGACGCAGGGTGGCCCACGTGGCGCCCCTC
Source organism: Microbacterium sp. PI-SA-G (assembly GCF_057215335.1). Lineage (NCBI taxonomy): Bacteria > Bacillati > Actinomycetota > Actinomycetes > Micrococcales > Microbacteriaceae > Microbacterium > Microbacterium sp. PI-SA-G. The sequence goes on from NZ_CM170103.1 coordinate 380,430, forward strand.
GGAGAGTCGAGCTTGCCCAGCTCGATCGCATCTCCGTAGGGGGGTTCCATCCGGGCACTCTTCCAGCGCCTGCGGGGGCTCGGCAAGGGGGAGAACTGCCCGTCGAACGGGAAGAGCCCCCGGAGCGGGTGCTCTGGGGGCTCTTCCTGATGCTGCGGATTCCGGAGAACCTTGCGAACTCGAGTCAGACGCCGAAGTACAGCTCGAACTCGAACGGGTGCGGACGCTGCGCCATCGGCAGGATCTCGTTCTCGTACTTGTAAGAGATCCAGGTCTCGATGAGCTCCTGCGTGAACACGCCGCCCTCGAGGAGGAACTGGTGGTCGGCGGCGAGTGCATCGAGCGAGTCGAGCAGCGAGTTCGGCACCTGCGGGATGCCCTTGGCTTCCTCGGGAGGAAGCTCGTAGAGGTCCTTGTCGACCGGCTCATGCGGCTCGGTGCGGTTCTTGATGCCGTCGAGCCCGGCCATCAGCTGAGCAGCGAAAGCGAGGTACGGGTTGCCCGAGGCGTCCGGTGCGCGGAACTCGATGCGCTTGGCCTTGGGGTTGGAGCCCGTGATCGGGATGCGGATCGCGGCGGAGCGGTTGCCGGCCGAGTAGACCAGGTTGACCGGAGCCTCGAAGCCCTTGACCAGACGGTGGTAGCTGTTCAGCGTCGGGTTGGTGAAGGCGAGAATCGCCGGAGCGTGCGCCAGGATGCCGCCGATGTACCAGCGCGCGATGTCGCTGAGCTGACCGTAGCCGGCCTCGTCGTAGAACAGCGGCTTGCCGTCGCTCCACAGCGACTGGTGCGTGTGCATGCCGGAGCCGTTGTCGCCGTAGAGCGGCTTGGGCATGAAGGTCGCGACCTTGCCCCACTCGTTGGCGGTGTTCTTGACGATGTACTTGAACTTGAGGATGTCGTCCGCCGCGTGGACCATCGTGTCGAAGCGGTAGTTGATCTCCTGCTGGCCTGCGGTGCCCACCTCGTGGTGCGAGCGCTCCAGGATGAAGCCCGCGTCGATCAGCTTCAGCGTGATGTCGTCACGCAGGTCAGCGGTCTTGTCGACCGGGCTGACGGGGAAGTAGCCGCCCTTGTACGGGGTCTTGTTGGCGAGGTTTCCGCCTTCCTCCTCGCGGCCGGTGTTCCAGGCGGCCTCTTCGGAGTCGACTTTGTAGAAGCTCTCACCGGCGGTGACGGAGTAGCGCACGTCATCGAAGATGTAGAACTCGGCCTCGGGTGCGAAGAACGCGGTGTCGGCGATGCCGGTGGAGGCGAGATACTTCTCTGCCTTCTTGGCGACCTGACGCGGATCCTTCGAGTAGATCTCGCCGGTGCGGGGGTTGTAGATGTCGAAGATCATGACGAGCGTGCTCGCCTCGCGGAACGGGTCCATGTAGGCCGTCGTCACGTCGGGGATGAGCTGCATGTCGGACTCGTGGATGCTTGCGAATCCACGGATCGACGAGCCGTCGAACAGCTGGCCTTCGGTGAAGAACGCCTCGTCCACGGTCGATGCAGGAATGTTGAAGTGCTGCTGGACACCAGGGAGATCGGTGAAACGGATGTCAAGGAACTTGACGTCGTTCTCCTTGATGTAGCTCAGCACCTCGGACGAATCTTTGAACATGTACGACTCCTGTGTAGCGGAACGATGGCTTCACGGCCATTCTGCACAGTACGGCTGAGGGATTTCTCCGCGGTGTCCGCTTTGTTTCGAGCTTGTTACGCGATCACGGCCCGCGGCGGCATCGTAGGCTGGTCCGGTGACGGATGCGGCGAACAGATACCCCGGTGAGCGACTCGGCCTTCCGGAGTCCGGTTCGCGAAGCGTCGGTCGCATCGGCCGGCGGATCGGCGCGCTGCTGATCGACTACACCGCCGCGACGATCATCGCCACCGGGTTTCTCGGTTTCGACCAGTTCGCGCTGCCGAGCGAGGCGGGGCTGACGCAGTTCGCACCGCTGTTGGTGTTCGCCGTGCTGCAGATCGTGTTCATCCCTCTGGTCGGGGGCAGCCCCGGCCATCGCATCCTCGGGATGCGTCTCGTCCGGATCGACGGCGCGTGGGTCGGGCTGTGGCGCCCGATCGTGCGCACGGTTCTGCTGCTGCTGGTCATTCCCGCGGTGGTCTGGGATCCCGACCAGCGGGCGCTGCATGACAAGGCCGTCGGCACGGTCCTGATCCGCACCTGACCTCGGTCGAGGCTCAGTCCCTGCCGCGGTTGCGCCGGCGGGCCTCGCGAGGGGCGCGACCGCCCAGGAACGACCGGGCCGGATCGACGGTGTATCCATGCCGAAGGGCCTCACGTCCGATCAGCATGCGAAAGCCCATCTCGTCGCGGTTGTTGAGTGTGACCTCCGCGAGCACCTCGCGGTCGACGAGCCGGATCAGCAGCTGCACGACGATGCGCTGCTGCGCGTGACCGGAAGAGCTGCGTACGGCGCGGCGATCGTGAATGGGCGACTCGACGACGACGGCGTCTTCCTGGCTGTCCTGCCAGGGCTTCACGCGGAACCGCACCCACGGCTCGCCGTCCTGCTCGAACTCGACGACGTCGAACGCATGGAGCGAGGAGGTGCGCGCGCCCGTGTCGATCTTCGCCTTGATCCAGTCCACGTTGAGATCGGGGAGCGCCACCCATTCTCGCCACCCCGTAAGAGTGTTTGAATGGGATGTCTTAGTCACTCGATACATCCTGGCAGGAAAACTCCGTGAAGATCGCTGTCCTCTCCCGTGCGCCCCAGGCGTACTCCACCCAGCGACTGCGGGCGGCGGCGCTGCAGCGCGGTCACACGGTGAAGGTCCTGAACACACTGCGCTTCGCGATCGACCTCACCGCCGACGAGCCCGACCTGCACTACCGGGGGCGCCAGCTCAGCGACTACGACGCCATCCTGCCGCGCATCGGCAACTCGATCACGTACTTCGGCACCGCCGTGGTGCGCCAGTTCGAGCAGATGGACGTGTACACCCCGAACACGGCGAACGGCATCTCGAGCGCGCGTGACAAACTGCGCGCCAACCAGATCCTGTCGCGCCACAACATCGCGATGCCGCCGACCGCGTTCGTGCGCAACCGCGCCGATGTGCGTCCGGCGATCGAACGCGTGGGCGGTGCTCCGGTCGTCATCAAGCTGCTCGAGGGAACGCAGGGCATCGGGGTGATCCTCGCGCCGCAGGTCAAGGTCGCCGAGGCGATCATCGAGACCCTGCATTCGACCAAGCAGAACGTGCTGATCCAGAAGTTCATCTCCGAGAGCCGCGGACGCGACATCCGAGCCCTCGTGGTCGGCGACCGTGTCGTCGCGGCGATGCGCCGCTCGGCCGCGGGCGATGAGTTCCGGTCGAACGTGCACCGCGGCGGCTCCGTCGAGTCCATCGAACTCGACCCCGTGTACGAGCGCGCAGCGGTGCGTTCCGCGCAGATCATGGGACTGCGGGTCGCGGGGGTCGACATGCTCGAGGGCGATGAGGGTCCTCTGGTCATGGAGGTCAACTCCTCGCCGGGTCTGCAGGGTATCGAGACCGCTACCAAGCTCGACGTCGCCGGCGCGATCATCGACTACGTCGCCAACCAGGTCGCGTTCCCCGAGATCGACGTGCGCCAGCGACTCACCGTCTCCACCGGTTACGGTGTTGCCGAGCTCATGGTGCACGGCGCCGTCGATCTCGTCGGGAAGACGCTCGGCGAGGCCGGACTCTGGGAGCGCGACATCACGGTCCTCACTCTGCACCGCGGTGTGAGCGTGATCCCGAACCCGCGCAAGCACGTGGTCCTCGAGGCGGAAGACCGTCTGTTCTGCTTCGGCAAGCTCGACGAGATGCGCTCGATGGTGCCCGAGCGGCGCCGGCGCCGTGCCAAGGTGCGACGCCTTCCGCGCCAGCCGCTGTCGGAGTGATGACGAGAAGAGCGGCCGTCCCGATGTCGGGACGGCCGCCCTTCTGTGCGGAGGATGCGGGTCAGCGCGGACGCTGAGCGCGGACCTTGGTCGGGTCGATGCCCTTGGGGATCGGCAGCGAAGAGAGCGACTGCGACACCGATTCGATGCGACGGATGACCGCGCCCATGGTCGCCTTGTCGATCACCTTCGGAAGCTTCTTGATGGTCTTCGACAGCTCGGCGATCGTGACCTCGTCGTCGCCGTGCCCGACGTACAGGACCGTCACCGGAACGCCATGCGCCACGCGCTGCACCTTGCTGCGTTCCTCGTTGACGAGGCGGGTGAGTCGCCCGCGTGCGCCTTCGCCGATGATGACGACGCCACCGCGTCCGACGGTGCGGTAGACGGCTTCCTGCGTCTTGGGGTTGATGCCGACGGGCGTCTCGGACGCCTGCCACCGGCGACCGAGGCTCGTGCTGAGCACGTGACCGGTCGCGCCGGGCATTCCGTCGATCTTGGAGTACATCGCCGACGTCGACAGACGAGTCATGAGGAACATGGCGCCGAGGACACCCAGCATGAGGCCGGTGATGCCCCACAGGACAAGGGTCCAGACCTGGAACGGCGGGATCAGGTAGCCGGCGACGAGGCCCAGCAGTACACCGCCGATGAGGATGCCGATCTGCGCCCACGGAAGCCAGGCATACGCCTCGCGTGTGAACCGGAAGAGGGACTTGATCTGGGAGAAGAACCCAGGACGCTTCTCGGGTTCGGGAGCACGTTTTGCCATAGGGATCAGCCTACCGATTCCTGAGCGTCCGGATGGCGTCGTTCGCGCGGAGCGGAGAATGGTGCGCGTCACTCACCCTGCACGGATACGCGTGTGACCGGTTCTCGTCCCCAGGTGCCCGGATCGGTGCCCTGGGCTGTGGGGATCGGCTGTGATGAGGGCATGACAGGAACAGTGCCCACCGAGCGGAACGCTGGAGTGCTCTCAGGAGTCCACCGGGTGATCCGCGTGCTCGATCCGTCGGAGGGGCCGTTCGCTGGGGCGTTGGTCACCGACGGGGATCGGGTGGCGGTGTGCATCGACGTTGCGGAGCTCAGCGGATGGGAGGGATGGCGCCTCGCGGGTTCTGAACACGTGATGGCGCCCACCGATATCGTGCGCCGTGGGGACGGACACGATGTGCTCCTGCCGTGGTGCACCGAGCGGGTGACGGCGTTCCTCGCCAGGCGCCGTGTCGGCGGTGAGCGGCTGACGCCGGGGGAGTGCGGCACGCTGCTGGTGAGCCTTCTGCGGGCGCTTTCAGAGCTGGGGGAGCTGGAGCGCACGGATGAGGTGCGGGGAACATGGTGGCTCACAGACGATGGCCGGCCTGTCCTGGTCATCGGCACGGGCGACATGGCGCGGGTGGGCGTCATGTCGCTCGTGGAGCAATTGTCGGACGAGAACGTCGAGCGGACGCTGGGGCGTCTGCTGGGCGCAGTGCGGGCTGGATTGGAGAAGAACATCGCGCAGCAGCCGTCGGTGCCGGCGCTGCAGCTTCTGCGCTGGGAGCAGGAGGTGCTCGAGATCGCCGCGCCGCGCGCTCTTCGCCGAGAGATAGGGGCGTCCGAGCCCGCGCCGGGGGCTGTCGGAGCGGCGCAGATGCGCGCGGGGGCGGCCACAGCTGTCGGGGGCGACGTGGTCCGTCCGCGATCCCGTGTGCGTGGGAGGGACAGGAGCAGGCGAGTGCGGAGTCCGGCCGTCTGGTTCGCGCTCGTCAGTGCGGGAGGTCAGGCGGTCGCTCGGCTCCGTGAGAGGCGCCATCAGCGTACGCGGACCTTGGCTACGGCGATCAGCACCTCGTCGGCTGCCACGCTCCGTCCGAAGGCGAATCGGCGACGCTCGCTGGTGATCGCCGGAGCAGCGGCGGCGGCGGTGCTGACCGCCGGACTGCTCTGGCCCTCGGGCAACGAAGATCAGGCTGAGGGCAGCGACACGGGCGCTGGCGCCACCGAAGGACCGGTGTCGACGGCTGCTGACACCCACGTGGCGCCCGAAGAAAGAGACGCCGGTGCTGCAGATGAGCCGACGCCATCGCAGACATCTGTACCTGGTGCGAAGCCGGGATCGGAACCGTCAGACCCTGCGACGGCAGCGGTCGATCTCTGGACTCAGATCGCGAAGTGCGGGGCCGGTGGGGATCAGGAGTGTTCCGCGGCGGTCGAGCCGGGGTCTGCGGGAGTGGTGGAGGCTGTCGCATCGACGGGGGTCGGTCAGCCAGTTTTCGCGCTCATCGACGAGTACGGCGGTGTGGCGGTGGTGCGGGCTGATCTGTCGGATCCCGCTGCGAAACCCGGCGACTCCGGCGAAGCTGATGTGGAGCCGCGGGCCCGCATCGTGGTGCTCGCTCGCCTCGACGAGAAATGGCTGGTCCGCGACGTCTATGACGTCGCGGACCAGCCGGAATGATGCGGTGTGTCAGGCGCCGAGCTGCGCGGCGAACTGCGCCGACTCGAGGCGTGACTTCACAGCTCCGAGGAAGCGAGCGGCATCTGCCCCGTCGATGATGCGGTGGTCGTACGAAAGAGCCAGGTACACGTACGAACGGACCGCGATGGCGTCGGTGGCTCCGACCTTCACCAGACCGGGCCGCTTGACGACGATTCCGGTGCCGAGGATGGCGGACTGCGGCAGGAACACGACGGGCGTGTCGAACAGCGCGCCACGCGAACCCGTGTTGGTCAGCGTGAACGTGCCGCCCGCGAGCTCGTCGGGCTTCAGCTTGTTGTCGCGCGTGCGGGCCGCGAGATCCGCGATCTCATGGGCGATCTCGGCGATGTTCTTCGACGCCGCGTCGCGCAGGACCGGGGTGAGCAGCCCACGCTCGGTGTCGACGGCGATCGAGAGGTTCTCGGTTGCCGGGTACACGATCTTGTCGCCGTCGACCGTGGAGTTGACGATCGGGAAGGCACGCAGTGCTTCAGCCGCAGCCAGGGCGAAGAACGGCAGGAACGACAGCTTGTCGCCGGTCTTCTCGAGGAAGGACGCCTTGACGCTGTCGCGGTACTCGGCCAGCGCGGTGACGTCGACCTCGACCACGGTCGTGAGCTGCGCCGTCTGCTGCATCGAGGCCACGGCACGCTCGGCCAGGACCTTGCGCAGTCGAGACATCGGCTGCGTGGTGCCGCGCAGGGGCGAGACCTGGAGCGGTGCGGGAGCTGCAGGCGCGGAAGCAGTTGCGGCCGGAGCCGCTGCGGCAGACTCGGCTGCCTTCAGCACGTCCTCCTTGCGGATACGGCCTCCGACTCCGGTGCCGGTGACGGACGCGAGGTCGACGTTCTGCTGCGCGGCGAGTCGGCGGACCAGCGGCGTCACATACAGGTTGTCGTTCTCCGCGGCCGGCGCCTGCGCTGCCGGGGCGGCGGGCGCGGACGCGGCAGGTGCGGGAGCGGCGGGCGCCGGGGCGGCGGGCGCCGGAGCTGCAGGTGCTTCAGCGGCGGGCGCCGCTGAAGGTGCCGGGCCGGCGGGCGCAGGAGCTGCCGGTGCCGGAGCGGCGGGCGCGGGAGCCGCAGGTGCTTCAGCGGCGGGCGCCTCGGCTGCCGGCGCGGCGGCGGGAGCTGCACCGGATCCGACGCGGGCGAGGACCGCGCCGACGGCGACGGTCTCGTCTTCTGCGGCGACGATCTCCTGGAGCACACCGGCGACGGGCGACGGGATCTCTGTGTCGACCTTGTCCGTTGAGATCTCGAGCAGGGCCTCGTCGACCTCGATCGTGTCGCCGACCTGCTTGAGCCAACGTGTGACGGTGCCCTCGGTGACGCTCTCGCCGAGTTCGGGCAGAACGATGTCGGTGGCGTCGCCAGCGGGAGCTTCGGCGGCGGGTGCGGCCTCGGCAGGCGCCGCTTCAGCGGCCGGGGCCTGCTCAGCGGCCGGGGCCTGCTCAGCGGGCGCGGCTTCGGCCGGAGCGGCTTCTGCGGTCGGTGCTTCGGCGGCAGGCGCCTCGTCGGCGGGGGCCGCGGCGCTGCCGTCACCGATGCGCGCGAGCAGCGCGCCGACCTCGACGGTCTCGTCCTCGGCCACGAGGATCTCCTCGATGACCCCGCTGACGGGGGAGGGGATCTCGGTGTCGACCTTGTCGGTCGAGATCTCGAGCAGGCCCTCGTCAGCCTGAACGGTGTCTCCCACCTGCTTGAGCCAGCGGGTGACCGTACCCTCGGTGACGCTCTCTCCGAGAGCGGGGAGGACCACGGATGTGCTCATGACTGAGTCTCCTTCAAGAAGTTGTATGACGCTTGTCTAGCTTAGTGACTCGGGCACCGGTTGGTGCTCAGAGGGCGTGCAGGGGCTTTCCGGCCAGCGCGAGGAACGCTTCACCCAGGGCCTCGCTCTGGGTCGGATGCGCGTGGATGAGAGGAGCGATGTCCTCCGGGTGGGCTTCCCAGGCGACGGCGAGCTGTCCTTCGGAGATGAGCTCACCCACGCGATCGCCGAGGAGATGAACACCGATGACCGGGCCGTCCTTGAGCCGGACGACTTTCACCATCCCGCTCGTCCCGATGATCTCGCTCTTGCCGTTTCCGGCGAGGTTGTACTCGTAGGCGACCACCGCATCGGCGCCGTGCTCGGTGACGGCGGCGGCCTCGGTCACCCCGACGGAGGCCACCTCGGGGCTCGAATAGGTGACCTTCGGGATCTGCGAGTCGGGGACGGAGACGGGACTGAGCCCGGCGATCCGCTCGGCGACGGCGATGCCCTGCTGGAATCCTCGGTGCGCGAGCTGCAGTCCCGGAACGATGTCCCCGACGGCCCAGACATGCGGAGCAGCGGTGCGAAGATCCTGGTCGACGGTCACATATCCGCGATCGAGCTCGACTCCCGCTTCTTCGAAACCGAGATCAGCGGTGACCGGGCCACGCCCGACGGCGACGAGCAGATAGTCCGCGGAGAACTCCTTGCCGTCCTCGAGGGTGACGGTGACAGACGTGTCATCCTGCACCGCCGTCTGGAACCGCACACCGAGGGAGTACTGGATGCCCCGACGACGGAAGGCCCGCTCGAGTCCCTTGCTCATGGCGACGTCCTCGTTGGGAACGAGATGCGGCAGCGCTTCGATCACGGTGACTTCGGAGCCGAAGGACCGCCACACACTGGCGAACTCGACACCGATGACGCCGCCGCCGAGGATGAGAACGCGCTCGGGGATCTCGTCGAGTTCCAGAGCGTGTTCGCTCGTGAGGATGCGGCCACCGATCTCCAGGCCCGGAAGCGTGCGGCTGTACGAACCCGTCGCCAGCACCACATCGGTGCCGACGTACACGTCGTCGCCCACGCTCACCGTCCGGTCCGGGTTCAACCGCCCGGCGCCCGGGACCGTCGTGATCCCGCGCGCCTTGACGAGGCCCTCGAGGCCCTTGTACTTCTTCGACACGATGCCCTCGCGATACGCGCGCACACCGGCGGGATCGACGGCGGTCAGGGTCGCGGTCACGCCGACCGACGACGCCGTGCGCACGTGATCGGCGACCTCGGCAGCATGCAGTAGGGCCTTCGTCGGGATGCAGCCGCGGTGCAGGCACGTGCCGCCGACCTTGTCCTTCTCGATCAGGGCGACGGATCTGCCGAGCTCGCTCGCTCGCAGCGCCGCGGCGTACCCGCCGCTTCCTCCGCCCAGGACGACGATGTCGAAGGAGTGTGTGGTCATGGTCATGCCTCCGGGTGGGATGCGTTCTCGGCGAAGGCGACGATCGATCGGACCATCGCCCCCGTGGGGCCCTTCTCGGTGGAGCCGTACGGCGCTCCGCCGTTCTCGCCGGATCCGGCGATGTCGAGGTGCACCCAGGGGATGCGGGGCGCGTCGTCGGCGTCCGACACGCGGCCGACGAAGCGCCGCAGGAAGAGACCGGCGAACGAGGCGCCCCCGGCGCGGTCACTCATGTTCGCGTTGATGAGATCGGCGATCGTCGACTCGAGCGTGTCTTCCATGTACTCAGGAAGCGGCATCTGCCAGACGGGTTCGTCGACCGAGCGGGCCGCGTCGAGGAACGTCGCGACGGTGTCGTCGTCGCCCATGACGCCGGTGTGCCGGTGTCCGAGCGCCATCACGATCGCGCCGGTCAGCGTGGCCACGTCGATGATGACGTCGGGCTTCTCGCGGCTTGCGGCGACGAGTCCGTCGGCCATCACCAGGCGGCCCTCGGCGTCGGTGTTCAACACCTCGACGGTGGTGCCGTCGAGCATCCGCAGCACATCGCCGGGGCGTGTCGCGCGACCGGACGGCATGTTGTCGGCGATGCACAGCCAGGCGGTCACCCGCACCGGCAGACGGAGTTCGGCGATCGCTCTCAGCGCAGCCAGACTGGTGGCGGCGCCCGCCATGTCGAACTTCATGCCGACCATCGACGCGGCAGGCTTCAGCGAGAGCCCGCCGGTGTCGAATGTGATGCCTTTGCCGACGAGCGCGATGTGGCGCGCGGCATCTGCGGGGGAGTAGTCGAGTCGCACGAGGCGCGGCGGGCGGTCGGATCCCTGACCGACGCCGAGGATTCCACCGAAGCCCTGTTCGGCGAGGGCGGCCTCGTCGAGGATCTCGACGGTGACGTCGAGGTCGGCGACAGCCTGTGCGGCACTCTCGGCGAGCTGAGCCGGGCTCTGCCATTCGGCGGGTACGTGAACCAGATCCTTGACGAGCGCGACCGCCTCGCCGATCGTCTGAGCGCGGCGGAGCACCTCATCGTCGAGGTCGGCGTGCAGCGTGACGGCGGTGGCGCGTTTCTTGCCCTTGTCGGAGCGGTAGCCGTCGAAGCGGTGTCCCCCCAGCACGGCGCCCTCGGCAGCGGCGGCGGCGAACGCCTCGAGGCCCGGGGCGAGGGCGATGGCGAGGTGCGCGTGTCCGGTGAAGGAGCGCACCGCCGTGCCGACCGCGTTGCGCACGGCCAGAGCATCGGCGTCCGAGCCCGTGCCCACGACGGCGAGCGGCAGACGCGAGATCTCGGGCGCGTGGACACGCACGAACGATGACGCGGATCCCGTGAACCCGACTCCAGCGAGGATGTCGGCAAGGCCCGGGTAGGCGTCCAGCGACGACGACGATTTCGCGATGTCGGAGACGACGAGCACTGCGGCATCGGCAGCGCTTCCGGGGAATTGATCGGTGGTGTGCGAGAGCACGGGAAGCGTCATACCTCCATCCTAGGGATCGTCATGACGCGGCGGGTGCGGCCGCGACCGGGCGTGTTCGCTCTCAGCATGACGCCGCCAACCCGCGCTCGTGAAGCGCCTCGTAGCATGGAGGGATGCCCCCCTCCGGTGAGATCCATGAACGAGTCGCGAATGCCCCGGCCGTCCCGCGCGGACTGCCGCTGGTGGTGCTGCTGACCGGCTTCACCGATGCCGGGAACGCGGTGTCGCGGCTGATCGAGCACCTCCGTGAAACCGCTTCGCCGCAGCCGCTCGCGGTGTTCGACAACGATGTGCTCCTCGACTATCGCGCCCGTCGGCCCGTGATCTCGTTCGATCAGGATCACCTGACCGAGTTCCGTCCGCAGAAGCTCGAGCTCTCGCTGGCCACCGATGCCCTCGGGCAGCCCTTCCTGCTGCTGTCGGGATATGAGCCCGACTTCGCGTGGAACGCCTTCGCGCGCACGGTCCTCGATCTTGCCGCGGAGTTCGAGTCCGACGGCCTCAACTGGGTGCACTCCATCGCGATGCCCGTGCCGCACACTCGCCCGATCGGCACGACCGTCAGCGGCAATCGCCGCGACCTCATCGTCGCGCATTCCGTCTGGCGTCCGCGGACGCAGGTCCCTGCCACCGCCGGCCACCTGTTGGAGTTCCGGTTCGCAGAACGCGGCGACCGCGCCGTCGGCTTCGTCCTTCTGGTTCCGCACTACCTCGCCGAGACCGAGAACCCCGATGCCGTGATCACCGCCGCGCAGCGTCTGATGGCGTCGACCGGACTGGTGCTCATGCTCGACGAGGTGCAGGAGCGCCGCGCCGACTACATCACCCGTGTCGATGATCAGGTGCTGGGCAACGACGAACTGCAGCAGATGGTTCAGAACCTCGAGCGCCGATACGACGCCTACATGGCGGGCCGCAACCCTGACGACGACTCGTACGACGAGGGGGGTTTCAGCGAAAGGGACCTCCCGAGTGCCGACGAGCTCGCGGCCGAGCTCGAGCGATATCTTGCATCGCGGCCGTCGGACGAGGACAAGCCCGGACGCGGCTGAATCTCATTCCGCCGAACTTCGTCGGAATGACGACGCATCGCCACACGTGTGCGATACTAGGAGTTCGACCCGTTGTCAATCAGTCCTTCCCGGACTGGACTTGACAAGGGTCTTACTAGTGTCCGAAATGTCCCGGGGCGGTGCTGCCGCTCCGTGAAAGGCGAAACGTGACTCCTGCCACGACAAACAAATCCCGGACGACGAAGAAGGCCGCCCCCGAGACGGCTGTCGACGCCCAGGCCGAGTCGAAGGATGCAGCCGAGAAGCCTGCGCCGTTGAGCGCAGCGAAGCGCGCAGCGGCCAAGCGCGCGCCCGTGAAGAAGAAGAAGGCCGATGACGTCGTCGAAGACGACGAGGCCCCCGCCACGGGCACCGCGGAAGCCGGCGATGACGACGACGACGACAGCAAGCCCAAGTTCGCTGAGCCGCTGCCCACGGGCGCGATCGTCATCTCGTCCACCGACGACGAGGACGTGCCGGTCTACTCGACTCAGATCACCGGCGCGACCGCAGACCCGGTCAAGGACTACCTGAAGCAGATCGGAAAGGTCGCGCTTCTGAACGCGGCCGAAGAGGTCGAGCTGGCCATGCGCATCGAGGCGGGACTCTTCGCCGAAGAGAAGCTCTCCACGATGACCGCGGCCGAGAAGGCCGGCCAGCTGGGTCTGGACCTCCAGTGGGTCGCCCGCGACGGACAGCGTGCCAAGAGTCATCTGCTCGGCGCGAACCTCCGACTGGTCGTCTCGCTCGCGAAGCGCTACACCGGACGCGGCATGCAGTTCCTGGACCTTATCCAGGAGGGCAACCTCGGTCTGATCCGCGCCGTCGAGAAGTTCGACTACACCAAGGGCTTCAAGTTCTCCACCTACGCCACGTGGTGGATCCGTCAGGCGATCACCCGCGCCATGGCCGACCAGGCCCGCACCATCCGCATCCCGGTGCACATGGTCGAGGTCATCAACAAGCTCGCCCGCGTGCAGCGCCAGATGCTGCAGGACCTCGGTCGCGAACCCACTCCGGAAGAGCTGAGCCGCGAGCTCGACATGACGCCGGAGAAGGTCGTCGAGGTGCAGAAGTACGGTCGCGAGCCGATCTCTCTGCACACCCCGCTCGGTGAAGACGGAGACAGCGAGTTCGGTGACCTCATCGAGGACACCGAGGCTGTCGTCCCGGCCGACGCGGTCGGCTTCACCATGCTGCAGCGCCAGCTCGAGCAGTTGCTCGACTCGTTGTCGGAGCGCGAGGCCGGAGTCATCCGGATGCGCTTCGGACTCGGTGACGGTCAGCCCAAGACGCTCGACCAGATCGGCGACACCTTCGGCGTGACCCGCGAGCGGATCCGTCAGATCGAGTCCAAGACGATGGCCAAGCTGCGTCACCCGAGTCGCTCGCAGTCGCTGCGGGACTACCTCGAATGAGCCAGGCGAACGACGGCAAGGCGCTCGAGACGAGCGTCGACGGCAAGAGCTACGAACGCATTCCGCTGCGCACACGTGTCGTCATGCCCGACGACGACCTCGACTCCATCATCTCGGAGTACGCGACCGCGTCGGTGCAGCCGGGTGACCTGCTGTTCGTGACCGAGAAGATCGTCGCGATCACCCAGGGACGCTCGTACCGTCTCGACGAGATCCACCCGCGCAAGCTCGCGCTGTTCCTGTCGAAGTACGTGACCCGCACGCCGTACGGCATCGGTCTGGGCATGCCCGAGACCATGGAGATGGCTCTGCGGGAGTGCGGCACGCCGCGCATCCTGTTCGCCTCCGCGGTCGCCGCTGTCACCAAGGCTTTCGGCCGCCGCGGGGACTTCTACCGGATCGCGGGCGACAAGGCACGGGCGATCGACGGTCCCACCAAGCACACGATCCCTCCGTACAACGAGGCCGTCGTGCTCGGGCCGAAGAACCCGCGCGAGGTCGCGCAGCGCGTGAAGACGCTGATCGGCGGAAAGGCCGAGGTCGCCGTGGTCGACATCAACGACCTCGGCGGCAACATCCTCGGCTCGACGCTGGACAAGGCCGGCGAACGCCGCCTGGTGCGCATCCTCGGCGACAACCCGCTCGGACAGGGGCTGGAGTCGACGCCGCTCGGTATCGTACGCGCCGTCTGACTCTGTGACGGTCTCAGAACCGCTCGCAATCGACGAAGGCCCCCGGATGCATCGGCATCCGGGGGCCTTCTCGCTTCGCTGTGTCAGAACCCGATGACCTCGCGGTAGCGGGGCTTGTGGCCGGTGCGGATGCCGGTGACGCTGGGCTTGTTCTCGTAGACGCCGGCACCCCAGTTGCCCTCGACGAGTACCGGTCCCTCCGGCGAGACGACGATGTCCCATCCGACGTACTGCACCTGCGGAACGACGCGCGCGACCTGATCGATGAAAGCCCGGACCTCGTCCATGTACGGCAGCTGGAAGTCGGCGATGGGGAACCCGGTGTCGGGATGCGTCTCGTGCACGTGCCCGTGCGAGTCATATCCGGCACCGACGGAGCGACCGTCGGCATCGAGCATCGTGTAGAAGCCGCCGAACGTCATCTGGTCGCTCACGGCTCCTCGGCCGAACTTCTGCGCCATGGCGAGGATGTGCGCCTTCTCGCCATCGAAGAACGCAGTGACGCGCGTCGTGTTGACGGTGCCGGGGCACACTGCTGCGAGAGCGTCGTGCTGGCGGATGACCTCTTCGATGAGCAGTTCTCCACGGCTGAGCAGCCCACGATGGAAGTCGTCCCAGTCCTCGATCTCGGCTGCGTGGTACCGATGCACGCCGGTGCCTGCCTGCCCGACCGGCTCCTTCGTGACGATCGTGCCGAGTCTCTGCGCGAACTCACGCACGGCGTCGGCGTTGCCCTCCTCGACCACCATCCACTCGCGGTGCAGGTACGCGGCGAAGTGCCGGTCGAACGCCACCTTGTCCTGGAAGATCCACCGGAAGTCCGGGTGGTCATAGCGCTGCGACAGCTGGTTCGACACCGGGTGGGTCATGAAGGTCTCACGCTCCGCCCGCGTCAGGATGGCGAAGTCGTAGTCGATGTAGTCCTGGAATCCGACGTTGTGGCGTCCGGCCGACCACAGCATGTCGGCGACGATGACGGGAACGGCTTTGTGGTGCTGAGCCGACGCTTCTCTGGCGCGCTCCACGACGGATCCGACATCGATGCGTCGGGCGCGACCGAGCAGGTAACGGACCCGGGGCGCGAGGGAAAGACGAGACATTGTGCTCCGAAGGGTTGGGGACCGATCCAGTCTACGGGGGCGCCTCAGCGAAGCTGGGAGCGCGGAAGATAGTGTGGAGGACGTGTGTGAGACGACGTCGAGTGCCCGACCCCGGGCCATGATCTCCCGGTCCGCGCTGGAGTCCGCCGCTCGCGCCGCGCTGCACAGCGGCGGTACGCTGGCCGACCTCCGCCGTGATGCGTGGGGGCACGGAGTGCTCACGATCGCGCAGGCGCTGACCGCCGCAGGTCGAATGCGGGTACTGGTCGACTCCGAGGGCGAGGCCGAGACGCTGGGTCTGGAAGGCATCGACGCGACTCTTCACGGCGAGCCCGACATCTCGTCGTCGCTGCTGTACGGACTGCCCGACGCCGACGGCAGTCTCCCCACACGTCCTGTGATGCGTCTCGTCGGCCACGTGCTCTCCACCAAGCCCCTGCGCGCCGGGGATGCCGTGTCGTACGGGTACACCCACCGTGCCGCGGCCGACACCACAGCGGCACTGGTCACGGGCGGGTATGCCCAGGGCATCGTGCGGGCCCTCGGCAACAACGTCCACGTCGAGGTCGACGGGATTGCACGGCCCGTCATCGGCCGCGTGGCGATGGACGTCTGCGTCGTCGACCTGCAGGGCGCCGAGGTCGCGGTGGGCACCGAGGTCACCTACTTCGGAGGGTCGGGTCCCGTCGGCCCCGCACTGGCGCGCTGGAGCGCTGTGACGGGATTCTCGGTCGCGGAGCTCGTTGCCGTCGCGGGCGGTCACGCCGACCGAGGATGGGAATCATGACGCGACCCGAACTTCGCCTGAGTGCGCGGACCTTCCGCGCGAACATCGATGCGGTCCGCTCGCGGATCGAACCGTCCACGCTCATGCTCGTGGTCAAGGATGACGCCTACGGGCACGGCCTGGCGTGGGCGGTGACCGAGGCGTGCGCGGCAGGGGTCGAGTGGATCGGCAGCTACGACGTCCGCACCGGCATCGACGCGCGGCGGAACGCCGGTGACGGCGCGCGGATCTTCGCCTGGGCGACGTCGACGGACTCCGAGATCGACGAGGCGCTTGTTCACGACATCGACCTCGGTGTCGGCAGCGCGGAGTACCTCGGCCGGGTGATCGCCTGTTCCGCGGCGCTCGGCCGGCGGGCACGCGTGCATCTCAAGATCGACACGGGTCTGCATCGCAACGGCATCCGTTCCGAGAACTGGGGCGAGGCGATCGCGACCGCCCGCGCGGCGGAGCAGGCCGGCACGGTCGAGCTCGTCGGAATCTGGAGCCACATCTCCGAGGCGAGTGACGCGGACGACGACGACTCCCGCGCCGTGTTCCTCGATGCCGTGGACGTCGCCGGGGCGACGGGGCCGACGCCGCCGCTGCAGCATCTCACCGCGTCGGCCGCCTCGTGGTGGCGGCCGGAGCTGCGGGGCTCGCTCTCGCGCATCGGCGCCTTCTGCTACGGCGTGCGTTCCGCAGACGGCCCAGAGCTTGACGGCATCCGCCCGATCGCGTCCCTGGTCGCTCCGGTCTCGCGGATCGAGGGCGCCCACGCGGTGATCGGCATCGGAAGCTTCGACGGACTGCCCTCCACGCTGGCCGGCGCTCGCGTCGGTACACCCGGCGGTGCGCGTGAGCTTCTCGGCGTCGATCCGACTTCCTCGGTCGTCGAGGGATGGGCGGGCATGGGCCTCGGCGACGAGGTGCACGTGTTCGGCGCCGGTGATCACGGGGAGTCGAGCGCCACCGCTCTCGCGGAGCGCATCGACACGGTGGGCGAGGAGATCCTCACCCGCCTGAGCATGAAAATGCGCCGGACCGTCAGAGACTGACGTTCCGGCGCGGTGGACGCGTCGAGGCGCTCCCGATTGGGGGCGTGGACTCAGACGGCGTCGATGAGACGCGAGGTCTCGTCGTGCCAGCTGGTGGCGATGCTGCGGAGCTTCTCTTCGTACTTGCGACCGTGGTGGGCGCAGAAGAGCAGCTCGGAGCCGTTGACCTCGGCGGCGATGTATGCCTGAGCGCCGCAGGAGTCGCAGCGGTCCATGGCGGTCAGGCGGAACTCGACGGTAGAGGTCTCACGTTCGGTCGTAGCGTTCATCTCGGTTCCTCCTCGGGTGTCGGGTTCGCTGTTGGAGCGTGCTCAATACAACCACGGGATACCTGGGGGCATGCCCGGATCGCGGCGTGTTTCGCTCTGCGCGTACGGGGACCGCGTCATGTCCGGTGCCGTGGGGAGTGTCGACCGGTCCACAGGTGCAGTCGAGAATAGACTCGGAGATTGTGACCGCCGAGTATTCAGCCCATCATCTCCAGGTGCTCGAGGGCCTCGAGGCAGTCCGCAAACGTCCCGGTATGTACATCGGTTCGAACGGATCGCCCGGGCTCATGCACTGCCTGTGGGAGATCATCGACAACGCCGTCGACGAAGCCGTCGCGGGCAACGGCAACCGGATCGACATCATCCTGCACGCCGACGGCAGCGTCGAGGTGCACGACCACGGTCGCGGCATCCCCGTCGACGTCGAGCCCCGCACCGGGCTGACCGGTGTCGAAGTCGTCTTCACCAAGCTCCACGCGGGAGGCAAGTTCGGCGGCGGCTCCTACGCGGCATCCGGTGGCCTGCACGGGGTGGGGGCATCGGTCGTGAATGCTCTCTCCGAGCGTCTCGACGTCGAGGTCGACCGCGGGAGCAAGACCTACGCCATGTCGTTCCACCGCGGCGAGCCGGGCATCTTCACCGACTCGGGGGAGAAGCGGCCGGACGCGCCCTTCCGCCCATTCCAGGACGGCAGCGAGCTCCGCGTCGCGGGCAAGGCGCCTCGTGGTGTGACCGGCACCCGTGTCCGCTACTGGGCCGATCGGCAGATCTTCACGAAGGACGCCGCGTTCCAGCTCGGTGATCTCGAGAATCGCGCGCGCCAGACCGCGTTCCTGGTCCCCGGGCTCGAGATCGTGATCCGCGATGAGCGGGCCGAGGAGAGCATCGAGACCTCGTACCGCTACGAGGGTGGTATCTCCGAGTTCGTCGAGTACCTCGCCTCCGACCCGCCCGTGACCGACACCTGGCGCGTTCAGGGCGAGGGCATGTTCAAAGAGACGGTGCCGGTGCTTCAGGCCGACGGGCACATGATCGCCACCGAGGTCGAGCGCGTCTGCCAGGTCGACATCGCCCTGCGCTGGGGTACCGGGTACGAGACGACGATGCGCTCGTTCGTGAACATCATCGCGACGCCCAAGGGCGGGACGCATCAGCAGGGCTTCGAGCAGGAGATGCTCAAGGTGCTCCGCGCCCAGGTCGAGCAGAACGCACGCCGGCTCAAGGTCGGCAACGACAAGCTCGAGAAGGACGACGTGCTGGCCGGCCTCACAGCCGTGCTCACGGTGAACGTCCCGGAGCCGCAGTTCGAGGGCCAGACCAAAGAGGTGCTCGGCACGCCGGCCGTGCGTCAGATCGTGGCGCAGGTGCTGCGCAAGGACTTCGCTCAACGTTTCGCCTCCACCAAGCGCGACGACAAGAACCAGGCCACGCAGCTGCTCGACAAGATCGTCGCCGAGATGAAGGCGCGTGTCTCCGCTCGCGCTCACAAGGAGACGCAGCGCCGAAAGAACGCGCTGGAGTCGTCGACGCTCCCCACCAAGCTGGTGGATTGCCGCACGAACGAGGTGGAGCGCAGCGAGCTGTTCATCGTGGAGGGCGACTCGGCGCTCGGTACGGCCAAGAACGCGCGCAACAGCGAATTCCAGGCGTTGCTGCCGATCCGAGGCAAGATCCTCAACGTCCAGAAGGCGTCGGTGGGCGACATGCTCTCCAACGCGGAGTGCGCGTCGATCATCCAGGTGATCGGCGCGGGATCCGGGCGGTCGTTCGACATCAGCGCGGCACGCTACGGCAAGGTGATCCTGATGAGCGACGCCGACGTCGACGGCGCGCACATCCGCACGCTGCTGCTCACGCTGTTCTTCCGGTACATGCGTCCGCTGATCGAGCACGGGCGGGTGTTCGCCGCCGTTCCGCCGCTGCACCGGGTGATCGTGATGAACCCCGGTTCCAAGCCGAACGAGACGATCTACACCTACAGCGAGCAGGAGATGCACGCGCTGCTGACCAAGCTCCGCAAGGCGGGCAAGCGCTGGCACGAACCGATCCAGCGGTACAAGGGGCTCGGCGAGATGGACGCGGAGCAGCTGGCCAACACCACCATGGACCGCTCCGGGCGCCTGCTCCGTCGCGTGCGGATGGAGGATGCCGAGGCCGCGGGTCGCGTCTTCGAGCTGCTGATGGGCAATGAGGTCGCCCCCCGCCGGGAGTTCATCATCGACTCGTCGGACCGACTCTCGCGCGAGGCGATCGACGCCTAGGTCCCGGACAGGCGTCAGACGATCGTGCGGCCGATGCTGCCGATCACGCCGTCGATCGGCTGCCCCGAGGCGTCCCGTCGTGCTCTGAGCTCAGGAAGCCTGCGCACGGCGCCGGTCGGGTCGACGGCCTGCGCCGGCGTGCGGCCGACCCAGGCGACCGTCAGTCGGTCCTCGCCCTTCAGGAACGAGTGCGCGCGCACCCCTCCCGTCGCTCGTCCCTTGGCCGGGTACTCCGTGAACGACGACACCTTCGCACGGCCCGGTTCGGTGCCGGGGAGAATGCCGTCCGTGCCCGAGACCGTGGCGACGACGGCGTCGTCCTCGGGGGCGACGACGCCGAAGAACAGCACGCTCGCGCCCGTTCCGAGCTTGATCCCCGCCATGCCTCCGGCCGGCGCTCCCTGCGGACGCACGATCGATGACGAGAAATGCAGCAGCTGCGCGTCGGTCGTGACGAACACCAGTTCCGTGCCATCCGGCGCCTCGGCTGCGCCGACCACCGAATCCCCGGCCTTCAGTCCGATGACCTCGATCTCCGGGCGCACGGGGAGCGTCGACGGCACCACGCGCTTCACGGTTCCCTGCAGTGTGCCCAGGGCGATCGGAGTGTCGCTGTCGAAGCGCACGAATCCGACGATGCGTTCGCCCCGCGTGGTGATGTTCAGGTAGTCCCGCAGGGGGGTGCCCGCTGCGAGCTGCACGGAGCTCGACGGCACCGACGGGAGGTCTACGGGGGAGAAGCGGACGACACGGCCCGCGCTGGTGACCGCTCCGATCTCCGCTCGGACCGTCGTCTCGAGAGTCGTGAGGATGGCGTCGTGCTTGCTGCGTCGTGCGGCTGCCGAGAGTTCCTGGCCCTGCGCGAGGTCGATCCGCACCGCACGTCCCGTCGTCGAGAGCACGAGCACCGTCGCCGCATCGGCGATCTGCAGGTCGACGGCTCCCTTGGTGGCGCGGGGCTTGGGCGGGGCGGCGTTCATGAGCAGGGTGCGGCGCGGCGTGCCGTAGGCCTCGGCCGCCGCGTCGAGCTCCGACGCCACCGCTGCGCGCAGCAGCACGGGGCTCGCCAGCAGTTCGCGGAGCTTGGCGATCTCGGCGAGGAGCGAATCGCGTTCGGCCTCGAGTTCGATGCGTGAGAACTTCGTCAGTCGGCGCAGCCGGAGTTCGAGGATGTACTCGGCCTGCAGCTCACTCAGATCGAAGATCGAGCGCAGGCGGGTGCGCGCCTGCTCGGAGTCGTCGGAGGAGCGGATGACCTGGATGACCTCGTCGATGTCGAGGATCGCGATCAGCAGTCCCTCGACGAGGTGCAGGCGCTCCTCGCGGCGCGCGAGGCGGTAGCGGCTGCGGCGCGTGATGACCTCGAGGCGATGCGCCACGTAGACGCTGAGCATCTCTTTCAGCCCGAGCGTGCGCGGCTGTCCGTCGACGAGCGCGACGTTGTTGATGCTGAAGGAATCCTCGAGCGGGGTCAGCCGGTAGAGCTGATCCAACACGGCGTTCGGGTCGAAGCCGGTCTTGATGCCGATCGCGACCCGGAGTCCGTGATTGCGGTCGGTGAGGTCAGTGACGTCGCTGATGCCCTGCAGCTTCTTCGACTGCACGGCATCGCGGATCTTCTCGATCAGCCGCTCGGGGCCGACCATGTACGGCAGCTCGGAGACGATGATGCCGGTGCGCCGGGGGCCGAGCGGTTCGACCGAGACCTTGGCGCGGACCTTGAGTGCCCCGCGCCCCGTCATGTACGCGTCCTTAACGCCGTCGAGGCCCATCAGGACGCCGCCCGCGGGGAAATCGGGGCCCGGAACGAACTCCATGAGCTCTTCCGTGGTCGCGTCCGGGTTCTCGAGCAGGTGGATGGCTGCGGCGACGACCTCGATGAGGTTGTGCGGCGCCATGTTGGTCGCCATGCCGACGGCGATGCCGCTGGCACCGTTCACGAGCAGGTTGGGGAATGCCGCAGGCAGCACCGCCGGCTGCTGGAACTGTCCGTCGTAGTTCGGGATGAAGTCGACGACATCCTCGTCGAGGTTCTCCGTCAGGGCGAGCGCTGAGGCCGCCAGGCGCGCCTCGGTGTACCGCGCGGCGGCAGGACCGTCGTCGAGCGAGCCGAAATTGCCGTGTCCGTCGACCAGCGGGACGCGCAGGGCCCACTCCTGTGCGAGGCGCACGAGTGCGTCATAGATGGCGGTGTCGCCATGGGGGTGCAGCTTTCCCATCACCTCGCCGACGACGCGCGCGCTCTTCACGTGACCGCGGTCCGGACGCAGGCCCATCTCGGCCATCTGGTACAGGATTCGCCGCTGCACGGGCTTCAGGCCGTCGCGCGCGTCCGGCAGGGCGCGCGAGTAGATCACCGAATACGCGTACTCGAGGAACGAGCCCTGCATCTCGCTGGAGAGGTCGATGTCCTGGATGCGTTCTTCGACGGGCTCGGGCGGCGGAGTTTTCGGCATGTACTTCCTGAGGGCGTTGCTGAGTGCCTGTGTCAGACTGGCAGGGATGACCCTCATGCTACCGTCCGAGTCGCCATCGACCCGGAGCGTGGTCGGGGTGGCGGCCGACCTGCTCGCGTCCTTGACCGGCACGTCCGACGCCCTGCCCGCCGTCCGATCGGCCGTGCTCGTCGTGATCGACGGACTTGGAGCGATCAGCCTCCGCGCGCACGCCGGACATGCCAGGACGCTCACGGCGCGGATGGCGAAGAAGGATGTCGCGCGCTCGGTGTTCCCCTCCACGACCGCGGCCGCTCTCACCAGCATCCTCACGGGCGTCTGGCCCGGTGTGCACGGGCTGGTCGGCTACCGCGTGCTCGATCCGAGCCGCGACCGCCTGGTGAATCAGCTGACGGGCTGGGAGTCCGAGGGCCTCGATCCCCTGACGTGGCAGCCCGCCCCGACGGTGTTCGAGCAGGCACGAGCCCAAGGTCGTCCGACCTTCGCGATCGGCGTTGCGGCCTACGCCACGAGCGGATTCACGCGCGCGACGCTGCGCGGTGCGGACTTCGTCGCGGCCGCCACTGCGGCCGACCGTGTGGCGGCCGCGTACGAGCTCGCCGAGCGGAACCCCGGTTCCCTCGTCTACTGCTACGTGCCCGAGGTCGACAAGGCCGGCCACAAGCACGGAATCGCGTCATCGCCGTGGGTGTCCGCGCTCGAGGAGGTCGACGCGGCACTCGCCATTCGGATCCCGGCGGGAGTGGGGGTCCTGGTGACCTCTGACCACGGCATGGTCGATGTGCCTGCGCAGCGCCAGGTGATCCTCGATGAGACACATCTCGTGGGCGTCCGTCACGTGGGCGGCGAGCCCCGCATGATCCACGCCTACCTCGAACCTGATGCCGACCCCGCGACCGTTCTCACTCGGTGGCGCGCCGACCTCGAGGGGGCGGCCGACGTCGTGTCGCGCGAAGAGGCCATCGTGGCCGGACTGTTCGGACCCCTCGTCACCGATGCTGCATCGTCACGCATCGGAGACGTCCTGGCCATCGCGCGGGGCGTGTCGGCGATCTACGACGGAACGGCAGTGGATCAACGCGGCCGCGGCATGGTCGGCCAGCACGGAGGCCTGACACCCGAGGAGCGACAGGTTCCGCTGCTGCGGCTCGGCGCATACGCTCGCTGACCTGGACGCACGCCGTCACGCGACGCTGCCACTCGACGCGTCATTCGTCGGTGCGCGCTCCGAACACGATCTCGTCCCACGACGGCATCGCGTTGCGACGGCGCCGGCGGCCGTTGCTGTCGGCGCCGTTGTCGGGCGACTCCGTCCGCGGGGGCTCTTCGGCGGGCACGGGTTCGACCGGCGCGGTCTCGAAGGCGTCGAACAGGGCGATCGGCGTGGACTCGTCGCCGTGGTGGTCGTCCGAGTCATCGATCAGGGGAGCGTTCTCTCGCTGACCGCGGCGGCGACGCAGCGCCTCGAGCAGGTCGGCGGTCTCCGGGTTCGTCGCGCCCGGTTCCGGCGCGCGATTGATGGCGGCGTGCTGCGCAGCCGCGTTCGAGCGTTCCGGCAGCGCAGGGCTCTCGGAGTCGGCGTCCGGCGTGGGAAGCAGTCGGGGGCCGAAGGCTCCGGAGTCGAAACGGCTCTCGTCCTTGTACGGCGAGCCACCGCGGTCGGGGTCGACGGCACGCAGCCGGGGGATGAGCCCCTCGGGCAGCGAGCCCTGGCGCGAGAGCTGGGTCGCGTCGGCGTTCAGCGGAGCGAGCGCGCTGCGGCGCGGGTCGAAGCTCCAGCGTGCGTCGTGCTCGACCTCGCTCGCGGTGAACTCCAGCTTGACGATCCATCCGGTCTCGTCTTTCCAGCTGGCCCAGCGCTCATCGGTGGCGCCGACCTCGGCGAGCTTGTCGCGCACGGCGGCACCGAACGTGGGCTGCGCGTCGGGCTCGACCTCGCTGCCGATGAGAACGGGCACGGCGAGGGCCTGATCGATGATGTGCTCGCGCTCGGCCAGTACGGGACTCTCGAAGCGGATCACATCGTCGACGCTGATGCCGAGAAGTGCCGAGACCTCGGGCGCGGTCAGACCGGCGCGGATCTGAGCCTGGATGTCGCGCGGGCTGGCGGCGAGCCGCGGAACACCGGGTTCGGCCTGGCGGGAGGCGCGACGGAGTTCGCGCCGCAGGACATCGTCGATGGCCAGCGCGAACCGCTCGCCCGACTCTGTGGCGAGTACGAGCAGTCCTGCTTCTGTGCCGACGATCGTGACGTTTTCCATGCGAATGCCCCTCTGATGGGTGTTCGTTCATGGTGTCACGCAGGAGGGCTGCAGAGCGGGAATACTCTGGGCGTGCCGTGAGTTTGGTCTGTCGCACACCACAGCATTTGCGTTCTCGCTTTGGGTCGTGCAAACTGTGGCCGCCGAATACCCGACGGCGCACCACCCACTCGCACCATGAAAGTGGAGATCTACCGCATGGCAACCGACTACGACGCTCCCCGAAAGAGTGAAGACGACTCAGAGTCGATCGAAGCCCTCAAGGAGCGTGTTCCGGACAAGTCCTCCGGATCCTCTGGGGACGAAGACTCCGACAACCCTTCGAACTTCGACCTTCCCGGCGCCGACCTCTCCGACCTCGAACTGGACGTCGTCGTGCTGCCCGCGCAGCAGGACGAGTTCACCTGCATGAACTGCTTCCTCGTGAAGCACCAATCGCAGCTCGACCACGAGGGATCCGCCGGACCCATCTGCAAGGAGTGCGCTGCCTGAGCACGCGCACGTGATACCAACGCGCCCCGGACCTCGGTCAGGGGCGCGTCGTCGTTTCCGGGTGCGGGCCGGCGCGAGACGGCTGTCTCAGCGGCGCGCCGCCGCGATGGCCGCCGCCAGGCGATCGGGCGTGCGCGTGGAGATGGTCCAGGACTCGGCCGGATCGTCGGGGTCGATGTTCGGCACGACCACGACGCCGTCGATGCCTCCGCGGATCACGTGCCATCCGTGGGCGGGGAGTCCGGGTCCCCGAGCCTGGCGCGCGTCGTCGCCGGTCAGCGCCGTCGCGTCTCCGAGGTGACGAACGTCGATGTGCGCGCGTCCCGCGTGCAGCACGCTGCCGGTGATCATGATCGCCGGGGCGGCGGCCACCAGCAGGACGACGAGCACGGCCGACACGGCGGCTCCGATGATGAGCGCGACGGTGGATCCGACGGGGACGAAGATCAGCGCGACCATCGGTCCGGCGAGCGCGACCGTGACCAGCAGCCGGAGGCTGGGGGAGAGTCGCTCGCGATAGGACGTCCGTGCGTCTGTGGTGGGGTTCTGCATTAGCCTCATGGGGTGACCGATTCCGTTGTTGTCCCCATTATCGCTCCTGTTCTGGACGGTGACGTCGTGGTTCCGGGATACGCGCACCCCGGCGACGCGGGTGCGGATCTCGTGGCGGCGGAGGCGGTCCACCTCGAGCCCGGCGAACGGGCGCTGGTCGCGACCGGCGTGCGGATCGCGCTGCCCGAGGGCTATGCGGCCTTCGTGGTTCCCCGCAGCGGTCTCGCCGCAAAGCACGGCATTTCGATCGTGAATTCGCCGGGAACGGTCGACGCCGGTTATCGGGGCGAGATCAAGGTGAGTCTCATCAACACGGACAATCACAGCGCGTACGATGTGGCCGTCGGCGATCGCATCGCACAGCTGATCGTGATGCCCGTCTCGCGGGCGACATTCATTCCGGTCGACGAACTGCCCGAGAGCGTTCGCGGCGAAGGCGGATTCGGTTCCACCGGTTATCAGGCAGGGAAGAGCAATGACTGACAACACCCCCATCCCCGCGAAGTCGGCACCCGTGAACCGGGCGACGGAGGGACCCTTCGACGACTCCGAGGCGAACCCGGTGCGTCCGTACATCGACCTGGGCGGCATCAAGATCCTGCCGCGCGAGGGGCTGAACCTGCGCCTCGAGGTCGAGGAGCAGTCCAAGCGCATCGTCGCTGTGGGTCTCGACTACGCGGATTCCTCGTTGCAGGTCCAGCCCTTCGCGGCGCCGCGCAGCGGGGGCCTCTGGGACGAGACGCGCGTGCAGCTGCGCGATCAGGTGAAGGCTCAGGGCGGCCGCGTCGAGGAGCGTGACGGCGCACTCGGCAAGGAGCTTCTGGCCGAGGTCCCCGCGACGGCGAACGAGGGATCCGGTCTCCGGCTCGCTCGCTTCATCGGCATCGACGGTCCGCGCTGGTTCCTGCGCGGCGTGATCGGCGGGGCTGCGGCATCCGATCCGGCCGCCGCCGAGAAGGTCGAGGATCTGTTCCGTTCGATCGTGGTCGTGCGCGGCGGATCCCCGATGCCCCCTCGCGACCTCATTCCGCTGAAGATGCCGGCAACGCCGGGCTCCGCGTGAGCGCTCCCGGGCCGCGTTCGGAGCAGCCAGACGCCGAGCGCGAGACGAGTGCGTCGGATGTGTTGGGGGCCGCGCTCGGTGGTGCGGCTCGGCGCGCGGGTCTCGATCCAGTCGAAGGCGGAAGCACCCCTCGTGTCGTCTGGTCCGCGATCGGGGGCTGGCGCGGCATCCTCGAGTCGGTCCTCCCGAGCCTCGCGTTCGTCATCCTGTTCACCCTGCGACCCGAGCCGCTGATCCTCGCGCTCGGGGTCTCCGTCGGGCTCGCCGCGATCTTCACGATCGTGCGTCTGATCCAGAAGTCGCCGCCGTCCGCCGCGCTCGGCGGTCTGATCGCTGCCGCCGCTGCCGCCGCCCTGGCGCTGTGGACCGGACGTGGCGAGGACAACTTCGTTCCCGGCCTGATCACCAATGCGGTCTACGGATCGGCGCTGCTGGTATCGGCGCTGATCGGCTGGTCGCTCATCGGCGTCGCGGCCGGCTTCCTGATGGGGGAGGGCACCGCCTGGCGCCAGGACCGCCGCAAGCGTCGGGCGTTCCTCTGGCTCGGGATCGCGTGGTCCGCCCTGTTCTTCGCCCGTTTGGCCGTGCAGCTGCCCCTCTACCTCGCGGGTGACGTCACCGCGCTCGGCACGCTGAAGCTGATCATGGGACTGCCGTTGTTCGCGCCGCTGATCGCTGTCACCTGGCTCGTGGTCCGTGCGCTCTATCCGCGCGCGCCGCGCGATGAGAACACCGCTCCGGCGTGATAGATTTATCTTGATGTCAAGATAAATCGCACGCTTCTGCCGAGGGCCGAAAAGGCGCAGACTGGTTAGGTACGCCTTGCTAGCCGCAGAACCTCCGAGGCGAGCAAGATGGAAGCGCCTGTCGCTCCCATCCGACCAGAAGGAGACGGATCCGTGTCCACGGTGAACAGCTTCGGTGCCAAGAGCACCCTGACAGTCGGCAGCACCGACTACGAGATCTTCCGCATCGACACGGTGCCCGGCTACGAGAAGCTCCCCTTCAGTCTCAAGGTCCTCCTGGAGAACCTGCTTCGCACCGAAGACGGCGCGAACGTGACGAAGGCGCAGATCGAGGCTCTGGGGTCGTGGGATGCTGCGGCAGAGCCCACCACCGAGATCCAGTTCACGCCGGCGCGCGTGGTCATGCAGGACTTCACCGGTGTGCCCTGCATCGTCGACCTCGCCACCATGCGTGAGGCCGTCACGGCGCTGGGCGGTGACGCGAACAAGATCAACCCGCTGTCGCCCGCAGAGATGGTCATCGACCACTCGGTCATCGCGGACCTCTTCGGTTCCGAGAATGCGCTCGAGCGCAACGTCGAGATCGAGTACGAGCGCAACGGTGAGCGGTATCAGTTCCTGCGCTGGGGCCAGACGGCGTTCAGCGACTTCAAGGTCGTGCCCCCGGGCACCGGCATCGTGCACCAGGTGAACATCGAGCACCTCGCGAAGGTCATCTACGACCGTGATGTCGACGGCGTGCTGCGCGCGTACCCCGACACCTGCGTCGGCACCGACTCGCACACGACCATGGTCAACGGCCTGGGTGTGCTGGGGTGGGGCGTCGGTGGCATCGAGGCCGAGGCTGCCATGCTCGGCCAGCCCGTGTCGATGCTCATCCCGCGCGTCGTGGGCTTCAAGCTCAGCGGCGAGATCCCCGCCGGTGTGACGGCGACCGACGTCGTGCTCACCATCACCGAACTGCTGCGCACGCACGGAGTCGTCGGCAAGTTCGTGGAGTTCTACGGTGAGGGTGTGACCTCGGTCCCGCTCGCGAACCGCGCGACCATCGGCAACATGAGCCCCGAGTTCGGTTCGACCGCGGCGATCTTCCCGATCGACGACGTCACGCTCGACTACCTGCGCCTGACCGGCCGCAGCGATGAGGCCGTCGCGCTCGTCGAGGCCTACGCCAAGGAGCAGAAGCTCTGGCACGACGCCTCGCACGAGCCCACGTTCAGCGAGTACCTCGAGCTCGACCTCGGCACGGTCGTCCCCTCGATCGCCGGCCCGAAGCGCCCGCAGGACCGCATCCTGCTCTCCGACGCGAAGTCGCAGTTCGAGCGCGACATCCTCGCCTACGCGGCACCGTCCACGTCGGACGACGTCGTCGACCTCGAGTCGAAGCACTCGTTCCCCGCCTCCGACCCGGGCAACGCCCCGGGCGAGGAGGAGCCGCGCACCACGCGTCCCGTGCACATCAACAGCGGGGCTCCGGCGAACGCATCGAAGCCGGTGCCGGTCACGACGCCGAGCGGTGAGAAGTACATCCTCGACAACGGAGCGGTCACCCTCGCGGCGATCACCTCGTGCACGAACACCTCCAACCCCTCGGTGATGATCGCCGCGGGTCTGGTGGCGCGCAAGGCTCTCGAGAAGGGCCTCAAGCAGAAGCCCTGGGTTAAGACCACGCTGGGACCGGGCTCGAAGGTCGTCACCGACTAC
The DNA here is from genome assembly GCF_057215335.1 of Microbacterium sp. PI-SA-G. NCBI lineage: Bacteria > Bacillati > Actinomycetota > Actinomycetes > Micrococcales > Microbacteriaceae > Microbacterium > Microbacterium sp. PI-SA-G. The sequence continues at coordinate 409,351 of NZ_CM170103.1, forward strand.
TACGAGAAGTCCGGACTCGACAAGGACCTCGAGGGTCTCGGCTTCTACACCGTCGGCTACGGCTGCACCATCTGCATCGGAAACTCCGGACCGCTGATCGAGGAGGTCTCCGAGGCGATCAACGAGCACGACCTCGCGGTCACCGCGGTGCTCTCCGGAAACCGCAACTTCGAGGGCCGTATCAGCCCCGACGTGAAGATGAACTACCTCGCCAGCCCGCCGCTGGTCATCGCCTACGCACTGGCCGGATCGATGCACTTCGACTTCGAGAACGACGCGCTGGGACAGGGCACAGACGGCCAGGACGTGTTCCTGAAGGACATCTGGCCCACGCCAGCCGAGGTGCAGGAGCTCGTCGACTCGTCGATCTCGCGGGAGCAGTTCATCAAGCAGTACGCCACCGTCTTCGACGGCGACGAGCGCTGGCGCAGCCTGCCCACCCCGGATGACGCGATCTTCCAGTGGGATGAGAACTCGACCTACGTGCGAAAGGCGCCGTACTTCGACGGCATGACGATGGAGCTCACTCCGGTGCGCGACATCGAGGGCGCCCGTGTCATGGCGACGCTCGGCGACTCGGTCACCACCGACCACATCTCGCCGGCCGGCAACATCAAGGCGGGAACGCCGGCGGCGCAGTACCTGACCGAGCACGGGGTCGACCGCAAGGACTTCAACTCCTTCGGGTCGCGTCGTGGCAACCACGAGGTCATGATCCGCGGCACGTTCGCCAACATCCGCCTGAAGAACATGATGGTCTCGGCTGTCAACGACGGCCAGGTCGTCGAGGGCGGGTTCACCCGCGACTTCACCCGGGAGGGCGGCCCGCAGTCGTACATCTACGACGCGAGCATGAACTACCAGGAGCAGGGCACCCCGCTGGTCATCTTCGGCGGCAAGGAGTACGGCTCCGGCTCGTCGCGTGACTGGGCGGCCAAGGGCACCAGTCTGCTGGGCGTCAAGGCGGTCATCACCGAGAGCTTCGAGCGCATCCACCGCTCGAACCTGATCGGCATGGGCGTCGTCCCGCTGCAGTTCCCCGCAGGGGAGAGCTGGGAGACACTGGGCCTCGACGGCACGGAGATCGTCTCCATCTCGGGTCTTGAGGAGCTGAACAGCGGCGTGACCCCCAAGACGGTCAAGGTCACCGCGACTCCGAGCGAGCACTCGCCCGAGGGCAAGCAGGTCGTGGAGTTCGACGCCGTGGTCCGCATCGACACCCCCGGTGAGGCCGACTACTACCGCAACGGCGGCATCCTGCAGTACGTGCTGCGTTCGCTGGTCTGACGCGCAACACGAAGGGGGCTCGGGTCATCGCGACCCGGCCCCCTTCGTCGTGTCACGCGCCTGCTTCCAGGCTTCCCCCCGGGCAGGCGCGATAGGATCGACGAGACGCCCGCAGCTGTGCGGGCGGCGCTGATGAAGCCTGTAGGAGGTGCAGATGCCGATTCTCCCGAGCATCTCAGGACCCCGCGATCTGGACGCTCTGTCCGAGGATCAGCTGGTCGGACTCGCGGGCGAGATCCGCGAATTCCTGATCGAGAACGTCTCCCGCACCGGCGGGCATCTCGGTCCCAACCTCGGGGTCGTCGAACTCACGATCGCGCTGCACCGGGTGTTCTCCTCGCCCGATGATCCCTTCATCTTCGACACGGGGCACCAGTCCTACGTGCACAAGCTGCTGACGGGCCGACAGGACTTCTCCGGGCTGCGTCTGCGCGGGGGTCTGGCCGGCTATCCGCAGCGCAGTGAGAGCCCTCACGACGTGGTCGAGTCGTCGCACGCCTCCAGCTCGCTCAGCTGGGCCGACGGAGTGTCACGCGCGCTCACGGCGACGGGGCGCGCCGATCGGCACGTCGTCGCGGTGCTCGGCGACGGCTCACTCACCGGCGGCATGACCTGGGAGGCGCTCAACAACATCTCCGACGACAACGATCGCAATCTCGTGATCGTGGTCAACGACAACGGACGCTCCTACGCGCCGACCATCGGCGGGATGTCGCGGTACCTCAACCGCGTGCGCACGGCAGCGGCCTACAAGGAGCTGCACCACAAGTCCGACCGTCTGTTCCGCGCGTTCGGTCCGATCGGGCGTGCCGTGTTCCGCGGCGTCCGCGGCGGTACGCACGGCTTCCTCTCGCGCTTCACCAACAACGAGGCGCTGTACTCGAATCTCGACATCAAGTACCTCGGGCCGGTGGACGGGCATGACCTGCCCGCGCTGCTCGAGACGCTCGAACTCGCGAAGTCGTACGGCGCACCGGTGATCGTGCATGCCATCACCGAGAAGGGCCACGGGTACCAGCCCGCTCGCGATGACGATGCCGATCAATTCCACGCCGTCGGGCAGATCGATCCGATCACCGGCGAGACGCTGTCATCCGGGGGCCGCGGCTGGACCGACGTCTTCTCGGATGCGCTCGTCGAGGTGGGTGAGCGTCGGCATGACGTGATCGCGATGACCGCCGCCATGCTGCGTCCGACGGGTCTGGCGCCGTTCGCCGAGCGGTTCCCCGATCGCGTGTACGACGTGGGCATCGCCGAGCAGCATGCGGTGGCCTCGGCCGCCGGTCTGGCCTTCGGAGGACTGCACCCCGTCGTCGCGCTCTACGCGACGTTCATGGGACGGGCGTTCGACCAGGTGCTGATGGACGTCGCTCTGCACCGCGCCGGTGTGACCTTCGTGCTCGACCGCGCCGGCGTGACCGGCCCCGACGGTCCCAGCCATCACGGCATGTGGGACCTCGCCATGCTGCAGATCGTTCCGCACATCCGCATCGCGGCACCCCGAGACGGCGCGCGTCTGATCGAAGCCCTGGATGAGGCCGTCGACGTCGACGATGCCCCCACCGTCATCCGCTTCCCGAAGGGATCCGTCGCCGATGACCTGCCGGCCGTCGAACGACTGCACGACGGTGTCGACGTGCTGGAACGCGGCGAGTCAGAAGATGTGCTGCTCGTGGCCATCGGGCCCTTCGCCACGCTCGCGATGGACGTCGCTGCGCGACTGCGCGCACAGGGCATCGGCGCCACGGTGATCGATCCGCGGTGGGCGATCCCGGTGCAGCCCTCGGTGGTGGCCCTGGCCGCGCGGCATCGGCTCGTGATCACGCTGGAGGACGGCATTCGCGTGGGTGGCATCGGCACCCGTGTGCGACAGGTACTGCGCGAGTCCGGGATCGACACGGCCGTGGACGAGCTGGGTCTGCCGGACGAGTTCATCGACCACGCGACCCGCGCAGAGATCCTCGCGGACGCAGGGCTCACGGCATCGAAGATCGCGCAGGACGTGGTGGCTCAGGTGCTCGGCACCCGCATCCCGATCGCCCGGAACGCCGGGGAGACCGGCGCGATCGATATTCCGCTGCGCGAGCGCCGCTGAGACCGGTCCAGACGACGAAGAAGGGGGCCACGCCGAAGCGCGGCCCCCTTCCCCGTTCGATCAGCGGTGCTCGATGCCCCGGATCTGCGGGGTGTGGAACGACCCGCCGAAGGCACGATCAGACGCACCCTCGCGATCGAGGTACGGCGAGGCTCCGCCGTCGATGAACGGCCAGCCCGCGCCGAGGATCAGGCAGAGATCGATGTCCTCGACCTCGGGCACCACGCCCTCGTCGAGCATGGTCTTGATCTCGTGGGCGAGTCCGTCCTGCACGCGTCCCAGGATCGTCGCCGCAGATGCCGGCGTCGAACCCACGACGGGCTTGACGATCTTCTCCGCCTGCTTGGTCCAGCCGGTGACCCGACCGCCCCTGTCCTTCTCCACGACCGAATCGAGCGCGGCGAGAGCATGGAAGTTCTCGTTCGCGTAGAAGCGGTGCGGGAACGCGTGCACCATCGTGTCCTGCACGTGCGCTGCGACCTTCCAGCCGACGAGGTCGATCAGCTGGAACGGACCCATCGGCAGGCCGAGCGGTGCGAAGGCCTTCTCGACGTCGGCGATCGGTGTGCCCTCGTAGACGGCCCGCGCGGCCTCGCCCATGACCTTCGCCAGCAGACGGTTCACGACGAAGCCGGGGGCATCGGCGGTGAGCACGGCGCTCTTGCCGAGATTCTTCGCGACCACGAACGCGGTCGACAGTGCGGCGTCCGCCGTCGACGGGGTCTTCACGATCTCGATGAGCGGCATCACCGCCACCGGATTGAAGAAGTGGAAGCCGACGAGGCGCTCGGGGTGTGAGAGCTTCGCGCCGATCTCCTCGACGGACAGCGACGAGGTGTTGGTGGCGAGGATGGCATCCTCGGCGATGATGTTCTCGATCTCGCCGAACACCTGCTGCTTGACGCCGACCTCCTCGAAGACGGCTTCGATCACGAAGTCGCAGTCCGCATAGAGGGTCTTGTCGGTGGTGCCGGTCACGAGCGCACGGAGCTTGTTGGCGGTGTCGGCGTCGAGCCGACCCTTGCCCTCGAGCTTGCCGATCTCCTCGTGGATGTAGGCCACGCCCTTGTCGACCCGGGCCTGATCGAGATCGGTGATGAGCACCGGCACCTGCAGCTTGCGCACGAACAGCAGCGCGAACTGGCTCGCCATGAGTCCCGCTCCGATGATGCCGACCTTGGTCACCTTCTTCGCGAGCGCCTTGTCGGGCGCGCCGACCGGCCGCTTGGCGCGCTTCTGCACCAGGTCGAACGCATACATCGAGGCAGCGAACTGATCGCCGGTGACGAGATCGGCCAGCGCCTCGTCTTCGCGGGCGAAGCCCTCGGCCTTCGTCCCGCTCTTCGCCTTGTCGAGCAGCTCGAGTGCCGCGTACGGCGACTTCGGCACGGTGCCGATCTTCGACTCCAGCATGCCGCGCGCCATCTTCACCGCGATCGGCCACTTCGTGAGTCGCTCGAGCTTGCCGGGCTCGTTCTTGCGCTCGACCTTCTTGCCGTTGAGGACCGCGTCCGCCCATGCCAGCGAGTTCTCGAGATAGTTCGCCGCCGGGAAGATGGCGTCGAAGATGCCGAGGTCGAACGCCTGCTGAGGCTTCAGCATGCGGTTCTGCTTGAGCGGGTTGGAGATGACGACTTCGAGCGCGTTCTCGATCCCGATCAGGTTCGGGAGCAGATAGGCGCCGCCCCACCCGGGGATGATGCCCAGGAACACTTCGGGCAGCGCGACGGCTGCGGCCGACGAGTCGACGGTGCGATACGTGGAGTTGAGCGCGATCTCGAGTCCACCGCCGAGAGCCAGACCGTTCACGAACGCGAACGACGGCACACCGAGGTCCGAGAACCTGCCGAGCACCTTGTGGCCGAGCTGTGCGATCAGTCGGGCGTTGTCGCGGGATCCGACCTTGCTGATGTCGGACAGGTCGGCGCCGGCGGCCATGATGTACTGCTTGCCGGTGACACCGACCGCCTGGATCTCGCCGGCGGCTGCGCGGGCACGGAGCCCGTCGAGCGTCTGGCCGAGCTCGGTGAGCGTCGCCGGGCCCAGCGTGTTGGGACGGTTGTGGTCGCGCCCGTTGTCGAGCGTGATCAGGGCGAGCATCTTGCCGGACGGGAGGCGGATGTCGCGCACGGGCGAGTGCGTGATCACCTCGCCCTCGGTCAGCGCCTGGATAGGGGAGAAGTCGATCTCGTCGTAATTCGTCACGTTCGCGCTCACTTCTTCCGCTTCTTGCCGTCGTAGTGCGGGTTCTCCCAGATGACGGAACCGCCCTGACCGAGACCGACGCACATGGCGGTGAGGCCGTATCGGACGTCAGGACGCTCGGCGAACTGCGCCGCGAGCTGGATCATCAGACGCACTCCGGACGCCGCGAGCGGGTGGCCGAGGGCGATCGCGCCTCCCCACTGGTTCACGCGGGGGTCGTCGTCGGCGATACCGAAGTGATCGAGCAGGGAGATCACCTGGATGGCGAACGCCTCGTTCAACTCGAACAGTCCGATGTCGTCGATCGTGAGACCGGCCTTCTTCAAAGCCTTCTCGGTCGACGGAATCGGGCCGATGCCCATGATCTCGGGCTGTACGCCCGCGAAGGCGAACGAGACCATGCGCATCTTCGGTGCCAGCCCCAGCTCCTTCACCGCGCCGCCGCCGGCGAGCAGCGACATCGTCGCGCCGTCGGTGAGCGGGGACGAAGTGCCGGCGGTCACGCGGCCGTGCGGACGGAACGGCGTCTTCAGTGCGGCGAGGTCGTCCATCGTCGTCTGCGGGCGGCGACCCTCATCCTCCGTGGCGAGGCCCCAGGCGCCGTCTGCACCCTTGATCGCGACCGACACCAGGTCGGGCTGGATCTTGCCGGCGTCATAGGCAGCCTGCACCTTGTGCTGGCTGAGCATGCCGAACCGGTCGGAGCGCTCCTTGGTGAGGTGCGGGAAGCGGTCGAAGATGCGCTCAGCGGTGACGCCCATGTTCAGCGCACCGGGGTCGACCATCTTCTCCGCGACGAATCGCGGGTTCGGGTCGGCGTTGTCGCCGATCGGGTGATGGCCCATGTGCTCGACGCCGCCGGCGAGGGCGAGGTCATACATGCCGACGCCGATCGACGCTCCCATGGTGGTGACGCTGGTCATCGCGCCGGCGCACATGCGCTCCACCGCCAGGCCCGGCACGGTCTGGGGAAGACCGGCGAGGATCGCCACGGAGCGTCCGAGCGTGAGCCCCTGGTCGCCGGTCTGGCTCGTCGCGGCGATCGCGACGTCGTCGATGCGGTCGGCCGGGACGGCCGCGTTCCGCTCCATCAGGCCGATGGTCGCCTTGACAGCGAGGTCATCTGCGCGGGTGTTCCAGTACATGCCCTTTTCGCCGGCGCGCCCGAAGGGGGTGCGCACTCCATCGACGAAGAAGACGTCCGAGATCTCGGCCACTCTGCCTCCAAGTTTGTGCGGTCGTCCCAGTCTAGGAACGCGCCAAAATCGAGAGGAATCGGTTGGATCGAACCTACGAAGCGTCTGCGGGCGGCTCGTCGGGCAGTTGACTGGCTTCTACAAAAGCGTCCGCGATCTTCTGTGCAGTGTGTGCAACCTGCCACGGGCGCGCGCCGAGTTCTGTGAGGGCGTCGCCGATCGCTTCCGCCGTCTGCAGAGACAGATCCCAGGCGACGCGGCGAAGGAAATCCGGAGTCAGCAAGTTCTCGGTCGGCATGGACAGCTCCTCGGCGACAGTCTCGACGACCGGGCGAGCAGCCTTGAGTCGTGCGTCCGCCTCGGGATTGCGATCGGCCCAGGCCCGGGGCGGCGGCAGCGCGTCGCTCGGCACCCGCTCACGCGGAAGCTCCTCGGTGGCGCGTCCGTCGACGAACGCCTGCCACCAGCGATCCAACTGTGTGCGGCTCGCCCGGCCCTGGAACTCCTTGATGCCCGCGAGGGCCTGCTTGCTCTGCGGATTTCCCAGCAGAGCCGCCATGAGCGAGCGATCGGGGACGAGTCGTCCGGGTGAGACGTCCTGCTCCTGTGCGTACGCCTCGCGCGCCTGCCAGAGAGCGCGGGCGACCGCGAGGTTGCGGGCTCCGCGTACCTGGTGCAGGCCGCTCAGACGCCGCCAGGGGTCGTCTCGCGGCGGCTTCGGCGCGCGCGACAGGGTGGCGGCGAACTCCTCCGCGGCGATGTCGGTCTTCCCCTGCTCTGAGAGTTCCGCCACCAGGGCGTCACGCACGTCGACGAGGTGGAGCACATCGAGTGCGGCGTACTCCAGCCATGATGCGGGAAGCGGTCGGGTCGACCAGTCAGCAGCCGAGTGTTCCTTCTTGAGCGTGATCCCCAGCGTGTGCTCGACGACCGCCGCAAGGCCCACGCGCTCGTGGCCGAGCAGGCGCGATGCCAGCTCGGTGTCGAAGATCGTGGGGGGCTCGAGCCCGAGCTCCCGCAGGGACGGGAGATCCTGGCTGGCCGCGTGCAGAACCCACTCGACCGATCCGATCGCGTCCTGCAACGCCGTGAAGTCACCGATCGCGGGAGGATCGAAGAGGAAGACACCGGCATCGCGGCGGAACACCTGCACGAGGTAGGCGCGTTGCGAGTAGCGGAACCCGGATGCCCGCTCGACATCCACGGCGACGGGACCGGTTCCCGAGGCGAGGACGGTGCAGGCGGCGAGGAATTCCTCGGCGTCCGAGATCACAGAGTATTCAGTCACGTACAGCCTTTCGCGCGCCGATCACGGCGATGCCCTCGGAACCCGGCGGAAGTCCCGCCAGCATTCCGACCAGCTCGGCCCATGCTTCGACGTGCGGTCGGAACGGGCCGTCCGGTGTCCAGGACGCCCGCAATTCTATCTGGGCCCCGTCTCCTTCGATCGCGAGCCCCCCGAACCCCTTGGACAGGGTCTTGGTCGACGTGCCCGAGGGGGAGTGGTAGATCGCCTCACGAGAGTCGAGCGCATCGACGAGCCATGACCACGTCACGTCCGCGAGGAGGGGGTCGGTTCCGATCTCGGTCTCGAGCGGCGCCTGCGCGAAGATGATGATGCGCCAGGCACCGCCCCAGGCGGCCGGTGCGTCGGGGTCGTGCAGCAGCACGAAGCGACCGGTCCCGTACACCGACTCCCCGTGCTCGTCCGGTCGGACGTCGGCGGCCAGGGCCAGCGCGAACGGCGCGAGCCCCTGAGGGGTCGCGATCTCGTGAACGACGATGTCGCCGCGGAAGGCGGTTTCACGCAGTTCAGCGGCGGCGCTGTCGAAGAGCGACCCTGCTTCGGGGTGTGCGGTCACGGCAACAGGCTAGAGTCAGGAGGCGATGAAGAGTCTCAGGCACGCCGTTGCACTCCTTGTCCCCGCGCTGTTCGCACTCGGGGGAGCGCTGGCGTTCATCGTCCTCCGGGTGGCGCGTCGGATCGTGACCCCCGTGCGAGGGTCGACAGACGCGGTGATCCTCGCCGTTGACACCGGGGCGCAGACGATCGAGCTGGGCCGCACGCTCGACACCGAACTGCCCGGACGCTACGGCCTCTTCACGACCGGAACCTACGGATACGTCAAGCTCGGGGCGGTCCTGAGCGCCGACGCCACCAGCGTGCGCCGCAAGCTTCTGACGCAGATCGAGCCCGGCGCGCGGGTGGACCGTGACGCGCGGTTCAGCGGTTGGTACTACTCGTCACCGTCTGAGCTGCACCTGCCCTGGCAGAACATTCTGATCGGGTCGTCTGCGGGGCCGTGTCCGGCGTGGCACTTTCCGACGGAGTCCTCGACCTGGGTCGTCCAGGTGCACGGGCGCGGTGCGGTACGAGCGGAGTGCCTGCGCGCGGTCCCGGTGCTGCAGGCGGCCGGACTGTCGTCGCTCGTGGTGTCGTACCGCAACGACGGCGAGGCACCGCGCAGCCGTGGCGGCGCGTACGCGCTGGGCGCCGCAGAGTGGCGGGATGTGGATGCGGCGATCTCGTACGCGTTGCGGCACGGCGCCGAACGCGTGCTCCTGATGGGGTGGTCGATGGGAGGCGCCGTGGCGCTGCAGACCGCGGTGAACTCGGCGCATCGCGACCGAATCGCCGGGCTGATCCTCGAATCGCCCGTGATCGACTGGCGCACGGTCCTGCGGTTCCAGGCCCGAAAAGCCGGGATGCACGCCCCGCTGCCCGACCTGGCCATGGGTGCCCTGTCGATGCCGGTCACCGCGCGCATGAGTGGCGCGGAAGACGCCATCCACTTCGACCGACTCGACATGGTCGCCCGCGCGCAGGAACTGGCGGTCCCCATCCTGATCCTGCACAGCGAGGACGACGGCTTCGTACCGGCCGACGCCTCGCATGCGCTGGCGGCGGCTCGTCCGGATCTCGTCACGATGCCGCGCTTCACCGTGGCACGGCACACCAAGCTCTGGAACTACGACCAGTCCGGGTGGAGCGACGCGATCACCGAATGGTTGCGCGCCACCGGGTTCAGCGCTTCTGCCTGACCTGCTTCTTCGCCCGCATCAGCATTCCCGTCATTCCACCGATACGCAGCGGTGAGACCGCCTTGGTGAGTCCGATCGACTGCGGATAGTCGTCGGGGATGGCGAGGACCTCATCGGGCGAGAGTCCGGAGATCCCCTGAGCCAGGATGCTGGCGAAACCGCGCGTGGTCGGAGCCTCGGGCGGGGCCGTGGCGTGCATGGTGACGACGTCGTCGACGACCTCGACGTAGATGTACACCGGTGACTGGCATTCGGCGACGCGCTCGCACATCTCGGGATGATCGGCGACCTCGTCGGACACCGGAGGCAGCTCGTCCGCGAACTCCAGCAGGAGCAGCAGACGATCAGCCTCCGGCGTCTCGAGGAACGCGTCTCGGATCTCGGCGAGGGTGTCTGGGACGTCCGTGGTGCTCATCCCAGAATTCTCACACGATCAGACCGTGCCGGGCTCGGATCCGGTCACGATGGGCACGCGCACGGCGCTGCCCCACTCGGTCCAGGATCCGTCGTAGTTGCGCACGTTCTCGAACCCGAGCAGATGACGCAGCACGAACCAGGTGTGGCTGGAACGCTCACCGATGCGGCAGTACGCCACCACATTGTCGCCGTCCTTCAGGCCAGCACCGTCGCGGTAGATCGCGTCGAGTTCGGCACGGCTCCGGAACCCGCCGTCCTCGGCGACCGCCTTCGCCCACGGCACGCTCTGCGCGGTGGGGATGTGTCCGGCGCGCAGCGTGCCCTCTTCGGGGTAGGCGGGCGCGGTGGTGCGCTCTCCGCTGTACTCCTCAGGCGAGCGCACGTCGATCAGCGGGCGGCCGATGTGCGTGAGCACGTCTTCTTTGTACGCGCGGATGACGGAGTCGTCGCGCTCGACCACCGGGTAGTCGGTCGCCGGACGGGTCGTCGCCTCGCGCGTGATCTCGCGTCCCTCGGCGATCCAGCGGTCACGACCGCCGTCGAGCAGCCGGACGTCCTCGTGGCCGAAGAGCGAGAACACCCAGAGCGCGTAGGCGGCCCACCAGTTGTTCTTGTCGCCGTAGATCACGACCGTGTCATCTCGAGAGATGCCCTTGCGGCTGAGCAGTTCGGCGAAGCCCTCGCCGTCGACGTAGTCGCGCACGACCGGGTCGTTCAGCTCTGTGTGCCAGTCGACCTTCACCGCTCCCGGGATGTGGCCCGTCTCGTACAGCAGCACGTCTTCATCGGACTCCACCACCACGAGACCGGGGGTGTCGAGGTGCTCGGCGAGCCACTCGGTGGTCACCAGGCGTCCGGGTTCGGAGTACTCGGCGAACTTGGGTGAAGACGAATCGAACTCGATGGCCACAGGGATCTCCTCCAGGGGTGAGCGGACGATGGTGCGGTGCGGACGGCGTAATGTGGAGCCGTCCCTTCGACGATAGATCGCCGCCGAGCTGCCTGCACCGGATTCGTAAGACTTCGACACAGGTCCGCACCCGATTCAGGACTGTGATGACCGAGACGCCTTCCCGCACGGGCATCGTGCACCTGACCGCGCGTCAGCCCACCGTGACCGGAGCGGAGATGCTCGCGAGTCTGGTGCCGCCGCCGCAGTTCGGCTCCGCCACGTTCGACACCTACCGGGCAGACCCCGAGTATCCGTCGCAGGAGGAGACCAAGGAGACGCTGATGCGCTTCGCCGGTCGCAGCGCGCAGGTCAAGCGGGGCGGACTGTTCAGTCGTTCGAAGAAAGAGCCCGAGATGAAGCCCGGGGTGTACCTGGACGGTGGCTTCGGCGTCGGCAAGACGCACCTTCTGGCTTCGATCTATCACGCGATGCCCGCTCGTCGGAAGTACTTCGGGTCGTTCATCGAGTACACGGCGCTCGTCGGGGCGCTCGGATACAAGAACACGGTCGATCTGCTCAAGGGCGCCGATCTGCTCTGCATCGACGAGTTCGAGCTCGACGATCCGGGCGACACCATGGTCATGACGCGCCTGATCGGTGAGCTCGTTCCCACCGGCACCCGGTTGGCTGCCACGTCGAACACGCCTCCGAACGCGCTGGGCGAGGGGCGGTTCGCCGCGCAGGACTTCCTGCGCGAGATCCACGCGATGTCCGACCGGTTCCAGACGCTGCGCATCGACGGAGTCGACTTCCGTCAGCGCGCCCTCGACGGCCATGCGGTCGTGCTCGACGACGCGCAGTACGAGAAGTCCATCGCCGCGGCGTCAGGGCAGGGGGCCGTATCGGACGACGCGTTCGGCGACCTGATCCGCCACCTGGCGCAGGTGCATCCGTCACGCTACATCCGGCTCATCGACGAGATCGATCGCGTCGGGCTGCGTGACGTGCACCAGCTGGTCGACCAGTCCGAGGCTCTGCGCCTCGTCGCCTTCGTCGACCGCGTGTACGACGCACAGATTCCGGTGAGTGCGACCGGGACGCCGCTCGACTCCGTCTTCTCGGACGAGATGCTCGCCGGTGGATACCGCAAGAAGTACCTGCGCGCCATCTCCCGACTCAACGCATTGACACATTCTGCGCAAGCCTGAAGACGTGTGTAACGGGATGTTCACACCCAGCGGCATCCTGTAACACCGGGGAAACAAACCTCACGCATCCGCGAAACGGCGCGTCGTCACACTGAAGCTCTCAATTACTTCGGATGTGAGGTTTTCCTATGGATGCTCCCGGCAACATCTCGTGGGCGATCACCGCGACAGCGCTGGTCCTGCTCATGACGCCCGGCGTCGCCTTCTTCTATGGCGGTCTCGTCAAGGCGAAGAGCGTCGTCAGCATGATGATGATGAGCTTCGGCTCGATCGGTCTCGTCGCCGTGCTGTGGATTCTGTTCGGCTTCTCGATGAGTGCCGTCGACAGCCCGACCGCTTTCGCCGGCAACCCGTTCGCCGACATCGGCCTCTCGAGCCTCGCCTCGGGTGAGGGCTCGAACGTCGCTCTTCTCGGTGTCGCCTACGGCGCGACCTTCGCGATCATCACGGTCGCCCTGATCTCGGGCGCCATCGCTGACCGCGCGAAGTTCGGCAGCTGGCTGATCTTCGCCGGCATCTTCGCCACGGTCGGCTACTTCCCGGTCGCCGCGTGGGTCTGGGGCGGCGGTTGGATCATGAACCTCGGCACGACTCTGTTCGGCGAGGACAGTGGCATCGGCGTCATCGACTACGCCGGTGGCACCGCGGTGCACATCAACGCGGGTGCGGCGGCTCTGGCCCTCGCTCTGGTCCTCGGCAAGCGCATCGGCTTCCAGAAGGGCATCCTCAAGCCGCACAACGTGCCGCTGACGCTGCTGGGCGCCGCACTGCTGTGGTTCGGCTGGTTCGGCTTCAACGCCGGCGCTGAGTGGCTGGCGGAGGACATGGGCGGCGTCGGACTGATCGGTCTGAACACGCTGGGCGCCACCGCAGCCGCGATCCTCGGCTGGATCCTGATCGAGAAGATCAAGGACGGCAAGCCCACCTCGGTCGGCGCCGCCTCCGGTGCGGTGGCGGGTCTCGTCGCCATCACCCCGGCGTGCGCGAACCTCACCCCGGGCTGGGCGCTGCTGCTGGGCCTGCTGGCCGGTGTGGTCTGCGCTCTCGCGATCGAGCTGAAGTTCCGTCTCGGATTCGACGACTCGCTCGACGTGGTCGGCATCCACCTGGTCGGCGGACTCCTCGGTACCGTCTACCTCGGCTTCTTCGCTTCCGAGACCGGCCTGTTCGTGGGCGGCGACGCTCGCCAGCTGGCCGTCCAGGTGATCGCCGCGCTCGGGGTCCTGATCTACTCGTTCGTCGTCGCCTTCATCATCGGCTTCGCGATCGAGAAGACGATCGGCTTCCGCGTCACCAACGAGGACGAGATCGCCGGTGTCGACCTGGTCGTGCACGGTGAAGAGGGTTACGCTCTCGCGAACTCCTGAACGGCCGTTAGGGTGACCGGGTGAGCAAATCCCGTGGCATCCTCGCAACACTCGCAGGCATCCTTCGCTCCGCGCTGGGAGCAGATCGGGCGTCTCGGACCACTTCTGGTCCGAGACGCCCGACTGCGCGTCTGCGCACGTCCGCGGAATCCGGCACCACCGCGGTGCTCGTTCCAGCGGCCTCGGGGGAGGCCACGGTGCGCGTCGACCCCGATCACCTCAGCGCGGTACACATCGGATACGCACCGGACCGCGACGGGGCGCCCGACGCGGGCGAGATCATCTGGACGTGGGTGCCGTACGAGGAGAACGACGGACGCGGCAAAGATCGTCCTGTCCTGGTGATCGGTCGGGCGTCAGCGGACCGTGTCTATGCGGTGCGGCTGACCAGCAAGCCCCACGACGGTGACCGTGACTACCTGACGATCGGCGCAGGCGCCTGGGATGCGCAGGGCCGCGAGTCCTGGGTGGACATCGAGCAGCTGTACAGCGTGCACGAGCGCGGACTGCGCCGAGAGGCGGCGGTGCTGGACCGCCGCCGATACGACCGCGTGAGCGCCGCTCTCAGGCAGCGCTACGGCTGGGCTGCTGCGGGCTGAGCGTCGGGAACGCCTGCAGGACCATCTCGACCAGTTCGGCGAGCGGCCGCGTCAGGGGATCGGTGGCAGGCAGACCCGTCTCGAGCTCGATCTCGTCGATCGCCTCCGCAAGCTGCGTCGGCGTCAAGTTCTCGTGATTCACGGTCACGCCGATCACGCGGGTGTCGGCGAAAGCCTCGATCAGTGCGATCTCGCTCTCGATCGTGGGCATCGCGACCATCGGGAAGTCGCCCAGCATGACGCGACCCGGCGCGTGCTGCACGATGACGCCCGCGGGCTGGCTTCCGCGCAGGATGTGCGCCGAGGTGATGTAAGCGGGGTGGCTGAGGGCGCCCTGGCCCTCGACGATGATGATGTCAGGGTTTTCGCCCTCGAACGCGGCGACGACCTGATTCTCGACCTCGCCCGAGCAGAACTGGGGCACGAGGGCGTCGAGCGCCACACCGTACTTGCCGCCCTGGATGATCGTCGTCTGACCGGTGCCCACCATGACGGCATGGATGCCGCGCTCGTTGAGCGCCGCGACCAGGAGAGTCGAGGTGGTGCGTTTGCCGATCGCGCCGTCGGTGCCGAGCACGGCGATCCGCGGGCAGGTCACGTCGAAGATGCGGCCCGAGAAGAGGTGCAGGTCCTTCTTGTCCTTCGGGCGACGGACGTCCGTGATCGTGACCCCGGCGAGCAGGCTCGCGGCGACGAACTCGGCGTCGTCGGTGAGGAACTCGTGCAGACCGTTGATGATGTGCATGCCACGAGTGATGCCGTCGAGCAGCACGGTGCGCTGGGCATCGGAGAGCAGACCGTCGGCCGGAGCGACACCGCAGATCAGGTAGTCGGGAACACGGCCCGCGTGGGCGATCGCCGTCGCGAGCCCGCCGAGGATCGGAATGCCCTTGTCCACGCCGTCGAGCACCATGCCGGCGTCCGCGCCCGCGTGCGTGCTGTCGATGACACTGAGGATGTCGTACTTCTCGGAATGGCGGACGAGACCGTTGGCGGTCTTGCCGTCCTGCTCCCCGAACTGACCTTCGCAGTAGATCACGGCGGTCGAACCGGTCGGCAGAGCGATCGGCGCGGCCCACGTGTGATCGGCGGGGTCGCTGACAGGGGAAAAGGACGGGCTGGGCATGACGCTCCTCGGGCTCACACAGAGGAGGCGACGGAGAACGAAATGGCCATGGGCCCGTTGGTCGACAAGAAGTCTTCCCTGATGTCGACAAGATGCCGACCGCCTCACCGTAGCAGGGCGCCCCGAGACCCAGCCGCGAGTCGTCCGCGGAGGCGTGCGTGCAATCCGATCCGGGGGATGCGCCGAATGAGCTGTGAGTCGCGCATCGAGCGACACCACAACCAGGAGGAATCATGCGCTTCATCCCCACCAAGGTCCACGGCATTCTCGACTATCTCGTCGGCATCGCTCTCATCGCGGCACCCTGGCTGTTCGGCTTCGCGGCGGTGGGTGGACCCGCCGTCATCATCCCGATCGTGCTCGGCGTCGGCCTGATCGTCTACAGCCTGTTCACGAAGTACGAATGGGGCCCGTTCGGTTTCATCCCGATGCCGGTTCACCTGGTGTTCGACATCGTCGCGAGCCTGTTTCTCGCGCTGTCCCCCTGGATCTTCGGATTCTCGGGCGAGGCGCTCAACGTCTGGCTCCCGCATGTGGTCGTCGGTGTGACGGTCATCATCGTCGTGCTGTTCTCGAAGCCGCAGCCGGAGAGCACCCCGCGCCGCGCTCGCGCCTGATCCAGTGACTCGAAGCGCCCCCTCCGCGAGGAGGGGGCGCTTCGTCGTTGTCGCACGATCCCGCTACCGCTCCGACCAGAGAGTCTCGAGCGGCACGTCGCGTCCCAGGATCCGCTGCGCCGCGCGGTGTCCGGACAGCATCGCGGCGGTGGTCGTCGCCGGGTCATCGGTCCAGGTCGCCTCACCGGCGATGTGCAGCACCCCGTCGCCGATCGGTAATGCGAGATCGTCGTGATCCGCGGTCGTCGCCCCGAGCGTCATGTAGGCGTAGGACCCGCGCGCGAAGGGATCGTCCTGCCAGGTGGTGCGATGGAGCTGCGTGGGCGTAGGCAGGGATTCCCCGTAGAGCCGGCGGAGCGCCGAGAGCACCGAGTCGAGCACCTGCTCGTTGTCCCAGTCGCGGGTCTCCCGGGCAGCTGGTCCCGCCGCGAACGTGAGGAGCGTGGGCTCGCCGTGCAGTTCGGTCAGGTCGTACCAGGAATGCCACCAGCGGGCTTGCGGTCCCTGCTGGCGGATCGCGTAGACGCCTGCATCCCAGAATCGTGTGGGGAAGCGCAGGAAGATCTTCTCGAAGGCGTTCATCTCGAGGCGGCTCAGCGCGTCGGCGTTCGCAGCAGGGAGCGGCGGCTCGATCGCGATGGCCCCCGCTTTCAACACGCCGACCGGCACCGTGAGCACTGCCGCATCTGCACCGAAGTGGCCCTGCGACGTGCGCACTCGGACCCCGCGAGACCATTCCACGCCGGAGACGACGTGTTCGAGGCGGATATCGAGGCCGGTCGCGAGCCCCTCAGGCAGACGGTCGTATCCGTCGGGGAACACGACCTCGTCGCCGTCGATGGAGTCGTCGTCGAGCCCATGCGCGGCAAGGTCTTCGATCCACGCGCCATACTGCTCCTCGGCGCGATGCTCGAGATACTCGCGCACCCGCTGCACACGATCCGCATCCCACGGCTGTCGGGCCAGCGCCGCCTCGGTCGCCTCGCGATACGAGGCGTCAGGCGCGGAGTCTGCGATCGTGCCGATGAGCGCCGCGTCGACGGAATGCACGTCTGCAGCGAAAGCGTGCGCGTCGTCGTCGGAGAGCCGCCTTCCGTCGGGGCCGTAGTAGGCGATCGGCCGGCTGTCGACCTGGTACCCGCCGACGCTGAATTCCCTCGTCGGCATGCCGAAGGCTTCCGCCGCTGCGGCGACAGGGCTGTTCGTGATGCCGTGAACCCAGGAGGCACCGAGATCGGTCACGCCGACTGTGCGATCCGTGATGACCCGTCCGCCGATGCGGTCCCTCGCCTCCAGCACGAGGACCGAACGACCCGCTCGGCGAAGCAGCTGCGCCGTGCTGAGACCGGCGACGCCGGCGCCGATCACGATCGCGTCGAAGTGCTCCATGGTGATTCCCTTCGCGGCTGCGACATCGCCGCCTCGACTCCGACGATAGCCAGAGAGTGAAGGCGCGGGGTAGCGGTCACCCGCGCAGCGCTTCGCTCAGCCAGCGGGCGTAGAGCTGCCACGGATCACCCACCGCCCGCAACGCGTCGATGTGCGCCCGGAGCTCACCGGTCAGCGTGAACCACTCGCCGCCTTCTCGCACGTTCGCGAACTCGCGATGACGGCTCTGCTCGAGAGAGCGGTCGCCGGCCTCGAACGCGAGCAGCTCGTGATGGCGGATTCTGCGCAGCCGCTGCCGCGGCTGCCGGCTGGTGCCGATCTTCACCCGCCGGTCATAGCGCAAGTAGTAGACCACGTCGACGCGGGGGAGAGGCAGATCCGCATCGGGGACGTCTCCGTACCTCCACCCGCACGCGGAGCACAGCCACGCCTCGCCGATCCTCGTGCCCTGCATCCCTCCACAGAGGTGGCAGGGTCCGGGAAGCGCAGCCTTGGTCGACACGTAGTGAGATTACGTCGGGGTGCCGACACTCGACAGCCGGATGCCTCCGCACCGCCGGACGTGGCATCCTGGCAGTCGACGGACGCACCGGCGCACTGCCGCCCCTCCGCGATCCTCGGCTGACTGGAGTCTCGATGAAACTCGCTCGACGCGCCCGCGAGGCGGAGCCGTTCCACGCGATGGCGATCGGTGAACGCGCCGCGGCGCTGACCGCCCAGGGGCACCACGTCGTGCGGCTTTCGATCGGTGAACCGGACTTCGGTGCGCCACCGGCCGTGAGAGACGCCATGATCGCGGCGATGGACGGTCGACCGCTCCCGTACACGGCCGTGCTCGGACTCCCGGCCCTGCGTGAGGCGATCGCCGGCTTCTATCGGGACAAGCACCACGTGGAGGTCGACCCGGGCCGCATCCTGATCACCTCGGGGGCCTCTGCCGCGCTCCTGGTGGTCACGGCAGCGACGACCGAGGAAGGCGACGAGGTGATCATCGCCGACCCCTCGTACCCGTGCAACCGGGAACTGGTGAGAAGCTTCGGCGGGACGCTGGTGACCGTGCCGGCGGTGCCCGAGAACCGCTACCAGCTCGACGCCGCCTCCGTGAGTGCGGCATGGAGCGACCGCACCACGGCGGTGATGATCGCGAGTCCGGCGAACCCGACCGGAGCGTCGATCCCGTTCGCGGAGCTCGCCGCGATCTGCGAGCTCGCGCACGAGCGGGGAGCTTGGCGCATCGTGGACGAGATCTACCTCGACTTGGCCGACCACGCGGCCGACGGCACACCTGCGGCGACCGTGCTGACGACCGACCCCGATGCCATCGTGATCGGCAGCTTCTCGAAGTACTTCGGCATGACAGGGTGGCGCCTCGGGTGGGCGATCCTGCCCGCTGAGCTCGTCTCGCCGGTCGAACGTCTCGCCGTGAACTACTTCCTCTCCAGCTCGGCCCCTGCGCAACAGGCTGCGGTGGCGGCGTTCTTGCCGGAGTCGCTGAAGATCTGCGAGGAGCGTCGACTCGAGCTGGCTGCGCGACGCCGCATCGTGCTCGAGGGTCTGGCCGAACTGGGGCTCGAGGTGCCGGTGGTGCCGGACGGCGCGTTCTACGTGTACTTCGACGTCAGCTCGACCGGGCTCGACGCGTGGAGCTTCTGCGCACGGCTTCTGGAGTCCGCTCACGTCGCGCTCACCCCGGGTCGCGACTTCGCGACGGCCACCGCGCACACCCACGTGCGTCTGTCGTATGCCGCGTCTCGCGACGAGCTGGCCGAGGGCCTGCGGCGGATCGGTGCGTTCTTGAAGACCCTCTCGGATTCGGACTCCACGACGAGCGGCGATGTCAAGAGCCACCGGTAATGGACGGAGCCGCTTCATGATGACCTGGAAGCCCGTGGGAGAGGTCCCCGATGGGCGTCTGACGGCGTGGATCCACCCGAGTATCCCGCTGGTGATCGCCTTCGATGAGGCAGAGAGCCCGCCCATCGACGGAACGCGCGTCGCGCGGATGATGCAGAGCCTCAACGCGCACGGAGAGCTGCGCATCGAGACCGGGCCGTAGACGTTCGTGAGGTGGGCGATACCGGACTCGAACCGATGACCTCTTCCGTGTGAAGGAAGCGCGCTACCAACTGCGCCAATCGCCCTAAGCCCTGAGGCTCGACAACCGATACTACCGGACGAGAAGGCCCGCTTTGACCAGTCCAGAAGACACGCGCGAGATTCCGTTCCGGTTTGGACACCGGCAGATCTTCGGCTAATGTTTCATGAGTGCCCGGGACACCGGGAACGAAATGCGGATGTAGCGCAGTTGGTAGCGCACAACCTTGCCAAGGTTGGGGTCGCGAGTTCGAGTCTCGTCATCCGCTCGAGTGCAGAGGGTCTTCTCCGGAAGGCTCACGGCACGTGGGGTCAATCCACACGGTGGCGTGGCCGAGCGGCTAGGCACCGGCCTGCAAAGCCGTTTACACGGGTTCGAATCCCGTCGCCACCTCGTCGCATACAACTGAAAAGCCTGAACAGGCGCGATTGGCGCAGCGGTAGCGCGCTTCCCTGACACGGAAGAGGTCACTGGTTCGATCCCAGTATCGCGCACACTGAACCCCCGGTTTTCCGGGGGTTTTTTCGTATCCGGGGAGCCTGGGCATAATCGAGGCGTGCGAAACCCCGAGCCCAAGCGTCCTGTCAGCTCGATTGAGCTGCTCTTCGACCCGGTGACAGAGGCGGCTGTCCGCGCCGAGTGGGACGCGCTCGCATCGCACGGGATGTCGAGCCTCGCGCCTCATACATCGGCGAGCAACCGCCCCCACCTGACGCTCCTCGTGCGCAACGATCTGCCCGCATTCGATTCGCAGACTCTCGCGGGGCTCTCATCGTTCCCGGTCATACTCAGCGCTCCCTTGCTCTTCGGCACCGGAGAGCGCCGCGTGCTCGCCCGGAGTGTCACGCCGACGACCGAGCTGCTCAGTGTCCACGCTGCTGTGCACGCCGCTGCCGGATACGGGGACGACGCCCCGCACACCACCCCAGGGGAGTGGAGCCCCCATGTCACCCTCGCCCGCCGACTGCGTAACTCCGATCTCACCGCAGCTCTGGATCACATCGGCGGCGAGATCCATGGTCACGTGGTGAGCTTGAGACGCTGGGATGCCGCCACTGCAACCACCAGCACCATCACAACCTTCTCGTAGCGCCGCGAGCTAACGGATCTTCTCGTAGTCCTTACCGTTGTCGACCCAGCGGGTGTGAGCGCGCAGCCCGTGGAAGACGCCTTGACGGATCACGAGGTACATCAGGAGCAGGCCGACCACAGTCGCCAGGATGCCGACCGCGATGTTGACCACGAGTAGTAGGCCGAGTTGGGATTCGAGGTTCACAGTCCGACCATAGTGACCCGCATGCCTGGCGCGCGTGCGACGCTTCTGCCCAGGTCCGTCTCGCGGGGGATGTACCTGCTCCCATCCCTCCGTAGTGTTCTGAAGATGACCGGACCAGACAAGAGTTCCCATCAGAAGACAGGTCTCGGCGTAGCAATCGGGATGGCTATCGGCCTTCCGATCGGCGCAGGGGCCGGGTTGTTACTGTTCGACAACGTCGGCATCGGTGCCGGTCTTGGTCTCGCGTTGGGCCTTGCGCTGGGAGCGGCTTTCGGATCTTCGGGACAGGACGAGAAGTCCGAATGACAGGCACCGCAACGCATCGTGCCGTTCTCTCGGGGCGGGGATCGTAACCTCAGCCCTTGATGTCGCGTGGATCGTGGCCGTGGGAATCCCGCTCTCCGATCCGGCCGTTCAGGTTGTGGACGATGTGCTCGACGCCGCGCTGCTTCGCCGCATCCCGGCCGGCCATGACGGCGTCCGCACGTGTGGTGTGCTTGCCGCCGAGAGTCCCGGATTCACCCTCGACGCGGTTGTGCCAGAAGCCGTCCTCGTGAAACGTCTCGATGTCGCCTTTCGGCATGGGTTCCCTCCTTCGGAATAGGTGGATCCCGTTGTACTGCGACCGGTGTTCGGGCGAGAGCCCCTTGCGCCGGAGTGCCACGAAGCTCTAGCTTCTCCTAGGCTGGAGCGATGCTGTATGCCCTGATCCGTCCCGCCGAGGCCCGCACCCAGACCGTTGAGGGTACCGAGCTTCCGGAGCTTCGCGCTGAACTCATCGCTCAGGCCACCGACGGCTGGGACATGGTCTCCGCGCATGTCGAGATGAAGCCCGGAGGAATCCGCATCGTCGAAGGCAAGTATGAGCGTCGAGACGAGCCGCTCGAGATCGAGGCGCCCGACCTGGCTGCCCTCGAGGCGAAGGTTCCCGACGGATGGCGGATGCTCTCCGTCCGCTCCGCGTGAGAGAGAACGGCAGCCTGTCGCGCGACCGGTAAGCGGCTAACGGCTGCCCGGTCCGGGCGCAACCCCCTGCGCGGCAGGGCGGAAACGGGCGTACTGTCGCGCCATGAGCGAGACACGAGCGGAGACGAGGGCACGGGTCGAGATCGATGGACACGCGTTCCTCGTGGACCGCGACCGTGACCTCGTGGAGCTGATGCAGCAGATCGAGTCGGCTGCGCGGTCCCAGCCCACGTTCGTGCACCTGCACGGCGGCGAGGGGTCAGTGAGCGTTCTCGTGACCCCGCGCTCCAAGATCGTGATCACGGTCGATCACGGACGCCGCGCCGTGCTCGGCGAGGAGTCGCCGTTGGTTCCCGCGAGCGACTGGGAACTCTGACCCCGTCGCAGCTACTTGCGACGCACCGCCGAGCGCACGCGCCGCACCGCCCGGCCGATGGCATCTTTCCACGCGCCGGACGATCGCGCGCGTTTCAGCGAGATCCTTCCGTCATCACCGACCTCGACGGTGCAGGTGCGGCCCGCGAGCAGGGGGAACGGCCCACGTTGGCGAGCACGGCGCGGTCTGCGGTCAGAGGCACGTCGAAGGTCCAGCCGGCACGGCGTACGCGCACGCTCAACGCGGCCTCCAGCGCGGTGTCCTGTGCGCGGAAGACGCGCAGCGGGTCTACCGGAATCTTCACAGACGTCTTCCGCACGGCCCGGCGGCTGGCGATATGACGCAGTTCTGTCGAGCGGTCGTCGCTGACCGTCACCTCGACCTGGTCGCCGCGCGTGTCGCGTGTCGCGTCGAACGTCGGCGCAGGAAGATCATTGAGCCAGCGGGGCGCCCGCCAGACGGTGCGCTTCGGAGCGGATTCCGAGGGCTCGAGGACGAGCGCCGGTTCTCCGCCGTGCGTGATGGCGACCCGCACGCCGAGGAGCAGGCCGCCCCCTCGCGTCCAGGCGGCGGAGGTCACCTCGGCGCGACACTCCAGGTCGTGCTCGAACTGCGCGAACTGCAGGAGGTCCGACCGCCGGTCGGCGCGGAGCAGGGCAGCGCGGATGCGGTTCGGGAAGGCGAGACCCGCATCGACCCCGGGCCCGAATCGGCGCTCTGCAAGCGGACCCACGACGTCGATGAACCGCTGCCGGTAGTCATCGGGGTACCGCACCATCTGACGACCGGAGAGCCGCTTGAGGATCTTCCCGCGGAACCAGTGGCGCAAGAGCCGATCGCGGAGCTTGCCGGGCTCGGTGTTCGCCTCGACGAGATCGAGCACCGCCTCGAGATGCGGGAAGTAGGTCTCCGGCTCGATGCGTGACGAGCTCGCGCTGCCGGGGTGCTTGATCCAGGCGTAACAGGGCTCACTGGCGAGCACGGAGATCGTGGTCGCCTTGAAGTACGCCTCCATGACGAACAGGTGGTCCTCGAGCCGGACGCGCCCGTTCGGGAAGTGGATGTCGTTGTCGCGCAGGAACGCGGTACGGAACATCTTGTGCGGGGTGAGCAGCTCGAGGATCGGGTCCTCGCCCAGTCGCGCGTCAGGGATGTCTCGGCTGAAGATGCGCCGGGGAAGCGGCCGCCCGATTCCGACCTCCTTGCCGACGATCACGTCGGAGGAATGGCGGTCAGCGTAGTCGCAGAGCTTCTGCAATGCGCCGGGGAAGAGGCGGTCGTCCTGGTCGACGAACTGCACGTACGTGCCCTGCGCCTCGGCGATGCCGTGGTTGCGCGGCGTACCTGGCCACCCGGAATGGGGGAGCCACAGCACGCGCACGTACGGGCGCGTGCGCTCGAGGGTCTCGAGGCGCCCGCGCGTGGCCTCGTCGGATCCGTCGTCACAGAGCAGGACCTCGAAGTTGCCGGATGCCATCGTCTGCTCGTCGAACGAACGGATCAGGTCGTCGAACGACGGACCGGGATTGAACACGGGGACGATGACACTCACACGAACTGGCACTGATTTCCATTCACTCGGACGACCTTTCCAGCATGGCACTTCCACTGCCGTCAGACCTGGGGGTTGCGTCTGGGAGCTCCGTACAGTTCGTCGCCAGTGCCTGCGCGTCATCGCTGAGGCACACAGGTATCGGCTCGCGCAAGGGGCATCCGTTTTCCTCGGGAGGGTCATATTCTTCCCTGGTGATCAATCCCAGCCCTCGTACCTCCGACGTCCTCTGGGCGTGCGTCGAGGCAGGTTTCCATGTCGGCAGTCGCGGCGGCGACTTCCTCGGTTACGTCGATCGGCAGGCGAACGGCGAGTACATCGCGTTCGACGCCCGCTCGCAGTCGCTCGGGAGCTTTCCGACCCTCGACGAGGCGACAGTCGCAGTGTCTCGTACCAGTCTCGTCGGGGCCGACGATGACAGTACCGATGCCGGTATGACGGGAATCGTCCACCGATGACAGATGAGAATCCTGCGCTGACGTCCCTCGTGTACACCAGCACGGCCAGCGCCCCCTTCCGTGAGAGTGCTCTCTCGCATCTTCTCGGGGAGTGCCGGGCACTCAACGGCGATCGCGACGTCACGGGCATGCTTCTCTATCGCAATGAGCGGTTCATCCAGATCCTCGAAGGGCCGAGGGAGACGGTGCGCGCGCTCGTGGAGCGAATCGCTCGCGATCCGCGGCACCGAGACATGCGCATCCTCTTGGACGAGCCGATCGGTGCTCGGCGCTTTGCCGAGTGGACCATGGGATACCGCTCTCTGAACGATCACCTCGACGACGCCCCGGCAGGCTTCCGCGACTCCTTCGCCGACCTCGACGACGGTGTTGAAGGCTCGGACGCGATACGAGCTCTCAGCGAGCTCACCCTCTGGTTCCGCGTGCGCTCGGGCGACCTGGCGACCGCAAGCCACGGCTGACAGAGAAGACCCGGTGATCGTCGCGAGACGTCGCCGGACCTTCTGCAGTCAGACCCGTCAGCCGCCGGAGGGGTTGTCGACCGGCATCCCGTTCTCATCGGTCGTGTGCTCGG
This sequence comes from Microbacterium sp. PI-SA-G, assembly GCF_057215335.1. NCBI lineage: Bacteria > Bacillati > Actinomycetota > Actinomycetes > Micrococcales > Microbacteriaceae > Microbacterium > Microbacterium sp. PI-SA-G. The sequence continues at coordinate 434,088 of NZ_CM170103.1, forward strand.
TCGTCTTCTCGTCGGCCTGCTCCGGCGAACCACCCGAGGCCGTGTCGGCCTCCGTGTCGGCTCCAGGCCTGCCCTGCGTGTTCTGCGGATCGCTCATGGTGTCTCCTGTCTGTCGTTACGGCGACCGTAACGCGTCTCGACGCGTCGCATGAGGGGCTTGACGATCGTCGCGATGCGCGACTCTACGCAGAGCGCGCGACGATCTGTCGGTTTCGTCCATTCTGCTTGAGTATTCGGCGTGCGCGGGTGTGGAGATGCGACAACGATTGTGCACAGACATCCGACGATCCAGAGAATGGATTTATTCAGTCGGGGGACTGAATACCTCCCAACGACGGGCTAGGCGAATCATCGCCGTCTGAAGGGAGACGGCACGGCCATATGGGGTATATGTCCAGGTGAACAACGCCGGCCGTCGCACACCGGGTCCCCCTCATGCCGCGAAGCTGGTATGAGGGGGATCCGCGTGGTCTCGCTCAGCCCTCGACGCGACTGGTGCGCTTCAGCTCGTCGTACGCGGCGAGCGCGGCCTTGCGAGTCGTTCCCAGATCGACGATCGGCTCGCTCGGCGCACCCGCGGCCCACTGGGAGATGTAGAGTCCCCGCGGATCGAACTTCTTGGCCTGCAGCTCCGGATTGAACACGCGGAAGTACGGAGCGGCGTCCGCGCCGGAGCCCGCGACCCACTGCCAATTGAACGCGTTGCTCGCGCCGTCGGCGTCGACAAGCGTGTCCCAGAACCACTCTTCGCCCTGGCGCCAGTCGATCAGGAGATTCTTCACCAGGAACGATGCGGTGACCATGCGCACCCGGTTGTGCATGAACCCGGTGTGCCACAGCTCCCGCATGCCTGCATCGACGAGAGGGACCCCGGTCTCGCCCTTTTGCCACGCTGCCAGGTGCGAACGGGAGAGCTGCGGCCAGGGAAAGGCGTCGTATTCGCTGCGGAGGTTCTTCGTTGCGAGATCGGGAAAGTGGTAGAGCGTGTGCCACGCGAACTCGCGCCACCCGATCTCCGAAAGGAACCCGCCGGCTCCGTCGACGTCTACGGCCTCGTGGTACACGGTGAACGGGCTGAGTTCGCCCCAGCGGAGCCGTGGTGACAGCCCGGAGGTCGCGCCCCCGGACGGCTCGTCGCGGGCGCGATCGTAGTCCGGCAGGTCCTCGTCGAGGAACGACCGCAGGCGGCGCCGAGCGGCGGGCTCACCCGGCTCCCAGGTCTCGCGCAGGCCGGCGGCCCAGTCCGGCCGAGTGGGGAGGAGCTTCCAGTCGTCCAGCTCATCGGAGGCCGGGAGCGGGGTGAGTCCTTCGATCTCCTGTGGTTCGGGCAGGGGAGCGCGGGGCGCCGGCAGCGCGAGACTGGCGCGCCAGAACGGCGTGAAGACTGAGTAGTGGGTGCCACTGCCGGTCGTGACCGTCCAGGGCTCATGCAGCAGCGACGCGGCGAAGGAGGCGACCTCGTGGCCGTCGTCGCGCAGCGACGACTTGAGGGCGGCGTCGACCGCGCGCTCCGGTCCGCCGTAACGGCGATTCCAGAACACCGCCGCGGCACCGGTGTCGGTCACCGCCTCGCGTACGATGCGCTCAGCGGGGCCGCGCCGCAGGATCAGGTTCCCTCCGCGCTCGCGCAGCCGCTCGCCCAGGGACGCGAGGGAGTGATGCAGCCACCACCGTGCGGCGCCGCCCAGGGGACGGATGCCAGGACTCTCCTCATCGAGCACGTACAGCGCGACGATCGGCTCTCCGCGGTCCACGGCGGCCCGCAGCGCGGGGTTGTCGGCGATGCGGAGGTCGTCGCGGAACCACACGAGCGAAGGAGACGTCATCGCACCATTCTCTCGGACGCAGTGAGAAGGCGGGCGAGAGTCATCGGCGGCGACCGCGGCTCGTCGGCTCCTCTTCGGTGGTGCACCACAGCGCCCAAGCGACCAGCAGCGGCTGCAGGAAGAGGCGCCCGAACCGGCGCGCGTCGGTGTCGAGACCCGGTGTGGAGCGCTTCGTCTGCCACTGGTGGATGTTTCCCGGCAGCACGGCGACGAAGAACGCGGCCACGGCCCATCCGATCCTTCGTCGCTCCCGTGGCAGAGCGATCAACCCCGCCGCGAGGGCTACTTCGGCCGCACCGGATGCGAGAACGATGTCGTTCTTGTCGAGTCTGGTTATTCGCACCGCCCAGTCGGGCACCACGACGCGGAAGCCGCGCGTCGACGAGAAATGCATGACACCGATCGCGCCGAGGGCGATCGCGAGGGTCCATCGGCCGAGTGCTCTCATGCCCTCACGCTACGTGATTCCCGGGCGACCGGAGGAGCGCTCCTGCCGTGGGTGCATCAGCCTGCCGAGAGGCGTATGCCCGCCCAGGCGCGGAACATCTCCACGATCTGGCGGACTGTGGGGGATGAAGGTAGTGCTCCCCGGGGAGGGCGATGACGGTTCCGTCGGCGACGCGGGCCGCCTGAAAGCAGCCCGGTCGGGAACGCGGCGTCCATGCCGGGCTGCTCGGGCACGCTCGAGTCGATGCCGACGAAGGCAGTCAGCTCGTCCGGGTAGCGCTCGGCGAACTCGAGAGCGTAGATGCCGGCGATCGAGTGACCCATGAGCGTGTATTTCTCCACACCGAGCTTCTGGAGAGCCTCGTGCACCTCGGAGACGATGTTCTCGGCCGTGCGCTCCCCGCCGTAGGGCTCGATCCGGTCCTGCTCCGCGGCCGTCGCCCTGGCATTCACCACCGTCGTCGTGGCGAGTGCGAGCACCACGACCGCCCCGATCGCCGGTCCCGCCGCCGGGGTGTGGGCGGCGGGACCGGCTTCTGGGGTCAGCTCGCCGGGTACAGGACTCTGAGCGTGTTCGTCTGCACCGCTCCCGAGATCCGTCCCGTGACCTCCGCCTCGACGCGGCCCGCCGGAAGCGATGAGCGCCGTACGGTGAAGTCATGGAACGCGCTCCTCCCTGGACGGATGGCGCGGAGCTTGCGCTTTCCGTAGTCGGTCCGGATCTCCGCGTCGACGGGGACCTCTTCCTGGTTCGTGACCTCGACGGTCAGAACCGTCTTGTCGTCACGGGACGCCGTGGTGACGGCGATCAGCACATGCGGCCGATCCCCGAGAACGATCGTGCCCAGGGGGGTGAGCTCGGCGGCGCCGGCGAATTTCGCGCCGTTCTGTGCTGAGAGCGACACCAGCTTCAGGTAGCGCGCTCGGACCTCCGGGAACTCGACGCGCGCGATGGCGGTCCCGGGGGCGAACGAGCCCTTCGCGACCGCCGAACCCCAGTCCACACCGTCTCGCGAGACGAGGACCTCGTAGTCCTTGATGTTCCCGTTGGCGCCTCCATCCTGACGGGGAAGGTAACCGAGACCGTCGAGCAGATGCTCCGACCCCATGTCGAGTGCGATCCAGTGCGGATGCGGCGGTGCGTCGGTGGACCAGCGCGAATGCCAGATCGATGACGGATTCCCGTCGATCACGTTCGCGGCGAGTCCTCCGCTCGCCGTGTCTTCCGAGCTCACGCCGGCAATGCTCACCCGCGACCGCGGGATGACTCCGTCGGCGAGCACCGAGACAGCCGCCGCGCGCGCGACGGAGCCTTTCCTTCCCGACGATGTGAAGCCGGCAGTCGCCGTGAGCAGTGCGCTCCCGGGTGCGCTTCCGATCGGCGGCTCGACCACCCAGTTCGTCGTGCGGCTCTCACCGTCTTCGAGCTTGCGGAGCTTCGGGTCCGTCGCAGCGGTCACCTGCCAGCCCTCGGGGGCCTCGAGACCCGCCGTCACCTGGCGGAGCACCCCACCGGACTGGTTGGTCACCTCGGTGGTGAGAGTCGTGGACTGTCCGGGCACGAGTTCGGTCGCCGCGGAGGCCAACGTGACCAGTGCAGGTTGGGGGGTGAGCTGTTCGGAGTCGGTCTTCACCTCGAACAGGCGTTCCCCGTCGCGGTTGATCCAGACCGCGGTCATCGTCGCGGGCGTCACCGTGGTGTCCAGTTCCAGCCGCATGAAGACATGCGGTTCGACGGCACTGTGCACGAGAGCGGGGTTCGGGACGTTCAGGCTCGGGATGACGGAGCTGTGCATCGGACTCACGATGAACTGCCAGAGGTCGTATCCGAGGCGCGGACCGTAGTTCAGTGCGCGGGACACGTGGATGTCTCCGCCCAGCACGAACACGCCGTCGATCCGGTTCTCCTGCACGAAGTCGAAGATCATCTCGCGTTCGTGCGCGTACGTGCCCCAGTCGTCGGACTCGCCGTTCATCTTGTCGTCCCAGATCATCCCGGTCGCGATGCACTTGAACGGTGCGCTGCTGGCCAGCAGCTTCTCCTGCAGCCACTCCCACTGCACGCGGCCGATCGCGGTCTGCTTGGCCGAATCGGCCCAGCTCGCCTCCGTGCGGCTGAACCAGCGCGGATCGAGCAGGAACACCTCGAGCGGGCCGCGCCGGAAAGACGTGTAAATACCTTCGCCCTCCGCAGTGCGGTCCCTGAGCGCCTCGCCGACCGTGGTGTGCCCGTACGACGCGTGGGCGCGGTAGTCGACGAACGCCGTGCGGTTGTTGCGCTTGCCCGGCATGTCGCCGTGCACGTCGTTGCCCCCGAAATCGTGGTCGTCCCACGTGCCCCAGATCGGCATGTTGCGCGTGACCTCTCGCACCTGCGGCTGCTGGAGGAAGGCCCGGTGCTTGTCCCGCGCCGTCTGCAGGTTCGTGCTGTCGATGTAGGGCGTGTCACCCAGGAACACGAAGGCTTCGCAGCCCTCTGCGCGGATCGTGTCCCAGATGTGGTTGACCTCGGTCCACACGCATGATCCGAGTCCGATGACGAGCTTGGTGGGAGCGTCGTCCTCGGTCGCCGTCGAGAAACGTCCGGAGATGTCGAGACCCGGGATGCGCTCTCCGTCGGGGCGGATCGAATAGGTGTAAGCCGTCGCCGCCGTCAGGCCGGTGACGTCGAAGAGCACGGTGTGGTCGTTCTCGGGCGACAGCACCGCGCTCACCGTGCGTCGTGTGCCGCCGTCGGTTCCGTACTCCAGCGTCCAGTCCGTGCGATCGTGGAGGTCGACGCCCGGGCGGATGAGGATGCGGGAGTGCTCGGTGCCCGTGTCGCCGACCAGCGGGCCGGCGATCGGCTGCATCGTCGGCGTCACCTCGGGCGCCGTCCCGGCGATGACCTGGCGCACGTAGGTGGCGAAGGCCGTGAAGAACATCTCGCTGTCTGCGAGGGCCGCCGCGGGCTGGATCGTCTGCCCGGCCGCGTTGTAGACCTTGTCGATCGTCAGGCTGGTGAGGATGAAACGACCACGGCCGTGCGCTCCTTCGAGCATCGCCGGAGGTCGCCCGGAGCCCGTGCACGCGAGAAGCACTCGCATGTTGCTCCACCCGAGCAGCGACTCCCAGCTCACGCGGATCTGCGTGGATCGACCGGTGAAGACCTTCCCGTCGACGACGCGGAGATGCGCGACGAGCGGGTGCTCCGCGGCGACCGGGAAGATCGTGTCGTAGTCGGAGTCGTTGCGCGACGCTGTCATCCCCGGGGGGAGATAGGCGACCGTGGCGTTGAACTGGTCGGACTGGGCCATGTCGAGCACCACTCCGCCCGCCGCGACGAAGGCGCGCAGCGACTCGGCTTGGGCTGCGATGAAGGAGCTGTAGGACGGAGCGTTGTTCGTGAATCCGCCGAAGGCGATGACGTCGACCCCCTGGTCGGTGGCAGACTTCGCGGTGTCGAGCGCGGTCACCGAGAAGCCCGATCTCTTCATCAGCTCCGCCAGGCCGGTGCCGCCCGTCCACTGATCGCGATGTTCGAGCACGGCGACGCGCAGGGGCGTGTCGTCGGCGGCCGCCGCGGCCCCGACCCCTGTCTCGGTGAACACTGCGGTCGCGGCGGCGACGGCGGCACCGCCGAGAAAGCCGCGTCGGCTGGTCACGAAGGGGGAGGTGCGCTCGGGAGAGTCCGGCTTCTTCTTCATGTTGTTCTCCTGGGGGAGTCTGCGATGGCACGGGCCCTACACGCCTGGCGGTGTCTGACCGGAGCGGGGAAGTCGAGGGGGTGCGCATTCAGTGGTTGTGACCCCGAGCGTAGGTACCTAAGGCGAAGATCGTGCGGGAGTTATCATGACAACTTCGCGACAACTTGGTGAACGGCAGTCGAGCGTTCCGGTGCGGGGAGGAGTCCGAACCGCCCGGGCGGAACGAGTAACCTGGACACCGACCAAGATGGAGAGTTTCTGTGCCTGAAAACGCCCGGCCGAATGACGGCTTCGCCCTGTTCACTGACCGAAACGTCGTCGCGATGCGCGTCAACGGCGATCTCAAGGATCTCGCCACGACAGTGACCGACACCGACGTGGTCGAAGCGGTCACGATCGACAGCCCTGACGGTCTCAGCATCCTCCGCCATTCCGCCGCGCACGTGCTGGCGCAGGCGGTGCAGCGCATCAATCCGCAGGCGAACCTCGGCATCGGTCCGCCCATCACCGACGGGTTCTACTACGACTTCGGCGTCGAAACCCCGTTCACTCCCGAGGACATCAAGGCCATCTCCAAGGAGATGCAGCGCATCGTCCGCGAAGGTCAGCGCTTCGTCCGCCGTGTCGTCACGGACGATGAGGCTCGCGCCGAGTTGGCCGACGAGCCGTTCAAACTCGAGCTGATCGGTCTCAAGGGCCCGGGCAAGGAAGCGGCCGAAGGCGCGTCGGTCGAGGTCGGCGAGGGCGAGCTGACGATCTACGACAACACCACCCGCGACGGCGAGGTCGTCTGGAAGGACCTCTGCCGCGGCCCGCACCTGCCGAACACCCGCATGATCGGCAACGGCTGGGACCTCACCCGCATCGCCGCGGCCTACTGGCGTGGCAGCGAGAAGAACCCCCAGCTGCAGCGCATCTACGGCACGGCGTGGCCCACCAAGGACGAGCTGCGCGCGTACCAGCACCGCCTCGAGGAGGCAGCGAAGCGCGATCACCGTCGCCTGGGCAAGGAACTCGACCTGTTCTCGTTCCCCGAGGAGATCGGCTCAGGACTGTCGGTCTGGCACCCGCGTGGTGGCATGATCCGCGGCGAGATGGAGCAGCACGCGCGCAAGCGTCACATCGAGGGCGGCTACACGTACGTCTACACGCCCCACATCTCGAAGGAGGACCTGTTCCTCACGTCGAACCACCTCATCACGTACAAGGACGGCATGTTCCCGCCGATCGTGATGGACGAGGAGCGCGACGAGAACGGCGAGATCACCAAGCAGGGCCAGGACTACTACCTGAAGCCGATGAACTGCCCGATGCACATCCTGATCTACAAGGAGCGTGCGCGCAGTTACCGCGACCTGCCTCTGCGGTTCGCCGAGAACGGCACGGTCTACCGCAACGAGCTCTCCGGCGCCCTGCACGGTCTCACTCGCGTGCGCGGGTTCACCCAGGACGACTCGCACCTCTTCGTCACCCCCGACCAGCTGGAGGAGGAGGTCGCGAAGGTCCTCGACTTCATCCTGTCGATGCTGCGCGACTTCGGTTTGAGCGACTTCGAGCTCGAGCTCTCGATGAAGGATGACGAGAAATCCAAGTGGATCGGCTCGGAGGAGTTCTGGGAGTCGTCGACCGATGCACTCCGTCGGGTCGCGATGGCGTCCGGGCTCAAGCTCACGGAGGTCCCCGGCGAGGCCGCGTTCTACGGTCCGAAGATCGACCTGAAGACGCGTGATGCGATCGGCCGAGTGTGGCAGCTGTCGACCGTTCAGGTCGACCCCAACCTGCCCGAGCGCTTCGAGCTCGAATTCATGGACAAGGACGGGCAGAAGAAGCGCCCGATCATGATCCACCGCGCTCTCTTCGGCTCGATCGAGCGGTTCTTCGCGATCCTGCTCGAGCACTACGCCGGCGACTTCCCCGTCTGGCTGTCCCCGCTGCAGGTCGTCGGCGTCCCGGTGGCCGAGGAGTATGCGGACTATCTCGGCGACGTGATCCGCACGCTGCGCGACTCGGGGGTCCGCGCCGAGCTCGACAGCTCGGACGACCGCATGCAGAAGAAGATCCGTACGCACACCACCGGCAAGGTGCCGCTGCTGCTGATCGCCGGCGAGCAGGATCGCGCCGCCGGAACCGTGTCGTTCCGGTACCGCGACGGCACGCAGGAGAACGGGGTGCCGATCGCCGACGCGGTCGCCCGGATCCGCGGTGCGATCGACGCGCACACCCTCGTGCAGACGGCAGGGGATCTGGCGTGACCCGCGGGCGAGTGCGCGGACACGGCAATGGCTGAGCTGGAAGACGCCGGGCGCCTGGTCGGCGTGCCCGACGAGTTCCAGCGTCTGTGGACGCCGCACCGGATGGCCTACATCCAGGCCGGGCCCGAGCCGTTGCGGGAGGAGTGCCCGTTCTGCGAGGCGCCGAAGTATCCGGATGCCGAGCGGCTGATCGTCGCGCGCGGTGAGACCGCCTACGTGCTGCTGAATCTGTTCCCGTACAACTCCGGACACCTGCTGGTGTGCCCGTACCGTCACATCGGCACGTACGACCAGGCCACACCCGAGGAGGTCGCCGAGATCGGCGCCCTCACGCAGACCGCCATGCGCGTGCTCCGCGAGGTGTCACGATGCGACGGGTTCAACCTCGGTATGAATCAGGGCGCCGTGGCCGGTGCCGGCGTCGACGGCCACCTTCATCAGCACGTGGTGCCGAGGTGGACGTCGGATGCGAACTTCTTTCCGATCATCGCGAAGACCAAGGCGCTCCCGCAGCTCCTCGGCGAGGTGCGGGAGGCCGTGGCCGACGCCTGGCCGCGCTGAGTCTCAGCGCACCTGACGCGCGGTGAACTGCATGCGGGGGTTGGCGTAGAACTCCTGCGCCTCGACCAGCTGCAGTTCGCGGTCGCCGGAGTCCAGCGTGGCCTTCAGCAGGTCGTAGACGCTCGACGCCGTGCGCTCCAGTGCGATCTGGGCGCTGCCGGTCTCGACGTAGTGCGCGGTGAAGAGCGCCGCGGTGACGTCGCCGGAGCCGTTCGCCTTCATCGGCAGGTGCGGGGTCTGCACGATCCAGGCGCCGGTGTCGTCGGCCGCGAGCATTTCGATGGTGCCTTCCTCGCGGTCGGGACGCTCGACGCTCGTTACGAGCACGGTGCGGGGACCCATCGCGTGCGCCAGATCGACCGACGCGAGAGTGGACTCCAGCGTGTCGGGCTCAGTGCCGGTCAGGAAGCCGAGCTCGAACTGGTTCGGGGTGATGATGTCGGCGACCGGGACGACGCGCTCGCGCAGCAGCACAGGGATGGCCGGTGCGACGAAGCAGCCTGATTTCGCGTTCCCCATCACGGGGTCGCACGCGTAGAGCGCCTTCGGGTTCGCGGCCTTCACGCGCGCGACCGCGTCGATGATCACGTCGCCGATGCCCTCGCCGCCCTGATAGCCGCTGAGCACCGCGTCGATCCGGTCGAAGACGCCGCGGTCCTCGATGCCCGTGATCACCTCGCGCACGTCGTCGGGTGAGATCATCGGTCCGCGCCAGGCGCCGTAGCCGGTGTGGTTGGAGAAGTTCACCGTGTAGACGGGGAGCACCTCCACGCCGATGCGCTGCAGCGGGAACACCGCTGCGGAGTTGCCGACGTGGCCGTACGCGACGGCGGACTGGATGGAGAGGATCTTCATCGGCGTCCCTTTCGTTCAGGCGGGCAGCTGCCCGCGTCGGTGATCATCGCGTCGCCGCGATGAGATCGGTGACGAGCGTGTCGGCGTCGTCATCGGACAAGTCGTGCACCGTCAGGCGGAGGTGGCGGGAGGGCTCCGCACGCTCGCCGAGGGCGAAGTCGTCGCCCGTGCGCGCAAGCCACCCGCGGCGCATCAGACGCTCGGCGACCAGGCGGGCCGGCCGCGGAAGTTCGACCCACAGGCTGAGGCCCTCGGTGGTGGCGATGGCGATGCCGGCTTCGCGCAGACGCGCGGCGAACGCCTCGTTGCGCTCGGCGTAGTGGGCTCCGGCCGAGGCGACGCGCGCCGCGGCATCCGCATCAGTGAGCTGCGCGAGAGTGAGCCGCTGCAGCAGGTGGCTCACCCAGGTGGTGCCCGGGCTCAGTCGCATCGCCAGTCGTTCGGCCGTCTCGGGATCGGTCGCCGCGAGCGCGAGACACATGTCGGGGCCCAGGAACTTCGACACCGAGCGGACGAGCGCGAAGCGACGATGCCCCGGACCGATCAGGCTCTCATAACGACGCTGAGACAGCATCGAGAAGTGGTCGTCCTCGATCAGCAGCACGTAGGGGTGGTCGGCCAGGACCGCGCGCAAATCTTCGGCACGGCGGGCGGTCAGGCTCGCGCCGGTCGGATTCTGCGCGCGGGGCGTGCAGATCACCGCCCGCACTCCCGCGGCGAGCGCCGCGCGAAGGCCGTCGACGGTCATCCCCTCCGCGTCGACCGGGACGGGCACAGCGCGGTAACCGCCGAGGCGCACGGTGTGGATGCTGGCGAGGAAGCAGGGGTCCTCGAGCGCCACCGCATCGTCGCGAGTGAGCGCCTGGGCGAGCAGTCGTTCGACGGCGTCGACCGCACCGCTGGTGACGGTGATGCGGAACGGACTCTCGGAGAGGTCGGGTGCCATCCACTCCTGCGCCCACCGGGCGAGACCCTCGTCGATCACCGGTTCCCCGTAGAGCACGGGGCGACCGGCGACCGTGGCGAGCGCCGCCGAAGGATCGGGGATCAGCGAGGGGTCGGGGTTGCCGGTCCCGACGTCGCGCAGCACGGTGTCAGAGGCGTATCCCTCCTGGGCCACGGCATCCATTCCGGCGACGACCGTCCCGGCCCGTCCGCGAGAGACCACCAGACCGGCCTGAGCGAGCTGTCGGTAGGCGGCGACGGCGGTGTTGCGATTGACGCCGCGCATGGTGGCGAGTTCGCGCACCGGCGGAAGCACGTCACCGGCGCTGAGGGTGCCGCGCTCGAGCATGGCGCGCACGCTGTCGGCGATCTCTGCCGCGGTCGTTCCAGTGATGTCGTCGCTCATGTGTCCTCGCCTCGATTCTAGGTCGTCACGGACGGTGCTATCTTTTGACATAGATCAAATCTGAGATGGAATCGCACGAACCGCGTCGCGATCCGTCCCTCCGAGAGGACCGACATGACCGTCACCGAGAAGGCCGCCACCGGATCCGCGCGCGTGAAGCGCGGCCTCGCCGAGATGCTCAAGGGCGGCGTCATCATGGATGTCGTCACCGCCGATCAGGCCAAGATCGCCGAGGATGCGGGAGCGGTCGCGGTGATGGCGCTCGAGCGGGTCCCGGCAGACATCCGTGCACAGGGTGGGGTGTCGCGCATGAGCGATCCCGACATGATCGACAGCATCATCGACGCGGTCTCGATCCCGGTGATGGCGAAGGCGCGCATCGGGCACTTCGTCGAGGCGCAGATTCTCCAGGAACTCGGCGTCGACTACATCGACGAGTCCGAGGTGCTCTCACCGGCGGACTACGTCAACCACATCGACAAGTTCGGCTTCACCGTGCCGTTCGTCTGCGGAGCCACGAACCTCGGAGAGGCACTCCGCCGCATCAACGAGGGCGCGGCCATGATCCGCTCGAAGGGCGAAGCCGGCACGGGCGACGTCTCGGAGGCCACCAAGCACATCCGCAAGATCCGCAGCGAGATCAACGTGCTGCGTTCGATGACCAAGGACGAGCTCTTCGTCGCGGCGAAGGACTTGCAGGCGCCCTACGAGCTGGTCGCCGAGATCGCCGAGACCGGCACGCTGCCGGTCGTGCTGTTCGTCGCCGGCGGCGTCGCGACCCCCGCGGATGCCGCGATGATGATGCAGCTCGGCGCCGACGGCGTGTTCGTGGGCTCCGGCATCTTCAAGTCCGGGAACCCGGCGGAGCGTGCGGCCGCGATCGTGAAGGCCACGACGTTCTTCGACGACCCGAAGGTCGTCGCGGAGGTGTCGCGCGGACTCGGTGAGGCCATGGTCGGCATCAACGTGTCGGACCTGCCCGCGCCGCACCGGCTCTCCGAGCGTGGCTGGTAGTCCCCGCGTCGGCGTGCTCGCGCTGCAGGGCGACGTGCGTGAGCATGCCGCCCTGCTCGCCGGTCTCGGCGCCGACGTCACCCTCGTCCGCCGGCCCGGAGAGCTCGCCGTGGTCGACGGACTGATCATCCCGGGTGGGGAGTCCAGTGTGATCGACAAGCTGTCGCGACTGTTCGGGATGCAGCGGCCGATCCGCGACGCGATCAGCGCCGGGATGCCGGTGTACGGCACCTGCGCCGGGCTGATCCTTCTCGCAGACACGGTGCTCGACGGCATCGCCGGGCAGGAGTCGTTCGGCGGGGTGGACATCGCGGTTCGGCGCAACGCGTTCGGGCGTCAGGCGGACTCCTTCGAGACGACGCTCGACGTGCCGGCGCTGGGGGAGCAGCCCGTGCGGGCGACGTTCATCCGCGCGCCCGTGGTCGAACGCGTCGGAGCCGGTGTCGAGGTGTTGGCGTCGCTGCCGGGCGGGGCGGTCGTCGCGGTGCAGCAGGGCAATCTCCTGGGGACGAGCTTCCACCCCGAGGTGGACGGCGAGTCGCGGTTCCACGCGCTCTTCCTGACGCGTGTGCGGGAGTTTGCCGGCGCCTGAGCGGCGTCTCAGACCATCTCACGCGTGACCGTGGCCGCAGTTCGTTAGACTTGACGATGCCCTGGGCTGAGCCCGGGCGGATACGACGAGCGGAGAACCATGTCCGGGCATTCCAAGTGGGCCACCACGAAGCACAAGAAGGCCATCATCGACTCCAGGCGCGCGAAGTCCTGGGCCAAGCTCATCAAGAACATCGAGGTCGCCGCCAAGCTCGGCGGAGCCGACATGCAGGGGAACCCGACCCTCTTCGACGCCGTGCAGAAGGCCCGGAAGACCTCGGTGCCCAAGGACAACATCGATCGCGCAGTGAAGCGCGGCGCCGGCATCGGCGGGGAGTCCGTCGAGTACCTGTCGATCATGTACGAGGGGTACGGACCCAACGGCGTGGCGCTCATGATCGAGTGTCTGACCGACAACAAGAACCGCGCGGCCGCCGAGGTTCGCACGGCGCTGAGCCGCAACGGCGGAACGCTCGCCGACCCGGGCAGCGTCGCCTACAACTTCAGCCGCAAGGGCATCATCGTCGTCGGCTCCGAGGGCACCACCGAGGACGACGTCATGATGGCGGCGCTCGAGGCGGGGGCTGAGGAGATCGAGCCGCACGCCGAGGGCTTCGAGATCGTCACGGAGGCGACCGACCTGGTCTCGGTGCGCAGCGCACTGCAGGATGCCGGGATCGACTACGAGTCCGCCGACGTGGAGTTCGTGCCGAACCTCAAGGTCGAGATCGACGCCGACACGGCCCGCAAGATCTTCCGCCTCATCGACGCGCTCGAGGACAGCGAGGACGTGCAGAACGTCTTCACCAACTTCGACCTCACCCCCGAGGTTCAGGCCGAGCTCGAGAACGACGAGGCGTAGGCGCGCCGGACGCGGCTCGGGGTCGTCGCGGCATAGCCTGACATCGTGACGACCTCTCTGCGCGTGCTCGGCATCGACCCCGGCCTGACCCGGTGCGGCGTCGGCGTGGTCGACGTCGATCGCTCGCGTCGTGGCACGCTGGTGCACGTCGGCGTGATCCGTTCGTCTCCGGACGCCGAGATCGGTGACCGGCTCGCGATCGTGGCGGCAGGTATCCGCGCCGTGATCGCCGAGCACCGACCGGATGCGGTCGCGGTCGAGCGGGTGTTCGCGCAGCACAACACGCAGACGGTCATGGGCACCGCGCAGGCCAGCGGCGTCGCGCTTCTGATCGCCGCAGAGCACGGTCTGCCCGCCGCGACCCACACCCCGAGCGAGGTGAAGGCTGCGGTGACGGGGTACGGCGCCGCCGACAAGCGCCAGGTGCAGTCGATGATCGCCCGCATCCTGCGTCTGGATGCGCCGCCGCAGCCCGCTGACGCGGCCGATGCGCTGGCGATCGCCCTGTGCCACGCCTGGCGTCGCGGAGCTCCGGGCGCTCCGGGGCAGTCCGCATTGACCCGGGCGCAGCGCGCCTGGGCCGACGCCGAGCGTGTCGCTCGAACATACCTACGATCGGCCCCGTAGGCTGAGAGGATGATCTCCTCCCTGCACGGTGTCGTCCTGCATGCGACGACCGACCAGGTCGTCGTCGAAGTCGGAGGTGTCGGGTTCTCCGTCGCGGTTCCCGCCGATGTCGCGCACACCGCCACGGTCGGCGAGCGCCTGGCGCTGCACACGAGTCTGATCGTGCGCGAGGACGCGCTCTCGCTCTACGGGTTCGCGGAGCGGGAGGAGCTCGAGATCTTCGGACTGCTGATCAGCGTGACCGGCGTCGGGCCGAAGTCGGCGCTCGGGGTGCTCTCACACATGACGGTGGATCAGATCGCCGCCGCCGTCACGTCGGAAGACGACGCGCCGTTCCGCCGAGTGTCGGGCATCGGCCCGAAGACGGCGAAGCTGATCGTGCTGCAGCTCGCCGGCAAGGTCCACGCCGTCGTCTCGGCCTCCCCGAAGGCGGCCACGTCCGGCAACGACATCGCGGCACAGGTCGCCGTGGCCCTGGTGGGGCTGGGCTGGTCGGAGAAGGTCGCCGCCGAAGCCGCCACCCAGTCGGCGGCCGAGGCGACCGAAGCCGAGCGAGCGTCGGTGTCGTCGCTGCTGCGACGCACCCTGGCCCTGCTGGGTCCTGCGCAGGGAGGCCAGACGCGTGTCTGACGCGCTCGACGCCGCCGAGCCGGTCGACGAGACCGAGCTCGCCATCGAAGGCGCGCTACGTCCGTCCAGCCTCGGCGAGTTCGTCGGGCAGCAGAAGGTCCGCGGCCAGCTGCAGCTGCTCCTCGACGCCGCCCGCATCCAGGGCCGCCCGGCCGATCACATCCTCCTGGCCGGCCCTCCCGGGCTCGGCAAGACGACGCTCGCGATGATCATCGCGCACGAGAGCCAGCGGCCGCTGCGCCTGTCGAGCGGACCGGCCATCCAGCACGCCGGCGATCTGGCGGCCCTGCTCTCGAGCCTCGTGCCGGGTGAGGTGCTCTTCATCGACGAGATCCATCGCATGGCACGCTCCGCCGAGGAGATGCTGTACCTCGCGATGGAGGACTACCGCATCGACATCATGGTGGGCAAGGGAGCCGGCGCCACGAGCATTCCGCTCGAGTTGTCTCCGTTCACTCTCGTCGGAGCCACGACGCGGTCCGGGCTGCTGCCGAACCCGCTGCGCGACCGTTTCGGCTTCACCGGGCACCTGGAGTTCTACGAGGAGTACGAGCTCGAGCAGGTCATCGCCCGCTCGGCGCAGCTTCTCGGGGTCGATGTGCCCACCGACGCGCTGTCCGAGATCGCGCGTCGCTCGCGCGGCACACCCCGTATCGCCAACCGTCTGCTGCGCCGCGTGCGCGACTACGCGCTGGTGCACAGCGGGGAGCGGCCTCCCTGGGTGACGTGCAGGCCGCCCTCCAGCTCTACGACGTCGACACCATCGGTCTCGACAGGCTCGACCGCGCCGTGCTCGAAGCACTCGTGCGGCGGTTCCGCGGCGGTCCGGTGGGTCTCAGCACCCTCTCCGTCGCGGTCGGTGAAGAGGCGGAGACGGTCGAGAGCGTCGTCGAGCCGTACCTCGTGCGCATCGGCTTCCTGGGCCGCACGCCCCGCGGTCGCATCGCGATGCCCGAGGCCTACGCGCATCTCGGGGTGAAGCACCCCGACGGGATGCTCACGCTCGATGACCTATAATCGCTGGAGACTTCCCCCGGATATCTTTGTGCGCCCAAACGCTGGTGCGTGCACCTGAGAAAGGCGCTACCCCCACCATGGAAATCCTCCTCTTCGGACTGCTCGCCGTCCTCCTGGTCTTCATGATCTTCAACACGCGCAAGCGCACGAAGCAGATGAAGGCACAGCAGGAGGAGAAGGCGACCAAGACGGTCCCCGGTGTGAAGGTGCTCCTGCAGGGCGGCATCTTCGGCACGATCGTGGCCTACGACCACGACGATCTCGACTCGCCGGCACTCGTCGAGATCGCTCCCGGCACCATCATCGAGGTGCACAGCCAGGCCATCCTGCGCATCGTCGAGCCCAAGGACGTCGTGGTCGATGACGTCGATGCCGCGGACGCCATCGTCGCCGAGCCCGCGGGCGACGACATCATCGTGGTCGACGAGGTCGCTGACCGCGGCACCGCCTCGACGGTCGAGACTCCCGAGGAGACGCGCGCTCGTCTCGAGCGCGACGCAGACGACAAGTAACTCGCCGCGCTCGCGCGGTACTCGGAACTCCGGCCTCCCAGAAAGCTGAACACACG
This sequence comes from Microbacterium sp. PI-SA-G, assembly GCF_057215335.1. NCBI lineage: Bacteria > Bacillati > Actinomycetota > Actinomycetes > Micrococcales > Microbacteriaceae > Microbacterium > Microbacterium sp. PI-SA-G. The sequence goes on from NZ_CM170103.1 coordinate 450,375, forward strand.
TGGCTTCATCTTCTCCCGTCCGTCACGCCTGGCGGGTCCTCCTCGGCCTGCTCCTCGTGACGGGTGTGCTGTTCGGCATCAACGCCCTGGGCGTCCACGTCTTCAAGGACGCGGAGGGCGCGCCGGCCAGCTCCTGGGCACCGGAACTCGCTCTCGACCTGCAGGGCGGCACGCAGATCGTCCTCAGCGCCGAGACCGAGGACGGCGCTGACCCCACGCAGGAGCAGCTCGACCAGGCAGCGGCGATCATCCGTCAGCGTGTCGACGCCTCGGGTGTGGCCGAGGCCGACATCACGACCGAGGGCGGACGCAACATCGTCGTCCAGATCCCGGGCGAGGCCGACGAGCAGACCCGCGAGCGGATCCAGTCCAGCGCGCAGCTCGAGTTCCGCGCGGTCCTCGCCACCACGGCGGCCAGCACCGAGTTTGTCGGGGAGGACGGCAACGCGACGCCGTACCCGACACCCGACCCCGCGCTCGAGGCGACTCCTACGGCGGAGCCGACCGACGGCAGCGATCTGGCCTGGGTCACCCCGAAGCTCCAGGCCGAGTTCCTCGCGTACGACTGCAGCAACCCGCAGAACGATGCCGCCAGCGCCCCGAAGGATCAGCCGCTGATCGCCTGCGACGACCTCGGACAGGCGAAGTACCTCCTCGGCCCGGCGGAGCTCACCGGTACGGCGATCGACGACGCGACCAGTGGCCGCGACCCGCAGTCCGGTGCCTGGATCGTGCAGCTCACGATGAACCCCGACGGCGCCGACGCGTTCGGCAAGGTCAGCACGCGCCTGAACCAGAACCGCATCGACGGGCTCACCCCGCGTGATCAGTTCGCGTTCGTGCTCGACGGCGCGGTCATCTCCGCGCCGACGATGAACGGCATCATCCTCGACGGCCGCCCGAGCATCTCGGGCAGCTTCACACAGGAGTCGGCCACCACGCTCGCGGACCAGCTGAAGTACGGCGCACTGCCGCTCAGCTTCACCGTGCAGAGTTCCGACACCATCTCGGCGACGCTGGGCACGCAGCAGCTGCAGATCGGCCTGATCGCCGGTCTCATCGGTCTCGCGCTCGTCGCGATCTACTCGCTGATCGTGTACCGGGCTCTGGGCTCGGTGATCATCGCCTCGATCGCCGTGATGGCCGTCTTGACGTACATCGTGATCTGCATCCTGGCCTGGCGTCTCGGCTTCCGCCTCTCGCTCGCGGGCGTGGCGGGTCTGATCGTCTCGATCGGGTTCACGGCCGACTCGTTCATCGTGTACTTCGAGCGAATCCGAGACGAGCTGCGCGACGGCAAGTCCATCACCTCGGCGGTGGAGGACGGATGGGGTCGCGCGCGACGCACGATCTACATCTCGAAGTCCATCAACATCCTCGCGGCCGTCGTGCTCTACATCCTCGCCGACTCCACGGTGAAGGGCTTCGCGTTCACGCTCGGACTCACCACCGTCATCGACGTCATGATCTTCGTCATCTTCACGCACCCCGTGATGCAGTTGCTCGCGCGGACCCGGTTCTTCGGCGGAGGACACAAGCTGTCGGGCCTTGACCCCGAGGCACTCGGCGCCGTCTACCGCAGCCGCTCGCAGTTCCGCCCCGTGGCCACCGCCAGTGCCGGACGCGGAGCGAAGAACTCCCGCGCGCGCGGTGAGGCAGAGCGCCGACAGACGATCGCCGAACGCAAGCGCGCCGAAGCCCTCGCGGGCGATAAATCGAACACAGCCGGAAGAGAGGGAGACAACTGATGCCTTCCATGAGTGAGTTCGGCAACAATCTGTACAGCGGGAAGACGTCGTTCCCGTTCGTCGGCAAGCGCCGACTGTGGTTCATCATCGCGATCGTCCTCGTCGTGGGCTCCGCCCTCGTCCCGCTGATCCGCCCGATCCAGTTCTCGATCGAGTTCACCGGCGGCTCGCAGTTCACGGTGACAGCACCCGACAGCACCGACCAGGACACGGCCTCCGAAGCTGTGCGCACCGTCGTCCCGGGCGCGGCGACCAAGGTCGTCACCGTCAGCGAGGTCAACGTCCGCGTGCAGACCGATCAGATGAGCGCGGAGGAGACCCAGCAGGTCGCGAACGCCCTCGCCGACGCCTACGGGGTCGAGCCGAGCGAGGTGACCTCGTCGTTCATCGGTCCGCAGTGGGGTGAGAACGTCACGCGTCAGTCGCTGTGGGGACTTGCGATCTTCCTCGCGCTGACCTTCTTGATCCTCGCGATCTACTTCCGCACCTGGAAGATGTCGGCGGCGGCGATCATCGGTCTCCTCGACGTGCTCGTCATCACGGTCGGCGTCTACGCGCTGGCCGGATTCGAGATCTCGCCGGCGGCCGTGATCGGTTTCCTGACGATCCTCGCCTACTCGCTGTACGACACGACGGTGGTGTTCGACAAGGTCAGAGAGAACACGCTGGAAGACGGGGAGAAGTCGTCCCGGCTGTTCGGCGAATCCGTCAACCTCGCCGTGAACCAGACCCTGGTGCGCTCGATCAACACGTCGGTGGTGGCCGCCCTCCCGGTGGGAGCGGTGCTCTTCATCGGTGGCTTCTGGCTCGGTGCCGAGTCGCTGACCGACATCTCGCTGTCGATCTTCGTCGGCATCCTGGTGGCGACGTACTCGACGCTGTTCGTCGCCGCGCCGCTGTATTCGCTGTTCCGCGAGAACGAGCCGCAGCTCAAGGAGCGCGACGCGCGCGTGCGCGAAGCACGTAGCAAGTCCGCCGTCGAGGTCTGATCGACTCGCCGCCCGGGCCCACCCGGCCGCGGCACGCGTAGAATTATTCAGTTCGGGAGGTGAGTGGATGGCGGATGCACCGGCGGTGTCGCAGGGTTCGAGCCTGCGGCGTCTGGTACCCCGCATCTTCTCGCGCGCGTCCCGCGTCAACGATCTCGACAATCTGATCCGCACCGTTCGCGCGAATCACCCCAAGGGTGATTTCGCCGTCATCTCCCGTGCCTATGCGGTGGCGAAGGACAAGCACACCGGTCAGCAGCGCCAGAGCGGTGAGCCGTACATCACCCACCCGCTCGCGGTCGCGCAGATCCTCGCGGAGCTGGGACTCGGTCCGCGCGCGATCGCCGCGGCGCTCCTGCACGACACGGTCGAGGACACCGGCTACGCCTTAACCGAGCTGACGGCGGAGTTCGGCGACGAGGTCGCCATGCTCGTCGACGGGGTGACGAAGCTCGACAAGGTCAAGTACGGCGAGAGCGCGCAGGCCGAGACCGTCCGCAAGATGATCGTCGCGATGTCGAAGGACATCCGCGTGCTGCTCATCAAGCTCGCAGACCGCCTGCACAACGCGCGTACCTGGGGCTTCGTGCCGCCCGAGAAGGCTACGAAGAAGGCCAAGGAGACGCTCGAGATCTACGCGCCTCTTGCGAATAGGCTCGGCATCCAGGCGATCAAGTCCGAGCTCGAGGATCTCTCGTTCGCCGTGCTGCACCCCAAGATCTACAACGAGATCCACAGCCTCATCGCCCAGCGCACCCCGCAGCGCGAGAAGTACCTGACGCAGGTGGTCGAGGAGATCGACGAGGATCTGCGCGACCTGCGCATCCGCGGCAAGGTGATCGGCCGTCCGAAGCAGCTCTACTCGGTGTACCAGAAGATGGTCATCCGCGGTCGTGAGTTCGACGACATCTACGACCTGATCGGCATTCGCGTGATGGTCGCCTCCGTGCGCGACTGCTACGCGGTGCTCGGCGCGATCCATGCCCGGTGGACACCGCTGCCCGGGCGTTTCAAGGACTACATCGCCACGCCGAAGTTCAACCTCTATCAGTCGTTGCACACGACGGTGATCGGCCCTGCCGGCCGAACGGTCGAGATCCAGATCCGCACGCACGAGATGCACCAGCAGGCGGAGTACGGCGTCGCCGCGCACTGGATGTACAAAGAGCGCATGAACGGCGGCAGCAAGACCGAGGTTCGTGCCTCCGACGCCGACATGGCGTGGCTCGCACACATCTCGGACTGGCAGGCCGAGACGGCTGATCCGGGTGAGTTCCTCGATTCCCTGCGGTTCGAGATCGGCGCCAAGGAGGTCTACGTCTTCACCCCGAAGGGGCGTGTGATCGGGCTTCCGGCCAGCGCCACTCCCGTGGACTTCGCGTACGCCGTGCACACCGAGATCGGCCACCGCACGATGGGTGCGAAGGTCAACGGACGACTGGTCCCGCTGGAGTCCGAACTCAAGAGCGGTGACGTGGTCGAGGTGTTCACCTCGAAGAACCCCGACGCCGGTCCGAGCCAGGACTGGCTCGGCTTCGTCGCGAGCACCCGCGCTCGTAACAAGATCCGCGGATGGTTCACCAAGGAGCGTCGCGAAGAGGCGATCGAGCAGGGCAAGGAGTCCATCGCTCGCGCGATGCGCCGCCAGAACCTCCCGCTGCAGAAGCTGATGAGCCAGGATTCCTTCTCGGAGGTCGCCCAGCAGCTGCGCTATGAAGATGTCTCCGCCCTGTACGCGGCGGTGGGCGAGGGACACGTCTCGACGCAGTCGGTGCTCGAGAAGGTCACGGCGCTGATCACGGCCAACGATCCGACCACCGGCACCATCGACCTGCCCGGCAGCGCACCGTCACGAGAACCCCGCACGGGCGACTCGGGCATCCTGGTCCGGGGCGCCAACGACATCCTGGTCAAACTCGCCAAGTGCTGCACCCCGGTTCCGGGAGACGGCATCGTCGGCTTCGTGACCCGTGGCAGCGGTGTCTCGGTGCACCGCGCGGACTGCGTGAACGTGAAGGCGCTGGCGTCCGAACAGGACCGCTTCGTCGAGGTGTCGTGGGCGCCGACCACCAAGAGCGTGTTCCGGGTGCAGATCCAGGTCGAGGCGTTGGACCGGTCGGGACTGCTGTCCGATGTGACGCGCGTGCTCAGCGAGCATCACGTGAACATCCTGTCGGCGACCGTGACCACGAACGACGAGCGTCTCGCCCTGAGCCGTTTCGTGTTCGAGATGGGCGACGCCGTGCACCTGGACCGAGTGCTCAACGCGGTGCGTCGCATCGACGCCGTGTACGACGTGTACCGGGTCACCTCGTCCTGACGGCGAGCTCGGTGAGGATCTCCTTCGCCACCCGTGTTCCCGGAACGCGTTCGAGAGCGTGCACCGCGGTGGCCGTCTCGGCGACCAACGCCGGCATCGTCAGCGCCAGTCGCTGCGCCCAGAGCAGGAGTCCCGGCTCGCGGTGCACTCCCAGGGCCAGATCGAGCAGCGTGCGCGACGCGGACGCGACGTCGATGCCGCCGATACGCACGATGTCGTCGGGCGCAAGCGGAGTGTCATGAAAGACGAGGCGGTGGCTCGGCCGCGGGCGCACGCGGCGGGTGGTTGCGCGCTGCACGTGATGCACCGTCGGCGGAGTGTCGCCGGCTCCGTGGATCCACGCCGCGGTGGGACCGGAGGCCGCGGTCCCCGCGCGCACGAGAGTTGCGACAGAACTCGCCCGCACGTCGCAGCTCTCCACGAGATCGGCGGGGACGTAGGCGTCGCCCATCTCGACGACATGCCCGTCGAGCCGTGCCGCGCTGAGCTCAGACAGACTCAGGCGATCTCCGGGGAGGAACAGAAGCGCGGGGTGCATCACGCCAGTGTGGCGTAGCGCACCCCGCGCTCAGGACCTGTCGGTCGGACCTGTGGAGAGATTCAGCCGCCGAGGGCGCTCAGCCAGGTGCGGCGTGCCTCGAGGGCGTCCGCCGCTTCCTTGGCGGCCTTCTTGTTGCCGGCCTTCTCGGCGGCCGCGAGCTCGGACTCGAGCTTCTCGATCGCCTCGAGCAGCTGCGAACTCATGTCGTTCGCACGCGCCTTGGTCTCGGGGTTGTTCTTCTTCCAGTCGACCTCTTCGCGGGCCTTGAGGGCCTGCTCGATCACGCGGAGACGGTCGTCGAGCGCCCGCTCCTTCTCGCGAGGGAACACACGGCCGATCTCGTCCCACTGGCGCTGGATGTTGGTGAGCTGCGAGCGTGCGCGCTTGATGTTCGGCTCGTCGGCGACGGCCTTCGCTTCCTCGAGCAGGGCCTCACGCGCCTCGATCTTCGGGCCCGATTCGGCTTCCTCGGCGGCGGACTGCTCGGCGCGCGCCGCGTAGAGAGCATCTCCGGCTGCCTTGAACCGTGCCCAGAGTGCGTCGTCGGCCTTGCGTCCGGCGCGACCGGCGGCCTTCCACTCGTCGAGGAGCGTGCGGTAGGCGGGGATCCCGTCGATGCCGCGGGGAGCGAGCGCTTCGGCACGCTCGACCAGGCGCGACTTGGCATCGCGCGCAGCCTTGTGCGTGTCATCGAGCTCGGAGTAGAACGCACGCCGCTTCTTGTCGACGACGGCGCGGGCGTCACGGAATCGCTTCCAGAGCTGCTGCGACACGCCCTTCGACAGGCGAGGGCCGGTCTGCTGCTGGGCCTGCCAAGCGTCGAACAGCTCGCCCAGCTCGGCGGTGACCTGCTTCCACTGCACCTTCGTGAGGTCGCGGGCCGCGATCGCCTCGGCGCGTTCGACGAGTGCGGTGCGCTCGGCGATGGCCTGGTCGATGAGTTCCTTGGCCTTCTGCGCCTCTTCGGCGGTGGCCTCCGACAACGATGCGGTGAGCGCGTTCAGACGCTCGCGCAGCCCGGCCAAGTCGCCGACGGCGGCGGCATCCGTCGCCTCCTGGAGGACGTGCCCGGCCTGCTTGACAAGGTCGCTGGCCGCGGCGCCGCCGGCCTGGTGACGCTGCTCGAGAGCACGCACCTTGAAGGCGATGTCATCGAACTTGCGCACGAAGTAGGCGAGGGCCTCGTCGGGGGTGCCGTCGGGGTACTGACCGACCACACGCCACGTCTCGCCCTCGAGAACCTCGACGGTGCCGTCTTCGCTGACACGACCCCACTTCGCGGCATCCGAGGACACGGCGGCGGAGGGAGCGGAGGGAACCACCGCCGGCGTGGGCACCCGAGGGGGCGCGGGAAGGCGCGGGGGTGCCGGGACGGGAGGAGTCGGCTTCGACGATTCGGTGGCAGACAAGAGTGCTCTCCTTGCGCGGTCAACCCGCGGGAGGGGGGAAGGGACGGGCTTCAGCCTAGTATGCGCGGCGTCGCGGCGTCCGATGCATCCCGGTCCGGCGTTCTCACATCACCGTTATCGAGTTGTGAGCAGAACGTTCGTTCGGCGTAACCGCCGCCGGACTTTGCGCGAAACACCGGGTGCCTAACGTCAGAGCAACGAACAGAGGAGAGCTCGTGATCGTTCGAGACAGCACACCGTCGGATGTCGTGGTGGTGGGGGCCGGGATGGTCGCGCACCGATTCGTCGAGAGCCTGCTCCGCAACGCCGGTGACATGCCGCGGGTGACCGTCATCGGCGAGGAGGCGCGGGCGCCGTACGACCGTGTCGGACTGACCTCTTACTTCACGGGTGCTGTGGCGGATGACCTGGCGCTGGACGCCGATGTGCTCGCCGACGAGCGCGTGCGGTTCATCAGCGACGACCGCGTCACCAGCATCGACCGCACCGAACGCACCGTGCGCACGCGCTCCGGTGCCCTCCACTCGTACGGCACCCTGGTGCTGGCCACCGGGTCCTACGCGATGCGTCCGGCCGTCGACGGGGCCGAACTGGCCGGATGCTTCGTGTATCGGACGCTCGACGACGTGGCCGCGATCCGGGAGTTCGTCGCGCGTCGTTCGGCTCAGCTGGGGCGACCGCTGCAGGGCGCGGTCATCGGCGGCGGCCTGCTCGGACTCGAGGCAGCGGGCGCTCTTCAGGGACTCGACGTGGAGTGCACCGTGGTGCAGTCGTCGGACCGGCTCATGTCGGCGCAGCTCGACCTCGCCGGCGGTACGATCCTGCGTCGCCTCATCGAGTCCAAGGGCATCGCAGTCCGCACGCAGACCCGCACCACTCGACTGGATCCGGATGCGTCAGGTGCCGTCGCGGCACTGCAGTTCCAGGACGGCAGCATGCACGCGGCCGACGTCGTGATCTTCACCGTCGGCGTGCGTCCGCAGGACGCGCTGGCGCGCCAGGCGCAGCTCGCGGTGCACCCGACGGGCGGTGTGCTGATCGACGAGCGCTGCCAGACCGCCGACGACGACATCGTCGCGATCGGCGAGGTCGCCAACTTCGAGGGACGCTCCGTCGGGCTCGTTGCACCCGGGTACGCGATGGCGGAGGTCGCTGCGACCCGTCTGCTCGGCGGCGACGCGACATTCCCGGGCTACGACGACTCGGCCAAGCTCAAGCTCTCGGGCGTGGATGTCGCGAGCTTCGGCGACGCCATGGCGGTCACCCCGAACGCTCTGGACGTGGTCTACACGGATCCGATCACCGGCGTCTACAAGAAGCTCGTGCTGTCGGACGACGCGACGACCCTGCTCGGCGGCATCCTCGTCGGCGATGCCTCGGCGTACGGCTCGCTGCGTCCGCTCGTCGGAGCACCGCTGGGCGCCGATCCGGCGGCATACCTGATGCCGGAGGGCGGTGCGGCACTGCCCGACAACGAGCTGCCGGAAGACGCCGTGGTGTGCTCCTGCTCGAACGTGACCGCCGGGCGTATCCGCGAGGCCGTGCACGCGGAGGGCTGCACGGACGCCGCGGCGGTGAAGGCGTGCACGAAGGCCGGCGCGACCTGCGGATCATGCATCTTCGCGGTGAAGAAGATCGTCGGACAGGAGCTCACGAAGCTCGGTCAGACGACCTCCGACGCACTCTGCGAGCACTTCGCGATGTCGCGGCGCCAGCTCTTCGACGCCGTGCGCGTCTCGGAGCTGTCGACGTTCAGCGCGATCATCGGACGCTTCGGCACCGGCCGCGGGTGCGACATCTGCAAGCCGGCCCTCGCCAGCATCCTTGCCGTGCTGGTCGGCGCGCACGTCCTCGACGGCGAGAACGCGGCGCTGCAGGACACGAACGACCACGTGATGGCCAACATGCAGAAGGACGGCACCTACTCCGTCGTGCCGCGGATGCCCGGTGGCGAGGTCACACCCGCCGGCCTGATCGCGATCGGGAACATCGCCGAGAGCTACGGCCTCTACACGAAGATCACGGGCGGTCAGCGTATCGACATGTTCGGCGCTCGGCTGGAGCAGCTTCCGCAGATCTGGCAGCGGCTGGTCGACGCCGGGTTCGAGTCGGGCCAGGCGTACGGCAAGGCTCTGCGCACGGTGAAGTCGTGCGTCGGATCGACCTGGTGCCGCTACGGCGTGCTCGACGCGGTCGGTATGGCCGTGCGGCTCGAGCTCCGCTACCGGGGCCTGCGTTCTCCGCACAAGCTCAAAGTGGGGGTCTCGGGCTGCGCGCGGGAGTGCGCAGAAGCACGGGGCAAGGACGTCGGAGTCATCGCGACCGAGACGGGATGGAACATGTACGTCGGTGGCAACGGCGGCTTCTCACCGCGGCATGCCGAGCTCCTGGCCTCCGATCTGGACGACGAGGGGCTGATCCGCGCGATCGACCGCTTCTTCATGTACTACATCCGCACCGCCGACCGTCTGCAGCGCACCGCCGGCTGGTGCATGGAGCTCGACGGCGGCCTCGACGGGCTGCGTGAGGTCATCTTCGACGACAGCCTCGGAATCTGCGCCGACCTCGACGCGGCGATGGACCGGCACGTCGATCGGTACGAGGACGAGTGGGCCGCGACGCTGCGGGATCCCGTCAAGCTGCGGCGCTTCGAGTCGTTCGTCAATGCGACCGACACCCCTGACCCGTCGCTGGCGTACGTCGCCGAGCGCGGGCAGGTGCGTCCCGCCACCGCCGAGGAGCGCTCGGCCGGCTCGGTGCTCATCGCCGGCACGACACTGGAGGTCCGACGATGACGACTGTGGAGACGACAGCCCGCGTACGAGTGTGCGCGGTGAGTGATCTCGAGGTCGAGCGAGGGAGGGCCGCGCTGTTCGGCGCGGTCCAGATCGCGCTCTTCCTGCTCGACGACGGCAGCGTGCACGCGGTGTCGAACCTCGATCCCTACAGCGGCGCTCACGTGATGTCCCGCGGCATCGTGGGAAGTCGGGGAGACGTGCCGACCCTGGCATCGCCCATGCACAAGCAGGTGTTCGACCTGCGGACGGGCGAGTGTCTCGAGACGCAGGGCCGAGAGCCCGCGGCGTTGCGGGTCTGGACCGTGACGATCGTGGATGGCGATGTGGAACTGACCCCCGAGGAGATCCGATGACCGTGATGCTGGGTGTGACCCTCACCGGACGCGACGTGCTGCTGGTGGGCGGAGGATCCGTCGCGTCCAAGCGGCTGCGGCGGTTCCTCGCCGAAGGGGCGCGCGTTCGGATCGTGGCTCCGGAGTTGCATGAGGACACCGCGCGACTGGCCGCCGAGCACGAGGTGCCCTGGCAGGCGCGCCGCTTTCGCTCGACCGACCTCGCGGGCGCCTGGCTCGTGCACGCGGCCACGGGCGACCTCCGCATCGACCGTGATGTGGCGGAGCGGTGCGACCGGCAGCGGATCCTCTGCATCAACGCCTCGGACGGGGCGCACGGCTCGGCCCGCCTGACCGCGCAGGCTGAGATCGGCGACGTCACGGTGGCGGTGGCCAGCAGTGTCGGAGCGGACCCTCGTCGATCCGTCGCGGTGCGCGATGCGATCGTGGATATGGTCGGAGACGGCAAGCTCCCGCTGCGGCGTCAGCGCAGCGGACGCAGCGGACGCGTCGACCTCGTCGGCGGCGGTCCGGGACCGATCGACCTGATGACGGTGCGCGCGCGCCGGCTCATCGCCGAGGCCGACGTCATCGTCACCGATCGACTCGGTCCGGGAACAGAGGTCGTGCACGGGGTGGACCCGGACGTCGAGGTCATCGACGTGGGCAAGCAGCCGGGCCGTCATCCGGTTCCGCAGGACGAGATCAACCGCATCATCGTCGCGCGCGCGGCCGAGGGGCTGCGAGTCGTGCGTCTCAAAGGCGGAGACCCGTTCGTCTTCGGGCGGGGCGGCGAGGAGATGAGTGCTTGCCTGGCAGCGGGCATCCCGGTCGATGTGACCCCGGGAATCTCGAGCGCGATCGCGGTTCCGCAGTCGGCGGGAATCCCGGTCACGCATCGGGGGACTGCGGCCGCGTTCCATGTCGTCAACGGGCAGGGCGGGTTCGGTCCCGCTACGTTGGAGGCGATGGCTGATGCGACGGTGACGACGGTGGTACTGATGGGCGTCGCCGCCCTCGAGCGCCTGGTCGATGCGGCGACGGGACGCGGCGTTCCCCTCGACCGCCCGATGGCGTTCGTCGAGAGCGGTCACACGCCGCAGCAGCGCACCACGCGGACCACGCTCGGACGCGCGGTCGCCGACGCCCGGAACATCGGCCTGCGCAACCCGGCCGTGATCGTGATCGGTGATGTCGCCGAAGAGCGGCTGCTGCTTCCGAGCCCGCACGCGATCGGGGCTGCCCTGGCGTGACGATCCGCACCCCGCTCTCCCCGGCGTTGGCCGGATGCACCATCGTCGTCGCGGCCGACCGTCGCGCCGGTGATCTCGCATCCGCGCTCGAACGCCGAGGCGCGCAGGTCTACCGTGCCCCGGCGCTGAGCATCATCCCCAACGCCGACGACGACGAGCTGCTCGAGCGCACTCGTCAGCTGATCTCCGATCCTCCCGACATCGTCATCGTCACCACCGGCGTCGGGTTCCGCGGATGGATCGACGCCGCGCACGAGAACGATCTGGCGGAGGAGCTCACCGACGCTCTGGCCGGGGCCCAGTTCATCGCCCGCGGACCGAAGGCCCGGGGCGCGATCCAACAGGCGGGGTTCGCCGCCGACTGGGTGGCCGAGTCCGAGACCTCCGCCGAGGTGGGCGAGTATCTCACCGCCGACGGCGTTTCAGGACGCCGCATCGCCATCCAGCATCACGGCGCGGGGGCCGACGGCCTCGACGGGTTGCTTGCGGATCTCGGAGCCGATGTCGTGAGCATCACGGTGTACCGGTGGGGCCCGCCCCCGGATCCGCAGATCGTGCACCGCTCCGTCATGCAGGCAGGGTCGGGAGAGGTGGATGCGGTGTTGTTCACCTCCGCCCCTGGCGCTGCCGAATGGGTCAGAGCGGCCACTCGTGCCGGCGTGCTCGACGCCGTACGTCGCCGCGCGGACGCCGGGCGTCTGCTGCTCGCCGCGGTCGGCCCCATCACCGCCGCGCCGCTAAAGGACGCCGACCTGCGTACGACGCTCGCCGTCCGCGGACGGCTGGGCTCGCTCGTGCGCTGCGTCGTCGATCACTTCTCGTCCGGGGCGGCGCCGCAGCTGCCGACGGCCGCCGGTCTGATGGAGATGCGCAGCGGCGGCGTACTGCTCGACGGCGCTTTCGTGCCGCTCTCTCGGGCGAGCACCAGCATCCTCAGCGAGCTGTTCGACGCGCAGGGACGGGTGCTGTCGCGGGAGTCCCTGGGCCTCGCGCTGCCGCGTGGGGGCGAGAGCACGCACGCGGTCGAGATGGCCGTCGCGCGGCTGCGGGAGGCGCTCGGCGGACCCGCCGCGATCCAGACGATCGTCAAGCGCGGCTACCGACTGACCGTGGAGGAGAACGCGTGACCACTCTCGTCGCCTGCTCGCACGGGACCGATTCGCCGGTGGGGCGTCAGAGCGTCGAGGACCTCGTGGAGCTGGTGCGCACGCGTCTGCCCGGCACGCGTGTCGTACAGACGTTCGTCGACGTGCAGGAGCCGAGCATCGTCGAGATCGTGAACGAGGAGCAGGCGCACGACGATGTCGTCGTCGTCCCGCTGCTCCTCTCTGTCGGGTTCCACACGGCCGTCGACATCGCCGAGGCCATCCGGCCCTATGACAACGTGCGGCAGGCGGAGCCGCTGGGCACGCACCCGCTGATCGCCGAGGTGCTGCGATCTCGGCTGCGTGAGGTGCTCGCGGATGACTGGCTGCCGGGCGACCACGTGGTGTTGGCGGCCGCCGGCTCGAGCAATCCCGCCGCGATCGCCGATGTCACGACTGCGGCCACTCATCTCGCACGACTCATCCCCGCGCCCGTCACGGTCGGCTACGCCTCGGCCGTCGATCCGCGGATCCCGGAGGCGGTGGCGGCCGCGCGCTCGCACGGAGCCAAGCGGGTCATCGCCGCCAGTCACGTCCTCGCTCCCGGATACTTCGCCGGGCTCGTCGAGCGGTCCGGAGCGGATGTCGTCTCCGCACCGCTCGGAGTGGATGCGCGCATCGCCGACGTCGTCATCGATCGCTTCCGCTCGGTCTGATCAGGCCTCGTCCCGCGCGATCCGGCGCGCGTCGGCTCAGTCGCGCATGGCACGAAACATCCGCTGTCGACGTCTGTGACATCCGCGAAATACAGGCCGTCTAGCGTCAGCGTTACGGCCGTGTTCGCCGTCGCGACAGGAGCAGCACAGCATGAATGAGTCGGTGCCCACCGAGGTCGTCGTGGTCGGAGCGGGGATGGCGGCCCAGCGCTTCGTGGAACGACTCCTTGCGGACGCCGGCGCGTCGGTTCGCATCACGGTCATCGGCGACGAAGGACGGCGTCCCTACGATCGCACGCGTTTGAGTGACCTCTTCCTCGGCGGAGTCGCGGAGGATCTCGATCTGGGCGGCTCGATCCTCGACGACGCCCGGGTCGTGCTGCTCGTTGACGACCGCGTGCTGCGAATCGACCGTCGCGCGCAGACCGTCCTCACCCGCTCGCGGAGCGTGCATCGCTATGACACGCTCGTGCTGGCGACCGGTGCCTACGCCGCCCGCGTCGCCATCGAGGGAGCCACCGCACCGGGGTGCTTCGCCTACCGCACGATCGACGACGTCGAGGAACTGCGCGACTTCGTCAGCGCTCGCAGCGCCGAGGTCGGACGGGACCTCAGAGGAGTGGTGATCGGCGGAGGCGCGCTCGGGCTTGAGGCGGCGGGGGCGCTGCAAGCGATGGAGGTGGATGCCACCGTCGTGCAGTACGCCGACCGCCTGATGGCCGGACAGCTGGACGGCACGGCGGGCGGGATCGTGAAGCGGCACCTCCAGGCGCGAGGCATCACGGTTCGCACGGGCACGCGCGCGACGCGCATCGACGCCGACGAATCGGGCGCGGTGACCGCGATCGAGTACCAGGACGGGTCGTTTCAGCGGGTCGACGTCGTCATCTTCACGGTCGGGATGCTGGCGCGCGACGAGCTCGCACGCAACGCCGGGATCGACGTGCACCCCCGCGGCGGGATCGTCATCGACGAGCGGTGCGGGACGTCAGACCCCCACGTGCTCGCGATCGGCGAGGTTGCCAGCTACGGCGGCCGCTGCGTGAGCCTGGCGGCACCCGCACGCGAGATGGCCGAGGTCGCCGCCGAGCGACTCCTCGGAGGGACTCGGACGTTCTCGGGCTATGACGAGTCCGCCGCAGTGACGCTGGCCGGCGTGCAGGTGGCGAGCTTCGGCGACGCGCTCGCGCGCACGCCCGACGCGGTCGACGTGCTCTACGCGGATCCGATCGCGGGCGTCTACCGGAAGCTGGTGCTCGGGCCGGACGCGCACACGCTGCTCGGCGGCATCCTCATCGGCGATGCGTCGGCCTACGGCTCACTGCGTCCGCTCGTCGGAGCGGCGTTGACCCGGGACCCGGCCTCGTACGTGCTGCCGGCGAACCGGTAGCGGTCGGCGTCTCGGGGCAGTAGTTACGGGGCAGGCGTCTCCGCCGGTGCAGGTGCGTCCGAGGGCGCGGGCGTCTCGGAGGTGCCGGGTGCAGGTGCGTCCGAGGGTGAGACCGATGGGCTGGGCGTCGGCTCCGGAGCCGTGACCTGCGCGTGCACGACCTGGCTGGCGATCGCCGCGACCACGATGAGTCCGCCGACGATGCCGGCGAGCACGTTGTCACGCACCCGACGGCGAATGCGACCGTCGTGCCAGTCCTTACGCGCCGCGTGGATGCGGGCGCGCTCCGCCTGGGCGCGCGCCTGCTGTGCGTTCTTGGACCCGCGTGCAGCCATTCCCTGGTTCCCCTTCACCGCGTCGGCGGTCGACGTCGCCTGAGAGCCTACCGGCGAGAACGTCGGGACCCCGCATTAGCCTGGAGTCATGACGTCTCCTGCCGCACTGCTCTCCGGGCAGACGCCCCTCGCCGTGCGCATGCGCCCGGTCTCGCTCGCCGAAGTGGCGGGGCAGCAGCACTTGCTGCGGGCGGGTTCTCCGATCGTGGCACTGGCCGACCCCGACGCGACATCGGCCGGCGCCGTCTCGATCATCCTCTGGGGTCCGCCCGGAACCGGCAAGACCACGCTGGCGCAGGCAATCGCCCGGTCGTCGGGTCGCCGCTTCGTCGAGCTCTCCGCAATCACGGCGGGAGTGAAGGACGTGCGCGAGGTCATGCAGGAGGCCATCACGCAGCGCGACCTCTACGGTCAGACGACGATCCTGTTCCTCGACGAGATCCACCGCTTCACGAAGGCCCAGCAGGACGCCCTTCTCCCTGGTGTCGAGAACGGGTGGGTGATCCTGATCGCCGCCACGACCGAGAATCCGTCGTTCTCGGTGATCTCGCCGCTATTGTCGCGCTCCCTGCTGCTCACACTCCAGGCCCTCACCGACGATGACATCGGACTGCTGGTCGACCGCGCCGTCTCCGACGCGCGCGGTCTCAACGGCGTCGTGGCGCTGAGCGGCGAGGCCAGGTCCTCACTCATCCGCCTCGCCTCGGGCGACGCACGGCGCGCACTCACCGGGCTCGAAGCCGGTGCCGCGGTCGCGCTCTCGCACGCGACCGAGAGCACCGGGAGCAAGAAGGACTCGAAGAAGAAGAGCGCTGACGTTCCGGAAGTGACCGCAGACGACGTCGCGCAGGCCGTCGACCGTGCCCTGCTGCGGTACGACCGTCAGGGCGACGAGCACTACGACGTGATCAGTGCGTTCATCAAGTCGATCCGCGGCTCCGACCCCGATGCCGCGCTGCACTACCTGGCGCGCATGATCGAGGCTGGGGAGGACCCCCGCTTCATCGCTCGTCGGCTGGTCATCTCGGCGTCGGAGGACGTCGGTCTCGCCGATCCCCAGGGGCTCGTGATCGCCGTCGCCGCAGCCGACGCGGTGGCGTTCATCGGGATGCCGGAGGGGCGGATCCCGCTGGCCGAGGCCACCGTGTACCTGGCGACGACGGCGAAGTCCAACGCCGCCTACAGCGGCATCGACGCCGCCATCGCCGACATCCGCAAGGGCGGCTTCGGTCGAGTGCCGCTGCACCTGCGGGACGCGCACTACCCCGGAGCGAAGCGGCTCGGACACGGACGCGGGTACGTCTACCCCCACGACGCGGAGTTCGGGATCGTGCCGCAGCAGTACCTTCCCGACGAACTCGACGGCCGTCGGTACTACGAGCCGAAGACACTCGGGTCCGAGCGCGACATCTCCGCGCGCCTCGAGAAGATCCGCCGCATCCTCGGCGACCGGTGAGCCCATACCCGATCTGTTAGACTTGACCGGCTCGAAACCAAGTTTTCGGGCATCTCCTCGTTCACACCCCACCTTGCTGGCGCCCCGGCGTGCGCTCCAAGGCAGAACGCGGACGATACGTCCGTGAGTCGTGAAAGTCGCGACCACGTCATCGGAAGGACAGCTTCGTGACCACGAAGTCCCAGGACCGCCGCAAGGTGCGTCTGAGCCGTGCCCTCGGCATCCCGCTCACCCCGAAGGCCGCCCGCTACCTCGAGAAGCGTCCCTACGCTCCGGGTGAGCACGGCCGCACCAAGCGCAAGGCAGACAGCGACTACGCCGTCCGTCTGCGCGAGAAGCAGCGTCTGCGCGAGCAGTACGGCATCCGCGAGAAGCAGATGCGCAACACCTTCAACGAGGCACGTCGTCACGACGGCCTGACGGGTGAGAACCTGGTCGAGCTGCTCGAGATGCGTCTCGACGCCCTCGTCGTGCGTTCGGGCTTCGCCCGCACCACCGCGCAGGCTCGCCAGCTCGTCGTGCACCGTCACATCCTCGTCGACGGCCAGCTCGTCGACCGCCCGTCGTTCCGCGTGAAGCCGGGTCAGCTCATCCACGTCAAGGCCAAGAGCGAGGGCACCGAGCCCTTCCAGGTCGCAGCCGCCGGCGGTCACGCCGAGGTCCTGCCTCCCGTTCCCGGCTACCTCGAGGTCGAGCTCGACAAGCTCCAGGCACGTCTGCTCCGTCGTCCGAAGCGCGCCGAGGTCCCCGTGACCTGCGAAGTGCAGCTCGTCGTCGAGTACTACGCCGCTCGCTGATCCAGCGAACGCATTCATACGCAAGAGGCGTCGGGGGTTCCCGACGCCTCTTGTGGTTTCGGCATACGATGAAGACACCGCGCCTTCGCGGACAAGGGCAAGGATGACGTCATGAAGAACATGCAGTGGTTCCTGATCGGTGTGATCGGCGGCTTCATCGCCGCACACTTCATGAACAAGGACCCGCGTGGCCACGACATCCTCGCCGAGGTCGACGCCCGCATCAACGGGTTCACCGCTCTCATCGGCGACGCCTACCGCGAGCAGGAGGCACGGCTCACTGAGCCGGGCGACAACTGAACCATCTCCGCGCCTCGGCGCGTCATCTTCACGCAAGGACACCCGGCACCCCATGAAAACTGCGGAGATCGCGAAGCGTTACCTCGACTTCTTCGAGAAGAACGATCACGTCATCGTCCCCTCCTCCTCGCTCGTCAGCGAAGACCCGTCGCTCCTGTTCACGGTCGCCGGGATGGTGCCGATGATCCCGTATCTGACCGGCGTCGTGCCCGCTCCGCACCCCCGCATCGCGGATCTGCAGAAGTGCATCCGCACCAACGACATCGAAGAGGTCGGCAAGACCGCCCGCCACGGCACGTTCTTCCAGATGATGGGGAACTGGTCGTTCGGGGACTACTTCAAAGAGGGCGCTATCCGCTACGCGTGGGAGTTGCTGACGTCGTCCGAGGCGGACGGCGGCCTGGCCTTCGACGAGAAGGACCTCTGGGTCACGGTCTACGAGACCGACGACGAGGCCGAGGCCATCTGGCGCGACATCATCGGGCTGAAGCCGGAGCGCATCCAGCGCCTCGGTCGTGCCGACAACTACTGGAACACCGGCCAGCCGGGACCCGGCGGTCCTGACTCCGAGATCTTCTTCGATCGCGGTCCCTCCTACGGCAAGGACGGCGGCCCCGCGGTCGACGACTCCCGCTTCCTCGAGATCTGGAATCTCGTGTTCATGCAGGACTTCATCGAGAACATCCGCGGCAAGACCGAGTTCGACATCGTCGGGGAGCTGCCGATGAAGAACATCGACACCGGCATGGGTCTCGAGCGCGTCGCCTTTCTCAAGCAGGGCGTCGAGAACATGTACGAGAGCGATCAGGTGCGCCCGGTCCTCGACCGTGCCGTCGAGCTCTCGGGCCGCACCTACGGCTCCGATCACCAGGACGACGTCCGGTTCCGCGTGGTGGCCGACCACGTGCGCTCGTCGCTCATGCTGCTCTCCGACGGCGTGCGCCCCTCGAACGAGGGCCGCGGCTACATCCTGCGGCGCCTGATGCGCCGTGCCGTGCGCGCGATGCGTCTGCTCGGCGTCGACGAGCCGGTCTTCCCCGAGCTCTTCGCAGCGTCGCGCGACGCCATGAAGACCGTCTACCCGGAGCTCGAGACGGACTGGTCCGTGCTCTCCTCGTCGGCGTTCGCGGAGGAGGAGACCTTCCGCCGCACGCTCGCCTCCGGGTCGACGATCCTCGATCTCGCGCTCGACCAGACGAAGAAGAGCGGCGGAGCCACGCTCAGCGGCCCGGAGGCTTTCCTCCTGCACGACACCTACGGATTCCCCATCGACCTCACCCTGGAGGTCGCTGAGGAAGCCGGACTCGACGTGGACCGCACGGCGTTCGACGCGCTCATGCAGGAGCAGCGTCAGCGCGCGAAGGCCGACGCCCGCAACCGCAAGCGCCAGCTTGCCGACCTCTCGATCTACCGCGACCTGCGCGCGCTCGGCGAGACCGGCTTCGACGGGTACACCGCTCTCGAAGTCGAGTCGCGCATCCTGGGCATCCTCGTCGACGGCCATCCGGTGCGCAGCGCCTCGGAAGGGCAGATCGCCGAGGTCGTGCTGGCCGAGACCACCCTCTACGCCGAGTCCGGCGGACAGGTCGCCGACAAGGGCACCATCGTCGGGCCGGGCTTCGAGCTCGAGGTCCTCGACGTGCAGCGCCCCGTCGCCGGGCTCATCAGCCACACGGTGGAGGTCTCACGCGGCAGCGTGGCAGTCGATGACGCCGCGACCACGGTGGTCGATGCCGCGAACCGACGCGCCGCCCGCCAGGCCCACTCGGCTACGCACCTCGTGCACGCCGCTCTCCGCGACACGCTGGGCCCGACCGCGACGCAGGCCGGTTCGCTCAACCGCGCCGGCTACATGCGCTTCGATTTCTCCTGGTCGCAGGCGCTGTCGGGGGAGACCCGTTCCGAGATCGAGGAGATCACGAACCGCGCCGTTCAGGACGCCCTCGAGGTGACCACCCGGGTGATCTCGCTCGACGAGGCCAAGCAGGCCGGCGCGATGGCGCTGTTCGGCGAGAAGTACGGCGATGTCGTGCGCATGGTCGACATCGGCGGCCCCTGGTCGCGTGAGCTCTGCGCCGGGACGCACGTCGGCTCGAGCGCCGAGATCGGTCTCGTCAGCGTTGTCGGCGAGTCATCTGTCGGCGCGTCGAACCGTCGCATCGAAGCGCTCGTCGGAGCCGACGCGTTCCGCGATCTTGCGGCGGAGCGCGCTCTCGTCTCGCAGCTTTCATCGTCGCTCAAGACGCCACGTGAGCTGCTTCCCGAGCGCATCGCCGACCTCGCCGCGAGCCTCAAGGTCGCCGAGAAGCGCATCGCGCAGTTCGAGGCCAAAGAGCGTGCCGGTCGGGTTCCGGCGATCGCCGAGGCCGCAGCGCGCGTGGGAGCCTTCCACGTCGCCGCGCAGTCGCTGGGCGAGGTGGCCTCGGCCGACGACGTGCGCGAGCTCGTGCTCGGAGTGCGTGAGCGTCTCGGGTCGGACGCCGCGGTCGTGGCCCTCGGCGCGATCGTGAACGGTCGCCCTGTGGTGGTCGTCGCGACGAACGACGCGGCACGCGCGGCCGGAGCCAAGGCGGGTGCCCTCGCCAAGCGTGCGGCCGGCGTGCTGGGCGGCGGTGGCGGCGGACGAGACGACGTGGCTCAGGGTGGCGGAACGGACGCGGCGGCACTGCCGGCGGCGCTCGACGCCATCGCGCAGGAGCTGCGTACAGCGTGAGTGGGTTCCGCCGCGGCGTGCGGCTCGGAATCGACGTGGGTCGTGCGCGCGTCGGGGTCGCCCGGTGCGATCCCGACGGGATGCTCGCCGTGCCCGTCGAGACCGTCCCGCGCTCGGAGACCTCGGTCGATCGGTTGGTCGAGTTGGTCGCGGAGTACGATCCGATCGAGTTCGTGGTGGGGTTGCCGGTCAACATGCGCGGTGACGACACCGCCTCGACGGTCGACGCTCGGGACTTCGCCGCGCTCATCCAGACGCGCTCGGGGCTTCCGGTGCGACTCATTGATGAGCGTCTCAGCACCGTGACCGCCCATGCGGCTCTGCGCTCTTCGGGGCGATCTCAGAAGAATTCTCGTAGCATTGTGGATCAGATCGCTGCGGTGGTCCTGCTGCAGCAGGCGATCGACATGGAGAAGAGCACCGGAAACCCGGCCGGTGCCGCCATCTCGCCGAACGAGGAGTCTGCCTGAACATGGCCGAACGCGAGGGTGATGCCGCCCAGAACGACGCAGACTCCCGCCTGGGCGATCTGTTCTCGAACCTTCCCGACCCGACGCAGCAGATCCCGTCCGTCGACACGAGCGAGCCCACGCCGGGTTCGCGGCGCGCGGCACGCGAAGCGGCATCCGCTCGACCGACCATTGGCGGGGGAGCTGCCGAGCCTGATGCCGGCGAGGCTCTCGAGCCGGCCGCGGAGCCGGTGCGTGCCGATGCTGACGCCCCTCGCGAGCCGTCGGTCGTCCCCGTGCGTGCCTCAGCGGATGCCGTCGCCTCTGCGCGACAGGAGCCTGCCGAGGAGGCGACTTCCGTGCTGGGCGGGGGACTCGACGATCTGTTCGTCGCCACGGAAGACGGTCGTGGCGATGGGAGGCCCCCGAAGAAGAGGCGCCGGGCGGGATGCCTGATCGCGCTGGTCATCGTGCTCGCGATCTGCGGCGGGATCGCGGCCGGCGGACTCTGGGTGTGGAACACCTACGGTGAACGCATCACCGAGGTCATGGGCTGGGGCGAGCCCGACGACTGGGAGCCGGGCATCGCGACCGGGGAAGCTCTGGTGACGATCAAGTCCGGCGACACCGGCGGACCCGTCTCGGTCGCCCTGTTCGAGGCTGGCGTCACGAGGACCGAAGACGTCTTCTACGACTATCTCGTCGCAGAGGCTCCCGCGACGACCTTCTACCCCGGCGTCTACCAGCTGCAGACGAAGATGACGGCTGAGGCCGCGCTGGCCGCTCTGCAGGACGACGCGAACAAGCTCGACAACACCGTCTCGATGGGAGAGGGCGCCACGATCGAGTCTTCTCTTCCCGAGATGGCCGAGACGATGGAGATCCCGCTCGCGGACTTCGAGGCCGCGGTGGCGGATCCCGCCGCCTATGGGGTGCAGGCGCAGAGTCTCGAGGGCTGGCTCTTCCCGGCGCTCTACGAGTTCGATCCGGGTGTCACCGCGACCCAGGTGATCCAGCGCATGGTCGACCGCACCCGGGAGTCGCTCGCGGCTGCCGGCGTTCCCGCGGGCGATGAGGAACGAGTCCTCACGATCGCCTCGATCATCCAGCGCGAGGGACGCACCGACGACTTCGCGAAGGTCTCACGTGTCATCCAGAACCGCCTCGACATCGACATGAAGCTGCAGATGGACTCGACGGCGCAGTACGGCTACGGGTCGCTGCACGAGGGAGTGGTGTCGAGCTCCGCCGAGGCGCTCGAGGATCCCAACCCGTGGAACACCTACGTGAACACCGGGCTTCCGGTGACGCCGATCGCCAGCCCGAACGATGCGGCGATCGAGGCCGCGATGAATCCGGCGGACGGGCCGTGGATCTACTTCGTCACGATCGACCTGTCGACCGGAGAGACGCAGTTCTCCGAGACCTACGAAGAGCACCAGGCCGGCATCGAGAAGTGGCGCTCCTGGTGCCGCGAGAACCCCGACGCCGGATGCTGACCGCGTGAGCGGCTCGCGTCTGGCGGTGTGGGGCGACCCGATCGCGCACTCGAAGTCGCCGGCGCTGCATGCCGCGGCCTACGAGGTGCTCGGGCTCGACTGGCGATACGAGCGACGGCAGGTGTCTGAGACCGGCTTCCTCGCGAACCTGCGGTCGCTCGACGCCGACTGGCGCGGTCTGTCGCTCACCATGCCGCTGAAGGAGCAGGCTTTCCGCGCCGCCGCGTCGCACGACCCGCACGCGCAGGCGACCGGCGCCGTGAACACGCTGCTACTCGGATCGGAGGTCCGCGGCTTCAACACCGACGTCGGCGGAATCATCGACGCTCTCGCGGAGCACGGGATCACGCAGGCCCCGTCCGTCCGCATCCTCGGGGCGGGGGCGACCGCGGCATCCGCACTCGTCGCCGTCAGTGAGATGGGCGCAACATACGTCGACGTGCGCGCCCGACGCCCCGAGCAGGCCGCGGCGCTGACGGACCTCGGAGCGCAGCTCGGGGTCACCGTCACCCGCGACACGCTCGACGCACCGTCCGGAGCAGTCGATCTCACGATCGCGACGCTGCCGAGCGGCACCATCCTTGACGCCGACATCGCCGACGGTCTCGCTGCCGGCGGAGGGGTGCTGTTCGACGCGGCCTACGCGCCGTGGCCCTCCGCTCTCGCGACGATGTGGGGAACGCGTCCGATCGTGTCGGGCCTCGGGATGCTCCTGCACCAGGCCGTCCGCCAGATCCGCATCTTCGTGCACGGCGACCCGCTCGTCCGTCTCGACGACGAGGCACGCGTGCTCGCGGCGATGCGCGCAGCCCTCGCCGTCTGACCGCCCCACGGCGACATCCGGCGCGGCACAGGGTGAAACGCATGGGAGACTGGAGCAATGCTCCGCGTGCTCACGGCCGGCGAATCGCACGGCCCAGAACTCATCGCCGTCATGGAGGGTCTGCCCTCCGGTGTGCCGGTGTCCTCCGAGGCCATTCAGGCCGACCTCGCCCGACGCAAGCTCGGCTACGGCCGCGGTTCGCGGATGAAGTTCGAGCAGGATGAACTCACGATCTCCGGTGGCGTGCGCCACGGCAAGACGCTGGGCAGCCCGATCGCGCTGCGCATCGGCAACACCGAATGGCCGAAGTGGATCGAGGTCATGAACCCCGAGCCCATCGAGCTGACCGACAGATCACGCGGACGCAGCGCTCCGCTGACACGCCCGCGCCCAGGACACGCCGATCTCGTGGGCATGCAGAAGTACGACTTCGATGAGGCCCGCCCGATCCTCGAGCGCGCCAGTGCCCGCGAGACCGCCGCGCGGGTGGCGCTCGGGGCGATCGCGCGGTCGTTCCTCTCCGAGCTCGGCATCCGCCTGGTCAGCCACACGCTCTCGATCGGGCCGGTGCGGGTTCCCGAGGGCTCGGTGCTTCCGGGGCCCGACGACGTCGACGCGCTCGACGCTGATCCGCTGCGTTGTTTCGATGCCGCGACGTCGGCCCTGATGGTGGCCGAGGTCGATGACGCGAAGAAGGACGGCGACACGCTCGGTGGCATCGTCGAAGTGCTCGCCTACGGACTGCCGCCGGGACTCGGCTCGCACGTGCACTGGGACCGTCGTCTCGACGCACGCCTCGCGCAGGCGCTCATGAGCATCCAGGCGATCAAGGGCGTCGAGGTCGGAGACGGATTCGAGACCACTCGGCGACGCGGATCGGCCGCGCACGACGAACTGTTCGCGACAGCGGACGGCATCACTCGTGGCTCCGATCGCGCCGGCGGCACCGAGGGCGGTATGTCCACCGGCACCGTGCTGCGCGTCCGCGCCGGCATGAAGCCGATCGCGACCGTGCCGCACTCGCTCCGCACGATCGACGTCGCCACGGGTGCGGACGCCACGGCCCACCACCAGCGTTCCGATGTCTGCGCGGTGCCGGCGGCCGGTGTCGTCGCCGAAGCCATGGTCGCGGTCGAACTCGCGAATGCGGTGCTCGAGAAGTTCGGCGGCGACAGCATCCGCGAGACACGCAGGAACCTCGAGGGATACCTGGCCGGCATTCCCGAGGAACTGCGCACGACGGCGGGCAGCGACGCTGAACTGCTCGAGCATGACCGGGGCTGAACCCGGCCATCTTGTCCTCATCGGCCCGATGGGCGTCGGAAAGACGAGCATCGGCAGGAGAGTCGCCCGCCAGCTCGGCGCACGATTCCTCGACACGGACAAGATCGTGGTCCGTGATCACGGACCCATCCCCGAGCTCTTCGTCCGTTTCGGCGAAGCACACTTCCGAGAACTCGAGCGCTCTGCGGTCGTCGAAGCCCTCGCCTCCGGCGGCGTCATCGCCCTCGGCGGCGGAGCGGTGCTCGATCCGGACACCCGCGCCGACCTCGGCCGCCACCGGGTCGTGCTGTTGACGGCCGCCGCACGCATCGTCGCCTCCCGCATCCAGGGCAGCGGACGACCGTTGCTGGCCGGCGAAGAGGATCCCGTTGCACGCTGGCGCCGCATCTACGAGTTTCGGAAGCCGCTCTACGAGGAGGTCGCCGACGTGACCTTCGACACCTCGACGGGCCCGCTCGCGGACATCGTCGCCAAGATCGTGACCTGGGCTCAACGCCCCGCTGTGGAGGATTCATGAACGACATCACGACCATCCCGGTGACCGGGGAGAGCGGCTACGACATCACCGTCGGCCACGACATCCTCGATCGAGTCGGGGATGCTCTCGATCCCGCTGTTCGCAAGGTGCTCGTGGTGCATCCGCCGACTCTTGCCGATCGCGCAGCCCAGTTGCGTGAACGCCTTCAGGCTGACGGCGGCCGGGAGGTTTTCCTCGCCGAGATCCCCGATGCCGAACAGGGCAAGCGCATCGAGGTGGCCGCGTTCTGCTGGCAGGTGCTCGGACAGGCAGACTTCACTCGCACGGACGCGGTCGTCGGATACGGCGGGGGCGCCGTGACCGACCTTGCCGGCTTCGTCGCCGCCACTTGGCTTCGTGGCATCCAGGTGGTGCAGGTCCCGACCACTGTGCTCGGAATGGTGGATGCTGCCGTCGGCGGCAAGACCGGCGTGAACACGGCAGAGGGCAAGAACCTCGTCGGAGCGTTCTGGGCGCCCCGGCACGTCGTCTGCGATCTCGACGAACTCGCCTCGCTCTCGCGCAATGAGTCCGTCGCCGGCTTCGCAGAGGTGGTGAAAGCCGGCTTCATCCGGTATCCCGAGATCCTCGACCTGGT
The DNA here is from genome assembly GCF_057215335.1 of Microbacterium sp. PI-SA-G. Lineage (NCBI taxonomy): Bacteria > Bacillati > Actinomycetota > Actinomycetes > Micrococcales > Microbacteriaceae > Microbacterium > Microbacterium sp. PI-SA-G. Next base: position 475,727 of record NZ_CM170103.1, read on the forward strand.
GGAAGCCGACCCCGAACGCGCGATCGATCCGACGACGCCGGAGTTCCGACGGTCGATCGAACTCGCGATCGAAATGAAGGCACATGTCGTCAGCGAAGACTTCCGAGAGGGCGGAGCGCGCGAGATCCTGAACTACGGCCACACGCTCGGCCACGCGATCGAACACGCTGAGCGCTACCGGTGGCGGCACGGCGCTGCGATCTCCATCGGCATGCTGTTCGCCGCCGAACTATCGCGGCTCGCCGGCCGGCTCCCCGACGCCGCCACGCAGCGACACCGTCGGATCCTGGAGACCTTGGGGCTGCCGACCTCGTATCGCCCCGGAGCATTCCCGCAGCTGCTCGCCACCATGCAGCGCGACAAGAAGAGCCGGGGCGGGATGCTCCGATTCATCGTGCTCGACGACATCGCCCGACCGACCGTGCTGCAGGCGCCGGATGAGTCGCTGCTCTTCGCCGCCTACCAGGAGGTCAGCGCCTAGTTCGTCTGCGCCGCATTGACGGAGGCGACATCGTCCTTCAGCCCGAGCTGAGCGGTCGGTACGTTCTTGGTCTCCCGTGCGGTCAGCGCGCTACCCGCGGCGATCAAGGCGATGATTCCGGTGAAGACGCTGATCACGACCCAACCGCCCTCCTGGACTCCGCCCAGAGCAGTAACGATGCTCGGTGCGAAGCCGGCCATCAGGAAGCCGAGCTGGGTGCCGATCGCCATGCCGGAGAAGCGAACTCGCACGCTGAACATCTCGCCGTAGAACGAAGGCCACACGGCGTTCGCGGCGGCGTATCCGAACGAGAAGGTGAGGATCGCGAGGGCGAAGGTCAACACGGTGTTCCCACCGGACATCGACAGCATGTAGAACGGCATCAGGATGGCCGCGGACAGTGCGCCGTAGATGAAGACCGGCTTGCGGCCGATACGGTCGGCCAGCATTCCGAACAGCGGCTGCGTGCCGAGGGCGACGATGTTGGCGACGACGACGAGCCACAGCGTGAGGCTTTCGGCGAGACCGACCTCCTTGCCGTAGGCGAGAGCGAGGTTGCCGAAGACCGTGGAGATGGCGGCGACGAAGGCGCAGCAGATCACGCGGACGACGTCGCGCCAGTGGTACTTCGCGAGCGGCACGAGCGGAAGGCGGGCGATGGTGCCGTCTTTCTTGGCCTGTTCGAACTCCGGGGTCTCCTGCAGGCTGCGACGGATGAAGAATGCCACGAGCACGACGATCGCGCTGAGCCAGAACGGGACGCGCCATCCCCACGAGTACTTGATGTCGTCCGGCATCGCCACCACCGGGATGAAGATGAGCGCCGCGAGGATCTGACCCCCCTGAGTGCCCGTGAGCGTCCAGGAGGTGAAGAACGCCCGGCGGTCGTCTGGGGCGTGCTCGAGGGTGAGGGAAGAGGCGCCGGCCTGCTCTCCAGCCGCTGACAGACCCTGCATCAGACGGCAGAGCACAAGCAGCACCGGAGCGAACCAGCCGATCTGGGCGAAACCGGGGAGGCAGCCGATGATGAACGTCGAGAGACCCATCAGCAACAGCGTGAACATCAGCACTTTCTGCCGGCCTATGCGGTCGCCGAAGTGCCCGAGGATCACGGCGCCGAAGGGGCGCGCGATGTAGGCGAAGCCGAAGGTCGCGAACGACATCACGAGCGACGCCTGATTGTCGCTGGGAAAGAACACCGTCGGAAAGATGAGGGCGGCAGCGGAGCCGAAGAGGAAGAAGTCGTAGTACTCCACGGCGCTGCCCATGAAACTGGCGACCGCTGCTTTGACCGGGGTCTTGCGGGGGATCTCGGGGGTGGACATTCGAATCGTGCTCCTAACGGGCGAGGACATCGTCGTCGGTGATGAGGTCGTGGAAGTGGGCGGTCATACGTGCGGCGTCCGGGCGGATGCCGGTGATGAGGTGGAAAGCATCGACGGCCTGGTGCACCGCCATGAGTCCGCCGTCGAGCGTGCGTGCACCGATGCTCTTGGCCGCTTTCAGCAGCTCGGTCTCCAAGGGCCGGTACACGATGTCACCGACCCACATGTCGGGACGAAGGAGCTCGACGGGGAAGGGCAGGCCGGGATGCTCTGCCATACCCGTCGGCGTGCAGTGCACGACCCCATCTGCCTCAGCGAGCAGGCGGGGGAGTGTCGTCATCGGTCCCGCGTCGACCCGGTTCGCACCGTGCCGATCCCGCAGATCGCTTCCGAGATCGGCGGCGCGTGCCTCGTCGATGTCGATGAGGTGCAGGTGGCGTACGCCCTCGCGGAGCAATGCATCAGCGACAGCAGATCCGGCGCCGCCGGCCCCTATCTGGACGACGTCGCCTGTCGGTGCGCCGGACAAACCGCCGGTGAAGGCCGCTGCGAAACCTGTGGTGTCGGTGTTGTGGCCGATGCGCTCACCATCGCGGAAGAGGACCGTGTTCACTGCACCGAGGGCTGCGGCCACCGGATCGATGCTGTCGAGATGTGCGAGCACGAGTTGCTTGCAGGGGTGGGTGATGTTGAGGGCGTCGTATCCGAGACGCTGCGCCCAGTCGAGGACGTCGCCGAGGCGGTCGGGAGAGAGGTCCAGCGCCGTGAGGTCGATCGGACGGTAGACGTACGCGATTCCGAGGCTCTTCGCCTCGGCCATGTGCATACGCGGCGTCAGCGATGGCGTGACGCCGGCGCCGACCAGGCCAACGAGATAGGGGTGCGTTCGAGCCACAGTGCTCCTTCGGTACGACCATGTACGAGACGTAATGTACTAAACGGTACGTTCAGGATTGACGACAAAACGCTGTCTGTCAAGCATCGTCTCGAGGTGCAGCCGTTCGGAGGGGGTCAGCGCGGAGCAGCCGTGAGCCAGCCGACGATGACATCGCCGATGACGGCGCGCAGGTGACTGCGTCGTTCCGGATCAGCGAACGACACGTCGAAGAGGTACCCGAAGGTGTACTGGTTCGCTACCGGGAACACGCAGTACGCACTGATCACCATGTGCACATCGATGGCATCGACGTCGGTGCGGAAGGCGCCGGTGGAGCGGCCGCGCTCGAGGATCTCATCGAGGATCGACTTCGCCGGCTGGGACAGCGTCCGCAGTGAGTCGATCCGGCGGATGAACTCGCCGCGGTGGATGTTCTCGATCGACACGAGCCGGATGAACGCATCATGCGTCACGTGATGGTCGAAGGTCAGCTCGGCCAGCTCTCTGACGGCGGCGACCGGGTCGGTGTGGCTGACGTCTATCGAGCTCTCCGCCTCTCGGATGCCACGATAGGCCTGTTCGAGAACCGCGATGTAGAGACCTTCTTTACTGCCGAAGTAGTAGTAGATCATTCGCTTCGTGGTGCGCGTGCGAGCAGCGATCACGTCGACCCTGGCGCCGGAGTACCCGTCCTCCGCAAAGACCTCCGTGGCGACGGCGAGGAGTTCGGCGCGGGTCCGCTCGGCGTCGCGGCTGGAAGTCGTCACAGGGTCAGATTAGTCCAGCCGTACCCTTTCCTGCATTTGTACCGTCTGGTACATTGGCGCGCATGCGGACCTCCATCGCCACCGTGTGTGTCAGCGGAACCCTCGTCGAGAAGCTTCATGCCTGCGCTGAGGCCGGCTTCGACGGGGTGGAGATCTTCGAGCCCGACCTGGTTGCCGCCCCCGAGAGCCCCGAGGAGATCCGCGCTCTCGCCGATCGCCTCGGACTCACCCTCGACCTCTATCAGCCGTTGCGTGACGTGGAGGGCGTCGAAGAGATGCTCTTCGCCGAGGTGCTCCGCCGCGCGGAGGCGAAGTTCGCGCTCATGAAGCGCCTTGGGATGAATCTCGTGTTGTGCTGCAGCAACGTCGGCACCGCCACGATCGATGATGACGAGGTGAGCGCGGGGCAGCTCCGGCGGCTCGGCGAACTCGCCCAGCGGTACGGCATCCGCATCGCTTACGAGGCACTCGCCTGGGGAAAGTTCGTCGACGACTACCGCCGGGCGTGGCGCATCGTGAAGCTCGCCGATCACCCGGCGGTCGGCGTCTGCCTGGATTCCTTCCATGTGCTGTCTCGCGGCCACGATCCGGTACAGATCGAGCAGATCCCGGCGGAGAAGATCTTCTTCCTGCAGCTCGCAGATGCCCCTCGGCTGTCGATGGACGTTTTGTCTTGGAGCCGACATCATCGGCTGTTTCCGGGGGAGGGCGCTTTCGACCTCGTCGCATTCGTCGGCCATGTGCTCCGTGCCGGCTACTCCGGACCGCTCTCGCTCGAGGTGTTCAACGACACCTTTCGGCAGACCGATGCCCGCCGCACCGCCGCCCATGCGCGCCGCTCCCTGCGTTGGCTGGAGGACGCCGTGGCCCGGGCTTTCCCTGAGGCGCAGACGCGAGGGCTGGAAATGCTCTCGGACAGCGCAGCTCCGTCCTCCGTCGACTTCGTGGAGATCAAAGCAGAAGACACCTCGGAGTTGGAGTCGCTGCTCACCCAGGTCGGATTCACCGCGCGCGGACGACACCGCACGAAACCGGTCTCACTGTGGACGTGCGGGCGCGCACGCGTGATCCTCAACGAGCAGCACGCCCGAGACCTTCTACCGCATCTGGCCGCGATCGGCTTCGAGGTCGACGACGCAGAAGCCGTGACCCGCCGGGTCGAGGAGCTGCGAACTCCCCGGGTCTACCGGCGCACCGGTGCGAGCGAACAGGCGTTGGATGCGGCCTTGGCTCCCGACGGCACCGAAGTCTTCTGGTCGCAGGCATCCGATGCGGGAGAACCGGCGTGGGTCGTCGAATTCGAGAACGGGTCGGCACCTCAGGCAGGCCAGGTCACCGGCATCGACCATGTCAGCATGACCCAGCCGTGGCAGGTCGTCGATGAGACGGTGTTGTTCTACACCGCGGCGTTCGCGCTCGCCTCCGAAAGCTCGAGCGAGGTCGCGAGTCCCCGCGGACTCGTGCAGAGCAGGGTACTCGGATCGCCTGGTGGCAGCATCCGTATCCCGTTGAACGTCGCGCCGCCGATAGCCACGGAGCAGGGTACGACCAACGGACTGCCGCAACATGTCGCCTTCCGCTGCTCCGACATCCGCTCCCTTGCTCGCGTTGCAGCAGAACGCGGTCTCAAGCCGCTGCCGATGCCGGACAACTACTACGAGGATCTGACAGCCCGCCTCGACATCGATGCGGAGTTCGTCGGTGAGCTGCGCGCTCTGCACCTCGCCTACGACCGTGACGAGTCCGGCGAGTACCTGCACTTCTACACACGCACCATCGGCCAGATATTCTGCGAGTTCGTCGAGCGGCGCGGTGCCTACGACGGATTCGGAGCGGCGAACGCCTCCATCCGGCTCACCGCTCAGGGCGCTGTCGCCCGCTGATATGGTGCGAACATGACCATCCCGCGCCGCATCCTGCTCGTCAACGGACCGAACCTGAACCTGCTCGGCACCAGGGAACCGGAGGTGTACGGCACGGCGACTCTGGCCGACGTCGAAGCGCTCACCGCCGACGCCGCGTCGGAGTTCGACGTCGAGGTGCGTGCGGTGCAGAGCAATCACGAGGGTGTGCTGATCGACGCGATCCACGCGGCTCGCGCGGACTGCATCGGCGTCGTGATCAATCCGGGCGGTCTGACGCACACCTCCGTGGTGCTGCGCGACGCCCTCACGGGGGTCGCGCTGCCCTTCGCCGAGGTCCACATCTCGGACGTGTACGCCCGTGAGGAGTTCCGCCACCACTCCTACCTGCACGACGTCGCGCGCGTGCGGGTGATCGGTGAAGGCGTCGCGGGGTACGCCACCGCGGTGCGGCAGCTCCTCGCGCTCATCCCGTAGACTCGACTGTCGGCCCTCGCCGAGCCTGTCGAAGGGCGGCCGCGACAACCACACACGAAACGGAACCCGCAGCGCATGGCATCTACCGCAGACATCAAGAACGGCGTCGTCCTCAGCATCGACGGACAGCTCTGGAACGTCATCGAGTTCCAGCACGTCAAGCCCGGCAAGGGTGGCGCGTTCGTGCGGACCAAGCTGAAGAACGTCGTCTCGGGCAAGGTCGTCGACCGCACCTACAACGCGGGCGCGAAGATCGAGATCGAGAACGTCGACCGCCGCGACTTCACCTACCTGTACGCCGACGGCGACAGCTTCGTGTTCATGGACACGGCGGACTACGACCAGATCACGGTGGGTGCTGCCACCGTCGGCGATGCGAAGAACTTCCTGCTCGAGAACCAGCAGGTCACCATCGCGCTGAACAACGGCAACCCGCTGTACATCGACCTCCCGGCGTCCGTGATCCTCGAGGTCACGTACACCGAGCCGGGCCTGCAGGGCGATCGCTCCTCGGCCGGCACCAAGCCCGCGACCGTCGAGACCGGCTACGAGATGCAGGTCCCGCTGTTCGTCGAGCAGGGCACCAAGATCAAGGTCGACACCCGCACGGGTGACTACCTCGGCCGCGAGAAGTAAGGCGTGAGTGCCCGGACAAAGGCGCGCAAGCGCGCTCTCGACATCCTGTTCTCCGCCGACGTGCGCGGTGACGAACTCTCGGTGACTCTCGCCGCCGAGGCCAAGCGAGCGGCGAGTGAGCCGGCACGCGAGGCCTCATGGCTCTACGCGCGCGAGATCGTCGACGGCATCGTCGACCACCGCGACGAGGTCGACGAGCAGATCACCACGCACAGCCGCGACTGGAAGATCGAGCGCATGCCCGCCGTCGACCGCGCCCTGCTGCGCATCGGGGTCTGGGAGCTGCTGTACAACGACGAGGTGCCGACGGCGGTCGTGATCGACGAGGCCGTGGAGCTCGCGAAGGAGTTCTCGACCGACGACTCGGGCGCATTCGTGCACGGCGTTCTCGCCCGGGTGGCCCGCGCCGCCTGACCGTTTCGCCCACGTCGCAGCTCCGTATCGGATGCTGCGGGAAGAAGCTGGCATGCCCGCACCTCACGTCGACCTCCGCGATCTCCTGCAGATCACGGACGCCGGTGGGTACGCGCGCGGACTGGCGTACTTCCGGGAAGGGAACGTTCTCGACCTCGTCTGGGACGAGGACAACGAGCATCTCGAGGGCCACGTGAAGGGCAGCAAGGACGCCCGCTACGTCGTCGAGGTCGGATTCGTGTCGTCGAACGGCAAGAGTCACGTCCGCTCCACACGATGCTCGTGCCCGGTGCGCTCCGGATGCAAGCACGTCGTCGCAGCCCTGCTCGCATCGAACGTGAACGAGTACTCGCGGCAGAGCGGAGCCCGGAGCGTCGAACCGGCCACCCTTCCTTCCGCCGTTGTACCGGCCGTCGTCCCTTCGTGGCGTGCGCTGGTCGGTCCTGCGAGCGTCGCCAAGACGAGCCCCTTGGCGCTCGGCGTCGAGCTGCGGCATCGCGAGGCGCGCGGCGACAACCACTGGGCTCCTCGCGCGGTGCGTCCGGCGACCCCGCGCGACCTCGCCCGACCGACCGGCGAGCTGCTCCTGGCGATACGCCCACTCATGCGCAGCCAGCAGACCGGCGCGTGGATCCAGGGTCACGCCGGGTGGGACCTGGTGCGCCGCGACGCGTCTCAGTTCGGCCGAGCGCAGACACGGTGGTTCGGCGATCTGCTGAGCATCTCGCGCGACTCGCTGCTGTCGGGCAACTCCGGTGACTGGCTGGTCGTGGACCAGATCGAGTCCGGGCTGCTGTGGGGGCATCTGCGCGCGGGCGCGGCGCTCGGCATCCCTCTGGTGTCCACCCAGAAGAACTCCACCGTTCAGCTCGCCGATACCGCCGAGATCACGGCCATGATCACGCGCGACGAGCAGGGAGCGCTGACGGTCGCGGCGGCCGCCACCATTGACGGCCAGGCGGTGTCGGCGGCGGAGGTGCATCCGATCGGCCGCTCGGGAGTGTACGCCGCCGTGCTGCGCGGCAGTCGGATGCAAGTCACTCTCGCCGAGGTGCCCCTGAGTCCGCAGGTGCGCGCTCTGGTCGACGCGCGGCATCCGATCGTCGTCCCCGCGCAGGAGGAAGAGGCCTTCGTGGCCGAGGCCTACCCGCTGCTCGCCCGACGCACCGTGGTGCAGACGGTCGGCGACGTCTCGCTTCCTGAGATCCCCTTGCCGGAGCCCGTGCTCACCGTGGTCTTCGAGCGCGGCGACGTCGTGCGCTACACCTTCGCCTGGTCGTACGGCGGATTCGGCACGGTTCCCTTCGTGGCAGGTTCGGCGGCGGTGCGCGATGCCGAGGCCGAAGAGGTGCGGCGCGCAGAGCTCGAGACGGTGTGGCAGGAGCAGATGGCGACGCGTTTCACGCCGTCTGGCTCCTTCCATGACGTCGACGCCGCGGCCTTCGTCGCGCAGGTCGTGCCGGCGTTCGAAGCCGCCGGCGTCACGGTCGTCACCTCCGGCACCCGTAAGGAGTATCGCGAACTCACCGGCGTGCCCGAGGTCACCGTGTCGACCGTCGAGACGCCGGACTCCGACTGGTTCGATCTCGGCATCATCGTGACGATCGACGGCCGGAACATCCCGTTCGGGCCATTGTTCACGGCCCTCACCAGGGGGAAGAAGAAGCTGTTGCTGTCGGACGGCGGCTACTTCACGCTGAACCATCCGGGGCTGGATCGCCTGCGCGAACTCATCGACGAGGCCGGCGAGCTCAACGAATGGGAGACCGGGCCACGTATCAGCCGCTACCAGACCGACCTCTGGGAGGAGTTCGAGGATCTCGCCGACGAGTCGCAGCCGGCAGTGAGCTGGCGCTCCATCGCCGAGGGGCTGCGACAGGCGACCGGTGTCCCGGCGACCGAAGTGCCCGCATCGGTTCAGGCTGAGCTGCGGCCGTACCAGAAGACGGGATTCGACTGGCTCGCCTTCCTCTGGAGACATCGACTCGGCGGAATCCTGGCCGACGACATGGGCCTCGGGAAGACGCTGCAGCTGCTTACGTTCGTGCAGCACACCCGGGACGAGGGGGAGCGGCGGCCGTTCCTCGTGCTCGCCCCCACCTCTGTGCTCAGCACCTGGAAGACCGAGGCCGCCCGTTTCACGCCCGATCTCCGCGTCACCGTCGTCGAGAGCACCAGCGGAACGCGCCGGAGCGCGCTGACCGATGCCTCTGCGGGAGCGGACATCGTCGTGAGTTCGTACACCGTCGCGCGGCTCGACGAGAAGGAATTCGCCGCTGTCGAGTGGGCGGGCCTGATCCTCGACGAAGCGCAGTTCGTCAAGAATCCGACGACGAAGCTGCATCGGGCGATCTCGACGTTCCGCGCCGATGTGACGTACGCGGTCACCGGCACACCGATGGAGAACAGCCTCTCCGACCTCTGGTCCCTGCTGAAGCTCGCCGCCCCGGGTCTGTTCCCCTCCGCGCGGAAGTTCCGGGAGCGCTACATCCAGCCCATCGAGAAGGGCAAGGTCCCCGAGAACGAGGAGGGCGGCGAGTACCGCCGGCGCCGGCTCTCACAGCTGCGCCGCCGCATCCGCCCTCTCATGCTGCGGCGTACGAAGGAGATCGTGGCCTCCGATCTGCCGCCGAAGCAGGAGCAGGTGCTCGAGGTCGAACTCAGCCCGGCTCACCGGGCGTACTACGACGTCGTGCTGCAGCGTGAGCGGCAGAAGGTGCTCGGTCTGATCGACGATCTCGACCGCAACCGGTTCATCGTGTTCCGCTCGCTCACCCTGCTGAGGATGCTGAGCCTCGCACCCGTGCTCATCGACGAAGAGCATGCGGACATCGGCTCCAGCAAGCTCGACACGCTCCTCGAGCGGGTCGCCGAACTGCAGGCCGAGGGACACAGAGCGCTGGTGTTCAGCCAGTTCACGTCGTTCCTCGATCTCGCCGCCGCGCGTCTCGACGCCGCCGGCATTGCCTACGCGCACCTCGACGGGTCGACCCGCCGTCGGCAGGACGTGGTGGACGGGTTCCGGGCGGGCGACCAGGTCGTGTTCCTGATCAGCCTGAAAGCCGGCGGGTTCGGACTCACCCTCACCGAAGCCGACTACGTGTTCCTGCTCGACCCCTGGTGGAACCCGGCGGCCGAGGCCCAGGCCATCGACCGCACCCACCGCATCGGCCAGACCAGTCAGGTCTTCGTCTATCGCATGATCGCGGCGGGAACGATCGAGGAGAAGGTCCGAGAGCTGCAGCAGCGCAAGGCCCGCCTGTTCACGGCCGTGATGGACGACGAGGCGCTGTTCGCGAAGTCACTCACCGCCGATGACATCCGCGGACTGTTCGAGGACTGACAGCCTTTCTCACGGCCCGTCCGACCGGGCGCACAGGAGGGCGCGGGTAGAATCGAGGCCGTCCACAGCCGGTGTCCAACAGGTGCCGGAGGATGCATCAGGAGGAGCGCAATGCGGATCACGGGACTCGGTCACGCCGGGATGTTCATCGAGACGGTCGGCGGGAACATCATCTGCGACCCCGTGCTCGGGCCGTCCTTCTTCGGCTCCTGGTTCCCGTTCCCGGACAACCGCGGGCTCGACTGGGAGCGATTCGGACGCGAGGCGGACTTCCTCTACATCTCGCACCGGCACCGCGACCACTTCGATCCCGCCCTGCTGGAGCGGTACATCCGCAAGGACATCGAGGTGCTGCTGCCCGAGTACCCGATCGACGACCTGGAGCGCGACATCCGCGCGCTGGGGTACACGAACATCACCTATGCCCCGGCCGGCGAGATCATCGAACGCGGCGCGCTGAAGATGATGATTACTCCGCTGCGCGCCCCCAGCGACGGTCCCATCGGCGACAGCTCGCTCAGTGTCGACGACGGCACCGGTTCGATCCTCAACCAGAACGACTCGCACCCGCTCGACCTCGACACGCTGCTCCACTTCGGCAAGCCCGACGCGTACTTCACGCAGGTCTCCGGCGCGATCTGGTGGCCGATGGTCTACGACCTGCCGCTCGATGCCAAGCAGAACTTCGCCCGCCTCAAGCGCGAGGCGCAGAACAAGCGCGCGATGTACTACATCGAGAAGGTCGACGCCGCGCACGTGTTCCCGATGGCGGGGCCGCCGATGTTCCTGCGCGACGACCTGTTCGACTTCAACGGTCTCGGTCGCAACGGCGAGTCGATCTTCACCGATCAGAAGCAGTTCCTCGCGCACATGAAAGAGCTGGCGCCGCAGTACGACGGCCAGCTCTTCGTGCCCGGAACGGTCGTGAGCGTCGACGGCGCCGACGTCACCACCACGCAGTCGCTGTACACCGACGCCGAGCTCGCACACATCTTCGACGAGAAGTGGGACTACCTCGAGTCGCAGCGGGCCGCACGCCAGCATGAGATCCGCGACGAGGAGGCCTCGCGCGCGGATGTCATCCCGCCCGACGAGATGCTCGCCGCGATCAAGGCCTGGTGGGAGCCGCTGCTGAAGAAGTCGCGCACGATCCGACTCGGTGTCGGCGGCGCGGTGCGCTTCCGCATCGGCGAGCTCGACATGGTGGTCGACTTCCCGCGGGCCAAGGTCCGCGAGTACGCGGGGGAGGAGTGCATCTACTGGTACACGATCCCCGCCGACCTCGTGTCGACGAACATCCGCGACCACGAGATCGACTGGTCGAACTCGATCTTCCTGTCGATGCAGTTCCAGGTGGGCCGCAGCGGCAAGTTCAACGAGTTCCTCACCACGTTCCTCAAGTGCCTCTCGATCGACCGGATTGAGTACGTCGAGAACTGGTACCAGGAGCAGACCGACCAGACGGAGGACGCGCAGATCGGCGACTGGGTCGTGCAGCGGCGATGCCCGCACCTGCGCGCCGACCTCACCAAGACCGGCAAGGTCGATGAAGACGGCGTGCTCACCTGCAGCATGCACGACTGGAAGTGGGACCTGAAGACCGGTCGATGCCTGTCGACCAGCGGGCACCCCATCCGTTCGTCCCAGATCGACGAGGTCACCGAAGACGCACTTCGCCCTGCCAGCTGAGGACGGAACGTCCGCCGCGCCGGACCGCTCCGCTAGACTTGACGGAGCAAGCAACCTTTAACACCGTCCTGTGAGGCGGAGAAGGGAGCGGCCGATGAGCACGCGCACAGTGCTGCACGACGCCGACATCTCACGGGCATTGACCCGTATCGCGCACGAGATCCTCGAGTCCAACCGAGGTTCCGAAAGCATCGTCCTGCTGGGGATCCCGACTCGCGGCGTGACTCTGGCCCGTCGCCTTGCGACGTTGATCAGCGACATCGCGCAGGTCCCCGTTCCGGTGGGTGCCCTCGATGTCACGCTCTTCCGTGACGATCTCGCCAAGCATCCGACGCGTTCCCCGCGCCCGACCGAGATCCCCGCGGGCGGGATCGACGGCAAGGTCGTCGTGCTGGTCGACGATGTGCTCTTCTCGGGGCGCAGCATCCGTGCCGCGCTCGACGCCATCCAGTCGATCGGACGGCCGTCTGCCGTGCGACTGGCGATCCTCGTCGATCGCGGTCACCGCGAGCTGCCGATTCGCCCGGACTTCGTCGGCAAGAACATCCCCTCGGCTCGGACGGAGCGCGTGAACGTGCGGCTGTTCGAGGACGACGGGGCCGAGGAGGTGACGATCGGCGCATGAGGCATCTCCTCGACACCCGCACCCTCGATCGCACCACGGCGCTGCGCATCCTCGACGTCGCGGAGGACATGGCCGACACGCAGTCCCGCGAGGTCAAGAAGCTGCCCACACTCCGGGGCAAGACCGTCGTGAACCTCTTCTTCGAGGACTCCACTCGCACCCGCATCTCGTTCGAGGCCGCCGCCAAGCGGCTCTCGGCCGATGTCATCAACTTCGCCGCCAAGGGCTCCAGCGTCTCGAAGGGCGAGAGCCTCAAGGACACCGCGCAGACGCTCGAGGCGATCGGCGCCGACGCCGTGGTGATCCGTCACCCCGGATCCGGTGCGCCGCAGACCCTCGCGACGAGCGGCTGGATCTCGGCCGGCGTTGTGAATGCCGGCGACGGGACGCACGAGCACCCGACCCAGGCACTGCTCGACGCCTTCACCATCCGCAAACGCCGGTTCGGCGTCGACAGCCGAGGCCGCGACCTCGCCGGCGTGCGCGTGGTCATCGTCGGCGACGTGCTGCACTCGCGCGTCGCACGGTCGAACGTCTGGCTGCTCGCCACACTCGGCGCCGAGGTCACACTCGTGGCCCCGCCGACGCTGGTGCCGCAGAACGTCTCGCTCTGGCCCGCCCGTGTCGTGTACGACCTCGACGTGGCGCTGGCCGAGGGGCCGGACGCGGTGATGATGCTGCGGATCCAGCTCGAGCGGATGAACGCCGCGTATTTCCCCACTGAGCGGGAGTATTCACGCCGCTGGGGCCTCGACGCACGGCGCGTTGCCGGGCTTCCGGACGGTAGCATTGTGATGCACCCCGGTCCGATGAACCGTGGACTGGAGATCTCCTCCGAAGCCGCCGATTCCGCCCGCTCCACCGTGCTGGAGCAGGTCGCGAACGGTGTGTCCGTGCGGATGGCGGTGCTGTACCTCCTGCTGGCAGGAGAACGAGACGACGAACGAGGGGGAGACCTGTGAGCGAGACCCTCGTCATCACCGGTGCGCAGCTGGTGGGCGCGAACAGCGCGGACATCATCGTGGAGGACGGGCTGATCACCGAGATCGGCACCGGTCTGAGCCGCGCCGGCGCGCGCGTGATCGACGCCGCAGGGCTGGTCGCGCTGCCCGGCCTGGTCGATCTGCACACGCACCTGCGCGAGCCCGGCTACGAGGCGTCCGAGACGATCCTCACCGGCACACGGGCTGCGGCGGCCGGTGGCTTCACGGCCGTCTTCGCCATGCCGAACACCTCGCCGGTGGCCGACACCGCCGGGGTCGTGGAGCAGGAGCTCGCACTCGGTGACGCGGCCGGCTACGCCACCGTGCAGCCGATCGGCGCCGTGACCGTCGGGCAGAAGGGCGAACGCCTCGCCGAACTCGGCGCGATGGCCACCTCGCGCGCGCAGGTCCGTGTGTTCAGCGACGACGGGTTCTGTGTCTTCGATCCGCTCATCATGCGCCGCGCGCTCGAGTACGTGAAGTCGTTCGACGGCGTCATCGCACAGCACGCGCAGGACCCCCGGCTCACCGAGGGCGCGCAGATGAACGAGGGCGTGGTCTCGGCGGAGCTCGGTCTGACCGGTTGGCCGGCGGTGGCCGAGGAGTCGATCATCGCGCGTGATGTGCTGCTCGCCGAGCACGTGGGCTCGCGCCTGCACGTATGCCACCTCTCGACCGCAGGCTCGGTGGACATCATCCGCTGGGCCAAGAAGCGCGGCATCGCCGTGACGGCCGAGGTCACCCCGCACCACCTGCTGCTGACCGACGAGCTCGTGCGCGGCTACGACGCCCGGTTCAAGGTCAACCCGCCGCTGCGGCGCGAGGAAGACGTGCTGGCCGTGCGTGAGGGCCTGGCAGACGGCACGATCGACATCGTCGCGACCGATCATGCCCCGCACCCCAGCGAGAACAAGGCGTGTGAGTGGCAGGCCGCCGCAAACGGAATGGTCGGACTCGAGAGCGCACTGCGCGTGGTCCATCAGTCCATGGTGCAGACCGGTCTGCTCGACTGGGCCGACATCGCACGCGTGATGAGTGCCACCCCGGCACGGATCGGTCGGCTGGCCGGACACGGCACGCCGCTCGAGATCGGGCAGCCCGCGCAGATCACCCTGTACGACGCCTCGGTCGACGGCGTCTTCACCGAGGCCGACCTGCACGGACGCAGCGTCAACTCGCCCTACCTCGGGCGCGCGCTGCCCGGGCGCGTGCAGTTCACGGTGTTCGCAGGCACGGTCACCGTCGACGGCGGAGTCCTGGTCGAAGGGCTGAGTGCATGAGCACTCGCGACCTCGCCATCGCCATCACCATCGCTGCGGCCCTGCTCGTCCTCCTCGTGATGCTGCTCGCCTGGCGTCGACGACTGCGCCGTGACGCGGGACTCAGCGCGCCGCTGGGTGTGCCGGAGCACGCCGAGGTCCTGCGTCGCGACGAGGTGCTGTACGTGTCGACGACGCGCCACGACCAGCCCCTGGAGCGCCTCACGGTCTCGCCGCTGGCCTACCGGGCACGCGGCGAGCTCGCCGTCACGGACCGCGGAGTCGCGCTGTGCCTCGACGGCACACCGACCGTGTTCCTCGCCTCGGCCCGCCTTGTCGAGATCGACCGCGCGACGGTCACGATCGACCGCGTCGTCGAGCCCGGCGGACTCATCCGCATCGCCTGGAACGCCGATGACGCGACGGTCGTGGACTCGTATCTGCGCCTCGCCACCGGCGACCCCAAGAATCTCATCTCTGAAATGCAGCGGCTCGTGCCGGAACGTCCCGAGCCCGCTGCCCCGGACACAGGAGCCACCCGATGACCGTCCTGCCTGAAACCGCCGTCCTCGTCCTCGAAGACGGAACCCGCCATGTCGGCCGCGCCTACGGCGCCCGCGGCACCACTCTCGGAGAGGTCGTCTTCTCGACCGGCATGTCCGGCTACCAGGAGACGATCACCGACCCGTCGTACGCGGGCCAGATCGTCCTGCAGACCGCGCCGCACATCGGCAACACCGGGATGAACGACGAAGACACCGAGTCCCGCCGCGTCTGGGTCGCCGGCTACATCGTGCGCGACCCTTCCCGTGTGGTGTCGAGTTGGCGCTCCACGAGCTCGCTCGACGACGTGCTGGTCGCCGACGGCATCGTGGGCATCAGCGGCATCGACACCCGCTCGATCACCCGCCACATCCGGTCCGCCGGCTCCATGCGTGGCGGGATCTTCTCGGGTGAAGACGCCGCGCTCGACGCCGACGAGCAGTTGAGCATCGTCCGCGCGGCTCCCGAGATGTCGGGCCGCAACCTGTCGGCAGAGGTCTCGGTCGACGTCGCGACCGTGACCACCGCGGTGGGGGAGAAGGTGGGCAACCTGGCCGTCCTCGACCTCGGCGTGAAGCAGGCGACCATCGACAACCTGGCCGCCCGCGGCTTCGAGGTGTTCGTGCTGCCGCAGAACTCGACCATCGACGAGATCCGCGCGATCGACCCGGTCGCCGTCTTCTACTCCAACGGACCCGGCGACCCCGCCGCCTCCGACCACCATGTCGAGCTGCTGCGCTCGGTCCTCGACGACGGGCTGCCGTTCTTCGGCATCTGCTTCGGCAACCAGCTGCTGGGTCGTGCGCTCGGTCTCGGCACCTACAAGTTGCCTTTCGGCCACCGCGGCATCAACCAGCCCGTGCTCGACAAGACCACGGGGCGGGTCGAGATCACCGCGCACAACCACGGATTCGCCGTCGAGGCGCCTCTCGAGGGCGCGTTCGAGAGCCCGAACGGCTACGGCCAGATCGAGGTCAGCCACGTGGGACTGAACGACAACGTGGTCGAGGGCCTGCGCGCGCTCGACATCCCCGCGTTCTCCGTGCAGTACCACCCCGAGGCCGCCGCCGGCCCGCACGACGCCAACTACCTCTTCGACCGGTTCCGTGACCTGGTCGTCGCGAACCAGAAGGACGCCAAGTAATGCCCAAGCGCGACGACATCCGCTCCGTCCTCGTCATCGGCTCCGGCCCGATCGTCATCGGTCAGGCCTGCGAGTTCGACTACTCCGGCACCCAGGCCTGCCGCGTGCTGCGCGAAGAAGGCGTGCGCGTGATCCTGGTCAACTCCAACCCGGCCACGATCATGACCGACCCCGACTTCGCCGATGCGACCTACGTCGAGCCCATCACCTGGCAGGTCATCGAGACGATCATCGCGAAGGAGCGCCCCGACGCGATCCTGCCGACCCTCGGCGGGCAGACGGCGCTCAACGCGGCGATCGAGCTGCACAACCACGGCATCCTCGAGAAGTACGACGTCGAGCTGATCGGTGCGAGCTTCGAGGCGATCAACAAGGGCGAGGACCGCCAGATCTTCAAGCAGCTGGTGCTCGACGCCGGCGCCGATGTCGCGGATTCGCGCATCGCTCACACGATGGACGAGGTGCTGGCGGCCGCGGGCGAGCTCGGCTACCCGCTGGTCGTGCGCCCGAGCTTCACGATGGGCGGTCTCGGATCGGGCTTCGCCTACGACGAGGCCGACCTGCGCCGCATGGCCGGTGCCGGCCTGCACGACTCGCCGACCAACGAGGTGCTCCTCGAGGAGTCGATCCTCGGCTGGAAGGAGTACGAGCTCGAGCTCATGCGCGACACCGCCGACAACACGGTGGTCGTCTGCTCGATCGAGAACGTCGACCCCGTGGGTGTGCACACCGGCGACTCCATCACGGTGGCGCCTGCGCTGACGCTGACGGACCGCGAATACCAGAAGATGCGCGACATCGGCATCGACATCATCCGCGCCGTGGGCGTGGACACCGGTGGCTGCAACATCCAGTTCGCGGTGGACCCCTCGAACGGGCGCATCATCGTGATCGAGATGAACCCGCGTGTCTCGCGTTCGAGCGCCCTGGCGTCGAAGGCGACCGGCTTCCCGATCGCCAAGCTCGCCGCCAAGCTCGCGCTCGGCTACCGACTCGACGAGATCCCGAACGACATCACCGGCGTCACTCCGGCGAGTTTCGAGCCCACGCTCGACTACGTCGTGGTCAAGGTGCCCCGCTTCGCCTTCGAGAAGTTCCCGGCCGCGGATTCCACTCTCACGACGACCATGAAGTCGGTCGGCGAGGCGATGGCGATCGGCCGCAACTACGCGACCGCGCTGCAGAAGGCGCTGCGCTCGCTCGAAAAGCGCGGATCCAGCTTCCACTGGGGACCCGAGGAGCGTTCGGTGGACGAGCTGCTCGAGATCTCGAGGAAGCCCACCGACGGCCGCATCGTCGTGCTGCAGCAGGCGCTGCGCAAGGGGGCGACCGTCGAGCAGGCCTTCGAGGCCACAGCCATCGACCCGTGGTTCCTCGATCAGATCGTCCTCATCAACGAGGTCGCCGAGATCGTGCGCACGGCACCCGAGCTGGATGCCGCGACGCTGCGTTACGCGAAGGAGCACGGCTTCTCCGATGCGCAGCTCGCCGAGATCCGGGGCGAGTCCGAGGCCGAGATCCGCGGCGTCCGCCACGGACTGGGCCTGCGCCCGGTCTACAAGACGGTCGACACGTGCGCGGGCGAGTTCCCGGCCCTCACGCCGTACCACTACTCGAGCTATGACTTCGAGACCGAGGTCGCGCCGTCGGATCGCACCAAGGTCGTCATCATCGGATCGGGACCGAACCGCATCGGTCAGGGCGTCGAGTTCGACTACTCCTGCGTGCACGCGTCGTTCGCTCTGTCTGACGCCGGGTACGAGACGGTCATGATCAACTGCAACCCCGAGACCGTCTCCACCGACTACGACACCTCCGACCGCCTGTACTTCGAGCCGCTGACGCTCGAAGACGTGCTCGAAGTGCTCGATGCCGAAGCGGCGAGCGGCACCATCCTCGGCGTCGTGTGTCAGCTCGGCGGTCAGACCCCGCTCGGACTCGCGAAGGGCATCGAGGCAGCGGGCTACAACGTGCTCGGCACGAGCCCCGAGGCCATCGACCTGGCGGAGGAGCGCGAGCTCTTCAGCGGCATCCTCGATGCGGCCGGTCTCGTGGCGCCCCGGCACGGCACGGCGATTGACGTCGACGGTGCCGTGCGCATCGCCGACGACATCGGCTACCCGGTGCTCGTGCGTCCGAGCTTCGTGCTCGGCGGTCGGGGCATGGAGATCGTCTATGACAGCGACAGCCTGCGCGACTACTTCGTGCGCACGGCGGGCGAGGTCATCATCGAGCAGGGCAAGCCGCTGCTGGTGGACCGCTTCCTCGACGACGCGATCGAACTCGACGTCGACGCGCTCTACGACGGCACCGACCTGTACATCGGCGGCGTCATGGAGCACCTCGAGGAAGCCGGCATCCACTCCGGTGACTCCAGCTGCACGCTGCCGCCGATCTCGCTCGGGCGCTCCGACATCGACCGGGTCCGCATCGCGACATTGGCGATCGCCGAGGGCGTGGGCGTGCGAGGCCTGCTGAACGTCCAGTTCGCGATCAGCGCCGGCGTCCTCTACGTCATCGAGGCGAACCCCCGGGCCAGCCGCACGGTACCGTTCGTGTCGAAGGCGCTGGGCATTCCGCTCGCCAAGGCGGCCAGCCGCATCATGACCGGGTCGACCGTGGCAGAGCTCAAGGCCGAGGGGATGCTGCCGCAGAGCGACGGCTCACGCGTGCCGCTGGGTGCTCCGGTCGCAGTCAAGGAGGCCGTGCTGCCGTTCAAGCGCTTCCGCACCGTCGACGGCAAGATCGTCGACTCCGTGCTGGGCCCGGAGATGCGCTCGACCGGCGAGGTCATGGGCATCGACCGTGACTTCCCGACGGCGTTCGCGAAGAGCCAGGCGGCGGCGTACGGCGGCATGCCCACCTCGGGCACCGTGTTCATCTCGGTCGCCGACTCCGACAAGCGGGCGGTGATCCTGCCGGCGCATCGTCTGCAGCAGCTCGGGTTCACGATCGTCGCGACCGAGGGCACGGCCGAGATCCTCTCGCGCAACGGCATCGCCGTCACCGTGGTCGACAAGTTCAGCGAGACGCAGGAGAGCGGCGCGCGCAACATCGTCGACCTGATCAACGACGGCGAGATCGACATCGTCGTGAACACGCCCTCGGGTGGCACCGCCCGGGCAGACGGCTACGAGATCCGCGCCGCGGCCGTCGCCGCCGACAAGGCACTGTTCACGACGATGGCAGTGCTCGGCGCCGCGGTCAGCGGCATGGACGCAGCTCACGAGGGCTTCCAGGTCAAGAGCCTGCAGGAGTACGCACTCGACCGGCAGGCCTCGGTGTGAGCCAGACCTTCGGTGAGCGGGTCCGGGCGGCGCTCGCGTCGACCGGCCCGCTCTGCGTGGGCATCGATCCGCACGAGGCGCTCCTCGAGGCGTGGGGCCTCGGCCGCGACGCCGCGGGCGTGCGCGAGTTCGGTCTGCGCACCGTGGATGCCGCGGCCGGACGCGTGTCGGTCGTCAAGCCGCAGGTGTCTTTCTTCGAGCGCTTCGGCTCGGCGGGCTTCGCGGCCCTCGAAGACGTGCTCGCCGCGGCACGTGGGGCCGGTCTGATCGTGATCGCCGACGCCAAGCGCGGCGACATCGGAACGACGATGGACGCCTACGCCGCCGCGTGGCTGACCCCGGGCTCGCCGCTCGAGGCCGACGCGCTCACCGTGAGCCCGTATCTGGGCGTCGGTGCGCTGGACGGTGCCGTCGAACAGGCACATGCGCAGAGCAAGGGCCTCTTCGTCCTCGCCGCCACCAGCAACTCCGAAGCCGAGAGCCTGCAGCGCTCGCGCGGCACCGACGGCTCGGTCGCAGCGCGTGTCATCGCCGAGGTGACCGCCCGCAACGCCGTCGCGGTGTCGGGCGATGAGTGGGGAAGTGTCGGCGTCGTCATCGGCGCGACGGTCAACTGGTCACAGGCGCAGATCTCGGCGTTCACGCCGGGCGCGCCGATCCTCGCCCCGGGCTTCGGCGCTCAGGGCGCGGAGCCGCAACATCTGCGTTCACGGTTCGGCGCGATGGCGCCTTTCGTCATCGCGAGTGAGAGCCGCAGCATCCTCGGCGCGGGTCCGGACCGGCTCGCGGATGCGATCGACGCGCGTGTCGCGCAGTACCAGGAGGCCGCACGTGTCTGAGACCCGAGTCGTTCCCGAGGTCGATCGCGCGGCTGCCGCGCGCAAGGCGGTCGAGCGCCGTCGCGCCCGCGCCTCCCTCAAGCGCGACCTCACGACGCGGGTGCGCGCGCCGCAGGCCGTGCTGCACGCAGCGACCGCGGACCCGGAGTCCGTCGAGGGCTCGATGCGGATCACCGATTTCCTGGTCGCGCTGCCGGCGATCGGGGCAGGCAAGCGCGACCGCGTGCTGGAGGACCTGCACATCTCGCCGGTCAAGCGTCTGGGCGGACTGGGCGCGCGACAGCGTACGGTCCTGGAGGACTGGCTCGACGGGCGCTTCCCGGTGCTGCGTCCGCGCGGCGCACGCAGCAGGCTTCTGGTGCTCGCCGGGCCCACGGCTGTGGGCAAGGGAACCGTCGCGGCACACATCCGCGAGCACAACCCCGAGATCCACCTCTCGGTCTCGGCGACGACGCGTCCACCGCGTCCGGGCGAGGTCGACGGGGTGCACTACTACTTCGTGGATGACGCCGAGTTCGACCGGCTGATCGCCGAGGGCGAGCTGCTCGAGTACGCGATCGTGCACAACAAGTCGCGCTATGGCACCCCGCGTGCACCGATCGACGCCGCACTGGCCGAGGGACGCACGGTGCTGCTCGAGATCGATCTGCAGGGCGCGCGCCAGGTGCGGGCAGCCGAACCGGCCGCGACGCTCATCTTCCTGCTGCCGCCGAGCTGGGACGAACTGGTGCAGCGACTGGTCGGACGCGGCACCGAGGGAGACGAGGAACGGGCCCGCCGACTGCGCACGGCGAAGGTCGAACTGGCGGCCCAGAACGAGTTCGATCACCTCATCGTGAACGAAGACGTCGCCGCTGCCGCCGCCGAGGTCGTAGAATTGTCTTCAAGCTCTGCGCGCTGAGTGTGTTCGCGCGCCCATCGCACCGTCTTCGCGACGATCCCGTCGCCTGATCAGGAGGTCTCATCATGGCCGGACACCACAACAAGGGCATCATCGATCCCCCCATCGACAACCTGCTCGACCGAGTGGACTCGAAGTACGAGCTCGTGATCTACGCATCCAAGCGCGCACGTCAGATCAACGACTACTACTCCGACCTGCACGAGGGCAACCTCTTCGACAACGTGGGCCCGCTCGTCGACTCCTCTGTCGAGGACAAGCCGCTCACGATCGCTCTGCACGAGATCAACCAGGACAAGCTCCGCCTGCGTCACGCGGAGTGATATTCGGACCGCGCCGACCGCTCTGTCGGTGGCGCGGTCCAGTATGGGTGCATCAGCCCTTTCCCTGTCTCACCCCGTTCTGGAGCATCGATGAGCGCCCTGCGTCTGTTCACGTCCGAATCCGTCACCGAAGGCCACCCGGACAAGATCTGCGACCAGATCTCAGACAGCATCCTCGACGGCCTGCTCGCGAAGGACCGCGACTCCCGGGTCGCCGTCGAGACGCTCGTCACCACCGGTCTGGTCCACGTGGCGGGCGAGATCCGCACCGAGGCCTACGTCGACATCCCGACGATCGTCCGCCAGGTCGTGAACGGCATCGGCTACACCTCCAGTGACACCGGCTTCGACGGCGACTCGTGCGGGGTGAGCGTGTCTGTCGGCGAGCAGTCGACCGACATCGCGCACGGCGTCGACAACGCGCAGGAGCACCGCGACGGCTCGTCGGTCGATCCGCTCGACATCCTCGGCGCCGGCGACCAGGGCATCATGTTCGGCTTCGCCACCGACGAGACCCCCCAGCTCATGCCGATGGCCGTGTGGACGGCGCATCGCATCGCGGAGCGGCTCACCGAGGTGCGCCGCAGCGGACTGCTGCCGTTCCTGCGCCCCGACGGCAAGACGCAGGTCACCCTCGGCTACGACGGGTTCACGCCGAAGACCGTCGACGCCGTGGTGGTCTCGACGCAGCACCACCCCGACATCTCGCAGGAAGATCTGCAGCAGCAGGTTCGTGAGCACGTCATCGCTCCGGTGCTGCAGGGCACCGGACTCGACCTCGACGACGTCACCTACTACATCAATCCCGCCGGTCCCTTCGTCACGGGTGGTCCCAAGGGCGACGCCGGTCTCACCGGCCGAAAGATCATCATCGACACCTACGGCGGCGCCGCACGGCACGGTGGAGGAGCCTTCAGCGGCAAAGACCCGTCGAAGGTCGATCGCTCGGGCGCGTACGCCACACGGTGGGTGGCGAAGAACGCCGTCGCCGCCGGACTCGCCAAGCGCCTCGAGATCCAGGTCGCCTACGCGATCGGCGTCGCGCACCCGGTCGGACTGTATGTCGAGACCTTCGGCACGGGCGCGGTCTCTGACGACGTGCTCATCCGGGCCATCACCGACGTCTTCGATCTGCGCCCGCAGGCGATCATCGAGCAGCTCGACCTGTTGCGCCCAATCTACGCACAGACCGCCGCGTACGGTCACTTCGGTCGGGAACTGCCTGATTTCACGTGGGAGCGGACCGACCGCGTCGAAGAGCTGCGTCGCGCTGCCGGGCTCTGACGGGGCCTCGGTTCCCGTGAGCGCTGAGGTTCCGTGAGCGCAGGAAGGCGGCGCATCGCGCGAGTGCTGCTCGACTCGCCGTTGCCGCAGCTCGATCGTCTGTTCGACTACGCGCTGCCGGAAGAGCTGGGCGAGGTACCGCTCGGTGTACGGGTGCGCGTGCCCTTGCGCACGGCCGGGCGTGTGGTCGACGGCTACGTCATCGAGCTCGACACCGAGCATGACGCAGACCGACCGCTTTCCGAGGTTGACAGCGTGGTGTCGAGCGTGTCGGTGCTACCGGACCGACTGCATCGGCTCGCGCGGCGGGTGGCGGATCGCGCTGCCGGCTCGGAGTCCGACATCCTTCGACTGGTGATCCCGAAGCGTCAGGTCCGCGTCGAGAAGGCCTGGACGGCCGACAGTCCGGCCGTCGTGCCCGACGCCAAGATGCTCACGCAGGTCGACGACGTGATCGCGCACTACGCGGGCCTGTCGGAGGTACTCACCGGCAGTGAACGCGCGGCCGTCGAGGCGATTCCCGGCTTCCGCGACGGCCTGCCGGCGTGGGCGGCGCTCCTTGCCGCAGCTGCCTCGCGAATGTTGGCGGACGGACGCTCGTCGATACTCGTGGTGCCTGATCATCGCGACCTCGATCGGCTCCTCGCGGCGCTCGAGATGCTGGCGCCGGCCGAGGCGATCGTGCGTCACGATGCGCGCCGCAGCAACCCCGACCGCTACCGGTCGTTCCTGCGCACGCTCGAGGACGAGCCGTGCATCGTGGTCGGCAACCGCTCGGCCGTGTACGCGCCGGTCACCGCCGGTCTGGTCGCGGTGTGGGACGACGGGGACTCGCTGCTCAGCGAGCCGCTGGCGCCGTACGTGCATGCGCGAGACGCCGCGCTGCTGCGCCAGGAGCAGGACGAATGCGCGCTGCTCTTCGTCGGGCACACGCGCACGACCGACGTCGAGCGGCTCGTCGCCCACGGATGGCTGCAAGACGTGCGGGCCGCGCGCCGGGTGCTCCCGCGGGTGGTCCTGAGCACGCCGTTCGAGATGGAGCAGCCCACCGCTCAGCGGATGCCGTCATCGGCCTTCCTGGGGGCGCGGACGGCCGCAACCGAGGGTCCGGTACTCGTGCAGGTGTCACGTCCGGGGTTCTCGCCGTCACTGGTCTGCGCGGACTGCCGCCACCCGGCCCGCTGTGCGCACTGCGGAGGACCGCTGGGCGCACGGCATCGCGGCGCGGTCCCGGTCTGCGGCTGGTGCGGCCGCGGCGCGAGTGCGTGGGCCTGCCCGAACTGCTCGTCGACCAAGCTGCGCCTGGCCTCGTCCGGCAGCGAACGTACCGCCGACGAGCTCGGTCGTGCGTTCCCGGGCGTGCGGGTCATCGTCGCCGACGGAGCGCATCCGGTGGAGCGGGTCGATGCAAGACCGGCCCTGGTCGTCGCGACACGCGGTGCCGAGCCGCTGGCCGAAGGCGGGTATCGCGCGGTCGTGCTGCTCGATGGCCCGCGCATGCTTCAGGCACCGGATCTGCGCGTGGGGGAGTCGTGTCTGCGCTGGTGGTCCAACGCCGCCGCGCTGGCCGCCCCCGGCGCCCCCATCCACCTGGTCGGGGTGAACGGCGAGACGGCGCGCGCGTTGGCGACCTGGAACCAGGCCGGCTATGCGCGTTCCGAGCTCGAGAGCAGGGCACCGCTGCACATGCCACCGGTCGCGCGTGTCGCGATGGTCGAGGGCTCGGCCGCAGCCGTGTCGCGTGCTCTGATCGCCGTCGGTGAGCTCGCGCTCCCTCCGGACGCCGTGCTCGGTCCGGTTCCCATCGAATCGGATGACGTGCCCCCGCGGGTGCGCGCGCTCGTGCGCTTCGAGTACGGGGCTGGCGCGCGCGTGGCGACGACGCTGCGCGCGGCCGTCGTCGCCGAGGCGGTCAGCAGCCGCCGCGGGCGCGGACGCAACCCTCGCAGCACTCTCTCCGTCCGTCTCGATATCCTCGACCCAGAACTCTGATCCCTTCCGGAGAACCTTCATGCGCCTCGTCTTCGCCGGCACACCCGATGCCGCCGTCCCCACCCTCCGCCGTCTCGCGACCGAGCACGACGTCGTCGCGGTCATCACGCGTCCCGATGCGCCCCTGGGTCGCAAGCGCGTGCTCACGCCCTCCCCGGTGGCCCGGGCGGCAGACGATCTGGGAATCGAGGTCATCAAGGCCGCCCGTCTCGATGACGACGTCACGGCCCGGGTGGGGCTCTTGCGCCCGGCCTCGGTGTCATCGTGGCCTACGGCGGTCTCGTTCGCGAACCGCTCCTGTCGACCCCGGATGCCGGATGGATCAACCTGCACTTCTCGCTGCTTCCCGAGTGGCGCGGCGCGGCGCCGGTGCAGCGTGCGCTCATCGCCGGTGATGCGCGGCTCGGCGCGAGCGTGTTCCAGCTCGTCGCGGAGCTCGACGCCGGCGACGTCTTCGCGACCCGTGTGATCGACGTCCCCGACGATGCGACCGCGGATGCGGCGCTCGAGCTTCTGGCCGTCGACGGCGCGACGTTGACCTCCGAGGTCGTGGCCGCGATCGCGGACGGCACGGCCGTCGCTCGCGCACAGAAGGGCGAGCCCACCTACGCCGCGAAGCTGAGCCTCGACGACGGGCTGCTCGACTGGTCGCTGCCTGTGGACGCCGTCTACGCCCGCTTCCGAGGCGTGACGCCGGAGCCGGGGGCACACACGACGATCGACGGGCAGCGCCTCAAGATCCTCGAGGCCGGTCCGGCGGCGACGGACGCGGCCCCACTGGAGCCCGGCGTCATCGAGGGCGCGAAATCCGCTGTGCTGTTCGGCACGGCGACCACTCCGCTCGCCGTGACTCGCGTGCAGCCGGCGGGTAAGGGCGCGATGGACGCCGCCGATTGGTGGCGCGGTCAGCGCGCTGCAGAAGGGCTGCGTGCCGGATCATGAGCGACGGACAGAGAAGACCCTCCCGGGATCCGCGCAGGGAGTCCGGCGGCGGACGCCGCGCACGTCCCGCGAGCACCAGCGCACAGCGCGGCCCCGATCGCACGGTCCAGCCGGCACGACGCGTCGCCTTCGATGTGCTCCGTGCCGTGTCCGAGGTCGACGCCTACGCGAACCTGGCGCTGCCCGGGGCGATCGCCGAGGCGGGACTGAACCCGCAGGATGCGGCTCTGGCCACCGAGCTCACCTACGGCACGCTGCGCCGACGCGGCACGTACGACGCGATCATCGCCGCGGCGGCGGACCGCGAGGTCGAGAGCATCGACCCCGTCGTCCTCGACGCGCTGCGCCTCGCCGTGCACCAGCTGCTGGCGACTCGGGTCGCCCCGCATGCGGCCGTCAACGAATCGGTCAACCTCGTGGCCACGCTCGTGGGCCGAGGAGCCTCGAGCTTCGCCAACGCGGTGCTGCGTCGAGTCTCGCGCGACACCCCCGAGCAGTGGCAGGAGCGCATCGAGGAGCACGCCCGCTCCGATGACGAACGCCTCGCGCTACGCACCGCCCATCCCGTCTGGGTGATCCGCGCGCTTCGCCGCTCGCTCGCCGCCGAGGGTCGGGCCGACGAGCTCGACGCTCTGCTCGACGCCGACAACGCCTCGCCGGAGGTGACTCTCGTCGCGCTCCCCGGTCTGGCGGAGCCGGGGCAGCCTCGCAGGCCGTACGCCGACACCGCGTTCGCCTCGCCCGGCGGCGACCCGCACCACATCGTCGCGGGCTCCGGCGGCACCGTGCGCGTGCAGGACGAGGGGTCCCAGCTCGTCGCCCTCGCATTGGCGGAGGTCGCTCCGATCCGCGCGGGGGAGCGTTGGATGGATCTGTGCGCGGGACCCGGCGGCAAGACGGCGCTCCTGGCGGCGATCGCCCGCCAGCATGACGTCATCCTCGAGGCCAACGAGGTGGTTCCGGCGCGAGCCGGGCTGGTGCGCAACGCGCTGCGTGCGGTTCCCGGTGACGTGGTCGTGCATCAGGCCGACGGCCGTGACATCTCCGCCTCGCACCCCGCAGCGTTCGATCGGATCCTCGTGGACGCACCCTGCACCGGTCTCGGGGCCCTGCGCCGTCGGCCCGAGGCTCGGTGGCGCAAGTCTCCGGCCGACGTCGCCGAGCTCGTGCCTTTGCAGGTGCAGCTGCTGACCGCCGCGGTCGACGCGCTGGCCCCCGGCGGCATCGTCGCGTACGTGACGTGCTCTCCGCATCTGGCCGAGACGACCGGTGTGGTGCAGGACGTCCTCCGCGCCCGCGATGACCTCACCGAGCTCGACGCGCGTACCGTGGTGTCAGAGCTGAGCGCGTCGCCCATCGATCTGGCGGACGACGGGCGATCGAGCTCGGGATCCGTGCAGCTCTGGCCGCATCGTCACGGCACCGACGCCATGTTCCTCGCGCTCCTGCAGCGCGCCCCGAAGGAGAGCTGACCTGTGGAACTGCCCACCGCGCCCCGCATCAACCCGAGCATCCTGGCCGCCGATTTCGTCAACATGCAGGCGGATCTCGCCCGTATCGCGACGGCCGACTTCGCTCACGTCGACGTGATGGACAACCACTTCGTGCCGAACCTGACGTTCGGTCCGCAGATGGTCGAGCGCATCCAGGCGACCAGTCCAATCCCGCTCGACGTTCACCTGATGATCACCGATCCCGACAGGTGGGCGCCCCAGTACGCCGAGATCGGCGCGGCCAGCGTCACGTTCCATCTGGAGGCCGCAGCCGACCCGATCGCTCTCGCCCGACGCATCCGCGACATCGGCGCGCGTGCCGGAGTCGCGATCAAGCCGGGGACGCCCGCAGACGGGCTGTACTCGGTGCTCGACGAGTTCGATCAGATCCTGGTGATGACGGTCGAACCGGGGTTCGGAGGTCAGGGGTTCATGCCCGAGACCATGCCGAAGCTGCGCACCCTGGCCGACGAGGCACGTCGCCGCGGATCCTCCGTGTGGCTGCAGGTCGACGGCGGTATCTCCGACAGCACGATCGAGATGGCGGCGGCCGCGGGTGCCGACACCTTCGTCGCGGGCTCGGCCGTCTTCGGTGCCGAGGACATCGAGGCGGCCGTCACCCGGCTCAGGGACCGCGCCCGAGCCGCTAGCCTGGAATCGTGAAGACTTTCGACGAGCTGTTCGCTGAACTCAGCGTGAAGGCGCAGACCCGACCCGAAGGATCCGGAACGGTCGCAGAGCTCGACGGCGGCGTGCACACGATCGGCAAGAAGATCGTGGAAGAGGCCGCAGAGGTCTGGATGGCGTCGGAGTACGAATCCGACGAGGCCGCTGCCGAGGAGATCTCGCAGCTGCTGTACCACCTGCAGGTGATGATGATCGCGAAAGGTCTCAGCCTGCAGGACGTCTATCGACATCTGTGATGCGCTCCGCACCCACTCCTTCGAACTGAAAGCCGTTCATGCTGCGCATCGCTGTTCCCAACAAGGGCTCGCTCTCCGAGACCGCCGCCGAAATGCTCGCGGAGGCCGGATACGCCGGTCGACGCGACCCGAAGACCCTGCACGTGATCGACGCCGACAACGACGTCGAGTTCTTCTTCCTGCGCCCGCGTGACATCGCCACGTACGTCGCCTCCGGCGCGCTCGACGTGGGCATCACCGGCCGCGACCTGCTGCGCGACGTGCCGCAGCCGGCGCGCGAGCTGGAGTCGCTCGGCTTCGCCCGCTCGACCTTCCGATTCGCGGGCCCTCCCGGAAAGTTCACCTCGATCGATCAGCTGCAGGGCGTGCGCGTGGCGTCGGCCTACCCCGGGCTCGTCGACGCGTTCCTGCGTGAGCGTGGCGTCGAAGCCGAGCTCGTCTCGCTCGACGGTGCAGTGGAGTCCGCGGTGCGGCTGGGCGTCGCCGACGTGATCGCCGATGTCGTCGAGACCGGCACCACGCTGCGTCAGGCCGGGCTCGAGATCTTCGGTCCGGTGATCATCGAGTCCGAGGCCGTGCTGATCAGCCGCCCGGGCGACGCGGAGGGCACCGACACGCTGCTGCGCCGTCTGCGCGGTGTGATGGTCGCACGTCGCTTCGTGCTGCTCGACTACGACCTCCCCGCCGAGCTGGTGGATCAGGCCGTGGCGATCGCTCCGGGCCGCGAGTCTCCGACCATCTCCCCGCTGCGCGACCCCGCGTGGGTCGCCGTGCGGGTGATGATCCCGCGACGCGGCGTCAACCAGGTGATGGACGCCCTCTACGCTCTCGGCGCACGGGCGATCCTCGTCACCGCCATCCACGCCGCGAGGCTCTGATGACGCTCGCCAGCCGAGTCATCCCGTGTCTCGACGTGGCGGGGGGCCGCGTGGTGAAGGGCGTCAACTTCGAGAACCTGCGCGACATGGGCGATCCTGTCGAGCTGGCCCGCCACTACGCGGCACAGGGCGCTGACGAGATCACGTTCCTCGACGTGACGGCGACGGTCGACGAGCGCGCGACGACCTACGACGTCGTGCAGCGCACCGCCGAGCAGGTGTTCGTTCCGCTGACCGTCGGCGGGGGAGTGCGCACCGTCGACGACGTGGCGCGGCTGCTGTCGGTCGGAGCCGACAAGGTCGGCGTCAACTCCGCGGCGATCGCGAGGCCCGACCTGATCGGCGAGATCGCAGACCGCTTCGGCGCACAGGTGCTGGTGCTCTCGCTCGATGTGAAGCGCGCCGACACCGCGCCGTCGGGGTTCGTGGTGACCACGCACGGCGGGCGCACGCAGACGACGCTCGACGCGCTCGTCTGGGCACGCGAGGCGGCCGAGCGCGGTGCCGGCGAGCTCCTGGTCAACTCGATCGATGCGGACGGCACGCGCGACGGCTTCGATCTCGAACTGGTGGGCCTTATGCGCGAGGTCGCCTCGGTCCCGGTGATCGCCTCGGGCGGCGCGGGAGCGGTGGAGCACTTCGCTCCCGCGATCAAGGCCGGTGCGGATGCCGTGCTGGCCGCCAGCGTGTTCCACACCGGAGCGCTGACCGTGGGAGACGTGAAGGACGCGCTGCGCGCAGAAGGAGTGACGGTCCGATGAGTGCACAGGATGTCGACACGCGCGTCGCCCAGGTCGTCTGGAATGCCGACGGGCTCGCGCCGGTCATCGTGCAGCAGTGGGACACGCATGAGGTGCTGATGCTCGCCTGGGTCGACGCCGAGGCGCTGCGACGCACTCTCTCCTCGGGCCGCGCGACGTACTGGTCGCGGTCCCGGCAGGAGTATTGGCGCAAGGGCGACACCTCCGGTCACATCCAGGTCGTGCATGAGGCGCGCCTCGACTGCGACGGCGATGCGATCCTGCTCCAGGTCGACCAGACGGGTCCCGCTTGCCACACCGGCACGCGGACGTGCTTCGACACGACCGACCTCGAGGCTGTCCCGGGAAGCGCATCCGCATGAACCTCGCGCGGCGCGGACGATCTCTGTCGGTGAGCGGATTCCTGCTCGCGGGTGCCATCGGCATCATCTCATCGACCCAGACCTGGGTCACCGTGGAGCGGGCCGACGCCGGTGAGGCGATCCTGGTTCCCGGCGCCTCCGCGCTGGTGCTGCTGGCGCCGCTGAGCCTGGCCGTACTGGCGCTGGGGGCGGCGCTGTCGATCTCCGGCCCGGTGTTCCGACTGGTGTTCGGCGTGCTGGCGGGGGCGTGCTCCGTGTTCCTCGGCTGGTCGACGCTGCAACTCCTGCTCGCGATTCCCGAGTCGGCGATCGCGCCGACGGTGACCGAGGTCACCGGGCTCGCGGGCCCCGCTGCGCTGTCGGGCGTCGTCGAGAGCGTCATACCGTCGGCATGGCCGGTGATCGCGCTCGTCGGGTGGGTCATCCTGCTCGGCTCCTCCGTGCTGGTGCTGGTCACCTGGCGCCGCTGGAAGGCCGGGGGGCGCCGCTACCGCACGACGGCCGACGACGCTGCCGTCCACGACGGCCCGGTCGACGCGATCGATTCGTGGGACGACCTGTCCCGTGGCACCGACCCGACGCGCTGACCCCGATAGACTGACACCCGATCCCGCTGTCGTCCCCGGAGGAGAACATGACCAACCCGATCGCTGACCCCGGCCACGGACACTCGCCGGCGGCGTGGACCGCCGTGATCATCATGCTCGCCGGTTTCACGATCGGCACGCTGGGCTACTGCCTGGCGGAGTTCAGCCCGATCTGGGTCGCGTTCATCTGGGTCGGCGTCGCACTGATCCCGATCGGCGCTGCCGTCGGGTGGGTGCTCGCCAAGGCCGGTTACGGTGTGAGAGGCCCCAAGTACTCGCCGAAGGCGCACTGATGGTCCTCGCCGACCTCACGGCCGGCGCTGTCGCCGACGCAGAGCGTCGTTCTCTGACCCGGCCGCTGGCCGATGTCGAGCGGGTCGCCCTCGCACGCCCAGCGGCGAAAGACGCCCTCGCGGCCCTCGCTCCGGCCGACCGGGTCAAGATCATCGCCGAGGTGAAGCGCGCGAGCCCGTCACGCGGTGCTCTGGCCGCCATCCCGGATCCGGCGCTTCAGGCATCGCTGTACGAGACCGGAGGGGCGTCTGCGATCAGCGTCCTCACCGAGGAGCGCCGATTCGGCGGCAGCCTCGCCGACCTCGAGGCCGTGACCGCCCGCGTGTCGGTGCCGGTGCTGCGCAAGGACTTCATCGCCACGCGCTATCAGGTGCTCGAAGCCCGAGCGGCCGGCGCCGACCTGGTGCTGCTGATCGTCGCCGGACTCGACCGCGACGTGCTGCGTGAGCTCTTCGGATTCATCACCGAGCTCGGCATGACCCCGCTGGTCGAGACGCATTCCGCAGACGAGTTGGAGGTCGCGATCGACCTCGGTGCGCCGCTGATCGGGGTGAACGCCCGCGACCTGACCACCCTCGAACTCGACCGCGACCTGTTCGGCCGACTGTCGGACCGCATCCCCGCGACCGCCGTCAAGATCGCGGAGTCCGCGGTGCTCACCCCCGATGACGTCGCCCACTACCGCGCGGCCGGTGCCGACGCGGTGCTGATCGGCGAGGCGCTCGTCACCGGCGACCCGATCGCCACTCTTGCTCGCTTCCTGGAGGTCTGATGAGTCTGCGTGACCAGCACGGTCCGTATTTCGGCGACTTCGGCGGACGGTTCATGCCCGAATCGCTGATCGCCGCGATCGACGAACTCGCCGCGGCGTACGAGGAGGCCGTCGCCGACCCGGCGTTCCGTTCCGAGCTCGCCTCGCTGCTGAGCTCTTACGCCGGTCGCCCCTCGGCCATCACCGAGGTCCAGCGCTTCGCGGAGCATGCCGGCGGTGCGCGGGTGTTCCTCAAGCGCGAGGACCTCAATCACACCGGCTCGCACAAGATCAACAACGTGCTCGGACAGGCCCTCCTCACCAAGCGCCTCGGCAAGACCCGCGTGATCGCCGAGACCGGGGCGGGCCAGCACGGCGTCGCCACCGCCACAGCGGCCGCCCTGTTCGGACTGGACTGCACGATCTACATGGGCGAGGTCGATACCGAGCGTCAGGCGCTCAACGTCGCGCGCATGCGTTTGCTCGGGGCCGAGGTCATCGCGGTGACCTCGGGTTCCCGCACGCTCAAGGACGCGATCAACGACGCCTACCGCGACTGGGTCGCCTCGGTCGAGAACACCAACTACATCTTCGGCACGGCCGCGGGTCCGCACCCGTTCCCCGCGATGGTGCGCGACTTCCAGAAGATCATCGGAGAAGAGGCCCGTGAGCAGCTGCTCGCCGAGGTCGGACGCCTGCCGGATGCCGTCGTGGCGTGCGTGGGCGGCGGTTCCAATGCAATCGGCATGTTCAACGCCTTCCTCGACGACGAGGGCGTGAAGCTCTACGGCGTGGAGGCCGCCGGCGACGGCGTCGACACCCCGCGTCACGCGGCATCCATCGAACGCGGGCGCCCGGGCGTGCTGCACGGCGCGCGCACCTACGTGCTGCAGGACGACGACGGCCAGACCGTCGAATCGCACTCGATCTCGGCCGGGCTCGACTACCCCGGCGTCGGACCCGAGCACTCGTGGCTCTCCGATATCGGCCGCGCGGAGTACATCCCCGCGACCGATGACGAGGCCATGCAGGCGCTCCGACTGCTGAGCCGGACCGAGGGGATCATCCCCGCGATCGAGTCCGCGCACGCGCTGGCCGGTGCGATGCGCATCGGGCGGGAGCTCGGACCCGACGCCATCATCGCCATCTGCCTCTCCGGGCGTGGCGACAAGGACATGGACACCGCCGCCCGCTACTTCGACCTGTACGACCGCGCCGCGCTCGAGCACGACGTCGCCGAGGAGAGCCCCGTAGAGGAAGCCGTCTCGAAGGGGGAGCCGCAGCTATGAGCCGTGTCGAAGACGCGATCGTCCGCGCACACGACGCGGGCCGCAGCGCGTTCGTCGGATACCTGCCCGTCGGCTTCCCCGACCTGCAGACGAGCATCGACGCGGCAATCGCCCTCGCCGAGAACGGCGTCAACATCATCGAGCTGGGCCCGCCCTACAGCGACCCGGTCATGGACGGCGCGGTGATCCAGGAGGCCACGACACAGGCTCTGGCAGCCGGTTACAAGACAGCCGATCTCTTCACTGCTCTCCGTGCCATCACGGCCGCCACCGACGTCCCGGTGCTGGTCATGACGTACTGGAACCCGGTGCTGCAGTACGGCGTCGACCGCTATGCCGACGATCTCCTCGCCGCAGGCGGCGCGGGCCTCATCACGCCCGACATCACACCCGAGGTGGCCCAGGAATGGATCGCCGCGAGCGAGCGGACCGGTCTCGACCGTGTCTTCCTCGCCGCGCCCACCTCGTCCGACGAGCGCCTTGAACTCGTGGTGAAGTCGTCCACCGGATTCGTCTACACGGTCTCGACCATGGGCATCACGGGGGAGCGCACCGAGCTCGATCGCGCCGCCCGCACCCTGGTCGGACGCCTGCGCGCGCACGGCGCCGTCCGCGCCTGCGTCGGCATCGGCATCTCGACCGCGGAGCAGATCGCCGGCGTCTCGGAGTACGCCGACGGTGCGATCGTGGGCACGGCCCTCGTCCGCGCCCTGCGCGACGGCGGCATCCCCGCTCTCGCCGAGGTCACCCGCTCCTTGGCGTCGGGCACCTCGTCCGCACGCCCCGTTCCCTCGAACTAGGATCGCACTCATGTCCTTCCCGCTTCACAGCAGCTTCAGCGGCGTGCTCGCCAGCATTCCGAGCCCGCCCGTGTCCTACATCGATCTGGGCCCGCTGCGGATCCACTTCTACGCGCTCTGCATCATCGCCGGCATCATCGCGGCCGTGATCCTCACGAACCACCGCCTGACCAAGCGCGGCGCAGAGCCGTGGGTCGTGATCGACATCTCGATCCTCGCCGTACCGATCGCCATCATCGGCGCGCGCATCTTCCATGTGCTGACGCACCCGAACTTCTACTTCGGCGAGGGCAAGAACACCTGGAACCCCTTCGAGCCCGGCTCTGTCTGGGCGATCTGGGAGGGCGGCATCGCCATCTTCGGCGCGCTCATCGGCGGCGCGGTCGGCGCCTACCTCGGGTGCCGGTGGACCGGCATCCGCTTCTGGACCTTCGCCGACGCGCTGGCCCCCGGACTCCTGCTCGCACAGGCCATGGGCCGCTTCGGCAACTGGTTCAACCACGAGCTCTTCGGTCTTCCGACCGACCTGCCCTGGGGACTCGAGATCGAGTCGACCAACTCCGCCTTCCCGCCCGGGCTTCCCGAGGGGACTCTGTTCCACCCGACGTTCCTCTACGAGGTGCTCTGGAACGGTCTCGGCGTCCTGGTGCTGCTCTGGGTCGGCCGCAAGCTCTACTTCCAGTGGGGTCGTCTGTTCGCGATCTACCTGATCTGGTACAGCGCGGGCCGCGTCGTCTGGGAGTCCATCCGCATCGACCCGAGCGAGATCATCCTCGGTCTGCGCAGCAACGTGTGGGCCGCGATCATCGGCATCATCGTGGGTCTTGCCATCCTGGTGGTGCAGGGCCGGCGTCACCCCGGGCTCGAGCCGTCGCCGTACCAGCCGGGACGCGCGCGGAAGGATCTGGACGCTGATGTACAATCGCAGGACAATCCCCACGAATTCGTGGACGTGAGCGAGCCTCCGTCCGAAGAAGTCACTGCCGGAGCCCCTGCCACAAGCACTGGTCCCACACGCACCGCTCCGTCGAGCGAGGCCGGTTCCCGATAAGCCGCCCTCGTGGCGGAGAACATGAACTGAACGAGCGGGCCGACGTCGTCCCCGGTGTCACTTGAGTATCTGAGGACGGTAACTGGTGTATTTCCAGCCACCTTACGGCGCGTCAGGCGCCTACCCCCCGAAGCAGGGCATGTACAACCCGGCGTTCGAGAAGGACGCCTGCGGCCTGGCCATGGTCGCGACGCTCCGCGGCACCGCGGGGCATGACATCATCGCGCTCGCCCTCGAGGCGCTGCGCAACCTGGAGCACCGCGGGGCCATCGGCTCCGACGCCGGCACCGGTGACGGCGCGGGCATCCTCACGCAGATGCCCGACGAATTCCTCCGTGCGGTGGTGAGCTTCGAGCTCCCGCCGATGGGGGAGTACGCGGCCGGTCTCGCCTTCCTGCCGCGGGATTCGAGTCAGCGTCGCCAGCAGAAGGCGGGGATCGAGCAGATCGCACGCTCCGAGGGCCTGCGCGTCCTCGGCTGGCGCGAGGTCCCCACGATCAACGAGCACCTCGGCAAGCTCGCCGATGAGGCGCGCCCTGCGTTCGAGCAGCTCTTCGTGAGCGCCGGTGGCGCGACCCACGCTGACGCACCGCTGACGGGGATCGCACTCGACCGCGTCGCCTATCGTCTGCGCAAGCGTGCCGGACACGAGCTCGGCGCCTACTTCGTCTCGCTGTCCAGCCGCACCCTCGGGTACAAGGGCATGGTCACCACGCTCCAGCTCGAGCCGTTCTACCCTGATCTGCAGGACGAGCGTTTCGCCTCGGAGCTCGCGGTCGTGCACTCCCGCTACTCCACGAACACCTTCCCGTCGTGGCCCCTCGCGCAGCCGCTGCGCATGCTCGCGCACAACGGCGAGATCAACACCGTCGGCGGAAACCGCAACTGGATGCGCGCGCGTCAGTCGCAGCTCGAGTCCGAGCTGCTCGGCGACGTCACACCGCTGCTGCCCATCTGCACCGACGGCGCGAGTGACTCGGCGTCCTTCGACGAGGTGCTCGAACTGCTGACCCTCACCGGTCGCAGCCTCCCGCACGCCATCATGATGATGGTCCCCGAGGCCTACGAGAAGCAGTCCGATATCTCGCCCGAGCTGCGCTCGTTCTACGAGTACCACTCGAACCAGATGGAGCCGTGGGACGGCCCCGCCGCCCTCATCTTCACCGACGGCACGCTCGTGGGTGCGACGCTCGACCGCAACGGTCTGCGTCCCGGCCGCTGGACCGAGACGACCGACGGTCTCGTCGTGATCGGCTCGGAGACCGGGGTGCTGCACTTCGAGCCCGAGCGCATCAAGCGCCGCGGCCGCCTGCAGCCGGGCAAGATGTTCCTGGTCGACACCGCTCAGGGGCGGATCGTCAGCGACCAGGAGATCAAGCAGGATCTCGCGACGATGCACCCGTGGCAGGAGTGGCTCGACGCCGGTGCCGTCCGGCTCGCCGATCTGCCCGAGCGCGAACACATCGTGCACCCGCCGGCATCCATCACCCGCCGTCAGCGCACCTTCGGCTACACCGAAGAGGAAGTGCGCATCCTGCTCACCCCGATGGGGCAGACCGGCGCCGAGCCGCTCGGCGCGATGGGGTCCGACACCCCGATCGCCGTGCTCAGCAAGCGCCCGCGGCTGCTCTTCGACTACTTCACGCAGCAGTTCGCGCAGGTGACGAACCCGCCGCTGGACTCGATCCGCGAAGAGGTCGTCACGAGCCTCAAGCTGGGGCTCGGTCCCGAGCGCAACCTGCTGTCGTGGGGTCCCGAGCACACCCGCACGGTGTCGCTCGACTTCCCGGTGATCGACAACGACGAGCTCGCGAAGATCCGCCACATCGACAAGGCTCTTCCCGACCGCTCCAGCGTCACGATCCGCGGTCTGTATCACTTCGACTCCGGACCCGACTCGCTGCAGGACCGACTGACCGAGATGTGCGACGAGGTCGATCAGGCCATCGCCGACGGCTCAGAGTTCATCATCCTGTCGGACCGGGATTCGAACAAGGATCTGACCCCGATCCCGTCGCTGCTGATGGTCTCCGCGATCCACCACCACCTGATCCGGCGCGAGAACCGGATGAAGGTCGGTCTGATCGTCGAGGCCGGCGACGTGCGCGAGGTGCACCACGTCGCGACCCTGATCGGTTACGGCGCGTCGGCGATCAACCCGTACCTGGCCATGGAGACGGTGGAGCACCTGGTGCGCACGGGCTACATCACCGGGATCACGACGGAGAAGGCCGTCAAGAACCTGATCTACGCGCTCGGCAAGGGCGTCCTCAAGATTATGTCGAAGATGGGCATCTCGACCGTGTCCTCGTACGCCGGCGCACAGGTGTTCGAAGCCGTGGGCTTGGGCCATGAGTTCATCGACGCGTACTTCACGCGCACCGAGTCCAAGCTCGGCGGCATCGGGATCCAGGAGATCACGGCCGAGAATCAGGCACGACACGACTACGCCTACCCGGAGGATGCCGCGGCTCGCGCCCACGAGCGTCTGTGGACCGGCGGCGAGTACCAGTGGCGTCGCGACGGCTCGCCGCACCTCTTCAGCCCCGAGACGGTGTTCAAGCTGCAGCATGCGACCCGTACCCGCCGCTACGACATCTTCCGCGAGTACACGAAGATGGTCGACGACCAGGCTTCGGAGCTCAAGACCCTGCGCGGGCTGTTCCAGTTGCGCACCGGCACCCGCAAGCCCGTCCCTCTCGACGAGGTCGAGTCGGTGTCCTCCATCGTGAAGCGCTTCTCGACCGGGGCGATGAGCTACGGCTCCATCTCCCGCGAGGCGCACGAGACGCTGGCGATCGCGATGAACCGCATCGGCGGCAAGTCCAACACCGGTGAGGGCGGCGAGGACGACGACCGTCTGGTCGACCCCGAGCGTCGCAGCGCGATCAAGCAGGTCGCCTCCGGTCGGTTCGGCGTCACCAGCCTCTACCTCACCGAGGCGGATGACATCCAGATCAAGCTCGCCCAGGGTGCCAAGCCCGGTGAGGGCGGTCAGCTTCCGCCGACCAAGGTGTACCCGTGGGTGGCACGCACGCGGCACGCGACCGCCGGCGTCGGACTCATCTCCCCGCCGCCGCACCACGACATCTACTCGATCGAGGATCTCAAGCAGCTGATCTTCGACCTGAAGCGCGCGAACCCCGAGGCTCGCATCCACACCAAGCTGGTGAGCCAGTCGGGCATCGGCGCGGTGTCGGCCGGTGTCGCGAAGGCTCTCAGCGACGTCATCCTGGTCTCCGGGCATGACGGCGGCACGGGCGCCAGTCCGATGAACTCGCTCAAGCACGCGGGAACCCCGTGGGAGCTTGGTCTCGCCGAGACCCAGCAGACGCTCATGCTCAACGGCATGCGCGACCGCGTGGTGGTGCAGGTCGACGGCCAGCTGAAGACCGGACGCGATGTCATCATCGGCGCGCTGCTGGGTGCGGAGGAGTTCGGCTTCGCCACGGCTCCGCTCGTGGTCAGCGGCTGCATCATGATGCGCGTCTGCCACCTCGACACGTGCCCGGTGGGCGTCGCGACGCAGAACCCTGCGCTGCGCGAGCGCTTCACCGGCAAGCCCGAGTTCGTCGTGAACTTCATGGAGTTCATCGCCGAGGAGGTCCGAGAGCTGCTGTCGGAACTCGGCTACCGCTCGATCGACGAGATCGTCGGACGCGCCGACCTGCTGCAGGTCAACGAGGCGGTCGAGCACTGGAAGACGGAGGGCCTCGACCTCACGCCGATCCTGGAAGGGCCGGCATTCCCGGCGGGCGAGCCGCGTCGCAGCGCTCGCACGCAGGACCACGAGCTCGACAAACACTTCGACGTGCAGCTGATCGACATCGCCGCGGGTGCGCTCCTGAACGGAGAGCCCGTCGTCGTCGAGCTGCCCATCGCCAACACCGAGCGAGCGGTCGGCACCATGCTCGGGCATCAGGTCACCTCGCGTCACGGAGCCGCAGGGCTTCCGCGAGGCACGATCGACGTGACCCTTCATGGCACGGCCGGTCAGTCGCTCGGCGCCTTCCTGCCCCCGGGCATCGTGCTCCGACTCGAGGGCGACGCCAACGACTACGTGGGCAAGGGGCTCTCCGGCGGCGACATCACCATCCGTCCGCCGCGGGCGTCGACCATCGCCCCCGAGGAGAACGTCATCGCCGGAAACGTGATCGGCTACGGCGCGACCTCCGGCACGATGTTCATCTCGGGCGTCGTGGGCGAGCGGTTCCTCGTGCGCAACTCCGGCGCGACGGCGGTCGTCGAGGGCGTGGGCGACCACGCGCTCGAGTACATGACCGGTGGTCTCGCCGTGATCTTGGGCTCCACCGGGCGCAACTTCGGCGCCGGTATGTCCGGGGGAGTGGCGTACGTTCACGCCCTTGACACCGCCAAGGTGAACGCGCAGTCGCTCGGCAGCGGCGAGCTCCTGCTCGAACAGCTCGACCGCGCCGATCTCGAGGTACTGCGCGGACTGCTGGTCGAGCACGTCGAGCGCACCGCCTCTCCGCTGGCGTCCGACCTGCTCGCGCGGTTCGAGACGACGGCTTCCGAATTCGTGAAGGTCCTCCCGCGTGACTTCGCCGCCGTGCGGAACATGCGCGAAGAGGCCCTCGCTGAGGGGATCGACCCCGACGGCGACATCGTGTGGAACCGCATCCTGGAGGTGACCGGTGGCTGATCCCAAAGGTTTTCTGAAGGTCACCGAGCGTGAGCTGCCACCACGGCGGCCCGTGCCCGTGCGCATCATGGACTGGAAAGAGGTCTATGAGCCCGGTGACCAGGCGGTCCTGAAGCGTCAGGCCGGACGCTGCATGGACTGCGGCGTGCCGTTCTGCCACTCCGGGTGCCCGCTGGGCAACCTGATCCCGGAGTGGAACGATCTGACGTGGCGCGGCGAGGGTCGCGCGGCGATCGATCGCCTGCATGCGACCAACAACTTCCCGGAGTTCACCGGTCGCCTGTGCCCCGCTCCGTGCGAGAGCTCCTGCGTGCTGGGCATCAACCAGCCCGCCGTCACGATCAAGCAGATCGAGGTCTCGATCATCGACGAGGCCTTCGCCAAGGGCTGGGTCGAGCCGCAGCCGCCTGCGCGTCTGACCGGCAAGACGGTCGCGGTCGTGGGGTCCGGCCCGGCCGGCCTCGCTGCCGCGCAGCAGCTCACGCGCGCCGGTCACACCGTCGCCGTGTTCGAGCGCGACGACCGCATCGGCGGCCTGCTGCGCTACGGCATCCCGGACTTCAAGATGGAGAAGGGGCACCTGGAGTCCCGTCTGCGTCAGATGCAGGAGGAGGGCACCCGCTTCCGTGCCGGTGTCGAGATCGGCAAGGACATCTCCTGGGCCGACCTGCGAGCCCGCTACGACGCCGTGGTGATCGCCACCGGGTCGACGGTCCCGCGTGACCTCTCCATCCCCGGTCGCGACCTCGACGGCGTGCACTTCGCGATGGAGTACCTCGTCGAGTCCAACCACGCAGTCGCCGGCGACAAGGTCTCGGAGCAGATCACCGCCGAGGGTAAGCACGTCATCGTGATCGGCGGCGGCGACACCGGTGCCGACTGCATCGGTACCGCGCACCGCCAGGGCGCTCTCAGCGTGACGAACCTCGCGATCGGCAAGCAGCCGAGCTCTGAGCGTCCGGAGAATCAGCCCTGGCCGATGATGCCGACCCTGTTCGAGATCGCGTCGGCGCACGAGGAGGGCGGCGAGCGGATGTTCCTCGCCTCCACGGTCGAGTTCCTCTCGAACGATGTCGGCGAGGTCCGTGCTCTCCGCGTCGCCGAGACCGAGTACATCGACGGACGCCGTGTGCCCAAGAGCGGCACCGAGCGCGAGATCCCCGCCGACCTCGTGCTGATCGCGATGGGCTTCACCGGCCCCGAGCAGGACGGCTACACGGAGGACACCCTCCCGCAGCTGACGGACCGGGGCGCCTTCCAGCGCGGCTCGTCCTACGAATCCACTGTGCCGGGCGTCTTCGTCGCCGGCGACGCGGGTCGCGGTCAGTCGCTCATCGTGTGGGCGATCGCCGAGGGCCGCGCGGCGGCTGCGAACGTCGATCGCTTCCTGATGGGCACCACCGTTCTCCCCGAGCCGGTGCGCCCGAGTGATGTCGCGCTCGGCCTCCAGCCCGCGTAGGCTGAGCCGCGGCACCTCGCCTGATTCACCTTCCCCCACTTTTACTCTGGAGATTCCTGTTGAGACGCGCGAAAATCGTCGCCACCCTGGGCCCCGCAACTTCCACCTATGAGACGGTGCGTGCACTGATCGATGCCGGTGTCGACGTCGCACGCCTGAACCTCAGCCACGGTGACTACTCCGTGCACGAGAACAACTACGCCAACGTGCGCCGTGCCGCGGATGACGCCGGGCGTGCCGTCGCCATCCTCGTCGACCTGCAGGGCCCGAAGATCCGCCTCGGCAAGTTCGAAGACGGCCCCTACGACCTCGCGGTCGGCGACATCTTCAAGATCACGACCGAGGACATCATCGGCAACCGTGAGATCTGCAGCACCACGTTCAAGGGTCTGCCGCAGGACGTCAATCCCGGTGACTTCCTGCTCATCGACGACGGCAAGGTCCGCGTCGAGGTCGTCGAGACCGATGGCGTCGTCGTGACGACCAAGGTCATCGTCGCCGGAGCCGTCTCGAACAACAAGGGCATCAACCTTCCCGGTGTCGCCGTCAACGTCCCCGCGCTGAGCGAGAAGGACGAGGACGACCTGCGCTGGGGGCTGCGCATCGGCGCCGACCTGATCGCGCTCTCGTTCGTGCGCAACGCCTCCGACGTGTCGCGCGTGCACGAGATCATGGCTGAAGAGGGCGTCAAGGTCCCCGTCATCGCCAAGGTCGAGAAGCCGCAGGCCGTCGACGCGCTCGAGGAGATCGTCGACGCGTTCGACGCCATCATGGTCGCCCGTGGTGACCTCGGCGTCGAGCTGCCCCTCGAAGCCGTGCCGATCGTGCAGAAGCGCGCCGTCGAACTCGCGCGTCGCATGGCCAAGCCCGTCATCGTCGCGACGCAGATGCTCGAGTCGATGATCAACAGCCCGGTGCCGACCCGTGCCGAGACCTCCGACGTCGCCAACGCCGTCCTCGACGGTGCCGATGCCGTGATGCTCTCGGGCGAGACCAGCGTGGGCGACTACCCGGTCGTCGTGGTCGAGACCATGGCCCGCATCATCGAGTCGACCGAGGAGCACGGGCTCGAGCGCATCGCGCCGCTCACCACCAAGCCGCGCACCCAGGGTGGCGCCATCACCCTGGCGGCGCTCGAGGTCGCGGAGTTCGTCGAGGCGAAGTTCCTCTGCGTCTTCACGCAGTCGGGTGACTCCGCACGCCGCCTGTCGCGCCTGCGCTCGCGCATCCCGATGCTCGCTTTCACGCCGGAGCCCGACATCCGCCGCCG
This sequence comes from Microbacterium sp. PI-SA-G, assembly GCF_057215335.1. Classification (NCBI taxonomy): domain Bacteria; kingdom Bacillati; phylum Actinomycetota; class Actinomycetes; order Micrococcales; family Microbacteriaceae; genus Microbacterium; species Microbacterium sp. PI-SA-G. The sequence goes on from NZ_CM170103.1 coordinate 518,301, forward strand.
CATGGCGCTCACCTGGGGCATCCGCTCGACCCTCGTCGACATGGTGCAGCACACCGACCTGATGTATCTGCAGGTCGACGACTACCTGCTCAGCAACGGCCTCGCGACCGTAGGCGACAAGGTCGTCGTGATCTCCGGTTCCCCTCCCGGAATCGTCGGCTCGACCAACGACATCCGCGTCCACAAGGTCGGAGACGCCGTGAACGGCGCGGCTCCGATCTACAAGGAAGCCACGGTCTGACGATCATCCACAGGGGCGGGACTTCGGTCTCGCCCCTTCGGTGTCCCCGCGTCAACCCCCGTGACCGGGTACCGTGCGTCGGATAGCGTTCTGCCATGAGTTCTGAACGCCGCCGTATCATCGTCGACGGCCTGGCGTTCCGTCTCATCGAGAGTCCGAGGCCGAAGGCGACGACAGCCCCGACCGTCGTCCTGGTCCACGGCATCGGGATGTCTCATCGTTATCTCGCGCGGCTGCACGAGGTGCTGGCGGCTTCCACCCGCGTGGTGTCGATCGACCTTCCTGGGTTCGGCGGCCTTCCCAAGCCGCAGCAGATGCTCGACGTGCCGCGCATGGCGCAGCTCCTCGGCGACGTGATCGCGTCGTTGGGCGACACCGAGGTCGTGCTGGTGGGCCACTCGATGGGCGTCCAGTGGGCGATCGAGACAGCGAGGCGGCGCTCTGATCTCGTCCGTTCCGTCGTCGCGATGGGCCCGGTGGTCGATGATCGGCACCGGACGCTCGGCTCCCAGGCGCGGGCGCTCGGCGTGGACACGCTCGGAGAGACGCCGTCGATCAACGCCATCGTCTTCAGCGACTACGTGCGTTGCGGAGTCCCGTGGTATCTGACCCAACTTCGGCACATGCTCGCCTACCCGACGGAGGACAGGGTGCGTGACCTCGCAGTGCCGCTGCTGATCATCCGTGGTGGGTCCGACCCCGTCGCCGGTCGCGAGTGGTGTCGGCGGCTGCGCGACACTGCTCCGCAGGCGCGCCTCGTCGAGGTTCCTCGGCAGCACCACGTCGTCCAGCAGTCCGCCCCGCGCGCCGTCGCTGCGGCGATCCTCTTCCACACCGCCGGCGACTGGCCGGATGACGACCCGCAGATCGGCGGACGGCCGGATCGCAGGGTCCGGTCGTGAGTCCGTTCCACGCAGTCCGGTCCTGGGCCGCCGACTATCTCTACGCCGGCTACTGGCAGGTTCGTGCGTTCTTCGACCGGACAGACCCCGCGTCGTTCGTCGCCGGCGATGCCGCGCACATCGTCGTGCTGCCCGGGGTGTACGAGACCTGGAAGTTCATGCAACCGCTCATCACTGCAATGCATGAGCGCGGTCATCCGGTGCATGTCGTCGAGGCGTTGCGCCACAACCGCTTTCCCGTCGCCGACATGGCGGTGACCGTCGCGGAGTACCTGGAAGCAGAAGGGCTGACCGATGTGATCCTGGTCGCGCACAGCAAGGGAGGACTCGCGGGAAAGCTGGCGATGACAGGCCGCGCGGCGCATCGGATTCGCTCGATGCTCGCCATCGCGACCCCGTTCGGCGGGTCGCGCTGGGCACGCCATCTCCCCGTGCGCACCCTGAGGGCATTCTCGCCGGATGACCCGTCGATTCGAAGTCTGGCGCTCCAGCTCACGGTGAACGAGCGGATCGTGTCGGTCTACCCCGACTTCGATCCGCACATCCCCGAGGGCAGCGAGTTGGCCGGCGCGAAGAACGTACGGCTCGACACGGGGGGCCATTTCCGCGTGCTGGCGCATCCGCGCGTCATGGCGGAGCTCGCCGTTCTCGCCGAATGAGCCGGCGGGAGAGCTGGGCTCGATTGGCCTCTCACACCTGGGCGCCTTCTGTGAATCCCGAGATCCGGCGCTGGGGCCATCGGGGGAGAGTAGCGTCGGGCGTAGATCCCGACCTCTGAACCACCGGCGCATGCGGTACTCCTGTTCGGGTTCCGATCGGAGGCGGGTGGAGATCATGAAGGTCAACAAGGTCAGGTTCGACGGGCAGACGTTCCTTCTCGACGCGGATCAGGACGTCGACACGACCAAGCGAGCCATCGTCACCGCCATGCGGGAGGGTTCCGACTTCGTCGACTTTCGGACGGTCGGTCACGGCACCATCTCGCTGCTCGTCGCCCCCGGCGTCCCGGTGCGGTTCGAGATCGTCGAGCGTTCACCGGAGGAGCTGGAGCGCTACGAGATCGACCCGCTGCCGCTCGATGGTCCGTGGATCGACTTCGACTACTGAAGATCCGTCGATGTGCCGGCGGTGGGACTCGAACCCACACGCCCTTTCGGACAAAGCATTTTGAGTGCTCCGCGTCTGCCATTCCGCCACGCCGGCTCGTGTGTCGTGCGTCTCCGACTTTAGCGCAGGGGGAGTGCCGGCCACGTCACGCGCCGCATGATCGCCGATGCGCGGGGGCTCTCGACTAGGATGGAGCCGTGACCGAGCAAGAACAGGCAGCCGAGCAGCCCACGTCATCCGCACCCCGACGCGTCGTCGTCGCCGAGGACGAATCGCTGATCCGTCTCGACATCGTCGAGATCCTCCGCGACAACGGCTTCGATGTCGTCGGTGAGGCCGGTGACGGCGAGACCGCTGTCGCGCTGGCCACCGAACTGCGTCCTGACCTCGTCATCATGGATGTGAAGATGCCGCAGCTCGACGGTATCAGCGCCGCCGAGAAGCTTCACAAGGGCAACATCGCCCCGGTGGTGCTGCTGACGGCCTTCAGCCAGAAGGAACTGGTGGAGCGCGCGAGCGAGGCCGGGGCACTGGCGTACGTGGTGAAGCCCTTCACTCCGAACGACCTGCTGCCCGCGATCGAGATCGCACTCGCCCGTCACGAGCAGATCATCACGCTCGAGGCCGAGGTCGCCGACATGGTCGAGCGCTTCGAGACACGCAAGCTCGTCGACCGCGCAAAGGGTCTTCTCAACGAGAAGATGGGCCTGAGCGAGCCGGAGGCGTTCCGCTGGATCCAGAAGGCGTCCATGGACCGCCGTCTGACCATGCAGGACGTCGCCAAGGCGATCATCGAGCAGCTCGCGCCGAAGAAGTAGTGTTCGCGCTCGACACCGAGCACACTCTGCGTCCGCTCCGCGAAGGGGACGGCGCGGCCCTGGCGCGGGCCTATCTCGCGAACCGTGAGCACCTGGCCCCCTGGGAGCCTCTGCGTGAGCGCGCGTTCTTCTCTGTCGATGTGCAGGAGCGCGACGTCGCGCGCAGCGTTGCGGACGCGTCCGTCGGCCGCAGTCTGCGCTTCGTGATCGAGTCCTTCGACGGCGAGATCCGCGGACGGATGAACCTCAACAACATCATCCGCGGCGCGTTCTGGAGCGCCGACCTCGGGTACTGGGTCGATGCGGGGCTGCAGGGCCATGGACTCGCGCGCCGGGCCGTCGGGCATGTGGCCGAACACGCGCGTGAGACGCTCGGTCTGCACCGGCTTCAGGCCGCCACGCTCCTGCACAACGCGGGTTCGCAGCGTGTTCTCGACGCCACCGGGTTCGAGCGGATCGGTCTGGCGCCGCGTTACCTCGAGATCGCCGGACGGTGGCAGGATCACGTGCTGTTCCAGAAGCTCCTGGAGGACGACGGAGAAGAGGCCGACGCGCCGGGCTGAGCGCGCCGCGCCCGTCACCGCGGTCGTTGCCTCCTCGGAACGCAGACCGTGTCGGCAACTGACAACTCCGCGGCCTGGCTCGACGAACTCCAGTTCGACCTGGGAGAGGGGCCCTGCTGGGATGCCCTGCGTCTGGCGAAGCCGGTGCACGAGCCGCACCTGCACGGGCGACACGGGCCTGAGCGGTGGCCCGCGTTCGGACGTGCCGTGCAGGAGGGTGACGTCGCCTCGATCTTCGCCTTCCCGCTGACCGTGGGCAGCCTGCGATTCGGCGCCGTCGATCTGTACTCACGCGTGCCGCTCGACCTCGACGAGGTGCAGACCCGGCATGCGAGCGCATTGGCGTCGGTGGTCGCCCGCCGTGTGCTGCGAGACAGCCTCGCGGCGAGCGAGCCGCACGCGGATGAGGTGCTCTCACCCTTCTCACGGCGGCAGGTGCATCAGGCCACGGGCATGGTGCTCGCACAGCTCGACATCGATGCGGAGGATGCGCGGCTGCTGCTCCAGAGCCGTGCCTTCGCCTCGGAGAGCACCGTGATGTCGGTCGCCGAGGACGTGCTGGCGCGCCGTGTGGTGTTCACCAAAGAACACGGCGCGATCGAGGTCCGCTCATGACAGCTCTCGAACGCGACAGCCGGCTGCTGCGCACCTTCACCCAGCTCGCCGACACGCTGGTCGACGACTACGACATCGTCGAGCTCATGCAGGAGCTCGTGGACACCTGTCGAGCGGAGCTGAACGTCTCCGCGGCGGGCCTCCTCCTCGCGGATGCCGCTGGCGAGCTCGAACTTGTCGCGTCGACGAGCGAGGCGGGGAGTGTCGTCGAGGCGCTGCTGCTCGGGGCCTCGGCGCCCACCGCGTCGGTCGTCTCGATCCCGCTGCGTCTGCGCGACAAGACCATCGGATCGCTGACGCTGCTGCTGGAGGCCGGTGCCACCGCGACGACCGAGGACCTGGTGATCGCACGGGCACTGGCCGACATCGCGACCATCGGCATCCTGCACGAGCGCGCGATGCGCGAGACCGAGGCTCTGAGTCAGCAGCTGCAGCACGCCCTCAACAGCCGTGTCGTGATCGAACAGGCCAAGGGCGTGGTGTCGCATCGGCAGGGTGTGCCGATGGACGACGCCTTCGCACTGATCCGCGCCTACGCGCGAGAGAACGGCGTGCGACTCGGCGAGGTCGCTCGCCGCATCGTGGCGCGACAGCTCACCCTCGACTGACTCACGATCTCATCTGGCGTCACCACCCGCGTCGCCCTGACGGCGGGTAGACTCGGTCACGCGCCCCAGACCCCGGCGATCTCGACTTTCGATCGAACGCGGGGGTTCCCATGAAACGGGTCATCACATCCTTCGGTGCTTTCTGTACCGGAGACGCTGTCGCCGACGCCGTCAGCCGGTACGCCCTGGCTCTCGCACGGGCGCACGACACGGACCTCGTCGAGATCCCGTACATCGACGACGAGTACGTGGCGCGCCGCCTCGAGCTGCGGATCGGGTGGCTTGTCGAGATCGGGATCGTGGCTGAGCCCGGGCACGATCAGGAGCTCCTCGATCCGGGCACCGTGGAGCAGCTCGATGAGCTCAGGCAGGCGTTGGCGCACGGCCGCCCGTCCGAGGACCACGTCTCTCCGTCGTGGTCGTCCTGGGACTACGAGCTCTGATGCCCCGACCGCGACGTCAGGCGGCGGGAGCGTCCTTGATCATGTTCGTGATCCGGATGGTCGAGCAGCGGCGTCCCTGATCGTCACTCACGACGATCTCATGCACGGCGATGCTTCGTCCCAGATGTACGGGCGTACACACGCCGGTGACGACACCCGACGTGGCGGAGCGCGTGTGCGTCGCGTTGATGTCGACCCCGACCGCCAGACGCCCGGCGCCCGCGTGCAGGTTCGCGGCCATGGAGCCCAGCGACTCGCCCAGCACGACGTAGGCGCCGCCGTGCATGAGTCCGACGGGCTGCGTGTTGCCTTCGACGGGCATGGTCGCGACGCAGCGCTCGAGGGTGAACTCGGTGAACTCCATGCCCATCTTCTCGGCCAGTGCACCCATCCCGCGGGCCGTGGCCCACTCGAGTCCCTCGTTTGCGGCGACGTCGCTCATGCATGCTCCTCAGCGGGTGTCTGTGGTCCTCGTTAGGCTGACAGGGTGACGGACTCCGCAAAGCCTACCCTCATGGTCATCGACGGCCATTCTCTCGCCTACCGTGCCTTCTTCGCCCTTCCGGTGGAGAACTTCACGACCAAGGACAACCAGCACACGAACGCCATCTATGGCTTCCTCTCGATGCTGGTCAACCTGATCAAAGCCGAGAAGCCCACGCACATGGCGATCGCCTTCGACACCTCGAGGCACTCGTTCCGCACAGACGAGTACCCCGAATACAAGGCCACGCGCTCGGAGACCCCGCAGGAGTTCCGCGGCCAGATCCCGCTGCTGCAGGACTGCCTCGCGGCCATGTCCATCCCGGTTCTCACGAAGGAGGGCATCGAGGCCGACGACATCCTCGCGACGCTCTCGACGCAGGGAGCCGAGCAGGGGTTCTCCGTTCTCGTCGTGTCGGGCGACCGGGACTCGATCCAGCTCGTCGATGACGACGTGACGCTGCTCTACCCCTCGGTGCAGGGCGTATCACAGCTCAAGCGATACGACCCCACGACGGTGCAGGAGCGCTACGGCGTGCGCCCCGAGCAGTACCCCGACATCGCCGCCCTGGTGGGCGAGACCAGCGACAACCTCCCCGGTGTGCCGAAGGTGGGGGAGAAGACCGCGGTGAAGTGGCTCACGCAGTTCGGCAGCCTCGACGAGCTGCTCGACCGGGCCGGCGAGATCAAGGGCGTGGTGGGCGGCAACCTGCGCGATCACATCGACGACGTGCGACGCAACCGCAAGCTCAACCGCCTGCTGCGCGACGTGGAGCTCGAATACGCGCCGACCGACCTCGCCGTCGCTCCGATCGACGCGCAGGCTGTGCGCGACATCTTCGCCCGGCTGGAGTTCCGCACCCTGCTGCCGCGCGTGTTCGAGGCGGTCGGAGCCGGAGAGGTCGCCGATGATCCCGCCGCGGTCGTCGTGCTGCCCGAGCCTGTTCAGGTCACCACCGCAGACTTCGTCGCCTGGGCTTCGGCCGTCGACGAAGACATCGCCGTGCGAATCGTGACGCAGGGCGGCGTGCCCGTGCGTCTGGGCGCCGCGACCGAGAGCGAACTGCGCGAGACGGACTGGACGCCGGAGGTCGCCGACGAGCTGAAGCAGTGGCTCGCCTCGGATGCGCCCAAGGTGCTTCACGACGCCAAGCCTCAGGTGAAGGCATTGCGTCGTCAGGGTGCCCGCATCGGCGGGCTGGTGTACGACACGAGCCTCGCCGGCTGGCTGCTGCGCCCGAGCTTCCCCGACAAGACACTCGGCGACCTCGTCGAGCGCTACCTCGGCGAGAAGCTGCCCGAGGCCGATCCCTCGCAGCTCGTGCCCGAGACCGAGGGCGCGACCCCTTCGCAGGAGGCCTGGTTCATCCTGCGCGTGGCGAACGCCCTGCGCGAGGACATCCCCGAGTCCGTGGCCGAGGTGCTCACCGACATCGAGCTTCCGACCCTCCTGACGCTCGCCGACATGGAGGTCGCCGGGGTCGCGGTGTCGCATGAAGTGCTCTCGACGTTCTCGGGCGAGCTCGCAACGCGGGCCGATGGTCTGGCGGCCGAGGCGTTCTCCGTGGTCGGCCGCGAGTTCAACCTCGGCTCCCCGAAGCAGCTCCAGGAGGTTCTGTTCGAAGACCTGCAGCTGCCGAAGACGCGCAAGACCAAGACCGGGTACTCCACGGACGCCGCGGTTCTCGCCGACCTGCAGGAGACGCATCCGCACCCGTTCCTCCGCCTCCTGCTGCAGCACCGTGAGGCGACGAAGCTCCGCCAGATCATCGAGTCCCTCGACGCGGCGATCGGAGACGACCACCGGGTGCACACCACGTACGTGCAGACCGGCAGCCAGACGGGTCGACTCTCGAGCACCGACCCGAACCTGCAGAACATCCCGGTCCGAACCGAGGAGTCGCGGCGCATCCGCAGCGCCTTCCAGGTCGGCGAGGGATACGAGGCGCTCCTCACGGCCGACTACTCCCAGATCGAGATGCGCATCATGGCGCACCTATCGGGTGATGAGGGTCTGATCGAGGCGTTCAACAGCGGCGAGGACCTGCACCGGTTCGTGGGCGCCCGGGTCTTCGGCGTCGAGCCGAGCGAGGTGTCTGCCGCGATGCGCACCAAGGTCAAGGCGATGTCGTACGGTCTCGTGTACGGCCTGTCGGCGTTCGGCCTGTCCAAGCAGCTGCGCATCGAGCAGTCCGAGGCAAAACAGCTGATGGTCGAGTATTTCGCGCGCTTCGGCGCGGTGCGCGATTATCTGCGCGCGTCCGTCATGAAGGCGAAGGAAGTCGGCTACACCGAGACGATCTTCGGTCGTCGCCGCCCGTTCCCCGACCTCTCGAGCCCGAACCGCGTGCTGCGCGAGAACGCGGAACGCGCGGCGCTCAACGCCCCGATCCAGGGCAGCGCCGCCGACATCATGAAGATCGCGCTGCTGCACATCCACGACGACCTCCGCGCCGAGGGGCTCGGCTCCCGCGTGCTGCTGCAGATCCACGACGAGCTCGTGGTCGAGGTGGCTCCGGGGGAGTGGGACGCCGCCGAGCGCATCGTGCGCACCCGCATGGGCGACGCCGCGGCGCTGTCCGTGCCGCTCGATGTGCAGGTCGGGCGCGGCCAGGATTGGAACGAGGCGGCGCACTGATCCTGCGCCTTCGAGCGTGCCACCCGCCCCGCGCCGCAGGCACCCTGCGGCGCGGGGATCGGCACGGTTAGGGTGGGTTCCATGACGTCATCCCCGCGCACTCCCACTGCCATCGACAAGGTCGCCGATGAATGGGTCGACACGATCGCCGTGCTCGCCCCGACTCTCGGCACCTACATCGGCCGCAGCGAGGTGAACGACCGTTTCGGAGACCTGAGCCCCGCCGGTCACGAGGAGATCGCCGCAGCGACCCGCACGGCGCTCGATGCGCTCACGGCGCTGGAGCCCGCCGATGCAATCGACGAGGTGACCAAGGCCGATCTGAGCTCCGAACTCCGTCTGGACCTCGAGTTCCACGAGGCGAAGTGGCATCTGCGCGACCTGAACGTCATCGCGTCGGTCCCGCAGGACGTGCGGTCCGCCTTCGATCTGATGCCCACCTCCACCGCCGACGACTGGTCGGTCATCGCCACCCGTCTCGCCGCGGTTCCCCGCGCGCTGCGCGGATACGTCGAGACCCTGCGCACCGGAATCGCCGAGGGTGTGACGCCCGCGCGCCGGCAGGTGAAGGAGGTCGCCACCCAGATCGACCGCTACACCGCGGATGACGGCTTCTTCGCCGCCTTCGTCGCAGAAGCGACATCCGAAGAGGGTCAGCTTCCGGCATCGCTCGCTCGCACGCTGGCCGACAACTCCGCCGCTGCGCGCGTGGCGTACGGCGAGCTTCGACGCTTCCTCACGGAAGAGCTGCTTCCCGCAGCGAACGAGACCGATGCCGTGGGCCGCGATGTTTACGCCCTGCACTCACGCCGGTTCCTGGGCGCCACGATCGACCTCGATGAGACGTACGAGTGGGGGCGTGAAGAACTCGCTCGTATGGTCGCCGAGCAGACGGCGATCGCGAACGAGATCCTCCCCGGTGCATCCGTCGAGGAGGCGGTCGCGCACCTCGAGTCCGACCCCGCCCGAAAGCTCGTCGGCACCGACGCGCTTCAGCGCTGGATGCAGGAGACCAGCGACCGAGCAGTCGCCGAGCTGTGCGAATCGCACTTCGACATCCCTCAGGCCATCCGCACCCTCGAGTGCATGATCGCGCCCACTCAGGAGGGCGGGATCTACTACACGGGGCCGACCGACGACTTCTCGCGACCGGGTCGCATGTGGTGGTCCGTCCCCGAGGGAGTGACGGAGTTCGACACCTGGCGTGAGCTCACGACCGTGTACCACGAGGGCGTCCCGGGGCACCACCTGCAGATCGCGCAGGCCGTGCACAATCGGGCCGAACTGAACTCCTGGCGGCGTCTGCTCGCCGGCACATCCGGGCACGCTGAAGGGTGGGCGCTGTACGCCGAGCGTCTGATGCAGCAGCTCGGGTACCTCGATGATCCGGCCGATCGCCTCGGCATGCTCGACGGCCAGCGCATGCGTGCGGCCCGCGTCGTGCTCGACATCGGCGTGCACCTCGGCAAGCCCCGTCTCGACGGTGACGGCGTGTGGGACGCCCCGTACGCACTCGACTTCATGCGCAAGAACGTGAACATGTCGGACCAGTTCGTGCAGTTCGAGGTGAACCGCTATCTCGGCTGGCCGGGTCAAGCTCCTTCGTACAAGGTCGGTCAGCGGATCTGGGAGCAGGTGCGCGATGCCGTCCAGGCCGCGGAGGGCGACGAGTTCTCCTTCAAGAGCTTCCACAAGCGCGCGCTCGACATGGGCGGCGTCGGCCTCGACACCCTGCGGACGGCTCTGCTCCCGCGCTGAGGGAATGCGCCGACGCCACTTCGTGTTCATGCACCTGAATGGAAAGGGCTGACATGGCTATCGAGTTCGGACTGGACACCTTCGGCGACATCACCCGCGATGCGGATGGCGAGCTCCTGACCGGGGCGCAGACCATCCGCAACGTCATCGCGCAGGCGGAGCTCGCCGACGCCGTCGGCGTGGACTTCTTCGGGGTGGGGGAGCACCATCGCCCCGAGTTCGCGGTGTCGGCACCCGAGATGGTGCTCGCAGCCATCGCGGGACGCACGGAGCGCATCCGGCTCGGCACGGCCGTGACGGTGCTGTCATCCGACGACCCGGTGCGGGTGTTCGAGCGCTTCGCGACTCTCGACGCCGTCTCGGACGGCCGCGCCGAGGTGGTGCTGGGTCGAGGTTCCTTCATCGAGTCGTTCCCGCTGTTCGGCTACGACCTGCGTGACTACGAGGCTCTCTTCGAACAGAAGCTCGAGCTGTTCGTCGAGCTTCTGAAGGAGGAGCCCGTCACATGGTCGGGGACGATGCGCGCTTCGCTCGAGAACGCGAATGTCTTCCCCAAGACCGAGAACGGTCTGCGCACATGGGTGGGCGTGGGCGGGAGCCCGGAATCCGTGGTGCGCGTCGCGCGGCACGGCCTGGGGCTCATGCTCGCGATCATCGGCGGCTCCGCAGCGCGTTTCCGCCCATTCGTCGACCTCTACCACCGCTCGGTCGCCTCTTTCGGCACGACCGCGCATCCGGTGTCGGTGCATTCCCCGGGCCACATCGCCGACACCGACGCCGAGGCGTGGGACTCGGCGTACTCGGGCTTCGAGGCGATGAACAACACCATCGGTCGCGAACGCGGCTGGCCTGCGTACAGCCGAGCGCGTTTCCAGAACGATCTCGGTCCCGAGGGGGCGCTGTACGTCGGATCGCCCGATCGCGTGGCCGCGAAGATCGCCGACACGATCACGACTCTGGGTCTCGGGCGCTTCGACCTCAAGTACGCGACCGGCACGCTGTCGCACGAAGCCATGATGCGCAGCATCGAGCTCTATGGCACCGAGGTCATCCCGCGGGTGCGGGCGCTGCTCGACGCCCGGACCTGAGCCGTCACACCGCGCTGATGCGCTCCGGGGCGGCCGTACGATGAGATTCATGGCCATCTCCGCCCCACCGAGCCGTGCCTCGCTGGCTTCGCGCCTCGACGACCTCCCGTTCACTCGACGCCACTTCCGGCTGCTGGGTGGATCCGGCATCGGCTGGGCTCTCGACGCGATGGACGTGGGTCTGATCTCCTTCATCCTCGCTGCACTGACCCAGCAGTGGGGTCTGACGAAGATGGAAGCGGGGTGGATCGCGTCGGTCGGCTTCATCGGGATGGCGCTGGGAGCGACGCTCGGAGGTCTGCTGGCCGACCGCTTCGGACGCCGGCAGGTCTTCGCGCTCACCCTGCTCGTCTACGGTGTCGCCACGGGGGCGAGCGCGCTCGTCGGGGGAGTCGCGGCGCTGCTGGTGCTGCGGTTCCTGGTCGGACTGGGCCTCGGCGCGGAGTTGCCCGTCGCCTCGACCTACGTCAGCGAGTTCGCGCCCGCGCGCATCCGCGGGCGTCTCATCGTGATCCTCGAGGCGTTCTGGGCCCTCGGGTGGACCGCCGCGGCGCTGATCGCCTTCTTCGTCATCCCGACCTCCGATGATGGATGGCGATGGGCCTTCGCACTCGGCGCGATCCCCACCGTGTACGCCCTGATCGTGCGGTGGGGGCTGCCCGAGTCTCCGCGGTGGCTGGCCTCCAAGGGGCGGATCGCCGAGGCCGACCGCATCGTGTCGGCCTTCGAAGCCGATGCCGGCGTCGTCCGCGGGCCCGAGATCCGCCGAGAGCCGGAGGCCCGTCCGATCGCCGCGACGGCTCGCGCACGCGTGACCACGCTCTGGAACGCGGAGTTCCGCGTGCGGACGCTCTGCCTCTGGGTTGTCTGGCTGTGCGTAAACTTCGCGTACTACGGGGCGTTCATCTGGATCCCGAGCATCCTCGTCGACGCCGGGTTCGACCTGGTGCGATCGTTCGGGTTCACTCTGATCATCACGCTCGCCCAGCTGCCGGGGTACGCGGTCGCGGCCTGGCTGATCGAGAAGTGGGGGAGGCGAGCCACCCTGTCGGTGTTCCTGGTCGGCTCCGCGGTGTCGGCTGTCTTCTTCGGCACGGCGTCGACGGAGGTGGCGATCATCGCCTCTGGGATGGCGCTCTCGTTCTTCAACCTCGGCGCGTGGGGCGCCCTGTACGCGGTGACACCGGAGCTCTATCCGACCTCTGTGCGGGCCACCGGCGCCGGATGGTCGGCGGGAGTGGGGCGCATCGCCTCGATCGTGGCCCCGCTGGCGGTGCCCGTGCTTCTGCTCGCCGGTGGGGCGCCGTTGCTCTTCGTGGTGTTCGGCGCGTGCTTCCTGATCGCGGCGGGAGCGGCCTGGGGTCTGAAAGACCGGGGCGGACTCGCGCTCGACGACCGCTAGGCGTGCCGGGTGATCGGGCCCTCCACGCACACCAATATGCTGGTTGGGTGACAGACGTACGGTACGTGGCCATCGGCGATTCCTTCACCGAAGGAGTGGGCGATCCGCTCTCCGACGGCGGTGAGCGGGGATGGGCGGACCTCGTCGCCCAGGGCTGGGCGAATGCCGCGGGCCAGACGATCCAGTACGCGAATCTGGCCATCCGCGGCAAGCTCGCCTGGCCGATCGTCGATCAGCAGCTGGAGTTCGCACTGTCGCTGCACCCCACGCACCTGTCGTTCAACGGCGGAGGCAACGACATGCTGCGGCCGCGCGCCGACCTCGAGCACGTGGCCGATGCATTCAGCCGGGTTCTGCGTCGCTGTGACGATGAGGGCGTGCGGGTGATCCTGCTCTCGGGCGCGAACCCCAGCGGTCAGCTGCCGATGGGGGACCTCGTGCAGCGGCGGGGGGACCAGCTCTCCGCGGCCGTTCTGCGACGGATCGAGAACCGTCCCGACGTCGTGCGGGCACTGAACTGGCCGGATCGCGAGCTCGCGAAGCCGATGTATTGGTCCGAGGACCGCCTGCACATGAACGCGGCGGGGCATCATCGTGTGGCAGCGCGCGTGCTCGACGCTCTCGGATTCGAGCCGCCGGAGTCCTGGTGGTCGCTGCCGGACCCGCCGCAGGGTGGAGTCGCAGGCTTCGCCTACTACCGCCAGTTCGTCGGTCCCTGGGTGCGGCGACGAGTCACCCGCACGTCGTCCGGAGACGGTCGGGCAGCCAAGTACCCGGTGTGGGTGGAGCGGTCGCCGTCGACGCATGAGTGACATCCAGATGCAGCGGATCGCCGCCGGCCAGGTCACGCTGCACGATGCCCGACGCAAGATCGAGCGCACGGTCACGCTGGAGCCGTTCGAGATCGGTGTGTACCCCGTCACCGAGGAGCAGCTCGCCGAGGTTCTGGCTGTTCCCTCGCGTCACCCCGATCATCCCGCAGCGGACATCAGCTGGCTGCGCGCCGTGCATCTCTGTAACGCCGTGTCGGAGTGGGAAGGTCTCGACACGGTGTACCGCTTCGACGGCGAAGAGGTCGCCTGGGACGCCACCGCTGACGGCTACCGGCTGCCGACCGAGGCCGAGTGGGAGTTCGCCTGCCGGGCCGGTTCACGCGGTCCGCACTACGCACCGCTGGCCGACGCCGCCTGGACCAGCGCTGACGGGGTGAGCGCGCCGCAGAACGTCGGCGGCAAGCTGCCGAATCTCAACGGGCTCTTCGACACGCTCGGCAATGTGTGGGAATGGTGCTGGGATCTGCTCGACCCCGCGCGCTACGACGACTATCGCGTGTTCCGCGGAGGAGGTTTCGCTGACGACGCCTGGAGCGTTCGGGCATCGGTGCGCCGCGGGGGAGGGCCCCGCATGCATCACGAGGATGTCGGCGTGCGACTGGCACGAGGAGCCTTCGACGTGCCCGACGAGGCACAGGGGTGGTCGGCCGCCGCCGATCGCGAGCGCGCGGCGTTCGACGGGCCTGTGCCGACCGGTTGGACTCCGCGCCGCGCGTGAGTCAGGCCGCTCGGCGGTGACGCGGACGCTCGGGGTCCAGTCCCATCCGGATGCGGGTGCGCTTGCGCTCGACGAGGATGAACACGACACCCACGATCCACAGCGGCACGGGCATCAGGAACGCCACACGGAAGGCGTCGAGTCTGTACGTCTCCGGGGTTCCGGCTCCCTGGATGTCGAGCGCGAGACCGATCAGGAAGATCGCGATGAGTGCGGCGATGAACCCGCCGGCGTTCGTGAGCCCGGTCGCCGTGCTGAGACGATGCGAGGGATTGTGCGTGCGGGCGTGGTCGAAGGCGATCATCGACGCAGGACCGCCGGTCGCGATCGCGGCGGCGAGCACGTAGAGCAGCCAGATCGGCGCGGGATCCGGGAGGGCGATCACGACGAGCCACGCCGCCATCTGCACGCCCACCGCAGGAAGCACCAGAGCGAGGGAGCGCTGATTGGGCAGTCGGCGGGACAGGTAGCCGATGACCGGGCCGAGTGCCATGCCGGCGACCACGTAGACCGAGATGATGCCGGCGGCGTGGGCGGTGTCAAGCCCCTGCGCAGCGGTGAGGAACGGCATGCCCCAGAGGAGCACGAACGCGGTGCCGGCGAAGGGCGTGGTGAAGTGGGACCAGAAGGCGAGTCGCGTGCCCGGATGCGCCCATGCCGCTCGGATCCCGACCCCGGTGTCGATGGCCGAGGTGACGACGCGGATCACGCCGGTGTCGGTGTTGACGGTCACGTCGGCGTCACGCTCGGGCGGGTGATTGCGGATCACCAGCGCGACCAGGATCGTGAACAGGACTCCGAGCCCGGCGATGCTGCCGAACGTGACCGACCAGGTGGTCGCGTGCAGCAGGGCGGCCACGGGCACGAGCGCGATCAGCTGACCGGCTTGACCGAGGATGCCCGTGAACTGCACCATCAGCGGACCGCGCTGCGCCGGGAACCACGTGGCCACGAGTCGCAGCACAGCGGGGAAGATCGCCGCGTCGCCGGCACCGAGCAGCACGCGCGCGAGAATCGCGATGCCGATGCTGGGGGAGAGGGCCATGGTGAGCTGACCGGCGGCCATCAGCAGCATTCCGACCGTCATGATCGGTCGTGACCCGAAGCGGTCGAGCAGCACCCCGATCGGGATCTGCATGCCGCCGTAGACCGCGAGCTGCACCACCGCGAACAGGGCGAGAGTCGAGGCATCCGCCTGGAACCGGTCCGCCGCCTCGACGCCCACCGCGCCGAGCGATGTGCGGTTCGTGATGGCCAGCACGTAGGCCGCGACCCCGACGGACCAGATCACCCATGCCCGCCACCCCGGCGTCGACACAGGGGAGAGGGGAACGCGCTGCACCCTTCCACGCTACTCCTGCGTCGACGCGGTCGACGTCACGGGGGAACGGAGAAGGCCCGCTCGACCGGGCGGTCGAGGGGGCCTTCTGAGCGCTGAGCCATCAGCGCAGTGTGTGCATCAGCGCGGTGTGGTGCGGTGATCAGCCGTTGCAGAGCTCGCCGATCGCGAGTGCGGATTCCTGCACGTCGGCCGACACGGTGGCCATCTCGGCAGCGGCAGCCTGGTCGCCGTCGACGAGGACCTTCGAGAGCACGTCGCGCATCGCGCCGAAGTCCTCGTAGACCGCGGTGACCGCGTCCTTGACCTCGGGGTTGCTGATCGACTCGGCGGCGGCACCGATCGCGTCGACGGACTGCGTGAAGGTGTCGACCGTGCCCTGCGGGTCAGCGGCGGCAGCCGACACGTCGAGCGAGCCGAGCTCGCTGGTCGCGGCCTGGACCTGCGTGGCGGCGCTGGCGCACGCGTCGGCGACGCTCTGGTCGGAGCTCGGTGCGGAGCTCTGCTCGGCTGGTGCGGAGCTCTCCGGAGCCGACGTGCTCTCAGAGGCGCTGGGCGAGCCTGAGCAGGCCGTGAGGCCGAGGATGGCGACAGCGGCGATCGTGAGAGCTGCGAAACGACGATTCATAAAGATTTCCCCCTGATCAAGGTGCCGCCATTCGACAGCACCGTTTGGCAAACGGGACACAGTCAACCACATCGGTGTGGAGGCTGCCGGAGATCGGTGCGACCGATCTCCCAGCCGGAATATCGGAATACGCCTCCGAACTGGCATTTTCTGCCGATCAAGCATGTAGATTGCTCAGTGCCAATGCGGCTGCGTCGAGACGCGAGCCACCCACATCATGAATGCCAGGAAAGGCGAGATGTCTGCGCAACATGCAATCGATCGCGTGATTCGAGAGATCTTCTCTCTGTTCGATGCTGACAAAGACGGACGAGTCACTCGCAACGACTTCCTTCTGATGCACAGCAAGGTGACGGATGCGTTCAACATGGATCCGTCCCATCCGAAGGCAGAGGCACTCGCTCAGCGTTACGACGCCGCGTGGCGCCAACTCGCCCTCCTCGATCGAAGCGGCGACGGCAGCGTCACTCGGGAGGAGTACTTCCGAGCCGTAGCAGCCAGGGCAGACTCGCCCCGCCTCGGCAATGGCCTCGATGCGGAGTTCACCATCGCCGATGCAGATGATGACGGCGAGATCGACCTCGATGGTTTCGCGACGTTGATGGTCGCCTTCGGGTTCAGTGAGACAACCGCTCGGGCGGCATTCCGGCGATTGGACACTGATGGATCCGGGAGACTCGACCGTCGTGAGTACGCAGAGGCGTGGGAGACACTGCTCGCGATGCCCGATGGTGCGGCGTTGAGCCTTCTCGAGACCGACGCGTGACTCGCAGAACCAACGACGAAGACGGGAACATCATGCCATTGCTTTTCGCGCTCATGCTGGGCAACCACAACAACAACTCCGCGACCAGACCGGCGACCCCGCCACTGCCACCGAGCGACAAAAAACAGTGAGAGAGCGACCTGTCGATGTGCTCGTCGTCGGGCGTGGTGTCATCGGCCTGTCGATCGCATTCGAGTTAGCGCAACGCGCCCCCACACTGAGTATCGGCATCCTGGGCAGACCCGAACAGCAGGGGAGTGCCTCGTACGCCGCCGGGGCGATGTTGAACACGTTCGCCGAGGTCGGACCTTCCACCCTCCCCACTGCCGCAGGGCGCGCGAAGCTGGAGCTCTGCATTCGAGCTCTAGACCGCTGGGATGAGTGGCTCGGCCGCCTGGAGGCCTTTGCTCGGATCGGGGAGCGGCGCCACCATCGCGTCACCGGTACGAGTGTTCTGCACAACACGAGATCCGGGCGCATCGACGACGACAGCATCAACGCCATTCGGGCAGCCCTCATCGCGTATGACGAGCCGTTCGAGGTCCTTGAGGCCGCAGACATTCTCGGGCTGGATGCGGCGGTGGACGCGCGGCCACTGCAGGCAATCCACATCCCTCGCGAGGGAGCGGTAGATGCTCGTCACGTCCTAGGCGCTCTGTCGACGGCGACGGATCGAGTAGGAGTGCGTTCGATCACCGGAACGGCTGTCAAGGTCGCGGCCGAGGGCCACCGCGTGGCAGGAGTCGTGCTGGCCGACGGCTCCACGATCCGCGCCGAACGAGTGGTGCTGGCCGCCGGCGTGGAGACCGAGAATCTGTTGGACAAGACGCTCGAGCCCGGTTCGATTCCGCTTCTCTACGCCGGGAAGGGGAATGCCGCGCTGGTGAAACGCACGGGCGGAATCGATGTGGATCATGTGGTGCGCACACCGAACAGGTCCGGCTCCTGCGGGCTCCATGTCATCCCGATAGGTGACTCCCGGTACTACCTGGGGGCGTCCAACGTGCTATCCCGGCAGGCTACGACATCGACAGACCTCGGGATGAGTCAGCTCCTGATCCGATCGATCTGCGAGCAGATCGATCGGCGTCTGTTTCATGCGGCCCTCGAGCGCTGGGTGGTCGGGAACCGTCCCGTGACGATTGACGGTTTCCCCCTTATCGGAGAGACGAGCGTAAGGGGCCTGTTCATCGTGACCGGAACCTACCGGGACGGATTTCACACCGCACCGGAAATCGCCCGGCTCGTGGCCGACCATCTGCTCGGCATCTCGGCGCTGTCATCGACTGTCTCCATCTTCGCTCCGGAACGTGCACCGATTCAGACGCAGTCGCGTTCGGAATCCGTCAACACGTTCGCGGCGCACGGTGTCGCTGCGACAGTCGAAGCGAATGCGCGGCTTCCTGAGAACGACACGACGATGGTGGAATACTTCCACCGGTCGTTGATCAACGTCTTCTACGAAGAGCTGCCGGGCGACTTGAGCTTCTCGCCCGAGATCGTCGCGGCGACGATGAGCGGGGAGGGGAAGCCGCACGCTCACCTCCTGCAGTACGTGACGGACGTGGCTCGGCGATGGGGACCGGCACTTCCGATGATCTGACATAATGTGCATTATCGGTGTTGTTACGGGGCAGCAATCGTCATCATCTGAACGCACGGCCGTCGCAGCTCACGGCATCCACGAATTCGTCGCGACGCACCGCGGATCTCACCCCCGTCGTGTAGCTGACCTGCGGAATGACAGCGACTTCCACCGTCGAGGCGGATCGCAGGTCAGCGGCGTCCGCGCAGGCTGCGACCACTACCCATTCGTCGTATCCGGCCGCATCCGAAAACGATGCCGGTACACCGACCCGCGGCGAGACGTCTTGGATCAACAGAGTCGATGCCTCGGGCACCTGGTCTGCCACGAGCGTGAGCGAACGACCCACCGCGTCGTTTGTCGCCATCTGAGCCTGGGCGACGCACCCGGCCAACGACGCATACAGGCAAAGGGCTAGGCCGCTCACCAGAATCTGTTCTTTCAGAGCCCGCACGAGATTCCGGCACTGGAGGGGTTGAACGCCCGAGTGGTGCCGAGACTCACCTCGATCGTTCTTGTCGCCATTTTTCCTCGGGTGATTGTGCAGACGCCCCCGCTCGTCGTGATCTTGCAGTTCGCGATCACACCGCCGACGGCATTCGACTTGGTCATGACATTGAGCACGTTGTAGCGGTACACCGCCGCCTCAGCGGTTTGAGTCGATCCCAGGCTCAGAAGGACCACACACAGGGCGCCCACGAGGGGTGTGTAGCGCAGGCGATTGGCGTCGTTCATCCGCACGGCTGTCTGTTCCATTCATTCTGAGTCCAATCTTGATCCGCAGCTATCCGTGCTTAGACACTATGCGATGCTGTGTGAGGACACATCCCCTACATGTGACGGATTTAGGCACTCTGGAACCATGGAGCATCCAGGGAACTTCTTGTGGCGAGGCGCTATTTCTCGACCGTTGAAGGGGGCGGCTACCACTATTTGGGAGGCCTATGCTTCCGCGCGTGCTCGATCGGAAGCACCGAAACGGTGAGGAAGAGTCGAGGTCACCGCAGGGAGCAGAGCAGGATCGACGCCTCCTCCGGTTCGGTACCGCCAGGATCAGGCGCCGACGTAGGCAGCCAGGTGCTCGGCTGTGACGGTGGACTTTTGGAATACCAGGTCGGCCGGCGTGCCTTCGAACACCACACGTCCGCCGTCGTGGCCGGCGCCGGGGCCGATGTCGATGATCCAGTCGGCGTGAGCCATGACGGCCTGGTGGTGTTCGATCACGATGACCGTCTTGCCGGAGTCGACCAGACGATCGAGCAGCCCGAGAATCTTGTCGACATCCGCGAGGTGAAGCCCAGTCGTGGGCTCATCGAGTACGTAGATGTCACCCTTCCCGCCCATCTGAATGGCCAGTTTAATGCGCTGGCGTTCGCCGCCGGACAGCGTCGACAACGGCTGCCCGAGCGACAGGTAGCCGAGTCCGACATCATCGAGGCGGCCCAGGATTGCCGTGACGGCAGGAATCTTGGCGTCGCCCTCGGAGAAGAACACGCGAGCCTCGGAGACGGGCAGATCAAGGACTTCCGTGATGTCCTTGCCGGCGAGCTTGTACTCCAGCACGGCGGCCTGGAAGCGCTTGCCACCGCAGTCTTCGCACGGGGTCTCGATCGTGTCCATGAAGCCGAGTTCGGTGATGATCACGCCTGCGCCCTTGCAGGTGGGGCACGCGCCCTCGGAGTTCGCGCTGAACAGGGCCGGCTTCACGCCGTTGGCCTTCGCGAACGCCTTGCGGATGGGTTCCAGCAGACCGGTGTACGTGGCCGGGTTGCTGCGACGTGAGCCCTTGATCGCGCCCTGATCGATTGAGACGACACCCTCGCGACGAGCCACCGAGCCATGGATCAGCGAGCTCTTGCCGGAGCCGGCGACGCCGGTGATGACGCTGAGCACGCCCTTCGGGATGTCGACGTCGACGTGCTGCAGGTTGTTCTCCGTGGCATCGCGCACCTCGATCGCACCGACGCCCGTTCGGACCCTCTCTTTCAACAACGCGCGATCCTCGAGGTGCTCCCCCGTGCGCGTGCCGCTCTTCTTGAGCCCCTCGACCGTGCCCTCGAAGCAGATCTCCCCGCCGGCGCTTCCCGCTCCGGGGCCGAGGTCGACCACGTGGTCGGCGATCACGATCGTCTCGGGTTTGTGCTCCACGACCAGAACCGTGTTGCCCTTGTCCCGCAGCTTCAGCAAGAGGCCGTTCATGCGCTGGATGTCGTGCGGATGCAGACCGATCGTCGGCTCATCGAACACATAGGTGATGTCGGTGAGCGACGACCCGAGGTGGCGCAGCATCTTGATGCGCTGCGCCTCTCCCCCGGACAGCGTGCCCGAGGGGCGCTCAAGGCTGAGGTATCCGAGCCCGAGCGTCACGAAGGCGTCGAGGTTCGCGCTCAGCGCGTCGAGGAGCGGCCCGGCCCCGGAAAGGTCCAGCCCTCGAACCCACTCGGCGAGGTCGGTGACCTGCATACGGCAGGCGTCGGCGATGCTGATCCCGGCGATCATCGACGATCGAGCACCCTCGGTCAGCCGCGTTCCGTCGCACTCCGGGCACACCGCGAACGTCGCGACGCGCTCGACGAACGCGCGAACATGCGGCTGCAGGGCATCGAGATCCTTCGACAGCATCGCTTTGGTGATCTTGGGGATCAGGCCCTCGTACGTCATGTTGATGCCCGCGATCTTCACCTTCGTGACCTCGCCGTAGAGGAAGAGGTGGCGTTGCTTCTCGGTGAACTGCGAGATCGGTCTGTCGCCCGGGTAGAAGCCCGACTGCGAGAACCCCTTCACCATCCAGCCGTCGGCGGTGTAACCCGGGACCATGATGGCGCCCTCGTCGAGCGACTTGGACTCGTCGACGATCTGGGCGAGGTCGAGGTCGGAGACCGCTCCCCTGCCCTCGCAGCGCGGACACATGCCGCCGAGATAGATCGCGTCCTTCACGATCTTCTTCTCGCCGCCGGGACCGGTCATGACCCCGCTCGCCCGCTGCGTCGGGATGTTGAAGGAGAACGCCGTCGGACCGCCGATGTACGGGGTGCCGAGCTTGCTGAAGAGGATTCGCAGCATCGCGTTGGCGTCAGTGACCGTGCCGACCGTCGAGCGCGGGTTCGCGCCCAGCCGCTCCTGGTTCACGATGATCGCGGTGGTCAGGCCCTCGAGCACATCGACGTCCGGGCGTGGCACGGACGGCATGAATCCCTGCACGAATGCGCTGTAGGTCTCATCGATCATGCGTCGAGACTCGGCGGCGATCGTGTCGAACACCAGAGAGCTCTTGCCCGAGCCGGACACACCGGTGAACACCGTCAGCCGCCGCTTGGGGATGTCGACGCTCACCTCTTTGAGGTTGTTCTCGCGCGCGCCCTGAACGCGGATGAGGTCGTGGCTGTCAGCGGCGTGCGCGGCGGGAGTGGACATCGGCATCCTTGAGAGTTCGTGGCTGATGCTCAGCCGGTCTGGTTCATACGGAGAAGATTGCCCGCGGGGTCGCGGAACGCGCAGTCGCGGACGCCATAGGGCTGATCCATCGGCTCCTGCACGACGTCGGCGCCGTGCGCGACGAGTCGGTCGAAGAGGCCGTCGAGATCATCGCTCGCGAGAGTGAGCGCCCCGTAGCTCCCCTTCGCGATCAGTTCGAGGATCGTCTGCCTCTCTGCATCGGTGATGCCCGGATCGGTGGCCGGCGGATGCAGCACGATCGACGTCTCGGGTTGCCCCTCCGGCCCGACGGTGATCCAGCGCAGACCGTCATAGCCGACGTCGTTGCGCACCTCGAATCCGAGGGCGTCGCGATAGAAGCCGAGCGCGGCATCGGCGTCGGTGTGCGGGAGGAACGTGTAATGGATGGTGATCTTCATGGGCTCACGCTAGGTGCGCCTCGATGCGCGGCGCTTCTCGATTCCTGATCGGTCGGGTGACCTGCTTCGCCTGGAACACGGGAATGCCCTCGACGTTCGCGGCTCGTTCACGGTACACGCTGGGTGGGACACCGACGAGCTCGGTGAAGCGGGTGCTGAAGGTGCCCAGCGACGAGCAGCCCACCTCGAAGCACACGTCGGTCACGCTGCGATCGCCGCGTCGCAGCAGGGCCATGGCGCGCTCGATGCGGCGCGTCATGAGATACGAGTACGGCGACTCCCCGTAAGTCTCGCGAAATCGTCGGCTGAGGTGGCCGGCCGACAGGTGTACGCCCTGTGCGAGCGCCTCGACGTCGAGGGGCTGCGCATACTCCCGGTCGATGCGGTCCCGCACACGCCGCATGAGCACGAGATCACGGAGGCGGGAGTCGTCGGGCGTCGTCACGAGATGATCCTGCCACGACCGCTCGTGTCGCGAAACGACCTGCGTGACAGGGGACTCCATCTCTCCCCCACAGCCGCGAACGGGAGCGCTACCCTGAAGGCCTAACAGATATTTCCCAGGAAGGGATTTCCCCATGTCTGACGCACTCCCCGGCGCAACACTGTTCAAGTCCATTCGCATCACTCTCGCCGTCTCGGGCGCGCTCGCGCTCATCGCGGGCCTCGTCCTACTCATCTGGCCCGTCAAGTCCGCCGTCATCGTGACCGCGATCTTCGCGTCGTACCTCGTGATCGCCGGGCTCGTCTACATCGGCCTCGGCATCTTCTCCCACGCCCGGAGCGGCTGGGCTCGCGTCGGGCACATCGTGCTCGGCCTGTTCTACATCGCGGCCGGTGTCATCGCCTTCGCGAACCTGACTGCCGCCGCAGCCACGCTCGCCCTCGTGGTGGTCATCTTCATCGGCATCAGCTGGATCATCGACGGCGTCGTGGCACTGTCGTTGCTCGGACAGGACGGGTCCCGCGTCTGGACTCTCCTCTACGCCCTGCTGAGCGTCATCGCGGGAGTCATCGTGCTCTTCTCACCGCTGATCGCCGGGCTGGCCTTCTGGCTGTTCCTCGGCATCTCGCTCGTCGCACTCGGCATCGTGCAGATCGTCCGCGCCATCACGATCGGCAAAGAGGCGAAGGGCCTCGTCGGCGCCACGCGCACCGGAAACCCTGCCTGATCACCGCACGCACAGATAGGCCCCGTCCTGCAGTCCAGGACGGGGCCGATCGCATGTCGCGAACTACTCAGCGGCGAACGCGCTGACGTCGCCGACCAGGCGGGTGTTGTCGGCGGGGACCGGCTCGACCGCAGCCAGAGCGACCTCGGCGGCGAACTCCGACACGTTGTACAGCTTGCCGGCCGACTCACGGCGCTCGGCGATCGCGCCGGGGTTCGCTCGCTCGAGCAGCGTGGCGGTGATCGTGCCCTCGATCATGTCGCCGGAGACGACCGTGAAGCCGATCCCCTTCTCGGCGAGGCCGGGGATCAGCTCGCGCAGGGCGTCTTCGCCCGCGCGCTTCGACAGGGCGACCGGCTCGTACTCGGGCATGGTCGGGGTGGTGCGGATGTAGTGGGCCTGGTGGCTGGTGACGAAGACCACGCGCGCGCCGTCTTCCAGCAGAGGCGTCGCGGCGTTCAGCACGTTGACCTGCGCGTCGCGGTTGAGCGTGAGGGCATAGTCCTCGGCCATCCCGGACTCCATTCCGCCGGACGCGTTGAGCACCAGGACGTCCAGACGCCCGTACTCCGCGCGGACCGCCTCGAACATCTGCGCGATGGAGGCGGGGTCGGTCAGGTCTGCGCCGACGACGAGCGCCCGGCCGCCCAGCTCGCGGAGCTCTGCGGCCAGCTTCTCGGCGCGAGGCGCCTTGTTGCGGAAATTGATGACGACATCGGCACCCGCCTGAGCGAGGTAGCGCACCGTGTCTGCTCCGATCCCCCGCGATGAGCCGGTGACAAGAGCGACCTTGCCGTCGAGAGATCCTGCGGGAAGAACGTCGGTCACGGTGACTCCTCTTGATACGTGAAAAGCCGCGGTGACGCGGCGTTCTCCACACTATCAAGAGTGCCCCGCGCCGCCCCTGCGGTATATCGGCCGCATGATAGGTTGACGCCAAAGGAGGCCGCATGGACAACTTCGCGACATTCGTACAGTTCATCGACCAATGGGCATGGATCGGGTGGCTCATCCTGATCGCCGTCTTCCTCGTGATCGAGATGCTGTCCCTCGACTTCACCTTCCTGATGCTCAGCTTCGGCGCCGCAGTCGGACTCGTCACCGATGTGGTCGGCCTCCCGTTCTGGGTGCAGGTGATCGTCGCCGCCGCAGCGGCAGCCCTCTTCATCCTGCTGCTGCGGCCCCCGCTGCTGAAGCGGCTGCGACGCGGCGAAGACCCGACGAAGTCCAACGTCGACGCACTTCTCGACCTCCGCGGCATCGCGCTGCAGGACATCACGCAGATCTCCGGCCAGGCCAAGCTCAGCAACGGCGACACCTGGACCGCCCGCACCGCCACCTCCGTGCCGATCCCGCAGGGGTCGCCGGTCGCCGTCACGGCGATCAACGGAGCGACCGCCACCGTCCGTCCCGTCAACGACTAGGAGTTCCTCGTGAACGACGCCTCGTTCATCCCCACCGCGATCCTCTGGATCCTCGTCGCTGCGGTGATCATCTTCGTGCTGGTCACACTCGCGAGAGCCATCCGGATCATCCCCCAAGCGAGCTCCGGCGTCGTGGAGCGGCTGGGCCGATATCACAAGACCCTCATGCCGGGACTGAACATCCTGGTCCCGTTCATCGACCGGTTGCGCCCGCTCATCGACATGCGCGAGCAGGTCGTGTCGTTCCCGCCGCAGCCGGTGATCACCGAGGACAACCTCGTGGTCTCCATCGACACCGTCGTCTACTTCCAGGTCACCGACGCCCGCGCCGCGACCTATGAGATCGCGAACTACCTCGGCGCCGTCGAGCAGCTGACCACGACCACGCTGCGCAACGTCGTCGGTGGTCTCAACCTCGAGGAAGCACTCACCAGCCGCGACAACATCAACGGTCAGTTGCGCGTGGTGCTCGACGAGGCGACCGGCAAGTGGGGCATCCGTGTCGGTCGCGTCGAGCTGAAGGCGATCGATCCGCCCATCTCCATCCAGGACTCGATGGAGAAGCAGATGCGCGCCGAGCGTGACCGCCGTGCGGCGATCCTGACCGCC
Organism: Microbacterium sp. PI-SA-G; assembly: GCF_057215335.1. NCBI lineage: Bacteria > Bacillati > Actinomycetota > Actinomycetes > Micrococcales > Microbacteriaceae > Microbacterium > Microbacterium sp. PI-SA-G. The sequence continues at coordinate 543,895 of NZ_CM170103.1, forward strand.
GAGGGTACGAAGCAGTCGGCGATCCTCGAGGCCGAGGGTGCCCGCCAGGCGGAGATCCTCCGCGCCGAGGGCGACAAGCAGGCTGCGGTGCTGCGGGCCCAGGGCGAGGCCGAGGCCATCCAGAACGTCTTCACCGCCATTCACCAGGGCGCACCGGACGACAAGCTGCTCGCGTACCAGTACCTGCAGATGCTGCCCAAGATCAGCGAGGGCCAGTCCAACAAGCTCTGGATCATCCCGAGCGAGCTCACCGAGGCGCTGAAGGGCATCGGATCGGCGTTCACGCCGAAGCCGGGCCAACAGCCGCCGACGAACCCCCCGCACGGCGTGTGACGCACCCGTACTTCGCCCGCACGCGGCATCCTCGAGTCCTCGCTCACCGCGGTCTTCTGACCTCGGTGGGCGAGGACTCCGGCGTGTGGGACAACTCGGCCGCCGCCTTCGCCGCAGCGCATGCGGTCGGAGCCGAGTACATCGAGACCGACTGCCAGGTCACGGCTGACGGCGACGTCGTGCTCTTCCACGACGCCACACTGCAGCGTCTCGCCGGTGATCCACGCGCGGTGAAGGACGTGCGCACGCGCGAGCTCGCGGGGATCCTCGCCGATCACGGCGGTCTGCTCAGCGTGAGCGAAGCGCTGAGCTCGTTCCCCGGGTGCCGATTCAACATCGATGTGAAGACGGACGCGGCCGTGGAGCCACTGGGACCGATCCTGGCGGAACACACGCATCGGGTCCTCGTTACGAGCTTCTCCGATGCGCGACGTCGGGCCACGGTGGCCGCGGTTCTGCGTGCCGGCGCGCCGCTGCGGCCGGCGACCTCCGGCGGCCGGGGCACGATCGCGGCGGCCCGCGCACTCTCATCGTTGCGCCTCTCCCCCGCGCGGGTGTTCCGCGAAATCGACGCCCTGCAGATCCCCGAGCGACACGCGGGGGTCCGGGTGCTCACGCGCGGGCTGTTGACAGCCGCGCATCGTCACGCGGTGGAGGTGCACGTGTGGACGGTCAACGAGGCCGATGACATGCGCCGGCTCCTGCAGGCGGGAGTCGACGGCATCGTCACGGACCGAGCGGATGTCGCTGTCGCCGTCGCCGCAGAGAACTCGGATCCGCCACGCCGCCCATAACCTCCCGCGCTGGGATTCGGCTGTGAATACCGCTCAGATGTCGCTCGCGTGGATGAAGCGCACAGGCTGGAGCGTTATACCTGACAGCGACGAGAGGACCACACAATGGCAGATCGCAGCCTGCGCGGCATCCGACTCGGCGCCCAGAGCCTACAGAGCGAAGAGGGCGTCGTTTTCATGGAGCGCCGTGAGACCACCTATTCCTGTGACACGTGCGGCCACGTCACGAACCTGATGTTCGCGGCCGACGCCGAGCCGCCTCAGACCTGGGAGTGCCGCTCCTGTGGTGCGGAGGCCCGACTCAACGTCGATGGCCACGCCGTCACGCTCGAGGCGTCCGACGAGAAGGCCGCCCGCACGCACTGGGACATGCTCCTGGAGCGTCGCTCGCGCGCCGAGCTCGAAGAGCTGCTCGAAGAGCGCCTCGCCTTCATCCGCGCCCGACGTGGTGCCGGTGAGGACCCGACCCGGGAGAAGATCGGCGCCTGACACCCTCCCCCCGAACGCGACGGTAGGTCTTAGACCTGTCGTCGCGTTCTGCTGTCCGGGGCGCTCGATCAGGCCGGCGTCCGTCGCCGGGAGCGCCACCCGCCGACGATGAGCAACACCAGCCCACCCCAGAGCAAGAGCTGCTGCACCCACGGGCCGAGGATGACTCCGGCGGTGAGTCCGGAGCGCAGCTCGACATCCTCGAGCATCGCGCCGGCTTCGTCCGCGCTCAGCCGACTCAGGGTCGAGCCATCGGGGCGGATGATCTGACTGGCGCCCACCGTGGAGACGTTCACGACGCTGCGGCCGGTCTCGATGGCGCGCATGCGGGCGAAGGCGAGCTGCTGCAGATTCTCGTCGGTGCCGCGGAAGTCGGCATTGTTCGTCTGGAACACCAGCACCTGGGCGCCGCCGTTGACCCCCTCCAAGATCACATCGTCGTAGATCACGTCGAAGCAGATGGCGAGCCCGACGGCGACCCCGTCGACGTCGATCACGGGCGGGTTCTCCCCGGGCGTGTACTCGCGCCCGATGAGACCGATCAGATCGGGTGCGAGGGCGTTGAAGAACGGGCGGTCGGGCACGTACTCGCCGAACGGCACCGGGTGGCGCTTGTCATGCAGTTGCGTCGCTCCCCCGGCATCGGTCCAGAGCATCGATGTGTTGAAGAAGCGCTCTGCGCGCGCGGTCGCCGCATTGGCGAGCAGCGGTGCTTCGATTCGCGTGGTGATCAGCGTCATGCGTCGCGCGAGCGTCTCGTTCTGGAAGGGATCGGTGTCGAGCCCACCCTCGGGCCAGACGACCAGATCCACATCCTCGCCGTACAGCGGCTCCGTCGCGGCGGTCTGCGCGTCGATGACCGAGAAGGGCTCACGCTCGTCGAAGTATCCAGTCGGACCGTTGCCCTGCACCGCGGCGATTCTCATCGAACCGTCGGAGACGGTCGGGAACGCCGGGCTGACGACGAGGACGAGCACCAGGGCCGCCGGGACCACGAGAGCCAGCGGGCGGCGCCATACTCCGAGTCGCACGGTCTCGATGAGCATGGCGACGACGAGCACCATCAGGAAACCGAGCCCGCTCACGCCCACCCAGGAGGAGACCGTCGCGAGGGGACTCTCGGCCTGACTCATGCCGATGCGCGCCCAGGGAAAACCCCCGTACGGCCAGGTGCCGATGAACAGTTCACGGCCCACCCACAGCGCTGAGACCACGGCGGGCAGCAGGAACAGCCGCGCCGTGGTGCCGGGGAACGCCATGGGGAGCCAGCGGTATGCGAGCGCGATCGGAATCAGCGCGAACGCCGTCAGAGCGCCCTCGAGTCCGCTGAGCGCTGCCCAGGGCACGGGGCCGAGATAACGCGAAGTCCAGGAGACCAGGAGCGCGAAGAACAGGATGCCGTAGAGCGAACCGACCAGCAGCGCGCCGCCGAACCTGCGTCCGATCATCGACAGGAGAACGAGTGCGGTCGCCGGGAACGCCAGGATCCACACCGCCAGGCCCGGGTACGCGAGATACATCAGCACCGCGGCGGCCGCCGCCGCGACGAGTGCCGCCCACAGCGGCAGAAGCGGGCGCTGCGTGAGAAGTGGGCGCGCCGGAGCGTCGGAGTCGGACATCGGCCTGATCCTCACATCGAGGAGTACGAGACGATGCCGCGCCGCACTCCGTCGAGGGCCGCGCGCGCCGTGCGCGCGGTGTCGCCGTCTTCCGCCACGATCGACAGTTGGTCGAGCAGGTCGATGGTCTGCTTCGCCCAGCGGACGAAATCGCCGGCGGCCATGTCGGCCTCGACCAGAACGCGGTCGAGCATGCCGCCGCGCGCCCAGGAGTGCATCGCTCCGGCGAGGCCGGCAGACAGCGGCTCGCTCCCGGGCAGGTGGTGATCCTTCTCGAGATCGTCGAGCTCGGCCCACAGCGTGGTGGTCTTGTCGTACGCCGAGCGGAAAGCGCCGCGTGGCAGGCCCCGCTCACCCGAATTCGCCTCGTCACGCCGGGGCTCGTAGACCAGGCAGCACGCCATCGCGGCGAGCGACGGCGCATCGAGACCGCGCCACAGGTTCTGACGCAGTGACTCCGCGACGAGAAGGTCACGGTCGCCGTAGATCCGGCGCATCGTGCGGCCCGCTTCGGTGAGCGCCGTCTCGCCCGAGTCGTCTGTGACGTAGTCCAGGGTCTCGAGCACCTCGACGACGCGGTCGAACACGCGAGCGACGGTTCCGGTTCGCGTCTCGATCTGGCGCCGGAGCCGATCGGTCTGGCGCTTGAGCTTCCAGTACCGCTCGGCCCACCGCGCGTGGGCCTCGCGATCGGGGCACCGGTGGCACGGGTGTCGCTGCATGCTCGTGCGGAGCGACTGGATGCGCTTGAGCCGCTTGTCGCGGGACGCGCGCGGCTCGTGGGAGTCCTGCCGGTTCTTCTTCTCGAGATCGCTGAGCTCGCGGCGGATCGCGGCGTACTCGGGGTAGTCGCCGTGATCGCAGACCATGGAGGCCTGATAGCCGGCGAGGGATTCCTCGGACTCCCGGACCTGGCGGGCCAGGCCCACGACCGAGCGATCGGCCTGGAACTGCGCGAACGACGATTCCAGGATCTGCCGCGCACGCGGCTTGCCGAACAGATCGATCAGGTTGACGGCCATGTTGTACGTGGGGCGGAAGCTGGAGTTCAGGGGGTAGGTGCGTCGGGACGCCAGCGCGGCGACAGCCTGCGGATCCATCCCCTCGGTCCACTGCACGACGGCATGGCCTTCGACATCGATTCCCCGGCGTCCGGCACGCCCGGTCAGCTGCGTATACTCGCCAGAGGTGATCGCGACCCGGGCCTCGCCGTTGAACTTCTCCATCTTCTCGAGCACCACCGTGCGCGCAGGCATGTTGATGCCCAGAGCCAGGGTCTCGGTGGCGAAGACGGCCTTCACGAGTTTCAGTCGGAAGAGCTCCTCGACGACCTCTTTGAACGCCGGCAGCAGGCCCGCGTGATGCGAGGCGACACCGCGCTCGAGGTTGTCGAGCCAGTCCCAGTAGCCGAGGACACCGAGATCCTCCTCCTGCAGGGTGCGCGTACGCTCCTCGACGATGGCGCGGATCTCGGCCTTCTCCTCGGGAGTCGTCAGGCGGATCCCGGATCTGCGCACCTGCTGCACGGCCGCGTCGCATCCCACCCGGCTGAAGATGAAGAAGATCGCCGGAAGCAGGTTCGCGCGCTCGAGGAGCTTGACGACGTCGGGGCGATCCATGCGTTCGATGCGATGCACGTTGGCCGATCGCACCGGGCGCCGGCCACCGCGCTCGGGTCGTTTGGCCTGACGCCCGGCGTGCCGGTCGCTGTTGTACGCCTGCGCCCGTCGGTTGTTGTCGTAGTGCGAGCCCGTGAACGAGCGGATCCGCATCAGTTCCTGATTCACCTGCGCGGTCGCGAGGCCGGCTCGGTCGTCGAACAGCGGGAGCAGGTCGTCGCGGACCAGGACATGCTGCTCGAGCGGCACCGGACGGATCTCGGAGACGATCACCTCGGTGTCGCCGCGGACAGTGTCGAGCCAGTCGCCGAACTCCTCGGCGTTCGACACGGTGGCGCTCAGACCCACCAGCCGCACATACTGCGGCAGGTGGATGATCACCTCTTCCCACACGGCTCCGCGGAAGCGGTCGGCGAGGTAGTGCACCTCGTCCATCACGACGTAGCGGAGGTCGCGCAGGGCGTCGGAGTCGGCGTAGATCATGTTGCGCAACACCTCGGTGGTCATCACCACGATGCGTGCGTTGCCGTTGATATTCGTGTCGCCCGTGAGCAGCCCGACCTGGTCCGCGCCGTACACTTCGACCAGCTCACGGAACTTCTGATTCGAGAGCGCCTTCATCGGCGTGGTGTAGAACGCCTTGTCGCTCGGCGTCTGCATCGCCAGGTGGATCGCGAACTCGCCCACGATCGTCTTGCCCGCCCCGGTCGGAGCCGCGACCAGCACGCTGTGCCCAGCCTCGAGCGCGTGGCATCCGGCGATCTGGAACGGATCGAGCTCGAACTTCTGCCGAGCGGCGAAGGCCAGGGTGGCGGGGTTCTGGGCGGCGCTGCGAGCAGCCGCGTAGCGCTCCGAAGGAGAGCTCATACGGCTTCAGACAGCAGGCCGTCGGCTGCCTTGCGCTTGCCCTTGCGCCGGTCGAAGAGCAGGGACAGACCGGCGGCGGCGAAGAAGAGGACGATCAGGATGCCTGCGAGCATCAGCATGCTGACCACGTCGGCTGCAGGAGTCGAAAGCGCGGCGAACACGGTCGCGATGACGATCGCCCAGCGCCACCCCTTCAGAATCGCGCGACCCGACATGACGCCGGCGACGTTCAGCGCGACCAGGAACACCGGCAGCACAAAGGACACACCGATGACGATCATCAGCTTGAAGATGAAGTCGTAGTACTCCTGCGCCTGGTAGAAGTTGGTGCCTCCGTCAGGCGTGAAGCTCCACATCAGCTCGATGATGTGCGGCATGATCACGATGCCGAGGTAGCACCCGGCGAAGAACAGGGGCACCGCCGCCACCACGAAACTGATGGTGTAACGGATCTCCTTGCGCGTGAGTCCTGGCATGATGAACGCCCAGATCTGCCACAACCACACCGGTGCGGACAGGAAGATACCGATCGAGAACGCGATGCGCATGCGCATGTCGAACGCCGATGTCACGGTTCCGAAGTTCAGGGCGCTGAGATTGTCTCCGCGCTTCTCGACGATCTCGCGGATCGGCTCGGTGATGATGTTGATGATCGGGTCAGCCACGATGAACGCGATGACCATACCGACCAGCAGCGCGAGCGCTGCGTACATGAGTCGCTTGCGCAGCTCGACGAGGTGCGCGCCCAGCGACATCCTTCGATCTCGCCCCGCCTTCTCTCTGGCGGTCGGCTCGATGACTGCCACGGGCGGTCAGGCGCGAGGAGGAGTCTCAGGATCGATGCCCGAGTCCTTCACCGTGCTGGGCGTGACAGGCGCGGCAGGGTCGACGGCGACCGAGTCGGCGCGAGTGGCGTCGTCGTCCTTCATCGCCTTCATCTCGCCCTTGAACACGCGAGCCGACTGGCCCATGCTCTTGGCGAGTGCCGGCAGCTTCGCTGCGCCGAACAGGAGGAGGATCACGGCGAGCACGATCAGCAGGTGCCAGCCTTGCATTCCAGCGAACATGTCAGAATCCCGTCGTCGGTGGGCGATTGACCTCAAGTCTACAGATCAATGCCCGGCATCGGGCCTGCGGTACAACGCGAGTCCGGCCGCAGCCCATTCCCGCGTCGCTGAGCGGGCGATTCCGGGAGAGAGCACCTCGATGCCGCCGCCGAAGCGAGCTGCGAGGCGTTTGATGCCGCGCGGGTCGGCCAGGTGGAGTTGAGCGGTGACCACGCCGTCCGATGCCTCGAAGCGCGCCGCCGGGAAGAAACCGCCCAGCAGCGCGGCCAGGCGCTCCGGTAGACGGACCTCGACCACGCGCTCGTCGTCGAGCCCGGTGAAGGCCTCGGGCACCTGGTCGCCGGCGTGTGTGCTGGGGATGTCGGTGACGTGCGGGTCGCTGACGCGGTCGAGGTGGAACGTGCGCATGGCCTGCCGCATATGGCACCAGCCCTGCAGATACCACTGCGCGTTGGTGATCAGGACCTGGATCGGATCGACGGTGCGCGTGGTGGGCTCGGCGTCGGGTGCCTGGTAGGTGAAAGAGAGGGCCTTGCCCTCCTGGATGCCTCGGGCCACGGCCTCGCGGACCTCGTCCACGGCGCTCGGTGCGACGACGACGTCAGCGGGAGCGTCGGCGGCGCCGCGCGAGAGCTTCGAGATCAGCCCGGCGACCAGACCGGAGTCCGACACCGCGGGGACCGCCGCGACCATCTGGAGCCCCGCGAGCAGGGCCGCAGCCTCCCGAGCGGTGAAACGCGGCACGCGACGCAGCGCGACGTCGTTCGTGATCTCGATGATGTCCTGCTCGTCGAGCAGATCCCAGTTGATGTCGAACATCTCCTGCGGCTGCTGCCAGTACCCGGACTCGCCGGGCAGACCGATCACCGTCAGCTTCTCGACCATCGCGCGCATCTCGCGTGGAGACACTCCGAACTCCTCGGCCGCCTCAGCCAGCGAGACCTCGCCGTGCTCGAGGAGGTAGGGAACGAGGGTGAGATACAGTCGGACGCGGTCCGCGGCGAGCAGGGGCTTCTGTGTCGCCATCATCGTTCTCCGTCCGGTGACGCATGAGCGGCCACCACGGCACTCAGGCGCGAGATGACCGCATCGCGGAGGGCTGCCGGCTCCACGACCCGCACCTCCGGTCCGTAGGAGGCGATCTCGTCGGCGAGGATGTGCAGGTCGACGAACGGGACGTGGATGCCCTGCGCGGCGGGCGTCGCACGTCGGCCGAGACGAAGTGCGGCCTCCGTGCCGGGCGTGACCTCGAGCAGTGCGGAGTTCTGAGCGGCGACGCGCGCGAGGCCCTGCAATGCCCGCTCCCCCGCGCCGTTGCGCAGAGCAGCGTCGAACGTCGCGGTCGAGATCGACACCTGTCCGACGATCCGGCCCAGCAGGAAGGTGCGATCCTCGTCCACGTCGACGTCGATCCCGTACACGTGCCAGCGCGCTTCGTAGTCGACGAGAGCGAGCGGGCGCATCGTGCGGCGACGCGGGGCGTCCTCCCCCGGCTTGAGGTAGTCGAAGCTCACCACGCGGCTCTGCTCGATGGCCTCCTGCAGCGGCGGGAAAGCGGCGTCGCGCGCCGTGATGCGGGGCGCGAATCCGATGATCGGCTCGTCGCCGTCGATGCCGAGCGCGCGGATCTTGCGCACCCCGGCCTGGGCGTCTCCCGAAGCGGACTCGGCGCTCCAGACGCTTCCGGCGAGTCGAAGCACGGCGAGTTCTGCCGGTGTGAACTCGATGTCGCTGGGCAGGTCGTACTCCGCTTGCGGGATGCGGTACCGCGCCTCACGCAGATCGTTGGGGTCGGCGGCATCGCCGATCGTCTCGATCGGCACGCCCAGCGACCGCAGTTCGTCCTTGTCGCGCTCGAACATCTTCTCGAGCGCATCCGACCGCGTCCCGGCCTCCGCGCGCTGGCGGTAGCCGGAGACGTTGTCGAGGATCTGCTGCTTGGTGAGCCCGATCTCCGTGGCCATCAGCGCCACGACGAGATTCGTCAGGCGCTCCTCCGCGGGGATCCGGGCGGCCATCACGGGGTGGCGGCCGGAACGATGCCGAGGATGTCGACGACCACGGCCGTGGCTGCGGATCCCTCGGCGGCGGGGATCACCACGAGCAGCTGTGAGCCGACCGTCGCGCCGACCAGTTCGTTGGCCGCGGCACCGAGGCTGGCGGTGGCACCCCAGGTGTTGGTGGCGACGGTCTTGTCGTCCCAGTTCACGGCCATGATGTTGTTGACGATCAGGTCGCCCTTCTTCACCACGTCGCCGTCGCCCTTGATCAGGGTCTGCGTGACCGACTCCTTCGGCGCGTCGCTGTCGGGGATGATGATCCCCGGCGTGCCGTCGACGGCACGGACGACCGTGGGCAGGCCGCTGGCGTCGTTGAACTGCAGATCGCCCGACGCCCGGGTCGGGTACACCTCGAGCACATCGATCACGGCGACGACGTTCTCGTCCTCATCCAGGCCGAAGCCCTCGGAGTTCTGCGGGCCGAAGTCTTCGGGGGTGAGCACCGCGAGCACGCGGCTGCCACCGGTGGCGCACTCGAGCACGTCACCGAGGCCGGGAGACTTCTGAGCCCAGAAGTCGATGTTGTTGACGCGGCTGAGATCGCCGTTGAACTCCGAGTTGTAGAGCTTCTCGCCGCTCTTGCCGCCGTAGAAGGCGATGTCGAGCACCACCGGCTGGAAGTCCGACGTGAGCGTGCGGCCGTCGCCGACCGAGACATCGGCGTACGAGGTCTTGTCGACCTTGACCGGGCCGAACACCTCGACGTCGGGCTCGGCGCCCAGATCACCCGACACGGACGCGACGCTGAGCACGGAGTCTCCCCCGCCGGCGCCGGGGCGATCGCAGGTGGCGCCGTCGAAAGCCGGCGCGGCGGTGCATCCCGTCAGAGCGAGGACGGCAAGGCTGAGGGAGGCCAGAACGGCGGACGTTTTACGCACGCCCTCCAGTCTATTCCGTCGGCTGCTCGGATTCGCGCGCCCCCGACGCCAGGCGAGCCCCGTCGGCCGCCTTCGCCGCCTCCCGTGCGCGCTTGCGGAGATTCTTGTCGCTGATCTCCCGATCGCCGACCGCTCCCGGCGTCCACTGCTCGACGTCGTCGTCGCCGTAGCTGCTCTTCGAGGCGCGTCGCTTGACTGACGGCGCCACCGCACCGGGGGCGAGTCGACGTGCCGTCAGTAGGAACCCGGTGTGCGCGACCATGCGGTGATCGGGGCGAACGGCGAGCCCTTCGACGTGCCAGCCGCGCACCATCGTCTCGGAGGCCTCGGGGTCGGTGAACATCCCCGTGCCGCGGATGTACTCCGCGACCCGCGAGAGCTGGGTCGCGGTGGCCACGTAGCAGAGCACCACGCCGCCGGGAGTGAGGGCATCGGCGACGACGTCCATGCACTCCCAGGGAGCGAGCATGTCGAGCACCACACGGTCGACCGTGCCCTCGGCCTGCTCGGTCGGCAGCGCCTCGACCAGGTCTCCGACCACGACTCGCCACGTCGTCGGCGTCTCGCCGAAGAACGTCTCGACGTTGGCGCGCGCCACATCGGCGAACTCCTCGCGACGCTCGAACGACACGAGCGTGCCCGCGGTGCCGATCGCACGCAGCAGGGACAGCGACAGGGCGCCGGATCCGACGCCCGCCTCGACCACGGTCGCTCCGGGGAAGATGTCGGCCTGCATGACGATCTGCGCGGCATCCTTCGGGTAGACGATCGCAGCGCCGCGCGGCATCGACATCGAGAAGTCGCGGAGCAGCGGACGCAGGGCGAGATAGTCATGACCCGAGCTGTTCGCGACGACGGATCCGTCGGGCAGCCCGATCAGATCGCGGTGGCGCAGCACGCCGTGATGCGTGTGCAGCTCGCCGTCCTCACGGAGGGTCACGGTATGCAGGCGCGCCTTGGGGCCCGTCAGCTGGACGCGGTCGCCCACCCGGAACGGCCCGCTCGGACGCGGTGCGGACTGCTCGGTCATCGGGTGGCTCCTGTCGCGGCGGTCTGGCGGTCGAACAGGTCGACGATGTCGGCGACGCCGCGGCCCTCCAGCGTGGGCCAGAGTTCGTGGGCTCCGACGCCGTCGAGTGAGACGATGTGCGGCACGCCGAGCGCGACGGCACCCGACGCGATGCCGGCCCGCAGGCCGGTGGGCGAATCCTCGATCACCACGGCATCCGCGATATCGATGTCGAGGAGGGCAGCGGCCTGCAAGTAGGGCTCGGGGTGAGGCTTGGGGTTGTCGACGTCGTCGCCCGCGACCACGAGATCGAAGGCCTCGAAGTCGATCAGGTCGACCACACCCAGCGCCATGCGGCGCAGCGACATGGTCACGAGCGCCGTCGGGATCCCGGCATCCTTGAGCTCCTGCAGCAGTTCGCGCGCTCCGGGCCGGAACGGCACTCCTGAAGTGCGCAGTGCGTCCTGCACCGAGTCGGTCAGGGTGGAGATGATCGCGTCGGCGTCCATGTCGACGCCCGCGTTCTGCAGGATGATCGCGCTGTCGATGAGACCGTTGCCGACGAGCTGCAGTGCATCCTCATGCGTCCAGGTGCCCCCGAATGACTGGACGAGCGCCGTCTCCGCCGCCATCCAATACGGCTCGGTGTCGACGAGTGTTCCATCCATGTCCCAAAGGACCGCGCGGGGCTGTCTGCTCACTGAATCCATGCTAGCCGGGGCTGCCGCCCACGTCGTGTCCACGCGGACTAGCCTGGAGTGACCCATTCCTCGACCTCGAAGGGAGCCCCGGATGGATGTTCTCGGTTCGCGCATCGTCATCGTCGCCTTCGACGGCTGGAACGATGCCGGTGAAGGAGCGAGCGGTGCTGTCGAAGCGCTGCGCGCCTCGACCGAGTACGACCTGGTGCATTCCGTAGACCCTGAGCTCTACTTCGACTACCAGTACACGCGACCGTCGACGCAGACGGACGCCGAAGGGCGCCGTGAGCTGAAGTGGCCAGAGGCCGGGCTCTGGCGCCCGCGCGTGCCTGCTCCCGACGGCGGCCCGGAGTTCTGGCTGCTCACCGGCGTCGAGCCTGCTCGCACCTGGCAGGCGTTCGCCGCCGAGTTCATCGATGTCGCCCTGCGGGACGACGTGACCGGTTTCGTCACTCTCGGCGCGATGCTGTCGGACGTGCCGCACACGCGCCCGATCTCGATCTTCGCCTCGAGCCAGAACGAGCAGGTCCGGGAGGTCCACGGACTCGAGCGCTCGCTCTACGAGGGGCCCGTGGGAATCCTCAGCGTGTTCGAGCACTTCGCCGAGAGCGCCGGAATCCCCACCGCGAGCCTCTGGGCCAGCGTGCCGCACTACGTCGCCACGGCGACGCCGTCTCCGAAGGTCACGCTCGCACTGCTCGATCGACTGGAAGAGCTGACCGGCGTCGACATCGAGCGGGACCGGCTGCGCACCGACGCCGCCGCGTGGGAGGCGTCGATCGACGCCGCTGCAGCCGACGACGAGGACATGGCGGAGTACATCCGCCAGCTCGAGCGCACCCGTGACACCTGGGACTCCCCCGAGGCATCGGGCGATGCCATCGCCCAGGCCTTCGAGCGCTACCTGCGTCGCCGCGACGACGGCCCCGGGGACCGCAAGCGTTGAGCTCGGGCCCCCGTCCGCGGCATCAGGCCGCGATGACGCCCGTGCCCAGCAGCACCAGCAGCACGGTGCCCAGCAGGATGCGGTAGATCACGAACGGCAGGAAGCTGCGCTTCGAGATCCAGCTCATGAAGAACGCGATCACGCCGAGCGCCACCACGAAGGCGATGCCGGTCGCGGCGAGCGTGTCGCCGAACGAGAAGAACGACGGCTCGCCCCAGCTCTTGTAGACCTGGTAGAAGCCACTGCCGAAGACCGCCGGGATCGCGAGCAGGAACGCGTAGCGTGCGGCCGCCGCACGCTCGTAGCCGAGGAAGAGGCCGATGGTGATCGTGCCGCCCGAGCGGGAGACGCCGGGAACCAGAGCGAGCGCCTGGGCGAAGCCGAAGGCGATGCCGTGCGGGTAGGTGAGGTCGTTCAGCTTGCGGCGCTTGGCGCCCACATGGTCGGCGATGCCGAGCAGGATGCCGAACACGATCAGCATGATCGCCACGATCCACAGTGAGCGCAGCACCGTCTCGATCTGATCCTGGAAGAGCAGGCCGAGCGCGACGATCGGGATGCTGCCGAGGATGATCAGCCAGCCCATGCGGGCATCGGGGTCGTTGCGCGAGACCTTGCCCGTGAGCGACCGGAACCACTGCGACACGATGCGCACGATGTCGCGCCAGAAGAACACCACGACCGCGGCCTCGGTGCCGATCTGCGTGATGGCGGTGAAGGCCGCTCCCGGGTCCTCGCCGGACGGCAGGAAGGTGCCGATGATGCGCAGATGTGCGCTGGAGGAGATCGGGAGGAACTCGGTGAGTCCCTGGACGATCCCGAGGATGAGCGCTTCGAGCAGGTGCATGGAGGTGTGGCCTTCTGAATCGAGGAGGTCGCGCGAGCAGGCGGATGGCGCTCAGTACGTGCGCAGCAGATCGGCCAGCACCCGCTGGCCGAAGACAAGCGATTCTACGGGTACACGCTCGTCGACTCCGTGGAACATGCCTGTGAAGTCCAGGTCGGCCGGCAGCTTGAGCGGTGCGAAGCCGTATCCGGTGATGCCGAGGGACGACAGCGCCTTGTTGTCCGTGCCCGCGCCCAACAGGTACGGGATGACCGGCACGCCCGGGTCGTGGCGACCGATGCTGGCCACCATCGCCTCGACCAGCTGACCCTCGAACGGCGTCTCCATGCCGATGTCACGGACCACGGTCTGGATCTCGATGTGCTCTCCCACGATCTGCTGCAGTTCGGCCAGCACGTCGTCCTCGGTGCCCGGGATCACGCGCACGTCGATCAGCGCCTCGGCCCGCTCGGGGATCACGTTGTGCTTGTAGCCCGCGGTCAGCATCGTCGGATTCGACGTGGTGCGGAAGGTGGAGCGCAGGAACGCCTCGGCCGGTCCGGCTGCGGCCGCGAGGGCGTCAGGGTCGTCGATGCTGCGCCCGGTCAGGGCGCTGAGACCCTCGAGCAGCGCGGTCGTGGTCGGCGTCAGACGGATCGGCCAGCGGGTGCGCCCGATCGCAGCCACCGCCTCGGCGAGATGGGTGACCGCGTTGTCCTCGTGCAGACGGCTGCCGTGCCCGGCACGCCCCTTCGCGACGAGACGAATCCAGATGAGTGCCTTCTCGCCGACCTGCAGGAGATAGGCACGGCGGTCGTCGACCGTGATGGAGTAGCCGCCGACCTCGCTGATCGCCTCCCCCGCACCGGCGAACCATTCGGGCCGCTCCTTCACGACGAGCGCCGAGCCTTCGACACCGCCGTTCTCCTCGTCGGCGAAGAAGACGAGAATCAGATCGCGCTCCGGCTGCTCGCCCGCACGCAGGATGTCGGCGACCGAGGTGAGGATCATGGCGTTCATGTTCTTCATGTCGACCGCGCCGCGGCCCCAGAGCATGCCGTCCTGCACGACACCGGCGAAGGGATCGACGCTCCAGTCCTCGGCCATCGCCGGAACAACGTCGAGATGCCCGTGCACGACCAGCGCCGGCTTGGTGCGATCGCGTCCGCGCACCCGCGCCATGACGTTGGTGCGGCGATCGATCGGCTCGTAGTACTCGACCTCGAGACCGAGGGCGTCGAGGTAGGCGCCGACGTACTCGGCCGCCTCTCGCTCCCCCTTCGCGTTGCCGCCGCCGAAGTTCGAGGTGTCGATGCGGATCAGGTCACTCGCGACGCGCACGACCTCCGGAAGAGAGGAATCGATCATGTGCCCAGGCTACCCAATCGGCGTGCCACGCCCGGGCGTCGCGCTCAGTTCGAGCGCCCGCAGAAGACGTGATAGTGTCATTCTTCGGTCGGCAACGATCGTCCAACACCTGCGCGGGTGGCGGAATGGTAGACGCGCTACGTTGAGGTCGTAGTGCCCGTAAGGGCGTGGGGGTTCAAGTCCCCCTCCGCGCACAGGAAGAAGAAGGCTCCCGAGAGGGGGCCTTCTTCGTTTTCCGGCATCGTTTTCCGCATCGGCTTGCGCGGCGCTGTGGGCGAGCAGACGCTCGCCCACAGCACTCACACGGCGCCGACGCCGAAGAGCAGTCCGAGCAGGTACGTGATCGCCGCAGCGCCGAACCCGATCGCGAGCTGGCGCAGGGCGCGACGCAGGGGCGGTCCCCCGGAGAGGATGCCGACCATCGCGCCGGTCGTCAGCAGCGCGATGCCGACCAGGATCAGGGCGACGATCACGGCGGGTGCTCCTTGAAGGCCGAAGATCCACGGCAGCACGGGGATCACGGCGCCCGAGGAGAACAGCAGGAAGCTCGAGATCGCCGCCGTCCAGTCACTGCCGACGACGTCGTGCTCATCGGCCCGCAGGGTGCTCACCGGGCCGGTGGCCGCGCGACGAACTCCCGCCTGAGCCGCCGTGACGATGCGGTGCGCGCGCGCCAGGGCCTCCTGCGGGTCGACGCCGCGGGCTCGGTAGACCAGAGCGAGCTCGTTCTCGTCGATGTCGAGATCGGCGGCCGACACCTGTGCGTCGTCGTTGGCTTCGGTCGAGGCGAGGAGCTCGCGCTGGGAGCGCACCGAGACGAACTCGCCCGCGCCCATCGACAGAGCACCCGCGAGGAGCCCGGCGATGCCGCTGAACAGCACGAACGACGAACTGACACCGGTCGCGCCGGTTCCGAGCACGAGCGCCAGGTTGCTGACGAGACCGTCGTTGGCGCCGAACACAGCGGCACGGAACGATCCCGACAGGCGGCGTCTGCCGCGGGCAGCCAGCCCACGGACCACTTCGAAGTGCACCTTCTCATCGGCACGCATCGCCGGAGTGGCGTACTGCTCCGCGTCGTACGGCGAGCGGGCTTCGGCGCTCTGGGCGAGCGCGAGCACGAAGATCGAGCCGAAGCGGCCGGCCATCCAGCCGAGCAGCCGTGAGCGGACGCCGGCTCGCGGGAGACGCGTCGGCTGGCCGCCGAGCAGATCGAGCCAGTGCTGTTCGTGTCGGCGCTCCGCTTCGGCGAGGCTGAGGAGGATGTCGCGCTCCTCCCCCGTGCGGCGCGCAGCGAGCCGTTCGTAGACGCGCCCCTCGGCACGTTCCTCGACGAGGTACCGCGCCCAGCGGCGGCGGTCTGCGGCGGTCGGCTCAGCGGCAGCGGGGGCTGTCATGGATCCTCCAGGTCGTGCGGTGCATCGCCACTCTCGGGGCAACCGTTCCACGCTAGTCGCGGGCGTGCCGCAGGGCCCCACCGGGTGCGTGATTGACAGCATTTCGGGGATCCGAAGAGCCGCCGTGTCTCCTCAGGAGCGAACGCGCTTGCGCAGCACTTCAATGCGCGCCTGCAGCTGGGTCACGGTGGCCTGCGCCACGGCCGGGCCGCCGCAGATGCGCCGGAGCTCGGCGTGCACCGCACCGTGCGGCTCACCCTTCTGCCTCGCATACAGCCCGACGAGACTGTTCAGCAGCTGGCGCTGCTCTTTGAGCGTGCGGTGCAGGGGCGCGGGGAGAGTGGTGGTCTCGGTCGGCGTCGCCGAGGACTCGCGCGCCTCGCGCAGACGTGACTGCCGCGACTGCCGCTGCATCAGCAGCTCGTGCACGTGCTCGGGCTCGAGAAGACCGGGGAACCCGATGAACTCCTCTTCCTCCGGCGTGCCCGGTTCGGCGAGCTGTCCGAACTCCTGTCCCTCGAACACGACACGGTCGAAGTGCGCCACCGAGGAGAGCGCCTGGTAGGTGAACTCCTGGGTCAGCGCATCGGACGCGTCGTCTTCACGATTCGCGCTGTCGAGCAGCGAGTCGTCGAGACCGTCGTCGTCGCTCGACTGCCGGTCGAGGGCGTGATCGCGCTGCTTGTCCATCTCGTTCGCGAGCCCCATCAGCACGGGAACCTGCGGCAGGAACACACTCGCGGCCTCGCCCCGGCGGCGTGCCCGCACGAAGCGGCCGATCGCCTGCGCGAAGAACAGCGGGGTCGACGATGACGTCGCATACACGCCCACGGCGAGGCGCGGCACATCCACCCCCTCCGACACCATGCGCACCGCCACCATCCAGCGATCGGTGCCCGCGTTGAACTTCTCGATGCGCTCCGAGGCCGTCGCATCGTCGGAGAGCACGATGGTCGGCTGCTGGCGGGTGATGCTGTGCAGGATCTTGGCGTAGGCACGAGCGACCGTCTGATCCGTCGCGAGGACGAGCCCGCCGGCGTCGGGCACGTGGTGACGGATCTCGGTCAGGCGGCGGTCGGCGGCGGACAGCACGGCCGGCATCCACTCGCCCTCGGGGTCGAGCGCGGTGCGCCAGGCCTGCGAGGTGACGTCTTTCGTGTTGTCCTGCCCCAGGTGCGTCTCGAGCTCGTCGCCCGTGCTCGTGCGCCAGCGCATCTTGCCGGCGTACATGTGGAAGAGCACGGGACGCACGACGCCGTCTGCCAGCGCCCGACCGTAGCCGTAGTTGTAGTCGGTGCGCGAGACGCGCGCCCCGGAATCGTCGGGGTGATATTCCACGAACGGGATCGGCGCGGTGTCGCTGCGGAACGGAGTGCCCGAGAGCAGCAGCCGGCGCTTCGCCGGTCCGTAGGCGTCGCGGATCGCGTCGCCCCAGCTCAGGGCATCACCGCCGTGGTGCACCTCGTCGAGGATCACGAGAGTCTTGGCATCTTCGGTCAGGTGTCGGTGGACCGAGGACTTCGCCGCCACCTGCGCGTAGGTGACGACGGCGCCGTGGTAGTGCCGCGCGGGAGCCCAGTCGCTGTTGCGGAACCGCGGGTCGAGGCGGATGTGCAGGCGGGCCGCCGCATCGGCCCACTGGGTCTTGAGGTGCTCGGTGGGCGCGACCACGATGATGCGGTTCACCTCGCCCGTGCGCATGAGCTCGACGGCGAGCGTCAGGGCGAAGGTCGTCTTGCCGGCGCCGGGTGTGGCGGCGACGAGGAAGTCGCGCTGATCGGCCAGGAAGTACTGGTCGAGGGCCTCCTGCTGCCAGGCGCGCAGCTTGCTCGCGGTTCCCCAAGGGGCACGCTGAGGAAAGGACGGAGAGAGCATCGAGTCAACGATAATCGCTGCCGCCGACACTGCGGTCCGCTCTGCTGAGGAACGCAGACCTGCCCCAGGAGATGTCCTCGGGCGGAGTAGGATCGGTCACTGCGCGACGGCCACCGCTGTCGCCGACTGTTGGTGAGGAGCCCTGGATGACGGACCTGGAATCGACTCGGACCCCCGATGTCGCGAACGAGTCCCCGCATCCGTGGCGGCGTTTCGTCGCGGTCGGCGATTCCTTCACCGAGGGCATCGGGGACCCCGACCCCACTTCGCCCGGGTCGCACCGTGGCTGGGCCGACCGTGTGGCGGAGGTGCTCGCTCAGGACGTCGACGACTTCGCCTACGCCAACCTCGCCGTGCGCGGCAAGCTGATCGCGCAGATCGTCCGCGACCAGATCGAGCCCGCCGTCGCCCTGCACCCCCACCTGGTCTCGATCTGCGCGGGTGGCAACGACGTGATCCGTCCGGGCGCAGATCCCGACGCGATCGCTGTGCAGCTCGAAGACGCGGTCGTCCGCCTGGCCTCCACCGGCGCCGCAGTGCTGCTGTTCACCGGCGTCGACACCGCGTTCTCACCCGTGCTGCGGGCCTTCCGCGGCAAGGTGGCGATCTACAACGAGAATGTGCGCGCCATCGCCGACCGTCATGACTGCATCGTGGCGGACCAGTGGGGCCTCAAGGTCGTGCAGGATTCGCGATTCTTCGACGTCGACCGCCTGCACTACAACGCGCTGGGTCACCATGAGGTCGCACGCATGGTGCTGCGCGCGCTCAACGTGCCGAACTCTCTCGAGGCCATGCAGCCGGAGCCGATTCCGCTGCGGTCGTGGCGCGATGCGCGCGCCGAGGACCTCGGCTGGGCGCGCGAGCACCTCATGCCGTGGGTGCTGCGCCGTCTGCGGCATCAGTCGTCGGGTGACAACCTCGCTGCCAAGCGTCCGCAGCCCTCGCCGATGACCCTGCCGGAGCGAGACTGAGCCGACGTCGCCGCGTCAGGTCGCGGTCAGCGGGTCAGCGCCCAGAGGGCGACTGCAGCCGCCGAGGCGACGTTGAGCGAGTCGACCCCGCCCGCCATCGGGATCGTGACCACGGTGTCGGCGGCGTCGAGCGCGGTGCGAGAGAGTCCGTCGCCCTCGGAGCCCATGACGAGAGCCGTGCGCTCCGGGCGCTGAGCGATGTAGGCGTTGAGGGTCATCGCGTCGTCGCGCAACGCCAGCGCCGCGATGTCGAACTGCGCCGCGTGGAGGTCTGCGACGGCTGACTCCCAGTCCGTGATGCGCGTCCACGGCACCTGGAAGACGGTGCCCATGCTCACCCGCACACTGCGGCGATAAAGCGGATCCGCTCCCCCCGGCGATACCAGCACAGCGTCGGCCCCGAGAGCGGCGGCCGCACGGAACGCGGCACCCACGTTGGTGTGGTCGCCGATGTTCTCGAGGACGAGCACGACCTTCGCGCCCTCGATCACCTCACGGACGGTGGGCAGCTGCGGACGATGCATCGAGGCGATCGTCCCCCGGTGCACGGCGAAGCCGGTCACCGCCTCTGCGACATCGTCCGGAACGACGTACACGGGCACGTCGAGAGCGCCGACGACCTCGCGGATGTCGTCCACCCGCTTCGCCTGCACGAGCACCGAGCGCGGAACATGCCCGGCCGCGACAGCGCGGGCGATGACCTTGGTCGACTCGGCGATGTACAACCCTCCGGAGGGCTCCTGCCGAGTGCGCAGAGCCGTGTCGGTGAGTCCGCGATAGTCGTTGAGGCGTGGGTCGTCGGCGGAGTCGACGGGATG
Source organism: Microbacterium sp. PI-SA-G (assembly GCF_057215335.1). Classification (NCBI taxonomy): domain Bacteria; kingdom Bacillati; phylum Actinomycetota; class Actinomycetes; order Micrococcales; family Microbacteriaceae; genus Microbacterium; species Microbacterium sp. PI-SA-G. Next base: position 563,535 of record NZ_CM170103.1, read on the forward strand.
CAGTTCCATAGATCTCCACTGTCGCACGTGCGCGGGGCCGCTGACGCCTCCTCCCATGGTCGGGCACCGTAGAATCTCTCGAGGAGGTGCTGTGAGCGCGATGACGGATGATGAGCGGGATGCTCGCATCGCCGACGCTGCGGAGCTTCTTCGCGGACGGCGCATCGCCCTCCTGACCGGAGCCGGGATCTCGACCGACTCCGGCATCCCCGCGTATCGCGGCCTGGGCGCTCCGGCCCGCAACGATCCGATGACCATCCAGACGTACCTCGGTGACGAGCGTGCGCGGCGTCGGTACTGGGTCGGCGGCCACCTCGGATGGCGTGCGTTCGCGCAGGCCGCGCCGAACGCCGGCCACACTGCGGTCGCCGAGATGGAGCAGTCCGGCGTCGTCTCGGGCGTCATCACGCAGAACGTCGACGGTCTGCATCTGCGCGCCGGCAGCTCGCACGTCATCGAAGTGCACGGCACCATGCGCCGGGTGCACTGCCTCCACTGCGGACAGGTCTTCGACCGGCGTGACATCGCGGTGCAGATCGAGGAGCTGAACCCCTGGATCACCGTGCCCGAGAACATCGCCCTGAACCCCGACGGCGACGTGCTGCCCGAGTCGATCGACGGCTTCGTCATCCCGGTGTGCACGGTGTGCGAGGGGATGTTGAAGCCCGACGTCGTGTTCTTCGGCGAGTACGTGCCGCAGGACCGGTTCCGGGCGGCGGAATCACTGCTGCGTGCCAGCACCGCGCTGATCGTGGCGGGCTCCTCTCTCGTCGTCAACTCCGGAGTGCGTCTGGTCGAACGGGCACGTCGTCGCAGCATTCCGCTGATCATCGTCAATCACGAGCCGACTCGCGCGGATCCCTGGGCGCATGTGACCATCGCCGCGGGCACCAGCGATGTGCTCCCCGCGCTCCAGGAGCTTCTCCGATGACTCTGCTCACCCTCGTCCGTCACGGTCAGACCGACTGGAACCTCAGCCGTCGCATCCAGGGGTCGACCGACATCCCGCTCAACGAGACCGGCCGTGCTGACGCGCACGCGGCCGCCGATCGGCTCGTCGGAACCACGCACCACGCGGTGTACTCCAGCCCGCTCGTGCGTGCGCGGGAGACCGCCGAGATCATCGCCGAGCGACTCGGACTGCCGCTGGCCGACCCGGTGGGCGACCTGCGCGAGCGCGAGTTCGGCGAAGGCGAGGGGATGCTCGTCGAGGAGTACATCGCGGCCTATGGCGACTGGCACTCCCCCGTTCCCGGCGCGGAATCGCTCGACGCCGTCGGACTGCGCGCCCGCGATGCGCTGCACCGCATCGCGCGGGAGGCACGGCGCCGCTCGGCACCCGCCGCCGAATCGGTCATCGTCGTCGCACACGGGGGCGTCATCCGCGCGCTGATCGACCAGGTCTCCGGCGGGACCCTCCCGACGCTCGGTCAGGTGATCGCGAACGGATCGGCCCACCGCTTCGAGGTGTCGCCGGACTCGCTGCGGCTGCTCGATCAGTACACGCTGGTCTGATTCGTCCGGTGCCCGCGACGCTCAGTCGGCGCGCGCCACGACCGACCGGGCATGCCGGAGCACCGGCTCGTCGATCATGCGTCCCTCGAAGCGGAACACCCCGCGTTCCTCGGCCGCAGCGGCGAGCACGCCGCGCGCCCACGTCACCATGGCGTCGTCGGGACGGTAGGCCGCTCGGATGACGGCGACCTGACTCGGGTGGATGCACGCCGTCGCGGCGAACCCCGAGGACGCGGCATCACGTGCTTCGCTCTCGAGCCCGTCGACGTCACCGATGTCGACGTGCACCGCATCGATCGCGCCCTTGCCGCGCGCACCCGCTTCGAGGAGAACTCGCGAACGCGCGTACCTGGCGACATCGCGGTAGGTGCCGTCCGGATGACGGCTGGAGGTGCCGCCGAGCGAGGCGACCAGGTCCTCCGCCCCCCACATCATCGCGACCACGCGCGGATGCGCCGCGATGGTGTCGGCCGCGTGCACGCCGCGAGCCGTCTCGCACAGCGCGATCAGCGAATGCCGCTCGTCGAACGCTGAAAGGGCCTCCGGATCCTCGGTCTTGGCAATCATCACCGTCTGGAACGGAGTCTGACGCAGAGCGTCGAGGTCTGCCGCGAACTCGTCACTCGTCGGTGCGTTCACGCGCACGATGACCCGTTGCGGATCCAGGTCTGCCGCGGTCAGGTTCGCCCGGGCCTCAGACTTGGCGGCCGGGAGCACCGCATCCTCAAGGTCGATGATCACGGCGTCGGCCCGATCGAGCGCTGTACCGAAGCGCTCCGGTCGGTCGCCGGGACAGAACAGCAGCGCGGGTCCGAGCGAGAACGTCATGCCGCGGGTGTCCTTCCCTCAAGTGTGCGCACCAGGACGGTGCGGTGGGCCGTGGCGACGACGGTGTCGTCCTGTGTGCGGCCGGTGTGCGCGATCTCGACGATCCCCTGGCCGGGGCGTGACGACGAGAGCCGCTTCGAGACGATGACGCTCTCGGTGTACAGCGTGTCGCCGGGGAACAGCGGATTCGGGAAGGAGATGTCGCTCAGCCCGAGCTGCGCCACGAGCGTGCCCTGCGTCAGCTGAGCGACGGAGGCGCCGACCATCGTCGACAGTGTCCACATCGAGTTCATCAGGCGCGCGTGGAACGGTTCCTGCGTCTCGGCGAATGCCGCATCGAGGTGCAGCGCCTGCGTGTTCATGGTGAGCGTGGTGAAGAGCACGTTGTCGGCCTCCGTGGCCGTCCGCCCAGGGCGGTGCAGATAGCGGGCCCCAACCACGAACTCCTCGAGGTACAGCCCCCGCTGCACGATGTCGTGACCGGTCATACGGCCACGCTACCCGGTGAGTCCGAGCGCGCGAGCGATCACGAGCAGCTGCACCTCGGTCGTGCCCTCGCCGATCTCGAGGATCTTGGAGTCGCGATAGTGCCGCGCCACCGGGAACTCGTTCATGAAGCCGTTGCCGCCGAAGATCTGTGTCGCGTCGCGCGCGTTGTCCATCGCGGCCTCACCAGACACCAGCTTCGCGATGGCGGCCTGCTCGGCGAACGGCCGGCCCGCGTCTCGCAGTCGCGCCGCGTGATGCCAGGCCAGGCGTGCGGTGTGCACGCGCGCTCGCATGCGCGCCAGGGTGAACTGCGCGTTCTGCCGAGTGCTGAGCGCACTGCCGAAAATCGTCCGGCTCTTGGCGTAGTCGACCGCCGCTTCGAGGCATCCTTCCGCGGCACCGGTCGACAGCGCGGCGATGGCGATGCGGCCCTCGTCAAGGATGCTGAGGAAGTTGCGGAACCCGCGACCCTCGTCGCCGAGCAGGTTCGATGCGGGCACACGGGCGCCGACGAACGTGAGCGGATGCGTGTCGGAGGCATTCCACCCGACCTTGTCGTACGGGGCCTCGACCGTGAACCCCGGGGTCGAGTTCGGGACGATGATGGTGGAGATCTGCTTGCGACCGTCGGAGATGCCCGTCACCGCGGTCACCGTCACGAAGCGTGTGATCGGCGTGCCCGAGTTCGTGATGAACTGCTTGGAACCGTCGATCACCCATTCGTCACCCTCCAGGCGCGCGGTGGTGCGGGTCGCACCCGCATCGCTTCCGGCCTCGGGTTCGGTGAGCCCGAAGCCGGCGAGAGCACGGCCGGCCAGCAGATCCGGGAGGTACTCCTGCTTCTGCTCATCGGTGCCGAAGCGGTGGATGGGCATCGCGCCCAGGCTCACCCCGGCCTCGAGCGTGATCGCGATCGACTGATCGACGCGCCCCAGTGCCTCGATGGCCAGGCAGAGCGCCATATAGTCGCCGCCCTGCCCTCCATGCTCCTCGGGGAACGGGAGACCGAACAACCCGAGGTCTCCCATCTGTGCCACCACATCCATCGAGAGGGTATGCGTGCGGTCGGCCTCGTAGGACTGCGGGGCGACGACGGTGTCAGCGAACTCCCGCACCATCGCGGCGAGTTCACGCTCTTCGTCGGTCAGATCCTCGATCATCGGTTCTCCTCCGTGGTGTGGTCGTCTGTGTGGTCGTTCGTGTGGTCGTCTGACCGGCCGTCGGCGCCCTGCGTCGTGTCGACGACGCGGGCGACGACCTGATCGCGCCGCACCTGGTCGCCGGGTGACACCAGCAGATGCACGGTGCCGTCGTGTGGGGCGAGTACCGGGTGCTCCATCTTCATCGCCTCGATCGAGAGCAGCGGGGCGCCGGTCGTCACGCGCGCTCCCTCCACCACGTGCACTGCGACGACGGCTCCGGGCATCGGTGCTGTCGCTTCCGGTCCGGTGGCGCCCGGACCGGAGTGCTCGGCGGCGAGTCGTCGTCGCAGCCGTGCCCGCCGGTCGAGCGGGCGCAGTCGTGCACCATGCCCGGCATGCATGACCCACACGGCGCCGTCGCGGTCGATCGCCGCCCGGGCTCCCTCGGCCCCGTCGGCATCCGCGGGGCTCTCCTCGATCACCTGGTCATCGTCGGTGAGAAACGCCGCCCTCGTCGCCGAAGCCGCGAGCGCCCCGAGCCGCCAGCCCGGCAGGTCTCGCCACAGCCCACCCGAGCGCTGCGGGGCACCGGTCGGCGCGCTCACCCGCGCGGCCTCTGCGAGCAATGCTGCGCCGGGTCGCTCGGGCGTCCACGGGAGCAGCGTCTCGATCAGCCCCGTGTCGAGGTCGCCCGCGACCACGCGCTCGTCACGGCACAGGCGGCGAAGGAACGCGATGTTCGTGTCGACGCCCAGCACGACGGTGTCGGCAAGAGCACGATCCAGTCGCGCGAGCGCGGTGGCGCGGTCGGGGGCATGAGCGATCACCTTGGCGATGAGCGGGTCGTAGAAGCCCGAGACCACGCTGCCCGTCTCGATCGCGGCATCCACCTGCACGCCCGTCGGCGGCTCGAACAGCAGCACCGTGCCGGTCGAGGGCAGGAACCCGCGCTCGGGCGACTCGGCGTAGATACGTGCCTCGACCGCGTGTCCGCGCAGCTGCGGGGTGATGTTCAAGGGCCTGCCCGCCGCGACCTGCAACTGCAGCGCGACGAGGTCCAGGCCTGTCACCGCTTCGGTCACCGGGTGCTCGACCTGCAGCCGGGTGTTCATCTCGATGAAGAACACTTCGTCCGGAGCGTCGGCATCGATCAGGAACTCGACTGTCCCCGCTCCGACGTAGTCCACGCTCTGCGCGGCCTGCACGGCGGCCTCGAGGAGAGCCTGCCGCGTGGCATCCGCGAGCCCTGCGGACGGAGCCTCCTCGATGACCTTCTGGTGTCGGCGCTGCAGCGTGCATTCACGCTCGCCGATCGCGATCACCTGGCCGTGCGCGTCGCCGAACACCTGCACCTCGATGTGACGCGGGCGTCGGATGAGCCTCTCGAGGATCAGCGCGTCGTCTCCGAAGGCCGATGCCGCGACGCGTCGTGCCGACGCGAGAGCGGTCGGGAGCCCGGCCGCGTCGGCGACGACCTCCATGCCCTTGCCGCCGCCGCCCGCGCTCGGCTTGACCAGCAGCGGGTACCCGATCCGCTCTGCGGATTCGGCGATCTGCTCGTCCGTGAGACCTGCGGCGTCGAAGCCGGGAACGACGGGGACCCCGTGGGCGACCACGTGTTCGCGTGCGCGTGCCTTGTCGCCCATGATCTGGAGCGCCGTGATGCCCGGACCGACGAAGACGATGCCGTTCTGCGCACACGCCTCGGCCAGGCCCACGCTCTCGGACAGGAACCCGTAGCCCGGGTGAACGGCCTGCGCCCCGGTTCGGAGGGCTGCCGCGATGACCGCGGACACGTCGAGGTACGACTCCGTCGCGGGCGCCGGTCCGATCCGCACGGCGACATCGGCCTCGCGGACATGTGGGGCATCCGCGTCGGCGTCGCTGTACACCGCGACGCTGCGGATGCCGCGTGCGCGGAGGGTGCGAATGATGCGCCGCGCGATCTCTCCGCGATTCGCCACGAGCACGGTGTCGAACCCGGTGTCGAACTCGCTCTCGGACTCTCGGCGGAGTTCTGGTCTCTGGATCTCAGTCATCAGGCTCACATCCGGAAGACGCCGAAGTTCGGCGTGGGAAGAGGGGTGCGGGAGACCACGTCGAGCGCCAGCCCGAGCAGGTCACGGGTCTGTTCAGGATCGACGATGCCGTCGTCCCAGAGGCGGGCGGTCGCGTAGTACGGCTCGCCCTGCTCCTCGTACTGGGCCCGGATCGGCGCCTCGAACTCGGCGCGCTCCTGTTCGGACCACTCCGCGCCGCGGGATGCGAGCTGATCCTCGCGGACCGTGGCGAGCACCGACGCCGCCTGCGGACCGCCCATGACAGAGATCCGGCTGGCCGGCCACGTCCACAGGAAGCGGGGCGAGTACGCCCGTCCGCACATCGAGTAGTTGCCCGCGCCGAAGGAGCCGCCGACGATCACGGTGAGCTTCGGCACGCGGGTGCTGGCGACGGCGGTGACCATCTTGGCGCCGTCCTTGGCGATGCCACCGGCCTCGGCGTCGGATCCGACCATGAACCCGGTGATGTTCTGCAGGAACAGCAGCGGGATCCCGCGCTGATCGCACAGCTCGATGAAATGCGCACCCTTGAGCGCGGACTCGCTGAACAGCACCCCGTTGTTGGCGACGATGCCCACGGGGTGGCCATGCAGTCGAGCGAATCCGGTGACGAGCGTCGTGCCGTACTCGGCCTTGAACTCCCGGAAGCTGTCGCCGTCGACCAGTCGTGCGATGACCTCGCGCACGTCGTACGCGGCGTTCACGTCGACCGGCACCACGTCGTACAGCGACGACGTCTCGGCCGGGGCCACGGACTCGTGCACCTCCCACGCGGGGGGCAGGGGCGGCGGAAGCGTCGCCACGATGTCGCGCAGGATCTCGAGGGCGTGCTCGTCGTCTTCCGCGAGGTGATCCACCACACCGCTCCGGCGTGCGTGCAACTCGCCCCCGCCGAGCTCCTCCGCCGTGACGATCTCGCCGATCGCGGCCTTCACCAGCGGCGGCCCGCCGAGGAAGATCGTGCCCTGGCCGCGCACGATCACCGTCTCATCGCTCATCGCCGGAACGTACGCGCCACCCGCGGTGCAGGAGCCCAGTACAGCCGCGAGCTGCGGGATGCCGTCGGCCGACATCCGGGCCTGATTGAAGAAGATCCGTCCGAAGTGGTCGCGGTCCGGGAACACCTCGTCCTGCTTCGGCAGGAACGCTCCCCCCGAGTCCACGAGGTACAGACACGGAAGGCGATTCTCGCGCGCGATCTCCTGCGCACGCAGATGCTTCTTGACGGTGAGCGGGAGATAGGTGCCGCCCTTGACGGTCGCGTCGTTGCAGACCACCATCACGTGCCGGCCGTGCACGAGGCCGATTCCGGCGATGACGCCGGCTCCGGGAGCCTCTCCCCCGTACAGCCCGTCGGCGGCGAGCGGGGCGACCTCGAGGAAGGGGCTTCCTTCGTCGAGCAGGCGGTCGACGCGATCGCGCGGCAGGAGCTTGCCGCGAGCGATATGGCGCTCGCGCGATGCGTCCGGTCCGCCTCGTGCGGCGACCGCGAGGCGCGCGCGCAGCTGCTCCGCCAGGGACTCCTGGGTGTCGGCCATCGTGAAGTCCTCCTCGACCCACGCCGGTGCACGCGTCATACGGTGGCGCGCCCCATGCTGCTTCGGTTAGTGTGCACTAACCCGTTCATTCAGGTTAGCGAGGATTAACTGAGATGACAACCCCGACGACCGCCCGTGATCGCGCGAAAGCGGAGCGTTCCGACGCGATCCTGCACGAGGCCGCGCGGCTCTTCGCCGAGCGCGGATACAACGGTGTGAGCCTGGAGGACATCGGCGCCGCCGTCGGTGTGTCCGGCCCCGCGGTGTACCGACACTTCGCCGGCAAGCAGGCTCTGCTCGGAAGCGTGCTGGTGAAGGTCAGTGACGACCTGGTCAGCGGCGGGACGGCCGTCGCGGCATCCGCACCGGACGAGGTCGAGCGGATGCGCGCGCTGATCCGATTCCACGTGGAGTTCGCGCTCGGCAGCGCCGATGTGATCCAGGTGCACGACCGCGATGTCGCGCACCTCGATGACACCGACCGTGCCGCCGTCCGCCGCCTGCAGCGCGCGTACATCGAACTGTGGATCGACGCGCTGGCCCCTCTGCTCGAGGCGAGTCCCGAGGAGCTCCGCCTGCGCGTGCAGGCCTGCTTCGGCCTGATCAACTCCACGCCCCACAGCACGCGTTCGGCCTCGCGCCGGCACGCCGCCACCGCGACGGTGCTCGCCGCGATGGCGGAAGCCGCACTGCGAGCTCCCTGCTGAGCGCCGGCTCTCACCCGAACAGCATCGCCCGACCCGGCTCCTCGAGGACGTCGGCGACGTCCTTGAGGAATCGCGCGCCCTCGGCACCGTCGACCAGACGGTGATCGAACGAGAGGCTCAGCGTCATCATCTGACGCAGGGCGATCTCACCGCGGTACTCCCACGGTTGACGACGAACGGCCCCGACGGCGAGGATGCCGGACTGCCCCGGAGGCAGGATCGGCGTGCCCGCATCGACGCCGAACACGCCGATGTTGGAGATCGAGAACGTCCCGCCCGCCAGTTCCGCCGGCGACGTCCGGCCGGCGCGAGCCGTGTCGGCCAGCGACTTCAGCGCCGCGCTCAGCTGGCTCAGCGTCATCGCCTCGGCGTTGCGGATGTTCGGCACGATGAGGCCGCGATCGGTGGCGGCGGCGATGCCGAGATCGACATAGTCGTACTGGACGATCTCACCGGCCTGCTCGTCCCAGTGCGCATTCAGGCCCGGAGTGCGGCTGAGTGCCAGGCACACGACCTTCGCGATCACCGCGAGGGGGCCGATGCGCAGCTCGCCGAGAGAGCGGTCGTCGCGCAGTCTCGCGAGCAGGTCCATGGTCTCCGTGACATCGACCGTGTGGAACACCGTCACGTGCGGGGCTGTGAAGGCACTCTGCACCATCGCCGCCGCGGTGTGCTTGCGCACGCCGCGGATCGGCGTGCGGGTCTCGCCGCGCGTGCCGCGGGTCGGTCCGGTGTCCGCAGCGGAGGGGTTCCGGGCGAGATGGCCCTGGTCGGACGAGGGCGCTTCGGCCGCCCTGTCGGAATGCCGTTCGGCGTACGCATCGACGTCCCGACGGGTGATCACGCGATCGCCGACCCCGGCAGCCACCAGCACGAGGTCGACACCCAGTCGCTTCGCGTGGGCGCGCACCGGCGGCGTCGAGCGCGGGCGCTCGAACACCCGCTCCACCGTCACCGAGGGAGCCGCGTCGTGCGGTGCCGCCTCGAGCACAGCGGTGTCGGTGACGCGTGACCCAGCGGTGGATCGACGCGTGCGCCGTGCCGGCCGACCGCTGTTCGCCGGAGCGGCTCCGTAGCCGACGAGATTCGGCTGCGACTTTTCTTGGGTCTCCTCCCGCGAGGTTTCCCCGGTCGGCGCAGCCGGGGCGGCGTCATCCTCCCCGACGACCTCGAAGGCGATGAGCGGCGAGCCGACAGCGACCGTCTCCCCCGCCTCGGCGTGCAGCGTCGTGACCGTGCCCTCGTAGGGCGACGGCAGCTCGACCACGGCCTTCGCGGTCTCCACCTCGGCGAGCGTCTGGTTGAGTGCCACCGCGTCACCGGGAGCGACCAGCCACTGCACCACCTCCGCCTCGGCGAGACCCTCGCCGAGGTCGGGCAGCCGGAACTCCGCGATCATGCGTGCACCCCTGTCATGCTGTTCGGGCGGTCGAGCACTCTGTCGACCGCATCGAGAAGTCGGTCGAGGTCGGGCAGGTGGTACTTCTCGAGCTTGGCGGGCGGGTAGGGGATGTCATGTCCTGTCACGCGCAGCGGCGCGGACTCGAGGTACTCGAAGCAGCGCTCGGTGATGCTCGCGATCACCTCGGCGGCGACGCCGGCCTCGCGCGATGCTTCATGCGCGACGACGACTCGACCCGTCCTGCGCACCGACGCGGCGACGGAGTCGTAGTCCACCGGCGAGAGGGATCGCAGATCGATCACCTCGATCGACACCCCCTCGTCCTCTGCGGCCTCGGCCGCCTGCAGAGCCGTCGACACCATCGCACCGTAGGTGATCAGCGTCACGTCGTCTCCGGCACGCACGACGTCGGCGAGGCCCATGGGCGGGGCGTCGGCGAGCGAGGCGGCGAGGTCGACCTCGCCCTTGTGGTGGTAGAGCCGCTTGGGCTCGAAGAAGATGACCGGGTCATCTGAGGCGATCGCCTGGCGCAGGCTGCGGTAGGCGTCGGCGGGATTCGACACCGTGATCACGCGCAGCCCCGCGGTGTGCACGAAGTACGCCTCGGGCGACTCGGAGTGATGCTCGGCGGCCCCGATCCCTCCGGCCCACGGGATGCGGATGGTGATCGGCATCTTCACGCGTCCCTGCGTGCGGTAGTGCAGCTTGGCGACCTGCGCCACGATCTGATCGAAGGCGGGGTAGACGAATCCGTCGAACTGGATCTCGACCACGGGCCGATACCCGCGGAAGGCCAGTCCGACTGCAGTTCCCACGATGCCGGACTCGGCGAGCGGGGTGTCGATGACGCGCTTCGAGCCGAACTCGTCGAGCAGTCCGTCGGTGATGCGGAACACCCCGCCGAGCTTGCCGATGTCCTCCCCCAGCAGCACGACCCGGTCGTCGTCGCGCATGGCCTGACGAAGCCCGGCGCCGAGGGCCTTGCCCAGTGTGAGCTCGGTCATCTCAGGCCTCGCTCTCGAAGGACTCGAGATAGGCGGCGTACTCGTCGCGCTGGCGTCCGAGCCCGATGTGCGGCTCGGCGTAGACACCGTCGAACACCGCGAGTGGCGGTCGCGTGACCATGCCCAGGCACGCCGCGCGCATCTCCTTGGCGACGGCATCGGCCGCCGCCTGGGTGTCAGCGAGATGCTGCTCGTCGAGCTCGCCGGCCGCACGCAGATGCGCCTCGATCCGCGAGATCGGGTCGCGCCGGCGCCAGGACTCCAGCTCCGCCTCGTCGCGGTATCGGGTCGGGTCGTCAGCTGTCGTGTGCGGACCCATCCGGTAGGTCACTGCCTCGATGTAGGCAGGGCCCTTTCCTGAGCGCGCGTGCGCGAGCGCCCAGCGCATCGCGGCCATGCAGGCGAGCACGTCGTTGCCGTCGACCCGCAGGCTCGGGATGCCGAATCCCGGAGCCCGGCCGGCGATCGGGTACTGCGACTGCACAGCGACGGGCTCCGAGATCGCCCAGTGGTTGTTCTGGCACACGAACACCACGGGCGCCTGGTAGGAGGCGGCGAAGATCATGGCCTCGTTCACATCGCCTTGACTGGTCGCGCCGTCGCCGAAGTACGTCACCGCGACCTCGTCGGCCTCGTCGTGGCTGATGCCGAGCGCGTAGCCCACCGCGTGCAGGGTCTGTGCTCCGATGATGATCTGCAGCGGCGCGACGCGCAGGGCTGCGGGGTCGTATGCGGCACCCTCCTCGCCGCGCCACATGCGGACGTAGTCGCCCGGCTGCGCGCCCCGGGCGTAGATCACTCCGGTCTCGCGGTAGCTGGGGAAGACGTAGTCCCGCGCCTCGAGCGCTCGAGCCGTCCCGATCTGGGTGGCCTCCTGCCCCTGGCATGGCGCCCACAGCCCGAGCTGTCCCTGGCGCTGCAGCGCGACCCCCTCTGCATCGATGCGGCGCAGGATGACCATGTCGCGATGCAGCGACCGCAGCCGCGCGGCGTCGACGTCGGTGATGAACGGATCCAGTCGGGGGTTCGCGATGCGCGTCCCGTCCGGCATCAGGAGGCGCTCGGAGAGCTCCAGGTCCTGGGCGGTGTCGGCGATGGGGGTGATCTGCGGTGACATCATCGTCCTCCAGTCTCGGCGGCCTTCGTGGGGCTGTGCGTGACGCACGCGGCGTCATCGCCGGCCTGCTCCGAGGGTACGTCCGCTCATCACGTCGCTCAAGCAATGCGTGACGGCTTGAGCATGTTGCTCAATTTCGACCCGATCGACCCTGCTATGGTTTGGCACTATGTCCGGACTCGATCGCATCGACCTCGAACTGCTCGCCGCGCTGTCGGACGATCCGCGCATCACGATCGTCGCTCTGGCCGAGACTCTCGGCCTCTCTCGCAACACCATCCAGGCGCGCATGGCGCGGCTGGAGCAGAGCGGGATCTTCCTCTCGTACGAGCGATCCTTTGCCCCGGAGGTCCTCGGCTTCCCGCTGCAGGCGTTCGTCAGCATCGGCGTGCGTCAGATCGAGCTGCCTCGGATCATCAGCGAACTCGCGCGCATCCCCGAGGTCGTGCAGGCGCATGGGCTCAGCGGGTCGATCGATCTGCTCGCCCGCGTCGCGTGCCGTGACGCGCGCCACCTCTTCGACACCGACGCGCGCATCCTCTCGATCGAGGGTGTGGAGCGCACCGAGACCTCACTCGCCATGGGCGAGGTGATCCCGTTCCGGGTGGCCGGGCTCATCGGCCTCGCGCGACGGGAATCCTGAGGAAGCGACGGATGGCGCCCGCGGCTTCGGCGGGCGTCTCGTAGTGGATCAGATGCCCGACGTGGGCGATCTCGACCAGGGTGGCGTCGGCGAACAGTGTCGCGAGCACGCGCTCCGCTTCGATGGGCGTGATGTCGTCGCGCTCGGCGGCCACCAGAAGCGTCGGGACGGAGATCAGGGGCGCGAACTCACGGACGTCGTTCGAGACACTCGCCACGAACGCGTCGCGGAGCACATCGCGATCCGCGAAGCGCGAGAAGTAGGTGTCGTGCTGATCATGGATGAAGCGGCGCAGCGCGCGGTCTCGGGTCTTCGCCATCGAGATGCTCATCACCCGGACGATCACGCGGTTGCGCAGGAGCGCCGTTCCCAGACGAGCCGGGAGGCGGGCTCCGAGCCCGTAGTACAGCACCGCCAGGCGCGTCAGCACGCCTTTGGGACCCTCTAGCGCGGGCGCGCCGATGGGGTTGATCAGGATGAGCCGCGGGGTCGCGAGTCCACCGGCGACCGCGGCGGAGACGACGATCGATCCGAAGGAGTGTCCGAGGATGACGGCGCCGGGAGCGACGGCGGCGGCGAACTCCGTCAACCAGCCCGCATAGGCGTCGAGGTCATGGGTGCGATCAGGCAGCGGCGCCGTCTCGCCGAACCCCGGGAGGTCGGGCGCGATGACGCGCGCCTCGGGCAGGAAGGCGAGCACGGGCTCGAGCCCATGATGATCGCCGCGAAAACCGTGCACCGCGATGACCGTGGTCTCGGCGTCGTCGGGGCCGTAGACCCAGTAGGCCGTCGTTCCCCCGGCGACCTCGACCTCTGCGCGTCGCACCGGAAGTCGACCCAGTCGTTCGGCGTACGGAGAAGGAGCGGTCATGGGTCGATTCTACGGAGTCGCCGGTGGGCGTCTCGCGGATGTCGGGGGTCCGTCCTACGGTGAGGTCATGGCGACCCCACCTGTGCTCCCCGGCTGGCTGACCCGCGTCGCGGTGTTCGATCTCGAGACCACCGGCATCGACGTCACGCGTGATCGCGTCGTCACCGCACACATCGGCGTGCTCGACGCGCAGGGCGACCAGATCGCGGCCCGCTCCTGGATCGCCGACCCGGGCGTGCCGATTCCAGAGGGGGCGACCGCCGTGCACGGAGTCACGACGGCCTACGCACGTGAGCACGGTCGTCCGGCCGTCGAGGTGGTGTACGAGATCACGTCGGCGTTGCGATCGCTTCTCGATCAGGGCGTGCCGGTCGTGGCCTACAACGCCGCCTACGACTTCTCGCTGCTGTCGCACGAGGCGCGACGGCACGGCGTCGAGCCCCTCGACGACCCGTCGCCGGTCATCGACCCGTTCGTGATCGACAAGGCCTACGACCGCTACCGACGAGGCAAGCGCACCCTCGAGGTGGTCGCGGCGCACTATGCGGTCGTCCTCGACGGCGCACATGAGGCGTCCGCCGACGCGATCGCCGCCGGACGTGTGGCGCAGGCTCTCGCCCGGCAGTTCGTGCTGCCCGACAGCCTCATCGAGCTGCACACGCGTCAGATCGGGTGGGCGCGCACGCAGGCGGCCAGCCTGACCGAGTACTTCATCCGCATCGGGCGGCTCGACCCCGAGGAGATGCGGTCGTACTGCGCGATCGTGGTCGTGTACAGGCGAAAGAGCAGGCTCGCGGCCAGCAGCACCGCGATCGTCGAGCTCGCCCCGAAGGTCATCCACCGGAAGCGCGGGTGCCGCACATTCGAGGAGAAGTACGACAGGCACGCCAGCGCCAGCACCACGACGAGGGCGAGCAGTGGCCAGCGCACGATCCGCCAGGTGATGAGGACCGCGTCGCCCCAGCCGAGCTGATCGTCGATCGCTTCGACGACCCGATCCGAGACGCCGAGCACGATGACCGCGACGACGCCTGCGACCAGCAGAGCGAGAGCGATCAGCAGATGGGTGACGCGCATCTTCCACAGCCGTCGGCCCTCGTCGGCTCGGTAGATCTCGTTCATCGATCGTCCGAACGCGGCGGCGTACCGCGCGCCGCTCCAGAGCGTGAGCGCCAGGCCGCCGAGCAGCGCGATCCAGGCGATCGACGACGACGCCAGCTCCTCGATCAGGTCTCGCAGCAGGTCGGATGCCTCGGAGGAGACGAGCGTCGAGACCACAGTCACGACCAGGCGCAGCAGCTCGGAGTCCGATCCGAGGATGCTGACCAGCGACACCACGACCATCGCGGCAGGGATCACCGCGAGGATCGCGTAGAACGTCAGCGCCGCCGCCGCGTCCGGGCAGCGATCAGGGACGAACCTACGCACGACGGACCGCGCGACGTACGCCCAGGACGCCGCATCCAGATCCCGGATCGTGGTGTCCTCGCCGGTCGCCTTCGACGCGCTCATCGGCGCATCCGTCTCTGCCCGCTCGCGTGCCTCATCGCCGGATCCTGCCTTCCTCGTCGCCACCCCGACCATCCTCGCCCCTGTCGGGCCTGCGACCGCGCAGGCCGCGTCGAGCGCGCCCCATCCGATCGTCGTCCCAGCCTGATCCGATATCCTGCTGCCTCGCCTGTATCGAGGCGAGGGGAGGACCAGCAGTGCGTTTCACTTCGCGCGATGTCTCACGCGTGGAGACGACATGGCGGGACTACGTGCCGTCCGCGGTGCTGCAGAAAGCCGATCCGCAGCGTTTCCGCTTTGCCTGGCACTCTGCCGACCTCGCAGGTGTGAGCCTGGTGCGCTACGCACTCGCCGCGGAGATCCGCTCCCTCGTGGAGCCTCAGGACCAGCTGCTCGTCTGTCGCGTGGACGGACCGGACGCCGCGGTGTGGTCAGGTCGCGACGACCTCGACCCGACGATGCCCTGGGTGACCGACGGCGCGCAGGTGCGGGCGCGATGGGAGCAGGACGCCGAGGTGCGCGCCCTCATCTTCGATCGCGACGCCGTCAACGCTTTCGCGCGTCAGCTCAGCGGCGACGATCAACTCATCCTGCGCGTGCAGGATCTGCGTCCGCGCGACGCCGCGTCTGCGGCGCAGTGGGAGCGCACGTTCCGCTATCTCGAGCAGAGCGTCGACGACGACTCCCCCGACCCGCTTCTGCGCGCCGAACTCGGCCGTCATGCGCTGTCGGTCACTCTGGGCGCCTTCGCCACATCTCTGTATGACCTGGTCGGTCGCCCTGCTCAGACCAGCCCCGCCCCGGCCGCCGTGCGGCGCGCGCTGGCGTACATCAGTGAGAACGCCCACCGCGCCATCACCGTCGACGATGTCGCCGCGGCCGTCCACATGTCGACGCGCGGGCTCCAGTACGCCTTCCGGCGCTCTCTGGATGCGACACCGGCGGAGTCTCTGCGTCGCGCCCGACTCGAGGGAGCCCACCGCGATCTGCGTTCATCGCCTCAGGATTCCGTCGCGACCATCGCGCGCCGGTGGGGCTATGCGCACCCGTCGCGATTCGCTGCCGCCTACCGAGCGGTGTACGGCGTGCATCCGTCGGAGACCCGTCGCCGCAGCGGATGATGACATAACGCGCAATACCTGTGCGCGCCGTCCGCGAGTCGTCCTCGAGTCGAACGAACGTTTCGCGCACGAAACATAGGGTCGGAACGTGGGCAGTCTCTACTACGGCAACTCCGGTGACCCGATCCAGATCGAGGACCGCGCTCTCGCGCACCTGAAGGTGGTGACCGCGACCAAGCTGCGAAGGAACGAGAGCTTCACGCTGTCGTGGCGGCATCCCGAGCACGACGCACCCGGGCGCTCGACCATCTGGCTGCATCCGTCGATTCCGCTCCGGTTCGACTTCCAGGAGCCGAACACGCCCGAACTCAGCCGGCAGTGGATCGAAGACCTGGCGCTCTCCGCCAACACCAGCGGCGGCATCACACTGATCGAGGAGCACCTCGAGGTCGGACCGCCCGACTGATCGGGCCGCAGGGAATCCGGGCCCGATCCGCCGTGCGCATCGGTAGGGCGGGTGGGACTTGAACCCACGATCGTCGGGTTATGAGCCCGCTGCCTTGACCAGCTTGGCCACCGCCCCTTGCACTTCCAGCCTAGCGCCGAGCGGCCCTCAGACCGGAGTCGCGCCGCTGTGCGTCTTCCGGTGGCCGAGGTAGATCTGCGCGTTCGCGATCAGCCCAGCCTTCTCGTCGTCGTCCAGCATTCGCCGTACCTTCGCCGGGACCCCGGCGACCAACGATCCGTCGGGGACGACCGTGCCTCCCAGCACCACCGCCCCGCCGGCGATCAGGCACCCCACCCCGATCACGGCTCCGCTCAGGATCACCGCTCCCGTGCCGATCAGCGAACCGTCGCCGATCGTGCAGCCGTGCACGACGGCGTTGTGACCGATCGACACCCGCGCGCCGATCACGACCGGGTGCCCGTCGTCCACATGCACCGACACGTTGTCCTGCACGTTGCTGTCGTCGCCGACCGTGATGGATGACGAATCCGCCCGCAGCACCGCGTTGTACCAGACGCTCGATCCGGGTCGCAGCTCGAC
Organism: Microbacterium sp. PI-SA-G; assembly: GCF_057215335.1. Lineage (NCBI taxonomy): Bacteria > Bacillati > Actinomycetota > Actinomycetes > Micrococcales > Microbacteriaceae > Microbacterium > Microbacterium sp. PI-SA-G. Next base: position 580,469 of record NZ_CM170103.1, read on the forward strand.
GCGGCCGACGACGCGCGCGCCGTCGGCGATGAATGCGTCAGCGGCGATGTCCGGCGTGCCGGTCGGCAGGGCGAGGACCGAGGCTCCCGATGCGATGCTCATAAGGCGAGACTACCCTCAGATGCCCGGTATTCCGCGGGAAAACGGACCGGTAAGCGGAGCCTCAGCTTGCTTGCGGAATGTCTGAGGCTGAGTAGCGTTGTGTCCAAGACATACGATTCGGCATCCCTGGAGGAGCACATCATGAGCAAGGTACACACCGTTTCCACCACCGCCGGCGACCCGACCGTCGCGGCAGCAGCCGCGCAGTTCCTCTCCCCTGTCGTCCTCGGCCTCGAGGCCCTGACCGTCAACGGCAAGCAGGCGCACTGGCACGTGCGCGGCGCCAACTTCATCGGCGTCCACGAACTCCTCGACACGATCGTCTCCCACGCCGGAGACTTCGCCGACACCGCAGCGGAGCGCATCGTCGCTCTCGGCCTCCCGATCGACGCCCGCCTCAGCACGGTCGCCGAGAAGGCCGGCACGAGCGCTGTCCCCGCCGGGTTCACCCAGTCGGACGAGCTCGTCCGCGCCGTGATCTCCGACATCGACGCGATCCTCGTCGACGTGAAGGCAGCCATCGACGGACTCGACGAGGTCGACCTCACCAGCCAGGACGTCGCGATCGAGATCATGCGCGGACTCGAGAAGGACCGCTGGTTCCTCGTCTCGCACATCGCCGCGTAACACCGCTCGAATCGCGAAGGGCCCCGGGGTGCGATCCCCGGGGCCCTTCGCGTTGCGTCACGCGCGCTGCGTCATGAGCTGTAGGTGAGACGACCGCCCAGCACCGTCGCCTCTACGGGCATCCCCCTCAGCCGATCGCCGGATGCGGTGAGCGGATCCTCTGCGCACACGACGACATCCGCCATCTCGCCAGGACGGAGTGCCGACCGCACGCTCGCCGCCAGAGCCTCGTCGATGCTGAGACGCTCTTCCGGGTGCCAGGGCTCACGCTCGTCATCGGTACGGGTCACCGCGGCGCCGATCGCCTGCCACGGGTCGAGAGCCGCCACCGGTGCGTCCGACCCGAAGCGCAGTTCGACGCCGGCCGCGCGGAGGGACGCCAGCGGATAGCCGATCGACGTCTGCTCCGCCCACAGCCGGTGCGCCAGATCACGGTCGTCGAGCGCATGCTGTGGTTGCACGCTCGCGATGACTCCGAGCCGAGCGAAACGGGCGAGGTCCGCATGGCGGACGAGCTGGGCATGCTCGATCGTGCCGCTCGCCCCGGTGGCGGTGAAGGCGTCGAGCGCCGATGTCGTGGCGCGGTCGCCGATCGCGTGCAGGGCGACCCCGAGGCCCGCACCGGTCGCGCGCATCAGCAGCGCATGGAGCTCTTCTGGCTGCACGTTCAAGACGCCGTGACCGGCCTCGACGCCGGGGTAGGCATGCGAGCACGCGGCGGTGCGGGTGCCGAGCGAGCCGTCGGTGATGATCTTGAGCGGGCCCATGCGCACGAGTCCGCGCGCGTGCTCGGCGGTGTCAGCGTCGTCCAGCAGCTCGCCCGTCTGAAGCCCGGCCGCGATCGCCCGTTCCAGGTCGAAGGGGTACACCGCGAACTCGACCCGGTGCGCCGCGAAACCGGCGGCGACCCGGCGCGGCCATGCCTCGGCGCTCCACGCCATGTCGAAGTCGACCAGTCCCGTCACTCCCCGAGCGGCCGCCCGCTCCCCCGCCGCGCGCACCGCGCGGTCGCCGTGATCGGCCTCGACGGCGTTCAGGCGTCGCGAGATCTCGAAGGCGTCCTCTTCGCGCAGCACCCCGTCGTCGGCGACGAACCCCTCACGACGCAGCGCGGCGGAGTTCAGCCAGACGCTGTGGACGTCGGCGTTGATCAGGTAGGTCGGCACGACTCCGGTCGCGCGGTCGAGCAGGGCCAGGCTGGGCTGGTCCGGCCACAGCGCGTCGCGGTACCCGCTGCCCACCCGACGCCCGTCGCGCAGCGGCGCGACATCTGCCATGCGGGCCGCGGCCCCAGCCGCCGTGGTCGTGTCATCCAGCGGCTCGCGTTCCGACGAGAGAGCCCACTGCACCGTGTGCACGTGGTTGTCCCACAGCCCCGGCACCGCCCAGGCGCCGGCGCCGTCGAGCACCTCGCCCTGCGCACGGAGCGCTCCTGTCGGCGCGATGTCGACGATGCGGTCTCCACGGATGTGGATGTCGACGGGTTCGTCATCGATCAGGAACTCGCGCCCGGGACCGGCGATGCGCACGGCACGGATCATCGAGACGGGTTGGCCCACCGCGGTCATGTCGTCGCCTGGCACCGCGGGCACCAGTAGAGCTTGCGGGCGCCGATCTCCTCGAGGGCGATCTCGGTGCCGCACACCCGGCACGGGAGCCCGGCCCGGTGGTACACCCAGTGGCGATCGTCGCGGTGCGCCATCGCGGCGCGGTACTGCTCGGACGACAGATCGTCCATGGTCATCATCTGACCGGTCTCGACGCCGATGGCCAGCAGACGCACCCAGTCGCGCCAGAGCTCCCGCACGAGTTCTTCGGGCACGTCGCGGCCCGGCGTGTGCGGGTTCAGGCGCGCACGGAACAGCATCTCGGCGCGGTACACGTTGCCGATGCCGCTCACCACCGCCTGGTCCATGAGCAGGAGTGCGATGGGCGTGGGCTTCTTGCGCACGGCCCGTACGAAACGCTCCTCGTTCTCGGCCGGGTCGCCCACGAGCGGGTCCGGGCCCAACCGTGCCACGGACGCGAGCATCTCGTCGGGGGTCTGCAGCACGCACGCGGTCGGACCGCGCAGGTCGGCAGCCGTGATGTCGGTCATCAGGCGCAGCCGCACCTGTCCGACCACCGGCGGCGGCCACTCCGCGTCGTCCTCGTCGGCCAGCCCGCGCGTCTGCTCCGACATGCGCACGTGCACGCGGGCGCGACGGGGAGCGCCGATCGATGACAGCGAGTTCTCGCCGGCATCATCGAGGATCGCCTCGTCGTCTGAGCTCTCGTCGGCGTTCAGGTCGGCGACGTCGGGAGTCTCGTGCGCGACGCCGGTGAGGTCGGTGCCGCGCTGATTCGTCTGTCCCATCCGCCCGTTCGCCGAGGCGATGGTCGGATCGAGCAGGATCTCTCCCGCGAAGTCCCAGGCTCCGTAGAGTCCGAGGTGCACGCGTAGCCAGAGGTCGCCCTCAGCCTCGAGGAACATCTGCTTCCCGACGGCCTTCACGCTCATCGCGGTGCGACCGTCGAGCTCCGCAGCGCCCTCGGCGAATCTCCCCTGCGGGCTCGAGGCGTGCAGGACCTTCCCGATGAAGTTGCGATCGAACTGGCGCGCGATCCGATGGACGGAGTGACCCTCAGGCATGTCAGGCTCGCGGGTCCGGCAGCAGCGAGCCGTCGCGCTCGAACTGCGCGATCTGCGCGATGCGACGCGCGTGGCGCTCGTCACCCGAGAACGGCGTCTGGATGAACCGATCGATCAGCGCGATGACCTCGTCATAGGTGTGCTGGCGCGCACCGATCGCGATCACGTTCGCATCGTTGTGCTCGCGGGCGAGTTCGGCCGTCGACAGGTTCCACACCAGCGCAGCACGCACACCCTCGACCTTGTTCGCCGCGATCTGCTCGCCGTTCCCGGAACCGCCGAAGACGATGCCGAGCGTCTCGACGCCCGTGGCCTGATCACGCACGACCGCCTGTGCTGCACGGATGCAGAACGCCGGGTAGTCGTCCACCGCGTCGTACACGATCGGACCGTGATCGACGACCTCGTGCCCGGCGGTGCGCAGGTGCTCCTGCAGCTGGGTGGAGAAGTCGAGACCGGCGTGATCGGTGGCGATATGGATGCGCATGGCTCCCATCCTAGAAGCGCCGAGCGGTCATCGTGATGTCAGGGTGCGACACCGGATGCGGCGGGCTTGAAGCCTGCGCGGACGTTCTCGCAGCAGCCGGGACGGCAGACATCGAAGCCGCCCGGAAGCGACGTGACGTGCGGGCGCTCTTCGTTGGGGCGTCCCTGCAGACGCTCTTCGATGAGATCGACGATCCCGGCGACGAAGGTCGCAGACACACCCGGGGTCGGCGTGCGGGTGAAGCGCAGCCCCGCCTCCTCCGCTGCTTCGGACGCCTCGGTGTCGAGGTCCCAGAGGACTTCCATGTGGTCGCTCATGAACCCCACCGGGACGACGGCGACGGCCTTGCGCCCGAGTGCGGGAAGTTCGGCGATCACGTCGCAGACATCCGGCTCGAGCCACGGCTGCGACGCGGGTCCCGACCGGGACTGATACACGAGCTGCCACGACACGTCGGCGGACTCGGGCACCGAGGCACGGACCTGGTCCATGACCCACGCGGCGACGGCGAGGTGCTGGGCCGCATACGCGCCGCCCTCGCCCCAGTCGATGTCGCGGGCGCCGGAGCGCTCGGCGTCGGCGGTGGGGATGCTGTGCGTCGAGAAGAGGATCTCGATGTCGGATGCCGCGACGCCCTCGGCGAGGAAGGTCTCGATGGCCTCGCGGACGCCGGTCTCGAACGCGTCGACGAATCCAGGGTGGTCATAGAACGGGCGGATCTTGTCGATGGTGACGCGCTCGCTCAGGCCGGTGTCCAAGAGGACGCGGGCGAAGTCCTCGCGGTACTGCCGGCAGCTCGAGAACGAACTGTAGGCGCTGGTGGCGAAGGCCAGCAGCGTGGTGCGTCCCTCATCGGCGGCGGTCGTGATGACCTCTTCGAGGTACGGGGTCCAGTTGCGGTTGCCCCAGTACACCGGCAGATCGATGCCGCGGCGCCGCAGCTCCGCTTCGAGAGCAGCTTTGAGCACGCGGTTCTGACCGTTGATCGGGCTCACACCGCCGAAGTGACGGTAGTGATGCGCGACCTCTTCGAGGCGCTCGTCGGGGATGCCGCGGCCGCGCGTCACGTTGCGCAGGAACGGGATCACATCCTCCTGCCCTTCCGGCCCGCCGAACCCGGCGAGAAGAATGCCGTCGTAGGCGACCGGGGTCGTCACGAAGGGGCCACCAGCCGAAGCTGCGGCGGAGGAGAAGTGGACGGTGTTCGGCTCGATCGCGGTCACCCCTCCATCCTTCCATCTCCGAAGGAGTGAAGGCGCACGCCTCCTGGCGTAGGCTGTCAGGGTTGCCGTCGGCGCCAACTGCGCCACCCTCCGGTGACATCCCCTCACCCCTGGGAGTAACGCTGTGCCTGGAGAGAACCTCACCCGTATCGAAGCGCAGGAGCGCCGTGACGTCGTCGACACTCAGTCGTACGAGGTCGCCCTCGATCTGACGAAGGGCGAGGAGGTCTTCGGATCTCGGAGCGTCGTGCGCTTCACAGCCACACCCGACAGCTTCACCTTCATCGACCTGATCGCGCGCGACGTGCGGGAGATCTCGCTGAACGGTGAGCAGCTGGACCCCGCCGCGGTGTTCGCGGATTCGCGGATCGCGCTCAACGGCCTGCGTGAAGAGAACGTCCTCGTCGTCGACGCCGACTGCGAGTACACGAACACGGGCGAGGGACTGCACCGCTTCGTCGACCCGGTCGACGGCGAGGTCTACCTCTACTCCCAGTTCGAGGTGCCCGACTCGCGCCGCGTGTTCGCCGTGTTCGAGCAGCCCGACCTCAAGGCGACGTTCCAGTTCACGATCACGGCTCCCGCCGCGTGGAAGGTCATCTCCAACTCGCCCACGCCCGAGCCCATCGTGCACGACGACCCCACGATCGCCACGTGGGGCTTCGAGCCCACGCCGCGCATCTCGTCGTACATCACCGCGCTGATCGCCGGTCCCTACGAGTCCACCTTCTCAGAGCTCACCAGCGCCTCCGGCCGGGTCGTCCCGCTCGGCGTCTACGGTCGCCGGAGCCTGTGGCAGCACCTCGACGCCGACTACATCTTCGACAAGACCCGTGAGGGCTTCGCCTACTACGAGTCGAAGTTCGGTGTGCCGTACCCCTTCGCCAAGTACGACCAGCTGTTCGTCCCCGAGTTCAACGCCGGTGCCATGGAGAACGCCGGTGCAGTGACGTTCACCGAGACGTACGTGTTCCGCAGCAAGGTCACGGATGCGGTCAAGGAGCGTCGCGTCGTGACGATCCTGCACGAGCTCGCCCACATGTGGTTCGGCGACCTGGTCACCATGAAGTGGTGGAACGACCTGTGGCTCAACGAGTCCTTCGCCGAATGGGCCTCGACCATCGCCACCGCCGAGGCCACCGAGTGGACCGAGGCGTGGACGACGTTCAACGCCATGGAGAAGACCTGGGCCTACCGTCAGGATCAGCTCCCCTCGACCCACCCGATCGTCGCGGAGATCAACGATCTCGAAGACGTGCAGGTGAACTTCGACGGCATCACCTACGCCAAGGGCGGATCCGTGCTCAAGCAGCTCGCCGCGTGGGTGGGCATCGAGGCGTTCTTCGGCGGCGTCTCGCAGTACTTCCAGAAGCACTCCTGGGGCAACACCGAGCTCAGCGACCTGCTCGTCGAGCTCGAGTCCACCAGCGGCCGCGACCTCAGCACCTGGTCGAAGAAGTGGCTCGAGACCGCGGGCGTCAACACGCTTGAGCCGGTCATCGCCGACGACGCGAACGGCGCCATCTCACGATTCGCCGTCACGCAGACCGCTCCGGCGGACTATCCGACGATCCGCCCGCACCGCCTGGGCATCGGCTTCTACACCCTCAAGGGTGGAGCTCTCACCCGCACCCACTACGTCGAGGTCGACGTCGACGGCGACCGCACCGAGGTCCCCGAGCTGCAGGGTCTGCAGCGTCCCGACCTCGTGCTGCTCAACGACAACGACCTGGCCTACGCCAAGATCCGCCTCGACGAGCGCTCGCTCGCCACCGCGATCGCCCACCTCGCCGACATCACCGACCCGCTGGCCCGCTCGCTGGTCTGGGGTGCAGCTTGGGATCAGACGCGCGACGCCGAGACCGCGGCATCCGAGTACATCGACCTCGTCCTGGGCAACATCGGTCGCGAGACCGAGTCCACCACGGTGCGCACGACGCTCGCCCAGTTGCGCACGGCCGCAACGCTCTACGTCGATCCCGCGCAGCGCACGCATGCGCGGGTGAAGGTCGCCGACGGACTCTGGGCCCTCGCCGAGGCGGCCGAGGCCGGCAGCGACAGCCAGCTGCAGTTCGTCACCGCGTTCGCGAACTCGCTGGTCACCCCGGAGCACGCCGGCATCATCGGGCGCCTGCGCTCCGGCGAGGAGACGCTCCCCGGTCTGGAGATCGACGCGGACCTCAGCTGGCAGCTGCTGGTCGGCCTCGCGACGATCGGTGCGACCGACGCGGCGAAGATCGACAACGCCCTCGCGTCGGACAACACCGCCAAGGGCGCCGAGTTCGCAGCGCAGGCACGCGCAGCTCTCCCCGACGTCGACTCGAAGAAGGCCGCCTGGGCGTCGCTGATCGAGCGCGATGACGCACCGAACACGATCGTGCGCTCGGCCGCGCTCGGCTTCGTGCACCCGGCCAGCGTCGACGCGCTCGCGGAGTTCGTGCCCGCGTACTTCGACATGCTGCTCCCGATCTGGGAATCCCGTAGCTATCAGATCGCGCAGTACCTCGTCGTCGGGCTGTTCCCCACCGCGCTGGCGAACGTCGCACTCCGCGACGCGACCCGCGGCTGGTTGTCGGCCAACTCGGATGCCGCGCCGGCTCTGCGCCGTCTGGTGCTCGAGAACCTTGCCGATGTGGAGCGTTCGCTGGCTGCGCAGGCGTTCGACTCGGAGGACTGACCCCGTCGGGTGGGCTCGGGAATCCCTGAGCCCACCGCAGCGCGCTGATCCCGTCGCGCCGCTGCTGAGCGTATGACGCATCCAGCCCGTGCAGAGACCCGCTCGGTAGAATCAGCGGTGATGATGCTCCCGTTCGAAGTCACTCCCCCGCCCGAAGAGACCCCTGTGCCCGTCTGGTGGTCGAACACGCTCGAGGTCCTGGGCCAAGTGGGCGGCAAGGCCCTCGCGGTCGCCATCATCATCGCGAGTTGCGCACTGATCGGTCTCGTGCTGCGAGTCGTCATCCGCCGTGTGGTGCACCGCATCGTCGACAGCGCGAAGAACAAGGCATCGGTCGACGATACGCAGGCGCTCGAGCGGTCGCCACTGGCCGATATGCGTCTGGTGCAGCGCACCCGCACGCTCGGCTCGATCCTGCAGAACATCGTCAACGTGATGCTCGTGGTGGTCGCCCTCGTGCTGGTGGTGAACGCGGTAGACACCAGTCTTCTCGGCTCGCTCACGCTGCTCACCGCCGCTGTCGGCGCGGGCCTGGGCTTCGGCGCGCAGAACATCGTGAAGGACGTGCTGAACGGCATCTTCCTGGTGGCAGAGGATCAGATCGGCATCGGCGACGTCGTCGATCTGGGGCTCGCCAGCGGTGTGGTGGAGTACGTCAGCGTGCGCATCACCCAGGTGCGCGACGTGAACGGCACCCTCTGGTACGTCCGCAACGGCGAGGTGACCCGGATCGGCAACATGTCACAGGGGTGGGCGCGCGCCATCATCGACATCGGCGTGCCGCCGGAGTCCGACCTCGACCGCGTCGAGGAGATCATGCTCGACACCGCGGTGGGCCTTTCGAAGGACTCGAAGTGGCGCACGCGCATCATCGAGAAGCCGGAGCTGTGGGGCCTCGAGTCCATCGACGGCGACGCACTCGTGGTGCGGCTGGTCATCAAGACCCGCGCCAACGCGAAGGACGATGTCGCCCAGGAGCTCCGCAAGCGCGTGCGCGCCGCGCTGCTCGAGAACGAGATCACGCTCCCCCGGATGACCACCGTGACTCCGACCGGCCTCGAGGGGGCGCGTCGCGTTCGGGGAGCGAACCCGCCCAAGACCCGTCCGAACGCCGTGACCGGTGTGCCCACCGTGCCCGACCGGGGCATCTGGCGTCGCAAGAAGCTCACGGACGGCAAGACGACGAAACCCACCGATGACGGGAGCACCCACCAGTGACGTTCTATGACGAGGTCGGCGGGCGCGACACCTTCGCTCGGATCGTGTCGGTGTTCTACCGCGAGGTGGCACTGGACCCGGTCCTGAAGCCGATGTACCCCGAAGATGATCTCGGCCCCGCCGAGGAGCGGCTGCTGCTGTTCCTCGAACAGTACTGGGGCGGCCCGACGACGTACGGCGATACCCGAGGGCACCCGCGACTGCGCATGCGGCACATGCCGTTCCACGTCGACCCTGACGCGCGTGATCGGTGGTTGCGGCACATGCGGACGGCTGTGGACGAGGCGCAGTTGTCGCCCCTGCACGAAGCCACGCTCTGGGACTACCTCGAGCGCGCGGCATATGCCATGGTGAACACACTCGAGCCGTCGGGCATCGGCACCGCAGCCGACGGGCGTCCGACGCTCGACGCCCGCTCACGTCAGGAATCAACGGAGAACACATGACGAACGCGCCCCTGTCCACAGATGTCCTGGTCATCGGATGGGGGCTGTCGGGGCTCGTCGCGGCGGTCGAAGCACTGGAGGCGGGACGCCGCGTCGTCATCATCGACCAGGAGCCGCGCACGAACCTCGGCGGGCAGGCGTGGTGGTCGTTCGGTGGGCTGTTCTTGGTCGACTCTCCGGAGCAGCGACGGCTCGGCATCCGCGACTCGCTCGAACTCGCCACGCAGGACTGGTTCGGCAACGCCGGCTTCGACCGCGCGGAGGACGAGTGGCCACGGCGGTGGGCCGAGGCGTATCTGCAGTTCGCCGCGGGAGAGAAGCGCGCATGGCTCCGAGAACGCGGAGTGGGGTTCTTCCCCGTGGTCGGCTGGGCGGAACGCGGCGGATACGGTGCGATCGGCCCCGGCAACTCCGTGCCGCGCTTTCACATCACCTGGGGCACCGGCCCCGGCATCGTCGCCCCCTTCGCCCGGGCGGCGGAACAGGCCGAACGGGAGGGCCGCCTGACCGTCCTCCCCCGCCACCGGGTCGCCGAGCTGATCGTGACCGACGGCGGGGTCACCGGCGCACGCGGTGCCGTGCTGCAGTCGAGCGGCGCGGTGCGTGGGGCGGTCTCCTCGCGCGAGCCCATCGGAGAGTTCGAGATCCGTGCCTCGGCGACGATCGTGGCGTCCGGCGGCATCGGCGGCAATCACGATCTCGTGCGTGCGGCCTGGCCCGCGCGGCTCGGCACCCCGCCGCAGCAAATGCTCACCGGCGTCCCCGCCTACGTGGACGGCTCGATGCAGGCCGTCAGCGCGCACGCCGGAGCCCGCCTCATCAACGGCGACCGGATGTGGCACTACGTCGAGGGCATCACCAACTGGGACCCGGTGTGGCCGGCCCACGGCATTCGCATCCTGCCCGGCCCGTCCTCGCTGTGGCTCGATGCGACGGGATCGCGCCTGCCGGTGCCGCTGTTCCCCGGCTTCGACACTTTGGGCACGCTCGCCCACCTGCGCAAGACCGGTCACGACCATTCCTGGTTCGTCACGTCGCGGCAGATCGTCGAGAAGGAGTTCGCGCTCTCGGGCAGCGAGCAGAACCCGGACCTGACCGGCAAGGACGTGGGACTGCTGCTCCGCTCGCGCCTGGCGAAAGGGCCCACCGGCCCCGTGCAGTCGTTCCTCGACGAGGGAGCGGATTTCATCGTCGAGAACGACCTCGAGGCGCTGCTCGAACAGATGCAGCGTCATCCCGGCGGCGAGGCGCTCGACATCGACACCGTCCGGCGCGAGGTCGTCGCCCGCGACCGAGAGATCGACAACGACTTCACCAAGGATGCCCAGATCGCCATGCTGCGGTCGATGCGCGGCTATCGCGGAGACAAGCTCATCCGCACCGCAGTCCCGCATCGACTGCAGGATCCCTCCGCGGGACCGCTCATCGCGGTCAAGCTGCACGTGCTGACGCGCAAGTCGCTGGGTGGCATCAACACGGACCTCGACGGGCGTGCGCTCGACGCGAACGGCGACGCGATCCCCGGGCTCTTCGCCGCAGGCGAGGCCAGCGGCTTCGGAGGCGGGGGCGTTCACGGCTATCGCGCGCTGGAGGGCACGTTCCTGGGCGGATGCCTGTTCTCGGGTCGCCAGGCGGGGCGCGCGGCGGCGCGCTGACCGCCGCGATCAGTCTGTCGAGCCGGTCCCGCGTACGGCAGTGAGTCCCGTGGCGACCGGGCCTCGGCAGAGAACGTGCCCGCGTCGGAAGGCCAAGCGTGTCCACCGCCCGGAACGGGTGACCGGCACCTGCTCCTCGCCGGAGATGAACCCGAGCGCGTCCGCGGCGAAGGCGACTCCGCGGGGAAGGCCCGCGAGATCCTCGTCGGGCTCGCCCCAGATCGCCGCTCGCAGGGCGCGCACGGCCTCCTCCCCCGCGCCGGGAGTCGCTCCGCGGGCGACGGCGGAGATCCCCCACTGGGCGCGCTGAGCGATCATGGATGCCGGGAGGGACGACGCCTGCTCCCATCCGGAGCGCGGTGGCGCGACGCCCACCCAGGACGGCGAGAGTCCGGTGTCGGGCAGAGCGAGGCTGTGCGCGGAGTCACCGGCCCCAAGCTCGGAGACGACGATGTCGCACTGCAGTTCCGGATCGGCATGCACGATCCGCATCGCGAGGACGGTCGGCGTCTGATCGAAGAGTCCGTGCGGTGCGAGCGCCGCCGTCGTCAGCGCCAGCACGCCGTTCGCCGCCTGCAACCGCACCCCCTCGTCGCTGATGCGGGCGGCCCGTCCGACGAAGGTCAGAACGTCCTTCGAGGTCTCGGAGTCGGCGAGGAGAAGCTGATGGGGCACGCGTTCTAAACTATCAACCGTGCCGTGCCCGCGGTCGCAGAGAGGTTCAGATGAGCGCCGAGAAGCATGCCGCCGACACCGTCGAGCGGTTCCTGCAGGTCCTCGATCTCGACGCGTCGCAGGCGCGCACCACCGAGGACATCTTCACCGGGGCCTCGCACCCGATGCCGACCGGTCGGATCTACGGCGGGCAGGTTCTCGCGCAGACTCTGATCGCGGCGGAGCGGACCCTGCCCGAGAACAGGCCGGTGCACTCTATGCACGGCTACTTCCTGCGCGCCGGCGACGCGAGCCAGGGAATCACCATCGCGGTCGACCGCATCCACGACGGCCGTTCGTTCTCCACACGACGCTCGCAGGCCTATCAGAACGGCGTGCCGATCTTCTCGATGATCGCGTCGTTCCAGGATGAGGATCCGGGCGTCGAACATGCGGAGCCGATGCCGAAGGGCGTGCCCTCGCCCGAGGACCTCGCGCCCGACGAGGAACGGGTGGTGGGGCTGCCCGGCGGCACCGCACGCATGTTGAGCGAGCGGCCCGCCGACATCCGGCACATCGATCATCCGCTCTACATGCCGAGCAGCGACGAGAAGGTACCCCGCCAGGGGGTGTGGATGCGCATGCGGGCGCCTCTGCCCGACGATCCCCGTCTGCATCGCGCGGCGCTGGCGTACCTGAGCGACATGACGATCCAGGAGTCGATCCTGCGGGCGCACGGCGTGTTCTGGGCGATGCCGGGACTCAAGGTCGCAAGTCTTGACCACGCGATGTGGTGGCATCGTCCGGCGCGGGTCGACGAGTGGCTGCTCTACGTGCAGGAATCGCCGAACGCGCGGGGTGGGCGCGGACTCGCGACCGGACGCATCTACACGCAGGACGGCACGCTCGTCGCCAGCGTGGCGCAGGAGATCATGATTCGCGTCCCGTCGGGAGACTGACCCGGGAGCAGCCTCGGCTGCGGTCGTGGTTATCGGTGCGCGTACTCGATGGAGGGCCCGGTGAAGGGCTCCCACGCGTCGCGCATCTCCTGGGTAAGCCGCGTCGGGCGTCCGCTCGCGGCGTCGACGAGCACGATGACGGCGGTCGATCGAGCGTAGAGCGTGCGCGGTTCGGCACTGGGATCGTTGTGCACCTCGTAGCAGACCTCGACGCTGGAGCCGCCGAGCTTACCGAACCACATCTGCACCTCGAGCGGGCGCCGCTGGTACGGCACCGGGGCGAGATACTCGATCTCCTGGCGGGCGATGAGCGTGAGGATGCCCTCGTCGATCCCGGAGTCGAGTACCGCGGTCGACGGCGCGACCTCGCCCGGACCCGCCCGCCAGAACGCGCGCACCCGCGCCTCCTCGAGAAGTTTGAGCATCGAGGTGTTATTGACGTGGTTGAACGCGTCGAGATCGCCCCACCGGAGTTGGATCGGGACGTGCAAGCGGGTTCCGGGCGTGGTGTCCGTCATCGTGAGGGTTCCCTGAGCCGTCGCCGGATCAGTCGCGCGTGAGCTTGCGGTGGGTGGAGCGGTGCGGGTTGGCGGCATCTGCTCCCAGTCGCTCGATCTTGTTCTCCTCGTATGCTTCGAAGTTGCCCTCGAACCAGTACCACTTCGCCGGCTCCTCGTCGGTGCCCTCGTAAGAGAGGATGTGCGTCGCGATGCGGTCGAGGAACCACCGGTCGTGGGTGATGACCACGGCGCAGCCGGGGAACTCCAAAAGGGCGTTCTCGAGCGAGCCGAGCGTCTCGACGTCCAGGTCGTTGGTGGGCTCATCGAGGAGGAGCAGGTTGCCGCCCTCCTTGAGGGTGAGTGCGAGGTTCAGACGGTTGCGCTCTCCACCGGAGAGCACGCCTGCCTTCTTCTGCTGGTCCGGGCCCTTGAACCCGAACTTCGACACGTATGCGCGCGACGGGATCTCGGTCTTGCCGACCGTGATGTAGTCGAGGCCGTCAGAGACGACCTCCCAGAGCGTCTTGGTCGGGTCGATGTTGGAGCGTGACTGGTCGACGTAGCTGATCTTGACGGTCTCGCCGATCTTCAGGTCTCCCGCGTCGAGGGGCTCGAGTCCGACGATCGTCTTGAACAGCGTCGTCTTTCCCACACCGTTCGGACCGATCACGCCGACGATGCCGTTCGGCGGCAGGTTGAAGCTGAGCCCGTCGATGAGCATGCGGCCGTCGAAGCCCTTCTGCAGCTTTTTCGCGTCGATGACGATGCTTCCCAGACGCGGGCCTGCGGGGATCTGGATCTCCTCGAAGTCCAGCTTCCTGGTCCGCTCCGCCTCGGATGCCATCTCCTCGTAGCGGGCCAGACGAGCCTTGGACTTGGTCTGACGCCCCTTCGCGCTCGAGCGCACCCACTCGAGTTCTTCCTTGAGCCGCTTGGCGAGCTTCGCGTCCTTCTTGCCCTGGACCTCGAGGCGCTCGCCCTTCTTCTCGAGATAGGTCGAATAGTTTCCCTCGTAGCCGATGAGGCGACCGCGGTCGACCTCGGCGATCCACTCGGCGACGTGGTCGAGGAAGTACCGGTCGTGGGTGATCGCGATCACCGCACCCTTGTAGGCCTGGAGGTGCTGCTCGAGCCAGAGCACGCTCTCGGCGTCGAGGTGGTTGGTGGGCTCATCGAGGAGCAGCAGATCGGGCTTCTGAAGCAGCAGCTTCGCCAGTGCGACGCGTCGCTTCTCACCACCGGACAGCGGGGCGATGGCGGCGTCCGCCGGCGGCGTGCGCAGCGCGTCCATGGCCTGGTCCAGCTGCGAGTCGAGGTCCCAGCCGTCGGCCGCGTCGATCTCCTCCTGAAGCGTGCCCATTTCGGCGAGCAGTGCGTCGAAGTCGGCGTCGGGGTCGGCCATGAGTTGAGAGATCTCGTTGAACCGGTCGACCTTCGCCTTGATCGCGATGCCCTCCTGGATGTTCTCCAGCACGGTCTTGGTCTCGTCGAGCACGGGCTCCTGCATCAGGATGCCGACGCTGAACCCGGGCGAGAGCTTCGCCTCGCCGTTGGACGGCGTGTCGAGACCCGCCATGATCTTCAGAATCGTCGACTTACCGGCACCGTTCGGTCCCACCATGCCGATCTTCGCCCCTGGGAGGAACGCCATGGTGACGTCGTCGAGGATGAGCTTCTCACCCACCGCCTTGCGCGCACGAACCATCGAGTAGATGTACTCAGCCACCGAAAACCGCTCCTTCTGTTGGCGTCGAAGATCGACACTCCAGCCTACCGGCCCTCCCGGAGATCACCAGTCGATCGGACGCGTCGTCCCGATCAGGCAACGTCCCTCGGCGAGCTGTGGCATCACCGCGGTGACCGCCTGCCCGGTCGACGGGCCCACCTGTCCGATCAGGCACTCGGTCTCACCCCAGCGAACCGAGAACTGCAGGCTCTCCGCCGGGTTGCCCACCGTGGTCGCATCCTGCGTGACCTGCATCGCCTCGCGGTCGAAGCCGGCCGCGACGAGTGCGTCGATGTAGGCCCGCCCCGCCCCGCGAGAGTCCGTGGCCCACACGCTCTGCGCCACAGCTGTGAAGAGCGGGAGGTTGTCGTCTGCCGTTCCGTCCGGCACGAGCACGGGTCCGGCGGGTGCGACTGATTCCGCAGGTGTCGGTGCGGGGGTCTCGGCGGTCCCGGTGTCGCCGCCGGGCGTGCACGCGACGAGGCCGATCGCGAGTGCGGCGAGTGCCGCGGCCGCCCAAGCGTGATGCGAAGCAGAGGAACGGGATCGACGGAGCACGTGCCGAGTCTACGTGTCGGGCTGCAGCGACTGCTCGACCGCAGCCCGACACCCGCGCCTGCGCTCGGCAGACTCAGTAAGCCACCGGTTCCGGTTCGGACTCGGCTGGCATCCACGTCACAGCCAGGTCCGCGGCACCGTCCTCGTCGGATGCGGACGAGTCCTCATCCGCGCGGTCCTCCGTCACTGCTCGCTGTCCGCCGTCATTGGCTGCGGCACGAGACGCCCGCAGGTACGCGGAGGTGCCCCACCGGAGGTCGTGCCCGATCGCGTCCGCCTCGATGTCGACGCTCGTGCCGCTCTTGCCGTTGCCCTCCCAGTTGCGGATCTTGAGACGTCCCGTCACGATCACGCTGTCGCCGCACCGCAGAGACGCCTTGGCATGTTCGCCCAGCTGCCGGAAGGCGGCGACCGAGTACCAGTTGGTGTTCACGTCAACTACATTTACGCAGTATGAGCACACGACGCAGGGCGGCGATCTACGCCCGCATCTCCCAGGACGCTGAGGGCACCCAGGTTGGCGTCACCAATCAGCTGGACAGCTGCCGCGCGCTGGCCGATGAGCACGGTTTCGAAGTGGTTACGACCTTCACAGACAATGACCGTGGCGCGTCCAGCTTGTCGCGGAAGAAGCGCCCTCAGTTCGATGCGCTGCTCGAAGCCGCGGAGCGCCGTGAGTTCGACGTGATCCTCGCCTACTCGATGAGCCGCCTCACCCGGCGCCCTTCGGAGTGGGAAACGCTCATCACGCTCGCGCAGACGCACGGCATCGAGTACACATACAAAGTCAGCCCGAAGTATGACCTGAACACCGCCGACGGGCGCGGCGTGGCCCGCACGGTTGCCGCGTGGGATGCCGCCGAGGCCGAGCGCACGGGCGAGCGCGTGAAGGTGGCCAAGTCCGCGGCGCTCGCGCAGGGCAAGGACATCGGCGGGCCGCGCCCGTTCGGCTGGGAGCCGGACAGGCGGACGCATAGGGCGGCCGAGGCGGCGCTCATCCGCTCAGGCGTGGCCGCTGTCCTCGAAGGGGCGTCGATCAAATCGATTGCGCACGCATGGAATGACTCGGGTGTCCTACCGCCACGCGCGGGCCGGCCTAGCCGCGGTGATCGGTCAGCTAGCGCTCACTGGCGCCCGCAGACCGTGCGCAACATCTTGAGTAACCCGCGCCAGGCGGGGCACATGGTGGTGAAGGGTGTCGACTACGGGCAGGTAGCTGAGCCCATCGTCTCGGACGCCGACCACGCGGCACTACTCGCAATCCTCTCCAACCCTGCACGCAAGCCGAAACGTGGGCCTGAGCCGATGTCGTCGAGCGCTCAGCAGCTCGTGCGCTGCGGAGCGTGCGGCGGCCATATGGGCATGGGGCACTCGCGCGGTGCCAGCTTCATCCGGTGCAGTGACACTTCGTACGTTCCAGGGAGCCACCCGTCGGTCGCTCTGCACATCACGGAAGACCAGCTTGGCATTGGAGCGCTCTGGGCGATCCTCGCTCTCCAGCCTGATGAGATCACGGACGCTCGACCCGAGGTGGCGACGCTGCAGCTGCAGATCGCGGAATTGAAGCAGCGACTCGGGCGGATTACTGCCGCCTACGTGGCTGGAATCGGAGACCTTGACCACCTAGGCCGAGAGTCGGCAACGACCAACCTGGAGCTAGCCGCAGCTCAAGGCCGTCTCGACGAGTCACTCGCGTCCTCCGACTCCACCGCCGCCGTCCTGATGGCGAAACAGTTCGTACCCGCCGGCTGGGGCGCCGATGCGAGCTTGGTCGACTTCACCCACGAGAACGCCGAGCGCTGGCTAGTGGAGTACTGGCGCCCGCTCGACGTCGCTGCCCGTCGGCGCCTACTGCGCGGACTCTTCCGCGAGATCCGCACGCTGCCGGCCGACAGAACGGACCCGTCCCGATTCGAGTTCGACGGAAGGCGCCTGCTCATTGGGCGCACGACGAATTCCCCGTACGAAGTTGGTCACCTGGCCGACGAAGCCTTTTAGACTGCGCCGCACAACACCGAATACCACCCCAGAAAGGAAGACCCCATGGTCTACACCCTCCCCCTCCAAGGACGCGTGATGTCTGCATGAGCGACCACCGCCTCAGCGACTCCGAATGGTCCAACGCACTGGATGCCGCCTTCTCGGCCCACCGCAGAGAGTTCAGCAAGATGATGGAAGGCGAGGACCCGGAGGATGGGAACCCAGCCATCACCGCCATCCTGGCCGGCCGCAAGCACGGCGATGAGTCGGCCTTGCTTCACGAACTCGTGAAGGGTCGCGAGAAAGCGATCGCAATCATCGCCGACGCAAAGCGGCAGGGTCAGACGGACCTCATCGCTCAGGGCGAGGCGGCAATCAAGCTCACCGATGAGGAGATACGCAAAATCATCGAGGGAAGATCGGCGCGTAGCTCATGACCGAGGCGAAGCGAGTTGTATCTGTCTCCGAGCTGCGCGACGCTGACCGTGCCCTCACCCTCATCCGCCAGTGGGATGGCATGACCCCGACGCAAAAAGACGCCGAGCGCGCGAAGGGATCCGAGTCAGCGTTCAGCGACGTGGCCGGATCGCCTGAGCTTGGCTTCGACGGCTTCGAGGTCAACGCATGACCGTCCGGCTGCTTGAAAGCGGCGAGACTGCCGCGGCCGGGCGTTTCACACGGGCCGTCGAGATCGATGCAAGCGCCCCAGACTCGGAGTACGTCTTCATCGAGACCGTGCGAGCGGTCGGCGGCGGCGAGGAGAGGCATTGCTTCGCTCTCGACCGCGCGGAGTTCATCGCGGCGGTGAAGGCCGAGTTCGGCCTGATGGATCCGCTCGAGGTAGCGCTCCTCGCCGCGTAGGAGACTGGACGCATGGAACCCCTGCTTCACACGCTCCAAGAGGCCGCCGAGATACTTCGGCTGCCCTATCGGAAAGTCCGTGATGAGGTGTTCGCCGGGCGATGGCCTCACGTGCGGGTCTCCCCGCGAAAGCGGCTGATGACCGACCGTGATATCAAGGCGGTGATCGAGGCGCTGCACCAAGCCCCGACTCCGCCAATCAGCACGGCGCGGTATTCACGCGACGCGGTTCTGCAATACCTGAACCGTTAGCGCCGCCATCAAGAAGCACCCGAGACAAGATCAGTGTCTCGGGTGCTTCTTGATGGGGCAGTCTATGCGGCCGCTTGCGTGCGTGATGCGTCGGTCAGCGCGCAGTACATCCCGCGCGACACACGATTGAGCTGCCCCGATGACGCCAGACGCGTGAGCGTCCTTGTGATGATGTCGCGGCCGCTCGTGCCTTGGTAGCTGTTCACAATGTCCTCCACGCTCCATAGCCTGGAAGCATCGGACTCGACGAGCTGCAGAACACCGTGCGCGACGGAGCCCAGGCGCTCGCGCTCGCGCTGCGAGGCGACACGCTCATGCTCGCGCTGGGCTTCGGCCGGATCCCCGCCCACGAGCTGCCATCGGAGATCACGGAGCGTCATGGCGAACTCGCCGCCTTCGAAGTCGCGGGCCATCACATTCAGCACACCATCGGGCGAGTGACGGTCGGGCCTGTCGAGCACGATCGGAGTATCGACGGCGCCGGCAATCCCGTTCGTGCCGCTCACGCGGTCCATCGGGTCATCGCCCGTCATCTTCCGCGTGTGGTGAGCGATGATGAACGCAGATCCCGGGTCGGACTTCGTCAACCGCTGGAACTCGGCCAGCGTCTCATACTCGTGCTTGTACTGAGTGCGATCCTTCGGCTTATCGCTCATCACGCCTGCCAAGGTGTCGAGCACGACGAGCGGGCGCCCGCCCTCATGGCGCAGCATGAATTCCGAGATAATCTCCATCGCACTCTCACGCTCGAGCAAGTACTCGAAGCTGCCGTAGCTCGTCCACCCTTGCTTGCGCACTCGGTCCTGGAACCGGCGCTCCCCGCTCTCCAGGTCGACGTACAGGACCGGGCGGGGCTCGCCTACCTTGATCCCACCGAGCGCCGCTCCCCCGGTGGCCGCCGCGAGGGCAACGTCCAACACAAGCCAGGACTTACCAGCCTTCGGCGGGGAAACGACGAGCGTCGTCCCCTCCGGGATGATGCCGGGAACAACCCAGTCCAGCGGAGCGAACTCTCGGTCCATCAGCGCGGACAGGTGGCGAGTCCGAGAAGCGGCGGCGATCGGCGTGACCGGTGCCAGCACCGGCACGTCGGGAAATAGCTGCTCAGGCATCCCATCGACCGCGATCGCGCGATCGAAGGCGCGGGCGGCCGCACGCCGGTGCTCGGCGGTCGCCCAGGCGCCAGAGGCGTAGAGCGCAATGAATCGCTCGCGAGCGGCTCCACCACCGGGCGCCCAGTCGGCGGCCCGGACAATACTCAGCGCGAGCGGCACGAGCTGATCGTTAGACCACCCCGCCGACCCGTGTTCGGGTAGCTGGCCGAGCGCTTCCGCCACCCCGCCCGCGGGCTCGCCGGGATGGCCCGCAATCCAATCGCCGGCATCCGGCCCGGTGGCCTCCACAGAGGCGGCGCTGCGCGCGCGATGCATCCACGCTGGTGCCGATGGGAACACCCACACCTCGGGAACGTTGCCGTTCCATGCGACCCACGATGACCCCGCCTTGACGTCTACACCGGGCATGAGGTTGCCGGGTGCGATCTCGACACCATCGGGCGCGGAGAAGATGACGTGTTCCCCGAGGCCGCTCACAGACGAATAGCGCGTCGGGGACTCCGGGACATCGATCGCCTCGGCTTCGAGCGTGGCGTAGCCGTCGGCGCCGCCAGCATGGCGGTCGATGTCGAGCACTGCGATCCCGTTCGCGCCGGTGGGCACGCCGACGCCGTTCGCGCCGTTCGCCGCGAAGAACATGTCCGCGACCACCTGCGGATCAGCCGACGCATCCAGGTGCCCTCGCGCGGTGAGCGGACGCTTGCGCCAGGCTCCGGCCGAGTCTTGCTCGATGCGAATCGGGAACGTCGCCACTCCGAGCGTCGCGAACCGCTGTGCAACCGTCTCCGGCGCAGCGGTCCCTGCAGCGCCCATCAGGCTGCCCGTGCCGCTTGGCGCTCGGCGAGAAGCTCGCCTGCTTGCGCCATGATGCCACGCCAACGCTCGTGCCGGCGCCGTTCTAGGTGGCCCTGTTCCCACGCCTCCGACGCCATCTCAGCGATCATGGCCCTCGCGTCCGCGCGTCGCTGTTCGTACGTCGCCGCGCGATCGGCGACTACCGCAAGCGCGGCACAATCGTCGGCCGAGATCGACGTTACGTTCGCCAGGCCGGGCACGTCGAGGACGAAGTCGCGCCCGGTCATCGACCAGATGCGCAGCCCCGTGTCACCAATCGTGCGGTCGAAGACCGGCTCGCTCATCACGCAGCCTCTCGCGTCACCTCGATGCGTGCGATTTGACTCCAGGGCACGACGTGATCGTAATGACCGTTTCCGTGCACACGCAGCGCCAGCTCGTCATCCTCGATGACTTCGCCGATGATCGGGTGCCAGTCTGCCGTAGCGATTGGCCGAATCTTGACGCGTTCGCCTGCCTTGATCATGTTTCACACTTCCTGTCGAATCCTGCGGCCGAATGCCGCCTCACAGATTCAGGCTACGTGCGATGACAGACACTAATAATGGCGGCCCGTGACCGCCTATTACACATTCGCGTCACTACTTACATATTCCCGTCGGTATTACACATTCGAACCGCTAGGGGCACGCATCTGCGGGAATAAGTACATATTCCTTTCGCCCGTTCAGCAGATTCCCAGGTCCGGCTTCCCGCTGCCACGGCCGGGTCTCCACAGGTGTCCGAAGTGTCCGAAGTGTCCGTAAGCCTTTGAGCGAATCCGTTCTCCTGCAAGTAATATCGCGAGATTTCGGGTTTTATGTCGACAACTGAAGCGCGGGACACTTCGGGCACTTCGGACACTCATGTCGATGAGTGTCCCCAGAATTAGCGTCCACGATCCTGCCTAGGCTTGGAATGTGGATACCGGGAAAGCAATTGTTGGGCACGAGTTGGTTGATCACGACCGCACGTCCTTTTCGGAGGTGGCTCTCTGCCAGTGCGGCCGCTCGTTCCTGGGAGGAGTGGCATCGGCTCGTGCGCAATGGCGTGCGCACGCCATCGGCGAGACCGGAACGGCGAGCCCACATCCTCCGAAGCACACCCCCGCTGCCACGCTCAGCGAGCTTGTTGCCGGGATCGACCCCCGGCACGTCGTGCTGTCGGTGCCATGGACCCTGAGCGGCCCCGCCAGTCGTAAGCAGTCGGCCGCATGAGTAAGCAATCATCGCGCGGTGCCGCATGGCAACGCCTGCGGCGTGAGGTGCTGGACCGCGACGGCTGGACCTGTCAGTACTGCGGCAACGATCTGCACGAGGACGATCCGAGGCCTGAGCACGATGCAACGGCTGACCACATCACGCCTAAGACCTCAGGCGGACGCGATGAGCGCTCGAATCTGGTCGCCGCGTGCCGACGATGCAACGGCATCAAGTCAGACAAGACCCTCGTACGCGTCGATTGGCTCAACCCCGAATGGCTGGCGGGCGCGGCGTGAACGTCCGATTTATTCGACCAGCGGTGCAGATCACCCCGCCCCACGTGTTCTTTTTACCGACAGGCCCGAAATATTCGGGAGAACGGCGCAGATCATGACGGATAGCACCCCAGACAGCTTCGGCGACGCCGTGGCCGAGTTCCAATCGTCCGCACCATGGCTGGGACCGGCGCACATGCCCGCGCTCGTCACGCTACGCAAGCTCGCCGAGGCGCTCGACACTGGCGACCTCACCCCCGCGCTCGTCGCACAGTTCGGGCTGACGTACCGCAACCTCGCAAAGCTCGCGCCCAGCGCCAGCGGTCCCGAGAGCCCGCTCGGGCAAGCGCTTCGAGAGGCAGGCGGGGGGTGACCGTGCCGCCGTTCGCCGACATCGCCGCGTGGCCGCCCCCGAGATTCACCCCGCCGCTCTCCGCAAACTTCGAGAGCGCGTTCGATCGATACGCGAAGGTATTCGCCGTCGCATGGGTAATGGCGTTCGGCTACGCGCTCGAAGAGTGGCAAGTACAGCTGATCCGAGCGGTGCTCGAGATTTACCCATCGGGGCACGCCCGTGCCGGCCAACTGCGCTGGCAGCAAGCTGTTATCTCGCTCGGCCGCCAGAACGGAAAGAGCGAGATCGCGGCGGCGCTCGGGCTCTGGCGTCTGCTCTCTAAGCCGACTGCTCTCGTCATCGGCATCGCATCCAATGCTGATCAGGCGGGGCTCGTCTATAACCGCGCGCGCCGCGCTATCGACAACAACCCCGAGATCGCCGAGATGTTCACGCGCTCGACCGAGACGCGCGGTCTACAGATGAAGGCGGGCGGCTCGTACAAAATCAAAGCCGCGAAGAGCGCTGCGCTGCAGGGTCTCCCGATCGACCTCGGGCTCGTGGATGAGTTGCACCTCCTCCGCCGCGCGCTCTGGGGCGATCTACTGTCAGGCACGGGCGGGCGGCCGAGTTGCCTCGTCGCTGGCATCACGACCGCGGGCGACAGCGACAGTGAACTCCTCATCGACCTCTACCGTCTCGGCGAGCAGTCGATCGAGGACGGCGGTGCCGCTCGAGTGTTCTTCGCGGTCTGGGAGGCGCCAGAGGCACGCGTGCCGGACGATGAGGAGACTCTCGGACGCTGGCTGGCGATGGCTAACCCTGCGGTCGCCAGCGGGCGCATAGACCTCGAAGCGCTGATCACTTTGGTGCGCACCAAGCCGCCGACGGATGCCGTTCGCTATCACCTGAATCGGTTCCTCACCTCGACCCGCGCTCCCTTCGTCGAGCCCGCGCTCTGGGTCAGTGCCTTGCGCCGGCCGGATGCCACGTTCCCGCGCGACGCGCGCCTAGTATTTAGCGTCGACGCCACCCCCGGTCTCGACTTCGCCTCCATTGTCGCCACCGCCCGTGCGACGAACGGACAGGTGCACTCCGAGCTGGTGGCGTCACTCCGCGCGCCGTCGATCGACCGCCTACTCGCGATCTGCCTGCACCTCTGGCGGTACCACCCCGCGACGTTCGCCATCGACGGCGGAGCGGCGAAGGCGCTCGGCAAGCGCCTCGCAGAGCGAGGCCTCCCCGTGATGATGGGCAGCTACTCCGACGCGATCAGCGCATCGGCGATGCTCTACCGCCTCATCTCGACCCGCAAACTCGAGCACGGCGGCGACCCTCTTCGAACGGTTCAGATCCAGCGCGCCACGCGCAAGAACGTAGGCGACGCCTTCGTGATCGCTCGCACGCCTGGTGGCGAGGTGGACGCGCTCAAAGCCACCGCTCTGGGAGTGCTGGCGCTCGAAGCGGCACCCGCCGCGACCGGCGTCCAGGTCTTCTAGCTGCTCAGAATTAAGGCCCCAAATCCGCCCTAGCCTTGGATACAGGGAAAGCATTTCCCGGTATTGAGTTTAGGGGGATCGGTTGGGTTTCGTCTCGAAGATGTTCGGGCGAGGCGAGCTTCAGGCCCGCGCCGAGACTCCTGAGATCCCAACGCGATCCGACGCCGCATCGCCGGATGTCTCCCCTGCTGAAGCTCTGACGCTGGGCGCGGTGTATCGCGCGGTTGCCATCCGTGTCGCGGCACTCTGTCAGCTCTCGATCGATGTCGAGCGGGCGGGGCAGGTCATCGACTCGCCGTCCCTGCTCCGCCGTCCGGACATCGATACTTCCTACCGCGCGTTCATCGAACAGACAGCCGTCAGCCTCTCGCTGAGCGGCAATGCCTATTGGCGCATTCGTCGCAATGATCGCGGCGAAGTGCTGACGCTCGAGGTGCTCAACCCCCACGACGTAACCATTCGCACGACAAGCGGCGGACGCATTGCGGGCTTCACTCACCTCGGGTACGACCTGAAACGCGAAGAAGTGAAGCACCTCTCAAAGCTTCGAGTCCCCGGCACCCCCTACGGCCTCGGCCCGATCCAGGCAGCTCGTGCTGAGCTGCGCGGTGCAATCGACCTCCGCGACTACGCCTCCAAGGTGCTCACCGAGGACGACCGCCCGTCCGGAGTGCTGTCGATCGATTCGCCAATCTCCGACGACGAAGCCAAGCAGACGCGGCAGCGTTGGGATGAGAGCCACGGTGGCAAGCGCGGTGTCGCTGTGCTCGGCCATGGCGCGGCGTACCAGTCCGTCTATCTCTCCCCCGCCGACGCCCAGTTCTTGGAAAGTCAGCGATTCAGCATCATCGCGATTGCTCGCCTCTTCGGAGTGCCGGCATCGCTCATGCTCTCCGGCATCGACGGCTCGGCGCTGACCTACGCAAACATCTCGCAAGAGTGGCTCGGCTTCGTGAAGTTCGGCCTCGCCGATGACATCGCGGAGATCGAAGAGGCGTTCACCGATCTGCTGCCCCGCGGGCAGCGCGCCCGCTTCAACGCTGAGGCCCTGCTCCGCCTTGACACCGCCGCCCGCTACACCGCGCACGCCGCCGCGATCGCGGCCGGCTGGCTACTCCCCAGCGAGGTACGCACCATCGAGAACCTGCCCGAGGTATCGGGCATTGACGATCGCGTGCCGCCCGCACGCCCAAGCGAGAAGGCGGCAGCATGACCGACCTCGAAACACGATCTTTCGCCGTCCGCGCGAGCGCTGATGACTCCGAGCGGACCTTCAGCGGCATTGCGGTGCCGTGGGACTCACCTGTCGACATCGCTGGCCTCTACAGCGAGAGCTTCGAGCGCGGCTCGGTCGAGCTTCCGGCATCCGGCCGCGTCCTCGTCTACTGGCGACACTCCGAGCCCATTGGCGTCCTCACGGCGCACGGCGATACCGACGCTGGCTGGGAGGTCACCGGCAAGCTCTCGGACACCCCGCGAGGCCGCGAGGCATACACGCTGCTGCGCGATGGCGTCCTCGACGAACTCTCGATCGGCTTTCTGCCCGTCGATCACCGCGAGGACGACGAGACCGGCGACATCACCCGTACTCGCGTCGAAGCTCGCGAAGTCTCCCTCGTGCCGTTCGGCGCCTATGGCCGAGATGCACTCATCACCGATGTTCGCGCGGCGAACTCGACCAACGCGGCAGACGCCGCAGAAAGGGCAACCATGCCTGAGACCGACAACACCGCCGCGGAGATCGTAGAGATCCGCTCGGCAATCGACGAGATCGACCGCAAGATGTCGACCCTGAGCGTCCGCGAGGACGACCGACCGCGCGTTGACTCGCGCAGTGCCGGCGAGATCCTTAAGGCGATCGCCTCCGGCGACGAGTCGACCATCCGCGAGTATGAGGCCCTGTACGAAGAGCGCGCCTACAGCGGCGGCACCACCTCCGATGCCGTGGTCAAGCCTCAGGGCATCGTGAACCTCGTCCGACTCTTCGACTCCTCGTCCGGAGTCCTCTCCAACATCTTCGGCACCGGCACTCTGCCGGCGACCGGCAACTCGATCGAGTACGCCGAGATCGCTTCGAACACGATCACCGTCACCGAGCAGGTCCAGGAAGGCGACGACATTCCGTTCGGAAAGGTCGCCATCACGACGCGATCGGCTCCCGTGAAGACCTACGCCGGTGGCACCGAACTGACTCGACAGAGCATCGAGCGCTCGTCGGTCGGCGTGCTGAACACGTCGCTGGAGGCGCTCGCCACGGCTGCCGGTGCACGCAAGAAGGCTGTGCTCCGCGCGGCGTTCAACGCGCTCGTCGCCCAGCGGAAGGCCATCGCCTCCAACGGCGGTGTTGTCGTCCTCGGCGCCACGCTGGCCAACGCTTCCGCCTTCGACTGGACGGACATCGTCATTGACGCCGCCATTCGCTTCGAGGCGGAGAATCTCGGCATCGACGCGCTGGTGGTCTCGCCGAACGTGTTCAAGCGGTTCAACCGCCTGTCCTCGGTGGTCGACGGTTCGTCGACCGGCGAGCGCCTGTTCAAGGTGTCGAAGGCCGACCGTGGCGTCGGCGAGCTGTCACTGCCTGGCCTCGAAGGTGACCTCGCGGGCATCCGCGTGGTTGCCGACACGGGCGCCACCGGCGACGAGGCAGCGTTCGTCAATGGCCGCGCGATCCGCGCCTATGACTCGCCCCTTGTCTCGCTCACCGACGAGAACATCGTCAACCTCAGCAAGAGCTTCGCGGTGTACCGCTACGGTGCGGTGGCTCCGGAAGTTCCCGCCGCCGTCGTGCCGGTGAAGCTGGCTGCTTCCTGACCATGGCCGCCGCCGATCTGCTCGCGTACGTCTCCACGACGGGGCTCACACCGACCCCTGCCGAAGAGACGTTCGCGGGCGCGTGCTGGGCGCAGGCCGCCGCGCTTGTCGCCCAGCACGTCGGCGCTGCCGAGATCCCCGAGGCGATCAGCGAACGCGCCACGCTCGAGGTCGGCGCCGAGCTGTTCCACCGCCGCGACACCAAGAATGGCGTCTCGCAGTTCGCGAGCCCCGACACGGGCGCGGCCATCCGCATCGCCCGTGACCCGATGGTCGCCGCCTATCCGATCCTCGCCCCGTTCGCCGGAAGAGGGATCGCGTGAACCTCACCGCAGAGCGCCAGGCAGTAGCCGACCTCCTCACCACTGGAGGCGTCAGGGCGATCACGCATGTACCCAGCAAGGTCACGCCGCCTTTCGCCATGGCCCTCCCCGGTTCCCCGTACCTCAGCGCCGCTGAGACCTTCGGCGGCGCCAAGACTTTCCGAGTCGATGTCTGGCTCGTCGAAGGCACCGCCGCGAGCAATGCGGCACTCACCGACGCGCTGGACGCTCGCATTGCCGAGACGCTCACGATCCTCGAAGCCGATGAGTGGCTTGTCGAAGACGTGCAGATCGACGAGTGGCAGCCGAGCGCAGGCGGCAAGTTCCCCGTCGCGATCATCGGCATCCGCACCACCCTCACCCCCTAACACGATTGGACAATCGCATGTCAACACGCATCAAGGGCAAGCGGCTCGGGCTCACGCTCGGCACGCCCAGTACTCAGGTCTGGCAGGACATCCGCGGCCTGACTCTCCAGTCCGACGAGCCCGACGACCCCACCTTCGGCGACATCGCGGCGGGCCTCGCCAAGTGGCTGCTCTCGGGCAATGCCATCCAGTCGACCGACCCGACGTCTTTTTGGTCCTACGTCTGGGAGAACTCCGGTCAGCGCGTCGCGTACACCTACGCGGTGCACGGCAATGCCACGCCCAGCCCGGCACAGCCCCACTTCACCGGCTACGTCTACATCGGCCGCAAGCCTTCGCTCGGTGGCGAGGCGAACTCGGCCGGCTATGAGTTCGAGTTCGAGTGGGAGGTCGACGGCGAGCCCGAGCGCGACACCGGTGTCTATGCGAACTGGAGCGCCACCACGGCGTACCCGCTGAACCGCCGCGTCAAGGTTGGCGCGGCAACCCTCGAAGCCGCGGTCGCCGGCACGTCCGGTGCCGCCGCTCCCACGGCGCCAGCCACCGTCGGCGGCACCGTCGTCGATGGATCGGTCACCTGGAAGAAGATCGCGTAGCCGTGACCTTCCGCAGACTCGGCCCGCGCTCTCGACCGTCGATCACCCTCGACGGCCTTGAGCGCGCGGTCGAGCTGCTCGACTACCGGCTGACCCCGACGCCGAGCGAAGACATGACCATCCTCGACCCGTTTCCCGAATCGGAATGGGCGCTCAGAGGCTCGGCGTATCAGTCGCTCGACTCGGGCAGTCTCTATCGCTACGCCCGAGACCACTCCGGCGAAACGGTGGCGTTCATTGTGCGGCCACTCGGCAACACGGTGCCGACCATGAACGCACCGCACTACGCGGGCCAGGTTGTGATTGGCCCGAAGCCGGAACTGGGCGGCGGCGCAAGCTCCCGATCGTTCCTCTTCGAATTCGCATGGCTCGTGCCGGACGAACCCACCGAGGTCACCGCGTGAGCGATATCCAGCTGAGCCTGTCGGGCGGGCGAGTCCGCGTCGAAGGCCTCCGCAAGGCGATCCGAGCACTCGATCAAGCGGGTGTCGACGCGCAGGACATGCGCGACCTCATGCACTCGATCGGCATGCTCGTCGTCAACGCCGCAACGCCACCCACAGCGTCCGGCAACCTCGCTGGCACCCTGCGCGCCGGACGCGGCAAGACAAAGGCCGTGGCCCGCGCTGGAGGCGCTCGCGCGCCGTATGCGGGCGTCACTCACTACGGCTGGCCCGCCCGTGGCATGCGGGCTCAGCCGTTCCTCACGGAGGCACTCAGCCGCAAACGTGGCGAAGTCTTCCGCACGCTCGATCAGGGCGTCTCTCAGATCCTCGAATCCAACGACCTGTAACACCCACCCTCCGAAAGCGAGACCATCATGGCCAAGGCCACCGCACCCGAGTACGACTTCAACTCCCTCACGATGCGCGAGATCAGCCAGCTCGAGCTGCTCTCCGGTCAGGGACTCTCCAGCCTGAGCGATGACGAGCGCCCCAAGGGTCTCGTCCTCGCCGCGATCGCGTACACCTTCCGCCGTCGCGAGAACCCCGCGTTCACATGGGATGAGGCGCAGGATCTCACGCTCAAGGAGGTCTCGGAGATCACCGCAGCTCTCAGAGACCTCAACGCCTCCGACGCCCTCCCTGAGGCCGCCTGAGTCGATGGACGACGCGGCCGACGAGCGCTTGCGAGACATGGCCTCTTTCGTCGTGAGTTTCCACTGGCGTCCCACGGACTACTGGTCGATGACACTCGCGGAGCGCGAGGCCATCCTCACCGAACACCGCCGCCAGTCGAAGCGGAACTGAACCGCCTGCCCGGCAACTCGCGCCGGGCAGGCCCCACCCTCTTGAGGAGGCGCGCCGCATGGCCGGGCAGAACATCGTCATCAGTGTCCTAGCCGACACGAAGAAGCTCGCCAGCGGACTGAACGAAGCCACCGGCATGCTCGGCGGCCTCGGCAGCGTCGCGGCCACGGGCGCCAAAGTCGCGCTCGGAGCACTTACCGCTGTCGGCGTCGCCGCTGCCGGCGTCGGCATCAAGGCGGTCTCCAGCGCCTCCGGCCTCGAACAGGCAATGGGCGCCATGGGCTCGGTGTTCAAAGACAGCACCGGCCAGATGACGGAGTGGGCCAACAGCGCCGCCTCCAATGTCGGCCTCGCCAAGAGCGAGTACGCAGGCCTGGCCACCACCCTCGGCGCGCAGCTCAAGAACATGGGAGTGAGCACCGACGCGCTCGGCGGGCAGACCAATGACCTGATCGGCCTCGGCTCCGACCTCGCCGCCCAGTTCGGCGGCTCGACCTCTGAAGCAGTCAGCGCGCTGTCATCGCTGCTCCGCGGAGAGCGCGACCCGATCGAGCGCTATGGCGTCTCGATGAATGAGGCCGCGGTCAAGGCGAAGCTCGCCGAGATGGGCCTGTCCGGACTCACCGGCGAGGCCGAGAAGAACGCCAAGCTGCAGGCCACCCTCGCGCTGCTGTATGAGCAGACCGCCGACGCGCAGGGCGCATTTTCTCGGGAATCGACCACGCTCGCTGGCGCTCAACAGCGCCTAGGCGCTGGCACCGAGAACCTGTACGCCACCCTCGGCACGTCTCTGCTACCCGCGGTCACTGCGGTCACCGCAGCGATGGGCTCGCTCATCAACCGCGTGCAAGAGTCGGCCGCGTTCCAGGCCCTCACCGGCTGGCTCACCGAGGCCTCCAACAGCTTCGCCGACTTCGTCTTCGGGCTCATCAACGGCACCGACTCGCTCGACTTCTCAGGCATCCTCACCGGGATCCAGAACGGGATCGGCAACGCGCTCGCCTGGCTCGCAAACGGCGGGCTGCAGAGCATCTTCACCACACTCTCCAGCGCTCGTGAAGGTATCCTCGGCGCGGCACTCAACGCCTTCCCCGGCATCCTCCAGGCGCTCGTACTCATCGCCCCGCAGGTGGTCGCCACGGTCGCCGCGCTCATCACGCAGATCGTCGCATTCCTAGCCACCAACGCCACCACTCTCCTCGGCGCTGCTGTAACCATGCTTTCCGGGCTCATCGACGCCGTGGCTCAGATCCTCCCGCCGATGATCTCTTCGCTGATCAGCGTGCTGCCGATGCTCGTCACCACGATTCTGGCGATGGTGCCGCAGATCCTCGATTCGGCAATCCAACTGTTTGCGGCACTGGTCAATGCGATCCCCGAAATCGTGCCTCCGCTGATCGCCGCCATCGTGCAGACTCTTCCGGTCTTGGTCGAGTCGCTTCTCGGCATGATCCCTGGCATCCTCGATGGCGCGATAGCCCTCTTCGCGGCTCTAGTCGAGGCGCTTCCGGTCATTTTGCCGCTGCTGATCACGGCGATTCTCGATCTGCTGCCGAAGCTGATCACGACCGTTCTCGGAATGATCCCGAAGCTGCTTGATGCGGCCGTGAAGCTGTTCACTGGCCTCGTCGAGGCTGTATCGAAGATTGTGCCCAAGCTGATCCCCGCACTGCTCGATCTCGCGCCCAAGATGATCTCGACCATCATCGGCCTCATTCCCCAGCTACTGCAGGCGGGCGTCGACCTCATCGGCGGACTCATCAGCGGCCTCTGGAAGGCCGCGGGCTCGGTCGGGAAAGCGCTGCTCGACATCGCCAAGGGTGCTATCGACGGCTTCCTCGGCTTCCTAGGCATCCACTCGCCGTCCCGACTCTTCGCCGGCTACGGCAAGAACCTCGTGCAGGGCCTCGTCGGCGGTCTCGACGCCAACCGCGGACTCTTCGAGCGCTCGCTAGACGGACTGGCCGGCATGGCCTCAGACTTCAGCCCCGAGCCGCTCAGCATCTCGCCCGCTGGCGCGCTCTCCGCTCAGACGGTGACCAGCACGCCCAGCGTGACCACCACACCGAGCGAACCGGCCATCGTCGATCTGTCCGCGCAGAGCGCCCGTCTACTCGCCGACCTGATCGCGGCCGGGCTCACCGTGGTGCTCCCCGGCGCTCAGCTCGCGGGATCGGTCGGCGCGCACAATGTCGTGCGGGCGGCGCGGGGGAACGGCTAGCCGAAGCCGGACTAGCGTCCCTGCAGAACATCGGTCAAGTTGTTGGCGATGATACTCAGCACGACCGCACCGACGGCGCCGCCTAGCCACGCAACAACCAAGCGTCCCCTCGACCTCGCGCCATCAGCGGTGACCTCGAACGCACGAATCCACCGCCTGGCAGCTGTCACAGCTATCGTCGCAGCCGAAAGCGTGACGATCGTCCAGATCAGCCAGGCCCAGGAACCAGCGTTGTCAGCGAACTTGCCGGATTCGTTCGTAAGCTTCGCGACGAAATCGAACACGTTGTAGAAGACGAAACCGAACACCACTAGGAAGAACGGGAAGAGCACCCCCGTCATGCGCATGAAACGCCACCAAGGCGCCGCCGTCTTCGCTTCCGCGGTGAGGTAGGTCATGACCGCCGTTGCCCACCCGTCTTCGGTTGAGAAGACCCGGAACCGCAGGCCACCTTCGCGGTTAGCGGCGAGGACGATCTCGTAGTCGCGCGAGCCAAACGCGGGGGCATCCACTTGGATAGATTCATAGTCCCTCCCGACGAGGCGCGCAACGCAGGATTCGGCGTCACCGCTGAATACGCGGCGTCCACCTTTTTCCTCGATCGCCAGCGTTAACAAAGGAACGGCCCCCGCATCAGCTATCTGCTGCTCGAGGACTCGGGTTGCATTCTCAAGTCTCTCCTTGTAGTCCTCCGAACGGGCTTGCTCAAAAGGGAGGGGGTCGCTGCCTCGCATCACAAGCTCAGCGGTCAAACTCTCGAGCGAGTCACGGTACCGCTCGACGTCCAGTCGCGCACTCCGAGTTTTTGCGTCGACGTGGATCGGCAGCAAGGACGCGGCCTCGCGTTCCATGATCGACAATATGCGCGTCATATCCGAATGGTTACCAGTCCACATCGGGTAGCGCTGATTGAGGGTCACGTGCTCTTGCGAAATCTCCACGATTCAGACACTAGCGGCAGCGCCCGCGAAACTCGCACACGTGCCTGCGCGCGCAGGCACCCTAAGCTCTGGCTCTATGAGCGACCGTTTCTCGCAAGACATCGACCTGGACTTCGCTACGCCCGTCGCGCCCTGGCCCATCGCTACCGATGTGGAGGCTGTACTGGAGGGGGCCTTCGGAACACTTTGGAAGGATCTCGAGAAGAGATACGTCTCCACAACTAAGTCGCAGATCCAGTTCGAAGCCGATGACTTGATCGCCTTACGCGATGATGTCACGCGCCACGGTGGCGACTTGCGCGACATCGTGATCGATGTGAGCTACTGGGATGGCAGCGCCTGGCTCCTGTGTTCAACCTACGTGTGGCCCCGTGAATCGCAACTAGTTCCGCGCGTGCATATCGCGATTAGAGGACCAGTTCGTGTCGAGATCGAAGCTTTCGGGCTCGCTGTCGAGCGAATGGTTCAGGCGCTGCGTAGGCGCAAGCGTTGGGAGGAGGCGACCGTTAATATCCGCCCTCTCGAGGTCAGTAGCAGCGCCAAGGCGGCTGCCCAAGCGCAGCGTCCTTCCCTGATCGTCGCAAATGGGATGCGGTCTCGCGGGCGGCGGTGGCTCGTGCGCAACCGGGACGGGATCATCGTGAGCCTCGGAGGGTCGCTCGTCGTAAGCGTCGGCATCATCGTGGTTCAAGCGTTGTTGCCCCGCTAATTCGAACTGCCTGATTTGACTTAACGCCTTCACGTCGACCCAGGTCTGCGTCGCCTGGTCGAGACGACGATGCGTGGTCGCGAGCCGGAAGTTCGTCACGGGGATGCCTCCGCCCGTCCTCCCCTGAGTCGGATCCGTGGCCACCTTGCCGACGATGGTCAGCGTGTCTGTCATGTTGACTCCTCGAGAAGCCGGATCGAAAGTCCGGATGGAGTCCAGGATGCGCGGCGAGATGCGCACGGAATCGCGGATGGAGTTCGGTGCCGCGCGATCGGTGGAGAACCCGCTGTCCGCCGCATCCGCGCAGGACCAGAGCGGGTCGCGCGTCCGCGTGCACCCGTTGCACATCCACGCCCAGGCGTCTCGGCCTCGGCGTGTCGAATGTCGGTGGTCGGTCATACGTTCGAATCACGAAAGGAGAACCACATGTCCGACCTGCAGACCACATCCCTTCCCGAGATCCCCTACGCCTCTCCCCCACTGACCTCGACGCGCGAGCATCTCGTCCGCGCCTCCGATCACCTGTGGCGCGTCCTCGACCGATCCGACCGCGTGCTCGGACACCTCCGGATCGTCGCCGATCCGCTCGGGCTGCGCTACCGCGCCGAGCGTCTGCACTTGGCCACCGGCTCCTTCCGCATCGTCGGCGAGTTCTGGCGCGCCGACGATGCTGTCTCGGTGCTTCGGTATTCCTGACAGCTCCGGTCGACACTGATGCCGAAGAACTCCGAGCAGGCGAGTAATCTGGAAACGCCCCCTCGTAGCTCAATGGATAGAGCAACGGCCTTCTAATCCGTCGGTTGCGCGTTCGAGTCGCGCCGAGGGGACCAGTTCGTCGACTGCCCCTGCGGTGTCTGCGCCAGTTCCCATGCGCAGGCAGTCGATGTCGGTGGCGTCGATAAGATGACGACATGGTATCTGCGTCGGAGAATGATCGACTCGTCTGGATCGACTGCGAGATGACGGGACTCGATCTCTCGGTCGACGAACTCGTCGAGATCGCCGTCGTCATCACCGATTTCGAACTCCGCCCCATCGACCCCGGGTTCCAGGTCGTGATCCGCCCGAGCGCCGAGGCACTGTCGAACATGAACGACTTCGTCACCAAGATGCACGAGACATCGGGCCTGATCGAGGAGATCCCCCACGGCGTCTCGCTCGAGGAGGCGCAGGAGCAGACACTCGCGTACATCAAGCGGTTCGCTCCCGTGGAGCGGAGGGCGCCTCTCGCGGGCAACACGATCGGCACCGACCGAATGTTCCTCGCCAAGTACATGCCACACGTCGACCACTGGCTCCACTATCGCAACGTCGATGTGTCGAGCATCAAGGAGCTCGCACGCCGCTGGTACCCGCGGGTGTTCTTCCAGGCCCCGAGCAAAGACGGCGGTCACCGGGCACTGGCCGACATCCTCGAGTCGATTCGCGAGCTCCGGTACTACCGCGAGGCGGTATTCGTCGACGAGCCCGGACCCTCGAGCGACGACGCGCGTGAGATCGCCACCCGCACGGTGTCAGAGTTCACTCCAAACCTGTAATAGACTTGTCTGGTTGCCCGGTTGCCCGGGCACATGGTGGGTATAGCTCAGCTGGTAGAGCGCTGGCTTGTGGTGCCGGATGTCGCGGGTTCGAGTCCCGTTACTCACCCCACCGACGAGAGGCCCGAATCACTGCGATTCGGGCCTCTCGTGTCTCACCGCGCCCTCGGGTCTGAACGTCCGTCCGTGAATCGACCTCGGCTAGTCGGACCTAGACTTGCGACGTGTCACTCGCGGTCTGGTTCTCTCTTCTCACCGCGTCCGTGGTGATCAGCTTCACGCCCGGTGCCGGCGCCATCAACACGATGTCGAACGCGCTGAGCCAAGGTTGGCGACGGTCGATCTGGGGCATCATCGGACAGCAGCTCGCACTGATCGTGCACGTCGCGGTCGTCGCGGCCGGTGTCGGGCTCCTCGTGTCCCGCTCCGAACTGCTGTTCAACGGGATCCGGTACGCCGGCGCCGCCTATCTCGTGTTCCTCGGCATCCGCCTGATGCTGTCGAAGCCCACGGGTCTCGAGTCCGACGAACTCTCCCTGGTCGATGCGCGCGAGGGACACTGGTCGATGATCCGCCGCGGCTTCTGGGTGAATCTGCTCAACCCGAAGGCGATCGTGTTCTTCCTCGCCTTCATCCCGCAGTTCATCCGTCTGGACCAGCCTCCGCTTCCTCAGTACCTGGTACTGATGACCACGGTGATCGTCATCGACGTGATCGTGATGTGGGGCTTCTTCGCCGCCGCGGCACGCCCGTTCCGTCGTCTCACCCGGTCGGCCCGGGGCCAGCGAATCCTGAATGCGGTCTTCGGCTCCCTCTTCATCGGTGTCGCGGCGCTCCTTCTGGTGATCCACTGACGCTCTCTGTGACCTGGCCGCCCACCGCGCGTCTAGGCTGGACCGTGATGGAGATGGATGCCGCAGCCTTCGAAGCGCTCGTGATCGACGAGCTCGACCGTCTACCGGATGACATGGTGGACGGACTCGACAACGTGGTGTTCGTGGTCGAGGACCGCCCAGAGGACGGCAGCCTCGACCTGCTCGGCCTCTACGACGGACTCGCTCTGACGGAGCGGACGCAGTACGGCATGGGCGAGCTGCCGGATCGGATCGTGCTCTTCCGCGAGCCGCACCTGGCCGGATGCGAGAACGATGACGAGTTGCGCGACGAGATCCACACCACGCTCGTGCATGAGATCGCGCACTTCTACGGGATCGACGACGAGCAGCTGCACGAGATGGGCTGGGCATGAACGTGCCCCTGGCGAGTCCCGAGATCGACGAGACGGTGCGACTCGACGCCGCGCCGCTCGAGCCCTGGCAGGTGGTGGTCTGGAATGACCCGGTCAATCTGATGAGCTACGTCGTACGCGTCTTCCGGACCTATTTCGGGTACTCGAAGGACCGCGCGACCACGCTGATGCTCGCCGTGCACCATGACGGCCACGCGATCGTCGCGACGGGTCCACGCGAGACGATGGAAGTGCATGCGCAGGCGATGCATGACTACGGGCTGTGGGCGACCGTCAGAAAGGCACCGCAGTGACCGCTCGTCAGATCACCACGACGTTCGCGTTCCTCGAAGGGCTGCACCTCTTCCGCCTGGTCCAGGACTTCCGCGAACTCATCGGAGCCGACCGCGACCTCGCAGACCCTGCAGTGGTGCGTCTCACCCCGACTCCCTACCCCGACGATGCCGAGGCCGCACAGGCATTCGCATCGAGTACGCGTGAGGAACTGCTGGACCGCCGCGTTCTCGACGCCGACACCGTGCGGCTCGCTCTCACGCTGTTCGAGGTGGACTCCGATTCCGTCCGCGAAGAGGACGCCCTCGCAGCCCACGACATCACGATCGACGAGACCGATGTGGATTCGTGGTTGCGAACGCTCACCGCGATCCGTCTCGTCATCGCCGAGCGTCTCGGAATCACCGCCGACGATCAGCCCATCGACGACGACGAGCGATCGGGTGTGTACGAATGGCTCGGATATCGATTGGAACTGTTGATCCAGGCCGCCGACGAACTCGACGCCTGACCTACGGGATCTCGATCACGCGGGTGGCGTGAGCGCGCGGGTCGTGAAGACGCAGGTGCTCCTGTTCCTGCGCGGCCCACCGATCCCAATGCGGACGATACGTGTCGCCGTCGCGCGCCAGCGCTCGCGACTTGCGCACGGATTCCGCCGCGTCCAACCAGATCCGGATGTCGGCGAGCCGCGAGGTGGCAGCTCGGAGAATGCCGCTGCCCTCGAGGATCACGCCGAGGGCGGGGTCAACCGCATGGCTCTCAGCCTCTTCACCGCGCGTCCAGTCCCAGCGCTGCCAGCTGCCGAGGTACCCACGACCGTGCGGTTTGAGGATGCCGTCGACGGCCTTCTGCACGCCCGCCTCGAGCCCGCCCCACCCGGGATAGAGCGAGTCGAGTGCCACCACCTGCACGCGACCCTTCAGAGGCCAGCGCGCGGCCAGCATGGCGGCCAGAGTCGACTTGCCGGCTCCGCTGCCCCCGTCGATCAGGACGACCGGGTTCGCCGCTGCCAGCTCGCGGATGTCCCCGTCGATCAGCGATGCCGCGCGGTGGAGTGCGCGGGCGACCGCATCGTCACTTCTTGAGTGCACGGATGATGCGCGAGAGAGCCGGACCGGTGACCCAGATGAACGGCACAGCCACCGCGAGGAGCGTCACGAGATTCGGCTCGAACCGCAGCCCCTCCTCCCGGCGCACGTAGACGCCGACGGGAATCGAGACTCCTCCGCCACCGCCTCCTTCAGCCCCGTCGCCGCTCCCGCCGCCGAAGGCGGCATATGTGAAGGCGACCGGCGTGATGCTGACGCCGTCGACATCCTGCGGCTCTCCGTAGGCGGTCTTCACTCCGAAGGACGCGACGTGCTTTCCGAGTTCCAGTGCAATGTTCGGCATGGGTCCACGCTAGTCGAGACCGTGGTCCTTCGGGTGCCTGGCCGCACCCCGTCCGTCACCACGGCCCAGATGCCGGGCGCGGGTGATGGTCGCATTGCCGAAGCGCGCCACAGCCGAGTCCATCGCGCCCTCCACGCGGCGCCAGTCCTCATCGTCGTCCCAGAGCCCGAGACCGCCGCCGCCGGCCGGTCGGAGCTTCTCAGCGCGGACACCGACCAGTCGCACTGGGTCGCGTCGATCGATCTGCTCGAACAGCGTCTGAGCGGCCTCGCCGATCCGCTGCCCCACCGCCGTCGGCTCCGTCAGCGTCTGTGAGCGGTTCACCGTGCGGAAGTCATCGAACCTGATCTTGATCGAGATGGTGCCGGCCTCCCAGCCGGCACGCCGCAGGCGCGCTGCGACGCGATCGGCCAGGCGCAGCAGCTCTGCCCGCAGGAACACTCGATCGGCGGTGTCCTGCTCGAACGTGTCCTCGTGGCCGACGCTCTTCTCGATCCGATCGGTTTCGATCTCCCGCGCGTCCTCACCCCGGGCGAGATGTCCCAGACGCTCGCTGAGTGCCGGTCCGACCGCCCGCTCGAGCATGTCGCGGGGAGCTTCACGGATGTCACCGATCGTCCGGATCCCACGCGCTTCCAGAGCCTCAGCCGCCTTCGGTCCGACGCCCCACATCGCACGTACGGGACGGGGCGAGAGGAAGTCGATCGTGTCAGCCGCCGCGACGACGAGCATGCCGTCGGGCTTGGCGACGGTGGACGCCATCTTCGCAACGTGCTTGGTCGCCGCGACTCCCACACTGCAGGTGATGCCCACCTCCTGCTCCACCCGCTCGCGGATCAGCTCGGCGATCTGGGCGGGGCTCCCCCACAGCCGCCGAACGCCCTGCACGTCGAGGAAGGCCTCATCGACCGACAGCGGCTCGACGAGAGGGGTGAAAGACTCGAAGATCGCCATCACCTGGCGCGACACCGCCTGATACCGCGGGAAGTGCGGGGGGACGATGCGCGCCGTCGGGCACAGTCGCATCGCCTGCGACACCGGCATCGCCGCGCGCACGCCGTAGCGTCGGGCTTCGTACGACGCGCTCGACACCACCGAGCGGCCGTCCGGGGATCCGATGATCAGGGGCAGGCCGCGAAGAGTCGGATCGTCGAGCACCTCGACCGCCGCGTAGAAGGCATCCATGTCGACGTGGAGGATTCGAGTGCCACTGTCATCCGCGTTCTCGGCGGAGACGACGCGCCCTCTTCCGTCACCGTGTCCCATCGGGATACATCCTCTCCCGGACCACCGACATCGCGGGCGGAGGGGCTCAGCGGATCAGATCCGCCGAGCCCATCCACGCGCTACTGAGCTGCGCGCTCGAGGATCAGCTCGCGAACGCGCGCGGCGTCGGCCTGGCCCTTCATCGCCTTCATGACCGCTCCGATCACGGCGCCGGCTGCCTGGACCTTGCCGTCCTTGATCTTCGCCATGACGTCCGGCTGCGCGGCGAGTGCCTCGTCGATGGCGGCGATCAGCGCGCCGTCATCCGACACCACGGCGAGGCCTCGCGCGTCGACGACCTCCTGCGGGGTGCCCTCGCCGGCGATGACGCCCTCGAGCACCTGGCGTGCGAGCTTGTCGGTGAGCGTTCCCGCGTCGACCAGCTGCTGCAGCGCCGCGACGTTCTCGGGACTGATCGACCCGGCCGCATCCTTCTCCTGCGCGTTGGCCAGGCGTGTGATCTCGCCCGTCCACCACTTGCGGGCGGCCGCCGGAGACGCGCCGGCGGCGATCGTCGCCTCGACCTCGTCGAGCAGGCCGCCGTTTCGCACGTCCTGGAACTCCAGGTCGGTGAAGCCCCACTCCGTCATCAGCCGGCGGCGGCGCGCGACCGGCTGCTCCGGCAGGGCTGCACGCAGCTCCTCGATCATCTCGAGTGCGGGGCGCACCGGCAGCAGATCGGGCTCCGGGAAGTAGCGGTAGTCGTCCGCGTCGGACTTCGGACGCCCCGGCGAGGTCGTACCGGTGTCCTCGTGCCAGTGCCGGGTCTCCTGCGTGATGGTGCCGCCCTCCGAGAGGATCTGGGCCTGACGCTGGATCTCGTAGCGAACCGCGCGCTCGACGGAGCGCATCGAGTTGACGTTCTTCGTCTCGGTGCGGGTGCCGAGCTTCTCGGCGCCGCGCGGGCGGAGCGAGATGTTCGCGTCGCACCGCAGGTTTCCGCGCTCGAGACGTGCCTCGGAGATGCCGAGTCCGCGCACGATGTCACGAATGGTCTGGACGTACGCCTTGGCGACCTCGGGGGCGCGGTGCTCGGTGCCGGTGATCACCTTGGTGACGATCTCGACCAGCGGAACGCCCGCGCGGTTGTAGTCGACCAGCGAGTACTCGGCACCCTGGATGCGTCCGGTCGCTCCTCCCATATGGGTGAGCTTGCCGGCGTCCTCCTCCATGTGCGCGCGCTCGATCGGGATGGTCACGATCGTGCCGTCCTCGAGCTCGACCTCGACGGAGCCCTCGAAGGCGATCGGCTCGTCGTACTGCGAGATCTGATAGTTCTTGCCCAGGTCGGGGTAGAAATAGTTCTTGCGCGCGAATCGGCTCGATTCCGCGATCGAGCAGCCGAGCGCGAGGCCGAGGCTGATCGACGAACGGATGGCGGTCTCGTTCACCACAGGCATCGCCCCGGGGAGTCCGAGATCGACCGGTGCGATCAGGGTGTTCGGCGCTGCGGCGTGATAGGCCTCGTTCGCGGGGTTCGGAGCGTCGGAGAACATCTTGGTGTTCGTGTTGAGTTCGACGTGCACCTCGAAACCGAGGACCGGCTCGTACAGCTCGAGCGCCCTGTCGAAGTCCATGAGCTTGGCGGTGGCGGCCATCAGCGGGTTCCTCCGTTACTGAGTCCCTGAGCGTGTCGGAGTTCCGGGGCACGGCTCAGGAGCGGAGCGCCCCAGGAATCGACGAGCAGTGCTTCGAGTGCGGCACCCACACGGTAGAGGCGCGCATCCTCCCGCGCCGGTGCCAGGAACTGGATGCCGACGGGCAGCCCGTCCTCGGCGGCGAGGCCGCTGGGGATCGAGATGCCGGGAACGCCGGCGAGGTTCGCCGGGATGGTGGTGATGTCGTTCAGGTACATCTGCAGGGGATCGTCGATCTTCTCGCCGATCTTGAACGCCGTGGTCGGCGCGGTGGGCGTGGCGATCACGTCGACGTCGGCGAAGGCCGCTGTGAAGTCCTGCTGGATGAGCGTGCGGACCTTCTGCGCGCTGCCGTAGTAGGCGTCGTAGTACCCCGCCGAGAGCGCGTAGGTGCCGAGGATGATGCGACGCTTCACCTCGTCGCCAAAACCGGCGTCACGGGTCGCGGACATGACATCCTCGACGGTCGGGTTGCCGGCCGGCGTCACGCGCAGACCGAACCGCACCGAGTCGAACTTCGCCAGGTTGCTGGAGGCCTCGGCCGGGAGGATCAGGTAGTAGGCGGCGACACCGTACTCGAAGTGAGGGGCGTCGATCTCGACGATCTCGGCTCCCTGCGCCTCCATCATCGACAGAGACGCGCGGAACGATGCCGCGACACCCGACTGGAAGCCGCTGTCGGGGAGCTCGCGGATGACTCCGACCTTGAGGCCCTTCAGGACATCTCCCCTGGCACCCTCACGGGCGGCCTCGGCGAAGGACGGCCACTCGTCGCGGAGCGAGGTGGAGTCCTTCGGGTCATGCCCGCCGATCGCGTCGTGCAGCAGGCCGGCGTCGAGGACGGTGCGCGTCACAGGGCCGACCTGGTCGAGACTCGAGGCCAGCGCGATCGCGCCGTAGCGGCTGACGCCTCCGTAGGTCGGCTTCACACCCACCGTGCCGGTGACATGTGCCGGCTGACGGATCGAGCCGCCGGTGTCGGATCCCAGGGCCAGCGGGGCTTCGAAAGCGGCGACAGCAGCCGCCGAGCCGCCGCCCGAGCCGCCGGGGATGCGGTCGAGATCCCACGGGTTCCTGGTCGGTCCGTAGGCCGAGTGCTCAGTGGAGGAACCCATCGCGAACTCGTCCATGTTGGTCTTGCCGAGCGGGATCAGTCCCGCCGCGCGCGAGCGGGCGACCACGGTCGCGTCGTACGGCGAGCGGTAGCCCTCGAGGATCCGCGAGCCGCTCGTCGTCGGCTGATCGTTCGTGACGAGCACGTCCTTGATCGCGAGCGGAACGCCGGCGATCGGGCCGAGCTTCTCACCCGCGGCACGCTGCGCGTCGATCGAAGCGGCAGCCTCGAGCGCATGCTCGTTGATGTGCAGGAAGGCGTGCACGTCGCCGTCGACTGCGGCGATGCGATCGAGATGCGCCCGGGTGGCCTCGACGCTCGAGACCTCGCGCGACTCGAGCTTGGCGGCGAGCTCCGCCGCGGTCAGCCGGATGATGTCGCTCACTGCTCTTCTCCCAGGATCGCGGTCACGCGGAAACGGCCGTCCGCGGCGTCCGGCGCGTTCTGCAGCACCTGTTCGTGGGTGAGCGTCTCGCCGACCTCGTCGGGACGGAAGACGTTGCTCAGCGGAATCGGATGGCTCGTGGCGACGACGTCGGCGGTGGCGACCTCGGACACCTTCGCGATGTTGTCGACGATGGCGTCGAGCTGGCCGGTGAGCCGCGACACCTCGTCGTCGCTCAGCTGGATGCGCGCGAGCACGCCGAGATGACGTACAAGATCAGGGGTGATTTCAGACACGTCGCAAGTCTAGTTGGCGCGTCCGCCCGCCCGTGCTCGCCGCCGGAGCTCGCCCCTAAGCTGGGCTCGTGAGCACCTTCCAGCCTCCTCGTCCGTGGGTCGCCAGCTACGCCGCCGGGGTGCCGGAGGACCTCGACCCGGTCACCGGCTCCCTCATCGACATCGTCGCAGCCTCAGCGCGGGACTACCCCGACGCGCCCGCGCTGCAGTTCTTCGAACGGGAGACGAGCTACGCGCAGCTGCAGGACGCCATCGAGCGCGCGGCCACCGGGCTCCGCGACCTGGGCGTGCGAGCGGGCGATCCCGTCGCGATCGTGCTGCCGAACTGCCCGCAGCACATCATCGCGTTCTATGCGGTGCTGCGCCTCGGCGCCGTCGTCGTGGAGCACAATCCGCTGTACACGCCGCGGGAGCTGCGCAAGCAGTTCGAGGACCACGGCGCGAAGCACGCGATCGTGTGGAACAAGGTCGTCGCGACCCTGCAGGAGTTCCCCGCCGACCTCGCCGTCGCCTCCCTTGTCTCCGTCGACATCACCCGCGCCATGCCCTTCCTCACCCGCGCGGCTCTGCGTCTGCCTGTGGCGAAGGCGCGCGAGTCGCGGGCGGCCCTCACCGAGAAGGTGCGCGGGACG
Organism: Microbacterium sp. PI-SA-G; assembly: GCF_057215335.1. Classification (NCBI taxonomy): domain Bacteria; kingdom Bacillati; phylum Actinomycetota; class Actinomycetes; order Micrococcales; family Microbacteriaceae; genus Microbacterium; species Microbacterium sp. PI-SA-G. The sequence continues at coordinate 623,289 of NZ_CM170103.1, forward strand.
GTGCCGTGGGAGACCCTCGTCGCGGCTTCTCCGCTGCCCGCCGGTTACCCGTCGCCGTCGACCGACGACCTCGCCATCATCCAGTACACCTCGGGGACGACGGGCACGCCGAAGGGCGCCGCGCTGACCCACCGCAACCTGCTCTCGAACGCGGCGCAGTCCCGAGCCTGGGTCCCCTCGATCCACCGCGGCGAGGGATGCGTCGTCTACGCCGTGCTGCCGATGTTCCATGCCTACGGGCTCACGCTCTGCCTCACGTTCGCGATGTCGATGGGCGCCCGTCTGGTGCTGTTCCCGAAGTTCGATCCCGATCTGGTGCTGGCCGTCATGAAGAAGCATCCGGCGACCTTCCTGCCTCTCGTGCCGCCGATCGCGGATCGGCTGCTGTCCGCCGCGACGGCGAAGGGCGTGTCGCTGGCCGGTGTGGAGGTGGCGATCTCGGGTGCGATGGCGCTGCCGCACGAGTTGGTCGTCCCGTTCGAGGCTGCGACGAACGGCTATCTCGTCGAGGGATACGGACTGAGCGAGTGCTCCCCCGTGCTCATGGCCAACCCGGTCGCCGAGCATCGGGTGCCCGGGACCGTCGGGCTGCCGATTCCCGGTACCGAGTGCCGCGTCGTCGATCCGGAGAACCCGACGCAGGATGTCGCGGACGGCGCCCCCGGTGAGTTGCTCGTGCGCGGACCGCAGGTGTTCTCGGGGTACTACGGCAAGCCCGAGGAGACCGAAGCGGTGTTCGTCGACGGATGGTTCCGCACCGGCGACATCGTCACGATCGATGCCGCGGGGTTCGTCCGCATCGTCGATCGCATCAAAGAGCTCATCATCACGGGTGGCTTCAACGTCGCGCCCACCGAGGTCGAGAGCGTGCTGCGGCAGCACCCGCGCGTCGTGGATGCCGCCGTCGTGGGGCTGCCGAGCGATCACTCGGGCGAAGAGGTCGTCGCGGCGATCGTCGTCGACGGAGAAGGCGACGTCGACGTCGAGGCCATCCGCGAGTACAGCCGCACGATCCTCACCCCGTACAAGGTGCCGCGGCGGATCTTCGTGGTCGACGAACTGCCGAAGTCCCTCATCGGCAAGGTGCTCCGACGCCAGGTGAAAGAGAAGCTCGTCGCCCTCACGACCGACGGCTGAGGCGTGCCTCACAGGCACGACGCGGCCAGGGGCGCTACCCTTGGTCAGTGACTCCTGAAGATGCAGTGCTGACCGACGCCCCCGACGAATCCCCCGCGACCCCCGGATTCGAGGAGCTCGGCATCACCGGGCCCGTCCTCAAGGCGATCCGTGATCTCGGATACGAGACCCCCTCCCCCATCCAGGCCGCGACGATTCCGACGCTGCTCGCCGGCCGCGACGTCGTGGGCCAGGCGCAGACCGGCACGGGCAAGACCGCCGCCTTCGCGCTTCCCGTCCTCGAACGCCTCGACGTGTCGCAGAAGTCGCCGCAGGCGCTCGTTCTCGCACCGACCCGTGAGCTTGCGCTCCAGGTGTGCGAGGCCTTCGAGTCGTACGCCTCGAAGATGAAGGGCGTCCACGTCCTTCCCGTCTACGGCGGCCAGGGCTATGGCGTTCAGCTGTCGGCTCTCCGCCGCGGCGTGCATGTGATCGTCGGCACGCCCGGTCGCATCATGGACCACCTCGCCAAGGGCACCCTCGACCTGTCGGAGCTGAAGTACCTCGTGCTCGACGAGGCCGACGAGATGCTGAAGATGGGCTTCGCGGAGGACGTGGAGCAGATCCTTGCGCAGACGCCGTCGACGAAGCAGGTCGCGCTGTTCTCCGCGACCATGCCCCCGCAGATCCGACGCCTGGCGCAGAAGTACCTGAGCGACCCCGAAGAGATCAGCATCAAGTCGAAGACCGCCACCGGAACCAACATCACCCAGCGGTACCTCGTCGTCTCGTACCAGCAGAAGGTCGATGCGCTGACCCGCATCCTCGAGGTCGAGAACTTCGACGGCATGATCGTGTTCGTCCGCACCAAGAACGAGACCGAGACCCTCGCCGAGAAGCTCCGCGCCCGCGGCTACTCCGCGACAGCGATCAACGGTGACGTGGCGCAGGTGCAGCGCGAGCGCAGCGTCAACCAGCTCAAGGCCGGCAAGCTCGACATCCTCGTCGCGACCGACGTCGCGGCCCGAGGTCTCGACGTGGAGCGCATCAGCCACGTCATCAACTTCGACATCCCGACCGACACCGAGTCCTACGTGCATCGCATCGGCCGCACGGGTCGCGCCGGCCGCTCGGGTGACGCCATCAGCTTCATCACCCCGCGCGAGCGCTACCTGCTCAAGCACATCGAGAAGGCCACGCGTCAGCAGCCGACTCAGATGCAGCTGCCGAGCATGGACGACGTGAACACCACGCGTCTGGCCCGGTTCGACGACGCGATCACCGCGGCGCTGGGTGACTCGGCCCGGGTCGAGAAGTTCCGCGACGTCATCTCTCACTACGTGCGTAACCACGACGTTCCCGAGACGGATGTCGCGGCGGCACTCGCCATCGTCGCGCAGGGCGACACACCGCTGCTGCTCGACCCGGCCGACGACCCGCTGTCGAGGGCCGTCGAGGCCGACAACCGTCCCGCGCGCGAGCGCGCGGACCGTGGCCCCCGTGAGACGCGCGAGCCGCGCACGGAGCGTCGTGGGCGTGGCGACTACACCGCCTACCGCATCGAGGTCGGTCGGCGCCATCGCGTCGAGCCGCGTCAGATCGTGGGCGCGCTCGCCAACGAGGGTGGGCTCGGACGTGATGACTTCGGCGTGATCAACATCCGTCCCGACTTCTCGACCGTCGAGCTGCCGTCGAGCCTCAGCCCGTCAGTGCTCGAGAAGCTGCGCGACACGCGCATCTCCGGTCGACTGATCGAGATCAAGCCGGATCGCGGTCCGGTCGGCCGTCGCGACCGCGACGAGCGTCCTGCACGCACCGATCACGACGACCGTCCGGCGCGCACCGACCGCGACGAGAAGCCGTTCCGCAAGCCGCGCCACAAGGCCTGATCGTCTGAACGCTCGTTCGTGCCGTCTTCCGCGGCACGGACGAGCGTTTCTCTTTGCCGGCACTGGATGCGGGACCTTGCGTCGCGTCGCACAGACAGCGCGACGTGGTCTAGGTGGAGGTGCGAGCCATCCGCGCAGCGATGTCGATCAGCGGCTCGGGGTGTGCGAGAAGTGCGCGCTGTGCGGGCACGTCGATCAGGTGCGCCAGCAGGCGATGCGCACCTGTCACTGTCGGATTCCAGTACCCGCCGACGTGGTGCCGACTCAGCGGCGAGATGCGCGATTCGCCGTCGACGGTGAGCGTGACGTGACCGTCGTCGGGGTCGGCGCCGAGGTCCGACAGCACCAGCACCGTGAGCGCTCCCAAGGCGAGGGTACTGACGAGTCCGGGCAGGCGGAACCGCGTGGTGGGCACGTCGAGGGTGATTCCCTCGACGCTCTCCCAGGCGACGATGCCGCGATTCTCGGTCCCCGCGCGAAGGATCACCGCTTCCGGCGTCAGCCTGAGGTGGTTCCGGCCTGGGTCGCCGACAGCCAGAGCGTTCGGAACAGCGATCAGCGGACCATAGCGCCTCACGACTCGTCAGGTGCAGCGGCGTCCAAGGCTCCGGGCCCCTGGGTGACGAGCACGTGGAACTGGGCAGCGTCGAGGATGCGCAGCCCCAACTCCTCCGCCTTGGCCAGCTTGGAGCCGGCACCGGGGCCAGCCGCGACGAAGTCGGTCTTCTTCGAGACGCTCGACGCCGCCTTGCCGCCCGCGCGGATGATGGCCTCCTGGGCACCGTCGCGGGTGTATCCCTCGAGCGACCCGGTCGCCACGACCGTGAGCCCTCCGAGCACACCGCCTTCGACGACGGCGGCACCCGGCCCCGGGTGCCCGGGCGTCGCCCACTGCACTCCCGCGTCGGCCCAGGCCTGGATGATCTCCTGATGCCAGTCCACCTCGAACCAGTCGAGCAGCGAATCGGCGATGATGCCGCCCACGCCCTCGACGGCGGCGAGCTCTTCGCGAGATGCCGCTCGGATCGCGTCGAGCGAGCCGAACCACTGCGCGAGTGCTCGGGCGGCGACCGGACCCACGTGACGGATGTTCAGGGAGACCAGCAGTCGCCACAACTCCTTGGTCTTGGCCTTCTCGAGCTCGGCGATCAGCGTGAGCGCCTGCGATGAAGGCTGCGGGCCGTGCCGACCGTTCTTCTTCTCCGCCGCCGAGGCGTTGCGACGGAACGGTGCTCGCGTCTTGACCAGACCGTCGTCGTCTTCCTTCGGCAGCCCCGTCTCGGCGTCGCGCACGACGACCTCGATCGGAACGATCTGCTCGAGGGTCAACGCGAACAGACCGGCCTCCGTGACCAACGGCGGCACCTCGGGCGTGGTCGGCTGGGTCAGCGCGGCGGCGGTCACCTCACCGAGCGCTTCGACGTCGAGGGCTCCGCGCGAGCCGATGTGCTCCACGCGTCCTCGGACCTGCGCCGGGCAGGAGCGCGCGTTCGGGCAGCGAAGGTCGATGTCGCCCTCCTTCATCGCGCGCAGGGGTGTGCCGCATTCCGGGCATTCGGTCGGCATCACGAATTCGCGCTCGGTGCCGTCTCGTCGCTCCACCACCGGCCCGAGGACCTCGGGGATGACGTCGCCGGCCTTGCGCAGCACGACGGTGTCGCCGATGAGTACGCCCTTGGCCTTGACCACGTCTTTGTTATGCAGCGTGGCCTGGCGGACCACCGACCCCGCCACATGTGCGGGCGCCATCACGGCGAACGGTGTCGCGCGTCCGGTGCGGCCGACCGAGACGACGATGTCGAGCAACGTCGTCTGCACCTCTTCGGGCGGGTACTTGTAGGCGATCGCCCATCGCGGGGCTCGGCTGGTCGCGCCCAGCTCGTCGTGCAGCGCGAGTTCGTCGACCTTGACGACGATGCCGTCGAGCTCGTGCTCGATGTCGTGGCGGTGCTCGCCGAAGTACTCGACGAACGCCGACACCTCGTCGATGTCATGGCACACCTTCGTGTGCGGGCTGGTGGGCAGCCCCCACTCCGAGAGCAGCTCGTACACCTCGCTCTGCGCACCTACCGGGGGGTTCTCCCAGGCGCCGATCCCGTGCACGTAGAGCGCGAGCGATTCGATGCGCAGAAGTCCCGCCTCGAGCTCGAGTCCGTCCTTCTTGTCGATCTGCTGACGGAGACCGCCGCTGGCTGCGTTGCGGGGGTTCGCGAAGGCGGGAAAACGGCGCGCCGCGGCGGTGCGAGCCTTCTCGTCGTCGAAGGGCTTCTTCGCTCCCCCTCCGCGAGACTCCCAACGAGCCAGGGCATCGGCATAGGCGCGCTCGCGGAACTCCGCCTGCGCGGCGTTCAGCCTCTCGAAGGCGGCGACAGGGATGAAGACCTCGCCGCGTACCTCGACGATCGGCGGGTGCCCCTCACCGTCGAGGTGCTCCGGAATCTCGGGCAGCCGCAGAGCGTTCTCGGTGACGATCTCACCCACACGACCGTCTCCGCGCGTGGCTGCGGAGGTGAGGCGGCCGTTCTCATAGCGCAGGTTGATGGCGAGTCCGTCGATCTTGAGCTCGGTGAGCCAGGCGACGTCGCGCCCGGCAGAGGCGCGCGTCTTGACGGCCCAATCGCGGAGTTCGTCGATCGAGAACACGTTGTCGAGGCTCAGCATCCGCTCGGCGTGCTCGATGGTCGCCAGTCCCGTCGCCTCGGCGGCGCCCACCATCTGCGTGGGCGAATCCTGCCCCTGCACTTCCGGGTGCAGGCGCTCGAGCTCCTCGAGGCGGTGCATCCAGCCGTCGTACGTGGCGTCGTCGACGAGCGAGGTGTCGCGACCGTAGTACGCGTCCTTTGCTCCGAGGATGCGCGTCGTCAGCGCCTCGGCTTCGATTCGGGCGTCTTCCAGCGAGATGTTCTCCGGCACCCCGTCAGTCTACGAGCGGCGTCCGACATCGACCGAGTCCCGGTCAGACGGTGGCCGGCACCGCCGAGACCGTGCGATCGATCGTGAACTGGCCGAGGACGCGTGTCGCGACATAGAGCACCGCCGTCTGTCCGGGCGCGACGCCGTCGAGCGGCTGTTCCGGCACGACCCGCACGCCGTCGGCCGACGCGAAAGCGGTGGCGGCCACGGGCTCCGCATGCGCGCGGATCTGCACCTCGCACGAGAACTCCGCCTCCGTCGGCGCGGCGCCGGCCCAACTGAAACGCTCTCCCGAGATCTCGCCGATGGCGAGGGCTTCCTTCGGACCCACCACGACGGTGTTCGACACCGGACGCACCTCGAGCACAAAGCGCGGCTTGCCGTCGGCTGCGGGCACACCGAGCTTGAGCCCCCGCCGCTGTCCGACGGTGAATCCGTGCGCGCCCTCGTGTGAGCCCACGACGGCGCCGGAGCGATCGACGATCTCTCCCGTGGCCGTGCCGACCTTCTCGGCCAGCCAGCCGCGCGTGTCGCCGTCGGGGATGAAGCAGATGTCGTGACTGTCGGGCTTCTGCGCCACGGTGAGGCCGCGTTCAGCGGCTTCGGCGCGCACGACCGCCTTCGATGGCGTCGTGCCCAGGGGGAAGTAGGTGTGCGCGAGCTGCTCCGCCGTGAGCACGCCGAGGACGTATGACTGGTCCTTGGCGTTGTCCGCGGCTCGATGCAGCTCGAGACCGTGCTCGCCGTCGATCAGCGTGGCGTAGTGCCCGGTGCAGACGGCGTCGAAGCCGAGTTCGATCGCGCGCTCGAGCAATGCGGCGAACTTGATCTTCTCGTTGCACCGCATGCAGGGGTTGGGTGTGCGTCCGGCCTGGTACTCGGCGACGAAGTCGTCGATCACGTCGTCGCGGAAGCGCTCCGAGAAGTCCCACACGTAGAACGGGATGCCGAGTCGATCCGACGCCCGGCGCGCGTCCATGGCGTCTTCGATGGTGCAGCACCCACGGCTGCCCGTCCGAAGCGTTCCTCCGGCACGCGAGAGCGCCAAGTGAACGCCGACCACCTCGTGCCCGGCGTCGACGGCACGGGCGGCCGCGACCGCAGAGTCCACGCCACCGCTCATGGCCGCCAGAATACGCATGAAGCCAGTCTACGAGCGCGCGGCTGTGCCGGACCCGGATGCCCGCAGGTAGACGTCCGAGATCGACGCGAGCACGGCGTCGACGTCAGCGTCGGTCGAGGTGCGTCCGAGCGTGAAACGCAGCACGCTGCGTGCATCCGCGGCGGAGCGGCCCATCGCGATCACGACGTGCGAGGGCTCGGCGACCCCCGCCTGACAAGCCGACCCTGTCGACGCCGCGACGCCGACGGTGTCGAACAGGAACAGCAGGCTCTCTCCCACGGCGCCCGGAAAGAGGAAGTGCGCGTTGCCGGGCAGCCGATCGACAGGGTCCCCGAGCAGCACAGCCTCGGGAACGCGGGTGCGGATGCCGGGGATGAGGCGGTCGCGCAGGACCGCGAGGCGGGCGGTCTCCGACTCCCGCTCGATCTCGGCCAGCTCGAGCGCGGTCGCGAATGCCACGGCGCCCGGGACATCCTGGGTTCCGGCCCGGAGTCCGCGCTGCTGAGCACCACCGCGCAGCATCGCCTCCAGACGCGCCGTACGGGCCACGACGAGCGCGCCCACCCCGACAGGAGCGCCGATCTTGTGGCCGGCCACACTCAAGGCGACGAGCCCTGCACCCGCTCGCGCCCCGCCCCGCAGGCGCCGGAACGACAGCGGAAGATGGCCCAGCGCGGCGACGGCATCGAGGTGCAGAGGAACACCAGCGTCTGCGGCCGCAGCGGCGAGGGCGCCGGCATCGTTGACCGTGCCGACCTCGTTGTTGGCCACCAGCGCCGTGGCCAGAGCTGCGCCCGGCAACGCCTCGGCGAACGCGGAGGGATCGATGCGTGCCTGGTCCGTGACCGCCACGCGGCGCACGGTCGCTCCGTGTCCGGCGATGGCCGCGACCGTGTCCATGGTCGCGTGGTGCTCCGCGTCCGGCAGGACGATGGCCTCGCTCCCCTCGCCTCTGGCGTTCCAGAGCCCTTGGAGGGCGAGGTTGATCGCCTCAGTTCCCCCCGAGGTGAAGACGACCTCGATCGGGTCGGCGTCGAGCACGGCGGCAGCACGCTCGCGCGCTTCCTCCAGCACCCTCCGAGCATCCTGCCCCGCACCGTGGGTGGACGAGGCATTGCCCACGGTGTCCGACGCGGCGAGCCACGCATCGCGGACTTCGGCGCGCAGCGGCGTGGTGGCCGCGTGATCGAGGTAGTGCCGCATTCCTCCATGTTCTCGCATCTGGCGCCCCCCAGGTCGCGGGGAACTGGGAGCACGCTGTCCGGACAGGCCCAGAGCGCCCTCTAGTGTGTATTCATGCCCGCGACTCGAGACTTCACTGCGCCCGGCGGTACGTCCCTCGACAACCTCGGTGTCCGCCTGCACGACGGCGTCGGGACCCTGCGTGTGTGGTCCCAGAACGCGTCATCGGTCGAGCTGATCGTCTTCGACTCGACCGACCTCGACTGGGCCGTCGACCAGGTCGGCCTCTCCCGCCTCCCCGGGGGAATCTGGGAGGTCACCACTCCCCTGCTCCAGGCAGGAACGCGGTACGCCATCCGCGTCGGTGGTCCGCACGGCCCCGGCAACACCTTCAACCCCGAGACCATGCTGCTCGACCCCTATGCGCGGGGGCTGGCGCAGGGCGACGGCTACGAGGAGTGGCGCAGCGTCGTGATCGTCGACGGGTTCGACTGGGGTGACTCGACCAAGCCGCGCGTTCCTCTGGACCGCACGATCATCTACGAGGGTCATCTCAAAGGTCTGAGCAAACGCCACCCGGGGGTTCCACCCGCGCTGCACGGCACCTACGCGGGTCTCGCGCATCCGGCCATGATCGAGCACTTCCACTCACTGGGCATCACCTCAGTCGAGCTGCTCCCGGTGCACGCGTTCGTTCCGGAGCCGCGCCTGCTCGAGCGCGGGCTCACCAACTACTGGGGCTACAACACCCTCAACTTCTTCACCCCCCACACCGCCTACGCGACCGAGGCGGCCCGACGGGGCGGTCCGGAGGCCGTTCTCGCAGAGTTCAAGGGAATGGTGCGTCTGCTCCACGAAGCGGGACTCGAGGTGATCCTCGACGTGGTCTACAACCACACCTCCGAGGAGGGCATCGGCGGGCCCCGCTCGAGTCTGCGCGGCATCGACAACTCCGGTTACTACCGCCAGGATCCGTCCGGCGTCTACATCGACACGACCGGCTGCGGCAACACGCTCGACACGTCAACCGATGCCGGAGCGCGTCTGGTCCTCGACTCGCTGCGCTACTGGGCCCAGGAGATGCAGATCGACGGTTTCCGGTTCGACCTCGCGACGGCGCTCGCGCGCGACGCGGCGCACACCTACACGCCCGAGCACCCGCTGCTCACCGCCATCGCGGCGGACCCGGTCCTACGCGACACCAAGCTCATCGCCGAACCGTGGGATGTGGGTCTCGGCGGCTGGCAGACCGGGAATTTCCCATCGGGCTGGCATGAATGGAACGACCGCTACCGCGACCGGGTCCGCAACTTCTGGCTCAGCGACATCGACTACGCGCGCCGTGCGTCCGCGCCCGTCGGCATCGGCGGTTTCGCCCCACGCCTCGCGGGATCGTCGAACACCTTCGCCGACGAACGCGGCCCTCTCGCCAGCGTGAACTTCGTCACCGCGCACGACGGCTTCACGCTGCATGACCTGGTGTCGTACGACGTCAAGCACAACGAGGCGAACGGCGAACACAATCGCGACGGCGCCGACACCAACCGCGCGTTCAATCACGGACTCGAGGGCCCGACCGACGATCCGGCGATCGTGGCGGCGCGCCGCAAGGCGATGCGAAATCTGCTCGGAACGCTCCTGCTCTCGGCGGGAATCCCGATGCTCACCGCGGGCGACGAGGTCGGCCGGACGCAGCGGGGCAACAACAACGCGTATGCGCAGGACTCGGCACTCACCTGGCTCGGCTGGGACCTCGAACCGTGGCAGCAGGACCTCCGCGCCCATGTGGCCCGCCTGATCCGCCTGCGCGACGAGAATCCCGCGCTGCGCCCCAGCAGATACGCACGTCTGGGCGAGCACATCCCCAACGCCTCGGTCATGGACTGGTTCGACCAGAACGGCGAGACCATGGAGAGCGGTCAGTGGAACGACCCCAGCAATCGCACGTTGCAGTACGTCGCCGCGTCGACGCCCGAGAACGAGGCGTTCAATCGAATCCTCCTCATCGTGCACGGCACGGAGTCGCCGATCGACGTGCGTCTTCCCGACCGGATCGACGACGCGACGAGATTCGTGTCGCTCTGGTCGAGCGCTGACGACCGCCCGTCCGATGACGCCGTCGTGCACGCGCCGGGAGACGTGCTCCCCATCCCGGGCACGTCGATGCACCTCTTCCGCGTTGAATGATGCGGGTGCCGACGCACCCTGTCAAGACGTTTTCTGCATCTGCCGGCGGACGGTACATTCGGGGTGTGGCTGCACGTAGTGGTACCCGTCCCCCTGCTCTTCGGAGTTCCTCCCAGATCCCCACGCGTCCTCTGGGCGCGGCAAGCGGTCGTTCCGACACGATCGCTCCTCGTATCCCGCTGGTCGGCGGGACCCCCGTCGTTCCCGGCGGATATCCGGCGAAGGCATTCGTCGGCGAGGTCGTTCCGTTCAGCGTGGTCTCCTTCCGTGAGGGGCACGACGCGATCGGCGTGCATCTGCGGCTGACCGATCCTGAGGGCGGTGAGACACTGCATCGCCTCACCGCCCGCGCCGACGGCACGGACCGGTGGGCTACCGAGGTCGCGATCGATCTGCAGGGCAGCTGGACCTATCGGTTCGAGGCCTTCGCCGACGACTTCGCCACGTGGGCGCACGCCGCATCGCTGAAGGTCGCCGCCGGCGTCGACGTCGAGGTGATGGGCGCTCTCGGCGCCGAGATCCTTTCGCGCGCCGCCGCCGAGACCGACCGTCCCGCGGCGGAACGACGCAGGCTCCTGGCCGATGCCGAGGTGCTCGGCCGCGGCGAGTCGGAGCCGACGCTCGCGCTGTCCCTCGACCCCGACCTCGCCCGCATCTTCGCCGATCGTCCCGTCACGTCGCTCCGTTCCGCGAGTGAGCCCCATGCGCTGGCGGTCGATCGGACGACGGCGGGCGTCGCCTCGTGGTACGAATTCTTCCCCCGATCCGAAGGCGCCAAGCGTCTCAAGGACGGCAGTGTGAAGAGCGGAACGTTCCGTACGGCGATGAAGCGCCTGCCCGGCGTCGCCGCCATGGGCTTCGACGTGCTGTACCTGGTGCCGATCCATCCGATCGGCACGACCAACCGCAAGGGTCGCAACAACACCCTCGTCACCGAGCCCGGCGACCCCGGCTCCCCGTACGCCATCGGTTCCGCCGAGGGCGGGCACGACGCGATCCATCCCGATCTCGGCACGCTTCAGGATTTCCGCGCCTTCGTGAAGGCCGCGCAGAAGCAGGGTCTCGAGGTGGCGCTCGACCTCGCACTGCAGGCGTCGCCGGACCACCCCTGGGTCGCCGAGCACCCGGAGTGGTTCACCAGCCTCCCCGACGGCTCGATCGCCTACGCCGAGAACCCGCCGAAGAAGTATCAGGACATCTACCCGGTCAACTTCGACAACGACCCGGCGGGCATCTACGCCGAGGTGCTGAGGATCGTGCAGCACTGGGTCGCGCAGGGCGTGAAGATCTTCCGCGTCGACAACCCGCACACCAAGCCCCTGCAGTTCTGGGAGTGGCTCATCGCCACCGTGAACGTGCAGGACCCCGACGTGATCTTCCTCGCGGAGGCCTTCACTCGCCCGGCCGTCATGCGCGCGTTGGCCGCCGTCGGATTCCAGCAGAGCTACAGCTACTTCACATGGCGCAACACGAAGGACGAGCTCGAGGAGTTCCTCACCTCCGTGTCGCAGGAGACGAGCGACTATATGCGCCCGAACCTCTTCGTGAACACGCACGACATCCTCACGGAGTATCTCCAGTACGGCGGACCGGCGGCGTATCGCATCCGCGCCTGCATCGCCGCCACGGCAGCGCCGCTCTGGGGTGTCTACGCCGGCTACGAGCTCATCGAGAACGTCGCGCGTCCCGGTTCCGAAGAGAATATCGACAACGAGAAGTACGAGTACAAGTTCCGAGACTGGGACGGTGCCGAGGAGCGCGGAGAGTCCCTCGCTCCCCTGCTGCGCAGACTCAACGCCATCCGCCACGCGCACCCGGCGCTCCGCCAGCTGCGCAACTTCCAGGCTCACTGGAGCGACGACGAGGCGGTGCTCGTGTACAGCAAGCATCTCGACGCCGCGTTCACCGGCACGGGCCGAGCGGACACCATCATCGTCGTCGTGAACGTGGACCCGCACTCGATGCGCGAGACCACCGTGCACCTCGACAGCACCGTGTGGGGCGTGCCGAACGGCGAGCCCTTCGAGGTGGAGGATCTCCTCACCGGCCAGGTCTGGACCTGGGCGGACCACAACTACGTGCGGCTCGACGCCTTCGCCGAGCCCGTGCACATCCTGAAGGTGAGGGAACGAGCATGAGCCATACCGAGGACATCACCGCATCGGCCGAGTGGGCGGCTGTCGCCGGCGGAACCCACCACGACCCGCACTCCGTGCTCGGGGCGCACCCGGAGAAGGACGCCTCCGGTCGCACCTCAACCGTCATCCGGGTTCGTCGGCCGCTGGCCGACTCGGTCGCCGCGGTCTTCGCAGACGACAGCCGTCTCGAGCTCGACCATGTCGCCGACGGAATCTGGGAGGCCTCTCACGACGGCCCGCCGGTGCCGTACCGAGTGGCCGCCGTCTACGGAGACGAGCCCGAGTGGATCGTCGGCGACCCGTACCGGCATCTGCCGACCCTCGGCGACATCGATGTGCACCTGATCGCCGAAGGGCGCCACGAGCGCCTCTGGGACGCGCTGGGAGCGCATCCGCGCACGATCGGCGGCGATGATGGAGTCGCGTTCGCCGTCTGGGCGCCGAACGCCAAGGCGGTGCGCGTCGTGGGCGACCACAACGGGTGGAACGGTGAGATCCACGCGATGCGCTCGATGGGCGTGAGCGGGCTCTGGGAACTCTTCATCCCGGATGTTCCGGTCGGAACCCGATACAAGTACCACATCCGGACGCGCTCAGGCGACTGGATCATGAAGGCCGACCCGATGGCGCTGCTCGCCGAGACTCCGCCCGACACCGCCTCGGTCGTCACCGCCGGACACCACGAGTGGTCGGACGGCGCGTGGATGACCCGCCGGGCCGCGACGCACGCCGTGGCGCAGCCCCTTTCGATCTACGAGATCCACCTCGGCTCGTGGAAGACCGGCCTCGGCTATCGCGAAGCGGCCGATCCCCTGATCGCGCACGTCCTCGAGACCGGCTTCACTCACGTCGAGTTCATGCCGCTCTCCGAGCACCCGTTCGGCGGTTCATGGGGCTACCAGGTCAGCGGCTACTACGCCCCGACCAGCCGGTACGGCACCCCGGACGACCTGCGGTATCTCATCGACCGCCTGCACCAGGCCGGCATCGGAGTGATCATGGACTGGGTGCCCGGCCACTTCCCGAAGGACGCCTTCGCCCTGGCCCGGTTCGACGGCCAGGCCCTGTACGAGCACCCGGACCCCCGTCGCGGTGAGCACCAGGACTGGGGCACCCTCATCTTCGACTACGGCCGCCCCGAGGTTCGCAACTTCCTGGTCGCGAACGCCCTGTACTGGTTCAGCGAGTTCCACGTCGACGGTCTGCGTGTCGACGCAGTGGCGTCGATGCTGTACCTCGACTACTCGCGCAACGCAGGCGAATGGGAGCCGAACATCCACGGCGGCCGCGAGAACCTCGAAGCGATCCGCTTCCTGCAGGAGGTCAACGCCACCTCTTACCGGCTGCACCCAGGGGTCATGATGATCGCCGAGGAGTCCACGAGCTTCCCGGGCGTCACCGCCCCCACGAGTCACGCCGGTCTGGGCTTCGGCTTCAAGTGGAACATGGGCTGGATGAACGACTCGCTGCAGTACATACAGCGCGATCCGATGTTCCGCGCGCATCACGAGGGCGAGATGACGTTCTCGTTCGTCTACGCATTCGGCGAGAACTACCTGCTGCCCATCAGTCACGACGAGGTCGTGCACGGCAAGGGCAGTCTGGTCACCAAGATGCCGGGTGACCACTGGCACAAGCTCGCCAACGTCCGCGCCTACCTGTCGTACATGTGGGGGCACCCCGGCAAGAAGCTGCTGTTCATGGGTCAGGAGTTCGGCCAGCTCGGCGAGTGGTCCGAGGGCCGGGAACTCGACTGGTGGCTGCGTGAGCAGCCGGCTCACCACCAGCTGCAGACGTTCGTCGGGGCGCTCAACGACACCTACCGCGCGCAGGCGCCGCTCTGGGAGCGCGACAACGACGCGACCTCGTTCACTCGACTCGGCGCACCGAGCTGGGATCCGACGGTGATCGCGTTCGAACGGCGAGACGCGCACGGAGGACGGCTCGTGGTCATCACGAACTTCTCCGGTGTCGAGCACGCCGGCTACCGGCTCGCGCTGCCCCGTGAGGGCGTGTGGCAGGAAGTGCTGAACTCCGACGCCGGCGAATACGGCGGCCGCGGTTCGGGCAACCTCGGTATGGTCATCGCGCACGCGGAAGGCGATTCCGCAGTGGCGACGATCACCCTTCCGGCGCTGTCGACGCTGTGGTTGCGCCACGAGCCGGAGCCACACGTGCCGACGATCAGCAAGGGCTGACGACAGAACCCCTCTGGCCCGCGGTATCACCGAGGTCAGAGGGGTTTCAGTTTGTGCGCGAACGGGCGAGAAGCCCGCTCAGAAAAGCAGCGAGGTGAGTCGGTTTCGCGCGGCGACGACCCGCGGGTCGGTCACACCGATGAGGCCGAAGAGCTCGACCAGGCGCTCGCGCACGGGAGCGCGCTCGTCGGCAGGGAGCTGCGGGAACAAGGCCAGCAGGCGCGCGAACGCGTCGTCGACGTGACCGCCGGCCAGGTCGAGGTCGGCCACATCGAACTGCGCCTGCACGTCGAGAGGCCCGGCCGCTGCCGCCGCACGTGCTGACTGCAGGTTGAGACCCTGCACGCGGTGCAGCAGCCGAACCTGTCCGAGCCCGGCGATCGCATCCTCGTCGCGCGGGTTCTCGGCGAGAGCACGCTCGTACGCGGTGATGGCGCGCGCGTAGTCGCCGTTCTCGATGGCCGCGAAGGCCTCGGCGTGCAGCGGCGGAAGCTCCGGTTCCTCGGCCGGGGCATCTGTCGCGGGATCGGCGTCGCCGGTCGGGAGCGTGCCGGTGACGCCGTTCTGGGCGGCCACCTGCAGGAGCTGAGCGAAGACCTCGCGGACCTGGGCCTCGGGCACCGCCCCCGTGAACATCGGAACGGGCTGACCGGCGATGAGTGCCACCACCATCGGGATGGACTGCGCACGAAAGCTCTGGGCGAGCTGCGGGTTCGCATCGACGTCGACCTTGGCGAGCAGCACGCGTCCGCCGAGCTCGCGCGTCACCTTCTCGATGATCGGACTGAGCTGCTTGCAGGGGCCGCACCATTCGGCCCAGAGGTCCACCACGACGGGAACCGTCCGGGAGATCTCGAGGATCTGGCCGAAGGTCGCATCGGTCACATCCACCACGACATCCCCGACGCGCGGCTGTGCGCCACCGTCGGCGGGCGCGGACGCACCGCCCGCTGGAGCGGCACCCGACGGCCGATTGCGAAGAGAGGACAGGTCGACGGCACCGCGGAGGGCCGCAGGAGAGATATCGGTCACTTGATCACCTTCACGGAGACGAGGTCCTGACGGACGGCGAGGAGTCGGATCTGCTCGGACGAGCCCTGGGCGGGAACCGAGAAGAAGAGCTGGAATTCGTACGTGGTCTCGACGCCCTTGGCCGACTCGGAGACGCCGGTCAGTGCTTTCGCCTGCGCGTTGTCCCCGAACCGGATCACCGCGTCTGCGGACGTCGGCGCGATCGTCTCGGCGTCTGTCAGAGCCACGCTCACGATCGCTCCGCTGTCGAGGGTGGTCAACGAGACGGGAGCGTCGCCGGTCGGCGCGATGTCGAACGTCGCGGTCGAGGTTTCGGCCGCGCCGTTGTCGGCGAGCGTCTGGACGACCGCCTGGCGGCTGTCGCGGATCGAGGTCGCCAGGCTGAGCGCCTGCTCGTCGAACAGGCTGGAGAAGGCACTGGTCTCGCCGGTGTCCACGACATCGGCGAACGCGGCGGCGATGTCCGCCGGCGGCAGCGTGAGGAAGGCGGAGTCTGCGGGTACCATCGACGTGCCGAGCCACGCGGCTGCGACGTCCGGCAGCGCGACGTCGGCGGCCATGTCGGCGATGTTCGTCACCTTGTAGGTCGACCAGGGATCCTGCTGCGTGGCCGTCAGGATGACCGGCGGCACCGTGTCATCGGTGGTGCTCTTGGAGAGCAGCAGGACGGTCCGCGGCCAGCGATCCGTTGCCTCCGGGAGCACGACCTCGACCTTGTCGGTGGGGATCGCCGCCGGTGGCGTCGACTCGGGCAGCGCGGTCCGCAGCGCGTACTCGGTGGTCCGCGCGGTCAGCGCGGGACCGTCGAGCCGCGTCGCCGCAAGATCGATGTCCATGGTGGCGTCCGCCTCCGCGACTGTGGCCGAGATCTCGGTGAGGATCCGCATCGCCTGTGACTCCGTGACGGCGGGCGGCTTCTGGTTCTCGGGGGCGATGACGGTGGGAGACGGAGAGGGCGTGGGCGTGGCTCCCTCGAACTGGGGCCAGGAGTCCGACGAGCATCCGGCCACGAGCAGCGCCGTGAGACCGAGCGCGGGGATGGCCAGCAGGCGACGTCGCGGACGGTGCGCGCGAATCGCGTTCGCCGCTCCGCCCTTGTTCTCCTGCGCCACATCGGCCTCCGGTGAGTCATCGGGCGTCGTCGGTGCGTCCGGCGTGGCCGACGCGGGCGGCGCGATCGCCTCGCGCTCAGCAGGCGGCAATGACGCGAGATCGATCGGCTCGGTGACCGGAAGCGGACCCGGACCCTTGCGGCGCGGACCGCGACCGCGACGCTGATGACGGATGCCGAGCACGTACAGGATCAATCCGACGAGCAGGACAACCGCTCCCGCGGCCATCAGCGGGCCGGCCAACGGCGTCGAGCGGTCCAGCGGCCACGAGACGACGACGTCAGAGGGAGCGTTCCGCAGGCCGTCATACGCGATGAGCACGCTGACACCCTCCGGCAGCTGCATGTCGTCCGAGATGAGCCTGTCGGTCTCGGTGAACGAATCCAGCCAGAGATCGGAACCGACCGGGTTGCGCGTCACCGGCTCTTCGGTGGGCGTCTCCGTCGCGTCGGTCTCCGGCGCAGGCGCGGTGATGTGCTCGACGTCGAGCGCCCCCTCATCACCGACCGACACCTGGTTGTAGTCGGAGTCGGCGAGCCAGGCCTCCATGTCGTCGGTGCGGCCGTAGGCGGCGAAGATCTCGCCCTCGCCCCGGATCAGCAGCGTCTGCGAGCCGGGGTTGGTACGCAGAACATCACCGTCCATCAGCAGGAACGGGGCGGGCTCTTCCACCTCCACACGGGTCTGCTGCGTTTCCGGGCCCAGGAAGACGGTTCGCTGAGCGATTCCGGCTCCGATGAGCAGCGCGGCCAGGACGAAGGCCACGACGGCCCATACGAAACGCACGAATAGTCTCCTCACGCACCCCGGGACAACGCCCGAGACGCCACTCTCGACATTCCAGACTAGCGACATCATCTGTGTGTTGCCCACGAGGAGCCTCGACTGCCTCCCCCACGGCACGTCGCGGGTCACGAAGGGCCGCCTCTCGATAGCCTGACAGCAGCCGTTTCGAGGAGCACACATGAAGATCCATAACCCGTTCCGCACGGCCCTCGTGGCGACGCTCGGCGTCGGTCTGGGCATCCTCCTGATCGGGAGCCTGCAGAGCCTTTCGACGGTGCTCCTCTATGTCGGAACCGCGCTGTTCCTGAGCCTCGGTCTCGACCCGCTGGTCACCTTCCTCGAGCGCCGAAAGCTGCCGCGCTGGCTTGCCGTGCTGGTCACGATCCTCGGCGTGCTGGCGATCTTCGTCGGGATCATCCTGATCGTGCTGCCGGTGCTGGTGGAGCAGATCTCCCAGCTGGTCAGCGAGATCACCACCATCGCGCTACGTGGCACGCTCCTCGACGACGTGCGCCAGTGGATGGAGACCGCCTTTCCGAACCTGCAGGTCGATGTCGTCTTCGCCTACGTCGCCGACTGGCTCGAGACGAACCTGACGACGATCGGCGGGTCGATCGGCCAGGGGGTGATCGCCGCCAGCGGGGCGCTGCTCGCCGGCACCTTCGGAGCGTTCATCGTGCTGATCCTGACCATCTACCTGACCGCGTCCACACCGTCGCTGAAGCGTGCGGTGTACCAGCTCGCGCCCGCTTCGAAGCGCGAGCGCTTCATCGACCTCGCGGACCAGATCACCGACTCCGTGGGCTACTACGTGATGGGTCAGGTCTCTCTCGGCGTCATCAACGGCGTGCTCAGCGCGATCTACCTGTCGATCATCCAGGCGCCGTTCCCCGCCGTGCTCGCCGTCATCGCCTTCTTCTTCTCGCTCATCCCTCTGGTGGGAACGCTCACCGGGTCGACGCTGATCGTGCTGATCTGCCTGCTCCCCGGGCTGGGATCGCCCGAGACGGCTCTCGCGGCCGGCATCTACTATCTGATCTACATGCAGATCGAGGCGTACGTCATCTCTCCGCGCATCATGAGCCGTGCGGTGTCGGTGCCCGGCGCGGTCGTGGTCGTCGCGGCTCTCGCAGGCGGAAGCCTGCTGGGTCTGCTCGGGGCGCTGATCGCGATCCCGGTCGCGGCGAGCATCCTGATCATCTACCGCCAGGTGCTCATCCCCCGGATGAACGAGCTCTGACCCGGATCAGTCCTCGGCGGGCCAATGCGTCGCGAGCGGCAGGGCTGCGGGGTTCACGGCCGCGACGATCTCGGTGAGCACCGTACGGGTCTGGGTCTCACCGACCCAGAGGTGCTTCCCTCCCTCGACCGGGATCAGGGTGGCGTGCGGGACCGATGCGAAGCGCTCTCGCGCCTCGTCGGGGCGCAGGTAGTCGTCGAACTCCGGCACCAGAACGATGAGGGGGACATCGGTGTGCGCCCATGCCGCCACGTCAGCGGCTGTCGCCCTGTGCAGAGGTGGAGACAGCAGAATCACGCCGGCGATGTCGTGATCACGGCCGTACTTCAGCGCCAGCTCCGTGCCGAACGACCACCCGAGCAGCCAGGGCGCGGGAAGACC
This sequence comes from Microbacterium sp. PI-SA-G, assembly GCF_057215335.1. Classification (NCBI taxonomy): domain Bacteria; kingdom Bacillati; phylum Actinomycetota; class Actinomycetes; order Micrococcales; family Microbacteriaceae; genus Microbacterium; species Microbacterium sp. PI-SA-G. Next base: position 642,586 of record NZ_CM170103.1, read on the forward strand.
GCGCTGCCGCACGAAGTCCATCGCAGCGGCCACGTCGAACTGCTCCGCCGCTCCCCCATCGAAGGCTCCCTGACTCACGCCACGCGGCGATGCCGTGCCGCGCGTGTTGAATCGCAGAACCGCGAGGTCCGCGAGGGCAGGCAGCCGCGCAGCCGCCTTGCGGAGGATGTGCGAGTCCATGAAGCCGCCTGCCGTCGGCAGCGGGTGCAGGGTGACGAGGGTGGCCACAGGAGGCCGCTCGGCGGGGGACGCGAGTTCACCGACCAGAGTCAGGCCGTCCGCCGTCTCCAGCTCGATCTCCTCGCGCCGGGCCGGAAGCTCCAACGGTCCGCGGATCTCCATGCTCATGCCATCCTCCAGCAGTGTGTGTGCCAATGCCTGCGGGCCGCCAGGTCGGCTGCGTCGCCCAGGACGCCGTCTGCGCGCCACACCACGAGGTGCGCTTCCGCGACCTCGATCGGCCGCACGCATCCGGGGCAGACGTAGGACTTCTGCGCCTGCGCTCCCGAGATCGGCTGAACGCTCCACTCAGTCCCGCGCCGCGTCTCCGTCCGCTTCCACCCCGCGATGAGTCGGTTCAGGGAGTCGTCGGGATCAGGGCGCGCCGGAGTCCTTCGTCGTGAGCGTGGCATCGCGCCGACTCACCACCAGTGGTTGTTGATCCAGAAGTCGTACGCGCCGGACCAGCTTCCGTAACGTCCGGTCGCGTATCCGTTCGCCCAGCGGAGATTGTCGACGGGATCGTAGCCGTTGCCGGGCACCTTGCTGCAGGGCAGCGCCTGCACGAGACCGCAGGCGCCGGAGGACTTGTTGGTGGCGTTGGGGTTCCAGCCGCTCTCGCGCGACACGACGTAGTCGACGTAACCCCAGTCCGACTCGGCGATGCCGGCCGCGGCCATCCACTCGGCGGGGGCACCACCGCCGGTGTAGAACACCGGCCCGCCGCCGCCGTTGTCGTTCGAGGTCGTCTTGGTCTTCGTCGACGTCGTCGTGGGCGGAGGAGGCGGAGGGGGCGTGGGCTTCGGCGTGACGTACACCTCGAAAGTCCCGCGAGCGACCGGTGCGATCGCGGCACCCTCGACGGTGACGGTGAGGTTCTGCGTGTCTTCGAGAGCGACGGAATACGCGCTGTCCGGGGCGTCGGGAGTGATCGGGTCGGCCAGCGCGATTCCGGTCGGCGCCACGATCGCACCCGCGAACGCGACGACGGCGAGAGTGGCGAAGACACTGACGACCCCGCGCCGCCGTGACCACCGGCGCGTGCCGGCGCGCGGGGACGCCGCGACCGCCGCGGGCACCGGCGAGGCGTCGCTTCGTTCAGGAGTCATGTCGATTCGGGAGTTCACGATGCAGAACAGTCTACGCAATTCGGGCTGGGACGACCATGGGAGCTGTCACCGCACCGCCAGGATCACGTCGATCGTGGCATCCAACAGGGCATCGACCTGCTCTTCGCGGTAGCCGCCGCGCTGCATGCGGAAGGCCGCAGAGCGCAGTTGCTCGGCTGAGAGCGCCTCGCCGTCACGCAGGTACCGCACGACGCGATCCGAGACGTGGTCAACCTCGTCCAGACGGTAGCCGAACGTGAGGAGGCCCGTGCGTGCGAACCGGTGGCGCGGCGGTCGCGCCAGGTGGTCGAGGATCGTCTGGGCATCCTGACGCGCCTGCTCGACCCACACGCCCGCGCCCCGTGTGCGCACGATCCGCTCGCGTTCGCGCGCGGCGAAGGCGTCTTCCACGCGACCGAGCGCGGCATCGACGTCGGCCACGACATAGCCGCCCTTGACCAGTGGGAACGACGCGGTACGCACGTCCGCTGCCTCGAGCTGGTCTCCCCCGGTCTCGAACTCACGACGAGCGGATGCCAAGAAGTTGTCGACCGCGGAACGGTGGTAGCCCAGCGTCTTTCCCGTCGTCAGTGCGAACGCCGGGGGCGTATCGCTCACGGCGTTCTCGTCGACTGCCTGATCGTCGGTCACAGCACCACCCAAGGAGAGAAGAGGAAATAGAGTGCCAGCGCAGGAATCGTCGACGGCAGGATGCTGTCCAGCCGGTCGAGGAGGCCGCCGTGCCCGGGCAACCAGGAACTCATGTCCTTGATGCCGATGTCGCGCTTGAGCATGGACTCGCCGAGGTCACCGAGAGTCGCCGTGAGCAGAATCGATGCGCCGAAGATGAGGCCGAACCACCACGGAAGCTCGAGCAGGAAGAGTGCGAGCAGCACACCGGCCGCCAGCGATGCGACGACGGCGCCGCCGAAACCCTCCCAGGTCTTCTTGGGACTGATCCTCGGCGCCATGGGGTGTCGCCCGAAGGCGAGACCGGCGGCATACGCGCCGGTGTCGGCCGCGACCGCCACCGCGATGAACCCGAGGACCCACCACTGGCCGCCGTCCTGCTTCAACAGGATCAGCGCGACGCCGGCGAGGAACGGAACGTAGATCTGGACGAAACCTCCGACGATCGCATCCGTCAGCACGTCGCCGTATGTGCGACCGTCCTGCTCGAGCATCTGCGCCATCAGACGCCACACGATCACGAAGGCGACCGCGAGGAACAGCACGATCCAGCACAGCCAGACTTCGGCGAAGTAGGCCGAGAGCACCAGGAGCGTCGCCGCGATCAGCTGCGGGATGACGTCGATACGGCGTCCTGAGGAGCGCAGCGCCCGCGAGAGCTCGTACGTGCCCAGCAGCGCAGCCGCCAGCGCGAACGGCACGAACAGGATCTTGATGAACAGCAGGGATCCGAGCAGTGCGGCCCCGAAGCCGAGGCCGATCAGGATCGCGAGGATCAGGTCGCGACCGGTTCGTTGCTTGATGCGCTCGTTCGCCTGATCGAGCTGATCACGCGCGTACGAGACATGCGTGCCGAGTTCGTCGCGCGCCGCGCGCCACTGCTCGCGGATCGCATTGTGATCGGCTGTGTCGAGGACGTGCACGCCAGGAGTCGCCCCGGCAACGGGGTTCTGGTGGTCGACGGGCAACGGCGGCCGCGGGGGCACACCCGTCGTGTCGAAGCCGGAGATCGAGCCGTCGGCCAGCGGGACACCGCCGTCGGAGACGGACGCGTCGCGCACCGGTCCTTCGTGCTCGGCGTCTCGCTTGTCGTCGGTCATCCCGCTTACACCTCGAGGAGTTCGGCCTCTTTGCGCTTGAGAGCGTCGTCGATCAGATCCACGTGCTGACGGGTCAGAGCATCGAGCTCCTTCTCGCCGCGCGAGATCTCGTCTTCGCCCAACTCGCTCTTCAGCGCATCGAGTTCATCCTTCGCCTTGCGACGGATGCCCCGGACGTGCACCTTCGCGTCCTCGGCCTTGGTCTTGACGAGCTTGACGTACTCCTTGCGGCGATCCGCCGTGAGCTCGGGCATCGAGACGCGCACGATGTTGCCATCGTTGGAGGGGTTAGCGCCGAGGTTCGGCATGTCGCGGATCGCCTGCTCGATCGCCTTCAGCGCCGACTTGTCGTAGGGCGTGACGACGAGGGTGCGCGCCTCCTGGTTCGCCAGCGAAGCCAGCTGTCCGAGGGGGGTCGGCGTGCCGTAGTAGTCGACGAGGACCTTCTGGAACAGCTGGGGGTTGGCCCGACCGGTGCGCACCGTGGAGAAGTCCTCCTTGGCGGCCTCGACCGCCCGTGCCATTCGGGAGGTGGTTTCAGCGAGGACATCCGCGATCACGGTGACTCCTATCGTCGAGGTGTTCTGAAATTCTATCGCCCGCGAGAGGCGACGCCCGCCCGCCGCTCAGGCGGTGACGAGAGTGCCGATCGGCTCGCCGAGCAGCGCGCGGGTCACATTGCCCGCCGGCTCCATGCCGAACACGCGCATGTCCATGTTGTTGTCCATGCACAGGCTGAAAGCGGTGGAGTCGACGACCTTGAGGTCGCGCTGCAGCGCGTCGCGGTATGTGACCCGTTCGATGCGCTCCGCGTCGGCATGTTTGTTCGGGTCTGCGGTGTAGATCGCATCGACGCCGTTCTTGGCGACGAGGACCTCCTGCGCGCCGATCTCCAGCGCGCGCTGCGCGGCGACGGTGTCGGTCGAGAAGTACGGAAGCCCCGCTCCGGCGCCGAAGATCACGACGCGCCCCTTCTCGAGGTGCCGTTCGGCGCGACGCGGGATGTAGGGCTCGGCGACCTGGGTCATCGAGATGGCGGACTGCACGCGTGTGGCGGCTCCGGCCTGCTCCAGGAAGTCCTGGAGGGCAAGGGCGTTCATCACCGTTCCCAGCATGCCCATGTAGTCCGCACGGCCGCGGTCCATGCCGCGCTGGCTGAGCTCGGCTCCGCGGAAGAAGTTGCCGCCGCCGACGACGATCGCCACCTCGACACGGTCGACCGCTGCGGCGATGTCGCGGGCGATCTGCGAGACGACGTCCGGGCTGACGCCCAGCTGACCGGCTCCGAATGCTTCGCCGGAGAGCTTGAGAAGGACGCGACGGCGTCCGGTTCGTTCAGTCATGGGTGGGGGTGTCCTCTCGTCCCGATTCAAGATAGTGCCTCGTGGGCATGAAGAAGGGGTTCGGATCTCGATGATCCGAACCCCTTCGACGGTGCTACGCGCCGACCTTGAAGCGCGCGAAGTCCGTCACGGTGATACCGGCGTCCTTCGCCACCTGGGCGACGGAGAGCTTGTTGTCCTTCGCGTAGTCCTGCTCGAGCAGTGCGACCTGCTTGATGAACGCGGACACGCGACCCTCGACGATCTTGGGCAGAGCCGCTTCCGGCTTGCCCTCGTTGCGGGAGATCTCGGTGACGATCGCGCGCTCCTTCTCGACGGCGTCCGCGGGGACGTCCTCACGAGACAGGTACGACGGGTTCGCGAACGAGATGTGCTGGGCGATGCTGCGCGCAGTCTCGGCGTCGTCACCCGTGTAGGCGACGACGACACCGATCTGCGGCGGCAGGTCCTTGCTGGTGCGGTGCAGGTAGACCTCGACGTTGTCGCCGACAATCGTGCGCACGCGACGCAGTTCGACCTTCTCGCCGATGATCGCTGCCTCTTCCGAGATCAGCTGGTCGACGGTCTGGCCGCCGGCCGTGGCGGCGAGTGCCGCCTCGACCGAGTCGGCCTTCACGGCGGCGACAGCGTCGGCGACCTTCTCGGCCAGTGTGATGAACCGCTCGTTCTTCGCGACGAAGTCGGTCTCGCAGGCGAGCTCGATGAGCGTCACGGAACCGTCCTGCTCGCGAGCGACGATCAGTCCCTCGCTCGTCGAGCGGTCGGCGCGCTTGGCGTTGCCCTTGGCACCCTTCAGACGCAGGATCTCGGTGGCCTTCTGGACGTCGCCGTCAGCCTCCTCGAGCGCCTTCTTGGTGTCGACCATTCCCGTGCCGAGCTGCTCACGCAGCGCCTTGAGGTCGGCGATGGTGAAGTTGGCCATGTGTGGTGGCTCCTTGCTTCGTGATGTGTAAGTGGTCGCGGAAATTACTTGGCGTCTGCCTCGGCGGGGGCGACCTCAGCGGTCTCCTCAGCGGAAGCGTCAGCAGCGGGCGCCTCAGCGGCGGCCTCGTCGGCTGCAGGTGCCTCGACGGCGGCCTCATCGGCTGCGGTCTCGACGACCTCGGCCTCAGCGGCGGGTGCCTCAGCCTCGACGGCGGGTGCCTCGGCGTCAGCCGCGGGTGCCTCGTCGGCGGGAGTCTCGAGAAGCTCCTTCTCCCACTCGGCCAGCGGCTCAGCGTCGCCGGACTCGGGGTTGTGCTTCTGCTGCAGGCCCTCGGCAGCGGCGTCCGCGATGATGCGGGTCAGCAGCGAGACGGACCGGATCGCGTCGTCGTTGCCGGGGATCGGGTACTGGAAGTCATCCGGGTCGGCGTTCGTGTCGAGGATTCCGATCACGGGGATGCCGAGCTTCTTGGCCTCATCGATCGCGAGGTGCTCGCGCTTGGCGTCGACGACCCAGATGGCGGACGGCGTCTTGGTGAGGTTGCGGATACCGCCGAGCGACTTGTGCAGCTTGTCGAGCTCGCGCTTCTTGAGCAGGAGCTCCTTCTTGGTGAAGCCGCTGTTCGCGGGGGTCTCGTAGTCGAGCTCCTCGAGCTCCTTCATGCGTGCGAGACGCTTGGAGATCGTCTGGAAGTTCGTCAGGAGTCCACCGAGCCAGCGCTGGTTTACGAAGGGCTGGCCGACGCGCGTCGCCTGCTCGGCGAGGATCTCCTGCGCCTGCTTCTTGGTGCCGACGAAGAGGATCGTGCCACCGTGAGCGACGGTCTCCTTGACGAAGTCGTAGGCCTTGTCGATGTAGCCGAGCGACTGCTGCAGGTCGATGATGTGGATGCCGCTGCGCTCGGTGAGGATGAAGCGCTTCACCTTCGGGTTCCACCGGCGAGTCTGGTGTCCGAAGTGCACGCCGCTGTCGAGCAGCTGGCGGATGGTGACCACAGCCATGGTCGTCTCCTGGTTCTGGCGCGTCAGGCGCCGTTGAGGTTGTCAAGCCGATCGGTGGATCGGACTTCCTGGTGCCCGGCGCACACCCGCCTTCTCGGAAGAAGGACCTGAGGGAGTGGATGCCACGACCGGAGTCGCTCTGGGCACGCGTAGTCACCTCGAAGTCGAGGCGCCCTTCCAGCATACAGGACACCGACGGTGGGCCGATGCTGGGCTACGTGTTCATCCGGACTGCACGGAGTCCGTGATCGAGCGATCTCTCCCCCGCCCGCGTGGAGCGCTGTCGCACCTCGCTCCCCCGGGGGCCCAGGGCGACGACGATATCGCCATGACCGTTCGTCCCCGCCTGCTGGGCCCGCTCGTCCTCCTGCTGCTGCTGTCACCGCTCGGAGTGACAGCCGCTTCCGCGGCTCAGCCGCATCGTGCGACGACTGTGCCCGCCCCGCCGTGGATCTGGCCGGCGCAGGAGCCACGCGTGATCGTCGAGCCCTACCGCGCTCCGGCGCACGCGTACGGCACAGGGCACCGCGGAGTCGATGTCGTTGCCATGCGAGGCTCTCCCGTGCTCTCGCCAGCGGCCGGCGTCGTGGCCTTCCGCGGGACCGTGGTCGATCGCCCGCTCGTCACGATCACCCACGACAGCGGGGTGGTGACCACTCTCGAGCCGGTGGAGTCATCGTTGACGCCCGGCGACGTCCTGACCGCAGGTGACCAGGTCGGCACGGTGGGCACCGGTGGTCATAGCGCGGCGGACACCCTGCACATCGGCGTTCGGGTGGACGGCGCGTACGTCGATCCGCTTTCGATGTTCGGCGGGGCGGAGCGAGCGGTGCTGCTTCCGTGCTGCGACCCGTGACTGCGGACGAGTCCGTGCTCGCTCGTACTTATGCCCGGGGGTGCGCGAGGCGGTATGTCGCCGTCAGTCGCTCCGCCGAGACGTGGGTGTAGATCTGAGTGGTGCCGAGGCTCGCGTGTCCGAGGATCTCCTGCACGGCGCGGAGGTCGGCGCCGCCGTCGAGGAGGTGTGTCGCGGCAGTGTGACGGAGCGCGTGCGGGCCGACAGTCTCGGCGCCCACCAGCGGCGACAACACCCGCGCGACGAGCTCGTACACGGCCCGCGGCCCGATTCGCGCGCCCCGGGCGCCGAGGAACATGGCCGGGGTCGACGCCGCCCCCCGCGCCACGAGCACCGGGCGCCCGCGCGTCAGGTGCGCCGAGATCGCGTCTCGGGCCGGTCCCCCGAATGGCACGACACGCTCCTTCGACCCTTTGCCGAGCACGCGCGCGGTGCCGCGGTCGAGGTCGATGTCATCGACATCCAGCCCGCACAGCTCCGAGACGCGGATGCCGGCGCCGTAGAGCAGCTCGAGCATCGCGTGATCCCGCAGTGCGAGGGGGTCCCCGTCCGCGGCGTGAGCCCGGTGCTCCTCGAGGAGCCCGGACATGGTGTCGCGCGAGGCGACGGTGGGAAGCGACCGCCCGCGTTTGGGAGCGATGAGGCGCAGGCTCGGGTCATGCTCGATGAGCTCGCTCTCGTGCGCCCACCGGAAGAAAGAACGCGCAGTGGCGGCACGCCGAGCGAGCGTCGCCCGGGCGTCGCCGCGCTGAGTCGCCTGCCATAACCATTCGCGGAGCGTCTCGAGATCGACGGCATCCAGTGCGACATCGCCGGCGGCACGCTCGAGATCGGCCAGGTCCGAGCGGTAGGCGCGCGCGGTGGCCGGCGACAGACGCCGCACCTGCTGCAGGTGTTCGACGAACGCGTGCGTGGCTGCCCCGAGTTGCATGCTCACAGCTTGCAACGGATACGTCGGCTCCGGGTCACGCCCCGCCGTTGCCGGCGTGCGGTCGCGTCGAGAACGATGGCACGACCGCGTCTCACCGCACCGCCGAACGCCGCCAGCCCTCCCTCACGCGACGGACGACGCCCTCGAGTTCGAGCAGGCCGAGCCCCGACAGAACGGCCGTGGTCGACAGTCCGGACCGACGCGCCAGCTCCGCCACCGACACTGAGGTACGCGTGCTCATCGCGTCGAGCAGCCGTGCGCGTTCCGGATCGAGGCTCTCAGCGGCGGGGACGCTCGCCGGTGCTCCCCCGCACAGTTCCCGCACATCGCTGGACGACGTCACGCAGACCGCGTCATACTCCCGCAGCAGGCGGTGGCACCCTGCTGAGGTCGCCGACGTCACCGGCCCGGGCACGGCGCCAAGCGGTCGGCCCAGCGTCGACGCGTGGCCGGCGGTGTTGAGCGATCCGCTACGCCATCCGGCTTCCACCACCACCGTCGCGTCGCCGAGCGCGGCGATCAGTCTGTTCCGCGAGAGGAACCTCCACTTTGTCGGTGCGGCGCCGCAGGGCAGTTCGCTGACGACGGCCCCGTGGTCGACCACCCGCCTCAGAAGCTGCGCGTGACCCGCCGGATACGCGCGGTCGACGCCGCCCGCGAGGAACGCGACCGTGGGTCCTCCCACCCCGAGGGCAGCGCGGTGAGCGGCGCCGTCGATCCCGTACGCGCCGCCGGAGACGATCACGGTTCCGGTGTCGGCCAGGTCTCCGGCGATCTCTGACGCGAGCAGGTCGCCATACGCGGTCGAGGCCCGCGCTCCGACGATTGAGAGGTGCTGTCCTTCGCCGACCAGGCGAGAGTCGCCGCGGACCCAGAGCGCTCCGGGAGCATTGATACCGAGGTCGTCGAGCGCCGTGGGCCAGTGCGCATCGCCGGGGATCAGCAGCGTGGCGTCGACCTCACCGGCGCCGCGGAGAGCGTCGTGAACGCCTTGCGCCGACGCCCGGGGTCGCCACCGTGCGCGCGCCTCACTGAGCGCACGCGTCGAGCGAGCCGACGACGAGGGAGGAATGAGCAGCCCACGCCGGTCATCGACGCCGACGCGCAGCGCCTCGGCCGCTCCCAACTCACTGATGAGCGCTCCGGCGACCCCGTCGCCCGGCTCGGCGAGCACACTCCATGCTGCCCGTGCGATCGCATCGGTCACGTCGTCGGCGGCGGGTCGCAACGCTCTCGCCGCGGCGACGATGTCGGCGTCTTCCGTCAGAACATCGATCATGCCGTGCCCGCCCGTCGGAGGTGCAGAGCGCGCCCGACGTCATCGAGTCCGGGGCGCTCGCGCTCCCCCAGATCCGCCATCGTCCACGCGAGTCGCAGGACCCGGTCGTACCCGCGAAGTGTGAGCAGTCCTCGCTCGAGGGCTCTGTCCAGCGGCGCGCGATGGGCGGCGGCCAATCGCAGCGCGCCCTGCCGCATCCATGCACCGGGAATGTCGGCGTTGCGCTGCCAGGGCGTCGCTCGCCAGCGCTCCGCTGCTCGCGCACGCGCCAGCCGCACGCGCTCGGCCGCGGCCTCCGTCGTCACCGGAGACCCGCCTCCAGCCATGGCGGTGCGCGCAGACACCCGAGCCACCTGCAGATCGATGTCGATCCGATCACGCAAGGGACCGGAGAGTCGCGTGGCGTAACGCCGGATTGCCACGGGCGGGCAGACGCACTCCGCCCCGCGCACTCCGTAGTTGCCGCACGGGCACGGATTCATGGCGAGAACGAGCTGGAACCGCGCAGGGAAGCGAGCCGTGAAGCCTGCTCTGTGCACCTCGATCGATCCGGATTCGAGCGGCTGGCGCAGGGCATCCAGGGCGACTCGCGAGAACTCCGCAGCCTCGTCGAGAAACAGCACGCCGCGGTGTGCGCGTGCGATGGCGCCCGGGCGCGCCGTCCGGGAGCCGCCGCCGACGAGCGACGCCACGGATGCACTGTGGTGCGGCGACTCCAGCGGGGGCCGCGGGTCGAGGTGCACCGGAGCTCCCCCGCTGAGTGAGCGCACGGCCGCCACTTCGAGGGCGCCGTCGTCGCTGAGCCGTGGCAGGATTCCGGGCAGGCGGCGGGCGAGCATCGTCTTGCCTGCTCCCGGAGGTCCGCTCAGCAGCATGTGGTGTCCACCCGCGGCCGCCGCGATGAGCGCCTCGACGGCTTCCTCCTGCCCGACCACATCTGCCAGATCGAGCGGCTCGTGCTGTGGTTCGTCGTCAGCAGCGGAGGTCACGACGTCGACGTCGGGAACCTCGACGTCCGCGCGGTGCCACACCGCGACCTCTGCGAGTGATGCGGCCGCGCGCACCTCCACCCCGGGCACGAGACGGGCCTCCTCCTCGTTCGCCTTCGGAACGATCACTCGCTGGAACCCCGCCTTCGCGGCGGCGAACACCGCGGGAAGGACCCCCGGCACGGGACGCAGTCGGCCGTCGAGTCCGAGCTCTCCGATGTGCACGGTGCCGGCGATCGAGCGCCCGCTGAGGGCGCCGCCCGCGGCGAGTGTCGAGACGGCGATGCTCAGGTCGAACCCCGCACCCTGCTTCGGCAGGCTGGCCGGGGACAGGTTCACGGTCAGGCGTCGCCGCGGCAGATCCAGGCCGGAGTTCTTACAGGCGTTGTGCACGCGCTGCACCGCCTCGCCGAGCGACTTGTCAGGGAGACCGATGATGTGGAAATCAGGGGTCTGGTTCGACAGATCCGCTTCGACCTCCACCATATGGCCGTCCACCCCGGTGAGCGCGACCGCCCAGGTGCGCGCGGTGCTCACGCGATGTCCTCGAGGTGCTCGACCACGGCGGACGCCGGGTTCGGACCGGTGATGCCGATGATCTCGAGACGGAGCACCAGCCCTCGCGCCTGATCCGGATGCGCCTCCCGCCACGCGTACCCGAGCTTCCACAGACGACGGCGTTTGCGTTCGTCGACCGCCTCGAACGGATGCCCGAAGGCGTCCGATCTGCGGGTCTTGACCTCGATCACGCACAGGTGCGCGTCGCACATCGCCACGATGTCGATCTCGCCCTGATCGCACCGCCAATTGCGATCCAGCACCACATACCCGAGCGCAGTCAGATACCGTGCTGCCCGCTCTTCACCTGCACGTCCGAGGAGATCTTTCGCTGCCATGAGGTCAGCATCTCAACGCCCCGACCCGTCACACGAAGGCGATCGGGCGGCATCACGGCAACCGCGGAGAACTCCGCGGCATCACCGTCTGTGGAGAACAACCGGATGGCGGCCGGTCACTCGCCGTCGAGAGACAGCTCCTGCGGCAGTTCGAACTCGCGCCGCTGCAGTTCTTCGACGTTGACGTCCTTGAACGTGAGCACGCGCACCGCCTTGACGAAGCGGTCGGCGCGGTAGATGTCCCACACCCAGACATCGGTCATCGAGATCTCGAAGTAGAAGTCGTGTTCGGTGTCGCGACGGACGACGTTGACTTCGTTCGCGAGGTAGAAGCGACGTTCGGTCTCGACGACGTACTGGAACTGCGACACGACATCCCGGTACTCCCGGAACAGCGCCAGCTCGAGTTCGCGGTCGTAGTCGTCGAAGGCTTCCTCATCCATGATGACTCCATCCTAGAGTCGCCGCGACACGATGCCGCACTCAGAAGAGAGTGGGTGCGTCCGTGATGGCCCACGACGACCGGTGGAAAGGCGACAGCCCGCGCTCCCGGATCGCCTCGCGATGCTCGAGGCTGGCGTATCCCTTGTTGCGATTCCATTGGTACGCGGGGTGATCGACGTGCAGCTCGGCCATGTAGGTGTCGCGTGCGACCTTGGCGATCACCGACGCGGCGGAGACCGAGGCGCAGTCGCGGTCCGCCTTGATCACCGGGCGCACCCGGAGCGCTCCGGGATGCACGGCTGACACGTAGTCGTGGTTCCCGTCCAGCAGCACCACCGCGTCCTCGGTGGAGACACCCTGCGCCATGACGCCCAGGACCGCCCGCGATGCCGCGAGTCCGAGTGCGCGCATGATGCCGATCTCGTCGACCTCCGCAGCGCTCGCCCACCCCACCGACGACGCCTGCACCCAGGCCGCGGCGCGGGACGCCACGTCCGGGCGGCGCTTCTCGGTCACGAGCTTCGAATCACGCAGTCCTTCAGGCACGCGGCGGCGGGCGCCCGCGGCATCCATCACGGCGGCGCCGACGGCGACCGGGCCGGCAAGGGCACCGCGTCCGACCTCATCGAGGGAGATGATCAGAGCGCATTCCCCCAGCAGCCGGCGCTCCAGGGTCAGCTTCGGCGCGATCACGGTCATTCCGGATCCGGCACGCCGTTGAACGTCTGGTGGTGGCCGTCGATCGCGCCCACGCGATCCAGTGGCCACGTGGTCAGGAATGCCTTGCCCACGATGTTCGCGATCGGCACGAAGCCCCCGCTGGGAAGGTCCTGATGCGCACGGGCGTCACGCGAGCGATCGCGGTTGTCGCCCAGCAGCCACACCGACCCCTCGGGGACCACGACGTCGAAGGGCTCGTTCGACGCGGCCGTGTCGCCGTCGGGCAGGTTCAAGTAGCCCAGCTCGTCGATGGGCGCGCCGTTGACGGTGATCTGTCCGAGGGCGTTGCAGCACACCACATGATCGCCGGGGAGTCCGATGACGCGCTTGACGAGGTGGTCCTGCGAGTCGGATGCGGAGATCCCGACGAAGTTCAGCACCCAGTCGATCGCCTCGGTGAGCGGCGGACCGGCGGGCGTCTGCGGCATGGCGTCGAGCCACCCGCCTGGATCCTTGAACACCACGACGTCGCCGCGCTCGTAGCTCGACCAGCGCGGCGTCAGCTCGTCGACGAGGATGCGGTCGTTGACCAGGAGCGTCCGCTCCATCGAGGCCGACGGGATGTAGAAGGATCGGACCACGAAGGTCTTCACGACGAAGGAGACCACCGCGGCGATCACCACGATCACCAGGACATCCCGGAGGAAGATGAGGAGACCTCGGCGGCGTCGCGACGTGGAAACCGCCGGAGAGTCAGTCGTCATCAGGTTCCTTCGAGATCAAGCACCGCAAGAAGGGCGGCCGTAGTCAAGGTTCGCACACGGCGGAGAGAACACAGCACCCCGGGACATCGTGTCCCGGGGTGCTGTGGAGAACCTGCGCGTCAGCGGTCGCGCTTCTCCTTGATCTTGGCCTTCTTGCCGCGAAGCTGGCGGAGGTAGTAGAGCTTCGCGCGACGCACGTCACCGCGGGTGACGACCTCGATGTGGTCGATCACCGGCGAGTGCACCGGGAAGGTACGCTCGACGCCCACCTGGAAGCTGATCTTGCGGACGCAGAACGTCTCGCGCACGCTGTCGCCCTGGCGGCCGATGACGACGCCCTGGAAGACCTGGATACGAGAGCGGGTGCCCTCGGTGATGTTGACGTGCACCTTGACGGTGTCACCCGGGAAGAAGTCCGGAATGTCTGTACGAAGGGAAGCCGCGTCTACGGCGTCGAGGATCTGCATGATCATCTCTCTCTGCACTCGCCACAGGTCGGATGCGTGATGGAAGGAACGAAAAGGTGTGTGTGCCGAACGGCGCTGATGCGACCGCGGGCTCCCCTGTGGCAGAGCGGATCACGGCACAAACATCCATTCTGCCACGGATGGGAGCCGCGGCCAAAACGGCATAGTCAGAGTCGGGTGTCGTCCTCGCGCACCACGATGACCTCTGGGGTCCGGGTCCTCGGATTCTCATCCCCGGCCTGCGGGATGGTCTGCCAGGTGATGGTCTCGCGCAGGCGCACTCCGCTTCCCTTGGCCTCGTTCCACAACTGCCAGAACTGCAGCCAGAACAGGCCGATCCCGACCACGATCGCTGCGGTGAGCAGCCATCCGAAAGCGCCGTCGATGAAGAATCCCACCGCGATCGTGAGACCGTGCCAGAGCGCGAACCCTGCGACGTCCCACCACGAGACCGCACGCTCGGAACGCACAGACGGCCGCGAACGGGTGAGCAGCGTCAGCAGGAGCTGGCCCACCAGGACGGAGGGGATGGCGATGAAGAGCACCCAGAGGATCGCCCACCCTCCCTGGAACACGGCCCATCCGATGAACAGCCAGAGGGGCAGCAGGAACGCCGCCGGAAGAAGCCAGCGGAAGAACGCCTGTCGCAGCCACATGGCTCGATCGTACGGCGCTCCCCTGCGCGACGCCCCGATGTTCGCTGTGAGCGCGCGGCATCTGAGGCGGCGTTCATCGGAGAGAATGGAGAGGACGGAAGGACACCGATGATCGAACTGCGCACCCCCGCCGAGATCGAAGAGATGCGCGCGGCAGGACGCTTCGTGGCCGAGACACTCGCGACGCTGCGTGCCGACACGAAGGTGGGAACGAACCTGCTGTCGATCGATCGTCGCGCGCACGAGCTGATCCGCAAGGCCGGCGCGGAGTCCTGCTACATCGACTACCACCCGTCGTTCGGGGCGAGCCCCTTCGGCAAGGTGATCTGCACCTCCATCAATGACGCCGTCCTGCATGGACTCCCCCACGACTACACCCTCCGCGATGGCGACCTGGTGTCGCTCGACTTCGCGGTCTCGGTCGACGGCTGGGTCGCGGACTCCGCCGTCTCCTTCGTCGTGGGCACCGCTCGAGACGAGGATCTCCGGCTGATCGACACGACGAAGCGCGCTCTCGACGCCGCGATCGGTTCCGCGGTCGTCGGCAACAGGATCGGCGACATCTCGGCATCAGTCGCCGCGGTCGCCCACGGCGAGGGCTACTCGATCAACACGGACTTCGGCGGTCACGGCGTGGGGCGCACCATGCACGGCGATCCGCACGTGCCGAACGACGGTCGCCCCGGCCGCGGTTTCCCGCTGCGCGACGGCCTCGTGCTCGCGCTGGAGCCCTGGTTCCTCGCCACGACCGACGAGCTCGTCACCGATCCCGACGGCTGGACCCTGCGCAGCGCCGACGGGTCTCGAGGCGCGCACTCCGAGCACACCGTCGCGATCACGGCCGACGGCCCCATCGTCCTGACCGACAGATCGTTCCTCGGCGTCGACTGACCTGGGGACGCGGATCCACCGGTCCTCAGTCGGGCTCGAGCACGCGCTCCCACGAGGCGACCGGGCCCTCGACCACGGTGAAGAGCGGGTGGGGTACGGGGAGGACGACCCCGCTCCAGCGCTCCAGGAGATGGGGGTTGCGAACGCGCAGCTTGCCGCGCAGGTGCGCCCATTCGAGTTCGAGCTGCCCGGTCGTCACCGGGATCAGCTCCATCGCCGTCGACGAGGCATCGTCGATGCGTATCCGGTCGAATCGATATCCCCGCGCGTCGGCCTCGACCGCGACTTCCTCGAGGTAACGACCGATCGCCGCCACAGGCGCGCTGACCGAACGGAACCGCTCCAGCTGCGGGTGAGCCACGTAGCCCTTCGTCCTCCCGGCGAGCACCGCCTGGGCGAGCAGCGTCTCCCGCCAGCACGCGACGAGTCCTTGACGATCGAGATAGCGCGGATGCAGCGACCAGACCCTCATGCCCGGCGATACACGAACACGTCGGTCACCTGCGGCAGATCGAGCTCCATCCGTCCCCTCGTGTCGGCGGCATGGTCGAGGACGGATTCGACCTCGGTCAACATGCGAGCGCGTTCGGCCTCGTCGGCGACCAGGAAGGCGCTGACGGTCGTCCAGCGACGCACGTAGTGGGTACGAGCGATGCGCTCGCTCCAGCGCACCTCCTCGTGCCGCACGAACACGAAGCCGGGCAGCTCCTCGACCGCCGTGTCGGTCGTCGTGTCGGACACCCCCACCGCCGGATGCACGATCCGGTGGCACGCGCGGTCCCAGTCGCATGCCGGGTCGGAGTGGTTCCACAGCAGTCCGAGCACGCCGCCGGGGACCAGCGCGCGAGCGATCTCGGCACAGGCCGGGTCGCGATCGAACCAGTGGAACGCCTGTGCCACGGTCACGGCGTCGACGGATTCGTCCGGTACCGGTATGTTCTCGGCCGTTCCGAGACGCGCGTCGACGTCGGGCAGCTTGTCGCGCAGCACCGCCAGCATGCGCTCGGACGGCTCGATTGCGATCACCGCATCCGCCCGCGGCGGGAGGAGTTCGGTGAACTTCCCCGTCCCGACACCCAGGTCCAGGACGGTCTCCACCGGCGCAGGAATGATGATCTCGGCGGCGCGGGGAGGGAACCCAGGACGGTAGCGGTCGTAGTCGTCGCCGATGGTCTCGAACGACCGGGCGAGGGCGTCAGCGGTCATGCTTCGACGCTACCAGCGACTCCGGAGCGCGCGGATCGCGTCACGCCTGGTCAGCGGGCGGCAGGAGATCCGGGCGACGACGCCGCGTGCGCTCGATCTGCTGTTCACGGCGCCAGGCGGCGATCGCGGCGTGGTTGCCGCTCAGGAGGACATCGGGCACCGGATGCTCACGCCAGGTCGAGGGCTTGGTGTACGACGGATACTCGAGGAGTCCGTCCTCGTGCGATTCCTCGACCAGGCTCTCGGGGTTGCCGACGACGCCCGGGATCAGGCGAACGATCGCCTCGATCATCGCCATGGTCGCGACCTCTCCCCCGTTGAGGACGTAGTCGCCGAGGCTGACCAGGCGCACCTCGCCGAGTGTCGCGGCGTAGTCGAACACGCGCTCGTCGATGCCCTCGTAGCGACCACAGCCGAACACCAGGTGCTCGCGCGTGGAGAGTTCTCGGGCGGTCGCCTGGGTGAACACCTCGCCGGCGGGCGACGGGAAGATGATGGTGGGACGAGAGTCGCGACTGAGCTCGTCGAGCGCCAGCGCCCACGGCTCAGGCTTCATCACCATGCCTGCGCCGCCGCCGTAGGGAGTGTCGTCGACCGTGCGATGCCGGTCGACGGTCCAGTCGCGCAGATCGCGCACCCGCAGGTCGAGAATCCCCGCGGTGCGCGCCTTTCCCAGAAGGGAGAGCGTCAATCCGTCGAAATACGACGGGAAGATGGAGACGACGTCGATGCGCACGGGAGCCGTAGCCGCTGTCACTCGGCCGCGTCAGCGTCCGGCGAAGCCTCGTCGGCGGACTCGGACGTGTCGTCCGCGAGGTCCTCGAAGAGCCCGGGCGGAGGCGTCACGATCACGCGGCCGTGAGCAACATCGACGGTCGGAACGATCGCCTTCACGAACGGCACCATGATCTCGCGCTCGCCCGCCTTCACGATCAGCAGGTCCTGCGCAGGAAAGTGCTCCACCCGCATGACCTTGCCGAGGACCGTGTCGTCGCGCACGACGTCGAGCCCCACCAGCTGGTGGTCGAACCATGCGTCGTCCTCGACCTCATCGTCGTCCTGGTCGATCCACAGGATCGCGCGAACGAGGGTCTCGGCGCCGTCACGGTCGTCGACATCGTCGAAGAACACGACGGGGTTGCCGTTCATCACGCGGTACTCACGCACGGTGATGGTCTTGCCATGCCACGGCGATGCCTCCGGCACCTGCAACGTGAACTCGGCCCCGGTGAAGAACCGACGTTCCGGGTTGTCGGTGTACAGCTCCAGCTTGAGCGCGCCCTTGAGGCCATGCGCCTTGACGAGGCGACCGACGCGCAGCTGGTTCTTGCCGTGGGTGCCGTCTTTCTCCACCACGTCAGTCGTCCGCGACGTCGACACGCACGCGGCGTCCGTCGGCGAGGGCTGTGATGAGCGTCCGCAGTGCCTTCGCTGTGCGGCCGCCGCGCCCGATCACACGTCCACGATCATCGGGGTGCACGCGCACCTCGAGGAGATCGCCTCTCGGCGACGTGGATTCGTTGATGCTGACATCCTCCGGGTGATCGACGATCCCCTTGACGATGTGTTCGAGCGCGGCGGCGAGCACGACGGATTACTCTGCGTCGGCGGCGGAAGCCTCAGCGGCCTCCGCGTCGGCGGCCGGAGCCTCCGCAGCGGGAGTCTCCTTCTTCTCGGCCTTGGGCTTCACGACGGACTTCTTGGCGGCGTCGATCTCGAACGGAACCTTGGGCTCCTTGACCTTGAGCGTGGACGTCGCGTCCTTGTCGCCCTTGAACTTGCCCCAGTCGCCGGTGATCTTGAGGATGGCGGCGACCTGCTCGGTCGGCTGCGCGCCGACGGAGAGCCAGTACTGCGCCCGCTCGGAGTCGACCTCGATGAACGAGGGCTCCTCGGTGGGGTGGTACTTGCCGATCTCCTCGATCACGCGACCGTCGCGCTTGGTCTTCGAGTCGGCGACGACGATGCGGTAGTACGGCGCGCGGATCTTGCCCAGGCGCTTGAGACGAATCTTTACAGCCACGATTCTCCTGAATTGTGTGGAAGGAAGGAACTGGTCGCCTGGAGCGTGGGGTGCACACCCGGCGGAAGCTCAGAGGGAGGAAGACTGCTGGATAGAGGGTCGAGCAGGTCGTCCGACCTTCTATTCTGCCAGATGGCGGGGCTGGGCGCGAAACGAGGCGACACGGGGGTTGCTCCGCCGAGGGAAGTGCGTGTCAGACTGTGCTCGTGACGCTCGATTTCGCCCCGTCTGCCCGTTCCACCGTCGGGCTGGAATGGGAGATCATGCTCGCCGATCCGGTGAGCGGTGACCTCGCCGGGCGCGCACCCGAGCTGCTGGCCGCCCTCGAGGCCGAGAGCGCCGAGGAGCGTCACACCGTCACGGGCGAACTGCTGACGAACACCATCGAGGTGACCAGCGGCGTCGGCGACTCGGTGGGGCACGCGGTCGACGACATCGCGCACGCCATCGCGCACGTGCGCGGCGCGACCGATCCTGCCGGGATCGAGCTGCTGTCGGCGGGAAGCCACCCGTTCGCTCAGTGGTACGACCAGGAGGTCACCGACAAGACCCGCTACCACACGCTCATCGAACGGACCCAGTGGTGGGGACGCAACATGATGATCTGGGGCATCCACGTGCACGTCGGCGTGGAGGACGTCCGCAAGGTTTTCCCCATCATCAACGCACTCACCGGATACCTCCCGCACCTGCAGTCCATCGCCGCCTCCAGTCCCTTCTGGGCAGGAGAGCGGACGGGATACGCATCGAACCGAGCACTCGTGTTCCAGCAGCTGCCCACGGCGGGGCTCCCCTGGCCGCTCCAGGACTGGGAGCAGTTCGAGGGGTATCTCTCCGACATGACGAGCACGGGGGTGATGGCCGACGCCTCCGAAGTGCGCTGGGACATCCGCCCGGCCCCGCGCTGGGGCACGATCGAGATCCGCGCCTGCGACGGTGTGTCCACGCTGCCGGAGCTGGCCGCCATCGCCGCCCTGGTACAGGTGCTGGTCGAGCACTTCTCGCGAGAGCTCGACGCGGGCCGTGACCTCGCTCAGATGCCGGCGTGGTTCCACCGCGAGAACAAGTGGCGAGCGGCGCGATACGGGCTCGACGCCCGAGTCATCATCGACGAGAAGGGCTCACAGCGATCGGTGCGCGATCATCTCGCCGAGACGATCGATGAGCTGGCCCCGATCGCCGTCGAGCTGGGATGCGCGCGGGAGTTCGGCAGCATCCACACCACCCTCGCCGACGGCGCAAGCTATGCACGTCAGCTCGCTGTCGCCGATGCATCCGGCGGCGATCTGCGCGCCGTGGTGCACCACCTGATCCGTGAGTTCCGCACCGGCCCGGAATCGTCGACCGGCGACGTGTGACCCTCAGTCCTCGACCAGCTGGCGCGCGAGCCCTTCATCGAGCACCACGTCGGTGATGAGGTCGGCGGCGATCGCTGCCCGCAGGCTCACCAGCTTCGGAATGCCCGACACCACGCACACTCGGCGCGGGACCCGGCGCAGTCGATCGAGCCCCGGCCCGGTCGCCCTGGCGTTGACGCGGATGTCGCGCCATGAGCCGTCCGCTCGGAAGAAGACGGTGGCGACGTCGCCGATGGCGTGGTCCTCCCGCAGGCTCTGGTAGTCGTCCCGTCCCAGATAGCCGCCGACGTAGACCCGGCTGGGGACCTCGGCGGCGGGTGAGCCGAGGCTGAACACCGCGATGTCCATCTTGGACTGCAGATCGAGCACCCGCCGCGTGCTCCGCTCGCGCCACATCGCCTCGCGCGTCGCGGGGTCGTCGAAGAACGCCGGCACCGGGAACTGCTGCACCTGCGCGCCGAACGCGCTACCGAACCGCTGGAGGATGTCGCTCGAATACTCGACACCGCTGGTCTGGGTGTTGCCGGCGCCGTTGAGCTGTACGAAGGTCGTGTTATGCGTCTCTTTCTGCGTGAGCCCGCGACTCACGGCGCTGATGGTCGATCCCCACGCGACGCCGACGATCATGTTCGAGTCCACGAACTGCGACAGCAGGCGTCCGGCCGTGAGCGCGACGCGCTCGAGTCGTTCGACCTCGCTCACGATCTCCGACATGGGCACCACGTGCGCCGCGACCCGGTGACGATCGCGAATGCGCTGCTCCAGGATGCCCAGACGCTCGAGCGGCGAGTTGATGCGGATGTCGACCAGCCCGCTCTCGCGCGCGTAGCTCAGCAACCGCGACACCGACGACCGAGAGGTTCCGAGCTCCTGGGCGATGACCTCCATGGTCTTGTCCTGCATGTAGTAGAGCTGCGCGGCCGTGAGCGCCGCGATCAGCCTCTGGTCGCGGGATTGTGCGCGCGCATCTGGCATGACGACCTCCGCATCCAGCATACTTGCACATATGTGCAACCGACTTGCGCGCAGCCATATACAGGTCGATGCTGAGGGCAAGCAACGAAAAGAGGTCGAGGATGATCGAGTCGACACACTCATCACCCGAACGCGCTGCAGTACGCGCGGTTCGTGAATCCGGACGCACGAGCGTCCTTGTCATCGGCGGCGGGATCAACGGCATCTCGGCGTTCCGTGATCTGGCCCTACAGGGGGTCGATGTCGTTCTCGTCGAACGAGGCGACTTCGCCTCCGGCGCGTCCGCGGCCTCGAGCCACATGATCCACGGCGGCATCCGCTACCTGGAGAACGGCGAGTTCCGCCTGGTCCGCGAGTCCGTGGAAGAGCGCAACGGTCTGCTCAAGATCGCGCCCCACTACGTGAAGCCGCTGCAGACGACGATCCCGATCTACTCCACGTTCTCGGGAATCCTCTCCGCTCCCCTGCGCTTTCTGACGCACAAGAGCGGCAAGGCGCAGGAGCGCGGTGCGTTCCTGATCAAGATCGGCCTGACGATCTACGACACCTTCTCGCGCGACGGCGGCACCGTGCCGCGTCACCGTTTCCTCGGGCGCAAGCGCTCGCTGGCCGAGCTCCCCTCGCTCGACCCGAACATCAAGTACACCGCCACGTACTACGACGCCTCGATGCACGACCCGGAGCGCCTCGCCCTCGATGTCCTGCAGGACGGACTCGCCGCGCACCCCGGCGCGCGTGCGCTCAACTACGTCGAGGCGATTGGCCGCGACGGCGACACCGTGCTGCTGCGCGACCGCGAGAGCGGCACCGAGTTCTCGGTCGCCGCCGACGTGGTCGTCAACACGTCGGGTCCGTGGACCGACCTCACCAACGACGCACTCGGGACCGACACGCGCTTCATGGGCGGCACGAAGGGCTCGCACATCGTGCTCGACCACCCGGAGCTGCTGGAGGCCACGCGGGGACGCGAGATCTTCTTCGAGCACTCCGACGGCCGCATCGTGCTGATCTACCCGCTCAAGGGGCGTGTGCTCGTCGGCACGACCGACATCGACGCGGATCCCGCCGAGATCGCCGTCTGCACGGAAGAGGAGGTCGACTACTTCTTCGATCTCATCCACCACGTCTTCCCGACGATCCCCGTGTCGCGCGATCAGATCGTGTACCGCTTCTCCGGCATCCGCCCGCTCCCCCGTCATGAGGACACAGCTCCGGGATTCGTGTCGCGCGACTACCGCATCGAGGTCGACCGGACCGGATCGGTACCGCTGGTCAGCCTGGTCGGCGGGAAGTGGACCACCTTCCGCGCTCTGGGCGAATCGCTGTCGGACGTCGTGCTGGACCTTGTGGACCGCACGCGCACCGTCTCGACCTCCGGTCGGGCGATCGGTGGCGGACGCGACTTCCCGCGCACCGAGAAGGCGAAGCGCGTCTGGATCAAGGAGTACCTGCCCGGGGCCGACGAGCGTGCCGAGAAACTGCTCGCCCGCTACGGCACCCGCGCCGCCCAGGTGTGGGAGCACATCCACCAGGGCGAGGACGCCCCGCTGGCTGACGGCGACCTGTCGACGCGCGAGCTCCAGTGGATGGTCCAGAACGAGATGGTCACGCGCCTGCAGGACGTCGTCCTGCGCCGCACCAGCATCGCCTTCATCGGAAACGCCGACACCGATGTGCTCGACGAGATCGCCGATGCACTGGCACCGCTGCTGGGCTGGGACCGCGACCGTCACGACGCCGAGCTCGACCAGACTCGAGAACTCCTCAACGAGAGGCATGGACTCCACCTCTCCTCCCGCACCCGCGGCTGACGAGGGTTCCGACCGTCGCCCTCCTCGCGACGCATTCCCAATGAAGGGTCAGGGCAGAGGGGCCCTGACCCGTGAGAAAGGTCAATGAAGACATGGCTGATGTCAATCTCGGTCTCTACTTCCTGTCGGAGTTGGTGGGCACAGCGATGCTCATCATTCTCGGATGCGGTGTAGTGGCCAACGTCGCGCTCGCCAAGAACAAGGGCTTCGGCGGCGGCTTCCTGATGGTCAACTGGGGCTGGGGACTCGCGGTGTTCGCCGGTGTCCTGGTGTCCGCCTACTCCGGTGCCATCCTGAACCCCGCCGTCGGTATCGGACTGCTGATCTCGGGAACCATCGACTTCCCGATGTTCCTGGTCGCGACCGGCGCAGAGCTGCTCGGTGCCATCATCGGAGCCATCGTGGTGTGGCTCGCCTACAAGCAGCACTTCGACGAGGAGCCGGACGCCGCGAACAAGCTCGGCGTGTTCTCCACCGGCCCCTCCATCCGCTCCTACGGCTGGAACCTCGTCACTGAGATCATCGGCACCTTCGTGCTGGTGTTCGTGATCCTCGCGTTCGCGGACTACGGCGACGTCGAGGTCGGCACGCCCGGGGGCCTCGGCCCGCTCACGGCTCTTCCTGTCGCCCTCCTCGTGGTCGCCATCGGCGCATCGCTCGGCGGACCGACCGGTTACGCCATCAACCCTGCCCGTGACCTCGGCCCGCGTATCGCTCACGCGATCCTGCCGATCAAGGGCAAGGGCTCGAGCGACTGGTCGTACTCATGGGTCCCCGTGGTGGGTCCGCTCATCGGCGGCGCCATCGCCGCCCTCGCGGCGCCCGTCCTGCTGCACCTCGCCTGACCCACCTGAATTCAAAGGAGAACACCAATGGCTGACTACATCATCGCCATCGACCAGGGAACCACCTCCAGCCGCGCGATCATCTTCGACAAGAAGGGCAGCATCATCGCGTCGGGCCAGAAGGAGCACGAGCAGATCCTGCCTCGGGCCGGGTGGGTGGAGCACGACGCGTCGGAGATCTGGCGCAACGTGCAGGAGGTCATCGGTCTGGCACTGAGCCGTGCCGACCTCACGCGCCATGACATCGCCGCGGTGGGCATCACCAACCAGCGCGAGACCGCGGTCGTCTGGGACAAGACGACCGGCAAGCCGGTGTACAACGCGATCGTCTGGCAGGACACGCGCACGCAGGAGATCGTCGACCGCCTGGCTGCCGACGGCGGCGGCGACCGCTTCAAGGACATCGTCGGGCTCCCGCTTGCGACGTACTTCTCGGGAACGAAGATCTCGTGGATCCTCGAGAACGTCGAGGGCGCCCGCGAGAAGGCGGAGGCCGGCGATCTGGTCTTCGGCACCACCGACTGCTGGGTTCTCTGGAACCTCACCGGCGGCGTCGACGGCGGCGTGCACGCGACCGACGTGACCAACGCCTCGCGCACCATGTTCATGGATCTCGAGACGCTCGAGTGGCGCGACGACATCCTCGAGGTATTCGGCGTGCCGCGTTCGATGATGCCGGAGATCCGGTCGTCGTCCGAGGTCTACGGCGCTGCGGAGGACTCCTCGCTGCTGCGCGAGACGCCCATCGCCGGCATCCTCGGAGACCAGCAGGCGGCGACCTTCGGTCAGGCGGCCTTCAAGACCGGTGAGAGCAAGAACACCTACGGCACGGGCTGCTTCCTGATCTTCAACACGGGCGAAGAGATCGTGCGCTCGAAGAACGGTCTGCTCACCACCGTCGGGTACAAGCTCGGCGACGGCCCGACCCACTACGCGCTGGAGGGCTCCATCGCCGTCACGGGATCGCTGATCCAGTGGCTGCGGGACCAGCTGGGCATCATCTCCTCGGCGCCCGAGGTCGAGCAGTTGGCCGAGCAGGTCGACGACAACGGCGGCGTGTACATCGTTCCGGCGTTCTCCGGTCTGTTCGCCCCGTACTGGCGTCCGGACGCCCGCGGTGCGATCGTGGGTCTGACCCGCTACGCGAACAAGAACCACATCGCTCGCGCCGCTCTCGAGGCCGTCGCGTTCCAGACCCGTGACGTGCTCGACGCCGTGAACGCCGATGCGGGTGTCGACCTCACGGAGCTCAAGGTCGACGGCGGCATGGTCGCCAACGACGCGCTGATGCAGTTCCAGGCGGATGTGCTGGGCGTGCCGGTCGTCCGACCGGTTGTCGCCGAGACGACCGCGCTCGGGGCGGCCTACGCCGCCGGTCTCGCCGTCGGCTTCTGGAGCGGTCTCGACGACCTCGCCTCCAACTGGCAGGAAGACCGTCGCTGGGAGCCGTCGATGGAAGACGGAGAACGTGACCGTCAGCTGCGTCTGTGGCGCAAGGCTGTCTCGAAGTCGATGGACTGGATCGACGAAGACGTGAAGTAGTCGGTCTGCTCAACCAGACGAGGCGGGTCCGGAGTGCTACTCCGGGCCCGCCTCTTCGTGTTCGGCATGGGTCATCGCGAGCACCTCGAGGAATGTCCGGGTGACGGTGCGGGGCGCGCTGGCGCTCCACGCGACATGCTCCCGCCGGATCGGGCCGTCCTGCAGTGCGACGGAGACGACCCGCGCCACCGAACGCGAGACCACGTCAGGCGCGAGCAGAGTCACCGCCAGACCCGCAGCCACGAGACTGAGGATCAGCTCGGCCGAATCCGCTTCGAAGGCGACGTCGCGTTCCACGTGCGCCCTGGCAAACGCGTCGTCGCTCTGTGAGCGACCGGACGTCCCCGCAGGGAAGTCGGCGAACGTCATCCCGGCGAGATCGTGCAGCCTGACCGACGGAGCACCGGTCAGCGGGTGTCCTTCCGGAAGAACAGCGACGAGACGTTCGGCGGAGAGTTCGCGCGATGCCACGCCGTTCGGGCGCACGTCCTCTCGCAGACCGAGCAGCGCCACGTCGAGATCATCTCGCCGCACCTGCCCCATGAGCGAATCGCTGTTTCCGACGCGCAGCTCCACCCGCGCCGCGGGGTGCCTCGCGCGGTAGGCCGCGAGGACCAGCGGAACATCGACTGCGGCGACCGTGGGGATGACGCCGATGCGCAGAGTGCCCACGATGTCGCCGGCCGCCGCCGCCGCGTGCTCCTTCGCCTGCTCAGCCGCCCGAAGCGCGGCCCGGGCGTGCGGCACGAAGGCCTCGCCAGCCTCGGTCAGGCGGACGCTGCGGCTGGAGCGCGCGAACAGCCGCTGCCCGAGCTCGCGCTCGAGCGCCGCGATCTGGTGGCTCAGTGCGGACTGCGTCACGTGGCACCGCTCGGCCGCGCGAGTGAAGCTCAATGCCGATGCCACTTCGACGGCATAGCGCAACTGCTGGAGTTCCATGACTTCATGATGCAGCGTCATGGATGGCATGACAAGCATGCGTTGGACTCATCGGCGAGGCAGGACGAGTCTGAACACATGACCCGCCTCACTGTCATCCTGCTGACCGCTCTGGCCCCCATCGCGTGGGGGACGACGTACCTGGTGACCACCGAACTCCTGCCTGCGGGTCATCCGCTCTTCGCCGCGCTCCTGCGCTCTCTCCCTGCGGGCCTGCTCGCCCTCGCTCTCGGTCGCCGTCTGCCGCGTGGGGCATGGTGGGGCAAGTCGCTGGCACTGGGCGCACTGAACATCGGGGCGTTCTTCCCTCTGCTCTTTCTCGCGGCGGAGCGGCTGCCCGGCGGGGTCGCGGCGGCGGTCGGCGGCGCGCAGCCCCTGATCGTCCTCGGCCTCGGCGCCCTCGTGCTGAACGAGCGGATCCGTCCGGCGACCGCGGTGGCAGCGGTGGCCGGCGCGGGCGGCGTGGCTCTCGTGGTTCTCGGGCCGGCCGCGGGGTTCGACCTCTGGGGAATCCTCGCCGCCGTCGGAGGCGTCTCGGCGACCGGAGTGGGGATGATCCTGACGAAGCGTTGGGGGCGGCCGGCGAACGCCGGCCCCGTCTCCTATGCCGGCTGGCAGCTCACCGCGGGCGGCGTCCTGCTGCTGCCGCTGACGTTCGTCCTCGAAGGAGCGCCACCGGCGTCGATCGATCTCGGCGCGGTGCTCGGATACGTCTGGCTCGGGACCGTCGGCGGGCTCCTCGCCTACACGCTGTGGTTCCGCGGCATCCAGCAGTTGCCCGTGATCGCACCGGGGCTGCTCGCGCTGCTCTCCCCCATCGTCGCGACCGCTCTGGGCGCTCTCGTCGTGGGCGAGGCCTTCACGCCTGTACAGGCGATCGGGTTCGTAATCACACTCGGCGCGCTCATCGCAGGGCAGTTCCTGACGGCACGCGCCAGAGCATCCGGTCGTCCCGCCGACGTGCCGAGCGCACCCCTCGTGAACGACCGGCGATGACCGCGATCAGTTCTTGCCGAAGAGCTTCTGGATCTCTGCCAGCTCCGCCTCGGTGGGTGCGGCTTTGCCGCCGCCGCCCAGGCCGAAACCGGAACCGGTGGGGGCCGCCGTCGCCGCGATTCCGGCGTTCTCGGCAGCGCGCTTCGCCGGGTTGCCGGAGCGCGATCCGGAGGAGGACTTGCCCTTCTTGCCGCGCTTCGACGAGGCGCCGGGACGCCCCATGCCGGGCACGGGCCCCATGCCGGGAATGTTCGGCGTGCCACCGCGAGCGACGGTCTTCATCATCTTCGCCGCCTGCTCGAACCGCTGCACCAGCTGGTTCACATCGGTGACGGTCATGCCGGATCCCCGAGCGATGCGCAGACGACGCGAGCCGTTGAGCACCTTGGGGTTGCGACGCTCACCCGGGGTCATCGAGCGGATGATCGCCTCGGTGCGGTCGATCTCCCGCTCGTCGAAGTCGTCGAGCTGCTGCTTCATCTGGCCCATGCCGGGCAGCATGCCCAGCATCTTCTTCATCGAGCCCATCTTCTTCATCTGCTGAAGCTGGTCGAGGAAGTCCTCCAGCGTGAAGGACTCGGTCGCCAGCTTCTCGGCCATCTTCGTGGCCTCTTCCTCGTCGAAGGCCTGCTGGGCCTGCTCGATGAGGGTGAGGATGTCGCCGAGGTCGAGGATGCGACTGGCCATGCGATCGGGGTAGAACGGCTCGAGATCCTCGAGGCGCTCTCCGGTCGAGGCGAAGATGATGGGGCGACCCGTGACAGAAGCGACCGACAGCGCCGCGCCACCGCGGGCGTCTCCGTCGAGCTTCGACAGGACGACTCCGGTGAAGTCGACGCCCTCCTGGAAGGCCTTGGCGGTGTTCACCGCGTCCTGACCGATCATCGCGTCGATGACGAAGAGCACCTCGTCCGGGTCGACGGCCTTGCGGATGTCGGAGGCCTGCTTCATGAGCTCGGCATCGACACCGAGGCGTCCGGCCGTGTCGATGATGACGACGTCGTGCTGCTGGCGGCGCGCATGCTCGACGCCGTCGCGCGAGACCTTGACCGGGTCTCCGACGCCGTTGCCGGGCTCGGGCGCGTAGACGGTGGCACCCGCCTGCTGGGCGACGACCTGAAGCTGGTT
The DNA here is from genome assembly GCF_057215335.1 of Microbacterium sp. PI-SA-G. NCBI lineage: Bacteria > Bacillati > Actinomycetota > Actinomycetes > Micrococcales > Microbacteriaceae > Microbacterium > Microbacterium sp. PI-SA-G. The sequence goes on from NZ_CM170103.1 coordinate 670,629, forward strand.
CACGGCATTCGGACGCTGCAGGTCGGCGGCGACGAGCAGCGGGGTGTGGCCCTCGCTCTCGAGCTGCTTGGCCAGCTTTCCGGCGAAGGTCGTCTTTCCCGAGCCCTGGAGACCCGCCAGCATGATGACGGTCGGCGCCGTCTTGGCGAACCGCAGACGACGCTGCTCGCCTCCGAGGATCTGCACCAGTTCTTCGTTGACGATCTGGACGACCTGCTGGGCCGGGTTGAGCGCCTTGCTGACCTCGTCGCCGAGGGCACGCTCGCGGACCTTGGCCGTGAAGTCCTTGACGACGACGAGCGCGACGTCGGCGTCGAGCAGAGCACGGCGGATCTCGCGGACCGTGCCGTCGACGTCGGCCGCGGTGAGCTTTCCCTTCGTGCGCAGATTGCGGAAGGTCTCGGTGAGCCGGTCGGAGAGCGTGCCAAAGGTAGCCATGGTGCTGTCGATTCTACGCGAGACCGCCGCTGTCAGTGGCGCAGGCGCGAGGCGCGGTCACACGCCCCAGGGAAGCCGGTGGACAGCGCCGAACGCCTCCTGCAGGAGCGCCTCAGGGCTGCCCCGCCCCGCGCCCTGCTCGGCCCACACCCGCAACGACGTCATGACCGCAGCCGCGTAGGCCGCCCCGAGGATGTCGGAGCGTACGAGATCGATGCCGGTCGACACGGCGGCGTCCGAGATGGCGGCGGCGAGGCGAGCCTGCCGGAGTCCCGTGTCGCCGAGCAGCTCCTGCTCCAGACCCATCGCGTCGGCATTGCGCAGCGCGAGAGCGAGAGGATCCGGCGCGAAGTCGCGGACGATGCCGATCAGTGCTTCACGCACCGACGCCCCGTCGGCGTTCGGGCCGAAAGCCTGCAGCGCGGCGACGGCCGACCCGATGCGCTCGTCCATTGCCGACCACAGTACGTCGCTCTTGGACGTGAAGTAGTTGAAGAAGCTGGAGCGGCTGACTCCGGCGCGCTGGGTGATGTCGGCGATCGACGTCGCGTCGTATCCGCGCTCCAGGAACAGCTCGCAGGCAGCTTCGGCCAGCGTCTCGCGCGACGACGCCTTGGGGCGCCCTGCGCGACCGGTCATGCTCATCCCCTCACGCTACCGTGCGTGCGCATCACGCGCCCAGACTGCGTCGGAGGAGTATTGTTGGACCCACTCCATCTACCGCTGACAGCGAGAGAAGCGCATGCTCGACATCCTCACACCCGGACTCGCGCCGCACTGCGTTCCGTACACCGAAGGCTGGGAACTGCAGAGGCGCATCCATGCCGACGTCGTCGACGGCACGAGACCCGACACCCTGATCCTGCTCGAACACGAGGCGGTGTACACCGCCGGAAAGCGAACGGAGCCGCACGAGCGTCCGCAGGACGGCACACCGGTGATCGACGTCGATCGCGGTGGGAAGATCACCTGGCACGGGCCGGGTCAGCTCGTGGGGTATCCCATCGTCCGTCTCCCCCAGCCGATGGACGTCGTCGCGCACGTGCGCCGACTGGAGCGACTGCTGATCGACATCCTGCGCCCGCTCGGGGTGGACGGCTATCAGGTCGACGGCCGCAGCGGGGTCTGGGTCCGTCGACCTCTCTCCGAGGACAAGGTCGCCGCGATCGGAGTGCGCGTCCAGCAGGGCGTCACCATGCACGGCTTCGCCCTCAACTGCGACAACACCCTCGCCGGATTCCGTGGCATCATCCCCTGCGGCATCACCGACGCAGGCGTCACGACGGTGAGCGAGATCGTCGGAGCCCACCTTTCCCCCGCCGACATCGCCGAACGCGTGGCGACGGCCTTCGCCGACGAGTACGAAGGAGCCACCGCATGACTGCCGCACCCGAGGGACGCAAGCTGTTGCGTCTGGAGATCCGCAACGCCGAGACGCCCATCGAGCGCAAACCCGAGTGGATCAAGACCAAGGCGAAGATGGGCCCGGAATACACCGCGTTGCACTCACTGGTGAAGACCGAGGACCTGCACACGGTGTGCCAGGAGGCGGGGTGTCCCAATATCTTCGAGTGCTGGGAAGACCGCGAGGCGACCTTCCTGATCGGAGGATCGCAGTGCACACGGCGCTGCGACTTCTGCCAGATCGACACCGGCAAGCCTGACGCGTACGACACCGACGAGCCCCGCCGCGTCGCGGAGAGCGTGGCGCGCATGAACCTGCGCTACGCGACCGTGACCAGCGTCGCGCGCGACGACCTTCCCGATACCGGTGCCTGGCTGAACGCCGAGACCGTCCGGAAGATCCACGAACTGAATCCCAACACCGGAGTCGAGCTGCTGGCGAACGAGCACAACGCCGACCCGGCCTTCCTGGGCCAGATCTTCGATGCCCGCCCCGAGGTGTTCGCGCACAACGTCGAGACAGTGCCGCGCATCTTCAAGCGGATCCGACCGGCCTTCCGCTACGAGCGCTCGCTGGACGTGCTGACGCAGGGACGCAACGCCGGACTCATCACCAAGTCGAACCTCATCCTGGGCATGGGCGAGGAGCCGGAGGAGGTCGTTCAGGCGCTGCAGGATCTGCACGACGCGGGATGCGACATCATCACCATCACGCAGTACCTGCGCCCCTCGCCCCGTCACTTTCCGGTGGCGCGGTGGGTCAAGCCCACGGAGTTCGTCGAGTTCAAGGAGGAGGCGGAGCGCATCGGCTTCCTCGGAGTCCTCGCCGGTCCCCTGGTGCGATCGTCCTATCGCGCCGGACGACTGTGGGCGCAGTCCATGCGGTCGAAGGGCCGCGACATCCCGCCGCACCTCGCGCACATCGCGGAGAGCGCCGACCTCGGCTTCGCGCAGGCGGTGTGACCGGGGTCAGTCCGCACTCATGACGGACTGCACGCCGCCGTCCGAACCCAGGTTCACCAGCAGCACGTCATCGGTCGTCGCTCCGTCGAGCGCGTACTCGAGGACGGCGAACGGCTCCGAGCCGCCGTGCTCGTCGGCGAGGATCGTCATGCTCATGAATCGCATGGATCGGATGATGTCGACCGCCGGGTCGCCGGAGACATCGACCAGGACCTCTTCCAGCTCATCGCCGTAGGCCTCCTGCTGCTGCAGGATGTACTCGGTGACCTCGCTGGTGCGATCGTCGACCTCGGCGAGCATCCCGCGGCGGGCTGTGTCGTCGACACTCTCGATCCCGGCGATCAGCGATGCGGCGATGTCGAGCGCGTCGGACGAGACGTCGTCCTGATCCGGAGCGGTGAGATCCACGGTGACGCTCTGATCGCCGAGTTCCACTGTCTCCGACCAGAAGATGGAGCCGTCGGGTCCTGACGAGAGAAGCCCGAAGTAGTCGTGTTCGATCGCCATAACGCTATGAAACCAGCCCTGTGCCCACGGCGGTACCCCCGTCGTCAACCGACAAGGGACTGCACGAACACGTGAGGGGTGAATCCGGTGAGGTCGTCGATGCCTTCGCCCTGTCCGAGAAGCTTGACCGGGATGCCGGTGCGCTCCTGCACGGCGAGAACGAAGCCGCCCTTCGCGGAGCCGTCGAGCTTGGTGAGCACCAGGCCCGTGACGCCGGCGTGCTGCAGGAAGGACTCGGCTTGGAGCACGCCGTTCTGCCCGGTGGTGGCATCGAGGACCAGCAGCACCTCGCTGATGGGCGCCTGCTTCTCGATCACGCGACGGATCTTGCCGAGCTCGTCCATCAGGCCGCCCTTGGTGTGCAGACGGCCGGCGGTGTCGATGATGGCGATCTCTATACCCTCGCGCTTGGCGTATTCGACGGTCTGGAAGGCGACGGACGCCGGGTCCTGACCCTCCTGCTGCGGCCGTACGATCGCGGCGCCGCCACGCTGAGCCCAGGTGGCGAGCTGGTCGACGGCCGCCGCACGGAAGGTGTCGGCCGCGCCCACGACCACGCTTCGCTGGAAGCCGCGGAGGAACTTGGTGAACTTGCCGATGGTGGTGGTCTTTCCCACCCCGTTCACACCGACCACGAGGACCACAGCGGGCCGCTCGGTCAGCTTCAGCGTGGTGTCGAACTTCGCGAAGTGCTCTTCCAGGGTTTCGCGGAGCATTCGCTGCAGATCTCGCGGATCGGTCGTGCGGTAGCGCTCGACCTTGGCGCGGAGTTCGTCGACCACGCGCTCGCTGATGTCTGGACCGAAGTCCGCCGTGATCAGTGCGGTCTCGAGGTCCTCCCACGTGGTCTCGTCGATCGTGGGCTTGACGAACATGCCGCGCAGTGCGCGACCGAGGGACCAGGACTTCTCCGCCATACCCCCAGCCTACGGGGCCGCCTACGGGGCCGGTGCCACGACGCCGCGCAGGGCGGCGGACCTCAGCCTGCAGCTGCCGCGACCCGATCGCCGACCCGCTGCCCCACCACCGCCGAGACGCCGTCCTGACGCATCGAGACGCCGTACAGGGCGTCGGCGATCTCCATCGTGCGCTTCTGGTGCGTGATCACGAGCAGCTGTGAACTCTCACGCAGCTGCTCGAACACGGTGAGCAGTCGGCCGAGGTTCGCGTCGTCGAGCGCGGCCTCCACCTCATCGAGGATGTAGAACGGGCTGGGGCGGGCCTTGAAGATCGCCACCAGCAGCGCCACGGCCGCGAGTGAGCGCTCCCCGCCCGACAGCAGAGACAGGCGTTCGATCTTCTTTCCCACGGGGCGCACCGAGACCTCGATCCCGGTGGTCAGCATGTTCTCGGGGTCGGTGAGCGAGATGCTTCCGGTCCCTCCGGGGAAGAGAAGCGGGAAGACCTCGCCGAACGCCTCCTTCGTGTCCTCGAAGGCGCTGGCGAAGATCGTCTGCATGCGCTCGTCGAGGTCCGCGATGATGGTCAGCAGATCCTGTCGCGTCTGAGTGAGGTCGGTCAGCTGCTCAGTGAGGAACGCGTGACGCTGCTCGAGTGCGGCGTATTCCTCCAGGGCGAGCGGATTGACGCGTCCGAGCTGCGCGAGCTTGCGTTCGGCGTCTGCGAGTCGCCGCTGCTGAATACGCCGGTCGAAGGGGATCGCCGTGTCGTCAAGCGCGCCGTCGTCCTGATCTGCGCTCGGGTCACGAGGAACCGGCTGATCGGGACCATATTCCGCAACGAGAATATCTTCGTCGAGCGCAAGTTCGGAGGACACCCGCTCCAGCAGGCTGTTGAGATGCAGCTTCTTCTCGTGGATCTGGAGTTCGAGGCCGTGCACACTCTCGGTCAGACCCGCCAGGCGCTCCCGCAGAGACGTCTCCTGGGCACGGAACGCGGTGAGCTCCTCGTTCTGGGCTGACCGCGCCGCTTCTGCTTCCGCCAGGGCGACCCGCGCCTCTGTCACCGAGCGATCGATCGAGTCGAGGATCCGCGGCAGTTCGGCCGCCACGCTCGCGGCCGACTCGCGCTGAGCGCGCCGGATCACGGCCCTGCGCGCGGCCTCGGCGGCAGCATCCCGCTCCTGCTCCCGCTGCCGCTCGAGTGCTGCGACCCGGGCCTGGCCCGCGCGGACGCGCTCGCGCAGTGTCTCGATCTCGAGCCGTGCGCGAACCTCGGACTCGCGCGCGGCGTCGAGCGCCTCGAGGAGCCCGTCGCGCGCCGACGCGTCGAGCACCGGGCGCGGTGCGGCGACCGCGTCATCGACGGCTCTGCGGGTCGACTGCGCCTTCTCTTCAGCCTCGGCGACCGCCGCCTGCGCCTGCGCGAGGCCGCTCTCCAGTCGCTCGCACTCCGCGACGGCCGCCTCGTGCTGCACCGTGATCCGGTTCACCTGCTCGGCGTGGCTGGCCAGCGCAGCGTCGTGCTCCCGCAGCTCGCGGAGTGCATCCTTGGCACGTCGGCGACTGGTCTCGACGACCTCGTTCGCCTCTTCCCGCGCCTCGCGGAGCGAGTCGACCACCACCTGGATCTCGGCCAGACGTTCGGTCGCCGCGTCACGCTCCGCCGCGAGCTCAAGTCGCGAACGCTCGCCGCCCGAACCGGTGCGCAAAGTCTGTGCTGTGATCACGTCGCCCGTGACCGTGACGATCGTGGTCGTCGTATCGCCCATCGTGTCGAGGGTTGCACGGGCAGCCCGTGCCGCGTCGAGGTCGTCAGCGATCAGCACGTGCGCGAGGATCCCGAGCACCCCCGGCGGCGCCGTGACGGCGTCCATCGCCGGAGTCACGCCCGAAAGCTGCGGGAGCACGACCGACGGGCGCGCGGCGTCGGCGACCACGAAGTCCACCACTCCCCTGCGCGCATCGGCCGCTTCCTGCGCGAGCGCGAACGCATCGCGTGATGTGTCCACGAGGACACCCTCGGTGAGCGGCCCCAGCACAGCCGCCACCGCCGCTTCGAAGCCGGAGCGCACCTGGACGGCATCGCCGACGAGTCCCCGCACCCCCGCGGCGCCCGAGCTCACGACCTCCGCGGCGCCGCCCGACAGCGCCAGCGCACTGCTGAGCGCCGACGCCTTCGCGGTGAGCGAGTCCGCTTCTCGTTCCGCAGCGTGCAGCCGCTCCCGCAGCGCCTCGCGTTCCGTCTCGGCAGACGTCGCCGCACGCTGCGCGGCCTCATATGCTGCGGCATGCTCGGCGGCGGATCCGTCCGGCGCCTCGGCATCATCGATCGATTCGAGCGCCTCGGTGGCATCGCGCCGTCGCGCTTCGGCGGCTTCGAGCGCGTTCTCCTGACGCAGCACGGCGCCACGCACGGCGGCGAGAGCGGATGCTGCGGCGTCGGCGGTGCCGCGCAGCGTCGAGACGTGCATGTCGTACTGCGACACCAGCGCGCTCTGCTCCGCGATGTCGACGTCGAGAGTGTCGAGCTCGGCGCGAGCGTGGATGACCTCGCGGCTGGCCGCGGCCGCTGCATCCTGCGCATCGCCCAGGCCGGCGGAGATCTCGGTGATCTCATCCTTCGCCTCGTCGATCGTGGCCTGCGTGACCGTGACCGCGGTGACCGCTGCGTCGTCCTCCTCCGAACCGAGCAGCGCGAGCCGCTGGTTCGCGAGCGTGTACAGCCCGCGCATCCGCTCCTGGGCCTGTTCGAGCCCGAAGGCGACGCTGCGCGCGCGATCCACACCGACCGAGTTCTGCTGCTGCTCGAGTCGTGCGATGCCGGCTCGCACCGCGTCGGCCTGGTCCGAGAGCACCAGTCGCTCGGTGTGCCGCTCGTGCTCCGTGCGGGTGTGGTCGGCGAGAGCGGTCCGCAGCGCCACGACGTCGTCGGCGAAGATGCGCGCCTTCGCGTCGCGCACCACCGCGGCGATCCCCTGCGCCTCGCGCGCGATCTCCGCCTGGCGGCCAAGCGGCTTCAACTGCCGTCGGATCTCGCCGGCGAGATCGCTGAGGCGGGTGAGGTTCGACTCCATCGCGGTGAGCTTGCGCAGGGTCTTCTCTTTGCGGCGTCGGTGCTTGAGGATCCCGGCGGCTTCCTCGATGAAGCCGCGACGATCCTCGGGGAAGCCTGCAGAACGGTGTCGAGGCGCCCCTGTCCGACGATGACGTGCATCTCGCGGCCGAGACCGGAGTCGCTGAGCAGCTCCTGCACGTCGAGCAGACGACAGCTCTCGCCATTGATCGCGTACTCGCTGGATCCGCTGCGGAACAGCGTGCGGCTGATCGTGACCTCGGCGTAGTCGATCGGGAGAGCACCGTCGGCATTGTCGATCGTCAGCTGCACCTCCGCGCGCCCCAGAGGGCCACGGGTCGAGGTGCCGGCGAAGATGACGTCCTCCATTTTGCCGCCGCGGAGCGTCTTGGCCCCCTGCTCGCCCATCACCCAGGCGAGGCCGTCGACGACGTTGGACTTGCCCGAGCCGTTCGGGCCGACGATGCACGTGACACCCGGCTCGAAGACGAAGCTGGTCGGCTGCGCGAAGGACTTGAAGCCTTTGAGCGTCAGGCTCTTCAGATGCATGCGCACGCCGATCGTCGGGGGAGAATCACGCCTGAACGCTACCGGAATTCCGCGCCAGCACTGGCATCCCGCGCGGTTCAGAGCCAAAACAACGACGCTCGCGACACGCCGAGCGCAATCCGATGCTTGACGTTTGCTCTGAACTCTCGCTACCGTTGGCCACCGGATCGCCACACGAAAGGAGGTTACCGATGATCACTCAGCTGAACGCACAGGCCACTGGCCTCGCCGCGCCCGCGCACTCTGCGCCGCGCCTTGCGCCCTCGGTAGCCGCCGGCGACCGTCTCCTCACGCGCGATTAGACCCTTGTCGATGTCCCTCCCCCGTCGGGGATCGGACACTGCTCGGTCATGCCGCCACTCGACCGCCTGATCATCTGATCGGCGTCTGCGCCGCATCGGCATCCGCCGCGTCGCGCACCCGGTCGCACCTCACCGCGACCCTCCGTCGAGCGACTCCCCCGGAGTCTCGCCTCGACATCGTCATCGCACACTTCGTGTCAAAGGACCCACCGTGAATACCACGCTGCCTCTCAGCGCCATCCGCCCGCCCGATACCAAGGACCGAGAGGTCCTCCACATCCCCGCCCCCGCCGAGCTACGCGAACTCGCGTTCGCGGACCGACTCTCCTTCCGCATCGGCCTCTGGCTGCTGCACCGCGCACAGCGTCCTCACCGGCGTCGTGCTCGGATCGAGATCGATCCGATCCTGCTCCGCGACCGCGCGATGAACCCGCGCGATGCCCTCGCCCTCCAGACCTTCGACCTGCACCGGCAGATGCGTTGATCGGGATGCGCAACGGCACTCGCCGCGACACCGATGTCCCGTCCCGTCGCGTCCGCCTGCACTCTTCACAGGTGAGACGCGGCGGGACTCACCACCCGCCGCACACGACGGCACTGGCAAGAAGGAACTGACATGACCGACGCCGATCTGACGATCGCGCCCCTGATCGTGCCCAGCTCGCTCGACGCCGCGGACGCCGCGGACTTCGTCGCGTTCGGGGCCTTGAACCGCCTGGTCTGCGACGAGGAGACCGGCCTCCCGGATCTCGCGCCCACCGCGGCACAGATGCTGCGCTCGTGGCAGGACACGAGCGATTCGCTGCACACCGGATTCGTCGCTCGGCGCGGCGACGAGATCGTGGGGATGGCCTCCGCGGCGTATGCCCAGGAGGCCGGGTCACGGGCGGCCGAGTTCGACATCCTGGTACCGGCGGCGAACGTCGGCACGGGCGTCGACGAACGACTGCTGCACGCGGTCGAGGACGACGCGCGACGTCGTGCTCGCGACGTGCTGCAGACATGGACGCTGCACCGCGCCGGGTCCGTCGACGAGATGCTCGTTCCGAAGACCGGATGGGGAAGGATTCCCGGCACCGCGCTGTCGTCTCTGCTCATCGCTCACGGCTACGTGCTGGAACAGGTGGAGCGCAACAGCGAACTCGACCTGGCGGATGTGGCCGTGCAGGAGACACTGCGGCAGTCGCTCGATGCGGCGACCGAGATCGCCGGGCCGGACTACCGCGAGGTGTCCTGGGTGCTTCCGACGCCCCCGGAGCGGCGCGCGGGGTACGCGGGGGTGCTCGCGCGACTGACCACCGATGCTCCCAGCGGCGAGATGGAGTTCGACGCGGAGGTGTGGGATGCCGCGCGCGTCGTCCGCCGCGACGAGCGCATGACCAGCGCAGGGCAACTCGTCTCGGTGTCAGCGATCGAGCATGTGCCGTCAGGGGATCTGATCGCCTACAACGAGCTGCTGATCGGTGCGGACCGCTCGGGAGTGACCCATCAGTTCGGCACTCTGGTGGCGCAGGCACACCGCGGCCACCGCCTGGGGATGATCGTGAAATGCGCGAATCTGCTGCGCTGGCGCGAGCTGGTTCCCGGATCGACGCGGGTCTCGACGTTCAACGCCGAGGAGAACCGGCCGATGCTCGACATCAACGAGGCGCTGGGGTTCCGCCCGGTCTCGTACGCCGGTGCCTGGCAGAAGAAGCTGTGACAGCACGCGCGTCGTGACGGGGTGCGGCGCCGAACTCATCCTCGAGGATGACGCCGGCGCCGCACTGTCACTCGCCGGAGCGATGACGTCGGATCGCGCTCGGGCGAGGCTGGAGACATGAACATTCCCGTCATCGAAGCCCATGCCCTCATGAAGTCCTTCGGCGCGACCCGAGCCCTCGCCGGTGTCGATCTCGCGATCGCGCGTGGAGAATCCGTGGCGATCATGGGTGCCTCCGGCTCCGGCAAGACGACCCTGCTGCATGTGCTGGCCGGCATCACCGCGCCGGACTCGGGAGCGGTGACCTTCCGACCCGCCCAGGGCGCCCCGATCGAGGTCACCGAACTCAGTGAAGTCGGCAGGTCACGGCTTCGACGCGAACGCTTCGGCTTCGTCTTCCAGCAGGGCCTTCTCATTCCGGAACTCACCGCCGTCGAGAACGTCGCCCTCGCGAGCATGATCAACGGCGTGGCGCGCAAGGACGCCCTCCCGCACGCAGCTTCGTGGCTCACGGCACTCGGACTCGCCGGCATGGAGGATCGTCGGATCGGCGAGCTCTCGGGCGGCCAGGCCCAGCGTGTCGCGATCGCCCGCGCACAGGCGACAGGCGCGGAACTCGTCTTCGCGGACGAGCCGACCGGAGCACTCGACTCGCAGACGTCGTCCGAGGTGATGGACGCACTGCTGTGGTCGACCACCGGCCAGGGGCGCACTCTCATCGTGGTCACACACGATGCCGACGTCGCCGCGCGCTGCACACGCACCGTCGCCGTCCGCGACGGTCGCATCATCTCGGCGGCGGTGTCAGCATGAACCGGCATGTTCTCGCCCTGCTCCTGCGTCCCGGGTCCGGCCAACGCAGCCTGATCGCCCTGCCGATCATCGGCTTCGGCGTGGTGACGGCGCTCGTGCTCACCGTCATCGGCGGCGCGCAATCGTTCTGGGCGTGGACCGACGACATGGCGCCGGTCTATCAGGCGCTCGCCGCCCTCGCACTCGTGCTGCTGGTGGTCCCGCTGATGTCGCTCGGTGGTGCCGCCGCTCGGCTCTCGGCGCGGCGCCGCGACGAGCGACTATCGACACTTCGCCTTCTCGGTGTGTCTCCTGCAGGCGTCACCGTGGCGACCGTGGTGGAGTCCGTTCTGCTCGCCGGCGCGGGAGCGTCGGCCGGGCTTCTCGGCTACCTTGCATCGACCCCGCTGATCGGACTGATCCCCTTTCGTGGCGAGGCGCTGGGCTTCTCCGCTGTGCTTCTCTCCCCTGCGATCGTCGTCATGATCATCGTCGGTGTCCTCGCTGTCGCGGCGATCAGTGCGATGGTGGGTCTGCGTCAGGTCGTGATCTCGCCGCTGGGCGTCCGCATGCGCACCACGGTGTCGAAGGTGCACTGGATCCGCGCCGTGATCGCCCTCCTCGTTCTGGCGATCGCGTTCGGGGTGATCTCCGTGTTCCCTTCGGTGGCGGCCTTCGTCGCCACCGTGGCGGTGCTCTGCGGCATGTTCGCCGCCGGCCTCGCCGTCCTGAACCTCGTGGGACCGTGGGTGCTCCGTGTCACGGCATCCGGTCAGCTGCGTCGGGCAGAACGTCCCGAGCGCCTGCTCGCCGCGCGCCTCGTGCTGGACTCGCCGAAGGCGGCGTGGCGACAGATCGGCGGCGTCGCCATGACCAGCTTCATCGCGGTGTTCGCGGGCACCGGAGTCTCGCTGTTGACCGTGATGGGGGCATCTGACGCCGATGCTGAGCTCGCGGTCGACATGCGAACGGGCCTGATCATCACTCTCGTCGGGTCTTTCCTGATGGTGGCCGCGTCCGTCGGCGTCAACCAGGCATCGGACGTGCTCGACCAGCAGGAGCTCCACCGGAGCCTGCATCATCTCGGCATGCCACTCGATACCGTCGACCGCGCACGGCGGAGAGCGATCATGTCACCTCTGCTGATCACGGCGCTCGGTTCGTCGGTCTGCGCCGGGGTGCTGGTGCTCCCGCTGATGGGTCTGGCGGTAATCACTGCCCCCGCATCGATCCTCACCATCGCCGCCGTCGTGGCTCTCGGCATCGGCATCGTGTGGCTGACGACGCGAGCGACACGACCGCTGCTGGCGCGATCCTTCGCCGCGGCGTGATGGATCAGCGAACGCGTCGCTGGCAGCGCGGACAGTAGTGGCTCGACCGGTTCATGAACGCCTCGCGTCGGATCGCTGTACCGCAGCGGGGGCAGGGCTTGCCACCGCGGCCGTACGCATTGAGCGAATGAGCGAAGTAGCCGGCCTGTCCGTTCACGTTCACGTACTGTGCGTCAAAGCTGGTGCCGCCCTCGGCCAACGCCTTGACGAGCACCGCCCGCACTTCTGCGAGAAGTCGCCGCACAGCCTGGGTCGAGAGCGACGATGCCGGCGTCTCGGGGTGGATGCGAGAGGCCCAGAGCGACTCGTCGGCGTAGATGTTGCCGATGCCGCTGATCACCCCCTGGTCGAGCAGCACACGCTTGATCGCGCTGCCGCGCCGGGCCAGATCGACTCGGAACTGCTGGTCGTCGAACAGCACGTCGAGAGGATCTCGGGCGATGTGGGTCACCTGCGAGGGAATGAGGGAGGCGCCGTCGACCACGAGAGCGTCAACCGCCAGCGATCCGAACGTGCGTTGGTCGGCGAACACCACCGCCAGTTCGCCGTGGGTGGGATGCTCGAGGTTGATCCGCACCCGCTCGTGCCGTTCGGGCGGAGCATCGGGCGCGCGCAGCAGCATCTGCCCGCTCATGCCCAGATGCGCGATCAACGCGGAGTCATCGGTGTCGAGCGGTAGCCAGAGGAACTTGCCGCGACGCGACGCTCCCGTGAACGAGCGCCCTTCGAGCCGCGCGACGAAGTCGGCGGCGCCCGGTGTGTGACGGGTCAGTGCGCGCTCATCGAAGACGCTGACCGCGGTGATGACCGAGTCGACCGCCGCGGGCGCCAGTCCGGCACGGACGACCTCGACCTCGGGAAGCTCAGGCACGCTCGCTGAGCATGCGCCAGGCGCTGAGTGCAGCGGCCATCTCGGCCGTCTTCTTGCTGCTGCCGACACCGCGCATGCGCACGTCGCCCACGATCACCGTCGCCGTGAACCGGCGATCGTGATCCGGGCCGCTGGCCTCGATGAGGTACTCCGGCGGGCTCGATCCCACACGGGCCGCGAGTTCCTGCAGGCTCGTCTTCGGGTCCATCGCGGCGCCGTAGCGCTCGGGGTCCGCGAGCAGCGGTGCGGTCAGGCGAAGCACGAGATCGGTCGCGGCCTCAGGGCCGGCGGAGAGATACGTCGCTCCGATGACGGCTTCCATCGTGTCGGCCAGGATGGAGTCCTTGTCGCGACCGCCGGTCTGTTCCTCGCCACGACCCAGCAGCAGATGACTGCCGAGGTCTATGCCGCGCGCCACCTCTGCGAGAGCGATGGTCGACACCACGCTCGCCCGCCGCTTGGCCAGCTGGCCTTCGGACAGATCGGGGTGCGTGGTGAACAGCATTACCGTGACGGCCTGCCCGAGGACGGAGTCGCCCAGGAACTCGAGGCGCTCGTTGTGCGGAAGGCCCCCGTGCTCGTACGCGTACGAGCGATGAGTCAGCGCCAACTCCAGAAGCTCCGCGTCGATCTCGACGCGGAGCTTTTCTGGGAGAGGTCGCGTCCCCCCGGGGACCTCCGTCACAGTCTTAGCTCGAGGCTCAGACGTCGGCGACCTTGCGACCCTTGTACTCGAGGAACAGCTCGGTGCCCTGCGAGTCGGTGACGACCTTCGCCTGGTGAGGACGGCTGTAGACGGTCTGGCCGTTCTCGATCGTCTTCACGAGGGCGATGGGCGCCGCCTTCCACTGCGCGCGGCGCGACCGGGTGTTCGAACGGGATACCTTGCGCTTCGGGGGGTTACCAGCCATGACTAGCTCTCTTCTTTCTCGGCGGCACGCGATTCTCCGGTGCCGTCTTGGTCTGTGATCTGTTGCAGCGCGCTCCACCGAGGATCGATGGGAGCCGCCTGCTCCTTGTCGGTGCTCACGGCCAGTCGTTCACCCGTCTGCGGGTCGAGACCCGGGCAATCCGGCTGGCACACCGGCTGAAAAGGAAGCGACAAAACAGTCGCATCCCTGACCAGAGTTTCAAGATCCACGTGGTCGTCTTGAACCTCGAAGTCAGTTTCTTCCTCACCAGGATACGCGAAAAGCTCCTGGAACTCGACTTCGACGGGCCGAACGATGTCGATCAGGCATCTTCCGCACACGCCGGAGTACTCTCCGTCGACCGTTCCGGTGACGAGAATGCCCTCGTGGACGGACTCGAGTCGCACGTCGAGATCGAGCTGGCTGCCTGCGTCGAGGGCCACGATCCCCTCGCCCCAGGCTTCGGGAAGGGTGACCGAGAACTCATGCTCGCGCATCTCGCCCGGACGCCGGACGATGTCGCGGGCGGGCAGGACGAAAGGGCCGTTCAGTCGGGAGCGCACCCGTCAATCGTACCGGCTCCTCCTGAACGCGGCATCAGTACGCCCGCCGCCGACTCGCTCGGTCAGATGCCGCGCGACCCGGTGTCGAGGAATGCCGCCACCGCGGGCGGGACGAACGGTGACACGTCGCCGCCGAGCGAGGCGACCTGACGCACGAGCGAGCTGGACACCATTGCGTGGGCCGGGTCGGGCAGCAGGAACACGGTCTCGATGTCGGCGAGGTGGCGGTTGACGATCGCCATCGGTGACTCATAGGCGACGTCGATCTGCGAGCGGATGCCCTTGACCAGGACCCCGGCGTTCACGTCACGGGCGTAGTCGACCAGGAGACCCATGCTCCAGGAGCCGATCACGATGTTGCCGGCCATGCCGTCATCGGCGATCGAGCGCTCGAGCAGGGTGAGGCGCTGCGCGATCGGCAGCATCGCCTCTTTGCCCGGATTGTGCACCACCAGTACGTGCAGCTCGTCGAAGAGACTGGCCGCTCGGCGGATCACATCCAGGTGGCCCAGAGTGGGCGGATCGAAGGAACCCGGGACGACGGCGATCCTGCTGCTCATGATCCCACCCTAGGGCACGCCGCGAATGAGCACGCTGAGCGCGAGGCGGCATCAGTTCTTGGCGAGGGCCGCGCGATCGGCGTCGGTGACGCGACGACCGATGACCTCGCGGAGGCCGTCGTGCCGGGCGAGGTCGGGATCGTCGGCGAGGATCTGCTCGGCGATGTCGCGGGCCTGCGCGATGAGCCCCGCGTCCTTCACGACCCGCAGGAGCTTGAGGGAGGAGCGGACACCCGCCTGCGCGGCGCCGAGCACGTCTCCCTCACCGCGGAGCTCGAGATCGACCTCCGCCAACGCGAAGCCGTCGAGAGTGGCGGCGACGGCATCGACACGCTCGCGCGCCACCGAGCCGGCCTCGGCCTCGGTCACGAGCAGACACAGCCCTGGAACGCCGCCTCGGCCGACACGGCCGCGGAGCTGATGCAGCTGCGAGACACCGAAGCGGTCGGCGTCGAGGACGATCATGGTCGAGGCGTTGGGCACGTCGACACCGACTTCGATCACGGTCGTGGCGACCAGCAGGTCGATCTCTCCGCGGGCGAATGCCTGCATCACGGCATCCTTCTCGTCGGAGGGCATGCGCCCATGCAGCACGGCGCGGCGGACACCGCCGAGAGTGGGGTGCGTCGCGAGCACCTCGTCGAGTTGCACGACACCCCAGCGCGGGCCGTTCCCCCCTTCGGGTGCCAGGGTCGGTGCGGGTGAGGCCGGTTCGGCCGCCTCCGCCGCCTTCTTCGTCGTGTCGATGGCCGCGCACACGGCGAAGACCTGCCGGCCCTGGGCGATCTCTTCGGCGGCGCGCTCCCAGACGCGGTTGAACCAGCCGGGATGCTCGGCGAGAGGAGCGACGAAGGACTCGATGCCGGCGCGACCAGCCGGCATGGTACGGATGACCGAGGTGTCGAGGTCGCCGAACACCGTCATCGCCACGGTGCGCGGGATCGGCGTGGCCGTCAGCACCAGGGCGTGCGGGCTGGACCCCTTGGCTCGCAGGGCCTCGCGCTGCTCGACCCCGAAGCGATGCTGCTCGTCGACGACGACGAGTCCCAGATCGGCGAACGTGGTCTTCTCCCCCAGCAGCGCATGGGTCCCGACCACGATCAGCGCCTGCCCCGAGGCCACGCGCAGCGCCGCCCGACGCCGGTCCGCCGCGGGCATCTGGCCGGTCAGCAGCGTCGGCATGACGAGCGGGGCGAGTTCCGGGCCGAGCATCTTCGTGATCGAGCGCAGGTGCTGACCCGCCAGCACCTCGGTCGGCGCGATGAGCGCCGCCTGCCCGCCGCTCTCGGCGACCTGCAGCATCGCACGCAGGGCGACGAGGGTCTTGCCCGAGCCGACCTCGCCCTGGACCAGCCGGTTCATGGGCCAGTCCCCCACCAGATCGACGGCGATCTGCGCCCCCACCGTCTCCTGGTCGGGGGTGAGCGTGTAGGGAAGCGTCGCGTCGAAACGCTCGAGGAGTCCGCCCGGCGTCGCCGCGCGCGGAGTGGCCGAGAGTGCGCGCACCGCGCTGCGCTGCTGCAGGAGCGCCGTCTGCAGCGTGAGCGCCTCATGCATGCGCAGCGTGCGTACGGCCGGGTCGATGTCGTTCTTGGTGCGGGGGCGATGGATGTGCTCGAGGGCGACCGCTGCGGTCAGAAGCTCCTCGCGCTCACGCACCGACTCGGGGAGCGGATCGGGAATGGCCGCGAGGTCGTCGAGCACGCGGCCGATGAGCCGGGCAATCTGCCAGGTCTGAAGAGCCGACGTCGCCGGATAGATCGGGATCGGCACCGCGGACCGTGCGTCGGCTCGGCGACGCGCTGAGTCCTCGTCGTCGAAGAGCTCGTATTCGGGATGGGCGAACTGGGTGACGTTGTTGAACATCCCCACCTTGCCCGAGAACACACCGCGACGGCCGACCGCGAGGTCCTTCGACCGCCACTCGGCCGCACCGGCGTTCTTCACGAAGAAGGTCAGCGACATGCGCCCGATGCCGTCGCCGATCACGACGTCGACCATCGCTCCCGGCCGGTTGCGCATGCGGCGGAAGCTCGAGGACAACACTTCGGCGACGATGGTGACGGTCTCGCCGAGAGGCAGATCGCGGATGGGCGTCAGCTCGCCCGGATCGGCGTATCGCCGCGGATAGTGCGAGAGCAGGTCGCCGACCGTGGCCATGCCGAAGGCGCGGTCGAGCGACTTGGCGGAGGCCGCACCCAGGGCTTCCTCGATCGACGAATCCAGCGTGAGCGACATGCTCCGAGTCTAGGGAACCCCGCCGACACCCCGATCGCCCGGCGGTGGGTATCGTGGTCGAGTGACTAGGATCATCTCCGGCCGTGCCGGCGGGGCGCGCCTCGACGTCCCCAGCGCCGGTACCCGACCCACGAGCGACCGCGTGCGGGAGTCGCTGTTCGGCTCGCTGGAGTCCGCCGATGCCATCGCGGGAGCCCGCGTGCTCGACCTGTACGCGGGCTCCGGCGCACTCGGTCTCGAGTCGCTCAGTCGCGGCGCCGTGAGCGTCGAGCTGGTCGAGAGCGGTCGGGCCGCGGCGGCCGTCATCCGGCGGAACATCGCGAGCGTGCAACGGGCCGGGGTGACGTCGTCTGCGCGTCTGCACGAGAGCTCCGTACGCGCATATCTGCAGCGAGCCGCCGGCCCCTTCGACCTCGTGTTCACCGATCCTCCGTACGATCTCGAGGATGCGGCGATGGACGACGATCTGCGGCTCCTGGCGCCGCTGCTCGCCCCCGATGCCCTGGTGGTCATCGAGCGGGCCAAGCGGTCGAAGGCCCCGGCGCTCGTTTCGGCGGGTCTCGAACTGATCCGAGAGAAGAACTACGGCGACACGACGCTCTGGTGGGCGAGCCCGCCCGCCGAGACCGCGGACGAGACAGATCAGCCCGCGGCCGAATCCCAGTCGCGGTAGGGATCCCATCCGGCGGCATCCACCGGTCGATCGTCGCAGACCAGCTCGCACTGACCGCGCTCGCGCACCACACCGATCACGCGGAACCCGGGTGCGAGCACGTCGGGCGGGAAGGTCGCCAGCAGCGCGTGGTCCTCACCACCGGCCAGAGCGAGGTCGGGGTCAGGGCCGAGCGCTGCGCGGTCGAGCGCGATCGTGATCCCCGACGCGTCAGCGAGCCGACGCGCGTCGAGCGCGAGCCCGTCGGAGATGTCCATCATCGCCGTCGCGCCGGCGGTCGCCGCAACCGGACCGAGACCGATCGGCGGCGACGGCCGCAGCTGCGCCGAGAGCGCGCCGCGCTCCCCCGCCGCGAGCTGCGATGCGTCGACCGGCACGGGTGCCCCGTCGGCGTCGGTGAATCGTCCGAACAGGATGGACAGTCCTCGTGCCGCGTGCCCGAGCTCGCCGGCCACCGCCACGACGTCGCCGACACGGGCCCCGGAGCGCGTGACGGCGCGCCGACCTCCGAGGTCACCCAGCGCCGTCACCGCGACGGTGAGGACGTCAGACGTGGTCAGGTCGCCACCGACGACGGCGCAGCCCGGCGCGAGAGCGGCGCACGCTTCACGGAAGCCGTCCGCCAGCCTCTCGACGAACGACAGCCGCAGGTCGCGAGGGATCGCCAGCGCGACGAGCAGCGCCGTGGGCGTGGCACCCATCGCCGCGATGTCGGCGAGGTTGACGGCGGCGGACTTCCAGCCCAGGTCGTATCCGCTCGTCCACGCCAGACGGAAGTCCGGGCCGTGCACGAGGGTGTCCGTCGTCGCCACCACCGTGCCCGAGGGAGCAGCGATCACCGCGGCGTCGTCGCCCGGGCCGATCAGCGTGTGCGTCGCCTGCGCGGTGCGCGACAGGATCGCCTGCAGGATGCGCCCCTCGGAGAGATCTCCCAGGCGCGGGTCATCGGCTTCGGGTCGGGAGGACATGCTGTCAAAGGTAGCCTGTAAGCATGCTTCGTCCTCGCCGTCTCGCAGCCGCCGCCGGCGCGGTGATCGCGGCCGCTCTGCTGTCCGGCTGCTCGACCACCGTGCACCTCGAGCCCGCCGAGGACGCGAATGATCCGGGATGCGCGACGGTGGCGGTTTTGCTGCCCGACAACGTCGGAGGCTTCGAGCGGGTGTGGACCGATGCCCAGGCGACCGGCGCATGGGGCGACCCGACGATCGCACTGCGCTGCGGCGTGGAGCCCCCGGCCCCCTCCGCCCTGGTGTGCACCACGCTCGGCGGCGTCGACTGGCTGGTGCTGGAGCAGGAGCAGAACCGGCAGCGCCTGGTGACCTATGGCCGCGAGCCCGCGATCGAGGTGACGATCAAGCGCGGCGAGGAGATCGACTTCGCCACGATCGTCGACTCGCTCTCGTCGAACATCCAGGCAGGGCTCGCCCCCGCCACCGCGAAGTGCACCGACCGCGTGGACGCGCCCGCGAGCTGAGCGTCAGCGTCGCAGGCCGGCTTCGATCAGCTCGGAGATCAGCTCGCCGTAGCCGAGCCCGGAGGCGACCCAGCACTTCGGGAACATCGAGATCGGTGTGAACCCCGGCATCGTGTTGAGCTCGTTCACGACGAGGTCACCCGCCGTTGTCAGGAACATGTCGACGCGGGCGAGACCGCGCCCGTCGACCGCCTCGAAGGCACGCACACCGATGTCCTGGATGGCGGCCACCTCGGCGTCGGACAGATCCGCAGGACAGACCACGTCGACGCCGTCGCCCCCGAGGTACTTGCCCTCGAAGTCGTAGAAGCCGCGCGAGGTCAGCACGATCTCGCCCGGGAGCGAGGCGCGCGTACCGTCGGCACTCTCGAGGATCGCGACCTCGATCTCGCGTCCGATCACACCCGTCTCGATCAGCACCTTCTCGTCCTCGAAGAAGGCCAGAGCCAGAGCGGCATCGAGGTCCTCGGGCGCGTCGACCTTCGAGACGCCGACGCTGGAACCCGCGCGTGCGGGCTTCACGAACAGCGGCAGGCCGAGATCGGCGACCGCGGAGCGCACCGATGTAGCGTCCGCCTGCCACTGCCGACTCCGCACGGTCACCCACGGCGCCACGGCGATTCCCGCGGCCTGCAGGGCGATCTTCATGAAGTGCTTGTCCATGCAGAGCGCCGAGTCGAGCACGCCGCCTCCGGCGTACGGGATCTCGAGGGTGTCGAAGTACCCCTGGATGGTGCCGTCCTCGCCGTGCGTGCCGTGCAGGATCGGCAGCACGATGTCGATCTCACCGAGGTCCTCGAGCGAACCGTCGGCGCGCACCACCCGCAGCGTCCGGTCGCCGCCGGGCTCCGGCCAGCGCACCCTGCTGCCGTTGTCGACGACCTCCGGGAGGTGCTCGGCGTCGAGGGGGAACTTCGCCGGGTCGTCGTCCTCCAGGACGAACGCGCCTTCGCGCGTGATCCCCACCGGGATCACCGCGTAACGGTCGCGGTCAATCGCGCCCAGCACGCCCCCCGCCGTGGCGGAACTGATCGAATGCTCGCTGGAGCGCCCTCCGAAGAGCACCACCACCGTCTGCTTGTCCATGGTTGGTCCTCTCCCCTTGCGGGGTGTCGTCGTCGGTGGTCAGGTGGGGTGCGATGTCGCGGGGGTCCATCTTCCCGTCGAGCACCATCTTCACCTGTTCGACGATGGGCATGTGCACGTCGGATTCGCGAGCCAGCTGCAGGATCGGCGCGACGGAGGCGAGCCCCTCGGCGGTCTGCTGCATCTGCTTCACGACATCCTGGAAGCTGTATCCCTGTCCGAGCAGACGCCCCGCCGTGTTGTTGCGGCTGAGCGGCGACTGGCAGGTGGCGATCAGGTCGCCCAGACCGGCCAGACCCTGCAGCGTCTCGGGATGCGCGCCGTTGGCGACCGCGAAGTCGGTCATCTCGACGAGGCCCCGCGTGATGATCGAGGCCTTGGTGTTCTCGCCGTAGCCGACGCCGTCGACGATGCCGATGGCCACCGCGATCAGGTTCTTCAGGACGCCGCCGAACTCGGTTCCGATCACGTCGGTGTTGACGAACGTGCGGAAGTAGCTGTTGCGGGCGGCGCGGGCGACGATCTCGGCCGTCTCCTGGCTGCGCGAGGAGATGACGGCGGCGGTCGGCTGCTCGCGGGCGATCTCGAGCGCGAGGTTCGGACCGGAGGCGACGGCGATGCGGTCAGGGTCGCAGCGCAGCTCCTGGTGGATCACCTGGCTCATGCGCAGACCCGTGGTGCGCTCGACGCCCTTCATCAGGCTGATGATCTTGGCGTCGGTGTCGACCAGCAACGGGCGGAGCGCCTTCAGGTTCTCGCGCAGGGACTGGCTCGGCACCGAGAGATACACCTGCTCCGCACCCTGCAGAGCGGTGGCGAGCTCGTGCGTCGCGGCCATCGAGCGCGGCAGATTGATCCCCGGCAGGTACCGGGAGTTGCGCTTCGCCTCGTCGATCTCGTGCGCGAGTTCGGCGCGACGGGCCCACATCGTCACCTGCGCGCCGCCGTCGGCGAGGATCTTGCCGAACGTCGTCCCCCAGCTGCCGGCACCGATCACGGTCACCCGCGGACCGGTCGCGACGGTTCTCTTAGGAGTCAAGGCGACCCGTCTCCTTCTGGCCGTGGGTCGAGGGGTTCCAGCGTTCAGCGGGAGCCTTCTCGCCGCGGAGCTCCTCGAGCAGCTCGGTGATGGCGTTCATCAGACGGGTGGTGGCCTCGTTGAGCGCCGCCTGCTCCCCGGCGCGTCCGCGCAGGTCCGAGACGTCCACGGGGTCGCCCACCAGCACACGGACGGGCTTGCGCAGCGGCCACAGGCTGAGGCCCTTCTGATACCGCCTCATGATCTCCTGCGTTCCCCACTGGGCCATCGGGATCAGCGGGATGCCGTCGGCCAGCGCCAGACGCACGGCGCCCGACTTGCCACGCATCGGCCACAGCTCGGGATCACGGGTGAGCGTGCCCTCGGGGTAGACGATCACGCCGCGTCCGTGCTCGACGAGAGCCTCGGACTGCTTCATCGTGAGCTTCGCCGAGGCGGCCGAGGAGGTGCGCGCCACGGGGATCATGCCCGTGCGGGTGAGAAACCATCCGAGGACGGGGACCTTGAACAGGCTTTCCTTCGCCATGAACCGCGGCGCGCGGCCGATGCGCCAGACGGCGAGTGCCACGATCAGCGGATCGAACTCCGAGTAGTGGTTCGGCGCGAGGACGAATGCTCCCTCGCGCGGAAGCTTCTCGGCACCCGTGATGCGGATCTTCGCGAGCAGCGAGATCAACGGCACGGCGACAGCGGCGAGCGGCCAGAAGACGCTCGGTCGCGTCGTCTCCGGTGACCTGGCACCCATGCCGGTCACCGGATGACGTCGAAGTCGGCGCCGACCGCGTCGAGCTTGGCGAGGAACTTCTCGTATCCGCGGCTGAGGATGTCGACGCCGGAGACCTGAGACTCGCCGGACGCCGTGAGCGCCGCGATCACGTGGCTGTAGCCGCCGCGCAGGTCCGGCACGACGATGTCGGCGGCGTGCAGCGGCGTCGGTCCGGTGATCACGGCCGCCTGCTCGAGGTCGCGACGCGGCACTCGGCGGGGTCCGTCCTGCAGGCCGCGCGGATGCACGACGATGTCGGCGCCCATCTTGACCAGTGCCTCAGTGAAGCCGAGGCGGTTCTCGTAGACCGTCTCGTGCACGACCGAGCGGCCGTTCGCCTGCGTCAGCGCGACCACGAGGGGCTGCTGCCAATCCGTCATGAAGCCGGGGTGCACGTCGGTCTCGATCACCACGGGCTTGAGCTCGCCGTCGCGACGGAAAAGGATCCCGTCCTCCTGGATGTCGAACCATCCGCCTGCCTTGCGGAAGACGTTGAGGAACGTGAGCATCTCCTGCTGCTTGGCGCCGCCGACGAAGATCTCACCGTCCGTCGCCAGAGCGGCGGACGCCCAGGACGCCGCCTCGTTCCGGTCGAAGATCGAGCGGTGGTCGTAGCCACGCAGCTTCTCGACGCCCTCGATGACGATGACCCGGTTGGGCTCGTACGAGATGATGGCGCCCATCTTCTGCAGCACCGCGATGAGATCCATGATCTCGGGTTCGATCGCGGCGTTGCGGAGCTCAGTGACGCCCTCGGCGCGCACGGCCGTGAGCAGCACCTGCTCGGTGGCGCCCACGCTCGGGTACGGAAGGTGAATGTTCGCGCCGTGCAGACGGTGCCCGCCGGTGGAGAGGCGGATGCCGCTGGGGAGCTTCTCGACGATGGCGCCGAACTTGCGCAGCGCATCGAGGTGGAAGTCGATCGGCCGGTCGCCGATGCGGCAGCCGCCGAGGTCCGGGATGAAGGCCTGACCCAGACGATGCAGGAGTGGGCCGCAGAACAGGATCGGGATGCGCGAGGCACCCGCATGCGCGTCGATCTCCTCGAAGTGCGCGGACTCGACGTCGCTGGGATCGAACCGCAGCGAACCGGGCTCGTCACCCTCGCTGACGCGGACGCCGTGCACCTCGAGCAGAGAGCGCACCACGGCGACGTCGCTGATGGCGGGGACGTCGCGCAGGGTGCTGACCGTCTCACCGAGCAGCGATGCCACCATCGCCTTAGTGGCGAGGTTCTTCGCACCCTTGACGTCGACGCGACCGCGGAGAGGGCGCCCACCTCGGATGGCGAGCACGTCGCCGGTGAGAGCGGGGACTCCGTCCGGAAGAGCATCGCGCACGGGTGTCGTCATTCGGAGCCTCACTTCATTCACGGAAATCGGGAGGCGGATGCCACCCTGGCCCACCCGTCTTCTCCCGTCTTATCGAACAGGGAGAGTGCGGGGCCGCCACGACTCGCGACGGGCCTCGAACTGCGTGATCTTGTCTTCGTTGCGCAGGGTGAGCCCGATGTCATCGAGCCCTTCGAGGAGCCGCCATCTAGTGTAATCGTCGATCATGATGTCGGCCTGGACGTCGCCGATCGTGGCAGTGCGTGCCTCGAGGTCGACCGTGATCGTCGTGCCGGGATTCCGGTCGATCTCGGCCCAGATGCGCTCGAGATCCTCCTCAGAGATCGTGGCCGCGAGCAGACCCTGCTTGCCCGAGTTCCCGCGGAAGATGTCGGCGAATCGGGGGCTGAGGACGACGGTGAAGCCGAAATCGCGAAGCGCCCAGACCGCGTGCTCACGACTCGATCCGGTGCCGAAGTCGGCCCCGGCGACGAGCACCGACGCGCCGGCGAACGACGGCTGGTTCAGCACGAATTCCGGGTCCCGGCGCCACTCGTGGAAGAGCGCGTCCTCGAAGCCGGTCTTGGTGACCCGCTTGAGGAACACGGCGGGGATGATCTGGTCGGTGTCGACGTTGGACCGCTTGAGCGGTGCGGCGATCCCGGTGTGGGTGAGGAACTTCTCCATGGTCAGATCCCTTCCTCGATCAGCAGATCGCTCGGACTCGACAGCGTGCCGCGGATCGCGGTCGCCGCGGCGACGAGCGGCGACACCAGGTGAGTGCGCCCGCCCTTGCCCTGGCGGCCCTCGAAGTTGCGATTCGAGGTCGAGGCGCAGCGCTCCCCCGGGGCCAGCTGGTCGGGGTTCATGCCCAGGCACATCGAGCATCCCGCGAAGCGCCATTCCGCACCGAAGTCCTTGATGATGCGGTCGAGGCCCTCGGCCTCGGCCTCAAGACGCACGCGGGCGGAGCCGGGCACGACCATGACGCGGACGCCGTCGGCCTTCTTCTTGCCCTCGATGATCGAGGCGAAGGCACGCAGATCCTCGATGCGGCTGTTCGTGCACGAGCCCATGAAGACCGCATCCACCGGAACCTCCTTCAGCGGAGTGCCGGGTGCGAGGTCCATGTACTCGAGCGCGCGCTCGGCGGCCGCCCGCTCGTTCGCGTCCTCGATGTCGCTCGGATCCGGCACGGACGCCGACAGCGAGCTGCCCTGACCGGGGTTCGTGCCCCAGGTCACGAAGGGCTCGAGCTCGTCGGCGTCGATGAACACCTCGGCGTCGAACTGCGCGTCCTCGTCGGTGGGAAGCGTGCGCCAGTAGGCCACCGCGTCATCCCAGTCCTGCCCCTCGGGCGCGTGCTGTCGGCCCTTCAGGTAGGCGAACGTCGTCTCGTCGGGCGCGACCATGCCGGCGCGGGCGCCGGCCTCGATCGACATGTTGCAGATGGTCATGCGGCCCTCCATCGACAGCGCGCGGATCGCGCTGCCCCGGAACTCCAGCACGTACCCCTGGCCGCCGCCGGTGGTGATCTCGGCGATCACGGCCAGGATGATGTCCTTCGCCGTCACGCCGGGGCGCAACGTGCCCTCCACCGTGATGGCCATGGTCTTGAACGGCTTCAGCGGCAGCGTCTGCGTGGCCATCACGTGCTCGACCTCGCTGGTGCCGATCCCGAACGCCATCGCGCCGAAGGCGCCGTGGGTGGAGGTGTGCGAGTCGCCGCAGACGACCGTGATGCCGGGCATCGTCAGTCCGAGCTGCGGACCGACCACGTGGACGATCCCCTGCTCCGCGTCGCCCAGCGAATGCAGACGCACGCCGAACTCGGCGGCGTTGCGGCGCAGAGTCTCGATCTGCGTGCGGCTCGTCAGATCCGCGATCGGCTTGTCGATCTCCCATGTCGGAGTGTTGTGGTCCTCCGTGGCGATGGTGAGGTCGAGGCGGCGCAGCGGACGCTTCTCGCTGCGCAGACCGTCGAACGCCTGAGGGCTGGTGACCTCGTGCACGAGGTGGAGGTCGATGTAGATCAGGTCGGGCTCGCCGTTCTCGCCCTTGAGCACGAGGTGGTCGTCCCACACCTTCTCGGCGAGCGTGCGGGGGCGGCCGTGATCGGCGCGGACTGCGGGGGTGTTCATGGCGTGTCTCCTGAGGATGGCGGTTCGGCCCGCAGTGGACTCCGCGACGAGGAGGGGCTCAGAACGAGGTCTCGTCGCGGCCGCTAAGAAGGAGCACGATCCGCATGACGTCAGATTACCACCGCTTCACCGGCCGATGACGCGCCGTGACACTCTCGATGTCACCCGAATGATCGAGAGGCTCCGCATGACCGTCGACTCCCCGCGTTTCGTCACCCGAGCGGTCCACGCCGGTCGCGTGCGCGAGACCGCCGCATCTCGTGCCACCCCGATCTACCTGACCGCGGGCTTCGAGTTCGAGGACTTCGACCACGCCGCCGACCACTTCGGAACCGGGTCGGGATTCGGATACACGCGCACGGGCAATCCGACCGTCCGGGCCGTCGAGCGCCAGCTGGCCGCCCTCGAGTCCGGCGTCGACGCGGTACTGGTGGCGAGCGGCCAGGCCGCCGTCTCGACGGCTCTGCTCACGGTCGCCGGGGCCGGCGATCACATCGTCAGCTCGACGCACATCTACGAGGGGACCCGCGGGCTCCTGCTCGACAATCTCGCGCGCCTCGGGATCGAGACCACATTCGTGGACGACATCGGCGATCCGGAGGCCTGGCGCTCCGCGATCCGGCCGAACACCCGGGCGCTGTTCGCGGAGTCGATCGCGAACGCCCGCAATGACATCCTCGACATCCGGGCCGTCAGCGCGATCGGCGACGACGCGGCCATCCCCCTGATCGTCGACAACACGATCGCCACGCCGTATCTGCTGCGCCCGATCGAGCACGGTGCTGCGATGGTGGTGCACTCCGCCTCGAAGTTCCTCGCCGGTCACGGGTCGGTGCTCGGCGGCGTGGTCATCGACGACGGGCGCTTCGACGCCGAACGCGCCGGCCACAATGCCCCGCACCTGGTGCTGCCGGGGCGCGGCGGCCTGCCGAGTGTGGTGGCGCGCCACGGCGGCAGCGCCCGCATCGCGTACGCCCGCGAGTCGGTAGCTCCGCGCTTCGGCGCCTCGCCGTCTCCGCTGAACGCGTTCCTGATCGGCCAGGGCACCGAGACTCTCGGATTGCGCGTGGAGCGTCAGTCCCGCAACGCGCTCGAGATCGCGCGCTGGCTGGAGGGGAGGGACGAGGTCGAGAGCGTGGACTACGCCGGGCTCGAGTCGCACCCCGATCACGCGAAGGCGCAGCACTACCTCGACGGGGGCTTCGGATCGATCTTCACCATCACCCTGCGCGACGGGCTGCCGGCGGCGCGGCGCTTCGTCGAGCAGGTGCGGGTGTTCACGCACATGACCCACATCGGCGACGTGCGCTCCCTGGTCCTGCACCCGGGATCGACCAGTCACGCGCAGCGCTCCGAAGCGGAGCGGGAGGTGCTCGGCATCCGCCCCGGAACGCTGCGGCTGTCGATCGGCATCGAAGACGTCGATGACCTGATCGGGGACCTCGCGCAGGTGCTGCAGGCCGTGCCGGAGACGGTGGCATGAGCCGTCTTCAGCACTTCGGCTGGTTCCTCGCACGCGGGTTCGGCCCGCAGGGCTGGGGATATCCCGCCCTCGAGTGGGACTACGACTGGACACGACCCGAGATCTATCAGGAGGCCGCCCGCACGCTCGAGCAGGCCGGCTTCGACCTTGTCATCATCGAGGACGCCCCGTCACTGGGGTCTGCGGAGACCCTCGACCTGCGCATCCGCCACGCGTTCGGCGGTCCGAAGCACGACCCACTGCTGCTGGCGCCCTATCTGTTCCAGGCGACGCGGCACCTCGGCGTGGTCCCGACCGTGAACCCCGCCGCCTTTCTGCCGTACACGGCTGCCCGGCAGTTCGCGACGCTGCAGCATCTGAGCGGTCATCGCCTGGGGCTCAACGTCGTGACCGACACCGGCAGCGCACGGCACTTCTCGGCCGCGGACCAGCTCGGGCACGACGAGGCCTACGATCGCGCGACGGAGTGGCTCGACGGCATCCGCTCGCTCTGGCACAGCTGGGACGACGGCGCGCTCGTGCGCGACCGCGACACCGACGTGTACGCGGACGGCTCGAAGCTGCGGCCCGTGCGACACCGCGGCGCACACTTCGCGTTCGACGGTCCGCTGAACGCGCTGCCCTTCCCCTCCGGCGAGCCCGCGATCGTCTCACCCGGCGGATCCGGGCGGGGATTCGGCTTCGCCGGTGAGAACTCCGACGTACAGCTCGCGCTCGCGCCGCTGGACGAGGCGTCCGTGCGCGCATACCGCGCCAAGATCCATGATGCCGCCGTCGCCGCAGGGCGCCGCGCCGAGGACATCAAGATCCTGTTTACCATCCAGCCCGTGATCACCTCGTCCGCAGAGGAAGCCGACCGGATCGTGGCGGCATCGGCGCATCCCGATGACGCCGCCCTGCAGCAGATCGCCCGCAAGCAGTCGAGTGATCTCGAGACCGACCTCACGGCGCTCGATCTCGACCGGCCGTTGGACCTGTCGATCTTCGGAGCGCACGTCTCGCGCGGCAGCATTCAGCGGCTGGTCGGCGATCGGGGCGAGGATGCACCGCTTCGAGCACACCTGACCGCGCTCGCGCGCACGGGACGGATCAGTGATCGCACGGGATTCGTCGGCACCGCCGAGGAGTTCGCCGACCTGATCGAGGAGCTCGGCGAGTGGGGCAACGACGGTGTGCTGCTGTGGGGCGACTTCCACCCGGTGACCCTGCACCGCACACTCGACGAACTCGTCCCGATCCTGCGTCGCCGCGGCATCCTCCGCCGTGAGTACATCGACGGGGGTCTGCAGGCGAACCTGCGCGCATTCTGAGCGAGCGCGCGCGCCGGACTGCTACCAGCCGAGTGAGCCGGGAATGCCCTTGAACGGTCCGACGACCGACGACGTGACCCACCCGCCGTAGAACCCGCCCGGCTGCGGGGTGACGACCTCATCGCCCACGATGCACTCGTCCATCGGCCCCGCATACACGGCGACCCGGTCGGTCAGAGCCTCGAACCCGCAAGACGGCTGCGGGTAGTTCCACGCCACGCCGTCGCGCACGATACCTCCGCCGCGCACATCGAAGTAGCGCGCGGCACCCTTGAACTCGCAGAACGATGTGCCGGAGGAACCCGTCAGAGCTCCCGCGGCGAAGTCAGCGATCGGAAGGTAGTAGACCGGAGGGTGGCTCGTCTCGAGCACCCGGACCGCGTTGCGCGTGTCGGCGATCAGCTCACCGCCGAGACGGATGGTGACGCGTTCCGGGACCTGCTCGACCCGCGGCGGCCTCGGATAGTCCCAGACGGATTCCTGTCCGGGAGCCGGGGCGACGGGTGTGGGTCTGCGCATCTGTTCACTGTACGTCTCTCGGTGTTGACTGGGGTCATGATCGCGATACCGATGTTTCCGCTCGGCTCGGTGCTCTTTCCGCACACCCCACTCGCGCTGCGCGTGTTCGAGCCGCGATACCTCACCATGATCGGGCGGCTCCTCGATGAGGACGACGCGGAGTTCGGCGTCGTCCTCATCGAGCGAGGCCACGAGGTCGGCGGCGGCGATCGGCGCAGCAGCATCGGCACGACGGCTCGGCTGGTCAGCGTCGCCGCGGGTGCGGAGATGCTGCACACCGTCGCGGTCGGCACGGAGCGCTTCACGATCGAGAGGTGGCTGGACGACGACCCCTATCCCCGTGCCGAGGTCACGCCGCTGCCGGAGTTCGAGTGGAACGACGCCCTCACCCCGCTGCGCGACGAAGCCGAGGCGCTCGTGCGACGCACGCTCGGGCGCGCGCCCGAGGCGCGGTGGGATGCCGACACCGAACTCTCCGACGACCCGCTCGCCGCCGCGTGGCAGCTCGCGGCCATCGCTCCACTCGGCGAATACGACAGGTACACGCTGCTGCAGTCGACGACGGCCGGGGCCCTGCTTCGTCAGGTCATCGACCTCACGATCGAGGCAGAACTCCTCTGGTCAGCTGAGTGAGTGGTCCTGCGATCAGCTGAGCGAGTCTCGGTCGACGATCGCCGTCTTCTTCGCCGCCCGCGTCTCGCGAGACGAGGCGACGAGGCTGGCGATCGTGGCACCGGCCATGGCGACCACGATCACGGTCAGCGAGAGCCAGATGGGGATGTCGGGCGCCCACTCGATGTGCTCGCCGTTGTTGATGAACGGCAGCTCGTTCTCGTGCATCGCGTGCAGGATCAGCTTCACGCCGATGAAACCGAGGATGATCGCGATGCCGTAGTGCAGGTACCGCAGGCGGTCCAGCAGGTCGCCCAGCAGGAAGTACAGCTGGCGGAGACCCATCAGCGCGAAGATGTTCGCCGTGAACACCAGGAAGCTGTTCTGGGTGATGCTGAAGATCGCAGGGATCGAGTCGATCGCGAACATCAGGTCGGTCACGCCGATCGCGACGAACACGATCACCATCGGCGTCCAGACCCGCTTGCCGTCGACCATCGTGCGCAGCTTGTTGCCGTCGTACTCGTCGCTGATGTCGATGCGACGGCGGAGCAGACGGACGATGAAGTTCTCGCGCTTCACCTCGCCGTCGTGGTCGCCCTCGGGCATGGCCTGCTTGATGGCGGTGTAGATCAGGAAGGCGCCGAAGATGTAGAAGATCGGCGAGAAGTTCTCGATGATCGTCACACCGAGCAGGATGAACAGACCGCGCAGCACCAGCGCGATGATGATCCCGACCATGAGCACCATCTGCTGCAGGCGTCGCGGCACCGCGAACTGCGCCATGATGAGCACGAAGACGAAGAGGTTGTCGATCGACAGGCTGTACTCCAGCGCCCACCCGGTCAGGAATTCACCGGCGTACTGTCCTCCCGCCACCGCGTACAGCAGCCCCGCGAACGCGAGAGCGAGTCCGACGTAGAACGCCACCCAGAGAGTGGACTCCTTCGTGGAGGGGATGTGCGGCCGCAGACGCACCAGCATCAGGTCACCGATGAGGATGACGATGAGCACGACCAGAGAGCCGACTTCGAACCAGACGGGGATGTTCACGCGCGCACTGCGCCT
The DNA here is from genome assembly GCF_057215335.1 of Microbacterium sp. PI-SA-G. Classification (NCBI taxonomy): domain Bacteria; kingdom Bacillati; phylum Actinomycetota; class Actinomycetes; order Micrococcales; family Microbacteriaceae; genus Microbacterium; species Microbacterium sp. PI-SA-G. The sequence continues at coordinate 701,237 of NZ_CM170103.1, forward strand.
TTCGAGAGAGGTCGACGATTTTTCGAGAGTCTCTCCCCCGCACAGTGTGCGGCGCGCGCCCGGAGCAGCGATGGCGGTGCTCGTGATGACGTTACGCGCGGATTCGGGATACTCCCTCTCGCGTGGACCATCGTAGCCCCTGCCGGGCTGTCGGGTCCGCCGTCGATTCTGAGACGATGGGCTCGTCCTCGACACTTCCCTGGTGAGAGACACCGAACGGAACGGGATGACCGTGCAGACGAGTGATCAGAGATGGGCGGCGCAGGCCGCGGCGGGTGACGAGAGCGCCTTCCGCGAGCTCTACCGCGCGCACGTGCGTCCTGTGTACTGGATCGCCCACGGCATCCTCGCATCGCCCGCCGACGCCGAGGATGTGACGCAGGAGACCTTCGTGGTCGCATGGCGGAAGCTGCCGGGCTTCGAGCTGCAGGGAGAGTCGATCCTGCCTTGGCTTGCGACGATCTGCCGCTTCCAGGCCGCGAACAGGCTGCGTCAGCGACGTCGGGATCAGGCGCACACCACCGACGCCCTCGATGAGGACCTGCCCGACACTGTCAGTGTCGAGGAGCAGGTGATCACGGCGGCCCTCGCCGCACGGATCGCCGCCGAGGTCGGCACGTTGAGCGAGCTCGATCGCGAGATCTTCCGCCTCTGCGCGTCGGAGGGCTATGCCTATCAGGCGGCGGCGGAAGAGCTGGGTGTGAGTCACGCCGTCGTCCGGAACCGTCTCTCGCGAGTGCGCACGCAGCTGCGAGGCGCCGTCCAGGAAGTGAGAGACGCATGAACGACCAGTCCCGCACCGATGCCCTTCCGACGCTGTCGGATGCGGCCGTGCTCCGCATCGAGAACGCCGTCTTCGATGAGATCGCGGGCGAGCGTCAGCCGGTGAACACCGCTGGCGCGCGCGCCCGACAGCGACGACGACGCTGGCTCACCGGCGTCGGCGTTGCCGCGGCATTCGTTGTGGGGGTGCTCGTCACTCCCCCGATCCTCGGCGCCGTCGGCGGCGGATCCACGACGAGCGCGAGCGACGCCGGCTCCCTGCCGAGCGTGGCCGTGCCCGAGGCCGGGGTGGGCGCGCCCGACCGCGGTGCCGAGATGGCCCCGGACCAGTCGGCTGCAGCAGACAGCAGCAGTTCCACGCAGGTCGGAGCGGACTCGGCCACCGGCGACCGTGAGATCATCGCCACCGCGTCCGCCACCGTCGAGGTCGAGGACATCGCGGGCGCGACGGTGGAGATCCGCGCGCTGGCCGAGGACAACGGCGGCTACGTCGAGAGCACGGAGATCGGGCGGTCGCTCGCGACGGATGACGAGTCGGTGCCCGCACCGACGGGTGCGTCCTCCGGCTGGATCAGCATCCGTGTGCCGTCGGCTGACCTGCCGACAGTGATCACCGCACTCGGCGACACCGGCGAGGTGGTCTCCTCATCGACGTCACAGCAGGACGTGACCTCGGTCGCCATCGATCTGCGAGCACGCGTCGACGCCACGCAGGCATCGGTGACGCGCCTCACCGAGCTGATGGCCCAGTCCGGCAGCGTGGCGGAGCTCATCGAGGCGGAGGTCGCCCTCACGGAGCGTCAGGCGCAGCTGGAGTCCTACGAGCAGCAGCTCGCCGCCCTCGAGGACCAGGTCGCGATGTCATCGCTCCAGGTGCAGCTCACGCTCGCCGCGAGCACCACGACCGCAGATCCCGCCGGGTTCGGCGACGGCCTGCTGGCCGGGTGGAACGGGCTGATCGTGTCGCTGAACGCGGTCGTGATCGCGCTCGGTTTCATCCTCCCCTGGGCCGCCATCGCCGGAGTGATCGTGCTGGTGGTGTGGTTCATCCGTCGGACGATACGGCGCCGCCGCGCCTGATCCGGCGCGGTCGGGAACGCACCGGAAACGACGAAAGCCCTCGGGAAACCGAGGGCTTTCGTGTGTTGTGTGACCCCAGCGGGATTCGAACCCGCGTTACCGCCGTGAGAGGGCAGCGTACTAGGCCGCTATACGATGGGGCCGTCTGGCGGAACGTTTCCGTGCCGCGACAACCGTTCAAGTATGCCACGGAGATTCTTGGAGCGCCAAATCGAGCCAGCGGAAGCGCTTTTCCCGGGCGTGGCGCGCCGAGAACGGTTTGCCGCACGGCGCGCGAAGGAGTTGACTCGTCGTATGCGCGTCACCAAGTTCGAACATGCCGCCCTCCGCATCGACGAGGGCAACGAGACCCTGCTCATCGATCCGGGTTCCTTCACGACTCCCCACGCCGATCTCGCCGGAGTCGTCGCCGTCGTCCTCACTCACGAGCACCCCGATCACTGGACTCCCGAGCACCTGGACCGCATCCTGCGGGCAGCCCCCGGCACGCCGATCTACGCACCGGCCGGTGTCGCGGCGGCCGCGTCAGACTACGAGATCACGGTGGTCTCCCCCGGTGACCGGATCGAGGTCGGTCGCTTCGCACTGAGATTCTTCGGCGGCACACACGAGGTCATCCATTCCTCGATCCCCGGCATCGAGAACGTCGGCGTGCTCGTCAACGACCGCCTGTACTACCCCGGCGACTCGTACGCGGTGCCCGAGGGAATCGAGGTCGACACGCTCGCCGCGCCGCTGGGTGCACCGTGGCTCAAGATCGGCGAGGCCATGGACTACGTCCTCGCAGTCGCGCCGCGACGAGCGTTCGGCACGCACGACATGACCCTGTCGGTGGCGGGCAAGACCATGCACCGTGCCCGTCTGCAGTGGGCGACGGAGCAGGGCGGCGGCGAGTTCTTCGCGCTGGAGCCCGGCGACGCGCTCGACGTGTGATGGCGGCAGTCACCCGCCTGCTCCCTGGGCCGACCGCACGGCTGCGCTTTCGCGAAATGATCGAGTCGGATCTCGACGACATGGCCGAGATGCTCGGGGACTCCGACCTGATGGTCTACTACCCCGCGCCGAAGACACGAGCGCAGAGCCTCGAGTGGATCACGCGGATGCAGGAGCGATATTCCGAGCACGCCCACGGGCTGTGGGTCATCGAGACGCACGACGGTGACTTCGTCGGCGACTGCGGGATCACGTGGCAGTCCGTGAACGGCTCACCCGTCCTCGAAGTCGGATATCACGTGCGCTCGGCCATGCAGCTCGAGGCCGACCGCTCCGCCTGAGGCGCGTTCAGCTCGCGTGGCGCTCGCGCACCCGCAGATCGCGCGCGCGGTGATCCCGCTGCTCGACGACGAGTCGTCGCAGTGCGGCCGGAGCATCCTCGTGCGCCGACAGCCAGCGATCGACGAGGTCGAGGGAGTCCGTGGCCGGGAACAGTCCGGTCACGAGGCGTCGCGCCAACTCGATGCTGCGCTCGGACCACACCGTACTGATGCAGTCGAAGTACGCGGTGTCGAACTCCGAGGTGAGGTCTCGCCGCCCGCCGGCACGGAAGCCGGCGATCTCCGCGTCGAGGTGATCGTTGCTGAGCGTGGCATCGTTCCACGCCGCCTCCCACGCGGCACGGCGCACGCCGGCATCCGGACGCGAGGCCAGTGCTCGACGGGCCGCCGTCCGCCCCGTTCCCGTCTCGTCACGGCTCAGCTCTGCCGCGATCTCGTCTGCGCCTGCGTGTCCGGTCGTGACGAGCGCGGTGAGCAGCTGCCAGCGGAGATCAGGATCGACAGTGAGGCCCTCCGGAGCATGACCCTCCCACAGCGCGCGGACGTCGGTGGCCCGCGCGTCGTCGAAGGCGGACGCCGACGCGAACGCCCGCGCCCAGGACAGCTGGGCGTCGCTGCCGCCCTCGGCCTGGATCAGCGCGCTCCAGGTGGCCTCGACCCATGACCGCTGCTCCGCCGCCGCGCGGCTCGCGTCGACGTAGTGCCGCACGGCGTAGGCGGCATTGCCGAGCACGCCCGCCAGCAGCCCGATGTTCGACTCGTGGGGAGCGTGTGCGCGGACGATCGCCAGGTAACGCACCGGGTCGATCTCACCGTCGCGCGTGGCATTCCAGAGCGAGGACCACACGAGGGCACGCGCGAGCGGGTCCTCGATCGCCGACAGCGACGCCTCCACCGTCGCGAGCGACGCCTCGTCGAGACGAGCCTTGGCGTAGGTGAGGTCGTCGTCGTTCAGCAGCACGAGCGGCGCCGCGGCGATGTCGATCGGCGTACGCTCGTCGGCGATGTCGAGCGACAGTTGATCGCGACGCACCAGACGAGCGTCCACCCAGTCGTAGACACCGATGCGGAGCCGGTGCGGACGTGGATCCGACTGCATCAGCGCCCGCGATCCCCCGTCGCCGTCCTCCAGCCACAGGGTCGACATACCGGTGGTCTCGAGCCAGGCGGCCGACCACTCGCGCAGATCGCGACCCGAGACATCGCTCAGGTGCACCAGCAGATCATCGAGCGTCGTGTTGCCGAAGGCGTGCGCTCTGAAGTACCGTCGTGCACCCTCGAAGAACGCCTCGTCGCCGACGAACGCCACCAGCTGCTTGAGCACTGCGGCACCCTTGGCGTAGGTGATGCCGTCGAAATTGAGCTTGGCGGCCTCGAGATCGGTGATGTCGGCGACGATCGGATGCGTGGTCGGCAGCTGGTCCTGCTGGTATGCCCAGGCCTTGCGGTTGGCGGCGAACTTCACCCACGCGTCCGAGAACCGCGTCGCCACGGCCGACGCGTGCGAGCCCATGTAGTCGGCGAACGACTCCTTGAGCCACAGATCGTCCCACCAGCGCATGGTCACGAGATCGCCGAACCACATGTGCGCCATCTCGTGCAAGATCGTGTTCGCCCGAGCCGCGCGCTGCGCGTCGGTGGCGGCGCCGCGCGAGATGTACGCCTCGGTGAACGTCACCAGTCCCGGGTTCTCCATCGCGCCGAGGTTGTACTCCGGGACGAAGATCTGGTCGTACTTGCCCCACGGGTAAGCGTAGGCGAACGCGTCGGAGAAGAAGTCGAGCCCCTGTCGCGTGACCTCGAGGATCTCGTCGGACTCGAGGTGCTGCGCGAGAGAGCGGCGGGCGAACACCCCGAGGGCAATGTGCTGGTCATCGCGCGTCCATTCGCCCTCAACTCGTACGTACGGGCCGGCGGCGACGGCGGTGATGTAGCTCGAGATCGGCAGCGTGGCCGCGAACTCCACGCGCTGCACTCCGACACCGCGGTCGACATGCACCGTCGACTGGTTCGACAGCACCTCCCAGTGCGCGGGCGCATGCACGACGAAGGTGTACGCCGCCTTGATGTCGGGCTGTTCGAAGCAGGCCATCACCCGGCGCGCGTCGGCCGGCTCGTACTGCGTGTAGAGGTATGTCTCCTCGTCTGCAGGGTCGTGGAACCGATGCAGTCCCTCGCCGGATCGGCTGTAGGCCGCCACCGCCTCCACGACGACCACGTTCGTCGGTTCCAGCCCGGTCAGCCGGATTCGAGCGCCGTCCCACTCGACGTCGGAGGGAGAGCCGTTGATGGTGACGCGGTGCACCTCTTCGCCGATGAAGTCCAGCCACGTCTCGGCACTCGTGGACTCGAACTCAAGAGTCGTGGTGCTCGGGAATCCTGTGCGCGCGCGCTCCGGAGCCCCGGTGAGGTCGAGTTCGACGCGGATGCTGCGCGCGGTGATCGCGGCGGATCGCGCAGCGGTCTCTTCGCGGGTGAGGTTGGCGGAGTGCATGCTTCCATCCTGTCATCGGCGCGGGTGCCGGTCGTGCGCCTGCCTACGCCGCGTCGACGACCTCGACCCCGTCGCGCTTCGACGCGCCTCGCCGCGTGACACGGCGCCCGGTCTTGTCGTTGATGAGGAGGCGCCGGATGGCCGTCTCGGGCGCCACGGTGAGATCGAGCGTCTTGCCGCGGGCGTAGAGGCTGAAGACCCGGGGATCGATGTAGCTGGCGCGCGCCACGGAGGTCGTGTTGCCGAGCGCTGTGGCCGTCGCCTGAACGGCGAGCCGCTCGGCGCGCTGGCGATCGGTCTTCGTGTCGAGGGGCCCGATGCGTGCCAGAGCGTCAGCCGCGAGGATCGTGCCGTGCAGCGTGCGGAAGTCTTTGGCCGAGAACACCCCACCCGTGACGTCGCGCAGGTACGTGTTCACTTCCGTCGGAGTGATCCGCATGCGGCGCCGCCCCTTGCGGTAGGCGAGCAGCAACGACCCCGGTGATCCCTTCGACATCTCGGTGAGCACCGCGGCGAGCGGCCCGTCGGTGATCTCGATGGCGGCGCGCTGGCCGCTCTTGGCAGGAAACGAAAGCGCCACGGTGTCGCCGTCGATGCGCACGTCTCGTCGTCGCAAGGTCGTGAGACCGCGGCTGCCGTGCTTCACGAGGTATCGCTCCGAGCCGACCCGCAGCGCCGCGTCGTCGAGAAGCCGGAAGGCGGTGGCCAGCACGCGCTCTTTGGTGAGGCCGTCGCTGCTGAGCGCACGGGTGACCCGGGCCCGTGCGCGCGGAAGGCGTTCCGCAAGATCGAGGGCTCGGCGGAACTTGCTGCGGTCCCGTCCGACCCGCCACAGCGGGTGGTAGAGGTACTGTCGGCGTCCGGCCTCGTCCGTGCCGACCGCCTGGATGTGCGCGAGCGGATCCGCGGCGATCCACACGTCGGTCCACGCGGGTGGGATGACGAGATCATGGATGCGTTCCCGATCGGCCTCCGGCGCAGGATCGTCGTTGTAGTCGAGGTAGCGGAAGCCCGACCCGGTCTTCTTGCGTCGATACCCGAGATCTTCGCCCGGAACCACGCGTACGAGCGCGCTCACGCGGGGATCCTCGGCGCGCGAGACGTCTGTACGGGATCGACAAGTCGGTGCATGCGCTCAACATTCCCTCGCATGACGACCGCCCGGAAGGGGCTGGCTTCGCACCGACCGGTGCTGGTAGGCGCGTCGAGGGATTCGCAGGCACAAACGAAGAAACCCCCGCCTGAGCGGGGGTTTTCACCTTGCTGGGGTACCTGGACTCGAACCAAGAACAACGGAACCAGAAACCGCCGTGTTGCCAATTACACCATACCCCAAGGGCGAAAATCGCTTCCCGCACCGAGAGTCAAGCTTACCCGACCGATCTCCCGGAACCAAACCGAGCGGGTCGCGCCCGCGCGTCGCAGTCCGAGAGAAGCCGCGAGGAAGACCACCTTCGGCAGCCCTCCTCACCGGCTTCAGCGAGATCAGCCTGCGAGCATCGCTGACAGCGTCCGCAGACGGCGCAGCGACTCGTCCTTGCCCAGCAGCTCCATCGACTCGAACAGCGGCGGCGAGATGCGACGACCCGTGATGGCGACGCGCGGCGGGCCGTAGGCCACACGCGGCTTGAGCTCGAGGTTCTCCACGAGCGCGGTCGCCAGTGCCTCCTGGATCTTCTCCGGAGTGAAGTCGTCGAGCGGCTCGAGCGCGGCGATGCAGGCGTCGAGCACCTCGGCACCGTTCGCCGGCAGACCCTTCAGCGCGTCGGCGTCGTAGGAGATCCCGTCCGTGAAGAGGAAGCCGACCATGCCGGGCACCTCACCCAGCAGCTGCACGCGCTCCTGGACGAGCGGGGCAACGCGGAAAGCCAGCACGAGCTGCTCGTGCGACGGCTCGTCGAAGAGCCCGGCGGCGGCGAGATACGGGATCGTGCGCTCCGCGAAGTCCTTCTCCGACAGGCGACGGATGTGGTCGCCGTTGATCGACTCGGCCTTCTTCTGATCGAAGCGCGCCGGGTTCGGGTTCACGTTCACGATGTCGAAGGCCGCGGTGAACTCCTCGAGCGAGAAGATGTCGCGGTCGGGACCGATCGACCACCCCAGCAGCGCCAGGTAGTTCAGGAGTCCCTCGTGGATGAAGCCACGGTCGCGGTGCAGGAAGAGATCCGCCTGCGGGTCGCGCTTGGAGAGCTTCTTGTTGCCCGTCTCTCCGAGCACCAGTGGCATGTGCGCGAAGCGGGGAACGAACGTGGTCACCTCTGCCTCGATCAGCGCCGCGTAGAGAGCGAGCTGACGGGCGGTCGACGGCATCAGGTCCTCGCCGCGCAGCACGTGGGTGATGCCCATCAGCGCATCGTCGACCGGGTTCACGAACGTGTACAGCGGGATTCCGTTCGGGCGGACCACGACGAAGTCGGGGAACGAGCCGGCGGGGAACGTGACCTCTCCGCGAATCAGGTCGACGTACGTCAGATCCTCATCCGGCACCCGCAGACGCAGCGCAGGCTGGCGTCCCGCAGCGCGGAAGGCATCTTTCTGCTCCTCGGTCAGGTCGCGGTCGAAGTTGTCGTAGCCGAGCTGCTTCGCGCGACCGTTGGCCTCGTTGCGAGCGTCGATCTCGGCCGCGTCGGAGAAGCTCTCATACAGCGCGCCCGAGGCGAGGAGCTTGTCGATCACGCCGCGGTAGATGTCGTGACGCTCGGACTGGCGATACGGGGCGTGCGGGCCGCCCACCTCGACGCCCTCGTCCCAGTCGATCTTGAGCCAGGTGAGCGCGTCGACGAGCTGGCGGAAGCTCTCCTCGCTGTCGCGGGCGGCATCGGTGTCTTCGATGCGGAAGATCATCTTGCCGCCGTTGTGCCGGGCGTAGGCCCAGTTGTACAGCGCGGTGCGCACCATGCCGACATGCGGCAGGCCCGTCGGCGAGGGGCAGAAGCGGACGCGGACGTCAGCGCCGCTTGCGGTCGTGGTGAGGGGGTGAGGAGTAGCCATATCCCTTCGATTCTAGGCGGGGCGCCCCACGGCCACCGCCGCCGTGTGCGCCAGGGGCACCGTGCCGCGGTCCGCACGTTCCGCGCACAGGGAATCGAAGCCGCGACGGAACCGCTGCCGCTCCTCGGCATCGAGACCTCGGTAGAAGAGACCGGCCGACGCGACTTCGCCTTCCGCGGATCGCCAGAGTGCCGCGGCGGTCGGGCGCCACGTCCACGACATCTCGCGAGCGCTCACCTGACCCCAGCCCGCGTCGCCGAGCATGACCGCGAAACCCTGAGCCGTGCGGGGAAAGTCCTTCTCCGGCGCGAGCCTCTCCCCCGGTGCAGGCTCCAGAGCGGCGCGCACGCACACCTCGCGCCAGAACCAGGAGGGCGATTCGACCCAGACGGTGGCCCCCAGTCGCCCACCCGACGCGCCCACGCGACGCATCTCCGCCGCCGCCGCGCGGGGGTCGGACACGTGATTGAGGACGAAGTTCGCCGTCACCCCGTCGAACGCCGCGTCGGAGAAGGGCAACTGCGGGAGCGCGGCGTCGACGAGTGCGAGGTCTGGATGGACGCGGGCGGCGACCGCGCGCATCGTCGCCTCCGGTTCGCACCCGATGACGTGCCACCCTTCGGCGGCGAACCGAGCGGCGAGTTCCCCTGTTCCGGCGCCGACGTCGAGCAGCCGCCGCCCGTCCGCGTCCTGCAACGCGGTGATCAGCGGGTCGATCGTCTCCGCGCACAGGGCGGCATAGGTGCGCGCGTAAGCCTCACCGACGCCCTCCCACGACTTCACCGCGGAGTCATCCGACTGAGCGGCGCGAGCACGACGATCACCAGCACCAGCACGGACGCGGCGATCCCGAGACCTGCGTACTGGAAGTTCGAGAGGATGACGCCGGCGAGCACGGCACCCGCGGCGGCGCTGAGACTCATCAGCGAATCGCTGCGCCCCTGGCGGCGGGTGCGCAGTTCGGGCGCGGAGGCCTCGGTGAGAAGAGCCGCGCCCGCGACGGTCGCCGCACTCCAACCGAGGCCGAGCAGGATCAGTGCGACCATCACGCCCCAGGCCTGATCGTTGGCGAAGATGGCGAACACCAGTGACGCGGCCAGCAGCGCCTGACCGAGCAGCACCACACGCAGGCGACCCCACCGGTCGGCCAGCACACCGAACACCGGCGACAGCGCGTACATCCCGGCGACATGCAGCGCGATCGTCACGCCCACGAGCTGAGAGATGTCAGCCGACGTCGGCGGCATGCCGTGCGCACCGTGCGCCATGTGCGCCAGGTGGATGGGCGTCATCGCCATGACCGAGGCCATCACCACATGCGAGCCGGCGACCGCGAAGATCGCATAGCGAGCCGTGCGGGGCCGGTCCGCTATCGGGGTCGCGGTCGTCGAGCCGGCCGAGCGCGCGAGGAGTTGGGCAGCGAGGAGCGGGTCGGGACGCAGCGCCACCAGGTACAACGCCAGAGCCGCCGCCTGCGCCACGAACGAGAAGGCGTACGACCCTGTCTGCGGCGGCATCCCGAGCGCCTGACCGACCACCTCACCCGGCCCGAGCAGCAGCGGGCCCGCGACGCCGCCGACGGTGGTCGCCCAGACCACGATGGAGAGATCGCGGCCCCGGTGCGTCGGCGCCGCGAGGTCGGTCGCGGCGAACCGCGACTGGAGGTTGCCGGCGTTGCCCGCACCGATCATCAGGATGCCGATGAGCAGCAGCGGGAACAGCCGCAGGGAGGCAGCGAGGATCACCACGCCGATTCCGACCAGCGCGAAGAGATTGCCGAGCGTGAGGGCGCGTCGGCGTCCGAGGCGTGCCGCGAGCCGAGCGAGCGGGATCGCGCACAGCGCAGCACCGAGCGTGACGGAAGCGGTCGCGAGTCCCGACAGCGCGTCGCTCCCCGAGATATCGGCCGCGAGCAGCGCGCCCAGCGAGACCGTCGCGCCGAATGCGGTCCCGCCGAGCACCTGTCCGACGGAGAGCACCAGGACGGTGCGGCGCTGAACGTCCGCCTGCTCCGACGGCGTCAGAGCGACAGTGGTCATGACGCGGGTCGTGCGTCGCGCACCGCGTTGCGCAGGATCCCCAGACCCGTGATCTCGACCTCGACCGTGTCGCCCGCCTCGAAGGTGCCGACGCCCGCGGGAGTGCCGGTGAAAATCACGTCGCCCGGCAGCAGCGTGAACACGGCGGACGCGTACTCGATGATCTTCTCGACCGAGTGGATCATGTCGCTCAACGGAGCCTTCTGGCGCACCTCGCCGTTCACGCGGGTCTCGATCGTCGCCTCGGCGGGATCGAAGTCGGTACTGATGGTCGGACCCAGCGGGCAGAAGGTGTCGAAACCCTTCGCGCGCGCCCACTGGCCGTCCGCGCGCTGCAGGTCGCGTGCCGTGACGTCGTTGCCGATCGTGTACCCGAGCACGTGATCGAGCGCGTCCTTCGCAGCCACGTTCTTCGCGATTCTGCCGATCACGACCGCGAGTTCTCCTTCGTACTCGGTCTGCTGCGAGGTCGCCGGCCGCACGATGGTGTCGCCCGGTCCGATGACGGCGGTGTTCGGCTTGAGGAACAGCAGCGGCTCCTCAGGGGCGACTCCCCCCATCTCGGCCGCGTGGTCGTGATAGTTCTTGCCGACGCACACGATCTTCGAGCGCGGGATCACGGGAGCCAGGATCACGGCGTCGGCGATCGGCACTCGGACGCCGGTCGGCTCGTATCCGGCGAAGAGCGGGTCGCCCGACAGGACGACGAGGTCGGTCTCATCGACGATTCCGAAGAGGATGGCGTCGTCGTGGCTGAATCGTGCGATCTTCATGCCGTCCAGCCTAGCCAGCGCTGGTCTCGGCGCAGAAGCGGCAGGGAGGCTCAGGCGTCGAGGCGCAGGAGCCAGCCGTGCGTGTCCTCGCGACGGCCGTACTGGATGTCGGTCAGCTCTTCGCGCAGCGACAGCGCGAGTTCGCCCAGCGGCTGGGCCTCGTCGAAGCCGTCGCCCACGAGCGCGCCGATCGGCGTCACGACCGCGGCGGTGCCGCACGCGAACACCTCGACGATGTCACCCGACGCCACGCCGGAGCGCCACTCGTCGATCGAGACGGGACGGCTCTCGACCGTGTACCCGCGGTCTGCGGCGAGCTGCAGCAGCGAATCGCGCGTGATGCCGTCGAGGATGCTGTCGGACTTCGGCGTGACCACGCGGCCGTCCTTGAACACGAACACCACGTTCATGCCGCCGAGCTCTTCGACGTTGCCGTGCTCATCGAGGAACACGACCTGGTCGCAGCCCTGCGCTGCCGCGAGCGTCTGCGGCAGCAGGCTGGAGGCGTAGTTGCCTCCGGTCTTGGCCTTGCCCGTGCCGCCGCGCCCCGCGCGCGAGTGCTCAGCGGAGAGCCAGATGCGCACCGGCTTGATACCGCCTGCGAAATAGGCGCCCGCAGGGCTCGCGATCACGTAGTACGCGACCTTTTGCGCCGCACGGACGCCGAGGAACGCCTCTTTCGCGAACATGAACGGGCGCAGGTACAGGCTCTGGTCGGCTCCGGACGGCACCCAGCGCCCGTCGACGGCGATCAGCTCACGCAGCGACTGGATGAAGTACTCGGTCGGCAGCTCGGGAAGAGCCAGGCGGCGCGCGCTCTGCTGCATGCGTGCGGCGTTGCGGTCGGGGCGGAAGGTGTGGACGGAGCCGTCCGCGTGGCGATACGCCTTGATGCCCTCGAAGATCTCCTGCGCGTAGTGCAGGACCGACGCCGCGGGGTCGAGCGGGATCGGGCCGTACGGCTGCACGCGCGGACGGTGCCAGCCGCCCTTGACCGACCAGCAGATGTCGACCATGTGATCGGTGAAGACGACACCGAAGCCCGGGTTCTCGTGAACCTCGGCCACGCGCGCCGGCGAGGCGGCTGCGAGGTTCTTGGTGACTGCGAAATCGAGCGGCGCCAGGGCCGGCTGTGCATCGATGGTCGTCATGTTCCTCATCCGTTCCTTGAGTGTGCGCGTCCTCGCGCGGTGTCCAGCCTACGCCGCCGGTCAGAGGCGCGAGGTGATGGCGGAGCCGATCTCCGCCGTGGTGCGAGCGCCGTCGCGGCTCTCGATGTCGGCTTCCACCGCGGCCGACACGCGCGCGGATTCGGCGGCGAGACCGAGGTGGTCAAGCAGCAGCGCGACCGAGAGGATCGCGGCGGTCGGGTCGGCCTTCTGCTGACCGGCGATGTCGGGCGCCGACCCGTGCACTGGCTCGAACATCGACGGGAACACGCCGTCCGGATTGATGTTGCCGGATGCCGCGAGCCCGATGCCGCCGGTCACAGCTCCCGCGAGGTCGGTGAGGATGTCACCGAAGAGGTTGTCCGTGACGATCACGTCGAAGCGGGATGGGTCGGAGACGAGGAAGATCGTGGCCGCGTCGACGTGCAGGTAGTCGACGGCGACGTCCGGGTGCTCGGCGGCGACCTCATCGACGACACGCTTCCAGATCGCTCCCGCGTGCACGAGCACGTTCGTCTTGTGCACCAGCGTGAGCTTCTGCCGGCGCCGGGAAGCCAGAGCGAAGGCGTGGCGCACGACCCGCTCGACCCCGAAGGCCGTGTTCACCGATGTCTCGTTCGCGACCTCGTGCGGCGTGCCGACGCGGATCGCGCCGCCGTTGCCGACGTACGGTCCTTCGGTGCCCTCGCGGACGACGACGAAGTCGATCTCGCCGGGGTTCGCGAGCGGGCCGGGGGCGCCCGCGAAGAGCTTCGACGGGCGCAGGTTGACGTAGTGGTCGAGGGTGAACCGCAGCTTCAGCAGCAGCCCGCGCTCGATGTTGGCGTCCTTCAGGCGCGGGTCGCCGGGCGTGCCGCCGACCGCGCCCAGCAGGATCGCGTCGTGCGAGGAGATCGCCGCGAGGTCGTCGTCGGTGAGCGTGTCGCCGGTCTCGAGGAACCGGGCGGCACCGAGCGAGAAGCGCGTCTTGTCGAAGCTCACGTCGCTGTCGGCCGTCACGGCATCGAGCACCTTCTCGGCTTCGGCGATGACCTCCGGGCCGATCCCGTCTCCGGGGATGACAGCCAGTTTCACGACACGCGACATGACACTCCTTGCAACCGATGGGAACCGGCCCGGTGTCCTCACGGACCCCTCAGACCGGTCCCCCCAGCGTAGTGCTCAGTGGGAAGTGCGCGTGCGCAGTGTGACGGCCGCGATGACGCCCGCCAGCACGACGAGACCGGCGCCGATCAACGAGGTCAGCATGACGCCGGAGCCGAAGGCCGTGGCCGCGGCATCCCACAGCGCAGTCCCCACCTGAGAGGGGAGCTTCTCGGCGGCGATGTAGGCGCCCGCGAGCGTCTCGCGCGCGGCATCGGCGATGTCGCCGGGGAGGCCGTCCGGCAGCACGAGCGCACCGCGGTAGAACGCGGTGATCAGACCGCCCAGCACGGCTGTGCCGAGCACGGCACCCAGCTCGTACGCGGTCTCGGACACGGCGCTGGCCGCACCGACCTTCGCGGCGGGAGCGCTCGACAGGATCAGCTCGTTCGAGATGGTCTCGGCCGCGCCGATGCCGATGCCCAGCACGACGAAGGCGATCACGAGCGGCACGACGCCGTCGGCCTGCGAGGTGAACGCGACGATGAGGTACCCCGCGACCGAGAACACCAGCGCGGTCGGGACCACGATATGCGGGGCCACCCGACGCGAGATCGGCACGACGCCGAGGCCGGCGATGATCATCGCGACCATGCCGGGGACCAGTGCGAGGCCGGCGACCATCGGAGACAGTCCCAGCACGAGCTGGAGATGCTGCGACACGAAGTAGAGGAAGCCGACCAGTGCCACGACGCTGAGGAGGTTCACCAGGATCGCACCCGAGAACGTTCCGCGACGGAAGAGCGCCATGTCGAGCATCGGAATCTCGGCGCGGAGCTGACGGCGCACGAAGAGCACACCCATCACGATGCCGAGCAGTGCCCAACCGCCGGCGTACAGGCTCGGACCGTCGACCGCGAGCGACTTGATCGCGTACACGACCGGGATCATGGCCGCCATCGACAGCACGATGCTGACCGCATCGATGCGCCCGGGTTTCGGGTCGCGGCTCTCGGGGACGAGCAGCGGCGCCGCGATCAGCAGCGGGATCAGCACCGGCACGGCGATCAGGAAGACCGAGCCCCAGGCGAAGTGCTCGAGCAGGAATCCGCCGACGACCGGGCCCAGGGCGGAGCCGGCTGAGAACGCCGAGGCCCACACCGCGATCGCCAGACGGCGCTGATCGCGGTTCTGGAAGATCGAGCGCAGCAGCGACAGCGTCGACGGCATCAGCATCGCGCCGAAGAAGCCGAGCAGGGCGCGCGCGGCGATCAGCAGCCCGGCGGTCGGGGCGAACGCCGCCAGCGCCGACACCGCGGCGAATCCGGTGGCACCGATCAGCAGCATGCGACGACGGCCGAAGCGGTCGCCGAGCGTGCCCATCGTCACCAGCAGCCCAGCGAGGACGAGCGGGTACACATCGATGATCCACAGCTGCTCGGCTCCGGTGGGCGCGAGGGCGATCGAGATCTCGGGCAGCGCGAAGCTCAGCACCGTGTTGTCCACCGACACGAGCAGCACAGGGAGCATCAGGACGACGAGCGCCGCCCATCCGCGCGCGCCGGCGCGCGGAGCATCCGTCTCCGTCGTCGAAATCGACGCAGTACGGTTCATGGCACACCTCTCAGATCTGCGGACGCCTCGTTACTAAACCGTCCAGCTGGTATAGTAACAGAACCGCCCGAATGAAGGGAACTCCATGCCCCGACCACCTCTGGCCCGCGAGCGTGTGCTCGACGCCTTCGAGGCGATCGTCATCGCCGACGGTGAGCGGGCGGCGACGCTCGACGCGACGGCCAAGGCCGCAGGGGTCTCGAAGGGCGGGCTCCTCTACCACTTCGGCTCGAAGGACGAGCTCGAAGCAGGACTGCTTGCGCGACTCGACGCCCTCACGACCGCCGACCTCGCGCGCATGTCCGTCGCCCCCGAAGGACCGGTCGCCTACTACGTCCGCACCTCCGTGATGGAGGATGACGCTCTCGACCGTGCTCTCATCGCCGCATCACGCCTGGCGCAGGGAGGATCGTCCGCGGCCGCCGACATGCTGCGTCACACCCGTCGCCTGTGGGCTGACGCGATCCGTCCTCACGTGCGCGACGTCGCGAGCCTCGATCTGGTGATGCTGCTCAGCGACGGACTCTACTTCAACAACTCGCTGGACCTCCACGGCCCCGAACGCCTGGTCCCCCACGATGACGAACTCGACGAGCTGATCGCGCTCGTGCTGCGCGTCACCGCCCGCGACTCGTCCTGACGCGACGAAGGCGGGAGCGCGATCGCGCTCCCGCCTTCGTCGTGATCCCGAGTCAGACCTCGGTGATCTCGATCTGTCGGAAGAGGTCCGCGTCGATCGCGGCGCTGACGTCCTCGAGCAGGGACTCCGAGACGGGCGAGTCGAGCGTCAGCACGCTCAGCGCCTGCGCACCGGCTGCCTCTCGGGCGATCTGCATACCGGCGATGTTGATGCCGGCCTCACCGAACTTCTGTCCGTACACAGCGACGATTCCCGGGCGGTCGGTGTACAGCATCACCACGTGGTGCTTCTCGATCGGCAGCTCGAGGGCGTAGTCGTTGATGCCGATCAGCTTCTCGGCCTGCTTCGGGCCGGTCAGTGTGCCCGAGACCGACAGCTGCGAGCCGTCAGACAGTGCGCCGGTGAGCGTGATGACGTTGCGGTACTCGTCGCTCACGTCGTCCTTGATCAGACGCACGGCGATCCCGCGCTGCTCCGCGAGCAGCGGCGCGTTCACGTACGACACGGTCTCGCTGACGATGTTCGTGAAGACGCCCTTGAGCGCGGCGAGCTTGAGCACGCTCACGTCGTACCCGTTCAGCTCGCCGTGCACCTCGACGTCGAGGCTCGTCAGCGGAGACGTCGCGAGCGAGGCGAAGATCTGACCGAGCTTCTCGACGAGCGAGATGCCGGGGCGGACGTAGGGGTCGATCACGCCGCCCGCCACATTCACGGCGTCGGGCACGAGGTCGCCGCCGAGCGCGAGCCGCACCGACTTGGCGACGGAGACGCCGGCCTTCTCCTGGGCCTCTTCGGTGCTGGCACCGAGATGCGGGGTGACGACGACGTTCGGCAGGTCGAGCAGCGGGCGAGCCGTACCCCCCTCTGCGGGAGGCTCGGACGTGAAGACATCGAGGCCCGCTCCGGCGATCTCACCGGCGACGAGAGCCTCGTGGAGGGCGACCTCGTCGATGAGACCGCCGCGAGCGACGTTGACCACGAACGCCGTGGGCTTCATCGCGGCGAACTGCTCCGCGCCGATCATGCCCGTGGTCTCGGGCGTCTTCGGCATGTGGATCGTGAGGAAGTCGGACTCGGCGACCAGTTCGTCGAGCGACAGCAGCTGCACGCCCAACTGCTGCGCACGGGCGGAGGTGACGTAGGGGTCGTAGGCGACGACGCGCATGTCGAAGGCGGCGAGACGCGCGGCGACCAGTGCGCCGATGCGGCCGAGGCCGACGATGCCGACGGTCTTCTCGAACAGCTCGGTGCCGGTGAAGGAGCTGCGCTTCCAGGCGCCGGAGGACAGCGAGGCGTGTGCCGCGGGAATGCGACGGGCGAGGCTGAGGATGTGTCCGACGGTGAGCTCCGCTGCCGAGACGATGTTCGAGGTCGGCGCGTTCACGACCATCACACCGGCGGCCGTGGCTGCGGGGATGTCGACGTTGTCGAGACCGACGCCCGCACGTGCGACCACCTTGAGCTTCGGCGCGTGCGTCAGCGCCTCCTCGTCGATGCGCGTCGCGGAGCGCACGAGCACCGCGTCGGCGTCGGCAAGGGCCGCGAACAGCGCCTCACGGTCGGTGCCGTCGACGTCGCGGACGTCGAAGTCGGGGCCGAGGGCCTCGATCGTGGCGGGAGAGAGCACTTCGGCGATGAGCACAACGGGCTTCGGCACAGAGAATCCTTCGGGGCAGCGCGACAGGCGGGAGGGTCCGATGCGCCGCACACCTGGGGGCGCGATCGGTCTCCACTGTACCGGAGCGGCTTCGACGCTCTGACCCGTGTGACGCCCTACGACAGTGGCGCGACGGTGATGAGGTCGTCCATGTTCAGCACGCTGTACCCGAGCAGGCTCAGCCAGAACACCGCCACCACACCGAGCCCCGCGAGAAGCACGAGGGCGAGTTCGCCCACATCGCGTCGTCGACCGATCGCGGCGCCGAAGGCGAACACCATCGCCGGGAACACGACGCCGAACAGCAGCGTCACCCAGCCGATGCCGGTCAGACCGCTGCGGGCGAAGCCGATCAGGTGCGCGACCGCGTTCCACACGGCGTAGGCGTAGAACAGCCCGGCCAGACCGAGCACGACGTACCGGAGCCAGCGCGGACCACGCCGCGCACTCGGGTCCGCGGGGCCGTCGACAGAGGCATCGCTCATGATCCGATCACCCCCACGGTGACGAAGGGCCAGGGCACGAGGAGCACCACGCCCAGCACCAGCAGCGACAGCCGGATCCAGGTCGCTCTTCCCCTGGTCAGCAGCCACGAGGCGAGGAACCAGAGCAGCGGAGCAGCCACGGCCAGCACGAACCAGGGCACGTACATCGCATCGGCGACGATCAGGTTCGCGAGTGGCTTCAGTCGGATTCCCCCGACGACCCACCCGACGGTGTAGAGCAGATAGACACCGCCGACCACGCCGAGGGTGAGCAGCAGGCCCGTGCTCAGCGGCGGCGCACCCTCATCGTCTGCCGGAACAGCGTCGCCGTCCCCGCTCAGTGCGTCATCGGGTGCGGAAGTCATCTCCCCAGCGTAGGACACCCGGCCCACTATGCTCGGGGGCATTGGGGCGCGGGCGCCCCTCCGTCGGGAAGGAACACCGTGGCCACGCAGAAGAAGAAGGTCGTCACCGCATCGCCGACGTCATCGGACGAGACTGCGGAGCCGCCCGCCGGCTGGACCCCGACCGACGACGCCAGAAAGCGGGCGACGACGTTCCGCTGGATCGCCGCTGTCCTCTGGGCGCTCGCGATCATCGGCGAGGCCGTCGCCATCTTCTGGCTCCTGCGTCAGCGGGAGTTCGTCGGCGAGGACGGCACGCTGGTCCGGGATGCCGAGACCGGGCTCCTGCAGGAACAGGGCGTGACGGCACAGTTCCCGCAGTGGGCGTTCATCGCCCTCATCATCGCCCTCGTCGTCATCGCCGCGCTCTCGATCACCGGCTCGATCCTCTGGAAGAAGGCGAACAGGCTCGACCCCGCGCGCCGGTCGGACAAGACCCGCTTCTTCGTGCAGAACCAGCTGGGTGCGATCATCGCGGTCGTGGCGTTCCTGCCCCTGATCATTCTGATCTTCCTCAACAAGGACATGGACAAGGGTCAGAAGGCGACCGCTGGCGTCGCGGGCATCGCGCTCGCCGCTCTGGCTGTCGTGCTCGGCATCGATTTCGACCCGCCCTCGGTCGAGCAGTACACCGCCGACCAGTCCGCCGTGATCCAGCTGCTCGGCGCAGACGAGGTCGTGTGGGTCGACGGCGGCGAGGTCTACCACGTCTGCGATGAGGTCTCCGCGATCCAGACCGGCAGCGAGATCCGCACTGGGACGACGGCCCAGGCGGTCGAGGCGGGCAAGATCCGTCTGACCCTGCAGTTCACGTCGGAGATGAACGCCTGCGGGCTGACCGTGCCTGAGAACACCGAAGAGATCACCGAGGCGCTGCGCGCGATCCAGGCGGGTCAGGTCGACACTCCCCTGCCCGCTCCGGTCTGGGCAGATCCGGCGGACGCGCCGATCGTCGTGCAGGAGGCCTCAGCCGAGTGAGTTGAGGTCGCGGCCGCTAGTCGGCGCGCATTGCCTCGATCAGCCTCTCCTCCGCCGACGAGAGGTGATGATGCAAGATCTCCGCGGCCCGATCTGCCTCTCCGGAGGCGACAGCGGCAAGGATCTGGGCGTGCTGTGCGGCGATCACCGACGCGTCCAGCAGCCGCCGACCCTGCACCTGCGCCATGCACAGGCGCGCCTCATCGAGCACGCTGCGGTACATCCGCGCGGTGCGCTCGCTGCCGAGCGCATCGATCAGCGCCGTGTGGAAGCGCAGGTCGGGGTCGACCGTTCGCGCATCGGGCCCGGGCGGCATGGCGAGGATCTCGGCGTTCGCGTCGATCGCCGACTGCGGCACCGACCGCGCCGCCGCCAGCTCGCGCAGCGCCGCGCTCTCGAGCCTCGCCCTCGTCCGATAGACGTCGCGGACGACTTCCGGGTCGATCGCGCCGACGCGCGCCGTGCGATGGGCGGTGCGCACCAGCAGCCCCGAGGCGACGAGCTGCTCGATGGCCGCCTTGGCACTGGGACGTGCGACGCCGTAGCTCTGCGAGACCGCGGCCTCGGTCAGCGGCTCCCCGGAGCGGATGTCTCCGCTGAGAATTCGTGAGCGGAGCCGTGCCGTCACGGCATCCACCACCCCGACGATTCCCAGCGTTGCGTCCTCTGCGGCCATGTGCACAGCCTAGCGAGAAGAGCGGCTGCCAGTACACTTGTCTGACAATCCGTCCACTCACTGAGGAGCAGCGTGCCGACCACTCTCACCGGACCCCTCGATGTCGCGCTCCTCGGGGCGTCGACCCAGGTCCACAGCCGCTCGATCGACCGCTTCTCGCGCGCGCACGACGCGTCGCACTACCTGCGCATCCCTGACGCCGTGCTCTCCCCGGTAGACGCCGACGGGGTCGCGCGGGCATTCGGCGCCGTGCGGGCCGCCGGACGCACGATGACTTTCCGCTCCGGGGGAACCAGCCTCTCGGGGCAGGGCATCAGCGGCGACATCCTGGTCGACACCCGCAGCCACTTCGGTGGCATCGCAGTCGAGAACGACGGTGCTCGGGTGCGTGTCGGGCCCGGCGCCACGGTGCGGCAGGTCAACACGCGACTGGCCCGGTATCGACGCAAGCTGGGTCCGGATCCCGCGAGCGAGATCGCCTGCACCATCGGCGGCGTCGTGGCCAACAACTCCAGCGGCATGGCATGCGGGATCACTGAGAATTCGTACCGGACCATCGAATCGATGACGGTGGTCCTGCCGAGCGGAACGATCCTCGACACCGGCCATCCGGATGCTCGCGCGCAACTGCAGGCCGCGGAGCCCGCGCTGGCCGCGGGACTGATGGCCCTGCGTGCGCGCCTGCTCGCCTCTTCCGCACACGTCGCGTTCCTGCGTCAGCAGTTCTCGATGAAGAACACGATGGGCTACGGCCTGAACGCGCTGCTCGACTTCGACGACCCCGTGCGCATCCTCGAGCACCTGATCATCGGCTCCGAAGGCACACTGGCCTTCGTGGCCGAGGCGCGTTTCCGCACGATCGAGATCCGCCCGGCGATCGCCACCGGGCTCCTCGTGTTCTCGACGCTGTCCGACGCCATGGCCGCGCTCCCCGCCCTGACGGAGCTCGGCCTCGCCACGGTGGAGCTGCTGGACGCCGCCTCGCTGCGTGTCGCGCAGGGGCTGAGCGACGTCCCCGCGACCATCGCAGACATCGAGGTCCTCGACCACGCCGCGCTTCTGGTCGAGGTGCACGCCCAGGACGATCAGGCACTCGCGGCCGCGCGCGAGCACACGCAGGCGCACTTCGAGGCGCTCCCCCTGGCCGTCGCGCCCCGACTGACCACCGACGCGGCCGAGCGCGCCGCCCTGTGGCATGTGCGGAAGGGGCTGTACACCGCCGTCGCGGGAGCGCGTCCCTCCGGAACGACCGCGTTGCTGGAGGACATCGTGGTGCCGGTCGAACGCCTGCTCGTGACCTGCGAACGGCTGATCGAGCTGTTCGCGCTGCACGACTACGAGGGGTCGGTGATCTTCGGGCATGCCAAGGACGGCAACGTGCACTTCCTGCTCAACGAGCGCTTCGACGACCCCGAGAGCGTCGCGCGCTACCGCCGCTTCACCGACGATCTGGTCGAGCTCGTCCTCGGCCAGCAGGGCTCGCTGAAGGCAGAGCACGGAACAGGACGCATCATGGCTCCGTTCGTTCGGCGCCAATACGGCGATGAGCTGACCGACATGATGTGGGAGATCAAGCGGCTGTTCGACCCCGACCTCATCCTGAACCCCGGCGTGGTGCTGTCGGACGATCCCGACTCGTACCTGCAGGACCTCAAGCGGGTGCCGACGGTCGAGTCCGAGGTCGACCGCTGCGTCGAATGCGGCTACTGCGAGCCGACGTGTCCGAGCAAGAGCATCACGCTCACCCCGCGTCAGCGGATCGTGATCCGGCGCGACATGGCGTGGGCCGAGGAGCAGGGCGACACCGCGCTGCTCGAGGACCTGCGAAAGGACTACGACTACGACGGTGTGCAGACCTGCGCGGTCGACGGCATGTGCGCCGTCGCGTGCCCGGTCGACATCAACACCGGTGATCTGGTGCGCCGCCTGCGCGCGGAGGAGGCGTCGAAAGTCGAGGGCGTGGTTTGGGATGCTGCAGCGAAGAGCTGGGGTGCGGTTACCCGTGTGGGCGGTATGGCCCTGACGGCGGCCGCCGCGGCGCCCGCCCCTCTCGTTACCGCCGCGACGCGCGTGGGCAGGGCGCTGCTCGGTAGCGACACCGTGCCGCTCTACGACGGCGGACTCCCCCGCGGCGGCACGAAGCCGCCCGAGGCGCAGAACCCGGCCGATGCGCAGGCGGTCTTCTTCGGCGCCTGCATCGGCACGATGTTCGGTGCCGAGGGCCACGGAGACGGCTCGCGCGATGCGGTGCGCGCCCTGCTCGACCGGGCGGGCATCGCCGTGGTCATCCCGGATGACGCACGCGGACTCTGCTGCGGCACCCCGTGGAAGTCGAAGGGTCACCTCGCCGGCTACGACAGGATGACCCGCCGCGTGCTGTCGACGCTGTGGGAGACCAGTCGCCACGGCACACTGCCCGTGGTCTGCGACGCAGCATCGTGCACCGAGGGTCTGCACACGATGCTCGCGAAGTCGCTCGCCGAATACCCCGAGTACGCCGGACTCGTGATCGAGGATGCGACGACCTACATCGCACGCGAGGTGCTCCCCCGTGTCACCGTGTCGGCCCGCCTCGACAGCGTGGCGGTGCATCCGACCTGTTCCACGACCGCGCTCGGGGCGACCGGCGCGCTCACTGCGATCGCTGCTGCCGTCGCCTCCGACGTGTTCGTGCCGGAGGGTTGGGGATGCTGCGCGTTCGCCGGCGACCGCGGCATGCTGCATCCCGAGCTCACCGCCAGCGCGACCGCCGTCGAATCGGCCGAGGTCCGCGCGGCCGACGCCGAGCGGGGCGGATTCGACGCCTTCGTCTCGGCGAACCGCACCTGCGAGATCGGCATGACCCGCGCGACCGGCCAGCCGTATCGGCACGTCGTCGAGGTGCTCGAGGAGCTCACGCGCGGCTGACCGCTGGCGGCAGACGAAAACGGGCACCCCCGCGGGGTGCCCGTTTCTCGTTCAGATCAGATCAGGTCAGGTGAGATCCCGGATCAGCGCGCGGCCGAACCGTCGATGTAGTCCTCATCCTGCTGCTTCCACGCGAAGAGCGAGCGCAGTTCCTTGCCCGTGACCTCGATCGGGTGCTGCTCTTCCTTGGCGCGCAGCGCCAGGAACTCCTCGGCACCGTTGTCCTGGTCGTCGATGAAGCGCTTCGCGAAGGCACCCGACTGGATGTCGGCGAGCACACCCTGCATGCTCTCCTTGACGCGGGCGTCGATGACGCGCGGGCCCGAGACGTAGTCGCCGAACTCGGCGGTGTCGGAGATCGACCAGCGCTGCTTAGCGATGCCGCCCTCCCACATCAGGTCGACGATCAGCTTGAGCTCGTGCAGAACCTCGAAGTACGCGATCTGGGGCTGGTAGCCCGCCTCGGTGAGGGTCTCGAAGCCGGCCTGCACCAGGTGGCTGACGCCACCGCAGAGCACGGCCTGCTCACCGAACAGGTCGGTCTCGGTCTCTTCGGTGAACGTGGTCTTGATGACGCCGGCGCGGGTGCCGCCGATGGCCTTCGCGTACGAGAGCGCCGTGTCCCAGGCCTTGCCCGAGGCGTCCTGCTCGACCGCGATGATGTCGGGGATGCCGCGACCGGCGACGAACTCGCGACGGACGGTGTGGCCCGGCGCCTTGGGAGCGACGAGGATCACGTCGACGCCCTCAGGAGCGTCGATGTAGCCGAAGCGGATGTTGAAGCCGTGTGCGAACGCGAGGGTCTTGCCCGCAGTCAGGTTCGGCGCGATGGACTCGCTGTAGATGATGCGCTGGTGCTGGTCCGGCGCGAGGATCATGATGAGGTCGGCCCACTCGGTCGCCTCGGCGACCGTCTTGACCGCGAAACCGGCCTCCTCGGCCTTGGCGGCGGACTTGGAGCCCTCCTTGAGCGCGATGGCGACCTCGACGCCCGAGTCGCGCAGGTTCTGCGCGTGGGCGTGACCCTGCGATCCGTAACCGACGATCGCGACCTTCTTGCCCTGGATCAGGGACAGGTCGGCGTCTGCGTCATAGAAGATCTCGGTGCTCACAGTGTGTTTCTCCTTGTTCGTGGTTGATGCGGACCTGATCGGCCCTGAGTCTGGAAAGTGTCAGCCGCGCAGCACGCGCTCGGTGATGCTCTTGCCGCCGCGGCCGATGGCGAGGAGGCCGGACTGCGCGATCTCCTTGATGCCGAACGGCTCGAGCGCGCGGAGCATCGCGTCGATCTTGCCCTTGTCGCCGGTCACCTCGATGACGAGTGCGTCGGAGGCGTAGTCCACGACCGAGGCGCGGAACAGGTTCGCCACCTCGATCACGTTCGAGCGCGTCGCGTTGTCGGTGCGCACCTTCACGAGCATGTGCTCGCGCTGCACCGAGGTGGAGAAATCGAGCTCGACGATCTTGATGACGTTGATCAGCTTGTTGAGCTGCTTGGTCACCTGCTCGAGCGGGAGCTCCTCCACGTCGACGACGACGGTGATGCGCGAGATGCCGGGCACCTCGGTCACGCCGACGGCGAGGGAGTCGATGTTGAAGCCGCGGCGGGCGAACAGCCCCGCGACACGGGTGAGGAGACCGGGGGTGTTCTCCACCAGGAGGCTCAGTACGTGGGTCGACATGGGTCAGTCCTCCTCGTCGAATGCGGGCGCGTGCTCGCGGGCGTACTGGACGTAGCTGTTGCTGACGCCCTGCGGCACCATCGGCCACACCATGGAGTCGGCGCTGACGACGAAGTCGATCACGACCGGGCGGTCATTGGTCTCGAGCGCGAGCTGGATCGCAGCGTCGACCTCGTCCTCCTTCTCGACGCGGATCGCGAGGCAGCCGTACGCCTCCGCGAGCTTGACGAAGTCAGGGATCCGGATCGACCCGTGCCCGGTGTTGAGGTCGGTGTTCGAGTGGCGGCCGTCGTAGAACAGCGTCTGCCACTGACGCACCATCCCCAGGGAGGAGTTGTTGATGATCGCGACCTTGATCGGGATGTTGTTGATCGTGCAGGTGGCGAGCTCCTGATTGGTCATCTGGAAGCAGCCGTCGCCGTCGATCGCCCACACGGCGCGGTCGGGCTCGGCGACCTTCGCCCCCATCGCGGCCGGAACGGAGTAGCCCATCGTGCCGGCGCCGCCGGAGTTCAGCCACGCGTTCGGGCGCTCGTACTTGATGAACTGCGCCGCCCACATCTGGTGCTGGCCCACCCCCGAGGCGAAGATGCCCTCGGGTCCGGTCAGCTCGCCGATGCGCTGGATCACGTACTGCGGCGCCAGGAGGCCGTCGGTGGTCGGCGCGTAGCCGAGCGGGAACTCGGTGCGCAGACCGTCGAGGTAGGACCACCACTCGTCGATGTCGGGCTTGGTACCGCCGGTCACGCCCCGGAACGCCGCGTCGAGGTCGGTGAGCACATCGTGCAGATCGCCCACGATCGGCACGTCGGCGATGCGGATCTTGGAGATCTCGGCCGGGTCGATGTCGACGTGCACGACCTTGGCGTTGGGGGCGAACAGCGCCGCCTTGCCGGTCACACGATCGTCGAATCGAGCGCCCAGCGACACGAGCAGGTCGGCCTCCTGCAGCGCGAGCACGGCCGGAACCGTGCCGTGCATGCCGGGCATGCCGAGGTGCTGCGGGTGGGAGTCCGGGAACGCACCGCGCGCCATCAGCGTCGTCACGATCGGGGCGCCCGTGGACTCGGCGAGGGCCAGGAGCTCCGCCGATGCGCGGCCGCGGATCACGCCGCCGCCGACGTACAGCACCGGCTTCTTGGCCTCGGCGAGCATGGCGGCGGCGGCCTGGATCTGCTTGCCGTGCGCCTTGGTCACCGGCCGGTAGCCGGGGAGGTCGATCTTGGGCGGCCAGACGAACGGCGCCATGGCCTGCTGCGCGTCCTTGGTGATGTCGACGAGCACGGGTCCGGGACGACCGGTCGAGGCGATCTCATAGGCCGCCGCGATCGCACCGGGGATCTCCGCGGCATCCTTCACGAGGAACGAGTGCTTCGTGATCGGCATGGTGATGCCGACGATGTCGGCCTCCTGGAAGGCGTCGGTGCCCATCAGCGTCGAGAAGACCTGGCCCGTGATCGCGAGCAGCGGCATGGAGTCCATGTAGGCGTCGGCGATCGCCGTCACGAGGTTGGTCGCCCCCGGACCGGAGGTGGCGATGCACACGCCGACCTTGCCGGAGGCCGCGGCGTATCCCTCAGCGGCGTGGCCTGCACCCTGCTCGTGACGCACGAGGATGTGGCGCAGATCAGTGGAGTCCATCAGCGGGTCGTACACCGGGAGAATCGCTCCTCCCGGAAGACCGAAGACGTCCGTGACACCCAGCATCTCAAGGGACCGGACGACGGCTTCGGCGCCGGAGATCTCCGGCGCGGTGGACGGGCGGGCAGGTGGTCTCGGCACGGCCGAGACGGAATCAGCAGTCATGAGTTTCCTTCGGGTGGTCTGTGTGACGTCGGAGCCGACGCTGTGCGGCGGAGCCGGCAGCGAGCCGACGAGGATCAGCCGGTGGTGGCGCCTTCGGCGGCGGACCGCACGAGGCGCGAGTACTTGGCAAGAACGCCACGGGTATAGCGCGGGGGAAGCGGCTCCCAGCCGGAACGGCGGGAGGCGAGCTCTGCCTCGTCGACGAGTAGGTCAAGAGAGCGAGCTGCGATATCGACCCGTATCAGATCACCATCGCGCACGAAGGCGATGGGACCTGCGTCCACCGCTTCGGGTGCTATGTGGCCGATGCACAGGCCGGTTGTGCCGCCTGAGAATCGTCCGTCTGTCAAGAGTAGTACATCTTTGCCGAGACCAGCGCCCTTGATGGCCGCGGTGATCGCCAGCATCTCGCGCATGCCGGGGCCGCCCTTGGGGCCCTCGTAGCGGATCACGACGACGTCTCCCGCGGAGATCTCACCGTTGGCGAGAGCGTCCATCGCACCACGCTCGCGCTCGAACACCCGCGCGGGCCCCTCGAACACGTCGGCGTCGAAGCCGGCGGACTTCACGACGGCGCCCTCGGGAGCGAACGAGCCATGCAGGATCGTGATGCCGCCGGAGGCGTGGATCGGGTTGTCGAACGTGTGGATGACGTCACCGTCGACCGGGGCGGGGTTCAACTCGCGCAGGTTCTCGGCGACCGTCTTGCCGGTGACCGTGAGAGCGTCACCGTGCAGCAGACCCTCGTCGAGCATCGCCTTCATCAGCACGGGGATGCCGCCGTGCCGGTCGACGTCGTTCATGACGTACTTGCCGAACGGCTTCATGTCGGCCACGTGCGGGGTGCGGCTGCCGATGCGGTTGAAGTCGTGCAGGTCGAGGTCGATCTCGGCCTCTCGCGCGATCGCGAGCAGGTGAAGCACGACGTTGGTGGAGCCGCCCAGCGCCATGGCGATCGCGATCGCGTTCTCGAAGGACTCCTTCGTCAGGATGTCCTTGGTCGTGATGCCCTGACGGAGCAGGTTCACGACGGCCTCGCCCGAGCGGTGCGCGAAGTAGTCGCGGCGGCGATCCGCCGAGGGCGGCGCGGCCGAACCGGGAAGGCTGAGTCCGAGCGCCTCGGCCACGGACGCCATGGTGTTCGCGGTGTACATGCCGCCACAGGCGCCCTCCCCCGGTGCGAACGCGCACTCGATGCGCTTGAGGTCCTCTTCGGACATGCGACCTGCACGGCAGGCGCCGACTCCCTCGAAGGAGTCGATGATCGTGATCTCCTTCTCGGTGCCGTCCGAGAGCTTGACCCAGCCGGGCGCGATCGACCCGGCGTACAGGAACACGCTCGACAGCCCCAGGCGGGCACTCGCCATCAGCATGCCGGGGATCGACTTGTCGCAGCCGGCCAGCAGAACGCTGCCGTCGAGGCGCTCGGCCATGATCACCGTCTCGACGGAGTCGGCGATGACCTCACGCGACACGAGCGAGAAGTGCATCCCCTCGTGGCCCATCGAGATGCCGTCCGAGACAGAGATCGTGCCGAACTGCAGCGGGTAGCCGCCGCCGGCGTGCACGCCCTCCTTCGCGCCCTGCGCCAGACGGTCCAGGCTCAGGTTGCAGGGGGTGATCTCGTTCCAGCTGGAGGCGATGCCGATCTGGGGCTTGTCCCAGTCCGCATCGCCCATGCCGACGGCGCGGAGCATGCCGCGCGATGTGGTGGCCTCGATCCCGTCGGTGACCACGCGACTGCGCGGCTTGATGTCGATGGACGCGTTGGCGGCAGCTTCGTGCGGGGACATGGAGGAAGTCTATTCCCGCGCCGCGGTGCGCTCGTCCGCCAGGGCCTCCAGAAGGAGCGCCATCTGTTGTGGGTTCTCGACACGTAGTGCGGCATGGCTCTCGCCGGGGCCGACCCGCACTCCCAGATCGCCCTCGCCGAGCACGCGCATCCCGTCCTCGTCGGTGACGTCATCGCCGGCGAACAGGATGCCGGTGGCATCGAACTTCTCGCGGAGTGCGACCATCGCGGAGTCCTTGCCCTCGGCGCGCGAGGAGAACTCGAGCACACGGTGGCCGGCGCGACGCCGCCAGTGCGGGAAGCGTTCGGCGACCAGCGCGTCGATCTCGGCGAACACCTTCTCCTCGACATCGCGTTCGGCACGACGCGTGTGTACGCCCATGCCGAACGTCTTGGGCTCGAACTCCGCGCCCTCATAGCTCTCGATGATCGGTCGCGCGGCGGCCCACAGTTCCTCGCGCGCACCCTCCTCGGTCGCCTCGCCGGTCAGCGCGGCCTCGCCCTCACCGGGGAACCAGTACTGCGCACCGTGCGATCCTGCGAGCACGATGTCGGAGTCGTCGGCGTGCTCGGTGATGATCCGCAGGTCATGCAGGCTGCGACCCGACACGTACGCGACGACGGTGTCCGGCAATGCCGCCAGGCGAGCGACCTGCGTCGCGACCTCGGGAAGCGCGCGCGCCGCCATGGGGTCGGGAACGAGAGGCGACGCCGTGCCGTCGAAGTCGAGCGCCACGACGAGCCTCTCGGTGCGGGCGATCGCCGTCAGCTCGTCGTCGTTGACACCGGGGGTCCAGGCGCGCGTCACAGTTGTCTCCATTCGCAGGGGGTCGTATTCAGTATCGCCGTGGGTGCCGAAGCGCCGTGGTCAGTGGGGGTGAACGGCGTCCAACGCCGCGAGGAACGAGGAGGACCAGGCGTTCACGTCGTTGTCGAGCACGCGCCGACGCAGTGAGCGCATGCGCCGGGACTGCTCGGACGGCGACATCTCGATCGCCGTCATGATCGCGTCCTTGACGCCCTCGATGTCATGGGGGTTGACCCGGACGGCTTGACGGAGCTCATCCGCGGCGCCGGTGAACTCGCTGAGCACCAGCACGCCGCGGTTGTCTGCACGCGTGGCGATGTACTCCTTGGCGACGAGGTTCATGCCGTCGCGAAGCGCGGTGACGAGCATGACGTCGGCGGCCAGGTACAGCGCCACCATCTCCTCACGAGGGTAGCCCTGGTGCAGGTAGCGGATCGCGGAATGGCCCATGGTGTCGGTGTCGCCGTTGATGCGGCTGACGGCGAGTTCGATCTCGTCGCGCAGGTGCATGTACGCGTCGACGCGTTCACGGCTCGGACTCGCCACCTGCACCAGCGTCACGTTCTCGACGTTCAGACGCCCCTCGGTCAGCAGTTCGCCGTACGCCTTGATGCGGTGGCGGATGCCCTTGGTGTAGTCCAGTCGGTCCACGCCGAGGAGGATGCGATCGGGGTTGCCCAGGCTCTCGCGGATCTCGGCCGCACGTGCCTGGATGTCCGGGCGCGCCGCGAGCTCGAGATACGGCGCGGTGTCGATCGAGATCGGGAAGGCCTTGGCGAGTGCGATGCGCGTGCCACCATCACCGTCCGGGACGGCGACGTTCGAGCCGCGCACCTCGTAACGCAGGCGACGCTTGACCGCGGTGAGGAAGTACGTCGCGTCCTGCACCCGCTGGAACCCGATCACGTCGGCGCCGAGGAGCCCGCGGAGTACCTGGTCACGCCAGGGCAGCTGCGCGTAGAGGCCGTGTGCCGGGAACGGGATGTGGTGGAAGTAGCCGATCGTGACGTCGGGCCGCATCTCGCGCACCATCTGCGGCACGAGCTGCAGCTGGTAGTCGTGCACCCACACCGTGCCGTTCTCGGCGACGGCGGCCACCGCTGCGGACGCGAAGCGACGGTTGACGGTGACGTAGGCATCCCACCATTCGCGGTGGTACTGCGGTGGCGCGATCACGTCGTGATAGAGCGGCCAGATGGTGTCGTTCGCGAAGCCCTCGTAGTACTCCGCGACCTCCTCCGCACTGAGCCCGACGGGGATCAGATGGATTCCGTCGTTCTCGAACGGGGCGATCTCGACGTCGGCCTGCCCGGCCCACCCCACCCAGGCGCCGTGCACGGTGCGCATCATGGGCTCGAGGGCGGCGACGAGGCCGCCGGGAGACACTCGCCAGAGATCCTCGCCGTCGGGGCCCTCGACTCGGTCGACCGGAAGCCGGTTGGCGACGACCACGAACTCTGCAGCGACCAAGATGACTCCTCACACCAGCGGTACTCCCAGGCTATCGAGGATGCCGGCCGCCGGTGGCCACCTCAGGTCGTGGCGGACGGCGTGGGGCGCGGAGCGCTGAGCATCCAGTTCACGACACCGGCGACGAACGTCACTCCCGCTGCGAGCACCGGCAGCACCAGGGCGCTCGTCGTTCCCACGTTCTCGGCGATCTCGCCGGCAACCGCAGCGCCGATCGACTGCCCGACCACGACACCCGATCCGAGCATCGTCATCACGGTCGCCGAGCGCCCCAGTGGGCTCAGCCCCGCACCGAAGCTGTACTGGGTGACGAGCGTCGGTCCGATGCCGATGCCCATGATCGCCAGAGCGACGATCATCATCGCGGGCGAGTCGACGAGTCCCAGCAGCAGCGTTCCCGCGAGCAGGATGCCGGAGAACATCAGCCACCGTGCCCGGAGCGAGAATGCGGGCGGCAACCAGGCCACTCCGAGCGCGAGGATCGCTGATCCGACCCCCATCACGCCGTAGAGAAGGCCGGCCTGCTCGGCCGCACCGCGATCGGCCATGAACGAGGTGAGCGCGGTGAGCATGGAGCCGAAGAACATCCCGACGCCGAGGATGCCGAGCACGACGATCAGCAGCTGCGGTCGGAAGAGCTCCGACACGGCCGAGAGCGCCTTGCCATCGGCGTCGCGATCATGCGAGACGTGACGACCGCTCGGATGCAGGGCGAAGGCGCCGACGAAGACGACCGTGAGCACGGCGGCCCCCACGAGCGGCGCCCAGGGCGCGATCGCCGACGCCAGGAGGCCGACGATGAACGGCCCGAAGACGAACACGGTCTCATCTGCCGCAGACTCGTACGCCATGGTGCCGGAGAGCGTTCGCGCCCGTCGTTCCTCTGACATGCGGTCGCGGATGATCGTGACCAGACGCGACCGCGACAACGGCGCCACCTGGGGTGCCGTGGCGCCGATGCCGACAGCGGCGAGCAGCACGAATCCGTCAGCGGCCGTGCCATAGACGACCAGCGTGAACAGCACCAGCATCGAGCCGTTCGCGATCGCGAGGATCAGGAGTACGAGACGCTGACCGAAACGGTCGGCCGCAGCGCCGAGCAGCGGTCCGAAACAGGCGGTGCCCAGCCCGACGGCGGCGGATGTGAGACCTCCGAGCGACAGCGAGCCGCGCGCCGAGACGACGACGGTGAGGACGCCGACGACCATCATCGCGAACGGCAAACGCGCGATGAAGGCGATCAGGAAGTAGGGGAATCCGGCGATGCGGAGCAGGTTCGGCTCCGCGGAGGTATTCGTGTGTGTCATGGCTCTCGCGCGCCCGCAGACGCGGAATCGGGTGCCGCCGCTGTCCGTCGGATTGCCGACGGCCGGTAGATACACGGTGTGCGGCCGCGGACCTGCCGCGACCTGTCCATGGTAGCGCGTCACCCCGTTGTACCGCTGAAAGCATGGCTGCGCTGGGTACGGCACGCGGGGTTGTCAAGCCTCGGACGCCGTGAAGCGCAGGCGGGTACCGTAGGGGCATGCGCTACCTCTTCAGCACCGGACTCATCGCGGCGATCTCGGCGGGCATCTCCCTGCTGCGCGGAACCCGCGAGGAACCCATCACCTGGCGCTCCGCCCTCTCGTGGCTCAGCTGGGCCATCACCATGGCCCTCGCCGTCGGCGCGACGGTCGACATGCGCCGTGCACGTCGTGGCGCTCGCGTCGATGCCGACTCCCCGCAGTCGGTCAAGAAGTCGAAGAAGGCGCAGCGGCTGCAGTTCCGCTCGCAGAAGGCGCTCGCCGACGCGCAGGGGCACGCCCAGGAGAAGCGCCGCTGATCCGCGGCACCGCCGCACGTCAGCGCGTCGTGAGAGTCAGCGCGTGAGGATCAGCGCCTCGCCCTGACCGCCGCCACCGCACAGACCGACCGCAGCCGTTCCACTTCCTCGGCGCGCCAGTTCATGCGCCAGGTGCACCACGAGACGGTTCCCGGATGCGCCGATGGGGTGTCCGATGGCGATGCCTCCGCCGTGGATGTTCACGATGTCGGAGTCGAGCCCCAGTTCGACCTGGGATTGCGCGACGACCGCACCGAAAGCCTCATTGATCTCGACCAGGTCGAGATCCGCCGGCGTGATCCCCTGCTTCTCGCAGGCGCGCTCGATCGCTCGGGCGGGCTGAGCATGCAGAGAGTTGTCCGGCCCCGCGGTCTGACCGCTCGCGCCGACGGTCGCGAGAATCGGCCAGCCCTTCGCTGCAGCATTGGCCCTGGTCGTCACGATGACCGCCGATGCTCCGTCGGAGATCGGTGAGGCGTTGCCCGCGGTGATGGAGCCCCCCTCGGCGAACGCGGCGCGGAGTCCGGCGAGCGTCTTCGCCGTCGTGCCCGGGCGCACGCCCTCGTCCGCCGTCACCAGCACCGGTTCCCCACGTCGCTGCGGGACGGCGACCTCCACGATCTCGTCGGCGAAGACGCCGGCGCTCTGCGCGGCGGCTGCCCGCTGATGCGACAGCACCGCCACGGCATCCTGCGTCTCGCGGGTGAGCTGATAGCGGGCGTTGTGACGCTCGGTCGACGCCCCCATGCTCTCGTGGTCATAGGCGTCGGTCAGACCGTCGTATGCCATGTGATCGAGCACTTCGACGCTTCCGTAGGTCCATCCGTCGCGGGAGCCCATCAGCAGATGTGGCGAACGGGTCATCGATTCCATGCCGGCGGCCACCACCGTTCGAGCATCACCCGTGCGGATCATGCGAGCCGCGTCGATGATCGCGGTCAGGCCGGACAGACACACCTTGTTCACCGAGTGCGCGGGGACGTCCCAGCCGATGCCGGCGCCGAGTGCCGCCTGACGAGCGGCGTTCTGACCGGAGCCGGCGGCGAGCACCTGGCCGACGATGACCGCGTCGATGTCGGCGGGATCGACGGAAGCCTGCTCGAGCGCTCCCCGGATCGCGAACGACCCCAGCTGCGGAGCGGTGAAAGCGGCGAGCTGTCCTTTCAGGCGACCCTGCGGGGTGCGCGCGGCGGCCACGATGACGATCTCCGTGTCGGGCGTGCGGGCGTTGAGGTCGGTCATGATGCTCCCGTCCTTTCAGTTCTTCAGTCCATCGGCGATGATCAGCGGCGGCTCCGTCGCTGCGACCACCTCGTCGATCGACACGCCCGGTGCCGTCTCGACGAGCACCAGACCCCGGTCGGTGACATCGATCACCGCCAGATCGGTGATGATGCGGTCGACGACGCCGCGCCCGGTGAGGGGCAGGGAACACTGGTCGACGATCTTCGCCGAGCCGTCTTTGGCGACGTGCTCCATCAGAACGATCACGCGACCGGCGCCATGCACGAGGTCCATCGCGCCGCCCGGTCCCTTGACCATCTTGCCCGGGATCATCCAGTTGGCGAGGTCTCCTCCGGCCGAGACCTGCATGGCGCCGAGGATCGCGGCGTCGATCTTGCCGCCGCGGATCATCCCGAAGCTGAGCGCCGAGTCGAAGAACGCAGACCCGGGAAGCACCGTCACGGTCTCCTTGCCGGCGTTGATCAGGTCGGGGTCGACCGCGTCCTCGTGCGGGTAGGGACCGACACCCAGGATGCCGTTCTCGGACTGCAGCACCACCGTGACCCCCGCGGGCACGTGGTTGGGCACCAGCGTGGGGAGCCCGATCCCCAGATTCGCGTAGGCGCCGTCGGTCAGCTCCGCCGCCGCACGAGCGGCCATCTCATCACGCGTGAGCGCCATCTCAGACTCCTTCCGCGGCCACGGTGCGCCGCTCGATCCGCTTGGGAATGTCTCCGCCGACCTCCACCAATCGGTGCACGAAGACGCCGGGCAGATGGATGCGGTCGGGATCGAGCTCGCCCGGCTCGACCAGCTGTTCCACCTGAGCGATGCAGATCCGCCCGGCCATCGCCGCGAGCGGGTTGAAGTTGCGCGCAGCCTTGTTGAAGATCAGGTTGCCGTGTCGATCGCCCACCAGCGCGTGCACGAGGGAGAAATCTGTCGTGATCGCCTCTTCCAGGACGAAGTCCCGGGGCTCTCCGTCGACGTCGAACGAGCGCACGTCCTTCTGCGGTGACGCGACGGCGATCGTGCCGTCCGGGTGGTAGCGACGCGGCAGTCCGCCCTCTGCGACCTGGGTGCCGACGCCGGTCTGCGTGTAGAACGCGGCGATGCCCGATCCGCCGGCGCGCAACTTCTCTGCCAGCGTGCCCTGAGGGGTGAGCTCGAGCTCGAGTTCGCCCGTGAGGAACTGCCGCTCGAACTCCTTGTTCTCTCCCACGTACGACGAGGTCATCTTCCGGATCCGGCCGGCGCCCAACAGCACGCCCAGCCCCCAGTCGTCGACCCCGCAGTTGTTGCTGACGACGCTGAGGTCGCGGGTGCCCTGTGCGAGCAGGGCGTCGATCAGGGCGATCGGGTTGCCCGAGAGGCCGAAACCGCCCACCGCGAGCGATGCACCGTCGGGGATGTCGGCGACGGCCTCCGCCGCCGTGGCCCACTGCTTGTCGATCACGCGCACTCCTTCGAACCGTGTCCTCTCAGCCTCGCGCGCCGGGGGCGCCGCGCGGAAGCCTTTTCTTGCGATGTGGTCATTCCGAGGACTAGCGTCCACATCATGGAACACACCTCGCCCAGCGTTCCCGGCGCGCAGGCGATCGCTCGCGCCGCGCGACTGCTTCGCCTGGTCACGGCCGCCGGCGCGGAGGGTGCGGGACTGCAGGAACTCGCACGGAACGCAGAGCTTTCGCGGTCCACCGCGCACCGGCTTCTCACCGCACTGAAGGCCGAGGGCCTCGTCGACCGCGATGCGGACAGCACCCGGTGGATGCCAGGCCCCGAGCTGTTCCTGATGGGGATTGTCGCGGCGGCTCGTTACGACGTGACCACGCTCGCCCGCGATCTCGTGCGCTCCCTCGCCGTCAAGACCGAGGAGAGCGCGTTCTTCTCCGCGCGGCGTGCGGACGAGACCGTCTGCCTGCTCCGCGAGGAGGGGTCCTTCCCGATCCGCTCCTTCGTGTTGAGCGAAGGAGTGCGCTTCCCGCTCGGTGTCGCGAGCGCGGGACTCGCCATCCTCGCGTTCCTTCCTGACCACGATGTGGATGCCTACTTCGAGCGTCACCCCAAGCTCTCTCAGGCCTGGGGCGCGTCGCACGACGCCGTCTCCCTGCGCACCCGCCTGGCCGAGACCAAGGAGCGCGGCTACGCGATCAATCCGGGACTGATCGTCGAAGGCAGTTGGGGCATGGGCGCCGCGGTCTTCGACCGGTCCGGGCGACCCGAATGGGCGCTGAGCCTCACCGGCGTGCAGTTCCGCTTCGGGCCGGATCGCATCGCGGAACGCGGTCGCACCTTGCTGGCGCATGCGCACGAGCTGTCCGCGCGGATCGCCAACGCCCGACGCTGACGCCGCCGTTCCGCACGCTGGAAGCATACCCTGGGGTATATACTCGTTGGTATGAATCGAGTCGACGTCATCCCCTCGCTCGTGCTCTCGGCGCACGCGCTGACGCGCATCGCCGCCAAGGAGGCGGGAAACGAGGCCCCCGCCGTCCAGTGGCGCGTCCTGAGCCTGCTGGAGCAGCGCGGGGGCAGACGCGTCGGCGAACTCGCCAGCGCGGCGCGGACCACGCAGCCGGGCATGACGCGCCTCATCGGAACCCTCGAGCGCGAGGGCCTGGTCCGCCGCTCCCCCGATGCCGCTGACTCCCGCGGGATCGTCGTCGACATCACCGCCGCAGGATCCACCGCCCTGAGTCACTGGCGCGCGGAGTTCCGAGACATCCTCGCACCCCGCTTCGCTGAACTCAGCGACAGCGATTGGGAAGCCCTCCTGCGGGCGGCAGAGATCCTTGCCGCACACACCGACACGACAGCGGGCACAGACACGACCGCGACCGCACAGAACGGAGAACGATGATGAGCGGCACCCCCACTGCATCTCCCTGGAAACAGCCCGCGCGGGTCTGGGCGGTCGCGTTCGCGTGCGTCGTGGCCTTCATGGGCATCGGTCTGGTCGACCCGATCCTGCCGGCGATCGCCGAATCGCTGCAAGCGAGTCCGGTCGAGACCGAACTCCTCTTCACCAGCTATCTCCTGGTGACCGGCCTCGCCATGCTGGTGACGAGTTGGATCTCGAGTCGTATCGGCGCCAAGGCGACCCTCCTCATCGGGCTCGGACTGATCGTGGTGTTCGCCTTGCTCTGCGCCGTCAGCGGCAGCGTCGATGCGGTGATCGGCTTCCGTGCCGGGTG
This sequence comes from Microbacterium sp. PI-SA-G, assembly GCF_057215335.1. Lineage (NCBI taxonomy): Bacteria > Bacillati > Actinomycetota > Actinomycetes > Micrococcales > Microbacteriaceae > Microbacterium > Microbacterium sp. PI-SA-G. Next base: position 738,085 of record NZ_CM170103.1, read on the forward strand.
GGGACTCGGCAACGCGCTCTTCATCTCGACGGCGCTCGCCACGATCGTGGGAGCGGCATCCGGTGGCAGCAGCGCCGCGATCATCCTGTACGAGGCGGCCCTCGGGCTCGGCATCGCCATCGGGCCGCTGCTCGGCGGCCTTCTGGGCGAACAGAGCTGGCGCGGGCCCTTCTTCGGCGTCGTCGTGCTCATGGCCATCGCGTTCGTCGCTGTGCTCGTCCTGCTCCGCGGCCCGCGTGAGACCCGCACTCCCGTGCCGTTCTCGGCACCGTTCACGGCCCTGCGTCATCCGGCACTGGCCGTGCTCGCCGCCGCGGCGTTCTTCTACAACATCGGGTTATTCGTCCTGCTGGCGTTCTCACCTTTTCCGCTCGGCTTCGGCGCGATGGGCATCGGCCTCACGTTCTTCGGCTGGGGCGTGGCGCTCGCGGTCACGAGCGTGTGGGTGGCGCCGGTGCTGATGCGCCGTCTGTCACGCACCCGCATCATTCTCATCTGTCTTCCTCTACTCGCCCTCGATCTCGTGGCCGCCGGCCTGGTCGTCTCGAGCCCCGGGCTCCTGGTCGGGTGCATCGTGGTCGGCGGACTGCTGCTGGGCGTGATGAACACGGTGCTGACCGAGGCTGTGATGGAGGCGACGGACCTGCCCCGCTCGGTCGCTTCGTCGTCGTACTCCGCGGTTCGCTTCCTCGGGGGCGCGATGGCTCCCCCGATCGCCGCTCTGCTCTGGCACGCGTTCAACGCGACGGTGCCCTACCTGTTCGCCGCAGCGGCGGTACTCATCGCCGCGCTCACCGTGTTCCTGGGTCGGAACGTGCTTGCACACATCGACGACGAGCCAGCCGATGCTGCGGCAGAGGACGCGGAGGCCATCCTGATCGGCGACGCCACCTGAGCCGACGCGCCCGGGTGTCCGGGGGAACGACCGCGGATTTCATTTGCCGACGATCGACTGGTAATGTAATTCCTCGGCCGGGGTAATCCCGGACAACGCACCTCTAGCTCAATCGGCAGAGCAACTGACTCTTAATCAGTGGGTTCTCGGTTCAAGTCCGAGGGGGTGCACGGATCAGCCTCACGAATCTCTCGCCAGATTCGTGAGGCTTTTCTGCTTTCCCACAGATACCTGCAACGCTTCCTCGCGTGACGCCGCCGCACTGCATTCTCCGAGGGCTGACGTATCCTGAAACGGTGACCGCCTCCCCCCGTGCCGAAGCCCTTCCTGCCGACCTCGACCAGGATCTCGCGCTCGCTCTGCGCCTTGCGGACGCCGCGGACGCACAGTCCTTCCCGCGGTTCGATGCCGCCGATCTGGTCGTGTCGACCAAGGCCGACAACTCGCACGTCACCGATGCCGATCTGGCGACCGAACGCGCGATCCGCGCGATTCTCGCGGACGAGCGCCCCGCGGACGGCATCTTCGGCGAGGAGTTCGGCGCCGAAGGCGACACGCACCGCCAGTGGATCATCGACCCGATCGACGGCACCGCCAACTTCCTGCGCGGCGTTCCGCTGTGGGGCACGATGATCGCGCTCGCCATCGACGGTATCCCCCAGGTCGGAGTCGTCAGCATGCCCGCTCTCGGCCGACGCTGGTGGGCCTCGACCGGCTCCGGAGCATGGACCGACACGACAGCAGGACCCCGCCGCGTGCAGACCTCGGCGGTCTCGTCGCTCGATGACGCGAGCATCAGCTTCCAGAGCATCGGGCAGTGGACGGATGCCGGTCGCGGCGATGCTCTGCAGTCCATCGCCGCCCGTGTCTGGCGCGACCGCGCCTATGGCGACGTGTACGCGTACATGCTGCTCGCCGAAGGGCGCATCGACATGGTCGCGGAATTCGATGTCAAGGAGTACGACATCGCCGCTGCGGTTCCGATCGTGCGCGAGGCGGGCGGGCGGATGACGTCGGTCGACGGCATCGAGACGATCTCGGCGCGCTCGACACTCGCCACCAACGGCATCCTTCACAATGCGTTCCTCTCCCTGCTGCACGAGTGATTCCGCCCCGAGGCCACCGATGACATCCCGCTTCACGCTCTCCACCGCCGGAGCACTGCTGCTCCTGGTGGTGACGCTCGCGGCGTGCGCACCCCCGGATGCCTCTCCGCTCACCCCGCAGCCGACAGCGACCGCGGCCGATGCGGCACCGAGCGTGGCTCCGGTGTCGACTCCCTCACCGACGGACGCCGGGTCGCAGATGTCCTGCGAGTCGATGATCTCTCCGGGCACGGTCGAGGCACTGACCGGTGCCGGATGGACGGCGCAGCCGACCCCCTTCGTGATCGGAGAGGTCGAGCTCACCGAGGGCTTGCTCTGCTTATGGGCCGACTACTCGGTGGGATCCGATCATGGTCAGCTGTACGGATGGTCCGAGATCAGCGCCGATGACGCCGCGAAGGCGCAGGCCGATCTGATCGCGGCCGGATGGACGCGTGAGGACGGACCCGAAGGGGTGCACATCACAGAGGACCCGCGGTACTCCATGGGCACCGACGGCGAGGGTTACGGCATCACGTATCTCTTCGGCGACGGCTGGGTGAAGATGGCCGACACGAAGCAGAGCCTCCTCCTCATCGAGGGCGTCGGCTGATCGAGCGCCGGTCGCCGCCGCTGTCGGAGGCCCCTGGCATGCTCCGGGTATGCCCTCCCTCTCCTTCCGTCCGTGGCAGATGACGGATCTTCCGCTGCTGCACCGCGCCAACACGCCCGAGATGACATCTCACCTCGGCGGCCCCGAGACCGAGAAGCAGCTCACCGAGCGTCACCGGCGCTACCTGAGCTACATGGAGACGGGCGAGGCGCGCATGTTCGTCATGGTGTCCGACGATCATGCGGTGGGCTCCATCGGATATTGGATGACGCGCTGGAGGGAGCAGGAGTCGCTCGAGACCGGCTGGTTCGTCGTGCCGGAAGCGCAGGGTCGGGGATTCGCCGCACAGGCTCTCTCGCTCATGATCGCCGACGCCCGTGCGCACGCGGGCGGACGCCGGACCTTGGTGGCGTTCCCGCGCGTGACCAATCGAGCATCGAACGCACTCTGCCGAGGCGCCGGGTTCGAGCTCACAGGAACGGTTCTCGAGACATTCCGCGGAACGCAGCTGACGCTCAATGAGTGGATGCTCGACCTCGCCTACCCTGGAGGGATGACACCTGCCACAGATCCGGTTCGATGACCTTGTTCACCGGACTGAGCGCCTTCCCTCTGACTCCCCTCGCTGACGACTCCATCTATGAGAGCGCCTTCGCTCGACTGGTCAGGCGTCTCGCGACCGCCGGTGTGGACTCCATCACGGCGCTCGGCTCGACCGGATGCGCCCCCTACCTCACCACAGCGGAACGCACCCGGGTCGCACGCGTCGCCGTCGAGAACGCCGAGGGCACGCCGCTTTTCATCGGTGTCAGCGATCTGCGCACCTCGCAGGTGCTCACGCATGCCGACGCCGCCGAGGACGCGGGTGCTCAGGGACTGTTGCTCGCGCCGATGACCTATCAGCCGCTCACCGATGACGACGTGTTCGAGTTGTACAGGGCCGTCTCCGAGCACACGCGTCTTCCCGTCATCGTCTACGACAACCCGGGAACGACGCACTTCTCCTTCTCGATCGATCTCTACGCGCGCATCGCGGCCCTCCCGGGCGTGGCGTCGATCAAGATTCCCGGTGTTCCGGTCGACCCCGCCAAAGCGCGCGACCGCATCGACAGCATCCGCGACGTCATCCCGGCGAACGTCACCATCGGCGTCTCCGGCGATGCCTTCGGCTCTGCCGGACTGATCGCCGGCTGTGACGCCTGGTACTCCGTCCTCGGCGGTACGCTGCCTGAACTCGTCCTTCCGATCGTGCGGGCTGCGCAGAACGGACACCTCGATGAGGCGAAGGCAGGCTCGATTCGGCTGGATCCGCTCTGGCGCCTGTACGCCGAGTTCGGCGGAAGCCTCCGCGTGATCGCAGCGATCGCGGAACACCTCGGCCTCGCGCCCGAGAGGTGTCTGCCGCGCCCCATCCAGGGGTTGGATTTGGGCGATCGGGCGCGGGTGCACGCCGTGATGGACGAGCTGGGCCTCGCCTGAGTACCGACGCCGGCGAACGAAGAAAGCCTCCCTCCCGTGAGACACGGAAGGGAGGCTTTCTCATTTCGCGACAACGGCTTGGTGGAGCTGGGGGGAATCGAACCCCCGTCCAACGCTGTTAATCCACGCCTTCTCCGGGCGCAGTCTGTGGAGACGTTCTGCTCGGCTCCGACCTTTGTCACAGACACCTAAGTCGACGAGCCCAGCCTGGGAAGAGTCCCGCGTGACGTCCAGACGCCGTCACACAGCAAGATTCCTAAATGACGCCAGGGTCCGTGGCGGAATCACCCACGGTCTGACGGACTATCGGGCTCGCTTATGCAGCGAGGGCGAAGTCGTTGCGCTTGGTTTCGGCAACTATGTTTTTGCAGAGAGCGTTTACGAGATAACTCTGCATCCTCGGCCCGCTTCTCGTGGATACACAGGCGCTGTCGAAACCGATCAGCCCCGTGGTCCTTCTCACGAAGGAGCCGTTGTCGCACTGTTGATTTTTCATGTCCGGGCCTCGTAGGCCCCGGCTACACAGGATACAACGGATGCCGATCCCCCGCCATTCCCAGCCGGCCCCGATGACTTCACCCAGCTGGCGTAGAGTCGCCGCATGAGCGAAGTCACCGTCACCGTGCGCGGCGAGCATGAGGTACGAGTCACCCCGGAACGCGCGACCATCCGCGTGAGTGTGCGCGCCGAAGGCTCTGACCGCGCCACCGTCGTCGATTCCGCGATGCGACTGACCGATCCCGTGCGCGTGAGCATCACGGACCGGGTCGACGCAGGTACGGTCATCGACTGGTCGAGCACACGCCTGTCAGTGCGCGCCGAGCGTCCATGGAACGCCGAGGGCACCCGTCTCGCCCCCGTGTACTACGCCAGCATCGACCTCACCGCGAGCTTCGTCGAAGCATCCGAACTCTCGGTTTGGGTGGCTGACATCTCGGCCTGGGACGGGGTCGAGATCGGCTGGGTCGACTGGCACCTCACACCTGAGACTCGAGCACGTCTGGAGAGTGAGGTCGCGGCCGCAGCCGTGGGCGTGGCCGTCACGAGGGCCACCGCCTATGCCGCGGCGCTCGGCCTGTCGGACGTGACTCCGCGCGAGATCGCGGATGTCGGCCTGATCTCGAGCGGGCAGCCGGGCGCTGTCTCCCCGATGATGAAGGCTCGGGGCTCCGCCTTCGCCGCCGATACGGCAGCCGTGATGGAGTACGAGCCCGAGGACATCGTGGTGGCGGCCACGGTCGAAGCCCGCTTCATCGCCCGCTGAGACGAGGGTCCCGTCCGTCGGACAGGACCCTCGAGGTCAGCGCGCGTAGGGTGCGAGCTCGGCCGCCAGGCGCTCGGACACGTGAGCGTGGACCAGGGTGCCATCCTCCTGATGCTCGACCCCCAGCAGCATGCCGGTCTCGTGGATCGCTGCCACCAGGTCGCCTCGGTCGTAGGGGACGACGACATGAACCTCGACGGCGGGCTTCGGAAGCGCCTCTTCGATCGTCGCCCGCAGTTCCTCGATGCCCTCGCCGGAGCGAGACGACACGAAGTGCGCCTTCGGCTGCAACCCACGCAGCACCAGACGCTCGTCGTCCGAGATCAGGTCGGCCTTGTTGAAGACGACGATCTCGGGCATGTCACGCACTCCGACGTCGCCCATGACATCGCGCACCGTCTGCAGCTGACCGGCAGGATCGGGGTGCGAACCGTCGACGACGTGCAGCACGACGTCGGCGTCACCGACTTCCTCGAGCGTCGAACGGAAGGCTTCCACCAGCTGATGCGGGAGGTTGCGCACGAAGCCGACGGTGTCAGTGATCGTGTAGACACGGCCGTCCGAGGTCTCCGAGCGACGCACGGTCGCATCCAGCGTCGCGAACAGCGCGTTCTCGACCAGCACTCCCGCGCTCGTCAGGGCGTTCAGCAGGCTCGACTTGCCCGCGTTGGTGTACCCGGCGATCGCGACGGAGGGGATCGTGTTGCGGCGACGCTCCGCGCGCTTCGCCTCGCGCGCGGGCCCGTAGTCACGGATCTGACGACGCAGCAGCGCCATCTTGGTACGGATGCGACGGCGATCGAGCTCGATCTTGGTCTCGCCGGGGCCACGAGAACCCATACCGGCGCCACCCGCGCCGACCTGGCCACCGGCCTGCCGGCTCATCGAATCACCCCACCCGCGAAGACGCGGAAGAAGGTACTCGAGCTGAGCGAGCTCTACCTGCGCCTTGCCCTCGCGGCTCTTGGCGTGCTGGCTGAAGATGTCGAGGATCACCGTGGTGCGGTCGATGACCTTCACCTTGACGACGTCCTCCAGGGCTCGCCGCTGGCTGGGCGCGAGCTCGGTGTCGGCGATCACGGTGTCAGCGCCGGTCGCCGCGACGATGTCCTTGAGCTCCTGCGCCTTGCCTCGACCGATGTAGGTGGCGGCATCCGGGTGGGGACGACGCTGAAGCACTCCGTCCAGCACGACGGCCCCCGCCGTCTCGGCCAGAGCGGCGAGTTCGCGCAGCGAGTTCTCGGCGTCCTCCTGCGACCCCTGCGGGTAGACACCCACCAGCACGACATTCTCGAGTCGCAACTGCCGGTATTCGACCTCTGTGACGTCTTCAAGCTCCGTGGACAGACCGCCGACGCGTCTGAGCGCGTGTCGATCCTCGAGATCCCACTGGTTGCCGTCGGACGACCCGTGCGCCGCCGTGGAGTCGTCCTGCAGCGCCTGCGCTGCTCCGAACACCCGCACGTCGGTGCGCGTTTCCGCATTCGCGAGCACGCGGTCGAGCGCGCCGTCATCGGTGGAGTGTGTACTCGTCTCCGTCATCCGTCCCTTGTCTCTGCCTGCTGCTTCGAGCCTTAACCTTATCCCCCGTGTCCGGTACGCTCACCGTATGGGGTCTGACCACTACTTCACTGCGACCCCGGCTAGTCCCGAGAACCTGCGTGCGATCCGTGTGACGCTCGCGGGCCGCGCGCTGGAGCTCACCACCGCCGGTGGCGTCTTCAGCCCGGATCGCCTGGATGCCGGCACCGCAGTGCTTCTCGCCAACACGCCTCCGGTTCCACCGGGAGGTCATCTTCTCGACCTCGGCAGCGGCTGGGGACCCATCAGCCTGTCGATGGCGATGGCATCGCCACACGCGACAGTCTGGGCCGTCGACGTGAACGAGCGTGCGCTCGACCTCGTCCGCCGCAATGCTGCAGCGCTCGGCCTCACCAATGTCAACGCTGCGCTGCCCGACGATGTTCCCGCCGGCGTCACGTTCCGCACGATCCGCTCGAACCCGCCGATCCGGGTGGGGAAGAACGAGTTGCACGGGCTGCTGGAGCGGTGGATTCCGCGCCTCGACGACCGGAGCGACGCATGGCTCGTCGTGCAGCGCAACCTCGGCGCCGACTCGCTGCAGCGCTGGATCGGGGCGACATTCCACCCGGGGTACAGCGTGTTCCGCACCGCCACGGGCAAGGGCTACCGCGTACTCAAGGTGCGCAAGCACGGCAGCCCTCCGACCGAGCCGATCACGATCGCCTGAGGCGCGGCACGACGGCCTCCGGCCGCGCTCCGTGTCAGATCAGGTCGACCTCGCCCTGGAAGACGAGTTGCGCCGGGCCGGACAGGGCGACGTGCTCGCCGTCCTCCGCGGCGAACATCCGGACGCCCAGCGTGCCGCCGGGGACCTCGACGCGCCAGTGGTCGGGCGCGTGCTCACCGGCCCAGTATCGAACGGCCAATGCCGCGGCCGCGACTCCCGTGCCGCAGCTGAGCGTCTCGCCGACGCCTCTCTCCGACACGCGCATGCGCACGTGTCCGATCCCATCGCGGACCAGTGGGTCTCCGGGCACGACGAACTCCACGTTCGCTCCTTCCGGCAGAACCGGATCGAGCTCCGGCGATCGGTGCAGCTGCAACGACGCCAGCTCGACGTCGGACGCCAGTGCCACGACCACATGCGGGTTACCGACGTCGATGCCCAGACCGGGGCGGGCGACCGTCAGACCATCAGCGGTCACGAGCGGGTCGACTCCCGCGAGGCGCCACCGGCCGAGATCGACCTGGTAGCCGGACGCGCCGGCAGTGACGTCGCGCACACCGGCGCGGGTGCCGATCGGCAACGTGGAGCCGGATTCGATCATCGCAAGTCCCGACCGCACCAGATAGTGCGCAAAGACTCGAATGCCGTTGCCGCACATCTCGGCGATCGAACCGTCAGCGTTTCGGTAGTCCATGAACCACTCCGCAGCGGGCTCCTCCGCCAGGCTCGCGGCCCCGTCGGCGATCGCGGCCGAACGCACCACGCGCAAGACCCCATCTGCGCCGACGCCGAAGTGCCGGTCGCACAGGGCAGAGACCTGCTCGGGCGTCAGATCGAGTTCGCCGTCGACGTCCTCGATGATGATGAAGTCGTTGCCCGTTCCGTGCCCCTTGGTGAATGCGACCATGCCCCCAGTCTAGGGACCGGGCTCACGCGTCGACGACGAGCCGTTTCCCCGTCTGCGAGACCGAGAAGCGCTCGTAGCCGAGCGCATCGTAGAAGCCGAGCACATGCTCGTTCCCCTCGCGCACCATCAGCTGCACCTTCGGACATCCCATCGCGCCGAGCACGGCTTCCGCGACGTCGACGAGGCCACGGGCGACCCCCCTGCGGCGATGGGTCTGCGCGGTCGCCAGATAGTAGAGCCAGCCACGATGACCGTCGTATCCGGACATCACGGATCCGATCACGACTTCGCTCGCTGCGTCGCGGCGGTCGCCCTCTGCGCTAGTGACTGCGACGAGGAAGCCCTCAGGCTGCACCGCCATCTTGCGCGCGATGTCAAGCCGTGGGTCATTCCAGGGGCGGGTGAGCCCGGATTCCTCCCACAGCGCGATCACCGCGTCGGTGTCGCTCTCCTGGAAGGGACGGATCGAAAAATGCATGGCGTTCTCCCCGAGTCGATGCCGCGACTGTCGAGTCTAGGAGACGAGGTTCAGCCGCGGATCACCCGATACCGTCCGCAGAGGAAGCTGCGGTTGCGAGCGACATCGAGCAATTCGAGGTCCAACCGACGCGGGAGCAGTGGCGCTCCCGCGCCGAGCGTCACGGGGGCGTATTGCACCCACACTTCGTCGACCAGCCCCGCATCGGCGAACTGTCCCACGAGTTCGCCGCCGCCGACGATCCAGATGTCCTTCTCTCCTGCGGCCTCGAGCATCTCGGCGTGGACCGCCACGACATCGTCGCGGACGAGACGCACGTCGGCTCCTTCCGGCACCGGAAGATGCCGGTGCGTGAACACCCACGTCGGCTGGGAATACGGCCACGGGTTGTCCGCCTCGTGCTTCAGAACCCACTCGTACGTGGAAGCGCCCATCGCCACGGCGCCGATCGTCGCTTCGAAGGTGCCGTAGGACATCGGTCCCTCGTGGTCGATGTCCTGTGAGAGCAGCCAGTCGAGCGAGTGCTCCGGCGTGGCGATGAATCCGTCAAGGCTTGAGGCGGTGAAGTAGTGGGTCGTCATGCCCACATCATGCCTCCGGCCACCGACATCGGCGCGGTCAGCCGGCGCGACCGTCGATGTCGACGAGAAGCGACGCGGCGTCCACCGGCGCCTCATGCCAGACGAGACCTCGGTAACGCTTGAACCACGACACCTGCCGTCGCGCATAGCGGCGGGTCAGGGCCTGCGTCTCGGCGATCGCCTGGGCGCGTGTGAGGGTTCCCTCGAGCTGCCCCAGCGCCTGGGCGTACCCGATCGCGCGGCGAGCAGTCACTCCCATCTCGAGCCCGGCTTCGCGAAGCGCCTCGACCTCGTCCACGAGCCCGGAGTGCCACATCTGCTCGACACGCTCGTCAAGTCGATGCACGAGCCGTTCGCGATCCACGTGCAGCCCGATCAGATGCGCCTGCGGGTGCCAGAGCAACGGTTCCGAGGGCAGCGCGGCACCATGCGTCGCACTCCCCTGCTCGAGAACCTCCAGCGCGCGCATCACGCGTCTGCTGTTGCGCGGATCGACCCGCGCAGCGGTCTCCGGATCGAGGGAGCGCAGGCGCTGGAGCAGCGCCTCCAGACCGTCCCGCACCAGCTCGTCCTCCAACCGGCCGCGCAGCTCCTCGTCGCGGGGCGGAAAACGGAAGTCGAAGACGACGCTCGACACGTACAGCCCGGAGCCGCCGACGAGGATCGCATCGCCTCCGCGTTCGTGGATGCCCTCCACCGCTGCGCGGGCCAGCGGCTGGTACCACGCCACCGCGGCTTCTTCGCTGACCTCCCGCACGTCCAAGAGGTGATGCGGTATGCCTCGACGCTCCTCGGGGCGCAGCTTGGCGGTGCCGATGTCCATGCCGCGATAGAGCTGCATCGCGTCGGCGTTCACGACTTCGGCAGGAGTTCCACGGGCGCTCAACGCTTCGGCGAGGTCGAGTGCGAGCTCGCTCTTGCCCGTGCCGGTCGCGCCGACGACCACCCACAGACGCGGTGGCCGAGCAGGCCTGACGTTCTCCGGATTCGTGCTCACACGCCGACGCGCAGCGTGGGGAGCCCGAGCGAGACCTGGCGAGGAGAGCCATCGGCCGTCGGAGTCGGAACAGCGCAGGACTCCGCCTGCGCGCGATCCCACGCGTCGCCGCCCCGTGTGCGGCGGATCATCAGTGGACGTCCGGACGGATCGTCGGCGAGCAGGTGGAAGGGGGCTGCATGCGTGATCGTCACCGAGACGACATCGCCGGGGCGGGGAACCTCTGACCCCGGAGTGACTTCGAAGTGCACCAGGCGGTTGTCCTCGGCGCGTCCGCTCAGGCGGTGCGTCTCGGCATCCTTCTTGCCCTCTCCCATCGACACGAGGACCTCGACCTCGCGGCCGACCTGCTTCTGGCTCTCCTCGAGCGAGATGCGCTCCTGCAGTGCGATCAGGCGGTTGTAGCGCTCCTGAACCACAGCCTTCGGAACCTGCTCCTCCATGGTCGCCGCGGGTGTGCCCTCACGGATCGAGTACTGGAAGGTGAAAGCACCGGAGAAGCGAGCCTGCTCGACGACGCGCAACGTTTCTTGGAAGTCCTCTTCGGTCTCGCCCGGGAACCCGACGATGATGTCGGTCGTGATCGACGCGTTAGGAATTCGCTCGCGCACACGATCGAGAATGCCGAGGAAGCGCTCGCTCCGGTAGGAGCGCCGCATGGCCTTGAGAATGCGATCACTCCCGGACTGGAGCGGCATGTGGAGTTGCGGCATCACGTTCGGCGTCTCGGCCATCGCGTCGATGACGTCATCTGTGAACGCGGCGGGATGCGGGCTCGTGAAGCGCACGCGTTCGAGCCCGGGAATCTCGCCCGTCGCGCGCAGCAGCTTGCCGAATGCGTGCCGATCTCCGAACTCGACCCCGTAGGAGTTGACGTTCTGCCCGAGGAGCGTGACTTCCACGGCGCCGTCTTCGACGAGCAGACGGATCTCGTTGAGGATGTCGCCCGGACGGCGATCTTTCTCCTTGCCGCGCAGGCTCGGAACGATGCAGAAGGTGCAGGTGTTGTTGCAGCCGACGGAGATGGACACCCATCCGCTGTGGGCGGCATCGCGCTTGGTCGGGAGCGTGGACGGGAAGACTTCCAGGGATTCGAGGATCTCCAGCTCCGCCTCGCCGTTGTGCCGAGCACGCTCGAGAAGACCCGGAAGCGAACCCATGTTGTGGGTTCCGAACACGACATCGACCCACGGAGCCTTGTCGAGCACCGCCTGCTTGTCCATCTGTGCGAGGCAACCGCCCACCGCGATTTGCATGCCGTCTCTGCGACGCTTGGTGGAGGCGAGCTGGCCGAGGGTTCCATACAACTTGCCTGCGGCGTTGTCTCGCACGGCGCACGTGTTGATGATCACGACGTCTGCCTCGTCGCCAGCGGCAGCACGGACGTAGCCGGCGCTCTCCAACGATCCCGAGAGCCGTTCGGAGTCGTGCACGTTCATCTGGCAACCGAAGGTGCGGACTTCATAGGAGCGCTGACGCCCGTCTGCATCGACGGACGCAGAAGATGCCGCGATGATCGTCGGCTCACTGCGAGGAATAGTCATGATCCCACCATTCTACGAGCGCATTCGAAGACGCACCCCGAGGAACGCGTGAGGCGTGGTCAGTCAGAATCGACGAAACGCACCCCGGTGGTCGGGCCGCCAAGGGTCGCTTCTCGCAGTGCCGTCTTCGCCGCCGTCATGGCGACGGAGCCGCCGTATCCCCTTCGGGCGAGCTGGCCCATGAGGCGTCTGAGTGCCGTGTCAGGGTCGAGGCGGCTCATCGACCGCGCTTTGGTGCGCGCGAACTCGAGTGCGCGCTCCGCGTCGTCGTCGGGCAGCTCGCCGAGCACCGCGTCGACGACATTGCGCGGGATTCCTCGCTGCGAGAGCGCCCGCGACAATGCCACGCGACCCTGCCCCTTGCGCTGAGACCCGGACTCGACGAGGTTCTCAGCCAGAGTCATGTCGTCGAGGTATCCGCGGCGCGTGAACTCGTCGATCACGTCGTCGATCTGGCCGGACTCGAGATGGTGCCCGCGCAGAACGAGTCGTGCTTCGGAGATCGAGAGCGAACGAGCCCGCAGCTTGCGGACGAGGCTCTCGGACGCGACCTGCTGCTGACGCTCGGGATCGATCGCCTCATCGTCATTCTCGATGGAGGCGGCGGCGCCACGCAGTGCTCGCAGTCGCGGAGGCGTGTCCTTCGCCGCCGCTCCCCCGCGTGCTGGATGCCGCTCGCTGGGGCTCCCGGCGTCGGGCTCGCCGCGTGATTCTTGCGGTCGCAACGGCACGACCCGATCGACGGGCTCGGAATCGACGAGCGACATTCCGCCCGCCGGGCGCGGTGCATCGGCCTGGGCATCTGACAGTGCAGGAGCGTCATCGCCCGGAGGCACAGCGGCGCCGCCGAACAGCGGGATGACGGGGGCGAGCTTCTCCTGTGCGGAGCGCGACCCGCCCCCGTTCTCCTCAGTCATGATCAGGCCGGACGACGCTCGGCGAGCTCGTCTGTCGCAGGAGCGGCCGGCGCCTGCGGTCCGATGCCCAGCTTCTGCTTGATCTGGGTCTCGATCGCCAAGGCGACGTCGGGGTTGTTCAGGAGGAAATTACGCGCGTTCTCCTTGCCCTGTCCGAGCTGATCGCCGTCGTAGGTGTACCACGATCCGGACTTCTTGACGATGGCGTGCTCGACACCGAAGTCGATCAGGCTGCCCTCTCGCGAGATTCCGATGCCGTAGAGGATGTCGAACTCCGCCTGCTTGAACGGCGGCGCCATCTTGTTCTTGACGACCTTGACGCGGGTGCGGTTACCCACCGCGTCGGTGCCGTCCTTCAGCGTCTCGATCCGGCGGATGTCGAGGCGGACGGAGGCGTAGAACTTCAGCGCCTTACCGCCAGCGGTGGTCTCGGGGGAACCGAAGAACACACCGATCTTCTCGCGCAGCTGGTTGATGAAGATCATGGTGGTGTTCGTCTGGTTGAGGCCACCGGTGAGCTTGCGGAGTGCCTGCGACATCAGGCGAGCCTGGAGACCCACGTGCGAGTCGCCCATCTCTCCCTCGATCTCGGCACGCGGCACGAGCGCGGCCACGGAGTCGATCACGATGAGGTCGATGGCACCTGAACGCACCAGCATGTCGGCGATCTCGAGCGCCTGCTCTCCCGTGTCGGGCTGGGAGACGAGCAGGGCGTCGATGTCGACGCCGAGCTTGGCCGCGTAGTCGGGGTCGAGCGCGTGCTCGGCGTCGATGAACGCGGCAATTCCGCCGGCGCGCTGCGCGTTGGCGATCGCGTGCAGCGTCAGAGTGGTCTTACCCGAGGATTCCGGTCCGTAGATCTCGACGATGCGGCCTCGCGGCAGTCCGCCGACACCGAGAGCGACATCGAGGGCGATAGAGCCGGTGGAGATGACGGCGACAGGAGCACGCTCATCGCTGCCCAGCCGCATGACCGAGCCCTTGCCGAATTGACGATCGATCTGGGCGAGTGCGGTCTCGAGGGACTTCTCGCGGTCTGCGGGTGATGGCATGATGTGCTTCTCTCTGCTCGCGTGATGCCGCCTGTAGGCTGCCGCGGCACTCCCGAGTGGGAGCAACTCTCCGGCAAGGCGTATGGCTCAACGGCCATGTATTCACCGTACGAGGGGCCACCGACATCAGGTCGACGGGACCACCGAACAGTGGAGAACACGGTTGTTTGACCACTTGTGCAGAACACTACGCCCGCTTCGAACGAATATTCGACGACACGCCGACAGAGTGGCGGGATTGTCCGGACCATTCGAACAGGCAGATGTCAGCGTCGCCGGGGCTCCAAGCGACCGGCACCGTAGCGACGCGCCTCCGGCACATCCATCTCGGTGCAGAGTGCAAGCCAGATATCGCGCGGCGGAACGCCGGCGTCCAAGGCTTCCTCTGCCGTGCGGGTCTCGAGTGCGGAGAGGACGAGGTCGCTCACGAGAGACGGAGCCTGCCCGCCGAACTCGCCGTCGACCGCTCTCAGGAACTCGCTACGACGCATTCCGGACCGTGACGAACGGGCTCAGCGGAGCGAGAACTCGGGCTCGACCGACGCCACGAGGTCGTCGGGGACGACATCCGGGAAGACCTGGATGCCCTCGAGGACCGAGATACGGTCACCGACCTCGCGCATGATCGTCGAGATGGGAACGTCGAGTGCATCAGCGACCGAGGCGAGAATCTCGCTCGATGCTTCTTTCTGACCACGCTCGACCTCACTGAGGTATCCGAGAGCGACGGATGCCTTGCTGGCGACCTGACGAAGGGTGCGCCCCTTCTGCAGGCGGAAGTCCCTCAGCACATCGCCGATTTCCTGTCGTACGAGAATCATCGGAACCTCCTCTCCGTTCGAGTTGCCGGATATATCTCCGACGAGACGGCCAGTCTAATACGCCCGACCTGCACAGAATCTACTGTTTCACTCTGTGGTTTAAATGTGAACACGTAAGAAATAACGGTGCTGAGCCTTCACCTATTCCCGAGGACTTTCACGACCGCCGCCAGCACGGCATCCACCGTCGCCGCGCGGATCTGGTCCCGATTCCCCTCGAGCTGGAGCGACACCGTCGTGGTCGCCTCCGGAGTGACCACGCCGACATGAACGGTGCCGACGGGCTGACCGTCCGGGGACTCCGGACCGGCGATCCCCGTGGTCGAGATGCCCACGTCAGCGGCGATGCCATCGATCGCCACCGCCCGCCGCACGCCGTCGGCCATCTGTCGTGCCACCTCGGGATGCACCGGCCCTTCAGCGGAGAGGAGCTCGGCGTCGACGCCGAGCAGCGACGTCTTCAGCGGCGTCGCGTAGGCGACCACCGCGCCGCGCAGCACGGACGACGCACCCGAGACGGAGACCAGCGCCGCGCTGACGGCTCCTCCGGTGAGCGACTCCGCGACCCCAAGAGTCCAGCCACGACGGCGCAGCGCCTCGAGAGCCGTGGCAGCGGTCGAATCGGTCATGACCGCGAGCGGGCCCCGCGGACCTGCGCCACGATGTAGTCGATCCCGCTCGCGACGGTCAGGATCAGCACCACGACCATCAGCACGGCCGTGATCAGGGTCCACGGTTCGAGCCCGATGACCACATGCAGGGGCAGAAGCGCCCAACCCAGCGCCACCGCTTGCACAGCCGTCTTCAGCTTGCCCATCCATGCGGCCGCGACCACGTGCTCGCGGGCCACCACGAGCCGATGCACCGTGATGCCCCACTCGCGAATCAGGATCACGAGGACGATCCACCACTGCACCTCGCCGAGGATCGCGAGTCCGATGAACCCCGAGCCCGTGAGCAGCTTGTCGGCGATCGGGTCCCACAGCTTGCCGAAATCGCTCACGATCTCGTAGCGCCGGGCGAGGTAGCCGTCCACCCAGTCCGTGGAGATGGCGACGATGAAGAGGATGCCTGCGGCCCAGCGGATGCCGGGCTGAGGGAGACCGTACGTGCCGCCGAGAAGCAGCAGCACGAAGAACACCACCGCGAGCGGGATGCGCGCGACGGTGATCGCGTTGGGAAGCTGAGGATGGATGGCCATCAGTCTCGACCCGTCAGTCCCCAGGCGTCGTCGTCGCCCTCAGCCTCGACGACCGGCAGTCCGTCGAACTGCGCTTCGGTGGGGTCGAGTGATGCGTGTGTCGCGGAGGTGGCGGGTGCCGCCTGAGGGGCCGGGGCCGCCGCGGGCGTGTCATCGCCACGAAGCCTGGCCATCACCTGAGGAAGCTGCTCGGCCGTGGCAAGCACATCGCGCGCCTTGGATCCCTCCGATGGTCCGACGATCTCCCGGGACTCCAACAGGTCCATCAGACGCCCCGCCTTTGCGAACCCGACGCGGAGCTTGCGCTGCAGCATCGAAGTCGAGCCGAATTGGGAAGAGATGATGAGCTCTGCCGCCGCGAGCAGAAGTTCGAGGTCGTCGCCGATGTCCTCGTCGACCTCCTTCTTCTTCGTCGGCTCGAGTGCCTCCTGCACATCAGGTCGGTAGTCGGGCTGCGCCTGACGGGTGACGTGCTTGACGACCGCGTCGATCTCCTTCTCATCGACCCAGGCGCCCTGCAGGCGGAACGGCTTCGAGGAGCCCATCGGCGAGAAGAGCGCATCACCCTGACCGATGAGCTTGTCGGCTCCCGGGCTGTCGAGGATCACGCGGCTGTCGGTCACGCTGGTGACCGCGAAAGCAAGTCGTGAGGGCACGTTGGCCTTGATGAGGCCCGTCACGACGTCGACGCTCGGACGCTGGGTCGCGAGCACGAGGTGGATGCCCGACGCGCGGGCGAGCTGGGTGATGCGCACGATCGAGTCCTCGACGTCGCGCGGAGCGACCATCATGAGGTCCGCAAGCTCATCGACCACGACGAGGAGGTACGGGTAGGGCTTGAGCACTCGTTCGCTGCCGACGGGGAGGTTGACCTCGCCGGCGCGCACCGCGCGGTTGAAGTCGTCGATGTGGCGGTAGCCGAACGACGCGAGGTCGTCGTACCGCATGTCCATCTCCTTCACGACCCACTGCAGCGCCTCGGCGGCCTTCTTAGGGTTCGTGATGATCGGCGTGATGAGGTGAGGGACGCCCGCGTAGCTCGTCAGCTCGACGCGCTTCGGGTCGATGAGGACCATGCGCACGTCAGCGGGACGCGCCCGCATCAGCAGGCTCGTGATCATGGAGTTCACGAAGCTGGACTTACCCGACCCGGTCGATCCGGCCACCAGGAGGTGCGGCATCTTGGCGAGGTTGGCGATCACGATGTTGCCGCCGACGTCCTTGCCGACGCCGATCGTCATCGGGTGCGTGCTCTTCTGCGCGGCCTGCGACCGCAGAACGTCGCCGAGGGCCACCATCTCCTTGTCGGCGTTGGGGATCTCGATGCCGATCGCGCTCTTGCCCGGGATGGGCGACAGGATGCGCACGTCGTTGGATGCGACGGCGTAGGCGAAGTTGTTGCTCAGCTGCAGGATCTTCTCGACCTTGACGCCGTGACCGACCTCCACCTCGTACTGCGTGACCGTCGGGCCGCGCGAGAAGCCGGTGACCTTGGCGTCGACCTTGAACTGCGACAGCACGCTCGTGATCTGCTCGATGACCTTGTCGGTCGCCTCCGACCGTTCCACGGGCGGCGGTCCCTCGACCAGCAGCCCGGGCGAGGGCAGGATGTACGGGGTGACCGGCGCCTGCGGGCCACGGTCCCCCGGTCCGTCGGTTCCGAAACCGTCGAGACCCGGAAGCTCCGGCATCTCGCCGGTGTCGGACTCGTCATCGAGCAGGGCGGTCGTCTGCTGCCCCGCCAGCGAATCCGTCACCGAGCGCACCTCGGACAGGACCTCGGTCGCCGCGTCGTACGGATCGGCGACGATGACGGCCTGGTCGTACGCCGGGGTGGGGTCCTTGGTGGTCAGCAACGCCGTAATGTCGTCGGAGCCGAGCGTTCCCTCGTCCGGGTCTTCCTCTCGGCCGGTCTTGTTGCGACGCCACCAGGGCAGCACGTCGGGATCATCCGTCTTGTCGGCATCTTCGATCGTTGCGGATGCAGCATCCTTCGACGGCTTCGCAGGACGCTCGGCGTCGAACATCCAGGCGTAGAGGTCGCCGAGTCGAGCACCGATGCGGTTCGGCGGCGTCTTGGTGAGGATCAGGATGCTGAGGGCCGCGAGCAGCGACAGGACGATGTACGCCGGGATGTCGGTGAGATACGTGAGCGGCTGACCCAGCATCCATCCGAAGAGACCACCCGATTCGCTGAGCGCGAGCATGCCTTGGTTCGGATGTGGACGCGGACCGGCGACGTGGAACATCCCCGCGAGCGCCACCACGAACAGACCGAAACCGATTCCGATACGGCCGTTGTCGTAGACAGACGAAGGGTGACGGAACAACCACCCGGCGAGCAACAGAAGCAGAACCGGCATGAAGAAAGCCACGCGACCGACGAAAAGACCGACCGAGAACGCGCTGATGTTCGCGGCGATCTCCGCGCCGATGAAGAACCACTCGTTCACGGCGCCGAGCACGGCGAGAAGCACAAGGAAGAACGGGAATCCGTCGCGACGGTCGTCCTTCTGCAGGGTCTCGGGACCGAACGCACGGAAGAGCCCGCCCACGCCGTGGGCGAGTCCGACCCAGGCTCGGACCGCGACCGGGGGCTTGTCGACCTCGTCGATGTACTTCTTCGGCGCGGGCTGAGCCTTCGGAGCGGCCTGCCTCTTCGGGCGAGCCGGTGCGCTCTCGGACGCGCGCTCGGATTTCGTGGTGCTCCTGGCCATGCCCTCACGTTACGTCCTGGCACCGACATTCCCCCGCAATGACGCGGCTTTCCGGGAATCCGACGACGGCATCTCACCCCGTGCGACGCACCATCGTCTCGCGAGACGGGGTCTGCGAGGCGACCGTGAAGCCCTCGGCGCGGTACAGGTTGCGGGCGAAGTTGTCGCGCTCGACGCTCAGGGAGATGCGGGCATGACCTTCCGTGGCGGCGAGCCGCACGAGTTCACGCAGCAGGGTCCGACCGACTCCCTGAGCTCGCCAGAGCGGGTGGACGCCGATGATGAGTTCGGGCACTCCCCCGCCCACGAATCCGAGACCCGGAGCGTCCTGCGGCAGCATCCGATACCACGCAGCACCGACCGGCCGGTCGTCGCTCATTGCCACCAGTCCTGCGTCGGCCGCGCGCTGCCATCCGGCGAGGTAGCGACGATGTTCCAGCGAGTTCAGGACCTCATGACGTGGCCGCACTCCCCCGGCGCGCCAGTTGGCGGCCTCGACGAGCATGTCGCCGAGGAAGCCGGCATCGGCCTGCGCCGCCGGTCGCGTGGAGAAGCCCGTGGACATGCCGCGAGCATAGACCCGACCTGTTACGACCGCGTGTCGGCTCAGGCCTCGATGACGAGCGGAACGATCATGGGACGACGACGCAGCTTCTGGTTCACCCAGCGCCCGATCGTGCGGCGGATCACCTGAGAGAGCGAATGAGTGTCGCGTACGCCGTTGCCGGCGGCCTCCTTGAGCGCCGCGACGATCTTCGGCGTCACGTCGTCGAAGACGGAGTCATCCTCGGCGACACCGCGCGCGTGGATCTCCGGACCCGAGATGATGCGTCCGGTGGCGGCATCCACGACGACGATGATCGAGATGAAACCCTCCTCGGCGAGGATCCGGCGGTCCTTGAGGTCTGCGTCGGTGATCTCGCCGACCGTCGAGCCGTCGACGTACACGAAGCCGAGGTCGAGCTGTCCGACCACGCGGGCGACACCGGCCTTGAGGTCGATCACGGTGCCGTTGGAGGCGATGATCGTGTTCTCCTCAGGGATGCCGGTGTCCTGCGCCAGCTTGGCGTTCGCGATCAGGTGGCGGTACTCGCCGTGCACGGGGAGCACGTTCTTCGGCTTCAGGATGTTGTAGCAGTAGAGAAGCTCGCCCGCTGCGGCGTGCCCGGAGACGTGCACCTTGGCGTTCGCCTTGTGCACGACGTTCGCGCCGAGCTTGGTGAGTCCGTCGATCACGCGATAGACCGCGTTCTCGTTGCCGGGGATCAGGCTGGACGCCAGGATGACGGTGTCACCCTCGCTGACCTCGATCGCGTGATCGAGGTTCGCCATGCGGCTCAGCACGGCCATCGGCTCGCCCTGCGAACCGGTGGACATGTAGACGATCTGGTCGTCGGGAAGATCACGGGCCTTCTTGTAGTCGATCAGCACGCCGGCGGGGACCTTCAGGTATCCCAGCTGCTCGGCGATGGTCATGTTGCGGACCATGCTGCGCCCCAGGAAGGCGACGCGGCGGCGGTTGGCGTACGCGGCGTCGATGACCTGCTGCACGCGGTGCACATGGCTCGAGAAGCTCGCGACGATCACGCGACGGGGCGCCTTGGCGATGACCTGGTCGAGCACCGGTCCGATCGAGCGCTCGGTGGGCGTGAACCCGGGCACGTCTGCGTTGGTCGAGTCGACGAGGAACAGGTCGACGCCCTCCTCGCCCAGACGCGAGAACGCGCGGAGGTCGGTGATCCGGCCGTCGAGAGGAAGCTGATCCATCTTGAAGTCACCCGTGGCCAGCACCATGCCCGCGGGCGTGCGGATCGCGACGGCGAGGGCATCGGGGATCGAGTGGTTCACCGCGACGAACTCGAGATCGAACGGACCGACCCGCTCCTCCTGGCCCTCGGTGACCGTGAGCGTGAACGCCTTGATCCGGTGCTCCTTGAGCTTCGCCTCGACGAGGGCGAGCGTGAGACCCGAACCGATCAGGGGGATGTCGCTCTTCAGACGCAGCAGGTACGGGACCGCGCCGATGTGGTCCTCATGGCCGTGCGTGAGGACCACGCCGACGATGTCGTCGAGGCGCCCACGGATCGGCTCGAAGTCGGGCAGGATCAGGTCGACACCGGGCTGGTGCTCCTCTGGGAAGAGCACGCCGCAGTCGACGATCAGGATCTTGCCGTCGTACTCGAAGATGGTCATGTTGCGACCGATCTCCCCGAGGCCGCCGAGCGGTGTGACGCGCAGGGTCCCCTCGTCGAGTGCGGCAGGGTCTGTGATGGGGATGGACATGCTGTCTCCTCAGTCGGACACTGAGCGCGTCCGTTCGTTCGTGGGGACGCGGGTCAGCGCGTCGTGCCGTGCACCTTCGGCAGGGCGCCACCGGCGGCCGCGTTGCGGTCGGGGCGGAAGTTCGAGAAATCGGCACCCTGGACGTTCTTCACGAGATCGAGCTCATCCTCGATCAGCGCGGCCTCCCATTCCTCGGGACCGACCAGGGGCAGACGCACGCGTGGGCTCGAGATGCGGCCCAGCCCGTGCAGGATGTACTTCGCGGCGACGGTGCCGGGCACGTGCGTCATGACGGCGCGTACCAGAGGCTCGAGACGCTTGTGCTGGGCGGTGGCGGTCGCGAGATCGCCGGCGTTCACGGCGTCGATCATCGTGCGGTACGGAGCTGCGGCCACGTTGGCGGTCACGCCGATCAGACCGGTCGCGCCGATCGAGAGGTGCGGGAGCGCGTTGGCGTCGTCACCGGAGAAGTACATCAGGTCGGTCTGGTTGAGTACCCGGCTGACCTCGGAGAAGTCGCCCTTGGCATCCTTCACCGCGAGGATGTTCGGGTGCTTCGCGAGACGCAGGATGGTCTCGTACTTGATCGGTACGCCGGTGCGGCCCGGGATGTCGTACAGGATGACAGGCAGGTCCGTGGCGTCTGCGACGAGCCGAAAATGCGTGAGGATTCCGGCCTGGGTGGGCTTGTTGTAGTACGGCGTGACGATCATGATGCCGTCGGCGCCGGCCTTCTCGCTGGCCTTGTAGAGCTCGATAGCGTGCGCGGTCTCGTTCGACCCACCGCCGGTGATGATCTTCGCGCGTCCGGAGGCGACGGACCGGCCGACCTCGACGAGCTTCAGCTTCTCGGGGTCCGTCAGGGTCGAGGTCTCGCCGGTCGTTCCCGTCACGACGATTCCGTCGGCACCGGCGGTGATGACGTCATCGATGTGCTTCTCGACGGCGGGCCAGTCGACTTCGCCGTCGGCCGTCATCGGAGTGACGAGCGCGACGAGAACCTGTCCGAAGGGGTTGCCCGAGTGCGTCATGCCTCCAGCGTATCGCCTCGGATGCCGCTCCCGCGGACGTCACGGCGCGGATGCTGTCGCCCCTCGGCGCCTCACCGTGTCTAGGCTCATCCCATGGCCTGGGTGACGCACGATTCCGAGACGAAGTACGCCAACCGATGGATCCATGTCCGCGAGGATCGGGTGACGGGGCCGGGCGGCGACGGCATCTACGGCGTCGTGACCATGCAGCACCCCGCCGTGTTCGTCGTGGCACTGGACGACGAGGACCGCGTGTGTCTGGTCACTCTCGACCGATACACCACCGGCGTCTCCGTCGAGGTGCCCGCAGGCGGCAGCGACGGCGACGCTCCCCTGTTCGCCGCGCAACGGGAACTCCGCGAGGAGACCGGCTTCGAGGCCGCGGACTGGACAGAGATCGGCCGCATGCACGCGCTCAACGGGATCGCCGACGCGAGCGAACACGTCTTCCTGGCTCGCGGGGTGCGCCGCGCCACATCGGCTGCGGAATCCGCAGAGACGCAGGGAGAAGAGGGGATCGAGTCCGTCCGGTGGGTTGCATTCCCGGACGTGCTCCGGATGATCGCGGACCGCGAGATCACGGACGGCGAGACGATCGCGGCGATCGCCTACGCGGGGATTCGGCTCGGTCGATTCGCCTGACCGGGCTCAGACGCGACCGCGGCGTGCGACGCCGGACGTGACCGACGCGGGCAGCACCCGCCCCAGCGCGGCGAGCACTTTATACCGCACCGACGGGATCGACACGGACTTGCCGAGAGCAGCATCGCGGAGTCCGGCACGGACGACGTCGGCCGCGTTCAACCACATGATGCGGGGAACGCCCTCCTGCCCCACCGGCATGCCCATGCGCTCGTGGAAGCTCGTGTGGGTGAAGCCCGGGCACAGCGCCGTCACGCTGACGCCGTCTCGCGCGTACTCGAGGTTTGCCCAGCGACTGAAGCCGATCAGCCAGGCCTTGCAGGCCGAATAGGTGGAGCGCGAGATGAAACCGGCGACCGAGGCGACGTTGATGATGCGGCCGCCCCGGCCGCGCATGACCTGGAGCGCCGCGTGCATGAGGCGCATCGACGCCTCGACGTGCACACGCAGATGGCGCACCTCGTCGTCGATATCGTTGTCGGCGAACTGCAGCGGAAGCCCGAAGCCGGCGTTGTTGATCAGCAGGTCGATGGGGTCGTCGCGGTCCTCGAGACGCTGCGCCACCGATCGAACCCCGTCTTCATCGGCGAGGTCCGCGGCGAGCACCTCGACCGCGACTCCGTGAGCGCTGCGCAGTTCGGAGGCCAGTTCATCGAGCGCCTCTGCGGAGCGCGCCACCAGCACGAGATCCGCTCCACGGCGGGCGAGTTGACGGGAGAACTCCGCGCCGAGTCCGGCGCTGGCTCCTGTGATGAGTGCGTTCGGCATCAGCGCTCGTATCCCAGGAAGCGGTAGCGGACACCGGAATTCGAGGTCTGCCACTCCCCCTCGTCGACGAGGCGCCATCCGGCCTTCGCGGGCGCGTACGCGTCGCCGCCGACCTCGAGATCCAGCTCGGTGACCTCGAGTCTGTCGGCGTCACCGATGACCTGACGGAAGATCTCGGATCCGCCGATCACCCAGACTCGATCCTGCCCTCGAACGGCCTCGGCCACCGTGGCCGCTCGACGTGCTCCCTCGGCGGCCCAGTCCTGCTGGCGCGTGATGACGATGTTCTCGCGACCCGCGAGCGGGCGGAAGCGCTCCGGCAGCGAGTCCCAGGTCTTGCGTCCCATCACGACGGTGGCACCGAGGGTGACCTGCTTGAAATGGGCGAGATCCTCGGGGACGTGCCAGGGCATGCCGCCCTCCGCGCCGATGACCCCGCCGTGCGCCTCCGCCCAGATCAAACCCATCCAGGTCATACCGCGACCGCCGCCCGGATCGCGGGGTGGTGCTGATAGCCCTCGATTACGAAGTCGTCGAACCGGTAGTCGAGGATCGAGTCGGGCTGGCGGGCGAAGCGCAGCGCGGGTGCCGGGTAGGCCCCGCGCGTCAGCTGCTCGCGGACCTGATCGACGTGGTTGTCGTAGATGTGGCAGTCGCCGCCGGTCCAGACGAAGTCGCCCGGCTCGAGTCCGACCTGCTGCGCCACCATGAGGGTCAGCAGCGCGTACGACGCGATGTTGAAGGGCACTCCGAGGAACAGGTCGGCACTGCGCTGGTAGAGCTGACAGGAGAGCTTGCCGTCGGCGACGTAGAACTGGAACAACGCGTGGCAGGGCGCGAGCGCCATGTCGGGGATGTCAGCCGGATTCCACGCCGACACGATGAGTCGACGCGAGTCCGGCGAGCGTCGGATCTGCTCGATGACATCGGACAGCTGGTCGATGCTCTTGCCGTCGGGCGTCGGCCAGGACCGCCACTGCACACCGTAGACCGGCCCGAGGTCTCCGGAGGCGTCGGCCCATTCATCCCAGATGGTGACGCCGTTCTCCTGCAGCCAGCGCACATTCGATTCCCCGCGCAAAAACCACAGCAGCTCGTAGGCGATCGACTTGAAGTGCACGCGCTTCGTGGTGATCAGCGGAAAACCCTCGGCGAGATCGAAACGGATCTGGCGACCGAAGACGCTGGTGGTGCCCGTGCCCGTGCGATCGGACTTGCGGGTTCCGTTCTCCAGGACGTCGCGGAGGAGGTCTTCGTACGGCGTCGGGAGGGCTGCGCTCATGAGAGTCAGAATACCTCGTGGGTCGGACAGCGGGGCTGGCGACGCTTGGCCGCAGGGTGTCATCATGCGACATATCGGATCCCGCCCGCCGTGCGCGCGCGTACTCTCGACCCATGTCACCGCTTCTGGCCCTCGCGATCGCGGCCGCACTCCTCGTGCTCGCCACGGCGATCGGCGTGGCGAGCCGGCTCCGTGACGGCAGACGGCGTGAGGTCGCCTCGGTGCGCTTCGATCCGCAGGATGCGACACCGGCCGCTCTGGGTCATCGAGCGACGCTCGTGCAGTTCAGCACCGAGATGTGCACGCGTTGCCCCCAGGTGAGGCGCCTGCTGCGCACCTACACGAACGACGACGGTGTGACCCACGTCGAGGTCGATCTCACGCACCGCCCCGACCTTTCGACGCGATACCGGGTGCTGCAGACGCCCACCACCTTCGTCGTCGACCAGTCCGGAGCTGTCCGCGCGCGGTTCCACGGCGTCCCCCGGCGCGACCAGCTCGCCGACGCGCTGGCCTCCGTCTGACCTGCTTCCATCCGACCCCTGAGAGAAGAGCAGAACATGAGCACACCGGCCGGCATCGACCCGCGCGGACCGCGCTTCGCCGCCACGATCACCGCCGTCCTGCTGCTGGTCGCCACGTTCCTGGCGTTGATCGGGATCTCGACGCAGCGTGACGCAGCAGCGTTCGGATGGTTCGCCTACCAGCCTCTCGCGGACTCGACGTTCGTGCCTGGCGCCGGATGGGCGATCAGTTCTTCCTCGATCGGCGCCCGGGCGCTCGATCCGGGCTTCCTCCTGGCACTCGTGATTGCGCTGCTATTCCTGTGGAGCGTCGTCTCGCCGTCGACGGCGCCGTGGGGTGTGCTGTTCCGTCGCGCCATCCGCCCGCGTCTCACGCCGCCGAGCGAGCTCGAGGACCCGCGACCGCCGCGTTTCGCGCAGGGCGTCGGACTCATCGTCGTCGGTATCGGCCTGCTCCTACATCTCGCCGGTGTGCCCTGGGCGCTGCCGATCGCCACAGCCGCCGCCTTCATCGCCGCGTTCCTGAACGCCGCGTTCGCGTTCTGCCTCGGATGCCAGATCTATCTGCTGCTGCAGCGTGCGGGGATCCTCGGCCGCTCGGCATCGACGGCGTGACGGCTGTTCCCGTCACGAGACGCGGTCGCTAGGCTGGCCGGAACGCGCCACGCACTTCCGCGCCCGGTGCGAGAACCGGAGGAATCATGCCCGTCACCAGTGAAGCGACCACCACCTGGACCGGATCCCTCGCTGAGGGCTCGGGAACGGTCGCGTTCTCGTCGTCGAACCTCGGCACCTTCCCCATCAACTGGAAGGCTCGCAGCGAGGGCAGCGACACGACCACGACCCCCGAAGAGCTCATCGCCGCGGCTCACGCCTCGTGCTTCAGCATGGCGCTCTCGCACGCCCTGAGCGAGAACGGCACCCCGCCGGAGCGCGTCGACACCAGCGCGTCGGTCACCTTCAAGCCCGGCGTCGGCATCAGCGGCAGCCACCTCAACGTCAACGCCGTGGTTCCCGGGCTCACGCCCGAGGCGTTCCAGGAGATCGCGAACGAGGCGAAGACCGGCTGCCCGGTCTCCCAGGCGCTGTCCGGGATCGAGATCACCCTCGAGGCCACCCTCGCCTGAGCGCACGCCAGCCGTCACGCGAAGACGTCAGGAGCGAGAGAGGCGGATCGCCTCGCGGATGCTCGCCCTGGCGTCTTTTCGTCGCCCGGCGGCGTCTTGCACCACGCCGAGGCGGAAGCGCGCACGCCATTCCGTGGGCGCCGCCTCGACCTCCGCGGCATATCGGGTGACGAGCGGATCCGCGTCGGCACGAGCGAGGCGCCCGCTCGGCGTGAGCTCCGTCTCTGCCTGCGGCATCCCGCCCTCGGCCTCGAGTGTGCGGCCCAGTCGGTCGGCGGCGAACCCGAACTGCATCTCGCGGACCAGCGCCCATGCTCCGACGAGAGGCATCACCAGCAGGGCCACTCCGAGAGCGATCGCGATGGGCTGCCCGGTCGCGAGCATCAGGACGGCACGCTGACCGACCACAACGATGTAGAGCGCCAGGCACACCGCCATGATGCCGACACCGATGCGCGACATCATGACCGGATGCCGATGTCGATCATGTTCTCGAGCCCGACGACGACACCGGTCGCGCCCACGGCGAACGGCACGGCGAGACGGATGCCTGGCGCGTACGCGAGCGCCGGGTCGATCGTGTCGTGCGTGAAGGTGAGGGACTCCCCGGGACCGGCGAGGATGACCTCCTGCTTAGCGATGACACCCGGCCGACGCAGCGAATGGATCGGCACGCTTCCGACCTGCTGCCCGCGCGCCCGCTGGTCTGCATGAGGCGCGCTGACCGGGCCCTGGTCGACGCGCGCGGCGGCGAGGAGCTCAGCCGTGCGCACGGCGGTGCCGCTCGGTGAGTCGATCTTGGTCTCGCGGTGTGCCTCGACGATCTCGGCGGAGCCGAAGAAGGGAGCGGCAGCGGCCGCCAATGCGGAGCCGAGCACGGATCCGAGGGAGAAGTTCGGGATGAACACCGCACCTGTGCCGGCGGCATCGACGAGCGGGCGCACCAGCGCGATGCGTTCCGCCGACCAGCCGGACGTCGCGACGAGGACGTTGACCCCGTGCTCCACGGCCGTGCGTACGACGTCGATGCTCACCTGGGGCGTCGACGCATCGATCACGAGGTCGGTGCCCGAGATCTCCGACAGATCGCTCGCCGAGGTCAGCACTCGGCTCACCTCGAACCCTTCGAGCTCGTCGACCACCGCGTGGATGATCGTTCCGAGCTTCCCGGTTCCGCCGATGAGGGCTACCTGCGTGGTCATGGCTCCAGTCTAAGGAGCGCACGCTCCGGCTCGGACGGGGCGCGCGGCCGCGGATCAGACCGGAAGCGGGTCGGGGATGCCGGTGCGCAGCTCGAACGGCAGGTGGCCGGTGTCGTTGTGGGTCAGCAGCGTCCACGGACGCCCCTGCTTCTGCGCGATGATCGTCAGCCCGCAGTGCGCCTGGTTGAGAGTCATCCATCGCCACTCGGGTGCGCCGAGCACCTCGCGGACGAACCACGCGATCACGAAGTTGTGCGTGATGAGCACCTCGTGCACATCACCGTTCTTGCGTACCAGGAACTCGTTCACGGCGTCGTACATCTGCGCACCGCCCGCCTCGATCTCGGCCTCGCTGACCGAGCCGAAGAACGGCTCGAACGCCGCCGGGGTCTCCTCGGTCATCCCGGTCGGGACGCAGTCGAAGAGCAGTGCGGTCGGCTCAGGGTCCACCGACGGCAGACGCCCGGCGATCGCACGCGCCGTCTCGGCGGCACGCAGCAGAGGAGAATGCCAGACGGCGTCGAGCGGGAGCCCGGACAGCCGATCGGCGATCAGTTCGGCCTGGCGCTGGCCCCGCGGCGAGAGCGGTCCGTCGGCGAGCCCGTACTCGGCATCCTGATGTTCACCATGCCTGACCAGATATATGTAGTGCGTCACAACCCGCTCGCTTCATCGCCAGCATTCGCCCGGCTTCTCTGTTCCACCCTACGTCACCGGTCGACGGATGCTCAGTTGCCCGCCCGGGTGAGCTCGGTGACCTGCGCGCGGGAAAGAAGCACGCCCGCGCCCTGCATCAGCTCGTCGACGTGATCGGTCGCGAAGGTGTTCACGATCGGCGCCGCGATGGTGCGCTGCGCCAGGAGCCATGCGATCGAGACCGCGGCGACGGGAACGGAGAGCTCCTCGGCGACCTGGTCGAGCGCACGCAGGATCTTGATGCCTCGTCGGTTGAGGTGACCGCGCAGCTGCTCGCCGCGGATGCCGGGCGAGGTCAAGGCCTTGCGACGGTGCCGACCCGAGAGGAAGCCGTGCTCGAGCGCGTGCGACGGCGTCACGGCGAGGTTCTGGGCGCCGGCGACGAGCCGCAGGTCGCCCTCGAAGGGTTGCCGGCGGAGCAGGTTGTACGGCGCGTCGATCACCTGGATGCGCGGGTAGCCGGCCGAGGCGAGGATGCGAGCCTCGACGAGGCGTTCGGGGGCGAAGCCGTAGGCGCCGACCGCGCCGACCTTGCCGGCGTCGGTGAGCCATTCGACGGTCGCCAGCGTGTCCTCGAGGTTCGTCGTGGTGTCGAGGGTCGCATCGAGATGCAGCACGTCGATGCGATCCACGCCGAGACGGGTGAGAGACCCCTCGACCGCCCGAACCAGATTGACGGAGCCGAGCCCGGGATTGTCGGCGTGCGCCCCGATGCGCACGCTCAGCAACGCGTGATCGCGGAGTCCGCGCGAGCGCAGCCACTGGCCGATGATGTGCTCGCTGCGGCCGCCGGAGAACCCGTCGGCCGTGTGCACGGCATTGCCGCCGAACTCCACGTAGCGGTCGAGGATTCCATGGCTGGTCTCGAGGTCGACGTTCCAGCCGAACTCCGCGGCGCCGAGCATGAGCGGGAACGTCTCGAGCCCGGTCTCACCGAGCGCCACGCGAATCGACTCCCCGACGCCGGGACCGACGATCGGGATGGGCGCGGAAGGGTGCTCTGCGCCCTGCGTCTGCGCGTGGTCTTCTGACGCTCCTGCGCCTACGCCGAACAACCGCATTCCCTCACCCCCGCGTCGACCGGTGCTGCCGATCTGCGTACCTGCCGATTCGTGCACCCCCCGGTGCGTACTTCGAGGGTAAGGGAGTTACGAGAACGCGCTGACCAATCCCCGGAACGGCGTGCAAACTTCCCATAACAGTTTGGTCACGCCGGAAAAGACAGAACCCGGGCGCCCTCTCGCGAGGACACCCGGGTTCTGATCGAGCGACGGATTACTCCGCGGCGGACTCTTCTGCCGGAGCGGCCTCAGCCGCGGCCGACTCGTCGATCACGGGCTCGAGGGAGAGCTTGCCGCGGTCGTCGATCTTCGTGATCTTCACGAGGATCTTCTGACCGACCGAGAGCACGTCGTCGACGTTCTCGACACGCTTTCCACCGGCGAGCTTGCGCACCTCGGTGACGTGCAGCAGGCCGTCCTTGCCGGGCAGCAGCGAGACGAACGCACCGAAGGTGGCGATCTTGACGACCGTG
This sequence comes from Microbacterium sp. PI-SA-G, assembly GCF_057215335.1. Taxonomy (NCBI): domain Bacteria; kingdom Bacillati; phylum Actinomycetota; class Actinomycetes; order Micrococcales; family Microbacteriaceae; genus Microbacterium; species Microbacterium sp. PI-SA-G. The sequence continues at coordinate 767,976 of NZ_CM170103.1, forward strand.
CCGAGGAACTGCTCGCCCACCTCGGGGTTGGTCGGGTTGGCGATCGCGTTGACCTGGGCACGAGCGGCCTCGGCCGAAGGACCATCGGTCGCGCCGATGTAGACGGTGCCGTCCTCCTCGATGGAGATCTGCGCACCGGTCTCGTCCTGGATCGAGTTGATCGTCTTGCCCTTCGGGCCGATCAGCTCGCCGATCTTGTCGACCGGGATCTGCACGCTGATGACGCGAGGCGCGGTGGGCGCCATCTCGTCGGGAGCGTCGATCGCGGAGTTCAGCACGTTGAGGATCGTCAGACGCGCGTCGCGTGCCTGAGTCAGCGCGCCGGCGAGCACCTGCGTCGGGATTCCGTCGAGCTTCGTGTCGAGCTGGATGGCCGTGACGAATTCGCTGGTACCGGCGACCTTGAAGTCCATGTCGCCGAGGGCGTCTTCCGCACCGAGGATGTCGGTGAGCGCGGCGTAGCGCGTCTCGCCGTCGACCTCATCGGACACCAGGCCCATGGCGATGCCGGCGACGGGAGCGCGCAGCGGCACACCCGCGTTCAGCAGCGACAGGGTCGACGCGCAGACGGAGCCCATCGAGGTCGAGCCGTTGGAGCTCAGCGCCTCGGACACCTGACGGATCGCGTACGGGAACTCCTCGCGGCTCGGCAGCACCGGCACGAGTGCGCGCTCGGCCAGGAAGCCGTGCCCGATCTCGCGACGCTTCGGCGAACCGACTCGGCCGGTCTCACCGGTCGAGTACGGCGGGAAGTTGTAGTGGTGCATGTAGCGCTTGCTCGTGACAGGCGACAGCGAGTCGATCTGCTGCTCCATCTTGAGCATGTTCAGCGTGGTGACACCCAAGATCTGGGTCTCGCCGCGCTGGAAGATCGCGGAACCGTGCACGCGCGGGATGACCTGCACCTCGGCGTCGAGCGGACGGATGTCGGCCAGGCCGCGACCGTCGATGCGCACGCTCTCCTTGAGGATGCGGCTGCGCACGATCTTCTTGGTGACGGACTTGTACGCCGCGGAGAACTCCAGCGGGGCTCCTGCCGGGAGCGAACCCGACTCGGTGGCCTCGATGAGCTGGGCCCGGACGCGATCCTTGATGGCGTCGTCGGCGCTCTGGCGCTCCTGCTTGTCGGCGATCTGGTAGACGCCCACGAGGTCGTCGTACGAGCGGCCGGCCACGAAGTCGTAGACCTCCTGGCTGTACGGCAGGAAGACCGGGTACACACCCGGCTCCTTCGACGAGCTGGCTGCGAGCTCGGCCTGAGCCTTGACCAGCTGAGCGATGAAGGGCTTCGATGCCTCGAGACCCTGCGCGACGATCTCTTCGTTCGGCTTCGTGGCGCCGGCCTTGATCAGGTTCCAGCTGCCCTCGGTCGCCTCGGCCTCGACCATCATGATGGCGACGTCTTCGGTGCCGTCGGACTTGGTGACGACGCGACCGGCGACGATCAGGTCGAACACTGCTTCGCTGACCTGCTGGGCGGTCGGGAACGCGACCCACTGGTCGGCGTGCTCGCCCTGGCCGGGGATGAACGCCAGGCGCACGCCGGCGACCGGACCCGAGAAGGGCAGGCCGGAGATCTGCGTCGACGCGGAAGCCGCGTTGATCGCGAGCGCGTCGTAGAACTCGCCCGGAGCGATCGAGAGGACCGTGATGACGACCTGGACCTCGTTGCGCAGTCCGTCGACGAACGACGGACGCAGGGGGCGGTCGATCAGACGGCAGACCAGGATCGCCTCGGTGGAGGGGCGGCCCTCGCGGCGGAAGAACGAGCCGGGGATCTTGCCGGCGGCGTAGGAGCGCTCCTCGACGTCGACCGTCAGCGGGAAGAAGTCGAAGCCCTCGCGCGGGTGCTTGCCTGCGCTGGTGGCCGAGAGGAGCATGGTCTCGTTGTCGAGGTAGGCGGCGACTGCGCCCTGCGCCTGCTGCGCGAGGCGGCCGGTCTCGAAGCGGATGGTGCGGGTGCCGAAGCGGCCGTTGTCGAGAACGGCCTCGGTGGCAGTGATTTCAGGACCTTCCAAGAGGTCTCTCCTTCTTTGTTTAGACTCGCGAATCCGTGTGACGCGCGAGCTCATTCTGAAGGAGCGGATGCGGCCGGATACGGGCGCGCGGGCATTCCCGCGAATCTCACCTGCGCTGGCCACCGGTGGAAGGCCACCCGACGATGCCCGCCGAGGAACCCACCACAGGGGACCAGCTCTCCGCCGATCGCTCCATGAGTCGATATGAAATTGGATCGGTTGACACAAGGCAACCGCATCCACACTACCAGCGGCTGCCTGAAAAACGACGTCACGGCGGGCCGCGCGATTCCCGCGCAGTCCATCTTCTTCCGTTCACTCGCCCGTTACCCACGGGGACGATCCGTGGGGTCTACTGGGTTCATGCGCATCTCAGTGATCGGCTGCGGGTACCTCGGTGCCGTGCACGCCGCAGCGATGGCCTCGATCGGACACGAGGTGATCGGCATCGACGTCGATTCACGGAAGGTCGACGCACTGGCGGACGGCACGGCGCCGTTCTTCGAGCCGCAGCTCACTGAACTGCTGGCGGCAGGTCTAGCGTCAGGACGACTGCGCTTCAGCACGCGCGTGGAGGATGCCGCCGGAGCGCGAGTGCACTTCGTCGCGGTCGGCACCCCGCAGATTCCGGGCGGCCGAGCCGCGGACCTGCGCTTCGTGGATGCGGCGGTCGACGCACTGCTCCCCCATCTGCAACGCGGTGACGTCGTGGCCGGGAAGTCCACGGTTCCGGTCGGCACCGCCGAACGCCTGTCAGAGCGTGTCTCCGCCGCGGGCGCGACACTGGTGTGGAATCCAGAGTTCCTGCGCGAGGGGTGGGCCGTGCACGACACGCTCACGCCTGACCGCATCGTGGTGGGCGTCCCCGGAGGCGACGAAGGGACCGACGCGGCGGACCTGCTCGCCGAGATCTACGCCCCCGCTCTCGCCTCCGGCACGCCGTATCTGGTCACGGACCTCGCGACCGCCGAACTCGTCAAGGGCGCGGCCAACGCCTTTCTCGCGACGAAGATCTCCTTCATCAACGCCATGGCCGAGATCGCCGAGGCGGCTGGAGCGGACGTGACGCTGCTCGCCGACGCGCTCGGCCACGACACACGCATCGGTCGGCGGTACCTCGGGTCGGGCATCGGATTCGGCGGAGGGTGTCTGCCGAAGGACATCCGGGCATTCACTGCTCGGGCCGAAGAGCTCGGACGCAGCGAGGCCGTCGGGTTCCTGCGGGAGGTCGACGAGATCAACCTCCGACGGCGCGACCGCGCCGTGCAACTGGTGATCGACGCGCTCGGCGGCATGGTCTTCGGGCGGCGCATCGCCGTGCTCGGGGCGGCGTTCAAGCCGTTCAGCGACGACATCCGCGACTCCCCCGCGCTCGAGGTGGCGGTGCGGCTGCGCGGATTGGGAGCGGACGTCGTGGTCACGGACCCTGCCGCGATCGCGAATGCCTCGGCTCTGCACCCGCAGCTCGGCTACGCACACGACCGCGACGACGCGCTGCGCGACGCCGACGCCGTGGTCGTCGTCACGGAGTGGGACGAGTACCGCCGCGACATGTCGCCGGTGCGAGCCGCAGGACTGGTGCGCAGGCAGATCATCATCGACGGCCGCAACTGCCTCGACCCGGCGGCGTGGCGTGCGGCGGGGTGGGACTATCGGGGCATGGGCAGGCGCTGAGAGCTTTGCGCGGGGGCCGGTGTTGGTTGCTGTATATCGGGATACTGGTTGTGAGCTGGGTTTTCTGGGTCTGAATGTCGGTGGCCCCGGGTTGACTGGGGGTATGAACAGCACTGCGGAGATCTTGGAGCGGGTCGTCGCCGACCTCGCTCGGGTCGTCGATCCCGATGCTGTGGGCGCGCTGTCGAACGATGACCGGATGCAGGTGCTGCGGCTCGCGGGAGAGGCCCAGCGGCACCTGGATGCGGTCGTGGTGGAGACCGTGGCAACGGCCCCCGGCGGGGCCGGTGATGGGTCGTTGTGTGCCGGGTTCGGGTGCCGGAGTATGAACGAGTTGCTGCAGCGGGTGCTGCGCACCGATGCGTTCGGGGCCGGGCGGGTGCTGAAGGCGGCGCGCGCAGTTCACCGGGAGGCGAACCTGTCCACGGGTGGGATGCAGCCAGCGCGGTGGCCCGCGTTGCGGGAGGCGTTGCTGGATGGGACGATCGGAATCGCGGGGCTGCTGGCCGCTGTCGGGCCGATCGACGCCGCGCACCGCCGGATCGGAGACGAGGCGCGGTGGCGGGCGGACGCGGAGCTCGCGAGCCTCGCGCGGGGACTGGTCGCGGCGGACTCCGAAACGGACGACGACGGGCCGGATGACGGGACGGGTGATGATGATGACGCTCCGACGTGCCCGCCGGCGACGCCTGAAGACTTGCGGTTGTTCGCGCGGGTGATGCTGGCATATCTCGACCCGGACGGTCCCGAACCGTCAGACGATACGGCGATGCGGGGTCGTGGGGTGCGGTTCGGGCGGGAGAAGAACGGTCTCATCCCCCTGCACGGGGACCTGCTGCCCGAAGTCGCCGCGCAGATGCAACGCATCTGGGACGCGTACTTGAACCCGAAGGTCGACGGGCCGCCGCTCCCGGGCGTGCACTTCGCCCCCTCCGTCAGCAGCGCCGTCGACGCCGCCGCGGACGACGACTTCGCGGAGGGGTGGGTGAAGGACCCGAACTTCGACCCGGAGACCCTCCCGTCCGGTGACGCCGGGGGGATGGTCGACACCCGCTCCCGCGAACAGAAACAGCACGACGCCCTCGCCGCGGTCCTCGGGATCGCCGCCCGGCATGACGAGATGCCGAAACTCGGCGGTGCCGCCCCCACGCTGGTCGTGTCGGTCACCGCGCAGGACTACGCCACCGGACGCGGGTGGGCGCACTTCGACGGGATCGACACCCCCGCATCCACGTCCACCGCCGCACACACCGCCTGCGGCGGAAGCGTGCAGCGAGTGCTGTTCGATCCCGAGGGGCGGATCATCGGCATCGGGGTCACCGACCGCATCTTCACCGCCCACCAAAGACGCGCGATCACCCTCAGAGACAAGGAATGCCTCATCCCCGGATGTCACGTCTCCGCATCCTGGTGTGAGATCCACCACGTCCAGGAACATTCACGCGGCGGGCCGACCCACACCGACAACGGTGTCGCCCTGTGCTGGCACCACCACCGCACCCTCGATACGTCCGGGTGGGAGATCCGCATGCACAACGGCACCCCACACGTTCGCGGACCCGCCTGGTGGGACCCCGCACGACGCTGGCGCACACCACGCCCGAACCTGACCCTCGCCGTGCCAAGGTCGGCACCGGCGCGGGAACGCAGCGCGATGTTACGCCGGACACACGTGCGAACGTCCGCGAGGGCTCGCGCCAACGCTCGGGCCGATGCTCGCGTCGGGTGAGCGCAGAGGCCGGCAGTGTCAGCGCACGAAGCCGGTCTGCACACGTCCGCCGGCACGCTCGAGCTCCGCCTCGACCGCATCGGCGAACGCGGCGAAGTCAGGCTCCAACAACGGACGCGCCAGTGCGTGCGTACGATCTGGGCTCAACTCGCGCAGTCGCCGCGGCAGGTACTTGCCTGCGCCGATCCATCGGCGCTCCGTGAGGAGCATCAACTCCGCGGTCTTCTCGAACAGGACGCTGGCGAGGACGCGCTGTTCCAGCGGATCACGAGCGTCGCGCAGATCGTCGAGTTGATCGGTGATCACGTAGCGACGGAGATCCAGCTCGTGCGCGTCGAGCGCGGGTCCTACGGCGAGCGCCGGTGCCCATCGCGCACGGAGATCACGCAGAGGCTCACCTCCTCGAATCTCCACGCCTTCGACCAGCATGTGCACGATCACCGGCCGGTACTGTGCCAATGCCCGTGCGGCCCATTCCGTGAATCCTTGCCCCGTATACGCGAACACTTCGAAGAACTCGCCCTCGAACGCGAATCCCCCGGCCATGCTCTGACGTGCGTCATCGAACACCCCGTCTCCGACGAGCAGCAGATCGATGTCGCTGCTCGCGGTGCGCTCTCCGCGAGCCGTGCTGCCGGCGACGATCGCGATCGATGCGCCGGGGAATCGAGTGGCGATGAATCGTTCGACGACGTCTCGGTGCTCCATGTCGAACAGCATAGGAACGGTTCAGCTCACCGACACACCCTGAGCCGCCGAGGAACGTCCGAGATAGACGTAGTCATGGTGCTTGGCGGAGCGGCCATCGCCTGCCGCGCGACCGTGCAGACGACGCCAGACCCAGGGCAGCGCGTGCTGACGCCACCACGCGCCGGTGCCGATCGACTCGTGCTCATGCAGCGCGGCATCGAGCATGCCGAGCGCATCCGCGTCGGGGACGCCCAGCACCTCGGCGACGCGGTAGGCGAGGAAGCGGTGCCCTCTGCTGCTGAGGTGCACCAGGTCCTCGCCCCAGTGCGGCCGCTCGCGCAACGTCGGGTACAGATCGGTGTCTACCAGGATCGCGCCCGTGCGCGCGGCGACCCCCACCAGCGCGGTCGCGAACGCTGAGAAGCGTGCCGTGTAGATGCCGGCGGCGCGTCGCCCGGGCAGAAAGGGCGTCACGAGGAGCACATCGGCCCCCGTCGCACGAAGCCGCGCGACGGCGTCTTCCACCCGCGCGGCGAGTGCGGCGACGTCGGCGCGGTGCTTCACGAGATCGTTGGCGCCGACCAGGATCGACACCAGATCGGGCCGCAACTCCAGCGCCCGTTGCAGTTGCGATCCGCACACGTCCGACACCCGCTTCGACCGGATCGCCAGATTGGCGTAGTGCAGTCCGCCCCGCGCGGCCAACAGCAGCGCCAGGCGGTCAGCCCATCCGCGCAGCGCGCCGTCGGGTGCCGGATCACACAGCCCCTCGGTCAGCGAGTCACCCAGCGCGACGTAGCGCCGCCATCGGCCTGCCGCGGCAAGACGGGGTGTCTCCGGCCGCGCGCTGCGGCGCGCGCGGAGCGTGCCATCGACGGACTGCAGAGACCGCGCCTCGTCGTAGTGCCCGAGAAGCTGATCGCAGACGCTCGCCCACGACCGCCCCTGCACGGCGTGGTGTCCTGCCTCGCCGAACGCGCGCCGCTTGCGTGCGTCGCCCGTGAGGTCGGCGACGCGCATCCGCAGGTCATCGAGATCGCCTGGCCGGTACAGCCATCCGTCGATCCCCATTCGCACGAGGTCGAGTGGGCCACCGCGGCCGGTGGCGACGACGGGGATGCCGCTGGCGTGCGCCTCCTGCAGCGTCTGCCCGAAGGTCTCGCTCTCTCCGGGGTGCACGAAAACATCGAACGAGGCCATCGCCGCGGCGAGCGCCTCGCCGTCGAGATGTCCGAGGAACAGCGCACGGGGCAGCAGCGACTGCAGACGCGCCCTGCTCGGGCCGTCGCCGACGATGACGAGACGGACACCGGGGATCGAATCGAGAACGGCGAGGTCTTCGACCTGCTTCTCGGGAGCGAGACGACCCACGTATCCGACCACCACCTCCGGACCGCGCTCCTGCGACGACTGGGCATCCCATCGGGCGCGCAGTGCGGCATCGCGACGATCCGGGTGGAACCTCTCGGCATCGACGCCTCTCCCCCAGTGGCGCAGGCGATCCACGCCCAGGCGTTCGAGCTGCTGGGCGGATTCCGTCGACGGGGTGAGCGTCATGGTCGCCCGACGGTGCAGGCGCGCGATGTGCGTCTGGGCAAGGTGTGTCGTGGCGGCCACTCGATATCGCTCGGCATACGCGGCGACATCGGTCTGGTACGCAGCCACGGCTGCGACGGACAGGCGTTCCGCGGCGAGCACACCGCGCCAGCCGAGAGCGAACGGCGAGGCGAGGTGCACCACGTCGGGCTGAAACGCGCGGAGCGACGCGGCGACGCGGTAGGCGGGCGACGTGCCGACGCGCACATTGCGGTACCCGGGAAGCGGCACGCTCGGGATCGCCTCGACCCGGGCGCCCGTGACTTCAGTGGGCATGCCGGCGGCTGCGGGCGCGATCACGTGCGCCTCATGCCCTGTGCGCTCGAGGTGACGCAGGATCTGAAGGACCGATCCGGTGACACCGTTCATGTGGGGAAGGAAGGACTCCGTCACGATGGCGACTCTCACCCCTTCAGGATGACGGCGGGGCTCCGCTCGTGCAGCCGGAATAGGCCTCTCGCACCAGATGTTCACCGGATGCTGGATCGGCGGTCACCGGCTATGCGCTCGTTGGTTCCCGTTCACCGGCGAACGGCAGGGTGTGCCTGTGCCCGCCGACTTCCTCGACGCCGATCTCCTCGACAGCGTGCTCGCCGGTCCGTGGAGCCTCGCTCTCATGGCTCTCCTCGTGCTCGGCGACGCGTTCCTGGTGGTGATCCCCGGAGAGGTCGCCGTCACCGTGCTGGGAGCACTCGCCGTCAGCACAGGATCCCCGCCGCTGTGGGCCGTGATCGCGTGTGCAGCGGCCGCCGCCGTGCTGGGTGACGGCGCGTGCTATCTCGTCGGTCGCTTCGTCGGGTTGGAGCGCTGGCGCTGGATGCGCGGTCCCCGCGTACGGCAGGCTCTCACGTGGGCACAGAGCCGCCTGGACGCCGGCACGGCCACCGTGCTGTTCACCGCGCGCTTCGTGCCGTTCGCGCGACTCGCGATCAACCTCGTGGCCGGCGCCTCGCGCATCCATCCCCCGCGGTACCTGGCGCTCGTCACGGTCGCCGCGAGCGGGTGGGCCGCCTACCAGGCATCCATCGGCGCCGCGGTGGCGGCGATCCTCCCGGGCGGGCCGATCGTGGCCATCCCGGTATCCATCGTGGTGGCCGTCGGCATCGGGCTTCTGATCGATCTCTGCACCCGTCGACTGCGCAGGTGAGGGTCCCGTCTCCCCGGGCAGTGCCCTAGGCTGGCGGACATGAGCACCGAAGAAGGCGCCTCCTCCTCTGAGGAGATGAAGCGCAAGTTCAAGGAAGCGCTCGAGAAGAAGAACGCGCACCACCGTCAGGGCGAGTCGCATCTGGATGGCGACTCCGCCGTCCACGGTGCCGCTGCCCCGCAGACGCGGCGCGAGTTCCGACGCAAGAGCGGTTGACCGCACGGATGCGGGAGCCGAGATCTCGGCTCCCGCATCCTCATCTTCCGGCCCGTCAGCCCTGTGCAGCGCGTGCGCGGGCCCTGGCCTCCTTGGCCTGCATCTCGGTCAGCGCGGAGTCCTTGAGCTCCTGCACATCCGCAGCGTCGGGCGCAGAGGACATCCCGTGCTCATCGACGCCGTCGAGCTGTGACTCCTCGAACGGAAGCTCGCCGCTGAGCACCTGACGTACGCGTTCCCGATCGATCTGCTTGGTCCAGGTGCCGATCAGCAGAGTCGCGACCGCATTGCCGGTGAAGTTGGTCAGTGCGCGTCCTTCCGACATGAAGCGATCGATACCGACGATCACGCCCACGCCGTCGACGAGGTCGGGGCGGTACGCCTGGAGTCCTCCGGCGAGCGTCGCCAGGCCGGCACCGGTGACACCGGCGGCTCCCTTGCTGGCGATGATCATGAACACCAGCAGGCCGATCTGCTCGCCGATCGACATGGGCTGCCCCATCCCGGCGGCGATGAACAGCGACGCCATCGTGAGGTAGATCGCGGTGCCGTCGAGGTTGAACGAGTATCCGGTCGGCACGGTGATGCCCACCACGGGCTTCGAGACGCCGACGTGCTCCATCTTGGCGATCAGACGCGGCAGCGCGGACTCCGACGACGACGTCCCGACGATCAGCAGGTACTCGCGACCGAGGTACTTGATGAGGCTGAAGATGTTCACCCGCGTCACCGCCCACAGCAGCGTTCCCAGGATCACGGTGATGAAGAGGATGCACGTGATGTAGAACGCGATCATCAGCGTCCCCAGGCTCCAGATGGCCGCGACGCCGGTCTTGCCGACGACCGCCGCGATCGCTCCGAACGCCCCGAGGGGTGCGAGCCACAGGATCATGCCGAGAATGCGGAACACCAGCTTCTGCAGGTGCTTCACGGCATCCATGATCGGAGCTCCGCGCTCCCCCAGACCCTGGAGGGCGAAACCGACTAGCAGCGCGATGAACAGCACCTGCAGCACGCTCTCACCGGTGAACGCCGAGAAGAAGGTGGTGGGGATGATGCCGAGGATGAACTCCTGCGTCGTCTTCGCCTCGGTCTCGGTCGCGTCGTACGTCGACGACGCCATGTCGAGTCCGGCGCCGGGGTGGATGATGTTGCCCACGACCAGCCCGATCGCGAGGGCGAAGGTCGACATGATCATGAAGTAGAGCAGCGCGAGTCCGCCGATCTTGCCGACGGTCGCCGCCTTCGCGATCGAGCCGACACCCACCACGATCGTGCAGAAGATGATCGGCGCGATCATCATCTTGATCAGCGCGACGAACCCTTTGCCCAGTGCCTCGAAGCCCTGACCGACCTCGGGCCAGATGAGCCCGACCGCGGCTCCGAGCACCACGGCGATCAGCACCGACACGTACAGCCACGTATGCCGGTCCCAGGACTGCTTGTTGCGCCGCCAGTGGAACCCCGGGAGCGAGAAACCCGTCGTGATGGCCATGTTTCCTCCTTGATCATGAACGTCTTCGTGTCATGTGCGTCAGCGTCCGTGCTGACCGATGCCCCTACCGTCGCCGACTTCACACACGGGGACCATTTGTGGTCGTATTGGTCATCACCCGCCACGGACGACGATCGGAGACGCGATGGCGCATGCCACGACCGCACGCAGCGCGGCGTCTCGAGTGTTCCTGGTGCTGCTGCTCGCCGCCGTCGTCATCGGCGCTCTCGTGGCCGTGTTCCTCGTCGTCGAGACACAGCGCGCGACACGCGCCGAGGCGGAGCGGGTCACGGCCGCCACCGCCGCGACGATCGCTGCCTCCACCGCCACGGTGGAGGCGCTGTCCGCCGTGGCGGACGCTGTCGGCGACGGTGCTGCGCGTGCCGATGCGACCCGCGTGCTCGAGCCGCATGCACTGGACGTGATCGATACCGCGCACCTGGACTTCGTCACCATCATGACCGTCGACGGCGTGCGCATCACGCATCCCGACCTCGCGGTGATCGGCGAGCCCTACCTCGGCACGATCCCTGCGCGACCGCGTCAGCTGACGGAGGTGTTCACGGGCACGCTCGGGCCCTCCGTCCGGTCGATCGTGCCCGTCGAGACGGCGAACGGCGCACTCGTCGGTTGGGTGGCCGCCGGCGTGACGACGGAGTCGATCGCCGACACGCTGGTGCGCCGACTGCCTCTGTCACTGGGCATCACGGCCGGGCTGGTCGCGCTCGGCGCACTCGGCGCATGGGCCGCACGGCGGGCGACCCGGCGCATCGCCGGTGATCTGCCTCCCGGACAGGTGCGCGATGCGGTCTCGTCGTACGAGTCGATCCGCACGCTCGGCGAGGCGCTGCGGGCGCAGACGCACGAGCACGGAAACCGGATGCACACGGCCGTCGCCCTGCTCGAGCTCGGACGCACGCCGGAAGCGATCGAGATCCTCACCGAGACGTCGCGCGCCAGCCAGTCCCTCGTCGACCAGGTGACGGCGCGGCGACATGGGGATCCGGTGGTCGGAGCGCTGCTGCTCGGAAAGGCGTCACAGGCGAAAGAGCGCGGCATCGAGTGGCGGGCCCGCATCGAGCCCGACACCCCTCGCTCCCCGCTCTCGACGGTCGACAGCGTCGCCGTGCTCGGCAACCTCATCGACAACGCCATGGATGCCGCCACCGACACCACCGGCGACGTCGATGACATGGACGCCGCCGAGCGCTGGGTCTCGGTCCTGCTCCGCCCAGCGGATCACGGGGGCATCGTGCTCGAGGTCGCCGACAGCGGACCGGGCGTGCCGGAGCACCTGCGCGACCGGATCTTCGACTCCGGGTTCTCGACGAAGCCATCGGGGACCGAGGGACGCGGCGTGGGTCTCGCTCTGGTGCGATCGATCGTCTCCGACGCCGGCGGCTCCGTCGAGCTCCGCGCTGAGCCGACGACGTTCCGGGTCGAACTGCCCGCCGCGCCCACGCCCCGGAGGCGCTCATGATCCGCACGCTGTTGGTCGACGATGATGCTCTGACCCTCGAGCTGCACCGTGACTATCTGGCTCGTCTCGACGGATTCGTCGTCGCCGGTGAGTGCACGGGGGCCCGCGCCGCCGTCTCCGCCGTGCTCGAGCGACCCGGACCCGATGCGTTCGACCTGGTTCTTCTCGACATGACGATGCCGGACGGATCCGGACTCGACGTGCTGCGTGCCCTGCGCTCGCGCGCGGCTGCCGTCGACGTCATCGCCGTCACGGGCGTGCGCGATGCCGACACCGTGCGGCAGATGGCCGCGCTCGGGGTGTTCCAGTACCTGGTCAAGCCGTTCGCCTTCGCGGTGTTCCAGGAGCGGATGCAGCACTACCGCGAACACCGGGACCAGGCGCGGTCGACCGACGGCGAAGCGACACAGGCCGAGATCGACGCGCTGCTGGGCCGGAGCACGGGAGCGATCCGGCTGCCGAAGGGATTGTCCGCGACCTCGCTCGAACGCGTGACGGCGGAGGTGCGCGAGGCCGGTCCGCTCTCGGCCAGCGAGGCCGGCGCACGTTTGGGCATGTCGCGCGTCGCGGTTCGGCGCTACCTCGAGCACCTCGCCGCGGACGGTGTGCTCGTGAAGACCGCACGATACGGGGCGCGCGGGCGCCCCGAGACGGAGTACGGCTGGAAGCGCGGCGCCGCCGACCAGAGGTGAGCCTCCGGCCGGCGGCGGGCGGTCACTCCCCCGCGAGACCTCCGAGCATGTGGCCGAAGGATCGGCCCTCGCCCAGGTACGTCGCAGGGTCGTAGGGGTCCACGACCTCGACGGTGTCGCGGCGCGCGATCGCATCGGCGAGTTCGCGGGCGCCCTTCTCGATCCGCTTGGCGAGCGGCGCGACGTCGTCGCCCGCGTCGCCCCAGTCGCTCGAGGCGGCGAAGACGCCGGTGGAGACGGCCTCGGCGTGCAGGTAGGCGAACAGCGGCCTGATCGCGTAGTCGATCGCCAGCGAGTGCCGAGCGGTGCCCGCGTTCGCACCGATCAGCACGGGCTTGCCGGTGAGGGCGTCGGGGTCGAGCACGTCGATGAACGACTTGAACAGACCCGAGTAGCTCGTCGAGAAGATCGGGGTCACGGCGATCAGGGCGTCGGCAGACACCACCGTGTTGACCGCGGTGTCGAGTGCCGGCGGGGCGAAGCCCGTGAGCAGATTGTTCGTGATGTCGTGCGCGTAGTCCCGCAGCTCGATCACATCCACGCTCACCTCGATGTCACGCGAGCGGAGCACCTTCGCCGTCTCTGCGGCCAGCCGGTCAGCGAGCATGCGCGTCGACGACGGGTTCGACAGGCCGGCGGAGACGACCGCGATACGACGCGTGGTCATCTCAGGCGCCCTTCCGGCTGAGGCCGAACGCGGCGCCGGCCGGGGCCGGGGTGTCCTGGTAGGGCGAGTCGCCGGTGAGGTTGTCGCCGCGGTTGGCGCCGGGCCGGGCCTGACGGGTAGGTCCGTCGCCGAACTCCGCCGCGACCCGAGCCGCATGCGTCGGCGCGTCCGGAACGTTCGCCGGGCGATCTTTCGCCAGCTCCCTGCGCAGGACCGGAACGACCTCCGAGCCGAGGATGTCGAGCTGCTCGAGCACCGTCTTCAACGGAAGCCCGGCGTGATCGATCAGGAACAGCTGACGCTGGTAGTCGCCGTAGTGCTCGCGCATCGCGGCGTAGCGGTCGATCACCTGCTGCGGAGACCCCACGGTCAGCGGGGTCATCTCGGTGAAGTCCTCCATACTCGGACCGTGGCCGTAGACGGGCGCGTTGTCGAAGTACGGACGGAACTGGTTGACCGCGTCCTGCGACTTCGCAGCCATGAACACCTGCCCGCCGAGTCCGACGATCGCCTGCTCGGCGGTGCCGTGTCCGTAGTGCGCGTAGCGCTGACGGTACAGCTCGATCAGACGCTGGTAGTGCTCCTTCGGCCAGAAGATGTTGTTCGCGAAGAAGCCGTCGCCGTAGTACGCCGCCTGCTCCGCGATCTCGGGCGTGCGGATGGAGCCGTGCCACACGAACGGGGCGATGCCGTCAAGCGGACGCGGCGTGGAGGTGAAGCCCTGCAGCGGGGTGCGGAACTTGCCTTCCCAGTCGACGACGTCTTCGCGCCAGAGCTTGTGCAGCAGGGCGTAGTTCTCGATCGCGAGCGGGAGCCCCTGGCGGATGTCCTGACCGAACCACGGGTAGACGGGGCCGGTGTTGCCGCGACCGAGCATGAGGTCCATGCGGCCGTCGGAGACGTGCTGGAGCATCGCGTACTCCTCGGCGATGCGCACGGGGTCGTTCGTCGTGATGAGGGTGGTCGATGTCGAGACGATGAGGCGTTCGGTCTGCGCGGCGAGGGCGGCGAGGAACGTCGTCGGGCTGGAGGACCAGAACGGCGGGTTGTGGTGCTCGCCGATCGCGAACACGTCGAGCCCGACCTCTTCGGCGTGGGTGGCGATCGCGAGGGTCGCCTTGATGCGCTCCTGCTCACTCGGCGTCACGCCGGTGGTGGGGTCGCGGGTGATGTCGCTGACCGACATGATGCCGAACTGCATCGCCGGGGCGGCTGACTGCTCGCTCATGATTACTCCGTCTTCTCCGAGCCGGATGTCTCGGCATCCGGTTCTATTCATTTGAATGTATATGAGTCAACGCGATCCCGACAACTTTATTCCCCGCGGTAGCCTCACAGTATGAGCAGCGCCGGCGCCCACACCGCAGACCCTCCGACGGGTGCGGCACCGAAGCCCCGCCGACGCGTACCGTTCTGGGACAACGCGCGATACGCCTGCATCGTGCTCGTGGTGCTCGGGCACGCGATCCAACGCCTGATCTACGACTCCGACATCGCTGCGGCGTTCTACCTCACGCTCTACGCCTTTCACATGCCGGCCTTCGCCATCATCTCCGGCTACTTCTCGAAGTCCGGCTCCCCGACCAAGACGCAGATGGCGCGGGTGATCACCGACATTCTCCTGCCCTATCTGATCTTCGAGCTCCTGTGGACCCTCACGAAGTGGATCGTCAAGGGACAGGCCGACCCCAACATCACCCAGCCGTCCTGGACGCTCTGGTTCCTGCTCGCTCTCGGCATCTTCCGGCTGGTGCTGCCCTACCTGGCGCTCCTGCGCTGGCCGCTGCTGTGGACGATCGTGATCTCGGTCGGCGCGGGGTACCTGCCCAACGTCGACAGCACGTTCTCGCTGTCGCGCACGCTCGGCCTGCTCCCTTTCTTCGCCCTCGGCTGGTGGCTGCGCGACCGCGACATCGTGGAGCGACTGCACATGCTGGACTTCCGGCCCTGGTGGCTCCGCATCTGCGCCGTCGCCGTGATCGCCGCGACCGGATGGACGGCATGGCATTGGCTTCCCGTGTGGCAGGAGTTCGATCTGCGGCGCTGGCTGTTCTACGAGGACTCGTACTCGGATCTCGGCGGGGAGCAGTGGTGGGCCGGCGGCGTGCGCCTGGCGCTGATGGTCCTCGCCCTCCTGCTCAGCGCCGCGTTCTTCGCGCTCATCCCCCGGAGCACGTACTGGTGGACCACGTTCGGCCAGTACACGATGTACGTCTTCCTCCTGCACTCCTTCGTGCTCTACCCCTTCCGCGAGACCGGCGTCCTGCGCGACCTCGAGCCGACGTGGCTCTGGCTGCCGCTGATCACGGTGCTTTCGGTCGTCGTCGCGCTCGCGCTGGCGACCAAGCCGGTTCGGCGCATCTTCCGACCGTTGGTGGAACCCCGCCCGACCTGGCTCTTCGCGGATCCGGAACTGACGAAGAAGGACGGCCGCCGCAACGACCCCACCGGGTCTCGCCGTCCTCGCGAGGTCGGTGCGCCACGTCCCCCGCGCGAGTCACGTCGTGGCGACCGCTAGCCTGTCGTAGTGAATCGCGCAGAGATCGTCCGTGACCGCATCGTGCGCCAGGTGGATGCCACCGGCTTCATCGCACACGGACTGCACGTGCTCACCGGACCCGACGTCGCCGAGCACCGGTGGACCGAAAACATCCGCGAGGACGTCCACTCCGCCGCCAAGGGCGTGTGCGTCCTGGCAGCGGCCTTCGCCGCCGACGAGGGCCTGGTCTCCCTCGACGAGCCGGTCGCCTCGCTCATGCCGGACATCGCCATGGGAGCCGGGGTCGAGGCGGTGACGCTGCGGCACCTTCTCAGCATGTCGAGTGGGATCGACCTGCCCTGGTCCGAGACGATGATGACGGATTGGCCGGATCTCGCCGTCGAGTTCCTCGGTCGCCCGTCGCGGGGGCGCGTGTTCCAGTACTCCAACGCCAGCACGTACACGGCGATGCGCGTGCTCGCCGCACGCGTCGGCGACGTGCACGACTATCTGGCCACTCGCCTGTTCGCACCGCTCGGCATCGACGACGTCACCTGGGACCGGTGCCCCCAGGGGTACATCCTCGGCGGCAGCGGCCTGTACCTGCGCACCGAGGAATTCGCGCGCCTGGGACGACTCATCCGAGACCGCGGCGTGTGGGACGGGCGTCCTCTCGTCTCACCCGAGTGGATCGACGCGATGCACACCGATGGCGTGGTCGCCGGCGTGAACCCCGGATACGACCGCTACGCCCTCGCGGGATGGAGCGGACCTGGCGACGCCTGGCGACTGCACGGTGCGCACGGACAGCTGATGATCTTCGTCGACGATGCCGTCGTCACGCTGACCGCCCACGACCATTTCGGCGCCGACGCGATCGCCGCCTTCGCGGTCGAGACGCTCAGCGGCTGAACACGGACTCAGGCGAAGAGCCCCGCACCGACGTAGGACCCGGCGGTGACCCCCGGCGGGATCACCCAGATGCCCGAGCCCACCGGCCGGATGTACTCGTTCAACCGATCGGTGGCCAGGCGGCGTTGCAGGGTGATGAACTGCGCGGGATCGCGCTGATACGACAGGAAGAACAGGCCGGCGTCGAGACGCCCGAGATCGTTGTTGCCGTCGACGTAGTTGTAGCCCCGACGCAGAACCCGCACTCCGTCGTTCTGGTCCGGATGCGCCAGGCGCATGTGACTGTCGGCGTCGATCGCTGATCCGTGGAAGTCGGGCGCCGTGAACTCGTCACCCCCCGACAACGGTGCGCCCTCGCCCTTGTCTCGCCCGATGATCGTGTCCTGCTCTGCCAGCCGCACCCGGTCCCAGGTCTCGATCAGCATCGCGATCTTGCGTGCTACCAGGTAGGAACCACCGGCGAGCCAGGCAGGCTCGTCATCGGGCGCCACCCACACGTGCGCGTCGAGCGCCTTCCGGTCATCGGCGAGGATGTTCGCCGTGCCGTCCTTGTACCCGAACAGGTTGCGCGGCGTCGCCTGCGTCGCGGTGGTGCGCGACGTCTTGCCGAATCCGAGCTGTGACCAGCGCAGCCGGGCGCGTCCGAACGCGATCCTGCTGAGATTGCGGATCGCGTGCACCGCCACCTGCGGGTCGTCCGCGCATGCCTGGACGCACAGGTCACCGTGCGACTTCTGCGGGTCGAGGTCGTCGCCGAGGAAGGCCGGGAGTCGTTCCAGCCCGGCGGGGCGACGAGACGCGATGCCGTAGCGGTCGCCGTCCTCGTTCTCGAAGAGTCCGGGCCCGAAGCCGAAGGTGAGAGTGAGACCCGAAGCCGGGAGCCCGAGAGCCTCGCCGGTGTCGTCCGGAGGTGATTGGGCGGGACCACCGATGGCACCCGATGCGCTGACCTCGAGGCCCTGCGTCATGCGCGAGGCGGCGTACGACCAGTCCTGCAGCAGCGAGATCAGGTCATCGCGGTCCGTCCGCGGCATCATGTCGAACGAGGCGAAATGCAGGTGATCCTGCACCGCGGTCGTGATTCCGGCCTGATGCGCACCGAAGTAGGCGTGCGGGTCGTCGGTCGCCGCGGCGGCACGCGCACGCCCGAGCGCCACTCCCCCCCGCGAGACCGGCGCCTGCGCCGACGGCGAGTCCCGCGACGCCGCCGCCGATCGCGAGACCGAGCAGTCCGCGCCGGCTCAGTCCGGTCGGCGCGGCCGCCCCGGCCTGCTCTGCGCTCGACGCGTCGTCGGCCGCCGCATCCGTTCCTGGTTCAGTCACGTCGTCGATCGCCGTCCGTCGCCGGGATCAGTCCAGCACCGTGCCGGTGAGCTGCGACAGCGGCTCGGCCAGAGCGTTGATCAGATCGGTGAACTCGCGCTTGTCGTCGTCGGTCAGCTCGCGGTAGCCGACGAAGCCGTCGGTCAGTGAACCGTGTGCGGCGAGCGACTGCTCGAGCGCGGTGTATCCCGCCTCGATCTCGGAGACCAGGGCGGCACCGTCGTCTCCCTGCGCGCTGGCGAAGTCCTGAACCAGGGAGAAGGCCATCTTGGACCCCTCGACGTTCGCGGCGAAGTCGTAGAGGTCTGTTCCGGACCACCAGTCCTCCTCGCCGGAGATCTTGCCGGTGGCGACCTCGTCGAGCAGGGCGATGGCACCGTTGGAGATGCCGCCGATGCCCTGGTCGTCGAGCGAGGTGGTGAAGTCGTCGGAGTGCACGTAGTCGTAGAGCTCCTGCACGTCGGCCAGCAGCAGGTCGCCGAAGTCGGCGCGCTGCTCGGGTGTCGACGGCGCCCAGTCCTGCCAGGCCGGCGTCTCGCCGTCGGCGTTCAGCGCGTCCTGCGCGGGCACCCAGAGGTCCTTCTCGATGCGGTGGAAGCCTGACCAGTCGAGTCCCTCGGCGACGGCGTCGACCTCGCGGTAGTCGATACGCGGGTCGAGGTCGCCCAGCGCCTCGGCGACGGGCTCGATCCGCTCGTAGTACGCCCGCGTGAGCGGGTACAGCGAGCGAGCCGTCTCGTCCTCACCGGACTCGTACGCGGCCACGAAGTCTTCCACGGCGGGAACGAGCTGACCGACCTGGTCCTTCACGAACGCGGCATAGAGGTCGACGGCCTTCTGCTTCTGCTCGGCATCAGGCCCCTCGACCTGGATGCGATCACCCGTGACGGTGAAGGCGGTCTTGCCGACGCCCTCGCCGATCATGCCCGGCTTGCACAGCGTGAAGTACTCGCCCGGCTGCGCGACCACGGTCAGCGTGCGCGATGCGGCCGGGGCGATGTTCTCCACCTCGCCGACGATGCGCAGGCCGTCTTCGGCGAGCAGGTAGAACTCGGACACCTGATCGGTGTCGTTCTTGACCGCGAAGGTGAGCGTGCCACTGGTGGCCGTCGACTCCGAGACCGCGCAGGCTCCGTCGGTCGACGACACGTCGAAGGCGGCTGCCGCGCCGGCGTCGCTCTTCGCGACGCATCCGCTCAGGATGAGGGCGGCCGCGCCGGTGGCCGCGAGAGCCATGAGGATGCGAGGGGAGGTGGTCATGCTGCTCCTTGTGATGAGAGAGATCCGGACGCGTCGTCGGCCAGCACCGGAGATGTCCGCGCAGTGGAGGGACGGCGCGAGCGGA
The DNA here is from genome assembly GCF_057215335.1 of Microbacterium sp. PI-SA-G. NCBI lineage: Bacteria > Bacillati > Actinomycetota > Actinomycetes > Micrococcales > Microbacteriaceae > Microbacterium > Microbacterium sp. PI-SA-G. The sequence continues at coordinate 787,439 of NZ_CM170103.1, forward strand.
GTCCGCGGATGTACGACGATCCGACGATGGTGAGATAAAGGGTCCACGCCACGACCTGCAGCCAGGTCATCGCGGGCATGAAGCCGACGGTCGCCTGCAGGATCGCGGCGAGCGGGCCCCCGGGGGCGATGGACGCCGAGACGTCGAAGGCCCAGCCGAACGGGAACGCCGCCCAACCGATCGCGACGCTGCCCGAGGCAGGGTCGATCGGCGCGGCTGCCGTGAACGGCCCGGGCAGCGCGCCGGCTTCCTGCAGATCCATGAGCGCATAGGCGAGCACGCCCGCGGCGACGATCACCAGGAAGCCTCCGGTCCAGGCGAAGAAGCGGCGCAGGTCGAGCTTCACGGCTCCGCGGGCGATCAGCCAGCCGGCCACCGCGGCCACGGCGAGACCCAGCAGGGCACCGAGCAGGGCCGAGGGTGCGTCGCCGAACGACTGCACCATCGACCACAGCAGCAGCGTGGTCTCGATGCCTTCGCGCGCGACCGAGACGAATCCGATCGCGACGAGCGCCCACACGCTGCCGGCCGTGAGCGCGCGGTCGACGCCGCCTTCGAGCGTCGCCTTCATGGTGCGGCCGGCCCGCTGCATCCAGAAGATCATCCAGGTGACCATCGCGACCGCGACCAGAGAGAGCCCTCCGCCGATGAGCTCCTGCGCTTCGAATGTCAGCGAGTACGCACCGAATGTGAGGACCGCACCGATACCGAGCGCCAGGATGATGGCCAGCGCGACCCCAGCCCACAGGCGCGGGAGCACGTCGCCGCGGCCCAGGCGCCGAAGATAGGCGACCAGGATGCCGACGACGAGCGCGGCCTCGAGGCCCTCACGGAGCCCGATCAGGAAGGTGGCGAGCACGAAGACACTCTCTGAGAGAACAAAGGTAAGGCAGCCCTTACCAACGAGTGACTCTAGCACCCCCGGGCGGTGCCGACGGAACCCGTGATATTCCGGCCGTCGCATCCGCGATCACGGTAATGCGACGCAACACTGGGCCGAGTGCCCGGCGAGCGGATCTACCCTCGTGACATGGCTGATCTCTCGCTCCCCATCCTCGACCTCTCCCGGCTCGACGACGGCCCCGAGGCCGCCGCGCAGTTCCGCGACGACCTGCGCGCGGCGACGCACGACGTCGGGTTCTTCTACCTGACCGGGACGGGCATCTCCCCCGAGCTCGAGGCGCGACTGCACCGGGCGGCACTGGACTTCTTCGCTCTACCCGAAGCACAGAAGCTTGCGATCGAGAACATCAAGAGCCCGCACTTCCGCGGCTACACCCGCGTGGGCGGCGAGCGGACCCAGGGCAAGGTCGACTGGCGCGAGCAGATCGACATCGGCCCGGAGCAGAAGGCCGTCGAGGGAGGCCCCGCGTACAACCGACTCCTCGGCCCGAACCTGTGGCCGGAGGCGCTGCCTGAGCTGCGCGCCGTGGTCGGCGAGTGGCACGACACCCTCACCGTCGTCGCCCACAAGCTGCTGCGCGCGTGGGCACAGACCCTCGGCGCCCCGGCGGGCTTCTTCGACGAACACTTCGACGACCCTTCGACGCTGATCAAGATCGTGCGCTACCCCGGCACGCACGAGCCCGAGCCGCAGCAGGGCGTCGGCGCGCACAAGGACTCAGGCGTCCTCACTCTGCTGTGGGTCGAGCCGGGCGTGGGCGGTCTGCAGGTCGAGCGAGACGGCGGGTGGGTCGACGCGCCGCCCGTGCCGGGCGCGTTCGTCGTCAACATCGGCGAGCTCCTGGAGTACGCGACCGGTGGCTATCTGAAGGCCACCAACCACCGCGTGGTGTCGCCGCAGGCGCCGAACGAGCGCATCTCGATCCCGTTCTTCTTCAACCCGGCACTCGACACCCGGATGCCGCTGATCGACCTCCCGCCGGAGCTGGCCGCCGAGGCGAAGGGCGTCACCGACGACCCGAGCAACCCGATCCACGCCACCTACGGCGAGAACGCCATCAAGTCGCGCCTGCGCGCACACCCGGACGTCGCCGCCATCCATCACCCCGACCTCGTGGGCGCTCAGACCTGACCGACCCCGAACGCAAAACGAAGGCCGCCCCACACCAGGGACGGCCTTCCAAGAATGTTCTGCGCGATAGTACGCAGGTTCAGCGGTGCTGTGCTCAGCGACGAAGACCCAGGCGTTCGATCAGCGAGCGGTAACGCGCGATGTCGATGTCCTGGAGGTAGCCGAGCAGACGACGGCGCTGACCCACCATGAGGAACAGACCACGACGCGAGTGGTGGTCGTGCTTGTGCTCCTTGAGGTGTTCGGTGAGGTCCTTGATGCGCTGCGTCAGCATCGCGACCTGCACCTCGGGGGATCCGGTGTCACCGGGGTGCGTCGCGTACTCTTCCATGATCGCCTTCTTGGCGTCAGACTCGAGTGGCATAGATGGGATCCCCTTTCAGTTCGTTGCGCGGCGCCCGACGCCTGATGCGAGGGCTCTCTTTATCCGCGGCCGATCAAACGGCAACCTTGACAGTCTACCAGCCCGAGGACCTGCTCGACGACGCAGAGAACCCCGAGCCCTGAGGGGCCCGGGGTTCTGGGATCGGATCGCTCGCGCGGTCGATCAGTCCTGCTGCAGAGCGCCCTGCAGGTCGAGCGTGATCGTGACGTCCTTGCCCACGAGCACGCCGCCGGTCTCGAGAGCCGAGTTCCAGGTGAGGCCGAAGTCCTCACGGTTGATGACGGTCTTCGCCGAGGCGCCCGCCTTGTAGTTGCCCCACGGGTCGCTGCCGAAGCCGCCGAAGTCCAGCTCGAAGCTGACAGGCTTGGTGATGCCGCGGATGGTCAGGTCGCCGTCGACGAAGAGCTCGCCGTCCTCGGCACGCGCACCGGTGGAGACGAACTCCATGGTGGGGAAGTTCTCGGTGTCGAAGAAGTCGCCGGAGCGCAGGTGCGTGTCGCGGCCCTCGTCCTTGGTGTCGATCGAGGTCACGTCGACGCTCGCCTCGACCTTGGCCTCGAGGGGGTTCTCGGGGGCGATCAGGGTGGCGCTCTTCACGCCGAAGGTGCCGCGCACCTTCGAGATCATCATGTGGCGGACGCTGAAGGTGACCTCGCTGTGCGACGGGTCCAGCACCCAGGTGCCAGAGCGGTAACCGGGGATGTCGATGGTGGTCATGGGATCTCCTCACGGGACGGGGGCCGCGATCGCGGCATACGAGATCAAACTCGCATTCACGAGAATACATTCCCGAGTTGATGATTCTCATCCATATGGCCCGCACGACAACGAGAACGCGCCCCTCTCGCTGACGGAGAAGGGCGCGTTCGAGACGATGCGGGAGGTCAGCCGACTGCCACCAGATCGATGATGAAGATGAGGGCCTTGCCGGACAGGAAGTGGCCGGAGCCCGCGGGTCCGTAGGCCAGGTGCGGCGGGATGACCAGCTCGCGGCGTCCGCCGACCTTCATGCCGGGGATGCCGTCCTGCCAGCCCTGGATCAGGCCGCGCAGCGGGAACTGGATGGTCTCGCCACGGCCCCACGAGGAGTCGAACTCCTCGCCGGAGTCGTACTCCACGCCGGCGTAGTGCACGGTCACGGTGTCGCCGGGCTTGGCTTCCGCGCCGTCGCCCTCGATGAGGTCGCGGATGACGAGCTCCGAAGGAGCGGGACCGGCGGGGGCGTCGAACTCAGGCTTTGTGCGATCAGTCATGTCTCCATCCAAGCGGAGCCGCGCGAGCGGGTCAACGCGAGCGCACCCGCTGACAGCGAACACCCTGCCCGAAGTCGCTCTTGACACCTCGCGATACCAGGAGCACCCTGATTACAGACCAACTCAGCGCCCGGTAGACATGCAGGCATCGCCGCAGCACCGGGCGCTGAGTCTGTCCCGGGACGTGCTCGTCATTCGGCCGCGTAAGCGATGAGGCGCTCCGCGAGTTCGACCGTCGCCATCTGACAGATCCTCTCCGCTGAGTCTCTGCGAGGAGGCTACTCCGGATCGACAGCGGTCAGTAGGCCAGCAGTGCGGCCCGAGCCGCACGCGTGCGGATCAGGAGGGCGCGCTCATCGTCGGCGGCCAACGGGTCGCGCCCGGTCAGAGCGCGCTGACGCACCGAGGCGAGCGCCGTCGCATCCTTGATGAACTCGCGCATGAGCGCACGTCGGTCCCCGCGCAGCTGCGCCGCCCACGAGAGTCCGACCTTGCGCCCCGCGGGCGTGGCGAGCATGGTCACCTCTTCGGGCGTGAACCACCCCGCTGCCGCGTACTCGCCGAGCCGGGCCCTGGTCAGACGCGCCTCCTCACGCTTGAGCGCGACGATGCCCAGGATGAACGCCACGAAAAGCGGCACCTGCAGGGTGATGTACAGCGCGAAGAAGTCGGCGAAGGTGGCAGAGCCGTTCCACAGGGCGTGCAACAGGATCGCCCCGACGAGTCCGACCAGACCTGCGCCCAGGGCACCGCCCGCGGAGGCGTGCCGACGAGCGGCCAGACCGATCGCGAAACCGGTCAGCGAGGTGAACATCACGTGCGCGAACGGCGAGAGCAGGCCCCGCACCACGAAGGTGGCGGTGAGCTGCGCCCCTCCCCCTTCGATCAGACTGATGGCGAAGTACTGGATGTTCTCGGTGAACGCGAAGCCCGCCCCGACGAGCGCGCCGTATACCACGCCGTCGACCGGACCGTCGAAGGCACGACGGGCGACCAGGAACACCAGGAAGACGCCGAAGCCCTTCCAGAACTCCTCGACGACCGGAGCCTGGAAGACGGCGCTCACCGTTTCGTCGCGGTTGCCGACGAGGACCGTGATGCCGAGGTCCACCAGGAGTGTCAGACCGACCGATGCGACCGCGCCCCAGGCGACCGCGAAGAGCACGAGGCGCTTCGGCTCCGGCTCCCACCGGTCGATCAGTCGGATGAAGAGGAACACGATCGTGAGCGGGATCAGCGCCAGCACCAGGCCGACGACGGAGGCGACAGCGCCGAGCGCCCAGACGAAGTAGCCGACCAGGGCGATCAGAAGGAAGCCGAGGACGCCGAACAGCCAGAGGGAGACCGAGCGCCCCTTCTTCGTCGGGACGGGAAGCGCGGGGAGCGCTTCCGCCGGCGCCGGTGCCACGGGCGCGGGCGGCGTGTACGACACCGGCTGCGCGAGGGCGGACGGATACGACTGGGGCTGAGCGGGCGGCGGCGTGTACGGCGACGGCTGCTGCGGCTGGGACGGTCCACCGAAAGTCATAGCGACAGCCTATGGCTCACAAGGGATCCGCTCGCGATCTGAAGGACCCCGCAGAGCGGCTGCCGGAGCGTACCGGTAGCGTAGGAGCATGCGGTTCGCTCATCTGCGCCGTGCTGACTCCCCTCGCCCGGTTCTGGCCGTGGTGGAAGACGCCGACGCCATCCTCGTCTCCGACCTCCTGACCGACGCTCCTGCGACCCTGCAGCAGCTCATCGAAGGAGGGAACGAGACACTCGACGCACTGCGCGCTGCCCTGTCGTCCGGCGACGCGCCGCGGCATCCGCTCGCCGGGTGGACGTTCGACTCCGCCGTCATCGCCCCTCCCGCCGTGCTCGCGGTGGGCCTGAACTACGCCGCCCACTCGAGCGAGCTCGGGTTGAAGACCGACACCGCGCCGACGGTGTTCACGCTGTGGCCGAACTCGCTGACCGGGCACGAGCAGACCACGTCCTGGCCGCGGTCGCTCAGCGAGGCCGTCGACTACGAGGCCGAGCTCGGCGTGCTGATCGGCACCCCGGCCAAGAACGCCACAGAGGACGAGGCGCTCTCGCACGTCTGGGGCTACACCGTGGTGAACGACATCACGGCACGCAACATCCAATTCGCCGAGGCTCAGTGGTCTCGCTGCAAGTCCTTCGACGGCTTCACCCCCACGGGCCCCTTCGCGGTCACCGCCGACGAGGTGACCGACCCGCAGGATCTGCACATCTGGACCGTGGTCGACGGACACACCGTGCAGGACGCCTCGACCGACCAGATGGTGCGCTCGGTCGCGAAGCTCATCGCCCATCTCTCGCAGTCGCTCACCCTGCTTCCCGGCACGCTCATCTCGACGGGCAGCCCCGGCGGCGCGGGCTACTCGCGTGACCCGCAGATCTTCCTCCGTGACCGGTCCACCGTCACGGTGGGCATCGACGGACTCGGTTCGCTGACCACGCACTGCCGCATCCTCGACTGAGCGAATCCGCCGCCGACTCGTCGGCGCACGAAGAAGGCCCCGGTGCATGCACCGGGGCCTTCTTCGCGGATCAGATGTCGACCAGGTCCTCCGGCGAGATGATCGGGATGGCCGCGGTGACGGCCTCGAGGCCCGACAGGCGAGCAGGCGAGAGCTGCTTGATGACGTCCTCGCGGGACATCAGCCCGGCCTCGACGACCAGATCGGCGACGTTGCGGTTCGTGAGCAGTGCGGTCTTCGCCAGCGCGGCGGCAGCGGCGTATCCGATGAACGGCGTCAGAGCGGTGATCACGCCGACCGAGGCGCCGACCATCGCGCCCAGGCGGTCGCGGTTGGCGGTGATGCCGTCGACGCAGTTGACGCGCAGCGTCCACATCGCCTGACGCATCCAGGTGATCGACTGGAAGATCGAGTGCGCGATCACGGGCTCGAAGGCGTTCAGCTGCAGCTGTCCGCCTTCGACCGCCATCGTCACCGTCATGTCGGCGCCGACCACGGCGAACGCCACCTGATTGACGACCTCCGGGATCACCGGGTTGACCTTGCCGGGCATGATGCTGGATCCGGCCTGCATCGCGGGGAGATTGATCTCTCCGAAGCCCGCCTGCGGACCCGACGACAGCAGTCGCAGGTCGTTGCAGATCTTCGACAGCTTGATCGCGTTGCGCTTGAGCGACGAGGAGAACGACATGAAGGAGCCGGTGTCGCTGGTCGACTCGACGAGGTCGGTCGCGGTCTCGAGGTCGAGTCCGGTGATCTCGCGCAGGTGACGCAGCACCGCGGGTGCATAGTCGGCGTGGGTGGTGATGCCGGTGCCGATCGCCGTGGCGCCCATGTTGATCTCGAACATCAGCGAGGCGTTCTCGGTGAGTCGGCTGTGGTCCTCGCCGAGCGTTGTGGCGAAGCCGTGGAACTCCTGACCCAGCGTCATCGGCACCGCATCCTGAAGCTGGGTGCGCCCCACCTTGAGGATGTCGTGGAACTCGACGGCCTTGCCGAGGAACGAGCGCCGCAGCAGGTCCAGCTCGTCGAGCAGCGAGCGCAGGGTGAGCGACAGCCCGATCTTGACCGCCGTCGGGTAGACGTCGTTGGTGGACTGGCTGCGGTTCGTGTGGTCGATCGGCGACAGGAAGGCGTAGTCGCCCTTCTCGCGCCCGCTCATCTCGAGTGCGATGTTGGTGATGACCTCGTTCGCGTTCATGTTCGTCGAGGTACCGGCACCGCCCTGGATGACGCCGACGGTGAACTGGTCGTGGAACTCGCCGTCGATGACGCGCTGCGCGGCCCGGTCGATCAGATCCGCCCGCTCGGGGTCGAGCACACCGATCTGGCGGTTTGCGCGGGCGCTGGCCTGCTTGACCATCGCCAGGGCGCGGACCAGATCGGGATACACCGAGATCGGGCGCTTCGTGATCGGGAAGTTCGCGTCGGCGCGGGCGGTGTGGATCCCCCAGTACGCGTCGACGGGAATCTCCATGTTTCCGAGCGAATCGGTCTCGGTGCGGGTCAGGGCAGGCGCGGCAGAAGCCATGTCACATCCTCGTGGGTCGTGGCGGGTGAGAAAGGGTGGGGGATGCCACCAGTCTACGCGGCCGCCGCCGCGAGACCCGGGGCGACGCCCTCGGAGGGGCTTCCCGATCAGCGCCCGGGCTTGCGCGAGAACGCCTCGAGCCGCTGCTCCGGGGTCAGCTGCGCCATCCGCTGCAGCCATTCCTCCGAGAAGAAGTCGCCGGTGGGCGCGTCGGTCACCGGCACCACGGTGTGGGTGATCGTGTCGGGGTGCACATGCACCAGCTGGAACGCCTGGGCCGCGTCCATGCCGTTCACATCCGCAGCCGGCAGCGCCACGTTCATCGTGTAGCAGGTGGCGGATGACACGCTCACGGGCACTCCCGCGAAGGTCCCGTGCGATGAATAGTGCAGGTGGCCCGCGAGGATGCCGCGCACATCGCTCCCCCGGATCACCTCGGCCAGCTCGTCCTGATGCTGCAGCTCGAGGATGTCGAAGAGCGGGAGGTGGCTGGGCAGCGGAGGGTGGTGCATCGCCAGGAGCGTGCCGTGCGGGGCAGGCTCCGCCAGAACCTCGGCCAGCCACGACCGTTGCTCCTCGTCGATGTCGCCGTGGTGCCACCCCGGCACGCTCGTGTCGAGGGCGATCACGCGGAGTCCGTCGAGATCCCAGATGCCGGTCACCGGCTCCTCTGTGGCGGGCAGATCGAGCAGACCGTGCCGAAGCGCGGGGCGCTCATCGTGATTGCCGGCGACCCAGATCACCACGGTGCCGAGCTCCGCCGCGACGGGCTCGACCGCCGCGCGCAGACGTCGGTAGGCGTCGGGCTCGCCGAGATCAGCGAGATCACCGGTGACCACGATGGCCGCCGGGTGCGGGTGCACCCTGCGGACGGCATCGAGTGTGCGGGCGAAGTTCTCCTCGACGTCGAAGCGTCCGCCGAGCGACGCTCCCCCGGCGAGGAAGTGTGGGTCGCTGACATGGATCAGCACGTGCGAGGCGGGCCGATGACGGCCGAAGACGTACTCGTCGGCGGAGTGCGCGGTCATGGCATCAGCCTAGAGCGCGCGTACGACTCGGCGTCGGGTGCGGGCAGATCAGTGCCCGACGACCAGGATCAGCACACCCGTGACCACCGCTGCGGCACACAGGGCGAAGCAGGCGTAGGCGCCGACCAGCGCCAGTCGTTTCTGTCCCTCGGTGAGCGGGCTCTTGCGCGCCTGCTTGGCAGCCTGCTTCGCCGCGCGCTTGAGCTCCTTCTCGGAGATCACGGTGATGGCGTCGGTGAACTCCGCCGGGCTGACCACCGGCGCATGGCCGCTGCGGACCAGGAGCCGCAGACCCACCGCGTAGGACGTGACGATCGTGGACGCACCGATCAGGGCGACCGCGAAGACCAGCCCGAAGGCGTTCCAGTCGATCACGACGTTCACTTCGACTCCTCCTTGCGACGGGCCTTGGCCTCGGCCGCGCGCTGCTGACGCCGTGTCGGCGGCGGGGAGTCGGGCGTCTCGACCGCGAGTCCGGACTCGGCGACGTCGCTCATCGCGTTGGCGGGGGTCACGGCATCCCGACGCGAACGCAGGAACAGCCCGACGATCACCACGAGTGCGAGCACCGCGTCGAGCGCGATGCCCCAGATGCCGAACCAGTTGATCAGCAGTGCCGCGGCGGCGCCGACCGCACCGGCCGCGGGGAGAGTCAGCAGCCATCCGATCGCGATGCGACCCGCTGTCCGCCAGCGCACCGTGGAGCCACGCCGACCGAGGCCCGAGCCGATCACCGAGCCCGAGGCGACCTGCGTGGTCGACAGCGCGAAGCCGAAGGCGCTCGAGGCGAGGATGGTGGCTGCGGTCGAGCTCTCAGCCGAGAACCCCTGCGCGGGCTTGACCTCGGTCAGACCCTTGCCGAGAGTGCGGATGATGCGCCAGCCGCCGAGGTACGTGCCGAGCGCGATCGTGACGGCGCAGGCGACGATGACCCACAGGTACGGGTCGGCCTGATCCTGGCTCTGCCAGCCCACCGTGATCAGCGCGAGAGTGATGACGCCCATCGTCTTCTGCGCGTCGTTCGTGCCGTGCGCGAGAGCGACCAGCGAAGACGTGAAGATCTGCCCCCAGCGGAAGCCGTCGCGACCGTCGGGCTTGCCATCGTAGCGTCGGGTGATCGCGTACGCGATCTTGGTGGCGACGAAGGCGATGACCAGCGCCGTCACGGGCGCGATCAGCGCAGGCAGGATGATCTTCGACAGCACCATGCCGAAGTCGATCCCGCCGACGCCCACACCGACGAGGGTGGCTCCGATCAGGCCGCCGAACAGCGCGTGCGAGGAGCTCGAGGGAAGACCGAGCAGCCACGTGAGCATGTTCCAGGTGATCGCGCCGATCAGGCCGGCGAAGATCATCGGCAGGAAGATCTCCGCCTGCTGTTGGATGCTCTCCTCGCGGATGATGCCGTGCGAGACGGTCTTCGACACCTCCGTGGAGAGGAAGGCGCCGACGAGGTTCAGTGCGGCTGCGAGCAGCACGGCGGTCTTGGGCTTCAGCGCACCGGTGGCGATGGGCGTGGCCATCGCGTTCGCGGTGTCGTGGAAGCCGTTGGTGAAGTCGAAGAAGAGTGCCAGCAGGATCACCAGCACGACGATGAGGGCTGCGGTTTCCACCGTTCGCTTTCGGTCGTTGAGGAAGAGGGAGATGTCGACGGGATCGACGTGATGAACGAAGAGTTCACCGTGGGTTTGACTTCCGTTAACCGGCCCCGTTGAATCCTCCCACCGTCCCCGGTGCCGGTCAACTCGACCTGGGATAGCGTGGAGCGGTGACTGAAGCCCCGCTCGCCGATCGCCGCCCGACCGTCCGCACCCACCACGGCGACACCGTGAACGATCCCTACGAGTGGATGCGCGAGAAGGAATCTCCCGACGTGATCGCGCATCTCGAGGCCGAGAACGCGCACACCGAGGCGGCAACCGCGCACCTCGCCGAGCTGCGGGAGCGACTGTTCCAGGAGATCAAGGGCCGAGTGCAGGAGACCGATCTGTCGGTGCCGACCCGTCGTGGCGACTGGTGGTACTACAGCCGCACCGAGGAGGGCGCGCAGTACGGCATCCACTGCCGCGCGGCGGCCGCGCCCGACGACTGGACTCCCCCGGTGCTTGAGCCCGGCGTCCCGGTCCCCGGCGAGGTCGTGCTGCTCGACGGCAATCGCGAGGCGGAGGGGCACGAGTTCTTCTCCCTCGGCGCCTTCGACACCACCGACGACTCGTCGAAGCTGCTGTGGTCGACCGACTTCGACGGCGACGAGGTCTACACGGTGCGAGTCCGCGACCTGACCACGGGCGAGACGCTGGCCGACGAGATCCCGAACACCGGAAGCGCGTTCTTCACTCCCGACGGCGCATCCGTCATCTACACGACCCGCGACGACGCCTGGCGGCCTGACACGCTCTGGCTGCACCGAATCGGCACGCCCGTCAGCGACGACGTCACCCTGTTCCACGAACCCGACGAGAAGTACTGGCTGGGCGCCGGGATCACACGCAGCCGTCGCTACCTGGTCATCGGCGTGGGGTCGAGCATCACCAGCGAGGAGTACCTCGTCGACCTCACCGGCGATCTGACGGCGACCCCGCGTATCGTGTGGCCGCGAAACGAGGGTGTCGAGTACTCGATCGACCACGCGGTCGTCGACGGCGAGGACCGCCTGCTGATCCTGCACAACGACGGAGCGCTCGATTTCGAGCTCGTCTCCGTCGCCGCTTCCGATCCGCAGGGCGACCGTCGCGTCGTCATCCCCCATGTCGCGGGCCGTCGCCTGCTCGGCATGGACGCCTTCCGGGACTTCGCGACGGTCGAGTATCGCAGCGAGGGCCTGGAGCGCGTCGGCCTGCTCGACTACACGACCGACGCGGTCGAAGAGCTCGCGTTCGACGAGCCGCTGTACTCCGCCGGCGTCAGCGGCAATCCGGAGTGGCACTCCCCGTTCCTGCGACTGGGGTTCACCTCGTTCGTGACCCCCGGAACCGTCTACGACCTCGATCTGTCGACACGCGAGCTGCTGCTGCGCAAGCGCGCCACCGTGCTCGGCGGCTACGAACCGGGCGACTATGGGCAGCAGCGCGCCTGGGCTACCGCGGAGGACGGCACGCAGGTGCCGATCTCGCTGGTCTGGAAGCGGTCGTTCGGCACCCCGGGCGATGAGCCGCGAGCACTGCACCTGTACGGCTACGGCTCCTACGAGCACTCGATCGATCCGGGCTTCTCGGTCGCGCGACTCTCGGAGCTCGACCGAGGAGTGATCTTCGCGGTCGCGCATGTGCGCGGCGGCGGTGAGATGGGCCGTCAGTGGTATGAAGACGGCAAACTCCTGCACAAGAAGAACACCTTCACCGACTTCGTGTCGTGTGCGCGGCACCTGGTAGACGCTGGGGTGACCTCACCGGACCGCCTGGTCGCCGAGGGCGGCAGCGCCGGCGGACTGCTGATGGGCGCGGTCGCCAACCTCGCGCCCGAGCTCTTCGCCGGCATCCTCGCAGCCGTCCCGTTCGTGGATGCGCTGACGACGATCCTCGACCCCTCGTTGCCGCTCACGGTCATCGAGTGGGACGAGTGGGGCGACCCGCTTCACGACCCCGACGTGTACGCGTACATGAAGTCGTACACGCCGTATGAGAACGTCCGCGACGGCGTGCGCTACCCGCGCATCCTCGCGATGACGTCGCTCAACGACTCCCGAGTGGCCTACGTCGAGCCCGCCAAGTGGGTGGCCCGTCTGCGTGAGGCGGGTGCGTCTGACGTGCTGCTGAAGTGCGAGATGGTGGCCGGCCACGGTGGCGTCAGCGGCCGGTACAACTCCTGGCGCGAGCGTTCGTTCGAGCTCGCGTGGCTGCTCGACACGCTCCGACTGGCCTGAGGGCCGTGGGTCAGCCGAACAGCGCCGAGGCCTCTTCGTAGCGGCTGAGCGGCACGGTGTTGAGCTCGCCCAGCGCCTCAGCGAAGGGAACGCGGACGATGTCGGTGCCGCGCAGGGAGACCATCTTGCCCCAGGCCTCTTCGACCAGAGCGTCGGCTGCGTGCAGGCCGAGTCGCGTCGCGAGCACGCGGTCGAAGCCCGAGGGTGATCCCCCGCGCTGGATGTGACCGAGCACGGTGGATCGCGTCTCGATGCCGGTGATGCGCTCGATCTCGGGAGCCAGAACCTCGCTGATGCCGCCGAGACGGGGGCGGTTGAACGCGTCGAGGCCCTTGTCACTGTAGGCCTCGTCCATGCCGGTGAGCGTGAAGCCCTCCGACACGACGACCAGCGGCGCACGGCCGCGGTCGTGGGCGCTGCTGACGAGCGCGGTGATCTCGTCGATCGACATCGGCACCTCGGGGATGCAGATCACGTGCGCACCGGCCGCCATACCGGCATGCAGGGCGATCCAGCCGACGTGGCGGCCCATGACTTCGGCCACCATGCAGCGCTGGTGGGAATCACCGGTGGTGCGGAGGCGATCCATCGCGTCGGTGGCGATGTTGACGGCGGTGTCGAATCCGAAGGAGTAGTCGGTGGCGCGCAGGTCGTTGTCGATCGTCTTCGGAACCCCGATCACGTTGATGCCGTCGACCGCGAGCCGGTTGGCCGCGGCCAACGTCCCCTCGCCGCCGATCGCGACGATGCCGTCGATCCGATGCGCGGCGAGCGTCTTCGCGATGTTCTCCGCCCCGCCGCGAGGACCCTCGTACGGGTTCGTCCGGCTGGTGCCGAGGATCGTTCCGCCGACCTTCGACAGACCCTTTACCTCATGCCGTGTGAGCGGGAAGAAGTCGCCGTCGACGACGCCTCGCCACCCGTCGCGGATACCGACGAACTCCAGGTCGTACGTCGTGGTGCCCTTGAGCACGATGCCGCGGATGACCGCGTTGAGACCGGGGCAGTCGCCGCCGCTCGTCAGGATGCCGATCTTCATGCTGCCGCCTTCAGACGTTCAGGGAATGGGTGGGAGGAGGCGACGTTGCCTGGATCGACCCTAGCGCCCCGACGCCGCTGGGCGCCATTCGACCACGACGAAAAGCGCCGATCTTGACGGGCGAATTCGAGCGAAACGAAGAAGTTCCCGAAGAACAGGACTCGGAGCTCGAAAACGACCGCAAGAACGGCGCTTCTTAACGCCTTTATGCAGCGCCCAATGCCTGCCTCAACAGGTGCATCAGAGCCGCGAGCTGAATCGGCTCGGCCGCCGTCTCGTCTGCCGCCTCGCCGTCGAGCGCGCGTGCTGCGAGACCCTGCTTCTGGTCGATGAGCTCGGCGATCTTGGTGTCGATCGTGTGCGCCGCGATGATCCGCCACGCCGTGACCGGCTCGTCCTGACCGATGCGGTGCACGCGGTCGATGGCCTGCGTCTGCTCGGCAGCGGTCCACGACAGCTCGGCGAGCACGACGTTGGAGGCGGCCTGCAGGTTGAGTCCGACTCCGGCGGCCGTCAACGAGCACACGGCGATGCCGACGCCGGGGTCGCCGTTGAAGTCGTCGATCGCCTGCTGACGCGTCGTCGAGGTCTGATCCCCACGGATCGAGACAGCGCGGATGCCGACCGACGCGAAGTGCGCCTCGGCCTGATCCATCACGTCGATGTGCTTGGCGAAGAAGACGACCTTGCCGACGGAGCGCTGCAGTTGCGCCGCGTAGTCCGCCGCGAGCTGCGCCTTGGCCTGACCGATGCGGCGCACCATCGTGAAGACGTTGTCTCCCCCGGTGCCTGCGGCTTTCGACTCCTCGAGCTCGTTGTGCGCGACCAGGCGCACGATGTCGTCGTCGATCTCGCCGGGCGCCAGACCGCGGTCTCCGCGTGCCTCGAGGATGCGGCGGTACTTCGCCGCCAGTCGCTGCCCGAGCTCGCGTTCGGCTTGACGGATGCTGCGACCGAACTCGTCGTCCAGCTGCACGGGCAGGTCTGCGACGAGCTTGTCCGGAAGATCGGCGGCGACGTCCTTCTTCTTGCGCCGCACGATCCCCATCGAGATCACGGCGTCGCGCGCCTCGGGATAGAACGCCTTGTCGGCCGGGGTGAAACCTGTCGCGTCGAGCTTCTCCATCAGCTCGGGACCGGGCTTCTCGCCCGTCGTCCAGCCGAGGAAGCGCCAGATCGCGTCGAAGTCCTCGACATCGTTGATCAGCGGAGTACCGGTGAGCGCGAGCATCAGCGGGTTTCCGCCGGGCGTGCGCTCACGCACCCGAGAGGCGAGTGACAGCACGTTCTGCGATCGCTGCGAGCTGAGGTTCTTGATGAAGTGCGCCTCGTCGACGACCATGCCGCGCAGACCGATCGACGCGAGCCACGAGAGGTGACGGTCGAGGATCTCGTAGTTCACGATGAACACGTCGGCGAAGGCGTCGATGTCGGCTCCGTCGCCCTGGATCACCGTGGCGCGCCGCTGCGGGGTCCACCGCTCCACCTCACGCGCCCAGTTCATCTTGACGACGTTGGGCACGACGGCGAGCAGCGGGTAGGCGTCGGCGACCGAGGCCGCGAGCAGCGACTGCGCCGTCTTACCGAGACCCGGCTCGTCGGCGAGCAGGAAGCTGCGGTGTCCCGACCGCACGGCTTCGATGAAGCGCGACTGGTGGACCATGACCTCGAGGCCCTTGGGCGACAGGTGGTCGTACTCGGGTGCGGGCGGAAGCTCCATGCTGGCCGCAGAGCCGCCGGCTCCCGTCTCGAACGCCTTGTAGAGCGGACCCATCAACTCCCAGCCGTCGAGGCGCCGGCGCGGCGTGGTGGTGGCGCGGGGCGTCAGGTCGGGGGCGAGGAAGGGATTCGCGAGCTGACGCGCCTCGACCGAGGGCGGCGTGACCTGTCGCTCGGCGATGGCGGCCGACACGACCGGCATCTGCACGGGCGCGATGTCGGCGATGATCAGCTCTTCGGGGGCGAGCTCCGCGCCGGATTCGAGCAGCCAGTCGCGACGCATGCGCTTGGCGACGGGCGAGGTCGCCTGGTCGGCTTCGAGGAGCTGGATCAGCGACGTGTCGCGGGCTGCCGTCTTGGCGAGGATCGTCGCGACGCCGTCGAGCCGCTTGAGCAGCTCGGCGCGGGCGGGATCGCCGATCTCGGCATCTGCCTTCACCCTGGCGCGCTCCTCGCGCACCAGGAACGCGATCACCTGGAACTTGACCCGGTTGGTGGGCCCCAGCTTGCCCCGCTGGGACTTCGCCTCGATCTCGCGCACCTTGCGCGCGAGGATCGGGATCAGAGGGGCCTCGTCATCGCGACGGGACGTCTTCTTTCGCCGCGTGGCGGCGGTTGCCGTAGTCGGCATGCTCCTCCTGAGCGTGAAGGCTCCGCGTCACGACGCGAAAGCCGTTCTCGGTGTCCGCGTGTGGCGTGGGCCATGACCGTACGGACGTGTCTGCGTTCCGTCCGATGCACGCATGGCGTGAGGATCGGAGAGGAACCGTCGTCAGTCTACGCCATCGGCGGCCGGACGCGCGAGAACGCCGCGCCTACCGGCTGACGCCCAGCACGCGGGCGGCATCGGTGACGTCATCCGCCATCTGCTCCGCCAGCTTGGCCATGCCCTCGAAGGCCACCATGCCGCGCAGCCGCTCCACGAACTCGACGGTCACATCGTGCCCGTAGAGGTCCAGACCGGTCTCGTGGATCACATGCGCCTCGACCTGTCGCACGAGGACATCGTCGAAGGTCGGGTTCGTGCCGACCGAAATCGCGGACGGATGCCGGATGCCGGTGTCGTGATCGACCAGCCATCCGGCATAGACGCCGTCGGCCGGAACGAAGGCGTCGGTGATGGTCGAGAGGTTGGCGGTCGGGAATCCCAGCTCGCGACCGCGCTTGAGCCCGTGAACCACTTCGCCGCGCACGTCGGGGTGGCGGCCGAGCACTCGCGCCGCAGCGGCGACATCGCCGTCCATCAGCAGTTCCCGGATCCACGTGGACGACACGCGTCGCGGTGAATCCGCGAGATAGACGTCATCGACGACCTCGACCGAGAAGCCGTTCGCAGGGCCGAGCTCGCGCAGCAGGTCCGGGGTTCCCGCTCCACCGCGGCCGAAGCGGAAGTCGGCACCCACCAGCACGGTCGACACCTGCAGCGCCCGCACCAGGATCTCGGTGACGAACTCCTCGGCGGGAAGCGCGGCGAGGGCATCGTCGAAGGCGAGAACCAGCGTGGCATCCAGTCCGAGCTCTCCCAGCAGCTGCAGCTTTCGTTCGACCGACACCACGTTCTCGGGGCACCGGTCCGGACGCAGCACGGCGAGCGGATTGCGATCGAACGTCACCGCGACGGCGCGCGCACCGGTCTGCGATGCGCGCTCGTTCAGCCGGGCGATCACGGCGCGATGACCCGCGTGCACCCCGTCGAACTTGCCGATGGCCACGGCGCTCGGGCCGAAATCCGCCGGCACCTCCGAGACGTCGCGGAAGACGATCACGCCGGGACCTCGACGCGCGCTCTGCCGACGTCGGCGGGTCGATGCGTGCGCAGCCACCAGATGCCGAAGACAGGCAGCACGAGAGGGATGAACAGGTAACCCCGCCCGAACAGCGACCAGACGGTCTCGTGCTGGAAGAGAGCCGGATCCACGATGCTGAGCGTCCCCACGACCAGGACGCCGGTGAGCTCGAAGACGATCGCGACCCAGGCGACCGTGTACCACCCGCCGCGGCGGGCGAGCACGAGCGCGAGAGTCGCCAGGATGTACACCACCGCTGCCAGCGCCGAGAGGGAGTACGCGAGCGGAGCCTCGTCGAAGCGTCGGACGATCTGCACGAAGCTGCGACCGGTCGCGGCAAGCGCCATGACGGCGTAGACGATCACCAGGACGCGACCGATTCCGGTCATTCGAGTGGCGGGGGCGGTGGGGCTCATAGCGCATACCATCCTAGAGCCGCCGGGGACCCCGGGCTCGCGCGGCGACGCCTCACGCGACCTGGATCGTCCAGATCACCTGCATACGCCACAGCATCACCGCGATCGCGAGTGCGGCCACCCCGAGGATGACCGTGCTCCATCGACTGCGCTCCATCAGTGCCCAGAGCACCGCACCGATCGGCAGCAGTGCCGCAGAGACCAGGTACACCCAGAACTCCAGCAGATCACCGGTGGGCGGGTTTCCGGCGAGCGGAGCGATGATCGCGACCACCACCTGGACGACGAGCAGCGCCTCCACGAGCGCGAGTGCTCCGACGCTGACGTCGCTGGGGCGACGGCCGACCAGACCGGCGATGAGGCAGAACACGCCGGCGGCGCAGGCGACGACGATCTGGGCGATCGTCAGCCACAGGATCATTCGGCCACCCGCGGCATGTTCATCGCACTCTTCAGATCAGGGCCGCGCTTCTCGACGATGCCCACGAGAACGCCGTCCTCGTCGATGGCGGCGGCCAGAGGACCGACGAGCTGCGCGGCCTGTCCCCCGAGACGTTTGCCGTGGAGGAGGTCGCGAGCCTCATCCGCCGAGACGGCGAGTGCCGGGAGGATCCGCGCGGCGGCCTCGGCCGGCGTCAGGGTCGCAGCTCCCTCGAGCGCATCGATCAGCACCGCGTCCGAGACGTCGAACGGACCGACCCTGGTGCGTCGGAGTGCGGTCAGGTGTCCGCCCACGCCCGTCGCCGCACCGAGATCGCGCGCCAGCGAGCGGATGTACGTGCCCGACGAGCAGTCAACGACCACGTCGAGGTCGAGGAACCCCTGTCCGGAGCGCTCCGCTGTCACGTCGAAGCGCGACACCACGACGTCGCGAGCGGCGAGGACGACCTCTTCGCCTGCACGCACGCGGTCGTAGGCGCGACGCCCGTCGACCTTGATCGCCGAGACCGAACTCGGCACCTGCGAGATCGGGCCGCTGAGGGCCGCGACCCCCGCGGCGATGCGCTCAGGCGACACAGCTTCCCAGGCGGCGTCATCCGCGCGCGTCACGATCTCGCCGTCCGCATCATCGGTGCTGGTCGTCTGCCCGAGGCGGATCGTCGCCTCATAGGTCTTGTCGGCCCCCACCACGTAGGTGAGCAACCGGGTCGCGCCCTCGATGCCGATGACCAGGAGTCCCGTGGCCATGGGGTCAAGCGTGCCGGCGTGGCCGACCTTGCGGGTGCCGAAGGCTCGGCGCGTGCGTGCGACCACGTCATGGCTGGTCAGGCCAGCGGGTTTGTCGACGAGGAGGATGCCGGGCGAGACCATCCATCCAGCCTACGCGGGAGTGCCAGGCGCACTCGCATAGGCTGTCGTGGTGCCTCCGATGACGTCTTCCCGTGCCGCGGAAGCGCTGCCGTTGGCCGACTGGTATCGCGCGAACGCCCGCGACCTGCCGTGGAGACGCGCCGAGTTCCACGAGGAGTTCGGCGCCTGGGGCGTGCTCGTGAGCGAGTTCATGCTGCAGCAGACGCCGGTCGCCCGTGTCATCCCGCACCTGCAGGCATGGCTTCAGCGGTGGCCCACGCCGACGGCGATGTCGACGGCGTCACCCGCCGAAGTCGTGCAGCAGTGGGCAAATCTCGGGTATCCACGACGGGCGCTGTGGCTGTACCGTGCGGCCGTCGAGGTGACGGAACGCCATGGCGGGGTGGTGCCGCGTGACGTCGACGCCCTCCTGGCTCTGTCGGGCATCGGCGATTACACCGCCCGCGCCGTCTCGGTCTTCGCCTACGGCGACCGGCATCCGGTCGTCGACACCAACACCCGGCGCGTCCTCGCCCGGGCGGTCGACGGACGGGCGCACCCGGCATCGCCGTCACGGCGCGACCTGGTGCTGATGGAGTCGCTGCTCCCCGCATCCGATGCCGAATCAGCGGTCTTCAACGCCGCCGCGATGGAGCTCGGGGCGACCGTGTGCACCGCGCGATCGCCGCGCTGTGCGATCTGCCCGCTGCTCGCACAGTGCGCATGGGTGGCCGAAGGGCGCCCCGACACCGGCGACGATCGGCGACGGCAGGCAGCGTACGAGGGATCCGACCGGCAGGCACGCGGCGCAGTGCTGCGCGTCTTGCGTGCCGCCGACGCCGCAGGGGTGCCGCTGGAGGCGGTGATCCCGGACTGGCCCGACGCGGTGCAGCGCGATCGCGCCATCGACTCACTCATCGCCGACGGTCTGGCCGAGGCCACCGACGGCATGCTCGCACTCCCCCGCTGACCGCGCCGCGCGATCCCCGGATCTGCCCGCGCCGCTCCGGTCCCAGTTCCTGCCGCCCGCGCGCGCATCGGGCGGCAAGAACTGCGACCGGAATCAGGCCAGTTGATTCGTCCGATGTGCCAGCACGGTCAGCCCCACCCGCGTGCGCACGTCGAGCTTCGCGAACACCCGACCGAGATGCACCTCGACCGTGCGGACCGAGACGCCCAGCGCATCGGCGATCTCTCGGTTGCTCGAGCCGCCGACCGCCCGCATGGCCACTTCGTTCTCGCGGACCGTGAGGACCGCCGCCCACGCACGCCGGCATCCGGCCAGGGAGTCCTCGGGGAGCGCCTCGGGGTCCGCGACGTCGTCCCACCGCGCCAGCCTCTCCTGCGCCGAGCGCGCCCAGGCTGTCGCGCCCGAGATCTCGTACAGCCGCAGAGCCAGGCGCAGATGCTCCCGAGCGGCGACGTGGTCGCCGTGGATGGCGCTCTGCGCGCCCAGCGCCGCCTCGATGTGGGCGCGAGAGAACGGAGAGCGCACACCGCGGGTCAGTTCGCGGATCTGCTCCCGCTGCACTCGCCAGTCGCTCTCGGTCATCGAGGCCACGCGTCGCTGCAACTGCGCAGCCAGGATCAGGTCGGGCGGACGCACCACGCGCCGCCTGTCCCGCCCATCAGACGTGTCCTCGGCGCCGTCGATCCCCGGCACCGCGAACCCGCTCTGCGGCGAGCCGCGATCCAGCCAGAGTCGCCGCGCGGCGTCGGCGTCGGCGAACGCCCCGGCGAGCGACGACTGCAGGCTGCGATCCACGAGCAGGTCGATCACCACCTGCGGAGGCAGCGCGCGAGTGAGCGCTCGTGCGAAGGGCCCGATCTCGCCCAGAACGGCCACATCGAGCCGGCGCGCGAGGACCACCCCCAGCCCGGCGAAGGGAATCGCGATGGGCAGACGCAGCGCCGCCTGGATCAACAGCTCGCGGGCGATGCCGATGTCGCCTCGCCAGACGAGCATCAGCACCTCGGCGACGGCGAGATACGCCTGCACGACAGGGCTGTGCTCGAAACCCGCGATGAGGGGGTCCGCCTCCGCGTCCATCCCGGGCCCCTCCCCCGCGAGCAGATGGAGACCGTGCTCGATCTCGCCCGCGACCGCCGATCGCAGACCGCGCAGCAGCCGCCCGCTGAACGGGCCGGTGCCCGCGACGTCGTCCAGGTCCTCTTCGCCGACCAGCAGCCAACTCAGCGCCACGGCGGGGTCGCGCAGTTCGCGTTCGGCACCGACCCGCGCGGTTCCCTCCCGCACGGCGTCCAACCACACCCGCATGCGCGAGCGGTCTCAGCGCTCGGCGCAGAGGAGGGCGCCCAATGCCGCAGCTCTCGTCCAGGCGTACCAGTCGTCGCTGTCGTCCGTACGGGGTCGGAAGGCACTCGGACGCACGTCGGGAACACCACCCTGAACGAACGACTGGGCGACGAGAAGGCCGCCGAGTCCCTGCAGACGCCACCGCTCCATGCCGTCCGGGAACAGGCTCCCGAGTCGCTCCGCGGCTTCCAACGCGAGACCGGCTCCTGTCGCCGACGTTCCGGCTACCAGTTCAGCTTCATCTCGCACCGCGCCGGATGCATGAGCCGCCGCCTCACGGGCTAGCTGAAGTGCCCGGGCGGGGTCGCCGGTCTCGGAGAGCTCCCGCGCGATCCTGATCAGTTCCGGGGCGCTCTCGGGGCTCTCCTGCAGCGACGCGCGGGCCCGGTGCCAGTCGCAGCTGACCCGATCGCCGAGGTCGGCGAACACCACGCTGAGCCGCTGATGCACCGCAGCCAGCTCGTGGGGCGTCGCTGTGCGCTGCAGCCAGATCGCGAGTCGCGGGTCGAGGAGACGGATGCGCCCCGCTCTGATGTGCAGGTCCGCCCGGAGTCCGCTCGTCGCGATCTCGCGCGCGCACCGCCCGTCGAATGCGAGGAGGGGCGCGAGCCGATCGTCGAGACACAGCGCCGACGCCAGCGCGAACTCACGATCGCGGACGGTCAGATCTCGCTGTCGGAACAGCCGGGAGATGGCGTCGACCACCGGCAACGGCGCAGGCAGCGGCCGGAGTCCCTGCCGTTGCGCGGACGTCAGCGTGGCGGCGACCTGACGCACGCTCTCAGGGTCTCCCCCGAGTTCACGCGCCAGCGCTGTCAGCACATGCGGTGCACAACTGAGCCCGGAGGCGATGAGGTCGTCGAGCAACGACTCCATCGCCGAAGGCACGACGAACAGATCTGGGTGTACGCGCGACGCGTCGATGCCGGTCCCCCTCAGCTACGCGAGCCACCCATCTCGCACCGCTGAGACTAGCAAACCGGAGAGTCAGTCCTCGTCGGACTCCTCGGCGCGTCGGTACGGGTCAGCCTCTCCGGCGTGGGATGCCGACGACGCCAGCTTCGCCACCTCGGTGTCGCGGTCGCGCGCTTCACGCAGAAGCGCGGAGATGTGATCCGCGTTCTCCGGCAGCGCGTCGGGGATGAACTCGAGCGTCGGCACCAGCCGGGTGCTGAGCTGACGTCCGACCTCGCTGCGCAGCATCCCCGTCGCCGAGGCCAGGGCAGCACCGCTGGCGATGCGCTCCTCTTCGGTGCCGAGCACGGTGTAGAACACCGATGCGTGCTGCAGGTCGCCGCTCACACGGCAGTCGGTCAGCGTCACGAAACCGAGCCGCGGATCGCGCAGCCCCTTCTCGAGACGTTCTGCGAGGATCACACGGATGCGGTCCGCGAGACGGGCCTGTCGTTCACCAGCCATTTTCTCTCCCTCTTGACGACGCCTTCGGGCGCCCTCCGTCTCGCTGCTCCCGAAGGAGCCGGAGCGGAGGACGCCCGAAGATGTCGAACGTGACTATCAGCCTCGCGGCTTCTCGACGAGCTCGATCGTCTCGATCTCGTCGCCGATCTGGATGTCGTTGAACTTGCCGAGTCCGATACCGGCCTCGTAGTCGGTGCGGACCTCGGTGACGTCGTCCTTGAAGCGGCGGAGCGACTCGATGGCGAGACCATCGGCCATCACGACGCCGTCGCGGATGACACGCGCCTTGGCGTTTCGAGTGATCGTTCCCGATCGCACGATGACACCGGCGATGTTGCCGAACTTGGAGGAACGGAAAACCTCGCGGATCTCCGCGACGCCCGACTGGACCTCTTCGTACTCCGGCTTCAGCATGCCCTTGAGCGAGTTCTCGACCTCGTCGATGGCGTTGTAGATCACCGAGTAGAACCGGATGTCCACGCCCTCGCGCTGAGCGCGCTCGCGCGCCTTCGTGTCGGGGCGGACGTTGAAGCCCACGATGATCGCGTTGTCGATCGTCGCCAGGTTCACATCCGACTCGGTGATGGCACCGACGCCGCGGTGGATGATGCGCAGCTGCACCGAATCATCGACCTCGATCTTGAGGAGCGACTCCTCCAGCGCCTCGACGGCACCGGAGACGTCACCCTTGATGATGAGGTTGAGCGACTCGACCTTGCCCTCCTGGAGAGCACGGGTGAAGTCCTCGAGCGAGATGCGCTTGCGGGCCTTGGCCAGCTGGGCGTTGCGCTCGACGGCTTCACGCTTCTCGGCGATCTGACGAGCCATGCGGTCTTCCTCGGTGACGATGAAGACATCGCCGGCGCGGGGCACGGAGTTCAGACCCTGTACCTGCACCGGACGCGACGGGTAGGCCTCGAGGACCGCATCGCCGTTCTCGTCCGCCATCGCACGCACACGACCGTAGGCCGTGCCGGCGACGATCGCGTCACCGATCCGAAGTGTTCCGGACTGGATGAGCACAGTCGCGATCGAACCGCGGCCCTTGTCGAGCTTCGCCTCGATGGCGACACCACGAGCGGCCTTGTTCGGGTTGGCCGTGAGGTCCAGACCCGCGTCAGCCGTGAGCAGCACAGCGTCGAGGAGCTCCTGGATGCCGGTGCCGGCACGTGCCGACACGTCGACGAACATGACGTCTCCACCGAACTCCTCGGCGACCAGACCGTACTCGGTGAGCTGCTGGCGCACCTTGGACGGGTTGGCGTCGGGCTTGTCGACCTTGTTCACCGCGACCACGATCGGCACGTTGGCCGCCTGGGCGTGGTTGAGCGCCTCCACCGTCTGCGGCATGATGCCGTCGTCGGCGGCGACCACGAGGATCGCGAGGTCGGTCACCTGCGCACCACGAGCACGCATGGCGGTGAACGCCTCGTGACCCGGGGTGTCGATGAAGGTGATCGCGCGCTCGATGTTCTCGTGCTCGGTCCAGACCTGGTACGCACCGATGTGCTGGGTGATGCCACCGGCTTCGCCCTCGATGACGTTGGTCTGACGGATCGCGTCGAGCAGACGGGTCTTACCGTGGTCGACGTGACCCATGACGGTGACGACCGGCGGACGGATCTCGAGGTCGTCCTCGCTCTCCTCCTCCAGCTCCTGGTCGAGGTTGAGACCGAAGCCCTCGAGGAGCTCCTTGTCCTCGTCCTCGGGCGAGACCATCTGGATGTTGTAACCCAGCTCCTGACCCAGGACTTCGAACGTCGCCTCATCCAGCGACTCGGTGGCCGTGGCCATCTCGCCGAGGTTGAAGAGGATCGTCACGAGGGTTCCCGGCTGGACCGTGTAACCGGTCAGCGTCTCGATCTTGTCCGCGAAGTCCGCGATCGATGCGCCACGACGCATGCGGATGATCTCCCCGTTACCGCGGGTGACGTTGACGCCACCGACGACCGGGGCGCTCCGCATCTCGAATTCCTGCCGCTTCGCCCGCCGCGACTTGCGCTGCTTGCTCTTGCCGCCGCCCTTGCCGAAGGCACCTGCGGTACCTCCACCGGGACCACGGCCACGACCGCCGCCACCACCGGGACGCCCGGCGAAACCGCCACCGGGACGAGCACCGGGACCACCTGCGCCACCGGGTCCACCGGCGCCGCCGGGACGACCGGGGCCGCCGGGACGCTGCTGGAACGGTGCGCCACCGGGACGACCGCCCTGACCGCCGCGCGGAGCGCCGGGACGAGGCGCACCCGGACGCGGCGCACCCGGACGCGGGGCGCCGGGACGAGGCGCCTGCGGACGCGGGATGTTGCCGGGGGTCGGGCTCGGGCGCTGGCCCATGCCCTGTGCCGACGCGAACGGGTTGTTACCCGGACGCGGACCGGCGGGACGCTGTCCCATGCCCTGCGCCGACGAGAACGGGTTGTTACCCGGACGCGGAGCGCCCGGCTTCGGCGCGCCGCCGTCGGACGACTTCGCCGCAGGTGCGGCGGCAGCCTCGGATGCTGCTGCCGGAGCAGCCTCGGCCGGTGCCTTCTCTGCGGGAGCCGGGGCCTCGGGAGCCGGGGTCGGCTCCGCGGGAGCGGGGGCAGGCTTCGGGCCCGGCTTGGGGCCGGGGGTCGGAGCCGACGATGCAGCGGGCTTGGAACCCGATCCGCTCGACTTCGCCGCCGGCTTGGCAGCGGGTGCCGCCTCGGGGGCGGACTTCAGTGAGGCATCTGCCTCGATCGCCGCACGGAGCTTGCGCGCTACGGGCGGTTCGATGGTGGATGAGGGGCTCTTGACGAACTCGCCGAGTTCCTTGAGCTTTGCAAGTGCGATCTTGCTGTCGACACCGAGTTCGGCGGCGATCTCATGTACGCGTGGTTTACCAGCCACAATTCTCCTGTCTGAGTTGGTCCACCCAGACAGGGCAGACCACTAGTCGCGGACGGGTCTCATTTCGAGCCGTTCACTTTGTTTCCATAGCTGTTCAGCCTTTGTTTCTTGGTGGGTTCTGTTCGAAGGTCCGCGTGTCCAGCTGAGTGGCCACACGCAGTGCCCTCCCGAAGGCCCGACGTCGCAGAGCGAGATCGATGCACTCGGGTGTCGGATGCACCCACGCGCCGCGCCCCGGCAGAACCGCACTCTCATCAGCGATGAGGGTGTCGTTCTGGCTCACCACCCGGAGAAGGGAGGAGCGGGAAGCACGCGTGCGGCAACCGACGCACGTTCGTACGGGTTCCATCTTACACCTGCGTTTCGTCTCGCCGCCCCAGGAAGGGGCCGCGTCGCCGGGAAGGGACGGCGATCAGTCGAGGACGCTGTCCGGCTGGATGTCGATCTTGGCACCCGTGAGCTTGGCGGCGAGACGGGCGTTCTGCCCCTCCTTGCCGATCGCGAGCGACAGCTGATAGTCCGGCACGAGCGCCCGCACTGCCTTGGTACCCGCGTCGAGGATGAACGCGCTCGTGACCTTCGCCGGCGAGAGGGCGTTCGCCACGAACGGTGCGAGTTCGGGATCGTAGTCGACGATGTCGATCTTCTCTCCCGAGAGCTCCTCGGTGACGGCGCGCACGCGGCGACCCATCTCACCGATGCAGGCCCCCTTGGCGTTGATCGCCGGATCCTTCGCGATGACGGCGATCTTGGTGCGGTGGCCTGCCTCACGTGCCAGGGCGACGATCTCGACCAGACCGGCGGCGATCTCGGGCACCTCGAGTGCGAAGAGCTTGCGGACCAGGCCGGGATGGGTGCGCGAGACGGTGATCTGCGGCCCCTTCATGCCCTTGGCGACGCTCGTCACGTAGACGCGGATGCGCGTGCCGTGCGTGTACTGCTCGCTGGGGACCTGCTCCTCCGGGGGCAGAATCGCCTCGACCGAGCCGAGGTCGACGTGGATCATGCGAGGGTTCGGCCCCTGCTGGATCACGCCGGCGACGATGTCGCCTTCCTTGTCCTTGAAGTCGCCGAGCACAACATCGTCCGCGATGTCGCGCAGGCGCTGGCTGATGACCTGCTTGGCCGCGAAGGCGGCGATGCGACCGAAGTCGTCGGGGGTGGCATCCTCTTCGCCGATGATGGCGCCCTCTTCGTCGCGCACGACCTGCAGGACGGCGACGTGGCCGTTCTTGCGATCGAGGTGCACACGCACGCCCTCGACGGGAGCGCCGTCGAACGAGACGTGCTTGGCGTACGCCGTCAAGATGGCCTGTTCGATGATCGAGACGAGTTCATCGAAGGGAATCGCCTTCTCCTTCTCGATCCCACGCAGCAGACTCAGTTCGATGTCCATGACGGCCCTCTCTATTCAGCTCTCGTCGCGTCTGTGTGCACACGCGACATCCGTACAACGATACCTTGTGCGCCGGACTGCTGCCACGACGCGGCGGTGTCGTCGGGTCGCGATCAGGCCGCCGGCGCTGAGGACAGGGCGTTGAGCGCGCCGATCAGTCGGAAGAGGTTCCCCACCTGGCGCTGATCGAGGTGCAGGGCGAGACGCGGCAGATGCAGCAGGTCGTCGTCGGCGACCTCGACCGCATGCGGCTGTGCGCGTTCGATCCGGCCCGACGCGAGCATCGCGGCGAAGTCCTCGTTCAGCGCCTCGATCTCTGTGTCCGTCGGGTCGGCGCGCAGCCGCAGCACGAGCGTGGAGCCGATCCACCGCAGCGAGTCGTAGTTGCGCCAGAAGCCCGCGATCCGGCGACGGGCCTCGTCGACGGAATCGGTGATCGACACGCGATCGAAGTCGCCTGGGGAGATCACACCCATCGGCGCCAGATGCTCGTCGACGAACCGACGCATTCCCTCCCAGAAGCCGCCGCCCTTCTCGTCGAGCAGCACGATCGGAGTCGGCTCCGCCTTGCCCGTCTGCTGCAGCGTGAGCAGTTCGAACATCTCGTCGAGCGTGCCGAACCCGCCGGGCAGACAGATGAAGCCGTGCGACTCCTTGATCAGCATCAGCTTGCGCGTGAAGAAGTACTTCATCGCCACGACCTGGTCCTGACCGGCGACGACGCTGTTGGGCTTCTCCTCGAAGGGAAGACGGATCGAGACCCCGAGCGACAGCTCCGGCCCGGCTCCCTCGGCCGCTGCCTGCATGATGCCGGGGCCCGCGCCCGTGACGACCATCCAGCCGTCTTCGGCCAGCGCGGCGGCGACGTCCCGCGCCTGGCGGTAGAGCGGATCGTCCTGCAGGGTGCGCGCCGAACCGAACACCGTGACCTTCGGCACGCCGCGGAACGGTGCGAAGAGCCGGAACGCATCGCGCATCTCGGCGAGAGCCGCCGACGCGATCTTGAGATCCAGCCGCTCAGTGTCGTCCTCGCCGAGCAGGATCGACGTGCGCAGCAGTCGCATCACCAGCCGACGGTCGGCATGCACACCCGCCTCGTCGAGCACGGCGTTAACCTCGGCGCTCAGCGCCGCGGGGAGAGCCTCGTCTGTCATCGCATCAGCTTCCGGTGAGTCGCGCGACCGCCTCCGTGACGGATACCGCGTCGCGCTCGCCCGAACGGCGATCCCACAGCTCGACCTGCCCGTCGGCCGCACCGCGTCCGACGATCAGGATCTTCGGAACACCGACGATCTCGGCATCGCCGAACTTCACGCCGGGTGAGACCTTCGGACGATCGTCGTAGAGCACATCGAGGCCGGCGGCCTGCAGCTGCGCCGAGACGCTCTCCGCGACCTCGAATGCGACCTGGTCACGGCCCGCGGCGACGACCTGCACGTCGAACGGCGCGACCGAGGCGGGCCAGATCAGGCCCTTCTCGTCATTGTTGAGCTCTGCGATGATCGCCAGGATGCGGGTGACTCCGATCCCGTAGGAGCCCATCGTCACGGTGACGAGCTTGCCGTTCTCGTTCAGTACCTTTAGCCCCAGTGCCTCGGCGTACTTGCGGCCGAGCTGGAACACGTGTCCGATCTCCATGCCCCGGGCGATCTCGACCGGTCCCGAACCGTCGGGCGCGGGGTCCCCGGCACGGACATCGGCGATCTCGACGATGCCGTCGGCCTCGAAGTCCCGACCCGCGACCACGGAGTGCGCATGCTTCTGGTCGACGTTGGCACCGGTGATCCAGCTCGTGCCCTCGCTGACCCGGGGATCGACGAGGTAGCGGATGCCGGTGGCGGACTCCTCGCCCAGAACAGCGCCCGTTTCGGACCAGGGACCGATGTAGCCCTTCACCAGGAGCGGATGCTTCTGGAAGTCCTCGGAGGTCGCCGTCTCGACCTCGGCGGGCGCGAACGCGACTTCGGCGCGCTTCTGGTCGACGTCACGATCACCGGGAAGGCCGACGACGACGAGCTCGCGGGACCCGTCGAGATGCGTGAGCGCGAGCACGACGTTCTTCAATGTGTCTGCCGAGGTGTACTCGCCGTCGAGGACGGTGTTGGCGTGCGCGACGAGGGTCGTGATCGTGGGGGTGTCGGGCGAGTCGAAGATCACGGGACGGGCATCGGCGTCGAACGGCACCGCGTCGGGCACAGCGGTGGTGAACGCCTCGACGTTGGCCGCGTATCCCCCGGCACTGCGCACGAAGCTGTCCTCGCCGACCGGCGTCGGGTGCAGGAACTCCTCGCTGCGCGAGCCGCCCATGGCGCCGGCATCGGCCTGCACGATGACGTACTCGAGCCCGAGGCGCTGGAAGATGCGCTCGTAGGCGTCGCGCTGCGCCTGGTAGCTCACGTCGAGGCCTTCATCGGAGGCGTCGAAGGAGTAGGCGTCCTTCATCGTGAACTCGCGACCGCGGAGCAGACCGGCGCGCGGGCGTGCCTCGTCGCGGTACTTGTCCTGGATCTGGTAGATCGTCAGCGGCAGGTCCTTGTACGACGAGTAGAGGTCCTTCACGAGCAGTGTGAAGGCCTCTTCGTGCGTGGGAGCGAGAAGGTAGTCGCCGCCCTTGCGATCTTGGAGGCGGAAGAGCAGGTCGCCGTACTCGTCCCAGCGACCGGTCGCCTCGTAGGCCTCGCGCGGCATCAGCGCCGGGAAGTGCACCTCCTGGGCACCGGCCTCGGCCATCTCCTCGCGGACGACGGTCTCGATCTTCGCCTTCACCCGGAGGCCGAGAGGCAGCCAGGCGAAGATGCCTGCGGCCTGCGGTCGGATGTATCCGGCGCGGATCAGCAGCTTGTGACTGGCGATCTCGGCGCCGGCCGGGTCTTCGCGGAGCGTGCGGAGGAAGAATTTCGAGAGACGAGTGACCACGGGCCAAGTCTACTGACCCGTGGCCCTCGCCTTCCGTCGTCGCGTCAGTTCAGCGCGGGGAGGCCCGAAGGCACCACTCCGCCCTTGTACAGGCTCACCGCGAGCTCCTGCAGCGCGGTCAACGCGACCCGCTGCGGAAGAGGTCCGTACGAGATGCGGGCGACGCCGATGTTCTCGTACTCCGAGGCCGCGAGAGCACCGGGGACGCCGATGACGCTCACTTTCCGCTCACCGATGCCCTCCACGAGCTGACGGGTCACGTTCGCGTCGAGCAGCCCCGGCACGAAGACCGATGTGGCTCCGGCGTCGATGTAGGCGCGACCGCGCTGGATCGCGTCTGCGACACTCTCCTTGACGGGGCGTCCGCCCGCGCGCACGAACGCGTCGGTGCGCGCGTTCAGGGCGAACGGCACACCCTCCGCCTCCGCGGCCTTCACGATCGCCGCGACCGCTGCCACCGACTCGCCGAGGGGCTTCAGGCGGTCTTCGACGTTGGCTCCCACGACTCCGACGCCGATCGCGAGGCGAGTGGTCTCCCCCGCGTCGCCGTAGCCGTCGTCGAGGTCGGCTGAGACCGGCACGGGGACCGACGCGGCGATGCGCCCGACCATGTCGATCATGAGGTCACGAGGGGTGGCTCCGTCGTCGTAGCCGAACGAGGCGGCGATGCCGTGTCCGGCGGTGGCGATGGCACGGGTCTCGGGCAACATGGCGACGGCGCGCGCCGACACGACGTCCCACACATTGACGACACGGAGGATCTCCGGGGCGTCGTAGAGTCCGATGAGGGTCTGGGCCTTGGCAGCTGGAGTGGTCATGCCCTCCACGCTAACGCGGATGGTCCTCCTCGGGCCGAATTCGTCCGTCCCCGCACGCTTAGGGTGGGGACATGCCCCAGCGCCGATCGCACGTCGCCCCGTCCGCCGCCCAGACCGAGCTCGCCGCCGCGCTGGCCGCGCTCCGCGAGTCGGTGGAGGCTCCCGTGGAGTTTCCGGATGCGGTGATCGCCGAGGCGCAGGACGCCACCGCCGCCGCGACGACACTCGACCTCCGCGACGTGCCGTTCGTGACGCTCGACCCGCTCGGTGCCCGAGACCTCGATCAGGCGTTCCATCTGGAGCGAGCGGGCTCCGGTTTCACGGTGCGCTACGCCATCGCCGATGTTCCGGGCTTCGTCACGCCGGGCGGCGCCGTCGACCTCGAAGCACGCCGCCGCGGTCAGACGTTGTACGCGGCCGACGGATCGATCCCGCTGCATCCGCGCGTGCTCAGTGAGGATCGTGCCTCGCTGCTCGCCGATGTGGACCGCCCCGCGCTGGTGTGGACCTTCGCTCTCGACGAGGCCGGGGTCGTGACGGATCACCGCCTGGAACGCGCGACGATTCGTTCGCGCGCTCAGCTCGACTACGTCTCGGCTCAGGAGAAGCTCGATCGTGGCGAGGAGGGTCCGTGGACGCTTCTGCCCGTGATCGGCGCGCTGCGCATCGAGCAGGAGCGCGTACGGGGTGGGGCCAGCCTCAACCTTCCCGACGAGGAGGTCGTGGTCACCGCCGATGGCGGGTACGGCATCGAGCGCCGCCACCCGCTTCCGGTCGAGGAATGGAACGCACAGCTGTCGTTGATGACCGGCATGGCCGCGGCATCGCTGATGCTGGAGGCCGGCGTCGGAGTGCTGCGCACCATGCCCGAGCCCGATGAGAAGTCATTCGACGTCTTCCGCCGTCAGACCGAGGCGCTCGGCAGGCCCTGGACCACCGGCCGCTACGGCGACTACCTGCGCGAACTCGACCGCGCCGATCCGATGACGCTTCCGGTCCTGGAGGCCGCGGCCACGCTGTTCCGCGGGGCCGGATATCTCGTGTTCGACGGGACCGCTCCGACCGACGCGATCCAGGCGGCGATCGGCGCCCCGTACGCCCACGCCACCGCTCCCCTGCGCCGGCTGGTCGACCGTTGGTCCCTGGCGATCTGCCTCGCCGTGTCGAGCGGTCTTCCCGCACCTGCGTGGGCACGGGAGTCGTTGCATGAGCTCCCCGCGCTCATGCAGGAGTCCGGTCAGCGCGCGTCGCGGTTGAACACCGCCACCGTCAACGCCGTCGAAGCAGCATTGCTCACGCCGCTGGTGGGCAGTGAGGTGCAGGCGACCGTCATCGAGCTCCGCGGGGACGAGCGAGCGTCCGTCCAGCTCGCGGAGCCGGCCGTGACCTCCTCGGCTCCCGTTCCCGCAGAAGCCGCCCCGGGCGACGTGATCTCGCTGCGAGTCGTGCGGGCGGACATCGCGCGCGGAGAGATCGAGTTCGCGCTGTGACGGCGCGGGACGCCAGGTTCGGGCTCAGTCCGCCGACGTCACAGTCGTGGTCATCACGAGCAGCTGCGGGTCGCTGAGGTCCAGCGCGACGGTCACGGCGTCGAACGCCGCGAGAGACGCGACGTGCGTGCCTCCGCAGAGGATCACCGCTTCACCCTCGGGCAGCTCGCAGTGCCAGCGGCGGCGGTCGACGATCGTCGGCCCCTCGGTCACGAGTCGGCTGGCGGCGGCCGAGGCCACCCATGCCGCGAGCTGCGTGTTGACGCGCGCCTCGCGCTCGGCCAACGTGGCCCCGAAGCTCTCAGTGTCGAAGCCCGCGCGACGCAGGCTCTTGCCCAGGCGGTACTCGTCGACGCTGCCGTCTTCGTGGATACGACTGCTCTGGTTCGCCCGTCCCTCGAAATCAGGAGTGCCGAGCGCGTCCGCGCCTGGATCCTTGCGCCAGAGATCCGCCAGTGCGAGGTCGAGGGCCAGGGAAGCGAGATGACACGCGGTGTGCCCGCGGCTGAGAGCTGCGCGGCGAGCCGCATCCACCTGCAGACCCACGGTGGCGCCCGGCACGATGCCCGCCGGGACGTCTCCGGCGATCCGGTGTCCGACCAGCCAGGTCCACCCCTCGGCTCCACGCTTGACCGGGATGTCCGCTCCGACTGCGAACACGCCCTCGTCACTGATCGCCGCCATGACCGCTTCCGTCACCAGGGCGCTTTGCGCACCGGCGACGATGACCCCCGAGTCGCCCGGCTGGTCCGGCCAGGTGTGATCGACCGGGTGGAACGGTGTGGCGTCCACGACGACGATCGTCGTGCCATCAGGGGCTGACTCGACCCGCGTGACGACGCCGTCACCCGTGACGGTTCCGTCCGCGAAGGACACGCGCGTTGCAGACATGGTTCTCCTCCGGAAGGGCGACGAGCGTCGCGAGGGCGTCAGACCGTGATGACCTGTGCGGTGCCGAGGGCCGCGTCCGGGCCCATCTCGGCGGCGATGCGGTTGGCCTCTTCGATCAGAGTCGCGACGATGTCGGCCTCGGGCACGGTCTTGATGACCTCGCCCTTGACGAAGATCTGTCCCTTCCCGTTGCCGGAGGCGACGCCGAGGTCGGCCTCGCGAGCCTCGCCCGGACCGTTCACGACGCATCCCATCACGGCCACGCGCAGCGGCACCGTCATGTCCTTGAGTCCCTCGGTCACGTCTTCGGCGAGCGTGTAGACGTCGACCTGCGCACGCCCGCACGACGGGCACGAGACGATCTCGAGCTTGCGCTCGCGCAGGTTGAGCGACTGCAGGATCTGGTGCCCGACCTTGACCTCTTCGGCGGGCGGGGCCGACAGCGAGACGCGGATGGTGTCTCCGATGCCCTCGCTGAGAAGGATGCCGAACGCGGTCGCGCTCTTGATCGTTCCCTGGAAAGCGGGTCCTGCCTCGGTGACGCCGAGGTGCAGCGGCCAGTCGCCCCGTTCGGCCAGCTGGCGGTAGGCCTTGACCATCACGATCGGGTCGTTGTGCTTGACCGAGATCTTGAAGTCGTGGAAGTCGTGCTCCTCGAACAGCGAGGCCTCCCACACGGCGCTCTCGACGAGGGCCTCGGCCGTCGCCTTGCCGTGCTTCTCGAGGATGCGGCGGTCGAGCGACCCGGCGTTGACTCCGATGCGCAGCGACACACCGGCTGCCTTCGCAGCCTCGGCGATCTTGCCGACGTTGCCGTCGAACTCGCGGATGTTCCCGGGGTTCACCCGGACAGCGCCACAGCCGGCATCGATCGCCGAGTAGATGTAGCGGGGCTGGAAGTGGATGTCGGCGATGACTGGGATCTGGCTCTTCATCGCGATGATCTTCAGCGCGTCGGCGTCGTCCTGGTGCGGCACGGCGACGCGCACGATCTCGCAGCCAGACGCGGTCAATTCGGCGATCTGCTGGAGCGTTCCGTTGATGTCCGTGGTCTTCGTCGTCGTCATCGACTGGACGCTGACGGGAGCGTTGCCCCCGACCAGCACCTTGCCCACCTTGATCTGGCGGGTCTTGCGGCGCGGGGCGAGGACTTCGGGGACTTTCGGCATCCCGAGATTGACTGCTGGCACACATCGATTCTACGTCGCCCGGATGCGCGCGGGCTGGATGCGGCGAGAAGCCTCGCCCCGCGCCGGGGAGACGCCCGCACGGTGTGGTAGTTTCGGCCCATGCTCGCGAACTTCACCTGGTGGCCCGCCTTCTAGGCGGTGTGTTCGCGTTCCCACGAATTCAGACCGCCTCCGGGGCGGTCTTTTCGTTGCGCCGAGCCGGAGCCCTGCACAGGAGACATCGATGACCCTCTCACGACTCGCCGAGCTCAGCCGCGATCCGGACGCGCCCTTCGTGCTCATCGCGCGCGACGGCGCCGACACGGTCGAACTGCTCACCGGAGACGTCGTCGACGTCGACCTGCTGGCTGACATCCCGCTGACGGTCGACGGCACACCGCGCGAGGTCTTCTCGCTCGTGCCATACCGCCAGGTGCGGGAGCGAGGTTTCGTGGCGCAGGACGACGGCGCCCCACTGCGCTGCCTGATCGTCGACGAGCACCTGCACCTGCCCACCGCCGAACTGCTCAGCGCGCTGCCGTCCGAGTCGGTGCCGCTGCAGGAGGGCGGGTTCGACATCGCCGATGAGGAGTACGCGGCGATCGTCGAGACAGTGATCGCCGACGAGATCGGCCGGGGCGAAGGCGCGAACTTCGTGATCCGTCGCGATTACACCGCGCGCATCGATGTCGACGACCGCACCGCCGCGCTGACCTGGTTCCGCGCCCTGCTGACGCACGAGCGTGGCGCCTACTGGACCTTCGCGGTGTTCACGCCCGGCCACATCGCGGTCGGCGCGAGCCCCGAGGCTCATGTGGTGGCGCGCGAGGGCGTCGTCACGATGAACCCGATCTCGGGCACCTTCCGTCACCCCGCCGGCGGCTCGACCCGCGAGACCCTGGTCGACTTCCTCTCCTCCACGAAAGAGACGGAGGAGCTGTTCATGGTGGTCGATGAGGAGCTCAAGATGATGAGCGCGGTCTGCTCCGACGGCGGACGCATCACCGGCCCGCACCTGAAGGAGATGTCGCGCCTGACGCACACGGAGTACATGCTCCGCGGACGCAGTCGCCTCGATCCGCGCGACATCCTGCGCGAGACGATGTTCGCCCCGACCGTCACAGGGTCGCCCATGCAGAACGCCTGCGCCGTCATCCGTCGCCATGAGC
The DNA here is from genome assembly GCF_057215335.1 of Microbacterium sp. PI-SA-G. NCBI lineage: Bacteria > Bacillati > Actinomycetota > Actinomycetes > Micrococcales > Microbacteriaceae > Microbacterium > Microbacterium sp. PI-SA-G. The sequence goes on from NZ_CM170103.1 coordinate 822,729, forward strand.
GCGAGCCTCGGGGCTACTACTCGGGCGTCGCCGCACTCTTCACCCCCAACTCCGAGGGCGGCCACGATCTCGACGCGCCGATCCTGATCCGCACCGTATATCTGCAGGACGGTGCGCTGCGCGTGCCGGTCGGTGCGACGCTCGTGCGGCACTCCGACCCGCACGGCGAGGTCAGTGAGACGCACGGCAAGGCGGCCGGAGTCCTCGGGGCCATCGGAGCGATCGACCGCGATCGCGTGGCAGAGGCTCGAAGCGACGCGGATGCGCCCGGCGCGTCCGTCCGGCTCGCCGACGATCCCGTCGTGTCGGAACTGCTCGCATCCCGCAACTCCCGCCTCGCGGAGTTCTGGCTCAACCCGCAGGACGACGGCTCCGCCGCACGCTTCACGGGGCGCTCTGCCGTCGTGGTCGACGCTGAGGACCGTTTCACGACGATGCTGGCGCATCAGCTGCGACACCTCGGTCTCGCGGTGTCGATCGTCCCCTGGAGTGCCGTCACGGACGAGGAGCTCGACAGCGCCGATCTCGTCGTCACCGGCCCGGGTCCGGGCGACCCGCGCGATGCCGGGAGCGCCCGCATCGCCCGTATGCGCGCCACGGTCGATCGACGGCTGGATGCACATGCCCCGCTGCTGGCGGTGTGTCTGAGCCATCAGATCCTCAGCGACCGACTCGGGATTCCGCTCATGCCGCTCGCCGCGCCGCACCAGGGGCTGCAGAAGTCCGTTCCGGTGTTCGGAGAGGACGCCTCAATCGGGTTCTACAACACCTTCACTGCTCGCGTCGCACCCGGCACGACCGAGATCAAGGGCGCCGAGGTCTCGGCCGATCCCGCGACCGGAGACGTCTACGCCCTGCGCGGTGACGCGTTCGCGTCGGTGCAGGGCCACCTCGAGTCGATCCTGTCGCGCGACGGCATCCGCACGCTGGAGCGACTGGTCGCCCATGCGCTGAGCTGAGCTCAGCTGAGGTCAGCCGAATCGGCGAGGTCTCAGCCGAGGATGTCGATCGGCTTGAACAGGTCAGCGATGATCAGCAACGCACCCATCGCGATCAGCAGGGTGGCGACCACGACGGTGAGCGGAACCAGGCGCGTCGCGTCGACGGGAGCGGGCGGGGGCCGACGAAAGAGCTTCGCCCAGGCCCGCCGGATGCCCTCCCACAGCGCGACCACGATGTGCCCGCCGTCGAGCGGCAGCAACGGGATCAGATTGAACACGAACAGTGCGATGTTCAGGGATCCGAGCAGTCCCAGCAGCACCGAGAGCCGATTCAGGACCGGGGCTTCGGTGGCGGCGACCTCTCCCGCGAGACGCCCGACGCCGACGACGCTGAGGGGGCCGTTCGGATCCCGCTCCCCGTTCGTCACGAGTGCGACGCCGACATCCCACAGTCGCACAGGAAGCGTCGCGATCAGCGTGCTCACCCGCACGACCGTGTCACCGGTCATCTGCACCCCGGCGGTCAGCGGCTGCTGGACGAAACCCATCTGAGAGGCCATGCCGACGTACCCGACCTCCTTGACGATCTCCTCGCCGTCCGCGTCGAGCAGCGGCTGCCCGCTCGCATCGGTGAGGGTGCGCTCGGCGGAGATCGGTGTGATGCGCAATGTCTCTGGTTCGCCGTCACGCTGCACCACGACATCGAGAGCCTCGCCCGGAGCCGCCTGCACGATCGAGGTGGCCTCCGCGAACGTCGACACCGGGCTCCCGTCGATCGACACGAGCACGTCGCCGGGCATGATGCCCGCTTCGGCCGCAGGCGTCGCAGGGTCTTCAGGACCGCACCCGGTCTGGGTGGAGCCGGCCGGCACCACGCACTCGTTCACCGACGCGATCGTGGTCGTGCCCTGCTGCATGCCGATGCCGGAGAGGAGCACCGTGAAGATCACCAGCGCCAGCAGCAGGTTCATCAGCGGGCCGCCAAGCATGACGATCACCCGCTTCCACACCGGCAGACGGTAGAACACCCGGTCCTCGGCGCCCACCGCGATCGTCTCGTCGTTCGCGGAGCGTGCGTCCTGCACCAGCGAACGGAACAGGCCCTTTGCCGGGCCCGTGTTGGTGGAGGCGGGGTACATGCCCGACATCGAGATGAAACCACCGACCGGCAGCAGCTTGAAGCCGTACTCGGTCTCGCCGATGCGCTTCGACCACAGCCGAGGACCGAAGCCGATCATGTACTGGCCGACGCGCACGCCGAAGAGCTTGGCAGGGACGAGATGACCGACCTCGTGCAGACCGATCGAGAGGCCGAGGCCGATCAGCATGAACAGGATGCCACCCACATAGAGCAGGATTTCCACGTGCCCACGCTACTGCGCTCCCCTGAGGAATCCGCCCACAACGGCCGACCTGCCCTGAGCGCTCATCCGGCCGACGGCTCCGCGACCCCAGAGGTCGTGCCGCACGGGCAACGCGGCGATGCCATGAGATCATGGATGCGACATGTCGATTGAACAACAACCGAGCCTGCCTCCCGTGCTCCGCCCCGCGAACCCGCCCCGGCGTGAGCTGTCCGAACTCGCCTCTCGATTCGCGCACCAGGTGCGTGGCGACCTCACGGGCGTCGCCGTCTCCGGCATCACGCTGGCGACGGCGGATCTGCGCCCCGGCGAGGCGTTCGTCGCGATCAACGGGGTCAACCGGCATGGCGCTGAGTTCGCCGCCACGGCCGCCGAGAAGGGTGCCGTCGCGATCATCACCGACGGGGCCGGCGCAGACCTCGCCGCATCCGCCGGGCTTCCGATCCTCGTGGTCGACGATCCTCGGGCGGTCCTGGGAGAGCTCAGCGCCTGGGTGTACGGCACCGGAGCGCACGACCCTCTCCCCCTCCTGTTCGCGACGACCGGCACGAACGGCAAGACCAGCGTCTCGCACCTGCTCGAGGGCATCCTGGAGCAGATCGGCGTCGTCGCCGGCCTGTCATCGACCGCCGAGCGCCACATCGCGGGCGAGGTGATCGTGTCACGGCTCACCACACCCGAGGCCTCCGAGATGCACGCCCTGCTCGCCCTCATGCGTGAACGCCGGGTCGAAGCCGTCGCGGTCGAGGTCAGCGCTCAGGCCCTCTCACGCCACCGCGTCGACGGCCTGATGTTCGACGTCGCAGGTTTCACGAACCTCAGTCACGACCACCTCGACGACTACGCCGACATGGAGGAGTACTTCGAGGCGAAGCTCCCCCTCTTCCTTCCGGATCGCGCACGCCGAGCGGTGATCTGCATCGACTCGCCGTCGGGCGCGATCGTCGTCGAGCGCTCCGGAATCCCCACAGTCACGGTCGGCACCCCGTCGATCGCCGCGGATCCCCATGCCGCGGAGCAGGCGGACTGGGTCGTCGTGATCGACGACGAACGCGCCGCGGGCACCACGTTCACGATGACCGGACCCGCGGGCTCGCTCACCACGACCGTGCCGGTGATCGGACCCCACATGGCCGCCAACGCCGCACTCGCGATCGTCATGCTCCTCGAAGGCGGCTACGCCTGGGAGCGGATCGTCGATGCGCTCGAACGCGACCACGGCATCCACGCCTACCTGCCCGGACGCACGCAGCTGGTGTCGGGCGACCGCGGCCCCGCCGTCTTCGTCGACTTCGGGCACTCCCCCGACGCGTTCGAGAAGACGCTCGCGGCCGTTCGCCGGGTCACCCCGGGGCGGGTCGTGATGCTCTTCGGCGCCGACGGCGACCGTGACGCGAGCAAGCGATACGACATGGCGCGCACGGCCGTCGAAGGAAGCGACGTGCTCGTCGTGACCGATCATCACCCGCGGTTCGAGAACCCGGAGTCCATCAGGGCCACGCTCGTCGCGGGAGCACGCAAGGCGCGTCCGGACGCGGAGATCCACGAGTACTCGCCGCCGGAGCGGGCGATCGTGGCCGCTGTCGGACTCGTCGGCGAGGGCGATGCGATCCTCTGGGCGGGGCCCGGGCACCAGGACTACCGTGACATCCGCGGGGTACGAACGCCCTACTCGGCGCGAGAGCTCGCTCGACGCGCGCTGCGCGCCGCAGGATGGCCGGTTCCCGAGTCGCGCTGGCCCGTGCCGTACCCCGACGACGAGTGACGTCCGATCCGAGGTGATCCGGCGCGTCGCCTCAGCGGCTCAGGCCGCGGCGATCAGCCGGTCGGCCGTCGCGCGTGCCCACAGCTCCGCGGCAGCCAGCGACTCGACCGTGAGGGTGTCGGGCGGCTCGTGCGCGTCGACCACACGAGCGATCGTGTCGACGATGCCGAGGAACGGCAGCCGACCCTCGTGGAACGCATCGACGGCCTGCTCGTTCGCCGCGTTGTAGACCGCGGGGAACGTGGCGCCGGCGCGCCCGACGGATTTCGCCAGAGCCACCGCCGGGAATGCGGAGTCGTCGAGCGGCTCGAAGGTCCATGCCGTGGCGGCCGTCCAGTCGATCGGCGTGCCGACTCCGCCCACGCGGTGCGGCCAGTCGAGACCCAGGGAGATCGGCAGGCGCATGTCCGGCGGCGATGCCTGTGCGATCGTCGATCCATCGATGAACTCGACCATGGAATGCACGACCGACTGCGGGTGCACGACCACCTCGATGTCGTCGTAGGGAACGTCGAACAGCAGGTGCGCCTCGATCACCTCGAGGCCTTTGTTGACGAGCGTCGCCGAATTCGTCGTGACCATGCGCCCCATGTCCCAGGTCGGGTGCGCGAGGGCCTCGGCCGGGGTCACCGCGGTGAGCTCCTCGCGGCTGCGACCGCGGAACGGTCCCCCCGACGCCGTCACGATCAGACGACGCACCTCGGAGGGGATGCCGCTGCGGAGCGCCTGCGCCAGAGCGGAGTGCTCGGAGTCGACCGGAACGATCTGACCGGGAGACGCGGCGGCCTGCACGAGCGCGCCGCCCACGATCAACGACTCCTTGTTCGCCAGGGCCAGGGTGCGCCCCGCGGTGAGGGCCGCCAACGTCGAGCCGAGACCGATGGAACCGGTGATGGCGTTGAGCACCACGTCGGCATCGACGTCGCGCACCAGCTGCTCGGCCTCAGCGGCGCCCAGGGCGGTGTGCTCCACCTGGAACTGCTCGGCCTGCGCCCGCAACATCTCGGAGTTCGTGCCCGCGGCCAGGCCGACGAGTTCGAACCGTCGCGGGTTCGCACGGATGACATCCAGTGCCTGGGTGCCGATGGAACCGGTCGAGCCGAGGACGATGATGCGACGCATGCGGCCAGCCTATGTCACGGCGTGACCGCTCACCGCCTACTGCTGAACAGGTGTGGTCGCCAGGATGTCGACCACGAAGACGAGGCTCTCCTTCTGGAGCTCATTGCCCTCGGCGGCACCGTAGGCGTCGGCGGGCGGCATCTGCACGACGACCTGTGAGCCCACCTTTTGACCCTCGAGCGCCAGGCGGAAGCCGGTCACCACACCCGTGGTCTGGAACTGCGTCGGCACGGCGTCACGGCCCCAACTGGAGTCGAACTCCTCGCCGTCGGACCACTTGACGCCGCGGTACTGCACGACGACGAGGTCGCCGGGGGCGACGGTCGCGCCATCGCCCTGTTTGAGCACTGCGACCTTGGTCTCGGTCGGCTCCGGGCCGTCGGGCAGCGTGATGGTGGGCGAGCCCTCGTCATCGAGCTCGACGGTGGGCATGCCGGGAGTGGGGTCGACCGGCGTGCCGGTGGCGACCTCGGGCAGCTGCTCGACGGCCTCGGCGTAGACGACCTTGTTCGTCTGCCCCTGCCCGAACACGCTGCCCGGAAGGGTGAGGACAACTGTCGTTCCGACCGGCTCACACTCGAGTGCGGCGACGAAGAGCGAGGACTGGTTCGTGTCGAGGAGCACGGGCAGGAGACCCTCCTCACCGCGAGCGGAGGAGTCGAGCACCTCGCCGGTCGAGGCTTCGAGGATCTGATAGCGGACCGAGACGAGATCGTTCACGAAGATGTCGTCGCCGTCACCCTCGCTCAGGACGGTGCGCTCGACACCCGCGAATGCGGCGTCGGCCGGCACGGTGACTTTCGCGTCAGCGCCTTCGCCGTCGACGACGACCGAATCCGAGGTCGCACCGGGCTGCGCGTCCAGCGCGCACTCACTCGATGCGGTCGGCTCGGGAGTCGCGGAGCTCTCGGGCGAGCCCCCTCCAGCGCATCCCGCCAGCAGCAGGGTCGCCGCGGCGACGGTGGACAGGACGACGAGCGGACGCTTGCGCACAGGGAGACCTCAGGGTTCGCGGGCAGGAACTCCCATCCTCTCTCATCGCCCTTTGCCCGGGCTGTGAGGCACGGCGCGTCGTCCATTCCCGCGCGAGCATGGATCCGGGAGTAACCTGCTCTGATGACCTCTGAGCCGTTCGTCGAGCCCGAATCCGCGCCGGAGGAAGAATCGGCGGCGACTCCGGAGACCTCCGTGAAGCCCCGCCACGCCGGCTTTGCCTACTCACTCGGGCGCAGCCTCATCACTCCGCTCGCGCGCCTGGTCTACCGTCCGCGCATCGAGGGGCGAGAGAACGTCCCGCCGACGGGTGCCGTGATCTTCGCCAGCAACCACCTCTCGTTCATCGACTCGATCGCGATCCCGGTCGCCGCTCCGCGGCCTGTGCACTTCCTCGCGAAGTCGAGCTACTTCGAGGGCACCGGGTTCCAGGGGTGGATGAGCAAGACGTTCTTCCAGTCCATCGGCGCGATCCCGGTCCGCCGCGGCGCCGGCCAGGCAGCGCTCGACGCGCTCGACCTGCAGAGGCAGCTGCTCGACGAGGGCCTTGCCGTCGCGTTGTACCCGGAGGGAACCCGGTCCACCGACGGTCGCCTGTACAAGGGCCGCACCGGTGTGGCGTTCCTCGCCCTGCAGACCGGAGCACCCGTGGTTCCCGTCGGTCTCGTGGGCACGGACAAGGCGATGCCCGTCGGCGGGAAGATTCCCCGGTTATCGGCGCGCATCACCGTGCGCTTCGGTGAACCGCTCGATCTGTCGCCGCACGGTCCGGCGACCAGCGGACGCGCGCGTCGTCTCGCGACGGACGAGATCATGGCGGCGATCCACACGCTGTCGGGCCAGGAGCTCGCGGGCGCCTACAACGAGGCCCCGGCGCAGGGCACCATCGAGAAGATCAAGCAGGCGCTGCCCCACGAGCGCCGCTGATCGATCGCCGCGCGCACACGGCGGAGTCAGGCCTGCGCGGTGACCGTCGCTTCGTGGCGCACGGGGAAGTTCACCGAGTTGGCGATGAAGCACCATTCGTTCGCCTGTACGTGCGCACGCTCGGCCGCCTCGATCATCGATGCCTCGGCCACCACCACTTCTGGCCGTAGCGTGACCTCGACGAACGCGCCGCCGCCGGCACCGTTCTCGCGCATCATGCCGGAGGCGCGGTCGCGGTAGGAGAGGACGACGACTCCGGCCGTGACGCACGCGTGCAGGTAGGACAGCAGATGACATTCCGAGAGCGAGGCCAGCAGCAGATCCTCCGGGTTCCATCGCGTCGGGTCACCGCGGAACGGCTTGTCTGCCGAGGCGAGGAGCTCGGGCTTGCCGTCGACCTCGATCGTCACGTCGCGACGGTAGTCGCGGTAGCCGCTGGTGCCGGAGCCGGAGTTCCCCGTCCAGGTCGAGGTGAGTGCGTACCGGTGCTCGCCGAGCACGTGTGCGTTCGCTGCCATGCGGCCAGTCTGCCACCCACCGCCGACACGGGTGCGGCACGCAGAGCGGACCTGATCGGACGGGACCCGACGGTAGGCTTGTCGGGTGCTGGAGACTCTCACTGTGCAGGATGCCGTCGAACTCGCTGTCGTCGAACGGAGCGGCTTCATCGAATCCCGTCACGCCGGTGCGGCCGTGGTCCTCTCGTCCGACGGTGACGTCATCGCGCGGCACGGCAACCCGGACGCGCTGATCCTGCCGCGTTCGAGCCTGAAGCCCCTGCAGGCCATCGCCTGCATCACCGCCGGCGCCGTCCTCGAGGGCGAGCATCTCGCGATGTCGACGGCGAGCCACACCGGCACCGACCGCCACGCCGCCGCGGTACGCGACATGCTGACCGAGGGCGGCCTGACCGAAGACCACCTCGCGTGCCCTCCCGCCTGGCCGAGCGACACCGCGACACGTGATGACATGGTCCGCGAGCACGGGCAGCAGGCTCGCATCCGCATGAACTGCTCGGGCAAGCACGCCGCGATGCTGCGGGCGTGCGTCGCGACGGGCTGGCCCACCGACGGATACCTCGACGCCGCACACCCCCTGCAGGCGCACATTCGCGACGTCATCGAGCGTCTGACGGGCGAGAAGGTGGCCCACCTGGCGATCGACGGCTGCGGTGCACCCGTGTACGCCTTGACCCTGACGGGATTGACCCGAGCGATCCACCGCGTGGGCACCGCGTCCGACCGCTCCCCGTTCGCTCTGCACCGCGTCGCCGGCTCCCTCGTGCGGGCGGTGCGGGAGAACCCCTGGACCATCGAGGGACCCGGACGCCCCGACACCATCGCGATCGAGAAGCTCGGCGTCTTCACGAAGGGCGGCGCCGAGGGCGTCATGGTCATGGTCGCGCCCGACGGCACGACGGTCGGTCTGAAGATGCTCGACGGAGCGGCACGCGCCTCGACGATCGTCGCGGCGACGCTGCTTTCCCGTGCCGGAGCGCTGAGCGACGCGGACGTGACCACTCTGACGGAGGCGCTGCCTCTCACCGTGCTCGGCGGAGGCGGCGTCGTCGGTCAGATCCGTCCGGGCAGCGGCATCTGACACCGGATCCTCGACGCTCGTCATCGCGCCTCGCGCCGCAGTCGTCGACGCAGCGGCGGTGGGTCATCCGGCCGCGGGGCGTCGTCCGCCGCTGACACCTGTGGGGCCTGATTTCGGATCTCCCCCTGCGCAGGCGAGGTCAGCGACGGAATGACCACCCGCCGCGGCCCGTCCTCGCCCCGCAGCATCCAGGCTCTGCCCGCATGCGGAAGCGCGAACGGCGGCAGCTCGCGGATGCCGGCGAGCAACCGGAGGTCAGCCGGGTTTTCGACCCGCAGCAGCACGGTTCCCTCGATGCGGGCACGTTGCCAGACCTGCGGGTGCCGCTGCCAGCTCTCGGCGTCTCCCACGATCAGGGTGGCATCGGTGTGCCCGACGGCAGGATCGCCCAGCAGCACCACCTCACGCTGCGGGTATGCCGAGCGGAGCCGCGCCGCCACCGCTGACGCACTCGATGTGACCAGGCCGGTCAGCCCCGGTGTGGGCGTCCAGAGCGGGGTCGAGGGATCCGGTCCATGGGTGGAGGGTGTCTCCTCGACCCAGGCGAGCTGCACCTCGCGCTCTCCGATCCGCGCACGACCAGGCGGTCGCTCGCGCAGGTATCCCGACGACTCTCCGCCTGCGGCCAGGTGCTCCACCCGGCTCGTCATCCGCAACAGCGCGCGCCGGGGCAAGGCATCAAGCACGCGCGCCACTCCCCCCGACGCGCGCGAGGCGGTCAGGACGAACGTCGCGCCCGACCCCTGACGGATCACCTGCTCCCAGGCCTGGAGGAATCGCTGTGCGTGCTCCGGCGGAAACCCGTTCGCCAGGTGATCGAGGTCGTCACACAGAACCAGCGGGGGTGGGCGATGCACCCCGTCCGCCCAGCCGCAGACAAGATCCCCTGCGCCCTCGAGGTCGCGCGGCACCCAGCACGCGTCGGTTCGCTGCGCGGCCAGTGCGCGGAGAGCTGTTGTGCGTCCGGAACCGGCGGCTCCCAGGACCGCGATGCCTCGGTCGACGCCGATGCGCAACGTCTCCTCCGGCTGTCGCTGGCGAGACGGATCATCGGCTCGCCCCATCACCAGCAGATCACCGCGACGAGCGTCACCGACGACATCCTTCAGCGGCAGCCTGGCGGGAAGCGCGGGCAGCCACGGGCTGTGCGGGGCAGCGGAGCCCGACCACCGCCGCACGATGCGGTCGAGATCCGCCGGCTCGGTGCGCGCGACCCGGACCGCACACGGCTCGGTGTCCTGCGGCCGCCGCACGAAGCCGAGTCCGCGCGATTCTCTGCCGCCTGCGATCTCGGCCGCCGCGGCCGAGCCGATCACCAGCCGACTGTCGGCGGCGTCGACCACCCGCAGCCCGATGCGCAACGGACAGTTCGTCGCCAGCGCATCGCGGATCACCCCGGACGCGCGCTGGGTGCCGAGGATCAGATGCATGCCCAGGGCGCGGCCGCGCGCGGCGACATCTGTGAAGACGGCACCGAGATCCGGATGCTCCTGCAGAAGCGCGGCGAACTCGTCGACCACCACGATCAGCCGCGGCATCGCCACCTCGCTCACGTCGCGTGCTCCAGCTCGAGCGAGCAGCGCCTCTCGTCGTCGGAGTTCTGCGGTGAGGCTCGACACTCCCCTGCGCGCGCCCTCCTCGTCGAGGTCCGTGATCACGGCGGCGACCTGCGGAAGGGCACGCAGGGGGTCGAACGCGGTCCCGCCTTTGAAGTCCGCGAGCACGAACGACACCCGCTCGGGCCCGTTGGCGTGCGCGATCGCGGCCACCCAGGAGACGAGCAGTTCGCTCTTCCCGGTCCCGGTCATGCCGGTGACGATCGCATGCGGTCCGTCCTGCACGATGTCGAGCACCACCTCGCCGCGTTCCCCGATCCCGATGGTCGCCGGCAGCCCGTCCGGCGACTCTTTCTGGTCGAGTCCTGCGAGCGCGACACGCGCAGGCACCTCCTCCGCCGCGGGCACGCCGGCCATCCGCTCGTGCATGACGGCAGCGAACTGCGCGCGCGACATCGCCTCCACACCGAGGTCGGTGGTGGTGTCGGGCGTTCGCATCGACGCGCGCAGCGGATCCTCGACGTCGATGACCGTCGAGATCCCCTCTGGTACGTCTTCGCTACGTGACAGCAGCCAGATCACGGCATCAGCGTCTGCCGCACCGCCCTTCTCACTCAGGGCGAGACGGAGCGCTCCGCGACGCACAGCACCGGCGGACGGAAGCGCCGTGATCCCCCAACTGTCGAGACCGTCCGCCAGGACCGAGAGCTGGACCGGGCTGAATCGCAGACTGAGCTGTGCGAGGAGGGCCCGTGCCGCTGCGGCCACGACCGGGCGCGGACCACGCAGACACAGTCCCTGACCGAGCGGAACCTTGATCGGAGCTCCCGTCAGCGTCGCGCAGCGTGCCGCGAACTCTCTGGCACGCTCGCCCTCGCCACCACTCGTCCGGATTCCACTCGGGACCGAGCCCCGCCCGACGACCACCTCGGTCGTGGCATCAGGAGACTCCGTGCCCCGGAGCGGCGGTCGCACGAGACACGACATCGCGTCGGGGTACCGGTGCCAGAGCCGCTCGCGCGCCTCGTCGTGTCTGCGAAGCAGGTCCCGTTCGGCCCGCCCCCAGCCCGCCTCGAGTTCCGCGTCGTTCGTGCGTCGCTCGCGGCGCCGACTGCGGGCGCCGTCCAGCACGGAGGCCACGAGCATCAGGGGCCCGAGAGCGGCGAAGCACAGGGCGTACAGCGAGCCCGAGACCAGCCACAGCACGATGCCCGCGGCGACGGGGACCACCGCCGCGATGAACGGCAGCGGCGGCCGTCTCGACGGGGGTGGCGCAGCGGGCAGCGTGATCGGCAGGGAGTCCATGTCGACCATTCGACCCCGCGCTGGCGGGGTGAGCCGGGCTGTCCACAGCCCGAAGCCGCTATTCGGCGGATTCGCCGTTCGGGGAGGAGGAGTCAGCGGACTCGTCGACCTGCACGATGATGAGGGTCACGTTGTCGCGGCCCCCGTTCTCCAGCGCGGCGGCGAGCATCGCGTCGACTGCCGGTCCGGGCTGGGCGTGCTCGCGCAGGAAGTGCTGGATGCCGTAGTCCGTGAGCTCTTTGGTGAGCCCGTCGGAGCAGATCACGAAGCGGTCCCCGGAGCGCACGTCGATCGTGATGTAGTCCGGAGCCGTGAGCTCGCTGGCTCCGACCGCGCGCGTGATCACGTTGCTGTACGGGTGCCCCTCGGCCTCTTCGGGGCTGAGCTTGCCCGCCGCGATGAGTTCCTGGACCACAGAGTGATCTGTGGTGACCTGCAGAAGCCGGTCGTCACGCAGCAGATAGACGCGCGAGTCTCCGATGTTCAACGACACCCACTGCGGCTCGTCGCCCTCGAGGTCGAGGAACACGCCCGTCAACGTCGTGCCGGTGCCCTCGTCGGTCGTCTCCGGGTGGTCGGCGATGTCGGCCACGGCACGCTCGAGTGCGTGTTCGATCGCCGGCCGGCTCACCTGACCGTCAGTGACCATGCCCTGCAGCTGCGTGACGGTGCTCTGGCTGGCGATCTCGCCGCCGGCGTGGCCACCCATCCCGTCCGCGACGATGAACAGCGGATACTCCGCCAGGAATGCGTCCTGATTGTTGTCGCGGCGGCGACCCTGATCGGTGATTCCCGCCCATGACAGCAACAGACTGCGCTGCGCAACCGTGACGCTGCGCGTCGTCGTCGTCGTTTCAGCCACGTGCTGCCTCCGATGGACCTGCAGCCAGTCGGGCGGGCGCAGGATACTCACACATCGTACTGGAACTCCTGCGCGTCACCGGACTTCCCACAGCACTCATACGCGTGCCCCCGGGTCTTCCGGAAGCGGGAAGAGCACGTCGATCTCCGCGAGTTCCTGAGCATCCGGAGTCCACGCAGCGCCGGCCGCGGCATTCGCCTCGATCTGCGCCGCCGACGTCGCGCCGGCGATCACGCTCGACACGACGGGGTTGGCGAGGAGCCAGCCGAACGCCGCCTGGACCATCGTGATGCCGCGTTCATCGCAGAACCGCTGGAACTCCTCGAGAGCATCCCATGGCGCGTTCTCCCAGACGTGACGACGGCTCGACATGATGCGACTGCCCGCGGGACCACCCTCGCGAGTGAACTTGCCCGTGAGCAGTCCGTTGTGCAGCGGGAAGAACGGGAAGAAGCCGAGGCCATAGCGTGCGACCGCGGGAAGCACCTCGCGCTCCGCCGCCCGAGCGAGCAGCGAATAGTGGTTCTGCGCCGAGATGAAGCGGCCGGTCGAGCGCTGCTGCGACGTGAACTCCGCCTCCGCGACCTGCCACCCCGTGAAGTTCGAGTGCCCGTAGTAGCGGATCTTGCCTTCGCGGACGAGCTCGTCGAGCGCATCCGTCGTCTCGGCGATCGGTGTCTCCGGATCGGGAAGGTGCAGCTGGTAAAGATCGATCCAGTCGGTGCGCAGGCGGCGCAGCGACTCCTCGACCGCGCGCCGCACGTAGCGGCGGGATCCGCGACCCGCCGGGAAGTCATAGCCCATGTCGCGCTCATGCCCGAACTTCGTGGCGAGCACCACGCGATCGCGGCGACCCTCGAGGGCCTCTCCCATCAGCGTCTCGCTCGTGCCCGCGATCGCGCCGTACATATCGGCGGTGTCGAACAGGGTGATTCCGTTCGCGATCGCGGCGTCGATCACCTCACGCGTCCCTGCAAGCGACTCGGTGGCCGTGCCTGCCCGACCGAAGTTGTTGCAGCCGAGGCCGGTGGGAGACACCAGGAGACCGGACGCGCCGACGCGGCGCTGCGTGATGACCATGTGCTCCACGTTATCTCAGGGCTCGGACCCGGACGCGCGCACGAGTGGATCCGGAAACGGAACAAGGCCCCGGACCGGAGTCGGGGGCCTTGTTCCGTTTCTCAGGCCGGAGGCTGAGTCGGGTTCGTCGGCGGGGCCGGAGGCGCCGGCGGAGCCGCGGGAGGTGCCGGCGGAACCGGAGGGACCGCAGGGGCTCCGGTCGGGGGCACGGCGGGCGGCGTGTAGCCGGGCTGCGCCGGGGGCGCGTAGCCGGGCTGAGCCGGAGGGGCGTACCCCTGCGGTGCGGGCGGCGCGTAGCCCTGGGGCGACGGCGCCGAGTAACCCTGGGGGGCGCCGTAACCCTGCGGTGCCGCGGCAGCGGAAGGCTGAGAAGGAACGCCGTCCCAGCTCGTGCGGTCACCCAGGAACCCGTTGCCGGCCCACGGGGCCGGGGGCACGCTGTTGTTCCAGCGCGACTTGTCGAACGCGTTGATGCCGAGCCAGACCACCGAGAGGAAGATGTAGAGGATGACCCAGACGGCGTCCTTCTGCAGCTTGAGTCCAACGCGCCATGCGGCCAGGACGGACAGCACACCGAGAGCGAGCGAGAAGATCGCGCCGATACCGATCCACGACAGCAGGATGGTGCCGCCGAGGCCGTAGAGAACGAGCCAGGGGCTGAGGTCCGCCAGCTTGAAGAAGATCATGGTGTTGTACACCGGGATCCACGCACGCCACTTGCCCTGCACGCCTGCCTTCTCGAAGATCTTCATCAGGAACAGCGAGCCGATGACGTAGCCTGCGATCGCGGCGATGAAGCTGATGAGCAGCACGACGCCGATCACCGCAGCATATTGCGCGTCGTTGTAGTAAGAATCCATGATCCCCTCCGGATGGGAATGATCGGGCGCTGGGCGCGCCGCGACACCAACATATCGGTAGCACCCATACCCGGCAACGATCCACGCGGGAAGAACTCCCCATGCGCCGCCTGGGCACATCACTCCGAGACGACGAGCTCCAGGGTTCCCGCCGCGGATACGTCACGCAGAACGATGCCCCGCTTCAGCGCCCAGGAGCGCAGTGCCCGAAGCGAGCCGACGCGCGGTCGGTCTTCGGCCAGCGCCCGCACGAGCAGGCCCTTGGACTTCTTGTTGAAGTGGTTCAGCGCTCGGGACCCGCCTTCGTCATCGACCACCACCCGCACGTACGCCGAGGGCACGCTCGCGGGAATCGGGCCCAGCGCCACATAGGCCTCGCTCCGCAGGTCGAGGACGAACGACAGATTCTCCTCGACCATCGCAGCTGTCGTCGCATCCGCCCAGTGCCGCCGCAGAGCCGCCACGCCCGGCAGCGAGGTGCCGGCGGCGAGCCGGTATGCCGGGATCTGGTCCAGCGCACCAATCGGGCCGAAGGGCGCGCTGTGGATCCAGACGTGAGCCCCAAGCCACTTCCGAGATGCCCCGGTCAGCGTCGACGCGTCGAGCGCATCGAAGAGCACGCCGGTGTACCGGTCCACCGCCGGCATCGTCGCCGCGGAACGCAGCGCCCGATTGTGCGCGATGTCGTCAAGCTGCCGCGCGCTGAGCTTGAGCACGCGTCGAGCGGTGTCCTCGTCCGCGGCCAGTTCGATCAGGGCATCCACCACGTCACGGCGGTGTGCCCCGAGCCCCGGGAGCGCCAGCGCATCGAGGTCGAGCGGCGCGCCCTCGCCGCCGGGGCGCTTCGTCTCGGACGGCGGAAGCAGGACTTTCATGAGACCTCCAGGGGTGCAGACAGAAGCGTCCGCCTCGGATCCCGGTGAAGGGTTCCGAGGCGGACGCGTCGAGAAGAACTGCTCAGGCGATGAGAGCCGCGTTGCCGGCCACGATCGTCAGGGTGTCGCCCTCCATGGAGAGGAACCCGTCCTGCGCGTTGGCCAGCACCTTGGTGCCATCCGTCTGGGTGATGCGGACCTGGCCTTCGGCGAGGATGGCCAGGACGGGCTCGTGGCCCGTCATGAAGCCGATCTCACCCTCGACGGTCTTGGCGACCACGAGGCTCGCCTCTCCCGTCCAGACCTCCGCGTCCGCGGAGACGAGGCTGACGTTGAGCGCCATGGTCAGCCGTTCTCCTTCTGGATCTTCGCCCACTGCTCTTCGACGTCGTTGATGCCACCGACGTTGAAGAAGGCCTGCTCGGCGACGTGGTCGAAGTCACCGCGGGTGATCGCATCGAACGACTCGATGGTCTCCTTCAGCGGGACGGTCGAACCCTCGACACCGGTGAACTTCTTCGCCATGTAGGTGTTCTGCGAGAGGAACTGCTGGATGCGACGTGCACGCGACACGACGATCTTGTCTTCCTCGGAGAGCTCATCGACACCGAGGATGGCGATGATCTCCTGCAGCTCCTTGTTCTTCTGGAGGATCTGCTTGACGGTCGTCGCGACGCGGTAGTGGTCGTCGCCCAAGTACCGGGGGTCCATGATCCGCGACGTCGAGGTCAGCGGGTCGATGGCCGGGTACAGACCCTTCGAAGCGATCTCACGAGAGAGCTCGGTCGTCGCGTCGAGGTGGGCGAACGTGGTCGCCGGAGCCGGGTCGGTGTAGTCATCGGCCGGCACGTAGATCGCCTGCAGCGAGGTGATCGAGTGGCCACGAGTCGACGTGATGCGCTCCTGGAGGAGACCCATCTCGTCGGCCAGGTTGGGCTGGTAGCCCACGGCGGACGGCATGCGACCGAGCAGCGTCGAGACCTCGGAACCGGCCTGCGTGAAGCGGAAGATGTTGTCGATGAAGAGCAGCACATCCTGCTTCTGCACGTCACGGAAGTACTCCGCCATCGTCAGAGCCGAGAGGGCGACGCGCAGACGCGTTCCCGGCGGCTCGTCCATCTGGCCAAACACGAGGGCCGTCTTGTCGAAGACACCCGCCTCTTCCATCTCGTGGATCAGGTCGTTGCCCTCACGGGTGCGCTCACCGACACCGGCGAACACCGACACACCACCGTGGTCCTGCGCGACGCGCTGGATCATCTCCTGGATGAGGACCGTCTTGCCGACACCGGCGCCACCGAACAAACCGATCTTTCCACCCAGCACGTAGGGGGTCAGGAGGTCGATCGACTTGATGCCGGTCTCGAACATGGTGGTCTTCGACTCGAGCTGGTCGAAGTTCGGAGCCTTGCGATGGATGGGCCAGCGCTCCGTGACCTCGATCGTCTCGCCGGGCTCGAGGTTGAGCACCTCGCCGATGACGTTGAAGACCTTGCCCTTGGTGACGTCACCGACGGGGACCGAGATGGCCTCTCCGGTGTCGCGCACTTCCTGGCCGCGGACGATGCCGTCGGTCGGCTTCAGGGCGATGGCGCGGACGAGGTCGTCGCCGAGGTGCTGCGCGACCTCGAGCGTGATCTCGACCGAGGACTCACCGATGGTGATGGTGGTCTTGAGTGCGTTGTAGATGTCGGGGATCGAGTCGTGCGGGAACTCGATGTCGACAACCGGACCGTTGACGCGTGCGACGCGCCCGACGACCGCGGTCGCCGGCTGGTCAGCCGGAGCGGTGAGGGTCATTTTCGTCTCTTTCCTGATGGTCTATTTGCTCGACGAGAGGGCGTCGGCGCCGCCGACGATCTCTGCGATCTGCTGCGTGATCTCCGCCTGACGCGCGTTGTTGCGCAGACGGGTGTAATCGGTGATGAGCTTGTCGGCATTGTCGCTGGCGGACTTCATGGCCTTCTGCGTCGCTGCCTGCTTGGCGGCGGACGACTGCAGGAGGGCGTTGAAGACGCGGCTCTGGATGTACACCGGCAGGATCGCGTCCAGCACGGTCGCGGCATCCGGCTCGAACTCGTAGAGCGGGTAGACGGTGGTTCCCGCCTCCGACTCGTCGGCTTCCGAGATCTCCAGCGGAAGCATGCGCACGGATTCCGGCGACTGCGTCATCATGCTGACGAAGCGGTTGTAGACGAGGTGGATCTCATCGAGACCGCCGTCCTCGCCACCGCGGGAGAAGTCCTCGAGAAGCTTCTGCGAGATCTCCTTCGCCGTGTGGAACGTCGGGGTGTCGGTGTCGCCGGTCCACTCCGCGGCCGCCGCGATGCGGCGGAACTGGAAGTAGCCGACGGCCTTGCGACCGATGAGGTAGAACACCGGCTCCTTGCCCTGTCCGCGCAGGAGCTCCGCAACCTCGAGACCCTCACGGAGGATCTGCGAGTTGAAGGCTCCTGCCAGACCGCGGTCCGACGAGAAGATCACGACCGCGGAGCGGCGGATCGTCTCGGGCTCGCGAGTGAGCGGGTGGTCGACATTCGAGTGCGTCGCGACGGCCGACACGGCCCTCGTCACGGCTCGCGCGAAGGGGCTGGACGCTTTGACGCGTGCCATGGCCTTCTGAATGCGCGAAGCCGCGATGAGTTCCATCGCCTTCGTGATCTTCTTGGTCGTCTGAGCAGAAGAGATCTTCTGCTTGTAGACCCGGAGTTGAGCGCCCATGAGTTCAGTACCTCACGCGGTTACGCGCGACGACCCTTGACGATCTTCTCCTGGTTGACGTCGTCCGCCTCGGCAGCCGCGTGCTCCTCGTGGCCCGGAGCGCCGATGCCGGCTCCCTTGCCACCCTGGAACTCCAGGATGAAAGCGTCGGTGTGCTTCTCGAGCTCCGCCACCGTGTCGTCATCGAGGACGTTGGTGTCGCGCAGCGTGGTGAGCACCTGCGTGTTGCGACGCAGGTAGTCCAGCAGCTCGCGCTCGAACCGCAGCACATCGGAGACCTCGATCGTGTCGAGCTTTCCCTTGGTACCGGCCCAGATCGAGACGACCTGCTCCTCGACGGGGTACGGCGAGTACTGGGGCTGCTTGAGCAGCTCGGTCAGACGCGCACCGCGGGACAGCTGACGACGCGACGCCTGGTCGAGGTCGGACGCGAACATCGCGAACGCCTCGAGCGAACGGTACTGCGCCAGCTCGAGCTTCAACGTTCCCGAGACCTTCTTGATCGACTTGACCTGTGCGTCACCGCCGACTCGCGAGACCGAGATACCCACGTCGACCGCCGGACGCTGGTTGGCGTTGAAGAGGTCGGACTGGAGGAAGATCTGGCCGTCGGTGATCGAGATCACGTTGGTCGGGATGTAGGCCGAGACGTCGTTGGCCTTGGTCTCGATGATCGGGAGACCCGTCATCGATCCCGCGCCGAGCTCGTCGGAGAGCTTCGCGCAACGCTCCAGCAGACGGGAGTGCAGGTAGAAGACGTCACCCGGGTAGGCCTCGCGGCCCGGCGGACGACGCAGCAGGAGCGACACGGCGCGGTACGCCTCAGCCTGCTTCGACAGGTCGTCGAAGATGATCAGGACGTGCTTGCCGCCGTACATCCAGTGCTGGCCGATGGCCGAACCGGTGTAGGGAGCGAGGTACTTGAAGCCGGCGGGGTCGGATGCCGGAGCTGCCACGATCGTGGTGTACTCCAGGGCTCCGGCCTCTTCGAGCGCGCCCTTCACCGAAGCGATGGTCGAGCCCTTCTGCCCGATGGCGACGTAGATGCAGCGAACCTGCTTGTTGACGTCGCCGGACTCCCAGTTGTCCTTCTGGTTGATGATCGTGTCGATCGCGATCGCGGTCTTGCCGGTCTGGCGGTCACCGATGATCAGCTGACGCTGACCGCGGCCGACGGGGATCATCGCGTCGATGGCCTTGATGCCGGTCTGCATCGGCTCGTGGACCGACTTGCGCTGCATGACGCCAGGCGCCTGCAGCTCGAGCTCACGGCTGCCTTCGGTCGCGATCGAGCCGAGGCCGTCGATCGGGTTGCCGAGCGGGTCGACGACACGACCGAGGTAGCCGTCACCGACCGGAACGGAGAGGACCTCACCGGTGCGGGTGACTTCCTGACCGGCCTCGACGCCGGTGAAGTCGCCCAGGACGACGACACCGATCTGGTTCTGGTCGAGGCTCAGGGCGAGGCCCTTGGTGCCGTTGCCGAAGGTCACGAGCTCGTTGGCCATGACGCCGGGCAGGCCCTCGACGTGCGCGATTCCATCCGCGGCGTCGATGACGGTGCCGACCTCGGTCGCCGCGGCCCCGGTGGGCTCGTAGGCGGCGGCGAAGTCCTTCAGCGCGTCACGGATGACGTCGGGGCTGATCGATAGTTCTGCCATTGTCTTCCCTTTGTATCTGGGTGCGCGGTTCCCCGCGCGAAGTCGTGTTAGCCCGCGAGCTTCTGGCGAAGGTCTGCGAGTCGAGCGGAGATGCTGCCGTCGATGACGTCATCGGCGATCTGCACGCGCAGGCCTCCGAGGACGGCAGGGTCGATGACGACGTTGAGCGAGACCTTGCCGTCGTAACGACGCGAGAGAGCGTCGCTCAGACGGGTGCGCTGAGCCTCGTTGAGCTCGGATGCACTGTGGACGGTCGCGACGACCCGACCGTGCTGGTCCGAGACGATACGCATGGCGCGGTTGAGCAGCTGGCGGATGCGACGCCCGCGCGGCAGGCGCACGAGCGACGAGACGATCAGCGTGGCCGGAGCACTGGCCGACCCGGCGAGCAGGCGCTCGACGAGGTCGCCCTTGGCGGCTCCTCCCCCGAGGCGGCTGCCCAGGGCGAGTTCGAGTTCCGAGTTCGCGGCGACGACGCGGGAGAAGCCGAACAGCTCCGCCTCGATGTCGGCGTCGCTGTCGGCGATCGCCGTCGCCCGGATCGCGAGTTCCTCGATGCCGTCGACGAGCTCGCCCGCGTCGGACCAGCGCTCGCTCACGACCGCCCGCAGAACGCTCTGCGCGTTCTGCGAGAAGCCGCCGAAGACCGCCGAGACGACGTTCTGCCTGGCCTCGGCCGGAGCCGAGGCATCGGCCAGCGCGCCGCTCAGATGCGACGACTCGCCCACGGCATGCGCCGCGGCGAAAAGCTCCCGCGCGGTGTCGAGGGTGACGCCGGATGCCGCGGCAAGCGCCTGAACGGATGCCGCAAGCGCCTGAGTGGTCGCGCTCCCCATTACTGGGCCGCCTTCTCGGATGCTTCGAGGTCGGCGAGGAAGCGGTCGACCACGGCCGTCGCACGAGCGTCGTCGGACAGCGTCTCTCCGACCACACCACCGGCGAGGTCGATGGCGAGCGTTCCGACCTCGCTGCGGAGCGAGACGAGAGCGGTCTGACGCTCGGCCTCGATCTGCGTGTGCGCGGTGGCGGTGATGCGTGCCGCTTCGGTGGTCGCGGCGTCCTTGGCCTCGGCGACGATCTTCTTGCCGTCCTCACGGGCGGCCTCACGGATCTCACCGGCTTCGGTGCGTGCCTCGGCCAGCTGACGCGTGTACTCCTCGAGCGCGGCCTCAGCCTGCTTCTGAGCCGCGTCGGCCTTCGCGATGTTGCCCTCGATGGCGGCGGACCGCGCGTCGAGCAGCGCATACAGCTTGGGAAGTGCGACCTTCCACACCACCGCGAGGATCACGATGAAGCAGACCGCAGACCAGATGATGTCATACCACGCGGGGATGAGCGGGTTCTGGTCCGCCCCCTCGGCAGCGTGTGTGACAAGAGCGTTTAGCATCCTGTCTCCTTGTCGAAGCTCGAAGTCAGGACTGGAAGATGAAGTAGGTAGCGATGCCGATGAAGGCGAGCGCCTCGGTGAAGGCGATACCGATGTACATCAGGACCTGCAGGCGACCTGCCAGCTCGGGCTGACGGGCGACGCCCTCGATCGTCTTCCCGACGACGATGCCGACGCCGATGGCCGGACCGATCGCGGCGAGGCCGTAACCGACGGTGCCGATGTTGCCGGAGAGTTCAGCGAGAACCGTAGTGGTGTCCACGGGTTTTTCCTTTCAGTTGGGTGGACAGGCAGGTGCCTGTCCGCTCAGTGCTCTTCTGCAACCGCGAGCTGGATGTAGACCGCGGTGAGGATGGTGAAGACGTAGGCCTGCAGGAAGGCCACGAGGACCTCGAACAGGGTGAAGGCGAAGCCGAAAGCGAGCGTGCCGGCGCCGAGAGCGATCCAGCCGCCACCGAGGGTGATCACGAAGAACTGCGTCGCCGAGAAGAACAGCACGAGCATGAGGTGACCGACGACCATATTCATCAGCAGTCGCAGCGTCAGCGTGATCGGACGGATGATGAACGTCGAGAGAATCTCGAGCGGCGTCACGATGATGTAGAGGAACGGCGGGACGCCGGAGGGGAAGAGCGAGTTGCGGAAGAAGTTCTTCGGGCTCTTCTTGACACCTGCGTAGATGAAGGTCACGTAGCTGACCAGCGCGAGCAGCAGCGGGACGGCGATGATGCTCGTGCCGGCGATGTTCATGAAGGGGATGATGCCCGTGAGGTTCATGAACAGGACCATGAAGAAGATCGTCGCGAGGATCGGCAGGAACCGGCGCCCGTCCTTGCGCCCGAGCAGGTCTTCGGCGACGTTGACCCGCACGAAGTCGAGCCCCATCTCCGCGACGGTCTGGAAGCGGCCGGGAACGACTCGCATGCGGCGGGTGCCCAACCAGAGGAACAGCACCACCGCGATAGTGGCGATGAACTGGACCAGGTGGATCCGGTTGATTACCAGATCGCCGATCTGGAAGACGGCGTCGGGGAAGAACTCAGCGATGGACGGAGCGTGGAACTCGTCATCCGTGGCGAGTCGGGGCATCAGGTTCGCAGCAAGATTGAACAGCGCGGGCTCCAGCTTCGGGGCACCGGTCAAAACCGGGGCGACGATGGTCGGTGTGCTTCAGGCGCAAGCGCTCGCGAGCGAGCGGCGGGGGCGTGTAAACACTATCAGACTCCAAGGGTGGCCTAAGAACTCGGCGGACCGTCTCCGGAGGAGGCGACGCCGGGCGCGGTGTCTTCAGGAACCTCCGTCGGCAGCGTCGAATCGCTCACGACGGGCAGACGCATGGTGCTGATGACAACCGCATCGACGATGAGCGACACCAAGACGCCCGCGACGATAGAGACGAAGAAGACGACCGGGTGGATCCACTGCTGATCCTTGAGCACCACGATCACCAGGAAGAAAACGATCAGCTTCAGTATCCATCCGCCGAGCACGAGGGCGAAGAAGAACTGCACGTACAGCGGCTCCCCATACCAGCGATTGGCGATCAGGATGCTGATGCCGGTGATGCCGAGGAAGACCGCAGAGAGCAGGACTCCGAGCAGTCCGCTGACAAGCCCCTCCCTCTGCGCGACGATGTTTCCGACGATCGCCGCGACGATGGCGAGGAGTACGGTCGCCGCCGCCGACCAGAGGAGGGCTCTGCGGAGGATCGGCGTGCTGGATACGGGGTTCGGGCTCATCAGGACTCCAGGGATGTCGGGTCGGGCGCGTGTGCCGGCGCCGGCTTCTTGCGTCGGGAAGGCAGCAGGGTGATCAGCAGGCAGGCGACGATGCCCACCGCTCCGAAGGCGACGCCGGGAAGGTACTGGCCGGGCCAGTCCTCACGCGCGCCGACGTACATGAGCAGCACGGCGAGGGAGATGACGGCGGTCCATGCGTAGAAGATGAGGACCGCGTCACGGTCGCGGTGCCCGAGATCGAGCATCCGGTGATGCAGGTGCTTGCGATCCGGCGAGAACGGCGAGCGACCGGCGCTCATGCGTCGGAGGACGGCGAGACCGAAGTCCAGCAGAGGCAGCAGCACCACCAGCAGCGGCAGCAGGATCGGGATGAACGCACCCAGCAGCTGCGAGCGGCCGATGCGCTCGGGGTCGAGGGCCGACGGCTCGAGCTGGCCGGTCACGGCGATGGCGGACGTGGCCATCAGCAGGCCGATCAGCAGCGCGCCGGAGTCCCCCATGAAGAGCTTTGCCGGACTCCAGTTCAACGGCAGGAAACCGAGGCAGGCGCCGATCAGCACCGCGGCGAGGAACGTCGACAGGTTGAAGTAGCTCGACGCCCCCGAGTCGCGGGTCAGGATGTATGAGTAGGCGAAGAAGACGCCGTTGGCGATCAGACACACGCCGGCGACGAGCCCGTCGAGTCCGTCGATGAAGTTCACCGCGTTCATCACGATCACGATCGCGAACATCGTGATCGTGATGCTCAGCCAGCTCGAGAACACGATGAGGTCGCCGAACGGAAGCGACAGGATCTGCAGGCCCCCTCCGACCGTGATGATCCCGGCCGCGAGGAACTGCGCCCCCAGCTTGATCATCCAGTCGATGTCCCAGAGGTCGTCGACGACGCCGACCACGGCGATCAGGAGCGAAGCCCCGAGGATCGACCACATGGTCTGCGGCGGCATCCAGATCGAGTGGAAGAACGGGTTCAGGGACGAGACGAGGCATGCGATCGCGATACCGAAGAAGATGGCAACACCCCCCAGTCGGGGGGTCGGCGTGGTGTGCACGTCGCGATCACGGATGCCCGGATAGAGCTTGAAGCGGAGACTCAGCCGCCAGACCGCCCAGGTCAGCGCGAGGGTGACCGCGGCGGTGATGATGATCGTGAAGAGATACTGCTTCACGAATCCTCGTCCTGGTGCTCCCCCTGCGTCGGCTCGTCGGTCGCCGACGTCGCCTCCGGTTCGAGCACGTCGCCGAGCACCTCCTCGAGCTGCGCGCGGGTCACGACGCCGTGACGGAGGATGCGGATCACTGCGGGCTCGGTGTCGTCTTCTGCGGGGCGGACCAGGGAGGTGGCATCGACGATGGTCGACGCGATCCCGTCGCGACTCATACCGTCGGCGAGATAGACGGCGACGCTCTCACCGAGCATCTGCTCGGCGTCGTGCGCCGACACCGCGGCATCCTTGCCGGTGAGGTTCGCACTCGAGACCGCAAGCGGACCGGTCTCGGCGAGCAGTTCGAGAGCCACACGCCCCTCGGGCATGCGCACGGCCACCGTTCCGAGGGTCTCCCCCAGGTCCCACACCAACGAGGGCTGTGCGGGGAGGACGATCGTCAGCCCGCCCGGCCAGAACGCGTCGACGAGACGCTGCACGGGCTCCGGCACCGACTCGGCGAGGGCCGTGAGGGTCTCCTTGGTGCCGATCAGCACGGGCGGCGGCTGGTTGCGACCTCGTCCCTTCGCGTCGAGCAGCCGCTGCACGGCGGCAGGCGAGAATGCGTCGGCGGCGACGCCGTAGACGGTGTCGGTGGGCATGACGATGAGCTCGCCGCGGGCGATCGCCTGGCGCGCGTGCCGCATGCCGGCGAGGAGCTGAGCCTCGTCGAGGCAGTCGAAGATGGAGGACATGACCGTTCGATTCTATGCGTCGTCGGCGTGGCGAATGCTCGGAGCCGTGTGATCAGGGTCGGAGAGCGGTCGTGGCGCGATCACGCAGCGTCAGATCGCGATGGGTCGCGGTGGCGCGCCAGCCGTCGGCGGTGAGGATCCCGCGGATCGATTCGCCCTGCAGTTCACCGTGCTCGATCACCAGCAGCCCGCCCGGATGCAGCAGCTGCAGCGCCCGAGTGCTCAGCACCCGCACGATGTCGAGACCGTCCGCTCCTCCGTAGAGCGCCATCGCCGGATCGAACAGCCGCACCTCGGGGTCGCGCGGGATCGCGGCGTCGGGCACATACGGAGGATTCGAGATCACGACGGCGGCCGTGCCGTCGAGCTCCGGGAACGCGGTCGCGAGATCGGACAGCACGAGGGTGACGTTGTCGACTCCGCTGATGTTCCTGCTCGCCCACG
This sequence comes from Microbacterium sp. PI-SA-G, assembly GCF_057215335.1. NCBI lineage: Bacteria > Bacillati > Actinomycetota > Actinomycetes > Micrococcales > Microbacteriaceae > Microbacterium > Microbacterium sp. PI-SA-G. The sequence goes on from NZ_CM170103.1 coordinate 847,830, forward strand.
CGTGGGCGTCGGGCGAGAGCTCGGCCGCATGGATTCGCGCGTGCGGCACCTCGGTCGCCATCGCGAGGGCGATCGCTCCGCTGCCGGTGCCGAGATCGATGCCGATCGGGGCCGGGTCGGACGAGTTGAGCAGGGCGTCGATCGCGAACTGCACGACGGTCTCGGTCTCGGGGCGCGGCACGAACACCCCGGGGCCCACCGCGAGTTCCAGATGCCGGAACGGCGCCATACCGGTGATGTGCTGCAGCGGCTCCCGTGCCGCGCGGCGGGTGGCCAGTGCCTCGAGACGCTCCACGGAGGGCGCATCGATCGAATCGCCTCGGATGATCGCCGCCTGCACCTCGCCGCGCCGGCGTTCGAGCACATGTCCGGCCAGGAGCTCCGCATCGACCAGAGGATCCGGCACACCGGCGTCGGCCAGTCTCTGAGCCACGGAGCGCACCAGGGACGCGAGGGAATTCTCAGGCATGGTTTCCAGCGTAGGGCGCGGGAGGGTGTCACAATGACTCCCCCCTCAGCGACCTCGAATAGGCTGAAGCCCCGCTCCCCGACGAAGAAGGCGACTCCATGACCGGCATCCACCCCGACATCACGACCGCATTCGGCAACACTCCGCTCGTGCGCCTGAACAAGGTGACCGCGGGCCTGGGTGCCACGGTCCTGGCCAAGCTCGAGTACTACAACCCGGCGTCGAGCGTGAAGGACCGTATCGGCATCGCGATGGTCAACGCGGCCGAGGCCTCGGGTGAGCTCAAGCCCGGGGGCACGATCGTGGAGTCGACCAGCGGCAACACCGGCATCGCGCTCGCGATGGTCGGCGCGGCGCGCGGCTACCGCGTGATCCTCACGATGCCCGCGTCGATGTCGAAGGAGCGCCGGGTACTGCTCAAGGCGTTCGGTGCGGAGATCGTGCTGACGGACCCCACCAAGGGCATGAGCGGTGCGATCGAGGTCACGAAGCAGATCGTCGAGGACAACCCCGGATCGGTGTGGATCCGTCAGTTCGAGAACGCCGCCAACCCGCAGATCCATCGCGAGACGACCGCGCAGGAGATCCTCCGCGACACCGACGGAGACGTCGACATCTTCATCGCGGGCGTCGGCACCGGCGGGACCGTCACCGGAACCGGCCAGGCGCTCAAGGCGGCCAAGCCCGATGTGCAGGTCATCGCGGTCGAGCCCAAGGACTCCCCCGTGCTGAGCGAGGGCCACCCCGGCCCGCACAAGATCCAGGGAATCGGCCCGAACTTCGTTCCCGCGATCCTCGATCGCGACGTGATCGACGAGGTCATCACGGCGGAGTTCGACGAATCGATCCAGGTGGCGCGTCGGCTGATGGCCGAAGAGGGCCTGTTGGTGGGCATGTCGTGCGGTGCGGCCGTGTCGGCGGCGTTGAAGGTGGCCGCGCGCCCCGAGAACGTCGGCAAGACGATCGTCGTGATCCTGCCCGACAGCGGGGAGCGCTACCTCTCCACGGCGCTGTTCGAAGACCTGCGCGAGAGCTGAGCGTGGATGCCGTCAGCCGAATGCGCGAGGACATCGCGGCAGCGAGACTCCGTGATCCCGCAGCGCGAAACAGCTTCGAGGTCGCGCTGCTGTATCCGGGTCTGCACGCGATCTGGGCGCACCGACTGAACCACGCGCTCTGGCGCCGAGGCCTGCGCTTTGCCGGTCGACTCGGCTCGCAGCTCGCTCGGGTCCTGACCGGCATCGAGATCCACCCCGGGGCTCGGATCGGACGCCGCTTCTTCATCGATCACGGGATGGGTGTCGTGATCGGCGAGACGGCGGAGATCGGCGACGACGTGATGCTCTATCACGGCGTCACGCTCGGCGGCAGGACGCGCGACTCAGGCAAGCGGCATCCGACCATCGGTGACGGCGTCGCCGTGGGCGCAGGAGCGAAGATCCTCGGCCCGGTCACCGTCGGCGCGCACAGCATCGTGGGCGCGAACGCGGTCGTCACCAAGGACGCCCCGGCCGACAGCGTGCTGGTCGGTGTGCCGGCGAAGGCGCGCTCGCGGATTCGCGGCGAAGACACCCGGGCGCTTCTCGCGGCGCCGGACTACTCGATCTGACGGTGCGCTGAGCCTGGAGCTCAGGACTCGGAGCCGACGGCGGCGAGACGGGCTTCCTCGTCGGCGGCGATCGCGGACTCGATGATGGGTTCGAGGGCGCCGTCCATGACCTGATCGAGGTTGTACGCCTTGAAGCCGGTACGGTGATCGGCGATCCGGTTCTCGGGGAAGTTGTACGTGCGGATGCGCTCGGAGCGATCCATCCCGCGAATCTGCGACTTGCGCGCGTCGGAGGCGGCAGCGTCGATCTCCTCCTGCTGCTTCGCGAGGATGCGAGCGCGGAGCACGCGCATGCCGGCCTCGCGGTTCTGCAGCTGCGACTTCTCGTTCTGCATCGACACCACGATACCTGTCGGCAGGTGGGTGATGCGCACGGCGGAGTCGGTCGTGTTGACCGACTGGCCGCCCGGTCCGGACGAGCGGAACACGTCGATCTTCAGGTCGTTCTGGCTGATGGCGACCTCGTCGGGCTCATCGACCTCGGGGAACACGAGCACGCCCGTGGTGGAGGTATGGATGCGGCCCTGCGACTCGGTGGCCGGCACTCGCTGCACGCGGTGCACGCCACCCTCGTACTTGAGATGCGCCCACACCCCTTGCGCCGGGTCGGTGGAGGATCCCTTGATCGCGATCTGCACGTCCTTGTAGCCGCCCAGATCGGACTCGTTGCGCTCGAGCAGCTCGGTCTTCCAGCCCTTCGAGGCGGCGTACTGGATGTACATGCGCAGCAGATCCGCGGCGAACAGCGCGGACTCCGCCCCGCCCTCCCCCGCCTTGATCTCCATGATCACGTCACGCGCGTCATCGGGATCGCGCGGGATCAGCAGACGACGCAGCCTCTCCTGCGCGCTCTGCAGTCCCTCTTCGAGCACCGGAACCTCGGCGGCGAACGTCTCGTCCTCACGAGCGAACTCACGGGCGGCCTCGAGGTCGTCGTTCGCCGCCGACCAGGCGTCGTAGGCCGCGACGATCCGCGACAGCTCCGCGTAGCGACGGTTGACGCGTTTCGCCCGCGCGGCATCGGCGTGCACCGCCGGGTCGGAGAGCTCCTCCTGGACCCGGCGATGCTCGTCGATCAATGCCTGAACGGACTCGAACACGAGGACTCCGGTCAGCGGATGTTGTTGTCGTGCCCGTGCGCGCCCGAGGGCAGCGTGGGGATCGACTTCTGCATCTGGACGAGGAACTCGACGTTCGAGTGCGTCTCGCGCAGCTTGCCCAGGACGACCTCGAGAGCCTGCTGCTGGTCGAGACCGGCGAGGGCGCGGCGCAGCTTCCACGTGATCTTGACCTCGTCAGCCGAGAGCAGGATCTCTTCGCGGCGCGTGCTCGACGCATTCACGTCGACGGCCGGGAAGATGCGCTTGTCGGCGAGCGAGCGCGACAGGCGCAGCTCGCTGTTGCCGGTGCCCTTGAACTCCTCGAAGATGACCTCGTCCATCTTGGAGCCGGTCTCCACGAGTGCGGTCGCGAGGATCGTGAGCGATCCGCCGTTCTCGATGTTCCGCGCGGCGCCGAAGAAGCGCTTGGGCGGGTAGAGAGCAGATGCGTCGACACCACCGGTGAGCACGCGACCCGAAGCCGGGGCGGCCAGGTTGTACGCGCGGCCGAGACGGGTGATCGAGTCGAGGAGCACGACGACGTCGCGACCCAGCTCGACGAGACGCTTGGCACGCTCGATGGCGAGCTCGGCGACCGTCGTGTGGTCCTCGGCGGGACGATCGAAGGTCGAGGCGATGACCTCGCCCTTCACCGTGCGCTCCATGTCGGTGACCTCTTCGGGGCGCTCGTCGACGAGCACGACCATGAGGTGGACCTCGGGGTTGTTCTGCGCGATCGCGTTGGCGATCTGCTGCAGGACGATGGTCTTGCCGGCCTTGGGCGGTGCGACGATGAGTCCGCGCTGGCCCTTGCCGATCGGCGCGACCAGATCGATGATGCGCTGGGTGAGCTTCTCGGGCGCGGTCTCCAGGCGCAGACGCTCCTGCGGGTAGAGCGGCGTGAGGTTGCCGAACTCGACGCGGGTCGCGGCGTCGTCGACGGACAGACCGTTGATCGAGTCGACCTTGACCAGCGCGTTGTACTTCTGACGCCCCTGCTGCTCGTTCTCGCGCGGCTGCTTGATCGCGCCGACGATCGCGTCGCCCTTGCGGAGGTTGTACTTCTTGACCTGTCCGAGCGAGACGTACACGTCGCTGGGGCCCGCGAGGTACCCGGTCGTGCGCACGAAGGCGTAGTTGTCGAGCACGTCGAGGATCCCGGCGATCGGGATGAGGACGTCGTCCTCGCCGATCTCGGTGTCGAACTCGTCGACCGGGGCGCCGCTGCGGCGCTTGTTGCGCTGACGGTTGCGTCCGTTGCCGCCGGCCTGGTCATCGTCCGCGGCGGGCTGCTGCTGCTGTTGCTGCTGCTCCTGCGCTGCGCCGTTCTGACCGCGTCCGCGGTTGCGGCTGCGGTTGCGGCTGCGGTTGCGTCCGCCCTGCTCGTCGCCCTCGCCGGAATCGGCATCGGAGGAGGACTCGGAAGGAACATCGGAATTCTGCGTGGCCGCAGGAGCCTCGGCATCGGCGGCGGGCTTCTGCGCACCGCGACGACCGCGACCGGTGGTCTTGGGGGCAGGTGCGTCACCGGAGTCGGCGGCGGGCTTGTCGCCGGCACCCTTGTCGGTGCTGTTCGCGTCGGCGGCGTTGTCGGCGTTGCGCGTGTCTGCGCCCCTGCCCGCGTTCCGCGTCTCTGCGTCGTTGTCAGCGTTCCGCGCGTCGGCACCGTTGTCGGCGTTCCGCGAATCGCTGTTCGAGGCGGCGGGCGTCTCAGCCGCCGACGACTCGGCGGCGGGCGCCTCGGCATCGGTCTTCTTGGCACGGCTGCGACGGGGGGCCTTCGCCTTGGGAGCGGCCTCGGCGGCCTCTCCGTCGTTGCTCACCGCGACAGGCGCGGGGGCTTCGGTCTTGGCCTCGGCAGCGGCGGCTGCCTTCTCGGCCTTCGCAGCGGCGGTCGCGCTGGTGGCACGACGCGGTGCGCGCTTGCGCGCCGGTGCGGCCTCTGCAGTCGCGTCGGCGCTGGCGGCCGGGGCAGTGGCGGACGATGCCGCCTGGTCGTTCTGGGTCTCGGAGAAATTCTCCACGAGCACTTCCTCTATGTCATGGGAAATGAGCGGTGTACGCGCACAACGGGTGCTGCGCGCGATCGCACGGGCTGACGCTCGGCGTCAGCCGGCCTTGGGCACGTATGCCGTGGGGGTTGGCGTGCGGGTCTTGCAGAGTTGCAATGGGGCCAGATTCACGAAGCTACGTGGAAGCCCTCCGCTCGATCCCCCACTGTACCACCACGCACGTCGACCGCCAGCAGCAGTGCGTCCCACGGGGTGTCGGTCACGCTGTCGGCGAGTTCGACCGCGGCCTGACGGCTGCCCGGTCCATCGGCGAGCACGAGCACGCTCGGCCCCGCCCCCGACACCACGGCCGCGAACCCGGCCGCACGCAGGGCCTGCACAAGGCGCTGCGTCTCGGGCATCGCCTCGGCGCGGTAGTCCTGATGCAGGCGGTCCGCCGTCGCGTCGAGCAGCAACTCCGGGCTCTGCATCAGCGCGGCGATCAGCAGTGCCGAGCGCGAGACGTTGAAGATCGCGTCCGCGGTCGAGACCTGTGGCGGCTGGAGCGACCGCGCCTGGGAGGTCGACATCGTGTATGAGGGCACGAGCACGAGGGGCGAGACGCCGCGGTGCACGAGGAGCTTCTTGTGCTGTGGCCCGCGCTCCCCCACCCAGGCGATCGTCAGGCCGCCGAACAGGGCGGGCGCCACGTTGTCGGGGTGCCCTTCGAGTTCGGTCGCAAGGCGCAGCAGGTCGTCGTCGCTGATCTCGACATCGCCGGCCAGCAGGCCCTTCGCGGCGAGCACACCGGCCGTGACGGCGGCACCCGACGAACCGAGGCCTCGTCCGTGCGGCACGGTGTTCTCGGCGACGATCCTCAGGCCGGGCATCGGGCGACCCGCGTCGGCGTAGACATGCGCGATCGTGCGCACGATGAGATTCGAAGCATCGGTGGGAATCTCGTCCGCACCGGTTCCGGTGACCTCGATCTCGAGCTGCCCCGCCGGCAGCTCGGTGACCTCGAGGGTGTCGTAGATGCTGAGGGCCAGGCCCAGCGTGTCGAAGCCGGGGCCCAGATTCGCGCTCGTCGCGGGAACGCGGACGTCGAGCGTGCGCCCCTGCGCCACGGTCACTCGCCTTCCACGCGCAGCACGGAGACCACGCGGGCGACGACCGGGCTGTCGGCGAGTGCGTCGACGGTCGCGCTCAGCGCGCTCTCCGTCGCGCGATGCGTGCCGATGATGAGGCGTGCGGTGGGCTCGTCCTCGCCCTCGACCGTCTGCACGACCGTCGCGACCGAGACGCCGCCGTCGCTGAGGGTGCCGGCGACCGTGGCGAGCACACCCGGGGCATCCGCCACCTCGAGGGTGATCTGATAGCGGGTCGTCACGTGTCCGATCGGAACGACCGGAAGGTTGGCGCGCGTCGACTCTCCCACGCCCACGCCGCCGGCGATGTGCCGGCGTGCCGCGGAGACGACGTCGCCCAGCACGGCGGACGCCGTCTGGACGCCACCGGCGCCGGCACCGTAGAACATCAACGATCCGGCGGCCTCGGCCTCGACGAAGACCGCGTTGTTCGCGCCGTGCACGCTCGCGAGCGGGTGCGACTGCGGCACCAGTGCCGGGTAGACGCGCACCGAGATCGACTCGTCGCCGTTCGCCTCGATGCGCTCGCACACGGCGAGCAGCTTGATCACGAATCCGGCCGTCCGGGCCTCGTCGATCATCGACGCGGTGATCGAGGTGATCCCCTCTCGGTGAACCGCGTCGAGCGGCACAGCGGTGTGGAACGCCAGGCTCGCGAGGATCGCGGCCTTCTGAGCGGCGTCGTAGCCCTCGACGTCGGCGGTCGGGTCGGACTCGGCGTATCCGAGGCGCTGCGCGTCGGCGAGCACATCGGCGAAGTCCGCTCCCTCTGTCTCCATCCGATCGAGGATGTAGTTGGTCGTGCCGTTCACGATGCCCATGATGCGCACGACCCGGTCGCCCGCGAGAGAATCGCGCAGCGGGCGGATGATCGGGATGGCTCCGGCAGCGGCGGCCTCGTAGTACACCGAAGCGCCCACCCGGTCGGCGGCCTCGAAGAGCTCGGGGCCATGCGTGGCGAGGAGGGCCTTGTTCGCCGTGACGACATCGGCGCCTGAGCCGATCGCCTGCAGGATGCTGGTGCGGGCGGGCTCGATCCCACCGATGAGTTCGATGACGATGTCGGCACCGAGGATCAGCGACTCGGCGTCGGTGGTGAACAGCTCCTTCGGGAGGTCGACGTCGCGCGGAGCGTCGATGTCGCGCACCGCGATGCCGGCGAGCTCCAGCGAGGCACCGGCGCGGTCGGCGAGCTCGTCGCCGTGCCGCAGCAGCAGCCCCGCGACCTGAGAGCCGACGGCTCCGGCGCCGAGAAGTGCCACTCGAAGTCGTCGGTACTCTGTCATCTTGCTCCTTCAGGGGTGGACGGACGGGATCCGTCGGAGAGGTTCGCCGCGTCGATGCCGGGGTCGCGCGCGAGCAGGTCGGCGACGGTCTCACCGTGCACGATCACTCGCGAGTGGCCGTCGCGCACGGCGACGACGGGCGGACGAGGGACGTGGTTGTAGTTGCTGGCGAGCGAGACGCAGTAGGCGCCCGTCGCGGGGACGGCGAGCAGGTCGCCGGGGACGAGGTCTGCGGGAAGGTACTCGTGGTCGACGACGATGTCGCCCGACTCGCAGTGCTTGCCGACGACGCGGCTCAGCTGAGGCGCGCCCTCGCCGACACGCGAGGCGATCCGAGCCGAGTACTGGGCCCCGTAGAGCGCGGTGCGCGCGTTGTCGCTCATGCCGCCGTCGACGCTCACGTAGCGACGGACCGCTCCGGTCTCGATCGTGACGTCCTTGGTCGTGCCGACCTCGTAGAGCGTCACCCCGGCCGTGCCGACGATCGCCCGACCGGGCTCGAACGAGAGAGCGGGGATGTCGATGCCGCGGGCGGCGCAGCCCTCGGCGACGGATGCCACGATGGCTGCCGCGAGGTCTTCGATCGGCGTCGGGTCGTCGACGCGCGTGTAGGCGATGCCGAAGCCGCCGCCGAGGTTCATCTGCGGCACCGGTCCCCCGGCCAGCAGGGTCTCGTGCAGCTCGAGCACGCGTGAGGCGGATTCGCGGAAGCCTGCGACACCGAAGATCTGCGAACCGATGTGGCAGTGCAGGCCGGCGAAGTCGAGACCGGGCAACTCACGGATGCGGGCGACCGCAGCCTCGGCATCCGGCAGCGAGAAACCGAACTTCTGATCCTCGTGGGCGGTCGCGAGGAACTCATGAGTCTCGGCGTGCACGCCGCTGATCACCCGCACGAACACGCGCTGCACCGTGCCGGTGCGTGCCGTGATCGCGCCGAGGCGCTCGATCTCGATCGCGCTGTCGACGATGATCGATCCCACACCGATCTCGACGGCCCGTTCGAGCTCGCCGACGGACTTGTTGTTGCCGTGGAAGCCGATCGATGCCGGCGCGACACCCGCGGCGAGAGCGACCTCGAGTTCACCACCTGTGCAGACGTCGACACGCAGGCCCTCGTCGACGACCCAGCGGGCGACCGTCGCGCACAGGAACGCCTTGCCGGCGTAATAGATCTGCGCGGTGGTGCCGTGCGCGGCGGACGCACGGTCGAACGCGTCACGGAACGCCCGAGCCCGCGTGCGCACCTCGTCCTCGTCGATGACGATGAGCGGGGTGCCGTAGGTCTGCACGAGTTCGCCGGCGGTCATCCCGGCGAGGACGAGCGCGCCGTCGGCGTCGCGCGACGCGGATGCCGGCCACACACCGGCCGCGAGGTCATTCGCGTCGTCGGGCTGGACCAGCCATTCCGGGGCGAGCGAGTCGGCAGGGGAAAGCAATGATCACCAATCGTGGGACGGATCTCGGGCTGAACACGCACATCGAGGATGACCCGATTCTAGAGCACCGGCATCCGGAGAGCTGTCATGGTGACGCTTCACGTCAACCCCCCGGACGCGCACCCTCGCGTCCTCGTAGGGTGGGGCTGTGACGAACACCGAAACGCGGTCCGACGCCCCCGCCCGTCCCGGCCTGATCGCGCGCGTCAGCGGAACCGCCATCCGCTGGGCGCTCGCGCGCCGCCCCGTCCGCGCCGGACTGCTGTACTCCGAGCGTCGCGGGCCGATGCTGGCCGACAGCGTGACGTATCGCGCGCTGTTCAGCGTGTTCGCCGGCGTCCTGCTGGGGTTCTCGCTCGCCGCCCTCTGGCTCGCGGGAAACCCCGACGCCTGGCAGTCGATCATCACTGCGGTGCAGTCCGTCGTGCCCGGCCTGATCGGCGAGGACGGCATCATTGATCCGTCCGATCTCGAGGCACCGGCCTCACTGTCGCTCGCCGGGATCATCTCCCTGATCGCGCTCGTCGGTGCCGCGCTCGGCGCGATCGGGTCGCTACGCACCGCGGTGCGCGTGATCGCCGGCACCACGCATGACGACATCCTGTTCATCTGGGTGATGCTGCGCAACCTGCTGCTCGCGATCGGCATCGGGGCGTCCTTCCTCGCCGCAGCCGCCGCCACCTTCATCGGACAGCTCGGAATCACGTGGATCACCGGGCTGCTCGGGCTTCCGGCAGACTCCGACGTCGCGAGCTGGACCGTACGGCTGCTCTCGCTGCTCGTGGTGTTCGCCCTCGACACCGTGCTGGTCGCCGCGATCTTCAGAGTGCTCTCAGGTGTCAAGGCCTCGGCACGCTCCCTGTGGACCGGCGCCCTGATCGGCGGTGTCGGGCTGATCGTGCTCCAGCAGCTGTCGAGCCTGTTCGTCGGCGGAGCCACGAGCAATCCGCTTCTCGCCTCGTTCGCCTCACTGCTGGCACTGCTGATCTGGCTGAACTTCTCGAGCCAGGTGATCCTGTTCTCCTGCGCCTACATCGTCACCGCCGAAGAGGAGAAGAAGGACCGTGTGCACGCGCGCTACGGAGCCGCCACCTTCATCCAGCGCCGCGTGCAGCGCGCCGAGGTCGACGTCAAGATCGCACAGGACGAGCTGCGTGCGGCCCAGAAGGCCGTGGCAGACGAAGCTGCGAGTTGAGATCAGCGAGCGGGGCAGACGCCCTTCTCGAGCAGGCTCTCATCCGTGGCGATCGCGCCGTCCACGTCGATGTCGATCACGGCGGCGCTGCCGACGATCTGCAGACCGGTCAGCGTGAGCCCCGCCGGGAGCTGGTCGGCGATGCAGATGCGTTGCGTCTGCGTGAGATCGGATCCGATCGCACCGAGCGACGAGTCCACCTGGTCGGCGTCGATCACGATGCCGCCGACGCTCACCTGCACCGGCGTCAGCTGCAGGTCGCCGTCGACCGCACCGGGCGTCACCGTGAGCGCGAACGGGATATCCACGCCGAACAGTGCGAAGGAGCCGCCCACTGTCGCGTTCGGCGCCTCGAGCGTGACGGTCTCGATCGGGATGTCGGTGGCGGAGACGAGGGTGGTGAACTCGGCCTCGTTGATCCGGATGGTGCCGGCCGCTCCCCCAAGGTCTCCGCCGCGCAGCGGTACTCCCGTCGCGGTGACGTCGGCGGCACCCGTGATCCCCTCGAGGGTGATCGAGTCGGTCGACAGATGCAGGCTGTCGAGCGTGCCGCCGATGAGTTGGGGCAGCAGGATTCCGTCGGCCTCGACCGCGAGCTGCTGGTCGGCCGGCAGCTGAAGTTCGTCGATGACGATCGAGCGGACGATACCGGGCAGAACGGCACGCGCGATGAGCTCGGCCACCACCACCAGCACGGCCAGCAGCACCACCACGATCAGCAGCACCCACGGCCAGCGACGGCGACGACGCGGCGCCGCCGCCCGGTCGCCTGAGCCGGGGATGACGAGCGTCTGATGCTCCGCCGCCGCGTCCGGGTACGGAAGGGTGTGGTTGTCGTCGCTCATGACCCAATCCTGCCCTACCGCCCGGGCGCGGCCGGTGGTCGTTCCTACATGCGCTCCGGAGCGGAGACGCCGAGCAGGTCGAGCCCGTTGCGGAACACCTGACCTGCGGCGTCGTTCAGCCACAGGCGAGTGCGGTGCACGGTCTCGATCGGGTCGTCGCCCTGCGGGATCACGCGGCAGTTGTCGTACCAGCGGTGGTACAGCCCCGCCAGCTCCTCGAGGTAGCGCGCGACACGGTGCGGCTCGCGCACCTCGGCGGCGAACGCCACGATGCGCGGGAACTCCTGCAGCGCGCCCAGGAGCGCCGCCTCGGACTCGTGCGTCAGCGTCTCGGGCGCGAACTCCGAGCGGTCGACACCCGAATCCCCCGCGTTGCGAGCCACGTTGTGCGTGCGGGCGTGCGCATACTGCACGTAGAACACGGGGTTGTCGTTCGTGCGCTTCTGCAGCAGTTCCGGGTCGAGTGCCAGCGGTGAATCGGCGGGCGAACGCTCCAGCGAGTACCGCAGCGCGTCGGTGCCGAGCCATTCGCGCAGGTCGTCCATCTCGATGATGTTGCCGGCGCGCTTGCTGAGGCGCGCACCACCGACCGAGACGAGCTGGCCGATCAGCACCTCGACATCCTTCTCGGGGTCGTCGCCGGCCGCGCCCGCCAGAGCCTTCAGACGGTGCACGTATCCGTGATGGTCGGCGCCCAGCAGGTAGATCTTGTGCGCGAAGCCGCGGTCGCCCTTGTTCAGGTAGTAGGCGGCGTCGGCGGCGAAGTAGGTGTACTCGCCGTTCGAGCGACGGATCACGCGATCCTTGTCGTCGCCGAAGTCGGTGGTGCGCACCCAGACAGCGTCCTCGTCGTCGAACACGTGGCCCTGCTCGCGCAGACGATCGACAGCCTGATCGACGAGGCTGACCCCGTCGGCGTTCTTCGCGTGCAGCACCCGCTCGGAGAACCAGACGTCGAAGTGCACGTTGAACTTCGACAGCGACTCCTGCTGCTCCGCGAGCTGATATTCGTACCCGAGCTCGCGGGCCACGACGACCTGATCGTCCTCAGCCAGCTCGAGCAGATCCGGGCGCGCGGCCAGCACGCGGGCAGCGAGGTCCTTGATGTAGCTGCCCGCGTAGCCGCCCTCGGGCGTGGGCTCGTCCTTCGCCGCGGCGACGATGGAGCGGGCGAACCGCTCCATCTGCACACCGGCGTCGTTGATGTAGAACTCCCGGGCGACGGTCGCACCCGATGCGGCGAGGACACGGCCGATGGCGTCGCCGAGCGCCGCCCAGCGGGTGTGCCCGATGTGCAGCGGACCGGTGGGGTTGGCGCTCACGAACTCGATGTTGATGCTGCGACCGGCCTGCGATTCGTTGGTGCCGTAGGCGACTCCGGCATCGACGATCGTCTTCGCCAGCGCACCGGCGGCCGCGGCGTCGAGACGGATGTTGATGAAGCCGGGTCCGGCGACCTCGGCGCTCGCGACGCCGTCGACCGCGGAGAGGCCGTCGGCGATCTGCTGGGCGAGCTCGCGCGGGTTCGTGCCGAACGGCTTGGCCAAGCGCATGGCGATGTTGGATGCCCAGTCGCCGTGGTCGCGGTTGCGCGGACGCTCGAACACGAGGTCGGGCGCGGCGAGTCCGAGGGGCTCGCCCGGACGTCGCTCGTCTGCGATGGGCGTCAGGACGGCGAGGAGGGCTTCGGCGAGCATTTCAGGAGTCATAGACTGCCCAGTTTACGGCGCGTCGCGCGGTCGAATTTGCGATGACGCCCGCGTGACTTACTCTCATGCCATGAAGGCCCGAGTCCTCCGCCGCCCGCTGCGCTCCGCGGGCGTCGCTGTCGCGATGGTCCTGGTGCTCGCGGCGGTCGCTCTCGGCATGTGGCGTCCGTGGTCGTCGCTGTCGTCGTCGGCGCCGGTCGGAGCCTCCGCGCAGGGCGAGGGCGCCGCCCCGGCATCCGTCGTTCCGGCCCCTCTCGCACTGCCTGAGAACCCCACCGTCCTCGTGTTCGGAGACTCGTGGACGTACGGCTCGGCCGCGACGCTGCCGACCGAGGGCTACGCGTATCGCCTCGCGGAGCTGCTGAAGGGCCGGACGATCGTGATGGGCGTGCGCGGCAGCGGCTACCTCAAGCCCGGCATCGACGGACCCGACTTCGGTGACCGGATCGCCGCACTCGACCCGACACTCGCGCCGGACCTCATCGTGATCCAGGGGTCCATCAACGACCGCAAGCAGGGTGAGGTCGGCTATCGCGAAGCGGTGACGGCTGCCTGGGAGGCGATGGCCGCGAAGTACCCGCAGGCCACCATCGTCATCCTCGGGCCGGCACCGCACGAACTTCCCGTCGGAGCCGCCACCGCCCGTATCGACGCCGACCTCGCCGAACTCGCCGGGGCACGCGGCTGGTGGTACATCTCCCCCATCGCGCAGGACTGGATCACTCCCGAGAACTACCTCCAGGTCATCGACGTCGAGGTGGGGCGCAAGCATCCCTCCAGCGACGGACACCGCTACCTGGCCGAGAAGGTCGCCGCGGCCCTGGCCGAGTTGAGCGGCGCGCCGGTCACCGTGGCCGGTGAGTCGGAGACCACCCCCGAGCAGTGATATTGTCGACCGGTACGCCTCCGTAGCTCAGTGGATAGAGCGCCGGTTTCCGGTACCGTAGGTCGCAGGTTCGACTCCTGTCGGGGGCACAGCAGACGATCAGAAGGCCCCGCCCATTCGGGCGGGGCCTTCTGCGTGCGTTGCCTGCGGCACGCGTCGCGCAGGGGACGCAAGTGGCCGCTATCGATGCTGTGACGCGGCCATCTGCGACCCCTGCCGTGCGAACGACTCAGTCCGCGACGATCTCCTCGATCGCTGCGAGCGGGATCGAGATCCACGCCGGTCGATTGCGCTTCTCGTAGATCGCCTCGTACACGGCCTTGTCGGCGACGTAGGCGTCGAGCAGCACGTGCTGATCGGCGAGCGCCCGCTCGTCATCCGTGTCGAGTGCCGCGACGTATGCGTCGAGGAAGCTGCGACGCGACCGCTCCGACCACTCCCGGCCGCGCGCCGCACGGAGCTCGCTTTCGTCGTCGTCGATCTGACTGGGGCCGGACTGCGACAGCTCGACGACGCCCGGTGCGTAGTCGAACGACCGCAGCATTCCGGCCACGTCGCGCCACGGCGAGTCCGGCAGGGCGCGCTCGAGGAACGGACGCCCCGGCTCCCCCTCGAAGTCCACGATCCGCCAGCCGTGCGCGGTGCGCAGCGTCTGGCCGAGGTGCAGATCGCCGTGCACTCGCTGCACATCGAGCCCCTGGAGCGCGGCCACCGCGCGATATGTGGCGCGCAGCTGCTCGGCGAACGGCTCGAGCTCGGGCACCGCACGCAGCGCGTTGTCGAGTCGATCGTTCATCACACGAGCAAGTTCCGCCACTGCCTCCGCGCCCCGCCGCTCGGACGGGAAGCGCTCACGCAGCATGGCGTGGATCTCGGCGACGGCAGCACCCAGACGCGCGGCTTCGCCGGCGAAGTCCCCGCCCGATTCGGCCACGCTCTGCTCCGGGTCCGCGAAGAGCGTGCGAACGCTGCCGGTGGCGAGCTCGAAGCCGTCGGCGGCGGTGCGCAGGAACTCCTGCAGCATCGCCAGCTGCACGATCTCGCCGTCCACCTCGGCCTCGATCCAGCCGTAGAGGTCGGCGATCGCGTCGGATTCTCCGCGCGTCAGCTCCTCGTGGATCTCGATGTCGGGGTTCAGCCCGGGGCTGACCTTGCGGAACACCTTCATGATCGCGGTGTCGTCGAAGCGGACGGACGAGTTCGACTGCTCGCCCGACAGCGGGGATCCGCGCCACTCCGGGCTCAGTGGCTGCCCGCCCTCCACGCGGCGGAACCGGAGTCCGCCGACCTCCGCGCGGCCGTCGGACTCGGCGGCGATGAAGCCGTCGAGCCAGAGCGCCATCGCGTCGCGGTCATGCACCGCGTCGAACAGGTACTGCGGGTGCTGGTCGTGCTCGACCTTGCCCACGAACGCGTGTCCGATGCGCTCCTGATACTCCGAGTACCACGACAGCGGCACCTGGTACGTCTCACTGCCGCCCTCGTGGTCCGAGTACTCCACGGTGACGAGCGACACGCTCACGTTCGTGCGACCGTCATCGCCGGACAGCTCGGCGATCGGCTGCACGCGGTGGACGTGGAACGGACGGCTCTTCCCCGCGAACCAGCGGGTGCGCACCAGGTACTCCTGCAGCGCGGCATGATCGATGGAACTCACAGCATCCTCGTCTCATCCGACTCATCCGGTCCGACCTGCAGCTGGAACCAGAAGAATCCGTGGCCTCCGAGCGTCAGCAGGTAGGGCAGCTCGCCGATCCGCGGGAACGGCACGCCGCCCACCAGCTCGACCGGGACCAATCCCTCGAAGCGGCGGAGGTCGAGTTCCACCGGCTGCGGGAACTGCGACAGGTTGTTGACGCACAGGATCACGTCGATCGAGCCGTCGTCGTTCGTGTGCTCGCGCGAGTACGAGAGCACGGCGGGGTTGGAACCGCCGAGGTCGTTGAAGCTGCCCAAGCCGAACGCCGGGTGCTTCTTGCGTGCGTGGATCATGTCGCGGGTCCAGTGCAGCAGCGAGGAGCGGTCCTCCTGCTGTGCCTCGACGTTCACCGCGAGATACCCGTAGACGGGGTCCTGCACGAGCGGACGCGAGAGCTTGCCGGGGTTGGCGCTCGAGAATCCGGCGTTGCGATCGGAGGTCCACTGCATCGGGGTGCGGACTCCGTCGCGGTCGCCCAGCCAGATGTTGTCGCCCATGCCGATCTCGTCGCCGTAGTAGAGCACGGGCGAACCCGGGAGCGAGAGCAGCAGCGCCGTGAAGAGCTCGATGCGGTCGATGTCGTTGTCGAGCAGCGGCGCCAGGCGGCGGCGGATGCCGATGTTCGCCTTCATCCGCGGATCCTGCGCGTACTCGCTCCACATGTAGTCGCGATCTTCGTCGGTGACCATCTCGAGCGTCAGCTCGTCGTGGTTGCGCAGGAAGATGCCCCACTGGGTTCCCGACGGGATCGGCGGGGTCTCGGCGAGGATCTCGCTGATCGGGTACCGGGACTCGCGGCGCACGGCCATGAAGATGCGCGGCATCACCGGGAAGTGGAAGCACATGTGGCATTCGTCGCCACCGACTTCCGGGTCGCCGAAGTAGTCCACGACGTCGGCCGGCCACTGGTTGGCCTCGGCCAGCAGCACGCGGCCCGGGTAGTCGCGATCGACGAAGCGACGCACCTCCTTGAGGAACTCGTGCGTCTCGGGCAGGTTCTCGCCGTTGGTGCCCGGGCGCTCGAAAAGGTAGGGGACCGCGTCGAGGCGGAAGCCGTCGAGCCCCATGTCGAGCCAGAAGCTCATGGCGTCGATCATGGCCTCCTTCACCTTCGGGTTGTCGAAGTTGAGGTCGGGCTGGTGCGAGAAGAAGCGGTGCCAGAAGTACTGCTGACGCACGGGATCCCACGTCCAGTTGCTCGGCTCGGTGTCGACGAAGATGATGCGGGCGTCCTCGTAGAGGTCGTCGGTGTCGCTCCACACGTAGAAGTCGCCGTAGGGGCCGTCCGGGTCCTTCCGCGACTCCTGGAACCACGGGTGCTCGTCGCTCGTGTGGTTCATGACGAAGTCGATGATCACGCGCATGTCGCGGGCGTGAGCCTCGTCGAGGAACTCCTGGAAGTCGGCGGTGGTGCCGAGATCTTCCTGGATTCCGGTGTAGTCCGAGACGTCGTAGCCGCCGTCCCGCAGCGGAGAGGGGAAGAACGGCGGGATCCAGAGGCAGTCCACGCCGAGCCACTGCAGATAGTCCAGCTTCTCGATCAGACCTCGGAAGTCTCCGGATCCGTCGCCGTCGCCGTCCTTGAACGAGCGTACGAGCACTTCGTAAAACACCGCGGTCTTGAACCACTCGGGCGCAGGACTGCCCGGGGTGTCGGGGAACGGCTCCTGCGTCAGGATCGGGATGGATGCCGTCTGGGGTGCCGGCTCTGCAGCAGTGGTCATGCGGTTCTCCTCACGCTCAGACGGGGAGAGACATCGACGAGGTCGAGGCGCGTCGAGGACGCGCGGTCTCTGAGCACGTCCAACCTGTCACATCCGCCACCCGCCTGCCTCCCCTTGCGCCGGCGGTTGCGCAGGGTGTACCGGCGCAACTTAGGTTGTGCACAATTTAAATGTGTGCAAGACTTCGGGCATGTCCGTGACCGATGAGATGGTGTGCTTCTCGCTCTACTCCGCCGCTCGCGCGACGACGCAGGCGTATCGCGCCGTGCTCGCCCCCTGGGGCCTCACCTATCCGCAGTATCTCGTGCTCGCGATCCTCTGGCACGAGGGCGAGCAGACGATCGGATCCCTGGGCGACGCGATGCAGCTCGACTCCGGAACGCTCTCTCCGCTGGTGCGGAGGCTGGAGCAGGCCGGATTCATCGCGAAGACGCGGAGCCCGCTCGACGAGCGCGTCGTCCTGGTGCACCTCACGCCTGACGGACAGGCGCTGCGCACCGAACTCGCCCGAGTACCCGCGCAGATCGCCGAGTTCTCGGGCATCCGCGACGACGCGCACCGTCGCCGCCTCATCAGCGAACTGCACGAGCTCACCGCTCTGCTGCAGGACGCCACCGCTGGCGCCTCCGCTCGGGGCGCCTCCCCCGCGAACCCCTCCTGACCGCGACCCGAAAGGAACCAGAACATGGAAGCCATCTACACCGCAGAGGCCCTCGCCACCGGCGCCGGCCGTGCCGGACACGTCGCCACCGACGATCGCCGTGTCGAGTTCGACCTCGCGATCCCGAAGGAGATGGGCGGCAGCGGCGACGGCGCGAACCCCGAGCAGCTGTTCGCCGCGGGCTACGCAGCCTGTTTCCACTCCGCACTGCAGTCCGTCGCGCGCGCCCAGAAGGTGTCGATCGCCGACTCGTCGGTCGGATCGCGCGTGAGCATCGGCTCAAACGGCCAGGGCGGCTTCGGCCTGGCCGTGGAGCTCGAGGTCGTCATCCCCGGCCTCCCGCACGAGCAGGCGCAGGCGCTCGCCGATGCCGCCCACCAGGTCTGCCCGTACTCGAACGCGACGCGCGGAAACATCGACGTCACGATCACGGTCTCCGACGACTGATGACGAACGCTCCTGAGGAGAACACCATGAAGGCACTCATCCACCCCACCTTCGGCGAAGCCGAAGACGTCCTCGCGCTCGAGGAGCAGCCGCTCCCGGAGCCCGGCGCCGGACAGGTCCGTCTGCGCGTCGTGCTTTCTCCGATCCATAACCACGATCTGTGGACGGTGCGCGGCACCTACGGCTTCAAGCCCGACCTGCCCGCGCGCTCCGGCACCGAGGCGCTCGGCATCGTCGACGCACTCGGCGAGGGCGTCGACCACCTCAGCATCGGGCAGCGCGTCGCCACGGGGGGAACCTTCGGCGCCTGGGCCGAGTACATCGTGACGACCGCCGCCGGACTCATCCCAGTGCCTGACGCGCTGTCGGACGAGAGTGCCGCGCAGCTCGTCTCGATGCCGTTCAGCACCATCAGCCTGCTGCAGTTCCTCGACGTGAACGAAGGCGACTGGATCGTCCAGAACGCGGCCAACGGCGCGGTGGGGCGGATGCTGGCGCAGCTCGGTGCCGCCCGCGGCATCAACGTGCTGGGTCTGGTGCGCCGCACCGATGGCGTGGAGGAGCTCCGCGCGCAGGGCATCGAGAACGTGATCGCGACCGATCAGGGCGACTGGCGCGAGCAGGCGGCGCGCCTTGTCGGCGACGCCCCGGTCGTGGCAGGCGTCGACTCGGTCGGCGGCTCGGCCTCGGGCGACGTGCTGTCGCTGCTGAGCGAGGGGGAACGCTCGTGGCCTTCGGCGCGATGAACTCCCCCGTGATGGAGATCGCGTCGTCCGACGTGATCTTCAAGCAGGCCACGGTGAAGGGATTCTGGGGCAGCAAGGTCATCCAGCAGCTCGACCGCGCGAACCGCGGCGCGCTGTTCGGCGAGCTGATCCAGCGCGTCACCGACGGCACGCTCACGTTGCCGGTCGCGGGAGTCTTCGATGCCGCCGATGCGGCCGATGCCGTGCGGATGAGCAAGACGCCCGGCCGGGTCGGCAAGGTGCTGCTGCGGTTCTGAATCGGCGGCTGGTGCGAAGGGGTCGTCCGACGGGCGGCCCCTTCGCGCGTCCGGTCAGTTGAGTCGGTCGACCTCCGCGATCAGGGCGAGTCGTTCGAGCAAGAGCGCTCCGGCGTCCTCCATCGCGGTCAGCGCCGACGCCACGACGAGCAGCAGGACCAGCCCGAAGAAGATCACGCCGGCCCAGGGGCGCCGGTACGCGATCGTGACCACGATCGCCGCCAGTGCCCCGAGGATCGCCACCGTCTGTCCTGCGACGGTCGCGAACGCCATGCGCAGCGCCGTGTCGACGGTCAGGGGGCCATAGCTGTTGAGCAGAGCGCTCAGTCCGAACGGAATCACCCCGAGTGTGACGAGCAGGATGAGGCGGCGACGTGCCCACCAGGGGACGGAGGCGCGACGGACCGGAGCATCCGTCAGCGTGGCAGTGGTCATGCGGTCACCCTAGCGACGCCGCGCCCACGAGGTCGAGACCCGCTTCAGCCACGCCCCGTCTCGGAGCCTGCCCGTCTCATATCCTGCCCCGCACCGGCGTCCGCTCCACCGGGTCCCCGCTCGCGGGCATGGCCATCTCGGCACGCACTCCGAGGAGGCGGACCTCGCGCGCGGCATCGAGGGTCGCACCGAGCGCGGCTACGGCGGCGATCACATCGGCACGATCCGTGGTGGGAGCCGTGAGCTTGCGCCCGAAGGTCTTCGTCTCGAACGGGGCGTAGCGCACCTTCAGATGCACCCGGATCACCGGTCGTCCCTCCGCGGCGCAGTCATCGAACGCAGCGCTCGCGAGCTCGCGGATCGCCGCATCGACCTGCTCCGCCGTGATGAGGTTCTCCTGGAAGGTCGTCTCGCGGCTGTGGCTGCGCGCCACCCACGGCGTGGCGTCGACGACGCGAGGGCCGAGACCCGACCCCAGGCCGTGATACCAGACGCCCATCCGCGGACCGAACTCGCCCACCAGCTCTTGCTCGTCGGCATCGGCGAGCTCGCGGACCGTGTGGATGCCGTGCTCTGCGAGCCGCTTCTGCACTTTGGGCCCGACGCCCCAGAGGTCGCGGGTGGGCTTCTCCCCCATCACCGCGAACCAGTTCTGCTCCGTGAGCCGGAACACGCCCCGTGGCTTGCCGAACTCGGTGGCGATCTTGGCGCGCACCTTGTTGTCGCCGATGCCGACGGAGCAGTGCAGCGCGGTCGCCTCGAACACGGCCGCCTGTGCGTCGACGGCGAGCTGCTCGGGGTCGTCGGTCGTCGCCCCGAGGAAGCATTCATCCCACCCGATGACCTCCAGCGTGACGCCAGGGAGCCCTCGAAGCGCCGCCATCACCTCGGCGGACGCCGCCTCGTAGGCGGCATGGTCGACGGGCAGGAAGACCGCATCGTCCGGCGCCTTGCGCGCCGCGATCTTCAGCGGCATCCCTGACCCGATGCCGAAGGCGCGCGCCTCGTAGGACGCCGTCGACACGACCGCGCGCTCCGTCGGATCTCCACGGCCGCCCACGATCACCGGGCGACCGGCCAGCTCCGGTCGTCGCAGCACCTCCACCGCGGCGATGAACTGATCCATGTCCACGTGCAGCACCCAGTCGGCCATGCAACGAGTGTGACGGGTGGGACGGGCGTTGTCACCCGTCGTGCGCGGGAGCGGGTCCGGATGTTTCCCGGCGGAGTCGGCGCGGGGGTGTCGGCGCGGCGGTGTCAGCCGGTTGAGACGCCGATCGCCGTCAGCACGATCGCGAGGAGCGGGAGGGTGCCCTGCATGATCGCGGCGCGCGCCTTCGTGCGATCCGAGAGGATCAGCACCAAGGCGGCGGCGAGCATCATGCCGGTTCCGGCGAACACGAGCGTGAGGCCGATGGTCTGCGCGCCGACGATGGTCAGACCGACGCCGAGCAGCGCGGTGAGCGCCAGGAACAGGTTGTAGAACCCCTGGTTGAACGCCAGCGCCTTCATCGTGATGGCGTCGGCCTCGCTGGCGACACCGAAGATCTTGCGGGTCTCGGGGTCGGTCCACCGCAGCGACTCGAGCGCGAAGATGAAGACGTGAAAGGCCGCGGCGGCCGCGGCGAGGATGAGACCGACGATGAGCATGGCCTGATTGTCCCGCGCCGCAACCGGCAGCGGCAACACGGTGACCGGCGGCGTGTCCGTGCGGCGCGTGCGGCGGGCACCGAGACGCCGTCCCGCCTAGACGAGGAAGATCGGCAGCAGTCCCGGGTTATGGGCGTGAACGAGCACCGCGAACACCACCGCGTCGAACAGCAGGTGCACCGTCACGACATACGCGAGCGAGTGCGTGCGCAAAAAGATGAACCCCTGCAGCAGCGCGAACGGGATGGTGAGCAGCGGCCCCCATTCGCGGTATCCGAGCTCCCACAGGAACGACACGAAGACGATCGACTGCAGGACGTTCGCGAGCAGGTTCGGAAAGTGTCGGCGTAGCAGCGCGAAGACCGTGCAGATGAAGAACAGCTCATCCCAGATGCCGACGGCCCCCACCCCGACGAACAGCCGCGCGATCAGGTCGGGCGTGTCGACGACGGGCCAGTTCTGGTACACGCCGCTGGTGATGAAGTAGAAGGGCAGGATCAGCCATCCGAGGATCAGCACGGCGATCAGCCAGCCCCACTGCAGTCGTCCCCAGCGCCTGCCGGTGCGCCACGGGAAGCTGATGGCACGGTCGCGGTACACGAAGCGCGACACCACGTACGGGACCGCGACGGCGCCGCCGAGGGCCAGGGTGAACCGCAGCATCGCGAGGTTGTCGAGCTCGGCCGCGAGCGGGATGACGCTCACGATCAGGAGTCCGAGCGCGATCAGGGAGAGGTCGCGCGTCAGCGACGGTGCGGATGCGGTGACGCGCCCCCGCTCGAGCAGCCAGGCCGACGCGATGCCCAGAGCCAGCAGCATCCACCCGAGCCACGGGATCTCCAGTACGAAGAACGCGGGCGCGGCGGCGCATACCAGCACCGCCGGCACGATCCCGGGCCAGACATCGGTGGTCGGCGTCGTGTCCGAGAGACGGGACGTGCTCATGAGCGCGTGCGCCGTCGGTACACGAGGTCGCGGATGTCGCGTCCCTTCACGATGCCCTTGCGTTCGAACGCCGTCATCACGCGGCCGTCGAAGCGTTCGGCCCAGTCGCCCTCGAACGCCCGCTCGAACAGCGGCTCGGCGTCGAGGACCTCGCGCATCTGCAGCGCGTAGTCCTCCCAGTCGGTGGCGAGGCGCAGCAGCCCGCCGTCGACCAGCGCCCGCGCCCCGTTGTCGGCGAAGCCCGCGCGCACCAGACGTCGCTTGGTGTGCTTCTTCTTGTGCCAGGGGTCGGGGAAGAAGATCCACGCTTCGCTCACCACCGCTTCGGGCAGGTAGGACGACAGCACCTCGGGCGCGTTGGCCTCGACCACACGCAGATTGCGCGTGCCCTCGCGGTCGGCGTCGAGCATGGTGCGGGCGAGTCCGGCACGGAAGACCTCGACCGCGAGGAAGTCGACGTCCGGACGCGCGGTCGCCGCAGCGACGATGGCATGCCCCTGTCCCGAGCCGATCTCGACGATCAGATCCGCGGACCGGCCGTATTCGGCGGCGACGTCGAGGCGCGCCTCGGGGTGAACCGAGGTCCATGCGACATCACGCGGCACGTCCAGGAGGTAGTGCGGCGCGAGGTCTGTGAAGGCGCGTTCCTGCGCCTCCGACATCCGGCCGCTGCGGCGTACGAACGACACCGGCTCATCACGGAACGTGCGGGGTTCGGGCATGGTTCCAGGGTAGTCGGCGGGCACGCCCGCGCTGCCCGCGCTGTCCGCGAGCCTCAGCTCGGGGGCGCGGTCACGAAGTCGATGAGCTCCTCGACGCGGCCGATGAGCTCCGGCTCGAGGTCGCGGAACGTGTGCACCTTGCTGAGGATGTGCTGCCACGCCCGTCCGGTGTCGCCCTGCGTCTCATGAGGCCAGCCGAAGGCGCGGCAGATGCCCGTCTTCCAGTCCGTGCCGCGCGGGATCTCGGGCCAGCGGGCGACGCCGAGTGCGCGCGGGGTGACGCACTGCCACACGTCGACGAACGGATGGCCGACGATGCGCACGTGGCGACCGTGCGGTCCTCGGGCGACGGCGTCGGCGATACGCGACTCCTTCGACCCCGGCACCAGGTGATCGACGAGCACTCCGTACCGGCGCGTCGCGCTCGGGGGCTCGGCGGCGAGCAGCTCATCGAGCAGATCGACGCCCTGCAGGAACTCGACCACGACACCCTCGACGCGCAGGTCGGCGCCCCACACCTTCTCCACGAGCTCGGCGTCGTGCTTGCCCTCGACCAGGATGCGGCTGGGCAGCGCCACGCGAGCGCGCTGATCGCCCGCGACGAAGGATCCGGATGCCGTGCGCCGCTTTCCCTGCGAGGCTGCAGCCGGAACGATCAACCGCACCGCGGCACCGTCGATGAGAAAGCCACCGCCCAGCGGGAACAGCCGTCGGCGGCCGCGTCGGTCCTCCAACTCGACGGTGCCGCCCTGCACCCGTGTCACCGCACCGCAGAACCCGTCGTCCGCGACCTCCACGACCAGATCGACCTCGGCGGGCACCTGCGGCACGGGCTTGGCGGCGCGTTCGCGCCATCCCGCAGCCAGCACATCGGATCCGTACCTGTCTTCCATGCCATCCAGCGTATGTGCCTCCGCTCAGGGCGAACGGCGATGCGGCTCCGGATGCTGTCGCGTGTCGGGGTCTGTGAATAGACTCGGGGCATGGTGCACGCCGGCGAGTCGGAGGTAACACGTTGAGGACTCGATGGCTGGCGCTGGCCGCACTGACGGCGGCGATCATGACCGGGGCGCTCTCCGCCTCCGCAGCATCTGCCACTGACCCCGTGACGCTCGACTCCGGGTACGTCACCGATGAGGCGGGAGTGCTCAGTCCGTCGGAGGAGCAGGCCGTGGAGGCGCGGCTGCAGACTCTGAGCGAGAGCTCCTCCTCGGATCTCTTCGTGGTGCTCGTCGACGACTTCACGTCCCCGTCGGACAACGTCGCCTGGGCAGACACGGTGGCCCAGAACAACAACCTGGGCTCCGAGCAGTACCTGCTCGCGATCGCTGTGGAGGGCCGCAGCTACTACATCTCGGCCGCTCCCGACGGACCGCTCAGCGACAGCAAGCTCGATGACGTGGAGAACAAGATCCAGTCGCTGGCGGCGCAGGAGGACTGGGACGGCGCGATCGTCCTCGCCGCCGATGAGATCCAGGGCGACGGCGGCGCTGGCGCGATGCGGGTGTTCCTGATCGTGCTCGCCCTTGTGGGCGTCGGACTGCTGCTCTGGCTGATCATCACGCTGGTGCGCCGACGCCGCCGTGCGGCTGCCGTGCGTGCGCGGGGTGCGATGCCCGAGACACCTGATCCGAACGACCCGTTCTCCACTCTCACCGACGCACAGGTCGAGACGCAGGCGGGCCTGGCTCTCGTGCAGGCGGATGACGCGATCACCTCCAGCCGCGAGGAGCTGGGTTTCGCCGTGGCGCAGTTCGGCGACGCGGCGACCGCAGAGTTCACACACGTGGTCGAGGCCGCCAAGGCCAAGATGGCGGAGGCCTTCGATCTCAAGCAGAAGCTCGACGACGAGGTCGAGGACACGATCCACGACCGCCGCAGCTGGCATATCCGCATCATCGGCATCGCCGACGAAATCGACGACATCCTCGACGACAACACCGAGGCCTTCGACGCCCTCCGCAAGCTGGAGCAGAACGCGCCGCAGGAGCTGGAGCGGGTCCGCGGCGAGCGAGCGAGTCTCGCAGCCGCGCTCCCCGACGCCGAGTCCGCGCTCGCGGCGCTGAGCGCGAGCTATGACGCATCCGCGCTGAGCACGGTTGTCGACAACCCGGCGCAGGCCCAGGAACGTGCGGCGCTGGCGGACACATCCATCGCCGCGGCCGCACAGGCGATCGCCGATGGCACACCGGGCGAGGCCGCGTTCGCGATCCGCACCGCCGAGCAGGCCGTGGCGCAGGGCGTCCAGCTCGTGCAGGGCATCGCCGCATTGGGCGCGGACCTCCAGTCCGCCGAGACCCAGGCGCACGCGCTCGTGGCAGAGCTGCAGGCCGATGTCGCATCCGCCCAGCAGCTGCCCGATCCCGACGGCTCCCTCGCGGCGGCGATCTCGGCGACGACGCAGCAGCTGCAACTCGCCCAGGCGCACCTCGCCGGCACGAACCGGGACCCGCGACGGGCATTCGACGCGCTGTCGGCGGCCAACACGCAGATCGACACCGCGATCGCGCAGGGCCGCGCCGGCGTCGAGCGCGAGCGCCGTGCACAGCAGATGCTCGATCAGACCCTCGCGCAGGCCGGCGCCGAGATCCGCTCGGCGCGCGAGTTCATCGAGACGCGTCGCGGGTCGGTCGGACCGACCGCGCGCACGCGCCTCGCCCAGGCAGACGCCAGCCTGACGCAGGCGCTCAGCCTGCGCGCCACATCGGCAGAAGCGGCGTTGACCGAGGCGACGCGCGCGCTCGATCTCGCACGCCAGGCCACCGCTTCCGCATCATCCGACGTGTCGGCCTACTCCTCCCGCTCGTACGACAGCGGATGGGGCAGCGGGCCGTTCGGCGGCGGTTCAAGCGGGGGCGGATCCGGCATCGGTGGCGACATCCTCGGCGGCATCATCGGCGGCCTACTCTCCGGAGGCGGCGGCGGCGGCGGGAGCCGATCCTCGTCGCGCAGCAGCAGTTGGCGCTCGAGCGGGGGCGGCGGCTTCCGCAGCTCCGGCTTCGGCGGCGGCGGTGGCGGTCGTTCACGCAGTCGCAGCGGCCGATCGGGAGGTCGACGCTTCTGACTTCTCATAGACGACTCGTACAGACTCGACTCAGACCCACTGAAAGGAACCACGCATGACCAAGCAGTCCATCTTCGGGCGTATCTCCACCCTCGTCCGCGCGAACATCAACTCCCTCCTGGACTCTGCGGAAGACCCGCAGAAGATGATCGACCAGCTCGTGCGCGACTACACCAACAGCATCGCCGACGCGGAGTCCGCGATCGCCGAGACCATCGGCAACCTGCGCCTGCTCGAGCGCGACCACGAAGAAGACGTGCAGGCGTCGACCGAGTGGGGCAACAAGGCGCTCGCCGCCAGCCGCAAGGCCGACGAGATGCGCTCCAGCGGCAACGCCGCCGATGCCGACAAGTTCGACAACCTCGCCAAGATCGCCCTGCAGCGTCAGATCAGTGCCGAGCGCGAGGCGACCGGCGCCGAGCCGCAGATCGCCGCGCAGACCGAGATCGTCGACAAGCTCAAGAGCGGCCTGAACGGCATGAAGGACAAGCTGGGCGAGCTCAAGAACAAGCGCAGCGAGCTCCTCGCCCGCGCCAAGGTCGCCGAGGCGCAGACCAAGGTGCAGGATGCAGTCGGCTCGATCAACGTGCTCGACCCGACCAGCGAGCTGGGCCGTTTCGAAGACAAGGTCCGTCGCCAGGAGGCCATCGCGCAGGGCAAGATCGAGCTCGCGGCATCCAGCCTCGACGCGCAGTTCGAGAGCCTCGAGGACCTCGGTGAGCTGACGGAGGTCGAGGCTCGTCTCGCCGAGCTGAAGGCCGGCGGCAGCGCTCCTCGTCAGGCCATCGAAGGTTCCTGACCACCACCTGCGGATGCCCCGGACTCGGTGTCCGGGGCATCCCCCTTTCTTCGGAGGCACCATGGCGCGATTCCTCGTCGTCCCGCAATGGCAGGGCTCGCCCGCCGCGCGCGCAATGCTGCTCACCGACGGCGCGTCCGCGATCGCCGGCGATCTGCCCCGCTCGTCGACCACCGTGCTCGATGTTCCCGTCGAGGCAGGCGAATCGCTGGGCACAGGAGTCCGCCGCCTGAGCGCCCTGCTCCGCACCCGCGAGCTCGTGCGCGAGCATCTCGTCGACGGCACGGTCGTGATCGGCGGCGACTGCAGCGTCACCGTCCCCGCTCTCGCTGCCCTTCCCGGTGGAACCGACGACCTCGCAGTCGTCTGGTGCGACGCCCACGCCGACCTCCACTCTCCTGATTCCTCGCCATCCGGCGCCTTCTCGGGGATGGCGCTTCGCGCCGTGCTCGGAGAAGGAGAGAGCCAGCTCGCGCTCTCCCCCGGCATTCCCCGCGATCGCATCGTGACGGTCGGCATGCGCGATCTCGACGACGGCGAGGTCGACGAGTACGACCGACTCACCAACCTCTCGGCCTCCGAGATCGATCGCGTGGATGCACTCGCCGAAGCGGTTCGAGCCACCGGCGCCTCGCGCGTCTGGGTGCACATCGACGTCGAGGTGCTCGATCCGACCGACTTCACCGGCGTCTCGTCCTCGGTGCCGTTCGGCGCCTCCGCCAGCTCACTGAGCGCAGCGATCCGGCGCCTCCGCGAGGAGATCCCTCTCGCGGGTGCGACCGTCTCCGGATTCGCACCGCGCACGCCGGCCGATGCCGTGGACGACCTCGGTTCGATCCTGCGCCTGATCGGAGCCGTCGCGTGACCGCCGACTGGCGCCCCGCCGCCGAGGAGATCGTCGCCCGCGGTCGCCGGTTCGACCGTCGCATTCCCTCATTCCTGCTGCGCTCGCCGATCAGCCTTCTCGGCTACGGCTGGGGCACCGCCGTCGGATGGATCTGGGGCTCGATCTGGAGCACCGGCGAGGTCGAACGCCGCAACGGGCTCTGGGTGTTCCGCGGGCTTCCGACGTGGGCGTTCAACCGTGGCGGGGTATGCGTGGGCGGCTGCTTCCTGACCGGCGATGCGCGTCCGACCGATGCCGTGCTGCGACACGAAGCCGTCCACAAGGCGCAGTGGCTGCGCTACGGCGCGCTCATGCCGTTCCTCTACCTGCTGGCCGGCCGCGATCCGCTGCGCAACCGCTTCGAGATCGAAGCGGGGCTGGAAGACGGCAACTACGTTCGTCGCTCCCGCTAGCGCTTCGAGAGCCTGACGCGCGCGGTCGGATCAGCGCTCGGCGGGGAACAGGCCGAATCGCTCCGGTGCATGGATGTGCGCGGACTCGACCTCGAGCGCCGTGGTGAGGTGGTCGATGATGTCGGCGGTGCCCAGGTAGCCGCCGAGCAGGGTGACCTGCGTCTCGAACTCGTCGTCGCACAGCATCTCGTCGGCCCAGGCGCACGTCGCGCGCGCCAGCGCCTGCCCCGGTGCGCAGGCACGGCCGGTGCCGGGGGCGCCCGACCGCAGCTCACGGGCGAGCCAGGTGACCGTCATGCGTCCGGGAGCATCGATCACGCCGATGTCGGCGACCGAGGGCACCTCGATGAAGATCCGGCCGGATGCACACAGCGGCAGGGTCGCGAGGAAGACCTCGAGATCTCCGAGCGAGCGCTCGTCCGCTGTCACCAGATGGTGCGAGCGCCGACGAGCGGCACGTCGCTCGGCGCGCGTGCTGCGTGTGGCGAAAGACGTTTCCATGGTGCATCCATCGTACACCAAGTGAAGGCTTGCCTAACCTTCGTCGTCGGTCTCCACGAGCGCGGTGTGGAGCGCTGCCAGCTCGTCATCGGTGAGACCCTGCGCGCGCAGGTAGCCGGCGGCCGATCCCCAGCGCTCGTCGATCTTCTCGAGCAGGCGACGCATCACCGGAGCCGGCGATTGCGTGGCGAGAGCGACGGCGTGCACAGCTTCGGGATGCTGCGCCTTCAGATACGCGGTGATCTGACGCGAGCGTTCCGGCGGCAGCTGGGACTCGGTGAGCGCGTAGTCGGCGATCACGGCCTCCCGATCGGCTCCGACCGCCGACAGTGCGAGGGCGACCGTCACACCGGTGCGGTCCTTACCGACCGTGCAGTGCACCAGTGTCGGCTCCCCGGCGGCGATGATGCGCACGGCGTCGGCGAGGCGCTCCCCGCTCTCCTCGAGCAGATGCAGGTAGAGCTCGTCGAGGCTGGTGTCGCTCTCGAAGAAGGAACGCACGGATCCGAGGAACAGCGGCAGATGCGTCGTGTCCGGGCCGATGATCTCCGATGGCTCAGCCGCGACCTCCTCCCCGTCGCGCAGGTCGATGATCTGGCGCACACGTTCGCGCAGCGCCGCGGCACCCTTCGCACTGGCGCCGGAGAGATGCCCCGAGCGCAGCAGCACCCCTGAGCGGATGCGTCCGTCCGGAGTGGGGATGCCGCCGACGTCGCGGACGTTGTTGATGCCGCCGAGTTCCAGAACACTCATGCGGGCGCCTGCGCAGGACGGGCGGGCACGGGGTAGCGGCCAGCGATCACGATGCGGTTGAAGGCGTTGATGGACACGCATGCCCAGCTGAGAGCCGCGTACTCCTTCTCGGTGAACACGCCGCCCACGGCGTCGTAGATCTCGTCGGAGATCCCGTCCTCGGCGATGAATGTGAACGCCTCGGCGAGTTCCAGCGCCGCACGCTCGCGGTCGCTGAACACGCCGCTCTCACGCCAGGTGGGGATCTGGGTGAGGGTGTCGACATCGATGCCCACGGCCAGCGCCCGGTCGACGTGGATACGTGCGCAGTAGGCGCAGCCGTTGAGCTGCGAGCAGTGGATCATGACGAGTTCCTTGAGCCGGTCATCGATGCCGTTGTCGGCGCAGATCTTGCCGACGGTGCGCGAGAAGGCGTCCAGAGCCTTGTACGCCTCCGGCTCGGTCTTGGACAGGTGCACTCGCGTCTCGCTCATCGGTCCATGATATTCCCGGCGCTGCCGCTGAGGAGAGCCGGCTTCCCAGGTGTCGAAATGCAGAAAGCGCAACAGCCGAGCCAAATTCGAATCAAATCGCCAACCAATTTGCCACTTTTGCCATGCACATCGATCCCGCATTTCTTTCGCACCGCGTGTCGGGAGCAGAATGAAGGCGTGGCGATCGACATCTCCGAGTTCAGCTATCTTCCCGCACAGGCCGAGGCACTGGGTGTCTCGCTGCCTCCCGTGGAACGGCTCAGCCTTGCACTCCCCGACGGTCGCACGGTCAGCGCCCTGCGCTTCGGCACCGGGTCACCTCGCGTGACGCTGCTGCACGGTGCGGGGCTCAACGCCCACACCTGGGACACCACGGCACTCGCCGTCGGACTGCCGCTCCTCGCGATCGACCTGGCCGGTCACGGCGATTCCTCGTGGCGCGACGACCGCGACTACACTCCGCGGCCCCTCGCAGCCGACGTCGCCGCGGCGCTGGACGCGTGGACGACCGAGCCGCAGATCGTCGTGGGCCAGTCGCTGGGCGGGCTCACCGGCGCCGCCCTCGCATCGTCGCGTCCTGACCTGGTGTCCGAGCTCATCGTCGTGGACATCACTCCGGGCATCGACGTGTCGGCGGGACCCGCGGCACTGCGGGAGTTCTACGCCGGTCCCACCGACTTCGCCACGCGCGACGAGCTGGTCGACCGGGCCATCGCACTCGGCTTCGGCGGCACCCGCCCCGAGACCGAGCGCGGCGTGTTCCTGAACACCCGCGTGCGCCCCGACGGGCGCATCGAGTGGAAGCACCACTTCGCCCACCTGGCCGCGCAGGCGCTCGCCGCGCACGACCGTGGCACCGAGCACACGCCTTCCGCTCTGCACGAGACGGGATGGGACGACCTGGCCGGCGTCACCGCTGCGCTCACGCTCGTCCGCGCAGCCCGCGGCTTCGTCAGTGAGGCCGATGCCGCCGAGTTGCAGCGACGCCTCCCCGACGCGCGAGTCGTCGTCCTCGACGCGACGCACAACGTGCAGGAGACGGCGCCGCGGGAGCTCGCCGCTCTGATCGTCTCCGCAGCGACAGCCGCAACCGATCCCGCAGCGACACCGTCCGGTTTGTGACGTTCCGTTCCACCCCTGAACCGCCCTTCATCCCTGATCCCTAGGCTCGACTCACCGGCACACAGCAACTGCCGTACCGAGAGGAAATGTCCATGTTCCGACGCACCCGTCGCCTCGCGCTGATCTCCGCGCTCGCGGTCACCGCCGTGATTCTCAGCGCCTGCTCCGGCTCCCCCGAACCGGCGGCGACGACCGCCACGGGAGAGCCCGACCCCGACGGCACCCTCCAGGTCGGGCTCGTACTCGAGCCCACGAACCTCGACATCCGACGCACCAGCGGCGCCGCGATCGAGCAGATCCTCATCGACAACATCTATGAGGGGCTCGTCACCCGCACGCAGGAGAACGAGATCGAGGGCCGCCTGGCCTCGGACTACGAGGTCTCGGCAGACGGCCTGACCTACACGTTCACGCTCAACGAGGGCATCGTCTTCCACGACGGCACGCCCCTGACCTCCGCCGACGTGGTCTCCTCGTACGAGGCGGTGCGCACCGACGCCACGCTGCAGGGCAACTCGGACTTCGCGGCCGTGGCGTCCATCACCGCCCCCGATGCGACCACGGTGCAGATCGCGCTCACGCAGCCGAGCCAGAACTTCCTGTTCGCGCTGACCGGTCCGGCCGGCCTCGTCTTCAAGACCGGGGACACCACCGACCTCAAGACCGCCGAGAACGGCACCGGCCCCTTCACGCTCACCCGCTGGAACAAGGGCAGCACGATCACGTTCGCGCGCAACGACGCCTATTGGGGCGAGCCGGCCGGAGTGGCCTCGGTTGAGTTCCAGTACATCCCCGACTTCACCGCCGGCGTGAACGCGGCGCTGGCCGGCGACGTGCAGGTGCTCACGGCGGTCGACCCCAACCTCGCTCCGCAGCTCGAGGACTCGGGCGACTTCACGCTCACGAAGGGCCGCACCACCGACAAGGCGACCCTCGCGTTCAACAACGCCAAGGCGCCGCTCGACGACGAGCGCGTGCGCGAGGCTCTGCGGCTCGCGATCGACCACGAGGCGCTGATCGAGGCCGTCGGTGCGGGAACCCCGCTCGCGGGCCCGATCCCCGAACTCGACCCGGGCTACGAAGACCTCTCCGACGTCATCTCGTATGACCCCGAGAAGGCGAAGGATCTGCTCGCCGAGGCCGGACAGGAGGATCTCGAACTGACGCTGACGATCCCCTCGTTCTACGGAACGACCGTTCCCAAGGTGCTCATCTCGGACTTCGCCAAGGTCGGCGTCACACTCGAGGTCGACTCGGTGGAGTTCCCGGCCTGGCTCGAGGACGTCTACACGAACCACGACTACGACCTGAGCTTCGTGCTGCACGTCGAGCCCCGCGACTTCGGCAACTTCGCAGACCCGGAGTACTACTTCGGCTACGACAACGCCGAGGTGCAGGAGCTGTACACCCAGGCGCAGGCCGAGGTCGACCCCGAGAAGGCGGCCGAGCTCCTCGCGCAGGCGGCACGCATCGTCTCGGAGGACCACGCGGCGGACTGGCTCTACAACGGCGAGACGCTCACCGCGGTCAGCCCCGTCGTGTCGGGCTTCCCCGAGGACTCGATCAACTCGCGCATCAACCTCGCGGGCGTCACCGTCTCGGCTGAGAACTGAGCCGCGGTCACCCTTCGTGCTCCGCTACGCGCTCGTCCGAGGAGCCCTGCTGATCGCAGGGCTCCTCGTCTCGAGCGCGCTGATCTTCCTCACGCTCCGGGTGTTCCCCGGCGACGTGGCACAGCTGATCGCCGGCACGCAGGCCTCTCCGACCGAGGTCGAGGCACTGCGCGAATCGCTCGGACTCAACCGGCCGCTGCTCACCCAGTACACGGACTGGATCGGCGGGATCTTCCGCGGTGATCTCGGGACCTCGCTTCTCTCGGGCGCCTCCGTGGGCGAGGAGCTGTTGCTCAAGGCGCAGGTCACCGTCCCCCTGGGCATCATGTCCCTACTGATCGCGGTGGTCATCGCCGTGCCCTTCGGCATCCTTGCGGCACTGCGGCGCGGGCGGCGCGGCGGAACGGCGCTCAGCGTGGGCGCGCAGGCACTCGCCGCCGTTCCCGTCGTCTGGGCCGGCATGATGCTGATCGTCGTCTTCAGCGTCTGGCTGGGGTGGCTCCCGCCGCAGGGCTTCCCCCGCACCGGCTGGTCGACGCCGGGCGAGGCGATCCGCGCACTGCTGCTGCCGGCGCTCACGATCGGCATCGTCGAGGGCGCGATGCTCATGCGGTTCGTCCGCAGCGCGACGCTGCAGGCAGCAGGACAGGACTTCGTCCGGACGGCGGCGGCCAAGGGACTCACGCGCACGCGCGCTCTGATCCAGCACGGCATCCCCGCGGTCGGACTCTCGATCGTGACGGTGCTCGGCCTGCAGGTGGCCGGGATCATCGTGGGCTCGGTCGTGATCGAACAGCTGTTCACGCTTCCTGGGATCGGGCGGATGCTGGTCGCCGATGTCGGCACCCGCGATCTCATCAAGGTGCAGAGCGAGCTGCTCGTGCTGACCGGGTTCGTGCTCGTGGTCGGCTTCCTCGTCGATCTGCTGCACCGCACCATCGACCCTCGACAACGGGAGGCCGCATGACTCCGCGCTGGCTCCCCCGACTCTGGGCGACCGCGACCGGTCGCTTCGGGCTGATCGTCGTGGCGCTGATCGCCCTGACAGCCCTCGTCTCGGTGTTCTGGACCCCGTTCGATCCGCAGGCGTCCGAGATCCGTGACCGCTGGCTGGGGCCGAGCTGGCCGCACCTGCTCGGCACCGATGACACCGGCCGCGACATCCTGAGCCTGATCATGGCCGGCGCGCGCACCACCGTGTTCGTGAGCGTCGGCGCGGGACTCGTCGCCACCGTCGTCGGGATCAGTCTCGCGGCGCTGGGAGCGCTCACCGCCCGGTGGATGCGCGAGACAGTCGCCGTGCTGGTCGACATCCTGATCGCCTTCCCGGTGCTGCTGATCGCCATGATGATCTCCTCGGTCTGGGGCGGATCGCTGTGGGTCGTCATCTGGGCCGTCGGCATCGGCTTCGGCGTGAACATCGCCCGTGTCACGCGTCCCGAGATCCGACGCGTGCAGCAGAGCGATTTCGTGCTGGCGGCGCGGGCGTCAGGTCTCACTCCGGCGCAGACGCTGACGCATCATCTGCTCCCCAACGTCGCTCCGGTGTTCATCGTGCAGCTCTCGTGGTCGATGGCGGTTGCCGTGCTCGCCGAGGCAGGGCTGTCGTACCTCGGATTCGGAGCGTCGGTGGTCGAGCCCAGCTGGGGCATCCTGCTGGCGGACCTGCAGCGCTACATCGGAGTGCACCCGCTCTCGGTCATCTGGCCCGGTCTCACGATCACGGTCACCGTCCTCGCGCTCAATCTGCTCGGCGACGGGCTGCGCGAGGCGACCGACCCGACGCTCCGTCACCGCGCGGCCGAGATCCACACCCCGGCGGTGGTCGCATGACGCTCTCGGTGCAGGACCTGGTCATCGAGATCGACGGGCGCCGCGTCATCGACGGCATCTCGTTCGAGGTCGCCGACGGGGCTCGGCTCGGGCTGATCGGCGAATCCGGATCGGGCAAGTCGCTCACCGCGCTTGCTGTGCTCGGGCTGCTCCCCGACGGGGCGACGGCCCGCGGCAGCATCCGCTGGAACGGCACCGAGCTGATCGGCATGCCCGACCGGGAGCTGGCGCAGCTGCGCGGCGACGACCTGGGCATCGTGTTCCAGGAGCCCCGCACGGCGCTGAACCCCATTCGCACGGTGGGCCGCCAGATCGCCGAATCCATCCGCATCCACGAGCGGATCGGCCGGCGTGACGCGCGAACGAGAGCGGTCGCCGAGGCCGCACGCGTGCGCTTGCCCGATCCCGAGTCGATCGTCGACCGCTACCCGCATCAGCTCTCGGGTGGCCAGCGCCAGCGCGTCGCGATCGCCATGGCACTTGCCTGCCGTCCGCGGCTGCTGATCGCCGACGAGCCGACGACCGCGCTCGACGTCACCATTCAGGCCGAGATCCTCACCCTGCTGCTCTCCCTGGTCGAGACCGAGGGGATGTCGCTGATGTTCATCACGCACGACCTCGCCGTCCTCGCACAGGTCGCGACCGACGGGGTGGTGCTCGAGCACGGGCGAGTCGTGGAGTCGGCGTCCGTGCAGACGCTGCTGACCTCGCCCACCTCACCCGTGACGCAGGGGCTGCTGCGCGACGCCACCGCCACCCTGTGGCGTCCGGACGGAGGCCCGGCATGAGTCTGATCGAGGCCCGCGGTCTGAGCCGGGACTTCTTCGTCCCCAAGAAGGCCGCGTTCGAGCGCACACGCACGCAGACCGCCCTGGCGCCGACCGATCTCGACGTCGTCGAAGGCTCGTCGGTGGGCATCATCGGCGAGTCGGGATCCGGAAAGTCGACCCTCGTCCGCCTGCTGCTCGGTCTCGACCGCCCCACAGCGGGCACGGTCATGATCGGCGGACGCCCCGTCGACGCCACGGCATCGGCGAAGTCGCTGCACTGGCTGCGCCGCGAGACCGGCCTGGTGTTCCAGGACCCGTACGCCTCACTCGACCCGCGGCTCACCGCCGCCCAGATCATCGGCGAGCCGCTCTGGGCGCTCGGGATCGACGGCGACCACCGCGCACGCATCCGCGACGTACTGGTGCAGGTGGGACTCGAGCCCGACATGGCCTCGCGCTACCCTCACGAGTTCTCCGGCGGGCAGCGTCAACGCATCGCGATCGCCCGTGCAATCGTGCACGGACCGCGCATCCTGGTCGGCGACGAGCCGCTGTCCGCGCTCGATGTCACCGTGCGTGCACAGATCCTCGACCTGCTGATCGAGCTGCGCACGACGAGCGACATGACGCTGCTGCTGGTCTCGCACGACATCGGCGTGGTGCAGAACCTCTGCGACACCGTGATCGTGATGAAAAACGGCGAGATCGTGGAGCGCGGGTCGACAGCCGATGTGCTGCTGCGCCCGCAGCACGCGTACACGCGGGCTCTGCTCGCGGCGATCCCGGTGATCCCCTCGCGCGATCAGTGAGAACGCGATGACGACAGCAGGCGCCAGCGACGACCGGTCGGCTTCAGCACCCGTTTCATGTAGACGGTTCCCAGCTCACGTCCGTACTTGACGCCCACGCGTCCCATCCGCCCGGCCTCCACGAAGCCGAGCTTGGCGTGCAGCCGGATCGATGCCTCGGCACCGTCGTCGCTGATCACCGCCACCATCTCGCGGATGCCCAGCTGCTCGCAGGCGTCGATCAGAGCCTGCAGCAACACTGCACCGAGCCCTTTGCCGCCGGCGCCCGGGCCGAGATAGATCGAGTCCTCGACCGTGTAGCGGTAGGCGTTCTTGCCGGCCCACGGCTGGGCGATCGCGTAGCCCAGCAGTACCCCCGCGGGCGATACGGCCACCAGAAGGGGCAGGCCCAGGCGGGTCTGCAGCGCGAACTTCTCGCGCCAGTACGGGATGCTGCTGCGCCGCTCGTCGAGCGTCACAGCGGAGTTGCTCACGAAGTGGTTGTAGATCTCGCGGATGTAGGGCAGGTCCGCTGCGCGAGCCGGGCGGATGGAGTAGGCGAACACCTCGGGCTCCGGAGCGGGCCGCAGGTGACGCGGCAGGACTCGGCGACGGTCCCCCGGTTCGAACTGCATGCGCTCAGCTTAGAGAGCCGGAGGTCTCGCCCTCCACCCTCCAATCCACCGGGTCGGCACCCTGCTCCTCCAGCAGCGCGTTCGCGCGAGAGAACGGGCGGGATCCGAAGAAACCACGACGGGCGGACAGCGGCGACGGGTGGGCCGACGCGATCACCGGCGTGTCACCCAGAAGCGGCTGCAGATTCGCGGCGTCCTTGCCCCAGAGGATCGCGACCAGCGGCTGCTCTCGGGCGACGAGTGTGCGGATCGCGAGTTCGGTGACCTGCTCCCATCCCCAGCCGCGGTGCGACGCCGCCGCGCCCGGCTGCACCGTGAGCACGCGGTTGAGCAGCAGCACGCCCTGATCGCTCCAGGCGGTGAGGTCGCCGTGCGGAGCGGGCGGGAGGCCGAGGTCGGTCTCACGCTCGCGGTAGATGTTGGCCAGGCTGCGCGGGATCGGCCGGACTTCCCGGTCCACCGCGAACGACAGCCCGATCGGATGCCCCGGCGTGGGGTACGGGTCCTGCCCGGTGATCAGCACCCGTACGTCGCTCAGCGGACGCTGGAACGCGCGCAGCACGTTCTCGCCGGCGGGGAGGTACCCGCGCCCGGCGGTCTGCTCCGCGCGAAGACGCTCGCCGAGAGCCGAGATCACGTCCTGCACCGGGGTGAGCGCCTCCGCCCACTCCGGGTCGATCCGCCCGCTCGCGGCGAGTTCCGCGAGGTTCTGCGGCACCGTCAGAGGTCCCGGCGCACGCGCAACGGACCGCGGGCGAGCAGGTGCTGTGCCGACTGCGCGACCGGACGCATCGTGATCAGGTCGAGGTTCACGTGGGCGGGAGCGTTCAGGGCGTAGGCGATGACATCGGCCACATCCTCGGCGAGCAGCGGCGCTTCGACGCCCGCGTACACCGCTTCGGCCGCGACCGAGTCGCCGCCGAGGCGGTTCAGCGTGAACTCCTCGGTGTGCACCAGGCCCGGTGCGACCTCGACGACACGGATGGGCTCGCCGTTCAGCTCCTGACGCAGCACGCGCACCAGCATCCCCTCTGCCGCCTTCGCGGC
This sequence comes from Microbacterium sp. PI-SA-G, assembly GCF_057215335.1. Classification (NCBI taxonomy): domain Bacteria; kingdom Bacillati; phylum Actinomycetota; class Actinomycetes; order Micrococcales; family Microbacteriaceae; genus Microbacterium; species Microbacterium sp. PI-SA-G. The sequence continues at coordinate 885,490 of NZ_CM170103.1, forward strand.
GTTGTAGCCGCCGCCTCCGGCGTACGCGGTCTGCGCCGCCGTCGAGGTGACGAACACGGCGTCTGCGTGGCCGTCGTCGTCGGCCGCCGCTCGCAGCAGAGGCAGGAGTCCCGCCACGAGCCGCTGCGTCGCGAGCACGTTCGCATCGAACATCCACTGCCAGTCGTCGGTGGAGGCGTCTTCCACGCGGTCGGTGCCGCGGGCTCCCCCCGCCACCTGCACGAGCGCATGCACCGGACCGGACTTCTCGAGCTCGACGATCAGCGCGTCGACCGCCACGGGGTCGGTCAGGTCGCAGGCGATGGCCGATGCGCCCGTGTCGGCCACGAGTGCGGCCAGGCGCTCCTCCCGTCGGGCGACGCCGACGACGTCCCACCCCTTCGACCGCAGGGCACGCACCGTCGCGGCGCCGATACCCGAGCTTGCTCCTGTCACCACTGCACGTCTGTTGGCCATACCTCCACCGTACGATGTCCCACGAGGATTCGTCGGCACTCACTGTTACGTCACATTTCCCGACCATTGTTGACAGCAACCGGTATTCCGTACTGTCGCTTCAACGGCATCCGCCACTTGACCTTCCGACCGTTCCAGGGGGAACACATGTCCGCACCCGAGACCTGGCGCTTCGAGACCAAGCAGATCCACTCGGGCGCCGCACCCGACCCGGTGACCAAGGCCCGCGCCACGCCGATCTACCAGACCACCTCATACGTCTTCGACAGCGCCGACCACGCCGCGAACCTGTTCGCGCTCGCCGAGTTCGGCAACATCTACACCCGCATCCAGAACCCGACGCAGGACGTGCTCGAGCAGCGCCTCGCCGCCCTCGAGGGCGGAACCGGCGCCCTGGTGCTGGCCAGCGGCCAGGCAGCGTCGACGTTCGCGGTCCTGAACATCGCCGAGGCTGGCGACCACTTCGTCGCGTCGAGCTCGATCTACGGCGGCACGTACAACCTGTTCAAGTACACGCTGAAGAAGCTCGGCATCGAGGTCACCTTCGTCGAGAACCAGGACGACGCCGAGGAGTGGCGTCGGGCCGTGCGCCCGAACACGAAGCTCTTCTTCGCGGAGACGATCGGCAACCCGCAGATCAACATCCTCGACATCCGCACGGTCGCTGATGTCGCGCACGAGAGCGGCGTGCCGCTCATCGTCGACAACACGATCGCCACGCCGTACCTGATCCGCCCCTTCGAGTTCGGCGCCGACATCGTCGTGCACTCGGTCACGAAGTTCCTCGGCGGTCACGGCACCACGATCGGCGGCGCCATCATCGACGGCGGCACGTTCGAGTGGTCGAAGAACGTCGACAAGTTCCCGGGCCTCACGGTTCCGGACCCCTCCTACCACGGCGCCAGCTACACCGCCGCGGTCGGCGACCCGCTCGCCTACATCATCAAGGCTCGCGTGCAGCTGCTGCGCGACCTCGGCTCCGCCATCTCGCCGCAGAGCGCGTGGAACCTGATCCAGGGCATCGAGACGCTGTCTCTGCGCATCGAGCGCCACGTGCAGAACGCGCAGGAGATCGCCGAGTGGCTCGACAGCCGCGACGACGTCGCCACCGTCAACTACTCGGGGCTGCCCTCGTCGCCGTGGTACGCGAAGGCGAACGAGTACGCGCCCAAGGGTGTCGGCGCGGTGCTCTCGTTCGAGCTGAAGGGCGGTGTCGAGGCGGGTCGTGAATTCGTGAACAGCCTGTCGCTGTTCAGCCACCTCGCCAACATCGGCGACGTGCGCTCGCTCGTCATCCACCCGGCGTCGACCACGCACGCCCAGCTCACCCCCGAGCAGCAGCTCACGGCCGGCGTGACCCCCGGTCTCGTGCGCCTCTCGGTCGGCATCGAGAACGTCGAAGACCTCAAGGCCGACCTCGACCAGGCACTCGCGGCAGCACGCCGTGTGTCGGAGGCCGCTCGCGCCTGAGCGACGTCATCTCGAAGATGCCCCGGACCCGTGTGGTCCGGGGCATCTTCGCGTCTGGCCCGCGGCTGGTCTCGGCGTACATGCCCGCGACGGACGCGGAGAACGCGCGGACGTAACCTGCGGCCGCGCCCCCTCACGCCAGGCGACAATGGAGGAATGGACTGGCAGACGACCTCGGAAGACACGGTCCCGTCTGCGCCCGTTCCCGAAGCCGACGTGCGGCTGCTGCGCGCTCGTCCTCCCGCCACCGGGGCCTGGCGCGACGGCGACCCCGTCGGCGGGCGGCGTTTCGCGACGTTCGGGGCCTTCGCGACCGAGAGCGGAACCGAGCTGCCGGGCATCCGCATCGCCTACGAGTCGTGGGGCGAGCTCAATGCCGCCCGTGACAACGCGGTGCTCGTGCTGCACGCGCTCACGGGCGACAGCCACGTGCGCGGCGACGCCGGTTCAGGGCACCCCACCGCCGGGTGGTGGCAGGACCTGATCGGACCGGGCGCCCCGCTCGACACGGACCGCTGGTTCGTGATCGCGCCGAACATGCTCGGCGGATGCCAGGGCTCGACCGGGCCCGCCAGCGTGGCGCCCGACGGGTACGAGTGGGCGTCGCGTTTTCCGTATCTGACCATCCGTGACCAGGTCGCCGCGCAGGTGCGCCTGGCGGATGCGGTGGGCATCGATCGCTGGGCCGGCATCATCGGCGGATCCATGGGCGGCATGCATGCCCTCGAGTGGGCGATCACCCATCCCGAGCGCGTGGAGCGCCTCGCGGTGCTCTCCTCTCCCCCGGTGACCACCGCCGACCAGATCGCGCTCAACACCGTGCAGCTCGAGACGATCCGCATGGATCCGCGGTTCCAGGGCGGCGAGTACTACGACCTCGCCGACGGCGACGGCCCCCACCGCGGGCTCGCTCTCGCCCGCCGCATGGCACTGCTGAACTACCGGAGCCCGATCGAGCTGAACCAGCGCTTCCAACGCTCGTGGCAGTCCGACGTCTCCCCCTCGGACACGGCGGACGCTTCGCCGTGGAGTCGTACCTCGACTTCCACGGCAACAAGTTCACCCGCCGCTTCGACGCCAACAGCTACATCACGCTTGTCGAGGCCATGAACTCGCACGACGTCGGCCGCGACCGCGGAGGCGTCGAAGACGCGCTGCAGATGGTGACGGCCACGACGCTGGTGCTCGGCATCGACACCGACCGCCTGTTCCCCGTCGACGGCCAGCAGCGCATCGCCCGCAGTATCCCGAACACCCTCGACGGCAACGAGGCGGTCGTGCTGACCAGCGACTTCGGGCACGACGGCTTCCTGATCGAGAGCGAAGCGGTCGGAGCCCACCTGCGGCGACTGTTCGCCAGCTAGTTCTCGACCCCGCCCGGCCCATCAGCTGCGTGGAAGCGCCAGGGCAGCGCCGCGGCATCCAGTTGCCCCTGCTCCCAGGCGAACGCACGGCCCGCCTCGGTGTCGAGGACGCGGGTCCGGAAGAGCTCTGCAGAGCCAGCGGAGCCGGCAGACGACATCGCCGAGTCCGCATCCGCGAAGGCGGACAGCTGATGCAGCGTGAGCCAGGTGGGCGGGAACAGCTTCCATTCGCCGGCACCGTGCCGCGCGAGGGCGTCTACCGGGCGGATCCAGGCGAGCTCCCGCACCTCGTCGGGCGACGGGATCGGATCGGCTTGCGGCGCCATCGCGAGGAAGAACCAGGTGCGGATGCGGGTCGGCGCCTCGACGGGCGGATGCCACTGCGACAGCGGGACCAGCGCATCGACGCGGAGTCCGACCTCTTCGAACGTCTCGCGGATGCCGGCTCTGCGAGCATGCTCGCTCTCGGGCTCGCCCTCACGCACGTCGAGCGGCTCGACCTTCCCGCCCGGGAACACCCAGGCGCCCGCGAACGAGCCGCGAGAGGGACGGCGCAGCAGCAGAACCTCGAACCCGGTCGCCGCCGGACGCAGCAGCACCACGGTTCCGGCGATGGGCAGCGATTCCTCGGGCGATACCTCGGTGGCGTCCACCCCGCCACTCTAGGACGCGACGAGCACGCCGGGAGCGCTGGAGCGGGCCTCGGCGCGGTACGACAGCAGAGCAATGAGCAGTCCGACGAGGGCGAGCGCGACGCCGATCCACGCGGGTGCCGCGAATCCCCAGCCGGCCGCGATCACCACGCCGCCGAGGAAGGCGCCGAGACTGTTGCCGATGTTGAGAGCCGAGTGATTCATGGCCGCGGCGATCGACTGGTTGTCGCCTGCCACGTCCATCAGGCGCGTCTGGATCGTCGGGCTCAGCACGGCCGACACGAAGCCGACCACCAGCACGAGCAGACACAGGCTCACGATCCAGAACGACAGCGCCGCCAGGAGCGCGTAGGCGGTGGCGGAGGCCACGAGACCCCACAGCAGCGTGCGACGCAGGTCGATGTCGGCCAGGTGTCCGCCGACCAGGTTGCCCGCGGTCATCCCGAGCCCCATCAGCACCAGCACGATCGGCACCACCCACTCCGGAGATCCCGCGACACCGGTCACCAGCGGTGCGATGTAGCTGTAGACGGCGAAGAAGCCGCCGAAGCCGATCGAGCCGACGCCCAGGGTGAACCACACCTGGCGAATGCGGAAGACCCCGAGCTCCTGCCGCATCGTGCGACCGGGAGTGCCGGGGTGACGCGGCACGAACAGCGCGATGCACCCGGTCGCGAGCGCGAACACCAGCGCCACGACCGCGAAGGCGGCACGCCACCCCCACTGCTGGCCGAGGAAGGTCCCCAGCGGCACACCCACGACGTTGGCGACGGTGAGCCCGGTGAGGATGAACGCCACGCCCTTGGCGCGGTTGCCCGGGCCCATGACGTCGGCGGCGACGAGAGCTCCGATGCCGAAGTACGCGCCGTGCGGAAGACCGGCGAGGAAGCGGGAGACGCCCACGAGCTCGAAGGTCGGCAGCACCACCGTGAGCGCGTTGAACACCGTCAGGGCGAGGGCGAGCACGAGCATCACGCGGTGCCGCGGATAGCGGGCGACGAAGCCGGCGATCGTGGGAGCGCCGATCACCACGCCCAGGGCGTAGAGCGAGATCAGCCAGCCGGCCTGACTCAGCGCGTCCTCCTGGCTGCTCGACCAGAGGGACGGCAGGAGGTCGCCGGCGATGTCGGGCAGCAGGCCCATGATGACGAACTCGGTCATGCCGATTCCGAAGCTGCCGATGGCGAGGGAGAGGAGCGCCCACTTCGCCGCACCCCTCGATTCAGTCGAGGGATTCACCGGATCAGTTTAGTCGCTTGCGCGGAGCACCGAACGCCCCCGGCGGGTGCGCCTACTCCGTCGCGTCCTCGATCGCCGCCTCGAGCCGGTCCAGCTTCGCGTCGAGCTCGCCGGAGTAGCCGGGTCGGATGTCGGCCTTGAGCACGAGCGAGACGCGGGACCCGAACGGCATCACCGCCTCGGTGGCGCGCTTGACGACGTCCATCACCGTGTCCCAGTCGGGGCCTTCGACCTCGGTGAACATGCTGGTTGTGCGGTGCGGAAGCCCGGATTCGCGCACCACGCGCACGGCGGCGGCCACCGCATCATGCACCGAGGCATCGATACGTTCGATTCCCTCGGCAGGGGTTCCGCTCGGTGCGACGGAGAAGGCGATCAGCATGGTTCACTCCCGGTGGGTCGATGGACGGACGGGCACCCGCACGAGTGCGCGGATGCCGACGATGAGAAGGACGAGCAGCAGCGCATTGCGCAGCGTGAGGACGAGAACCGGCAACAGCTCGGCACGCAGCAGCGCGTCGTAGCTCAGCGGGTACACCAGGCACGTGAGCGCGCAGAGGACCAGCACCAGGACGGCAGGCACGCGAGCGCGGGCCCCATCGAGCACGAGCCACAGCAGGATCGGCGCGACCAGCCACGTCTGGAACTGCGGGGAGCCGACCTTGTTGCCGACGATCAGCGCGGCGACGATCGAGAGGGCCAGCGGCGGAAAGGCGTGCGCGAAGGACGCACCGCGACGCACCAGGAACACACCGATGGCGGCGAGCGCGGCGACCAGCACCAGCATCACCGGGGTCAGTGCGGCGGAGACGTGGTTCACTCCCTCGGCCGTGATCTGGAAGGTCAGGATGTCGAAGCTGTACTCGATGCGGGCGGAGCCGGTGACCGCGAGCCACAGGAACGGCGTCGCGGCGACCGCTTCGATCTGGAGCCCTCGGCCGGCCTGCGCGGTGAGGAACCCGAACACCTCACTGTCGGCGCCCAGCAGGAGCAGGGAGACGATCACGGCGGCGGACACCGCGGCGGCAGCGACCAGCATGCGGATCCGTGCGCGCAGAGCGATGACGGCGGCGACCAGCAGCGCTCCCGGCCAGATCTTGATCCACGCCCCGACGGTCAGCAGAGCGGCGGCGAGCGCGGGCCGGCTCACCAGCCACAGGCCGCCGACCAGAGCGAGCGGCACCGTCACCGCGTCGATGCGGTACACCGCGATCGGTCCGAGCAGCAGCAGCGCCGCACTCCAGAACCAGGCCGCACTCGCGCGCGGGCGCGACGGCGAACGGCCGAGCAGCACCGCGAACGCGAGAGCGTCGAGCACGGTGACCAGCACCGCCCAGGCGATCAGGTAGGCCCCCGAGACCCCGAGGATCGGGATCAGCGGCATCGACAGGACCTTCGTCAGCAGCATGGGCACCAGAGCCAGCTGCGGATACACCCAGGTCTCGGTCACCCCCACGACGGCGCCGCCGCTGAGCGCGTCGGACGCCCACGGCTCGTACACCAGCACCACGTCGCCCATCGGCTGGCTCGGGTAGATCCACCCAGTCCATGCGGTGACGAGGTGCACCGTCAGGAACACGCACCACAGCAGCGTCAGCCGCGCGATCGCGGAGCGCCTCATGCCAGCAGATCCGCGATCGCCCTCGGCAGCGCCTGCGCCACGTCGAGGGCGACGATCGGATGCCCGGGGGTGACCGAACCCGCGCTGTCGGAGGCGAGTCGTCCGGCACAGCCGTGCAGCCAGGCGCCGGCCGCGGCGACCTCGGCGACGGAGGCGCCGGTATTCGCCGCCAGCAGGGCACCGAGGATGCCGCCGAGCACGTCTCCCGTGCCGGCGGTCGCGAGCCACGGGGTGCCGGCCGCAACCTCGATCACCTGCCCGTCAGATCCGGCGACCACCGTGCGCGCGCCCTTCAACAGCACCGTGGCGCGGAGCGCGGTCGCGACCTCGACAGCGGCCCCCACGCGGTCGCCGTCGTCGGACTCCCGCATCCGCAGAGCAGTGCGCAACCGGGCGAATTCCCGCGCATGCGGGGTGAGCAGCAGGGGGGCACGACTGCCGGGCACGAGGTCGAGGGCGCCGGCATCCACGACCACGACCGCGGAGCCCGAGAGGATTTCGCGCAGGGCCGACGTCTCGGCATCGGAGCGCTCGTCGGGATCCGTTCCGGAGCCGATGACCCAGGCGTCGATCCGCGAGCGACCGGTGTCGGCTCCGACGACCGTCTCGGGCCGTCGCGCCAGCACGGCGTCCGCAGGCCGCTGCTCGCCGACGTAGCGCACGAATCCGGCACCGGCGCGCCACGCCGCCTCGACACCCAGCACCGCGGCTCCCGGGTATGCGGCCGAGCCCGTGCGCAGCGCGACGACGCCGCGTGAGTACTTGTCGTCGTCCGGCGTCGGCACCCGCAGGAATCGGGCGGCGTCGCTCCGGGACCACTCGCGAACCTCGACCATGACTCCACGTTAGCCCGACGGCCTTGGCGCCACTCACCGCGTTGTACCGTCGAGAGGTGAGCATTCTCTTCTCTCCTCTTCGCATCCGATCCCTCACCGTCCGCAATCGCCTGTGGGTCTCGCCCATGTGCATGTACAGCGCCGTCGACGGTGTCGTGCAGGAGTGGCACCACACGCATCTGGCTCAGTTCGCCTCCGGAGGTGCGGGGCTGATCGTGGCCGAGGCCACGGCGGTGCTGCCCGAGGGCCGGATCTCGCCGCGTGACACCGGCCTGTGGAACGATGCCCAGCGCGACGCGTGGGCACCGATCGTGCAGGCGATCCACGATCGCGGCGCGGCCGCCGGCGTGCAGCTCGCGCATGCGGGACGCAAGGCGTCGACGTGGTGGCCCTGGGCTGACGAGAGCGGATCCGTTCCCGACGACCAGGGCGGGTGGACGACCAAGGCCCCCTCCGCCGTCGCCTACGAGGGGTTCGCCGAGCCGGTCGCGCTCGACGCCGCGGGCATCGACGAGATCGTCTCCGCTTTCGCCACCGCCGCTCGTCGTGCGATCGACGCGGGATTCGACGTGCTCGAGCTGCACGGCGCGCACGGCTACCTCCTGCACGAGTTCCTGTCACCGCTGTCGAATCAGCGCGAGGACGAGTACGGCGGCACGCTCGAGAACCGCGCGCGTCTGCTGCTGCGCGTGCTCGACGCCGTGCGCGCCGAGGTCGGCGACGACGTGCCGGTGTTCGTGCGCATCTCGGCGACCGACCACGCCGAGGGCGGCTTCACGGCTGACGAGGCGGCGCAGGTCGGCGAATGGGCGGCCGCGCACAGCGCCGACCTGATCGACGTCTCCAGCGGCGGTCTCGTCGCACACCAGCAGATCAGCGTGTTCCCCGGGTATCAGGTGCCGCTCGCTGAGAGTGTGCGCCAGGGCGGCCGCATCCCGGTCGCGGCCGTGGGCCTCATCACCGCTGCCGAACAGGCGGAGCAGGTGCTGGCGGAGGGCGCGGCCGATGCGATCTTCTCCGGCCGCGAGTGGCTGCGCGACCCGCACTTCGCTCTGCGTGCCGCGCACGAGCTCGGTGCCGAGATCACCTGGCCGCCGCAGTACGACCGCGCGCACTGGCGCTGAGCCCGGACGCGACGACGGAGGCCGCCGATCCCCTCGGGGTTCGGCGGCCTTCGTGCGCGTGGATCGGTGGCGGGACGGTCAGCGGCCGCGGATGCGACGCGTCGCGTCCTGCACCTCGCCGACCAGCTCCTCGAGGATGTCCTCGAGGAACAGCACGGCGGTCGTCTGCCCGGAGGCGTCCCGCACCTTCGCCAGATGGCGTCCGGCTCGCCGCATGAGTGCGAGCGCATCCTCGAGATCCGTGTCCTCCTGCACCGGCACCATGTGGTGCACGCGCTTGGCCGGAACGGGCTGCACCATCTTGCGCTCGGCCTCGGGGCCCTCGGACGCGCGCAGGATGTCCTTCAGGTGCACGTAGCCGATCGGAGTCGCTTCGTCGTCGACGATCACGTACCGCGAGAATCCGTAGCGTGCCACGGCCTTCTCGATGTCATCCGGTGTCGTCGACTGCGGCAGCGTCACCAGATCGCTCAGCGGAACGGCCACGTCGCGGGCCTTCTTGTCGGTGAACTCCACAGCGGCCGCCACGGTACCCGCGGTGTCCATCAGCACGCCCTCACGGCGCGACTGGTTGACGATCGTGGCGACCTCGTCGAGTGTGAACGTCGAGGCGGCCTCGTTCTTCGGCTCCACCCGGAACAGACGCAGCACGCCGTTCGCCGCGGCGTTGAGCACCCAGATCACCGGCATGAACACCTTCGACACCCACACCAGTGCGGGGGCGAGCAGCAGCACGGCCCGGTCGGGCACCGAGAACGCGAGGTTCTTCGGCACCATCTCACCGAACACGACGTGCAGGAACGACACGATCAGCAGCGCGATCGTGAACGAGACGACGTCGACGACCCCGTCCGACCAGCCGAACGCGTGCAGCGGCACGGCGAGCAGATGATGGATCGCCGGCTCTGAGACGTTCAGGATCAGCAGCGAGCAGATCGTGATGCCGAGCTGCGACGTCGCGAGCATGAGCGTCGCGTGCTCCATCGCGTACAGCGCGGTCTTCGCCGATCGCGACCCCGCTTCGGCACGCGGTTCGATCTGCGAGCGCCGTGCGGAGATCACCGCGAACTCGGCGCCGACGAAGAATGCGTTCGCGACCAGCAGCACGACGAGCCAGGCGAGTCCTCCCCAATCGCTCATCGGGCGGCCTCCTCTTCGCTCTGCTGCGGACTCGCGACGTACTTCACACGATCGACGCGGCGACCGTCCATGCGGACGACCTGCAGCCGCCCGCTGTCGACCGGCACTTCATCGCCCACGACCGGGACGCGCTCGAGCACACTCATCACGAAGCCTCCGACCGTGTCGTAGACCTCGCCCTCCGGCACCTCGACGCCGGCGCGCTGGCGCAGCTCGTCGGGGCGAAGCTCGCCGGGGAAGGTGATGCCGTCGAGGTTGCGGACCACGCCGGCGCGGGTGCGGTCGTGCTCGTCGGCGACCTCGCCCACCAGCTCCTCGACGAGGTCCTCGAGGGTCACCAGGCCCGCCGTTCCGCCGTACTCGTCGACCACGATCGCCAGCTGGTAGCCGCGGGCACGCAGCTCCGAGATGAGGGCGTCGACGTGCACGGTCTCAGGCACGCGCAGAGGGTCGGTCGACAGCGCGCCGACCGGCACTTCGGTGCGACGTTCGCGCGGTACGGAGATCGCGGCTTTGAGGTGCACCACGCCCGTGATGTCGTCGAGGTCGTCGTCGTACACCGGGAACCGGCTGTGGCCGGTGCGCCGGGCGAGCTGGATGACGTCGTCGGCCGTGTCTCCTGCCGCGATCGCGTGCATGCTCGGGCGGGCTGTCATGACGTCGGCCGCCGAGAGACGCGAGAAGGTCAGGGTGCGATCGAGCAGCGTCGCGGTGTCGGCCTCGAGCACACCGGCGCTGGCCGAGCGGCGCACCAGCGACGACAGCTCCTCGGCGCTGCGGGCGCCCGAGAGCTCTTCCTTGGGCTCGATGCCCATGCCGCGCAGCACCCCGTTGGCGCTGCCGTTGAGCACGACGACGGCCGGACGGAACACCGCCGTGAACGCGGTCTGGAACGGGATCACGAGCTTGGCCGTGGCACGGGGCAGGGCCAGCGCGAAGTTCTTGGGAACGAGTTCGCCGAGGATCATCGAGAGCACCGTGGCCACGAACATGGCCACCACGGTGGCGATGGGAGCGACGGCGGGCTCGGGGATGTTCCAGGCGACGAGAGTCGGACGCAACAGGTTCGACAGCGCCGGCTCCATCGTGTAGCCGGTGAGCAGAGTGGTCAGCGTGATGCCGAGCTGTGCCGACGACAGATGCGTCGACGTGTGCTTCAGGGCACTGATCGTGAGGGAGAGTCGGGTCTCCCCGCGCTCCTGCCGCGCTTCGAGCTCAGCGCGGTCGAGATTGACCAGCGCGAACTCGCTCGCGACGAACAGGCCGGTGCCGATCGTGAGCAGCAGCCCCACGCCCAACATGATGTAGTCCATCAGAGGTTCCCCTCCGGATGGAGGGGCGGACAGTGGGGCGAAGTTCTGCAACTGGGAGGGTCGTCCATGGTGACGACGATTCTATCGAATCTTCACCAGCTGACGGGCAGCGCCTTCCCCTCCTCGTATCCCGCGGCCGACTGCAGGCCCACCAGCGCCCGCTCGTGGAACTCGGCGACGGAAGCGGCGCCGGCATAGGTGAACGAGGAGCGCACGCCCGAGGTGATCATGTCGAGAAGATCCTCCAGCCCCGGGCGCAGCGGGTCGAGATAGATCTTCGACGACGAGATGCCCTCGGCGAAGAGCTCCTTGCGCGCCCGCTCGTAGGCATCGAGGCGACCGAAGCGCGCCTGCACCGCTTTGGTCGAGGCCATCCCCCACGACTCTTTGAAGATCCGTCCGTCGGCATCGCTCTGCAGTTCACCCGGCGCCTCGATCGTGCCGGCGAACCAGGAGCCCACCATGACGGATGCCGCGCCGGCCGCGAGCGCCAGCGCCACGTCGCGCGGGTACCTGACGCCACCGTCTGCCCAGACATGTGCTCCCAGCTCTCGAGCGGCCTCGGCGGTCTCGAGCACAGCAGAGAACTGGGGCCGTCCGACCGCGGTCATCATGCGCGTGGTGCACATCGCCCCCGGTCCCACGCCGACCTTGAGGATCGACGCCCCGGCGTCCACGAGATCCTTCACGCCCTCGGCGGTGACGATGTTGCCCGCGACGATCGGCAGACCGAGGCCCAGTGCCGACACGGTGCGCAGGGCCCGCAGCATCGAATCCTGATGGCCGTGCGCGGTGTCGAGCACGAGCACGTCGACGCCGGCCGCCGCGAGTGCCCGCGCCTTCGCGGCCACATCGCCGTTGATGCCCACCGCCGCAGCGACCGCGAGGCGTCCGTCCGCATCGACCGCGGGACGGTACAGGGTGGAGCGCAGCGCGCTGCGTGCGCTGAGGGTGCCGACGAGGTGTCCGTGGTGCACGACGGTCACCATCTCGACGTCGGCGTCGGTGATCACGTCGAATGCGTGCCGCTCCGAGCCGATGTCGTCCGCGTCGATCGACGGCGTGCCCGACCGCACCAGGTCGCCGAGCTGCGCATCAGGCAGCGCGGTCGCGAGTCGCGTCGCCGGCAGGATGCCCCGGATGCGGTCGACGTGCACGGGCGACGGGCCGTCGGCGACGACGATCCCGTGTCCTGCGGTCGGGGGCAGCAGGCGCAGCGCATCGGCGACCGATGCCTCCGGCGGCAGCACCAGCGGCGTGTCCCAGAGCACCGGCTGCGCCTTGACGTCTCGGATGGCCGCGTCGAGCTCCTGCAGCGGCATGTCCTGCGGGAGCACGGCGATCCCGCCGCGTCGGGCGATCACAGCCGCGAGCCGCGGTCCGGTGACGGAGTTCATGTTCGACGCCACCAGCGGGAGCGTGGCTGGCGTGCCGTCGCCCGGGGCAAGGTCCACCTGCAGGCGGCTCGTGACCTGAGACCGCCGTGGCACCAGGAACACATCTGAATACGTCAGATCGACAGTGGGCAGCGCGCCGGAGAACTCCATGCCTCCACGGTACCGAGATCCACGGGTCCCTGGTCGGTGCGTTCCACGACGGCCGGAGGGAAACACGTTAGGCTGGGAAGTCGAGAGTGTGCGAACCCGGGCGCAATCCGCGCCCTTCGTGAGCACAGTGAGCTTCAGCGATGAAAGAGGGCGATCGAGAGTGTCGAACCAGGTGACCGGCGTCGGGGGCGACGGGGGGTTCGGAGCCAATTCGTGGCTCGTCGAAGAGCTCTACGAGCAGTTCAAGGAGAACCGCGACTCGGTCGACAAGGAGTGGTGGCCGATCCTCGAGAAGTACCACTCCGACACCGCGGTTCCAGCGGCTGCCTCTGATGCACCCGCAGCACCGGCACCCGCCGATGCCCCGAGCGCCGCGCACCCTGTCACCGCACCGATCCCCGTGATCGGATCGCAGCCGGTGGCCCGCACGACCACCAAGCCTGCAGCTGCCGCTCCCATTCCCGCGCAGGCCCCGAAGCCCGCGGCGAAGGAGGCCGTCGACGCGGCCGAGGAAGACAAGGTCACGCCGCTGCGCGGTCTGCCCAAGACGCTCGCCGCCAACATGGACGAGTCGCTCACCGTCCCCACCGCGACCAGCGTGCGCACCGTGCCCGCCAAGCTGATGATCGACAACCGCATCGTCATCAACAACCACATGGCCCGCACCCGCGGCGGCAAGATCAGCTTCACCCACCTCATCGGCTGGGCCCTGATCCGCACGCTCGACGAGTTCCGCAGCCAGAACGTCTTCTACGCCGAGATCGAGGGCAAGCCGTCCGTCGTCTCCCCCGCGCACGTGAACCTCGGCATCGCGATCGACCTGCCCAAGCCCGACGGCACACGCGCGCTCATGGTGCCGAGCATCAAGCGCGCCGACACGATGAGCTTCTCCGAGTACCTCGTCGCCTACGAAGACCTCGTCACCCGCGCACGCAACAACAAGCTGACCGCCGCGGACTTCCAGGGCACCACGGTGTCGCTCACCAACCCCGGCGGCATCGGCACGGTGCACTCGGTGCCGCGTCTGATGAAGGGCCAGGGCTGCATCATCGGCGCCGGGGCCCTCGAGTACCCGGCCGAGTTCCAGGGCGCGAGCGACCGCACGCTCAACGAGCTGGCGATCGGCAAGACGATCACGCTCACGAGCACCTACGACCACCGCGTCATCCAGGGTGCGGGCTCCGGCGAGTTCCTCAAGAAGGTGCACGAGCTGCTCATCGGGCAGCGCGGCTTCTACGACGACATCTTCGCGGCACTGCGCATCCCGTACGCGCCGATCCGCTGGAACCACGACATCGCCGTCGATCTCGCCGAGCGCGTCGACAAGCAGTCCCGCGTGCAGGAGCTGATCAACTCCTTCCGCGTGCGCGGCCACCTGATGGCCGACATCGACCCGCTGGAGTACGTGCAGCGCTCGCACCCCGACCTCGAGATCGAGAGCCACGGGCTCACCTTCTGGGACCTCGACCGCGAGTTCGTCACGGGTGGATTCGGCGGCCGGCGCATCGCCAAGCTGCGCGACATCCTCGGCGTCCTGCGCGACTCGTACTGCCGCACGCTCGGCATCGAGTACATGCACATCCAGGACCCCGAGCAGCGGCGCTGGTTCCAGGAGAAGGTCGAGGTGAAGTACCAGAAGCCCGGCCACGACGAGCAGCTGCGCGTGCTGCGCAAGCTCAACGAGGCCGAGGCGTTCGAGACCTTCCTGCAGACGAAGTTCGTCGGTCAGAAGCGCTTCTCGCTCGAGGGCGGCGAGTCGCTGATCCCGCTGCTCGACGAGATTCTCCAGGGGGCGGCGACGGCCGGCCTCGACGGTGCGGCGATCGGTATGGCGCACCGCGGTCGCCTCAACGTGCTCACCAACATCGCCGGCAAGACCTACGGCCAGGTGTTCCGCGAGTTCGAGGGCACGCAGACGCCCGGCAACCAGCGCGGCTCGGGTGACGTGAAGTACCACCTGGGAACCCAGGGCACCTTCGTCGCCGACGATCAGTCCGAACTCCCTGTGTACCTGGCGGCCAACCCCTCGCACCTCGAGACGGTCGACGGCGTGCTGGAGGGCATCGTCCGCGCGAAGCAGGACCGCAAGCCGATCGGCACCTTCGCGTGGCTCCCGATCCTCGTGCACGGCGACGCGGCGTTCGCCGGTCAGGGCGTCGTGGTCGAGACGCTGCAGATGTCGCAGCTGCGCGGCTACCGCACCGGTGGCACCATCCACGTCGTCGTCAACAACCAGGTCGGCTTCACCACGACCCCGAGCGACGCGCGCACCTCGATCTACGCCACCGACGTGGCGAAGACCATCCAGGCGCCGGTGCTGCACGTCAACGGCGACGACCCCGAGGCCGTCATCCACGTCGCACAGCTCGCGTTCGAATACCGCGAGCGCTTCCACCGCGACGTCGTCATCGACCTGGTGTGCTACCGCCGACGTGGCCACAACGAGGGCGACGACCCCTCGATGACGCAGCCGCTGATGACCGACCTGATCCAGGCCAAGCGCTCGGTTCGTCGCCTGTACACCGAGTCCCTCGTCGGCCGTGGTGACATCACCGAAGAGGAGTACGCCGAGGCCAAGGCCGACTTCCAGAACCGCCTGGAGATCGCCTTCGCCGAGACGCACGCCGCCGAGACCGGCGCCACGCCGATCGCGGCGCAGAGTGCGGCTCCCGCCGAGGAGCAGACCGGTGCCCCCGATGTCACCGGAGTTCCCAACGAGGTCATCCAGCTGATCGGTGACGCATTCGTGAACAAGCCCGAGGGCTTCACGGTGCACCCGAAGATCAACCAGCTGCTCGAGAAGCGTCTCGACATGAGCCGCAACGGCTCCGTCGACTGGGGCTTCGGCGAGCTGCTCGCCTTCGGCTCGCTGCTGGTCGAGGGAACGACCGTGCGTCTCGCCGGTCAGGACGCGCGCCGCGGCACCTTCGTGCAGCGCCATGCCTCGCTGCACGACCGTGCGAACGGTCAGGAGTGGCTCCCGCTGTCGAACCTGTCCGACGCACAGGGCCGCTTCTTCGTCTACGACTCGCTGCTCAGCGAGTACGCCGCGCTCGGCTTCGAGTACGGCTACTCCGTCGAGGCTCCCGAGGCGCTCGTGCTTTGGGAGGCGCAGTTCGGCGACTTCGTCAACGGGGCCCAGTCCGTGATCGACGAGTACATCTCGGCGGCCGAGCAGAAGTGGGGTCAGCAGTCCAGCGTCACCCTGCTGCTCCCCCACGGATACGAGGGTCAGGGGCCGGACCACTCGTCCGCGCGCATCGAGCGCTTCCTGCAGATGTGCGCGCAGGAGAACATGATCGTCGCGCGTCCGTCGACTCCCGCGTCGTACTTCCACCTTCTGCGTCGCCAGGCTTACGCTCGGCCGCGCAAGCCGCTCATCGTGTTCACCCCGAAGGCGATGCTGCGTCTGCGCGGAGCGACCAGCCCGGTCGAGGCGTTCACGCAGGGCCGCTTCGAGCCGGTCATCGACGACGACCGCGCTCTCGATCGGTCCGCGGTCAAGCGCGTGCTCGTGCACTCCGGCAAGGTCCACTGGGATCTGCGCACCGAGGTCGAGAAGAACCCGAACCCCGAGGTCGCTCTGGTCCGTCTGGAACAGCTGTACCCGACGCCGATCGACGAGCTCAAGGCCATCACCGACTCGTACCCCAACGCCGAGCTGCTGTGGGTGCAGGAAGAGCCGGAGAACCAGGGTGCCTGGCCGTTCCTGGCACTGGCGTTCGCCGATGTCCCGGGTGACCGGACCTTCCGTCCCGTCACCCGCACGGCATCCGCTTCCCCGGCCACGGGCTCGTCCAAGGTGCACGCGGCCGAGCAGGCGACCCTGCTGCGCGAGGCTCTGACCATCAGCTGAGCCGCGTCTCGTACGCGAAAGGGGCGTCCCGACCTTCTGGTCAGGACGCCCCTTTCGCGTCTGTGCTCAGCGAGCCGGAGCTCAGTACCAGATGTCGAGCGACGGGGCGGGGAACGCGACGAAGGCCCGGTCCAGGGCCTCGACGGTGAGCTGCTCGGCAGCGAGGCGTCCGGCTCCGCGCAGCGACTCAGCGCGCACTCCCCCGGCGTACAGCGACGACAGCGCCGCGACGCCCATCGTCGCGTCCGGGGTGTCGTCGCTCTTCGCCACCGTCGCGCGGCCGTCTGCGTCGATACGGAGTCGCCAGGTACCTGAGGTGAAGTCCAGCGGATCCTCCACGCGGATCACGAGGTCGACCGGCGCGCTGTATCGCCGGGCCTCGAGCGTGCGCGGCAGGTCGATGATGCGCAGCCATCCGTGGTCGTGGATCTCCTGCGTCACGCCACGCGGATCGGCGACGAGCCACGGCAGCGGGTCATCGGGCGTCTGCAGATCGGCCGTCACCTCGTCGACCAGGTCGTGCTGCACGGCGAAGCGCCACAGGGCCGCGCGGGCATCCGCGGTGTCGGCGAACAGCGCGCGCACGCGGAGCGCGTGCCGGAACGTGGTGCCCCGCTCCTCGAGCGCGTAGACGAGGACTCCGTGGACGTCGCCTGCGACATCGAGGTATCGGACGCCACGGATCTTCTCGCGGTCGGTCTCGCCGGGGGCGACACCGGCGAAGCCCTCCCAGCGCTTCGGCCACCCGGGGATGCGTCCCGACCGCGAACCGCGATCGCTCTCGTGCACCGCGGCGAGGTCGTCGACCAGCTCGGCCTGCTCGCGGTACTCGACGCGGCCGGCCGGTTCGAAGCCCGCCCAGCCTGCGCGGCGGGTGTCGACCGTGTAGCGGACGGCGGGAAGCGCCGATCCGAAGCCGTAGCGCCCGTAGATCGTCGCCTCGGAGACAGTGAGACCCGCGATCGGCACGCCGGCGGATGCCGCGGCCCGTAGTTCGCCCTCGAGGAGTGCCCGGGCGATCCCGCGACGTCGGTGCGTGGTGGCCACGGTCACGCCGCTGATCGCCCACATGTCGAGCTCACCGCCGGGGATGGTCATCGGGGTGACCCAGGCGTCGACGGTTCCGATCGGGCGAGCCGCGGTCGAGGCGTCGGCCTCGTAGACGCCCACTGTGCGACGCGTGCTGAGGGTCGATCGCTCGTGCGCGAGAACCTCGGCGGTGGGTTCGCCGCCGAGGAAGCCGCGGTGCACGGCCCGCTGATACGGCTCCGCCCCGGTCTCGTCGGCCAGGTCCACGACCCGGTAGTCGAGCGAGCGAGCACGGAGCCGTTCGCGCGAGATCTCGTCGGCAGGAACGTCACGGGAGTCGATGATCGTCATGACTCCAGCCTAGAGTCGTCGACCGACATCGCCGACGACAGCAGCGCTCAGTGCTGAGACGCCTGCACCTCGCGCAGGCGGGCGAACACCTGATCGCGCAGCTCCTCAGGAGCGGTCTCCTTGCAGGCCCGTGCCACGACCTCGGTCAGGGTGGTGGCGACCAGCGCCTCGTCCCGGCAGGATGGGCAGTTCTCGAGATGTTCGCGGATCTCGGTGTGCTCGGTCTTGCACACCTCGTTGCGGAGGTACTCCTCCAGATCCAGACGCGCTTTGTCGCAACCGCAGTCGCTCATTCCGTGCTCCTCATCTTCGTCGCCGCGGCGATGCCTCGCTCAGCGGCATAATCAGCCAGCAGCTCCCGCAGCATCCGTCTGCCACGATGCAGACGGCTCATCACGGTGCCGATGGGGGTCTTCATGATGTCGGCGATCTCCTGGTAGGCGAAGCCCTCGACGTCGGCGAGGTACACCGCCAGCCGAAAGTCCTCCGGGACCGCCTGAAGGGCGTCCTTGACGACGGATGCCGGCATCCGATCGATCGCCTCGGCCTCCGCCGAACGACCGTGTGAGGCCGTCGTGGATTCCGCGCCGCCCAGCTGCCAGTCCTCGAGCTCGTCAATGGTGCCCTGGAACGGCTCTCGCTGCTTCTTGCGGTAGATGTTGATGTACGTGTTGGTCAGGATCCGGTACAGCCACGCCTTGAGGTTCGTGCCCTGCGAGAACGTCGCCCACGACCCGTAGGCCTTGACGAAGGTCTCCTGCACGAGGTCAGCGGCGTCGGCGGGATTGCGGGTCATGCGCATCGCGGCGGCGTAGAGCTGATCCATGAACGGGATCGCCTGCTCTTCGAATTCGCGTCGCGGGTCGCCGACAGTGGCTGCGGTTACGGTGTCATCCATCACCGGCCAGTCTAGGCCGCTGATGTCCACCGTTTCGCGCTCCAACGTGGCGAGCATGCTGTCTCCTTCTCGGCGGGTACGTCGCCGTTCACTAAGGTGGAAACCGATGAGCGCCAACCGGTATTCCCCTCCCCCCGCCCGGGGCGTCTACGCCGCGCCCACGACCGCCGACGCCGTGCACGCCACACTCACCATTCCCGGGTCGAAATCGCTGACGAATCGCGAACTGATCATCGCCGCGATCGCCGACGGGCCCGGCCGGCTGGTGGCACCGCTGCACTCAGACGACTCCCGCCGGATGATCGAGGCGCTGCGTGCACTCGGCGTCGGGATCGAGGAGGTCGACGACGGCGGCGAGTTCGGTCCTGACCTCATCGTGACCCCGGCGAAGCTCACCGGCGGCGTCACCGTGGACTGCGGCCAGGCCGGCACTGTGATGCGGTTCATCGCGCCGCTGGCCGGACTCGCGGCGAACGACGTGCATCTCACCGCGCACGAGACGGCTCTGCATCGTCCGATGGGCGGGCTGATCAGCGCGTTGCGCGACCTCGGCGTCGACATCGACGACGAGGGAACGTGGGCGCTGCCGTTCACGATCCGCGGTCATGGCCGCATCCGCGGCGGTCGCGTCGAGATCGACGCCTCGGCGTCCAGCCAATTCGTGTCCGGTCTGCTGCTCGCCGCGCCGCGCTTCGACGTCGGGCTCCACCTGGTGCACACCGGTGAGCGCCTGCCCAGCCTTCCGCACATCGACATGACCATCGAGGCCCTGAGTCGGAGGGGCATCCGCATCGAGCGGCCCGCCGTCGGCGAGTGGCTCGTCGAGGCCGGCGTGCCGCGCGCGAAGGAGATCGCGATCGAGCCGGACCTCTCCAATGCCGCACCGTTCCTCGGCGCCGCTCTGGTCGCCGGCGGATCCGTCACCATCACCGGCTGGCCCGCGCATTCGACCCAGCCCGGAGCCCTGCTCCCCGAGATCCTGCAGGCGATGGGTGCGCACACGAGCCGCCACGGTGGCGCACTCACGGTGCGCGCGGGCAGCAGCATCCACGGCATCGACATCGATCTGTCCCCCGCGAGCGAGCTCACTCCGACCCTCGTCGGACTCGCCGCGTTCGCCACGACGCCCACGACCATCCGGGGCATCGGCCACATCCGACTGCACGAGACCGACCGCATCGCCGCGCTCATCGCGAACATCCGCGCGCTCGGCGGCGAGGCCGAGGAGCTCTCGGACGGCCTGCGCATCATTCCCCGCCCGCTGCACGGCGGCACGTGGGCCGCGCACCACGATCACCGGATGGCGACCACCGGCGCGCTGATCGGCCTGCGCGTGGCGGGTGTCGAGATCGACGACATCGGTACGACCGCGAAGACCCTCCCCGAGTTCACGCTGCTCTGGGAACGGATGCTGCGAGGCGCGGACGCGTGAGCTGGCTCGACGACACGAATGACCTCGATGACGACTTCGAGGACTACGACGAGAGCAGAATCCGCTCCCGCCCGAACCCGAAGGCCAACAGGCCGCGCACCAAGCGACGACCCGCCCACGCGGACGCGACGGTCGGCCGCGTGCTCGGGGTCGACCGCGGCCGCTACACCGTCCTGATGGACGAGGGAACCGACGACGAGCGCACCGTCTCGGCTACCCGCGCCAGGGAACTGCGACGCAACCCGATCGTCACGGGCGATCAGGCGCGCGTGGTGGGCGACACGAGCGGCGCCGAGGGCACGCTGGGCCGCATCATCGGCATGCTGGACCGCACGTCGCTCCTGCGCCGCAGCGCCGACGACACCGACCAGGTCGAGCGCGTGATCGTCGCGAACGCCGATCAGATGCTGGTCGTCGTGGCGGCCGCCGACCCCGAACCCCGGGCACGCCTCGTCGACCGCTATCTCGTCGCGGCTCTCGACGCCGGCATCCGTCCCCTGCTCGTGGTGACCAAGACCGACCTGGCCGACCCCACCAACTTCCTCTCCCACTTCGACGGGCTGGATCTGCGGGTGTTCACCAGCGCCCGCGACGAGATGCCCACCGAGGAGATCGGTGCCGCGCTCGTCGGCCACTCGACCGTGTTCGTGGGTCATTCCGGCGTGGGCAAGTCGACGCTCGTCAACCAGCTCGTGCCGACCGCGCTGCGCGCCACCGGCCACGTCAACCAGGTCACCGGCCGCGGTCGCCACACGTCATCCTCGACCGTGTCGCTGCGGTATGAGGGCGCCGAGGGAAACGGCTGGGTCATCGACACCCCTGGCGTGCGCTCCTTCGGCCTCGGCCACGTCGACCCCGCGAACATCCTCGCCGCATTCACCGAGCTCGCCGAGATCGCCCAGGACTGCCCGCGCGGATGCACGCACCTGACGGATGCCCCCGACTGCGCGCTGATCGAGGCGGCCGAGCGAGGCGATCTCACCGAGACCGGACGCGCGCGTCTGGACTCGCTGCAGAGACTGCTGCAGACGTTCTCCGACAAGGCAGAGCAGACGCCCGGCCGATAGGCTGTGACGGTGACTCAGCGCCTCGACACCGGTAACGCCGCTCCCGACTTCACCCTGCTCGATCAGGACGGCTCGACCGTCCGCCTCAGCGACCTGCGCGGGCAGAAGACGATCCTCTACTTCTACCCCGCCGCCATGACCCCGGGCTGCACCACGCAGGCCTGCGACTTCCGCGACAGCATCTCGTCGCTGCAGGGTGCCGGGTACCGCGTGATCGGCATCTCCCGTGACGAGCCCGCGAAGCTCGCCGAGTTCCGCGAGCGCGACGGGCTCACCTTCACGCTGCTCAGCGACCCCGACCATGCCGTCCACACGGCGTACGGCGCCTGGGGCGAGAAGATGAACTACGGCAAGACGGTCGAGGGAGTCCTCCGCTCCACCTTCGTGCTCGACGAGGAGGGTGTCATCACGCTCGCCCAGTACAACGTCAAGGCGACGGGACACGTGGCCCGGCTGCGCAAGCTTCTCGGCATCGACGCCTGAGCGGGCGCGCCGGTCGACCTCGATTCGTCACGGCCTGCCGCGGAGAGGCCGCACCTCAGTCGGCTGAACGCTGCTGGCTCTCGCTGCGCGCGCTCGAGATCAGCAGGGCGAACCCGACAAGCCCCGGCAGTCCGACTCCCGTGGTGAACGCCCACGGGATCGGCTGCAGCGTGAGCGATGCGAGGGCGAGCGCCACCGCCAGCACCTGGAACACGACTCCACCCGACCGCGCCCAGGAGCGGCCGGAACGTACGCCGGCGGCGAAGGCGAACAGGCACACCGCCCCGATGAGGGTCAGCACGATCAGAGCGATGGCGGTCGGGAGTGACGCCGCGTCACCCGCGCCGAGGCCCACGAGCTCGATCACGGCGAAGATCAGCAGCACCGCGCCTTCGAGAGCGAGAACGGCGGCGGCGGTCAGTGCCAGTCGCGGTGCGCGCACGTCATCTCCTGAGAATCGGATGGGAAGGACGAAAACCCTTGATTTCGCTGGTTTCATGTAACAGAATAGACAGCGTCATGTGCTCCCACAGCGGCGTGGGGCGGACGCTTCGTCCGCATCACAAAACGCGGGCATCCGTCCGCATCTGAATAGGGTAGCGGAACCCGAGCCGTCACCCGAATCCGAGCCATCGCGTCGCGATCGTTCTAGATAATCCACACCGAGGAGCCCCCATGGATTGGCGCGATAAGGCCGCCTGCTTGACTGTCGACCCGGAACTGTTCTTCCCTGTGGGGAACACCGGACCCGCGGTCGATCAGATCGAGAAGGCCAAGACCGTCTGCGCCACCTGCACTGTCACCGAGATCTGCCTGCAGTACGCACTGGAGTCCAGCCAGGACTCCGGCGTCTGGGGCGGTCTCTCCGAAGATGAGCGCCGCGCGCTCAAGCGTCGCGCCGCTCGCGCCCGCCGCGCTTCCTGACCGCGCAGACCGAGAGAACCCGACGTGCCTGAGGGCATGTCGGGTTTCGCCGGTTAAGGGGCGCCCCACCCCGCCCGCGGCTCAGTTGTCGAGCCACCGCAGCGGAATGTCGATGACCACCTGCGTGCCGACGCCATCGCTGCCATGCCACTCGATGCTGCCGCCGAGCTCGCCCTGGATGAGCGTGCGGATGATCTGCGTCCCCAGGCCCTGACCGATACGCCCCTCGGGCAGCCCGCTGCCGGTGTCGTGCACCGTGACCCGGAGGTTCTCCTCGGTACGCGTCGCGTCGATGGTGACCATGCCCTCCTGACCCGCGAGACCATGCTCGACCGCATTGGTCACGACCTCGGTGAGGGCGAGTGCGAGCGGCGTCGCATACTCGCTGGGCAGCACGCCGAATCGTCCGGTGGACCGGGTCTGCGCGCGGGTGTTGGGCGCCGAGGCCACTTCGGCGACCAGCTTCAGCACGCGGTGGAACACCTCGTCGAAATCGACCTTCTGAGTGAGGCCCTGCGCAAGGGTGTCGTGCACGACCGCGATCGAGTCGACTCGGCGCATGGCCTGGGTGAGCGCCTCACGCGCCTCGTCGGAGTGCGTGCGTCGTGCCTGGATGCGCAGCAGCGACGCCACGGTCTGGAGATTGTTCTTCACGCGGTGGTGGATCTCGCGGATCGTCGCGTCCTTGGTGATGAGCTCCTGCTCCTGGTGACGCAGCTCCGAGACGTCGCGACACAGCACGATCGCACCGATCCGCGTGCCGTGGTCCTTGAGCGGGATCGCCCGCAGCGACACGGTGACGCCTCGGGCCTCGACATCCGTGCGCCACGGCGCGCGGCCCGTCACGACGACGGGAAGCGACTCGTCGACCTGGCGGGAGGGAGGCACGAGACGCGTGGTGACCTCGGCGAGCGACTCCCCCTCGAGCTCGTCGTCGAAGCCCATGCGGTTGAAAGCGGAGAGCGCATTGGGGCTCGCGAACGTCGTGACGCCGTCGACGTCGATGCGGATGAGACCGTCGGACGCGCGAGGCGCTCCGCGCCGTGGCGACGTGGGGGCGGCCAGGTCGGGGAAGCTCCCGTCGGCGATCATGCGGAAGAGATCGTTCGCGCACTCGTCGAAGGTGATCTGCTGACGCGAGGGCGTGCGCGCCTCGCCGAGGTTGGTGTGCCGGGTGACGACGCCGATGACCCGCGGACCGTTCTCATCCTTGCGACGTTCGATGACGATCGGCACGGCTCTGACCCGCGTCGGCGTCTCCTCGAACCAGTCCGGGGAGGAGGAGTCGACGATTTCGGCGGTGTCGAAGGCGCCCTGAACCTGTGTGCGCCACTGGGGTCGCACACGCTCCCCCACGATGTCGCGGTAGAACAGGGTCGCGGCGCCGCTCGGTCGCGCATGCGCGACCGCGATGAAGGAGCTGTCATCGGCCTGGATCCACACGACGATGTCGGCGGAGGCCAGGTCGGCCAGCAGCTGGCCGTCGCCCGCGAGCCTGTGGAGCCACTCCACGTCGCTCTCGGTCAAGAGTCCCTGGGCCTGGGCGAGATCACTGAGCGTCGACACACTCCCAGCCTAGGGTGAGTTGCCTCAGAGAACCGCCAGGGACGTGGCTCGCCACCGGCGGTCGAGGCCCTCCAGGCGCACGGCGACGGCTCTCGTGCGGCCGGGGCCTGCGACCACCACGACCGCCTCGATGATGCCGTCGACCGGCTCGGTGACCCTGATGGAAAGAATCGAGAACGTCGGCCGCGCCGGGGCCACGCCGCGCGCGCTGCGGGCACGCGCCGACAGATTCGATCGACTCACCAGGGTGCGAAAGGCGTCCTCGCTGAACCAGCGGGCCAGCTGATCGACCTCGCGAACGCCCGCGAGCACTTCGAGCACTCCCGTGGTCAGGCTGCGCAGCAAGGGCGCCGGGTCGGGCAGCGCGGCGGTCGAGGTCGGTTGCGGGGCGAAGTACTCATGAAGCGTCATCATCTCGTGCTCTCGGTCGGGGATCTGCGAGACAGTGGAGCACGCCCGCACCACCGCCGACCGGCGGTTCGGGAGGGAATGTGGATAACTCGTACAGGCGCTTCCGGCCTGTCCTACGCTCGATCCCGTGCACTGGGACCGACTGTTCGAAGACCTCGAAGGTCAGCTCGCCGCGGAGTGGGAGACCGAGCGAGCCGCCCTGAGCGCCGAGTCCGAGCGCCTGCGCATCTCCCGACTCGACCTGCGCACCCGGCTCCGGCAGATCTGCGCGTCCGCGTCAGCGGCGGTGATCGAACTCTCCAACGGACGGCGCCACCCGGTGACGTTGCGCTCCCTCGGGGCCGACTGGGTCATGGTCGACTCGGCACCCGGCGACGGCACATCGCTCGGCCGCACGACGCGCATCGTTCCGCTGACCGCGATCGTGGGTGTCCGCACCGATCACGGGACCATGCTGGCGAGTCTCGATGACGCCACGGATGCGAGCAGCTCCGTGCGCGAGCGCATGACATTCGGCTTCGTCCTGCGCGACCTCGCGCGACGACGGGTCCCCGTGCACCTCGACGTGCTCGTCGGAGACGACGTCCATGGCACGATCGATCGGGCGGGGGCCGATCACCTCGATCTGGCCGTCCACGATGCCGGAACAGCACGTCTCGCCAGCGCGGTCCAGGGATTCCGGATGATTCCGTTCGCCGCCGTCGTCGCGGTGCGAACGCTCTCGGATCAGCGCCGCTGAGCGCTCGTGGTCCCCCACATCTCGGGGAAGCTCGCGGTCTGCGACTGGCGCCACAGCGCCATCCGGCGCGCCACCTCGGACTGCTCGGAAAGATATTCGCCGAGACTGGACTCCTCGACGCGCCACCGCGCGGGTGATCCGAGCTGCGCTCCGCGTAGTCGTCCTTGCTGGATCAGATCGACCACTTCGTCGATGCTGAGCTGCAGCAGCTCCGCCACCTGAGCGGGAGCGAGATACTGCGGGACGGAAGCGAGCGGCTCGGGCATGACCCCATTGTCCCGCACCGATATGCACTCCACCGAGGCGATCACCGCCTGTGGATAACTCCGGAGCAGCGGCACCGCGATCTGTGACGATATGGCCATGACATTCCTCAGCCGATCTCGTCGGGCTTTCCGCGGAGACGTCCGCTTCCTGATCGGCATCGCCATCGTGGCGGCCTCGATCACCGGCGTCTGGTTCCTCGTCGCAGCCTCCGACGACGTCACGCCGGTGCTCCAGGCATCCCGCACCATCACTCAGGGAGAGGTGCTCGCAGCCGACGACTTCCAGGTCGCGGAGGTAGGGCTGGGCGCGCTCTCTGATCGCTACCTGTCTCCGGGCGGTCTGAAGGACGGGCAGGTCGCCGCACGGACCGTGCGCAAGGGCGAACTGGTCCCCTCATCCGCGGCGGCATCGGCGTCCGAGGCGAGGACGACCACGATCGTCGTCGAGAGCAGCTCTCGGATCTCACAGGATGTGGAGGCAGGCAGCGTGGTGGAGCTGTGGGGGGCACCCCCTCTCGAGGACGGTCGCGCCTTCGATGTTCCTCAGATTCTCGTCGCCGACGTCGCGGTGCGCGACGTGGTCACGGCGGAAGGCGTGCTGGCGGACTCCGGCACATCGGTCGAGCTGGTGATCGACAGAGCAGATGTCGCCGACGTGCTCGCCGCGATGACCGGCGGCTACGCGCTGTCGGTGGTGCCTGTCGGGGCCCGCTCGTGACGTCCGTCATCGTCGCCCTCTCCGAACCGCGGGCCCGCGAGCTTTCCGCCGAGCTCGAGCTCGAGGCGTCCGTGTGATCACGACGGTCGACCCGCGATCCCCGACTCTGGTCGCTCTGCTTCCCCGGGCTGAGGCCATCCTCCTTCCCGCCGAACGCGATGTCGTCACGCCGGAGCTGCTCGTGGCCTGCGATCGAGCGGGCGTGCGCGTCCTCACGATCGGCGACCCGGACAGTCGTGCGCTGGGCCGGCGGGGACTCGGTGGCACGCTCCCCCACGACGTCTCCGGGTGGGAGGTCGCCACGGCACTCGCCGACGACCCACCTGCTGCTCCTCGGGAAGATCAGGCCGCTGTCACACCACGACGGATCACCGCCGTCTGGGGCGCTCAGGGCGCGCCCGGACGATCGACTGTCGCGATCCAGCTCGCGGCCGAACTCGCGCGCCGCGGTCGCCGCACCGCGCTCGTCGACGCTGACACGGTGGCACCGTCGATCGCGCTTCTCCTCGGTGTGAACGACGACGCGCCGGGAATCGCGGCGGCCTGCCGCCGCGCCGAACTCGGCGGACTGGACTCCGCGGAGCTCACCCGACTCGCCACCGGATTCGAGACGAGCGGCGGCGTCGTCCAGGTGCTCCCCGGGATCAATCGCCCGAGCCGATGGCCCGAGCTCTCCGCCACCCGTCTCACGTCCGCTCTGCAGGCATGCCGGGAGTGGGCGGACGAGACGATCGTCGACGTGGCCGGCGCCTTCGACGCCGACGACGAGGCGACCTACGACCTCACGGGGCCGCGACGGCATGCCGCCACCACGGCCGCTCTTCACGAGGCGGATCGGATCGTCGCCGTGGCCTCAGCCGACCCCGTGGGGATCAGTCGGTTCTTGCGCGATCATGCGGAGCTGCGCAGCCTCACCTCCGCCACACCCACCACCGTGGTCGTCAACCGGGTGCGCCCCGGACCGCTCGGGGTCGACGCGCGGGGGCAGGTGCGTCGCACACTCGAGCGGTTTGCGGGCATCACCGACGTGGCGTTCCTGCCGTTCGATCAGAAGGCCGCAGACGCCGCACTGCTGCATGCCCGACCGATGGCAGACCTCAGCCCGCGATCGCCTTTCGTGGCGGCGATCCGGGCGCTCGCGGCGTCGATGTCACCAGAGGCGACGGCTGACGCTACTGGCGGTAGCTCGCGAGGAAGTTCCCGAGGCGCTCGACGGCTTCGCTCAGCACTCGGGTCTCGGGAAGCGTGACGATGCGCAGATGGTCCGGCGTGGCCCAGTTGAATCCCGTGCCCTGCACGAGCAGCATGTGCTCGGAGACCAGCAGATCGTAGACGAGCTTGGCGTCGTCGCGGATCTCATGCACGTTCGGGTCGAGCTTCGGGAAGGCGTAGAGCGCGCCCTGCGGCTTCACGCACGACACACCGGGGATCTGCTCGAGACCCTGCCACGCCACATCACGCTGCTCGTGCAGGCGCCCGTTGGGCGCGATGAGCGCGTCGATCGACTGCACACCCGACAGCGCGGCCTGCACTGCGTGCTGAGAGGGCACGTTCGGACACAGCCGAGTCGACGCCAGCAGGGTGATTCCCTCGATGAAGCCCTTCGCGTGCGCCTGCGGTCCGGTGATGACGAGCCATCCGGAGCGGTACCCGGCGACACGGTAGGTCTTCGAAAGGCCGTTGAAGGTCAGGCACAGCAGATCCGGCGCGAGGGTGGCGGTGGGAATGTGCACCGCGTCGTCGAAGAGGATGCGGTCGTAGATCTCGTCCGACAGCAGGAGCAGCTCGTGCTCGCGCGCGATCTGCACCAGGCCTTCGAGGATCGCCCGCGAGTAGACCACACCGGTCGGATTGTTCGGGTTGATGATGACGAGCGCCTTGGTGCGCGGCGTGATCTTCGACCGGATGTCTTCCAGGTCGGGCTGCCACTCGTCGTCCTCGTCGCAGAGGTAGTGCACGGGAGTGCCCCCGGCGAGACTGGTCATCGCCGTCCAGAGCGGATAGTCCGGCGCAGGGATGAGCACCTCGTCGCCCTCGTCGAGCAGAGCCTGCATCGTCATCGTGATGAGCTCGGAGACGCCGTTGCCCAGGTACACGTCATCCGGATCGAAGCGCGGGAAGCCCTCGATCTCCTCGTAGCGGCTGACGACGGCGCGGCGCGCTGAGATGATGCCCTTGCTGTCGCTGTAGCCGTGCGCGTCGGGCAGGGCGGCGAGCATGTCGCGGACGATCTGGTGCGGAGCGTCGAAGCCGAAGATCGCCGGATTGCCGGTGTTGAGCTTGAGGATCTTGTGACCCTCGGCTTCCAGACGCGCCGCCTCGACGAGCGCGTTTCCGCGGATCTCGTACAGGACGTTCTTGAGCTTCGACGACTGGTCGAAGTGGCGCGAAGGTGTCATCGCGCAAGCCTACAGGGACGACGAGAGGGCCAATCCACACGGATTGGCCCTCTCGTTCACGCCGTCTACTTCTTCTTCTTGCCCTGCGCGCGTCGCTGCTCACGGTTGCCCGCGGCAGGAGCTGCACCGTCCGTGCGCTGGCCGAAGGCACCCCGAGCAGCCGGCTCCTCGGCGGGTTCGGCGGCGTCACGCGCGACAGCGGCCTGACGCAGGCGATCGGTCGCCGCCTGCTGGACCTGGCCGCGGTCGTTGCGGACCTCGACCTCGCCGGCGTCGTTCGCGGCGGAGTACTCGAGGCGCTGATCGCCGGCACCGTCGGCGAGACCCTTGGCCTCGACCTCGGGCGTCTCAGCGTCTTCGGCGCGACGCACCTCGACCTCGAGGTTGTAGAGGTAGCCGACCGACTCCTCCTTGATCTGTCCCATCATCGACTGGAACATCGAGTAGCCCTCGCGCTGGTACTCGATCAGCGGGTCGCGCTGGGCCATCGCGCGCAGGCCGATGCCGTCCTTGAGGTAGTCCATCTCGTACAGGTGGTCGCGCCAGCGGCGGTCGAGCACCTGGAGCACGACGCGACGCTCGAGTTCGCGAGTGGCGGCCTCCCCGAGGGTCGCCTCACGCTTCTCGTACGCGATCATCGCGTCCGACAGCAGCTCGCGCGTGAGGCCCTCGGCCGTGATTCCGCCCTTGCGGCCACCGGCCTCGGCGACGACCTCGTCGATCGTCACGCTCACCGGGTAGAGCGTCTTGAGCTCGGTCCACAGCGCGTCGAAGTCCCAGCTCTCGTTGTGTCCTTCGCCGGTGTGGTCGTTGACGACTCCGGTGATCGCGTCCTCGATGAAGTGCTGCACCCGGCCGGCGATGTCATCGCCCTGCAGGATGTGACGGCGGTCGGCGTAGATCGCCTCACGCTGGCGATTGAGGACGTCGTCGTACTTGAGCACGTTCTTACGCATCTCGGCGTTGCGCGACTCGACCTGCGACTGCGCGCTGCGGATGGCGCGCGACACCAGACCGGACTCGATCGGCACATCGTCGGGGAAGTTGGTCCGCGCCAGAATCGCCTCTGCGGCGCCGGACTGGAACAGACGCATGAGGTCGTCGGTGAGGCTCAGGTAGAACCGGCTCTCACCGGGGTCGCCCTGACGGCCCGAACGTCCGCGCAGCTGGTTGTCGATGCGGCGGGATTCATGCCGCTCGGTGCCGAGCACGTAGAGACCGCCGGCCTCGATGACCTTCTCGGCCTCTTCGGCGACGACGGACTTCATCGACTCGTATGTCTCGTCCCAGGCGACCTCGTACTCCTCGGGCGTCTCGACCGGATCGAGACCCTTGCCCTTGAGCTCCTGCACCGCCAGGAACTCGGCGTTGCCGCCGAGCATGATGTCGGTGCCTCGTCCGGCCATGTTCGTGGCGACGGTGACAGCGCCGAGGCGACCGGCCCGTGCGACGATCTCGGCCTCGCGCGCGTGGTTCTTCGCGTTCAGCACCTCGTGCTTGACGCCCTTCTTGGCGAGCAGACGCGAGAGGTACTCGCTCTTCTCGACGCTCACGGTGCCGACGAGGACCGGCTGACCCGACGCGTGGCGCTCGGCGATGTCCTCGACCACCTGTGTGAACTTCGCGGTCTCGTTCTTGTAGACGAGGTCCGACTGGTCCTTACGAACCATGGGCCGGTTGGTGGGGATCGCGATCACGCCGAGCTTGTACGTCGACATGAACTCGGCCGCCTCGGTCTCGGCGGTACCGGTCATGCCGGCGAGCTTGTCGTAGAGACGGAAGTAGTTCTGCAGCGTGACCGTTGCCAGCGTCTGGTTCTCGGCCTTGACGGGGACGCCCTCCTTGGCCTCGATCGCCTGGTGGATGCCCTCGTTGTAGCGGCGTCCGACGAGGATGCGACCGGTGTGCTCGTCGACGATCATGACCTCGTCGTTCATCACGACGTAGTCGGTGTCCTTCTTGAACAGCGCCAGCGCCTTGATGGAGTTGTTGAGGAACGAGATGAGTGGGGTGTTCGCCGACTCGTAGAGGTTGTCGATGCCGAGGTAGTCCTCGACCTTCTCGATACCGGGCTCGAGAACCCCGACCGTGCGCTTCTTCTCGTCGACCTCGTAGTCCTCGCCCGCGACCAGGGTGCGGGCGATCTTGGCGAACTCGGCGAACCAGCGGTTGGCCTCGCCCGAGGAGGGTCCGGAGATGATCAGCGGCGTGCGGGCCTCGTCGATGAGGATCGAGTCGACCTCGTCGACGATCGCGAAGAAGTGATCGCGCTGGACGAGGTCTTCCTTGCGCCACGCCATGTTGTCGCGCAGGTAGTCGAACCCGAACTCGTTGTTCGTGCCGTAGGTGATGTCGGCCGCGTACTGCTCGCGACGGACGGCGGGGGTCTGGCCGGAGACGATGATGCCCGTCGTCATGCCGAGCGCGCGGAACACGCGGCCCATGAGCTCCGACTGGTAGCTGGCGAGGAAGTCGTTCACGGTGATGATGTGGACGCCCTTGCCGGCGATGGCGTTGAGATAGGCCGGGAACGTGGCCACGAGCGTCTTTCCCTCACCGGTCTTCATCTCGGCGATGTTGCCGAGGTGGAGCGCCGCGCCACCCATGATCTGCACGTCGTAGGCACGCATGCCCAGCGTACGCTTCGCAGCCTCACGCACGGCGGCGAAAGCCTCGGGCATGAGCTGATCGAGGCTCTCGCCCTTCTCGAAGCGCGCACGCAGTTCCGCGGTCTCGTTGCGGAGCTCCTCGTCGGTGAGCCGGGAGATGTCGTCCTCCAGGGCTCCCACTGCCTTGACCACCTGGTTGAGACGGCGGATGACCCGCCCTTCTCCGGCACGCAGCAGCTTCTCAAGAGGATTGGCCACGGATGTCTTCTCCCTGTTGGTAGTCAGAGCCTGCGCCGATCCGGCGTTCGCCAGGCATATCCTGTCATGTTACCGGGCCGTGACCTGCACGTCGCCTGCGAGGTCCGGCGGTCGACCGCCCCGCGACACACGCGACTGCTCGGATGCCGGAGAACCATACCCGGTATCCATATACTCGGTATCGCTTTCCCAGTACGAACGGAGACTCCATGTCGGTGCGCCAGAGCCTGCTCGCGATCCTCGACCAGGGCCCCTGCTACGGCTACCAGCTCCGGCACGAGTTCGACCGTCGCACCGGCTCGGTGTGGCCGCTGAACGTGGGCCAGATCTACAACACGCTGGAGCGCCTGGAGCGCGATGGCCTGGTCGCCCGTGGGGGCGCCGACGATCTCGGACACGTCTACTGGCACATCACGTCGGCCGGGTCTGCCGAAGTGGCGCACTGGCTCTCCTCGCCCGTCACCCGCAGTCTCGCGACGCGCGACGAGCTCGCGGTCAAGCTCGCCGTCGCCGCGACCCTCCCCGGAGTCGACGTGACCGGCCTCATCGACGCGCAGCGCCAGGTGGCTGCCCGCCGCCGCGCTGAACTGACCGCCGGAGAAGACGCCGACACTGACGCAGACGCCCCCGAGGCCCTCGCCCGATCCCTCATCCTCGACTCACTGCTCTTCGCCGCCGAAGCCGAGGAACGCTGGCTCGATCACGTCGAACGACGGCTCGCCGCGCACCCGCGTCATGCGATGGCGCTCGAGCTCGCGACCGAGCGACCCAAGCGGGGCCGACCGGCGAAGGCCGCAGCGGCATGACCCTCCGACCACACTGCGGCGTTCGCCTCAAGCGGATGCCCAGCCACCGCATCGTCCACGGAAAGTAGGATCAGCACATGGCAGGTTTCTGGGGTAAGCGCAAACGCGATCAGGAGACACTCGCCGCACAGGATGCCGATCTCGCGCGACGCGCGGAACAGGCGCTGGTGGCGGCCGACGAACGCATCCGCACGACCTCCGACGAGCTCTCCTTCGCCGAGGCCGAGCTGGGCGAATCGCTCACGACGGATCTGCGCAAGGCGCTCGCTGCGGTGCGCACTCATCTGCGCGAGGCGTTCCAGATGCACCAGTTGAATCACGACGAGATCCCCGACACCCCGGAGGAGCTGCGCACCCGCAACGCCCGCATCATCCAGCTGTGCGACTGGGCTCAGGATCTCCTCGATGAGAAGACGGATGTGCTCGCCGCCTCGATCGCCAAGGTCCGGCGGGCGCCCGAGATCATCGCGCAGGTCCGTGCCGATGCCGCGACGCTCAGCGAGCGCATCCCGCAGACCAACTCGGCCATCGAACGTCTGTCCCGCCGCTACGCCGACTCGGCGATGGCGCAGATCACGGCGAGCGCCTCCGAGGCCGAGCAGCTGATCGCCTTCGCCGTGCACGGCACATCGGTGTCGGAGCGGCGTCGCGCCGCCAAGCAGAACGAGGAGGCGAACGTCGCGCTCGAGACCGCGACCGAGGCCACCCGACGAGCGGCTGCGCTGCTCGACGCCGTCGAGGACTTCGAGATCGAGGCGCTTCGGGCCGAGTCGACCCTCGCCGAGGTGGTGGCGGATTCTCGCAACGATCTCATCGCAGCCCGGACCGCCCCGCGCGTGCCCCCCGTCGCCGAGGCCGAGGCGGAGCTGCAGGCCGCACTCCGTTCGCTCTCGCCCGCGGGGTCGCCCAACGACCCGTTCGCCGAGCTCTCGCGCCTGCGCGCCGCGAACACCGCCCTCGACGATGCGATCGCCACGGCACGGCACCGTGTCGAGAACCCGCTGCCGTCCGTCGCCCAGGTGCAGCACGCCATCGACGACGCCGACCGCCAGCTGGGCGTCGCGCGCGGTCTGATCGCGGGTCATCGCGGCTGGATCGGCGCCGATGCGCGGACCCGCCTCGCCGAGGCCGAGCGCCTGCGGATCGACCTGTCGGATCTGCTTCCGGCCGAGGAGACGCGCGAAGCGGCACTGACCGGCGCCCGCCGAGTCGCGTACCTGGCTTCCGAGGCTCTCCAGCTCGCGCAGCGCGACATCGACGCATCGCGTCCTCAAGACGACGGCTGGGGCGGCGGCGGCGGTTGGGGCGGCGGTGGCGGCGGACGCCGCGGCGGTGGCGGCGGAGACATCGCCTCCGGTCTCCTCGGCGGTCTCGTGATCGGCAGCCTGCTGGACGGCATCTTCGACTGACGCGGGTTCGCCTCGCGCAACGAAAACGGCCCGCTCCCCGAGGAGAGCGGGCCGTTTCGATGTCCGATTACGAGGCGAGCGCCTGGTCGGGCGGCGCCTGAGTGCTGAGTCCGATGACTCCGTAGTCCCAGCCCTTGCGACGGTAGACGACGCTCGGGTGATCGGTGCTCGCGTCGACGAACAGGAAGAAGTCGTGGCCGACCAGTTCCATCCGGTCGACCGCCTCCTCCACCGTCATCCACTCGGGATCGAAGCTCTTCGTGCGGATGACCACCGGCGAGTAGGCCTCGTCCTCGACCTCCTGCACGGGCACTGTCCCGGTTGCGACCGCGTCGATCACGTCGACCGACGCGGGTTGCACGTCGATTCCCTCGAGGGCTCCGGTGCCCTTCTCGAAGTGTGCGCCACGCGGATGCTGTCGATTGTCGACACGCTTCTCCTTGGCCCGGCGCAGCTGCTCCGCCATCTTGTCGACCGCGAGGTCGAGAGCGACGAATTTGTCGCCGTCGGTCGCCTCCGCCCGCACCACCGGTCCTTTGCTCACCAGGGTGAGCTCGACCGTCTCATCCGGCACGTGGCCGTTGCGGTACGCACGGTGCGTGACCTTCACGTCCAGACGCTGCGCCTTCGCGGCGAACGTCTGCACTCGGGCGATCTTCTCCTCGACAACGGTGCGGAAGCGATCGGTGATACCCACTCCGACGCCAACGATG
Source organism: Microbacterium sp. PI-SA-G (assembly GCF_057215335.1). NCBI lineage: Bacteria > Bacillati > Actinomycetota > Actinomycetes > Micrococcales > Microbacteriaceae > Microbacterium > Microbacterium sp. PI-SA-G. Next base: position 920,187 of record NZ_CM170103.1, read on the forward strand.
CTTGTTTCCATTGCTGCCTCCTTGTCCCGGTCCTCCCGGCCAAGGGCGGACCGTGGTCGCCTTGTGGTCCCCAACCGTAGCCCGCCTTCGACCGGAAGTCACGGGCCAGTTGCTCCGTGTCGCCGATGAGTCCCCGATGAATGCTCGGCGAACAGACGCTGTGGCGGCGTGGCGGCGAGCGCGACGGCCGACATCACCCGATACCCTGCCGCGGTGAGCGCGCGCGCCGCCTCGTCGAGCGTCGCCCCCGTGGTGACGACGTCATCGACCAGGATCACACCGGCCCCGCCGCCGCCGCTGTGTGCGGCCATGCTGTGCCGCACATTGTCGGCGCGTGCACGGACCCCCAGCCCCCGCTGGTCCGCTCTTCCGCCGCGGACCGTCAGCAGCCGCCAAGGGCGATCGCCGGCATGCCGGATCAGCAGATCGGGCACACGGTACCCGCGCCGACGAAACGCCGCGCGCGACGTCGGAACCGGCACGATTCCCGCTGCCGATCCGGCGACCTCTTGGAGTGCCGATGCCAGTGCGCGCCCGAGCGGACGTGCCAGCAAGGTCTCCCCCTCGCCCTTCAGACGGCGGATGCAGCGTGCGGTGACTCCCTCGAACGCGAGGGCCGCGCGCACGGACATTCCGTTCGGGGTGCGCAGCACGACGGGTCGCGGCGCCAGCGCCGTGCGGCATTCAGCGCAGAGGACGTCGCCGGGCTGATCGCACCCGGCACACGAGGCGGCGAGCAGGAACGCGGCAACCTCTGCCAGGAGGGTGCGAGAGACCGGAGCGAGGGGCGAAGGGCTGATGTGCGGCATCCGACGATCCTCGCCCTGGCGAGCCCCGACGACCGGCCGGGAACCCGCCTTCCGCGAGCAGTCGCCTCGCAAGAGACGCGGTGCAGGACGAGTGCTTGCTCACTCCCCCGCTCGCGTGGCCAACACCTTGACCTCGGTCGCGATCTCGCGCCACGCGGAACCCGCACTGGCGAACAGCGAACCGCGGGCATCCAGCACGCGAAGCCCCGTGACCGTGCGTGCGCCCGCGATCGAGACCGCGTCCGCCGGCGGCACCTCGGCCGATGCCGGGCCCGCCACGATCTGCGTCAGCAGAAGCGGTCCTGCCGCGTCGGTCAGGACACCCACGTTCTCGGAGCCGAGCCAGACCAGGCCTCGGGCCTGGCCGTCGATGCGCGTCAGCTGCTTGACGGTCGTCCCGAGCTCGACCGGCACACCGGCGTCATCACGGACCACCGCGGCGACCACGACCCAGTGCTGTCCGCCGACCGTGACCACGGCCGCGACGCGCGCGCCGTCGGCGGATACCCGCAGCGCCGAGATCGACGAGGCGTCCGGCCACGCCTTGGCGATCGCGAGGGGCGCGGCGTCGCTCCCCCACGCCTGAACAGCGGTCGGGGCCGCAGCCGGCACCGTCCAGGTGTATCCGTAGGGGTCGATCGACGGCTCGATCAGACCCGGCGGCGCGTCGAGCTCGTCGATACGCCCCTCCCCGAGCAGGTACACCCGCCCGTCGGCGAGCTGAACGGCCGCGAGCAGCGAGTCCGAGGCGAGATCGATCGCCCGCACCTCCTGCGGAAGGCCGAGGATCTGGGCGGTGATGCCCTCGATGGGCGACACCTCATCGCCGACGATGGTGCCGAACGCGTCAGCGGTCAGCACGACGGCACCCGCATCGGCCGCCTGCTCCGGAAGGTCGACGACACCGGCCTCGAGCGTGCGGCCGTCCACCGAGAACTGCACCTGAGAGATCCGTACACCGGCCTGCTCGAGGGTCTCCTGCAGCTGCGTGCGCATGCGCGCGAGCGTGGTGGGGTCCAGCCGTGCCGCGGCACTGGTCAGCGCGACCTCGGCCACCTGCTGCCTGTCGATCGGCACGGCCTCCTGTGCGAGCTGCACGTCGGCGGGGAAGGCGGTGCGCACGGCCGGCTCGAGCCAGTCGCTGGGAGCACCGCCGACGAGAGCCTGCGTGACCGTGGTGGCGATACTGGCGCGGCGCGGGAACCACCGCGTGTCGGGTACCAGGTGCGTCCAGCTCTGGTCGAAGTACTGCAGCGCGTAGCCGTCGAAGACCTGCGTGAACCGCGCCTTGTCGATCATGATGCCGTCGGGCGCCTGCGCGATGCGCCACTCGCCGTCCTCGTCGCGTTCGAGCGCGAACGGCACACTCGACGCTCCCTGCGACTCCGAGTAGGCGCCCGTGCCGTCGACGCTCGCGATCAGGTCGAACTGCACCTGGACGTCTCCGTCCGTGGCCGTGTCGACCTGATCGTCGGGGACCGACGAGGTGACTGTCCGCGTCGCCACGGTCTCGTCGATGGAGACGCCCGCGGCCGGACGCCACGTCGCCTGGAGCTCGGGGGTGAGGAACTTGCGAGCCGTGCTCCAGTTCTCGGCGGGAGAGATGGCCGCCTCGAGGAACCCCTCGACGATCTCCTGAGGACCGGATCCGGGCGCGGGCCCCGCGGCGATGAAGAGGAAGTCGTTGTCCTCCGGCGCAGCGCCGAGCTCGAGCCCGACGTTCACGTCGCCGCTCATCGGCAGGCCGGCGCAGGCAGACAACACGAGCGCCGTCGCGGCCACGGCGATGCCGCGCAGCATCCGCGACAGGGACCGGTCCTTCATCGTCGTCTCCCGTCGTCGCGCAGATCGGCGGGCAGATCCACCAGCGAGATCGGCTGAGTGGCGTCGGCGAAGTCGACCAGCGGCTCCTGAGGCTCGAGCGCGATGGGACTCGCCCCCTCCGACACGACGCCGTGTCGGGGCAGCGTCAGCACGAAGTTCGTCCCCTCGCCCAGTGCCGACCACACCGCGAGCGTTCCGCCGTGGATGGTGGCATCACCCAGTGCGATCGACAGGCCGAGACCGGTGCCGCCGATCGTCCGCTGCCGCGAGGGGTCGGCGCGCCAGAACCGGTCGAAGACCCGTTCTGCATCACCGGGGGCCATCCCGAGCCCGAAGTCGCGCACACCGGCCGCCACCGCGTGCTGGTTGCTGTCGACGGTGACGACCACGGGCCGTCCTTCCCCGTGCTCGATCGCGTTGCCGATGAGGTTGCGCAGCACCCGCCGCACGCGCCGCGGGTCCATCTCGACGGGAGAGTACCCGCCGGGGGCGACGAGCCGCAGCTCGGTCCCATGGCCGTCCGCCAGCGGGCGCATCTGCTCGATCACGTCTTCCGCGACGTGGGCGAGGCTCGTCTCCTCGAGCTCGAGCTGCACGGATCCCGCGTCGTAGCGGCTGATCTCGAGCAGGTCCGACAGCAGCACATCGAAGCGCTGCACCTGCGCGTGCAACAGCTCCGCCGTCCGCGCCATCGTGGGATCGAAGTCCTCGCGCTGGTCGTTGAGCATGTCGGCCGCCAGGCGGATGGTCGTCAACGGCGTCCTGAGCTCGTGCGAGACGTCGGAGACGAACCGCTGCTGCACCATCGAGAGCTCCCCGAGCTCCTTGATCTGTCCTTCGATGCTGTCGGCCATGGCGTTGAAGGACCGGCCGAGCGTCGCGAGCTCGTCCTCGCCGTGCACCTCGATCCGCACGCCCAGATCCCCCGCCGCCAATCTCGCGCTCGTCTCGGCGGCCTGCACGATCGGCGTCGCGACCGCGCGGAGCACGATCCACGAGATTCCGGCGACGATCGCGACCAGTGCGATCCCCGCGATCCACAGCGTCCGCTGCACGAACAGCAGCGTCTGATCGGCATCGCCGAGCTCATAGGCGAAATAGATGGCGAACGGCCCCGCCTCAGGAACCTGCAGCTGCTGTCCGACGACGATTCCCGGCGCCTCGCGACCGCCGTCCATCGGCAGCCCGACGGACTGCCACGCCTGGCGGTCGTCGAACTCGGCCACCCTGGTCTCGAGACCAGCGCTGAGCTGGTTGCGGCTGAGCCCGTTCGTGAAGCCGTTGAGTGTCGTCGTGCTGGGGTCGATGTCGGCCTCGAGTCGGAAGCCCGCGAGCTGATCCGCACTCGAATTGCGCGCGAGCTGCTCCTGGATGCTGGTCCACAGGTCCTGCAGGGCTGTCGGGTCGTCGCCGATCTCGGCGACATCGAGCGCGTTCTGCGCCTGGTCGATCGCGCGTCGGGCGTCTTCGAGAGCGACGTTCTTCTGCGACACGAACAGGTCGTTCTGGATCACGAGCGCCATGGTGACGCAGGTGACGAAGATCGCCACGGAGGTGGCGGCGAGCGTGATGGTGAGAGTGCGGAACCGCAGCGATCGACGCCACAGGGTCGCGAGGACGGTCGGCCATCCGCGCCAGTCGCGAAGCACCGCGACCGCCGTGGTGGTCGTGCCGGTCACGGCCACGGGTGCCTAGCCGACGCTGCCGGCGCGGTAGCCGACGCCGCGCACCGTCATGACGATCTTCGGGTTGTCGGGATCGAGCTCGACCTTGGCGCGCAGACGCTGCACGTGCACGTTCACCAGACGGGTGTCGGCCTTGTAGTGGTATCCCCACACCTGCTCGAGCAGCATCTCGCGGGAGAACACCTGCTGCGGCTTCGACGCGAGCGCGACGAGCAGCTGGAACTCGAGAGGAGTGAGCGCGATCGGGGTCGCGCCGCGGCGCACCTCGTGCGCATCGACGTCGACGGTCAGGTCGCCCACGCGCAACTGCTCGCTCGTCGCCTGCGGCGCTGGACGCAGGCGGGTGCGGATGCGCGCGACGAGCTCCTTCGGGTTGAAGGGCTTGATCATGTAGTCGTCAGCCCCGACCTCGAGGCCCCGCACCACGTCGGCGGTGTCGCTGCGCGCGGTGAGCATCAGAATCGGCACGCCGGATTCTGCGCGGATGCGCGTGCAGATCTCGATACCGTCCATCCCCGGGAGCATGAGGTCGAGCAGGACGAGATCCGGACGCTGCGCGCGCCACTCGTCGACGGCTCGTGCGCCGTCGGCGCAGAACACCGGCTCGAAGCCTTCGGTGCGCAGCACGATGCCGATCATCTCGGCGAGAGCCGTATCGTCGTCGACCACAAGGATGCGTGAGGTCATAACTGTTACCTTATGGCACTCAGTCCCGGCATCCGCAGGTCTGCGCACCAGCCACAGGGGATATGACACGATGGGAGCGCACGACGGAGGGAATGCCTGTGAGTGGCCAGACGTGGACCCCTGCCCCGAAGAAGGGGATCATCCCCCTTCATCCGCTGACATTCGGGATGCTGCTGGGTAAGGCCTTCGCAGCGCTCCGCCACAATCCCAAGGTTCTGTTCGGCTTCGCCGTCGTGATCCAGCTCATCGTGGTGCTGGCGACCGCCGGGGTGATGGGTGTCGTGCTGTTCACCAGCTTCGCCCGCCTCGAGACCGTGCCCCCCGGGTCTGCGGACTTCGAGGCGGTGCTCGCGGGCACCGTCGCGGTCAACATCGTCGCCGGACTCGCGGTGGGCCTCGCCTCGATCGCGTTCACCGCGATCATGCAGGGCGTGGTGGCAGCCGAGATCGGCTACGCCGCGATCGGTGTCAAGGCGACCCTGAGGATGCTGTGGCGCCGGATGGCTCCCGCATTCTGGCGCCTCGCCGGATTCGCGGCGCTGTCGGTCATCGCGATCTTCGGATTCCTGGCGATCCTGGCCGGGATCATCGCCGCCTTCATCGCGGGCGGGCTGGGCGGGAGCCCCGAGCTGATCGGCCTGCTCGTGGTCGTGGTGATCCTGATCGCCGTGGCCTGCATCCCTCTCGTCGTGTGGCTGTCGACGAAGCTGCTGCTGGTTCCTTCGATCCTGGTGCTCGAGCATGCACGGTTCCGCGAAGCGCTGGTGCGCTCCTGGAGGCTCACCCGCGGCCGGTTCTGGGTCGCATGGGGCGTGACCTTCCTAATCAGCGCCATCATGGGTCTCGCGATGCAGGTCGTCGGCATTCCGGTCTCCCTGTTCAGTTCACTTCTCGGCTCGGTGGTCGCTCCCACCGGCTCCACGGAGCCCACGGCGGCGATCGGATTCGTCTTCGCGCTCATCGCCCCGCAGATTCTCCTGCTGGTCCTGCAGGCGATCACACTCGTGGTGCAGAGCACCGGTGCCGCGCTCGTGTATCTGGACTGCCGGATGCGGTACGAGGGACTCGACCAGGCGCTCATCTCGCATGTGGAACGTCGCGACCTCGGCGCCACCGACGAGCAGCTCGGCGACCCGTACGCGGTCGACCCCACCCGAGCCGTCTCGAGCGCACCGCCGCCGCGTCAGGTTCCGGAGCACATGATGATGTCGCCCGGGTACCCGCAGCCGTACCCGCCGCAGCAGTATCCGACGCAGGGGTATCCAACGCAGCAGTATCCGACGCAGGGGTATCCAACGCAGCAGTATCCGTCGCAGCCCTCCGCCCAGCAGCAGCCGTACGCTCAGCAGCCCCCGTACGCGCAGCCGTACGCGCCGCAGAGAAATGAGACTCCGCCGTCATTCGCCCCTGCCCCGCCAGCGGCCGGTGCGGACGCCCCGCCCCGCCCTGCCGGCGCTGCCCGCGAGAGCTGGGCCGCCCCCGGTTCCTCGGAGGGATCGTCGGGCGGCGACGGCTCGGCATGATGCATCCGTTCGACGACCTGTTCGTACCCGACGGGGACGAAGCTCGGCGTTGGGCGGAGGAGGAACTCTCGAATCCTCGCTACGCCGACGCGAAGCCGACCTGGTTCGACCTGATGGCGCGCGACATCGGAAACTTCATCCGCGACCTGTTCACGTCGGGAAACGGCGCGAGCATCGGCCCGTCTGCACTCATCATCGTGACCGTCGTGATCGCGGCGGCGCTGATTGCGGCGCTCATCATCTGGGGACGGCCGCGCAGTGCCCGTGCGGTGCGTCGGCCCCACGCCGGGCTGCTGGGTGCGAGCGACGACCGATCCGCCGCACAGCTCCGTGCCGACGCCGAGCGGAGCGCACGCGCCGGTGACTGGGACGCCGCGACGATCCTGCGGTTCCGCGCCATCGCGCGCTCGCTCCTCGAACGCGATCTGATCGACCCCGCGCCCGGTGCCACGGCGCAGGCGATCGCCCGCGAGGCGAGTGGCGTGTTCGCGCAGGAGGCGTCCGCCATGCGCACGGCCGCGACGGCATTCGACGATGTCCGCTACCTCGGCCACCCTGCCGATGAGCAGGTCTATCGCGCGATCGCCGCCACGGACGATCGACTCCGCGCTCTCCGCCCCGAGGCGGTGCCCGCATGACTGTCGTCGGCACCGCGCCGGACGCCGCCACACCACCCTCGACCGCGGAGCCGCGGCCGCGCCGCATGCGGACCATCGTGGGCTGGCTCGTCGTCGCTGTCCTCGTCGTGGCCGTCACCGTCGTCGCGATGAGTGTGAGCGCCACCGCACCGGGACGCCACGGCGCTCTCGACCCCGAGGGCAGGAACGACGCCGGCGCGCTCGCCCTGTCCGAGATCCTGCGCGACCGCGGAGTGGAGGTCGACGTCTTCCGATCGCGCGAGGACGCGCGCGCCGCGCTCGACGACGGCACCACGCTGGTGATGGCCGATCCGTACAACCTGTCGGACGAGGGACTCGCCGCGCTCATCGAGCCCGCGGACCGCGTCGTCTTTCTCTCGTCGAGCAGTCGCCTACTCGATGCGCTGGAGATCGGCGAGAGCGCACCGGGAAGCGCGGCGACGGCCCGGCCGGAGTGCCGCGTCCCCGAGTTCGCCCAGGTGGGCACGATCCGGCCCGGCCGCCTGTTCGCTGCGGACGACGGAGTGACGGCATGCTTCGGTGACGCGGCGGGTGCAGCCGTGCTGATCGACGATCGCTCCGACCGCCTGCGGGCCGTCGTCGACGGCTCCAAGCTCTTCACCAATGCGTATCTGGCCGAGAACGGCAACGCCGCCCTCGCGCTCGCGCTGCTCGGACAGACCGAACGCGTCGTCTGGTACGTGCCGAGCTTCGCCGACACCGACATCGAGGGGGAGCAAGCCGACACCCTCGGCTCGCTTACTCCCCCGTGGCTGACGCCCGTGATCCTCCTGCTTCTGCTCTCCGGCGTGTCCGCCGCCCTCTGGCGCGGTCGCCGCTTCGGTCCGCTCGTCGCCGAGACGCTGCCGGTCACCGTCCGTGCCTCCGAGACGATGCACGGCCGGGCTCGACTGACCGCCAAAGCCGGCGACGCGGCCCACGCGGCGGCAGCACTGCGCGATGGATCACGCCGACGCCTCGCACGACGGCTCGGACTCGCGGCCCACGCGAGTGCCGACGAGATCGCCGATGCCGCCGCGGATCGACTGCGAGTGCCGCGCGGCACGCTGCAGGCGCTGCTCGACGGGCCACTCCCCTCCGACGACTCCGGGCTGATCGACCTGGCACGTCGACTGCGCGATCTCGAATCGTCGGTCGCGGCGACCGCACCGCACGCCGGAGGTTCTGCGTGATCCCCACCGACCCACAGTCCACCCATCCCGACGGAAGCCGAGGGCACCCCGTGACCGCTGACACCCATTCCGCAGACGACGCAGCCCTCCGCGAGGCCATGCACCGAGTGCGCGCCGAGGTCGACAAGGCCGTCGTCGGTCAGGCCGGCACCGTGACCGGGCTCCTCGTGTCCTTGCTCGCCCGGGGACATGTGCTGCTCGAGGGGGTGCCCGGCGTCGCGAAGACTCTCGTCGTGCGCTCCTTCGCCCGCGCGCTGGGTCTCGACACGAAACGGGTGCAGTTCACGCCCGACCTCATGCCCGGCGATGTGACCGGCTCGCTCGTGTACGACGCGCGCACCGGGGAGTTCGACTTCCGCGCAGGGCCGGTGTTCACGCACATCCTGCTCGCCGACGAGATCAACCGCACGCCGCCGAAGACGCAGGCCGCGCTGCTGGAGGCCATGGAGGAGCGCCAGGTGTCGGCCGACGGCGTCAGCCGCACGCTCCCCGACCCGTTCCTGGTCGCCGCGACGCAGAACCCGATCGAACACGAAGGAACGTATTCCCTGCCGGAAGCCCAGCTCGACCGCTTCCTGATGAAGCTCGTGGTGGGCATGCCCGAGCGCGACGCCGAGGTCACGGTGCTGCGACGCCACGCGGCGGGATTCTCACCTCGCGAGCTCACCGGCGTCGAGGCGGTGGTCACCGCAGAGGAGATCCGTGCAGCGCAGCAGGCCGTCGGCCGTGTCGAGGTCACCGACGATGTGCTCGGCTACGTGGTCGACCTGGCGCGCGCCACACGCCAGTCGCCCTCGGTCGAGCTCGGCGCGAGCCCCCGCGCTTCGACGGGGCTGCTCGCCGCTGCCAAGGCGTGGGCCTGGCTGAACGCCTCATCGGCCGTGACGCCCGATCACGTGCAGACGATGCTCGTGCCCGTGTGGCGGCACCGGCTGCAGCTGCGACCGGATGCGCAGATGGAGGGTGTCTCGGCCGATGCCGTGCTGACCTCGGTGGTGCAGCAGACCCGGGTGCCGATCTAGGTGTTCGTCACCGGTCGTCTCGCCGTCGCCGTCCTCGTCGGTGTCATCCCGCTGATCCTCGCCGGACTGGCGGGGTATCCGTCGTACGCCGTGCTCGGCGCCTGGGTCGCACTCTGCGTGCTGATCGTCGCGCTCGACACCGCTCTCGCGGCGAACCCCCGGAGCGTGACCGTGACGCGTCGGGTGCCTGCGCGCGCGCGGCTCGGTGAGCCCGTCCCGGTGAGCGTGGCCGTGCACAATCACGGCTCTCGCACGCTCGTGGCCGTGCTGCGCGATGCCTGGCAGCCGACGGCGGGAGCGAGCTCGGAACGACAGCGACTGCGGATCCCGGCGGGAGAGCGCGGTCGGGTGGCGATCCCGCTCCTCCCCCGACGACGTGGCGAGCTGGTCAGCGAGTTCGTGATGATCCGATCTCTCGGTCCGATGGGAGTGGCCGGACGGCAGGCCCGACACAGCGTGCGAGGGGTCATCCGCGTGCTGCCCGCGTTCTCGTCACGCAAGCACCTGCCGTCGCGGCTGGCACGCCTGCGCGAACTCGACGGCAACACCAGCATCCAGGTCCGCGGTCAGGGCACCGAGTTCGACTCGCTCCGCGAATACGTGCGGGGCGACGATGTGCGCTCGATCGACTGGCGTGCCACCGCGCGCGCCGACACGACGATGCTGCGCACTTGGCGGCCCGAGCGCGACCGCCACGTCGTCATCATCATCGACACGGGGCGCACCGCGGCGGCACGCGTCGGCGACGGCACTCGCGTGGACGCGGCGCTCGAGGCCGCTCTGCTGCTCGCCGCGCTCGCCTCTCGCGCCGGCGACCACGTGCACCTGCTGATGTACGACCGCGTCGTGCGGGCGCGCGTGACCGGCATCGACGGCACCGCGCTGCTCCCGGCTCTCACCGACGCCATGGCTCCGGTGCACGCCCGCCTGGTCGACACCGACTGGCACGGCGCTTTCGCGGCGGTCCGCACGCTGACCAACCGGCCGTCCCTGATCGTCGTTCTCACCGCGCAGGATGCAGCGGAATCCGCCCGCGGGTTCCTCGGTGCCTTCCCCGACGCCTCGCGCGCCACCACGGTGCTCGTCGGCTCTGTGACCGACGACGACGTCGAGGAGCTCGCCCAGCAGCGAAGCTCGCGCGAGGAGGTGTACCTCGCCGCGGCCGCCGAACGCACCCTGCGGGATGCCGAGAACGTCGCCGACGCCATCCGTCGCGCCGGCGGCGAGGCCATCGCCGCCGACCCCGAAGATCTGCCCCCGCGGATCGCCGACCGCTATCTGGAGCTCAAGGCCGCCGGACGCCTCTGATCTCGGTGCGGACCGGGGGATTGATCACCCGCTGATCAGTCGCGGCGTGCCGGCCTCGTACTCGACGAGGTCTCCGGTCTCCCCGCGCCGGTGGGCGCGTCCGCCGATGACGACCATGTAGATCAGGAAGACGGCCAGGGCGGCGGCTCCGATGCCGATCTTCACGGGCCACGGAAGCGCCCATCCCGTGACGAAGCCCTCCACCAGCCCGGCGAGGAACAGCGCGAAGACGAGTCCCATCGCGACCGTGGCCAGAGCGCGCCCCTCGGCGGCGAGCGACTCACCGCGGGTGCGGTGCCCCGGCGCGACCCAGGCCCAGAACACGCGCAGACCCGCGGCGGCGGCCACGAAGATGCACGTCATCTCCAACATGCCGTGCGGAAGGATGTAGAGCACCATCAGGTCGGCCTTGTCGTAGGCGGCCATCACCGCACCCGACGTCCCGAGGCCCACCGCATTCTGCACGAGCATGTAGACCGGCCAGATGCCGGTGACCCCGAACAGCACGCACTGCATGGCGATCCAGGCGTTGTTCGTCCACACCATGCCCATGAACACGGCGGCCGGGTTCTCGGTGTAGTACCCCACGAAGCTCTCGTCGGCATACTGCTCGAGAGCGCTCGGCGGACCCAGCGTCGCGATCAGGGCGGGGTCGTTCGAGATCCACGCCGCGGTTCCCACCACGACGGCGATGAACGAGACGGCGATGATGAGGGTGAGCCAACGCAGCCGGTACAACGCCGCCGGCAGCTGACGCGCGAAGAAGCGGGTGGTCTGGGTGACGATGTTGTCCGAGGCGCCCGTCAGACGCAGCCGTGCCCGCACCAGGATCGTCGACAGATAGGCGCCCTGCGGTGAGTCGCCCACCGAGGTCTTGAGCTCGGCAAGGTCGGCCGAGGCCGCGCGGTACCGCACGATCAGTTCGTCGACGCCCTCGCCGTCGAGACGCGCTCGACTGAGCTCCTCGAGCCGCTGCCACTCGGCGCGGCGTGCATCGGTCAGCGCGTCAGCATCCACCTGATTTACTGTACTCATGTCCACGCCGATCGATGCCTCGGATGAGGTGCTCTCCGGAGAAGCGGTGGCCATCGACGTGCAGCCGGTGGGCTTTCTGCTGCGGGCGCTGGGCGCCCTGATCGACATGCTGCTCGGCTTCGCCGTGTTCATCTTGTGGATTTTCGTACGCATCTGGCTGCTCGACGCGGGTGTGCTCGACGAGGCGACCGATCGGATCGCCGTCGTCTCGGCATTCGTGGTGAGCTTCGTGGTGCTCCCCATCACGATGGAGGTGGCGCTCAAGGGCCGCAGTCTCGGCAAGCTCGCCGTCGGCGGACGCATCGTGCGCATCGACGGAGGCGCGGCAGGCTTCCGTCATGCGTTCATCCGCGCGCTGCTCGGAGTCCTCGAGATCTACATGACCTTCGGCGGTCTGGCTGTTCTCACCGGAGCGTTCACCGCCCGTTCGCAGCGTCTCGGTGACCTGGTGGCCGGCACGTACAGCCAGCGGGTGCGCACTCCGCAGCTCGTCGCGCACGCGCCGGTGCTGCCTGCCGGCCTCAATGGATGGGCGCAGATCGCCGACGTCGCACGAATGCCGGATCGCCTCGCACGCCGCATCTCGCAGTTCCTGCAGAGTGCTCCGCGCATGGTTCCTGCCGCACGAGCCCGGGTCGCCCACGACCTGCTCGGCGAGGCCGCACCCTACGTGTCGCCGATGCCCGCGGCCCCCGCGGAGGAGGTTCTGGTCGCGATCACCGTGCTGCGGCGCGAGCGCGAGCGCCGCGCCCTCGAGAACGCGGATCGTCGCGCCGAGAAGCTCACCGGACGCCGCGTCGGCGTCTGACTGCCGCTCGGGCGCCCTCCGCGTCGGGAATCGGGTCAGGCGCGGAGCGCCTCGTGCCGCACGACGAGCCATCCCGCGGGCACCGAGAGACGATCCGCATGCGGTGCACACAGGTCGTGGGCGTGCGGGTGGTGCGCCAGCCCCAGGGGTCCGAGCGCGGCCATCTGGTCACCGTAGTCGTAGGTGAGGGTCGCCACGGCTTCGCGCGCGCAGGCCACCTTCGAGCAGAGTCGTCCGTCCATCTCCGTCAGAGTACGACCCTCGACGAGGGCGACGGGGTTGCCGCGCCGCGATGCGACAGAGCACCGCCTAGACTTTCAGACATGCCTCGTCGCCGCAGTGCATCCGCACCTCCCGCTCCGCGGCGAGGCGCTCGTCACGGACGCCACGGACGACTCGGGCGCAGCGAGGTCGTCCGCCCGCCGCTCGCGCCGCTCGACGGGCGGCTGGATCGCTTCGACCTCACCGTCGGCACAGCCGTGGAGTTCCTGCGCGGCACCTGGCCGGAGCTGCAGGAGGTCCGGTTCGAGATCGGCTCCATGCCCTCATTCGACGCGGTCGACGAAGTCCCCCGGTGGTATCTGGATCGCGCTCACGCGCGAATCGTGCTGTTCCGACTGCCGATCGAACGGCTGCTTCCGCCCGGGCATGACGACTCGGCGCACCGGCGGATGGCCATCGAGAGCGCCGTGTTCCGCGCTGCCGCCGAATACGTGGGTCGCGAGCCCTGGGACCTCGGGCACGACCACTGATCTCCTGTCGTCACAGAGACGCCGCGGCCGGGGCCCGTCAGGGGTAGACGCGGATGCTCTGCGCCGCGCCGGGGCTGGGCTGCACCGGCCATGCAGCGAGTGCACCCGCTGACGCCATGGTGACGGCGGAGTGCACGGTCCCGCTCGTCTGCAGCAGGTACGTCGTCTGCGCGGTCACGTCGACCTCCACCGAGCTGCCGGCACCCACCGTGACCTGCTGAGGCTCGCCCCGACCCTCGTCGGGGGTCACCGTGACCGTCGCATCGACGTCTGTCGTGTTCATGAGGTGCAGCTGGGCCTCGGGCCCGGCCGGGACGGCGACCAGGGCGTCCTCATCGATCTCGGGGGCGGGAGTCACCCACGCGAAGTCGGTTCCGGCGCCGAGGCCGTCCTGCTGACGCACGGCCGAGAGCACCGGGGCGCCCGCGTCGATCTCGAGCGTGTACGACCCGGGGGCCACTCCGCTCAACGACACATCGGCCGGTAGACCGGCAGTCAGCGCCACCGCGAACTCCGTGGCGACAGCCGTCGAGCCTGCAGCGCGAACGATCACGCGTGCCTCTGCGGTGTCCTGCGGGGCCAGCAGACGCAGCACCGTCATGTCGGCGTCGTCGCCGTCGCCGCCGAAGACCTGCACGCCCGCGATGACCGGGTTCTGCTGGGGACCCGCGACCGCATCCTGCAGGTCGACACCGGCCGCGTCGAGCGTCAGCACCCGCGACGACTGCAGAGCCGCGCGCACGGGTGCTCCGTCGGATTCGACGTGCACGACGGGCGCAGTGTTGCCGGCGGCGACCGACGCGAGCGAGGTCGAGACCTGCGTCCGAGCGGGTACGAGAACGGTGCGCGTGCTGCGGCTCTCGCCGAAGACCGACAGGGTGACGGTCGCGGTCACCTCGGCGGCGTTGGTGAGCACCACGATGTCGGAGGTGCCCGTCGCGACGCTGCCGCCGACGAGCCACGACTCCAGACGCGGCGTGCCGCACGGCAGCGCGGCGAATCCGGTGAGGTCGTCCGACGTCACCGCGATCGACTCGGTGGCCGTGATCAGCGGCGCCGTGCGTCCGGACACCGCGCCGGTCAGCACCGACGCGTCCTGCGCGTCGACGACCTCGGAGACGCGGATGGGCGCCGACGTCGGCTCGTCTGTGGTCGACCCGGTCGTGACCGCCGGGGACCCCGCCGTGCGCATCGCGAGCGGGTCGGAGGAGTTCCGACCGATGGCCCGGAGATCTCCGTTGCAGACGAGGGTGCTGTCGCCCGCCAGCGGAGTGACATCGACGTGCGCCGGGGTCTGGGCGAGAGTCGGCCACGGGGCGTGGATGCCGGCGACCACTCCCGCGACGCAGGCTGCTGCCACCACCGCACCGACGACCAGCCGGGCGCCCGTCGCCACGACGTGGACGTTGCGGGTGGCGTTCATCGCTTCTCCTCGGTGTCAGTGTCCGTGTCCGTGCTCGGCTCGACATCGGCAGCCTCGTCATCCGCGGGGGCCGACGAATCGACGTCTGCGGGATCCTCCTCCGCCGGTCGATTCGTCTCGTCGGGCACGGGATCCGCGATGGGCTCGGCGGCAGCGGTCGTGTCCGCGTCGTCCTCGCGGTCGTCCTCGCGGTCGTCCTCGCGGTCGTCCGGATCACGGTCCTCGGCTCGGCGCGGGAGCACCAGCAGCTCTTCGGGAACCTGTCCGACGATGCGCGACCGCGAGCGCGCGGCTCGGCGCGAGGCCCGAGTGGGGACCGACAGCAGCAGCGCGGCGAAGACGACCAGCAGCTGCAGGGTGATCACGAGCCGCGCCGACCCCGTCTGCGCGCTCGTCAGAGCGGTGCGGTCAGCGACGTCGCCTTCCACCTGCCAGAGCACGCCACGGTCGGTGCTGCCCGCGTGAACGAAGCCGGCACGCTGATCGATCGACGCGATGGCCGTGGTTCGCAGCGCGCGGGCCTTGTCGCCCTCGCCAGAGCTCTGTTCCGCCAGAAGAACGTACGAGATGCCGTGTGCCGCCAGCTCACCCGGCGCATCGAAGACCCGCGCTGAGAGCAGATCGACCGACAGCGCGGCGATGTCGGTCCCCTGCGGCTCGGTCGCGGTCGACAGCAGGGTCGTCTGGGCGCCCAGCGTCTCGCTCGCGCCCCAGACCACGTCTGTTGCCAGCCCGCCGTCGTTCTGGGGCGTGAGCACGAGGGTGCCCAGATCTCGATCGGCCGACGCCTGCGCGGCGACATAGGCAGGGAGGGTCGATTCGGGGCCATTGCGCAGCAGCGATCCGCCGAGGTGCAGCGCGGTCAGCGACGGAACCGCCACGACCACGAGGGCGAGAGCGGCGACGGAGGTGGCGATGACCCGCATCCGCGGAAGCGTCACCGCCGTGTCGAGGGTCACCACGGCAGCACCCACGACACCGACCCACGCGAGGCTGAGGCCGGCGCCGGGCCAGATCGGCACGGGCTGTCCCTGCGCGAAGCTGACCGTGATGCCGACGGCGAGGAACGCGGTCGCCAGTCCGGCGAGGGCGACCACGAGCAGCGTGATACCGGCCCGCCACCGGGGTGCGATCGCCGACGCCAGCGCCAGGAGCGCGAGAGGGGCGCACAGCACCGCGACCCATGGTCCCAGCGGCACCGCGTCGACCATCATCCAGCGGGCCAGATCCGTCGTGGGGAATCCCGTGGCGAGCGCGAGCCTGCCGGCCGCATCGGCTCCTGCCTGTGACCCGGCCCAGATCAGACCCGGGTCGCCGAGGAGTGCGAGCGGGGTGCCGTGCACCAGCTGCCACTGGACCAGCGGAGCGAACATCGCCACAGCGGGGATCGGAAGCCACAGCAGGCGACCCGCGCCGCGGAACTGCGCGGTGCCGAGCGTGATCGCCAACGCCACCAGCCACAGCAGCACGAGGGCGGGCACCGCCGACGGCGCGCACGCAGCGACGGCGGCGAAGAGCAGGGATGCCGCGCCGGCCGCTCCCCAGGAGCGGTGGGCCACCGCGGCCGCGTGGAACAGCCACGGCAGCAGGAGGTGCAGCAGCACGGCGGCCGGTCGGCCCTCGATCAAGGCAGTCAGGAACGTCGGTGCGAGCGCCCAGGCGACCCCGGCGAAGATGCGGAGGCCTGCGCGGTCCGTCACGCGTGTCGCAGCGAACCATCCGGCGAGCACGGCCAACGGCAGAGCCAGGACCCACAGGAGAACGAGCGCGAACGAGGGGGCACCCGGCCAGAGACTGCCCAGCACCGCCACCACGGCGGCGAACGGATCAGCAGGCCCGACCACGTCGACGCCCACGCCGCGCAGTCCCCATCCAGCGTCGGCCCAGAGAGCTGACACCGTCTCGCGCAGAGGCAGGAGCCCACCGCCGCCGAGTGCCGGCCAGGCCAGCAGGGTGGTGAACGAGGCGACGCTGACGACGAGGGCACCCAGGACGGCCCAGGCTCCCCCACCCGAGAAGAAGTGCAGTTCACTCACCGCACCGCCTTCGCTGCCGTGTCCGTCGTCGAGCCGACGACGCATGTCGGAGGCGGTGACCCGGAGCGGCGTGATGCTCGCCCACGACGACGTGCGGAACGCGCGGATGCTGCGACGAGAGCGAGCGATCGCCCCAGGGCGGACCATCGCGGTCAGCGCGGCGCCGAGTTCCGGAAGAACGGCCTCGGGGCGTTTGCCGATCAGATGCGTGATCGAGCGCCACAGCGCGAGCGGGATGAGCGAGAGCCAGTGCAGGAGCACGACGGCGGCGGGTGCGTAGGCGAGCCGGCGGTGCAGCTGGGCGAGCCGCGTGACGAACGCGCGCCGTGTTCCTCCCGTGGGGAGGGCCGCCGGGCCGTCGGGGGTGACCGTGACCCGCGCATCCGGGGCGAGGACGACGCGTCCGCCCCCCAGGCGCGCACGCACGCCGAGGTCGAGACCTTCATCGGCTCCGGCGAGCGCCGGGTCGGGGCGAAGCGCGTCGCGCACCTCGCTGCGGATCAGGATTCCGCGGACGTCGGATCCGAGCACATCGTCGCGTCCGTCGTGCTGCCCCTGGTCGAGTTCCCCGGCTGCCAGCTCCACCGAGCGGCCGAGCGCGGTCATGCTCACACCGAGCGAGACGATCTCGCGGTCGTTGTCCGACGAGACGAGCTTGGGCGCACTGATGGCCGCCGACGGCGAGCGCTCGAGGGTTCCGCTGAGACGCTCGAGCGCGCGCGGGTGCGGTGCCGTGTCATGCGCGAGCAGCCACACCGCCGATCCCTCGGCCACGCGCGGACGGGCGAGCTCGACGGCCTCTGCGAACGATGTCGTGGAGCGCGCCTCGATGATCCCCTCGACCGTGCGGGCGACGGAGTCGCTCTCGCGCGCCGACGAGGCGTCGCCGCACATCACGAGGGTGACCGCGGCGGGCGGGGTGGTCTGGGAACGCAGTGCTTCCAGGGTGCGGAGCAGCTGGGCGCGGGCCGATGATCCGGGGCGCGCGACGATGATGGCGTGAACTCGGGCTGGCATGACGTGGTCAGCCTAAGCGTGCGATGCGATCGGCACCGGCAGGCGCACGGCGCGCCCACCAAGCTCTGAGAACGAGGATGAGCCGGTCAGACCAGGGTGCGGGCGTTCAGCTCGCGCGGCGCTTGAGCTTGCGGCGCTCGCGTTCGGAGAGGCCACCCCAGATGCCGAAGCGCTCGTCGTTGTTGAGCGCGTACTCGAGGCATTCTCCACGGACATCACACGTGGTGCAGATCCGCTTGGCATCGCGGGTCGATCCGCCCTTCTCGGGGAAGAAGGCTTCGGGGTCGGTCTGCGAGCACAGTGCATCGCTCTGCCAGGCGAGAGCGTTGTCGTCGTCGCCGCTCGGCTTCCGGACCCCGGGAACGCCGAGGTTGATCGGGTCGACGAACCAGTTCTCCGGTACGTCGGAACGGTATCCCGTCATGTCGATCTCCAACCCTGTCTGCGCCCCCCCGTGGGCTTCTGCTTCACTAATTACACCCGTGTCATTCGCTCCGGTCAAGTCGCGGATCGTAAACCCTCAACGGCGTCTTGAATGTTCTTGAGCGTCTGCGGCGTGTCGCGTCCGGGCGTGTCGCGGCGACACGCCCGGACGACCGTCACGAGAGGGGTCAGCGCCCTGGCGTCGCGACGAAAGCTTCGCCCGAGCCGGTCAGGCGAAGCAGACGCTCGTCGGCCGACGCGAATGCCGCAGCGCCCACAGCGACCTCCTGCGCCTCGCCCTCGGCCGTCTGCACCTGGACCGTCCCGGCCGTCACCAGGACCATCGACGGACCGGAGACCTCGACCTCCACCGGCGCGCCGGTCAGGGTGACGCGCTGCAGGGCGAAGTCGGGAACGGGAGCCGGGTACACGGTGATCGCCTCGTCACCTGCGGGGCGCATCACGGGAACCTCGCTCGGCGTCGCGTCGAGGATCGAGAGGAGCTCGGGCACATCGATGCGCTTGGGAGTGAGACCGCCGCGCAGCACGTTATCGCTCGCCGCCATGATCTCGACGCCCAAGCCCTCCAGGTACGCGTGCAGCAGTCCGGCACGCAGGAAGATCGCTTCACCCCGGCGCAGAGTGACGTGGTTCATCAGCAGCGCGACCACGACACCCGGATCCCCGGGGTACGTCCGGGCGATGCCGGCGACCGCGTCGAGAGTGGCACCCCACTCCCCCGCGGCACCGCGAGCGGCGGCATCCGCGACCGCGTCGATGATCCCGTTTACCGCGCCCTGCGCTCCGCCGCCGAGGAGCCATCCGATGGTGTCGCGGAGCACCTCCCCTTCACCCTCCAACCGTGCGCGCAGCTCGGCGATGGCGGCACCGTCGCCGAGCTGGTCGAGCAGCGCGAGCGTGCGATCGACCGGCCGCAGTCCGCTCAGCGATTGGAAGGTGTCGCTCAGCGCCACGATCAGCTCGGGCTTGTGGTTGTCGTCCCGGTAGTTGCGCGTCGGGTCGTCGGCGGGCTTCCCACTCTCACGGGCCCACCCGTCCTGCGCCTGGGCGATCGTGGGGTGCACCTGGATCGAGAGGGGCTGCGCGGCCGCCAGCAGCTTCAGCAGATACGGCAGCGACCCGCCCGTGACCTGATCGAGCGTGCCACCGTCGACGAGGTCTGCGGGGTCGCCGGGGTGATCCCCGAACCAGACCTCCGCCTCGGGTGCGCCCGATGCAGCGCGCCCCTCCAGATCGGCCAACAGCGAGGTCGAGCCCCAGGCGTAGTCGCGGGGAGTGTTCGTGATACTCAGCAGCATGCCCCCAGCGTAGAGCCGGGCGATGTTCTTCAGCGACGCCGTGGGCGGGCGCGGTAGCCTGAACGCGATGGCCCAGTACACCAAGCGTCCGGTTGCGGCCCTGCCCTCCGCCCCCGAGCGCGAGTCGACGGGGCATCTGCTCCTGCGCGCCTATGTGATCCTCGTGCTGGTCGCGATCTTCGCCCACGCTGCGGTGTACAACCTGTTCGGGCCCGTGGGCGCTGCCATCACCCTGGTCGTCTTCACGCTCGCGACCGCGGCGATCGGCGTGCCGATGCTGTCGCGTCGACGCCCGCAGCCGTTCCGCTGGCGCCGGCTGCCGTGGACGGCTCTCGGCTACACGACGCTCGCGCTGATCTCTGTCGCGTGGTCACAGTGGCGAGTGCCGACGCTGATCACCTGGTTCCTGCTCGCCGCGGTGACGGTCAACGCGCTCTTCATCGCGCACGTCCTGACCTGGCAGGAGATCGTGCGGGCTCTGTCGTCGGCGTTCAAGTGGATCCTCGGCCTGTCCCTGGCACTCGAGCTGTGGGTGTCGCTGGTGATGAACGGTCCGCTGCTGCCGAACTTCCTCCCCCTCCCCGAGGGCAAGGTCGACCCGCAGTGGTACTGGGTGCGCGACAACCTGCTCGACGGCGGACGGATCCAGGGCATCGTCGGCAACGCCAATCTGCTCGCGATCGTGTCGCTGTTCGCGATCATCACCTTCGGCGTGCTGTTCGCGGCCCGGGCGCGCTGGCGCACGACGCTGGCGCTGTGGATGCTGCTCGCGGCGTACTTCCTCTTCCGCACCTCGTCCGCCACCGCGCTGGTGTGCGCCGCAGCTGCGTCCGTGGTGCTGGTCGTTGCCCTCGTCATGCGCCGCGCCCGCACGCCCGGAGCACGCACTCGCATCTACGCGGTGGCCATCGGCGGCACCGTCGTCGGCGTCGCGGCGGTGCTGCTGCTCCGCGAGCCGCTGCTGGCAGCGCTCGGACGCAGCTCGGACCTGACCGGCCGCTCCGAGAAGATCTGGTCGGCCGTGATCGAGCGCGCCGCACAGCATCCGATCATCGGCAACGGGTTCGCGAGCCCCTGGATCCCCATCGATCCCGCATTCGACCATTGGATCGTCGACCACGGGATCACGGTCTTCCACGCGCACAACATGTGGCTCGACGTCTTCCTGCAGCTGGGAGCGCTCGGCGTCGTGCTGATGGCCCTCGCCTACCTCAGCCTGCTCTGGCGCTCGTGGTTCTTCGCGGTCGATCGGCCCCGCTGGGATCTCAACTCCGCCCGCAACTACTCACCGCTGACGCTTCTCCCGAGCCTGTTCACGGTCGTCCTCCTGGTGCAGGGGCTCACCGAGTCCACGCCGATCATGCTGTGGGGCTGGCTGCTGGTCATCCTGCTCAGCTTCAAACTCAAGTCCGTCCCGCTGGTCGGCGTCGGAGAGCGCGACCTGGTCTTCGAACGCGGCACACGGCAGCGGCGGGTCCCGTGACGCCAGCGCGGCGGATGGCTCGGCTCCTCGCGTCGGTGGAGATGGCGCGCGCCTTCACCCTGGCCTGCCTCGGCGCCGTGTTCTCCTCGTTCGCGATCGAGAGCCTGAGTTCCACCGCGACGCTGTCGGCGATCGTCGCGGCCCTCTGCCTGATCGGCGGCGCGATCCTCTGGGTGCGGCGCGACGAGCTCTCGCCCCTGAGGATCGCCCCCTCGTCTCTGCTCGCCTTCCTCGTGTGGGCGCTCGTGAGCATGATCTGGAGCACCGACCGCTCCGACACGTTCTTCGGCTGGGCGTCGCTGTTCGGCTTCGCGTTCCTCGCCATCACGGTGGGACACATCCGCGACACGCTGCAGACGGTCCGCGCACTCGGCGACACGCTGCGAGTCCTGCTCGGCATCTCGCTGGGCGTCGAGATCCTCTCGGGCATTCTGATCGACATGCCGATCCCGATGCTGGGCGTCGAGGGGCTGCTCGCCGAGGGCGGCCCGGTGCAGGGCATCTTCGGCAGCCGGAACATGCTGGGCTTCGTCGCGGTGCTCGCGTTGATCACCTTCGTGGTCGAATGGCGCACGCAGTCCGTGAAGTCGCCGCTGGCGATCGGATCGATCTCGCTCGCCGGCGCTCTCGCGTTCTGGTCGGCGTCCCCCACCGTGCTCGTGCTGGCCGCCGCCGTGGGCATCGTGACGGTGGCGCTCACGATCGTGCGGCACACCTCCCCGGAACGCCGGAACCTCGTGCAGTGGATACTGGGGTTGCTGGTGACGATCGGACTCGTGGTGGCCTTCGTGCTGCGGCATCAGATCATCGCGCTGCTGGACGCCGGCTCCGACTTCTCGCTGCGCGGCGACCTGTGGAACACCATCTTGGACTTCTCAGCGCTCAAGCCCATCCAGGGCTGGGGCTGGTTCGGTTCCTGGGCCCGGGGCGAGTATCCGTTCACCTACATCAACTTCCAGCTCGACGACCGCCACCAGAGCGCACTGAACGCGTTCTTCGACGTGCTGCTGCAGCTCGGCGCGGCCGGTCTCGTGCTGTTCCTGCTGCTGGGCGGCATCGCGCTGATCCGCTCATGGCTGGTCGCGAGTGTGCGGCGCTCGGTGGTCTACGCCTGGACGCCCATCACGCTGGTCACGCTCGCAGTCGAGTCGATGTTCGAGAGCTTCACGCTCGTCGGCGCCGGGTGGTTCATGCTCGTGCTGTGCGCCCTGCGTGCAGGCCAGTCGCGCTCGTGGCGCGAGAGCATCGACGCCGCGAACACCGGGGTCATCCCGACTCTGCGCCCGCAGGGCTGAGCGTCGTTTCGATCGCGGCGATCGCGGTCAGTCCAGCGTGCGCAGCTTCTGCGCCCAGGCGAGCGCATCCCGCACGCCGTCATCGACGGAACGCTCGGCGCGCCAGTCCAGGACATCCGCCGCGCGATCGACGACGGCGAACGCCCCGGCCTGATCACCCGGGCGGCGCGGTGCCTCCACGACCGGGAGGTGCGTGCCGCTGACACGCTCGAACGCGGCGACGAGCTCGCGGACGGTGACGCCGTCTCCGGTACCGATGTTGATCACCTGATACGGCGCGTCATCGGTGGCGACCTCGTCGAACTTCTGCACTGCCGCGACGTGAGCGAGCGCGAGATCCCACACGTGGATGTAGTCGCGGAGTCCGGATCCGTCGCGGGTCGCCCAATCGGTCCCGGTGATGGAGAACACTCCGCCCTCGGCGCTCGTGCGCATGATCATGCCGAGCGCGTGCGTCGGCACCGGGTTCTGCAGTCCGGTGCGCAGAAGCGGGTCGGCCCCGATCGGATTGAAGTAGCGCAGCGCGATGGCGCGGAATTCGCCGGCCGCCGCGGAATCGCGCAGCACCTGCTCGACCATGGCCTTGGTGGTGGCGTAGGGACTGGCCGGAGCCAGTTCGCCCGTCTCCACGACGCCGTCTCCGCCCTCTGCGGCGTAGACCGCCGCCGAGGAGCTGAAGACGATGCGGGTGACGCCCGCGTCTCGCAGACGGGCGAGCAGCACGATGGTCTTGCCGACATTCGTGTCGTAGTACCCGAGCGGATCCGTGACGGATTCCGACACCACGATGCGGGCCGCACAGTGGATGACGGCGTCGATGTCGGGGTGGTCGGACAGCACCCGATCGAGGAGCGGAACGTCCGCGATGTCGCCGACATACAGATTGCGGCCCTCGCCGAAGTCCCGACGACCGGTCGACAGGTCATCGATCAGCACGGTCTCGATCCCGGCCTCGATACAGGCCGTCGCGACGGTGGATCCGATGTATCCGGCGCCGCCGGTGATCAATACCTTCATCGCCGTCATCCTATCGCGAGCCTTCCGGACGCCCGGAGGGGCCTGCTCCTCCGCAGATCCGAAGGTCGCGGACGGTAGGCTGATTCCTGCTCGTCGAGTCACTGAATCCTGCCGAGAACAGCAGTCGGTGAAACAACATCGGAGAACCGCCCCGTGGCCCACGTCCTGCAGAACGTCGTCTTCCCGCTCGATCGCGACCCCGATCTCCTCCCTCTCTACGCCGACCCCGAGACCTGGTCCGTGATCGAGGGTGAGCCCGTCCGCGTGTCGAATCGCGCCCACCTCGGCGACGTCCTGGGCCGCCACCGGGCACGCATCGCGGCCGGTCGCCGCGTCTCCTTCGGCTCCTACTTCAACGCCTTCCCCGCCTCGTACTGGCAGCACTGGACCAGCATCCGCCAGGTGCAGCTCACCGTGCGCACCTCGGGATCCGCGACGATCCTGGTCTACCGCTCCAACGGCTCGGGCATCCGTCAGCGCATCTCGACGAGCGAGGTCACCGGCGACGCGACGACGACGTTCGACCTGCCCCTCACGCAGTACAGCGACGGTGGCTGGATCTGGTTCGACATCGTCGCCGAAGCCGAGACCGCCGTACTCGAGGGCGCCGAATGGACCACCGCGCAGGAGCCCGCCCGCACCGGCAAGGCCTCGCTCGGAATCACCACATACAACAAGCCCGACTACTGCGTCGAGACGCTGCAGGCGCTTGCGGACTCCCCGGGCGCGCTCGAGTTCGTGGACCGGATCTTCCTGATCGATCAGGGCACGCAGCTGGTTGCGGAGCAGGAGGGCTACGACGACGTCGCGACCCGGCTCGGCGACACGCTCCAGGTCATCCGTCAGGCGAACCTGGGCGGCTCCGGCGGGTTCGCCCGTGCCATGCACGAGACTCTCCAGCGTCCCGAGAGCGACTTCGTGCAGCTCCTCGACGACGACGTGCGTCTCGAGCCCGAATCGCTGCGCCGATCGATCGTGTTCGGCCGGTACGCCACCACGCCGGTGCTCGTCGGCGGGCACATGTTCGATCTGCTCGACCGGGCCAAGCTCCACGGCTGGGCCGAGGTCGTCGACGAGGGACCGTTCATGTGGCGCAACCTCTACCAGGAGGAGATGCCGCACGACTTCGGCGTCGCGAACCTGCGCCAGTCCACGCTGCTGCACATGCGCATGGATGCCGACTACAACGGCTGGTGGATGTGCCTGATCCCGCTGGACGCCATCCGCAAGGTCGGCCTGTCACTGCCCGCCTTCATCAAGTGGGACGACGCCGAGTTCTGCCTTCGCGCAGGGGAAGCGGGATTCTCCACCGTCTCCATGCCCGGAGTCGCTCTCTGGCACGTCTCCTGGGTGAACAAGGACGACACGATCGACTGGCAGGCGTACTTCCACGCCCGCAACCGCATTGTGGCCGGACTGCTTCACTCCGATGCGCCACGCGGCGGCCGTCTCCTCGTGCACAGCCGCCGTGTCGACCTCAAGCATCTGATGATGATGCAGTACTACCCGGTGGCACTGCGCGCTCGCGCGCTCCGGGATGTCCTCTCCGGACCCGATCACCTGCGGCGCGATCTCGCCACCGCCATGCCGACAGCCCGCGCTCTCGCCGCCGACTTCCCTGAGACCGTCGTGCACCGCGATCCGTCGACCGTGCTGCATTCACGCCGTGGCCGTCAGGTGTACAAGCAACTTTCGAAGAACAATCTCGACAACCCCACGGGAATGCGTCTTCGCTGGTTCACCGTGTCCACGCTGCTCTCGCACTGGCTGCACCGGCCTGACCCGGCGAACCTCGCGCAGCCCGAAGTGGAGTTCGGCAAGGAGGACGCGTACTGGTGGCGTCTGCCCTTCTTCGACAGCGCTCTGGTGAGCGCTGCCGACGGATCCGGGAAGAATGTCTACACTCGCGATCGCCGCAGATATCGGCAGATGCTGCGCGAGACCATCCGGCTGCACGCAGAGCTGCGCCGTCGGTGGCCAGAGCTCCAGCGGCAGTATCGCGCGGCGCTCCCGGACCTCGTGTCCCCCCAGTCCTGGCAGCAGATCTTCGAGGAGAAGGCATGACCGCGGCACCCGCTGCATTCGACCCGAGCACGGCGACGATCGTCATCGTGACGTTCAATCGTTCCCATCTCCTGACCGGTCTGCTCACCAGCATCACCGCGATGGACCCGAAGCCCGGGCACGTCGTGATCATCGACAACGCCTCCTCCGACGACACCACCGACGTCGTGGAGTCCTTCCGCGACGACATCGGCACCGAGATCGTCTACCGCCGCCTCGAGACCAACACCGGCGGCTCCGGCGGGTTCAGCGAGGGCATGCGCACCGCCTACGAGTTGGGCTCCGAGTGGATCTGGATGATGGACGACGACGTCGAGGTCCTGCCCGACGGACTCGCTCGCATGGGCAAGTGGACGCCGCGATTCAAAAGCATCCAGGGCCGCCGATACGACTACGACGGCAGCGAGTTCTACTGGCAGTACCGAATCGCGGAGCGCATGGGCATTCCGATCCCGTTCGCACCGTCCGGGTTCGACGCCTCCGGGTACAAGGAGATGAACAGCGGATGCTTCGAGGGCATGTTCATCCATCGCTCCGTCGTGCAGCAGATCGGTCTGCCCGACCCCCGGTTCTTCATCTACTGGGATGACCAGATGTACGGGTGGCTCGCCTCGCGACGCACCACCGCGGTGATCGTGGACGAGTTCGTTCTGCGCCGCACTCGTGAGATCAAGCAGTGGGACATGGGCATCCGCCACATGAACGCTTCGAGCAACGCCTACCGCTTCTACATCATGCGCAACCGCGGGTACATGAAGCAGTACTACCGCGCGCACCGCGTCTACAACCCGGTGCTGTTCGGGCTCGGCACGACGATGACGTTCGCGAAGGAGCTCATCCGGCTGGTCTTCGTCGAGCGCACGGTGCGTGGAACGAGCAACCTGTTCCGCGGGCTGAAAGAGGGCGGCCGGCTCGGCCGAGACCGCTCCTGGCAGCCGATGGCACCCCTGGAGGCATGACCGATGACCGACCCGCAGCCTGATGTCCGCTGGGCCCCCATCCCTCCGAAGCCGAGCAATCGCGGCCGCGTCTGGCTGATCGTCGGGCTCTCTGTCCTTGCGGTCGCGATCGTCGCCGCGCTGCTGTTCTTCCTGATCCCCCGTGGTGAGATGACCGTCCCCGATGCGACCGCTTCGCCGTCGCCCTCCGCGTCCGCCACGGAGATCGCTGTCAGCCCGCCTCCGTCCGAGACCACGGAGCCCACCGAGCCGACCGAGCCGAGCGAGCCCACTCCTCCTCCGCCGATCGACCCCGATATCGCCACCTTCCGCGACCAGGTCTCACCCCGACTCGATGACGCGAACACCGGACTGGGCTTCGTCGCGGATGCGGGAAGCCAAGAAGAAGCCGCGTCGATACTCGAGCAGTTGCAGATCGACGCGCAGCAGCTCGTCGAGATCGTGCCGCCTTCCTCGATCGCCTCCCAATGGCGCGACGCGGTCGCGGCGTACTCCGCCCGACTCGAGGAGTTGCGCTCGAGCGCAAGCGGCGCCGGAGCAGACGGCGCGTTGGACGACGCTCGTCGAAGCCTGGAAGATCTCCGCAGCCTCCTCGCCTAGCGCGACGTCCTGCTCCGGTTCACATCGCTTCGGCAGCAGCGTCCGCATAGAGACGCTCGGCGAGTTCTGCTTTGCGCGCCCCGAACACGCGCGCTTTCGCAGGAAAATCCGCTGCGACAGTGGCGGCGGGAGCCGGGTCGTTGCGCACGGCCGCATCATCGGCGTAGTCCCATGACGTCCACCCCGTGCCCAACTCCTGCAGTGAGCCGTGTTTGACGTCGTAGTACCCCGGGCGGGCGTTCAGCACCATCCCACGCGCGCCCGCGGCCGCGGCGAGCAGGTGAAAATGAAACCGGGTGGTCAGCCAGGTCTGGCCCTCGTGAGCCGGGAACCCCTCATCCCAGATCCTGATGAAGGGGAAGAACGGGGCGCCTGCCTCGACGAAGCCCTCGGCGTGTCGGTGATCATCCGGCGGGATACCTTCCGCGAAACCGATTGTATGCGTCGAACCGCTCTCGGCGACGAACCGCGACATCGCGCGCCGTAGCTGATCGTCACGCTGGGGATCCGCCATATCGCCCTGCACCAGCACCATCGTGGCAGGCAGGCCATGACCAGGTGCGTAGACGGGGCGCTCATTCGCGAATGCGAGGAATGCGTCGTCCAGTCCATGCGGCACTTCGAACGCCCGCGCACCCTCGGCATCTCGGGATTCAACAAAATCGAAGGTCTGAAATTGCCCGCGCAACCATTCGAAGCCGGGGCCGTCGTGCGGCATCAGCCCCTGCCCGGTGGCGAAGAGAGGGATACCGTGATCCTCCTTGAGTGCGGTCATCGCGGCGATGATCCCGAGATTCTCCGGCCAGATACCGTTCATGTATCCACCTCCCAAGAGGTGAATGGAGCCCATCCCGCGCAATTCCCTCAAACCGAGATCGAAACGCGGCGACCCGAGGTCGCGCACCAGCGCGCGCATCCTCGCAGCGGCCGCTTCGAGGTCCTCCGCCGGGCCGCTGTGGGTCGCGTGCCACAGCGTGTTGGTCGTGCGCAGTCGGGGGTGCGTGTCCCGAAAGAGGTGCGATGCGCGACCGGGCTCGATCGTATCCAGCCAGACGTCGCGGTCCGGCTGATGCGCGGCGAGCCAGTCGAGCCATGACCGAGTGATGAACTCATCACCGAAGTTGGGCTGGCCGCCGGCCGACACGAGATATATCGGAGCCTGTGGAATATCGGGCGTACTGAAGAGTTCCTGGCTCGCGCGTTGGATCCGACGGACCGCGCGCGCGGGGAGAGACGACACGTGAAACAACTCCTCGGGTCGGGGAGAACGCGCCCGGGTCAGCGCGCGGTTGCTCCCCTCGAGCTTATCGTTCGCGGCTGGCGGTCAGCACGTTGCAGCTCATCGCCCGCTGTCGCTGTTGTACCGGTCGAGTACCGCGTCGATCGCGGCATCGAGCACCAACTCACCCCGATCCAGGTAGAGCCCCCGCGTGCAGAAGCGCCGAAGGTCCCGTTCGTTGTGCGAGACGAAGAAGAGCGTGCGCCCGTCAGCGAGAAGTTCGTCGATGCGCTTGTAGCACTTGTCTCGGAAACCCTTGTCGCCCACCGCGAGAACCTCGTCGACCAGGAGGATGGGCTCGTCCAGCTGCGAGACGACGGCGAACGCGAGACGCACCTTCATTCCGTTGGACAGGTGCTTGTACGGCGTATCCTCGAAACCTTCCAGCTCCGAGAAGGCGATGATGCTGTCGTAGCGACGTGAGACCTCTGCACGCGACATCCCGTGCAGGCCGGAAGTGAGACGGACGTTCTCACGCACAGTGAGGTCACCCACGAAGCCGCCCGTGATCTCGATGAGCGGAGCCACGCCACCGTTCACGGTGACGGTGCCTTCGTCGGGGAGAAGAACTTTGGCGACGAGGCGAAGCAACGTCGACTTACCCTGACCGTTTCGACCCACCACGCCGATCGCCTCACCCGGCTTCACGGCGAACGTCACGTTCCGCAACGGCCAGAACTCATTCGGCTTCGATCGACGGGAGCGCCCCGCGAACAGATCCTTGAAGTTGCGGCGTCCGCGTCGGTTCCGTCGAAAACTGACTCCGAGGTTGTCGACCGCGATCGCGACATCGTGCATCGGTTCCGTCATCACAACTCCTTGAGAATTGTGCGCTCGAGCCGGCGGAAGACGAAGATCCCGAGCGCGAGTATGCCGAAGGTCATTGCGACGCCGATCAGGACGGCACCCGTGCTCCATTGATCAGGGAAGAACCCCACCCGGTACAGAGTGAAGATGCCCGAGAGCGGGTTGAATGCTCCGAGCACATCGAAAGGCGCGGGCAGGTCAGCGACCCCATAGATGATCGGCGTGGCGTAGAACAGGGCACGCAGGATGAGCGCCGTCGTGCGCTCGAGGTCGGAGTACAGAACGCACAGAGGCGCGACGAGCAGACCCAGACCGACGAGCAAGATGGCCTGCAGCACGGCCGCGAGCGGGAACCACAGCAGTCCCCACCCGACCGGAGCACCGGCGACGATCGCGAAGAGCACCAGGACCGGCAGAGAACACAGGAACTCGACGCCTTTACTCAACACGATCCGGTTCACCCAGATCGAGCGCGGGATCGCCGTCGACCGCACCAGGCGCGCGTCCTTGCGGAACGCGCGGGTGAAGTCCGAGACGGACGTGTTGAACCACACCCACGGCAGCAGTGCGGTGATGAGGAAGACGATATACGGCTCTTCACCCACGGACCGGTGGAAGACCACTGTGAAGACGAACCAGTAGATCCCGCTCATCACCAGGGGATCCAGCACGGACCAGAGATACCCCAGCAGGCTGGTGGCGTACCGGACGCGCAGATCCCGGGCAGAGAGCAGCCACAGCGAGTGCAGGTAGCGCCGGGGCGTGCCCGGAGCTCCCACTGTCGTACCGATCATCTGGCTCCTGTGTCCGAATAACGTCGCCGTACGCCAGCGCGTCAGGCGTCGCTCTGCACGGTGTCGAACATCTGGCGCCACCTGTCCGGCGACGTGATCTTCGGTGACTCCTCACCGTACTCGGCCGCCAGACGCTTCCACTCCCGCGAGAGCTTCCAATGCAGTCTGATGCTCCGCCAGAGGAACCGATGCATCATGGCGCGATCCCGCTGATACCAGGCGACTCCGACGCCGTCAGGAGATGTGACCAGCGCCGAGTCGATGTCGGCGAAACGCCACCAGGTGATGTCCTGGGCCGAGATGATGCGCTCCGGGTTGCGCCTGCTGCCGGCGGCCTGCTTCACGAACAGCTGCCGAGCTGCCACGCGAGCCGCCAGTGCGATCGCCATCACGGGGTTGGTGGGTCGGCTGACGCCACCGAGCAGGGCTACGGAGGACCGGCGCACCGGCGGAACCTTCGAGAAATCCTCCACCACCTTGGCGTCGATGTACTGCGTGCGCATCTCGCGGATCTCACCCTGCTTCCCCGCGAGCAGGTCGGGCAGGCGAGCAGGACCGCCGAAGACATCTCGCATGGCCTCGTGCCGGAGTCGGACCGCGGAGTACTGCAGCATGAAGAGCAGTTTGATGTCGCCGAGGAAGGAGTGCAGCGGCATTCGTCCACCACCGCGCACATGCGAATGAAGCAACGCCGTGATCGTCCGGTTGCGGTGGATGAAGTACTCCTCCCAGGTGCGGGTGGGGTCCTTGTCATGCCAGGCCATGTGCCAGACGGCGACGCCCGGGAGGCACACCGTCGGGTATCCGTGGTCGCGTGCGCGCAGAGAGAACTCGATGTCGTCGAACTTCAGGAACACCGGAAGCGACAGCCCGATCTCGCGAAGAATCCTCGTGGGGATCAGGCACATCCACCAGCCGTTGAAGTCGGCGCCGAGGTGGCGATGCAACTCCGGCGTCGAACGAAGCGTCTCCTCCGCGAAATCGTGGTCATACTCGCTGTCGCCGGACGGCCGCATCCACGAACTCCGCTGGTCCCAGACCTCGCCCTGCGTGTACAGGACGGAACGATCGTCGAGGTGCAGCATGCCGCCGCCCACGATCGTGGGCGTGGAGGCGAAGTCGGCGAATCGCACGGCGCGCACGATGGCCTCAGGTTCAGAGATGGCATCGTCGTCGAGGAGCAGCACATAATCACTGCCCCCGTCGAGCGATTCGAGCATCGCCCGCGAGAAACCACCGGAGCCGCCGAGGTTGGGCTGCCTGATGATCTGCAGCTTGTCGCCCAGCTTCTCGGCCGCGTCGTCGAAGCCCGGCTGCTCGGAAACCAGGTCGGTGCCCTGATCGACGACGACGACACGATCCAGCACGTCATGCACGTGCTCGTTCTGGCCGACGGCGATGATCTGGTTCAGACAGTACGAGGGCCGATTGAAGGTCGTGATGCCGACCGTCGCCTTGCCCGGATTCCAGTCCTCCGGCTCCGCCACCTGCCACTCTGCGGCGACGAGCGTCGCGTCGCTGTTGCCGGCGGCGATGTCGAACCAGTAGAAACCCCCGTCGATGAACGACGTGACCGGAAGGTCGAAGATCACGGTTTCGTCCGTGAACGTCTTCGACGCATGCGCCGACGCGCGGCCGCGCGCGCTGGACTTGTACACCGAGATGAGGCCTCGTCCCCTCACGGTCGCGACCAGGCGGACAGCCCGAACCGGAGTGGAGTGCTGCCAGTCGCTGGCCGGGAAGGCGTTGAAGTACGTGCTCAACGAGATGCGGCGATGCGCATAGACCTTGATCCCGCGCCGATCGACGATCTCATAGGCCTCGCCCGGCTGAGACCCGTCGCCTGAGCCGGTGTCGACATACAGCGCAGACACCTCTGCCACTCCCTCGGAAGGAAAGACGGTGTGGTTGACGGTGACGTAGTTCTTCTCGTTATCGACCATGCTGTTCGTCTCCTCAGGCGAGGTGATTGTTCCACATCGAAAGCGCGGATCCGATGGCCATGTGCATGTCGAGATACTGGTACGTGCCGAGGCGCCCGCCGAAGTGCACGTCGCGCTCGCCCTTGGCAAGCTCGCGGTACGTGAGCAGACCGTCACGGTCGCTCTGCGTGTTCACGGGGTAGTACGGCTCGTCGTCCCGGGTCGCGAACCGCGAGAACTCGCGCATGATGACCGTCTTGTCCTGGGGATAGCGGTCGGCGCGCTCGGGGTGGAAGTGACGGAACTCGTGGATGCGCGTGTAAGGCACGTTCGCGTCCGCGTAGTTCATGACCGGTGTGCCCTGGAAGTCTCCGGTGGGGAGCACCTCTTCTTCGAAGTCGAGCGTGCGCCACGAGAGCTCGCCCTCGGAGTAGTCGAAGTAGCGGTCGACCGGACCCGTGTAGACGATCGGCACCTGACCGACGGTGGCCTTCTTGTTCAGCGGCTGCGACTCGTCGAAGAAGTCCACCGAGAGCTTCACCTCGATGTTCGGGTGATCCGCCATGCGCTCGATCCAGGCGGTGTAGCCGTCGGTGGGCAGCCCCTCCCAGGTGTCGTTGAAGTAACGGTTGTCGTAGGTGTAGCGAACGGGCAGCCGGCTGATGATCTCCGCGGCGAGCTGCTTCGGATCGGTCTGCCACTGCTTCGCGGTGTAGTCGCGGATGAACGCCTCGTACAGCGGGCGTCCGATCAGACCGATTCCCCGCTCTTCGAGGTTCTGCGCCTGCTTCGCATCGAACTCTCCGGCGAGCTCGTGCACGAGAGCGCGAGCCTCGTCCGGGGAGTAGGCCGCGTTGAAGAACTGGTTGATGGTTCCCAAGTTGATCGGAAGCGGGAAGACGACGCCCTTGTGATTGGTGTACACGCGGTGCACGTAGTTCGTGAAGCTCGTGAAGCGATTCACGTACTCCCAGACCGTCGGATTCGAGGTGTGGAAGAGGTGCGCACCGTAGCGGTGCACCTCGATGCCGGTTTCAGGCTCGTTCTCGCTGTACGCGTTTCCGCCGATGTGGTTCCGTCGGTCGATGACCGTGACCTTGCGTCCCGCTTCAGCGGCACGTTCAGCGATGGTGAGGCCGAAGAAGCCCGACCCGACGACGAGGAGATCCATTGATGCAACTTTCTTGATGCCGACGACAAGTGTTCTGCGCAGCTCCGTCACGGGCACGCACTCTCACATTTTAGGGGGCCGTACTTGCGATCATGCTGAGGGCCGGGCCACGTCGTGCGTTTCCGCCAGGATTCGTTCGAGGATCGGCGCCAGGGTGCGCGCATACGTGCGCGACAGGTGATTGTCATCGATGTAGACCGCCACGTTGCCGATCGCCGCCTCGCAGACGTCCCACGGGCAGAACCACGGCGTGAAATCCACCACGGTGATCAGCTGCTCAAGCGCAGCAGCCGGGTTCTGATCGGCGAGGACCTGGTCGCGCGGCACGGAGCACGCCATGTCGGGGTCGATGGCGCATTGATACATGTTGAACGAGAAGCGGGGGTTGTCGCGGACCCCGATCACAGGGATGTCGGCCAGACGCATCTGGGCGACCGCGTCCTCGATCCCGTCCAGTAGGCGCTCCGGTGCCGCAGCGTCGGCGCGCGTCACGACGAGGTACACCGCATCGGGTGCGATCTGCGTGGCATGGTCGAGGGCCGCCCGCACCCAGGGTTCGCAGGTGGTCAGTGTGGTGCTCCGCGACTCCTCGAAGAGGCCCGCGGTGCAGCCGCCCTGCAGCAGGGTGATGACAGCCAGGTCTCGATCCTCCGACAGCGCGATCAGGGGCGCCGACAACTGCTGCGCATGAGAATCACCGATCACGACGACCACACGCTCAGCGTCCCCTGCATCCGGGCTCTGGTTGCAGGTGCCGTCGAGCACCTCGGCGCGCGGTGCGAACGGCCCTTCACAGGCAGGTCCTACCGCGGCCCATTCATCGTCCAGAGAGGTCGGCAGCGGAATCATCGGAAGACTCGGGTCGTCACCGATCTCGATCGCCGCATCGACTTGCGCGGCGCCCGGATAGTCCGCGTCAGCGGCCGCATCCGCGATCGCTGTCGCCCGCATCTGCTCCGCTCCTCGCCACGTGCCGGTCACTCCAGCAACCACGACGACCGAGGCCGCGATCACAGCCACGCTCTGCAGGGCTCCTGCGCGCCCCGGGCGCGACGGTTCGCGAAGCGGGGCTTCGACCAGTCGCGAAAGCAGGCGCGCGGACACAAGGGAGAGCGCGATGACGCCGAGCCCTGCCCGAACATCGAGCCGATCGACGTCGAACACCACCATCCACGTGACGAGGATCGGCCAATGCACGAGGTACAGCGCATACGCGTCTCGAGAGAGGTATGTCACCGGCCTCGATGCGAGCAGCCTCGCGGGTCCACCGGTCGAGGTTCCCGCCCCCGCCATGATGACCGCAGCAGTGCAGAGCACGGGCCACAGGGCGAGGTACCCGGGAAATCCTCCCCCGACGTCCAGAACGATGCCGCACAGCACGATGCCGGCGAGTCCGAGCCAGCCGAGTGCGGCACGCACCCGGCCGTCAAGACGGACGTACGGCAAGGCGAGGGCCAGCAGGGAGCCGGCCGCGAACTCCCACAGCCGGGTACGGGTGTCGAAGTACGCGAAGGCCTGGTCATCGCGAGTCTCCGTCACCGAGAACCACAGAGACCAGACGAAGATCGCCAGGAACACGGCGAACAGTACCGGGCGTACGAGCCCGCGCCGATTCCGAAGCAAGACTGCGACCGCTGCGATGAGCAGAGGCCAGAGCACGAAGACCTGCCCCTGGATCGAAAGCGACCAGAAGTGCTGCAGCGGGCTGGTGGAGGCGCTGTCGCGCGCGTAGTAGTCGACTTCAGAGAATGCGAGCTGCCAGTTCTGGACATAGAGAAGACTGGCCCACGTCTCGTTCCAGATCCGTGTCCATAGCGTGGGCGGG
This sequence comes from Microbacterium sp. PI-SA-G, assembly GCF_057215335.1. Taxonomy (NCBI): domain Bacteria; kingdom Bacillati; phylum Actinomycetota; class Actinomycetes; order Micrococcales; family Microbacteriaceae; genus Microbacterium; species Microbacterium sp. PI-SA-G. The sequence goes on from NZ_CM170103.1 coordinate 954,905, forward strand.
AAGAACGCGGCCGCCGCCGCCAGGACTGCGAGCAGCGTCACCGCCGCCGCGGGAATCAGACGCCGGAACCGACGCGTCCAGAACTCCGACAGGTCGAGCGGCTCATCCGTCGTGGCGCGTCTCGTGAGTGACCCGGTGAGCAGGAAGGCGGACACCATCAGGAAGACGTCAACGCCTCCGGACACCCGGCCCAGCCAGACGTGGTAGACGACCACGAGCACGATGGCGAGCGTGCGCAGACCGTCGATGTCGGCACGATGACCGGCGCTGCGGGGCAGTTCCGTCGGGGGCACTGGAAAACCTCGGTCAGACCTTGATGACCTCGCCACATTCGGGGGCGCGAGGTCTGTCGATCCAGCCTAATACACCGATACTTCGGCTCTCAGCCCGCTCCGTCCGAGACGCCTGCGAGCGCAGCGTCCACGTGGACACGGAGATGTGCGCTGAGCGTCGCGGCATAGGAGCTGCTCAGATGGTCGGAGTCGTAGAACACCGGCTCACCCCCGACGGCCGCGAAGCACTCTTGCTCGTCGCAGAGCAGAGAACTCATGTCGACCGGCCAGAGTCCGGGTCGAGGGTCGCGCGAAGCCAGGGAGACCGGGTCCGGAGGGAGCGCCTTCTCGCGCGGGACGGCGCACGTCCGAGGATCTTCGCGGTTCAGGAGCAGGCAATCGACGTCACGGACGTCGGCGTTCAGCGGAGTGTCGGCGATAGGCATCACGGCGATGCCCGCGCCGATCCAGCGATCCCACGTGCGATGCAGGCCGTCGACGAAGTGACGGTCGTGGGACCGACCCTCGGGGTCGTCGACCAGCTGCTGCCTGGCGGCCATGGAAGTGACGACGAGATCCGGGCTCGCCGTGACAACCGCTTCGGTCAGAGACTCCGACCAGTCTCGGCAGCGCAAGTGGTCATCCGGACCCCACAAGTCATCGAAGCCGACGAAGGCGACGTCGGCAGGCGGGCAACCCGGGAATGAGCTGATAGTGAGGCGCCACCCTTCGGCGCGCGCGATCGGGTAGAGCGCCGCCTGCCATTGCTCGGCATGAGAATCGCCCACGAGCCAGACGTCGAGCCCGTGCTCGCCCCCGGAGAAGTCGCACTCTCGCGTCGTCTGTCGACCGTCGAAAGACAGACGATCCGTGAGGTCTCCGCACTCCGGCGCCAGTGTGAAGTACGCATCCGTCGCGGTGACCACCGGATCGGCGACCGACATCGAGGGCTCGCACTCGTCGGCATTCGCGAGAGCCGCAGCTCCGCTGCAAGACCCCGCGGCGACGTTCATCTCCTCGAGCGCAGTGGCCGCTGATCCTTTCTGCGCGGCCGCACCCAGCAGCAAGGCCGCGAGCAGCACGACCACGGTCATCATCACTCCGGCCCCGAGGAATGAGCGCCGAGTCGAGGTCCACCCCCGCGCACGCAACGCGGGCACCTCGACCCAGCGTCGCGTCGCGGCGGCGAGAACCAGCGACGCGACGAGCGCGGTGAGGCGGGACCCGTCGGACAACGGCGCAGCGATGATGAACGGCGTCAGGACGATCAGCGGCCAGTGCCAGAGGTAGAGCGAGTACGACACATCGCCGAGCCACTGGACCGGTCGGTTGTCGGTGAGGCGAGATATCCCCCATACCGGCGCCCTGCGGCCCGTTCCCGCGGCGATCACGACGGCCGTCGCCAGAACGGGCAGCAGCGCGGCGACGCCCGGGTAGGCGGTCCGCGGTCCGAAGACGAGAGCCGCACACGCGATTCCTGCGTATCCCCCGGCAGCCAGCACGCAAGCGCCGAGGGCGTTCAACCTCCCGAGCCGCATCGCAGGGATCAGTGCGATGACCGCGCCGACGGCGAACTGCCAGGCCCGGGTGAAGGTGACGAAGTACGCCTGGGAAGGAAGAGCGTTGGTGAAGATAACCCCCGCCACGAACGAGGCGAGCCCGATGCCCAGCACCACGATGAGGATCGCCGGTCGGCGCCGTCGCCCCGCACGCGCGGCGACCATGGCCGCTCCCAGAAGCAGGAGCGGCCATGCCAGATAGAACTGCTCCTCGACGGACAACGACCAGTAGTGCTGCACCGCGCTCGCGGCAGCGTTATGCGCCGAATAATCGACGGCGAGACCGGCCAGCGTCCAGTTCTCGACGTACAGTGCACTCGCGATCGCCTGGACCGCGTTGTCCGTCCACCGCGTGTACGGCAGCAACAGCCAGACGCCGACGAGCGACACGGTCAGCACCAGAAGCGCCGCGGGCAGAAGCCTGCGAACGCGACGCGCGTAGAAGGTGACGAGCCGGATTTTCCCGGTCCGTTCCAGGTCACCCACGAGATGTCCGGTGATGAGGAACCCCGAGATCACGAAGAAGACATCGACACCGACGTATCCGCCCGGTAGCTGTTCGGGCCACAGGTGGTTCAGAACGACGAGCAGGATCGCCACGGCGCGGAGCGCCTGGATGTCGGTGCGGAACCGAGGGGTTCGCACCGACACCCGAGAGAGTGGCACCGCCGCAGCGGGCGCGCTCACGTGGTCAGGTATTCCTTCAGCTGTTCACCGGCGTCACGGGGCAGGAACCCGGTCGACTCGAGCTTCGCCAGATCCAAGCGGCTGTTCAGTGGACGTGGAGCGACCGGACCGGCGGCGTTCGCGAAGTAGTCCGCCGTGCTCACGCCGGACACACGGGCCGGATCTGCGCCGACGAGGTCGAAGATGTCAGCAGCGATCTCGGCCCACGTCCGTACCTCGCCCGCACCCGTCACGTTGTACGTACCGTAGGGTGCATTCGAGTTCAGCAGATGCACGATCGCTCGTGCGATCTCATCGGCGAAAGTGAGTCGGCCGCGCTGGTCGTCCACCACCTTCGGATCGATGCCCCGCTCGGCGAGCGATGCCATCGTGCGGACGAAGTTCTTGCCATCGCCGATCACCCAGGAGGTTCGCACGATGTAATGACGCGGCACGACGGCGACGGCGACATCGCCTGCGGCCTTCGTCTGTCCGTACACACCCAGCGGGCACATGCTCTCGTCTTCGGTGTACGCGCCATCTGCGGTTCCGTCGAACACGTAGTCGCTGGAGACGTGCACCAGTGTCAGTCCGTACTCCGCCGCGATGCCGGCAAGGGCTGCTGGACCTGCGGCGTTCGCCGACCAGGCATCACGCCGTCCCTCAGGCGTCTCGGCGAGATCGACCGCCGTGTAGGCACCGGCGTTGATGATCACGTCGTAGTCCCGCCAGCGTCGTGCCATACGGAGGTTCCGGTCGCCGAGGTCGAAATCAGCCCGGGTCGTCCACTCGACATTCACCGATTCGCCCAGCTGCTGACGCAGCGCGCGACCCAGCTGACCTGCAGCTCCAACGACGAGGGTCTTGCGCGCACCGATCGGCGTGACATCCGCGAGCCGCGGATGGGCGAGGTCCTTGGCAGAGATCTCCACGTCGGACAGCGGAATGGGCCAGTTGATCGCGACCGTTTCATCGGCGAGGTTGAGAAACGAGTACGACGCATCCGGCGACCAGTGGTCGTTGACCAGGTAGGTGTACGCCGTGTCGGCCTCGAGTGTCTGGTAGGAGTTCCCCACGCCTCGCGGCACGAAGATCGCCCGTGAGGGGTCGAGCTCGGCCGTGAACACCGCACCGAACGTCGGTCCCTCACGCAGGTCGACCCAGGCGCCGAAGATGCGCCCGGTGGCCACTGAGACCCACTTGTCCCAGGGCTCCGCGTGGATTCCCCGGGTCGTGCCGATCGCATCGTTGAAGGAGACGTTGTTCTGAACCGGCCCGAAATCAGGCAGCCCCTGCGCGATCATCTTCTCGCGCTGCCAGTTCTCCTTGAACCACCCACGAGAGTCGCCGTGCACCGGCAGCTCGAACAGGACCAGCCCGGGGATGCCTGTCTCCACAGGCGCCAGCTGCTTGCCGAAATCGATGTCACTCACCGTGGCCTACTGCCCCTTCGTCGCGTAGAACGCTTCGGTCGCGTCCTTCGAGGGCGCCCACCACGATTCGTTGTCGCGGTACCAGGCGATGGTCGCGGCAAGGCCTGACTCGAAGTCGGCGAAGCGCGGCTCCCACCCCAGCTCGGTCCGCAGCTTGGTCGAGTCGATCGCGTACCGCAGGTCGTGGCCGGCGCGGTCCGTCACGTGATCATAGGCATCGCGCGGCTGTCCCATGCCCTCAAGGATCAACTCGACGACCTCTTTGTTGTTGCGTTCCCCGTCGGCCCCGATCAGGTAGGTGTCGCCGATGCGTCCCTTGTCGAGGATCGTTAGCACTGCAGAGGAGTGGTCGTTGGCGTGGATCCAGTCGCGGACGTTCTCGCCGGCGCCGTACAGCTTGGGCCGGATTCCCCGGATCACGTTCGTGATCTGCCGCGGGATGAACTTCTCGACGTGCTGGTAGGGGCCGTAGTTGTTCGAGCAGTTCGAGATTGTGGCCTGCACGCCGAACGATCGCACCCACGCACGGACCAGCAGGTCGCTGCCCGCCTTGGTGGAGGAATACGGCGATGACGGGTTGTACGGCGTCTGCTCGGTGAAGCGCTCAGGGTCGTCGAGCTCGAGATCGCCGTAGACCTCGTCGGTCGAGATGTGGTGGAAGCGCGTCTCGTGACGGCGAGCCGCCTCCAGCAGCGTGTAGGTGCCGATGATGTTCGTGTCGAGGAACGGGCGCGGGCTGTGCAACGAGTTGTCGTTGTGTGACTCCGCTGCGTAGTGAACGACGGCGTCCGCATCCGCTGTGAGGCGGTCGACGAGTTCGGCGTCCGTGATGTCGCCGTGAACGAACTCCACACGGTTCTCCGGGAGAGACGCAAGCGACGCCCGGTTACCGGCGTACGTCAGCGCGTCGAGCACGGTGACGGTGTGATCGGTGTTCTCGACGACATGGTGCACGAAGTTGGATCCGATGAATCCGGCACCCCCCGTCACGAGCAGGCGGGTCATGCGTGTCCTCTCTTGAGCAGATCCAGAAGGTACGCGCCGTATCCGCTCTTGACGAGCTTCTCCGCGCGCTCACGGAGCTCGTCATCAGTCAGGAACCCCTGACGCCACGCGACTTCCTCCGGCACACCGATCTTCAGCGACGTGCGGCGTTCCATCGTGCGCACATATTCAGCGGCATCCGTCATCTGATCGAACGTTCCGGTGTCGAGCCACGCAGTGCCGCGAGGCAGTACCTCGACCTGCAGCTTGCCGCGCTCGAGGTACGCGCGGTTGACATCGGTGATCTCGTACTCGCCGCGTGCAGACGGCGAGAGGTTGCGCGCGATCTCGACGACGTCGTTGTCGAAGAAATACAGCCCGGGAACCGCGTAGTTGCTCTTCGGCTGAGCAGGCTTCTCCTCGAGCGACACCGCAGTGCCGTCCGCGTCGAACTCCACGACGCCGTAAGCCTCAGGCTCGGCGACCCAGTAAGCGAAGATCGCTCCCCCGTCGATGTCGCCGAAGCGCTGCAGCTTGTTACCGAGGCCGGGGCCGTAGAGCAGGTTGTCTCCGAGGACCAGGGCGACACTGTCGTCGCCGATGAAATCCGCACCGATCGTGAACGCCTGCGCCAGGCCATCCGGCGAGGGCTGCTGCGCGAAGGTCAGATTGATGCCGAACTGCGAGCCGTCGCCCAGCAGACGCTCGAAATGAGCGGCGTCGTGCGGGGTGGTGATCACGAGGATGTCCCGGATGCCGGCAAGCATCAGGGTCGACAAGGGGTAATACACCATCGGCTTGTCGTAGACGGGAATCAGCTGCTTTGAGACGCCCAGAGTGATCGGATGCAGTCGAGTGCCCGATCCTCCCGCGAGAATAATGCCTTTCACCCCAACATCGTGCCACATCCCGCCTGAGAGCTCGGGATCCACGGCATGTTGACTTGCGTCACATCAATCACACTGGCATCATCCGTAGCTTTCCGCCACAATGGGGCGTGTGACCGGATCCCCAACTCCCCGACTGCGCTCGCTCATCTCTGGCGCCGCAGCGATAGTCTTCGCCGCCTCGCTCCTCATCGCGAGCCCCGCGGGAGCCGCAGTTCCCTCGAGCTCCGGATCCGCGTCCTCTGATGTCACGACGTCGGCGACGACGACGAACATGTCGGCAGCGCCCGTGAAAGCAGCGCCCGTGAAGGCACTGATCACCGACGGGTTCCGTGCCGGCAACATCATCTCCAACGAGGTGTTCTTCAATTCCGCGACGATGACCCCGGCGACGATCGACACCTTCTTCCGCTCTCAGGTCTCCTCGTGCCGCACCGGATACGTCTGCCTCAAGGACTATCGCCAGAACACTCCCAACCGGGCGGCAGACAAGTACTGCAACGGCTACCAGGGCTCAGCAAACGAGTCCGCCGCGACGATCATCCACAAGGTCGCCCAGTCCTGCGGGATCAACCCGCAGGTATTCATCGTGATGCTCCAGAAGGAGCAGGGACTCGTCACTCACACCTGGCCGAGCGCTTGGCGCTATTCGATGGCGCTTGGGCAGGGCTGCCCCGACACTGCTCCGTGCGACCCCGCCTTCTCAGGGTTCTTCTACCAGATCTACGGTGCAGGCCGGCAGATGAAGATTTACACCGAGGGCCGCTACTTCAAGTACTACGAGCCGGGCAAGACCTGGAACATCCTCTACAACCCGAATTCGGCGTGCGGCCGCGGTCCGGTGTACATCGAGAACTCCGCCACCTCTGCGCTCTACTACTACACGCCGTACCAGCCGAACGCCGCCGCACTGCGGGCCGGGTTCGGCGAGGGCGATGGATGCTCCGCCTACGGCAACCGCAACTTCCACAACTACTTCACCCAGTGGTTCGGATCGACGCACGGGCCCGCGAACCCGACCCGAGGAGCCATCGTGGCCCCCGGCGGCGACAAGATCTATCTGCTGATGGCAGGAGCGAAATACCACATCGCCTCCCCCGACGACCTCGCCCCGTTCACGGCGCGTTTCGGCCCCGTCTCGGTCGTGTCGGCGGCCTTCATGAACTCACTCCCTGAGCGTCAGCCCATTACCCGTTTCGTTCACGATCCCCGCAACGGCACCCTGTACCTGCTGGAGCCAGACGGCTCGAAGCACCGCTTCGCCAGCCAGGCGCAGATCCTACGATTCGGATATCCGCTCGCGTCGTATGTCAATCTCGATGCGGCGACGGCAGACGCGTTCGTGGGCGGAGCCGATGTCAACGACTACTTCCGCCCCGGGTCCTCTCCTCAGACATATCTCCACCAGAACAATGCGAAACGCTACATCGCGACCGCCGAGACGTGGAAGGTGCTCACCGGGGGCGCTGCGACATACGCTGCGACGATGAATCCGACCATCGCTGCAGCCATCCCCTTCGGCCCGGTCGCGATTCCCGCCAACAGCATGGTGCGCGAGACCAGTAAGGCGCCCATCCTCCTCACTCTCGTCCGCGACCGACACGTGCATGTCCCGTCGCTCGCTCTTGCCGCGGAGTATGGTCCCTCCACCTACACCGAAGTCCCCGACGGGTCTCTGGCCGCCAATGCGCGGGTATCCGGGGTCCTCACGCCCATCCTCCAGTGCGGTGACGTCCGGTACCTCGCGGCGGGCGGAACGCTCTACCGCGTCACCGGAAGTGACCTCGGCGGAATCACACCGCTGCGCGTGAACGCCGACGAGTGCGCGGGCTTCAAGATGTCGACCACCACGGTGAGTGCTCCGTTCCTCGTTCAACCGCGTGGAGCCGCGGAGGTCTACACGATCTCGGGCGGCCAGCTTCGTCACGTGCAGACAACCGCCGATCTCGTGGCTCTGAACGGCAATCGCCCGATGCAGATCCTCCCGTGGTCATCGGCGACCGCGAACTGGTTCGGGATCGGCAGCGCTTATGTGCCGGAGAACACCTTCGTGCAGTTCCAGGGACGCAATGAGATCTTCCGCTTCACCAAGGGGTCTCTGCATCACGTGCGCAGCGCGACCACTCTGCTCGCCCTCGGCGGAGGAAAGAATCCCCCGGTTCGGGTCCTTGCCGGGGAGCAGTTCGCCCGCTTCACCGTCGGCTCGCCGCTCCTGACGAACAATGAGGACTTCGTCCAGTTCCAGGGCCTGCCCGAGGTATACCGCTACGAGAACGGCGCGCTCCGACATGTTCAGTCGATGGAATCGCTCATTCGCCTCGGCGGCGGACGAGTGCCCTCCATCCTCATGCTGGCAACCGGTTTCAAGGCGGAGTACACCGTCGGCACTCCGATCCCGTAGCCGAAGCCCGGACACCGCGTCGGGTAGGATCGGAGAACTATGACCTCTGCGCTGGGCCGTGTCCTCATCATCGTCCCCGCATGGAACGAAGCTCGAACGGTCGGTGCGACAATCCGTGAGATCCGCGCCGCTGGCGACGACTTCGACGTGATCGTGGTCGATGATGGCTCGGACGATGACACGGCAGATGTCGCACGCGCTGCAGGCGCAACGGTGATCCCCCTTCCTTTCAATCTCGGCGTCGGGGGTGCCATGCGTACGGGATTCACGTACGCGCGCCGAAACGGCTACCAGCGTGCCATCCAGGTCGATGCGGACGGTCAGCACAACCCTGCCGATATCTCCAAGGTGCTGTCCGGGCTCGAGCACGCGGACATATCGATCGGCGCGAGGTTCGCCGACGTGGGTGAGTACTCCGTCCGCGGGCCACGGCGCTGGGCGATGGTCTTCCTCGCCGGAACCGTCTCGCGCGTCGCCAAGACACGTCTGACCGATGTGACCAGCGGGTTCCGTGCCGCTAACTCCCGCGCCATCGACCAGTACGTGCGCTACTACCCAGCGGAGTATCTGGGTGACACCATCGATTCCCTCGTGGCCGCGTGCCACGCCGGTCTCTCTGTCACACAAGTGCCCGTGGCTATGCGTCCCCGCACTCACGGCACCCCGAGCCAGGGGCCCATCGGCGCTTCCGTCTATCTGCTGCGCTCCGTCTTCGCGCTCGGGTTGTCGATGCTTCGACGGCCGAAGAAGCGCGATCACGAGATCGTCATCCCCGAGGAGATCGTGCGATGATCGTCGTCGCCGGCATCGCTCTCGCACTCCTCGCCCTCGTGCTCGTCGGATGGATGCTCGTCACTCGTCGACTTCGCGAGAAGTACGCCGTGATGTGGATCGTCATCGCCCTGTGCGTGCTCACGCTCGGTCTGTTCCCGCAGCTGTTGCTCGGGGCGACAACGTTGCTCGGCGTTCAGGTACCCGCGAATCTGCTGTTCGCTCTCGCGATCGTGCTGCTGCTCGGCGTGTCACTTCATCTGTCGTGGGAGCTGTCGCAGGCGGAGGACGAGATCCGCCGAGTGGCAGAAGAAGCGGCGATCTCGCGCGCCGAGATCGATCAGCTCGAAGATCGTCTCGACGCGCTCGAGAGAGATCGCGATAGTAGACCGCACCTCGAAGACTGAGGCGCGAGGATCGGCGTCAGTCCCGCGAGAGCTGTGTCGGCTCGAGAATCCGGCCCGAGACCGTGATTCCCGCCATCCAACTCGCCACGTAGGCGACGGTGAAGGCCCGCGGAACCGCTCCTGCGCGACGAGCAGCCTGAAGCAGTCGCCGTGTGTCCGCGACGCGGCGTCCACGACCGAAACTCCGAACGAGCCCTCGGACGACCGTCTGGTCCGCACCGGGATGCGAAGCGCTCCGTATAGCGAGGGTTTCGGCCATCAGTTGTCGCCACCCGACGTAGACCCAATAGAGCATCCGCGCCATCGCTCGCGGGGAGGCCGAGCCCTCGTAGCGTCGCGCGAATCCGACGACGTTCGTTGCCGCACGCTTCACGGTTCGCAACGTGCCCGCGCGCAGCCCACTCGGGTCGCCGAAGACGTTCGCGTCGTGCTGGACGTAGTCCTGCACGACCTCGTCTATGACGCGAGCTCCCCCGTGCGCGAAAGCGACCATCGCCAGCCAGTGATCGTGGGCGACTGTCCGCGAGGACAACACCGGGAAGGGCAACGCGGCAGCGAGGAGATCCGCTCGGAAGACGCAGAGCGATCCGGTGTACTGGTTCACAAGCATCGTGAGTTCCGGGCTGAGGTCTCGGCGATCGGTCACACCGATCTCGCGTTCTGCCGGGTACTGCACAAGGCGGGCTTGCCCTGAGACCAGCGCGACCTCGGCGAGATACGGAAGTAGGACCTCGAGCTTGCGCGGGTACCAGAAGTCGTCCTGGTCGCTGAGGGCGACCCATTCAGCGTCATCCGGCACAGCTTGCAGGCCGCGTTCGAAGTTGTGGTAGAAGCCAAGCCGACGGCCGTCCGCGACGACCTGGAACCGCGGATCATCTCTGACGGCCTCGGCAATGCATCGACGGACGACGTCCTCACCGCCGTCGACGGTGATCACGCACACCCAGTCGTCGACCGTCTGCGCGCGGATGGATCGCAGCTGCCTGATCAGCAGTTCGGGCGCCGGCTGGTAAGCGGCGAGTACGATCGCACCGGTCATCCGCAGTCTCCCCGATTCCACTCATAAAGCCTTCGATAGTCTAGGCGAGCACCGTCTCTCGGCCTGCATTCCACCGCCTGAAGGAGACTCGTTTTGGACGAGACCCAGCCGCGCACCTCGACCGTGAGCGTGTGCATGGCGACGTACAACGGCGCCGCATACCTTCGCGAGCAGATCGACTCGATCCTCCCGCAGCTCGGGGACGATGACGAGCTCGTCATCGTCGACGATGCCAGCACCGACGACACGCGGAGGATCATCGCCTCCTATACGGATGACCGCATCCGCATCGTCGAACAGAGCAGCAACCGTGGCTACGTGCGCACCTTCGAGAACGCGCTCAGCGTGTCGGTCGGCGACGTCGTGCTCCTCAGCGATCAGGACGATGTATGGACCGAGGGCCGTCGCGACCTCCTAGCGCGCGCAGCGCAAACCTCGGGAGTAGCGGCGTCGAACCTGCGGCTCTTGGGCTCCGAGGAGCCGTTGCGGTCACCTCTCACAGGTCGGCCCTGGCTGCTGCGTGCCGCGGACAGCTCCAGGAACGTTCGCAACGAGTTGGCCATGCTTGCGGGCAACATGCCGTACTTCGGGTGCGCGATGGCGGTGCGCCGGGACATGCTGGACCTCGTCCTGCCCTTCCCTGAAACGTTGACCGAGTCACACGATCTCTGGATAGCGACCGTCGCGAACGTCGCCGGGCGCATGACGCACGTGGAGGCGACGAGTCTGTACCGCCGCGTGCACGACGACAACGCCTCCTCGTCGCAGCCCCGAGGCATCAACGCCGCCATCCGTTCGCGTCTTCTCCTGATGCGGTTGTTCCTGATCGCGCGCTCTCGCCTGCGCTCGCGGAACGCCCTGCCCAGCACTGCGAGAGACAGTTTCCGCGGTCGATAATGTAACCTGAGGATTCCGCCCGAAGGCGTGGCAAGTACGGCTTCGCACCCTTCGCTTCTGTTTGGACACGCCCCTTCGCCATGACCACTGAGCACTCTCGAACGCGCGTCTTCGCCGTCGTCACAGCATTTCGCGCCCCCCAGGACCTCGTCGATCGTGTGCGCGCGCTCAGTGAACAGGTGGAGCGTGTCGTGGTCGTGGACGACGGGTCCCACAGCCTTGGCGGCCTCGCCTTCTCAGATACGAACGTCGTGTCCCTGGAGCTTCCCGAGAACGTGGGCATCGCTGCCGCGCTCAACCGAGGAATCGATCGCGCGAGGCAGCTCGGAGCAACACACATCGTCACGATGGATCAAGATTCCACTCTTCCCGACGGCTACGTCGACGCGGCGCTGAGCCATCTGGACCGGTTGGCCGTCGCGGGGATGCGCCCCGCCGCGGTGGTCCCCGCGCGTTTCGGTGACTTCGTGGTCACAACAACCGGCTCGCCGGATCATCCTCGCGACCCGATCCAGTCCGGACAGGTGATACCCGTAGACGTCTTCGCGGAAGTCGGCAACTTCGATGAGCGGCTCTTCATCGACGGCGTCGACACGGAATACACCCTGCGGGCCCGCGCGGCCGGACTCGAATTCTGGATCCTGCCGGACAGCATGCTCGAGCACAGTCTCGGCGAGCAGGTGCCGATCGTCGTGTTCGGCAAGCACCTGAGCGTGTTCGGCAAGAAGCGGCACCACTACTACCACGCCCCCTTCCGCACGTACTACGCGATGAGGAACGGTCTGGCTCTCTGGCCGCTCCATCGCAAGAACAACGTTCGCTGGTTGGCGCGCCGGACGCTGGGCTTGTTCTGGGCCACGTTCCTCGCCGTGTCACTCTCTTCTGATCGCGGGGCGCAGTTCGTGGCGGCGGCGCACGGCTTCGGTGACGGAGTGCGCATGCGACTGGGGCGCATCCCTCAGCGCACGCTTCAGGCGATCGACGCGCGGCGTCGACCGTGAGCGGGACCGTGCCGACGACGCCGATGCGCAGCATCCTGATGCCGCTCCAGCGGCTCGGCGGCTTCTCAGCGTCTATCTTGCTGAGCTCGGTGATCGGCGTCTTCGCGATTCCTCTCCTCGTCGCGGCCCTGGGGCCCGACGGCTGGGCTTCTATCGCCGTGATGCAGACGACCGGGCAGCTCACCGCAGTCTTCGTGGCCTTCGGCTGGGGAGCCACAGGTCCGAGCATCGTCGCCAGCACCGCCGCGGGAGACCGCGTGGCGTTCTATCGTCATTCGTTCCGCATCCGCGGCATCCTCTACCTGACCGCTGTGCCTGTGGCAGCCGTCCTGCTGTTCTTCCTGCTGCGGGGCGATCTCGTGCTCGCTCTGCTCGGTGCCCTCGCGTACGTGCTTCCCGGCCTCGGAGCAGGATGGTATTTCACCGGGATCGCCCGGCCCATGGTCTTCTTCCTCTGCGAAGCACTGCCGAGTGCGATGGGCACGGTGGCCGGCGTGGTCGCTGCGATGTTGACGGGCGAGGTGCTGCTGGTTCCCGCCTGCCAGTTCATCGGTTCGGGTGCCGCCGTCCTCATCTCCTACACCGTCATCTCACGTGAGCGCGCTGCGCGCGAGACCGAAGCGAAGCACCCGCGATTCTGGTCCGCACTCCGAGAGCAGCGTCACGCGATGACGACGGCCGTCACCAGCGCGGTGTACGTCGCGATGCCCGTACTCCTGGTCACCGTCTTCTACCCCACCGCGCTCCCCGTCTACTCGATCGCCGACCGGCTGTTCCGCTACGCGGCCATCGCCTTCCTTCCCATTCAGCAATTCTTCCAGGGCTGGGTGCCCTCAGAGGCAGACCGGGTCGACCGTCGGGCCCGGATCGCCTTGATGGCCGGAATCGTGGTCGGCACCATCGGCGGAGCGTGCATCGCCGTCCTGTCGCCGCTCGTGTCGCCATGGCTGGGCATCGCCGTACCCTTCGAGGTGTCCCTTCCCCTCGGTATCGCTTTCATCGGGGTCGCGCTGTCCGGCCTGGTCGGCTACGCATGCCTGGTCGTGCTCGGACACACGCGGTTCCTCGCTCGCTCGACGGTCATCGGTGCAGTCATCGGCATACCCGCGCTCATCATCGCTGCGGCCTTCCAGTCGCTACCGGCTGTAGCGAGCGCTGTCGCTCTCACCGAACTCATCGTCGCCGGTGTCCAGATCATCGTGATGCTCGGGACGCTCCGGCAACGCCGTCACACCCCGGCCTAGAATTCGGTCACTGTGAGATCAGAGGGGCGAGCTCGCGAGCAAACCATCCGGTCAAGCTGAGCGCATAGGAGGCGCTCAGGTGATTCTCGTCAGCGTAAGCGATCACACCGCCGACGACGGCGTGACAGGTTCCGTCCGGGCAAAGCACGGAGCGCAGGTCTACGACAGCGATCCCCGAAGATCTCGCGGCTTCGACAAGCCAGTCACCTTCGGACACGTCGGGCCATGAGCACGCATCGTCTACGGCACCGGCCTCCAGAACGCATGCAGGGCCCGTTATAAGCGCACCGTCCGATGCCAAGCGACCATCGACATTCGGTACATCTGTCACCATGATCACCGTCTTCCCTGCCGCCACGAGCGCTTCGAACCCGGTCTTCGCGTTCTCTACCCAGACCCCGCTATCTGAACGCGTACTGACGATCACGACATCGATATCTTCATCGGAGACCGCATCCGCGATGGTCGACGCACCCCACTGCGCACAGCGTGCCGAGTTCTCGTCGTCGTCTGCAGCGCTGAGCCGGAACGGATTGCAGGCCTGGCGGGTCTCAACGTGCAGACTCCACCCGTTGGACGCCGCCAGGCGCTCGAGCGGTGAGATGATGTGGTCCGCGTGCGAATCCCCCATCACGAGGACGTCGGTCTCTGTAGCCGCTCGGTCCCCGGGGAATGAACACGACCGCTCGATCCATGATCCGACCGTGCGGCTATCGCAGGACAGCGCGGGCTCGGACTCGAACCACGCCCAGGGACCGTCGCCCTGCGCGAAGGTGGGATCCACAGACTCGGTATATTCAAATGGCGATGCGCAGTCGTTGTACACGGCCTGGGCTCCGACACAGCCGGACGCTCCATTCGGACCATCCCCTGTGATCTGACCTTGCAGTTCCTGCTGACGCTCGTCGATCGACGCTTTGATGGCGAATGCCTGCGGAACGACGACTGCCATGATCACAGCGATGCTGGCGAACATCGCGATGAAGGTCACCGAGCGCTTCCCCAGGAGCCCTGTCGGTCGCCTGAACGGACGCTCGACAAAGCGCTCGGTCAGGAGCGCAAGAGCCAGAGTGGCGGCAACGATGATGAGACATCTCATCCACAGCGGCAGGTCCACGAACGCGGTCACCAGTATCACGAGCGGCCAGTGCCAGAGATAGATCGAGTAGGACAGGTCGCCCAGGACCTGCACAGGGGCGCCCTGAGCCATGCGTTGAGGGGAGAATCGTTGCGCATGGTCCCCGAGCCAGATCAAGACCGCGGTTCCCCCTACCGGCACCAATGCAATGGAACCGGGAAACGCAGTGTCAGGGCCGAACGCGAAGGCGGCCCAGATGATCGCGGCCAACGCCACCCATCCGATAGCGATACGACTCCTCTCGCCGACCCGCGCCGATGGCATCAAAGCGACCAGCGCCCCCAGCGCGAACTCCCACGCGCGAGTGGTCGTGATGAAGTACGCAGACGGCTGGGACCGGGCGGTCTCGACAATCGAGAAGAGGAACGAAAGCACAAAGACCGCGAGCAGGACGATCCACACTGCGCGTCGCACTGCGATCGACGCTGAAGGATGCGGAGTCCCGCCCGCTCGAGCCCGCTTGACGTTCCTTCGCAGGGCGATCGCAGCCGCCGCTGCCAGCATGAGCGGCCAGACAAGATAGAACTGCTCTTCTACCGACAACGACCAGTAGTGCTGGACGAGGGAGGTAGGGTTCGTAGCGTTGAGATAGTCGATCGCTCCCGCTGCGAGGTTCCAGTTGAGTGCGTACCCCGAGGCGAAGGCGATCTCGATGAGATTCTGCTCACGCGTGATCCCCGGCATGACGAAGAGTGTGAGCAAAGCGCACACAGCGAGCACGAGCAAGGACGCCGGCAGGAGCCGCCGGACTCTGCGTGCCCAGAACTCGGCGATGTTGACGGTGCCGCTTCTCTCGAGTTCTCGCAGGAGATGACCTGTGATCAGAAATCCGCTGATGACGAAGAACACGTCTACGCCGATGTATCCGCCCGGAAGAGCTGTCGGCAGCAAGTGGAAAACAACCACCAGAGACACCGCGAGAGCACGGAGGCCCTGAATATCTCGCCTTTTTCCGACGGCGGAAGTGCGTGGGAAGTCGCTTCGCGTCTTCGCGAATCGCCGATCGGGCGGTGCTGACGTCACTTCAGGAGGTTCCGCTTGCTCATCTCGTCGAGGGAGCGCTGGTAGCCGTCCTCTTCGACGGGCTCCGTGAGGACCCAGTCCACGAAGGCCGCGACACCTTCGCGGAAGTCGACCTGCGGCGTGAAGCCGAGGGTGGTCGCGAGACGGGTGGTGTCGGCGACGTTGTGTCGGATGTCACCCAGACGGTAGTTGCCGGAGATCCGCGTGGGCACCTCGCGCCCAAAGGCCTCGAAGAGAGCTGCCACGACGTCGTTCACCGTGGTCGCGACGCCCGAGCCGACGTTGAAGGTCTCTCCTGCCGCACGCGCGTCAGTGGCTGCGAGGTAAGTCGCTTCGACGACGTCGTCGATGTAGACGAAATCCCGGCTCTCCTCGCCGTCCTCGAAGATGTTGATGTCCTTGCCCTGACGGATAAGCGTCGAGAAGATCGAGAGGATGCCCGTGTAGGGGTTCTTCAACGACTGCCCCGGGCCGTAGACGTTCTGATAGCGCACCGACGTCGCCTCGACACCGATCGTCGGAGCGACCGTCATGATGAGCGACTCCTGCATCTGCTTCGTGATGCCGTACACGGAAGACGGGTGCAGCAGGGCGCTCTCATCCGTCGGGACGAGCCGAAGTTGCCCCTCGCCCGGGGCGTGAACGTCGAAATCGCCGGCGGCCATGTCCGTGTCGGCGCGGTGACCCGGATAGACCCGGCGGCCGTCGGCGGTCTCGTACGCGCCCTCGCCGTAGATGGAGCGCGAAGACGCGATGACGACTCTCCGCACGTCGGTGTCGTCGTTCGCCAGGATGTCGAGCAGCTTCGCGGTACCGCCCACATTCGCCTCGACGTAGCGATCGATCTCGTACATGGACTGCCCGGTCCCCGTCTCGGCTGCGAGGTGCACCACGATGCTCGCACCCCGAAGCGCGGTGCGCAGGTCATCCTTCGACGCGACGGTTCCGACGATGACGTCGGCCACGCCGTCGAGCGAACGCAGCAAGGGCGACGTCTCCGTCGGGTTCTCACCGTGGACCTGCGGGATCAGAGAGTCGAGGACCGTGACGCTGTGCCCGTCTGCCGCAAAGCGAGCCGCGAGACGGGTGCCGATGAAGCCCGCGCCGCCGGTGATGAGCACGTGTTCGGACATACGGGGATCCTCCTGCGAGTGAGTCGGCACGGCGTTCGCTGCGCGCCTGTCTGCGGCTCAGATGGCGAAGATGTGCGCCAGCGTCGATTCTAGCCCAGCACGGTTCCCGTGTCGGAGGACGCCCGGCAGCTCGGAGACGGCGTGCAAGCGCGACATCAGGCGCACGCGCGCTGTGCGACTCGTTCGTGCCCAGCGCTTGTCGACAGCCAGCCCTCGAGCGATCGCGAAGTAGGCCCGCTCATCGCGGAAGCGACGTCCGTCCAACAGCGTCTTCTGCGACGCACTCGATCCGTGACGACGGTACGAGAAGGCGAGTTCCGGCACGTAGGCGAGGGACCCTTCATCGAATGCGATGTCCATCAGAAGAGCCAGGTCCTGGATGATCGGCAGCCCGTCGCGGAAGTCGATGCGCCTCAGGGTCTCGGTTCGGAAGGTCAGCGAGGGCCAGTACAGCCAGTCCCCGCGGATCAGGCTTGTGGCCATCTGCTCCCCAGCCAGCAGAGCGATCCCTTCGCCACCGCGCGGGGCGAGGAGGCCCTGCTTGACGCGGTCGACGAGCGGGCGGATCACGACGCCGCTCTCATCGATGACCTGCACTCCGGGCTGAATCACGTCGACGGTCGGGATGCGCTCGATCACTCGGCCGATGACGTCGACGTAGTTCGGATGCAGCAGATCGTCGCAGCCGAGGATAGTGACATGAGACGTCGTCGCCCGGCGGATGGTCTCACGATAGTTCTCTGTGATTCCGAGGTTCGTCTCATTGCGAACGTACATAATGCGGTCATCCGAGATGGCAGCGAAATAGGCAGGCACAGACTGGTCCGGGTAGCAGTCGTCGATGACGATCAGTCGCCAGTCACCGTTTCGCTGCGCGCGCACAGAGTCGACCGTCTTGTAAAGCAACTCGGGATCGCCCCAGAACGGAACGAAGATCTCCAACGTCATCGTGCTCTCTCATCTCCCGCTGTCTTCCACTGAGCGTCTGTCGCTCGGGACATCACTCGCACACCACGACCTCGTAGAGGACCGCCTCGCCCTCCGCGTCGACCTCCGCGACAGCGCGGGACGAGCTCAGCCGATCCATTCCCTGGTAGCTGTGCTCCCCGCCGTTGACCTCCTGCGTTCCGAAGTCGAGCACATACTCGATTCCGAGCCGATCCACGGCGTCGCAGACGTCGGATCCTGGGCGAGCGGTGTCCAGACCGTCGAGGACGAGTGACATGTCCTCGGTGATGTCCATCAAAGTATGCGGCAGCACCACGTTGCGGTCCGCAAGCGCATACGCGAGCGCTGT
Source organism: Microbacterium sp. PI-SA-G (assembly GCF_057215335.1). Lineage (NCBI taxonomy): Bacteria > Bacillati > Actinomycetota > Actinomycetes > Micrococcales > Microbacteriaceae > Microbacterium > Microbacterium sp. PI-SA-G. The sequence continues at coordinate 973,057 of NZ_CM170103.1, forward strand.
TCCGGTCCACGGGCTGCCGAGAATCGCAGCGTCCTCCGGCACCTGATCATCGAGACGATCGAGCAGAGCGAGCTCGTCGGTGGTCAGCAACTGCGATGCGTCGGTCACGGCGAACGCTCCACCAGCGCTCGACACCGCCTGGCGGATGTTGCCGACCTGGGGTATGACGACGAGGGTGACCACGGCAACCGTCGCGGCGAGCGCCGTGCGCAGACGAGGCTGCGTGACGCGCGCCAGCCAGCTCCCCAGTACCTCCCACATCCGTGCACCTCCGACCGCCGCGAGCGGGACCCACGCGAGGGGAAGAAGCGCAGCGAGACGCGGTGCGTTGTTGTACCAGGCACCGGTGAGGATGTCGCGCGGCACCAGATACTGGAGACCGGAGACTGCGATATACAGTCCGGCAGCGGCTGCAAGGAAGCCGAGCGCCGTCCAGTCGGCCGCGGTGCGTCGTCGCACCGCCACCGCTCCGCCGACGATCACGAGCACTGCGACGACGAGGTTCATGGGCGCGGCCCAGACCGACACGGTGAGCACCTCTCCGATCGCTTGGCCCACGGTCTCGTCCGGAAGCCAGGTGCGGGCGGCGGCAGGCGGGCGCAGCACGTACCAGAAGGTAACCGCAGCCGCGATGTAGCCGGCGGCCCCGAGCGAGGCCATGGCTTTCTCCCTGCGCGACGCAGTCGAGAAGAGCAGCCGAACCCAGACGACGCCGAGCAGCACGGACGTGAAGACCAGGAGCGCTACGAAGCCGCCGGGATGCGCGATGGCGATTCCCGGAAGGCTTCCGAGCGCGCCCACGATGAACGGCCACCGCTCCCGCCAAGTGGCGCGTCGGCATGTCTCGAAGACGAGGGCAATGGGCACAGCGATCAGACTCAGCGACATCATGTACGGGAAGAGAACCCCGTACTCGATGAGCAGCAGCGGAAACGCCGGGAGCGCGACACTGACCGCCGCAGCGGTGACGAGCATGGCGGTCGAGGGCCCGAACAGCGTCCGTACCAGGAACACGACACCGAGCGGCCAGGCTACCGCTGCGAAGAAGATCATGATCGCGTTGGATGCCAGCGGGATCGTGACACCGGTGATGTGCACCACGAGCGACGCCACCGCATGCCACCCGGACGGATAGAACGGCAGGCCCCCACTGGGGCCACTGGTCATGGAGCCGATCGTCAGTGGAGAGACGGCTCCTGTGTCGAGGGCGTAACGAATCGCGTTGAGGTGGAAGATGTTGTCGAATGTCTGCGAGATGTTCTGCGGGTCATGGATCACGGCGACCAGCTGAATGATCACGATGAGGCACGCCCCAGCGATCGCAGCGATCGCCCCTCGCGGACTCCCGGTGAACGCGGGAGCAGACGAGCGCCAGAGCGCGAATCTGAGCACTGCCGCGACGATTGCGATGATCACAGTCATCAACCCGACGGGGAGGATTCCCCACGACATCCCGACGAAGGGTGCGGCAAGCGCTGCCATGACAACGATCGTCGTTCCTGCCGGAAGCGCGAGCGCCCATAACGTGAGACCACGCATCCCGAGCACGAAGGCGACCAGGAGTCCTGGAATCCCGATGACGCCGATGCTGGCGAGGACGGCCACTACGAGGTCGAACCACACGATGAGAGCGGCACCTTTCTTCCGGGGAACGGAGGACATCCGCAGGCGTCGATCTTAGCCACGGCGCCTGAGCGCGGGCCGACACACCGCCGATCACGACGCTGAAAGACCGGACAGCGACGACAACCTATGATTGACGAGGCGTTCGCCCCCCGAACTCAGAACGCTAACGGAGGTGATGAGAACGCCGTGTCCGAGATTACTCTGTCGACTGATCAGAAGCTGACGCAACCCGGCGGGACGAACGGTCTCTTCGACGTGTTCCGCCGCAAGTATCTGCTCAGCCTCATCGTGCGCAAAGAGGTCGGCATCCGGTATCGCGGATCCGTCCTGGGCTGGCTCTGGTCGTATGTGAAGCCATTGATCCAGTTCCTCGTGTTCTACTTCGCTCTCGGGGTGTTCCTCAACCTGAACGACAGCATCGAGTACTACCCGCTGTACCTGCTCTCGGGGATCACCGCGGTGACGTTCTTCAACGAGTCGTTCGCGAACGCGACGCGATCGCTCGTCGACAACGCCGCGCTGATCAAGAAGATCTACTTCCCCCGCCAGATGTTCCCCATCGCCAGCACGATGGTGGCGGCGATCAATACTGTTCCGCAGATCGTGGTCGTCGTGGTCATCGCGCTCTTCTTCGGGTGGGTGCCGACCCCGGAGGGGGTGCTGGCGCTGCTGCTCGGCCTCGTGATCATCTCCCTGCTGGCGACCGGCCTCGGTCTGCTCTTCGGCGCCATCAACGTGACATTCCGTGACGCGCAGAGCTTCGTCGAGATCATCGTGATGATCTCCGTCTGGGCATCGCCGGTGATGTACCAGTGGCAGATGGTGGCCGGAAAAGTGCCGGACTGGCTGTTCCAGCTCTACGCGCTGAATCCCATCACCGCGGCGGTCGAACTCTTCCACTTGGGGATCTGGCACCCGCTCGCGCCCGCCGGCGCCGAGACGCTCCCCTCGTTGTGGCTCCACGCCGCCATCGCGCTCGGAGTCTCTCTCGTCATCCTGATCATCGGGGAGCTCGTCTTCCGCCGCCTGGAGGGTCGCTTTGCTCAAGATCTCTGACACACCCGCACCGCGCATCTTCGTCGAGGATGTCCACAAGCACTTCAAACTGCGTCACACCCACTCGATCAAGGAGACCTTCGTCGCAGCAATGCGTCGCAAGCCGCTCACCTCAGAGTTCCAAGCGCTGGACGGTGTCTCCTTCTCCATCGGCGAAGGAGAGGCCGTCGCGCTCATGGGCTTCAACGGGTCGGGTAAATCCACCATGCTGAAGCTGATCTCGGGTGTGCTGCGCCCCGACGAGGGCCAGGTGCTGACACGAGGCCGCGTCGCCGGGCTCATCGAGGTCGGCGCCGGGTTCCACCCGGATCTGTCCGGACGCGAGAACGTGTACCTCAACGCGGCGATCCTCGGCATGTCGAAAAAGGAGACGAAGGAGCAGTTCGACGCGATCGTCGAGTTCAGCGAGATCGAGAAGTTCATCGACACCGAGGTCAAGCATTACTCCTCAGGGATGTTTCTGCGCCTGGCCTTCTCCGTCGCCATCCACACGCACGTCGACATCCTGTTGATCGACGAGATCCTCTCCGTCGGCGACGAGCCGTTCCAGCGCAAGTGCATCACGCGCGTCCGTGAGCTGCACTCCCAGGGAAAGACTCTGGTGGTCGTGAGTCACGACCTCAACATGGTCTCTGACCTGTGTGAGCGCGGCATCGTCATCGGAAACGGCAAGGTGCGCTTCGACGGGCCGAGTAAGGACGCCGTCGAGCTGATGCGCGCCTGACGCGAGATCGCTCCGCTCAGAGTTCGGCGTGCAGCGCCCAGACGCGTTCGGCCGCGCTCGCCCAGGAGAATGCGCGCGCCCGATCGGATGCCAGCACCCGCAGTCGCTGCGAGCTGTCGCCGACGGCCTCAGCCACGGCGTCGGGGAGGTCTGATGCGGCAACCAGCGAGCCGCCGTCGACGATGACGTCGCGGTTCACCGCGGAATCGATCCCGACCAGGGGAACGCCGAGACTCATGGCCTCCACGGCGCGCCACGGCCATGCCGCGACACCGTCGGTGGCCACGAATGCCGCCGCTCCGCCGATCACGGCAGCACGGTCCTCCTCGTCGAGCGTGCCGCGGATGTGCGCCCGGTTCTCGGGCAGGCCGGCCGCCGAGGCGATCTCGGCCAGCGCGGGCTCCGATCCCTCCGGCGCGTCGAGCACGACGGCTTCCGTTCCGGCGGCCACGGCGCCGCGGAAACCGTCGGCCAGCGTCGCGCGGGAGCCGGTCAGCACCACGTAGTCCTGCGGCACCGCATGGCTCTCGCGCCGCTGGGTCGCGTTCGAGGGCACGGCGAACCCGTGCGGAGGGGCCCCGGCGATCACACGGATCCGGCCGCCGAACTTCGCCAACTCCCCCAGCCGCTCGGCGACGGCATGTGAGGGAACCACGACGGCGTCGGCATGCTTCACAGCGCGACGCAGCATCGCGCGCTGCCAAGCGACGGTGTTGCGGGGCAGGGAGTCGGGCTCGTCCCAGGCCCGCAGGTCCCACAGGGTGACGGTCGTCTGATCGTTGTCGTGCAGCCGGTCATGCCTCACGAGAGGGGCCATGAGCGTCGCTGAGTGGATGAGGCCGCCGCCGACACCCGGCGCGATCCCCATCTGCCAGGACGCGGCGAGTTCCCGGCGGGCGAGGGAGAGCGTGCGCACCGACGACACCCCGGCGACCGGAACCTCGGCACCGGCGGGCACGATCGCATCCACAGCAGCGCCGGACGGCGTGGTCGCGAGCAGGCCGCGGGTCAGATCCAGCGCGGCGGACGCGTGGTCGGCGTCGACGACATGCACGAGCTGATCCAGAACAACACGCAGTCGAGCACCCATGGCCCCAGGTTAACCGCCCGGGCCTCCAAGCCCGTGGAGCGTTGACACCGAGCCGCGGGAATGTCAGCAATCCCTCAGCAATCAGGCCGCACGGCGGGGCAATCGGGCTGTTCATGCTTGAATGCTCACGTGAGCGACGGCCGACTTCCTGTACGCCGCCGATGGATCGGATGGACCATCGGCATCTTCCTGACTCTTCTGGTGGTGTCGCTCGGCTGGGTGGGTATCCGCGGGATCGGTGCAGTGAGCGATCTGCAGCAGGTGGCCACGAGCGGGTCCGCCCTGAAGAAGGCGATCGCCGCGGGAGACCTCGAGGGTGCCGAGCCGATCGCGCAGCGCATCGCGCACCACGCACGGTCGGCGCATGAGCTCACCTCCGACCCGGTCTGGCTCGCCTACGGCTTCGTGCCGTGGCTCGGACCGAACTTCCGAGCCGTGAGCGACATCGCCGATATCGCGGACGACGTCGCCGACGGCGCGCTCACTCCCCTGCTCGACGTCACCGACGGCTTCGATCTGGGAGGTCTCGGCTTCGCCGGTGGCACGATCGATCTCACGCCCTTCGCCGCGATCCAGAAGCCTCTCGGACAGGCCAGCGACACCTTGAGTGCCGCAGATTCCCGCGCGAAGAAGATCGACGCCGACGCCACCCTCCCTCCACTGGCCGACGCCGTCCGCGAGATGCGCTCGACCGTCTCGCAGGCCGCGACGGCGATCGGCGCGCTGCACGGCGCATCCGTGCTGCTGCCGAGCATGCTGGGCGGCGAAGGTCCGCGCAACTACGTACTGGCCATGCAGAACAACGCCGAACTGCGATCCTCGGGCGGGATCATCGGCTCCATCGCTCTCCTCCACGCCGAGAACGGCACCGTCTCACTGGTGCAGCAGGCCTCGACCCTCGACTTCCCCTCGCTCGACGAGGGGTTGCCCGTCAGCGACTCCACGCTCGCACTGTTCGAGGACCGGCCCGGGCGATACCTGCAGAACATCACGAGCATCCCGGACTTCGCCGAGGCGGCACCGACCATCGCGGCGCGCTGGCAGGGACGATTCGGCGGCCAGATCGATGGCGTCATCGCCGTCGACTCCCTTGTCGCGGCGAATCTCATGAAGGCGACGGGTGATCTCACGTTCGGGCCTTTCACCGCCACCGCCGACACGATCGTCGACATCCTGCTCTCCGAGATCTATGCCGCGATCCCCGATCCGGCCAGTCAGGACGCGATCTTCGCGCAGGCGTCGAGCGGGCTGTTCGGCGCCGCCCTCTCCGGCGGCGATCCGGCGGCGCTGATCGGCGCGCTGTCGCAGTCGGCCGATGAGGACCGCATCCGCATCTGGAGCGCCCACGAAGACGAACAGGCCGTCCTCGCCGCCTCCACGCTCGGCGGCACCCTGCCCACGGACGGCGAGGACGCGACGTACGTCGGTGTGCTGATGAACGACAGCACCGGCGGCAAGATGGACTACTACACCCGGGCGTCGATCCAGACGGCGATCGGCACCTGCGAAGGACAGCCGACCACGCAGGTCACGGTCACCTGGACGAACACGGCGCCGGCGGACGCTGCGACGGCGCTTCCCGCGTACGTCACGGCGAACGGCTTCTACGAGGACGGCGTGCCGGCGGGCTCCGTGCGCACTCTCATCGCCGTGTACGGACCGGAGGGAGCCATGCCCTCCCACATCGATCGCGACGGTGCCGAAGAGGGCGTGCAGACCACGACCCTCGGCGACCGCTCCGCAGTGCAGCATGAGGTCGTGCTCGCCCCGGGCGAGTCGACAACGATCACCGTCGAGTTCCAGGGAACCGGCGCCGGAGAGCGGCTCACGCAGGTGCAGCACACCCCGCTGATCGTGGAGCCTAAGACGACACGCAGCGAGCTGACCTGCGCATCGTGACTTTCGACCCTCGATAGGGTACTGTCATCTCACTGGGGAATATATTGGGTTCTGTCATCCTGCCGTGGGGGCAGGGGAATCCACGCCATCGAATGCAGGGGTGTATTCGAGGCGATTCCGCGTGAAATCTGGGGAGAATCATGCTGAAAAAAATGGCTGCCATCAGCCTTACCGTCGGCGCACTCGTGCTCATCGCACCGGCCGCCGCCACCGCCGCACCGTCATCGGTGCCGACCGCATCCGGTTCGTATTCCGACGCGCCTGGCGCCAAGGTCAACGACCCGATCATCGACACCTGCGAGGTGTCCACGGTCGTCTTCGGCGCGGGATACTTCCTGCCGTCGGAGAACGTGGGCGTCTCGGTGTCAGGTCTCAACGCCGCCGACTCGGCCGTCTCGGGTAACACCGCAGGCTCCGACGGCGGACTCACGCTGACGTTCCGTCCGCCGTCCGACGGTGACGGATCGTACGCACTCGCCTTCTCGGGCTCGCGCTCGTACACCGCGACCATCACGGTCTCGCAGGGCGCCGGCGCAAGCTGCGCGAACGACCCGGCCGCCGCTGCCGCGGCGGGCTCGGAGCTTCCGCTCACCGGTTCGGGTCTCGAACTGGCACTCACCGGCGGAAGCGTGTCGCCGTGGATCCTGGGCGGCGGCGCTGTCGCGCTCGTCGCCGGTGGCGCTCTCGTCGCTGCAGGAGCCGCGCGCCGCAAGCGCGCCTAGATCCGATCGCCGCTCGCGCGGTGGTCGACTGGACGACGGTGATCCCTCCCCCTCCGATCACCGTCGTCTGGTGACTCCGGTCCACGTACCGGAAGCCCACGGCCGCTCCTCGCCTGTCGAGAGCGGCCGTGGGCTGCTCTGCGCCATCGTGCCGAGCCGAAGCGGGTGGGAGAGCCCGAAGGTCAGGGAGTCGGCGTCGGCGTCTCGGTCGGCGGGTGCAACGCCTGCTGCATCATGGAGTGGATGTACCCGTAGTCCGGCTGGAACTCGTCCACGCCGTTCTCGGGCGTGAGCTCGATCGTCGCGACAGTCTGCTCTTTGGCCTTGAGCATCAGGTCGAAGAACTCCGGCAGCTTGTCCTGCGGCAGGTCCGTGTCGATCAGCGCCGTGCCGGCTGCCGCGACCTCGTTGAAGCGGGTCAGGACGGTCTGCGGCGTGAACTGGCCGAGGATCGCCTCCTGCAGTTCGCGCTGACGCTTCATGCGGTCCCAATCGCTCGTGGTGTAGCGCGATCGCGCGTACCACTGGGCGGTGTCGCCGTCCATGTGCTGCTGGCCGGGCTCGATCCATCCGATCGCCCATTCATTGACGTCGGAGCCGCTCCATCCCTCGGGCGGACCGCCCTTGGGCAGACGCTCGGTGACGTTGATGTCGACGCCCCCGAGCGAGTCGACGAGCTGCGCGAATCCGTGCATGTCGACGAACACGTAGTAGGGGATCTCGATCCCCAGCACGCCTTCGGCGGCATCCTTGGTCGCCTCGATGCCGGGATCGGACCCCAGCGCGTCCGCGTCCGGGTAGAGCCCGGTGCCCTTGTCGTCGCGGCAGATCTCCGCGGCGTTGCGCACGTGGTTCATCCATCCGTTCCACCCGCAGTTCGACGAACCGTGGCCCTCGAAGCCGTTCGGGTAGAGCTCCTGCATGGGGCTGCCCTCACTGAAGGGCGCGTTCGGGAGCTCGCGCGGGATGCCGGTGATCGTGACGGCGCCGGAATCGGCGTTGACCGAGACGACGGAGATGCTGTCGAACCGCATGGAGTCACGGCCGTCGCCGCTGTCGGCTCCCAGGAGCAGGATGTTGTAGTAGCCGTCGCTCGGCGGCAGGCTCGGGGCACTCTGGCCGAAGATCGAGCCGATCGTGTTGCGGGTCGACCCGACGACGGTCGCGCCGTACGCGACGGCACCGCCGACCAACCCCATCAGGATGAGGGCGACCACCGGGATCGCGAGCCGGTGAGCTCCGGGAACCTTCACCAGACGCACCAGCCGCAGCGTGTCGAAGGTCAGCACGACCCACAGCACGGCGAAACCCACGAGCGCGACCTGCACGAAAGTGAGGATCAGTGCCGAGAACCATCCGGCGCCGATCGTCAGCCAGAGCAGCACGGGGCGCGCGAAGAGCGCGAGACCCGCGGCGACGACGACGAGGAGCCAGGCGGTCAGCGTCGCTCCGATGCCGATGCGGCCGAGTCGTCGATTTCCCGCCAGCACCTGCGCGGATCCGGGGATCAGCAGATTGAGAATGATCAGCCACCAGCCGCGCTTCGACATGGTGCCGGCGTCGGCGGAATTCGGATGACGCAGCGGACGGGTCTCGATCAGCGGTCGAGCCGAGACGCGCGGCGGCGCCAGGGTCACAGCGAGTCCTTCAACCGTTCGTTCTTCTCCTCGACCTGCGCCTCGAGGTCCTTCGCATACGCTTCGACGCGGTCGGCCAGGTCGTCGTCGGCCACCGCGAGGATGCGAGCCGCGAGCAGGCCGGCGTTCTTCGCGCCGCCGATGGAGACGGTGGCGACCGGGATGCCGCCGGGCATCTGCACGATGGACAGCAGCGAGTCCATGCCGTCGAGATAGGCGAGCGGGACGGGAACGCCGACGACGGGCAGCGCGGTCATCGACGCGAGCATGCCCGGCAGATGGGCCGCTCCCCCGGCACCGGCGATGATGACCTTGAGTCCGCGCGAGCGCGCCTCACGGGCATAGCTCATCAGCTTGTCGGGCGTGCGGTGAGCCGACACCACCTCGACCTCGTGGGGGATCCCGAAGTCGGAGAGAGCCTGTGACGCGTCGCTCATCACGCGCCAGTCGGAATCAGAACCCATGACGACGCCGACGAGGGGCGCGGCGGATGAATGCAGTGGCTCGGTCACCCACTCAGGCTACGGTCTGGCGCTGAACATTCCCCCCACGGCACGCGGCTGCACACGCAGAACTCGCCGGACTCAGAGGAAATGCGCGGCTGCGGCTCGAGCTTCGTACACCGCATCGTCGAGGTCATCGCCCACGACGTTCACATGGCCGACCTTGCGCCCGGGACGGGGATCCTTGCCGTAGGTGTGGATCTTGGCGGCAGGATGCTCGGCCATCGCGGCAGTGAACCGGTCACCGAGGCTCCCCTCCGTCGGGCCGCCGAGGATGTTGACCATGACCGACCAGTCGGAGCGGGGGCTCGTGCTGCCCAGCGGCAGATCCGCCACCGCGCGCAGATGCTGCTCGAACTGTCCGGTGACCGCGCCGTCCTGGCTCCAGTGGCCGCTGTTGTGCGGCCGCATGGCCAGCTCGTTGACGAGGATGCGGTCGTCGTCGGTCTCGAACAGCTCGACGGCGAGCATGCCGGTGACCTGCAGGCCGTCGGCGATGCTGCGGCCGATGCCCTCGGCGACCTCGCTGAGCCGTGCGGACGCGGCAGGTGCCGGGGCGATGACCTCGGCGCAGACGCCATCGCGCTGCACGGTCTCCACCACCGGGTAGGACACAACGTCTCCGTTGACTCGCCGGGCGACCTGCTGCGCGAGTTCGCGGACGAACGGCACCAGCTCCTCGACGAGGAGTGCATCGTCGTCAGCGAGAGCGTCGAGCCAGTCCTGCGCGTCGCCCGCCGCACGGATCACCCGTACCCCCTTGCCGTCGTATCCCCCCCGCGGTGTCTTGACCACGCCGGCACCGCGGTGCGCGTCGAGGAAGGCCGTCAGCTCGTGGGCAGTGCGGACGGCGGCCCAGTCCGGCTGCGGAACGCCCAGCTCCGCGAGCTTGGCGCGCATGACGAGCTTGTCCTGCGCGTACTGCAGGGCGTCGGGACCGGGATGCACGGCGACGCCGTCGGCGACGAGCGCGCGAAGCACATCCTGTGGCACATGCTCGTGGTCGAATGTGACGACGTCGACGTCCTGCGCGAAGCGTCGGACCGTGTCGATGTCGCGATAGTCCCCCACGGCCGTCGCTGCGAGCTGGGCGGACATGCCCTCGCCCTCGGCCAGGACTCTGAGATCCAGCCCCAGTTCGACCGCCGGAGCGATCATCATCCGAGCGAGCTGTCCTCCGCCGATCACGCCTACACGCAGCGCCATGTGCCGCCTCCATTCGTCGTGATCATTCTCTCGCATCCGAGGCGCACGCATCACCAGCGAAGACAGGACGGACTCAGCGCTCGGAGACCCCGTCAGTCGATGACTGCGCGTCGCGGTGGGCCAGGATCTGACTGACCTCGATCTGATCGGCGAGCGTCTCGTGCACCAGGGTCACGTTCGGCACGTTCAGCAGGCGCATCGGCGAGTCGACGCCGTTGGACAGGGTGATCGAGCCTGTTCCCCACAGTCGCTGCAGCGGTCCGCGGCGGACGGAGATCGTGTAGCCGCGCGCATGCGACATCTCGCGTCGCTGCGCTGAGCCGATGCCATGGTGCGAGATCACGCGACGGGTGGTGACGGTCGTGCTCCGTGAGAACCACACGACGAACGGCACGATCACCAGAAGCAGCAGGGCTCCCCCGGCGGCGGCCAGCAGCATCCAGTTCTCGAAGGGCTCGGGGAGGTTGTCGTAGAAGTACGCCGTCGCCCCGAACACGGCGATCATGACCAGGGCCGACCAGAACAGCCGACGGGCGTGACCGCGGAACCGCGCGATCATCAGCTCTTCCGACGGCACGCCGGGCGGCGGCATCATCGGGCGCCCTCCGAGAGTCACAGGCTGCGTCACCCCACCATTGTGCCTGTGATCGCCGACGTCGGCGGCTGCCCCGCGGCGTGTCAGGGTCAGATGAGTCGCGCGTGCACGACGTCTCCGGCCGAGATCGCGTGCTGTACGCCCTCGGCCGTGACGAGCAGACGACCGTCGATGTCGAGCCCCGTGGCCTCACCGTCGAGCACCCGATCGCCCGGCAGCGAGACGCGCACGCGGCGCCCGAGAGTGGCGCATCGTCGAGTGACCTGCGCGTGGACCCCGCTGCGCACGGCGTCGTCGGATGCCGTGAGCGCCGCCAGCTGCGCGCCGAGCGACTCCAGATAGTCACTGATCAGACGATCGGGGTCGACCTCGGCGCCGAGAACAGCGAACGAGGTGGCGGTCGGCACGGGCAACTCGTCTGTCGTCATCGCCGTGTTCACGCCGGCTCCCACGATCACCGCGTCAGCGACCCCTTCGGCCAGGATCCCGCAGATCTTGCGGTCGTCGACCAGCACATCGTTCGGCCACTTCACCGCCACCTCGTGGCCGTCGAGCTGTGCGGCCACGGCGTCGGCCATGGCGACCCCCGCGATCAGCGGGATCCAGCCGCGTGCCGTCGGATCCGAAGGAAGCCGACGCAGCAGCACCGAGACGGCCAAGGACGCACCGGGCGGCGCGGTCCACACGCGGTCGAGGCGCCCCCTTCCCGCTGTCTGATTGTCGGTGACGAGAGCCGACAGATGCGGCCAGGCGTCCTCGTCGGCCGCATGCGTGCGCAGATCTGCGTTGGTCGAGCCGGTGGCGGGCACCGTCTCGAGGTGACCGGCGACCTGTCGCGCGCGAGGAAGTTCCACGATCAGAGCTCTTCCTCGTCGGCTTCTTCGTCGTCGTCGTTCTCATCGGCGGCGACCACACCCATCTCGTGCGCGTGCCAGTGATCCCACTCGCCGAGGAGCTGCTCGATCGCTCGATGGAACTTCGCGGTGGCGACGCCCGGCGTGGTGTCGCCGAAATAGTGGCGCACCCACATCTGCAGTCGCGCCACGGCGGCCTCGTCGTCACGGACGCGCTGGACCTCGGCGAGGATGTCGCCCGCGGCATCCGCCGTCAGCCACTCGCAGTCGGACAGATAGCCCTTGTCGTCGATCGATGCCTGCTCGTCGACGGGACGCGTGATCATCAGCGGCTTTCCGGCGGCGAGACGGTCGTACACCATGGCGGAGATGTCGACGATCGCGACGTCAGGCTCAGCCAGCTGCCAGCCGAGCTCGGCTCCGTCGTCGTAGACGTGCTGCGCGCGCGGATCGGCGGCGTTGGCGGCAGCGATCGCCGCGACGATGCGGCGGTGCGCGGCGCCGTATGCGTCGTCGACCACGCCGCTGCGCGGGTGCGGGCGGTAGATCAGACGGTGGGCGTCCGACGCGAGCAGTCGCGCGACGAGTGTCTCGCCGTGCGTCGCGATCGAGCCGTAGTGCGCGCTCGGGCGATCGCCCTCCCACGTGGGGGCGTAGAGCACGACGCTGCGCTCGTCGGGCGTGTACGGCAGCGTGCCCGAGAAGTGGTCGGCCTGCGGACGGCCGATCTCGATGGTCCGCCGATCGATGTCGTAGTCCCAGAGCGTCCGCGACAGGCGATCGCGGGCCGCCTGACCGGCCACCAGCGCGTAGTCGTACGCCTTGTACTGGTTCGTGGTCATGTACATCTTGTCGGATTCGCCGTGGTTGATGAAGACGTGGAAACGGCGTCCGTAACGGAACATCTGGAAGTTCCGGGTGTTCTGATTCACATACAGCACGACCCGGATGTCCTGGGCGGCGATGAACCGCTCGAGGTCGCGGATCGTGGGGACGAACGCGACGGGCGGGGCCTCTTCGTCGAGGAGCTTCTCGGCCCCGGCGGCCTGACGCGCGAGCACCACCACGGGCCACCGACGAGCGAGTTCGGCGAGCGGACGGTACCACTGCCGCATCTGGTACATGTTGACCGCGCCGTCGGCGAAGTACACCGCGATCTTGTAGTGACCGGGGGCATGAGGGGGCACATCGGCGAGCCGTCGACGCACCCGCTGCACCGCCGACCGGGAGGCGATCGCACGCTTCAGCAGACGGTACGCCTTCTTCGCGTCAGACACAGCACCCATCCCTCCAGAGTACCGAGTGCATCGAAGTTCCAGGCAGCGCTGCCACCACCGTGACATGATCGAGAGGTGCACGACAGTCAAGCCGCCGGAGCCGCGACAGGGGTCTCCTTCGTGATGCCGGTGCTGAACGAGAAGGCCTATCTCGCACACGCGGTCACCTCCGTGCTGGCACAGGAGCTCGACGTTCCCGCCGAGCTCGTGCTCGCCCTCGGGCCCTCGAGCGACGGCACCACAGAGCTCGCACGCGAACTTGCGGCGGGCGACGATCGCATCCGCCTGGTCGAGAACCCGGCAGCGCACATCCCCGTGGGCCTGAATGCGGCGATCCGCGCCAGCCGGTACGCCACGATCATCCGCGTCGACGCGCACTCGGAGCTCTCCCCCGGCTACGCGGCACAGGCGCTGCTCGCACTCGAGCGCACAGGGGCGGCGAACGTGGGCGGCGTGATGCACGCCGAAGGACGCTCCCCCTTCCAGAAGGCCGTCGCGCGGCTCTACAACTCCCCTGTCGGCCTCGGCGGCGGCGCGTACCACGGCGGCGCGACAGCGGGCGAGGCCGAGTCGGCCTACCTGGGCGTGATGCGGCGCGAGGTGCTCGACGAGGTCGGGCTGTTCGACGAGACCATCCGCCGCGGCGAGGACTGGGAACTCAACCTCCGCATCCGTCAGGCCGGGCACCGCGTCTGGTTCGACCCGACGCTCTCGGTCATCTACTGGCCCCGCGAGAGCTGGCTGCGACTCGCGCGCCAGTTCCGTGCGACCGGTGCGTGGCGCGGTGAGCTCGTGCGCCGATTCGGCAGGCGTAACGGATTGCGCTACTTCGCCCCGCCCGCGCTCGTGCTGCTGGTCGCGGTAGCCGTGGTCGTCGGCATCCTGCAGGTGACGGGCGTGCTCGCCGGTCTCGCATCGCTGATCGCCTCGGTGGTGTACCTGCCGCTCGCGATGTACGTCCTTCTGGTGGCGGCGGTCGCGCTCGCCCCGGGCGGCGGCAGCATGCGCCAGCGTCTGTGGACGCTGGTCGTGCTGCCGACCATGCACTTCTCCTGGGGGCTCGGATTCCTGGCCGGCGTCATGCGCGGTGCCGACGACACGGTCGACACCTCGCGGCTGGGCACCCGCAACACCCCGCTGCCCTGACCTCCCACCCCGCTGGACGCACGGCGAGACGATCGCGACGACGCGCCGCGGTCAGCGCGAGACGAACCCGAGGTCGAGGATGCGATCGACGACCCGTCGCGTGGCGTGCCCGTCGTCGCGCGCATTGAACTGGGCTCGCCAGGCGGCATAGCGCTCGGCGTAGGCGGCGACGTGTCCGCCGTCGGCGAGAGCCGTGACGAGCTCCTCCTGCGATCGCACCAGCGGCCCCGGCGCCCGCGCCGCCAGGTCGAAGTAGAAGCCGCGCAGCTGACCACGGAAGTGATCGAGGTCGGGAACCAGGAAGTACATGGGCTTGCCGGTCACGCTGAAGTCGAACATCACCGACGAGTAGTCCGTGATGAGGGCGTCGGCGGCGAGCAGCAGCTGAGCCGTCTCGGGGTAGCCGGTCACGTCGATCACCCGGGCTCCGGCGTGGTCGCGCCCCTGCGGGAGGGTGCGGGAGTGGCCACGCACCAGCACCACGGCATCGGCGTCCCGGGCGAGCTGCTCCGCGTCGACGAAGTCCACCATCTCACTGCGGTCGTCGCGCCACGTGGGGGCGTACAGCAGAACCCGCTCGTCTGCGGCGATCCCCAGGGCCGATCGCACCGCGATCGAGTCCCCGGCCACGAGCGCGTCGTTACGGGGGTATCCCTCGATCCAGATCGGCCGACCGAAGAACGCGTACGCCTTCTTGAGGATCCGTGCCGAGTACGGGTTCTGCGCGAGCAGCACATCCCAGCGACGCGACTCCTTGACGACGGCGGCCATGCGCCGAGGGGCGAAGCCGGGACGATGCAGTGCGAGGCGCTTGAGCGGTGAGCCGTGCCAGGTCTGCAGCACCTTCTGTCCGGCCTTGCGCACGAACCGCCGGCGCAACCAGTCGTTGACCACCAGGAGGCGGGACGAGGCCCGGGCGCGCCACCATTCGGGGCTGCCTTCAATGACCGCGACGGCCCCCTCCGGCACCGGTACCGACAGGTCCACGACGCTCCAGTAGCGCCGCACTCCGGGTGCCCGCACCGCCAGCTCGCGATCGATCGCCTGCGGGTTGCAACCGACGCTGCGGCCGTAGAAGCTCTCGAAGAACACGGCGTTCTCGGTGCCGCCCTCCTGCTGCGCGTACCGCTCCTCGAGCGTCGCCTGACCTTCAGGGCTCTCGTACATCGGGTCGATGGGAGCGGCGATCCCGACTGCTGAGCCATCCACGGCGATCCGCACGCCGGGGAGGACGATCGACGGAATTCGCAGCGCGTCGAGGTCGACGTCATCGATCTGCAGCGCATACGCGCCGGACGGCAGTGGCAGCGTCGGTCCTCCCCAGCGCGCGGCCTCCAGCGGGAAGGCCGCCTTCCAGGTCTTTCCGCCCCCGGTCACACGAGCCTCCACGCGGGCGCGCGGCCCGATCAGGTGAGCGCTCACCGGACGCGGGCCGGTCCCTGCGATGATCAGCGACGCCGCCGCCTCATCGATCCGGGCCGTTGTCATGCTGCTCCCTTCGGCGCGGAGGCACCTCGCGCGCGGATTGCCTGATACACCCTGAGGGTGTTGCGTCCATCGCGGTACGCGTGCATCTCTGCGCTGAGCGTATCGGAACGGTCGGACCGCTCGGCGAACACACCCGGGTCCGAGAGCAGAGCATCGAGCTGACGCAGGAGTCCCGCCCAGTCCTGTGCGGCGTCGGGGCCGGCGACATCGTCGAAGCGTCCGTAGAAGCCGCGCGTGCGTGCGTAGTCCTCGGCATCGGGCGCCAGATAGAGCACGGGCATGCGCAGCAACCCCACGTCGTACGCCAGCGAGGAGTAATCGGTGATGAGCACGTCGACTGCCGGAAGAGCCGGAGTGACGTCCGGAAGCAGCCCGGCGCCCAGCATCCGCACCCGTGCACTGGGCTCAGCGGGTGCGTAGCCGCCCTCGCCGAGCGGGTGGGAGCGCACCAGGAGGATGGCGTCGTTCGCCTCGAGGACGCGGACGATCTGCTCCCATTCTGCGTCGTTGGGCACGGCAGGATCCGGTGCACCGTCACGCCAGGTGGGCGCGTAGAGCACGATCCGCGCCGTCTCGGGCAGCGCCCCGACCGCGCCGCGCAGCACCGCGGAGGCGCGTTCTCGGCGCTCACCGGGGTCGCCCATGGAGAGCACGTCGACGCGGGGTTCACCGGTGACGATCACCCGGTCGTCGTGCAGGCCGAAGGCCGACTCCAGTCGGCCGCGGGAGCGGTGAGACGCCGCGGGGAGAACGCGGATGCGCTGCGCCGCCCGGCCGTACAAAAAACCGATGAGACGCCGCAGCACCGACGCACCCGGGACCGCCGGTACCTGCGTCGTCGCCGGGGAGTCGAGTCCGATCCGCTTGAGCGGGATGCCGTGCCAGAGCTGCACCACGAAGGCTCCGGAGTTCGCATAGCGATTGACATCGCCGAGCCCGTGCGTGACCACGAGCACTCCTGCCCGTGCGGTGGCCCACCAGCCGCGCAGTCCGGTCTTGCGGATGGTCGGGATGCCCAACGCCTGCGCATCGCGGTCTTCGCGCTCGGACGACGTCAGCCACAGCGTCGGGTGGCCGGCTTCCGCAGCCACGCGCTGCAGCGCCAAGGCTCCGTCGCCGATTCCCGCGCCGCAGCCGAAGACCCAGGTGCGGCCGCGCGGCACGACCGTGGTGCCCAGGCGACCGACGACGTACAGCGGGATTCGGAGCAGCTTGGCCGCATTGCCGGAGCCGAAAGAGAAGGACGCCACCCCGCGAGCCTATCGCGGGGTGGCGTCCTGCTTCGTGCGTCGGAAGGTCGGCCGCGTCAGCCGCCGAGTGCGCCGAGGGTGACCTCAGCCTCGTACTCCTTGCCGCCGCGGTTGTAGGTGACCGACGCCTCACTGTTCGCCGCAGCGGCACGCACCTGCGCGGTCAGGTCGCTGGCGTTGGTGATCGGCACACCGTTGAACGCCGTGACGATGTCGTCCGCCTTGAGCCCGCCCTTCGCCGCCGCGCCACCGGGAGTCGCCTCGGCGATGTACGCGCCGGAGACCTCGGCGCCCTCGACACCGGAGGCGTCGCGGACCGAGGCACCCAGCAGACCGTGCGTGGCTGCACCGTCGGCGATGATCTCCTTCGAGACCCGCTCGGCGATGTTCGACGGGATCGAGAAGCCGAGGCCGATGGATCCACCCTGTTCGGAGTCGCCGGAGCTCGCGATCGCGACGTTGATGCCGATCAGCTCGCCCTTGCTGTTCACGAGGGCGCCACCGGAGTTGCCGTGGTTGATCGCGGCGTCGGTCTGGATGACGGCGATCGAGATCGTCTCGGTGCTCTGCTGCGCACCCGAGCCGGGCAGATCGAACTGGAACGGTCCCTGGTCGCCCTCCTCGGGCGCCTCCTGCTGCGGGGAGTCCTCGGCCGAGGAGTCGGGCACCGCCGACGAGGCGATCTGAATGCTGCGGTTCAGTGCGCTGACGATGCCCGTGGTCACCGAGTTCGCGAGCCCCAGCGGAGCGCCGAGTGCGACCGCCGTATCACCCACGTTCAGCTTCGACGAGTCGGCGAACTCGATCGGCGTCAGACCGTCGGCGTCCTCCAGCTTGATCACGGCGAGGTCGTACACGGGGTCGGTGCCCACGATGGTGGCGTCGAAGATACGTCCGTCCGACGTCGTGACGCGGATCGTGGCGTCGGCGGCCTCTCCGCCGAGCGTCACGACGTGCGTGTTGGTGAGGACGTAGCCGTCGTCGCTGATGATGACACCGGAGCCGCTGCCGGCCGCGCTGGCGCCGGCGACCTCGATCGTGACGACGGACGGCAGCGCTTTCGACGCCACAGCCGTGGTCTCGTTGACCGATCCCGGGTTGTTCACGGTGACCGTCTGCGGTCCCTCCGCCACACCGGATGACGGCGCATCGCCGACGGCGGTCCAGATCGCACCGCCACCGAACCCGGCGACACCGCCGACGAGGGCGGCGGCCACGACCAGCGCGGCGATCTTGACGCCGCCCCGGGGCTTCGTGCCCTGGGCGGTCGCGCCGCCCGAGGAGTTCTCGCCGCTGTTCCGTGCCGAGTCGTCGAGCGGCACGGTGGGCTGCGTGT
Source organism: Microbacterium sp. PI-SA-G (assembly GCF_057215335.1). Taxonomy (NCBI): domain Bacteria; kingdom Bacillati; phylum Actinomycetota; class Actinomycetes; order Micrococcales; family Microbacteriaceae; genus Microbacterium; species Microbacterium sp. PI-SA-G. Next base: position 991,466 of record NZ_CM170103.1, read on the forward strand.
GCGCCGTGGCGGACGGGATGCCGAATGCTGCTCCGTTCGGAGCTTGGCTCGGCGCATGCGGGGCCGCGAACTGCTGCGGGGCCCCCTGCGGCGCAGGCGACGCGAACGTCCGCGGCATCTCGTGCCCCGCGGACGACGCGGGGGCAGCCGGGGATGGGGTGGGCGGCACGTCGGGTGCCGAGTGGTCCTGGGGGGTGTCTTCATTCATGATGTGCTCCTTCTACGACGCTCTTACAGAATGCCGCCCATGTCTGTGCGTTTCGTATGGCGTAGATGAGTTTCAGCTATGGCATTAGCGTGGTGTTCATGAGTGTCATTCGCGGCGCGTGGCGGCGCACGGCATCGGGTGCGGGCCTGTTGTCCGACGACGGAGCAGTGGCCCCCACCATCTTCGCAGAGATGTCTGCCGCAGCGGCGAGAACCGGCGCCATCAACCTCGGTCAGGGATTCCCCGACGAGGACGGTCCCGCGGCGGTCCTCGAGGCCGCGCGCGAGGCGATCTCCCACGGCGCGAACCAGTACCCGCCCGGGCGTGGCATCCCCGATCTCCTCGCGGCGATCAGCGAGCATCAGAAGCGCTTCTACGGCCTCGACGTCGATCCCGACACCGAGGTCATCGTGACCGCCGGCGCCACCGAGGCACTGACGGCGACGCTGCTCGCGCTGATCGACGGCCCCGACGACGAGATCGTGGTGTTCGAGCCGTACTACGACTCCTACGCGGCGGCCGTCGCGCTCGCCGGCGGGCGGCTGCGGACCGTCCCCCTGCGCGCCCCGGACTTCCAGCCCGACCTCGACCAGCTCGGGTCCGCGGTCACCGACCGTACGCGGATCATCCTGCTCAACGACCCGCACAACCCCACCGGAGCGGTGTTCGGGCTCGACGTCCTGCAGGAGATCGTGCGGCTCGCCCACCGTCACGATGCGGTGATCGTCACGGACGAGGTCTACGAGCACCTCGTGTTCTCGTCTCGTCACACGCCCATCGCCACCCTGCCGGGCGCTGCGGAGCGCACCCTGACGATCTCCTCTGCCGGCAAGACCTTCGCGGTCACGGGCTGGAAGATCGGGTGGGTGCACGGCCCGGCGGCGCTGATCACCGCCGTCCTCACCGTGAAGCAGTACCTCACCTACGTGAACGGCTCGCCCTTCCAGCCGGCCGTCGCCGTCGGACTCCGGCTCGACGACGCCTCCTTCACGGATGCGGCCGCCACGCTCGCACGCAAGCACGAGATCCTGGGCAGCGGGCTCCGCTCGGCCGGCTTCACCGTTCATGCTCCGCGCGGCGGGTACTTCACTGTCGCTGACGCGACAGAGCTCGGCGGCGCCGATGCGGCCGCATTCTGTCGGCGGCTCCCCGAGCGTGCCGGGGTCGTCGCCATTCCTCTGTCGGCATTCGTCTCGCGCGAGCACCGGCACGACTACGCCGGTCTCGTGCGCTTCGCCGCCTGCAAACGCATCGACGTGCTCGAAGAGGCAGCAGCCCGCCTGGTGGCCGCGACGGGTTGAGTCGCCTCAGCCGGGGACGACGCGGTAGCGGCGCGCCCGCAGCGACGGGTTGACCGCACGCACCCGGTCGATCGCCGACCGCTCGATCGCCGCGACGGCGATGCCCTCGGCCGTTCCGACGCCCGCCAGCACCACGCCCTGGGGGTCGATGATCTGCGAGTGCCCGACGCCGATCGGCGTCGGGTGGTCGGCGGCGACGACGAAGGCGGTGTTCTCGATCGCCCGTGCCGCGAGAAGCGTGGTCCAGTGGTGCTCCTTGAGCGGCCCGCGCACCCACTCGGCCGGCACGAGCAGGACGTCGGCCCCGGCATCCATGAGCGTGCGAGACACCTCGGGGAAGCGCAGGTCGTAGCAGGTCATCAGACCGAACCGCAGACCACCGAGATCGAACGTGGCCGGAGCACCGAGCTCCCCGGGCTCGACCCAGTCCGACTCGCTCTGGCCGAACGCGTCGTAGAGGTGCTGCTTGCGGTAGGTGGCCAGCAGTCCGTCGCCACGCACAGCCACGATCGTGTTGCGCACGCGATCGCCGTCGGATGCCCGTTCGGCAAGACCCGCGACGATCACCACGCCGTACTCGCCCGCGAGTCCGATCAGTGACGACACGAACTCACCGTCGAGGTTCTCGGCGTTCGCGGCGAGAGTCTCATCCATCGGATCCACGAAGTACGCGGAGTACTCGGGGAAGACGACCAGCCGCGCGCCGCGCCCGGCGGCGTCTGCCGTCATCGCGGCGATCCGCTCGAGATTGCCGGAGCGGGAGTCGGTGGGCGCGAACTGGCACACGGCGACGGGGACGGCGGAGGGCTCGGTCATGCGAACCATCCTCGCGCATCGACGCGATGGACGCCTCGATTCGCCAAGTCTCAGATCCCGTGATAAGTTATCTCTTGTGCCGCGGGGTGGAGCAGTTCGGTAGCTCGCCGGGCTCATAACCCGGAGGTCGCAGGTTCAAATCCTGTCCCCGCAACGAGAATGCGACACAAGAAAGGCCCCTGATCAGGAGAAATCCAGATCGGGGGTCTTTCGCTTTGCCCCCTCAGAGCACCCGTGCGTGCTCAGAGCGCCCGTGCATGGCCCTTCGGAACGACCGCGTGGACGCGTCCGCGGATGAAGAACACCAGCACCAGGCCGACCAGGATCACCACGACGTTGCCCGCTCCGCCGATGGCGTCGAGAGGCCCGCCCGACGGGTATCCGGTCGATAGGAAGATCGTCGGGTCGGTGCTCGCGTGCAGCAGGATCGGCGCGATCAGCGTGCCGGTCACACGCATCGCCAGGTACATCAGGATGCCGAAGCAGAACGTGTAGCCGACCTGGAACAGCGTCGCAGAGAGGCCCTGGGTCGAGGTGAACAGGTTGCCGAGGTGCATCGCGGCGAACAGCCCGGCCGAGACCAGCGCGACCGCGACCTCGCGGTGGCCGGCCTTGCGCATGAGATCCACGACGATGCCGCGCGTGAGGACCTCTTCCGCGAAGCCGACGAAGAGGCCCGTGAGCATCCACGTCGCGACGATCTCGAATCCGGCTGCGCCGTAGTCGATCGAGAACAGATGCAGGATGTTGAACACCAGCACGGCGGCCACCGCGATCCACATCCATCCCCGTCCGCGGATCGGCTGCGGGGAGAAGATCGTGCGCAGCCACCCCACCGAGGCCAGGAACACCACCAGCACGATGCACGCGAGAAGGATCGGCAGCGCGATCGTGAAGAAGATGAACCCCGCCGTGCCCGGCTTCGCGGTCCACTCGTCGCCGAACAGCGGACGCACGAGGAAGAAGGCCATGCCCTCGTACAGCGCGTAGTAGACGACGACGGCGAGGAGCGCCTTCCACCACCCGCCGCGATCCCAGAAACGGGACCAGCCAGACGACGCGGGGCGGGGGCTCTCGGCTGTGTTCACGCCTCGATCCTCCCAGAGACGCGCACGGTTCAGAGCAGTTCGCCGACCAGTGTCTCGATGCGCGCGCGGATGTCGTCGCGGATCGGGCGGACGGCGTCGATCCCCTGTCCCGCCGGGTCGTCGAGGGTCCAGTCCTCGTACCTCTTGCCGGGGAAGAACGGGCATGCGTCGCCGCACCCCATGGTGATCACGACGTCCGAAGCCTGCACGGCCTCGGTGGTGAGCACCTTGGGCGCCTCGGCGGTGATGTCGATGCCGAGCTCAGCCATCGCCGCCACGGCGGTCGGGTTGATCTGGTCTGCGGGCATGGAGCCCGCGGACCGGACCTCGATGCGGTCTCCGGCGATGTCGCGCAGGAAGCCCGCTGCCATCTGGGAGCGCCCGGCGTTGTGCACGCAGACGAAGAGGACGGACGGACGGGTGGCTTCTTCAGACACGGGAGCTCCTGCGGGTTGTCGACGGGAAGACTGTCTCGGACGCGAATGGGCGCCCCCGGAGGGACGCCCATTCGATGCGGTTCACGGGGTGGTCACTCCCCCGCGGCGGCTTCCAGCTCGAGAAGCTTCTCGACGGCCGCAGTGAGGCGCTTGTCGGCCTCGGCGAACGCCGTGAGGTCTCCCGAGGTGAGAGCGGTCTGACGGTCGAGCAGCGCCTGCTGAGCTGCGGCGAGGGCATCAGCCTGCTCGTCGGTCGGCTGAGTCGGCTCGGTGGGCGTCTCGGTGCCGGTGCCCGCGTCATCCGGGTTCTCGGGAACCTCGGGATCGGTCGGCTCGACCTCGTCATCGCCACCTGTCGCGCCGGAATCTCCACCGAACAGCGCATCGAGGGCCTCGGTCAGAGTGTTCTCGAAGGCGACCCGATCACCGAAGGCGACCAGCACCTTCTGCAGACGCGGCAGCTGCGTTCCCTCCGACGACTGCACGTACAGCGGCTGCACGTAGAGCAGACCGCCACCGACCGGGAGCGTGAGCAGGTTGCCGTAGATCACCTCGGACTCACCCTGTTGCAGCAGGTTCAGCTGCGGCACGACGGACGTATCCGAGTTGTAGGTGTTCTGCACCTGACCGGGGCCGGGAACCGTGATCTCGTCGTTGATCTCGAGCATTCGCAGCTGACCATAGCCTTCAGCCTTCACGCCCTTCTCGGATCCGGCGTCAGAGTCCACGGCGAGGTAGCCCATCAGCACGTCTCGGCTGCTTCCCGCGCCCTGCGACGACGGGATGAACGTCGAGAACATCGAGAAGCGCGGTGCATCCTGACCCGGCATCTGCATGGTCAGGTAGTACGGCGGCTGCAGCATCGCGTCGCTGCGCGGGTCGTTCGGCGTCTGCCAGCGGTTGTCCTGCTGAGCGAACGAGCCGGCGGTGTCGATGTGGTAGACCCCGAGCATCTCGCGCTGCACCTTGAACAGGTCGGTCGGGTACCGCACGTGGCTCATGAGCTCGCCGGACATCTCGCTGATCGGCTTGAGAGTCGTCGGGTACACGTTCTGCCAGGTCTTGAGGATCGGGTCCTCGTCATCCCAGGCGTACAGCGTGACCGATCCGTCGTAGGCGTCGACCGTGGCCTTGACCGAGTTGCGGATGTAGTTGATCTCGTCGATCGCGAGCGTCGGCGGGTTCGTGTTCGAGTCGGCGATCGCGTCGGAGAGGCTCACGCTGGTCGAGTACGGGTACGTCGAGCTGGTCGTGTAGCCGTCGACGATCCAGACGATGCGGCCGTCGACCACGCTGGGGTACGGGTCGCTGTCGAGTTCGAGGTACGGGGCGACCTTCTGCACGCGCGTCTTCGGGTCGCGGTCGTACAGGATCTGCGAGTCCTCGTTCACGAGGTTCGAGAACAGGATCTGCTCGGACTGGAACTTCAGCGCGTAGAGCAGCTTGGTGAAGGTGTTCCCGATCGCCGGGCCACCCTCTCCCTCGAACGTCGTCTTCGTCTCGCTCGCGCCGTCCTTGCCGCGCGGGTAGTCGATCTCGGCCGGCTCCGCGCCCTCGGGCGCTCCGACGATCGAGTACGGCGGCGAGTTCTCACCGAAGTACACGCGCGGCTCGAAGTTCTCGCGGTCGGTCAGAAAGCCCGACGACGGGATGCCGCGCTCGAGGAAGACGGGCTCGCCGTCGGTCGTGCGCTGATTGCCGGCGGCGGCCACGAGGCCGTAGCCGTGCGTGTAGACCGCGACACGGTTGTTCCAGTTGTCTCCGTCGCCGAGCTTGGTCACGTCGAGGTCGCGGACGGCGACCACGGTGTCCTGCGAGACGCCGTCGATGTCGTAGCGGTCGACGTCGAGCGTCTCTTCGAACTGGTAGTACGCACGGTACTGCTCGAGCTGACGCACGGTCGGGCTGATGACCTTCGGGTCCATGATGCGGATCGAGGCGGTGGTCTCGGCATCCTCACGCAGCTGACCGGCCTCGGCGTCGGTCTCGGCCTGGAAGCTGGTCGTCTCGAGGTTCGCGACCCCGTACGCCTCCTTGGTGCCGTCGATGTTCCGCTGGTAGAACTCGGCCTGGTACGCGTTCTGGTTCGGGCGCACCTGGAAGGTCGTGACCACCCAGGGATAGCCGACGCCGACCACGAGCGAGGCCACGATGAGCAGCGCCGTGGCGGCGAGCGGGAAGCGCCAGCGACCGATGACCGCGGTGACGAAGAACAGCACGGCGACGAGAGCCGCGATGATCGCAATGATCGCAAGACCCGGGATCGTCGCGTTCACGCCGGTGTACGCGGCACCCGTGATGCGGTCATCGGGGGCGACGAGCGTCTTGTACCGATCGAGCCAGAGGCTCGCAGCCTGCACCAGCAGGTAGAGCCCGGCGATGATGGCGAGCTGGATGCGGGCCGACTTCGAGATGCGCAGCTCGCCCTGGCCGATGCGCACGGCACCGTAGAGGTACGACACCAGCGCGGTCACCAGCAGCGAGAGCAGCAGCACGGCCGAGACGAATGCGAGCAGCATCGAGTAGAACGGCATCGCGAACATGTAGAAGCCGGTGTCGAGACCGAACTGCGGGTCGACGTCGCTCGTCGCGACGCCGTTGGCCCAGAGCCAGACGGTCTTCCAGTTGCCGGCGGCGGCGAAGCCCGCGAAGAGGCCGAAGAAGATCGGCATGCCCCACATCGCCAGACGGCGCAGCGGCTCGATGACCTCCTGGTAGCGATCGAGCTGCGAGCTCAGTCGCACGTACACGGGCCGGAGCCGGTATGCGAGCTGGATCACCACGAACATGGGCACGGCCATGGCGAGGAATCCGACGACGAACATCACCGCCGTCGCGATCCATTGCGTCGTCAGGACACCGGTGAATCCGATCTGGTCGAACCAGAGGAATTCGGTGTAGAGCGAGGCGAAGACGAAGAACGCCGCGATCAACGCGGCAATGATCACCAGTGAGATGCCGAGAATACGTCGGGACGTTCGAGGCGTGGCCGGGTTCTGAGCTGAGGTCGAGGTCACCGTCCCATCTTAGGCGGGCCTCACTGGACGCGGGCTGTCATCCCGATCACGGGGAGGTCACGACGCGGTGCATGCCGGCAGCGCCGAGACGTCGCCGCCGTCGGCGATCACCGAGAGCGCGTCGAGCGAGTCGTCGAGGGAGGCGGTGCTGATGACCTGCAGCCCGTCGGGGACGTGACCGACGACCTCGTCGCAGTTCGCCGACGGCGCGAGGAAGTACTCGGCCCCGGCGTCGCGGGCGCCGAAGAGCTTCTGCCGGATGCCGCCGATCGGCCCGACCGTGCCATCGGCCTCGATGGTGCCCGTGCCGGCGATGTTCTCGCCGCCGTTGAGCTCGCCCTCGGTGAGGCGGTCGACGATGCCGAGCGCGAACATCATGCCCGCACTCGGGCCGCCGACGTTGTCGAGCTGGATGGCGACGTCGATCGGGAAGTCGTAGTCGGTGCGCAGCGTGATGCCGATCACCCAGGTCGACACGTCGCCCTCGGTGCGCTCCTCGGGGGTGACAGTGACCTGCTGCTCCTCGCCGCGGCGCAGCACCGTGAGCTCGATCGGATCGCCTCCCGCGTCCTGAATCGTCTGGCGCAGCTGCTTCGCGGACTCGACCTCGGTGCCGTCGATGCCGGTGATCACGTCATCGGGCTCGAGCAGGCCCGCGGCCGGAGTGTCGGCGACCGCCTCCACCACGACGACCTCGGCGCCGGTGTCGTAGTCGAGCTCGTTGAGCGCGGCCGCGGTCGCCTCGTGCTGCGAGTCGACCATCAGCGTCGCGTTGCGCTCGTCGCGCTGCTCGGTGGTCACCCCCTCGGGGAAGACGGAATCGAGCGGGACCACGGCACGAGAGGAGTCGGTCCAGGCCAATGCCAGCTCGAACCAGCTGGGTGTGCGCTCGCGGTTGCCCACGACCTGCACGGTGGTGAGATCGAGCGTGCCGGCGGTGTCGAACGTCTCGGCGCCCTCGATGCTGATCAGGGGCACCTCCTCGCCGTCGGGACCCGCAGCGGTGCCGAGGGTGTCGTAGACGGGGCCCGGCCGCTGGATCACGTACGGCGTGGGGAGGAAGGTCAGCACGACGAGCGCGACGAGCGCGACGATCAGCGCCCAGACTCCCAGTCCGGGCTTCACAGACCGCGTTCGATCCACAGCATTCCTCCGTCGTTCGCGAGCGGCGTACAGCGATCTGCTCGCGTCGGGGTCACGCGCAGAAACCTGTGACTAGCGTAGATGCCACGGCTATAGGCGTGCTGAGAGGGCGATCGACATGGCAGACAACGACCCCACCCCCGAGGACTTCCAGGAGTTCCTGCGACGGATGATGTCCGGGCAGGGCGGTGACATCGATCCGGACGCCCTGCGCGGCGCGTTCGAGGGCATGGAAGGCATGCAGTTCGACCCCGCGATGATGCAGACGATCATGTCGCAGTTGCAGGGCGCGTTCGGCGCCGACCCGTGGGACGGCGCTCTTCGCCAGGCCCTGCACATCGCCAACCGCGAGGGACAGGGCGTCTCCGACGGCTCTCGCACGTCGCTGGTGGACTCGTTCGCGCTGGCGAACCTCTGGCTCGGCGAGGCGACGACCATCTCCGAGCTGTCCGAGACCCCCACCGCGATGACCCGCGGCGAATGGGTCGAGAAGACGCTGCCGGTGTGGAAGGAGATCGCCGGCCCCGTGTCGACGAGCATCGCCGACGCGCTGACCAGCGCCCTCGACACCCAGGTGCCCGACGAGATGCGCGGCGTCGTGCAGGGCGCAGGCAAGCTGATGCGCGGACTCGGCGGGTCCGTGTTCGCGGCGCAGTTCGGCCAGGTGCTCGGCAACCTCTCGCTCGAGGTGGTGTCGGGTGGAGACGTCGGCATTCCGGTGCTTCCCGCCGGGACTGCCGCAGTGATCCCCCAGAACCTCACCGCGTTCGGCGAGGGGCTCGAGATCCCGGAAGACCAGATCGCGCTGTATCTGGCCACGCGTGAGCTCGCGTCGGCCCGTCTCTATCGTCACGCCAAGTGGCTCCACCTGCACGTCATGGCGCAGATCACCGACTTCGCCCGCGGCGTGACGGTCGATGTGGACGCGCTCGAAGACGTGGCCAGCCGTCTCGACCCGTCGAATCCCGAGGAGCTGCGGGCGGCCATCGAGGGCGGCGCACTGCTTCCCGTGCAGACGGAGGCGCAGCGCGAGGCGCTCGATCGGCTCGAGAACCTCATCGCGACGATCGACGGGTGGGTCGACGTCGTCACGGCCGAGGCCACCTCGCGCCTTCCCGACGGAACGCGGATCGCCGAGGCCGCTCGTCGGCGACGCGCCGTGGGAGGGCCGGCGGAGGACGCTCTGGGCGCACTCGTCGGGCTCAAGCTGCGTCCCCGGCGCATCCGCGAGGCATCCGCCATGTGGAAGACCGTGACCGACGCGGTCGGGATCGCCGGGCGTGACTCGCTCTGGGACTACCCGGACCTCATGCCGACCGCCGAGGACATCGATGACCCGACCGCTCTGGTCGCTCGCCTGCAGGCGGCTGTGCGAGGCGAACAGCCCGTCGCCGACGAGTTCGACGAGGCGCTGGCACGACTGCTCGACGGCGAGGACTTCTCGTCGGAGCAGCCCGAGCCCACGGCGTCGGATGGCAGCACGGGCGGCGCGTCCGACGGCACAGCCGACGGAACGCCTGACGACGACGCGACCGACGGGGAGCGCCCGGTCTGATCCGCGCGAGGACTCGGCACTCGCCCTGCACACAGACGCGGACGGTGCCGAGTTCTCCACGGAGGCGTCTTTTCCGTCATCCCCCCTCGGCGCTTTCCTGAGAATCAGGGGGTGTCTCCGCTCAGCTCTCCGACTCTCACCCGCCTCGACCCGGGGCGCCCCCTGCTCTGGCGAGACGGCGACACCCTGCAACTGGGCGATGACGGCGGCATCCGGGTGACGGTGAATGCCGAGTGGATCGAGCTGCTGCTGAGCCGTCTGCGCACCGGTTTCCGCCGCAGCGCCTTCGACGTCATCGCGCATCGACTCGGCGCGCCCCGCGACGAGGCGCGGGCGCTGTTGACGCGACTCGAGAGCGTGTTGATCGATGACCCTGCTCCCCGCCCCGCCGTGTGGGTCGAGAGCGTCAACATCACGGACGGGCGCACCGAATACCGCATGCGCGAGGCGTTGGAAGACGAAGAGGTGCGTTCCGGCGACCGCGCCCGGCAAGACCACATCGGGCTCATTCTCGTGGAGGGCGCAGCCGCGGCGCTGCAGCTCGCGCGCTACCTGCGCGACGACATTTCCCACCTCCCGGTCTCGTTCGAGCGCGGGAGAGTGAGCGTCGGGCCGCTCGTGGTTCCCGGAGCGACGCCGTGCCTGTCGTGCCGTGATGCCCAGGAGCGAGACAGAGACGCGGCGTGGCCACGATTGCACGCCCAGCTGATCGCCCGCGTCGCCGGTCCGATCAGCGCGGCGCAGGTGGCGGAGGCGGCGACTCTCGCCGCGCACCTTCTCGTCACGGGGACCGAGAGCGGAGCATCCGCGATCGGGATCAGCGCGAACGGCTCCCGCGAGTGGCGCCCGGTGACATTTCACGAAGAATGCCGGTGCCGCGCGCTGTCGTCCCCATCTCCGCCAGGAACCGTGACGGGGCCCTCTCCCCTCGACCTGCCGAACGCGACCATGTCACCGCCAGCGTTCGCGCGGCGCGCGTGACGCCGACGTAGGCCAGTCGCCGCTCCTCGTCGATCGACTCGAACGTCGTCGCGTACGAGATCGGAAGGGCGCCCTCGGCCCATCCGGCGAGATGGACATGCGGCCATTCGAGTCCCTTGGCAGCGTGCAGGGTCGACAGCGTCACGGTGCGCATCGTCGGTTCGTGCTGGTCCTTCGCCCGCGCCATCAGCGCATCGCTGAAGCTGCGCAGATCCGCGTTCGGCCCGGCTTCCTCGGCGAGGCGCAGGATCGCCCGACGCGCCTCCCACCCGTCGCGTTGCGCTCCCCCCGCGGCGGGCGGCTCCTCCGTGAGCCCGAGCTCGCGCAGCACGCGCTCGACGCCGGGAAGGAAGCCCTGCTCGGTGGGTGCGACCGCGGCGGCGCGGAGCGCCAGGATCGCCTGCCGCACCTCGGGCATCGCGAAGAAGCGGGTGCCTCCGAGCACCGTGGTCGGAATCCCCTCCGCCGCGAGTGCCTGCTGCAGGGCGGCGGACTGCGCATGCGCCCGGTAGAGCACGGCGATCTCGGACGGAGACGCTCCGGCGGCGATACGAGCCGAGATCGCCTGCGCGACGCCGACCGCCTCCTGCATCTCGGTGTCGTAGGCGGTGACCGTGGGGGCGTCGGCCGAGAACTGCTCCCGCGCCGGCACGAGCTCGAGCGCACCGGGGCGGCCGCGCATGAGCGCGTTCGCCGCCGTCAGGATCGGCGCCTGCGAGCGGTAGTTCGTCTCGAGCCGCACCACGGTGGCATCAGGGAACCGGCGCTCGAACTCCAGCAGATAGCGCTGCTCGGCGCCCGCGAAGGAGTAGATCGTCTGGCTCGCATCCCCCACCACGCAGATGTCCCGCCGGTCGCCCAGCCACAGCTCCAGCAGCCGATTCTGCAGCGGCGACACATCCTGATACTCGTCGACGGTGAAGTGCCGGTACTGTTCATGCACCGAGGCGGCGACCCGTGACTCCGCCTCGAGCATGCCCGCGCACGCCAGCAGCACGTCCTCGAAGTCGAGCTGATGCCGCTCGTCCTTCAGCGCCTCATAGCCGCGTTGCAGCTCGACGAGCTGCGTGGCATCGACACCGTTGACGGTGCGTCCGAGTTCGGCATGCTTCTCGATCGAGACCATCGAGACCTTCCGCCACTCGATCTCCGACGCGATGTCGCGCAGGGTCGCGGTGCTCCGCTTGAGTCGCAGACCGTCGGCCACCTGCCCGAGCATGCGCACCTTGTTGTCGATGATCGACGGCGCGGGCGAGCCGGCGAGCGTCGGCCAGAAGAAATTCAGCTGCGCGAGCGCGGCGGCGTGGAAGGTTCGCGCCGCCACGCCTTCGACGCCGAGCGCACGCAGACGCCCGCGGAGCTCCCCCGCCGCCTTCGCGGTGAAGGTCACGGCCATCACCCGGGCGGGAGAGTAGGCGCCCGTGTCGACGCCGTGCGCGATGCGATGGGTGATCACCCGCGTCTTGCCGGTCCCGGCGCCCGCGAGGACCGCGACGGGTCCGCGCAGCACGGATGCCGCTTCCCGTTGCCTGTCGTCGAGCGCGTCGAGCGCGCTCACCCGCGCCCCTCGTACCAGGCGCGGATCAGAGCGCGCGCGATCGACGCCTGGCCCGGCAGACCGACCGGTCCGTCGCCCGCGAGGGCCGTGCCGATCTCGTCGCGGGTGAACCAGCGCACGTCGATGATCTCCTCGCCATCCGGGCGCGCAGCGGCTTCGTCAGCGACGACGGCGCGGAATCCGACCATCAGCGACCGCGGGAACGGCCAGGCCTGCGACGAGACGTAGTGCAGGGCCGACACCTGAACTCCGGACTCCTCCTCGAGCTCGCGATGGACGGTGGACTCGAGCGATTCGCCCGCCTCCACGAACCCCGCGAAGCACGAGTACATGCGGCCGCCCCAGTTCGCATTCGCCCCCAGCAGCAGACGCTCCCCGTCGACGCTCTCGACGGCCACGATCACAGCCGGATCGGTGCGGGGGAAGTGATCGCGCCCGCAGACGAGGCAGCGACGGGACCAGCCGGCCTGGCGCACCTCGGTGCCGCCTCCGCACCGCGGGCAGAACTGCGAGTCGCGCAACCAGCCGGCCAGGGCGATGGCCTCGACGAGAACGTCGGTCTCTGCGGCATCGATGCGACCGCCCAGATCCCGCAGGCTGAGCCAGATCTCGTCCGGGACCGCGTCGACCGCCTCGGGCTCTGCCGGCAGAACGGCGAGCAGCAGCACGGCGCCCTCAGAGTCGCGTCCGAGTAGTGCCCAGTCGGCGTCGAGCACCTCGGCGGCGCCCACACGCTGGAGCATCCCGTCGACGACACGCACCCGTCGGTCGCGCACGACGATCACGCGGGTCGCGGCGTCAGCGCGCAGCCGATCCAGCACGCCGGGCTCCTCGCGCAGTTCGGCGGCACGGTCGAGAGTTGAACGCTGATTGGTCATCGACTCCCTCTCTCACGGGCGTGGCGGGAGCGGGACCGCCCCTGCGCCGACCTACCCTAAGGGCATGGCACGCTCTCCATTCACTCTAGCCGCGGCAGTGACGGCCGCTTCGCCCGGAGCGGAGGTCACCGGCGCTCGCACACTGAGCGCGCACGTCGACGGACGTTTCGACTCCGCAGTCGCCACGCTCGCCGACGGTCGCGAGCTCGCCATCCGCATCGCCGACGACGACGAGGGCGCGCGCGAGCTGGCTGCCGAGGCCCTGGCGCTGCGCGCGCTGACCGCGGGCGCTCGCGCGATGCTCCCCTTCCGCGCCCCGGAGTACATCGGCGAGACGCGGGTCGGCGAAGGCCGGGCGCTGGTGACGGAACTGCTGCCGGGCTTCCAGATCGAAGCCTCGATGGTTCCCGCCGGTCGCGGGGCCGCGGAATCGATGGGGGCGGCGATCGCCTCCGTTCACGGACTCCCCACGTCAGTGGTGCGCGGCGCCGGTCTTCCGAGCCGCTCCGCCGAGGAGAGCCGCCAGGACCTGGCGCGCCTCGTCGACACCGCCGCCGCCACCGGCCGGGTTCCCGCGCGGCTCACGGTGCGCTGGCGGGATGCGGTCGCCGACGACGACCTCTGGCGTTTCGAGTCGACGGTCGTGCTGGGCGGCGTGCAGTCCACGTCGTTCCTGTTCGACGACGATCCCGACCGCGGCCCCGAGGTCACGGGCCTGCTCAACTGGCACAGCCTGTCGGTCGGCGACCCGGCGATCGACCTCGCCTGGCTCTCGGCGGCCCCCGAAGCTGCGGCCGACGTGCACGCCTCGTATGCGCGCACCGTCGAGCGTGTGCCGGATGCCGCTCTCGACCAGCGGGCGCGCCTGCTGGCGGAACTCGATTTCGCCCGCTGGCTCGTGCACGGAGACTCGCTGCGACGCCCCGACATCGTGGACGACGCCGCCGCTCTGCTCGTCTCCCTCGCCGAGGGGTTGCACTCCGACGATCTGAGCGTGATCGCCGATCGCACGGACGGCGTGGACTCGGCGCTGGACGCTCTCTCGCGCGTGCCGCAGTCCGCCGGAGCCCAGATCGACACGTCGATGCAGACCGATGCGTACAACCCCGACGAGCTGTGGAAAGACGACACGGACGACGAGTCGCCTCGCGGCGCCGACACCGACTCCGGCACCGACTCGGGGCTCCCGAGCAGGGAGACGGATTCGGTGCCCGTACCCTTCGTCGCACCGCATGACGACGCGTCAGCCGATGACGCGGCCGCGCATCGGGCGACGATGCTGAACGTCGAGACGGAGGACCTCTCGGGGGTCTCTGCGCTGTTCGCCGGTACCAGCGGCGCGGCCGGCGCACGCGAGGACTCGCATCCGCTCCCGGCGTCCGCCGCTCGAGACGCCGCCGAGGGCGACGACGGTCAGAACCCCGAGGACGAGGCTCAACGTGCCGCGCGCGCAGCGCTCCAGCGCTGGAAGAGCTCGAGCTCGGAGTAGATGCGGTCCTCTCGGATCACGAGATCGTCGGCGACGTAGTACAGCGCCACGTCGATCTCCTCCAGCGGCACGTCGAACCGGCGGTGGTAGGCCAGGCGGTAGAGGGCCAGCTGCAGCATCCGATCGTCACGCTCCTGCGCCGTCTTCGGGGCCTTGCCGGTCTTCCAATCCACGATCTCGATCCGCCCGCCTCGGTCGTCGCGCCGGTACACCGCATCGAGCTTGCAGATGACGATGTGCTCGCCCCCGGCATCTGCGACGCCCGCACCGAGAGCGAAGTCGATCTCGATCTCGACAGCGATCGGCGAGAGGTCTCCCCACTCGCTGTGCTCGAACGTTCGCTGCAGGGCCGCGAGATCCAGATCGTCGGCCGAGGTCCTCGTGCTGTCGGCCGCCACAGGCGTATCGTCCGACAGATCATCCGCGTCGATCTCCCACAGAGCCTCGTCGATGCGTGTACCGATGCCCACCAGTTCGGAGCGACGCTCCACCCACGCGTGGAAGAGCGTGCCGAGGCGGGTCTGCCGATAGGGGCGCTCAGGCATCGGTCGCACGATCGAGGACAGAGTGCCCGAGAAGTCGGTGACGTAGTCCTTGAACCGGGATGCCGGCACGCGGGTCGGCGGCGCAGCGTCGGCGCCGCGCATGCGCGCGGCACGTTCGGCGAGCAACCTCGCGAGCTCGGGAGAAGGCTGCAGAGCGTCGCCATCGCGCGCGACCTCGTCAGCCAGGTGCGCCGCCGCCGCCACCACGGCCCGTCGTCCGCCGAGCGGATCGAGCGGCCATGCGAGCGTGGAGCCGGGACCGTCATAGGGGTTGTCTTCGGGATCGACCGGGTCGATGTCATCGAGACCCAGCACCTCGATCGCCTCGACGAGGAAGGGGCTCGGCAGCCGAGGAGCCTTCTGCCCGGCCCAGTGCGAGCCGCTCAGCAGCAGATCGGTGCGCGCCCGGGTGATCGCGACGTACGCGAGACGTCGTTCCTCCTGCTGCTGGTAGGCGCGGTACCGATCCTTGAATCGTCGCAGCGCACCGCCCTGCGGATTCGCTTTCGTCACCCCGCCCGAGAGCGAGGACTGCGCCAGCGCCTGGCGCTTCTTCGGGTCGGTCTCGTCGCCCATCGCGTCGTCGGGATCCCAGGTGAACACGGGTAGCGCATCGCGATCACCCCGCAGCGCGAACGGCACCACGCCGAACCCGAACCACCCCGAGGTGTCGGACACGCGGCCGGGGAGTTCGTCGACCACGAGTCGCACGACCGCCACGGCGTCCCATTCCAGCCCCTTCGATCCGTGGATCGTGAGCAGCTGCACCACGCCGGGCTCGGGCGGCTCCGGGCGCGGCATCAGCTCATCGGTGCTCTCGGCCTTGTCGAGCCACGCCAACAGACTGCCGATCGTGCCGCGCTCGTCGGCGGAGAGGAAGGCGCGCACCTCGTCGGAGAACGCGCGCAGCTGCGTCGCCGCGATCCTCGCCGGTCCTCGGGTCTCGTTGGCCGCGAGCTCGATGTCGAGGCGCAGCTCCAGCTCGATCAGCCGGATCAGCTCCGGGATCGGCTGGGAGGCCGCTCGCCGCAGTCGCTCGAGCATCTCGCCCGCCGCGCGGATGCGCTGCCGACCGTCGGGCGTGATGCCCGCGAGCAGGCGGTAGTCGTCGCGGACCGCGCGCACGACGTCGACGGCATCGACGATCGACACGGCCTCATCGGCGCCACGCGAGGACCGCAGGCGCGCACGCACTTCCTCGGGGAGCGGTGACAGCGCGGTGTCGCGCTCCGCGAGCGTGCGTCCGAGGTCGTACAGGGCGGCCATGTCGGCGACACCGACGGCGAAACGAGGACCCGTCAGCAGGCGGATCAGCGCGGACCCCGCCGTCGGGTCATGCACCACGCGGAGCACCGAGACCAGATCGACCACCTCGGGCGTGGCCAGCAGGCCGCCGAGACCGAGGATCCGATGCGGGATGCCGCGCGCGGCGAGCGCGGCGGCGAACGTCTGCATGTGCCGCTTCGAGCGGAACAGCAGCGCTCCGGTGTGCGGGCGCTGCGTCTCGGGATCGGCGTCGTGCGCAGCGCGGCGCTCGAGGAACCAGTCGGCGACGGCGTCGGCCTCGTCGTCGACGGTGAAGGGGTAACGGACCTCGACGGCACCCGCTCCCGCTCCGGGGCGCGCCTCGAGCGGGGGCACGTCGAGTCCGGGACGCCGCAGCGGTTCGAGCACGCGGTTGGCGACGTCGAGGATGCGGCTGTCGTTGCGCCAACTGGTCATCAGGCTGTAGGTCTGAGCGTTGCCTGCGCTCGAGAACGAGGCCGAGAACGCGTACAGGTTGTCGGCGCTGGCGCCACGCCAGCCGTAGATGGACTGGTGGGGATCGCCGACGGCCATGACGGCCGAATCGCGGAACAGCTCGGCGAGGAACCTCGTCTGGATGACCGAGGTGTCCTGGTACTCGTCGAGCAGCACGACGCGATGCTGCTCGCGCAGCTCGGCGCGCACATCGGGCGCCGACTCGACGATGTCGTAGGCACCCCCGACCTGGTCGGCGAAGTCGAGGACCCCGCGGCGCTGCTTCTCGCTGATGTACTCGCGGACGAGCTGGACGAGCGTCGGAAGGCTCAGCAGGTTCGTGGCGGCCTTGTCGACATCGGTGTTGCTCCGGTACGGCTCGAAGGCGCGTGCCTGTTCACGGGCGATCAGCTCGGCCTTCGCGAGGTCGACGCGATGGTCGAGCGCATCGCCCGCCAGGCGCTGCACGGCATCGATCACGGTGCCCAGTGCGTAGTCGATGCTCTCGAGCTCGGGCAGGTCGGATCGGAGCACAACCTCGCGGGCCAGCATCCACGACGCGGCCTGACTGAGCATGGCGACGTCGGGATCACGGCCGATCCGCGCCGCGTGTTCGCGCACGATGCCGTCGGCGAAGGCGTTGTAGGTCGACACTCGCGGGCGGATCATCATGTCCTCTGCCGCGCGAGGGGTTCCCGGATTCCATCCGGTCGAATGAGTGACCGCGAGCTCGTCGAGTACATGCGCCCGCACGAGTTCACGCTGACGCCCGGGTGCCGCATCGTCGACGCGGCGCAGCGCCCCCGACCGCACGATCTCGGCGAGATGCGGCAGCAGACCGCGGCGACCGTACTCGTCGATGACGGCCAGGCGCGCTCCGATGCGCTCCGCGAGCTCTCCCGCCGCCTTGCGGGTGAACGTGAGACCGAGGATCTCGTCTCGGCGCACGTGGCCGTTCGCGACCAGCCACACTACGCGGCCCGACATGGTCTCGGTCTTGCCGCTGCCCGCCCCCGCGACCACGAGGGCCGGTTCCGGAGGCGCCTCGATCACGCGCTGCTGCGCCGGCGTCGGCGACGGCTGACTGAGCGCGGCCGCCACGTCCGTCGCAGAGATCCCGAACGCGCCCGGCCACCCCGTCACGCGCTCACCGCCGGCACGGTGTGGATGCGGCAGGGGTAGACGCGGCGCTGCGTGTCGGCGCAGTGGGATTCCACCTGCGCCGTGAAGCTCGACGCCGACATCCCGCGCGCTGCGTCGGCCACGCGGCGCAGGAACGCGGAACGCGCCTCGTCGCCGAGCGGATGCTGGTGCGCGACGCGGTAATCGCTCTTCGCGAGGGTCTTCGACACGATCACCAGCCGGGCTCCGGCGAGCGAGGTCGGCACCGCTCCCTCGACGAACCCCTGCTGCACGGCGATCTGATACGCCGCGAGCTGAGCGTGCTCGATGACGCCGCCGTCTGCCTCCGGATCGTTCTTGCCAGTCTTGAGGTCGACCACCACCGACCGCTCCCCCGCAGTGGAGGCGGCCATCTCGACCCAGCCCCGACCGCGCGCGTGCGAATGTTCGCCGCGCTCTTCGGGGTACGCCTCGATGCGGTCGATGTAGCCGCTCACCACGGCACGGGGACCCACGTCGGCCTCATCGATGGAGTGCACCTCGGGGGGCGTCGTCTCATCGCCCAGCGCCACGGCGAAATCGAAGCGTGCCTCGCTGCCGATCACACGACCGCCCTCGGCACGGACGTCGCCCAGATAGGTGTGCAGGCGGTCGACGAAGAGGTCGGCACGCCGGCGCTCCTTGCGGCCGATCCACTCGGTCTCGAAGTCGAGCTCGGGCCACTGTTCTTCGACCACGGCCCGCATGCGCTCGAGGTCGCCGTCAGGCACCTTCTCCATCGCCTCGTGGATGATCGTGCCGATGCCGGCCGTCGGGGGCATCACGGTGTCGCCGCCGAGGGCCGAGACCACCCAATTCAGGCCGCACTCCTCATAGGACTCCATCTTCGACGGCGAGACCCGCGCCCCCTCGGCTTCGAGGTCGCGCAGCGGTGCGTCGGTCGTGACCGGGCTCACGCCGTACCAGTCGGCGGTCGCCGCGCCGGGCACTCCTTCGCGCGCCAGAACCGCGAGCTCTTCGGCGGCGCGTCGTCGCGTGGCGTCCGACGAGGAGGTCGTGAGCACACGCCGGTTTCTGGCCACCAGCCCGCGCAGGGTCAGCGGATGCTCTGCCGACACATGCCGGTCCGGCGGCTCGGGCGCGGGCAGGAAGCCGAAGAAGGCACTCGGGCTCGTGTCGTCGTCGTCGACCGCCGTGATGAGAAGCCGATTGCGAGCGCGCGAGACCGCGCGGACGAAGAGCCGGAGCTCGTCGTGCAGCGCAGCACGGCGCCGATCGAGGGGGCTGGCCGGCTCGACCGCACTCCCGGTCCGCGCCGCCGCGAGCGCGTCGGGCAGCAGCCACGTCTGCAGAAGGCCGCCGCGCAGGCGCACGTTGGGCCAGATGCCGTCCTGCACCCCGGCGACCACCACCGCGTCGAACTCGGTTCCGAGAGCGGTGGCCGGGGTCAGCAGTGTGACCTTTCCGGGGCGGTCGGGTGTCGACAGCGAGTCCTCCGGCACCTCGCTGTCGAGGATGTCGCGCACGAACACCTCGGGGCTCTCGTTCGGCGTGCGTTCGACGAACCGTTTCGCCGCGTCGAACAGCGACACCAGCGCGTCGAGCGCTCGTGCGGTCTCGGCGCCGGTCGGCTGCAGCGAGATCTCACGCCAGGCGACGTGCAGGCGTCGTCCGTCGACCGCCTTGGCCTGATCCCAGATGCGCCACAGCAGATCGTGGATGGTCTCGCCCGCCGACGCCGCCCGCGCGACCTCCGCGACCGTGTCGGCGAAGCGAGCTGCCGTGCGGGACTCCGGGGAATCGATCAGCGTGAGGTGTGCGGGACGCATCATGGCCTGGCGCAGCAGTTCGCGCGCCGGCGTGGAGCCGCCCTGCTCGAGCTCGAGGTGCCGCAACCGTGCCCGCAGCCGCCGCAGCCCGATCGCGTCCATCACGCCTAAGGGTGTGCGCAGCGCCTCTTCCCACTCGAGCGGAGTCCGCAGCCCTTCAGACGTCAGCGCGAGCCGCACGATGCCCACGATGTCGCGCACGATGCCTTCGCTGCCCAACGGTCGCTGCACGCCGGCCGCGCGCGTCGGGATCTCGCGTGCCGCGAGCTCGGTCTCGAGCTGGGTCACCTGACGGGTGTCATGCGCGATGACCGCCATGCGATCCCATCGAACGCCCGCGGAGAGATGCCAGTCACGCATGACTCCGGCGATGCGGTCCAGCTCCTCATGCGGGGAGGGCGCGACGAACGTCGAGACGACCGGATCAGCGGCTGAGTCCTCCCCCACCACGGGAAGCGGCGCCCGTCGGTGCTCGACCCGACCCGAGACGCCGATCGCCTGCGTGACCGTGCGGGTCAGGGCGGTCAGCGACGGCTTCTGGCGGTGCGGGCCGTCGAGCACGTGCACGTCGCCGAGCGCACCGGCCAATTGCGCGAACAGCTCGGGAGTCGCGCCCCGGAACGTGCCAGAGGAGATGTCGGGGTCGCCGAACGCGAGGACGGCGATCCCGCGGCCGCGCAGCGCGCGCACCACGGCGATGCCTCCGCGGGTGAGCTCCTGCGCATCGTCGATCAGCACCACGCGCAGCGGGGCGAGTGGTCCGAGCGTCGCGTCATCGGCGGTCTGCAGGATCGTGACGGCCTCGCTCAGCAGATCCGCGGCATCGCGATGGGCGGAGCGCAGCGCGTCGATCACCTCCCGGTACTCCTCGAGGAAGTCGGCCGCCGCTGTCCAGACCGCGTTGCCGGTTCCGCGGAGTTCGTCGGGGTGCGCGCCGATCTCGGTGCACTCGGCGAGGAACGCGCGCAGCTCCGACCGGAATCCCTTCGACGCCCGGACCGAGGGGCTGAGCGCCTCGGGCCAAGCGATGCGCTCGTCCTCGGCGTCTCCGGCGAGCAGCTCGGCGATGATGCGGTCCTGGTCGGCGCCGGTCAGCAGCGCGGGCGGCTCCGCGCCGGCGCGCACCATGGCGCCGCGCACGATCTGGAAGGCGAAGGACCCGAGCGAACGCGCCAGCGGCCCGGGCGTGGCCTGGGCGATGCGCACGCCGATGCGGTCGCGGAGGGCCGTGGCCGCCTGGCGACTCGGCGTCAGCACCAGCACCTCTTCGGGACGCAGCCTGTCGTGCTCGAGCAGGTGCACCACGCGGTCGACGAGCGTGTGCGTCTTGCCGGTGCCGGGCGCGCCGATGATGACGCCCGACGCCTGGGCGGCAGCGGCGACGACGGCTCGCTGTGCGGCATCCTCTGTCATGTCCTCCACGCTAACGCGACGCACCGACACCGCCTCGCGCGGCGGGATCTGGTCTGTGCGCTCAGGGCGAAACCGGCCGCGACGGCGGATCCCGGGTCGGACGCCCGCGATAGAGTTGGGCCAGTCCTCGAACGACGCGCGCCTCGGCGCACGGACGTTCCGTATCGCAAGGAGCACGCGTGGAAATCCGCATCGGCATCATCAACACCGGCCGCGAGCTGAGCTTCGACACCGGCACCAGCGCTGACGACATCCTCAGCCAGGTCGCCGCCGCCCTCGAGCAGAGCGCTCCGCACCTGAGCTTCTCGGACGTGAAGGGCAACTCCTACATCGTCCCCACCGCCAACCTCGCCTACATCGAGCTGGGCACCGAAGAGTCGCGGCGCGTCGGCTTCGTCGCCTGATCCGACCGTGTACATCCTTCTCGCGCTGGTCGGCGCGTGCGCTCTCGGCATCGCCGCGCACTTCCTGATCGGCGGTCGCGAGCTGCGCGGCGTCGCCGTGACCCCGGCGATCGCGACCGCCGCAGCCGCTGCGCTCTACACCGCGCTGCAGTGGGCGGGAATCAGCGAGGGCGACATCGTCCTGTGGCTCGTGAGCGTGCTGGGTGCGGTCGCCGTCGCGGTGGTCGCGACGCTGGCGATCGTCGCGGCGCGCCGTCGCTCGGACGCGGCGACACAGGCGGCGCTGGGCATCTGAACCGCGCTGGGCATCTGACCCACGACGAGGCTGGCGAGACGAGGGTGGGCTAGGAAGCCAGCCCCATCGCGTCCATGCGGCGTGCGTGCGCGCCCATCAGCTCGGTGTAGACCGGTTCGATGCGCTCGTCGTTCTCGGCGAGGCGCTCCGGGCGCAGAGCCGAACGGCACACCAGGATGGTGTCTCCCACGAGACGCCGCGCCCACATCGACAGCAGCGAACGCCATTCCTCTTCGCTCTCGATCGTCTCCTGGATGATCGCGACGATCTCGTGGCGGGCGTCGTCTTCGCGCAGGATCGCCGCCACGCGACGGCCAACGTCGCCGTAGCTCGAGGCGAGCGCCAGATAGAAGTCGTCCAGCATGCCGGCCGTGATGTAGACGGCCAGGAGGGTCTCGCGCGGTCGCGCGCCGATCGTCTTGCGGCGGAAGGCGTCGAGATTCTCGCGGAACGGCAGCATCAGCTGCGTGGGGTCGTCACCGCGCTCGACGATCAGATCGACGATCGCGCGGTGCTTCGTGAGGGTCGCGCCGGCCGCGCGAGAGAGCGACTCCTTCTCGGAGAGCTCGGGCGTCGCGCGGATCAGTCGGCTCAGCGTCTCGAAGTACCCGAGCTGCAGGTACGCAGCCTGGCCGAGGAACCGCGGCAGCTCGGGAGCGAGCTCGGCGAAGTCGACGCGCGTCGCATCTCCCTGATCACCACGACTGCGCAGGGCGAGGGTGCGCCGAGGGGCGTCATCACGCTGCCAGAACCACTTGACCACGAGGCCTCCTCACCTGTTCCGCTCCGACGTTCAGACTACTCGTGCGCGGCACCACTCCCGGGTCTTCGCACCCCCTCGGGTAGGCTGGGCGTGTCCCCGCCGTCGGAGCGGGGCCCGCGCCTGTGGCACAAGAGACGGCGTGGATCGTTTACGTGGCGGTCAGAGCACGACCGCCGGACAGGCAATCTGAATACAGTGACTACTTTCACCGACCTCGGCGTCGATCAGGACATCGTCGAGGCACTCGCCGCCAAGGGAATCATCGATGCGTTCCCCATTCAGGAGCAGACCATCCCGCTCGGGCTCCCGGGCCAGGACATCATCGGCCAGGCGAAGACCGGTACCGGCAAGACCTTCGGATTCGGCATCCCCGTCGTCCAGCGCCTCGGGCTGAACCCCGAGCACGGCGTCAAGGCCCTCATCGTCGTCCCCACCCGCGAGCTCGCGGTGCAGGTGTACGAGGACATCGATCTACTCACCAGCAATCGCTCCACCAGCGTCGTCGCCATCTACGGCGGCAAGGCGTACGAGGGCCAGATCGACCAGCTCAAGGCCGGCGCGCAGATCGTCGTCGGCACCCCCGGTCGACTCATCGACCTCGCCGGGCAGCGTCTGCTCGACCTCTCGAACGCGACCGAGGTCGTTCTCGACGAGGCCGACAAGATGCTCGACCTCGGCTTCCTCGCCGACATCGAGAAGATCTTCCAGAAGGTGCCGGACGTCCGCCACACTCAGCTGTTCTCAGCGACGATGCCCGGACCGATCGTCGCCCTGGCGCGGCGCTTCATGTCGAACCCCATCCACATCCGCGCGACGGACCCCGACGAGGGCCTCACACAGGCCAACATCAAGCACCTCGTCTACCGCGCGCACTCGATGGACAAGGACGAGATCATCGCCCGCATCCTGCAGGCCGAGGGGCGCGGCAAGACCGTGATCTTCACGCGCACCAAGCGTGCGGCGCAGCGCCTGGTCGACGAGCTCGGCGACCGCGGCTTCAACGTCGGCGGCGTGCACGGCGACATGGGTCAGGATCAGCGCGAGCGTTCGATGGCGGCGTTCAAGGCCGGCAAGCGCGACGTGCTCGTCGCGACCGACGTCGCAGCCCGCGGCATCGACGTCGACGACGTGACCCACGTGATCAACCACACGATCCCCGACGAGGACAAGACGTACCTGCACCGCGCCGGTCGCACCGGCCGCGCGGGCAAGACCGGCATCGCCGTGACGTTCGTCGACTGGGAGGACCTGCACAAGTGGGCCCTCATCAACCGCGCCCTCGAGTTCGGCCAGCCCGATCCCATCGAGATCTACTCGTCGAGCCCTCAGCTGTTCGAAGACCTCGACATCCCGCAGGGCACCAAGGGCCGCCTGACCACCGCTCCCAAGGCCGACCCGAAGCCGCCGCGCACCCCGCGCCCGGAGCGCGCCGTGGACGCCGCCGCAGAGGGCACTGACGAGGGAGGCACGCGCCGTCGTCGTCGCCGTCGCGGCGGCGAGAACCCGGTCGGTTCGACCTTCGCCGAGGGTGCGCCCGCCGAGGCATCCGCTGAGAACGATGCCCCCGCAGCCGAGCGTGATGCAGACGGCGGCGGCACCCACGACGGCGCCGGCAAGGAGCACCACGACGGAAAGCCCGCTCCTGCGCGCCGTCGTCGCCGCCGTCGCGGTGGCTCGGGTGCGGGAGCCGCGCCCGTCGCCGGAGCCTGACGATCAGTCCGAAGGGAGCGGATGCTGCGCACGCGGCATCCGCTCCCTTCGGCGTTCCGCCGGCGGACTCAGGAGCGATGCGGGAACCTGCGGCGGATACACCCAGGCGACCAGCACCACCGAGATGATCATCAGCAGGAACCACGACACGAGCTTGCTCGGCGACACCAGCTGCCATCCCGCGGCCTGATCCGGATACATCCACGCGCCGGCCCACGTGCCGATGTTCTCGGCGAGATAGATGAACACCGCGACGCCGGCGAACACCGCCAGCAGTGGCAGCCTCAAGGTGCGCCGCCAGACGCGAGCGTGCAGCACGGTCCGTGCCCAGAGCACCAGGACGGCGGCGAGCAGCACCCAGCGCAGATCCCACCACCAGTGATGCGTGAAGAAGTTCAGGTAGATCCCCGTGGCCACGATCGCGGTCAGCCACCGTCGGGGGTACCGTACGAACCCCAGGTCGAACAGCCGGTACACACGCACCATGTACGAGCCGACCGCCGCATACATGAACCCGCTGAAGAGCGGCACTCCCCCGATCCGCAGCACGCCGTCGGCCGCGTACGCCCAGGAGCCGACGTCGGTCTTGAACAGCTCCATCACGGTGCCGGTCAGGTGGAACAGCACGATCACCCACAGCTCCCGACCGCTCTCGAGACGGAACACCAGCATCGCGACCTGGATGAGCACGGCCGCGATCGTGAGGGCGTCGTTGCGGGCGATCGCCGCGTCGTCGGGATACCAGAGGCGTGCGGCGACGATCACCGCGAGCAGTGCGGCGCCGAAGATGCACGCCCACGCCTGCTTGAGGAGGAACACCGCGACCTCGACCAGGGCCGCTCTGACGCCGTTCTCGGGGGCCTGGCGCAGCAGCCGGTGGGCGACCGCGTCGACGCGGCGTTCGAGGGAGGTCGCTCTCTGCATGCCTCGGAACGTATCAGCGCGTGCTGGGGAGCCGGCCGGGAGAGGCCTGACGATCGGCGAGGAGGCGTCAGGGGAAGCGCGGAGCAGAGCCGGTCGCGCGATCGATGATGCGCTGGACCATGGCGTCGGGGGTGGTGTTCTCGCCGGGGCGGTTGGGTTTGCCGCTGCCGTGATAGTCGCTCGAACCGGTCGTGATCAGGTCGTGGCGCGCGGCGATCTCGCGCAGCATCTTCTTGCCCGACTCGGTGTTCTCGCGGTGATCGACCTCGAATCCGCCCAGCCCCGCCGCGATCAGTCGCTCGATGAACGGCACGGGCATCATCCGGTCCCGCCCAGAGGTGACCGGGTGCGCGATGATCGCGACGCCTCCGGCTTCGGTGATGAGCCGTACGGCCGTGAGCGGGTCGGGAGCGTAGTGCGGCTCGTAGTACCCCTCACGCGGGTGCAGGATGCCGTCGAAGGCCGCGGTGCGGTCCGCCACGATCCCCCGAGCGACGAGCGCGTCCGCGATGTGCGGTCGCCCCACGGTGGCGTCTCCGATCGTCTGGGCGACCACGTCGTCCCAGTGCAGGTCGTAGTCGCGGCCGATGCTGCGGACGATGCGCTCGGCCCGACCGATCCGGTCGGTGCGGATGCGCTCGGTCTCGGCCGCGAGGGCGGTGTCGTCCGGATCGAACAGGTACGCGAGCACGTGCACGCTGCGCCACTCGTGCTTGGCCGACAGCTCCATGCCCGGCAGGAAGGTCATCTCGAGCGCGGTCGCCTGCTCGGCTGCCTCGCCCCAGCCCGACGTCCGATCGTGGTCGGTGAGCGCGACCGTGCGCAAC
This sequence comes from Microbacterium sp. PI-SA-G, assembly GCF_057215335.1. Classification (NCBI taxonomy): domain Bacteria; kingdom Bacillati; phylum Actinomycetota; class Actinomycetes; order Micrococcales; family Microbacteriaceae; genus Microbacterium; species Microbacterium sp. PI-SA-G. Next base: position 1,017,509 of record NZ_CM170103.1, read on the forward strand.
CCGTACGCGTGCGCCTGGCGGACGACCTCGGCCGGCGACTCCGTCCCATCGGAGTGGTGGGAGTGCAGATGCAGGTCTGCGGGGCCCGCGAAACGGCGGGGGTGATCTTCGGACATCCTCCGAGCGTACCGAGGCGGAGCGCGCTCGGTCTCGGAGCAGGGAGCCACCGTCCTCGGCGGCAGGGACTTCACAGCGAATTCTCCTAGGCTGAGGGCGATGCTTCGACTCCTGGGGATCCTGTTCACCGTGCTGCTCGCGATCGCGACGGCGGTGGTCGTGTGGCCCCAGTTCTTCCAGCTGGAGCAGACCTATCCCTTCGCTCAGCTGGTGTCAGCCCGGGGGCTGGTGCTCGGGGGCCTGCTGGCGGCGGCCGTGCTCGCGCTGCTTCTGCTGCTGATCCGTCCGCTGCGGGGGTTCGCCGCCTCTGTGCTCATCGTCGCGCTGCTGGGCGCGGCCGCCACCGGAGCGATCGGCGCGAGCCGCGGTTTCGGCACCACGGCCCTTCCCGAGAAGACCGACGCCAGCGTGCGCGTGCTCACCTGGAACACCGCGGGCGAAGCCGTCGCCGCCGAGACCGTGGCGCAGGAGATCCTCACGCAGGGAGCCGACATCGTCGCCCTCCCCGAGACCACGGAGGCGGTCGGCGAGCGCATCGCTCTCATGCTGCGCGAACAGGGGCATCCGATGTGGGTGCACCACGTGCAGTTCCGCCCCGACGTGCCCGACGGCCCCCAGTCCTGGCAGACCACGGTGCTCGTCTCCCCCGCCCTCGGCGAGTACTCGGTGATCCAGTCATCCGAAGACGGCACGAGCAACACGGGATCGGTGCCGAGCGTGGTGCTCATGCCGATCGACGGCACCGGACCGACGGTCGTCGCAGTCCATGCGGTCGCTCCTCGCATGGAGGAGATGCAGCAGTGGAAGACCGACCTGAAATGGATCGCGGACCAGTGCCCCGCGGGCGACTTCATCCTCGCGGGCGACTTCAACGCGACGATCGACCACATGGCGTCGCTCGGCGTCGACGGCGGAGACATGGGGCACTGCCGTGACGCCGCCTCGCGCACGGGCAACGGGCTGGCCGGCACGTGGCCCAGTTCGCTGCCGGCGCTCGCGGGCGCGCCGATCGACCACGTGATGGCATCGCCGAACTGGGTGCCGTCGGGATCGATCGTGCGTGAGGACGCCGGTGGCAGCGACCACCGCGCGCTGATCGTGCAGCTCGAACCGGCCGGGTGACCTCCCGCGGCCTCATCCCAGGTGACAGACTGGAGGGATGAGCACTGCAGAACGCGACACGATCGCCGAGCCCACCGCCGAGCCCACCGCAGGACCCGTCGTGGAGAACAGCACGACGAACCGCAAGCAGCCCTTCCCCCGTGGTTTCCTCGAGACCATCTCCACCGGATGGGCCGATCGTCCTGAGACCCTGCCGGCTCCCCGCCCGCAGGCCGCGTTCGCCGCCGTGCGTCGGGCGGCCGTCTCTGCGGCCTTCCCCGGCAAGCGCCTGGTGATCCCGGCCGGCTCGCTCAAGCAGCGCAGCAACGACACCGACTACGTGTTCCGCGCGCACTCCGCATTCGCACACCTGACCGGATGGGCATCCGACGCCGAGCCGGACTCGGTGCTCGTGTTCGATCCCACCGCCGACGGCCACGACGTGACGCTGTACTTCCGCGAGCGCGCCGACCGCACCACGACCGAGTTCTACGCGGACGCCACCGTGGGTGAGTTCTGGATCGGCCCGCGTCCCTCCCTCGCCGGTGTCGCGGCGGACCTGGGGCTCGCCACCGACCATCTCGCCGAGTATCTTCCGGCCGAGGGCGAGTTGGTGCTCGACGACGACGACGACCTCACCCGCGTGGTGTCGGAGCTGCGGCTCATCAAGGACGAGTTCGAGATCGCCGAGCTCCGCCGCGCCGTCGACATCACCGCCGCCGGCTTCGACGACATCATCCGCGAGCTCCCCGCCGCCGTCCGCCACGCCCGCGGTGAGCGCGTCGTGGAGGGCGTGTTCCACCGCCGCGCCCGCGAGGACGGCAACGGCGAGGGCTACGACACGATCGCCGCCTCCGGGCCGCACGCGTGCTACCTGCACTGGACGCGCAACGACGGCACCGTCGTCCCCGGCGACCTGATCCTGGTCGACGCCGGCGTCGAGACCGACAGTCTGTACACGGCCGACATCACCCGCACGCTCCCGGTCTCCGGAACCTTCACCGACGTGCAGCGTCGGGTGTACGAGACGGTGCGCGAGGCAGCCGACGCCGCGTTCGCCGCAGCGCGTATCGGTGTGCGCTTCCGCGACGTGCACGCTGCCGCGATGACCGTGATCGCGCAGCGCGTGGCCGAGTGGGGTCTGCTCCCGGTCACGGCCGACGAGGCGCTCGATGCGGATGCCGGCGGACAGCACCGTCGCTACATGGTGCACGGCACCTCCCACCACCTCGGCATCGACGTGCACGACTGCGCGCAGGCGCGGCGCGAGATGTACTACGACGGAATCCTGGCGCCGGGCATGGTCTTCACGATCGAGCCGGGTCTCTACTTCCAGATCGACGATCTGACGGTGCCTGTGGAGCTGCGCGGCATCGGCGTCCGCATCGAGGACGACATCCTGATGACCGAGGACGGCCCGGTGAACCTCTCGGCCGACATCCCGCGTACGGCCGACGAGGTCGAGGCGTGGATCGCTCGGACGCAGGCCTGATCAGCTCTCGCCTCCCCGAGCGCCGCGGCGGGGGGGCGAGGGTCAGCGGCGGACGAAGTCTGTGACGATCGGCGCGAGCGAGGCGCCGACCTCTTCCGCGGGGCGCTTGCGGCCTTTCACCTCGAAGCTGTGCCCGCCGCCCTCGATCCACACCACCGCGGCATCCCGGCAGGTCTCGATCACACGCGCGAACTGGTCGAGCGGCTGGATGAACGGATCAGTCGATCCCTCGATGAACAGCTGCGGAACAGGGATCGCGGGAAGATGCTCGGCGCGGGGCTTCTCCGGCTTCCCTGGCGCGTGCAGGGGGTAACCGAGGTAGACGAGACCGTCGACGACCAGACCCTCCGCTGCGGCCATCGACGCCATCCGCCCTCCGTAGGACTTGCCGGTCGCCCAGATCCGCGCGTCGGGATCGGCCGCGCGAGCGAAGGCCACGACCGCGTTCCAGGTCGCCACGGCGTGTGCAGCCGGTCCCGGCATCCGCCGCCCCTGCTCGACGTAGGGGAAGTTGAACCGCAGCGTCGACAGTCCTTGGGCTGCCAGCGCCTCGGCGAAGCCCACCAGGAACGGATGGTCCTTGCCCGCTCCGGCACCGTGGGCGATGATCACCGTCTCGCCTGTCGTTCCCGCCGTCCAGTCCGCCGAGACGGCGGTCGGTCCGGTCGGAAGCTCGACGGGGATAGACGCCATCAGCCGCGAAGGAACGGGATCGCGACGGGGACACGCATGACCTTGCCCGCCGAGGCGCGCACCGATCCGACGATCACGATCACGACGTGCGCGAGGGAGATGACGACGTACCCGGTGAGCGGGATACCGAGCGGATAGAACCCGGTTCCCGGGCCCTCCGCGGTGAGGACGAACAGCAGGACGAAGTGCATGACCAGCAGCGCCGTCGAGAGGAACAGGTATGTGAGTCCCCAGTTCAGTGCCGCACGAGCGTTCTCGCGTGCCGTTCCGCCGGCTCGGCGCGAGGCGCGGCCGCTCACCGCCATCGCGATACCCGACGCGACGCCGCCGACGAAGGGGAACGGCACCAGGATCAGCAGGCCGAGCACCCAGGGGAGTAGTCCGCGCGGCGGAACCGGCTGCGCGTACACGGGAGCGCCGTAGGCAGGAGCGCCATAAGCAGGCGCCCCGTAAGCGGGAGCACCGTAGCCGGGGGCCACGTGAGCGGGGGCGCCGTAGGCGGGTGCGCCATAGGCGGGTGCGCCATAGGCGGGTGCGCCATATGCGGGTGCGCCGTATCCTGCCGGCGGAGCGGGAGGTGCCGGCGGGGCGGGAGGTGCCGGCGGCGCGGGAGGCGGCGGAACGTCTCCGCCGGGGAACGAGGGCTCGACCGGCTGGCTCATCGGGCGGTGCCCGGCTCGCCGTCGGGAAGCGACGCGACGTCGGGACCCGGCGCCGGGTGGGCGTCACCCACGTCGGTTCCCGGCACGGGAGGTGCAGCCGGACGCGGGGGCACGGCGCCGTCTTCCGGCGCGGGACCGGTCGGCGGAGCCGGCGGCATCGTCGGCGGCTGGGCCGCCGGAGGTACAGGAGTTGTCACCGGAGGCGCGGGCGCGGTGACGGGCGGTGCCGGTGCTGGTGCCGGTGCTGGCTGCGCACCTCCGGCTGCGGGGACACGCTCGCCGTAGCGGGGCGGCTCGTCGAGGTCGACGGGCGGACGCACGGGCTCGGGGCGACCGCCGCCGAGAACCTGGCGCGCCTTGTTCAGCGACGATGCGACCACGGTCACCTCGTAGTGGTCGGCCGCGAACTGGGTGACGCTGGCGAAGTCGCGGCGACGACGGACGATCGCGTACGTGACGAGGCTGAGCAGCATGCCCAGCGCCACGCCGATGAAGACGAACCCGACGAAGAGCTGGATCGGCACCTCGGGGTTCCCGAGCACGAGGATCGCCGAGAGGAACAGACCGATCAGCACTCCGTTGATCGCGCCGGACCGCGCCGCGGCCGCGTAGCCGAGCTTGCCGGTGACGCGTTCGATCGTGCGGACGCTCTGCCCCACGATCGCGATGTCCCGGGCGGGCACCTCCCCCGCGATCAACTGGGATACGGTCTTCTGCGCGGCCTCGTAGTCGCGCATCGACGCGACGATCTCGCCGGTGTCGGTGCTGTTCGCTGGTCGATTGAGCATGCTCATCCGGCTATTCTCCCACGCTCCCCCCTCGCCGCGTCGTGAACCGATTCCGGGGAGCTCGCCGGGACCCCCGCGCACTACGCTGGACGGGTGAGCACACAACGGGTATTCGCCGCGCGCCTGGCCGGGTGCGCCGTCTTCGACCCCGTAGGCGACCGGCTCGGCAAAGTCCGTGACGTCGTCATCGTGTACCGAAGTTCCGCGGCTCCGCGCGTGATCGGCCTCGTGGTCGAGATCCCCGGGCGTCGGCAGGTCTTCCTCTCGATCGGACGCGTGACGTCGATCCGCTCGGGTCAGGTCATCACCACCGGGCTCATCAACGTGCGCCGCTTCTCGCCGCGCGCCGGAGAGGTGCGCGTGCTCGCCGAGATGCTCGGGCGCCGCGTGTCGTTCGCCGACGGCAGCGGGTCCGCCGTGATCGAGGACGTGGCGGTGGAGCCGAACCGCCTGGGCGAATGGGCCGTCAGCCAGCTTTTCCTGCGCCGACCCAAGACCAGCGCCTCGCCGTTCGCGAAGGGACCGACCACCTTCGCCGCCTGGAGTGAGGTCGTCGAGCAGCGAGCCCCGGGCGAATCGCAGTCCGCCGAACAGCTCGTCGCCTCGTACTCCGAGCTGCACGCGGCCGACCTCGCCAACACGCTGCTCGATCTGCCCCAGCAGCGCATGATCGAGGTGGCCGAGGAGCTTTCGGACGACCGGCTCGCCGACGCCATGGAGGAGATGCCCGAGGACGAGCAGGTGCACATCCTCGACCGCCTGGGCGATGAGCGCGCCGCTGACATCCTCGACCAGATGGAGCCGGATGACGCGGCCGACCTGCTCGCCCAGCTCGCCCCCGACCGCCTGGAGCACCTGCTCGAGCTGATGGAGCCCGAAGAGGCCGAGGACGTGCGCATGCTCCTCCGCTACGGCCCCGACACCGCGGGTGGGCTGATGACGCCCGAGCCGATCATCCTGTCGGCCGACGCGACGGTCGCCGAGGCGCTGGCGCTGATCCGTCGACACGAGCTGCATCCGGCCCTCGCCGCCGCCGTGTTCGTCACCCTGCCCCCGTTCGAGACGCCCACCGGCCGACTGCTCGGCATGGTGCACTTCCAGCGCATGCTGCGCTATCCGCCGCACGAGCGACTGGGGGCGATCGTCGACGACAGCCTTGAGCCTGTGCCGGTCACCGCGTCGGCCGCTGAGGTGGCCCGCATGCTGGCGAGCTACGACCTGGTCTCGCTGCCCGTGATCGATGTCGCCCGCCGCCTCGTCGGCGCGATCAGCATCGACGATGTGCTCGACTACCTGCTGCCGGACGACTGGCGCTCGCACGACGCCGATGAGACCGTCGCGCCGACGACGGAGGTGCGCTGATGGCTCGCGCTCCTCGGCTCGACGCCCCGCTCGGTCGCGGCACCACTCGCTCCCGTCCGACGTCGCGTGACCGCTTCGGCCGCTTCACGGAGTGGGTGGCCCGCGCCATGGGCACACCCGCGTTCCTGCTCATGCTCACGCTCTTCTGCGTCGCTTGGATCCTCTGGAACACGCTGCTGCCCGACGAGGTGCGCTTCGATGACGCCGCTCTCGGCTTCACCGCTCTCACGCTCATGCTCTCGCTGCAGGCCTCGTATGCCGCCCCGCTGATCCTGCTCGCGCAGAACCGTCAGGACGACCGCGACCGGGTGCAGATCGAGCAGGACCGTCAGCGCGCCGAGCGCAATCTCGCCGACACCGAGTACCTCGCCCGTGAGATCGTCGCCCTGCGCATGTCTCTCGAGGAGCGCAACAACCAGGTGGTCACGCGTGATGTGCTGCGTCACGAGCTGAAGGCACTGCTCGCGGAGCTCGAGGAGCCCGACGAGAGGCCGTCGCCCGACGGCGCCCCGTCATGACGGCCGCCGACAGTGTCAGGGCGGCGGTCTCGGCCGTCAGCGATCCGGAGCTGCGGCGCCCGATCGGCGAGCTCGACATGGTGCGCGACATCACGGTCGACGGAGGGAGCGCGCGCGTCGGCATCGTGCTGACGATCGTGGGCTGCCCGGCGGCGAACCGCATCGAGTCCGAGGTGCGCGCTGCCGCCGCCTCCGTGGCCGGCATCACCGACGTCGACATCGAGGTCGGCGTCATGACACCCGACGAGCGCAAGGCCCTCACGGAGAAGCTCCGCGACGGACGCCCGGCGCGGCAGATGCCCTTCGGCCCCGACTCTCTCACCCGCGTCATCCTGGTCTCCAGCGGCAAGGGCGGCGTAGGGAAGTCCACGGTGACCGCCAATCTCGCGGTCGCCCTGGCCGAGCAGGGTCTGGCGGTCGGTCTGGTCGACGCCGACGTGCACGGGTTCTCGATCCCCGGGCTTCTGGGGATCCCCGCCGGCACGCAGCCCACCCGGATCGACGACCTGATGCTGCCGCCGGTCGCGTACGGGGTCAAGACGATTTCGATCGGCATGTTCCTGCGTGACGGTGAGGCCGTGGTGGCCTGGCGCGGACCGATGCTGCACCGCACCGTGTCGCAGTTCCTCACCGACGTGTTCTTCGGCGACCTCGACATCCTCCTCATCGACATGCCTCCGGGTACCGGCGACATTGCGATCTCGATCGGGCAGCTGCTCCCCCATGCCGAGGTCCTCGTCGTGACGACACCGCAGACCGCGGCGGCCGACGTGGCCATCCGCAGCGGCCTGGTGGCCCGTCAGACCGGCCAGCGCGTCATCGGCGTGATCGAGAACATGGCGGCCTTCACGCTCCCGGACGGCACCGTGGTCGATCTGTTCGGCTCCGGGGGCGGTGCGGCAGTGGCCGCCGCGCTCTCCGAGTCCGGCGGATCCGATTCCGTGCCGCTGCTCGCCTCGATCCCGCTCAGCCCTGCGTTGCGCGCCGGAGGCGACGCGGGCGAGCCGGTCGTGCTGAGCGACCGTGACGATGTCGCGGCGACGGCGATCCGCGACGTGTCCCGGTCGCTCGCTCGTCAGGGTCGCGGACTCGCGGGTCGGTCGCTGCCGCTCTCGCTCCGCTGATTCGAGCCGGACCAGAGCCGGCCGGGCTCACGTGGCTTCGACGTCGTACGGGGGCTTGTTCGTCGCGGAGAACACCTGCGGTGCGCGGGAGAGCGGAGGCTCGGCGATGGTGGTCTGCGCGGTGGCCGCAGCCGCAGCGGCGGGGGCCGGGGTGTCGAGCAGGGCCTCACGGATGATGCGGCGAGGGTCGTACTGACGCGGGTCGAGCTTGCGCCAGTCGACGTCGTCCATCTCGGGGCCCATCTCGTCGCGCATCTTCGACTTGGTGTCGCGAAGATACTCGCCGGCCTTTCGGACCATGCGCGCGAACCCCTCGGCGACCTGCGGAAGACGATCCGGGCCGACGATGAGCACCACGATGAGACCGATAAGCAACAGCTTCTCGAAAGTGAGCCCGAACTGCATCTGTCCAGGCTACCGCCGCGCCTGCGCTGCCGGTGCACACCGAACGAATATCCTGGAAACACTCACCGTCCAGCTAGGAGACTCAGGCATGAGCGAACATGACGCGAACGCGCGGTTCATCCGCGAGTCCATCGTCGAACCCGACGCCATCGCGCGCGCTCGCGCCCACGCGATCGAGCTCGGCGCCGCCCCGGTGAGCCCCGCCGTCGGCTCGCAGATCGCCGTGCTGGCCGCCGCGACCGGCGCCAGATCGATCGTCGAGATCGGAACCGGCGCCGGCGTGTCGGGCCTGTGGATGCTGCGCGGCGCGCCGCAGGCGGTCCTCACCTCGATCGACAACGAGCGCGAGCACCTGGCGGCCGCCCGTCAGGCGTTCGCGGACGCGCGGGTGCCCCCGACGAAGGCGCGGTTCATCACCGGGCGGGCGGCCGACGTGCTCCCCCGCATGAACGAGGCCTCATATGACATCGTCCTGGTCGACGCCGATCCTGAGAACGTGATCGAATATGTGGAGCACGGACTGCGACTGGCCCGCGCCGGCGGCATGGTCCTCGTGCCCCGCGTGCTGGCCGGAGGCCGCGTGGCCGACCCGGTGCAGCGCGACGAGATCACTTCGGCGTACCGCTCCCTCGTGCAGGAGACCCAGGAGTCCTCGGCCGTGCTCGCCACGGTCTCCACTTCCGGCGAGGGACTGCTCCAGCTGGTCAGCCTCGCCTCACGGAGCTGATCGGCCCCCGGCACCGGGCGCACACGAAGAAGGGCGATGGATCGGATGATCCATCGCCCTCTTCGGATCCGTCAGGAAGGATCCAGGTACATCAGGCCGGAGCCACGACGGCGGCAAGCACGTCGTGAAGCTCCTTGGCCTCGGCGTCGTTCACGGAGACGACCAGTCGGCCGCCGCCTTCGAGCGGAACACGCACGATGATGAGTCGCCCTTCCTTGACGGCCTCCATGGGTCCGTCTCCGGTCCTCGGCTTCATCGCTGCCATCGTGGCTCCTTTTCCCTCGGTGGTATGTGATGAGTTTATCGGGTACAACGCGACCCTGGATGTCACGTGTGAAGAAATGCACCCGCGCGTCACCGTCAGGGCACCTGCCAGAAAGTGTTGCCGAGCGCGTACATGTGGTAGATCCAGAGCCATTGACCGGCGAGACCGACCACCAGCACGCCGATGCGCCACGCCGTGGATCGCGGAACCGCTACCGCTCCCCAGAGCGGACTGATCGGCAGCAGCAGTCGGAACGTGCTCGACTGCGGGAAGAACACGGCGAGCAGGTAGAGCAGGTAGCTCGCGCTCCACAGTCGCAGGTCAACTCCGAGCGCACGCACCTGCGGCGAGCGCAGCAGGGCGAGCCCCGCGGTGGAGACCAGCAGGACGAGCGCGACGGGCCCCGCCCAGGTCGGCAGGCCCCACTGCCCGAACCAGAACTGCGACGCCTGCACCCATCCTTCGAAGGGCAGGAAATGCTCGACGCCGCCGACCACCCAGTGCCGACGCCACGCGAGCTCCGTCTCGAGGTAGGCCCCGGCATCGCCGGTGACGATGCCGGCGATGATTTGCCAGGAGAACCCGGCCACGGTCGCCAGCGCACCGAGCGTGACGATATGCACGGCCTCGACGGAGCGCAGCGGCTGCTCGCGCCGGCGAACCCAGCGCAGGACGCCGTGGAGGCCCAGATACAGAGCGAAGGCCAGGATGCCGGGGCGCGTGAACGCCATCACCGGAACGAGCAGGTAGAGCCAGACGTAGCGATGACGGGCGACGGCGTCGAGCGCCAAGAAGAGGAGCATCAGGAAAAGGGTCTCGGCGTAGCCCACCTGGAACATCGCGGCCAGCGGGCCGAAGGCGAAGAACACCACGGCCCACGTCGCCGCCCCCGCGCCGATGCGATCACGCAGCAGACGGTGCAGGGCGAGGCAGGCGAAGTACCCCGCCACGAAGGAGACCAGGAAGGCGCCGACGCCCCACGAGCCGAAGACCAGACCGACCGCCTTCGCCACGAACGCGAAGACCGGCATGAAGGCCCAGGCGTTCTCGGCCACGTCGCCCGACTCGGTCACCGGCAGGTCGCTGGGGTACCCGCTCTCGGCGATCAGCCAGTACCACTGCGCATCCCACGCCAAGACGAAGTCGCCCAGGCCGGCGCCGACACCGATCCGTGAGAGCGACGTCGACAGAGTCGCGGCGAGCACGAAGAACAGACTCGTGACCACGCGCGCGGCGAGGTAGAGGATCGCGATGCGGACGGCGAGGGGCAGCTCTGCCCAGCGGCGGATGAGGGTCAGCGCGCGGTGAGCCATGCGCGAAGGCCGTGCTCGACGGCGTCGATCTGCGCCACCGGGACACGCTCCTCGTCGTGGTGGGCCAGATGCGGGTCACCGGGGCCGTAGTTGACCGCGGGGATGCCGAGGGCCGAGAACCGCGCCACATCGGTCCATCCGTACTTCGGCTTCGGCACGGCGCCGACCGCGGCGACGAACTGCTGGGCGATGGGAGCGTCGAGCCCCGGACGCGCGCCTTCCGCGGCATCGGTGATCTCGAGGTCGAAGCCGGCCAGGACAGCCCGCACGTGCGCCTCGGCGTCGGCGGCGGACTTGTTCGGGGCGAAGCGGTAGTTGACCTCGACCTCGCAGGCGTCGGGAATGACATTGCCGGCGACGCCACCCGAGATGCGCACGGCACTCAGGCTCTCGCGATACAGCAGGCCCTCGACCAGGACCTCTTTCGCACGGTACTCCGCCAGGCGCGTGAGGATGGGGGCGGCACGGTGGATGGCGTTCTCGCCGATCCAGGCGCGGGCGCTGTGGGCGCGGACTCCGACGGTGCGCACGATCGCGCGCAGCGTGCCGTTGCATCCCCCCTCGACCTCGCCGTTGGACGGCTCCCCCAGGATGGCGAAGTCCGCCTCGAACAGATCGGGTCTCACGGCGGCCAGCAGACCCAGGCCGTTCTTCGACGCCTGGACCTCCTCGTTGTCGTACCACATCCAGGTGATGTCGACCACGGGATCGGTGATCTCGGCGGCGAGCTTGAGCTGCACCGCGGTGCCGGCCTTCATGTCGACCGTGCCCCGGCCCCACAGGTACCCGACGCCGTCGATCTGGGTGTCGCGCGTCGGCAGATTGTGGTTGATCGGCACCGTGTCGATGTGCCCGGCGATCGCGACCCGCTGAGCGCGGCCGAGGTTCGTACGAGCCACGATGGTATTGCCGTGGCGGATGACCTCGAGGTGAGGAAGCGGACTGACCGCCGCCTCGATCTCGTCCGCCAGGCGCTTCTCGTCACCGGAGACGCTGGGGATGTCGCAGATCGCGCGCGTGAGGTCGAGCGAGGAGGCAGTGAGATCGAGCACCATGCCCCCAGCCTAGTTGCGGCCCCTCGGCGCCCTCCCGGACACGTCGTCATGCGGCGGTGGCGGCGCCGGGGTTCGAGATAGCGTGGAGGCATGACTGAATCGCGCAGCGTCTGGGGTGTCGGACTGACCACGATCGCCGAGAACGGCACCGTCCTGGATGCCTGGTACTCGCAGCTGGGATCGGGCGCGCTGCCGGATGACGACGCCGCCTCCGCTCTCTCCTCGCTCGCCGGCTCGGACGCGCGTCGTGCCGTGACCGTCGAGACGGTGGCATTGCAGATCGATCTGGATGCCGCGCCGGCATCGACCGCCGACGCCTACCTGCGCCTGCACGCCCTCTCGCACCTTCTCGTACGGCCGAACGAGCTGAACCTCGACGGCATCTTCGGTCACCTGCCGAACGTCGCCTGGACGAACGCCGGCCCCGTGCACCCCGACGACGCGAACCGTTTGCGTCCGCAACTGCAGCGCGCCGGGATCCAGGTGCAGGGACTCGACAAGTTCCCGCGCCTCACCGACTACGTGCAGCCGGCCGGCGTGCGGATCGCCGATGCCTCGCGCGTGCGTCTCGGCGCACACCTCTCCCCCGGCACCACCGTGATGCACGAGGGCTTCGTCAACTTCAACGCCGGCACGCTCGGCGCCTCGATGGTGGAGGGACGCATCTCGCAGGGCGTCGTGGTCGGCGACGGCAGCGACATCGGCGGCGGCTCCTCGATCATGGGCACCCTGTCGGGCGGCGGCACCCACCGCGTCTCCATCGGCGCCCGCACGCTCCTCGGCGCGAACGCGGGAATCGGCATCTCCCTCGGCGACGACTGCGTCGTCGAGGCCGGACTCTACGTCACCGCAGGCACCAAGATCGTGCTGGTCGACGGCCCGACCACGGCCGACGGCGGAAAGAAGACCGTCAAGGGCGGCGAGCTCTCTGGTCAGAACGGACTGCTCTTCCGGCGCAATTCGCTCAGCGGGGCTGTCGAAGCCGTCCGCCGTGCGGGCGTCGGCGTCACCCTGAACGAGGCCCTGCACGCCTGAGAACACCCGAACGAGCCTGTGCGGCGCGCGCTGAGTGCGGCGCACAGGGTCCGTCCGGATGGGCGTGGTACTGTCGAGATGACGCTCCTCGCGATGCGAGACGTCTGCGTCGTCGACACGCTCCCGTGCCACTCATCCGGTTCTGGCCATTTCGAACGGCGAAACGATGCGCGATCCCGCGCCGTCGCCCACCTTCCCGCACCCGGCACTTTCGTCCGTGCGTGCAATCTCGGAGATACTTCATGACTTCCTTCCTCGATCTCGGCGTGCCCGCCGACCTCGCCGCCGTTCTCTCGAAGGACGGCAAGACCGAGGCGTTCGCGATTCAGCGCGACACGCTTCCCGACTCGCTCGCCGGCCGTGACCTGCTCGGTCGCGGTCGCACCGGCAGCGGAAAGACCATCGCCTTCGCGCTTCCGCTCGTCTCGCGCCTCGCCGCCTCGTCGCGCTCCAGCCGCGCCGGCCACCCGCGTGGTCTCGTGCTCGCTCCGACCCGCGAGCTCGCCACGCAGATCGCCGCGACCATCGCGCCTCTCGCCGCGGCCAAGGGCCTGCGCGTCACCACCGTGTTCGGCGGCGTCAGCCAGCGTCCGCAGGAGCAGGCCATGCGCAGCGGCGTCGACATCGTCGTGGCATGCCCCGGCCGTCTCGAAGACCTCATGAAGCAGAAGGTCGTCCAGCTCGACGCCGTCGAGGTCACCGTGCTCGACGAGGCCGACCACATGGCCGACCTCGGCTTCCTGCCCGGCGTCACCCGCATCCTCACCGCGACCCCGGCCGGCGGACAGCGTCTGCTGTTCAGCGCCACGCTGGACCGCGGCATCGACACGCTCGCCCGCCGCTTCCTCTCGAACGCGGTCAGCCACGAGGTCGACGAAGAGAGCGTGCCCGTCGGCGAGATGACGCACCGCGTGCTCGTCGTCGACTCGACCGACGACAAGACGGCCCTGGTCCGCGAGCTCGCCTCGGGCACCGGACGTCGCATCCTGTTCACGCGCACCAAGCACCAGGCGAAGAAGCTCGCCAAGTCGTTGACCGCCGCGGGCATCCCCGCCGTCGACTTGCACGGCAACCTGTCGCAGAACGCCCGCGAGCGCAACCTCAGCGCCTTCTCGTCGGATCCCGACGAGGGTGGCGTGCGCGTGCTCGTCGCCACCGACGTCGCCGCCCGTGGCGTGCACGTCGACAACGTCGATCTCGTCGTCCACGTCGACCCGCCCATGGAGCACAAGGCGTACCTGCACCGTTCGGGCCGTACGGCTCGCGCGGGTGCTGCCGGCACCGTCGTCACCGTCGTGCTCCCCGAGCAGCGTCGCGATGTGAAGGACCTCCTGCGCAAGGCGGCCATCACGGCGGCACTCGAGAACGCCACGACCGAGGCCATCACGGGGCTCGTCCCCGAGCGCGCCCCGCACGTGCGTCCGGCTCCGGTCCAGGCGCAGCAGCCGCAGCGTGCCGCGAAGCAGCGCCCTGCCGGTGGCGAGCGCTCCAGCGCGACCACTCCCCCCGCCCGTCGTCGCCGTCCTCGTGCCGGTGGCCAGGGTGGCGGCCAGGGCGGACAAGCCGGCTTCTCGCGTCAGGGCGGCCCGAGCCGTCAGGGCGGACGCAGCGCTCAGGGTCGCTGACCCGCGACGCTCACCACGAACGCGAATGCGGCGTGTCTCCTCGGGGGCACGCCGCATTTCTTCTGCGTGGGGACGTCTCCGACGCCAGACCGCCGATGGTCAGCGGGTCGGGAAGTCGCGCGCAGGCGAGCCCGTGTACAGCTGCTGCGGGCGACCGATCTTGGTCTGCGGGTCGAGCTGCAGCTCGCGCCACTGAGCGAGCCAGCCCGGCAGACGGCCGATCGCGAAGAGCACCGTGAACATGCGCGTGGGGAAGCCCATCGCCTTGTAGATGACGCCGGTGTAGAAGTCGACGTTCGGGTACAGGCGACGCTCGCGGAAGTAGTCGTCGGCCAGTGCGAGCTCCTCGAGCTCCTTTGCGAGGTCGAGCAGCGGGTCGGTCACACCCAGCGACGAGAGCACCTCGTCGGCGGCGTCCTTGACGAGCTTGGCGCGGGGGTCGTAGTTCTTGTAGACCCGGTGCCCGAAGCCCATCAGCTTCACGCCCTCTTCCTTGTTCTTCACCCGCTCCACGAAGCGCGAGACGCTCTGGCCGGAGTCGCGGATCTGGCCGAGCATCGTCAGCACGGCCTCGTTGGCGCCACCGTGCAGCGGGCCGGAGAGGGCCTGGATGCCGGCGGAGATCGAGGCGAACTGGTTCGCCCCCGTGGATCCGACGAGACGGACGGTCGAGGTCGACGCGTTCTGCTCGTGGTCCTCGTGCAGGATCAGCAGCAGCTCGAGCGCCTTGGTCATGACCGGGTTGATCTCGTACGGCTCGGAGAGCACGCCGAAGTTCAGCTTGAGGAAGTTCTCGACGAACCCGAGCGAGTTGTCGGGGTACAGGAACGCCTGCCCGACGCTCTTCTTGTGCGCGTAGGCCGCGATCACCGGGAGCTTCGCGAGCATGCGGACCATGTTCAGCTCGACGTGCTCGGGGTTGTGCGGATCGGTCTGGCCCTCGTAGTAGGTCGAGAGGGCGGCGACAGCCGACGACAGCACCGACATCGGGTGCGCGGTGTGCGGCAGCGCCGAGAAGAAGCGCTTGAGGTCCTCGTGCAGCAGCGTGTGACGACGGATCTTCTCGTCGAACTCGGCCAGCTCCGACGCCGACGGCAGCTCGCCGTAGATCAGCAGCCAGGCGACCTCGAGGTAGCTGGTGGTGCCCGCGAGCTGCTCGATGGGGTAGCCGCGATAGCGCAGGATGCCCTGATCGCCGTCGATGAAGGTGATGTCGGACTTCGTCGACGCCGTGTTGACGAAGCCGTAGTCGAGCCCGGTGTACCCGGTCTGACGGGTCAGCGTCGAGAAGTCGATGCTGCTGTTCCCGGCCGTGCCGTGCACGAGCGGGAACTCTGCGGTGGTCTCGCCGATGGTCAGCTTCGCCGTAGCCTGCTGGTCTGCCGCTGCACTCACGCGGACCTCCTGGGTCGTCTCTGACCGCCCGCGTGTCGCGTCGGTGTCAGCCAAATCTCATCTCATGCCGGAACTGGCGATGTCTCGGCACGAATGCCGCATGGTCGGAGCACGACCGAATCGCTCTTACAGCCTAGTAGGCGCTCAGGCCTACTGTGACATCCGCCAAGCGGACGCGCGGCGCCGCTGAGGAAAGCTACAGGCGCGTGTCGTCCAGGCGACGGGCGGCCTCCGCGACCCGGTCGGTGGGCGCCGTGAGGGAGAGGCGGATGTGCTCTGCCGAATCCGCCCCGTAGAAGGGGCCGGGGCCGGCCAGGATGCCGAGGTCGGCGAGCCGTGCGAGGGATTCCCACGCGTCGCGGCCTTCGGTCGCCCAGAGATACAGGCCCGCCTCGGAGCCGTCGATGCGGAAGCCCGCCGACTCGATCGCCGGGCGCAGCAGGGCGCGACGCTCGCGGTAGAGCTCCTTCTGCGCGGCCACGTGGCCGTCGTCGCCGAGGGCGACCGCCATCGCGTGCTGAATCGGTGCGGGAGGCATGAGGCCGAGGTGCTTGCGGGCCGTCAGCAGCTCACCGACAATGCGTGCGCACCCGGCGACGAACGCCGCCCGGTAGCCGGCGAGGTTCGACTGCTTGCTCAGCGAGTACACGCTGAGCAGGTTCGAGCGATGTCCGTCGGTGACCCGCGGGTCGAGGATCGACGGCACGGGCTCCGACGCCCACGGGCCGTCCCAGCCGAGCTCGGCGTAGCATTCGTCGCTCGCGAGCACCGCCCCGAGTTCACGCGCGCGACGGACGGCGGCCGCGAGCTCGTCGACCGTCCAGGTGCGTCCGTCGGGGTTGCCGGGGGTGTTGATCCAGATGAGCTTGGTGCCCTCGGGCCAGGTGGCAGGATCATCGGCCGCGAGCGGGATGGCACCGGCCGTGCGGGCGCCGACCTCGTAGGTGGGGTACGCGACGCGGGGGTGCACCACGATGTCGCCCTCTCCCAGTCCGAGGAGCGTGGGAAGCAGGGCGACCAGTTCCTTGGAGCCGATCGTCGGCAGGACGTTGTCGACCGTCAGGTCCGGCACGCCGCGGCGCCGCGCGTACCACTCGACGATCGCCTCACGGACGGCCGGCGTACCGACGGTCTGGGGGTAGGCATGCGCGTCGGTCGCCTCGGCGAGAGCACGCCGGATGACCTCGGGGGTCGGATCGACCGGAGAGCCGATCGACAGATCGACCAGTCCGTCGGGATGCTGCGTCGCGCGCTCACGGAACGGGACGACGGCGTCCCACGGGTAGTCGGCCAGGTCACGGACGCTCACGAGCGCCTACTCGCCCTGAGGAGGCAGCGCAGCGATGACCGGGTGATCGAACGCGTACACGCCGACCTTCGCCGCCCCACCGGGCGAGCCGATCTCGGAAAAGAACTCCACATTGGCCTTGTAGTAGTCCTGCCACTCGTCGGGTAGGTCGTCCTCGTAGTAGATGGCCTCGACGGGACACACCGGCTCGCACGCGCCGCAGTCGACGCACTCGTCCGGGTGGATGTACAGCGACCGCTCGCCCTCGTAGATGCAGTCCACAGGGCATTCGTCGATGCAGGCACGATCCTTCACATCGACACACGGGAGGGCGATCACATACGTCACCCCACCAGTCTACGACTCGCGGACGCCGCTCTCCTGCGAAGACGCTCCCGGGATCGCGCCCGGAGCGCCGGGAACCGCGGTGATCACCGGTGCATCCTCAGCGGGCGCGACGGGCAGCGCGGCTTCGGTGCGGGCGGGAAGCCGCGAGAACGACGGCCAGGCCACCACGAGCAGCACGAGCCCGGCCACCAGATACGTCCAGATGCGCCCGGCAAGGGTGTCCTCCACGACCACGGATCCTCCCGGGCCGACGCCCGAGATGACCAGAAGCATGCCGATCATCCCCAGACCGGCGGCCAGCGCGGCGCCTCGATCATGCGTCAGGGCGCGGACGGCGATCAGGATCGCGGCACACGCGATCGCCCCCACGATCAGCCCTACGGGGATGATCCCCCAGGTGAGGCTGTGGGCGATGGTGCCGGCGATGCCGTACACGCCGCCGACGAGGGCCGCAGCGACCCACGACAACACCTTGGACCACCAGCTGACGCGCACGGGTCGATTCTACCGGCGTGGCCCCGGCGACACCTGCGCGAGTGACCGGCGGCCGCTCAGACAGCCAGCCCGAAGAGTCGCAGCAGAGCCGCGACCAGCGCCGCGGCGACCACCACGACCAGGAACGACTGCCGCAGCCACAGCAGACCCGCCGCGACGAGGAGGGCGGGCACCCGGGCGTCGACCATGATCGCCTGCCCCGCACCCAGGGTCTGCACGGCGACGAGCGCGGCCAGCAGCGCCACGGTCAGCAGATCGGAGATGCGGGCCGGCCGCGGCGCCTCGAGAACCTTCGGCGGGACCAGGTAACCGACGGCCTTCAGGCTCAGGCAGACGAGGGCGGCGAGAAGGATCGCACTCCACACACTCACGACGTCGCCACCCGGCCGACGGTGGATGTCTGCGGCGGACGCCCGAGCCAGTTGAACCACCCGACGACGATCGCCACGACGGCGGCGAGCAGCACCGGGAGGCCCGGCATCAGGAACGGCGTGAGCGACGCGGCGACGACGGCGGCCGCGATCCCCACCGCGATGGCCTGGCGCTCTTTCAGCCGCGGCCACAACAGCGCCAGGAATGCGGCGGCGGCCGCGGCATCCAGCCCCCAGGCGCGAGGATCACCCAGCACGTCTCCGACGAGCGCACCGATGAGCGTGGTGATGTTCCAGCCTAGAAAGATTCCCACGCCGGTGACCCAGAACCCCACGCGGCGCAGACGCGGATCATTCTGAGAGATCGCGACCGCGGTCGACTCGTCGATCGTGAAGTGCGCCGCCGCAGCCCGGCGCAGTGCTCCCCCGCCGATCATCGGCGACATGCGCATACCGTAGGCGACGTTGCGGACGCCGAGCAGCACGGCCGAAGCGATGGCCGACGGGAGCGCCGCGACGCCGCCCGCCGCGAACACGCCGACGAAGGCGAACTGCGATCCACCGGTAAACATCAAAAGGCTCAGCACACACGTCTGCCAGACGTCGAGACCCGACGCGACGGCGAGTGCCCCGAAAGAGACCCCGTAGGCGCTGGTGGCGAGGACCACACCGAGCGCTTCGCGCCACACCTCGCGCTCAGGCGTCATGGCGCACCACTCTTTCCGTTCGATCCGCTGAACACATGATGATCATTCTGAACAGCGGCAGATGCATAGTCAAGCGAACGATCGTTTGGCATGATGAACGAATGGAGGATCTCCGCACTCGCATCGCCCGCACCCTTCGCCGAGAGCGCGAGGCTGCCTCACTCTCGGTGTCGGAGCTCGCCCGGAGAGCCGGCATCTCGAAGGCGACGGTCTCGCAACTCGAGAGCGGAGCCGGCAATCCGAGCGTCGAGACGCTGTGGGCCCTGGGAGTCGCGCTCGGCGTGCCGTTCGCCGTGCTCGTCGACCAGCAGGCGAACGCACCGACGCTCATCCGGGCGGCCGACCTCGCCGGAGTCCCCTCGTCTGCCGCCGCCTACAGCGCGAGCCTGCTGTCGGCCAGCCCGCCGGGCGCGCGGCGCGACCTGTACGTCATCCAGGCCGAACCCGGCGACCCCCGCCGCTCTGACCCGCACCACGCGGGCACCACCGAGCACGTCATCCTGATCGCCGGAGAAGCACGGATCGGCCCCGTGGACGCGCCGATCGTGCTGCGTCCCGGCGACTACCTCTCCTACCCCGGCGATGTGCCGCACATCTTCGAGGCGACCGTCGCCGGCACCAGCGCCGTGCTCATCTCGGAACTGCGCTGAGACGACGAGAGCCCGCCCCGGTCGGGGCGGGCTCTCGTCGTGTCGCGGGCGTCAAAGCCAGATGTTCACGGTCGAAGGCACTCAGTACCAGTTCATGGCCTGCGAGTGGCCCCAGGCGCTGCAGGGCGATCCGTAGGCGCGGTCGATGTAGTCGAGCCCCCACGAGATCTGCGTGGCGGCGTTGGTCTGCCAGTCGCTGCCGGCCGATGCCATCTTGCTGCCGGGCAGCGCCTGCGGGATGCCGGTGGCACCGCCGTCGGAGTTGTACGCCTGGTAGTTCCAGCCCGACTCCTTGTTCCACAGCGAGCTGAGGCACGAGAACTGGTCGGAGCCCCAGCCGTAACGGCTCGACGCCAGATCCCGAGCGGTCGCCTTGGCTCCCTCGACAGTGTTGCCCGCAGCGAGAGCGGCCGCGGCCGCAGCGGCCTGCTCGGCGGCGGCGCGCTCCGCGTCTTGGGCAGCCTTCTGCGCCTGCGCGGCGCCGAACACCTGCTGCAGGACGGCGGTGCGCGTCTGGATGTCGACGGTGTCGGCGACAGCATCCTCGGTCAGGTCGCTCAGCACCAGAGGCGGCACCTCCGAGCGATCGGCGAGTTCCTCGACATCGCTCCTGAGTCCCGCCGTGTCGATCGTCGTCGGAACCGTGCCCAGCGGAAGACCGGCCGCTGCGACCGCAGCGGTGAGGGCGTCCGCCTCGGCGACCGTCCGGGCGGCCTCGGCGTGCGCTGTCGCAGCGGCGTCGGAGATCTCGCGCAGCGAAGGTGCCGTCGACGACACGGAGGCGACGGCGAGTTCGGCCGGTCCGCCGCTGGCACGCTCAGCGGCTGCCGCAGGCGCGGAGACGGCGCCCACAGTCAGCGTGACGCCGAGGAGGGCGCCGGTGAGGGTGGTGAGAAGCAGCATCGGGCGTCGGGCGCGGACGGCGGAGTGGGCGTCCGCCATCGCGACGGCGCGCTGAGAAGCGCGGGTGTGGTGATGATGAAGCACAGAATCGACTTTCGGGTCGTCGAGCGCTCGGACCTGCGGGCAGGGCGACTCATCGGGAGCCGACTCGCCGAGCGCAAGTGTTCGATTCTGCCGCATGAACCTGAACGAAATATATCCCTGACCTGGGCATTCCATGAGAAGAGGGCCCCACCAACGCCGAATCGGCGGGATGGGGCCCTCTGCACTGCGGTTCAGATCAGGCGTTGGCGTCCTGCTTCTTGAGACGCGAGGTCTCGCGGGCACGCGTGTTCGCGTCGAGGTTGACCTTGCGGATGCGGACGACCTCGGGGGTGACCTCGACGCATTCGTCGTCGCGCGCGAACTCGAGGCTCTCCTCGAGCGTGAGCTGACGCGGCGGCGTCATCGACTCGAACGTGTCGGAGCTGGCTGCACGCATGTTGGTGAGCTTCTTCTCCTTGGTGATGTTCACGTCCATGTCGTCGGCGCGCGAGTTCTCGCCGATGACCATGCCCTCGTAGACCTCTTGCGTGGGCTGCACGAAGAACGACATGCGCTCCTGCAGGGCGATCATGGCGAACGGGGTGACGACGCCCTGACGGTCGGCGACGATCGAGCCGTTCTGACGCGTCGTGATGGAACCTGCCCACGGCTCGTAGCCGTGCGAGATCGCGTTCGCGATGCCGGTGCCGCGGGTCGTGGTGAGGAACTCGCTGCGGAAGCCGATCAGGCCGCGCGACGGGACGATGAACTCCATGCGCACCCATCCGGTGCCGTGGTTGGTCATGTTCTCCATGCGACCCTTGCGGTTCGCGAGCAGCTGGGTGATCGCGCCGAGGTGCTCCTCGGGTGTGTCGACCGTGAGGTGCTCGAACGGCTCGTGCGTCTTGCCGTCGATCTTCTTGGTGACCACCTGCGGCTTGCCGACGGTGAGCTCGAAGCCCTCGCGACGCATGTTCTCGACGAGGATGGCGAGGGCCAGCTCACCGCGGCCCTGCACCTCCCACGCATCCGGGCGTCCGATGTCGACGACCTTGAGCGAGACGTTGCCGATGAGCTCCTTGTCGAGACGGTCCTTGACCATGCGCGCGGTGAGCTTGTGGCCCTTGACCTTGCCCATCAGCGGCGAGGTGTTGGTGCCGATCGTCATCGAGATGGCGGGGTCGTCGACCGTGATCGCGGGGAGCGGGCGGACGTCGTCGGGGTCGGCGATCGTCTCGCCGATGGTGATGTCGCCGAAACCGGCGATCGCGACGATGTCGCCGGGGCCGGCCGAATCGGCCGGGTAGCGCTCGAGCGCGCGGGTCTTGAGGAGCTCGGTGATACGCGCGTTCTGGTGGGTGCCGTCGGCGCGGACCCAGGCCACGGTCTGGCCCTTCTTCAGCGTGCCGTTGAAGACGCGGAGCAGCGCGAGGCGACCGAGGAACGGGCTGGAGTCGAGGTTCGTGACCCAGGCCTGCAGCGGGTGCTCATCGTCGTACGAGGGAGCGGGGACGTGCTGGAGGATCGCCTCGAAGAGCGGCTCGAGGTCGTCGTTGTCGGGAAGCGACCCGTCGGCGGGGCGGTTGCGCGAGGCGGCGCCGGCGCGGCCGGAGGCGTACACGACGGGGACATCGAGCAGCGCGTCGACATCGAGGTCGGGCACGTCGTCGACGAGGTCGGAGGCGAGTCCGAGAAGCAGGTCGTGTGCCTCTTCCTCAACCTCGGCGATGCGGGCATCCGGACGATCGGTCTTGTTGACCAGCAGGATGACGGGGAGCTTCGACTCGAGCGCCTTGCGCAGCACGAAGCGGGTCTGGGGCAGCGGGCCCTCGCTCGCGTCGACGAGCAGCACGACGCCGTCGACCATGGACAGGCCGCGCTCGACCTCGCCGCCGAAGTCGGCATGGCCGGGGGTGTCGATCACGTTGATCGTCACCTCGCCGTCCGTGGCGTGGACGCCCTTGTAGGTGATCGCCGTGTTCTTGGCGAGGATCGTGATGCCCTTCTCGCGCTCCAGGTCGTTCGAGTCCATCGCTCGTTCGTCGACGTGGGCGTGTTCTCCGAAGGAGCCGGTCTGACGCAGCATGGCGTCGACGAGGGTGGTCTTGCCGTGGTCGACGTGCGCGACGATTGCGACGTTGCGGAGGTCAGAGCGAAGGGCGTGCGCCATGCAGATGTCCTAAAAGTGTGGGGTTTTGCCGAGAAGCCGACGTTCCAGACTATCGTATGCGGACGACTCGTTCCTGAGCGCGCGAAGTACGATCGTCATCGTGACCACCGTCGACCTCACCCCCGCTCCCTCGCGACGTCGCCTGTGGTGGGAGATCGCGATCGTCCTCGCGCTCGGTCTCGGCCAGTCCGCGGTGTACGCCGTAGTGCAGCTCGCGTATCGACTGACCGACACGACCCCGCTGGCAGATCAGACGGCGACGCTCAACCCCTCGCGCAGCGATCGTGAGATCTTCGACCTGATCTACCAGGTGCTGTCGATCGGCTTCTCGCTCGTTCCCGTCGTGCTCGTCTGCTTCCTGCTGTGGCAGGCACGCCGCCCGCATCTGCAGCAGCTCGGGCTCGACGGCACGCGCGTCGGCGCCGACACCGGGCGCGGTGTGCTGCTGGTGCTGGCGATCGGCGTCCCCGGGCTCGGCCTCTACATCGTCGGTCGCGCGCTCGGACTGTTCGTCGCCGTCAATCCGGCCGGTCTCGACACGCACTGGTGGACCGTGCCGATCCTGCTGCTCGCCGCCGCACGCGCGTCGCTGCAGGAGGAGTTCGTGGTGCTCGGCTACCTGTTCGCGCGCCTGCGCCAGCTCGGCTGGGGTCCGTGGCCGATCATCATCGCCACCTCGGTGCTGCGCGCCAGCTACCACCTGTACCAGGGCCCCGGCGCCTTCATCGGCAACCTCGCGATGGGACTGCTCTTCGGATGGCTGTTCCAGCGCTCCGGACGGCTGATGCCGTTCCTCGTCGCGCACTTCCTGATCGACGCGACGGTCTTCGTGGGCTACCCGTGGGCGGCGGCGACCTGGCCGGAGTTGTTCGGGCTCCCGGGCTAGGCGCGGGCTCGGACGCAACTCACGCGCCGGCGATCAGCACGGCAGCGACAGCCCAGGCCGCGAGCACGCAGAGGGCGATCAGCGCCGGGCCGTCCCAGCCGCGGCGGATCGGCGCGTCGGCACCGGTCGCCTCCTGCCAGCGATCACGGATGTCCGTGAGGTCGCGGATACCGGCCGGCGCCTTCGGAGTCTCCTCCGCCTCGCGCATGCGGCTGCGCGTCGGACGGGCGCGCGCGGGTCCGCCGTAGCAGGCGATCGTGCGGCCGTCGTCGAGCGAGAACTCGAGTTGCCAGCGCAGGTCGATGTCGCGCACCCGCGCCCAGCCGAACGTGGTGCGACGCAGCATGTTCTGCACGGTCACCCCGTCGTCGTCCACGCGCACGTGCGACACGAAGCTTAGCTCGTACACCGCCCACAGCGCCAGCAGCACCCACGGCGCGACCAGCAGCAGCTGCGCGAGGCTGCCCCGAACGGCGGTGTCGCCGAGCAGGAACAGCGCCAGCAGTGAGGTCAGCACCATCACCACCGGCCCGGAGGACGCGCGATACGTGTGCGCGCCCTCCGAGCGATCCGGCGAGGTCACTGTCCGTGACCGCCGAGGGTGATCGAGGCACCGGGGATCGCCTTCAGCAGACGATCCGTGTACTCCTGCTGCGGGTTGGCGAAGATCTCGTCGACGGTGCCCTGCTCGACGATCTTGCCCTTCTCCATGACGCACACGAGGTCG
Organism: Microbacterium sp. PI-SA-G; assembly: GCF_057215335.1. NCBI lineage: Bacteria > Bacillati > Actinomycetota > Actinomycetes > Micrococcales > Microbacteriaceae > Microbacterium > Microbacterium sp. PI-SA-G. The sequence continues at coordinate 1,041,755 of NZ_CM170103.1, forward strand.
CTCGACACGCGGACGACGGCGAGGTCGTGCGTGATGAACAGGTACGTGAGCCCGAGCTCCGACTGGAGCTCGGCCAGCAGCTGCAGCACCTGGTCCTGCACCAGCACGTCGAGCGCCGACACGGCCTCATCGAGGACGATGATGTCGGGCTTGAGCGCGAGCGCGCGGGCGATCGCGACGCGCTGTCGCTGACCTCCGGACAGCTCGTTCGGGTACCGGGTGGCCAGCACACGGGGCAGCGAGACCTGATCGAGGAGCTCCTCGACCCGCTCGCGCTGCGACGCGCGGTCACCGACGCCGTGGATCTGCAGGGGCTCCGAGATCGTGTTGCCGATGTTGCGCAGCGGGTCCAGCGACCCGTAGGGGTCCTGGAACACCGGCTGCATGCGGCGACGCAGGCCGAACGCCTGGGCGTTCGACAGCCGCGACACATCCTGACCGTCGATCTCGATCGTGCCGCTGGTGGGCTCCTCGAGCTTGAGCACCATCTTGGCGACGGTGGACTTGCCCGAGCCGGACTCCCCCACCAGCGCCAGCGTCTTGCCGCGCGGGATCTCGAAGTTCACGTCGTCCACGGCACGGAAGTCTTCGCTGCGGAAGCCGCCCTGACGGATCTTGTAGTCCTTCGTGAGCCCGGCCACGCGCACCGTCGGCGGGATGTCGGCGAGATCCTCGAGCGTCTCGATGCCCCGGTCCTCCACCACCGCCTGGATGCGCTGCGAGGCGACGCTGGGCGCCGCGGCGACCAGACGCTTCGTGTACGGGTGCTGCGGGTTCTCGAGGATCTCCCTACTGGGGCCCGCCTCGACGATGTTGCCACCGTTCATCACGATGATCTTGTCGGCGCGCTCGGCCGCGAGGCCGAGGTCGTGCGTGATGAGCAGCACCGAGGTGCCCTTGTCTCGCGTGAGCGAGGCCATGTGATCGAGGATCACACGCTGCACCGTGACATCGAGCGCCGAGGTCGGCTCATCGGCGATGAGCAGCTTCGGGTCGGCCGCGAGGCCCATCCCGATCAGCGCACGCTGACGCATTCCGCCCGAGAACTGATGCGGGAACTGGTGCAGACGTCGTTCGGCGTCGGCCAGACCCGCCTGCTGCAGCACCTCGACCGTGCGGGCCTTGGCGGCAGCGCGCCCCTGAGCGATGCCGTTCGCACGGATCGCCTCCTTGACCTGGAAGCCGATGCTCCAGACGGGGTTGAGGTTCGACATCGGGTCCTGCGGCACGAAGCCGATGTCGCGACCGCGGACAGCCTCGATCTCGCGACGGCCGAGCGTGGTGAGCTCGCGTCCGTCAAGGGTGACCGAGCCGGCCGTGATCTGTCCCGTACCCGGAAGCAGGTTCACGATGGCCGTGGCCGTCGTGGACTTGCCCGATCCGGACTCGCCCACGATCGCGACGGTCTCGCCGGGCATGACGTCGAAGCTGATTCCGTGGAGGACCTCACGCAGCCCCTCCTGCGTGCGGAACGCGACGGTGAGGTCGCGGATGCTCAGCAGCGGGGTCTGTTCGGTGATGCGCTCGCTCATCGGCGTGCCCTCGCCTTCGGGTCGAGGGCGTCTCTGATGAGCTCACCCAGGGTGACGAACGCCAGCACCGCGAGAGTCAGCGCGATCGACGGATAGATGAGTGCCATCGGAGCGACCCGAAGCGAGGCCTGAGCCTTGCTGATGTCATTGCCCCACGACATCACGTCGCTGCCCAGACCGACTCCGAGGAACGACAGCGTCGCCTCGGCGACGATCGCCGCGGCGAGCCCCAGCGTCGAGACCACCAGCAGCGGCGCGATCGCGTTGGGGACCACGTGGTTCAGGAGGATCTTGAACTTCGACTGTCCGAGCGCCTGCGAGGCCATGACGAAGTCCGCCTGGCGCACGCGGAGCACCTCTGCGCGCACGACTCGAGCCGTGGACGCCCAGGCGAACCCGCCGATGGCGAGCGCAAGGGTCCAGACCGAGCGGGAATCCTTGAACACCGTCATCACGACGACAGCCGCGAGGATGTACGGGATCGCGAAGAAGATGTCGCCGACGCGCGAGAGGACCGAGTCGAGCCATCCGCCGTAGAAACCGGCGAGGGCTCCCATGATCAGACCGAGGGTCGATGCGATCAGCGTGGCGATGAGGCCGACGGCCAGCGAGGTCTGGGATCCCCAGACGATGCGGGCGTAGATGTCGCAGCCCTGGAACGTGAACCCCAGCGGATGCCCGTCGGTCGGACCGCCGTTGCTGTTCGACAGCTGGCAGTCCGCGTTCGGCGGCGTCGAGGTGAACAGCGTGGGCCACAGCGCCATCACCAGGAAGACGAGGGCGAGCACCACCGAGAACCAGAACAGCGGACGGCGACGCAGATCCTGCCACGCATCGCGCCAGAGGTTGCTGGGCTTGTCGGAGATGCGAATGGCGTCGACCGCGATCGACTCCGTCTCGACGGGAGCGACGTAGTGCTTCTGAGTGGTGGGATCAGGCATAGCGAATCCTCGGGTCGAGCAGACCGTAGAGCAGGTCGATGAACAGGTTGACCAGCACGTACAGGATGACGAACACCGTCACGAACGAGACGACGGTCGGTCCTTCACCACGGCGGATGGCCTCGAAGAGCGTGTTGCCGACGCCGGGCACGTTGAAAATGCCCTCGGTGACGGTCGCGCCGACGAGAAGCACTCCGAAGTTGGTGGCCGAGTTGGTGATCACCGGGATCAGGGAGTTGCGCAGCACGTGCACGGGGAGCACGCGGTTGCGCGAGAGGCCCTTGCTGTACGCCGTGCGGACCCAGTCCTGATTCAGGGTGTCGATGACCGAGCTGCGCATCAGGCGCATGCTCACGGCGTAGAGGCTGAAGCCGAGCACGATCGCCGGCAGCCAGAGGCCGCCCCAGTCATTGTCGGCCCCCACGGTCGGCTTGAACCAGCCGAGCTGGATCGCCAGGAAGTACTGCGCGAGGAATGCGACGACGAAGATCGGGATCGCGATCGCGACGAGCGCCACGATGAGCGACACGTTGTCGAACAGCTTCCCCTTGCGCAGCGCCGAGACGGTGCCGATGACGATGGCCAGCACGAACTCGATGCCGATCGCCATGATCGCGAGACGGCCGGTGACCGGAAGCGTCGCGGCGAGGACCGTGGAGACGGGCCGGCCGGAGTAGGTGGTGCCGAGGTCACCCTGGAACACACCGGTGATGTAGTACCAGTACTGCACGATGAACGGATCGTTCAGGTGGTACTGCTCGCGCAGTTGAGCGACGACCGCCGGGCTGGGGGTCTTGTCGCCGAACAGCGCGAGGATCGGGTCGCCGGGCATGGCGAACACGAGGAAGTAAATGAGCAGGGTGGCTCCGAAGAAGACCGGGATCACCTGCAGAAGACGTCTCAGAATGTAACCGAGCATCCGCTTGTCCCTTCTTGAGGGGAAAGAAAGCGACGTGAACACAAGCCTGTGAGGCGGTGACGACGAATCGTCACCGCCTCACAGGTGGAGTGCCGTCAGACTTACTCGCCGGCCTTCGTGATCTCGTAGTACAGCGGAACCGAGTTCCAGCCGAACGTGACGTTGTCGACGTTCTCGCTGAAGCCACCGGTCACGTTGGAGTACCACAGCGGGATCGCGGGAAGGTCCTGGAACAGGATCTCCTGAGCCTTCGTGAAGTCCTCGATCTGCGCGTCGGCGTCGGGGTTGCTGATGCCAGCCGAGATGAGGTCGTCGAACTCAGGGTTCGTGTAGTCACCGTCGTTGGAACCGGCGCCCGTGGCGTAGAGCGGTCCGAGGAAGTTGTACAGACCCGGGTAGTCGGCCTGCCAGCCCGAACGCGCAGCGGTGGTGATGCTGCGGTCGTTGATCTTGGTACGCAGATCCTGGAAGGTCGGGTACGGGTCACCGGATGCCTCGATGCCGAGCGTGTTCTTGATGCTGTTGCTCACTGCGTCGACCCAGGCGTCGTGTCCGCCGTCGGAGTTGTAGGCGATCTTGAAGTCACCCTCCCACGGCGAGATGGCGTCGGCCTCGGCCCACAGGTCCTTTGCCTTCTCGGGGTCGTAGTCGAGAACCTCGCTACCGGGGACCGAGTCCGACCAGCCGGCGATGACCGGCGAGGTGAAGTCGGCTGCCGGGGTGCGGGTGCCCGAGAAGATGGTCTCGGTGATCTCTTCGCGGTTGATCGCCATCGACAGCGCCTGACGACGCAGCTGGCCCTCTTCGCCGCTGAAGTGCGGGAGGAACTGGCCGATGGTGAACGACTGGAACACGGCAGAGGGCTGGTTCACAGCACGCTCGCCGAGCTCGTCGGCGAAGACCGGGAGCGAGTTCGTCGGGATCGCGTCGATGACGTCGACCTCGTTCGACAGCAGGTCGGCGTAGGCCGCTTCCTGCGTGGCGTAGAACTTGATCGTCAGACCGCCGTTGGCGGCCTTGCGTCCGCCGTCGTAGTCGTCGTTGCGCACGAGGTCGATCTGCACGTCGTGCTGCCACGCGTCGGCGCCGTCGATCATGTACGGGCCGTTGCCGATCGGGTTCTGGCCGAAGGCCTCCATGTCCTCGAACGCGACGTCCGGGAGCGGGTAGAACGCCGAGTAGCCCAGGCGCAGAGCGAAGTCGGAGGCCGGCTTGTTCAGCGCGATCGTGAAGGTGTAGTCGTCGACCTGCTGCAGACCCGTGAGCTCTGAGTCCTCGTCGTAGCTGAAGCCCTCGATGTCCTCGAAGAAGTAGCTCGAGAGGTGAGCGTTCGAGAGCTTGGCGCCCTCGTTCCACGCCTTGATGAAGTTGTCGGCGGTGACCTCTTCACCATCGGTGAAGGTCAGGCCTTCCTTGATCTTGACGGTGAGGTTCTGCGGGTCCTCGGTCGTGATCTCTTCGGCCACGTCGTTGACGGGCTTGCCGTCGGCGTCGTAGTAGATGAGACCGGCGAAGATCTCGTCGAGGATCTTGCCGCCGCCGACCTCGTTGGTGTTGGTCGGGATCAGCGGGTTCTCGGGCTCGGAGCCGTTCGTGGTGATGATGGCGTCTGCGTTTGCCGCAGCGCTGGCGTCGTCACCCGAGTCGTTGCCGTTGCCGCCACTCGCGCAGCCCGCGAGCGCCAGGGCGCCGATCGCGAACAGCGCGGTGCCCGCAAGGGCGATCTTGTTGCGCTTCACTATTGTGTCCTCCTGGACTGTCGAACAATCTGCGCGCTCATCGTCGAGCGCGTAGGGATATCTGAGCGTAACCCGGGGTTTCACGGACGTCCCATTCGGCTAATCAACCGTTACTGAGTGGTGACCAACGTTAACGTCCGTGAAACACGCCGAGATGCTGTGCTCAGGCGAAGGCCTCGATCGGCGGGCACGCGCAGACCAGGTTGCGGTCGCCGTACGCCTGATCGATCCGGCGCACCGGCGGCCAGTACTTGCCGGCGACCAGCGCATGCACCGGGTAGGCGGCATCTTCGCGCGTGTACGCGTGGTCCCACTCCCCCGAGATCAGCGAGACCGCCGTGTGCGGCGCGTGCACGAGAGGGTTGTCGTGCGCAGGCCACCGACCTGCCGCCACGGCGTCGGCCTCGGCCTTGATCATGATCATCGCCTCGATGAAGCGCTCGATCTCAGCGAGGTCCTCCGACTCGGTGGGCTCGACCATGAGGGTGCCCGCGACGGGGAACGACATCGTCGGCGCGTGGAAGCCGTAGTCGATCAGGCGCTTGGCCACGTCGTCGACCGTGATGCCCGTGGCCTCCTTGAGCGGACGCAGGTCGAGGATGCACTCGTGCGCGACGCGATCGTTCTCGCCCGCGTACAGCACCGGGTAGTGATCGGCCAGGCGCGCGGCGATGTAGTTGGCCGAGAGCACGGCCGCCGCGGTGGCACGACGCAGCCCATCGGCGCCCATCATGCGCACGTACGCCCACGAGATCGGCAGCACGCCGGCCGAGCCGTAGGGAGCGGCCGAGACGACGCCGCCATCGAACACGAATCCGCCCGCGTGCTCGGCGCGCTGCGCGAGCGGGTGCGAGGGCAGGAAAGGGGCGAGGTGCGCCTTGGCGGCCACGGGACCGACGCCGGGTCCGCCGCCGCCGTGCGGGATCGCGAACGTCTTGTGCAGGTTGAGGTGCGAGACGTCGCCGCCCAGATCGCCGAACCGGGCGTACCCGAGCAGGGCGTTCAGGTTGGCGCCGTCGACGTACACCTGTCCTCCGGCATCGTGCACGGCGGAGGTGATCTGGACCACGTCCTGCTCGTACACGCCGTGGGTCGAGGGGTACGTGATCATGAGCGCGGAGAGCTGCTCGGCATGCGCGGCGATCTTCGCGCGCAGGTCGTCGAGATCGACGTTGCCCAGGTCATCGCAGGCGACCACAACCACCTTCATGCCCGCGAGCACCGCGGAGGCCGCGTTCGTGCCGTGCGCGGACGACGGGATCAGACACACGGTGCGCTGGTCGTCGCCGTTGGCGAGGTGGTAGCCGCGGATCGCCAGGAGCCCGGCGAGCTCGCCCTGCGACCCGGCGTTCGGCTGCAGCGAGACCGCGTCGTAGCCGGTGACCTCGGCCAGCCACGCCTCGAGCTGATCGATCAGCTCGAGGTAGCCGGTGACATCGGATGCTGGGGCGAACGGGTGGATGCCGGCGAACTCCGGCCACGTGATGGCGGCCATCTCGGTCGCCGCATTGAGCTTCATCGTGCACGAGCCCAGCGGGATCATGCCACGGTCGAGCGCGTAGTCGCGGTCGGCGAGGCTCTTGAGATACCGCATCATGGCGGTCTCGCTGCGGTGCGCGTGGAACACCGGGTGCGTGAGGAACTCCTCCTCGCGCCGCAGCTCGGCCGGGAGCGAGTCGTATCCGTCGCCGAAGCCGAAGACGCGCTCCTGCGCTCCGCCGAAGACCATCGCGACCCGGTGCAGCTCGGCGGTCGTCGTGGTCTCATCGACCGCGATGCCGACCGTGTCGGCGTCGACGGCGCGCAGCAGGATGCCGTGCTCATCATGTGCCTGTGCCACGAGAGCGTCGGACCGACCGGACGTCCGCACCTGCAGCGTGTCGAAGAACGCCTCGTGCACGACCTCGGCTCCGGCCTCGACCAGCCAGTCGCGCAGCAGTGCCGTCTTGGTCGCGACCTCGCGCGCGATCGCCTGCAGCCCGTCGGGGCCGTGGTACACCGCGTACATCGACGCCATCACGGCGAGCAGCACCTGCGCGGTGCAGATGTTGCTCGTCGCCTTCTCACGACGGATGTGCTGCTCGCGCGTCTGCAGCGAGAGGCGGTACGCGGGCCGGCCGTCGGCGTCGACCGAGACGCCGACCAGGCGACCCGGCAGCTGACGCTCGAGCCCGGCGCGCACGGCCATGTAGCCGGCGTGCGGTCCGCCGAAGCCCATCGGCACGCCGAAGCGCTGCGTCGTGCCCACGGCGACATCGGCGCCCAGCGAGCCGGGCGAGGCGATCAGCGTGAGCGCGAGCAGATCGGCCGCGACCACCGCGAGACCGCCGGCGAGGTGCGCGGCGTCGATGACGGCCGCCGGGTTCCACACGCGACCGGACGCACCGGGGTACTGCACGAAGACGCCGAACAGCTCGGCCGGCAGCTCCTCGCCCGCGGCGAAGTCCACCGGCACGAGCTCGACGCCCACTGCGTCGGCCCGGGTCGCCAGCAACGCCTTGGTCTGCGGGAGCGCGTCGGCGTCGACCGCGAACACGGCGCTCTTCGACTTCGAGGCGCGGCGCGCCAGCAGCATCCCCTCGGCGACGGCCGTGGACTCGTCGAGCATCGACGCGTTCGCGGTCGACAGGCCCGTCAGGTCGGCGACCATGGTCTGGAAGTTGATGAGGGCTTCGAGCCGGCCCTGCGAGATCTCCGGCTGGTAGGGCGTGTACGCCGTGTACCAGGACGGGTTCTCGAGCACGTTGCGCTGGATCACCTGCGGGGTGATGGTGCCGTAGTAGCCGAGGCCGATCATCGGGCGGTTGACGGTGTTCTGCGCGGCGAGTGCACGGAGCTCCTGCAGCGCCTCGGTCTCGCTCGCGGCAGCGGGGATGATGCTCTGCTCCCCGAGCCCGAGCCCGATGCTGATGCGGGGTTCGGGGTGAAGATCGAGGCGGGCACGGCCTGGCGCATCAGCGCCTCGACCGGCTCCCACTCCTCGAGCCCGGCGTCGAACCCGAGGGTGTCGAGCATTCGGCGCTGGGCGTCGGCGGTGGTTCCGATGTGACGATCGGCGAAGGAGACCACGCGGGATCAGCCCTCCGTCAGCGCGACGTACGCGTCACGGTCGAGGAGTCCGTCGAGGGCGCCGTCGGCGACCGAGACCTTGATCAACCAGCCCGCGGCGAACGGCTCGGAGTTCACCAGCGACGGGTCGTCGACCACGGCGTCGTTGATCTCGACGATGGTGCCGGAGACGGGTGCGTAGAGCTCGCCGACCGACTTGGTCGACTCGATCTCGCCGACCACGGAGCCGGCCGTGACCTCGGTGCCGACCTCGGGCAGTTCGACGAAGACCACGTCACCGAGCTTGTCGGCCGCGTAGTCGGTGATGCCGACGGTCGCCACCTGGGTCTCTGAGCCCGACGAAGGGTCCGCGGCGATCCACTCGTGCTCGTCGGTGTAGTGCAGTGCGTTGAGATCGGTCATTTCGTCCTCCGGTAGAAAGGCAGAGCGGTCACGGTGGCGGGGATCCTGGTCCCCCGCACATCCAGGAATACGGCGGTTCCCTCGTCGGCGGACTCGGGCGAGACGTAGGCCATCGCGATCGGATGACCGAGGGTGGGACTCAGCGCGCCGCTGGTGATCTCGCCGAGCGGATCACCTGACTCCGAGACGACCGCGTAACCCGCCCGACCCGCGCGCTTTCCCTCGGCGACGAGGCCGACCAGCACGGGAGCGTCGGGATCCGCGGCGGCGGCGTTCTTGCCGACGAAGCTCGGCTTGTCGGCGGCGACCACGCGGCCGAGGCCCGCCTGCGCGGGCGTGGTCTCGCGACTCAGCTCGTGTCCGTAGAGGGGCATTCCCGCCTCGAGGCGCAGAGTGTCGCGGGCGGCGAGTCCCGCCGGCACGAGTCCGTGCGGGCGGCCGGCCTCGAGCACCGCGTCCCACAGCGCGGTCGCGTCGTCGGCGCGCACCAGGAGCTCGAAGCCGTCCTCGCCGGTGTAGCCCGTCCGGGCGATCAGCAGATGCGCACCCCGGAACTCGGCCTCGGCCCAGGCGTAGTAACGCTGGTCGGCCCAGGGCACGCTCAGCGCGTCGATGCCCGCGGTCTCGGCGAGGATGCGCTCCGCCGCCGGACCCTGCACGGCGATCAGGGCGAACGCATCTGACACGTCCTCGACGTCGACGCCGCGGTCTCCGAGGAATCCGGCGAAGCTGCGCTCCTCCCCTTCGGCGCGCTCAGGCGTCTCGCGCTCGAGGATTGACGGGAACGAGCGCACCCGCGACGCGAAGGCCGCATCGACGAAGCCGCGGTTGCCGGCGTTCGCGATCACGAGGTAGCGGTCGTCGGCCAGACGGTAGGCGATGACGTCGTCGATGATGCCGCCGTCGTCGGCCAGGACCAGCGAATACTTGGCCTTGCCGACGGGCATCGTCGAGATGCGGCCGGCGAGGGCGTAGTCGAGGAACTCCCCGGCGAAGTCGCCCGTGACCTGGAACTCGGCCATGTGGGAGATGTCGAAGATGCCGGCGGCCTGGCGGACCGCGTGGTGCTCGGCGAGGTCGGAGGTGTAGCGCACCGGCATCTGCCACCCGCCGAAGTCGGTGAACGAGGCGCCGAGCGCGTCGTGTCGCTCGCGGAGCGGGGTGTAGCGGGGGTCTGACATGGAGTTCTCCCGTGCGGTCGGGCGGCACAGCGATACGGCTGTCCCTCGGAACTCCCCCTCTGTCATGGGCCTGAGAGTTTCACCCGTGCGCGGAGGCGGGGCTTTCACCGTCGGCGGACCCCGATGACATCGGGATCGCTTTTCAGAGTGGCCGGAACCGCGCGGTACGCATACCTGAGAGATTGGCGGGGAGGCTTGCTCCTTCGGTGCCCGGCTGCGTTCGCCGGGGCTCTCCCGCGGGGGTCATTCGGCCTGTCTTCAGTTGTGCGCTCAGTCTAGCGGGATGCTCCGTCGCGACGAGAGCCGATCTCGGCGAGTTCGGCGGCGCCTGTCACCATATGACGTCATCTGCGCGCACTAAGGGTCGGCATGACACTAAGATCGAAGCGGAGGTTAAGGTGTCTATGACTCGAACTGAGGAGATCCGCGTCGCCGTGTCGACGGTGATCCTCACGCTGCGCGCGTCGGCGACGGGCGAGACGCAGCTGTCCCTGCCGCTCGTGCGCCGCACACGCGAGCCGTTCGCCGACCGGTGGGCGCTTCCCGGCGGCTGGTTGACCGCGGCCGAATCACCCGTCGACGCCTCCGCGCGCACGCTGGCCGAGACCACGGGCCTCGCTCCGAGCTACCTGGAGCAGCTCTACGCCTTCGGCGCCGTCGACCGCTCCCCCACGCGCGTCGTGTCGATCGTCTACTGGGCGCTACTGCGCCAGGACGACGTCGTCGCGCAGAGCGCCGCGCACCTGGCATCCGGCCGCGCCCCCGAGAACGTGCAGTGGTTCGACCTCGACGACCTGCCGCCCCTCGCCTTCGACCACGCCCAGATCATCGAGTATGCGCTCTGGCGGCTGCGCAACAAGGTCGGCTACAGCCGCGTCGCCCACGGTTTCCTGCCCGCGGAGTTCACACTCGCCGAGCTGCGCGAGGCCTACGAGGCGATCCTCGGCCGACACCTGGACCCGGCGAACTTCCGTCGGCAGGTGGAGTCGACGGGGAATCTCCTGCCGACCGACCGCTTCCGCACCGGCAACCACCGCCCCGCACGCCTCTACCGCTATAACACCGATGTCGAGCTGGCCGACCGCGGCCCGCTCGGCTCCGAAGAAACGAGCACCCGATGAGCATCACCGTCGTCCCCACGCCGTCTGTTCGTCCTACGGACGCCTCCGTCGACCACGCGATCCAGGACATCGTCGCCGGCGTCTCGACCGACGCCACGTGCACGACCGACCTCGCCGCCGGCCCCTGGGACTTCGACGTGCGCCCCGGCTACGGACCCGGCTCGTCGATGGGCGACGTCATCCCGACCGGAGCACCGCGCCAGGGCGAGCTTCCGGCGACCTACCGCGACGCGTCCGAGGAGGAGCTCGACGCGCGCGTCCGCGCCGCCAAGGCCACCCTCGGCGAGCGCGTCGTGATCCTCGGGCACTTCTACCAGCGTGAAGAGGTCGTGCGCCACGCGGACTACGTCGGCGACTCGTTCCAGCTGGCGACGGCCGCGAAGGATCGGCCGGATGCCGAGGCGATCGTGTTTTGCGGCGTGCACTTCATGGCCGAGACAGCCGACCTGCTCTCGGGCCCGGAACAGGCCGTGATCCTGCCGAACCTCGCCGCCGGGTGCTCGATGGCCGACATGGCCGACATCGACCAGGTCGAGGACTGCTGGGAGCAACTGGCCGACGTGCTCGGGGACCTCGACGCCGTGGATGCCGACGGGCGGGTACCGGTCGTGCCGGTGACGTACATGAACTCTTCCGCGGCGATCAAGGGCTTCGTGGGGCGGCACGGCGGGATCGTCTGCACGTCCTCCAACGCGCAGACCGTGCTCGAGTGGGCGTTCGCGCGCGGCCGTCGAGTGCTGTTCTTCCCCGACCAGCACCTCGGTCGCAACACCGCCAAGGCGATGGGCGTGCCGCTCGAGCAGATGCCGATGTGGAACCCGCGTCGTCCGCTCGGCGGCTCGAGCGCCGAGGAACTGGTCGACTCGCGCGTGATCCTCTGGCACGGATTCTGCTCGGTGCACCGGCGCTTCACCGTCGCGCAGATCGACCAGGCGCGCATCGAGCACCCGGGCGTCCGCGTCATCGTGCACCCCGAGTGCCCGATGGAGGTCGTGGATGCCGCGGACGAGGCCGGGTCGACCGAGTACATCCGCCGGGCGATCGACGCGGCCACGGAGCCGACCTCGTTCGCGGTGGGAACCGAGATCAACCTCGTGCGCCGGCTCGCCGCACAGTATCCGCAGCACGAGATCTTCTGCCTGGACCCGGTCGTCTGCCCGTGCTCCACGATGTACCGCATCCACCCCGGCTACCTCGCGTGGGTGCTGGAGGAGCTCGTGGCCGGCCGCACCCCGAACCGGATCACCGTGAGCGTCGACGTCGCCGATCCCGCCCGCGTGGCACTGGAGCGGATGCTCGCCGCGAAGCCGCCCGTCGCGGTCGGTGCGTGATGCACGCGATCGTCGTGGGGTCGGGCATCGCGGGTCTCACCGCCGCCCTGCACGCGCACGAGGCCGGACACACGGTCACGGTCGTCACGAAGGGGGCGACGGGCGAGGGCAGCACCGGGTACGCGCAGGGTGGCGTCGCCGGGGTCTACGGGCCCGGTGACTCGGCCGCGCAGCACGCCGCCGACACGGTCACGGCGGGCGCGGGACTCTCGGACCTCGCGGCGGTCGACGTGCTCGTCGCCGATGGAGCCGCGCGCATCGCGGAGCTGATCTCACGCGGCGTCGCCTTCGACCGCGGCGCAGACGGCGCGCTGCTGCTCGGGCGCGAGGCGGCACACAGCCACGCGCGCATCGTGCACGCGGGCGGGGATGCCACGGGAGCCGCGATCGCGCACGCCCTTGCTCTCGCGGTGCGCGCGGCAGGCATCACCGTCGTGGAGCACGCCGTCCTGCAGGAGCTGATCGTGGCGGACGGGGTCGTGCGCGGCATCCGGATCCTGCGCGACGGACGCACGCGCGCGCTCGATGCCGACGCCGTGATTCTGGCCACGGGCGGGGCCGGTCACCTGTACGCGCACACGACGAATCCTGTCGGCATCACCGGTGACGGGATCGCCGCCGCTCTGCGGGCGGGAGCCGCGGTCGACGACCTGGAGTTCGTGCAGTTCCACCCGACGATCTTGGGCGCGGGTCCGGCCTTCCTCGTCTCGGAGGCCGTGCGGGGCGAGGGCGCGACGCTGGTCGACGACGCCGGACGCCGGTTCATGTTCGACGTGCATCCGGACGGCGAGTTGGCCCCGCGCGACGTGGTGGCCCGGGCGATCGCACGTCAGTCCGCGGCCCAGGGCTCGCCCGTGCGACTCGACGCCACGATGCTCGGCGCGCAGCAGTTGGCGCAGCGGTTCCCGACGATCAACCGGGTCACTCGTGAGCGCGGCTTCGACTGGTCGCGTGAGCCGGTGCCGGTCACGCCCGCCGCGCACTACCTGATGGGCGGCATCCGCACGGATCTCGACGGACGCTCCACGCTCCTCGGTCTCTTCGCGGTCGGCGAGACCGCGCGCACGGGTGTGCACGGCGCGAACCGGCTCGCCTCGAACTCGCTGCTCGAGGGCGCGGTCTTCGGTGCGCGTGCCGCCGCAGCCGTGGCTCGACCCTGGCCATCGGCATCCACCCCGGCGTTCCGGTCGCGATTCGCGCCGCCTGCGACGTCCGCGAGCGGCAACAACTGCGACCGGAACCTCGGTGAGGGGCGGGACGCCTTCTCGCGGAAGGCACTGCAGCGGCTGATGTGGGATCAGGTCGGGCTCATCCGCACCGACGAGGGGCTCCTCGACGCGCAGCACACCCTACGGGCGTGGCGTGCGACCGCGCCCTCTCCGCTGACGGTCGCGGAGCACGAGGACGCGAATCTGCTCCTGCTCGCCGAGGCCACCGTCGCGGCCGCCCTCGCGCGCACCGCATCCGTCGGCGCGCACTTCCGCCGCACCGAGTCCGTCGAAGCACCACTCCTGGAGACCGTCTGATGCTCACGCCCGCCACCCTCACCCGCGTCGTCGGCGCTGCCCTCGAGGAGGATGCTCCGTGGGGCGACCTCACCAGCACCACGCTGATCCCCGCCGACGCCGCCGCGACCGCCGACCTCGTCGCGCGCGAAGCCGGGGTCTTCAGCGGCGGCGAGGTGTTCGCCGCCGCTTTCACTCTGACGGACCCGGGCGTCGTGGTGGATCTGCATGCGGGAGACGGTGACGCCTTCGCCGCGGGCGATGTGCTGGCCTCTGTCAGCGGCTCCGCCCGCAGCATCCTGACCGCCGAGCGCGTCGCTCTCAACTTCACGCAGCGCATGAGCGGGATCGCGACGCTTACCGCCGCGTACGTGCGCGCGGTCGAGGGGACTTCAGCCCGCATCGCGGACACCCGCAAGACCACGCCGGGTCTGCGCGCGTTCGAGCGGCATGCGGTGCTGTCGGGCGGAGGGCGCAACCACCGCGCCTCCCTTTCCGACGCGGTGATGGCGAAGGACAACCACCTCGCCGTGCTCACACGGTCGGGCATCGATGTGGCGTCTGCGCTGCGCGACGCGCGGTCACGTCTGCCTCACACCACACATGTCGTGGTCGAGGTCGACCGACTCGACCAGATCGACGCGGTGCTCGATGGCGGCGCACACACCGTGCTGCTCGACAACTTCTCACTGGCTGACCTGCGCACAGGCGTCGCTCTCATCGCCGGGCGGGCGACCGTCGAGGCGTCGGGTGGGGTGTCGCTCGAGACCGTGGGCGAGATCGCCGCGACGGGCGTCGACGTGATCTCGGTGGGGGCGCTGACGCATTCGGCCCGCGCGCTCGACCTCGGATTGGATGTGCGGATCTCCTGATGCTCTACCTCGATCACGCCGCGACGTCTCCGGTGCGGGCGGAGGTGCTCGACGCGATGCGCCCCTTCCTGACCGGGGTGTTCGGCAATCCCTCGAGTCACCACACGGCCGGCGAGGCTGCGGCGAGCGCACTGGATCAGGCCAGGGCGGAAGTCGCGGCGGTGCTGGGTATGCGCACGGGAGATGTCATCTTCACGGCGGGAGGCACCGAGGCGAACAATCTCGCGATCAAGGGCATCACGCTGGCGGCGCTCGCGCGCGGTCGGCGGCACGTCGTGGTCTCCCCCGTCGAGCACGAGTCGATCCTCGAATCCGCGGAGTACCTGCGCCGATTCCACGACGTCACGATGACCGCGGTGGCGGTCGACAGCGCCGGGCGCATCACCCCGGCGGCTCTCGACGCTGCCGTTCGCGACGACACGGCGGTCATCTCGCTCGGGCACGCGAACAACGAGATCGGCACCGTGCAGAATGCTGCGGACCTCGCCGCGGTCGCCCGTGAGCGCCGCGTGCCGCTGCACCTCGACGCGGTGCAGTCGGCCGGATGGCTCGATCTCACCGGCACCGGCGCCGACGCGATCTCGATCGCCGGACACAAGCTCGGCGCACCCAAGGGCATCGGGGCGCTCGCCGTGCGCGGCCGCGTCGCACTCGAGCCGCTGCTGCACGGGGGCGGTCAGGAGCGGGGGCGACGTTCGGGCACCGAGAACGTGGCCGGCGCCGTCGGGCTGGCGACGGCCCTGCGCCTCGCCACGGCTGAACGCGATGAGACCGTCGCTCGTGTCGGAGCGGCCACCGCGCGGTTCGTCCGCGCGGTGCTGGCCGCTGTGCCCCAGGCGGAACTGACGGGCGATCCGCAGCGCCGACTGCCCGCCACCGCGAGCTTCACCTTCGCGGGAACCAGCGGCGAGGCGGTGCTCCTCGAGCTCGAACGACGCGGCGTGATCTCCTCCAGCGGGTCCGCGTGCGCGGCCGGCAGCGACGAGCCCTCCCACGTGCTGATCGCGTGCGGCATCCCGCCCGAGGTCGCCCAGACCTCGGTGCGCTTCACGTTCGGGCGAGAACCGCTGCCCGACGATGCTCCCGAGCGCCTCGCCGCGCTCGTCGCCGACGCCGTGCGGGCGGTCTCGGGCTGACCGCGTCGGCCTAGAATCGGCTCGTGACCGCATCCGACCCGATCGTGACGATGATCGTCCCCGGGCGGGACATCGCCCCCTTCGCCCCCGCCGCGCTCGCCTCGCTGCGTGCACAGACCGAGCCCCGATGGCGTGCCGTCCTCGTGGACGACGGCTCGACCGACGGCACCGGTCGGATCTTCGCCGACGCCGCGGCCACCGACCGGCGGTTCACCCTCGTGCAGCACGACGCGTCTCGCGGCCTCGGGGCCGCCCGCAACGTCGCCCTCGATCTCGTCGACACCCCTCTGCTCGGCTTCCTCGATGCCGATGACGAGCTCACCCCCACCGCTCTCGCCCGTCTCACGGGCACGCTCGCCCGCACCGGAAGTGACTTCGTGGCCGGCGCCTACGTGCGCACACGACTGCAGGGCGATGACTACGTCGCCGGCCGCGTGCAGCCCTGGGTGGCCGCCGCGACCGCTCCGGAGCGCCTGCGCACCACACTCGCGGAGCACCCGCAGGCGTCCGCGAACATCGTCTCGTGGTCGAAGATCAGCCGCACCGAGCTGTGGCACGACCTGCGCTTCCCCGAGGGAGTGGCGTACGAGGACCAGATCGTCGCGCAGCTGATGTACACGCGTGCTCGTGCCTTCGACGTGATCCCCGACGTGGTCGTGCGCTGGCGCGTGCGCGCCGACGGCACCTCGATCACGCAGAGCAAGGCGCAGCTGTCCGTGCTGCGCGACTACATCGGGGCGCTGCGCGGCGGGATCCACGTGCTGCACGACGCGGGGGCTCGCGCGGCAGTGACCGCGAGACTCGACCTGATCCTGGCGATGGACATCCCCCCGCTGCTCGAGATCGCGCACGCGCACGCCGACCCGTCGTATGCGATCGAGGTCGACGCCTTCATCGCTGAACTCCGTGCTCTCCCCGAGCACGCCGACGCCCTTCCCGACCCGACGCTCGCCGCCGCGCTGGCGTGGTGAGAGCGGAACCGAGAGCAGAACCGTGAACGCATACCTCTCCGACCTCTTCTCCCTCGAAGGCCGCACGGCCGTCGTGACGGGCGGCAGCTCGGGCATCGGCCGCGGCATCGCGACCGCCCTCGCCCGGGCCGGTGCATCCACCGTGATCGTCGCGCGCGGCGAGGAGCGCATCGCCGAGACCGTCGCCGAGCTGCAGACCCACGGATGCCGCGCGGCCGGTGTCGTCGGCGACCTCAGCACCCGCGCGGGCATCCACGCCGTCGCGGCCGCCGCGCTCGAGCCGTTCGGCGAACCCGACATCCTAGTCAACTCCGCCGGCATCAACATCCGCCCGCCCTACGCCGAGATCACGGAGGAGGACTGGGACGCGACGATGACGGTCAACGCCCTCGCCCCCTTCCTGCTCGGGCAGCGTTTCGCGGTCGGGATGGCGGCCCGCGGCTTCGGCCGCCTCATCCACATCAGCTCGCAGCAGGCGCACCGGGCATTCGTCTCGAGCGGCGTCTACGGCGCCTCGAAGGGCGCGGTGGAGTCGCTGATGCGCTCGGAGGCCGAGGCGTGGGGCGGCACCGGCGTCACGAGCAACACGCTCGTGCCCGGCTTCGTGCTCACCCCGCTGAACGCGCGGCTGCAGCAGGATCCGCAGAAGGTCGCCGACCTCGCTGCGCGCACCATGATCGGACGCAACGGTGTGCCGGAGGACTTCGCCAGCGCTGTGGTGTTCCTCGCCGGCGTCGGGTCGAGCTACATCACGGGCCACTCGCTGTTCGTCGATGGCGGCCTGTCGGTGCACTGAGGCTTCACTCCGATCCGATGCGGTCAGGCCTCGTGCGGATACACCCGCTCGTCGGGACGCGGCTGATCCAGCAACGGCACCGATGCGGTCAGGGTGGCCACGGCATCGGCACCGGCCGAGTCGGCGGGTGCCCGGTCGGCACGTCGGTCGGCGAACGCCGCCCGCACCCCGCCGGTGACCTGCTCTTCGACGACGGCCTCGGTCGTGAGTACGCGTGACGCCGCGACCTGCTGCGCGGCGAGCTCGGCATAGAGACCGCCCCGGGCGAGGAGCTCGGCGTGCGTGCCCGACTCGACGATCAACCCGGCCTCGAGCACGTGGATGACATCGGCGCCCATGACGGTGGAGAGCCGATGCGCGATCGACAGCGTGGTGCGGCCGCGGGCCGCTTCATCGAGAGCCACCTGCACCACGCGCTCCGACACCGTGTCGAGCGCTGACGTCGCCTCGTCGAGCAGCAGCACCGGCGGATCCTTCAGCAGCACGCGGGCGATGGCGATGCGCTGCTTCTCGCCGCCGGAGAGCCGGTAGCCTCGCTCGCCGACCACGGTGTCGTAGCCGTCCTCGAACCCGGCGATGATGTGATGGATGTTCGCGGCGGTGCAGGCGGCGATGAGTTCGGCTTCAGTGGCATCGGGCTTGGCATACAGCAGGTTCTCGCGGATCGTCGCGTGGAACAGATACGTCTCCTGCGAGACGATGCCGACGTCGTCGATGATGGACTCCTGCGTGAGGGTGCGCACATCGGCACCGGCGAACAGCACTGATCCGCTGTGGGCCTCGTACAGCCGCGGCGCGAGGTAGAGGACCGTGGTCTTTCCCGCGCCAGAGGGCCCGACGAAGGCGACGTGCTGACCCGGCTCGGCGGTGAAGGAGATGCCCTGCAGGGTCGGGCGCGCGTCGTCGCCCGCATCCGGGTAGCGGAACACGACGTCGGCGAACTCGATGCGGCCCCGCGGCCCCGGCGCCTGGTCGACGCGGATCGCGTCGGGAGCATCCGAGATCTCCGGCACCAGGTCGAGGTACTCGAAGATGCGCGCGAACAGCGCTGACGACGTCTGCAGGTCGAGCGAGACCCGCATCAGTCCCATCAGGGGCTGCAGCAGCCGCGCCTGCACGGTGGTGAACGCCACGACGGTGCCCGCCGTGATCGCGCCCGCCCCGCCCGAGATCAGGTAGCCGGAGACCAGGTAGATCACCGCCGGGACGCTCGCCATCAGCACCTGGACCACCGCGAAGAACCCCTGACCGCTCATCGCCCGGCGCACCTGCAACCGGACCTGATTGCGGTTCTCGGCCTGGTAGCGCGCCGACTCGGTGCGCTGCCGGTTGAACGCCTTCGACAGCAGCATTCCCGACACGCTCAGGGTCTCCTGCGTGATGGTGGTGAGCTCCGACAGCGACTCCTGCGTCTCGCCGGCGATGCGCGCGCGCACCTGTCCGACACGACGCTGCACGATGATCAGGAACGGCATCATGACGACGGCGATCAACGTGAGACGCCAGTCGATCAGGATCATCGCGACCAGCGACGCGATGACCGTGACCACGTTGCCGAGGATGCTGGTCACCGTGTTGGTCAGGACGCCTGACACCCCACCCACGTCATTCTGCAGACGCGACTGGATCACTCCGGTCTTGGTACGGGTGAAGAAGCCGAGCTCCATCGCCTGCAGGTGCTCGAACAGACGCACGCGCAGGTCGCCGGTGACGCTGTTGCCGACCGTCGAGGTCAACCACGTCTGGCCTACGCCCAGCACGGCCGAGAACAGGAACAGCCCGACCATGATCGACACGAGCCAGATCAGCAGCGGGATCTGAGGGCCGCTGCCATCGACCGGGAACAGCGCGTCGTCGAAGATGCGCTGCACGAGCAGGGGCGGGACCACGGCGATCGCGGCACCCACGACCACCAGGATGCCGGTGAAGACGATGCGCATGCGGTAGGCGCTGAACAGCGCGATCACGCGACTGCCGAGTCCGGGGATGCGCGGAGCGTCGGCGTTCTCGCGGCGCTGCGCCGCCTCGTCCACCCCACGGAAGCCGCCGCGCGGTCCGCCGCCCATCCCACCACCCATGCTCATCCCGCCAGCGTAGTCATCCCCTGCGACACCGGCTCGGCTTCCCTTCGCCGAGAAAAGCGCCGCCGAGAATAGCGCCGCAAGCAAGCGCGGCCGAGAGATTCCCCTGAGACGGGAATGAAATGTCTGACAGCGCCGTTACGCTGAGTGGTCCCCGCGCACTCTCGCGCTCCTCCCCCTTTTCTCTCGCGCCCAGGAGGCCGTATGTCTGCCGTCGATACCGGTACGATCAAGACCCCCGCTCCCGCGGCCGGCACCATCTCCCGATCCGATATGCGGGTCATCTGGCTGCTGCTCGTCGCCGCTTTCGTCGCGATCCTGAACGAAACCACGATGGGGATCGCGATCCCGCATCTCAACACCGACCTGGGCATCCCGCCCGAGCTCGGACAGTGGCTGACCAGCGCGTTCATGCTGACGATGGCCGTCGTCATCCCGACGACCGGCTTCATCCTGCAGCGGTTCACGACCCGCCAGGTGTTCGCCGCGGCCATGATCGCCTTCTCGATCGGCACGCTGGTCTGCCTGCTCGCCCCGGGCTTCGCCGTGCTCCTCGGCGGACGCGTGATCCAGGCCGCCGGCACGGGAATCATGATGCCGCTGCTGATGACGACCATCATGAACGTCGTGCCGCCGCAGTCGCGCGGTCGCATGATGGGCCGCGTCGGCCTCGTGATCTCGCTCGCCCCCGCCATCGGCCCGACCCTCGCCGGCGCCGTCCTGCACGTCGCGAGCTGGCGTGCGCTGTTCGCCATCATCCTTCCGATCGCCCTGATCGCCCTCGCGATGGGTGTGAAGTGGATGACGAACCTCGGCGAGACCCGCAAGGTTCCGCTCGACGTGCTCTCGATCCCACTCGCCGCACTCGGATTCGGCGGCGTCGTCTTCGGCCTCAGCCAGTTCGGCGGCGAGGGCGGATCCGGTCAGACCGCCGGCATCCTCTCCCTGGTCGTCGGCGCCGTCTCGCTTGGACTGTTCGTCTGGCGTCAGCTCCTGCTGCAGCGCGCCGACGACGCTCTGCTCGACCTGCGCGTCTTCCGTTCGCGCAACTTCACGATGTCCGTCATCATCATGTCGATCCTGGCGCTGTCGATGTTCGGCACGCTCACCCTGCTGCCGCAGTACCTGCAGAACGTCGCCGGGCTCGACCCGCTTCAGGCCGGTCTGATCCTGCTGCCCGGTTCGCTTCTGATGGGTCTGCTCGGTCCGGTCATGGGCCGTGTCTACGACGCACGCGGCACGCGCCCGCTGCTCATCCCCGGCACGATCCTGGTGTCGTCCGCACTGTTCTACTACTCCACGGTCGGCGAGCACACGGTCTGGTGGGTCCTGATCATCGTGCAGACGGCCATGTCGGTCGGTCTGGCGATGTCGTTCACGCCGTTGTTCTCCGCCTCGCTCGGATCCCTCCCCCGCCGCCTGTACTCGCACGGTTCCGCCGTGCTGAACACGCTGCAGCAGGTCGGTGGCGCCGCAGGTGTCGCGCTGCTCCTGGTGACGTACTCCTCGATCCTGCACGCCGGTGAGCAGGAAGGTCTCTCGACCGCTGCGGCCGGCGCCCCGGGTGCTCGAATGGCGTTCCTGATCGCGGCGATCATCTCGCTCGCGACCGTGGCGCTGAGCCCGTTCATCCACAAGCCCGCCGACGACGCGGGCGGAGAGTTCCACGGCGGTCACTGACCACGGGCGGATCCTCTGATCCGCTCCCGGCGCGGCGTCTGCTGCTTACGGCTTCTTCGGAGCCGGGAAGTGGCAGACGCCGCCGCTGCAGTAGCCCGCGGCAGCGTCATCCAGCAGGTTCAGGGCACCAGGCAGCGGCGCGAGCCCATGGGGCGCATCCTGCTCGGGAACATCCTGCTCCGTTTTATCCATCTCTCGATGCTACGCCTGTCCTGGGGCAGTGGCGTCGCCGCTCAGACGACGTCCGCGTCGAGCGGTCGACACACGCCCGATCGCCTACGGTTGAGGCATGCTCCGACGATCCCTCGCCCGCCTGTTCTGGGCCTTCAGCCGCTGGACGCTGGTCGGGCACGACGCCGTGCCGACCCGGCCGACGATCCTGATCGGCGCCCCGCACACCTCCAACTGGGACTTCGTCCTGATGCTGGCGATCTCGTGGCGTCTCGGCATCGACGTGCACTGGCTGGGCAAGAAGAGCCTGTTCCGCGGTTGGCGCGGACCCGTCATGCGACGCATCGGCGGCGTGGCCGTCGACCGCGCCGATCCCGGACGGGTCGTGGCCGAGGTCGTCAGCCAGGTGCATGCCGGCGACGTGTTCGGCCTCGTCATCACCCCTGACGGCACCCGCGGCGGCAACGAATACTGGAAGTCGGGGTTCTATCGCATCGCCCGCGAGACGGGCATGCCGGTGACGCTCGGCTTCGTCGACCGCACCACGATGACCAGCGGCCTCGGCCCCACACTCGAGCTCACGGGCGACGTGAAGGGCGACATGAATCGTATCCGCGCCTTCTACGCCGACAAGACCGGCCTACGCCCCGAGCGCCGCACTGAACCGCGCCTGCGCGAAGAGAACACAGACGCGGCCCCCACCGCCGAATGACACTCCGAACGCCACCGACGCAAGAGCCTGGACACCCGAGAACCTCGCCCCGAGACTGGACCCATGAGCACTGATGCCCTGCCCGACCCGGTCGACCACGCTGGCCACGACGCCCGCCGCGACGGACGCGACGAGACGAGGAACGAGCGCGCCGACCGCAACTGGGAAGAGCTGATGCAGGAGCTGCGGGTGATGCAGACCGGCACGCAGATCCTCACCGGATTCCTGCTCGCCGTCGCGTTCCAGCCGCGCTTCGAGGACATGGACGAGCTGCAGCGCGACGCCTATGTCGTGCTGGTGATCCTCGCTGCACTCGCCACCATCCTGGCGCTCGCCCCTGTCGTGATGCACCGTGCGCTGTTCGGACGCCGACGCAAGCCCGAGCTCGTGCGTGTGGCCGCACGCATCGTGCGCGCCGACCTGATCGTGATCGCCGCATTGACCACCGGCGTCACGGCGCTGATCATCGACTTCACGGTCAACCGCGCCGCCGGTGTCATCGCCCTGATCGCATCGGTGATCGGGGTGGCGCTGCTCTGGCTGGCACTGCCGCACTTCGTGCGGCGCAGCTTCCAGAGCAGCGACCCCGATCGGAACAGCGATCCCGACGGGAGCTGACCCGGGTCAGCGCCCCGCGGGGGTCCGGTTCTCGGCGCTCACCATCCACGCGAACTGCTCGAGTCGCTCGATGACCGCATGCAGGATGTCGGCGGACGTGGGGTCTTCCTCGTCGACATCATCGTGCACACCGCGCATCGTGGCGACGGTCGCGTCGAGACGCTCGGTGATCAGGTCGATCGTCTCGGACGTCGAGACCTCCCCCGCCGGGAACTCCGGCAGCGAGGTCTTCGCGGCGATGGTGGCGCTGCGCCCGTCCGGCACCGCATGAAGTGCGCGCATGCGCTCCGCGACGGTGTCACTGAAGGCGCGTGCCTCGTCGATGATCTCGTCGAGCTGGCGGTGGGTGTCGCGGAAGTTCTGTCCGACGACGTTCCAGTGCGCCTGCTTGCCCTGCAGCGCGAGCTCGAGCAGGTCGACCAGAACCACCTGGAGGTTGCCGGCGAGTTCCTTCGATGCGGTGAAACCACGCTCCGCGTTCTGGCGTCCGGTGGTCTTGGACCCCCGCGATGTCGAGGCGGACTTGGTGGTCGTCTTCGTGTTCGTCTTCTCAGCCATGGCCCCGACGTTAGCGTCTGATCGGCCGCTGCCCGAGGGGGTTGACACGGTCAGCCGCCTGCCCGGAAGGTGGCACCCGGAAGGAGAACGATGAGCACTGCGAAACCGAACACCGAGGTCACCATCGATCCGCTCACCGAGGCGGATGCCGGGGAGGTGATGACCCTCCAGCGCGCGGCGTTCGTGTCGGAGGCCCAGATCTACGGCAGTGCCGACATGCCGCCGCTCACGCAGACGCTCGAGCAGGTCGCGGCGGAGCTACGGGACAGCGAGTCCCTCGGCGCGCGCAACGGACACCGGCTGGTCGGCGCGATTCGCTACCGCATCGATGGCGATCTCCTGCTGATCGGGCGGATCGCCGTGGCACCGGATCAGCAGGGCGAGGGCATCGGACGCATGCTGCTCACCGCCGCAGAAGAGCGCTCCTCCGCAGCGGAGGCCGAACTGTTCACGGGCAGTCTCAGCACGGCCAACATCGCGCTGTACGAGCGCTGCGGCTACGTCGTCAGCGAGCGCGTTGACGAAGGCGACGGCACCGAGCAGGTGTTCCTGCGCAAGCGCCTGCGTTCCTGACGCCGACGCGACGGTGTTCTTGAGAGGTTCCTCCGAACCCGCGCGCTGGGCTTGATCCGCTCCTCTCACTGAGGAATCGTGGCCCGGACGTGCCGCGACCGCGGCATGCCCCGAACGGAAGGAGAGCCATATGCTCACCCTCACCGACAACGCCACCGCCATCGTCACGACGCTCGTCAGTCGTCAGATCGACGCGCCTGACGCCGGGCTGCGCATCCACTCCACGGCGGAGCAGGAACCGGGTGCCGCAGCGCGTCTCGCCGTGCTCGTCACCGCAGATCCCGAGCCGCAGGACCAGGTCGTCGAGGTCTCGGGCACCCGTCTGTTCCTCGACGAGGCCGCCGCCTCTGCGCTCGGTGACAAGATCCTCGACGCCGGCGTCGACGACGAGGGCTCAGTGTCCTTCGCGGTCCTGCCTCAGGTCGACTGACCCCAGGGACTTTTCGGATGCCGCGGCCCGGTGGGTCGCGGCATCCGCCGTTCTTGCGGGCTCGGTCGACGTCAGTATGCTCTCGTTGTGACCCATCGCTCGCTCAAGACCATTGCCGCTGTGCTCGTCCTCACTGCTCTCGCAACCGGCACGGTGGCCTGTACACCGACGCCGTCCGCGTCGCCGACGCCGAGCATCTCGTCAGAGAGCAGCACACCGACAGTCGCGCCCACCGGGACGTCGACGCCGACACCTGCCGCCGCCCAGCACACCGTGGCTCTCTCCGTCGACGGAATCCGAATCGACGGAGGCGAACTCTTGCCCCGCAACGCACCTGACCAGACGTTGTCGGCACTCGAGGAATTGTTGGGGGAACGCCCGGAACGCGAGCAGCCGGATGGGGCGTACGACATCGTCTTCTACCGATGGGACTCCCTCTCTGCCTCAGTGTCGAGCGGTTCGACAGTCTCCCTCTCGTTCGGTCCCTCCGAGGTTCCCGGTCTGGCCGTCGTTCTGGAGAGCGGCGTCGGACTCGGTTCCACCCGCGACGAGGCCATGGCCACAGGCGCTGTGCCGGGCTGGGACGAAGACGGAGACGGAGTCGCCGACTATCTCTCCATCGAGCGGCGCGAGGTGCCTGGAACGAACTCTCTCTCGCGTCCCGGCGAGGTCGGCGTCGAATACATCGAGCTGAAGATCGTCGACGACATCGTGACCGGTGTCGGCAACGGCGGTAACGACTTCAGCGATCTCTGATCTTCAACGGCAACCACGACAGGATCCGCCACCGCGTACCCTGGAAGACGCCCCGCACTCCGCGTCGGGCATCGAAGGGTTCCCGTGAAGATCGCTCTGCTCCGCCGTTTCGTCGTCCTCGCCGACGAACTGCACTTCCCGCGTGCCGCGGCCTCGTTGGGGATTCCGCTGGCCTCCCTGTACACCTCGATCGACAAGATCGAAGAGGAGATCGGGCACCCGGTCATCCACCGCGAGGGCACCACCCGGCTCACTGCCGTGGGCGAGCTGCTGCTGGTCGAGGCGCGGGAGACGATCGCCGGGGCACCGGAACCTGTGGCGAAGAAGCCGGCTCCGGCCGGCGGCAAGGCCAAGGCGTCGAAGGGCAGAGGGCGCGCGCCGATCGTGAAGGGGCAGCCCAAGCCCTACAAGAAGCGCCAGGGCCGGTAGAGCGTCAGGGCCGGTAGCGCGTCAGCGTTCGGTGACCTGGCCCTGCTCGACCTGCCAGCGCCGGTCGATGCGCACGGTGTCGAGCATCCGTCGATCATGCGTCACCAGCAGCAGCGTGCCCTCGTACGACTCGAGCGCCTGCTCGAGCTGTTCGATCGCGGCGAGGTCGAGGTGGTTGGTGGGCTCGTCGAGCACGAGCAGATTCACCCCGCGCGCCTGCAGCAGCGCCAGCGCCGCACGTGTGCGCTCGCCCGGCGACAGGGCGTCGACCGGGCGCGTGACGTGGTCGGCGCGCAGGCCGAACTTCGCCAGAAGCGTGCGCACCTCCCCCGATGCCATCTCCGGCACCAGCGCCTCGAACGCGTCGGCGAGAGCGGTCGTTCCGGTGAGCTGCGACCGCGCCTGATCGATCTCGCCGATCTCCACGCTCGCTCCGAGGCTCGCCGAGCCCTCGGCGGGATGCTGTCGACCGAGCAGCCCGCGCAGCAGGGTGGACTTGCCCGCCCCGTTCGGTCCGGTGATTCCGATCCGGTCCCCGGCGTCGACCTGCAGCGAGAGCGGTCCGAGGGTGAAATCGCCCTGCCGGAACACGGCGGCGCTCAGCGTCGACACGACCGCACTCGACCGCGGGGCGGAGCCGATCGTGAACTCCAGCTGCCACTCCTTGCGGGGCTCCTCGACCTCGTCGAGCCGCGCGATCCGGCTCTCCATCTGGCGCACCTTCTGCGCCTGCTTCTCGCTCGACTCCGTCGCAGCCTTACGCCGGATCTTGTCGTTGTCGGGCGACTTCTTCATCGCGTTGCGCACGCCCTGACTCGACCACTCCCGCTGCGTGCGCGCGCGGCCCACGAGATCGGCCTTCTTGTCGGCGAACTCGTCGTACTTCTCGCGCAAGTGCCGGCGCAGGGTCGCGCGCTCCTCCAGATACGCGTCGTAGCCGCCGCCGTACACGCGGTTCGTGTTCTGCGCGAGGTCGAGCTCGAGCACCCGCGTCACCGCGCGCGCCAGGAACTCGCGGTCGTGACTCACGAGCACGACGCCACCGCGCAGTCCGCGCACGAACGCCTCGAGGCGTTCCAGACCGTCGAGATCGAGGTCGTTGGTCGGCTCGTCGAGCAGCACGATGTCGAAGCGCGACAGCAGCAGCGCGGCCAGACCGACACGTGCCGCCTGACCACCCGACAGTGCCGTCATAATCGCGTCGGCAGGGGTGCCGTCGAGCTCGAGCCCCAGTTCGGCGAGCACGGCCGGCAGTCGATCGTCGAGATCCGCCGCGCCACTGGCGAGCCACCGGTCGAGCGCGGTCGAGTAGGCGTCTCCGGGGTCTTCCCCCGCGGGTGCGAGTTCCGGGTCCGCGAGAGCGGCTGCCGCGGCATCCATCTCGGCGGTCGCCTGCGCGCAGCCGGTGCGGCGCCCGATGTATTCGGCGACGGTCTCGCCGGCGACGCGCTCGTGCTCCTGCGGCAGCCAGCCCACGAACGCATCCGAGGGGGCGAGCGAGACACTACCGGCGGCGGGGGTGTCGACTCCCGCGAGCAGGCGCAGCAGGGTGGACTTGCCGGCGCCGTTGACGCCGACGACGCCGACCACGTCTCCGGGCGCGACCGTGAGGTCGAGTCCCTCGAACAGGATGCGGTGCCCGTACCCGCCTGCCAGATTCTGGGCGACGAGGGTCGCGGTCATCGTGTCTTCCTGTCTCGAGAGCCGGGTCTCTCCGGTCTCGGATTCAGCGCGCGGTGGGGCGCGTGATCAGTCCCAGTCGAGGTAGTCCTCGATGGCCCACGACGTCGCGCCCATGTGGGTGAACGGGAACAGGTAACCACCGCCGTCGACCGACACGACGCTGACCCGGTCGGGGGCGGCCTGCTGCAAGGCCTCGCCGTTCGCCGGGGGCGTGATGCGGTCGTCGGTGCCCTGGATGATCAGCACCGGGAGTCCTTCGGCAAGCGGCGCCGGGGCTTCCCAGGCCGCGGTCTGCAGCGCCTCGACCTCGGCATCGCGCAGGTGAGAGGGCACCTCCGCGGAGGCGTCGGCAGCCTGCTCGGACGCTTCGACGCCGAGCAGCAGCACGCCGTTCACGCGGTCGTGGTGGTCGAGTGCGACGACGCGCGCGACCGAGCCGCCGAACGCGTGGCCGCCCACCCAGGCATCGGTCACCGCGACGTGGTCCATGACATCGACGACATCCTGCGCGAGGTCATGCAGCGAGACGGCGGCGTCATCGGCGGCGGCGTCGGCGGGGCGGCGCGAGCCGATCCGCACGACGCGGAAGTCCTCCTCCGAGACCGAGTGCGAGAGCAGCCCCAAATAGTCGATCGTGAGGCCCTTGCCGGCGATGAGCACCAGCGCCGGTCCCTGCCCCTCCACGGCATACGGGATCGCGCGGCCATCGGGTTCGAAGATCTGGGTGTCGGCCATTTTCTCGGCACTCTCCTCGGCGGGTTCGTTGTCAGGGATGTCAGCGGGCACGTCGTTCACGGCCCAGAAGCGAGGGGACGGCCGAACGGACCGCATCCAGCGTATCTGCCCGGCTCTGTGCGGCGCATGTCGGCGTCCCCGTGCGCGGCCTAGACTCGGTGCCGCACGCGCACCGTGCCGCACGGCCCAGTGGAGGACGGAGACGATGATGGCGGATGCCACGCTCGACACGATCGCCGCCGAGCTCTATGCGACAGCACCCGACGACTTCGTGAAGACCCGCGACGCCCGTGCCAAGGAGGCGAGCGGTGCCGACCTGACCGCCGCCATCAAGGCGCTTCGCAAACCCTCGGTCGCCGCCGGCGTCGTGAACCTCTTCGCTCGGGAGCGCGCCGAACAGCTGGGCGAGGCGCTGCAGCTGGCGCAGGAGCTTCGTGAGGCGCAGGCCGACCTCGACGCGGCGACGCTGGCGAAGCTCGGACGCGAGCGGCGGGCACTCACGCATCGCCTGGCTCAGAACGCCGCCGAGCTCGCCCGGGCCCGCGGCGAGCGCATCACGCCCTCGACGCTCGACGCCGTGCAGCAGACGATCTCGGCCGCGTTCTTCGATCCGGATGCCGCGGCTGCCGTCGCCTCCGGCCGACTCGTGCGCGAACTCGAGCCGTCCGCGACGATCGACCTGAGCATGGTGGTCGCCGGCGGCGCGCCCGGAGCTCCCGTCGTGAAGGCCGCGCACGCCGACGAGGTCGGAGCCCGACGCCGGCGCCGCGAGGCCGAGCACGCCGTGCGCGAAGCCGAGAAGGCGCGTGCCCAGGCAGAGCGCGAGCAGCAGAAAGCCGAGAAGGCACATGCGTCCGCGATCGCTCGCGCCGAGGAGCTCGCCGCCCGGGTCGCCGAGCTGGAGGCGGAGCTGGCTCAGACGCGCAAGGACGCCGAGCAGGCAGCAACGGATGCCGCGACCGCCGACGAGCGACGCGCAGATGCCGCGGAGGACCTCGCCGCGGCCGAACGCGCTGCCGACGAGGCGCAGGGCGCGCTAGATCAGCTGGACTGACGCCGACGCACGAGGAGGCGGAGCAGACGGGCGGCTCCGCTCAGGCGACGCGAAGCGGCGTGATGGCGTCGATCTGTCCCGTGAGGCGATCTTCTGCACAGTCGAGGTCGTAATGCGTCTGCAGGTTGAGCCAGAACTCGGCCGAGGTTCCGAAGAATCTTCCGAGTCGCAGCGCAGTGTCAGCAGTGACGGCACGTTTTCCGTGAACGATCTCGTTGATCCGGCGCGGCGGCACGTTGATCGAGACGGCGAGCTTGTTCTGAGTGATGCCAAATCCTTCGATGAAGTCCGCCATGAGGACTTCGCCCGGATGAATCGGCGCGAGCTTGTCAGTGATAGTCAACGATCTCCACCTCCTCTGGTCCAGCATCGGTCCACACGAAGCAGATCCGCCACTGGTCATTGATTCTGATGCTGTATTGACCCGCTCTGTCGCCTTTGAGCGCCTCGAGCCTATTGCCGGGCGGGACTCGTAGATCGTCCAAGGACTCCGCAGCTCCCACCTGGCGCAGCTTCCGAAGTGCGATACGAAGGATCCGCGGATCAATCGAGGGCACGCGCTCACGTCGCCAGAGTCGCTCGGTATTCCTGCTGCCGAACGATCTGATCACACCCCAACCGTATAACGCGTCACGTTATTAACGCAAACCGGTATACCGCAGCGCGGGCGGCCCCGGATCACGGCCAGGGAACGAAGTTCGTCCGGCCCTCCCAGGAGCCGTGTTCGGACAGCGCGCGGAAGCGCAGCGTCGTGAACTCATGATGGAAGTCGCGGCGGTCCCGCTCCCCCATCGCATCGGTGTGTCGCCGTGCGGCAGCGCCGTCGTCACGCCCGAACACCATCCCGGTCATCGCGGAGGTATTGGTCCAGATCGAGAACGTCGACACCGTGCGCGGCATCCGGATGGCCGCCATCGCGAGCGTCGTCGCGGGGTGGTCGCGCACCTGACTCTCCACCGGGCGCCCCCAGTGGATGAAGCGCGGAATCTCGGGCAGTCGCATGCGGGCGAGGGTCACGGCCACGACCGGCTCGTCGCGTTCCAGGCGTCCGGCGGTGTCGGGCAACGACGCGAATTCGCGCACCGATCCCCATCGCCGCACGAACTCGAGCCGCACGTGCCAGCCCGCCTCGAGCTTCCGCCCGAACGGATGCTGCGTCAGGAAGCCCTGCAACGCCGCCTCGTCGTCCCATTCCGCGAACACCGCCACGCGATGCAGCTGCATGCGGTGCAGCGACACCACCGGCGCGCCGAGACGCATCCCGGCGAGGACCTCCATGTGCCGCAGGCCGGGGGCTTTCGGCGCCCGGAAGAGCGCCGTGACGGTGCGCAGGACCGGCAGGGGCGCGAGGTGGAACGAGAAGACACTCACGCGGCGACGTCAGAACGGCGCCAAAGATACGGCGTCGTCGTCGAGACCTTGATCAGGCCGGACTGCTCGAGGATCGGGCGTGAGAATTCCGTGGAGTCGCTGTGCATGAGCGACTTTCCGCGCGCCAACGCAGAACGCGCTCTCGCCGATGTCAGCGCACGATAGATGCCCTTGCCCCGCCACTCGTCCAGCGTCGCGCCGCCCCAGATTCCCGCGAAATCGGTCCCCGCGACCGGCTCGAGACGTCCTGCAGCGACGAAGACGCCATCGGCTTCGGCAACCCACAGCTCCATTCCGTCGTCGCGCGCGAGCCGGCGCAGGATCGCCTCGGCATAGTGCTCTGAGGCATCATCGCCGAACGCCCGGTCCTGCATCGCGCACATCGCGCGGACATCGTGCTCGTCGTGCACCTGCCGGATCGTCACACCATCGGGCAGCGGAATATCAGCGACGAGCGATCCAGCCTCGCCGATCATGATGGATTCCGGTTCCCCCGGTACGAAGCCGAAGGCGACAAGCGCGTCATGAAGCCCCGGAGCGTCATCGTGCCCGCGCGTCTTCCACTCGACCCGGGTGATCGAGGGATCCGCCTCGAAGAAGCCCCGCGTCGCACCGACGAGACGACGGACCTGCTCGGCATCGGCGCCTCCAAGGTCGCGATAGGTCACGAAGCCGCGCCCGCCCGCGAAGTCCACAAGTCGAAGCGGACCGAGAGAGGTTTCGGTGATCGCGCTCGGCGTCTCGGCATCGGTTCGCAGCTGTTCGTCGTAGGCACGCAGCAGTGCGGTCGCATCAATCGTCGTCACATGTGCTCTTCCAGGTCGGGTTTCGCGCGGAGGACGTCGGCGATCTCCTCCTCCGGGCGAGGCGCGATGGTCTCATCGAGTTCGAGTTCCGGGACCGACGGCTCGTCCTGGGCGGGTATGTGTTCGTTGTGGTCAGACACGGCGGATCCTTCGGTCGGCAACACGCACAGCGTACGCCGCTGTCGTGGCCACCGGGGGCCGAGACGGTGCTCGGACGCTGGGCGGCGCGTTATATGTCCCGTTTCAGCCCGACGTGGGCAGTCTGATATCCAAGCCGGGCATAGAAGGCGCGAGTCCGATCCCGTGCTTCGTCCGTGGCCACCTGTGCCAGTCGCGCCCCCCGCGCACGACCGAATTCGTGTGCCCACTCGAGCATCGCCGTGCCCAGACCCTGTGAGCGTTCCACGGTCGAAACTCGCAGTCCCTCGATCTGCAGTCGGGTGGAACCACCGCGCGAGAGGCCCGGGATGACGGTCAGTTGCATCGTGGCGACCACATGGTCCGCGTCGTCGCGGACGACCCCCAGATAGTGGGAACTGTCGCGAGCGACCGCACTGAACGCCGCCTCGTATCGCTCGAGTTCGGCGTTCTCGCGGTCCGAGCCGAATGGATCATCGAACAGCAGCGCTGCGATGGCCTCGATGTCATCTCGGTTCGCGCGCTCGAGCCGAAAGGTCCGGCCCGCCACCTGCAGGCGTCCCCGCACAGAAGACCGCGCGTCCGCCTGCAATCTGGCGACGAGCAGGTCAAGCCATCCACCGACGTTGGTTCGAGCCTCAGCCGTGTCGGGATAGCGGCATCTCAGGTGCAGACCCGACTCGTCCAGGATGAACCAGAGCATGACGCCGTCGGTGTCGGTCGCCGCGCTGACGTATTGGGCGTCGAGTCCGACGGAGTCGATTCGCACAGGCAGCCTGCGCAGATCCAGCCACGAGATCGCGAACATCCCGGGGGCTACCGGCATGCCGCCCCACGGGGCGAGCACATCCGCGAGCGGCCAGGCGCCGAGTTGCACCGCCTCTTTGACCGCCGCCGCCGCCGCGTGCGGTTCGGCGACGTCCGACTCGAGGACGGAGTTGGTGATGAACCAGCCGACGGAGTCATGCCAGTGGTCCTCGAAGCGGCTGTGCACGGGAAACACGGCTCGTAGCGGGCTACCCGCCAGCTCGCGGGTCACGGCGGTCATCGCCACCACTGCGCGGGCGAGAGTCGAGACCCCGTCGTCTCGGGCCTGCGCAGCGAATGCGGCGGCATCATCGACATCGAACACATCGCGCACTTCCACGCGCTCGTGATGCGGCTCGGGCGTGCCCAGGGGCAACGGAAACTGGGGCAGCACGCCACCGCTGCCTTCGATGATGTCTTCCCATCGCTGACGCACGCGGTCGGGCGCAGCATCCCGATCCAGCAGCGCTCGCGTGTGTTCGACGAACGCCGGCGCCGGCGCCGGAAGCGGTGTCGCGCCTGCCCTCCCCGCGTCGAGCGCAGACAGCAGATCGCGCGCGATCACCAACATCGACCACATGTCGACGTGCGCGTGGTCCGCTGCGATCACGACGGTGAGCCCTGCAGCAGTCTCCAACACACACAGCCGGTGCGAAGGATTCCGGTACGGCGAACACGCCTCATCGAGAATGCTCCGCAACGCGTCGTTGACCGCCTGTCCCGGGGCCACCTCATGCTCGACCCAGCTTCCTGGACCGATCTCGATCTCGTGAAGCACGGGATCGCCATCTGCACCGGGCGCGAATGCCGTCCGCAGCGTGCCGTGGCGCGCGACGACAGCCAGCCAGGCATCGGCGATCGACTCACGACGCGTCGGTGCAGGCAGGCGGAAGGACAGCGCCATCCAGGAGCCGGGGCGATCGCCAGCACCGACATGGAGTCGCTGATCGAACGACACGGGGAGGCGGCGTCCGAGCGCAGACGCACTGACGTCGTAACCCCAGAGCCGTCCGAACGGGAGGCGGAGGTGCGTGACGTTGGTCAGTCGCATGGGCAGTACCTTATCGCCCCGATAATCTGAAGACTCGACACGACTGCCGAGCCGATGCGATCAGTCACCGATCGAGGAGCCTGATGCCCACTTTCGAGGTAGCCGGAGCCGGGCTGGCTGTCGCCCTGAGCGATGAAGGCGGACACCCGGTCGTCCAGTTGCATGGCCTCACATCGAGCCGAGCCCGCGATCGGGTGCTCAATCTCGACCTCGGTCGATGGCTCAGCGGAACTCGGCTGCTGCGGTACGACGCGCGGGGCCATGGCCTGTCGACCGGACGGCAGGTCCCCGAGGACTACCGCTGGCAGAACCTCGCCGACGACCTTCTGCGACTGGTCGATCACTGGTTCCCGGGCGAACGCGTTCACGGGGTCGGCCCCTCCATGGGTGCGGCGACTCTCCTGCACGCTGCGTCGATCGAACCCGACCGCTTCACCGGGCTCACACTCATGGTGCCGCCCACCGCGTGGAAGACCAGACCCGATCAAGCCGAGATCTACCGATCAGCGGCTGCGCTCATCGAATCCGACGGCGTGGGAGCATTCCTCGCCGCTTCGCGCGGGTCGACACCGCCCCCGGCCACCGTCGGTACGCCCGAGACCTGGCCCGACGTCGCCGATGCTCTCCTGCCGTCGTTGCTTCGCGGCGCGGCGCTCAGCGACCTACCTGCCCCGGAGACCGTCGCGCGAATCGATGTGCCGACGACGATCCTGGCGTGGGTGGGTGATCCCGGACACCCGCTCTCGACCGCCGAATCCCTCGCCGCGCTTCTCCCGCACGCGACCCTGACGGTCGCCCACACGCCGGAAGATGTCGAAGCCTGGCCCGAGATCTTGAGCCAGGACGTCGACCGTCGGGGATAGACGTCACACCGCCCACGGGTTGATCAGGGCGACTCCGGTGTGCAGGAAGTCGCTGGTGTTGCGAGTGGCGCACGTCGCTTCATGCGCGAGGCAGATGGCAGCGATCTGCGCGTCCGATGCACTGATCGGAAGCCCCGCGGATTCTCGCGCGAGCAGAACTTCTGCATAGTGAGAAGCGGCATCGTCGTCGAAGGCCACAATCGAACGACTGCCGCGGAAGGGCTCGATCGCCTCTGCGATGCGAGCGGCCAACTCGTCCTTTCGTCGACCATCAGGGAGTCGGGCCACGCCTGCCAGCAGCTCCGCCAGCGTCACCGCGGTGATTGCGACGTCGCCGACCAGTGCTTCGAGCCACGCCATGACCCGGCCGTTCGGGGTCGACCGAAAGACCTCGGAGATGACGTTCGTATCGAGGACGATCACTCGAAGACCACCGCTCGCGCGCTATCGCTGCGCTCCGAGATCGTGAGATCATCGGCGCCACCCGCCTGTCGAGCAGCCCGCGCGAGTGCCAAGCCGATGTGCGGTCCGGTCGCTGCCTTGGTGAGAATGTCACGAACCTCCGCCTCCATAGAACGCCCGTGGCTCCGTGCCTGCGCAGCGAGTCGTTCCTTGACCGAGTCGTCGAGTCCGCGGACGATGATGGACGCCATGCGCTGATCACCTCCTCGCTTGATATCAAGCACGATATCACGCGATCGTCGATGCATCAGGGTCAGCCGATCATGTAGACGAAGCCCCGATGAGACGCCGCCAGCCCAGTGACGAACTCCACCGCGCGCTTCACGAAGTCGACCGCCTGCCGCGCGGGAAGCACCCCGACACTCCAAACGTCCACCTTTGTGGAAGCGGCTCCGAAAACCCGGGCAGTGCAGATTGAGTGCGGACGGAGTCTCCCGCGCGAGCTCAGTTGTTGAAGCGGAACTCCACCCAGGTACGTTGTCGAACAACATATGATCGAGGTATGGCCACGAGACGAGCAGCCCTCTACCTGAGACAGTCCAAGACCGACGACCTGGGTATCGACCGGCAGATCGAGCGCACTACCGCCCTGGCTACGGCTCGCGGCTGGGTGGTCGCCGGGACGTTCATTGACGATGACGTGACGGCATCGAAGCCTCGCGGGGCGAAGACGGCATGGGGTCAGATGCTCGCCAGCTCCGACGAGATCGACGTGGTCATCGGCGTGGATCTGGACCGCGTGGTTCGATCAACTCGGGACCTGAACACGCTCATCGACCACGGCATGATGCTGGTCACCCTGGATGGCGAGATCGATCTCGCCACGGCGGACGGCGAGTTCCGAGCCACGATGCTCGCATCCATTGCTCGCTTCGAGGTGCGCCGGAAGGGCGAGCGTCAGTCCCGAGCAAACATCCAGCGCGCAACCAACGGCGGAGTCCCGAAGGGCACGCGGCTGACCGGCTACGACACCAATGGCAAGATCCAGAAGCACGAGGCCAAGATCGTCCGTCGCCTCTTCGATGAGTTCCACCGCGGCAAGGCTCTGACGCACATCGCCGACCGCCTGAACGCCGACGCCATCGACACCCGCACTGGTAGCCCGTGGCACCCATCCAGCGTCCGTACGATTCTCCTCAACCCTCGCTATGCCGGACGTCGGGTGTACAAGGGTGCCGTCGTCGCTGGCCCCGAGGAGACCTCGTGGAAGCCCTTGGTGACCGAGCCGATCTTCGACGCCGTGCAGGCTCGACTGACCGACGACCGACGCAAGACGAATCGCACCGGCACCGCGCGTAAGTACCTGGGCTCCGGCCTCTACCTGTGCTTCGAGTGCAAGGTCCACGTGACCTCTAACGGCAAGCGATACTCGTGCCCGAAGTGCAAGCGCATCCGCACGATGGAGCCCATCGACAATGTAGTGATCGACTCGATCACCCAGCGGCTCCGTCAGCCCGACGTCGAGAATCTCCTGGCCAAGCCCGCCGATCCCTCCGAGGCCGAGCGGCTGGAGCAGGAGATCAAAGACGCCCGAGCCCGCATCGTCGTCGTGGAGCACGACTATGACAACGAACTGATCGACGGGGCCAGGTACCAGATCGCGAGGACCAAGGCCCAGGATCGGCTCACGAGCGCTCTACGGGATCGTGCTGCACTGGCAGGCCCCGATCACCTCACGCCCATTCTGATCTCCCCTGACCCGGCCCAGGCCTTCCTGGATGCCGACTTCGACACCAAGCGCTCCGTCATCGACGCATGCATGTGGGTGCAGATCCGCCCAGGGAAGCAGGGCCAGCGAGGCTTCGATCCAGACAGTGTGGTCCGAGCTTGGCGGCGCACCATCGTGGGTGAGCACCTGTCCCCTGTGGTGCCCGAAGCAGTTCGCGAAGCACTGGTGTAATTCCACACCCTGTGGATGGATCGGTGGAAAGTCATTTCTCGAATCGAGAATGCGTTAGAGAATGACGCGAACTAATTCCGCATCGACATTGGTAGTCCGCGTTCTATGGGTCCACGTCGTACAATGGTGACGAGCACTCCACACTCGAATCGAAGGCCCTCAGACGTCCAGGTCTGAGGGCCTTCACCTTGTCCTGACAGGGAAGGCAGCCCGCGTTGTAGGAATCGCTAATTAATTCGCATTCGCACTAAGGTCAACCTTGGACTTTGCTGGGAATTGCTTGTAGATATGCATCCATGGGTGCCCCGAAGGGGTACGTTAAACATGTTCGAGGTAGTTCATGAAGTTATTCGTTTCATGGTTATCTCGTACAGGCTTGGTTCCGTTGGATTCGGAACCGCTCGGTTCGCCGAGAGGGTCGTCATCAGGTCAGCTCTGATGAGGGTAGCTACACGCTGGAGGCCTGTGGAGGCTCCCGATGGCTACCGCCAAGCAAGTTGCACTCATCGTCAATCTCGCCATCAAGACGGGGAAGCTCCGACCTGATCAGGCCGTGGAAGCTTCCCGTTCCTACCTGAACTCGACGCCGGAAGAGGCTCGGCAGGCCATCGACAAGCTGAACGCTCTCTTGGGTTTCGACCGTGGGCGCTCTCCTGCGACGACTCGGCAGCGGTCGTTCATCCTCGACCTGGAGCAGCGAGTCCTGGGCAAGTCGGAGACCACGCACTCGATCAAGCTGAGCTACTCCGACGCCGACGAGCGCATCCAGTACTTGAAGAAGCTGGAGGCCGCTCAGAATGCCCGCCCTGCCGTTTCCGGCGAGGTCATCGACATCTTCAGTCGGAGGTTGGGCTGAGATGTCTCCCGCGCCGCAGAGCAACGTCACCTTGTACGGCAGATCGTGCACCGTGTGCAGCCACCAGCACGTCGGAGACATCGACGCTGGTCTCGTGGCGCACCTGCCAATTGCGCAATTGGCGCGACAGTTCGAGGTCTCGCGCGATTCGATCTATCGGCATCTGAAATGGCATCTTCGGCCTGCGTTGCAGGAGGTCCTTGCCTCAACTCCGGAGACTAGGCCGGTCGCCCTCGTGGAGCGACTCGCAGAGATCGCTAACGATGCTCGTGCCGCCCGAGCGACGGCGTACGCCGCTGGCAACCCCCAGTTGGGAGCCCGACTCGGCGAAGCCGAACGGCGTGCCCTCGATTCGCTGGCCGACCGATTCCACATCAACCACGACAGCGTCGCAGCCGACCGCACCAAAATCTCGCAGCTCGCGAGAGCCCTCGACACCTCGCTCGATGAGTCTCCGGAGCTGGCCTCTCTCGTTGCTGATGCCCTCGAAGCTGAGGGCCTCCGCGAGATGGCAGAGGACATGCGCGCCGACCTTCCCTCAAACCCAGAAACGAAAGGGCTCCCCTCATGACCAACAACATCGACAAGGCTGCACGACTGGCCGAGCTGACCGACGAGCTGGATGGAGCAGCCGCGCCTGAGCCGGTGGGGGTTCGCCGTCTCCGCGAAGCGCGAGAAGCCGCAGCGGCGCGCGAGGTATCCCAGATCCCCGAAGTGGAGGGCGTGCCCCTGGTGAAGGCCGGTGACGTCGTGCACGCCACGGCGACCGGCATGCACCTCCCGCGCACGACATCGCTGTGGGGTGGAGCTCCGGCCCTGGCTCTCACCAAAGGCGACCGCATCGTCGTGACCGAGGACATGGTTGCCGCCGACGTGGACCGCAATGGCAACCCCGGCTGGACGGCGCTGGTGCACGATCCGGATCGACAGATTGCGCGGTGGGGTCGAGTGCACATCGCCCCGGGCGAACCTCCTGCGGGAATGCAGCCCTGGGATCGCGGGGACTCGGAGTGGTCAGAACAGAGGGAGATCGCCCGGAAGGCGGCGTGGGCAGAGACTGACCCGCAGCGTCGAGCCGCCGCCCTCCAGCGCGTCAACGACGTCTACGGGCCGCCGCCGACCACGAGCACGATCACGGCCACGTACAAGATGGATCGGGCCTACGAAGAACAGGAGGCGCGCATCGCGGGGAACGCCGCAGCGGGCACTCCGAACCTCGGGCCAAGCCAGGGTGCATGATGACCGGCAGAAATCGAAATCTGACGGACGCGCTCCGGTTCCGCGCGGCCACGGCGCTTTACCTCGCGATCAATGGTCATGACGATGCCGAGGCCCGACCGATGCATCGGCGGATCTCGGATGGCATTGGGGAAAGCGCTTCTGACGTACGCGGCATCTCGGGCTGGCACCTCTCGACCTCCAGCAGGCCAACCTTTCGGATCGGCGGCGACCTCGACAGCGCGCACGCCAAGGCAGATGACGATCAGCTCGTCGCTCTCGTGCAGCACCGCCGCGAGCGCCCTCTCGGCGAGAGCTTGGTGTGCATGACCCTTTCCGCCTTTGCCGCGATCACGGCTTCACCGACACCGTGACTACCGCGCGCCGGTAGGTCACCTCACGGAGATCTTGGCGCACGGTACCGTCCCTCATCGCCCTCTTGGAGCAGACATGAAATCGTCACACGCTCGCATCATCCACCCCTTCCGAAGCTCCGGCCTCAACCCCAGACCGCAGCCTCGGGAGGCCCTTCAGCCACCCTCGGACGGCTGGGACGCGCCACAGGTACGAACGATGTCCTTTCCGCCGCGGAAGCCGACCCCGCGGATGCAGGCGCATCTGTCCAACATGCAAGGCGTAACTCTGGGAGAGCCTCCGCGTGTACCGGCATCCACCACCACGATCTCCGTGTTCATCGACGGTACGCGAGTGCGCCTCCCCTCGGACTGGATTATCGCCTTCAGCTCGTCGAAGGGGAAGGACACACTGTACGTGGTTGACTCCGAGAAGCGTTTGCACGTCCTGACGCTCAGCGCTGACGGAGAGCTTCGTGAGCTACACGGGGTCTCCGCCGACCTCGTCTCGGACATCGTGACGTGGCGGTTCCCAGGGAGCCGACGATGAGCGCCTTCGCGGAGCCCTCGGTCAACGGCATCCGTATCGTCGGCGTTGGAGAGCTGATGACGCATGGCGTGCCTCTCGATGCCAACGTGTTGGTGCTGGAGGATCACACCTTGGTGTTGACGAGGCAGGGCACCGTCCATCGACTGATCGAGAACGACGGTCGTGTCGTAGAGGCTCCGATGACGAGCATGCAGCGCTCACACGCAATCGCCCTCTTCGGGATCGACGAATGACTACCGCACGCGGCCCCGGCAAGCCTCGGACGCTGACTCCAGAGCGGGAGAGCATGGTGGCGACCCTTCGTCAGGCGGGCTACGGGGTCGCCGCAATCGCTGCCGTCTTCGGTGTCTCTCCTCGCACCCTGCACGCGATCCTCAGACGCGAGGGAGTCGAGACGTCTCGTGGTCGCCGCCGTCTCACCGTCGGACAGGAAACGGAGTTGATCGAGATGTGGCGAGCCGGTTGGACTCATCACGCCATCGCAGAGCATTTCTCGATCTCGCGCAGCACGGTCCATGAGGAGATCCGGGCGGCGATCCGTGCGGCGGCGACGACGTGAGCATCACGCCCCTGAGCTGTCCATCAACGGTACCGGCCGACTCGGAGCGGGCCGCAGCACGGTGTCTACAATCCAAGCTCGGTTTGCCACGACCACGGAATACAGCGACCGGACGCGACCTTCAACTCCCGCGTGCTTGCCCGCGCGATGTTGACTCGTTCGCAGCCGCTGTTGCACGCAAGACATCGAACAGCGCTGGGCAGATGGGCCAGCCTCATACCTGAATCCGGCGGAGCATGTTGCTCAGGAGAATGATGGCGTCAGCGGCCAATCCGGCTTCCAGCCTCGTCACGGTCTCACGTCGATGTTTGACTGCCTGGGCGAGTTCAACCGAAGCGCGCGCAAGTTTGCGGAGTTCCGCATTTGTCCTACCGGGTAAGGCCACCTCGATGTAGCGATCTAAGCGGGTCTTCGTATTGGCGACGGGCGGCTCTGGCTCGTCGGCGTTCCCGTGAAGCGCATGATCGTAGACCGTGGCGCTGAGAGCCTCCAGGACGGCGACGACGTCGTTGCCGACGTTCGAGTAGTCCTGTCTGGTGGACGCTGCCTCGAAGTGTCTGCGCAGTTCGGACAGCTCCTCGTCTACCCGTGGCCAGCCAGTCACCTTGTGCGGCGAGATCGCAGTGGCGAGGTTTGATTCGATGGACCCCGCCTCGCGTTCGTCCAGCAGTTTGTGTAGCGGCTCGAAGTCGGCGTCCAGGAGATCGCGGCGGGCCTGCCAGCTTCCGCTTGCGCCCTGAGTTTTCCAGTATTTGGTGAACGAGTTGAAGTCGCGGTAGGGAGGATCGAAGGTGCCGACGCCCAGTCGGCGAAGCACGCTCTTCAGGGCGCGAAAAACTAGCACAGACCCGTCCTGGGAAAGGTCTTGGTTCCCGTGAGTTCCGCAGCCTTCGAACTCCTCGTGAGCGAACCGAGCGAGCGCCACGGCAACCTCGATGTCTGAATGGCCCGGGATTGGTCCAGCGAGGATGGATTCCAGCAACTCCTCGTTCAGGGAGGTGAGCGTGGTGGTGGATTCGACTCCCCAGGCGTCGTGGACCTCTTCTTCAACCCAAAAATCCCAGCTTCGCATGGCTCAACCGAGGTAGGAGGAGATCAGTTCGGAGAGCTGCGTCGCCGCCACATCTGCGGTCATTCCGGTGCCGATGGCGAAGGCCCCGTCTCCCACCTTCGTCAAGAAGGTTTTGACTCTGCTCGGGCGGCTCGCCTCGTCGGAGAGGACTGTTCGAGCTAGTTCATCCCGCCCTTCTGTATCGAGGCCAGCTTCCTCAGCCGCTCGAAGCAGCCCAGCAAGGTCTCCCTTGACGATCTTGGACCGCTGGCGGATGTTCTCTCCGTGGGCAAGCTGCGCTCCGTCGCCGTAGATGTTGTTCGTGACATGCCAGACCGCTTGCGCGACGGGAGCATCAGAGATGGTTGGGCCGTTGACGGAGCCCGCGTCGGGATTCGCGGTTTGTAGCACGAGGGCAAAGTCGAGGGCGGTGTTCCTGACCCCGTCGATCACGCCTAGCAGCACCCCTCTCGTCAGGATCTGATGCGCGTTCACCAGACTCGCATCTTCGTAGGTCGTAACTAGCCCTCGCTTTGCGGCCTGCATATAGGCGACCACGAGGTGACCGGGCCACGGGATCATCGCATCATTGTCGCCGCCTGAAAGTTGCTCTAGTTCGGCAAGGCTCTGCCGAAGGTCAGCCCTGAAACCGAGGTCCCGAAAGTCGTCCGGCAGGTCCCCGACACTGAGGTGTTCCTTCACCTGCCATGACAGGGTCATCCATTGTCCGAGAACTGACGTCCTGATCGACGACCGGTACTCGGGCAACACATCCTTGTGGTCGTAGCCACGAAGCTCCCGAGCGGCCCACGCTTTGATCTCATCGGCCCCGAGATGATGCGCGACGATCTGTACTCGACGGAGCAGATTAGAGGTCGTCACGGAATCGTCCGTCGCGCCGATGATGATCTCGTCAAGTTGCCCCATGCGCTCAGATTACTAGCGCCTATCGACGTCACCGCGGATGCTGGAACGGGATGCGCGACGCCGTCTCAAAGCCAAGGATTCGAGACGATTCGAACCACGGCCATGGAATGCCTCAGACCAGCTCAGAAAACTGACCGAAAACTGTCTCTGCTACTTGTCTCAGATACCCCGTGCGGTTTACAGTTGAGACATGACAATCTCGAAGAGCTTCGGATACGCCCGCGTCTCGACGACCTCGCAGACGAACGACCGTCAACTCGACCGCCTGACCGAAGCGGGCATCGACGGTGCCGACATCTTCCAGGACAAGATCAGCGGCGCACGTCAGTCTCGCCCGGGCCTGGATGACCTCCTCTCCCGAGTCCGGCCCGGCGACACAATCACTGTCGCGAGCATGGATCGGCTGGGCCGATCCGCGCTCCATGTGTTATCCACCCTGGCCGACCTAGAAGAGCGCGACATCGTCGTCAAGAGCCTGAAGCCGGGTGAAGATTTCACCGGCCCGACCGGCAAGCTCGTGCGGGCTGTGATGACGCACGTAGCCGAGTGGGAGCGCTCGATGAACGCCGAGCGCGTTGCGGAGGCTCGTGTAGCTCGTGCGGCTCGCGCGAAGGACGGCGAGCAGATCGCGGGCAGACCGATCACCGCCATGACCGCCGAGAACATCAAGAAGGTCCGTCAGCACAAAGCCAAGGGCCGCACGGTTGCCGAGATCGTAAAGCTCACCGGCATCAGCCGCGCATCGGTGTACCGAGCCCTCGCGGACTAGCGGTCCCACTAGCGCGTCACCATAGCGCCAACGATCACGGTGCAGGCTGCGTAGTGCGGGTGGATCGTCGATCACCTTCTGCGCGACGGGGCTCTCAGAAAGGAGGTCTCTGTGTCCCCGTTCGTCGCGAGCGAAACGGTCAAGACGCCGCGCCCCGGGCTATGTAGCCGGGAGTAGATCGTCAAGACCTCGTGCTCGGGATACCTCTCGTGCAAGGTCAGCGTTCGCCTCAAAGCCGGGCTGTGCCACTGCGAGCTTGAACACCAGCTCGGCATACCTCCCGGTGTCGCCGTCGCGGATTCCTCCGCTCGCGTTGTAGACCTGGTCGTTATCCCGAATTGCCGTAAGCAGCCCTGCCACTTCTGCCGCACCCAGATCGGTTGCAGCGTGCAGGCGCTCCCACACGCGATCAGTGCGATTGAAGCTCCACGAGGACTTCAGAGCGTCCACCAACGAGGCGTTCAACCGCGAGGTTAACACGGGCTTCGTGGCAAGCCAATCGAGGATTGCATCTCCCACCTGCTCAGCAGTCATCCCATCCCTAACGGTGTATGCCTGCTTCTTACCCAGGGGGCCGTAGGGGTCCTCCCCCTGAAACTTCAAGGCGTAACAGGGCACCTCGCGACCAAGCAGCCAGCCGACCTCCTGATCGCACCAACGACTGTTGATGAAATTGGGGAAGAGGAACACGACACCCGCGTCAGCGGTGCGCAGCGCCCGCTCAATCTCGGAGTGCCACTCCTGGTCGGGCTCGATGGAATCGTGTGCGACGAATAGCTTGATTCCCCAGCCGTCAAGGTGCTCTCTGACGTCACCAACAAGAGCTTTCTGAGACACAAGATGGGAAGCGAAGAGGAAGAGAGGCGCGACCTCCTCCTCTGCTTGAACCTCTATCGACACTTCGAAGAGTTGTCGAACAGCGAGCGCAAGTTCATCCACTTGTTCGCGCGGTAAATCTCGAATCAGAGCGAGCACGGCTCTGGCGCGATCTGCGTTCGTCACCTCGTAGTGGTCGTCGTCCCACGCGCCCCAGAGCACCTCCTCGATGCCCGCTTCGTGGAGCAGCAGATTCACCTCGCCAAACTCTCTCTCAGAAAGGGCATCGGCAATCGAGCGCAGGAGTCCGAGCTTTTCTACATCGATGGGCATGAGGTTCCTAGAGAGCCGTTTCGGGGTCGTCGTCTTGTGCAGTGTCGCCCTCGGAGTACAGAGGCGGTTCCGAGTTCGCGCCTTCGTCTGCGCGCTCGCCACCGCTCGCGGCCTCGGTCTTCGCCTCGGCATCCGAGACCTTCAGCACGTCGGGCAAGTACTCCGCGTGCTTGACCTTCAGATACTCCAGGCCCGCCTCCGTCGAGGGGTCGTATCCGAGAGTCTCGCGGACAAACTGAAGTCGATGCTTCGCGTCGCGGATGACCTGAGCCCAAGT
The DNA here is from genome assembly GCF_057215335.1 of Microbacterium sp. PI-SA-G. Taxonomy (NCBI): domain Bacteria; kingdom Bacillati; phylum Actinomycetota; class Actinomycetes; order Micrococcales; family Microbacteriaceae; genus Microbacterium; species Microbacterium sp. PI-SA-G. Next base: position 1,085,857 of record NZ_CM170103.1, read on the forward strand.
GACTGCCCGCACAACGAGACGAGGCGAGTCGCTCTGGAGGGTCACGCCCGGTTCTCGGTTCGTCTGACGCGTTCGGAGTTTAGCGTTGGGGGCGATCTGATCCCCCACAATCCAGAACTGCCAGCTCGTGTCGGTCTCCGCGAATCGGCCATCAGCAGCGACGGTCTCGGCGTAGTTCTCGATCTGCTGGATCTCCTTCTGCCCGATGTGCTGGCTCGGCCTTTTGAGCTCGATCACGATGTGCTCTCGCTCCTTCTGGCGTGACTGGATCACCGCGCTCAGCATCAGGTCGATCACTCGGACATGCCCATCCGGATCAGTAATCTCCGTCGCATCAACACTCTCGACCGTGGCCACCTCGCTGCCGAGGACGTCGAGGTTGTTCCGCAGTACTGTCCGAAGCGTCTGATCGTCCCCCACTAGTGCGTACTCCTCGCGGAAGACCCAGGTCTCGTTCGCGAGGATTCGGTGGAGTTGCGAGCGCTCCTTGACCACCTTCTTCAGGTCGGGCTCATTGATGATCGCTTCAAGAGAGGAAAGAAACTCCAGGCGGTCCGAGATGGTCTTGGCGGACGAGATCACTCCAGTGAGGGACGTCTTCTCGATTAGCGCTTTCAGGTCCGCGGCATCTTGGTGGGAGAGGTTGACGACCTCTTCGAGAAGGGCGGTCACCGTGTCTGGGCTGTTCTCAACTGCCTCTTTGAGGAGTCGAAGAGAGAGCTTCCTGGAGGCGAGGTCAGTCTTCTCCACTGCGGGCGCTGCCGCGATGGCGACGATGTCAAACAGCTCTCGAGTGGCCGTGTCTACGACGCCAGCGTCACCATCAGAGAACGGGTACGACTTCTCCGCCTTCCAAGATTCGATCATCCTGCTGTAGCGCTCGTCGCGCCGCGTCTTGAAATGCTTCCGCAGTGCCTCTTGGGCCGCATCGATGATGGATGACACCGGCTCTCCAGTCGAGCCCTCCAGCAACAGGTCATGAGCCCGCTCCGAGAAACCGGCCCACTTCACGTACGCAGAGAAATGGTGTCCCGGCGCTTGGATGCCCGGCTTCATCTCATGGAGCGCCACACCCCGTTCATCGCACAGGTACAGTCCGCGGTCGTAGTTCACCGACCATTCGATGATCGACATCGGTATCGACACCTTCGATCCGTCGATCTCCACTTCGATTGCGAGCGGGGTCTGCGACTCGATCAGGTCTTCTGGGCGAATCTCGCGGTCGTGGATGAAGACCTTCGGCTGGTACTGCGTGATGTACACAGCGAGAGCCTTGGTGAGATCTTCGAGCGGGCGATCAGAGTCAAGATACTTCACTGCGGCGTCGGTCAGGGAGGCGACGGTGACGACCGTCCCAGTGTCGGTCGCGTCTGAATCTTCGCTCGCCACATCGAACTCGTGGGCAGTACCACGGGATCCCCGAATGGTGACCTTCTTGCGTCCAGCGGTCGCATCATTCACCGACTCCCACTTGACGTCTTCACCGATGCCGTACGCAGCGAACCTGCCTCCGCCAAGGCGACCGTGGAGAGCCCGCCCCTTCTCCGTGGTCTGCGTCAGCCGCTTCCACGAACCGCCGAGCGCGCCAAACTCATGTTCGGCGCGGTCCGCGCTTACACCCACACCAGTGTCGGAGATGGTCAGTGCGGCGATGCCGCCGATGCCGCCTTCTGTCTTCTCGATGTGTACCTCGTCGGCATCCGCGTCAAGCGCATTCCACACGAGTTCGAGCAGCCCTGCTCGGGGTGATGTGATGAACCGATCAAGGTGGTCCGCCGCTGCCTTTACTTCAATCCGCCCCATACGCGAATTGTGTCACAGGCCACCCTTACCGCGTCCGCACTGACAGTCTTCGTTGGCCTCTTCAGCGCAAAGACGCTCACGCGTCACGTCCGCGAGCCGCATCGCCGCTTGTAGTGGTGGTTCAGATCGATCCCGTTGTCGAGGACACCCTGCGCCGCGGCGTTCGATCCGCGCCGTGGCGACGGTCAGGTTGCGGGATTAGGCCAGTCAGTAGTCACCGGCCAGATCCGACTCGTAGAGCGCTTTGGCGCTCTGGGCATCGAAGATCGCTTCACGCACGCGAGGAGTGGTCAGGTCGAGCACGCGCAGTACACCACCTGTCTCGGCCACAGACTCGATCCGGCGGAAGTCGTTCGCAAAGCGCTCGGCGAAGTGGGCGAGGCCACGCAATTTCGGCAATGCATCCGAAAGGTGATGGCGGTGCGGGTCTACGAGGTCCACGACAGTGCTGCCGTCGTGGTTGGTGCCGAAGAAGAGGAAATCTGGGCGCAACGCCTCCCAGTCCCCCACCTCATCCTTGAAGGCCACGGCGAGGGACTCCTTCGCGGCGCGGTCGGGGTTGCGGTACCACCCCTGGAAGCCGGGTTGCGCGGCTTCAGAGTCGAGGACCTTGCGTTCCCACTCATTCAGCGTGATCGGGACCGTCCCGTCCTCCGATGCCAGCAGGTGCATCTCGCGGGTCGGCAGGGACTTCTCGGTGCCGTGCGGGTGGCGCACTTTGGTATCGGCCTGGCCGTTCCTCGGGACTGTGAGGTCGATCGGTTCGGGGGTGGTGGACATCGACTCCAGCCCGTCATACTCGGCCTGGCGTTCATCGCTCAGTCCCTTACGAGCGACGCGCGAGCGCGTGAGCCATTCACGGGACTGAGCATCGGCCTCCTGCTCCACGGCCTGAGCGATCTCCGGCACGCGCCCAAGCGCGGCAACGGCGATGTTCGCTTCGAGGAGGTCATCCTCGTCTTCATCCGGCCCGACTAGATGATCAACGTAAGAAGCACACAGCGCCGGGCTCAGCACGCGAGCGGCTGCACGGTAGTAGTCCTCGATGGCGCGCGGATCAGCGCTGACCGAGAACGCGCGGTAGGAGAATCCTCCACCGATCACCTCACGAGAGCTTCGCCCCACCGGGCAACTGAACCTCATTATCCCTGCGTGGACCACATTGCGAGGCTGGAAGGATGTGAGCCGCCTGAGCGATTGCCCGTGGCCGCCCCTTCTCGGCGAGGAAACCGGTGACCCGCAAGCATGCGGGATTCGAGCAGACGTACATCGCCTTCCGTGCCACGTTCTTCCGGACGTCATCGACGAGTTCAACACGTTGGCTGGGCGCTTTACGTTCGCCGCTCATGGCTTCACGTCCGCCCCGTGGAATCCAACATTCGTAGCGGCTTGATCAAGCATCGTTGCTACCTTCACTTCCAAGCAAAGTCTCGCTGTGGAGAGTCTCAAGCTCATCTTCGATTTCCCAGAACTCTTGGGCGAGCCAACGAAGAGCACCCGCGGTGAACGCTTTCACCTCTCGTTCCGGTGCGTCAGTGCGCCAGCTTCGCTTCATTGATACGAAGTCGTAGGTCTTGCCGGAAGTCGGATGCTTCACGAAACTTCCGTCAACGAAGAACCCATGCACCACGAAATGGCGTAGCTTCAGCGCAGTGTCCAGACGCTCGATCAACTCCTTCGAGACAACTGTCTTGAGTGCCCTCAAGAGGCTTGAACTCGTGTCGTCGTAGCCTGTTGCCCGGACCTCCCAGCTGCCAGCCAAGGCTTGTAGCAAGGTTCCGGCAGCGTCCTCCGCCCAAGCCGCAGCAATGACCACCTCGCCAATGAGTTGCGGCAGCTCCGGGGAAACGGTCTTACGATCCAACTTTCCCCGCGCCGGATCGGGTCTTGTCGTTTGCTCAGCCACCGCCGCCTCGAGCCGGTTCAACAGAGACTTAGCTTGTGCGATCTGCTGCGAACTGGAGAGGTCTGAGAAGTTCTCCGGGATCAAGTAGGAAAGTATCTCTTCAGAGAGCTCACCGTTCTGCTCAGCCATCTACTTCGATCCGCCAGGTGCGTTTCCGATACGGATCTCCACCGCGTCGCCGTCCAGCGCCTCGTATGCACGCCTCATCTCCTGCGCCACATCAACACCCAACTTCTCGACTTGTCGCAACGTCGGTTGTCGCCCGTTGGTGTGTGCACTATATCCAGACACGACTTCGACGTCGTTCGCCGTGACCTCCCGGGCGAGCACGAGGTCGAAAGTGCACGCCTCAAAAACCAAGAACACGGCTGCGTCGAAGTCAAAACTTCGGAACGAGCTGAACTTCGCTGATCGTCCGACCGCCCTGCCTCCCATCGCCTTTACTTGAAGTCGGCGGCCCGCTGGATCGACGACATCATGGGACTTCGCGGAGTTTGGTTCGAGGTATCCGCCCCGAGCCTTCAAAACGACTTGTTCGGCGATGTCACCCAGCGGTTTGTTGTTAGTACGCACCAGGCCACGATGGCGAAGCTCAGCTACAACCGCGGCATCCAGCTGGAGCAAGTCCTTCACCTTCAGATCCGACAGGCCATGTCTGCTCATCGAGGACTACTTCGACCCGCCAGATGTGTTTCCGATACGGAACTCCACCACGCGCCGTCCTTCCCGCCCTCACAGGTACGCCTCACGGCGATGCCACCCATCCAAGTTCAGTTGCATAGGACTTGAGCTTGGTCAGGATGTACTGCGCGATGGCGGAACGGTTCGCTGACACCAAGTACTCCCCCGACCGCCAGTGGAACTCGACGCATGTGACGTGCTCGTCCGTACCGAGGCTAACGTCGGGAATGAGCGGAATCCCATCAGCCTTTTTTCTCGACGACGACATCCCCCAACGACGACTGAGCTTGCGTCAAGAAGTCTCCGAAGGCACGATTCAGCTTCTTGTCTTGGCCCGAGCCAAACCCAACATCTGCGGCTAGCTGACGAAAGGCTACGGCGGCATCGGCAGCAGGGTTGCCCCGAATCTCAGAAGTCGCAGATGATGTCCCATGGAGCAGTCGCCCAAGGTCTGACCGTTCGAAGTAGGTCGAGATCTCACTAGGTGGCTTCGGAGCGATACCGAGGTCTTTGAATACCTCCTTCGCCTCATCCGTCCCGAACCGGTTCACCACGGGGACAGACAGGGATGGGCCCACGAAGGTTACGCGTGCATCTAGACGAACGATGGATTGCACGAGCAAGCCCATGCGAGCCGCCCACCACTTGCCGATCACGCTTCCGGGTGTGGCGGCAACCAGCTTGTCCGCATCCACCAGTCCGTACCGGTAACCGCTTGACAACTCGCTGAGAACTCCAGCTTTACCGCTGGCGCTTGCGAACACTACTACGAGCCGAACCGGCTTACGAGTGGACTCCAGGAGCTTGTCAAGCAAGTCAACGAAGTCGTTGCTGATCTCGTCGAGGAAGTCACCCACCGTCGGGAAGGCATCTTTGTCGTATGCGTCTGGATCGACACCTAGTGCCTCAAGATGATCAACCGAGTTGACTAGCTTCAGAGTAGCTAAGGCCAAGCCAGCCCAAGTTTCCCGGGCGGGGCCAGCTACTTCCGCCGGGATAGTGACTGGTGATTTTCCCGCCCGCTGCACGTACGCCGCCGACATCGCTTCGGCGTTCACGCGGGAGGTTTCGGGCCAGACGACTAGCGTGCGCGCTCCAAGGCCCGCCTCGCCCTGGCCAGCCTCACGCACGAACGACTTGATCTGTGAGAGTTCCTTATCGGTGGGAGGATCGCTTTCACGGTCATCGACGTTAACGACCAGGACCCTCTTGTCGTTCGCGGCTAGATGATGCTCTTGCACCACCGACGCGACGGCCTGTCGAAGACGGGCGGCGGAGACCTCTCCACCCGCGAGTCTCGCCGTGGGGCAGTACTCGCCAGGAATCCAGCCCGACAAGTTGCTCACCAGTGTTGTCTTGCCGGTTCCAGACTCCGCGTAGACCGGTAGAAACAAACCGCGACCGCGACTGCCAATGTGCAAAGCCGCCCGGCGGAAGATCGCCAGGGTCTCATCGCTGGGCTCGACGAGGAGCCGAGCAACGTCACTTCCTACAACTGCTACAAGCGACTCGTACCTCGACGGCAGCTTGAGTTGCTTCAGCAGGTGCGTCGGCGATTCGCTTTGCGCTCCCCGCTTGACTGCCGTATCCGGCTCACCGTTCGTCCTCATTGACATGGTCCCCCTTGTACGCGGCGTCGCCGTGTTACTTCGATCCGCCAGATGTGTTTCCGATACGAAACTCCACCACGTCGCCATCCTGCATGACGTAGTCCTTGCCCTCGAGACGCGCCTTGCCCTTCGCGCGGGCCTCGACGACCGAGCCGGTCTCGACGAGGTCATCGAACGAGACGATCTCCGCCTTGATGAAGCCCTTCTCGAAGTCCGTGTGTATGACCCCGGCGGCCTGCGGCGCCTTCGACCCCTGAGGGATCGTCCACGCACGCGCTTCCTTCGGTCCCGCGGTCAGGTACGTCTGCAGTCCGAGCGTGGCGAAGCCGATGCGCGCCAGCTGGTCGAGACCCGACTCGTCCTGCCCCGTGGAGGCCAGCAGCTCCGCCGCATCCTCCGGGTCGAGGTCGATGAGCTCGGACTCGATCTTCGCGTCGAGGAAGATGGCCTTCGCGGGTGCGACGAGAGCGGCGAGCTCCGCCTTGCGTGCGTCATCGGTCAGCACAGCCTCGTCGACGTTGAAGACGAAGATGACCGGCTTGGCGGTGAGCAGCCCGAGCTCGCGGATCGGTGTCAGGTCGATACCTGCGACCGAGAGCAGCACGCCGCGCTCGAGCGCATCCTTCGCCTCTTTCGCGGTCTCGAGGACGACGGGCTCGATCTTCTTGCCGCGTACTTCCTTCTCGTAGCGCGTGATCGCCTTGTCGACGGTCTCGAGATCAGCGAGCATGAGCTCGGCGTTGATCGTCTCCATGTCGGATGCCGGGTTCACCGCACCGTCCACGTGCACGACGTCGTCATCGGCGAATCCGCGGACGACCTGGGCGATAGCGTCGGCCTCGCGGATGTTGGCGAGGAACTTGTTGCCGAGCCCCTCCCCCTCGCTCGCGCCACGCACGATGCCGGCGATGTCGACGAACGACACCGCAGCGGGCAGGATGCGCTCGCTGCCGAAGATCTCGGCGAGCGTGTCGAGCCGAGGATCGGGCAGGTTCACCACGCCGACGTTCGGCTCGATCGTCGCGAACGGATAGTTCGCCGCGAGCACGTCGTTCTTTGTGAGTGCGTTGAAGAGGGTGGACTTGCCGACGTTGGGCAGGCCGACGATGCCGATAGTGAGAGCCACGGGGCACGAGTCTACCGGTCGCCGCCACCGCCGACGCGGAGAGGGCTCTCAGTCGCGTACGGTGCGGAAGGCCCGCGTCACGTACGGCAGGTCGATCGCTGCATCTCCCTCGAGCCCGAGCTCATCGAACAGGGCGTCCATCTCGCGACGGATCCGTGCTCTCTCGTCCCCGGATGCCGTGATCACGAAGCTCCGCGACGCCGCCATGCTGTGCAACTGCGCACGGGTGATCGGGCGCACCCATTCCCACAGCTCCTGCTCGAGCACTCCGAACGGCGCGAACACCTGCGGATCCCCTGCCGCCAGCATCTCCTCCGCCGCGCTGCCGTGCATGATCTCGGTCAGCCGGCGCACCCACTCCTGTCGCTCGTCTCGGATATTCCAGATCAGTCCGAGCACTCCCCCGGACCGCACGACGCGACCGATCTCGGCCGAGGCCGCCGACGGATCGACCCAGTGCCATGCCTGACCGAGCACGACGGCGTCGACGCTCGCATCGGGCAGCGGCATCCGCTCTGCCGTGCCGACGAATGTCGGGACACCGGGTACTGCGTCGCGCAGGGCGGCGAGCATCTCGCGATCCGGGTCGATCGCCACGACCTCCGCGCCGGGCGCGGCCTGTAGCGCACGAGTGAGTTTGCCCGTGCCGGCTCCAACGTCGGCGATCCGGCGGGAGCCCGCGGGCATCGACTCCAGCATCCAGGCGACCGCCGCGAACGGATATTCCGGTCGGCCCTGCTCGTAGCTTCCAGCCTGTGCACCGAAGGACGTCGCCCGCTCATCTGCCATGTCGCCAGCCTACGGCGAGTCCTCCGCGCCGCGCAGAGGCGTCGGGAGAGAGTGGTTGACGTGCCCCTGGACTTCACCGCTATCGACTTCGAGACGGCGAATTCCAGCCCCGCCTCGGCCTGCTCCGTCGGACTCGTCCGCGTCCGCGACGGCGAGGTCGTCGCGATGAACGGCTGGCTGATCCAGCCTCCGGCGGGTCACGACGAGTTCCAGGAGTGGAACGTGCGGATCCATGGGATCCAGGCGGCGGATGTGCGTTCGGCGGCGACGTGGACCGAGCAGTTCTCGCTGCTGTGCGAGTTCGTGGGAGACGATGTGCTCGTCGCCCACAACGCCGGTTTCGACCTCAACGTGCTGCGTCGCGCCTCGGAGGCCACCGGCGGCGACTGCCCGCCGTTCCGTTCGCTGTGCAGCCTGCAGGTCGCGCGCAAGACGTACCAGCTCGATTCGTACCGGCTGCCGATGGCGGCCGCAGCGGCGGGATTCGCCGAGTTCTCCCACCACGACGCCCTCGCGGATGCTCGCGCCTGCGCCCAGATCGTGATCGACGCGGCGCGACGCGTGGGCGCCGGTGACGTGCATGAGCTCGCGTCCGCACTCGGGCTGCGGGTCACTCCGGCACCCGTCCGCCAGCCGGAACGCGCCGTCGCCTGATCGCCGCTCCGCGCGGTCTCCGCGCGATGTCGGACCCCTGCGGCACCATGAGGACATGGATGCCCCACTGATCGTTCTTCTCGTGCTCGCCGCGCTCGTCTCCGGCGGTGTGCTGGGCTGGCTGCTGCAGGCCGGGCGAGGCGCGGCGGCTCTCGCTCGCGCCGAGGCGGAGCTTGCGGCTGCCCGCGACGACCGCGATCGGCAGTACGACCTGTACCGCGATGCCGTGGAGCACTCACGCACCGAGCAGCGGGCCGAGGCACTGCGAGTGCAGCAGCAGAACGCGGTGCTGACCGCTCTGGCACCGGTCCGCGAGAGTCTGCAGCAGATGCAGTCCAAGGTCGCCGCGATCGAGCAGGAGCGGCAGGAGCAGTTCGGCAGTCTCACCGAGCAACTGCGGCGCGCGCAGGAGTCGGACGAGGCCCTGCGCGCGACGACCGAGTCGCTCGCAGGCGCGCTGCGATCTACGGCCACCCGCGGAGTGTGGGGCGAGACGCAACTGCGTCGTGTGGTCGAGGCCGCCGGGCTGACGCGGCATGTCGACTTCGATCTGCAGACCACGATCGCCTCGGACCGCGGTCAGGGGCGTCCTGACATGGTCATCCGTCTCGCGGGCGGAGCCTCGATCCCGGTCGACGCCAAGGTGCCGCTCGACGCCTATCTCGAGGCGTCCGCGCTTCCCACCGGCGGTGCACACGAGGCGCAGCGACGCACCCTCATGCAGCGTCACGTAAAGGCGGTCAGAGCGCACGTCGACGCCCTGTCGAAGAAGGCGTACTGGACCGGCCTCGACGCGAGCCCGGAGTTCGTCATCTGCTTCCTGCCGAGCGAGTCCCTGCTGGCGGCCGCGATCGACGAGGACCCGACGCTGCTCGACTACTCCTTCAGCCGCCGGGTCGCCCTCGCCTCGCCCGTCAACCTGTGGGCGGTGCTGAAGACGGTGGCCTACACGTGGACCCAGCAGGAGGTCTCGACCGAGGCCCGCGCGCTGCTGGCGCTCGGCACGCAGCTCTACGACCGGCTGGGCACATTGGCCGGTCATGCAGACGACCTGCGCCGCGCACTCGAGCGCACCGTCGACAGCTACAACAAGTTCGCCGGGTCGCTCGAGAATCGCGTGCTCGTGACGGCACGCCAGTTCCCGGGGATCGATTCCTCGACGCTCGACGCCGCCCCGCGCACGCTGTTGACGCCTGCGCGACGATTCACCGCCCCCGAACTCGTCGACGCGGGCTCAGACACCGTGTCGGACGCGGAGTGGAGCCATGCAGAGCAGATCGGCGAGCATGATGACGCGCCGGTCCTGCGGGCCGATGTCGGAGACATCCGGTCACGACTGCGCGATTCCTCACACCACGAAGAAGGCCGCCGAAACGCCGCGCTCTCCCCTACGGACTGATCCGCAGCCGGAGGGGGGTCAGGCCGCGCCGGGGACGCCGCTCAGCAGCAGGATGACGAGGCCGCTGGTCGCGACGAAAGCGCCGACCATCCACCACGCGCTGACCTCGTGCCCCTCGTCGCGGCGCACGCGAAAGAGAACGTCGGTCCGGCGAGCCGGATCCATGGTCGTCGGCGCGGGAGCCGCGGAAACGGGGGGTACGGCGGCGTCGGGTTCGGCGTCTGCGCTCACGCGCAGGATTCGTCCGGTGTTGGTCGTGACGATCTTGGTCGGGGCGGCCTTGGAGCCACTCGTCTGCTGCGTTGTCATCTGTTCGTCCTCCTCTGCCCGCGGTGCCTTGGGGAACCCCGCGACGGCGACAAACCCAGTCACAATTGTCACACGAGGCCGGACGAAAGAGTGGATCCGGGCGACGGAGAGCCATACCGGGTCGGTAACGATGGCTCCCCGGAGCCGGATCAAACGCCGCGCAGGATCAGACTCGGTACAGGATCAGAGCCACTTCGAGACGAGGTGCTCCGAGGCGATCCGCCGCAGCGTGCCCGAGGCACCGCGCAGCACGACGCTCTCGGTGTACACGTAGCCACGCTCGCGACGAACGCCGGCGACGAGCTGGCCGTCGGTCACGCCCGTGGCCACGAAGATCGTGTTGTTGCCCTGCACCAGGTCATCGGCCTCATACACGCGGTCCATGTCGAGACCTGCGTCGATGCCACGCTGACGCTCGTCGTCGTCACGGGGCCAGAGTCGCCCCTGGATGTGGCCGCCGAGAGCCTTGATCGCGCAGGCGGTGACGATGCCCTCCGGGCTGCCGCCGACGCCGACGCACATGTCGGTGCGGGCATCGTGGCGCGCGGCGTTGATGCCACCCGCGACGTCGCCGTCGCTCATGAGACGCGTGCCGGCACCGGCGTCGCGGATCTCCTGAATCAGCTGCTCGTGACGCGGACGGTTCAGCACCGAGACCACGATCTCGTCGACCGGCTTGTCGAGCGCGCCGGCCAGCTTGCGGATGTTCTCACCGATCGGGAGGCGGATGTCGACGACGCCGACGCCCGCGGGGCCGGTGACCAGCTTGTCCATGTAGAAGACCGTCGAGGCGTCGAGCATAGTGCCGCGATCCGACACCGCGATGACAGAGAGAGCGTTCTGGCGTCCGGCGGCCGTCAGAGACGTTCCGTCGATGGGATCGACCGCGATGTCGCACAGCGGACCGCGACCGGTTCCGACGACCTCGCCGTTGAACAGCATGGGAGCGTTGTCTTTCTCGCCCTCGCCGATCACCACGCGCCCCTGGAAGTCGACCGTTCCGAGGAACGCGCGCATGGCGTCGACGGCAGCACCGTCGGCAGCCTCTTTCGCTCCTCGTCCGATGAAGGGGACGGCGCGGATCGCGGCGGCTTCGGTGGCGCGCACCAGCTCCATCGCGAGGTTGCGGTCGGGACGAAGGGGGCTCAGATCTGCTGTCAGACTCACCATGTCGCCAGCCTAGCCAGGTGCTGATGCCAGAATCCGATATTTCCCCTCCGCGAGCATGTAGGAATCGCCGTTCTTAACATTTCCGTAGGAGAGCATCGGGGCGGGCACCGCTGGCGCCGCGGCATCCGCACGCGCTCCCCGATAGAGTGACAGCTGTCCCGGCTCACCTATACGCAGGAGTTCTCATGCCCGTCGCCACCCCGGATCAGTACGCCGAAATGCTCGACCGCGCGAAGGCCGGCGGCTTCGCGTACCCCGCATTCAACGTCTCGAGCTCGCAGACCATCAACTCCGTCCTCCAGGGCCTCACCGAAGCCGGCTCCGACGGCATCATCCAGGTCACGACCGGAGGCGCCGACTACTTCGCCGGCCACACCGTCAAGGCCCGCGCGACCGGCGCTCTCGCCTTCGCCCGCTATGCCACCGAGGTCGCCAAGAACTACCCGGTCACCGTCGCCCTGCACACGGATCACTGCCCGAAGGACGCTCTCGCCGGCTTCGTCGAGCCGCTGATCGCCGCCTCCGAAGAAGAGGTCAAGGCGGGCCGCAACCCGATCTTCCAGTCGCACATGTGGGATGGCTCGGCAGTCCCGCTCGCCGAGAACATCGAGATCGCCCAGGACCTCCTCCCCCGCATGAAGGCGATCAACGCGATCCTCGAGGTCGAGATCGGCGTCGTCGGCGGCGAGGAAGACGGCGTCGCCCACGAGGGCTCGAACGAGGCGCTCTACACGACCTTCGCCGACGTCGACCAGGCCGTCCAGGCTCTCGGTCTCGGCGAGCAGGGCCGCTACATCGCCGCACTCACCTTCGGCAACGTGCACGGTGTCTACAAGCCCGGCGGCGTCAAGCTGCGTCCCGAACTCCTCGGCGACATCCAGCAGCAGGTCGCGGCGAAGTACAACACGGGCGCCAAGCCTCTCGACCTCGTCTTCCACGGCGGCTCCGGCTCGACCGATGACGAGATCGCCCTGGCCGTCGCGAACGGCGTCATCAAGATGAACATCGACACCGACACGCAGTACGCCTACACGCGCGCGATCGCCGACTACATGTTCAAGAACTACGACAGCGTGCTCAAGGTCGACGGCGAGGTCGGCAACAAGAAGTTGTACGACCCCCGCGCCTGGGGCAAGGTCGCCGAGACGGCCATGGCCGCTCGCGTCGTCGAGTCCACGCGTCAGCTCGGCTCGCACGGTCAGTCGCAGAGCTGACCTGAGAGAGATACGAGAAGGGGCACCCGGCTGATCAGCCGGGTGCCCCTTCTCGTGCGTCTGAGCGGTGTCAGCCGCCGGTCGCCATCTGATTCAGGTAGGCGACGAACGCGGGATCGTTGAACATCGGGACGGCGATGCAGGCCGAGACGACGCCGATCGTCACGACGGCACCCACGAGCGGCAGCCACCAGGTGATCCTGCCGCGGCGCAGCCGACGGAACGAGAAGAAGGCGGTGATCGCCCATCCGGCCACGAGCAGGATCGCCGCGATCATGCCCCACAGCCGGCCCTGAGCGAAGTTCGTGAACTCCCCGTCGATCCCGAGGAGCTTCATGCTCTCGTTCATCACGCGCGGGAGGTCCAGGTAGGAGAACCCGGTGATGAGGACGTTCACGAGCCCGTAGGCGAGGAGGGCGATCGTGATGAGCCGGTCGACGGGATGCGGACGACGCGGGGCTTCTGCTGACGCGGGAAGGAACTGCGGCGGAGCGGGAGGCTGCGGCGTCACCACCGGTGCGTTCTCATCGACGAGTGGCGGAAGGCCCGCGGCTCTGCGCTGCTCTTCGGGAGTCGCGAGTTCGCCGTACTGGGGCCGGTGATCGGTCATCACGCCATGCTAACCGCACGCGCTCGGTGCGATTCCCAGACGACGATGCCGGAAAACGAAAGGCGGCCCCGGCGGAGTGGGGACTCCTCGGGGCCGCGGATTCGGTGCGCTGGGGACGCTCCTCATCCAAGTAGCCACGGACAGCTGGGGACCATCCGTCAACCAGTAGAGCCGTTTGCACAGGCCTCTACTCTTCTGATCATAGGAAACGCAAGGGTGCTGCACCAGAGGCGTTTCTTCAGATGGTGAACTCACCCGGGCGCGGGGGCCCGTCCAACGACTGGGCGCCGAGCTGCAGCGAGAGGCGGCGAGCGGCACGCTGCAACTGTCCGACGAGAGCCCGGTCGACCACAGCCTGATCAGACGGCAGAGAGATCGCCAGCGACGCCGTGATGTTCGGGGCGATCACCGGCACCGCCACGCACGTGGCGCCGATCGCGTACTCCTCCTGATCCACGACCCAGCCGGGGGCGTGCTCGAGCTGAGACAGAAGCGTGCGCCGATCGCTGATCGTGCTGGGCGTGAGCTCCTCGAGGCGGTGCCGCGAGAGATGGTCCAGGCGGTCCTCTCCCGGCAGCGCGGCGAGGATCTGCTTGCCGAGCGCGGTCGCGTGCGCACTCGACTGCAGACCCACCCACAACTCGACACGCGGATTGCGAACGGCATCGACGATGTCGACGAGGTGCATCTCCCCGTCTGCGAACCGTGACAGGTAGGCGGTCGCTCCGACGGCATCGGTCACGTCGCGAAGAGCGGAGCGGACCCGAGCGAGGAACACCCCGCGTGAGTCGGTCTCCTCCTGGAACGCCGGGAACCTCGAACCCAGCACCAGGCCATCCGGCTCGGCCGTCAGGTACCCCTCGTGGATGAGGGTTCGCACGAGGTTGTATGTCGTGCCCGGCGTGAGACCCGTGGTCGCGGCCAACATCTTGACCGGAAGCGGTCGTGGCGAGTTCGCGACGATGTCGACCAGACGCAGCGCCCGTTGCACTGAGCCGATGAGGGTCGGTTCCGCTTCCGCGGGGCTCAACGTTACGCGCCTCCTCCGGAGAGCCGTCCGCCGAGTGCCCGGTCGTCGCGCTTGCCCGAGGGGTCCTGGCGCAGTTCCTTCGGGAGGGAGAACATGAGGTCCTCCTCCGCCGTCTTGACCTCTTCGACGTCGCGGTAGCCCGCGTCGTCGAGAGCCGCGAGAACCTCGCGCACCAGCACCTCAGGAACTGATGCGCCGCTGGTGACGCCGACCGTCTCGACGCCGTCGAGCCACTCCTGCTGCACCTCTTCGGCGTAGTCGACCCGATAGGCGGCCTTGGCGCCGTACTCCAGTGCCACCTCGACGAGGCGCACGCTGTTCGAGGAGTTCGACGAGCCGACCACGATGACCAGATCAGCCGCGGCCGCGACCTTCTTGATCGCCACCTGGCGGTTCTGCGTGGCGTAGCAGATGTCATCCGACGGCGGGTTCTGCAGATCGGGGAAGCGCGTGCGCAGACGGTTGACCGTCTCCATCGTCTCGTCGACCGAGAGCGTGGTCTGCGAGAGCCAGACGACCTTCGACGGGTCCTTGACCTGCACCAGGTCGGCCTCATCGGGCGAATTGACGATCGTGACGTGCTCGGGAGCCTCGCCGGCGGTGCCTTCGACCTCTTCATGGCCCTCGTGGCCGATGAGAAGGATCTCGTAGTCGTCGCGCGCGAACCGCACGGCCTCGCGGTGCACCTTGGTGACCAGGGGGCAGGTCGCATCGATCGCGTGGAGCCCGCGGTCCGATGCCGCGCTCACGACGGCCGGCGAGACGCCGTGGGCACTGAACACCACGTGAGCTCCCTCGGGAACCTCATCGACCTCTTCGACGAAGATCGCGCCCTTGTCCTCGAGCTCGGTGACGACGTGGATGTTGTGCACGATCTGCTTGCGCACATAGACGGGAGCGCCGTAGCGCTCGAGCGCCTTCTCGACGGCCACCACGGCCCGGTCGACGCCGGCGCAATATCCGCGCGGGGCGGCGAGCAGAACACGCTTCTGTCCGACGACGGGGTTATCCTGAAGCCGCCCTGACGCCGCACGGACTCGTGGGATGCGTGGGGCGGGGAGATGAACGACAGTCGAGGTCACTCCTCGATTCTACCGTCGGTTCGCAGAGAAAGGCCTGGGCACGGGCGGCGATCGCCGGCGCGGCCGCACGACCACCAGGCAGGATGACACGCAGCACATGACAGCCTTCGAAGCCACCACCGTCCCCGGCGAGGCCCCTCCCGCCGATGCGGTCGCCCCGCGGGACTCCACCGCCGACGCGCCCACCTCGGTGGCACGTCTGAACGGCACGATCCGCGACTTCATCGCGCGCTGGAACACCGTCTGGGTCGAGGGCGAGATCACCTCGTGGAACGTGCGCGGCGGCAACGTCTTCGCGCGCCTGAAGGACACCCAGTCGGACGCCCAGATCTCGATCCGCGTGTGGTCGAGCGTGCGCGGTCGCATTCCTTCGGACCTGGGCATCGGCGATCACGTGGTGGCCGCGGTCAAGGCCGACTACTTCGTGAAGTCGGGCGACTTCAGCTTCGCCGTCTCGGCCATGAAGCACGTCGGACTTGGCGACCAGCTCGAGCGGCTCGAGAAGCTGCGCGCGCAGCTGCGCCGCGAGGGACTGTTCGATCCGGCGCGCAAACAGCGCCTGCCGTTCCTGCCCCACGTCATTGGACTCATCACCGGCGAGCGGTCGGATGCCGAGAAGGACGTGCACCGCAATGCCGAGCTGCGCTGGCCGCAGGTGCGCTTCCGCACCGAGTACGCGGCGGTGCAGGGCGATCGATGCGTGCCCGACACTCTGGCCGCGCTGGCTCGACTGGACGCCGACCCCGAGGTCGACGTGATCATCATCGCGCGCGGCGGCGGAGATCCGCAGACCCTCCTGGGCTTCAGCGATGAGCGTCTCGTGCGGGCCGTCGCCGCGGCATCCACTCCTGTCGTGAGTGCGATCGGTCACGAGAACGACCACCCTCTGCTCGACGACGTCGCGGATCTGCGCGCGTCCACCCCGACCGATGCGGCCAAGCGCGTGGTGCCGGATGTCGGAGAGCAGCGCGCGCTGATCGCACAGCTGCGCTCGCGCTCGACGTCTCGCCTGACGCAGCGGCTGTCGCATGACATCACGCAGCTGGAGCAGCTGCGGTCGCGCCCCGTGCTGCGCTCGCCCGCCCCGATCATCGACGCGCGGGCGCATGAGCTCTGGCTGCTGCTCGCCCGCGGTCGCGACACCATCACGCGCCAGGTCGACGTCGCCGGTCGCCGCACGAGCGAGCTCCGGGCCTCGCTGCGGGCGCTCTCCCCCGCCGCCACGCTGGCGCGGGGATACGCGATCGCGCATCTCGACGGAGGCGTCATCCTGCGCGATGCGGCTGATGCCCCGGCCGGCAGCGCGCTGACCATCACGGTCGACCGGGGATCGCTGGCCGCACGGTCGGAGGGCGAGATCGCCGAGCAGGCGTGAGTCCCCTCGCACGACCCGAAGACAGCCGTCGACGTCTGACGCACGCCGTAGGATGAAGGGGTGAGTGCGCTGAACGACATCCCTGTGGACACGCTGTCGTTCGAGGCCGCCCGCGACGAGCTGGTGAAGGTCGTGGCGGAGCTCGAACAGGGCTCCCCGACCCTCGAGCACTCGCTCGCCCTGTGGGAGCGAGGAGAGGCGCTGGCCGCCCGCTGCGAGGAATGGCTCGTGGGCGCGAAGCGTCGTCTCGACGCCGCTCGTGCCACGGCATCCGACGGGGCCGAGTCGTGAACAAGCCCGCCCCGATCGTCGCCGAGCTCGGTCGCCCCGAGACGCCTGAGGAGACCGCCGCACGCAAGGCGGCGTCGAGCAAGGCGTATCGCTCGAGCCAGACCATGCGCAGTCTCTTCGCCGCGCTTCTGGTCACCCTCGTGGTCGTGGCCGTGATCGTCTTCGCGGTTCCCCGCGGCGAGCCGACCGCGGTCGAGGAGATCGACGTCGCCCGCATCGCCGCTGACGTGGAATCGACCATGGAGAGCCCCGTGATCGTGCCCGAGCTGAGCGACTTCTGGCGCGTGAACGCCGCCGGACTCGAGAGCGGCGCGACCGTGGTGTGGGACGTGACGATGGCGCCGGCCGACGAGGACGAGCGCGGCTTCATCCGCCTCGCCCAGGCTTTCGACGCCGACGCCGGGTGGGCGCCGCAGCGCCTGAACGGCATCGCCCCCACCGACACGGTCAGCATCGGCGGTCTCGACTGGGACGTGTACAAGACCGGCAGCGCCGGCAATGAGCAGAACGTCACCTACGCGATCGGCACGCAGGCCGGCGACGACTACGTGCTGCTGTACGGTTCGCGCACCGCCGCATCGACGGCAGACCTCGCCGAGTCCATCATCCCTCAGATCCGCTCACTCTCGGAGGTCTCATGACGCACGCACTCACCCCGGCGGCCGCCTGGGCGCAGATGCAGGACGGTAACCGGCGCTTCGTCGCCGATGAGCCGCGGCACCCGAACCAGGACGTCGCGCGACGTCGAGATCTCGAGGCCGCGCAGAATCCCGTCGCGACACTCTTCGGCTGCTCGGACTCGCGCCTGGCCGCCGAGATCATCTTCGACCTCGGCCTCGGCGACCTCTTCGTCGTGCGCAACGCCGGCCAGGTCATTGGCGAGTCGATCGTCGCGAGCCTGGAGTACGCGGTCGCGGTGCTCGAGGTGCCGCTGATCGTGGTGCTCGCGCACGACTCCTGCGGCGCCGTGCGCGCGGCCATCGACGGCACCGCGATCGACGCCGCTCCCCTGCCGCCGCACATCTGGAAGCTCATCGCTCCGATCGTTCCTGCCGCACGCAAGGTGCTGTCCGAGAGCGGCGGCTCCACGGTCGCCGAGATCGACGCCGAGCAGGTCGGCATCGAGCACCTGCGCAACACCGTCGCCGACCTGCTCCACTCGTCGGAACTGATCAGCAAGGCCGTCGACGAGGGCCGGCTCGGCATCGTCGGCGCCAACTACCGTCTCGCCGAGGGCACGGCCGTGCCCGTCATCACCGTGGGCATCGACCCCGAATCTCAGGAGGCATCGGAATGACCGACACCGACCAGCGCAGCGGCGAAAGCTCGCAGGGCTACCGCATCGAGCACGACACCATGGGTGAAGTGCGCGTGCCGGTGAATGCGCTCTACGGGGCGCAGACGCAGCGCGCCGTGGAGAACTTCCCGATCTCAGGCAAGGGGCTGGAGTCGACGCAGATTGCCGCCCTCGCACGAATCAAGAAGGCCGCCGCGCTCGCGAACAAGGAGCTCGGCACTCTCGACGGCGCGATCGCCGACGCCATCGCCCAGGCCGCCGACCAGGTCGCCTCCGGCGCACACGACGGCGAGTTCCCGGTCGACACGTACCAGACCGGCTCGGGCACCTCGTCGAACATGAACATGAACGAGGTGCTCGCCACTCTCGCCACCGGCATCCTGGGTGCGACGGTGCACCCGAACGATCACGTGAACGCCTCGCAGTCGTCGAACGACGTGTTCCCGACCTCGGTCCACATCGCCGTGACCCAGGCACTGATCGACACGCTGATCCCCTCGCTCGACCACCTGGCCGTCGCCCTCGAGGCGAAGGCCGAGCTGTGGAAGACCGCGGTCAAGTCCGGCCGCACGCACCTGATGGACGCCACGCCGGTCACCCTCGGCCAGGAGTTCGGCGGCTACGCCCGCCAGGTACGCCTGGGCATCGAGCGCGTGCAGTCCGCTCTCCCTCGCGTCGCCGAGGTGCCGCTCGGAGGCACCGCCGTGGGCACCGGCATCAACACGCCGCTCGGGTTCCCGCAGAAGGTCATCGCGCTGCTCGCGGCCGAGACCGAGCTGCCGATCACCGAGGCGAAGGACCACTTCGAGGCACAGGCGAACCGGGACGGACTCGTCGAGGCCTCGGGCGCGCTGCGCACCATCGCGGTGTCGATGACGAAGATCAACAACGATCTGCGCTGGATGGGCTCCGGCCCGAACACCGGACTCGGTGAGCTCCACATCCCCGACCTTCAGCCCGGTTCGTCGATCATGCCCGGCAAGGTCAACCCGGTCGTTCCCGAGGCCGTGCTGATGGTATGCGCCCGCGTGATCGGCAACGACGCGACCGTGGCCTGGGCCGGTGCCTCCGGGTCGTTCGAGCTCAACGTCGCGATCCCCGTGATGGGAACCGCGCTGCTCGAGTCGATCCGCCTGCTGGCGAACGCCTCGCGCGTGCTCGCCGACAAGACGATCGACGGCCTGCAGGCCAACCTCGACCGTGCCGCCGCGTTCGCCGGCATGAGCCCCTCGATCGTGACGCCGCTGAACAAGCTGATCGGCTACGAGGCGGCAGCCAAGATCGCCAAGCACTCGGTGGCGCAGGGCATCACCGTGCGTGACGCCGTGATCGACCTCGGTTACGTCGAGCGCGGAGACCTCACGCTCGAGCAGCTCGACGAGAAGCTCGACCTGCTCTCGATGACGCACCCCGGTTGATCATCGGGTGACGACATGCGGATGCCGCGGGGCCCTGGCCCCGCGGCATCCGTCGTCTCGCCCGATGTCAGCTGAGTTCTGCACTCTCCAGCAGCTCGGTGACGAGGGCGGCGATCGCCGAACGCTCAGAGCGCATCAGCGTCACGTGACCGAACAGGTCATGCCCCTTGAGCGTCTCGATGACGCTGGCGATCCCGTCGTGGCGACCCACACGCAGGTTGTCGCGCTGGCCGACATCGTGCGTCAGAATCACCCGCGAGTTCTGCCCCATGCGGCTGAGAACCGTCAGGAGCACATTGCGCTCGAGAGACTGCGCCTCGTCGACGATGACGAACGCGTCATGCAGCGAGCGCCCGCGGATGTGCGTGAGCGGCAGCACCTCGAGCAGTCCGCGCTCGATGATCTCCTCGACGACGTTGCCCGAGACCACGGATCCGAGCGTATCGAACACCGCCTGACCCCACGGCCCCATCTTCTCGCCCTGGTCACCGGGCAGGAAGCCCAACTCCTGGCCGCCGACGGCGAACAGCGGGCGGAAGACGATGATCTTCTTCTGCTGCTGCCGTTCGAGCACGGCCTCGAGACCGGCGCACAACGCGAGCGCCGATTTGCCGGTGCCGGCGCGCCCGCCGAGTGACACGATCCCGACCTCCTGATCGAGCAGCAGATCGATCGCGATGCGCTGCTCGGCGGACCGGCCGTGCATGCCGAAGATGTCGCGGTCCCCGCGTACCAGTCGGTATTCGCCGTCGCCGGTGACCCGGCCCAGGGCGGATCCGCGCTCGGAGTGGATGATCAGTCCGGTGTTCACCGGCAGACCCCGCGCGTCCTCGCTGATGCCGACCTCACTCTCGTACAGGTCGCTGATGTCATCGCCCGAGAGGTCGAGGGTGGTGATCCCTGTCCAGCCGGAGTCCACCGCCTGCTCGGCCAGGTACTCCTCGGCCCGCAGACCGAGCGAGGCGGCCTTGACGCGCATCGGCAGGTCCTTCGAGACGATCGTCACGTCCTGACCGTCCTGCGAGAGGTGCATGGCGACCGAGAGGATGCGGGTGTCGTTGTCGCTCAGGCGGATGCCGGCGGGCAGCACCGAGGAGTCGGTGTTGGCGAGCTCGACGCGGAGCGTGCCGCCCTCGCCGACCTCGACCGGGAAGTCGAGACGCCCGTGCTCGATGCGCAGATCGTCGAGGTGGCGCAGCGCCTGGCGGGCGAAGTAGCCGATCTCGGGGTCGTGGCGCTTGCCCTCGAGTTCGGAGATGACCACCACCGGAAGCACGACCGAGTGCTCGGCGAAGCGGAAGAACGCCTGCGGATCACTCAGCAGCACTGAGGTGTCGAGGACGTAGGTACGCAGATCCTGATCGGAGTCTGCGGATGACGCCCGCCGCGTCGTCTTGCGTGTGGACTGCTGCGCGGTGCCGACCGGCTGCTGCGCTGTACGTGAGGTCACGACCCACTCCCGACTCGGGGATGATCCCCGCCATGCGAACGAGTCGACCTGGGGCCACGAGTCGCGTACCTGAAGGCCGACTCGACCGGGCTCCTTGCCCGATGCCTAGAAGCTACGACCACCGACCGACGTTGACGTGACTCGACACGCCCACCGATTGTTAAGCCGCGGTGAACGTCGGGTTTCCGAAGGCCGCGAGCGCTTCGTCGAGGAGCCGGAGAGTGCCGTCGTCGGTGCCCGCGTGCGGGGCGAGGCGCACCGCGGCGCCGCGGGCGGTGGCCACCACGCCGGCATTCGCGAGGGCCGCGGCGAGACGTGCCGGCTCGTCGGGTGTCAGAGCGACGATCCCCGCGCGCTGCCCGCGTTCCCGCGGGGAGTGCACCGCGATGCCGTGCCGATCGGCGATCTCGAGAATCGCATCGACGTGCTCCGCGATCCGGCTCTCGATCGCAGGCACCCCGGCGTCGCGCATGTCTCGTGCTCCGATGGCGAGGCGTCCCGCCGCGAGCGTGTCGGGTCCGCTGACGGAGTACGCACGCGCAGACGTGGCCGCAGCGGGGCGCTCGTCGATCGCGAGCCCGTCGACGGCCGTTCCGGTGATGCCGCTGAGCACCGGCATGATCCGCTCCCGGGCTCGCGCCGAGAAGCGTGCGAACCCGGTCCCCCGACCGGCGCGCAGCCACTTGTACCCGTGCCCGACCACGACGTCCGCCACCGAGTAGTCGGCATCGATCACGCCGAAGGACTGCACGGCGTCGACGATCAGCAGACGATCGGGGCCGATCAGCTCGCGCAGCGCGGCGAGGTCGGCGCGGTACCCGGTGCGGAAGTCGACGTGGCTCACCGCGAGCGCGGTGACGTCGGCGTCGAGAGCGTCGCGCACGGCATCCGTGGTGACCCGGCCGTCCTCGGGTGCGATCCAGCGCGGGTGCAGCGCGCCATGCGACGCGGCCGCCGCACGCTCGAGGGTGAGGCTCACGCTCGGGAACTCGGCGGTCGAGGCGATGACCGACCCCGAAAGCCCGTACAGCGCGTGCATGAGACCGTGCGTGGACGACGGCTGCAGGGTGACGTCGTCGGCATCGGCGCCCAGCATCTCGGCGACGAGTTCACGCGCCTGCCCGATCCGCTCGCCCACGAGCGCGAGGGAGGACGGACGGCCGCTTCCGAGCAGATCAGCGTCGGCGAAGATCTCCTCGCGGACCGAGGGCGAGAGCGGGCCGAACGCGGCCCAGTTCAGGTACCCCGGCTCGCTGTCGAAGGTGGCGAGGTAGTCGTCGATCGCAGCCACGCGTCAGCGCCCGAAGCGACGGTCGCGGTCGGAGTAGTCGCGGATCGCACGCAGGAAGTCGACCTCGCGCAGGTCCGGCCCGAGGGCCTCGACGAAGTAGAACTCGCTGTGCGCGCTCTGCCACAGCAGGAAGTCGCTGAGCCGCTGCTCGCCGCTGGTGCGGATGACCAGGTCGGGATCGGGCTGACCGCCCGTGTAGAGGTGCTCGCCGATCATCTCGGGAGTCAGATGCGCCGCGAGGTCCTCCATCGTGCCACCGGACGCTTCATGCTTGACGAGGATGCTGCGGACGGCGTCGACGATCTCGTGGCGCCCGCCGTACCCGACCGCGAGGTTGACGTGCAGCCCGGTGTGGTCCTTGGTGCGATCCTCGGCATCGGCGAGCACCCGCGCGAGCTCCGTGGGGAGGATGTCGGCTCGCCCGACGTGCTTGACCCGCCAATTGCCCTCCTGCGAGAGCCCCTCGGCGAGCTCGGCGATGATCTCGATCAGGTCGGCGAGTTCGGCGGAATCACGCTTCCGGAGGTTGTCACTCGAGAGCAGGTAGAGCGAGACGACGCGAACGCCGAGTTCATCGCACCATCCGAGGAACTCGCGCATCTTCAGCGCCCCGGCACGGTGGCCGTGGGCGGGCGTGCTGTATCCGAGCTGTCGGGCCCAGCGTCGATTGCCATCGATCATCATCGCCACGTGGTGCGGCACGGTCGCCGCAGCGAGCTGCCTGCGCAGCCGATTGCTGTAGAGCCGATAGAGCGGACCACGGCCCTCGCTCTCCCGAGAAGTCACTTCCCTACGGTACCGCGCCGCGGCTGTCAACGACGGAGCGGATGCTCCACGCGCATGTGCGTCATGCGACACGCGCGGCTTAGAGTGGCCAGGTGAGCACTCCGCAGTCTTCGGACCCCGAGGTCCCCCAGCTTCCGCTTCTGGAGGCGGCTGCCGTCGATGCGGCCGTCGAGATCCGACCCACCTGGCGAGGCTGGGTGCACGCGGTGACATTCCCTGTCGCCCTGGTCGCCGGCATCGTGCTGATCTTCGTCGCCGAGAGCGGCGCGGCCAAGTGGTCGGCCGCCGTGTTCATGGCGACGTCTCTGCTGCTGTTCGGCAACTCGGCGCTGTACCACCGCTTCGACTGGAGCCCGCCCGTCAAGCTGCTCCTGAAGCGGATCGACCACGCCAACATCTTCCTGCTGATCGCCGGGACCTACACGCCCCTCGGCGTCTTGGCGCTTCCGCCCGAGAAGGGCACGCTTCTGCTGAGCCTCGTGTGGGGCGGGACCGTGGTCGGCATCCTCTTCCGCGTGTTCTGGATCCACGCGCCGCGCTGGCTCTACGTCGCCCTGTACCTGCTGATGGGGTGGGCGGCGGTCATGTTCATGGCCGACCTGTTCGCCGCGAACGTCACCATGATGGTGCTCGTGATCGTGGGCGGCCTGCTCTACACCGGCGGAGCGATCGTCTACGCGCTCAAGAAGCCCAACCCGTGGCCGGGGCACTTCGGCTTCCACGAGATCTTCCACGTGTGCACCGTGATCGCGTTCCTCTGCCACTGGACCGCGTGTCTGATCATCGCGCTCGAGCCGCTCTCGCCCTCGCTGGGCGCCTGACGCATCAGCACCTGCTGCGTCAGCGCGCCTTCTGCGGCGCGGGTCAGGTGCGGCGCGGGTCGTCCTCGGCGGCGTCGTCTCCGTCGCGCACGATCGGAAGGTCGGCGTCGGTCTCGGTGGCCTCGTCGGCTTCGCGGGCGGCCGCTTCTTCGGCGTCGAGCTCGTCGCGCACCTCTTCGCGGTAGCGCACGCGGCGGATGCGGCGGTTCATGTCCCAGATGAGCAGGATGACCGCGATCAGCACGATCACGATGGCCGCGAACCCGACGAAGCCGGGCGTGACCGACTCCGGCGCGACAGTCATGGTCGGCGTCGGCATCGGGGTCTCGGTCAGAGCGAACATGTGTCGGCCTTTCGTGCGCAGGTCGCATAACCTGGAACCACCAGCCTAACGACCGGAAGACCTCCCCCGTGACGACAGCAGCCCAGCTCGACGAACGCTACGGACGCACGCGCCGTCGCCGGACGCCATGGATCATCGGCATCGCGATCGCGGCCCTGCTGGTCGGCGCATTCGGGTGGATGACGGTCGCGCAGTCGATGAGCTCGGTCGACGCCGACGACCTCGGTTTCGAGCTCGTGGACGAGCACACGGTCGACGTCCGCTTCCAGGTCACCGGCGTGCAGGGCAAGGACGTCGTGTGCATCGTGGAGGCGCTCGACGAGGAGTTCGGCGTGGTCGGCTGGAAGCTCGTGGAGATCGTCGCGGACAGCCATTCGGAGGCCGTCTCGACCACGATTCCCACCGTCAGCGCGGCCACCACAGGTTTGGTGAACACCTGCTGGGTCGCTTAGACTCGATCGCAGACAGACGACGCCCTGGCACCGTGCCAGGGCGTCTTGGCATATCCCCCGCGGACAGCGGCAGGGATCCGGATAGAAGGAGCTTCGTCATGTCGACTGATGCTCAGGTTCCCTTCCTCACGCAGGAAGCGTACGACCGGCTCGTCGCCGAGCTGGAACACCTCTCCACCACGGGCCGCGACGAGATCGCCAAGCGCATCGAGGCCGCCCGTGAAGAAGGCGACCTCAAGGAGAACGGCGGCTACCACGCCGCCAAGGACGAGCAGGGCAAGCAGGAAGCCCGCATCCGCACGCTCGAGAACCTGCTCAAGACCGCCAAGGTCGGTGAGGCGCCCGCCAGCCGCGGCATCGTCGAGCCGGGCACGGTCGTGACCGCGATCGTCGCCGGTGGCGAAGAGGTGTTCCTGCTGGGCAGCCGCGAGATCGCGGCCGGCAGCGACCACGACGTGTACAGCGAGGCCAGCCCGCTCGGCCAGGCCATCCTCGGCCTCAAGGTCGGCGAGAAGTCGTCGTACGAGGCCCCGAACGGCCGCTCGATCTCGGTCGAGATCGTCAACGTTGAGACCTACACCGGCTGACCCATCCGCCGGCAGAAACGCCCCTCCGACCACGGTCGGAGGGGCGTTCTGTGTTCGGCCTGTTTCTGGACCTGAGGCCCGGTCGGCCGATCAGTCCGGGACGATGAGCGGCTCGAAGCCCGCGAGACGAAGCGTGTCGAGCGTGTGCTGCGAGTGCTCGGGGCCGCGCGTCTCGACGCTGAGCTCGAGGATGACCTCGCTGATCTGCAGACCGTGGCCGTGCCGCGTGTGCATGGCCTCGATGACGTTGGCGCCCGCCGTGGCGATGAGTTCGGAGACGCGGGCGAGCTGGCCGGGCCGGTCGGGCAGCGGGACGCGGATCGTGAGATACCGCCCCGACGCCGCGAGTCCGTGCGAGACGACGCGCTGCAGCAGCAGCGGGTCGATGTTCCCGCCCGACAGCACGGCCATGGTGAGTCCGGTCGGGGTGACCTTGCCCGCGAGGATCGCCGCGGCCCCGGCGGCGCCGGCGGGTTCGACCACCACTTTCGACTGCTCCAGCAGCACCAGGATCGCTCGGGCGAGGTCGTCGTCCGACACGGTGACGATCTCGTCGACGTACTCCTTGATGATGTCGAAGGGAATCGCTCCCGGACGGGAGACCAGGATGCCGTCGGCGATGGTCGGGCGGGTGACGATGTCGACCGGGTAGCCGGCCTCGAGCGACGGAGCCATGGCTGCGGCGTTCTCGGCCTGTACGCCGATGATGCGCACCGTGCGCCCCAGCTCGGCCGCGCGCGCCTTGACCGCCGCGGCGACACCGGCGATGAGTCCGCCGCCGCCGATGCTGAGCACGATGGTGTCGACGTCGGGGGCGTCTTCCAGAAGCTCGAGTCCGAGCGTGCCCTGGCCGATCACGACGTCGCGGTTGTCGAACGGAGGGATCAGCACCGCTCCGGTGCGCTCGGAGAACTCGGCCGCGAGGCGCAGCGAGGTGGCCACCGTCTCACCCTCGAGGACGACCTCGGCCCCATACCCGCGGGTGGCGAGGAGCTTGGGCACGGGAACGCCGATCGGCATGAAGATGGTGGCCGCGATGCCGAGGGACTGGGCCGCGAGTGCCACGCCCTGGGCGTGGTTGCCGGCGGATGCCGCCACCACGCCGCGCTCGCGCTCCTCGGCGCTCAGGCGGGAAAGGCGGTACGCGGCTCCGCGGATCTTGAACGAGCCCGTCCGCTGCAGGTTCTCCATCTTGAGCACGACGGGCGCCCCGAGTGCGTCCGAGAGTGCTCGTGACGGCAGCGTCGGCGTGTGCGAGATCACCTCAGCCAGACTCTGAGCGGCGTGCTCGAACTCGGTCAGGCTGGGAACTTCGCTCATCGATTCCTCCGTGGCCGCTCGCGCGGCACTGTGCTCCAGATCAGGTCTCCACTGGGTCCGACGCCGGTGCGCCACGACCCCGAACTCACGGTCACGGCCGCGACGTTGACGAACGCGGCCAGCGGCACGGCGAACAGTGCGCCGGGGATGCCGCCGATCATCGCTCCCCCGGCGACCACGAGGACGACGGCGAGCGGATGCACCTTCACCGCTGAGCCCATCATGATCGGCTGCAGGATGTGTCCCTCGATCTGCTGCACGGCCAGCACGACGAGCAGCATCCACAGGGCGATCCACGGCCCGTTATAGATCAGGGCGAGGAACACCGCGACAGCGCCCGTCACGACGGCACCCACGATCGGGATGAACGAGCCGAGGAACACCAGCACGGCCACCGGGAGGGCGAGCGGAACCTGCAGCAGGAAGGCTCCCAGGCCGATGCCGATCGCGTCGATCGTCGCGACGAACATCTGCGTCCGCGCGTAGTTGACGATGGTCGCCCAGCCGTTGCGGGCCGCCCCGTCGACGGCCGGGCGGGCCGTGCGCGGGAAGATCCTCAGCGTCCAGCGCCAGATGCTGGCACCGTCGGCGAGCAGGCAGATGAGGATGAAGAGCGACAGCACCGCGCCGGTGACGACGTGCCCCAGAGTCGTGCCGATCGCGAGGGCGCCGGTCCAGACGGCCTGCGCCTGCTCGTTGAGGAACGCGAGTCCCTGGTCGAGGTAGTCGGCGATCTGTGTGTCGGAGAGGTTGAGCGGGCCCTCGTGCAGCCACACCTGGAAGTTCTGGAAGGCGTCGGCCGAGCTGGCCTGCACCTTCGGCAGCTCCAGCCTGACCTGCCAGACCACGAGCCAGACGAGCCCTGCGACGATCGCAGCGGTGCCGAGCAGCGAGATGATGATCGCCAGCACGCGGGGGAAGCGGTGTCGCAGCATCCAGCCGAACGCGGGCCACAGCAGCGCCGTGATCAGGATGCCCACCATCAGCGGGATGACCAGGAGCTTGAGGAGCATCACCAGCCAGATGAACACCCCGATCGCCGCAGCGATCAGGAGCAGACGCCACGCGTACCCGGCGGTGATGCGCAGCGGGAGCGGCACGGCCTCGTCGGCCTCGGTCGTCACGGTGCGATCGGTGTCCACAGGAGGAACCGGGCGCGGACGGAAGAGATCTGTCAGCCAGGATCGCCGCTCGTCGCTCATCGTCCGATTCTACGGCGATCCCCGAGACGCCCGATGCCGCTGACCCGATGTCGGGGCCCGGCGATACGCTGACGGGGTGATCGACACTCTCAGCTCCGCCCAGGCCCGTCGCATGGCCCTGGCGGCGCAGGGTTTCACCCGGTCCCGCCCGGCTGCCGTGTCGAGTCGACACGTGCACCGGCTGATGGAGCGGCTGGGCGTGCTGCAGATCGACTCGGTCAACGTGTTCGCACGGTCGCACTACCTGCCGCTGTTCTCTCGACTGGGCGCGTATGACCCGGCTCTGCTCGACCGGGTCTTCCTCGCGCGCACCACCCACTACGTCGAGTACCTCGCGCACGAGGCGACCTTCATCCCGGTCGACGACTGGCCGCTCTGGCGGTTCCGCATGGACGACTTCCGCCGCCGCTGGGCGGGCGAGGACTCGTGGATGAGCAGCAACGCCCGCACGGTGGAGTGGGTGCGGGACGAGCTGCGCACGCGGGGACCCCTGCGCCCCGCCGACCTCCGCGCCGACGCACCCCGCGAGCGCGGCACGTGGTGGGACTGGGACGAGGCGAAACTCGCGCTCGAGCATCTGTGGCGCACCGGCGACGTGGCCATCAGCGGGCGCAAGGGTTTCGAGCGCACGTATGCCCTGGCCGAGCACGTGATCCCCGACGGCATCCGCAGCCGCGAGGTGCCGCGGGCCGAGGCGATCCGCACGCTCATCGCCCGCGCGGCGCGCTCCTCGGGCGTCGCGACCCAGGCCGACCTCGCCGACTACTACCGCATCCGGGATCGGGCGGCCGTCACTCAGGCGCTCACCGATCTGACCGATGCCGGCGAGCTGGTCCCCGTGCAGGTGCGAGGGTGGGAGCGCGGCGGGCGCCCGCTCCCCGCCTGGCGCCATCGCGACGCCGTGCTTCCTCGCGCGGTGAGCGGCGCGGCACTGCTGACCCCGTTCGATCCGGTCGTGTGGTTCCGCGACCGCGCGCTGCGCGCCTTCGCGCTCGACTACCGCATCGAGATCTACGTGCCGGCCGACAAACGGCGTTACGGCTACTACTCGCTGCCGGTGCTCGTGGGCGACCGCATCGTGGCCCGCGTCGACCTCAAGGCCGATCGCCTGACCTCCACCCTGCAGGTGCAGTCCGCGTGGTGGGAGCCACAGGCGCACGTCGACGATGCAGAACCGGTCGCGCGTGAGCTCGCCCTCGCCGCATCGTGGCAGGGCTTGGAGCACGTGTCGGTGTCGGGATGGGGTGACGCGGCCGATGCGCTGCACCCCGCACTCGCGGCGACGACCGGTGGTCTCGTGCGACGCCACGTCCACCCGCGGGAGGACTCGCCGTGACGCGCCGCCGGGGATGGCTCCTCGGCGTCGGCATCGGCGTCGGGGCGCTGCTGCTGATCGCCGCCGGGATAGGGATATGGCAGTCGTCGATCCGGCCGGCCACGGCGGAAGACACGGCGACCGCCTACCTGCATGCACTCGAATCCGGTTCCGCAGATGATGTCTCATCGGCGGGGGTCGATGTCTCCCCCGAGGCGCTGAGTGCCTTCGCGAGCGCATCGGCGTTCATCGAGGACGCGTCGGTGCTCGAGGTGGATGAGCAGGGGATGACGGCGACCGTCGAGGTCACCTTCCGGCTCGACGGCGACGACCATCGAGCGACGCTCGACCTGACGCGGGATGACGACGTCTGGCGGGTGGGGACGTCTGCCCTCGGTCAGATGCAGGTCACCTCTACCGTGGGTGCGTTCGTCGCGGTCGGTGAAGCGGTTTTCGCGGTTGAAGACCGCATCGCCCTGCTGCCTGCCACGTACGACGTGGTGGCGGCGCCGCAGGAGTTCCTCGACGGCACCGCCGCCGTGCGGGTGCTTCCCGGCGAATCCGCGGTCGTCGAGCTCGAGCCGTCAGTGCGACCGGAAGCATCGATCGCGGCGCAGGCGGCACTCGACGATCACCTCGAGCAGTGCACGTCCGCGGGCGGCGTGCAGCCCGCGGGCTGCGGCATCCGCATCCCCTGGGGTGTGGAGTTCCGTGAGGTGAGCGACGTGGCGTACCGCGTCGAGACCCTGCCGACGATCGCGCTGCGGTTCCCGATGTTCACGGCCGGCGACGGCGTGCTCGTCGCCACCGTCACCGGCACGGGGCAGGACGGCTCGGCCCGCACCGAGACCTATCGCACCGAGCGCTGGTCAGTGCGCGGAGATGTCTCGTTCACGGAGAAGGGCGTCGCCGTCACCGTGTGGTGACCGCGACGCCCTGGCTCAGCGGTGTCGTCCGGTGAGTGACGCCTGCGTCAGAACTGCACGCGAGGCGGCTCGGAGATCGCGCCGCTGTCGGCGACCTCGAAGAACTCGCGCTCGGTGAATCCGAGTCCCTTGGCGAACAGATTGTTCGGGAAGACCTTGATCTTGGTGTTCAGCTCGCGCACGCCGCCGTTGTAGAAACGACGCGCCGCCTGGATCTTGTCCTCGGTGTCGACGAGAGCCTGCTGCACCTGGAGGAAGTTCTGGCTCGCCTGCAACTGCGGATACGCCTCCGCGACCGCGAACAGGCTCCGCAGCGCCTGCTGCAGGTGACCCTCGGCGATCCCGGCGTCACCGGGGCCGCTGGCGTTGAGCGTCTCGGCTCGAGCCCGCGTGACGTTCTCGAACACCGCCTTCTCGTGCGAGGCATAGCCCTTCACGGTCTCGATGAGGTTCGGGATGAGATCGGCCCGGCGCTTGAGCTGCACCGTGATGCCACTCCACGCTTCGTCCACGCGCACATTCAGCTGGACGAGCGAGTTGTACGTCGCCCACAGGTAGATCCCGACCAGCAGAATCACACCCACGACGATCAGTACCGGCACTAGCCATTCCATCAGAGGCCCCACCCTTCCTCGTTTTGTCCCATCCTATCCGCGCACCCTGCACGTGCACTGGGCGTGAACCCAGCTCCGAACAGCCCTGTCAGGTGCCGAGCACGCGCTCCAGATGCCGGTTGCCGAAACGGCGCTCCGGGTCCAGCCGATCCCGCAGCGCACGGAAGTCGTCGAAGCGGGGGTAGCGCGCGCTCAGCTGCTCGGCGTCGAGCGTGTGCAGCTTGCCCCAGTGCGGTCTGCCGCCGTGCTCGAGCAGGATCTCCTCGACCGCGGCGAAGTACGCGGTCGGGTCGGCACGCCAGTACCGGTGCACCGCGATGTAGCCGGTGGCGCGCCCGTATGCCGTCGACAGCCACCGGTCGTCGGCCGCGGCGAAGCGAACCTCGACCGGGAACTCGATCCGCCAGCCGCGGTCGGCGATCAGAGCCTGCACGGCACGGAACGCGGGCTCGACATGCTCGGCGGGCAGGGCGTACTCCATCTCGCGGAACCGCACGGTGCGCGGCTGTGTGAGGACGCGATGCGAGTGATCCGTGTACTCGCGGTTCCCGGTGAGCTTCACCGCGAGCCGGTTGAACGGCGGTGTGATCGCGGGGGCGAGCCGACCGGCTGCGCACACTGCGCGGTAGACGCCGTTCGAGAGCAGCGTCTCGTCGACCCACCTGCCGACGACGGGCAACGGCTGCCGCCGGGTCGACTCCGGCAGCCGCGTCTGCCTCTTGGTGAGAGCCACGTCGGTGTGCGGGAACCAGTAGAATTCGAAATGGTCGTACTGCGCGGCACGCGCCTGCAGCGTGCTCAGAACGTCCTCGAGCGGTGCGGGCTCGTCGACGGCATGCATCACGAACGCGGGAACGCACTGCAGGGTCACCTCGACGATGACCCCGAGCGCACCGAGTCCGAGTGCCACGGCGGGGAGCATCTCACTGTTGCGCTCCTCGTCGATGTGCAGGAACTCCCCCGTCGCGGTGACGAGCGTCACTCCGACGACCTGCGTCGCCAAGCCGCCGAACCCCCAGCCGGTGCCGTGTGTGCCGGTGGAGATCGCTCCCGAGATCGACTGCCGGTCGATGTCGCCGAGATTCTCCATCGCGAGTCCGTGTGCGGCGAGCAGCCGCGGGATGCGGTGCAGACGCGTGCCGGCCAGCAGCGTGACCCGAGAGCGCTCGCTGTCGACCGACACGAGACCCTGCAGGTCGTCGAGCTCGAGCAGCACGCCCGGAGCGATCGCGATGCCGGTGAAGCTGTGCCCGGCTCCGACGGCCTTGATCGGCAGGTTCTGCGCGACCGCGGCGATCACCGCGCGCTGCACCCCTTCCGGACTCCGCGGCCGCTCGACACGCACGGGGCGCACGGATGCCGAGCGCGCCCAGTTCTGCCAGGTTCCGTTGATCCGGGTCACAGGAAGGCCTTCCCCTCGCCGCGGTACGTCGGCAGCTCGTCGACCACCTCGTCGCCGGCGACCAGGTGATAGCGGTCGATGCGTTCCGCGGGCTCGCCGCTTTTGGCGTGGCGGAACCAGACCCGGTCGCCCACGCCGAGTGTGGAGGCCGCGCCGCCCTGCAGGGGCGTCTGCACCTCACCGGCGGCCTCTCGCGAGAGGGTGCGCAGACCCTGCGGCCAGACCGCGCGCGGCTGCCGCGATGCGAGAGTCGGTCCCGACGCGATCCAGCCGCCTCCGAGCACGGTGGCGATGTCGTGCGCGGGACGGCGGACCACGTCGAAGGCGAAGGCCGCCGCGGGGGCCGGCCGGAAGGAGCGGTAGCCGTCGAACAGGTGCCCGCCCAGCAGACCGCTGCCCGCGCTGGCCTCGGTCAGAGACTCGTCGCTCCCCGAGAATTCCAGCGAGCCGGTGCCGCCGCCGTTGATGAACTCGAGCGGAGTGACGGCTCCCACCGCCTCGGCGACGGCCGCGCGGCGCTCGCGGAGCTCAGTGCGAGAACGCGCCTGCACGATCCGGATCACCGGTGCGTCGGCGCCTGCGTCATCGCCCTGCCCGGCGATCTGCGCGTCATACATCTGCAGCCCGACCAGACGGAAGCCCGGACGCGCGACGACGCGACGCGCGAACGCTGCGACCTCTCCCGCGCTGAACAGTGCGGAGCGGCGCACGCCGATGTGCCCGAGCAGCGGTGACCGCCACGACGCGTCGACATCGATCGCGACGCGGATCTCGGGTCGCGCACCCGGGGCGGCCACGCTGTCGATCAGGTCGAGATGCGCCGGGTCGTCGACCATCAGCGTGATGCGTGCCGCGGCCTGTTCGTCCTGGACGAGCTCTGCCAGCCCGGCGCGATCGACCGTCGGGTAGCCGAGCACGATGTCGCCGTGATCGCGGGCGAGCCTCAGGGCCTCGGCGAGGGTGAACGCGAGGATGCCACGGTATCCGGGCAGCGCGAGCACCGCGTCGAGGACGGCACGGACGCGCACCGACTTCGACGCCACACGGATGGGGAGTCCGCCGGCGCGCACGAGCATGTCGAGTGCGTTGTAGCGCAGCGCGTCACGATCGATCACCGCGACGGGGGCGGGCAGGTGTGCGGTGGCGGCCGTGAGGCGTGGCCAGTACCGGGCGGGGTCCTCCCACTCCGGGGCGACGACAGGGGCACCCTCGGCAGGGCTCAGTTCGGCGGTGAGGTCGAGCACTCCCCCACCCTACGACGTCGATGCACCGCGATTCATGCGTCACGACACCGAGTGCCGCCCCGGCTAGGCTGACCAGGACCGCCCCCGTAGCCCAATGGCAGAGGCAGGCGACTTAAAATCGCTTCAGTCTGGGTTCGAGTCCCAGCGGGGGCACCACCGCAGGTCCGGCGCTCAGTCCGCTGAGCCGTCGATGGTCGCGGCGTCGGATCGCGAGGACGCCGTGCGCGGGGTGGATCCCTCCCGCACGCGACGGATGACGAGCACGGTCAGCGCGATCGCCAGCGCGGCATAGACGACGTAGTCGACATAGCCGAGGTAGCTCTCGAGCTTCTCGTGCTGTGTGCCGAGGGCTGCACCGACGCCGATGAGCATGCCGTTCCACAGGCCGCTGCCGATGATCGTGTAGGCGCTGAACCGCACCAGATTCATCTTCGACGCCCCGGCGGGCAGAGAGATCAGACTGCGTACCCCGGGCACCATGCGGCCCACCAGCACCGTCCAGCCGCCGCTGCGCACGAACCAGCTCGATCCCCGGTCGAGGTCGGAGCGGCTGACCAGTCGGGTCGCGGCGAGGAACCGAACGGCGCGTTCCATGCCGATCGCGGCGCCGAGCCAGTAGAGCAGCAGCGCACCCAGCCACGACGCGAGAGTGCTCCAGAAGATCAGCCAGCCGAGGTGCAGGTCTCCGCTCTGACTCAGGTATCCCGCGAACGGCAGGATCACCTCGCTCGGGATCGGCGGGATCAGCACCTCGACGAACACCAGCAGCCCCACGCCCACGTCGCCGAGGGCGGTGAGGACATCGGCGGCGAAGCCGGTGAGGCCGGAGAATCCGTGGTCGGCAGTCATCGCGACGGCAGTGGCGGGGCTCATCGAAGGGCTCGTCTCTGTCAGGGGGCTGTCGTGGGCCAGGATAGCCAGCGCACTCGACTACTTGCTGAACAGGTCCCCGATGCCCGGGATTCCGAGGTCGCCGAGGCGCTCTCCCCAGCCGCTGGCGGTCTCACCGAACCCCGAGACCGTCTCGCCCGCCGATCCGAGCACTCCCTCAGCAGCACCCGAGATGCCCTCGGCGTCGATGCCGCCCGCGAGGGATTCGAGGTCGACACCCTGCACCAGCGATTCGACGTCGAGACCCTGTGCCAGGGCGTCGAAGTCGACCAGGCCCGATGCCTGCTCCAGCAGGGGCGCGGCGACCGTGCTGAGCACGGCTCCGCCGGCCACGGCACCGAGCACGCCGACCGCCGCTCCCCCGGCGAGACCCGCCGCTCCGCCACCACGCACCCGCGACAGCAGCGAGCGCATGCGGCCCGGTCGGGCAGCCTCGGTGCGGCCGGCCGCGCGTGCGAGGTCATCGGGCGATGACGACGCCGGGCGCTCCCCGGGGGCGAGCTCCGCCTGCATCCGCGCCTGCACCTCGGTGCGCTGGGCGGGTGTCAGGCGCGCGAACGCCTCACGGTGCATCTGCTCGACGCGGTGCGGGCCGGCCGTCTGCATCAGGTAGTCGTAGCGCGCGATCGCGGCACGGTCAGCGTCGGATACCGACCCCGCGCGCCCTGAGCCCGCGACAGGAGGTGCGTAAGCGCCGCCGGCGTTGCCTCGAGCGGGCGGAGGCGTGTATCCGCCGCCGTGCGACGAGGTCTGGGTGGGAGGCGTATACGAGCGCTGGCCGGCGTCATCGCGGCGGGGCGCCGAGTCGCGCTGCGATGCCGTGTGCTTCTCGAGGGCCTGTGCGGCGAGGCCGAGGAGCTTGGAGAGCTTTGCCATGGTGGTGATTCCTTCGAGCGGGTGGACCGCCACAGAATCTCCGCGAGATGAGAACGAGAGGATGCCGTGGCCGTCCGTGAACACGGACGCCAGGTCTCCTCCACCCCGAGGGGCCGGTGGGCCGGGACACGACTTCGTGTCCGTAATGACGACACACCGCAGACGGGAGTACTCCCCTTGCTGTGCTCAACGATAGGGGCCGCTCCTATGAATACCGTGCACGCGTCGTCGTCGGCACGGTCGGGTGGGAAATGCCGAACGGCCCCGGCGCATCGGATGCGCGGGGCCGTTCGTTCGTGCGGAGACTACTTGGCCGCTGCGGACGACGCCGCTGCCTGCTCGGCGGGGTCGGTCGTCGCCGGAGCGGGAGCCTTCTTGGCCGCAGCCTTCTTCGCGGGAGCCTTCTTGGCGGCGGGCTTGATGTCGCCCGGCTTCTCGGCCGGAGCGGTGTCGGCCTTGGCCGGAGCCTTGGTCGCAGCCGGTGCCGCGGCGGGGGCGTCTGCCGCCGGACGCGGGCGTGCGGCGAACTCCTCGAAGACATAGCGCGGGTTCTGCACGGTCTGGAGGTTCACCAGGTCACGGCCGAGCCACAGGTTGTTCCACCAGCCACCGACGACGCGGAGCTTGCGCTCCCACGTCGGCATCGCGAGACCGTGATAGCCGCGGTGCGCCACCCAGGCGATGAAGCCCTTGAGCGCGATGTTGCCGGACTGGAAGACACCGTTGTACAGCCCGAGGCCCGCGACGGCGCCGAGGTTCTTGTGGAAGTACTCCTTGGGGTCTTCCCCACGCAGCACGGCGACGATGTTCTTCGCGAGCAGCTTGGCCTGACGCACCGCATGCTGTGCGTTCGGCACGCAGAAGCCGCCGACGCCGCCACCGGAGAGATCGGGGACGGCCGAGACGTCACCGGCGGCCCAGGCGCCCTCGACGAACGCCTCGGGGGTGCCGACGCGCAGGTCGGCGCGGGTCTGGATGCGACCGCGCTCTTCGACGGGGAGGTCTCCGCCGCGCACGACGGTCGGGTTCGCCATGACGCCGGCGGTCCAGACGATCAGGTCGGTCGGGATGATCTCGCCCGTGGAGAGCTCGACGTTGCCGTCGACCGCGCTCGTGAGCTGGGTGTCGAGGTGCACGTTCGCGCCGCGCTTGGCGAGATCGCGGAGGACCCATTCGCTGGTGGGCAGCGAGACCTCGGGCATGATGCGGCCCATGGCCTCGATCAGGTGGAAGTGGGTGTCCTCGAAGCGCAGCTGCGGGTACTTGCTCACCAGCGACGAGGCCAGCGAGCGGAGCTCGGCGAAGACCTCGATGCCGGCGAATCCGCCGCCGACGACGACGACCGAGAGCAGACGGTCACGGGCCGGGCCCGCGGGCAGCGAGGCGGCCTTGTCGAAGTTCGACATCAGGCGGTCGCGGATCGCCACGGCCTCTTCGATGGTCTTGAGCCCGATCGCGTTGTCGGCGATGCCGGGGATCGGGAAGGTGCGCGAGACGGCACCGGCGGTGACGACGATCTGGTCGTACGCGAACTCGTACGCGTCGCCCGACGGCGGCGTGATGGTGGCCACCTTCTGCGCGTGGTTGATGTTCGTGATCTTCGCGGTGACCACGTTGGTGCGCTTGAGGTGACGACGGTGCGCCACGACCGAGTGCCGCGCCTCGATGCCGCCGGCGGCGACCTCGGGAAGGAACGGCTGGTAGGTCATGTACGGCAGCGGGTCGACCATGGTGACCTCGGCCTCACCCTTGCGGAGGTGCTTCTCGAGCTTCCACGCGGTGTAGAAACCGGCGTAGCCGCCACCGACAATCAGAATCTTGGGCACAGGGGAACAACTCCTTGGAGTCAAGGTTGTGGCGTGCGATTCGCGCGCGCCGATCGGATGCGCCGGGCAGCTGCGGTGACGCCAAGCGCTACAAGGATACCAGGGACTGTGACCGCGATCAGCGGGAGGGTACCGTAGCGCAGTGAATCAGCGCTGGGAAGGAGCGGTGAACCCGCCTCGGTCGGTGCATCGGCGTCCGGCAGCGGAGGAATCTGCACCGGTTCCACGGTCGGCTCGGGCTGCGGTTCGCTCGCCGCGCGTCGGTACAGACGGATCCACTCGGCGAGATCCCCCATCGGGTTCTTCTCGACCGTCGGCAGGTTCGTGCTGATGGCGGCCGCGGCATCCACCAGTCCGAATCCGTAGAGCGGGTCGCGTGGCTTGACCGCGCCGTCGACCGGGATGGCGGTCTTGATGATGCGGTTGATGACGTCGATCGCCTTCATGTCAGGATGCGCGGAGCGGATGAGGGCGGCGATGCCGGCCACGATCGGGGCTGCGCCGCTGGTTCCGCGCCACGAGGCCAGCTTGCCGTCGGCGGACACCCCGAGGAGCCCTTCGCTGGGTGCCGAGATGCCGATGGTGATGCCCTGCGTCGACGCCTCGATGCTGGCGGTGCCGGTCTGATCGACGCCGGCCACGGTGAGCACGCCGGGGATGGTGGCCGGGGCTCCGATGATGCTCGTGCCGCTCCCCCGGTTGCCTGCCGCGACGACGACCACGACGTCGTGCTCGAAGGCGTAGAGGAAGGCGTCGTCCCAGCTCTGGTCCCAGTCGAGGGTGTTCGTGGTGAAGGACAGGTTGATCACGTCGGCACCGTTGTCGACGGCCCAGCGCATGCCCTTGGCCACCTGCTCGGTGAACGGGACGGCGGCGGCCGCACCGAAGCCGACGGAGATGGACAGCAGGTTCGCCTCGGGGGCGACCCCGATCATGCCGGTGCCGTCCGGAGAGCCGCGTCCGGCAGCGAGTGACGCCACCCACGATCCGTGGTTGCCGTCGAGTGCGCCGAGCGGTGTGCGCCCGTCGGCGGAGCCTGTGCCCGACACGTCGGTGCCCCCGACGACGGCGTCGCCGAAGGTGGCCGGGACCCGGCCGATGCCGGTGTCGATCACCGCGATCGTGACGCCCTTGCCGCGCGTGGTCTGCCAGGCCTCACGGATGCGTGCGCCGTCGAGCCAGTACTCCGACGCCCGCACCGGGTCGCTCGGGTCGTCGGGCACGGGGCCCGTGCTGGGTGGGACGGTGGCGCCGAGCAGCAGGACGGAGACCGCCACCACCGCGACGGCGGCGAGACCGCGCAGCGTGGGTCGGCGGCTCATGTCGTCGGCGCAGCCTCGTCGCGGAGCGCCGCTCCGGGCTCGTCGCAGCGGCAGACCGCGGGCGACCACGACGAACGGGCGAGCGCCTCGTCACCGATGGGGTTCACGCCGCTGCCGGCCGCGAGCGCGTGGCCCGCCAGCGCGTGCAGGCACTTGACGCGCGTCGGCATGCCGCCGGCCGAGATGCCCTCGATCTCCGACACCTCGCCGAACTGCGCGCGGTCGGCCAGGTACGCCTGATGCGCGGCCAGGTACGCCGCCGCGACGTCCTCGTCGTCGGCCAGCAGCGCCGCGAGCTCGGGCATCACCTGTGTGGCCTCGAGCGTCGACATGGCCGCCGTCGCCGCGGGGTGCGTGAGGTAGTAGAACGTGGGAAACGGCGTGCCGTCGGGCAGACGCGGTGTGGTCGCCACGACGGTCGGGTTGCCGCAGGTGCAGCGCGCCGCGATGCCGACGACTCCTCGCGCGGATCGTCCGAGCTGAGCCGACACGACGGCGAGTTCAGCGGGCGTCGGGGCGGGGAAAGGCGGCGTGGTCACCCCACCAGAGTACGGGAGCCGACCGGGAGGACGCTGCGACGACCGCGTCAGGGAGCGACCGCGGCCGTGTCGCTGAGCCCGGCGGAGATGAGCGTGCGCAGCAGCTGCGGCATCCAGTCCGACGGCTTCTCCTCGAGCGTGTCGCTCACCGGGTCCTGTGCGCGCGGAAGATCGGCGGCGTCGAGATCGTTGTCGACCAGGTAGACCACCTCGCCGGGCTTGACGTAGTAGAGCCGCTCGCGTGCCTGCGTCGTGATGTACGCGGGGTCCTGCCATCGCTCGCGCTCCTTCTCGAGCGCGGTGATCTCAGTCTCGCTCACCTGCACCGAGGCCTCGAGAGCTGCGATCTTCTGGCGCTGATCGATGAACGTGCCGAGCGTGGGCACGAGCACCCAGGCGCCGAGGACCACCAGCGAGAGCATGATCACCGAGAACGCCGAGAGCCGGATTCCGGAGGCCCATTCGCGCACGTCGACCGCGGGTGTCTCGGCGCGCTCTCCGCGACGGGACCGCGGCGCACGCGCTTTCGCGGAACCTGTCTTCGACGCGTTCGCGCCGGGTCGGGTCGACGACCCCGGAGACGCCGAAGGAGGAGCCGGTCGTCGTGCCACGGCTCCTCCTCCGTCAGCCGCTTCGTCAGCGGCCTCGTCGTGCCGCTACGGGTGCGGCGTGTTCTGTCTCAGCGTGCTCAGGCCTGCGAGCGGGGGAACGCGGAACGACCGGCGAAGACCGCGGCGTCGCCCAGTTCCTCCTCGATGCGCAGAAGCTGATTGTACTTCGCGACGCGCTCGCTGCGAGCAGGCGCACCCGCCTTGATCTGACCCGCGTTGGTGGCGACGGCCAGGTCGGCGATGGTGGTGTCCTCGGTCTCACCGGAGCGGTGCGAGAGCATGGCCGTGTAGCCGGAGCGCTGCGCCAGGCTGACCGCGTCGAACGTCTCGGTGAGCGTGCCGATCTGGTTGACCTTGACCAGGAGCGAGTTCGCGACGCCGCGCTTGATGCCGTCGGCGAGACGCTCCGGGTTGGTGACGAACAGGTCGTCGCCGACCAGCTGCACCTTCGAGCCGAGCGCGTCGGTGAGGTGCTTCCAGTTGTCCCAGTCGTCCTCGGCCAGGGCGTCCTCGATCGTGACGATCGGGAAGTCGTTGACCAGACCGACGTAGTACTCGGTGAGCGCCGCGGCGTCCCAGTCCTTGTTGTCGAGGCGGTAGACGCCGTCCTTGAAGAACTCGGTCGCGGCGACGTCGAGGCCCAGCGCGATGTCGGTGCCCGGCGTGAAGCCAGCCTTCTCGATCGCCTTGACCAGGAAGTCGAGGCCTTCGCGGTTGCTGGGCAGGTCGGGAGCGAAGCCGCCCTCGTCGCCCAGGCCGGTCGCGTAGCCGGCGGCCTTCAGCTCGGCGCGCAGCACGTGGTACGTCTCGACACCCCAGCGCAGGGCCTCGGAGTAGGTCTCGGCGCCGATCGGCGCGAGGAAGAACTCCTGCATGTCGATGCCGTTGTCGGCGTGCTCGCCGCCGTTGATGACGTTGAACAGCGGAACGGGCAGCACGTGCGCGTTCGGTCCGCCCAGGTAGCGGAACAGCGGCAGGTCGGCCGAGTCGGCCGCGGCCTTGGCCACCGCGAGGCTCACGCCGAGGATGGCGTTCGCGCCGACGCGCTTCTTGTTCTCGGTGCCGTCGACCTCGTTGAGGATCTCGTCGACGATGCGCTGCTCGCTCGCCTCGATGCCCTCGAGTGCCGGGCCGAGCTCGTCGATGACAGCCTCGACGGCCTTGCGCACGCCCTTGCCGCCGTAACGGCTCTTGTCGCCGTCACGCAGCTCGTACGCCTCGAACGCTCCCGTCGATGCCCCGGATGGGACGGCGGCACGCTGGACGATGCCGTCGTCGAGCAGGACCTCCACCTCCACGGTCGGGTTTCCGCGCGAGTCGAGAATCTCGCGTGCGCCTACAG
This sequence comes from Microbacterium sp. PI-SA-G, assembly GCF_057215335.1. NCBI lineage: Bacteria > Bacillati > Actinomycetota > Actinomycetes > Micrococcales > Microbacteriaceae > Microbacterium > Microbacterium sp. PI-SA-G. The sequence continues at coordinate 1,126,781 of NZ_CM170103.1, forward strand.
CCTCGATCAGTGCCACTGATGTGCTCCTTGTTCAGGGGAAAGGTGTGTGTGGAGCGTCGTCGATCCGCGCTCAGTCTAGCCCGCCGCGTCGACGGATTCCGGGCCCGCGACCGGCTCGAGGGCAGGAGCAGGCGCCGAGATCAGACGACGAGGGCGAGCGCGACGCCGTCCCAGCCCTTGATTCCGACGGTCTGCAGCGCAGTGGCGTCGAAGCGGGGGTCCTCCCCCAGCATCCGCAGCCCGTCGCGCGTGCCGATCACCTTCGAGTCCGTGGCATCGTCGCGCACGATCTCGCCCTCGCGGCCGATGTTGTCGAGCACGACCACGGTGCCGGAATGACCGAGCTTCGCCGCCCAGTCCAGGTAGATCGTGTTCGACTCCTTGTCGGCGTCGATGAAGACCAGGTCGAACCCGCCCACCAGGGTGGGCAGCACATCGGCTCCGCGTCCGATGCGGATCTCGACCCGCTCGCCGACGCCTGCCGCATCGATGCTGGCGCGGGCTACCGCCGCGTTGTCGGCCTCGGCCTCGACGGTCACGACGCGCCCCTCGGGGCCGACCGCCCGCGCGAGCCAGATCGTCGAGTATCCGCCGAGCGTGCCGATCTCGAGCACGCGTCGCGCACCCGACATCCGCGCCAGCAGATTCAGGAACTTGCCGCTGACGGGTGCGACCTCGATCGCCGGCATCCCCGCCGCGCGCTGTGCCTCGAGGGCAGCCTCGAGTGCGGGGTCGTGACCGACGAGGGTGTCGGCGAGATAGGCGTCGGCCTGCGACCAGGCCGCGGGTGTGGAGTCCATGGGCTCAGCAAACCGCTCAGGCCCGAGCAGCGTCAAGGGGCTCCCGCCGGATCACGGCCGGGGAGCGGAGAGCAGACGCCCTTCCGCGCCGGCGAGCTCGGGCTGCTGACGGAACTGGCCCGTGAGCGTCAGGACGAGCACCACGACGGCGATCACGATCCAGCCGGCGACGCCCAGAGGCCCGGCGAGCGCGAGATCGGGCTGCGATGCGGCGACGATCACGATCAGTCCGCCCGCGGCGTTCAGCGAACCGTGTGCGAGGACCGCGGGCCAGATGGACGCGGAGCGCAGCCGCAACCAGCCCAGGAGGATGCCCCAGGCGACGCACCCGCCGATCATGAACAGCACGCCGGTGATGTCGGTGCGGCCGAAGTTGTAGCCCAGCAGGATCACCGGGCTGTGCCAGACGCCCCAGATCGCACCGCTGAGCAGCAGCGTCGGCCAGGTGCCCAGCGGGCGCAGCGCCGGGATGAGCCAGCCGCGCCAGCCCAGCTCCTCACCGAATGCCGGGATCGCGTTGATGAGTGCGCCGATCGGGATCGACACGATCTGCGCGATCACGATGGCCTCGATCGGCGGCAGCGGCATGCCCGCGGGCATCGCCTTCTCGAGCTCGACCGCGAAGGCGGCGAACGTCAGATCGAGTTGCATGAAGCCCAGCGCAGCCGAAAGCGCGATGGCGAGCGCGATCAGCACCGGCGGCGCCAGCCAGGCGAGCACCATCAGCCACACGACCCGCTTGGCGGGGCGAAGCGGCCAGATTCCGAGGAAGCGCAGGCGCTCCCCCTTCGCCGGCACGCGCAGCACCAGCATCGTCACGAGCGCCGCGACGGCGGGCGTGAACATCATCACCGGCAGGATCAGGGTCGCGGACGGCTCGGCGAGGCCGTCACCCAGCCAGAGCGGGAGCGAGACCAGCCAGGCGAGCACGCAGGCGAGCACGGTGAACAGGATCACGGCGCCCCAGGGAACGCGGCGGGGCGTGGAGATGCTCATGTGCACCATGATGTCAGCCTTGCGCCCCCGGCTGAATCGGTCGGCGCCCCGGACACCACTCGTTCACCCGTGCATGCCACGATGGCAGGATGCCGCTGGCCCGACGACTGACTCTGCGCGACGCGATCGCGATAGGCCTCGGCTCGATGATCGGCGCCGGCGTGTTCTCGGTGTGGGCTCCGGCCATCGGCGTCGCCGGCAGCGGCGTGCTCGTGGCTCTGGGGATCGCCGCGGTCGTGGCCTACTGCAACGCGACCGCATCCGCTCAGCTGGCGGCCGTGCACCCGGTCGCGGGCGGCACCTACGCCTACGCACGGGCCGAGATCGGACCGTGGTGGGGCTTCGTCGCGGGCTGGAGCTTCGTGATCGGCAAGATCGCCAGCTGCGCGGCCATGGCGATGACCTTCGCGGCGTACGCCGTACCCGCTGCGTGGGGACCGGCCGTCGCAGCCGGCGCCGTCGCGGCCCTCGCGATCGTGAACTGCTTCGGCGTGACCCGCACGGCTCTGCTCACCCGCATCCTCGTGGTGTGCTCGCTGCTGGGCCTGACCGCGGTGGTCGCGTTCGGACTCGCGGGCGCCGCGGCATCCGACCCGCTCCCCCTGCCCGACGCCACCGCGTACGGCGTGCTGCAGGGAGCGGGGCTGCTGTTCTTCGCGTCCGCCGGGTACGCCCGCATCGCCACGATGGGCGAGGAGGTGACCGACCCCGCCCGTACGATTCCCCGGGCGATCGTGCTGGCGCTCGGGGGCGCCGTCGTCGTCTACGTGCTCGTGGGTGTGACCGTGGTGCTCGTGCTCGGCGGAAGCGCGGCGACCAGCACCGCCCCGCTCGCCGACGTGATGACCGCCGTCGGCGCGGATTCGCTGACGCCGGTGGTGCGGATCGCCGCCGCCGCTGCCTCGCTGGGCGCGCTGCTCGCACTGCTCACCGGGATCGGTCGCACGACGCTCGCGATGGCGCGGGAGGGTGACGTGCCGCGGTTCCTCGCTGTGGTCGACGAACGCTGGCAGGTGCCGCGGCGCGCAGAGATCGCGATCGCGGCGTGCGTGATCGCGATCGTGCTGCTCGCGGATCTTCGCGGCGCGATCGGCTTCTCGTCGTTCGGTGTGCTGCTGTACTACCTGATCGCCAACGCGGCGGCCTTCCGCCAGCAGGGCGAGGCTCGGCGGTACCCGCGCTGGCTGCAGGTGGTGGGAGCGCTCGGATGCCTCGTGCTGGTGAACACCCTGCCGATCCTGGCGACGTTCATCGGAACGGGCGTGGTGGCGGTCGGCGTGGTCTACCGCCTGGTGCGCCTGCGGGTCGAGCAGCGCTGACGCTCAACCGGCGGCAGTGGCGGTGGCTTCGCGCAGCGCCGCGTCGGCTGCCCGCGACAGCGCCGGAAGCAGGGCCTCGGCGGTGCGTCGATAGCCGAGTGCGCTGGGGTGGAAGCGGTCGAGGCTGAACATCGCCTCGGGCTCGTCGAAGAACAGCGGTCCGACCGAGCGGCGGAGGTCCACGGGCTCGGCGCCCGCATGACGCGCGGTCTCGGCCTGCACGTCGGCCAGCCGCCGGGACAGGCTCGACGCCAGACGCCGCAGGGGCTGCGGCACGGCACGGAGAGCACCGAGGTCGGGGCAGGTGCCGACGACGACCTCGGCGCCCCGCGCGCGGAGTCGTCGGATGGCCTCATTGAGGTGACTCGCCGAGACCGAGATCGGGAGACGATGGGTGACGTCGTTGCCGCCGACCACGATCACCGCGACGTGCGGACGGCAGTCGTCGGCCAGCCCGTCGATCTGCCTCTCGAGATCCGGCGACTCAGATCCGACGATCGCGGCAGTGCGCAGCCGCACGGGGCGATGCAGGCTGCGCGCCAGGCCCTTCGCCAGCCGCCCACCGAGGGTCTCCTTGCGGCGGGCCGCGCCGAGCCCCGCCGCGAGCGAGTCGCCGAGGAGCAGCAGCTCGATCGGCTCGCCCTCCAGCGCCGGACGCCAGACGCGATCGGCATCGAGCGAATCCTCACCCAGCGGCTTGCCGATGCGTCGGCGCGCGATCGCCGCCTGCCGCGAGATCAGTGTGTTCGCGCCGACGGCCAATCCGGCGACGGCGGCGATCCCGCAGGCGACGGCGAGACGTGTGCGACCCATGCCCCGATTCGATCGCGTCCGCGTGAACGCCTCGTGAACGGCATCCGGATCAGGACAGCGGCTTGACCTCGAGAGCGGATGCCCCGGCCGACACCGTCGCGAAGGCGGTGTATCCGTCGGCGGATGCCCGCTCGAGCAGTGCCTTGAGGTTCTTCGTGCGGCGCTCGAGCCGCACGCGGGTACCGCTCGCGATCAGGGTCGTCTTGTGCGCCACCAGTTCGGCCACGGGCACGTCGGCGTCGTGGATCAGCACGATGGCCTTCGCCTCGCTGTCGATGCCCGTCTTGACCAGGTCGACCAGGCGCTCGAAGCCGAGCGAGAAGCCCACCGCCGGCACCTGCTGACCGAGGAAGCGCCCGATCATGCCGTCGTAGCGTCCGCCCCCGCCCAGCGAGTAGTCGACTGAGGGGTGCGCGAGCTCGAAGATGGTGCCGGTGTAGTAGCCCATTCCGCGCACGAGGAACGGGTCGAAGACGAGCGGGATCTCGGTCTCGCCGTTCTCGGAGCCCGTCGACGGGCGTCCGGCGGCCACGGCTTCGCCGATGCCCACGAGGTGGGCGACGATGTCGTCGGGAGCACCGTCGGGCAGCGCCTTGCGAATCTGGCGCTCGCCGTACGGGTGGTACTCCATGGTCTGCGGGCGACGCAGGAACGCCTCGAAGGCGTCCACCGCGGAGGCGGTGGCCGAACGCTCGCGCAGCTCTGCGGCCACGCCGTCGGCGCCGACCTTGTCGAGCTTGTCGATCGTGATGAGCACGCTCGGGCGCTCCTCGGCGGTGAAACCGAAGCTGTCGAGCATCCAGTCCAGCACGCGACGGTCGTTGATGCGGACCGTGGCGCCGTCGAGCCCGAGCGCGTCGACCGCGTCGAGCGAGGCCACCATCAGTTCGGCCTCGGCGCGCGCGGAGTCATCGCCCATGATGTCGATGTCGCACTGCATGAACTGCCGGTAGCGACCCTTCTGCGGGCGCTCGGCGCGCCACACGGCACCGATCTGGATCGACCGGAACACGGTGGGCAGCTGCCCGCGGTTGCTGGCGTAGAAACGGGCCAGCGGCACGGTCAGGTCGTAGCGCAGCCCGAGGTCCGACAGCGCGGCAGGATCGTCGGCTCCGGCACGGATCGCCTCGGCGTCGAGTCCGCGGCGCAGGATGTTGTACGACAGCTTCTCGTTGTCGCCGCCGATCCCGGCGTGCAGACGCGAGTACTCCTCGACGACCGGGGTCTCGATCTCGTCGAAGCCGTGCGCGAGGTACCGCTCACGGATGACGGCGAGCACGAGCTCGCGACGAGCCTTGTCGGCGGGGAGGATGTCGCGCATACCGCGCGGCGGGTTCACAGTGGCCACGACTCCATCTTTCCAGGTCCGGCGGCTTTCCAGATCCGGCCGCGACGCCGTGCGGGTCAGCTGCCGGATTCGACCGCGCGCACCTGCTCCTCGAGCGTGCGCAGCCGTTCGCGGAGTGCGCGCTCAGCGTCCCATCCCTCGGCGCCGGCCTGCGCGACCAGCGCCAGCAGCGCGTCGCCGAGCTCGGCCTCGGAGGTCGGCGGGGCCGACGCGCTCTGCGCCGGCACGACACCGACACCGGCCGCGCGACCGGTCAGCTTCTGCGCGAGCGCGAGCGCCGGCATTCCCCGCGGCACGCCGTCGAGCACGCTGCGCCGCGTGCGCTTTTCGGCCGCCTTCGCGGCGTTCCAGTGCACGAGCACCTCGTCGGGCGTGCGGGCCACCTCACCGGCGAACACATGCGGATGCCGCCGGACCATCTTCTCGGTCAGGGTGCGGGCGACGTCGTCGACGTCGAAAGGATCGTCGGGATCCTGCGCCGCGATCGCCGCGTGGAACAGCACCTGCCACAGCAGATCACCGAGCTCCTCACGCAGGTCGTCCCGCGTGCCGCTCTCGACGGCCTCGATGACCTCGTGCGACTCCTCGATCAGATACGGCACCAGATCGCCGTGCGTGATGCGCTGTGACCAGACGCACTGCTCGCGTACGGCCCGCATCGTCTCGGCAGCGGCACGCAACGGGTCGAGAGCCTCGGGTGCGGTCGGCTGGTCGCCGCTCACAGGGCGACCTCCGACTCGATCAGCGCGAGGCGCCGGTACGAGCGGGCCCGCAGCGAGACGAGGATGCCCGACAGCGCGAGGGCGATGAGCGAGCCGACCAGCACGCCGAGGATGGCCTGATCGCGGACACCGGCATCGTCGGCGAAGGCGAGATTCGCGAGCAGCAGCGACACCGTGAAGCCGATGCCGCCGAGCGCGCCGGCCGCGACGATGTCGGCGAACGGAAGCGCGGGCGGCGTGCCCTTCGGACGGATCCGCATCGCGATCCATCCGAACAGCGAGATGCCGATGATCTTGCCGACCGGGAGGGCCACCGCGATGCCCCAGAACGCCGGCGAGAGCTCGGTCGGCGAGACGGGCGGGATGACGACGAACGCCGCCGCGAACGCGAACAGCGGCAGGATCGCGCCGTTGACGGTGGGCTCGAGCAGGTGGCGCGTGCGCTCGGCCGGACCGGCCGCCATCACGAGCCCGAGCATGACCCCGGCGATCGTGGCGTGGATTCCGGATGCCGCCACGAGCCCCCACGCGACGACACCGATCACGATCATCGCGACGATCAGCAGAGGACGCAGAGTCCCGCGGGAGGCCGAAGCGAGGATCCGGCTCAGCACGGCGAACACGACGACAGCGATCACCGCGAGCAGCAGCAGCACCCACTGCACGTCACGCGCGAACAGCACGGCGATGAACACGATGCCGATGATGTCGTCGAGGATCGCCAGGGCGAGCAGGAACACTCGCACGGCCGGCGGCAGGCCACGGCCGAACATCGCGAGCACGCCGAGCGCGAAGGCGATATCGGTCGCCGTCGGGATCGGCCAGCCCGTCGCGGTACCCTCTCCTCCGGCGATCAGCAGGTACACCGCGATCGGCACCAGCACGCCACCGGTCGCCGCGATGGCGGGCTGCAGGGCCTTGCGCGGCGAGTCGAGTTCGCCGTGGGTGAGTTCGTGGCGCAGTTCGATGGCCACGACGAAGAAGAACACCGCCAGCAGACCGTCGGAGATCCAGTGCGCGATCGACAGGTCGAGTCCGGTGCCGGGGACCGCGAGGTGCAGGTCGAGGAACGCGGCGATCGGGTCGTGCGTGGGCAGGTTCGCCAGCAGCAGGCCGAGGCCCGCCGCGACGAGAAGGAGCACGGCCGGGAACTGCTGACCGCGGAGGGGGTTCGCTGAGATGCGCATCCCCTCCATGGTAGGCCGACGCCCTCTCGGTCATGCCCCGTCATGCGTGCAATCACCCCTCCGCACGCGGGATACTCTCGAACGGTGACCCCCGAACACAGCTTCCCCGAGCCCACCCAGACCGAGGCGATCCGCGTGATCGGCCGTTTCGAGGCCGGCCGCGGCATCCCCGACGCGATGCGATCCGACGTGAGGATGCTGGGCGGTCTGCTCGGCCAGGTGCTGCGCGAATCCGGCGGCGACGACCTGTTCGACGACGTCGAGCGGCTGCGCCTCGCGACCATCCAGGCGTACGACCAGGAGACCTCCGACGCCTTCGAGCGTGCGGCGGCCATCGCCGAGTCGTTCACCGTCGCGCGCGCCGACGAAGTCGCCCGTGCCTTCACCTGCTACTTCCACCTGGTCAACCTCGCCGAGGAGCACCAGCGTGTGCGGGTGCTCCGTGAGCGCGCCGGACAGCCCGGGCGGGAAGACGCGGCCGACACCGTCGCGACCGCGTATGCGCGACTTCGCTCCGAGGTCGGCGACGAGGAGGCACGACGACGACTGGACGGACTGCGCTTCCACCCCGTCTTCACCGCGCACCCGACCGAGGCCCGGCGTCGCGCCGTCTCGTCGAGCATCCGCCGCCTCTCCGAACTGCTCACGCAGCACGACGCGGCGAGCGCCGAGGGTGCAGAAGCCCACCGCGCGCAACGACGGATGCTGGAGGAGATCGACACGCTCTGGCGTACGGCGCCCCTGCGTTCGCAGAAGCCCTCGCCCACCGATGAGGTGCGCACGGTGATGGGCGTCTTCGACGAGACGCTGTTCACGACGGTTCCCCACGTGTACCGCCGCATCGACGACGCACTGCGCGGCGAGGAGTCCGGCTCCAGCGCGCCCGTCGTCCCCGCGTTCGTACGCATCGGCTCGTGGGTCGGCGGCGACCGCGACGGCAACCCCTTCGTCACGGCCTCCGTCACCCGTGAGGCCTCGCAGATCGCGGCCGATCACGTGCTGCGCGGACTCGAGCGGGCTCTCGAGCGCATCGGCCGCACCCTGACGCTCGACGCGGAAGGCACCCCGCCCAGCGCCGAGGTCATCGCGCTCTGGGAGCGTTTCGCCGCCGCCGAGCCCACCCTCGCGGGCGAGCTCGCCGCGCGCTCCCCTGAAGAGCCGCATCGTCGCGTGCTCCTCGCCTTCGCCCACCGTGTCGCCGCGACCCGCCGCGGCGAGAGCATGCTCCGTTACACCCGCCCCGAAGAGCTGCTCGATGATCTGCGTTGCGTGCAGGCCTCGCTCACGGCGAGCGGCGCCAGTCGTCACGCGTTCGGCGGCGTGCAGCACCTCATCTGGCAGGTCGAGACCTACGGGTTCCACCTGACCGAGCTCGAGGTGCGCCAGCACTCACAGGTGCATGCGAAGGCGCTCGCCGAGCTCGAGGGCGGCGAGCCTCTCAGCGCTCAGACCGAGGAGGTGCTGGAGGTCTTCCGTGTGATCGCCAAGATCCAGCGCGACCGCGGTCTGCGCGCGGCGGGTCGCTATGTGGTCTCGTTCACCCAGGCGGCATCCGACCTCGCGAACGTGCACCGTCTCGCCCGGCACGCGCTCGGCGACGACGCACCGGTGCTCGACGTGGTTCCGCTGTTCGAGACGTTCGCTGACCTGCAGGCGGCTCCCGAGATCCTGGCCGAGGTGGTGACCTTCCCGGAGTTCCGTGCTCGCATGGCCGAGACCGGCAACCGCCTCGAGGTCATGCTCGGCTACTCCGACTCGTCGAAGGACGTCGGCCCGGTCGCCGCGAACCTCGCCCTCTACGAGGCGCAGGAGAAGATCGCGCTGTGGGCGAAGGACGCCGACATCGAGCTGACGCTGTTCCACGGCCGCGGCGGGGCACTCGGCCGTGGCGGCGGACCCGCGAACTCCGCCATCCTCGCCCAGCCGCCGCACTCCGTCGACGGGCGGTTCAAGCTCACTGAGCAGGGCGAGGTCATCTTCGCCCGCTACGGCGAGCCGGCGATCGCGATGCGCCACATCGACCAGGTCGCCGCCGCCACCCTGCTCGCCTCCTCCCCCTCGGTCGAGCAGCGCACCAGCGGGGCGGCCGCCCGCTACGCCGAGGTCGCCGCGATCATGGACGCCTCCTCGCGCGAACGCTTCTTCTCGCTGGTGAAGGCCGAGGGCTTCGCGCCCTGGTTCGCCACGGTCACCCCGCTCGAGGAGATCGGTCTGCTCGCACTGGGTTCGCGCCCGGCGCGACGCGGCCTCTCGGTCGAGTCGCTGGAAGACCTGCGGGCGATCCCGTGGGTGTTCGCGTGGACGCAGGCGCGCATCAACCTGGCCGGCTGGTTCGGACTCGGCACCGCGCTCGAGGCCGTCGGCGATGAAGCGCTGCTGATCGAGGCGTACCGCGAGTGGCCACTGCTTCGGACCATGATCGACAACGTCGCGATGAGCCTGGCGAAGACCGACGAGCGCATCGCCCGCCAGTACCTGGCGCTGGGCGACCGCGACGACCTCGCCGCCCTCGTGCTGGACGAGCTCGCGCTCACTCGCGAGTGGGTCATCCGCCTCACGGGCGGCGACGGACTGCTGGTCAACAAGCCGGTGCTGCAGCGCGCGGTGCAGCTGCGCAGCCCCTACGTCGATGCGCTGTCGCTCCTGCAGTTGCGTGCGCTGCGTGCGTTGCGCTCGGCCGCGAGCGACGGGGCGACCGGCTCCGGGGCCGACGCCGAGCAGCAGCGCCTGCTGCTGCTGTCGGTCAGCGGCGTGGCCGCCGGTCTGCAGAACACCGGGTGATCGTGCGTGATCCCCTGTCCCCCGTTCCTCATCAGAAAGCCTCTCGCGTGACCGCAACGACTTCCGCCGACTTCCACCCGCTCGCCCCCGCGGTGCAGCCCGTCTTCGACACGGTTCTCTCTCGCAGCCCGTACGAGCCCGAGTTCCATCAGGCCGTGCACGAGGTGCTGCACTCGATCGCGCCGGTCCTCGAGCGCCGTCCCGAGTTCGTCGACGGCGGCATCCTCGAGCGTCTCGTCGAGCCCGAGCGACAGATCCTGTTCCGCGTGCCGTGGGTGGATGACGCCGGCAAGCTACAGGTCAACCGCGGCTACCGCATCCAGTTCTCCTCGGTGCTCGGCCCGTACAAGGGCGGGCTGCGCTTCCACCCTTCGGTGAACCTCTCGATCATCAAGTTCCTCGGCTTCGAGCAGATCTTCAAGAACGCGCTCACCGGCCAGGGCATCGGCGGCGGCAAGGGCGGATCGGACTTCGATCCGCACGGCAAGTCCGACGCCGAGGTCATGCGCTTCTGCCAGTCGTTCATGAACGAGCTGTACCGGCACCTCGGTGAGCACACCGACGTTCCCGCCGGCGACATCGGGGTGGGCGGGCGCGAGATCGGCTACCTGTTCGGTCAGTACCGCAAGGTGACCAACCGCCACGAGTCGGGCATGTTCACCGGCAAGGGCACGGGATGGGGCGGTGCCGAGGTGCGCACCGAGGCCACCGGCTACGGCGCCGTCTTCTTCGCCCAGGAGATGCTCGCCGTGCACGGCGACTCCCTCGACGGCAAGCGCGTCGGCATCTCCGGCTCGGGCAACGTCGCCATCTACGCGATCCAGAAGGCGACGCAGCTCGGCGCCACCGCGGTCACCGCATCGGACTCCTCGGGCTACGTCATCGACGACGCCGGCATCGACCTGGACCTGCTCCGTCAGCTGAAGGAGGTCGAGCGCGCCCGCATCGTCGAGTACGCGAACCGTCGTCCCGGCGCGCGGTTCGTCGAAGGCGGCAGCGTGTGGGACGTGCCGGTCGACATCGCGGTGCCCTCGGCCACGCAGAACGAGGTCAGCCTGGCCGATGCCGAAGCGCTGATCGCGAACGGCGTACGAGCGGTGTCGGAGGGCGCGAACATGCCGTGCGTTCCCGCAGCCGTCGACGCGTTCCAGGCCGCGGGCGTGCTCTTCGCGCCGGGCAAGGCCGCCAACGCCGGCGGCGTCGCGACCTCGGCACTCGAGATGAGCCAGAACGCCTCGCGCCAGCGCTGGACCTTCGGCGACAGCGAGAACAAGCTGCGCGAGATCATGTCCGACATCCACCGTGCCGCGTTCGACGCCGCCGAGCGGCACGACGTGGCCGGCGACTACGTGGCCGGCGCGAACATCGCGGGCTTCGAACGCGTGGCCGCGGCGATGCTCGCCCAGGGTGTCATCTGATCCCGCACTGAACGGCTCAGAGCCGCCTGACCCTCCGGGGTGAGGCGGCTCTCTTCGTCACGGCTGTGGGTCGATGCGCACGTCGTGGGCGTGTCGCGCGAGGGACCTGCCGTAGCGTTCGGTCAACTGCACCATGAAGTCCGGGGTGTCGCGATCGACGCCGAACACGTGACCGGGGAAATCGATGTCGGGCTGCACGGCGGCGATCTCGTCCTGCTGATCGGGCGAGAACAGCTGCACCGGATCCCCCGCCGCGACCCAGCCGATCGGCACCACCGTCCCTGCGGGCAGCACCGCCCGGCGCATCACGATCGCGTTCACGCGCACCTCGCACGCGTCTGCGACTCGAGCGCCGTTGAACACCCGGGCGCCCGACGCGAGGAACACCTCGGCACCCACCGTCGCGCCGGCGATGCTCGACAGCGTGCCGATCAGGGTGTGCGGTCCGATGTGCACGGAGTGAGCCGCGGTGGCACGGATCAGCGCGTTCTCCATCACGATGACGTTCTCACCGAGCGTGATCGGTGAGCCTTCGGCGGTGATCACGGCGCCGTGCAGGATCTGGCAGTCCGCACCGATCTCGACGTCGCCGGAGATCACGGCGGTGGGAGCGACGACGGCGGTGTCAGGGATCCGGGGCCGAGCCCCGAGGTGCTCGTACAACATGACGTCAGCGTAGTGCGCCACCCGGCCGCCGGTGAAGGGAGGGCTACTCCTTCGTGGCCGCGCGTCCGCGCAGGATCCCGACCACCACGGTCACGAGGAACAGGACGATGCCCAGGATCGCGAGCCAGATCAGCCCTTTGACGACGAAGCCGAGCACTGCGAGGGCTGCCCAGGCGAGCAGAAGAATGATCAGCAGAATCCACATGCGTCCACTCTCCTCTTTTCTCGGGCATGCCACACGCACTTGACCGCGCCGGATGTGTCAGCTAGCGACCGGCGCGGGCGTGGCGCGTTCACCCGACCTTGATCGGCTCGGGGAAGATCGCGGTGAGCAGCTGGTTCACCCACTCCAGCAGCTCCTCGTCGGGCAGGGATTCCAGACCGACGCCGACCGCCGCGGCCACGGTCGGCAGCGGCACCACCATCGCGTCGCCGCTCGCGACGATCTTCGCCTTCGGGTACAGCCGCTGGAGCCGCACCTTGATCGAGTCCTCGAGACGCGCGGGGGCGATGCGCAGGTTCGAGCCCATCACGACGACATCGGTCAGTCCAGCGCGCGCCGCACGTCGGCGCAGTCGCGCCACCGAGAGAAGGCCCTGCACCTCGTCGGGCGGATTGCCGTAGCGGTCGGTGAGCTCTTCGATCACCAGATCGAGGGCGTCGTCCTTCGCCGTGGCCGTCGACGCGGCCGAGAGCTTCTGGTACGCCTCGAGGCGCAGCCGCTCGCTGTCGATGTACTCCTCGGGGATGCGCGCGTCGAGCGGCAGCTCGAGACGCAGCTCCTGCCCGGTCTCGACGTCTTCGCCGCGGAAGGTCGCCACGGCCTCGCCGATCATGCGCAGGTACAGGTCGAACCCGACGCCCGCGATGTGACCGGCCTGCTCGGCACCGAGCATGTTGCCCGCGCCACGCAGCTCGAGGTCCTTCAGCGCGACCTGTATGCCGGAGCCGAGGTCGTTGTTCACCGCGATGGTCTGCAGGCGATCGGCGGCGGTCTCGGAGAGCGGCTTCATCTCGTCGTACAGGAAGTACGCGTAGGCGCGCTCGCGCCCGCGCCCGACGCGACCGCGCAGCTGATGCAGCTGGCTGAGGCCGTACTTGTCGGCGCGGTCGATGATGATCGTGTTCGCGTTCGCGATGTCGAGACCTGTCTCGATGATCGTGGTCGACACGAGCACGTCGAACTTGCGCTCCCAGAAGTCGTCGACGACCTGCTCGAGCTGGTGCTCCCCCATCTGCCCGTGCGCCACAGCGATGCGCGCCTCGGGAACCAGTTCGGCGAGCTCGCTCGCGACACGCTGGATGGACTGCACGCGGTTGTGCACGAAGAACACCTGCCCCTCGCGCAGGATCTCGCGCCGGATCGCGGCGGCCATCTGCTTGTCGCTGCGGGGGCCCACGAAGGAGAGGATCGGATGCCGGTCCTCCGGCGGGGTCGCGAGCGTCGACATCTCGCGGATGCCGGTGACCGCCATCTCGAGCGTGCGCGGAATGGGCGTCGCACTCATCGCGAGGATGTCGACGTTGGTCTTCATCTTCTTCAGGGTGTCCTTGTGCTCGACACCGAAGCGCTGCTCCTCGTCGATGATCATCAGACCCAGATCCTTGAACAGCACCTGATCGGTGAGGATCCGGTGGGTGCCGATGACCATGTCGACCGAGCCTTCGAGCAGACCCTGCAGCGTCAGCCGTGCCTCTTTGTCGGTCTGGAACCGCGACAGTGCGCGCACCTTCACGGGGAACCCCGCGAAGCGCTCGGTGAACGTCTCCATGTGCTGCTTGACCAGCAGTGTGGTCGGCACGAGCATCGCGACCTGCTTGCCGTCCTGGATGGCCTTGAACGCGGCGCGTACCGCGACCTCGGTCTTGCCGAAGCCGACGTCGCCTGAGAGCAGGCGGTCCATCGGGATCGGCCGCTCCATGTCGGCCTTGATCTCGTCGATCGTCTGCAGCTGGTCGGGAGTCTCCGCGAACGGGAAGGCCTCTTCGAGCTCACGCTGCCAGGGTGTGTCGGGGCCGAAGGCGTGACCGCGGGCGCTCATGCGCGCCGAGTAGAGCTTGACCAGCTCCACCGCGATGTCGCGGACGGCCTTGCGTGCCTTGCCCTTGGCCTGCGACCAGTCGCTGCCGCCCATCTTCGACAGGGTCGGCGCCTCGCCGCCCACGTACTTCGACAGCAGATCGAGCTGGTCGGTGGGCACGTACAGCTTGTCGCCGGGGTACCCGCGCTTCGACGGGGCGTACTCGAGCACGAGATAGTCGCGGATGGACTTGGTGGCGTTGCGGCCACCCGTCGACACCTCGCGCTTGGTCATCTCGACGAAGCGGCCGATGCCGTGGGTGCCGTGCACCACGAAGTCGCCCGGCTTGAGCTGCAACGGGTCGACGACGTTCTTTCGCCGCGAGGCGAGCTTCTTGACGATGCGCTGGTCGCCGCCGATCGTGCGGCCGTAGAACTCGTTGTCGGTGAGCACGGCGAGTTTGGCCTCGGCGACCTGGAACCCGGCCTCGACCGATCCGCAGACGAGTGTGGCGATGCCGGCTTCGGGCGCGTCGGTGAGCTTCTCGACGATCCGCGCGGCGAGCCCGCGGTCGGCGAGCACGTCGCGTGCGCGGTCGACCAGTCCGTGGCCGGTGGCGATGACCACGACGCGCCAGCCATCGGTGATGCGCGCCTCGACGAACGAGATCGCCCCGTCGACGTTGCCGTGGAACGACGGGATGACGGTCGCGTCGAGGTTGGTGGCATCGGCGTCACCCTCGCCGAGGCCGGCGCCGAACGGACTGAGCCGCCACCACACCCCGCCACGGTCGCGCACGATCTCGCGCAGGCGGGCGATGGTGAGGAAGTCGCCGGCACCCAGATCGATGGGAGCCGAGGCGCCGGAGGTCGCGGCGCTCCAGGCGGCATCGAGGAACTCGCGGTTCGTGTCGCCGAGGATGATCGCACGGGCCGTCGATCGTTCGGGATCGACCACGGCCGTCGCGGTGCCGGCCGGCATGTACTCGGCCAGTGACTTGAGCGGACCGGAGACGGCGGGCAGGAGGGACTCCATGCCCTCGACCGGAATGCCCTCGGCCATCTTCTCGAGCATGCCCGCGATGGCGGGGAAGCCGCTGGTCAGCGCGCGCGCCCGATCGCGGACGTCGGCGGTGAGCAGCAGCTCGCGGCTGGGAGGCAGGTCGACCCCGTCGACGTCGCCCGGGAGCGAGCGCTGATCGGCGACGGAGAACGCGCGGATCTGATCGATCTCGTCGCCGAAGAACTCCACGCGGTAGGGGTGTTCGGAGATCGGCGAGAAGACGTCGAGGATGCCGCCGCGCACGGCGAACTCGCCGCGGCGCGACACCATGTCGACGCGCGAGTAGGCGCGCTCGACGAGCTGCTCGACGACGGTGTCGAGGTCGTTGCCGCGGCTGCCGGTGCGCAGTTCGAGCGGAGTGATCTCGCCGAGGTTGCCGGCGATGGGCTGCAGGGCCGCTCGCACCGAGGCGACGACCACGAGCGGGTGGTCGCCGGACCACTCGGCGATGCGGCGGAGCGTCTGCAGACGGTGACCGACGGTGTCGGGGCTCGGGCTGAGCCGCTCGTGCGGCAGGGTCTCCCACGCGGGGAAGGTGAGGATCTCGGCGTCGGGCAAGTATGCCCCCAGCGCCTGGGCGATGCTCTCGGCCCGGCGACCGGTCGGCGCGACCGTGAGCAGAGCGGGAGGATGCCCCGCGGCGCCGCGTTTGGAGAGCAGGCCCGACAGCGTCGGGGCCGTGAGCCCGTCGACGAGCCCGAGATCGGCATCAGTCTGCGCCCACCCGAGCGCATCTCGGTACAGGGTCGCCTCTTCCAAGGCGCGCAGAATCCCGGGAACAGTCACGCGGACCAGCTTAGACGCGGCCTCAGACATCGCGGCGCCGGTCCTAGGATGCCGTGATGGAGAAGGTGACCCTCAAGACCGAGCGACTGGTCCTGCACGCCCCGACGGACGACGACGTCGACGCCATCACGGCGGCCTGCCAGGACCCCGAGATCCCGCGGTGGACGACCGTCCCGAGCCCCTACAGCCGCCAGGACGCCGCTGACTTCGTGCGGCTGATCGACCAGTGGTGGGCGGACGGGTCGCAGACGGTGTGGAGCATCTACGCCGACGGCGAGCTGGTCGGCTCGATCGGCCTGCACCGCATCACCGCGCATCCGAGCGGCGGTCACGCCGAGCTCGGGTACTGGGTCGCGGCCCCCGCCCGGGGGCGAGGCTACCTCGTCGAAGCCGCTGCTGTTGTGGTGGAGTGGGCGTTCGACGAGCTCGGTCTGGCGCGGCTGACCTGGCGGGCGGTCGTCGGCAACATCCCGTCGGCGCGCGCGGCTCGCGCCCTGGGCTTCCGCTACGAGGGAATGCAGCGGCAGGGGCTCGCCGGCCCGCGCGGTCGCGACGACGGCTGGATGGGCGGGCTGCTCGCGACGGACGACCGCGCTCCGGTCGACTGGCCGGTGCTCTGACAGCCTGATCGCGGAGGTCACCGTCATCAAGGGGGTGACGATGTCGGATGCCGGTGGCAGGATGACACCATGCCGGAGATGCCCGAGGTGCAAGGACTCGCAGAGTTTCTGGGAGGTCGCGCCGTCGGGCGCACGATCACACGCACGAGCGTCGCGGCGATCGCAGCGCTGAAGACGTACGACCCGCCGATCACCGCGCTGCACGGCGCCGAGATCACCCGCGTCACGCGCCAGGGCAAGTTCCTGGTGCTGACGTGCGGAGACGACCTGCACCTCGTGTTCCACCTCGCGAAGGCGGGCTGGCTGCGGTGGTACGAGACAGTGCCCACAACGCTGATCAAGCCCGGAAAGACGCCCATCGCCGTACGCGTGGCGCTCGACGATGAGAGCGGCTTCGATCTGACCGAGGCCGGCACGAAGAAGTCGCTCGCGGTGTACGTCGTGCGCGACCCCGCCGATGTGCCCGGCATCGCGCGGCTCGGCCCCGACCCACTCGACGCGTCGTTCACCCGAGGGGACTTCGGAGCGCTCCTCGAGGGCCGGCGCACGCAGATCAAGGGACTGCTGCGCGATCAGGCCGTGATCGCCGGCATCGGCAACGCCTACTCCGACGAGATCCTGCATGCGGCGCGCATGTCGCCGTACGCCATCGCCGCGACGCTGAGCTCCGACGACATCGATCGACTGTTCGTCGCGATGCAGCAGACCCTGACCGACGCCGTGGCCGAGGCATCCGGCAAACCGCCCGCCGACCTCAAAGACGCCAAACGCCGCGGTATGCAGGTGCACGCGCGCCGCGGCGAAGCGTGTCCGGTGTGCGGCGACACCGTGCGCAGCGTCTTCTTCGCCGACCGCTCCCTCGAGTACTGCCCGACGTGTCAGACGGGCGGCAAGCCGCTGGCCGACCGGCGGCTGTCGCGGCTGCTCAAATAGCGCAGCCGCTTGGCTGCGCAGATGCTCAGCGCTGCGGCGGCGGCATCACCGATGAGCGCTCGACGAAGCGCGTGCTCAACGTGTGCAGTCCGGCCGGGGCGGTGTCCCCGTCGATGACCGCGAACAGCACCTCGGCGGCGCGTGCCCCCAACTCCAGAGTCGGCTGCTCGATCATCGTCAGAGGCGGCTCCATGACCGCCGCCCACGAGCTGTCGTCGAAGCCGATGAGCGAGACGTCCGCTCCGACGCGCAGCCCCTGGGCCCGGAGCGCCCGAAGCGATCCGGTCATCGCATCGTTCTCTGTGCAGAACAGCGCGGTGGGCGGCTCGGGCAGAGTGAGCATCCTGCTGACCTCTGCTTGCGCGTGCGCCTCGTTCTTCGCTCCGACCATCACCAGATCGGCGTCGAAGACGATCCCCTCGTCGTCGAGCGCATCGAGATACCCCTGAAGTCGCTCGCCGTCGGTCCACAGGTTGCGTGCGGCGATGTCGATCAGATCACGGCGGCGTCGCGGGCGCTCCTCGACCGGTGGACCCCAGACGAAGCCGATGCGTCGGTGACCGACCTCGAGGAGTCGCTCGACGGCCTCGCGCGCCGACGTACGGTTGTCGATCACGACGGCATCCAGGTCGAGGCCCGGCACCGCACGGTCGACGAGCACCACCGGGATGTCGCGGGCTCTCGCCTGCTCGATGTGCCCCGCGGATGCCGCGTCGAGAGCTGCGGACGCCACGATGATGCCGTCGACGCGCTTGTCGATCAGCACGTTGGTCGCGGCGATCTCCTCGGCGAGATCTTCATGCGTGCTGAGCACCAGTGTGTCGAATCCTCGCGCCCGCGAGGCGTCGGAGATCCCCCGCACGACCCCGCCGAAGAACGGGTTGGCGAGGTCGGCCACGATCACGCCGAGCGTCTGGCTCACACCCGTCGACATGCTGCGCGCGAGCGCGTTCGCCCGGTAGCCCAGGCGCTCGGCCGCAGCCAGCACGCGCTCTCGCAATTCGGGGCTCACGTAGCCGTAGCCCCCGAGAGTGCGGGCGGCGGTGGACCGGCCCACGCCGGCCGCCTCGGCGACCTCGGAGATGGTGGGAGGGACGGAGCGTTCGGAGGTCATCGCCCTCGCCCCTTTCCGCATCAGCCGTTCACCACATGCTAGCCGGGACGGGATCCCCGCTCCGGCGACCACGCGCGAACGCGCCCTCGACGAGACACTGATCGCGCGCGGCATCCGCTCCCGCTTCGAGGGCCCTCTCGAGAGCCGATGCCGACGGCCCTGAGGCCCGGCGCCACCCCGAGTCGTGCAGTGCGACGAGGAAACCCGCGAGGAAGGCATCACCGCAGCCCATCGTGTCGACCAGCTCTTCGTCATCGGCGAGGAGGCGTGCCGGCGCCGACCGACGCACATGGCCGTCGGTCACCAGCGCACCCTCCGTTCCCCGCGTGCCCAGCGCGAGACCCGCGCCGCGGCGCACCGTCTCGTCGAGGAGATCGTAGGCGGCGTCCTCATCGAGTCCCGCGCAAGAGAGCAGCACCAGGTCGGCATGCGGAGCCACTCGGTCGAGGTACTCCCCCGATCGGAACTCCGACTCGCTGGACAGGTCGAAGCTCACGAGCACATCGTGCCGGCGCAATCGCGGCAGCTGCGACTCGGTGCGCGAGTACACGCTCGAATGCACGAGGTCGAAGCTCGCCGCGTATGCCTCGCGGCCTGCGTCCAGGTCGATCGGATCCCCGACGGTCACCCCACCCCCGTTCCAGCCCAGGAAGACGCGCTCACCGTCGATGACTCGCAGCGACGACACCCCCGACTCCCCTGCGCGGACAAGCGACCGAGGAGTGCCGACGCCGGCATCCTCGATCGCCGAACGGAGAAAGGTGCCGAGCTGGTCGTCACCGAACACGCCGAGGTACTCGGCCTCCGCACCCAGCCGATGCGCGTACACGGCGACGTTGACCGCATTTCCTCCGGGATAGTCGACGCCTCGATCGAGGAACCGGTCGACGATGTTGTCGCCGAAGCCGAGTACGCGCATCGCCAGGCCACCCTCTCGTCTCAGTAGTCCATCACGCGGTAGTACCGGCGCAGGTCCAGGGAGTGATCGCGCACCCGCTCGAGGTGCTTGCTGACCCGGCCCATGACCGTGTCGAGGACGATCGGGGCGATCAGCGCGCGGTTCTCCGCGCTGAAGCCCTCGAGTGCGTAGTCGCGCGTGTCGAAGACCGTGACGTCCTTCGAGATGCGCTTGCTGAACGCCTCGGCGCGATCGGTGAGCGGGCGCGTGCGATCCTCACCCTGGAAGATCAGCACCGCGGTGTCCTCCTCGAGGAGTTCGAGGGACCCGTGGAAGAACTCGGCGCTGTGCACACGGGTCGTGCGCAGCCACTGCATCTCCTCGAGGATGCACATCGAGTACAGGTACGCGAAGGACCACAGCGGGCCGCCACCGATGAGGAAGTAGTAGTCGGTGTCCTTGTGGGCGTCAGCGAAGGCCTCAGCCATCGACTCCGCCTGCTCGGCTGCCGCGACGAGGGCGTCAGGAAGGTTCACGAGTTCGTCGGCCAGCGAGGTGTAGCCGTCGAAGTCGCCGCGCTGATGCAGCAGGCGACCGACCAGCAGCAGCAGCTGCATGTCGAACGGCCAGGTCTTCGGCTCGGAGACGAGCGGGTGGTCGACTCCGGTCGCGATCGGCGAGTCGGCGTGGCCGGTGAACGAGATCGTCGTCGCGCCCGCGGCCTTCACGAACTCGATGGCGTGGATGACGTCCTCCGTCGTGCCGGTGACCGAGGTGAAGACGACCGCGGTGCGCTCGCCCAGCGACGCATCGCCGGCGACGACGAGTTCGGCGGCGATGGCCGTGCGCACCGGCAGGGTCGACCGCTCCTTCGCCAGGAGTTCGTACGGCCACATCTGGCTGTAGGTGCCGCCGGCGCCCACGAGCAGCACGTTGTCGATCCCCTTCGCGAGAAGCTGATCGACCAGTTCCTCGATCTGCGGTCGCAGCGCCACCGCGCTGGCGATCTGGGTTCGGAAGGCGGTCTCGTCGAAGCCGAGCATCATTGATCCTTTCGCGGGGCCGACGTCCGTCAGCCCTGGTCTATGTGGTACCGGTGTCAGGTGGGGATCATGCTGGCACAACTTCCTCATGAACGTCAATAACGCCTGTTTTAATGCGGTTATGCCGGAGAGGCTTGGACGATCTGAAATCAACACTGGTACCGGTGTCATGTTTTGGCTACACTCCTCGACAAGGCACGCATCGAAGTTCCAACGGCGGATCGGTGACCGCGAACCTCGCGGCCGTCGGCCCGCCCGCTCAGAGAGGCAGACCATGCGCACGTCACGCACACTCCCGATCGCCGCAGTCGTCGCGGCGACCGCCCTTGCCCTCGCGGGCTGCGCGGGCACGACACCGCCACCCGCGGCCGACATCACTGCCGACCCGGTCTTCGAGGGCACGCTCTCGATCCTGACGAAGTTCGGCGGCGCGCCGCTCGAGACGTACTTCGAGGAGGTCGCATCGGCATATGAGGCGCAGCATCCCGACGTCGACGTCGAGCTGATCCAGGAGACGGATCAGTCCATCAAGGACAAGACCAAGACCCTGACCGCCTCGCAGGCGCTTCCCGACATCTATTTCACCTGGACGGGCGACTGGGCCGAGAACTTCGTCGGCGGCGGTCTCGCCGCCGATCTCAGCGAGGTGATCGCGCCGGGCACCGAATGGGGCGACCGATTCGGGGAGGCATCGCTCTCGGCGTTCGAGTTCGACGGCAAGTACTACGGCATCCCGCTCTACAACAACGGCAAGTTCATGGGCTATAGCAAGCCGGCGTTCGCCGCCGCGGGCATCGAGGTGCCGACGACGTTCGAGGAGCTCATCGAGTCGTGCGGCCCGCTCCGCGACGCCGGTTATGAGCCCATCGCCTTCGGCAACAAGGATGGATGGCCCGCCCTGCACTATCTGCAGCAGCTGTTCGCCTACAACGTGCCCAGCGACGTGCTCCACGCCGACTTCGACCCCGAGACCGCCGAGTGGACCGACCCCGGCTACGTCGCCGCGCTCGAGCAGTTCGACACCCTCGTGAACGAATGCACCGACAGCGGCAACGGCACGAACGGCGTGCTCTACACGACCGCGCAGGAGGCGCTCGCCGGTGGCCGCGCCGCGATGTATTACCAGGAGATCCTGGAGTTCGACACCGTGACGGCCGAGGGAACGTCACTCTCCACCGAGGACTTCGGGATCTTCCCCCTTCCCGCCGCCGATGGAGCGGAGGGTGACATCGAGGCCATCGAAGGCTCCCCGGAGGGATACCTGATCAACGCGAAGTCCCCCCAGGCGGCGCTGGCTGTCGACTTCATGAAGTTCGCGACCGAGCCGCAGAACGCCTCCCTCCTGTCGTCACCGCCGTACGGCCAGCCCAGCACCGTCATCGGCGCCGTGACGGACCAGACCTCCAGCACCCCGGTGTTCGAAGGCATCACCGCCGTCAACGAGGCATCGCAGCTCGTCGTCTGGCTCGACACCGTGACCGTGCCCGAGGTCGCCGACGCCTGGCTCGCCGGTGGCGAAGCCGTCATCAGCGGCAGCGCCACCCCCGAGGAGGTGCTGGAGAGTGTCCGCACCGCGAACGCTTCCGCCCGGTGACACCGCGTCGGGGGCGGGCTTCCGCCTGCCCCCGACGGTCACCGAGGCGATCACGACGGGTGAAGGAAGGCGCCGGAAGGGCAGCGGCCCGCAGAGCCGCCTGAAGCGCATCGCCGGGTTCGCCTGGGTGCTGCCCGCCCTCGTGGTGCTGGCCGTCTTCGTCTATCTCCCGCTCGTGCAGAACATCGCGTTCTCGACGCAGGAGTGGGACATCTACTCCGGCGTCACCGAGTTCGTGGGCCTGGCGAACTACGAGAAGCTCCTCGGCGATCCCGTGTTCTGGACGGCGCTCGGCAACAACGTGCTCTACGCCCTGCTCTCGATCGTCTTCCAGGTCGCGGGAGCGCTCGTGCTCGCCGCGATGATCGAGAGTCTGCGCAGCGTCCGCTGGCGCAAGGTGCTCCGTGCGATCTACTTCGTGCCGTCGGCGATCTCGCTCACGGTCGCCGGCCTGCTGTTCTACTTCATCTACGAACCGAACCTGGGCCTTCTCAACCACCTGCTCGCCGCGATCGGTCTCGCCGACCTCTCGCAGCCGTGGCTCGGGCAGGAATCCACGGCGATGCTCGCGATCATCGCCATGAGCCAGTGGCAGGGCTTCGGTTACTCGACACTGCTGTTCGCGGTGGCGATCCAGCGCATCCCGAGCGAGCTCTATGAGGCGGCGTCTCTCGACGGCATCGGGCCGGTGCGCCGCTTCTTCCACGTCACCGTGCCGCTCGTTCGCGAGATGAGCGGACTGATGGTCATCGTCACGATCTCCGGCGCCTTCCAGGTCTTCAACGAGGTCATGGTCATGACCAGCGGCGGACCCAACAACTCCACGCAGGTGCTGTCGACGTGGCTCTATCGCAGTGGTTTCGTGCGCAACGACTTCGGCTACGCGGCCGCCATCGCGACAGTCATCTTCGTGGTGACGCTCCTGATCGCCCTCGGTCAGCTCTGGTACACACGACGCAGAAGGGTGGAGTTCTGATGACCCGCACCGGATTCCTCGGCGCGATCGCCCGCGTCTTCCTCTGGGCTTTCCTGCTCGCACTCGTGGTCGTCGTCGCCTACCCGCTGCTGTGGATGGTGCTCAACGGCTTCAAGACGAACGCCGAACTCTTCGGAAATCCCTTCGCCCTGCCTCTGCAGTTCGGGTGGGAGAACTACGCCGACGCGTGGAACCGCGGCGTCAGCGACTACCTCGCGGCGAGCGTGCTCGTCACGGTGACGTCGACGATCGCCACGGTGTTCATCAGCGCCTGGGCGGCCTACGGCATGACCCGGGTGCGCATGCCGTTCGGCCGGGTCGCCTCCGGCCTCATCCTCGGCGGCCTGATGCTGGCGCCGGCGGTCGCGCTCGTGCCTCTCGTGCGCATGTTCCAGGCCATGGGGCTCTACAACACGTTCTGGGCGCTGCTCATCCTGTACACCGCGTTCCGGATTCCGTTCACCACGTTCCTCATCCGGGCCTACATGATCGACCTGCCGCGTGAGGTCGATGAGGCGGCCGAAGTCGACGGCGCGAGCCGCTGGACGACGTTCTGGCTGATCACTCTGCCGATGTGCAAGCCGATCATCATCTCCACCGTGATCCTGCACGTGCTGTTCGCGTGGAACGAGTACCTCTTCGCGATGGTGTTCACCAGCGGCACGGGCGTGCAGACGCTTCCGGTCGGCCTGACCAGCCTCATGAGCAAGCACGGCACCGACTACCCGGTGGTCTTCGCGGGCATGGTGGTCGCCGCACTGCCGGTGATCGTGCTCTTCTTCGCGAGCCAGCGCTACTTCGTCAAGGGCCTCTCCGAAGGGATCGGCAAGTGACCGGCATCCCTCCGTTGATCGACCGGGTGACCGGATCGAACTTCGCGTATCAGCATCTGCCGCTCGAGACCTGCCTCGACGATCTCGCCGAGCTCGGACGGGATCGGATGGAGCTGTGGGGCATCGCACCCCACGCGCACGTGCCCTGGCTCGACGACGCCGTAGCGCGCAGCATCCGCGATGCGGCGGCTGCACGCGGGCTGCGAATCGCATGCTTCACGCCGGAACAGGTGATGTATCCCGTCAACGTCGCCTCGCGGGACCCGAGGCTGCGCACCGAGAGCGTGGCGACCTTCCGCCGGTCGGCGGAGATCGCCGTGGAGCTGGGCGCCGGGATGCTGTTCCTCACGGCCGGCCGCGGCGGGGAGAACGAGCAGCAGGAGGCGGGGTGGGCACGCGCGGTCGACGCGATCGGCGAGATCACGGCGTATGCGGCCGAACTCGGGCTCGAATGCGTGCTCGAGCCGCTGCAACGCGTGGAGTCGAACCTCGTCAACACCGCCGGCGACGCGGCGCGCATGCTCGACGACATCGGGGCGGCGAACCTCGGGGTCGCACTCGACACGGTCGCCGCAGCCGTGGCGGGAGAGACGGTGGACGACTACTTCGCCGCGCTCGACGACCGGATTCGTCACGTGCACCTGATCGACGGATCGCCCGCCGGGCATCTCGCCTGGGGAGACGGAGAACTTCCGCTCGCCGACATCGTCGACGCCCTCGACCGCCACGCTTACGCAGGTCTCGCGACAGTGGAACTGTTCGGCGACGGCCACTACGCGATGGACCCGAAGGTCGCTCTCTCCCGGTCGCTCGCGGCCGTCGCCGCCGCCTCCTCGCACGCCTTGTAAGACGCGGAATGAAATGTCCTCGGACGCGTTGAGTACACTCAGAGCATCAACGTGCTCCGGGGTCGGTGAGAATCCGAACCGGCGGTGACAGTCCGCGAGCGCTGAGGGAGACCTCGGTGCCGATCCGGTGGAATTCCGGGACCGACGGTGGTGCGAGGGAAACCTCGCTAGTCCGGAAGGGAGGCAGCACGGTGCGCGACAGCGCGCGCTTTCTGCATCCCCCGGAGCCTTCAGAGAAGGACGACCGATGGCAGTGACTGCGACAGAGCGCGAGGCGATGACGCGTGCGCTCGAACTCGCCGTCCGCGGCCCCCGAGGTGTGAACCCGCAGGTCGGCGCCGTCATCCTCTCCCCCGACGGCCGCATCCTCGCCGAGGGCTGGCACCACGGAGCCGGCACCCCGCACGCCGAGGTCGACGCGCTCTCGAAGCTCTCCGCCGGCGAGGCGAACGGCGCCACCGCCGTGGTCACCCTCGAACCGTGCAACCACACCGGTCGCACCGGCCCCTGCGCCGTCGCACTGATCGACGCCGGCGTCTCGCGCGTGATCCACGCTCTCGACGACCCCGGCGTCGTGTCGGGCGGCGGAGCAGAGCGTCTGCGCGCCGCGGGCGTCGACGTCGAAGGCGGAGAACAGGCCGACGCCGCACATCGCGTGATCGACGGGTGGCTCACCGCCCAGCGTCTGGGGCGGCCGCACGTCACCGTGAAGTGGGCGCAGAGTCTCGACGGCCGCGCTGCCGCCGACGACGGCACCAGCCAGTGGATCACCGGACCTGCCGCGCGCGCCGACGTGCACCGCCGCCGCGCCGAGGCCGACGCCATCGTGGTCGGCACCGGCACCGTGCTCGCCGACGATCCGGCTCTCACCGCCCGCGACGGGGACCGGCTCTTCGCCACCCAGCCCGTTCCGGTCGTGATCGGTTCGCGCGACACCCCTGCCGACGCCGCGGTGCGCCGCCACCCGCACGAGGCGCTCTTCTACGACACCCGCGACCTGACGTCCGTGCTCGCGGATCTGCACGCCCGCGGCATCCAGCGCGTGTTCGTCGAGGGCGGGCCGACGCTGGCCAGCGCCTTCGTCGCCGCCGACCTCGCCGACCGAGTGCTCGCGTACATCGCCCCCGTGCTGCTCGGGGGGCGCCGCTGGGCGCTCACCGACATCGGAGTGTCGTCGATCGGCGAGGCACGACGCCTCACCGTCGACGAATGGGTTCCTCTGGGACCCGACCTGCTGGCGATCGCCCACCCGGCGGTCGAGAACGAAGGAGCCGTCTGATGTTCACCGGAATCATCGAGGAGATCGGCGAGATCACCGCCATCGCACCGGCGGGAGACGGCTGGCGACTCACCGTGCGGGCCCCACGAGCGGCGACCGATGCCGTGCACGGCGAGTCCATCGCGGTCTCGGGCGTCTGCCTCACCGTCGTCGGCTCGACGTCCGAGACATTCGACGCCGACGTGATGAAGCAGACGCTCGACGTCGCCGCACTCGGAGGGGCGAGCGTCGGCACCCGCGTCAACATCGAGAAGGCCATGCCGGTGGGCGCTCGTCTGGGCGGACACATCGTGCAGGGCCATGTCGACGGCGTCGGCGAGGTCCTCGACGTGCGCCCCGGAGCCGAGTGGAGCGTGCTGCGCATCAGCCTTCCCGCCGACCTCGCCCCGCTGGTGGTCGACAAAGGCTCCATCTCGGTCGACGGCACCTCACTGACGGTGAGCGCGGTCAGCGACCCGTCGACCGGATCGACCGGCCACTGGTTCGAGGTCTCGCTCATCCCCGAGACTCTCGCCGCGACCACTCTCGGCACCCGCGCGATCGGCGAGCGCGTGAACCTCGAGACCGACATCCTCGCCCGTCATGTCGAACGCCTGCTCGCGTTCCGCGCGGCCGACGCCGCCGCACCGGAAGGAGGCTCACGATGAGCCTTTCCACCATCCCCGACGCACTCGACGCGCTGCGCGCCGGCCGCCCCGTCCTCGTCGCCGACGACGAGAACCGCGAGAACGAGGGCGACGTCATCCTCTCGGCCGAACTCGCCACGCCCGAATGGGTCGCCTGGACCGTGCGCTGGTCGTCGGGATTCATCTGCGCGCCGATGCCGACCGATCTCGCCGACAGCCTGAACCTGCAGCCGATGGTCGCCGCGAGCGAGGATGCACGCTCCACCGCGTACACGGTCAGCGTGGACGCTGCCGAAGGCGTGACGACCGGCATCAGCGCGCACGACAGGGCGCACACGCTGAACGTGCTGGCGAACCCCGACTCGACGCCGCGCAGCCTGATCCGTCCGGGGCACGTGCTGCCCCTGCGAGCGGTCGACGGCGGCGTTCGTGAGCGCAGCGGACACACCGAGGCCGCAGTCGAACTGATGCAGCTCGCGGGTCTGCGTCCGGTCGGCGCGATCGCCGAGGTCGTCGCGGAGGACGGCAGCATGATGCGGCTGCCCGGACTGCTCGAGCTGGGTGCGCGCGACGGCGTGCCGGTCATCACCATCGAGCAGCTCATCGCCTACCTCGAAGAGGTGGACCCGCGTGACGGCACGGCGAGCGCACACCGCAACCGCCGCGTGAGCCTGCGGGCCGATGCCACGGTGCCGACCACGCACGGCACCTTCCGCTTCCTCGCGTATAAGGATCGGGTCACCGGCACCGACCACATCGCCGTGGTCTCGGGCGAACCGGGAGAGACCGCGCTCGTGCGCGTGCACTCCGAGTGCCTGACCGGAGAGGCGTTCGGCTCGCTGAAGTGCGAGTGCGGACCCCAGCTCGACGCCGCGCTCGACGCGATCGAGCAGGAGGGCGGCATCGTCATCTACATGCGCGGTCACGAGGGACGCGGCATCGGCCTGATCAACAAGTTGCGCGCGTACAGCCTGCAGGAGGAGGGGCTCGACACGGTCGATGCGAACCTCGCGCTCGGACTCCCCGCTGACGCCCGTGAGTACGCGGCGGCAGCTGGCATCCTGACCGATCTCGGGGTGTCGAAGGTGCGTCTGCTCACCAACAACACCGACAAGGTCAATCAGCTGCGCACACTCGGCCTCGACGTCGTGGAACAGGTTCCGCTGATCGTCGGCGTGGGCCCGAACAATCACCAGTACCTCGAGACCAAGCGTGACCGGATGGGTCACATCATCGGCGCCGCAGAGCTCGCAGAGGCTCTCGCGGACGGAAAGGACAAGGCATGAGCGGCGCAGGAGCACCTCGCACGGGCGACATCGACGGACGGGGACTGAACGTCGTCGTGATCGCGGGCACGTGGCACGACATCATCACCGACGGACTCATCGCGGGCGCCACGCGCGTGCTCGACGCGGCCGGAGCGACGCATCGCCTCGTGCGGGTGCCCGGATCGTTCGAGCTCGCGCTGGCGGCACAGGCGGCCTTCACCGGCGGCGCCGACGCCGTGGTCGCGCTCGGTGTGATCATCCGCGGTGGAACGCCGCACTTCGAGTACGTCTCGGCTGCGACCACCGACGGCCTCACCCGCGTCGCGCTCGATGCCGGCAAGCCGGTCGGCTTCGGCGTGCTCACCCTCGACGACGAGCAGCAGGGCCTCGACCGGGCCGGGCTCGAGGGGTCGAAGGAAGACAAGGGCGCGGAGGCGGCGGATGCAGCGCTGCGCACGGCACTGCTGCTGAGCGAACTGCGCGGCTGAGTCGCGGCAGCGCCGCTTGATCGCGGGGTCCGGCCTGCGTTTCGGAGGTGTTCTGCGTTTCGGAGGTCGTATTCGACGCCGTAGCCCTCCGCAACGTCGATCTCCTCCGCTGTGATGCAGGAGCGCTGTGATGCAGGAGCGCTGTGATGCAGGAGCGCGGCGGCCAGGAGGTCACCGCGCGCGGTGGAGGCCCTGGGCGACGGCGTAGGTGATCTGCTCCTGCACCTCGG
Organism: Microbacterium sp. PI-SA-G; assembly: GCF_057215335.1. Classification (NCBI taxonomy): domain Bacteria; kingdom Bacillati; phylum Actinomycetota; class Actinomycetes; order Micrococcales; family Microbacteriaceae; genus Microbacterium; species Microbacterium sp. PI-SA-G. The sequence goes on from NZ_CM170103.1 coordinate 1,155,450, forward strand.
GCCACCGGTGCATCACCTGCTCGTATCCGACCCGGATCACGTGATAGCCGCGCAGCATCAGGCGCACGTCATGCTCGTTGTCGCGGGTGCGCTGCGGGCCCACGTGGTGTCCGCCGTCGATCTGGAACACCAGCCGCTCGCCGATGAGCAGATCGACGCGATGCCCGGCGATCCAGATCTGTCGACGCAGCGGCACATCCAGCCATCGGAGCCGCGGAACCACGACCGACTCGAGTCCGGAGTCAGCGAACGGGGTCGCTTCAGCGAGGAGCCCGCGCGCCGCGGATGTGAGCGGCAGACCGTGGAGCATCTCGAGGTCGGCGAGGCGTGCGTGCAACGCGGAGTTCCAGATCGCGAGCGCCGTGTCGCGCGGCTGACACCGAGCCACGATCGACAGCACGTTCTCGATCGGGTCGACGAGGGCCGCGGCATCCCTCGGAACCACGGGCTTCCCCCAGTGCACGTGCCCGGCGACCTCGACCCTTCCCGCGTGCGACGGCGCGGCGACGTGCAGCGTGGCGTCGCCGGCATCCCACAGCCCCAGCCTCTTCGCCTGCGTGATGCACGTGAGCACGACACCACCCCGAGCCGCCGTGAGCAGCAGCGGATCGGCATCGGGCGCCGCGACCCACCCACGCCGAACACGCAGGAGTTCTTGGCGTTCGATCGCGCGCCTGACGGCATGGCGACTGATGCCCGCGATGAGGAGCGTACGCACGGGCACGACATCGCGCACATCCGAGAGGCGCAGGGGCGGGTGCATGCCTCGACCCTGTCAGGACGTCGCGACGCCGGTCGTCGGTGGCTGCAAGGTATTCATCGGCTGTGGAGAGAGTCACAGTCGCGGCATCCGTGCAGGACGGGTGAGGCGCGGCATCCGGTGTGGTTTGCGGAGGAGATCTGCACAAGGGAGGGCGGATGCTGCGCACGAGACCTCCCTTGCGCAGAAGTCCTCCGAAGCGCGGAGGAGGGAGCGCGGAGCGCGAAGCGTCAGCGCCCGCGCGGCGGGGCGGTGCTCGCGCGCACGATCAGCTCGGTGCCGACGAGGGGCGTCTGCACCCGTTCGCCCTGATCGAGTTCGGCGAGAAGGGCGTCGACCGCGGCGGCCCCGACACGCTCCGGATGCTGCAGCACGGTCGTGAGCGGAGGCCACAGCTGCGCGGCGTCGGGGAGTCCGTCGAAGCCGACGATGCTGACGTCATCGGGCACCGCGCGGCCGATCTCGCGGAACGCGCGCAGCACGCCGATCGCCATCTGGTCGTTCGCGGCGAAGACTGCGGTGACGCCGTCGATCGCGCGCAGCTGCACCCCCGCGGCATACCCCGACTCGGCGCTCCAGTCCCCCGGCAGCGGTTCAGGTACGCGGCATCCGTGGGTCTCGAGTGTCGACTGCCACGCCTCACGTCGGCGTTCGGCCGAGTACGACTTCGCGGGTCCGGCGACGTGCCACACGGTCTCGTGCCCGAGCTGCAGCAGGTGCTCGGTGGCGAGACGCGCGCCCTGCGCCTGGTCGGTGTCGACGAACGGATGCTCGGCTCCGCGGTTCGAGTCGACGAACACGACGGGCAGCCCGCTGGGGATCTCGATGTCGGCCTCGTCGAGCTGGTGCGCCTCGATCACGATGATGATGCCGTCGACCGCGTGCTCCTCGAGTCGGCGGAAGGCGCCCACGACGGTGTCGCGCGCGCTGGACTCGACGGGGATGAGCGTGAGGGCATAGCCGAGCTGCGCGGCGCGCACGGCGATCGCGTCGAGCGTGCGCTGGTTGCCGTAGGAGCTGAACGAGAACATCACGACGCCGATCGTGCGAAAGCGCCCCGACCGCAGCGCTCGTGCGGCGCTGTTGGGTCGGTAGCCGAGGCGATGCATGGCCTCTTCGACGCGCACGCGCGTGTCGGCTCCGACGTATCCTCGGGCGTTCACGACCCGCGACACCGTCTGCCCCGAGACGCCCGCCTCGCGCGCCACATCCTCCATCGAGGGCTCTCTGCGGCGCGGCGACTGCTCTGTCGGGGTTTCCAAGGTCACGGGAGATCATCCATTCATGTGTTGACGTTGACACACTAGCAACACATCACATATGTTGACGTTGACACACGGCGCAGTGGGCGCCAGAACTCGGAGAAGGTCTCGTCGATGACGACTGAAATCACAGCGGCACCCGGAGCCGTCGGCATCCGCCGCCGCGAGAAACGCGACTGGCGAGGATGGGCCTTCGTCGGCCCGTTCATGATCGTGTTCGCACTGGTGTTCCTGACGCCGCTCGCCTACGCGCTGTACCTGAGCTTCTTCCAGGAGAAGCTCATCGGCGGCACGGCGTTCGTCGGGTTCGACAACTACGTGCGCGCCCTCGGCGACTCGCAGTTCTGGGAGGCGTTCGGCCGCGTGCTGATCTTCCTGCTGGTGCAGGTGCCGATCATGCTGATCCTGGCCCTGGCCGCCGCCCTCGCGCTCGACAGCGCGCGACTGCGCGGAGCATCGTTCTTCCGCATCCTGATCTTCCTGCCGTACGCGGTGCCCGCGGTCGTCGCGGTGCTGATGTGGGGCTACATCTACGGCGACCAGTTCGGCCTGGCCTCGAACGTCAACGACCTGCTCGGCAGCGACCTGATCACCCCGTTCGCGAAGGAGTGGATCCTGGTCTCGATCGGCAACATCGTGACCTGGCAGTTCGTCGGCTACAACATGCTGATCTTCTACTCCTCGCTCAAGACGATCCCGACCGACATGTACGAGGCGGCGTCGCTGGACGGCGCCGGCGCGTGGCGCACGATCTTCTCGATCAAGATCCCCTCGGTGCGCGGCGCCCTCATCATCGCGACGATCTTCTCGATCATCGACAGCTTCCAGCTCTTCAACGAGCCCAACATCCTGCGCCCGCTCGCCCCCAACGTGATCACGACGTACTTCACCCCGAACATGTACGCGTACAACCTCTCGTTCGCGGGTCAGCAGTTCAACTACGCGGCGACGATCGCCATCATCATGGGCGTCATCACCGCCGTCATCGCCTACGTCGTGCAACTGCGCGGCTCCAAGTCGGAGGTGCGCTGAGATGGCACTCCCCCTCGCCCGTCCCGTGCGCTCGTCGAAGCGTCACGACCCGATGAACCCGCGGTCGTCGAAGACGCTGCTGATCGTCATGGTCGTCTACGCGTTGTACACCCTGGTGCCGCTGGTGTGGCTGCTGTTCAGCTCGACGAAGACGCAGTCCGGACTGTTCAGCTCGTTCGGTCTCTGGTTCGCCGACGACTTCGCGTTCTTCGACAATCTCGTCGCCACGTTCGCGTACCGCGACGGCATCTTCCTGCGCTGGCTCGGCAACACGCTGCTCTACGTCGTGGTCGGAGCCGGTGGCGCGACCCTGCTGGCGACCATGGCCGGCTACGGTCTGGCGAAATACCGCTTCCCCGGGCGCCCCGCCGTGTTCGCGATCGTGCTCGGCGCGGTCGCGGTGCCCGGCACGGCGCTCGCGGTTCCGACATTCCTGCTCTTCAGTGAGCTCGGACTCACGAACACCCCGTGGGCGGTGATCATCCCGTCACTGATCAGCCCGTTCGGGCTGTACCTGATCTGGGTGTTCGCCACCGAGTCCGTGCCGACCGAGCTGCTCGAGGCCGCCCGCATCGACGGCGCCGGCGAGTTCCGCACGTTCTTCACGATCTCGATGCGTCTGCTCGCCCCCGGCATCGTCACCGTCGCGCTGTTCACCGTGGTCGCGACGTGGAACAACTACTTCCTGCCGCTGATCATGCTCTCGGACCCCGCCTGGTACCCGCTGACGGTGGGTCTGAACCAGTGGAGCTCGCAGGCGATCGGCGCCGGTTCGCAGCCGATCTACAACCTCGTGATCATGGGCTCGCTGCTCACCATCATCCCGATCGTCATCGCCTTCCTGCTGCTGCAGCGGTTCTGGCAGTCAGGTCTCACCGCGGGAAGCGTCAAGCAATGACGCCACCGCTCCCCTCCCACGTCGGTCCGATGAGGGACCGCACCCCCGAAAGGACACAGCAATGAAGCACCTTCCTCACCCCGCTGCGCGCCGCACCCTGACGGTGCTCGCAGCCGGAACCGTGGCAGCGCTGGCGCTGGCCGGATGCAGCACCGGATCCACCGGCGACTCGAGCGGAGCCGCCGCCGGCGACGGCACGTTCGACTCCGTCGAGGCCGCTCTCGAGAAGGGCGGCGAGATCACGTACTGGTCCTGGACCCCTTCCGCCGAGGCACAGGCCGAGGCGTTCATGGAGGAGTACCCCAACGTCACGGTCAACGTGGTCAACGCGGGCACCAACAACGACGAGTACACCAAGCTGCAGAACGCCATCAAGGCCGGCTCGGGCGCTCCCGACGTCGTGCAGATGGAGTACTACGCCTTTCCGCAGTTCTCGCTGACCGACGCGTTCACCGACCTCTCGCAGTTCGGCTTCGCCGACTTCGAGGACGACTACACGGCCTCCACCTGGAACTCCGTCACCGAGGGCGACGCCATCTACGGCCTGCCGCAGGACTCCGGCCCCATGGCGATGTTCTACAACAAGGCCGTCTTCGACGCGGCCGGTCTCGCCGTGCCCACCACGTGGGACGAGTACTACGAGGCCGCGAAGGCGATCCACGCCGCGAACCCGAACGCCTACATCACCAACGACACCGGCGACGCCGGCTTCGCCACGTCGATGATCTGGCAGGCAGGCGGCGAGCCGTTCTCGACCGACGGCACCGACGTCTCGATCGACCTCGAAGACGAGGGCACCCAGAAGTGGACCCAGAACTGGAACCGTCTCGTCGAGGAAGGCCTGGTCGCGCCGACCAGCAGCTGGAGCGATGAGTGGTTCCGTGCCCTCGGCGACGGCAGCATCGCCACCCTCGTGATCGGTGCCTGGATGCCGGGCAACCTGATCTCGGGCGCACCCGACGGCGCCGGTGACTGGCGCGTCGCTCCGATGCCGACCTACGACGGCACTCCCGCGAGCGCCGAGAACGGCGGCGGCGGCCAGGCCGTGACGAAGCAGAGCAAGAACCCTGCCCTCGCGGCCGGCTTCCTGTGGTGGCTGAACAACTCCGAGGAGAGCATCTCGCTGTTCATGGAGAGCGGGGGATTCCCGTCGACCACGGCCGAGCTGTCGAGCGACGAGTTCCTCGCCGACGCCCCCGAGTACTTCGGCGGACAGAAGATCAACGAGGTCCTCGCGGCCGCGGCGGACGACGTGGTCGAGGGCTGGAACTACCTGCCCTACCAGGTCTACGGCAACAGCATCTTCGGCGACACCGTGGGCCAGGCGTACCAGAACGGCAGTGACCTCAACGCGGGTCTGGCCACCTGGCAGGACGCACTGGTCGAGTACGGCAACGCCCAGGGCTTCGCCGTCAACAAGTAACACGACCCGGTCGGGCCGGGCCCCTCGAGGGCTCGGCCCCGACCACTTCGACGAAAGCACTGGGACTGTGACCTCCTTCTCCCTCGGCGAGACCGACTTCCTGCGTGACGGCCGGCCGCACCAGGTGATCTCCGGCGCCCTGCACTACTTCCGGGTGCACCCCGACCAGTGGCAGGACCGCATCCGCAAGGCTCGGCTGATGGGGCTCAACACCATCGAGACGTACGTCGCCTGGAACGCGCACGAGCCGCGCCGCGGCGAGTGGGATGCCACGGGCTGGAACGACCTCGGGCGGTTCCTCGACCTCGTGCACGCCGAGGGCATGGACGCGATCGTGCGCCCAGGGCCCTACATCTGCGCCGAATGGCACAACGGCGGACTGCCGACGTGGCTGACCGCGGGCGAGCGGGCGCTGCGCTCGTCGGACCCGGAGTTCCTCGCCGACGTGAGCGCATACCTGCACCGGGTGTACGAGATCGTCGTCCCCCGCCAGATCGACCGCGGCGGACCGGTGGTGCTGGTGCAGATCGAGAACGAGTACGGCGCCTACGGATCCGACAAGGCGTACCTCGAGGCGCTGGTCGCCCTCACCCAGGACGCCGGGATCACGGTGCCGCTGACGACCGTCGACCAGCCGCAGGATCAGATGCTGGCGGACGGCACCCTTCCGTCGCTGCACAAGACCGCCTCGTTCGGCTCACGCAGCGCCGAACGGCTCGCCACGCTGCGCGCGCACCAGCCGACCGGACCCCTGATGTGCTCGGAGTTCTGGGACGGATGGTTCGACTGGTGGGGCGGCGTGCACCATACGACCGACGTCGACGCCGCGGCATCCGACCTCGACGCACTGCTCGCGGCGGGCGCCTCGGTCAACATCTACATGTTCCATGGCGGCACGAACTTCGGTCTCACGAACGGCGCGAACCACAAGGGGCGCTACCTGCCGATCGTGACCTCGTACGACTACGACGCCCCGCTCGACGAAGCCGGCAACCCGACGGAGAAGTTCTTCGCGTTCCGCGACGTCATCGCCAAGTACGCCCCGGTGCCCGACGAGGTGCCCGAGCGCGCGGCGGCCGCACCGACCGCGACGGTGCCGCTGACGCCCGCGGGCGCGTGGACGGATGCCGCGGCATCCGCTCGGTCGACCGAAGCGCCGCAGACGTTCGACGCGCTCGAGCACCGGAGCGCGCTGATGCGCTACGACGTCGAGCTGCCGGGTGCCGCGGGCGGACTGCTGACGTTCGAAGGCGTGCGTGACCTGGCCTGGGTGAGTGTCGACGGGCAGCCGGTCGGCGCACTCTCGCGCACTCGCCACGACCGCACGCTGCGGATCCCCGCGGGGCGGCGCCTGAGCATCCTCGTGGAGGACCAGGGGCGCGTGAACTACGCCCACCGGCTCGGCGAGGAGAAGGGGCTGATCGGCTCCCCCGTGCTCGACGGTGTGCCGCTGACCGGCTGGACCTCGACGCCGCTCGACGTCGCCGACATCGCCGGCGCGGTCGCGGAGCGCACCGACGCCCACGACGCGGGAGCCGCGCCCGCGGCCTGGACGGCGGACATCGCGCTCGACGCTCCCGCGGACCTCTTCCTCGACACGGCGTCGTGGGGCAAGGGCTACGCGTTCGTGAACGGGTTCTTCCTCGGGCGGTACTGGCGCAACGCGCCGCAGCGGACGCTGTTCGTTCCCGCACCCGTGACGCGGGCGGGCGCGAACCGGCTGGTGGTGCTGGAGCTGGAGGAGCTCGTCTCGCCGCGCGCGGAGCTCGTGAGCGGGCTGTTGCTGGGCGACGCCGAGGAGTGAGTCGCGCGGATCGCGGGCCGCGCGTCCAGCGAACTCCCAGCAAGGCGTAAACTCCTGCGAGTGTCCGGTGCACCGGCACGGATCTAAGGAGCAGCATGAGTACGACCACCGCGCCCGCGAATCCGCGATCACGCGTCATCACCGCCAGCCTCGTCGGCACCACGATCGAGTTCTACGACTTCTACGCCTACGCCACGGCCGCGGTGCTCGTGTTCCCGATCCTGTTCTTCCCGACCGGCGACGACACCACGTCGCTGCTCGCCTCGTTCGCGGTGTTCGGCGCCGCGATGGTGGCGCGTCCGATCGGCGCCGTCGTCTTCGGGCACTTCGGCGACAAGTTCGGCCGCAAGGCGACGCTGGTCGCGTCGCTGCTCACCATGGGCACCGCCACGTTCGTGATCGGCCTGCTGCCGACCTACCAGGACATCGGGTGGGTCGCGGCGCTGCTGCTGCTGATCCTCCGCCTGGCGCAGGGCTTCGCGCTCGGCGGCGAGTGGTCGGGCGCCGCACTGGTCGCGACCGAGAACGCCCCGAAGGGCAAGCGCGCCTGGTACGGCACGTTCCCGCAGCTCGGTGCGCCGCTCGGCTTCATCATCGCGAACTTCCTGTTCCTCGCCATCAACTGGCTGCTGCCGCACGGTGAGAACCCGGTGCTGAAGTCCGAGGCGTTCCTGGCCTGGGGCTGGCGCATCCCGTTCCTGTTCTCGGCCGTCATGGTCATCGTCGGCCTGTGGGTGCGCCTCAAGCTCGTCGAGTCCGACACGTTCAAGAAGGCCGAGGAGAAGGGCGTCATCCGCAAGCTGCCCCTCGCCACGGTGTTCCGTCACCACTGGAAGCAGCTGATCCTCGGCACGTTCATCATGCTGGCCACGTACGTGCTGTTCTACCTGATGACGAACTTCACGCTCGCGTACGGCACCAAGGCCGCGTCGCTCGACACCGCCTCCGCCGCGGCACAGGCCGCCGCGGAAGCTGCGGGCCGGGACTTCGACGCCTCGGCCTTCGCCGCCCAGTTCTACCCGGGCCTCGGCTTCGGCTACACCGACTTCGTGCTCATGCAGATCATCGGCGTGGTGTTCTTCGGCATCTTCACGCTGCTGTCGGGCCCGATCGCCGACAAGGTCGGCCGCCGCACGCTGCTGATGTGGGTGACCGGGCTGATCATCGTGTTCGGTCTGACGTTCAACACGTTCCTGCTGCCGACCGTCGACCCCAAGTTCAGCGGGGCGCTGGTACAGGCGTTCCTGGTGTTCGGGTTCGTGCTCATGGGGGCGACCTTCGGCCCGATGGGCGCACTGCTGCCCGAGCTCTTCCCGACGAACGTGCGGTACACCGGCTCGGCGATCTCGTACAACGTGTCGTCGATCCTCGGTGCCGCCGTGGCCCCGCTCATCGCCGTGTGGCTGTGGGAGCTCGGCGACGGCGCCCCGTGGCTGGTGGGTCTCTACCTCTCGGCGATGGGCGTGCTGACCTTCATCGCACTGTTCCTGAGCAAGGAGACCAAGGACACCGACTACGAGGCGGACCTCGGCATCGCCGCGAAGCAGCGCTGAGCTGCGTGACCGTCGTGACGGGGCACCCGGGTTCTCGGATCCGGGTGCCCCGTCACATCCGCGTCAGTAGTGCGCCGTGAGCGTGCGCGCGGCACCGTCGAGGGTCATCATCCCGCCGTAGGGCACGATCCACTGCGGGCGCGTGTGACCGAAGGGCGGACCGACGCAGACCACGGCCTCGGGGTTGTAGCGCGAGACGACGTCGACGACGGCATCCCGCTGCTCGTCACGCAGACCTCTCGCCTCTGAGGCGGACGGGCGGAACTCGAAGTCGCTGACCGGTGGTCTCGCCACCACGACTCCGGCCACCGCCGAGAGGATGCCGCGCTCCCCCAGTCCGCGCAGCCAGCGGGCGACCCAGCTCGCCGGCGGACGCTCTTCACTGGTCTCGAGAAGCAGGATGCCGCCGGCGAGATCGTCGACCGCGGGCAGCCGATCCGCCAGTGCGAGGCCGTCGATCACCTCGAGGCATCCGCCCCAGGTGCGACCCGCGACCCGCAGCGCAGGGCCCGACCAGGTCCACGGCTCGGTCGGAACGCGGTCGCCGTACTCGGTCAGCGCCCGCGGGTCGGTCCAGCGTCGGCCGACGTCTTCCGACTCCCCCGGCTCGGTGATCTGCACGTCGCCGCCGTCCATCAGCGCAGCCCGCAGGGAGCACAGGTGCACGTCGTCGACGGCCGGGCCCGGGCCGAGGTGCACGGCGGTGGATCCGCCGTAGAACCCCGAGACGCCCGACTGCCAGAGCCAGTTGAGGATGTTCGTGTTGTCGCTGTAGCCGAGGAACGGCTTCGGGTCCGCGACGGCGAGGGCCGGGTCGAGGTGCGGCACCACGAGGATCTGATCGTCGCCGCCGATCGTGGCGAGAATCGCACGGATGCTCGAATCGGCGAACGCGGCGTTCACATCGGCCGCGCGCGCTTCGGGGCTCGCATCGAGCACGCGGGTCGTCGGGTACTCCACCGGCACGAGTCCGGTGAGCTCCGTGAGACGACGCAGCGCCTGCTCGTGCAGCTCGGGAGCGACCGCGGGAGCGGCGAAGGCGGGTGAGAGCACGGCGACGCGGTCACCCGCGCGGAGTTTCGGTGCGGCCAGCATCCGTCCAGTCTGGCGCACCTGCGTTCTTCGGAGGAGATCTGCGCGCGGGAGGAGAGATCCGGCGCAATCGCCCTCCGCACCGCAGATGTCCTCCGAACCGCGGGGTCAACGTGTGTTGACACGAACCGCAAAGTCAATATATGTTGACAGCCAGCACGAACCGAGGAGGACCGCATGACCATCCGCACCGCCGTCGACACCGACCCGGAGGGCGAGCCGCTCGCCGAGCTGAGCCGACTCACGGGGATCCGCCGCGAGATCTCCCGCGCCGAGGAGGCTCAGGTGCGCCGGGCGCGCCTCGCAGGCTACTCGTGGCAGGCGATCGCCAGCGCTCTCGGGGTCAGCAAGCAGGCAGCCCACCGCCGATTCGGACGGGCGTGACCGGCGACCGACGTATCGAACACGAAGTACGGTCGTAGTACCCCCTTTTTCAGAACGAGGTCACCCATGTCCCGCACGGCGACTCCCCGCCGCAGCGGACGCGACGCGCAACAGGACGGCCCGCGCGCCACGTTCCGCCAGCTCCTCCCCTTCCTCTTCGAGCACAAGCGCACCCTGATCATGGTGGCCGTGCTCAGCGTCGTCGGCGCCGCCACATCGCTCGTGCAGCCGCTGCTGGTGGGGCAGGTCATCGAGGCCGTGCAGTCCGACGGCACGATCGGCGTTCTCGTGTGGCTCCTCGTCGGCTTCGTGATCGCGTCGTCGATCATCTCGGGCTTCCAGCACTACCTGCTGCAGCGCACGGGAACCGCGGTGGTGCTCTCCAGCCGTCGCCAGCTGATCGCCCGCATCCTGCACCTGCCCACGTCGGAGTTCGATGCCCGCCGCACCGGCGACCTCGTCTCGCGCGTCGGCACCGACACCACGCTCCTGTACGCCGTGCTGACCCAGGGCCTCGCCGACGCGGTGGGCAACGTGGTGCTGTTCCTCGGCGCCCTCATCGCGATGCTCGTGATCGACCCGATCCTGCTGCTGCTCATCGTCGTCGTGATCGGCGTCTCGGTGGCCGTCGTCGTCGTCCTGAGCGGACGCATCCGCTCGGCATCCACCGCCCAGCAGGAGAAGGTCGGCGAGCTCGCCTCCGGTGTCGAGCGTGCCGTCGGATCGATCCGCACGATCCGCGCCTCGGGCGCGACCGAACGCGAGACGGTCGCCGTGTCGAACGTCGCGACCGAGGCGTACGGCATCGGTGTGCGCATCGCGAAGATCTCGTCGCTGGTCGTGCCGATCGCGGGCATCGCCATGCAGCTCTCGCTGCTGGTGGTGCTCGGCGTCGGCGGCTTCCGCGTCGCCGCCGGCGCGATCACAATCGCCTCGCTCATCGCGTTCATCATGTTCCTGTTCCTACTGGTGATGCCGCTCGCCTCGACCTTCGGCGCGATCACCTCGGTGAACCAGGCCCTCGGCGCCCTCGGGCGCATCCAGGAGGTGCTCGACCTGCCGATCGAGACGCAGCGCGACGCCGAGATCGCCGGCCGCCTCACGCGCGACGAGCCCGACCCGGATGCTCCGGCGCTGGAGTTCCGCGACGTGCACTTCCGCTACCCCGAGAACGTGGTCGCCGCCCGTCGCGCCGCCGCGCGGGAGGCGCAGAACCTGCTGGCCGATGCGCACCTCGAGAAGACGGATGCCGAGGCGGCACCGGCGACGGACCACGAGGTGCTGCGCGGGGTGTCCTTCGCCGTGCCGCGGGGCGCGCGCGTCGCGCTGGTCGGGCCGAGCGGCGCCGGCAAGAGCACGATCCTCTCCCTCGTCGAGCGCTTCTACGACCCGACCGGCGGGTCCATCCGCCTGTACGGCCACGACGCGCGCACCTACACGCGCGACGAACTGCGCGCCCAGTTCGGCTACGTCGAGCAGGACGCTCCGACTCTCGCCGGAACCCTCGCCGACAACCTGCGCCTCGCCGCCCCCGCCGCGACCGATGAGGAGTGCGAGCAGGTGCTGCGCGCGGTCAACCTCGGCGACGTGCTCGAGCGCAGTGTGCTCGGACTCGAAGCCCCGGTGGGCGAAGACGGCGTGATGCTCTCGGGCGGTGAGCGTCAGCGACTGGCGATCGCGCGGGCACTGCTCACGGACGCGCCGATCCTGCTGCTCGACGAGTCGACCTCGTCACTCGACGGCGTGAACGAGCAGCGCATGCGCGAGGCGATCGACGCGGTCTCGACCGATCGCACACTCGTCGTGATCGCCCACCGCCTCTCGACCGTCGTCGACAGCGACCTGATCGTGGTGCTGCAGGACGGCGTTGTCATCGGCCAGGGCACGCACGCCGAGCTCGTCGAGTCGACGCCGCTGTACCGCGACCTCGCGCGCCACCAGCTGCTGGCCTAGGCGCACAGACCGCAGGCAACGCGAAGGCGGGATGCCGGAGACCACTCAGCCATGGGTTCGTCTCCGACATCCCGCCTTCGCGGGTTTCACACCGCCACACGGGCGGAAAGGGAGGTGCCGACTCCCCCGAGCCGGCACCGGTCTGTGGGCCTAGGCGTTCGCCAGGCGGTAGCGCAGCGACGCGAGCTCGCTGCGGAGCGCGGCCGGCACCTTGTCGCCGAAGGTGTCGTAGAACGCCTCGGTGAGGTCGGCCTCGGTCTTCCACGCCTGCGGGTCGACGGAGAAGAGCTCCTCGAGGTCGGCTGTGGGGATGTCGAGTCCGTCGAGGTTGAGGTCCTCGGTGCGGGGCAGGCGTCCGATCGGACTGTCGACGGCGGGCACATCGCCCGCGACCCGACGGATGATCCAGTCGACCACGCGAGAGTTGTCGCCGAATCCGGGCCACAGGAAGCGTCCGTCGTCGCCGCGGCGGAACCAGTTCACCTGGAAGATGCGCGGTGCACGGTCGAACCGCAGTCCGCGACCGACCTTCAGCCAGTGCGCGAAGTAGTCGGCCATGTTGTAGCCGCAGAACGGGAGCATCGCGAACGGGTCGCGGCGCAGTTCGCCGAGTGTTCCTTCGGCGGCGGCGGTCCGCTCGGACGAGATGTTCGAGCCGAGGAACACGCCGTGCGTCCAGTCGGTGGCCTCGACCACGAGCGGCACGTTGCTCGCGCGGCGCCCGCCGAACAGGATCACGTCGAGCGGCACGGCCTCTTCCCAGTCCTCGGCGATCTGCGGGCACTGGGCGGCCGAGACCGTGAAGCGCGAGTTCGGGTGCGCGGCGGGGCGCCCGGAATCCGGCGTCCAGTCGTTGCCCTCCCAGTCCGTCAGGTGCGCGGGCGGGGTGTCGGTCAGCCCCTCCCACCACACGTCTCCGTCGGGGCGCAGGGCCACGTTCGTGAAGAGGGTGTTGCCCCAGAGCGTCTCGACCGCGGTGACGTTGGTCGACTCGCCGGTGCCGGGCGCGACGCCGAAGAAGCCGGCCTCGGGGTTGATGGCCCACAGGCGGCCGTCTTCGCCGGGGCGGATCCACGCGATGTCGTCGCCGAGCGTCTCGACGCGCCATCCGGGAATGGTGGGACGCAGCATCGCCAGGTTGGTCTTGCCGCACGCCGAGGGGAAGGCGGCCGCGACGTGGTACGCCTTGCCCGCCGGATCGATCACGCGGATGAGCAGCATGTGCTCGGCGAGCCAGCCCTCGTCGCGAGCGATCACCGAGGCGATGCGCAGCGCGAAGCACTTCTTGGCGAGGATCGCGTTGCCGCCGTAGCCGGAGCCGAACGAGTAGACCTCGAGCGTCTCGGGGAAGTGCACGATGTACTTGTCGTCATTGCACGGCCATTCGGCGTCGGGCTCGCCCGGGCCGAGCGGGGCGCCGACCGAGTGCACGGTCCGCACCCACGGTGCGCCCTCGGCGATCTGTCGCGTGACGGCATCGCCGACGCGGGTCATGATGCCGATGGATGCCACGGCGTACGCGCTGTCGGTGACCTGCACGCCGATGTGCGAGAGCGGTCCGCCGACGGTCCCCATCGAGAACGGCACGACGTACATCGTGCGTCCGCGCATGGAGCCTTCGAAGATCTCGGTCATCTTCTCGCGCATGCCGGAGGGATCGGCCCAGTTGTTCGTGGGGCCGGCATCCTCCTCGCGCTCCGAGGCGATGAAGGTGCGTCCCTCGGTGCGGGCGACGTCGCTGGGGTGCGACCGGGCGAGGTAGGAGCCGGGGCGCCACTCGGGGTTGAGCTTGATCAGCTTGCCCTCGTCGACGAGGCCACGCAGCAGCCAGTCGTTCTCGGCGCGGGAGCCGTCGACCCAGTGCACCGCGTCGGGCTGTGTGAGGGCGCGGATCTCCTCGACCCAGGCGGCGAGTTCTGCCATCGCCGGAGTGTCGTAGGTCGGAGCCGTCCCGAACGTGCGCGCCGGGGCGACGGGAGACGTGCGGGGGGTGAAGGCTTCGGCGATGGCCACGATTGCTGCTCCTTTGAGGTGGGCGTTGAGTCCATCTTCTTCCGACATCCGCCGGTCTTTCCGTCGTATCCGCGTATAAGAATTGCGGTTCTTTCGCTATGCTCAAGGAATGGCGACCTCCGGCATCCACCTCACGACTCTCGGCCACCGCATCCGTCACCACCGGCTCGAGAACGGGTACACGCTCGACGAACTGGGCGCGCTGGTCGGCGTCGCGGGGTCGCAGCTGAGCCTGATCGAGAACGGCAAGCGCGAGCCGAAGCTGTCGCTGCTGCAGGCGATCGCCCAAGCGACCAAGACCGAGGTCACCGATCTCATCTCGGGCGAGCCGCCGAACCGTCGCGCCGCCCTCGAGATCGAACTCGAGCGCGCCCAGGAGAGCCCGGTCTTCCGGCAGCTCGGCGTCGCGCCCGTGCGCGTGACGAAGGGCATGAGCGATGAGACCATCGAGTCGCTGCTGGGTTTGCACCACGAGCTGCAGCGCCGCGAGCGCGAGGCCATCGCGACGCCCGAGGAGGCCCGACGGGCGAACACCGAGCTGCGACTGCGCATGCGCGCGCAGAACAACTACCTCGGCGACATCGACAAGCTCGCCGAGAAGCACCTGCGCGCCGCCGGCCACGTACAGGGTGCGCTCACGCACCGCACGGTGAGCATCATGGCCGAGAAGCTCGGCTTCGAGCTGATCTACGTCAACGATCTGCCGCACTCCACCCGCTCGGTGACCGACCTCGAGAACGGACGCATCTACCTGCCGCCCGCCTCGATCCCCGGCGGACACGGACTGCGGTCTATGGCCCTGCAGGCGATGGCGCACCGACTGCTCGGGCACACCCCGCCCACCGACTACGCGGACTTCCTGCAGCAGCGGCTCGAGATCAACTACTTCGCCGCCTCCTGCCTGATGCCCGAGACGGCCGCGGTGGCGTTCCTGCAGCAGGCGAAGAAGGACCGCAACCTCGCCGTCGAGGACTTCCGCGACGCGTTCGGCGTGACGCACGAGGCCGCCGGCATGCGCATGACGAACCTCATGACGCAGCACCTCGGCATGTCGCTGCACTTCCTGCGCGTCGACTCCACCGGCGCGATCGCCCGCGTGTACGAGAACGACGACCTGCCGCTGCCGATGGACGTCACCGGTGCCGTCGAGGGGCAGCGCGTGTGCCGCAAGTTCCAGGCGCGAGCAGCATTCACACAGCAGAACCGCACGGTCGAGCATCACCAGTACACCGACACCCCGTCTGGCACGTTCTGGTGCTCGACGCAGACCGGCTCGTCTCGCGACGGAGAGTTCTCGGTGACGGTCGGCGTGCCGTTCGACGACGCCCGGTGGTGGCGCGGACGCGAGACGAACGACCGCGCCGTGTCGACGTGCCCCGACGAGGCGTGCTGCCGTCGCCCCTCGTCGGAGCTGCGCGAACGGTGGAGCGGGCGGGCCTGGCCGAGCGCCCGCGTGCACACGCACATGTTCTCGCCGCTCCCCCGCGGCGCGTTCCCCGGGGTCGACGACAACGAGGTCTACAACTTCCTGGGGCGTCACGCCGACGAGTGATGCCGCCAGGTCACCTCTCGAGGAAGCCGGCGAACCGCGCGAGGGCCGCGTGCATCGCCTGCTCGTCGGTCGGTGCCACGAACAGGTCGGGTGGGGTGCGGTGCGCGGCGCTCGCGTGCGTCCAGCAACCGATCACACGCCCCTGCTCGATGATCGTGGCACGCACCATGCCGTTCTTTCCCGGGCCGACCGCGGCCAGATGCTCGGGTGCGCACACCGCCGTGCGGTCGGCGTAGGAGATGTAGAACTCGTCGAAGGCACCCAGGGCGAAGACGGATGCCGCATGCGGCGAGCGCCACGGACCACCCGGAGCCACGAAGAGCCCGTCCTCGACCTCGGTGACACGGCCGCCCGCGCGCTCACGCGCATCGCGGGACTGGCGCAGCGTCAGCCCGGACCACCACGCGAAGTCGGCGACGCCCGCCGGGCCGTGGCCGGTGATGTAGCGCACGAAGAGCTCGGCGAGCGGATCGTCGGGGCTCTCGTGCGCGCGGATGTGGTCGTCGACCAGCACGAAACGCTGCTCGCGCGCGATGCCGTCACGCGCGACGACCGGACCCTGACAGATCAGGCCGTCGACGGTGAGCCGGAACAGCACGTGCAGCCCTCGCTGCGCGCGCGGGTCGATACCGACGCCCTCGAGCAGCTCGAACGCCTGCGCTCGGGTGCATCCGCCGTCGTGCAATGCGGGGATCAGGGCGGATGCCGCGCGGGCGACCACGTCGTCGTCGATGCCGAGGTCGCGCTCGCGTGACGCCGCCTGCTGCCGCTGCCGCGGAGCCGTGACCGCGAGCACCCAGCCGAGATCGCGGGCCGGGACCGTGTGCAGGGTGCCGCGCATGGTCCACGCGCGCACCAGGTCGCCGCGGTCGAACGCCCGATCGACCGCGCGCAGGCTCGGCTCTCCGCGGGTACGGGCGGCGAGCGCCCAGCGCCCCGCCGTGAAGTCCTGGCTCTGCACCGCGAGCAGATGCGCCGCGGCATCGGTCACCGTCCGCGCCGGTGCTGTGAGCCGGTGCGACCGCAGACGCTCGGACAGCAGTGTCGCGCTCTTCATGGGTCCATCCTGCCGCGCTTCCGAGCACTTTATGTCTACACTGGTGGAATAATGACTGACACACGCATCGATACCGCCGCCGACCTCATCATCCGCGGGGGCCGCGTGCACACTCTCGACGCCATCGACTCCGTCGTGAGCGCGGTCGCCGTCCGCGACGGAAGAATCATCGCCGTGGGCGCCGAGGCCGAGGCGCTCCAGGCACGCGAGACACTCGACCTCGACGGGCGCACGGCCGTTCCCGGCATCAACGACGCACACCTGCACGCGGCGTGGCTCGGAGCCCGCTGGCCGCACCTCTTCTTCTCGGACACCCCGCCCGCGGAGCAGCCGACGGGGCGCCTCGTGTCGACCGCCGACGAGCGCCGGGAGGCACTCCGTCAGGCCTGGCGCCTGCTGGCCGAGCTGGGAATCACGAGTTACACCGAACCGGGCATCGGCCCCGGAGAGGATTCGGGCGAGACGGGCTGCTTCGGCAGCGACATGCTCGCGACCTACCTCGAGCTGCATCGCGCCGGAGCTCAGACCTCACGCGTCACTCTGCTCCGACTGTTCGGCACCATCGACGGCGAGAGCACCCTGGCGGACTTCGAGCGTGGCATCGAGACCCCGCCCCCGCCCGCCGACGCTGCATGGTTGGCGATCACCGGGGTGAAGATCTTCGCCGACGGCATCCCTCCTCTGTCCACCGCCTGGGTCGACGAGCCGTACGCCGACGGGACCTCCGGCGGCCTGTTGACGCGGGGCGGAGAGAATCCCCTCGCGGCATTCCACCGGATGATCGAGCTCGCGTCGGCCCGCGGACTGCAGATCGCCGTGCACGCCACCGGCGACCGCTCGATCGACGAGTTCCTCCGCGCGCTCGAAGGCCTCGTCGATGCACCCCATGCGGCCGGACCGCACTACGTCGTCCACGGAGACCTCGCCACGTCCGCGCAGATCGCGCGAATGGCTCGATACGGCGTCGGCTTCGCGGTGCAGCCGCTGATCGCCGCACACACGCACATCTGGGCCGCGCAGGCGCTCGGGAACGAACGCCTGGCGGCCGCCTGGCCTCTCGCGGAGATGCTCGCCTCGGGAGTGCTGACCACCCTCACGAGCGACTCGCCGATTGCCACACCGGACTGGCGCACGACCCTGGACTCCGGGCTCGCTCTGCTCGGGAAGACCGGCGCACAGGACGATGATCCGACGCGGCGGGGCCTGCTGCGGAGCATGACCGTGGACGCGGCGCGGCAGGACGGCGCCTCTGCGTGGAAGGGTTCGCTCGAGGCCGGCAAGGTCGCGGACATCACCGTCCTCGACGAGGACCCGCTCGAGCCAGGCCGTGCGTTCGCCTCGGTCTCTGTCGAACGCACGATCGTCGACGGAAAAACCGTGTTCGCGCGCGCATGATCTGAGCCCGCCCGGGGGGGCGAACGGCGGGCGGCATGTTCACGCATGCCGCCCGCCCACCGGTATCCCTCAGACCGGCTCGACCCGGGCGTCGCCGTCGCGACGCCCGGGAGCGTCACACCGCCGTCGCGATAAGCACCCGCGGGCTGCCCGGAAGCGCGACCTTGTCGCGCACCTCCCAGCCGGCCTCGCCCAGCCAGCCGCGCACCTCAGCCTCGGGGTACACGACCGTGCCGTCGATGACGAGGTACTCCCCTGCGTGCAGGGCATCGAGTGTCCTCTGTTCGGCGTCGTCGTCAAGGAAGAAGTCGAGCACGGTCAGAGTCGCGCCGTCGACCGCCGCGGCCCGGAGGTTGTGGAAGATCTGTGCGTTCTCCTCGGCGCTGAACCGGTGGATCACATGGTTGGCGAAGATCACGTCGTATGCGCCCTGCGGCGTCGCTGTCGCGGTGTCCGCCGTCTCCACGACGGCTCGATCGGCCACGCCCGCGACCTGCACCGCCTCGGCGACACCGTCCTCGAAGCCCGTCGCGTAGACGAACGTGGTGTGCAGCTGCGGGTTGGAGGCCATCACTGCGAGGGCGAACTCGGCCGAGAGCCCGCCGAAGTCCAGCGCCTTCGTCGCTCCCGAGAGGTCGATGTGTCGGCCGAACTCCTGCGCGTGGAGGCGGTTGTACGTCATGACGCCACCCATGAAGGTCGCCCAGCGCGCGTCATCCATCTGAAGGTCGCCCGGCTCCGTGGTGTCGACCGTGTGCGCGAACTGCAGCCAGTGCGGGTAGCTGATCTGATCGAGAAAGGTCAGGAAGGGAGCGAGGTCGATGGCGGATGCCGCACCGGCGAGGTACGCCTCGGCGTCGGGCGCGAGAGAGTAGCTCGCGTCGGATCGCACGAGCAGACCCTGCGCGGCCATCGCATCCGCGAGGATGCGCGCGATGCGCGCACTCACACCGCAGCGCTCGGCGATGTCGCCTGCGGTGTCAGCGCCGCCACCGACGGCGACGAACAATCCGATTCGGCTGGCCTCGAAGAGCTGCTTCGACGCCATGTAGCCGGTGGCGATGTCGAGGATGCGCGCGGCGTCCGGAGTGGGTGCAGTGGTCATGGTGATGCCTTTCGTGAGGAGGAGTTTAGTCTACGTATGGAGAATAATAAGGACAGCAGCAGGCCCCGCTTCCGAGACGGCTCAGCCCGCCAGGAAGCCGGAGACCGCTTCGCGGAACTCCGGAGTGTGCACGGCCGCGAGGTGATCGCCCGGAACTCGCTGCGTCCGGGCGTTCGGGAGGAGAGCGGCGAGTTCGTCGATCCCGGTCGACATCTCGTCGTCGATGCCACCGAGCAGGAGCACCGGCACCGCGGGTCCACCCGCCTGCGGGTCGAACGGCTCGCGTGCGAGGCCCTCGATCAACTCCAGCAGCTCGGCCGGACGGTTGCCCGGCAGGGACACCATGTGCGCGATCATGCCTGTGAGCGGGTCGGCGGGCGCTGCGCCTCCGCCGATCGCGAGGCGCGCGGCGGCGAGATCGACGGCCGCGAACGGCTCTCGCGCGCTCACGCCCCCGAGCACGACCCGATGCACCCGCAGCGAAGGATGCCCCGCCAGATCCCACGCGAGACGTCCGCCGAGAGAGTATCCGGCCAGATCGATCTCGACCTCCCCGAGAGCGTCGCGGATCGTCTGAGCCAAGGCGTGGGTCACCGCGGATGTGGGCGCGACGCCGAGCGATCCGCTGTCGCCGTGCGCCGGGAGGTCGATGACGAGGCGAGGGCGGTGTCCGAGCACACCATCCCACTCGTCATCCGGCCAGTCCGCGGTACCGCTCGAGGCGAGCCCGTGCAGGAGCACGATCGGTCGTCCGACTCCGGGAAGTGTGCGTGAGAAGAGCGTGGTCATGAGGCGCCGTCCGTTCGGTGGCGGCGCGTCGCGCTCAGCGGAGCCGCGCCAGGAAGTCGTCGATGTAGGTCTGGTAGTCGGCGATCCGCTCGCCCGCCGGGTACATGAGATTGATGATCGTGGCGCCGACAGCCGCCGAGATGTACTCGTTCGCCCGAGCTCCGAAATCCTGATCCCGGATCGCACCCTCGTCGCGCGCCGCCTCCATCCGTTCGATCAGCGAAGCGCGCCACGCCCCCAGATGACTGCGGTACAGAGCCGCAAGCGCCTCGTTGGCCATCGCGTACTCCCAGAGCGCGAGCAGCACGCGGCCCGCCGCGATCTGCTCGGGGTCGCGCGGGATGGTGGCTGCGAGGAATCCTCGCAGCGCGGCGTGAGCCGACGCCGGCTCGGCGCCGGCGGCCTGCACACCCTCGGACATCTCCTGCAGGATCGTCTCGAACGTCGCCGCGACGATGCTCTCCTTGCCCGGGAAGTAATGCTTCAGCGCACCGTTCGCGAATCCCGCTTCGGCGGCGATGCTCCGCATGGTCGCCGCCTCGAAGCCGCCCTTGAGGATGATGCGCTTGGCCACCTCGACGATGTCCCGTCGACGCTGGTCGTGATCGATGATCTTCGGCATGGAGTCCTTCCGGCCGGTCCTGGATGAGCGATCCTCCACGCATCCCGCGACGATGCACGAAGTGATCCGGCCTGCAGCTACCGTACCGCCGCATCGTGCACCTCCCGCAGCGCGAGCCATTGGGCACGCCGCTCGCGCTGCTCCGCCGGATCGGCCACCGGGGAGGCCAGGCGCAGCCTCTCGGAGTACGGATGCTGCGGCGCTCTCGTGACCTGCTCCCCCTCGCCGACCTCCACGAGACGCCCCTGGTACATGACGGCCACGCGGTGGCAGACGCGACGCACGACTCCGAGATCATGCGAGACGAAGAGGTACGCGACCCCAGTATCGCGCTGCAGCTCGATGAACAGGTCGAGGATCGTGGCCTGCGTCGTGAGGTCCAGTGCACTGACCGGCTCGTCGCAGATGATCAGGCGGGGCCCGCGCACCAGGGCGCGCGCGATCGCGACACGTTGCCGCTGTCCACCGGAGAACTCGCTCGGGTACCGGTCCATCGAGGTCGTGGGCAGACGCACGCGATCGAGCATCTCCCGCACTTTCGTCTCGGCCTCTCGCGCGGTCACACCGGTCGTCAGCAGCGGTTCGGCGAGGATGTCGCCGACCGTCATGGCCGGGTTCAGAGAGCCGTACGGGTCTTGGAACACGACCTGCAGGTCGTCGGCGAGTCCACGCCGCGCGCGGCCGCCAAGACCCCCGATCTCGCGACCGTCGAACCGAATGCTGCCGGCGGTGACCGGGGCGAGACCGAGAACCGCCTTGCCGAGCGTCGACTTGCCCGATCCTGATTCTCCGACCAGGCCGAGGCATTCGCCCGGCGCGATCTCGAGGGAGACGCCCTGCAACGCGCGGAACGCGCTCCGCCCGCGACCGTATTCGACGACGAGGTCGTTCACCTCGAGCAGGGGCTTCATGCGGTCACCTCGGCGTTCTCGGCGCTCTCGGCGCTCTGTCGCGCAGCGCGATCGAGCTCTGCGCGACCCTCTGCGCTGTCGAGCGACGCGGCGATCAGTTCGCGCGTGTACTCCTCCGACGGTGCGGCGAAGAGCTCGTCGACCGGACCCGACTCGACGATGTCGCCCCCGCGCATCACGATGACCCGGTCGCAGATGTCTGCGACGACACCGAAGTTGTGCGTGACGATCAGCAGCGCCATCCCGTACTCCGCCTGCAACTCACGCAGCAGTTCGAGCACCTCGGCCTGCACGGTGACGTCGAGCGCTGTCGTGGGCTCGTCGGCCACCAGCAGCGAGGGCTTGCCCGCGATCGCACCGGCGATCAGGACCCGCTGCGCCATGCCGCCGGAGACCTGGTGGGGATAGCTGCGCATGACCCGGTCGGGGTCGGTCAAGCCGACGCGGACCAGCATCGACCGCGCCCTCTCTTTCGCTGCGGCCCGACTCATCCCGTGCGTGCGCCGGAGGGGTTCGACGAGTTGATGACCGATCGTGTACGACGGGTCGAGATTGCTCATCGGCTCCTGCGGGACGTAGCCGATCTCCCTCCCCAGCAGCGCCTGTCGCTCCCTGGCGGAGGCCCGAGTGACGTCCTTGCCGCCCACCCAGATCGCGTCGGCGAGCGCGCGCCCCGTCGCGGGGAGCAGGTTCAACACCGAGAAGACGGTCTGCGATTTTCCGGAACCCGACTCGCCCACGATGCCCACGACCTCGCCCGGAGCGACATCGAGCGTGACACCGTGCACGACCTCCGTCTCACCGGTGGGTGTCGCGTGGATCACCCTCAGGTTCTCGACACGCAGCACGGAATCGGCGGAGTGGTGGCGGGTGGCGCCTGTGGCCGCCACCGGTGCGCCGTGCGTCGCCGGCTCGGCGCGTCGACGAGCCACACGCGGCGTGCGCACCTGCACGAGTTCAGCGAGCGTCGAACCCATGATCGCCAGCACCGCGATGGTCAGTCCGAGGGCGGTCGACGGCCAGAGCAGCATCAACGGGTAGGTGAGCATGAGCCGGAAGCCTTCGAGCATCATCGCTCCCCAGCTGGGCACGTTCGAGTCGCCGATGCCCAGGAACTGAAGGCCGGCCTGCATGCCCATCGCCATTCCGGCAGTGAGCGCGGTCTGGATGATCACCGGCGGATACACGGCCGTGATCACGTGCCGGAAGATGATTCGGCCGTCCGAGAGCCCCGACACCCGCGCCGCGTCGATGTAGGGCTCGCCGCGCACGGCGAGCGTCTGCGAGCGTGAGATGCGGAAGTAGCCCGGGACCATGAAGACACCGACGGTCGCCATGAGCAGTTCGAAGTTGTTGCGACTACCGGCCGCGACCACGAGCAGGATGATCATCCCCGGGATCGACTGCAGCGCATCGCTGATCCACGTCGAGATGCGGTCCAGTGTTCCGCCGAAATAGCCCGCGGCCACCCCGGCCGGCACCCCGATCACCAGCGCGGTGACGATCGTGATGAGCGCCCCCCACAGCGTCGTGCGGGTGCCGTAGATCAACCGCGAGAGGATGTCGCGCCCGGTGGAGTCGCCGCCGAGCAGGTGCTCGGGTCCTGGTGCCGCCTTGGCGGCGGAGAGGTCGACGAAATTCGGATCCGACGGCGCGAGGAAGGGCGCGAACACGCCGATCAGCACGATGAGCAGGAAGATCGACAGCGGGATCCATCCGCCGGGGTGCCGGAGGAACCGTCGAAAGAGGCCGGAGCGGCGCTTCTGAGCGGCACGGTCGAACGCGACGCGGATGTCTGTGGTGGTCATGCGACGCGCACCTTCGGGTTGATCCAGCCGAGCACGAGGTCCAGCAGGAGGTTGACGATCACGACGAAGACGATCGAGACGACCGTGATGGCGAGCAGCATCGGGATGTCCCCGTTCTGCGAAGACTGATTGGTGAGCTGACCGAGCCCGGGGAGGCTGAAGATCTGCTCGACGACGATGGCCCCCGAGAGCAGCCCGACGAACATCAGGGCGATCACCGTGAGGGCAGCGGGCGAGGCATTGCGGAGAATGTGCAGATTGACGCGGGTGGACGACAGCCCCCGGCTGCGCAGCGTGCGCACCCAGTCCTGTCGACTCTGGGCGATCACGGCGTTGCGCAGCTGCTCGGCGACCGCGACGATGCCACCCAGAGCGAGAGACACTGCCGGCAGCGTGATCGATCGCAGCCAGGCGTCGACGGACTGCACCGGCGACACGTAGCCGACAGCGGGGAACCACCGCAGCTGCACCGCCAGCCACATCACGAGCACGAGGCTGACCCAGAACCCCGGCAGAGCGAACAGCACGACCGACACCCCCTTGATGATCCGATCGAACCAGGTGCCGGGCCGGAGCCCCGTGATCATGCCGAACGCGACACCGATGATCGCGGTGATGAGCGTCGCGAGCGTCACGACCGAGAGCGTCACGGGAATCTTGGTGGCGAGTTGCGTGGAGACCGGCTGGAAGTTGCGCCACGAGACGCCGAAGTCGAGCAGCACCGCGTGCGAGAGCCAATCCCAGAACTGCGTGAGCAGTGGGCGATCCAGGCCGATCTTCTCGGCGAGCGCAGCCTGCTGCGCCGGGCTCGCGGACGTGCCGAGCAGGGAAGCGGTGGGATCGCTGATGGCGAGGTGCGCGAGGAAGAACGTCCCCGTGGACACCGCGACGAGCAGAAGGATGCCGGACAGCACCCGCTTCGCCGTGAACAGAAGCATGGCAACCTCTCCCGAGGGTCGGAGGAATGGGCGCCGGGGCGGTCGACGAGCGACCGCCCCGGCCGGGCGTCAGCCCCGGGTGATGTACCGCAGAGTGGGGAACATCATCCCCACGACCGGCTGCAGCTCGATGCCCGCCGCCGTGTAGTAGGTGTTGTTCGCCTGGTACCAGACCGACCACCACGCCTGATCGACGAGCGCCTGGTTCAGCTCCTTGACCGCGTCGGTCTGAGCGTCGCCGCGCTCTGTCTGCACCTTCTCGACAAGAGGCGCGATGACATCGTTCGACGCGTAGTCGGGTTCGGGGTTGAACCACTGAACGCTCGTGACCTGACGGCTGACGCTGGCGACGTCGTTGCCGTCCATCGCGAGGAACGAGATGAACATCGGGTAGTTCGGTGCATTGAGCTGGTAGTCCGGCATCTGCATGTTGTCCCAGGTGACGGTGATGCCGAGCTCGTTGAGCGCCTGCTCGGCCGAGGGCTTCCACATCTCGAAGATCGGCGACATGGGCATCGAGATCGCGAAGCCGTCGGGATAGCCGGCGTCTGCCAGCAGCTTCTTGGCCTTGTCCATGTTGTAGGCGTAGGCGTCGTTCAACGCGGGATCGTTGACCCCGCCGCCGTCAGGGAACACCTGGTTGGTCGCGACGCCCGCCCCGCTCCCGACCGCATCGAGCACGGCCGCGCCGTCGAAGGCGTAGTTCAATGCCTGACGGACCTCGAGCTTTCCGAGGGGCTCGCTCTTGGCGCCGGTGTGGTCGGTGATGACGAGGCCGGCCCAGCCGGAGACGCGCTGAGCGACGTTCCACCCCTGCTGATCGGCCTGTTCGAGATTGGCGACATCTCCGTATTGCACGTTGATCTGCCCGCTGAGCATCGCGTTGTGGCGAGCCGTGGCATCGGTGATCGGGAAGATCGAGAGCTCGGCGAACGGGTAGGTCTCCGAATCCCAGTGATCGTCGACCTTGGTGAAATGGTATTCCGCGCCGGCGACGCTCGTCGTGCTGTCGAGCACGTACGGTCCGGATCCGATCGGCTCCGCGCCCAGCGAGTCGGACTCGATGGATGCCGGCGACATGACGTAGCTGCGTCCGAGGCCCATGAAGTACAGGATCGTGTCATCCCGCTGCGTCAGCACGATGCGGACGGTGTCGTCGTCGACCTTCTCGAACGCCGAGACGTTCAGGTAGGCCTCACCGGAACGCGCGCCGGCCTGAAGGTATTCGAGGCTCGTGACAACGGCGTCGGCGTCGACCGGAGTGCCGTCGCTGAACACGGCATCGGTGCGAAGGTCGAGGTCGATGCTGAGGTCATCCTCGGCGACGGTCCATTCGGTCGCCAGCGACGGGATCGGCTTGCCGTCCTTGTCGAGCGCGATCAGGGCGTCATACACCGCGGAGAGGTAGGGGCCGTCGAAACCGATGTCGGCCAGGGAGGGATCCCACGAAGTGACATCGAGGAAGTTCCCGACATTCAGAGCGTCGGGGCCTTCTCCGGCACTGCCGTCTGTGGCGTCGGGAGCAGCGCCTCCGCTGCAGGCGGTGAGCGCGAGGGTCGCGGCCACCGCTGCGGCGAGCGCGAGGGGCATTCGTTTCATGGTTCCTTCTCTCGGGTGCAGGGATGGTGAAGGAGATCGACGTGCCGGGATCGGGAGCCCGATCGACGCCACATCGATGTGTCGTGAGGGTTAGTCTACATGCGTGGAAAAAGAGCGCAAGAGCGATCTTCGCCGGAGTGGGAATCAGCCCCGAGGTCCGCACGTTCTCCCCCACGTGTTCTCCCGCGAAGCTCGCCCGAAAGGCGCACGATGACCGACTCTCCACGACGCTCCGCCTGGCCGCCGCTGCTCGTCGCCATCGCCCTCGAGGTGTCGGCGACTCTCGCGCTGCGTGCGGCCGAGGGCTTCACGCATCCGCTCTGGCTGATCGTCGTGGTGATCGGGTACACGGGATCGCTGTGGCTGCTGTCGGTCGTGCTGGATCGCGGCATGCCGGTGGGCGTCGCCTACGGCATCTGGTCGGCCATCGGCGTGGTGCTCACCGCGGTGCTCGGGTCACTCCTGTTCGGTGAACTCCTCGGCCCCGTCCAGATCGTGGGGGTCGGCGTGATCGTGGTCGGCGTGCTCCTCGTCGAACTCGGATCTCACACACGCGCGACCGCGACAGAGGTGGCGTCATGACCTGGGTGTTGCTCGCCCTGGCGATCGCGAGCGAAGTCACAGCGACCCTGAGCCTGCGAGCGTCGGAGGGACTGCGCCGGCGGCGTTGGATACCGGTCATCGTCGTCGGCTATCTCGTGGCGTTCACGCTGCTCGGGACGATTCTCGCGATGGGGATGCCGGTGGGTGTCGCCTACGGGATCTGGGCAGCCGCCGGCGTGGCGGTCACCGCTGTGCTCGGCCGCGTGATCTTCAAGGATCACTTCTCAGCGATGATGGCGGTCGGCGTCGCACTGATCGCCGTGGGCGTGGCACTGATCGAGTTCGGCGGCATGCACTGACCGGACGTCGAGCTGGTCACCAGGTCCCGTCAGCCCGGACTTCACGGTCGACCCAGCACTCGCGAAGCGCTGCGCGCACGTCATCCGCGTGGTCGCGAGCGAGCGTCAGCGCGGCGTGATTCTGCTCCAGCTGCTCGATCCGTGATACGCCGACCAGGACGTTCGCGGTCGCAGGATTCGACAGGCAGAACGCGATCCCGAGGGCTGCCGGGCTCACCCCGAACTCGGTGGCGACGCGCTCCACCGTGGGGTACATCGCCATGATCCGGTCTCGGATGCCTCCGACATCGGCACCGATCTTGCGCTGCGGCACGCGCCCGGTGGCGAGGATGCCACCCTCGAACACATCCGAGGCCTGCAGCGTCAGCGTGCCGTCCGCGAACAACGGACCGTAGGCGTCACCCTCGGCCATCGCCCGCCGCGCGATGCCGTATTTGAGCTGCGCGAACACGGGCCCGCGCACGCCGTGCGCTCGTGCCTCATCGAGAGCCTCCCGCGTGTGCTCGATCCGCCAGTTGTTGATCCCCCACGAGTCCACCAGGCCCGCGTCGATCAGATCATCGACGTCGGCGACGAGCCTCGGGATGTCGGGCGGGGCGATGTAGTCCCCCACCACCAGCGTGTCGAAGCGGTCGAGGCCCGCGCGCTCGAGAGACTCCTCGATCTGAGCGCGAAACCCCTGGGCGGGCCAATCCCACAACCACAGCTTGCCGCACACGACGACGTCATCGCGGTCGACACCGCTCCGTCGCAGCGCGCGACCGAAGAGGATGTCGGTCGTGGAGTTCTCGGAATGCGGGCCCATGTTGTAGTACGCCACGTCGAAGAAGGCGGCGTCGAGGTCGACGGCGCGGCGGATGACGGCCACCGCCTCATCCGGCGTCATCCGATCCCAGGTGTTCCATGACCCCAGCGCGAGCGGTGGCACCGGGGTCCCGCCCGAGTGCAGCGGCTTACGGAAGTGCTCCAGGTTGCTCATGCGCGCTCCTTCAGTAGATGCGGGGTTGTGTTTTTCTATGCTTGTGGAATATAACGGAGAGAACGCCAGATCACACCCGACAGCGCATCCGACAGCACATCCGTCAGCACATCCGTCAGCGAGGACGACCATGACAGCATCCACCCGCCGCATCCTGGTGACCGGGGGCGCATCCGGTCTCGGTCGAGGCATCGCCGAGGCATTCCGCGCAGAAGGCGCAGAGGTGATCATCGGCGACGTGAACGCGGAGGCCGCAGCCTCCGTAGCCGCCGAGATCGGTGCCACTGCCCTCACTCTCGACATCGCCGACGAGGCCTCGGTGCTGGCCGCCGCCGAGCAGATCCGCGGCGCTGGCGGCCTCGACGTCGTGGTGAACAATGCCGGCATCGTCGGCGGCGGCGGAACACTGCAGCAGGTCCCTGTCGATGTCGTCGATGCGGCCCTGCGCGTCAACGTGCGAGGCACGTTCCTCATGCTGCGCGTGTTCGGCGCGCTGCTCGCCGAGGCGGGGCACGGCGCGATCGTGAACATCTCGTCGATCGGCGCACGGCAGCCCACTCCCGGCCTCGGCCACTATGAAGCCACGAAGGCCGCTGTCGACGCACTCACGCGGACCGCGGCCGTCGAGCTCGCCGCGGCCGGCGTGCGCGTCAACGCCGTCGCACCGGGCCCCGTGCTGACACCGCTCACCGCCGGTCTCGCATCCGACGCGCAGGCCCGTGCGGCCTGGGAGTCTCGCATCCCCCTGGGATCCATCGCCGAGGTCGACCAGGTCGCACCCCTGGTGCTCTTCCTCGCGAGCGCCGCCGCCGACCACATCACCGGAGTCTCCGTCGCCGTCGACGGCGGACAGCTCCTGGTCTGAACCTCAGGAGACAGATGCCATGACCACGACACTCCCCTCGATCCCCACCACGACTCGCGCCGCCGTGCTCACCGCACACGGCGAGGAGCTCACCCTGCAGGACCTTCCGCTCCCCGCGGAGATCGAGCAGGGCGCGGCTCTCGTCCGCATCTCGTGCACGACTCTCTGCGGCACCGACATCGAGATCTGGGAAGGGCGGATGACGTTTCCCGGCATGCTGCCGATGGTGCTCGGGCACGAGATGGTCGGCGAGATCGTGGCCACCGGCCCTGACACGCGCGATGCTCTCGGGCGGCCTCTTTCGCCCGGCGATCGGATCGGATGGTCCGAATCCACGTGCGGCGAGTGCTTCGGCTGCGTCGTGCTGAGAGAGCCCGTCGCCTGCTCCCGCCGAGGCTATGGGTTCCTGCAGCGCGCCGACGTCTCGCCGTTCGCCACCGCCGGCCTGTCGGAGTACGCCTACGTGACACCCGGGGCGGCCAAACTGCTGCTTCCCGCAATCGTCAAGGACACCTGGGCGTCGATGGCCGGATGCGCGGCCAAGACGGTGCTGCGTGCGTTCGAGCGCGGCGGTCGGATCCGTCCCGGGTCGACCGTGGTCGTGCAGGGATCCGGGGCCCTCGGCATCTTCGCCACGTCGGTGGCCAAGATTGCCGGCGCCGGTCAGGTGATCACGGTCGGGGCACCTGCGTCTCGGCTCGAACTCGCCGCCCGCTTCGGAGCCGACGCCGTCGTCGACTTCCGTGACGGCCCCGTGGTCGCGCAGGTCCAGGAGCTGACCGCGGGCCGGGGAGCCGATCACGTCTTCGACTTCGCGGGGGCTCCCAGCGTCGGCCCCGACGCCATCGGCATGGCGGCGCAACGGGGAACGGTGGTCGTGGTCGGCTCCACCGGCCCCACCGGTGACGGCATCGCCCTGAGCGCGATCATGGGCAAAGAGCTCACCGTCGTCGGCTCCCTGAACGGCGACATCTCGGACTACGCGAGGGCGATCGACTTCTTCACCGCCTTCGCCGGCCGCTATCCGTGGGACGAACTCTTCAGTGCGCCCGTCGGACTCTCCGAGGCGTCGTCGAAGATCGCCCGCATGCACCATCTCGATGAGGTCAAGGCCGTCATCGACCCGAGACTGTGAGGACCGCCATGACTTTTCCCCTCCCTCAGCGCGAGATCGGCCGCAGCGGCATGCGATCGTCGTTGCTTTCCCTCGGCTCGTGGCACACGTACGACCGGATGGACTTCGCCGACGCCGTCACCCTGCTGCGCGAAGCCGTGGAGAGCGGCGTGAACCTGTTCGATGTCGGCGTGTACTCGGCGCCGGGTGCGCCGCCGGTCTTCACGGACGTTATCTTCGCGGGGATGGTCCGGGCGGCCGGGCTGCATCGCGACGAATGGCTGCTCTCCTCAAAGCTCTGGCTGGAGGCGTTCGGCGCGGACGGGTTCAGACCGCAGCTCGAGAACGCCTTGATGCGCGTCGGTGTCGCGCACGCCGATCTGGTCATCCTCGGAGACCTGCGCCGCACCGACCTCGACCTGCGCGAGCTGGTGCTCGACCTGTCGGGTCTCACGGATGCCGGACTCATCCGCGCCTGGGGCGTGAACAACTGGTCGGCCAGCAGCATTCAGCAGCTGATCGACATCGCCGCGGATGAGGGCGTGGCAGGTCCGCAGATCGCGCAGCTGAAATACAGCGTGTCGCGGCGCTCGATTCCCGAGGGCGAGCCCTTCGCGCGTCTCTGGGAGCAGGGCGTCACGCTGCAGGCTTCCGACTGCCTCGAAGGCGGCGTCCTCGCGGGCAAGGTCGACGGACGCCGACAGATCGGGCGCGATCCTGGTGACATCCGCGAACGCATCATCGACGATGTCCCGGCGTTCACCGCCCTGGCGACCTCACTCGAGACGACACCCGCCCAGCTGGGCATCGCCTTCACGCTGACGCACCCGGCGTTGACCACGACGTTGTTCGGGGCGTCGAGCGTGCAGCAGCTGCAGGACAACCTCGACGCCGTCGCGCTCGCCGAGCGCATCGGTGCCGACGTCCTCCGCCGCCTCGTCGAGCCCTTCTGGGCAGACCGCGACGTCGTCGATCCGGAGGGACCGTGAGACACCCCGCATCCGAGCCGCCATTAGATCACCGAGGAGAAACCATGACCCGCACCGCACGCTCTGTCGCACGCGCCACCGCCGCCGGTCACCCCACGGTGGCCCCGGTTCCCTTTGATCCCGAGGTGCTGATGGTGCTCGACGAGATGGCGAAGAACCCTCAGCCCGCACTCACGCGCAAGACCCTCCCCCGCGAGCACACGGACCGAATGTTCCCGGACGATGAGACCGTGATCGCCGGACGCGCGATCGACGCAGAGCACCGTCTGATACCCGGCCCCTCCGGCGCCCCCGACCTCGAGATCACGATCTTCCGACCGCGCGGCAGCGCGGAGGAGGTGCTCCCCGGTTTCGTCAACATCCACGGCGGTGGCATGATCGTGGGCCATCGCTCCTGGGAGACCGGTCGCGTGGTCGACATCGTCGACTCGCACCGCGTCGTCGCGGTGAACGTCGAGTACCGCCTCGCCCCGGAACACCCGTTTCCGGCGGGAGTCGAGGACTGCTACGCCGCGTTCGTCTGGGTGAGCGAACACGCGCCAGAGCTCGGCATCGACCGGAACCTCATCGTCGTCGGGGGCGGAAGTGCGGGCGGCGGGCTCACCGCCGCGGTGGCATTGATGGCGCGGGACCGCCGCGGGCCCGTGATGGCCGGACAGCTGCTGCTGTGCCCGATGATCGACAACACCAACACGACCGTGTCCAGCCGTCAGTACGACGGCATCGGAACGTGGCAACGCGAGATGAACCTGCTCGCGTGGTCGTGTGTGCTCGGCGATGAGCTGGCGTTCAGTTCGGACGCGCCCGCTTATGCCGCACCGACCAGGGCAGCCGACGTCTCGGGCCTTCCGCCCGCCTACATCGAAGTCGGAGAAGCCGAGGCCTTCCGCGATGAGGACACCACGTATGCCTCGCGTATCTGGGCCACCGGAGGCCAGGCGGAATTGCATGTCTGGGCCGGCGGCGCGCACGGCTTCGACATGTACATGCCGGAGGCGGAGATATCGCGCGCAGCCCTTGCGGCACGCGCCTCCTGGCTGCGCCGGGTCTGGGGCGTCCGGCCATGAGCGTCGCAGAGCCTGCGACACACGGTCAGCCCTACGACCCCGTGCCGTACGACCCGGAACTCGTGGCGGGACTCGACGCCTTCGTCGACCTCGTCGAGATCATCCCGCTGCGATCCGACACCATCCGGGCGAACCGCGACCACTTCGCCACCCTGATCCCGCCGATGCAGACGCAGGCCGAGGGCCGGGCCGTGACCTGGGAGGACCGACTCATCCCCGGCCCCGCCGGCGCCCCAGACGTCGAGATCACGATCGTGCGCCCGACCCGGAGTGCCACACGACCGGCCCCGGCGGTGCTCTCGATCCACGGTGGCGGCATGGTTCTCGGCACGCGATTCTTCGGCACAGGCGATCTCATCGACCTGGCCGAACGGCACGGCGTGGTCGGCGTCGCGGTCGAGTACCGTCTCGCGCCCGAGCATCCCGGTCCCGCACAGGCGGAGGACTGCTACGCCGCGCTCGAGTGGATGTCGGCGCATGCCGATGAGCTCGGGATCGACCCCGGCCGCATCATCGCGTCCGGCGTGAGCGCCGGCGGGGGCCTCTCCGCCGCAGTGGCCCTGCTGACGCGCGATCGGGGTGGCCCTCGCCTGGCCGGTCAGCTGCTGGGGTGCCCCATGCTCGACGATCGCAACGAGACGGTGTCGACACGTCAGTACGACGGCTTCGGTGCCTGGGACCGCCACAACAACGACACGGCCTGGGATGCCATCGCCGGTTCGGACCGTTTCAGTGACTCCCTCTCGCCGTACGCGTCGCCGGCACGTGCCAGCGATCTCGGCGGGCTCGCACCGGCGTTCATCGAGGTGGGTGCCGCCGAGACGTTCCGCGATGAGGCGGTCGAGTACGCGCTGCGGATCTGGTCCACGGGCGGTCAGGCCGAGCTGCATGTCTGGGCCGGCGGGTACCACGGCTTCTCCGGCTTCTCTGCCGACGCCACGGTCTCTCGGGCCGCCAACGCCGCGCGCGAGAGCTGGTTGCGCCGGACACTTCGCCTCGAAGGATGAGCATCCCGCATCTGGTGCCGGACCCCGCCGAACCTCCGCGTCCGCGGATGAGCACCCTGCGCGCCATGCTCGTGCTGGGGCTGCTCGAAGCTTTCGGGCCGCTGTCGATGGATCTCTACCTGCCGCAGCTGCCCCAACTCGCTGCATCCCTCGACACCACTGCGGCACTCGGACAGGCGACGATGTCGGCGTGCATGATCGGCCTCGGACTGGGGCAGCTGATCGCCGGGCCGTTGAGCGATCGCTATGGTCGTCGACTGCCGCTGATGGTGGGCGTCGTCGCGTTCGCCGTGCTCTCCGCCCTCTGTGCGATGGCTCCCAGCATCGAGCTGCTCCTGCTGGCACGATTCCTGCAGGGGCTCGCCGGAAGCGCCGGCATCGTGATCTGCCTCGCGATCGCCCGTGATCAGTTCGAGGGCGTCGAGCTGTCACGGATGTTGTCGCTGCTGTTCCTCGTGTCGGGCACGGCTCCGATCATCGCTCCGGTGGTCGGTGGCCAGCTCGCCCTCCTCATGGACTGGCGAGGGATCTTCTGGGTCCTGGCGGCCGTCGGTGCCGCCCTGCTCCTCGTGGTCGTCTTCGCACTGCCGGAGACGCTGCCTGCGGCGGCACGGCACGGTGGCGGGGTACGCGTTCTCGCCGGGCATGCGGGCGCAGTGCTCGGAGACCGCCTGTTCGTCGCGGTGCTCTGCGCGGCCGCCGGCGGCGGTGTCGCCTTCTTCACCTACCTGTCGATGTCGTCGTTCGTGCTGCAAGACGAGTTCGGCCTGTCGCCGCAGGGGTTCAGCCTTGCTTTCGCGGCCGGCGCACTGGCGAGCATCATCGGCAGTCAGGCGAGTCGGCTCGTGGTCGGGAGGTGGGGGCCCTTGCAGGTGTATCTCGGCGGCATCACTTTGTCTCTCGGCGCGACCGTGGCGTTCCTCCTGCTGGCGCTCCTGGGCACGGGCGTCACGGGTGTCGTCGCGGCGCTGGTCGGCTTCATGCTGTGCTCCGGCATCGGGGGCCCGAACGGCCAGACCCTCGCTCTCGCGCATCACCGCGCGAGAGCGGGTACGGCCTCGGCGGTGCTCGGGATGGCCACGTTCCTCTTCGGTCCGGTGATCGCGCCGCTGGCGGCCGGAGTCGGCGGCACCGATGCCGTGACCATGGCTGTGACGATGACAGCGGCCGCCCTCGTGGCCGCTGTCGCCGCATGGTTCTTCGTGCGGCCGGCCGCCCGGGGCCACGGCGACATCAGTACGCCGCCGAGAACGCCCCGTCGCTCTTGAGCAGCTGACCCGAGATCCAGCGCCCTTCGTCCGAGATCAGGAACTCCACCACCGCGGCGACATCGGCGGGACGGCCGAGGCGACCGAGCGGGGTCATCTCCCCCAGCGCGCTGCGGGTCTCGTCGTCCATCCACCCGGTGTCGATCGGGCCGGGGTTGAGCACGTTCGCCGAGATCCGTCGGGGTCCGAGTTCACGCGCCGCCGAGATCACGAGTCGGTCGAGTGCGCCCTTCGAGGCCCCGTACGGCAGGTTGCCGGTCACGTGGTCGCTGGTGAGCGCCAGGATCGCCCCACCGTCGTCGCCCACCTGGCGCGCGAACGCCGCGATCATCAGCAGGCTCGCGCGGGCGTTGACGGCGACGTGTCGATCGAAACTCTCGGCCGTCGTGTCGAGGATGCCGGACTCGACGTCGTGCGCATGGCTGAGGATCAGCGCCGAGATCGTGCCGTGGTCGCGCGTGACCTCGGCGATCAGCGCCTCCGGCCCGTCGACGGTCGAGAGATCGGCCGGGTGGTCGGCGTCGTGCAGATCGCTGGTGACGACGGTCCAGCCGGCGGCGCGCAGACGCGGGACGATGCCGGCGGCGATGCTGTTCGCCCGCGCGGCACCGGTGATGAGAGCGAGGGGCATGCCGCCACGGTACCGGAGGGATGTCAGCCCCGAGGCGATCCGGTCAGTGCGCCGCCCACATGACCACGACCCCCGCCGTCATCGCCCACGACTCGACGGCGAGGAGGCGCGACGCGCCCCGTCGCGCGTGGGGCCGGAGTCTGTCGTACACGTTCCATCCGACGAGCAGCACGACGCCGGCCGTCGCCAGCACGGTCAGCGGATCGCTCGCCAGCTGGGCGCCGTGTCCGGGATGCACGGACACTGGGCTCGTTGAACCACCTGCCGCGTCTCCGCCGTGGACGGCACCGGCGAACGCACACACGCCCATCACGAGCGAGCCCAGCGCCCGGTGACAGCAGTCGCGCACGGAGCGCCGTCCTCGCAGCCCCATCGTGCCGAGCATCGCGGACCCGACCAGCACCGTTCCCGCGATCAGCGCGGCGCCGGGGTCGGCACCGGTGTGGCTTACGGCGCCCCCGAGGGCGACCATGACGATCGCCATCACGATCACGCACTGCCGCCCCTGCCACGGCACCGTGCGGCCGGCTCGGAGACAGCAGACGGCGGCGACGATCGCGCTCGCGGTCATCAGCACCATCGCCGGTTCGGTCATGTCTGGATTATATTGATCGACCGCTCAAAATAGCGAGAGCCGCCGTCGATGCGGGAGGATAGGCACATGCCCCGCATCGTCGACCATGACGCGCGCCGCCGGCAGATCGCCGAGGCGCTGCTGACCGTCGCCGCCCGCGACGGCCACGAGAACGTCACCTCACGCGCCGTCGCCGCGGAACTTGGCGTGGCCACCGGCGCCCTCTGGCACTACTTCGACGGATTCGACGACGTGGTGCGCGCCGCCGCCGCCGAGGTGACCCGCCGCACCGATGCTCGCATCGCCGAGGCGACGACAGGCCTGCGCGGACTCCCCCGCCTGCACGCCCTGATGCGCGAGGTGCTGCCCGTCGACGAGCGCACCCGCACCGAAGCGCGCGTCGTGGTCGGCTTCTGGGGCCGCATCGCCACGCTGGCGTCGATGCCGGATGCCGGCGCCCCGACCCTCGCGACCTGGCAGGACAGCATCCGCTCAGCCCTCGACGAGGCGGTCACCGACGGCGAGCTGCGCGATGACACCCCTCAGGAGGCGACCATGGCACTGCTGCGGGCGATCACCTACGGACAGCAGATCGTCGAGGTCACCGAGGCACAGCCGGCGGCGGCGCATCTCGCGGTGCTCGACAGCATCATCGCCCCCTGGCGCGCCTGAGCCTTCTCGCACCCCGACGCCGCCGATCACCCCTTGTGACCGACGCGGTTCCGTCGTAGCATCGTGCCAACCCGTTTATTGAGCGTTCGCTCGAAAATAGTGAGGTCGACGATGTCCCACCCCGCCCCGCAGCCCATCACGATCGAGAAGATCGCCACGCCCCACCCCCACGACCCGCTCACGGGCCAGGAGATCGCTGCCGCACGCGCCGTGCTCGACGCCGGGGGTCTGCTGGGCGAGACGGTGCGCGTGCCGATGCTGCTGCCCGACGAGCCGACGCGCGAGGAGCTCGCCGCGTGGCGCCCGGGGCAGGCGATAGACCGGCGCGTCGACGTGACCCTGCTCGACACCGCGACCGGAGTCGCCACCGAGGTGATCGTCTCGATCACCCGCGGCGAGGTCGTCCGCACCGCACGCGTGCCGAACGATGCCCCGCCCTACGGCCAGCCGCAGTACCTGTTCGAGGAGTACGAGCGCGCCGAGGCGATCGCGAAGGCTTCGCCCGAGTGGCAGGCCGCCATGGCCCGTCGCGGCCTCTCCGACCACATGACGCTCGCGTTCTGCGGGCCGCTCGCCCCCGGCTACACCGGACGCGCCGACGAGGTCGGGCGCCGGGTCATCCGCTCGCTCACGTTCCTCAAGTACGACGAGGCGGACTCGCCCTGGGCGCACCCCGTCGAGGGTCTGATCGTGCACATCGACCTCACCACGAACAGCGTCATCCGCGTCGAGGACCACGGCGACGTCGCCGTTCCCGCCGGCCACGGCAACTACTACCCCGAGGTGCAGGGCGCCCACCGCACCACCCTCAAGCCCATCGAGATCACCCAGCCCGAGGGACCGAGCTTCGCCGTCACCGGTTCACTGGTCGAGTGGGAGGGCTGGTCGATGCGGGTGGACTTCAACGCCCGCGAAGGTCTCGTCCTGCACGACGTCACCTTCGACGGACGCTCGGTGCTGCGCCGCGGGAGCGTGCCCGAGATGGTCGTGCCCTACGGCGACACGGCACCCGGCCGCTTCTGGATCAGCTACTTCGACGCGGGCGAGTACCTGCTGGGCAAGAACGCCAACCACCTGGAACTCGGATGCGACTGCCTCGGCGTCATCCGCTACCTCGACGGCCATGTCGCCGACGATCACGGTCACCCGGTGCGCATCCCGAACGTGATCTGCATGCACGAGGAGGACGACGGCATCCTCTGGAAGCACACCGACCTCGCGGGCCGCTCCGACGTGCGTCGCGCGCGCCGCTTCGTGGTCTCGTACTTCTCGACCATCGGCAACTACGACTACGGCTTCTACTGGAACTTCGGCCTCGACGGCACGATCGAGGTGATCGCCAAGGCCACCGGCATCGTGTTCACCGGCGCCGGCGAGCCCGGGGTGCCGCAGAGGCATGCGACGGAGCTCGCGCCCGGGGTGTTCGCCCCCGTGCACCAGCACCTCTTCTGCGCCCGACTCGACGTCGCGATCGACGGCGACGACAACCGCCTCGTCGAGATCGACGCGCAACGGGTGCCGATGGGACCCGACAACCCCTTCGGCAACGCCTTCACGTGGTCCGAGACGACGCTGGCCACCGAGCATGCCGCCCAGCGCGAGGCGGACTCAACCGTCGCCCGAGTGTGGGAGGTGCAGAGCACTTCGCGCACGAACCACGTCGGACGACCGACCGCGTACCACCTCGTCCCGCAGCCGACCGCGCTGCTGATGGCGGACCCTGCGTCGTCGGTCGCGGCGCGTGCGGCGTTCGCGACGAAGCACCTGTGGGCGACGCGGCACGAGCAGGGCCAGATCTGGCCGGCCGGGCGCTACCCGAACGCGCATCAGGGCGGCGCGGGGCTGCCGGAGTACTCGGCCGGCGACCGCTCGATCGACGGCGAGGACCTGGTGCTGTGGCACACCTTCGGCCTCACCCACTTTCCCCGCCCCGAGGACTGGCCGATCATGCCCGTCGATCGGGCCGGCTTCGCGTTCCGGCCGAACGGATTCCTCGACCAGAACCCGGCGATGGACGTGCCGGAGTCCTCGCAGGCGCACGCGTCGAGCGCGGCGCAGGCTTCCGGCGGATGCTGCGGAGGAGGCGACGCCTGCCGCTGCGGTCACTGACGGCTGCGGTCGCTGACGACCGCGGGTACTGACGGCGGCAGGCCCGGTGAGGAAACGCGTCAGGAGAGCGCGGTGATCGCGTCGCGCAGGATGCCGTCGGCCTCGCGCAGTGCGACGGATGCCGCAGCCGGCGTCGCCCCGGTCATGACCGTGAGCAGCGAGAGCTTGACCGACCCCTCCGCCGCGTCGAGCGCTGCCGCCGCCTCGTCGACGCTGATGCCGGTCAGCTGCGACACGGTGCGGATAGACCGTGCGCGCAGCTTCTCGTTGGTGGCGAGCAGGTCGACCATCACGCCGTGATAGGTCTTGCCGAGCTTGATCATCGACAGGGTCGTGAGCATGTTGACGACGAGTTTCTGGGCCGTGCCGGACTTCAGTCGCGTCGAGCCCGAGATGAACTCGGCTCCGGTGACGACCTCGATCGCGATCTCGGCCGCCGCACCGATCGCCGACCCCGCGTTCGAGGCGATCGCGACCGTGAGAGCGCCCACGTTGCGTGCGAACTCGAGCCCACCGATGACGTAGGGGGTGCGACCCGAGGCCGAGATGCCCACCACCGTGTCGAGCGCCGACAACTCCAGCTCGCGCAACGACGCCTCCGCCGCACGGTCGTCGTCCTCGGCGTTCTCGACCGCCGAGCGGATGGCCGTCTCACCGCCCGCGATCAGGCCGACCACGAGCGAGGGGTCGGTGCCGAACGTGGGCGGGCATTCGCTGGCGTCGAGCACACCCACGCGTCCGGCCGTGCCCGCGCCGAGGTAGATCAGGCGACCGCCGCGGCGGAACCGCTCCGTGATGCCGTCGACCGCGGCGGCGATCTCGGCGGCACGCTCGGCGACGGCCGCCGGAACCTTCGTGTCCTCGGCGTTCATGCGGCGCACGAGCTCGGTCGTCTCGAGCAGATCGAGGTCGCCGCGCTCGGTCGTCGAGGCCTCGGTGTCGAGGCTCGAGAGTACGGAGAGCAGGTCGGTCAATCGGGTGTCATTCGGCACGGTGCACGAACCTTTCGTGGGGAAGATCGAGGCGACGGGCGAGCAGCAGTGCGCCGTCGAGCGCGGTGCCGATCGCCGCGACGCTGTGGCGCCCGGCGGTCTGCAGCGAAGCGGTGAGTGCGGCGCGGAAGCCGTCGTGGTCGGTGAGGCCGCCGTGCAGCACGACATCGGTCGCGGACGACGCCGCGACCACGGCGTCCTTCAGCAGCCGGATCGCCTCGGCGCGGATCCCGCGTGCGACATCGTCGCCGGCGTCCGCGGCGTCGAGCACCAGCGGCGCGAGGGTCGCGAGGCGGCGTGCGAGCGGCTCGGGCTGCGCAAGCCAGTCCTGAATGCCGGACAAGGGGCCGATGCGTCGGGCCACTGCATCGACGAGCACGGAGTCGGGCGCGAGCGCGACGGTGTTCCGCAGCACGGCGCGCAGCGCCTCGCGTCCGAGCCAGGAGCCACTGCCGAAGTCGCCGAGTTCGGGACCCCATCCGTCGATCAGTCGCGCTCCGCCGGCGTCGATGCCCAGTGCGGCAGCTCCCGTGCCCGCGATCAGCAGCACCCCCTCGGCGCCACCCAGGGCACCGGCGTGGGCGGTCACGACGTCAGAGGCCACGGCGACACGAGCGCCGGTGCGTGCGGCGAGCGCATCGGCCAGCTGCTGTGCGGCGGCGGGCGCTGCCCATCCCCCGGCGGCACCGACTCCGATCCGTGCGATCCGGGCCCCGGTCGGCAGCAGCGGCACGATCGCGCTCAGGGCCGCGTCGACTCCATCACGGGCGGCGAGGCCCGGCGATCCGACACCCTCAGACGCGAACCCCTCGGCGACGACGCGACACCGCGATTTGCCGAGGTCCACGGCGACATCCACGGCGACATCGGTGGCGGGCGGATCCGGAAGCATGAAAATAGTCTACGCAGAGTTGCGCAGTCATGGAACAATTGTTCACGAGCGCGCCGGTCAGGCCGCCACCGACGGGAGAGCAGTGAGCATCCAGACGACCATCGCGACGGCCGCCGAGACGCTCCCCCCTTCCCTCGCTCGCATCGCCCGTGTGATCACCGACGACCCGACCACCGCCGTCGAGAGCACCATCTCCGAACTCGCCGCCCTGTGCGAGACCTCGGTCGCCTCGGTCGTGCGATTCTGCCGCGTGATCGGTCTGCGTGGCTACGCGGCACTGCGCATGGCCCTCGCGGCCGAGCTCGGTCGAGAATCGGTGCAGTTCAGCGCACCCACCGGGTTCGGCTCCGAGATCGCCGTCGGCGACTCGCTGCGAGAGGCCGCGGGAAAGATCGCCGCGCTCGAACTGCTCGCCATCGAGGAGACCGTCGCCAACCTCGACTACGGCGTGCTCGAACAGGTCGTCGATGCGATCGACGACGCCCAGCGCGTCCTGCTGTTCGGCGTCGGGGCGAGCCGCCTCGTCGCCGATGACCTGGGTCACAAGCTGCTGCGCATCGGACGCACCGCGATCGTGCTCTCCGACGCCCACGAAGCGATCGCCGCAGCCGCCCTCAGCTCACCGAAGGCGGTGGCGATCGGCTTCTCGAACTCCGGCACCACGGTCGAGACGCTGCGCTTCCTGCAGGCCGCCCGCGGGGCGGGCACGACGGCGGTCGCGATCACCAGCGCCCTCGGCTCGCCCGTCGCGGACGACGCCGACCACGTGCTGCTCACGCACGCCCGCGAGGCCCGGTTCCGCGCCGGTGCGATGGTCAGCCGCATCGCACAGCTCGCCCTCGTGGACTGCCTCTTCGTCGGCGTCGCCCAGCGCCGCCACGCGCACACCGTGCACGCACTGCAGCG
Source organism: Microbacterium sp. PI-SA-G (assembly GCF_057215335.1). NCBI lineage: Bacteria > Bacillati > Actinomycetota > Actinomycetes > Micrococcales > Microbacteriaceae > Microbacterium > Microbacterium sp. PI-SA-G. The sequence goes on from NZ_CM170103.1 coordinate 1,196,367, forward strand.
GACAGCGGATGCCACGCAGGCGCTTCGCGCCGACGGATGAATCCCCGCTGACCGTTCGGGCGCATCCGGTGATAACATCACCCCACGGATCGTATACAACGTCGTCGTTCCACCACCCGAGGTGATCTTCCATGAACGGTGCCCCCGCTGCCCCTGCCGAGTCGGTGTCGACTCTCGTCGCGCGCAACATCAGTGAGTTCCGCGCTGCGGTGTCCGAGTCCTTCGTGCCGCTGCAGGTCTCCAGCGGCGGTCCCGACCACTTCCGCGGTGTGATCCGCGGCGCGTCCGTCGACGAGGTCCATGTGACCGAGGTGCGCGCCACCTCGCACGTGGTCGAGCGCACCCCCGAGCTGATCGCCCGCGGAGACCGCTCGTACTTCAAGGTCAGTCTGATGCTCGCCGGCACCGGCCTGCTCATCCAGGACGACCGCGAAGCCGTGCTGCAGGCGGGCGACCTCGCCGTCTACGACACCGACCGCCCCTACTCCCTGGTGTTCGACCAGGACTTCCGCACCATGGTCGTGATGTTCCCCAAGCACCTGATCAGCCTGCCGTCCGACATGATCGGCCAGCTCACCGCCGTGCGCATCTCGGGCAAGGAGGGGCTCGGCGGCATGGTCGTGCCCTACCTCACCCAGCTCGCCGGGAACCTCGACCAACTCGCCGGTACCACCGGAGCGCGCCTCGCGCACAGCGCCCTCGACCTGGTCACGACCGTGTTCACCCGCGAGCTCGGGCTCGACGCGGTCTCGGCCGACCCGCACCGTGCGCTCGTGCAGCGCATCCGCGGCTACATCGACCGCAACCTCGCCTCCACCGACCTGGGTCCGGCGACCATCGCGTCGGCCCACTACATCTCGACGCGGCACCTGCACGGGCTCTTCCAGGAGCAGGGTGTGACCGTGTCGACCTGGATCCGCACGCGCCGACTCGAGCAGTGCCGACGTGATCTGCTCGACCCCATGCTCGCCGACCGCCCGGTCGCGGCCGTCGCCGCCCGCTGGGGCTTCGTCGATGCGGCGCATTTCAGCCGCGCGTTCAAGACGGCATTCGGCATCTCGCCCAGCGAATACCGCGCCGCGCGCTGACCTCCCGCTGACGCCCGCCGAAGCCGCTGAGCGGCGGGTCCGGTCTGGGAGGGCACGTGCTCTTGCCCGGGAGGGCACGCCGATTGACTCTCGGCGCGCGATGGCCGTCGCACGCTTGAGCCGATGCCACAGCACGCCACAGCATGGGGCAAGCGCACCGCGATGACGCGGCGCCCGGAGCAGTGAAGCTCCGCCACGTGCGACGTCTGGACTCCCATGACCGACATCTCCACAGACCGCTCACTCGATCCCGCACTCGACGAGTGGCGCACCTACGACGAGTTCGCCGCCGGCATCGACACCTACCGCCTGCCGAACATCGCACTCGAGGGCACCGGGGTCACGCTGACTCTCGACGACGGCGCCACGCTCACCCTGACCTTCGCCGCCGACACGGTCGCCTGGACCGGCTTCGACGCCTCCGGCACCGACCCGTACGACGCGGTCCGCGTGCGTGACGACGTCGTGTTCGTCAACATCCCGCTCGAGAGCCGCGAACGCGAAGCGGTGACCGTGGTCTTCTCGACGACGACGCACCGCGCGACCGTCGTGCGCTCCCGCATCGCAGCCGAGTCCGTCGAAGGGACTCCGCAGGTCGGTCAGGAATTCTGGGCTGCGACGACCGATGCCGGCCCCGCGACCGGCGACGTTCCCGGCCCCAGCCGCGACCTGATCGGCACGCGCAACGTCTACCGCTACAGCCCCGAGCACCTGTACGAGCACGTCTACATCTCCAGCCAGCGATACGCCTGGCAGTGTCTCGAGGGCGTACAGCGCGGACACGGCGACATGGACCTGTCGACGGTATGGAAGTTCGCCGACGGGCTCTACCTGTTCTGCTTCCGCGAGTTCCGCATCGCTGTCGCGAGCGTCTGGCTGCACGACCTGGGCTACGCGCTGATGACGACCGGGATCTTCCTCGGCCTCAACGGCGAGGGCCAGGCGGAGCACTCCCGCGGCGGCGGTCACATCTACCCCCTCGGGTCGGTCCGCTACCCCGACGCGCAGCCGGTGTGACCATGGGCAACGCCGACATCATCCGCGCCCACTACGCCGCCAACGACCGCGGCGACCTCGACGGCATGCTGGCCCCGCTGGCCGCGGACGTGCGCTGGACCGAGGCCGCCGGGTTCCCGTACGCGGGCACCTACATCGGCCCTGACGCGGTGACCGCGAACGTCTTCGCCCGCATCCAGGAGGACTGGGACGACTACACCGTCGCGATCGACGAGGTGGTCGACGGCGGCGACGTCGTGGTCGGCATCGGCACGTACTCCGGCACCCATCGCACCACCGGCCGCTTCTTCGCCGCCCGCGTCGCCCACCTCTGGCGGCTGGCCGACGGGCAGGTCATCGCCTTCGAGCAGTTCACCGACACCGAGATGGTCAACCGCGCACTGCGCGACGACACCACACGCAGCACCACATGACACAGCACCACACGACACAGCACCACACGACACAGCACCACATGACCATGAGAGGCAGGAAGCACATGAACAGACGAGCATCCGGCACCGCGGCGATCCTCGCCGTGGCCGCCCTCACCCTCGCCGGCTGCGCCGGCGGATCCGGAGACGGCGGAGGCGACGGCGCCCCGATCGTCGTCGGCTCCGTCAACACCATCAGCGGACCGGCGACCTTCCCCGAAGCTTCGCAGGCGGCAGCCGCCGTCTTCGACGCCTTCAACGAGGCGGGCGGCCTGGACGGACAGATGATCGAGTACAAGATGCTCGACGACAAGGGCGACCCGGCGACGGCCACCGCGTCGGCGCGCGAGATCGTGGGCAGCGACGGCGCCGTCGCTCTCGTCGGCTCCGCCAGCCTCATCGAATGCGAGATCAACGCCAAGTACTACGAGCAGGAGGGAATCCTGTCGCTGCCGGGCATCGGCGTCGACACCGGATGCTTCGCCAGCGACAACATCTCACCGGCGAACGTCGGTCCGTTCAACGACATGACCCTGACGCTGCAGTACGGATCCGAGGTGCTCGGCCTCGACGATATCTGCATCCTGCTCGAGATCGCCGGATCCACCCGTCCCACCTACCAGGCGGCCATCGACAAGTGGACCGAGCTGACCGGCAAAGAACCCAAGTACGTCGACGACACCGTGCCGTACGGGGCGTCGGACTACACGCCCTACATCGTCAAGGCGCGGGACCAGGGCTGCAAGGCACTGGCGATCAACCCCGTCGAACCCGATGCGATCGGACAGGTCAAGGCCGCCAACGCCCAGGGCTGGGATGACGTCACCTGGCTGTACCTGACGAGCGTCTACAGCGAGAACTTCGCCGACGCGATCGACGACGCCGGCGCCGGCATCTACGTGCCCGCCGAGTTCTACCCCTTCACCGAGGAGAGCGAGATCAACGCCGACTGGCGTGAGCTGATGGAGTCGAACGACATCGCACTCACCTCGTTCAGCCAGGGCGGCTACCTCGCTGCGACGTACTTCATCGAGGTGCTCGAGGGCATCGACGGCGACATCACGCGCGAGAGCGTCGCGGAAGCCCTGAAGAACATGGAGCCCATCGAGAACCCGATGGTCGGCACGCCCTACGCGTTCGGCACACAGAACACCGCGGGTTGGCCGATCATCCTGAAGTCCGGCACCAACGCCTGGGAGCAGGTCTCCGACGACTGGCTCCGCATCGGCGACTAGCCACCCTCCTCACGCCCTTCGTCTCGCTTCGCTCGCTCAGGAACCGGAAGCAACCCCGTTCCTGAGCGAGCAGCGAAGCTGCGAGACGACGGGCCACTTCAGAAAGGACGCCTCATGCTGCAAGGCGCCATCGCCGGTCTCGCCGCCGGCGGCCTCTACGCCGTCCTCGGCGTGTGCCTGACGTTGATGTCGCGCCTGGTGCGCGTGGTCAACTTCGCCCAGGCCGCGACCGGGATGTTCGGCGGCTTCACGGCCGTCTGGCTCGTGCGCGAACTCGGTCTGCCGATCTGGCTCGGGACCGTGCTGGGCGTGCTCGTCGCGGGCCTGCTCTCGGCCGCGATCGGCTTCATCGCCGCCACGTGGCTGTCGGAGGCCACGACCACCACCCGCTCGGCGATGACCGTGGGCCCGCTCCTGCTGCTGATCTCGATGTCGTTCATCCTGTTCGGCAACAAGCCGCAGCCGTTCACGCCCCTCATCGCCGGCCCCGCGTTCTCGCTCGGCGGCGTCGTGGTCAGTCAGGTCACCGTCGCGACCGTGGCGATGGCGGTCGTGACCGCTCTCGTGGTGCGGACGGTGCTCCGGCGCACCCGGGTCGGCACACAGCTGCGCGCCCTGTCGGAGCGCCCGACCACGGCTGAGCTCCTCGACATCCGCTCGCGTCCGCTCTCCATCGCGGTCTGGTTCGTGACCGGGGTGATCAGCGCGATCGCGATCATGATCGTCGCACCATCGCAGTCCAACGACGCCACCAGCCTGTCGATGCTGATCGTGCCCGCCGCCGCGGCCGCACTGCTGGGCGGATTCCGCCGACTCGATCTCGCGGTCATCGGCGGCATCGTGCTGGGCGTGCTCGGCGGGCTCGTCGCGCAGATCGACGAGGTCGCCCTCGTGCGCAACTTCCTCCCGTTCCTGTTCATCGTCGTCCTGCTGCTGTGGACGCAACGCAAGGAGGTGTGGGATGCCGCTCGCTGACCGCCCCCGTTTCACCGAGAGTCGCCTGTTCCGGGTGTCGTGGCCATTCGCGGCCGGTGTCGCCGCGATCGGCGTCGGCGCCGTGCTGAGCGCCGCACTGCCCGGCTACTTCGTCTTCCTCGCCATCAGCGCCGTGATCGCGAGCATCGCCATCCTCGGGCTCGGCATCGTCACCGGATCCGCAGGAATGATCGCGCTCTGCCAACTGACGTTCGCGGCCGTGGGCGCGTGGATCGTCTCGCTGCTCAACGTGCTGCAGGCACCGGGCGGCTTCGTGGTGTGGCTGCTGCTCGGCGGCATCGCGGCCGGACTCGTCGGCGTGCTCGTCGGCCTCCCCGCCCTGCGCCTGCGCGGCGTGAACCTCGCGGTCGTCACGCTCGGGTTCGCGGCGGCGGCCGACGTGACGCTCGTGCAGATCCAGTTCCCCGGCTCGTCCGAGGGCACCGCGATCGAGCGTCCCGAGATATTCTCGAACGACCGGGAGTTCTTCTTCCTCTCGATCGTCGCGCTGACCTTCTGCGCCTTGGCTGTGTTCTTCCTGCAGCGCAGCCGCTGGGGATCCAGCTGGAAGGCGGTCGCGTTCTCGGAGCGCGGCACGGCCGCCGCCGGACAGAGCGTGCAGCTCGCCAAGCTGACGGCGTTCGCGGTCTCGGCCGCGCTCGGCGGCATCGCCGGCGGTCTGCTCGCCGGTCAGGTGCAGCTGCCCTTCGCCTCGAGCTTCACGCCGCTGCAGTCGCTCGCGCTCTACGTGCTCGCGGTCATGTCGGGCGCGCACCTGATCGACATGGCGATCTTCGGCGGCATCCTCTGGGTGCTGGTGCCCGAACTCCTCAAGCGGTGGGGAATCCCGCAGGACTGGGGCTTCGTGATCTTCGGCGCGCTGGGCGTGCAGGCGCTCACCAGCGGCACGAACCTCGGCCAGGGCATCCGCAATCTCTTCTACCGCCGCGCCGACCGGCGAGCGGCGAGCGCGGCGCTGACGGCCTTGCCCGACGACGCCGCCCCCGACGCCTCGGCCATCACGACGACCACCACGGCAACGGTCGACGAGGCTGCTCTCGACGGCGCGCCCGTGCTCACCGTCGAAGGGCTGACCGTGCAGTTCGGCGCACTCAAGGCACTCGACGACGTGTCGTTCCAGGTGCCGGCCGCGTCGATCATGGGGCTGATCGGTCCCAACGGCGCCGGCAAGTCCACTTTTGTCGACGCGATCAGCGGCTTCCTGCCCAAACACGGGGGCCGGGTGCTGCTCGGCGACCGCGACTTGGCGGGTCTCTCCCCCACCCGGCGGGCCCGGCGGGGGCTGCGGCGCACCTTCCAGCAGGATCGCGTGCCGCCCGCGCTGACGATCGGCGCGTATGTGCGCTTCGTCGCACGACGCCGGCTCGCGGCATCCGACATCGACGAGGTGCTGGCCTTCTTCGGCTGCCCGCCCGCACGGGCGCGCCTGTCGAGCGTCGACGTCGGCACCCGACGCCTGGTCGAAGTGGCGGCGAACGTCATCGCACGCCCGCGTCTGCTGATCCTCGACGAGCCGGCGGCCGGACTCTCGCATGAGGAGCACCTGGCCCTCGCGGCGCGACTGCGCGAGCTGCCGGCGCGCTACGGCGTGGCGCTGATCATCATCGAGCACGACCTCGACCTGGTCCGCTCGGTCTGCCCCACCCTGACGGTGCTCGACTTCGGTCGCGTGCTCGCCAGCGGGCCGCAGGCCGACGTGCTCGCGAACCCCGACGTCGTCAAGGCGTACATGGGAGAGACGGAGCTGCTGAAGTGAGCGAACTCGTGCTGGATGCCGTCACGGTGCGCCGCGGCGCAGGACCGGTGATCTCCGACGTCTCGCTGCGCGTGCGCGGCGGTGAGGTGCTCGCGCTGGTCGGCCCGAACGGCGCCGGCAAGACGAGCCTGATCGAGTCGATCTCGGGGGTGACGCCGCACTCCGCCGGCACCATCACGCTCGACGGGGATCCGATCGACAAGCTGTCGCGCGTCAGCAGGGCGCGCCGGGGGATCGTGCACATCGAGCAGGGTCGGGCCGTGTTCCCCTCGCTCACCGTGCGCGAGAACATCTCACTGACCGCCCGCACGCCGGCCGAGGTGGATGCCGCGCTGGCACAGTTCCCCGAGCTCGAGAAGCGCATCGACTCCCCCACCGCACTGCTGTCGGGCGGCGAGCAGCAGATGGTGGTGCTCGCGCGGGCGTTCGCCGCGAAGCCCCGCGTGCTGCTGATCGACGAGATGTCGCTCGGACTCGCGCCGGTCGTGTTCCTGCGGCTGATGCCCATCGTGCAGTCGATCGCCGAATCCGGGGTGGCGGTGCTGCTCGTCGAACAGTTCACGCAGCTCGCGCTCGGGCTCGCGCGGGAGGCCGTCGTGGTCGCGGGCGGGCAGGTGTCGTTCCAGGGCACCTCCGACGCGCTCACCGCCGACCCCGCGCTGCTGCATCGCGCGTACCTCGGCGGATGAACGGATGCGCCGTCGCGGCGCGGCGATAGCCTGAGGGGGTGACCCAGACCATCCACGCCCGCGCCGTCCTCCTCGACATGGACGGCACCCTCGTCGACTCGACCGCGGTCGTGGAACGGCTCTGGCTCGCCTGGGCCGAACCGCACGGCATCGACCCGGAGCGCGTGCTGCAGGTCGTGCACGGGCGCCAGGGGCACCAGAGCATGGCGATCATGCTGCCCGAGCGCGACCACGCCATCAACCTGCAGGAGAACGAGGTGATGCTGGCGAACGAGTCGAACGACGTCGACGGCGTCGTCGCCATCGGAGGGGCGCACGATCTGCTGACCGCGATCGAGCCGTACCCGCACGCGATCGTCACGTCGGCGAATGTCGCGCTGATGACCGCACGCATGCGCGCGGCCGGGCTCACGGTCCCCGCGATCGCCGTCACCGCCGAGAACGTCTCGGCGTCGAAGCCCGACCCCGAGGGGTTCCTGCTCGGTGCGCGGCTGCTGGGCGTCGACCCCGCGGACTGCATCGTGTTCGAGGACTCGGGCGCCGGCATCCAGGCCGGACTCGCCGCGGGCATGCGCGTGCTCGGCGTCGGACCGCACGCCGGGGCGCACTCCCCCACGTTCCACGTCGACGACCTGTCACAGGTCGCCGTCGCCCCCACAGCCGACGGCTTCACCCTCACGATCGGCTGACGCCCCCGCGGTTCGCGCCGTTGCGCCCCGCCGCACCCCGTTCCGGTCGCACTTCGTGCCGCCGCCCGCCGCCGCGCCCCGTTCCGGTCGCACTTCGTGCCGCCGCCATCGGCCCGAGGCGGCAGCAACTGCGACCGGAACGGCGCCCGCCCAAGGCGGCAGCAACTGCGACCGGAACGGCGTGCGCCCGGCGCCCGGCGCCCGGCGCCCCGCGCCCCGCGCCCCGCGCTACATCCCCGCGTGGTCGAAGGCGATGGTCGGCACGTCCACCACGTGCGACCCGCCGTCGGCGACGATCACGGCACCGGTGATATACGACGACTCCCCCGAGCCGAGGAACCGCACGACCGACGCGATCTCTGCCGGCCGCGCGGGGCGACGCAGCGGCACGTCAGCGGTGACCGCGGCGTACGCCTCCTCGCGCGAGCCGAGCTTCGCCTGCGTGGCGAACTCGTCCATCTCCTCGTCGGCCATCGGCGTCTGCACCCACCCGGGGCAGATCGCGTTCACGCGCACGCCCTGCCGCCCGTAGTCGCGGGCGAGCGAGCGGGTGAGTCCGATCAGCGCATGCTTGCCCACGGTGTAGCCCGCGACCGACGGCCCCGCGAACAGCCCGGCGAGCGACGACACGATCACGATCTGCCCCTTCGACTCGATCAGCGCCGCGAGCGACTCCCGCGCCATCACGAACGCGGTGGTGAGATTCGCTCGGATCGACGCTTCCCAGCTCTCGTCGTCGGTCTGGGCGACCGGTGAGAACCCGTGGCCTCCCGCGTTCGCGACGAGCACGTCGATGCGCCCGAATGTCGCCAGCACCTCGGCGACGGCCGCCTTCGCGGAGGTCGTGTCGGCGGCATCCGCCACCACGGGGTGCGCTCCCACGGCGCGCTGCACCGCCTGCAGCGGCTCGGGTCGGCGGCCGACCACCACGACGTGCGCCCCCTCGGCGGCGTACCGCTCGGCGATGGCGGCGCCGATGCCCGTGCCGCCGCCGGTGATGACGACGACGCGTCCCGAGACCGTCGATCCGACCGTGAGTCCCATATCTGCTCCTGATGCTGTGGCGCGTGTGCGCGATGGATGATGCGGTCCCCTAGGCAGGGAATCCGGACCGGGCGCTGTACCCGAAGTCGCTGAGAAGTGTCGTGCCGTTGATGCTCCGGCTGCGGGGCGAGACCAGGTAGGTCACGTGCGCGGCCACCTCGCCGGCGGTCTGCACCGGGAACGCCGGGTCGTCGAGGGCGTCGGCGCCGAGGTCGCCCCGGCTCATCGGAGTGTCGACGATCGACGGCGCGACGGTGTTCACCCGGATGCCGCTGCCTGCCAGGTCGACCGAGAGCGCCCGCGCGAACTGCGTCAGCGCCGCCTTCGACGCCGCGTACGGCACCATGCCGGGAGAGGCGACCGTCGCGGAGTCGCTCGAGAGCAGGACGACGGATGCCGCCGGCGCGGCCCGCAGCGCCGGAAGCGCGTGCCGCAGCACGAGGAACGCGCCGGTGACGTTCACTGCGAACACGGCGTTCCACTCCGCGAGCGTGGTCTCGTCGATGCCCGAGCCGACCGGGCCCGAGATGCCGGCGCAGCACACCACGGCGTCGAGGCGCCCGAGCGCCGCCACCGCGGCATCCACCGCGTCGCCCACCTGCTGCTCCACCGTGAGGTCGGCGACCAGCAGCACCGCGTCCGGGCAGGCCTCGACACCCTCGGCTGAGCCGCCCGTGCCCGCGGTCTCGCGCAGTCCGGCGGCATCCCGATCGAGCAGGGCGACCCGCACCCCCTCCGCGGCGAGCGCACGCGCCACGGCACGGCCGATGCCGCTGCCCGCACCCGTGACGAGGGCGGTCGTGCCAGCCAGCTGAAGATCCATCATGTTCCCTCGACCGCGTCCGTGCGCCGGTCGGCGCGGTCGGAGGACGGCGGTGTCTTCCGTCATCCTGCTCCGCCGCATCCGCCCGGCGAACGGCTTCACCGGTGGTGTGCGCGCTGGCACACCCGTCTTTCGCTCAGGGTCAAGCGGCGGCTCGGGAGCGCGAGCAGACTCGCTCTATCGACGATCGCCCTGTCGCCGATGCCGCGGAAGCGGCCGTCACCGAGCAAAGGAGCAGACGTGGCACAGCACACCTCCGCATCCACGACCGAGCACACCGCACTCCGACCCGGCGCCCTGGGCGTCGCAGGCATCGTCTTCCTGGTGCTCGCCGCCGTGGCGCCGCTCACCGGCATCGTGGTCGTCGCATCTCTCGCGATCGCCCTCGGCAACGGCGGCGGCACCCCGATGTCGTTCTTCCTCGTCGCCGCGATCCTGCTGCTGTTCGCGGTCGGCTACGCGCAGATGTCGAAGCAGATGGTCAACGCGGGCGGCTTCTACGCCTTCGTCGTGAAGGGGCTCGGACGCACGGGCGGTCTGATCGCCGGACTGATCGCCACCCTCGGCTACAACTTCTTCGTGGTCGGCACGATCGGCACGAGCGGGTTCTTCATGCAGACGATCATCCGCGACCTCACGGGACTCGACGTGCACTGGCTGGTCTGGGGTCTGGTCTCGATCGTCGTGTGCTTCGTGCTCGCCCGCATCGGTGTCGACTTCAGCTCGAAGGTGCTGGGGGTCTGCCTGGTGCTCGAGGTGCTGATGCTGGTCGTCTTCGACGTCTCGGTGCTCGTGCAGACCGGCTACGACCTGGGCGCGTTCAGCCCCGAGGCGGTGTTCTCGGGCTCGCTGCCGATCGGTCTGCTGCTCGCCGCGACCGGGTTCCTCGGGTTCGAGGCGACGGCGCTGTTCAGCGAAGAGGCCAAGCAGCCGCTGCGTACGATCCCGCGCGCCACCTACACCTCGATCATCGCGATCGGCGTGATCCTCGGGGTCACCACCTGGGCCGTCGTCAGTGCGACCGGGGTGGCTCAGGCGCAGGCGACCGCGCTGGAGCACCTGCCCACCGGCGACCTCATCTTCTCGATCTCGCAGCAGTATCTCGGCGGCCCGATGACGACCGTCATGATGGTGCTGCTCCTGGTGAGCCTGTTCGCGGCGATGCTGGCGTTTCACAACTCCGCGACCCGCTACCTCTACTCGCTGGGCCGCGCCCGGATCCTGCCGCATGCCCTCGCCCGCACCCGGGCGAACGGGGCCCCGCAGCTCGCGGGTATCGTGCAGGCGGCGTTCGCGGGCATCGTCGCGGTGATCTTCGCGATCGCCGGCGCCGATCCGATCCTCACCCTGGTGCCGGCCATGCTCGGATTCGGCACCCTCAGCGTGCTGGTCCTGCAGGGCCTGGCCGCGATCTCGATCGTGGTGTACTTCCGCCGTGCGCGTGACCCGCGCTGGTGGAGCACGTTCATCGCTCCGGGAATCGGGTTCCTCGGCATCGCGGCGATCTCGGTGCTGGCGGTCGTCAACTTCAACATCGTCGCCGGATCCGAGGAGCTCGCGATCCGCCTGATGCCGCTGCTGCTCGTCGTCGCCCTGATCGGCGGCATCGCCTACGCCGCGTATCTGAAGCGCGCGAAGCCCGCCGTGTACGACGGGCTCGCCACCGACCTCGAGAAGGTCGCCACGCGCTGACCGGCTCGCCTCCCGATCTCGACATTCCGCCTCCCACCGAAGGAAGAACATGACCACGCTGAACCCCGCCGACACCTCCACCTGGCTGCCGCTGGAGGGCCTCGCGCCCGGATTCGACGCGAACAAGGCACCGCACAGCACCGCGCTGAGCGGACGCGAGATCGCCGTCGTCGACGCCCGCGGCACGCGCATCGTGCACCGTTTCGACGACACCACGGTGGCGTGGGACTACCAGCCCGGAGCGGAGGATGCGACCGCCGCGGCATCCGACACCGACGACTACGAGGCGTTCGAGGTCGACGACGACCTCTACTTCGTGCAGTTCCACCACCGCTACCTGCCGAACGAGGCGGTGTCGCTCGTCGTCGATCTGCGGCACGGACGCGCGCTCGCGATCATCTCGCTCATCCTGGATGCGCCAGAGAAGGGCCGCACTCGCGTGCAGCACATCTTCGTGCCGAGCACGATCGACGGCGCCGAGGTGACCGGTGTCGAAGCGGCGCCCACCACGACGCTCATCGGCCGTCGCGTCGAATGGGTCTACAGCGAGGAGCACGCCTACGAGCACGTGTACCTGTCGTCGCGCTGGTACTCGTGGCAGTGCCTGGCCGGTCCGGAGCGCGGTCTCGCCGACACCGACGAGAACAGCGTGTGGGAGGTGCGGCCGGGCATCTACATCTTCGCGTGGCGCGAGAAGGTCATCCCGTGCGCGTCGGTGACCATCGCCGACCACCGTGACGTGAACGCGATCCGCTCCCACGGCGTGCTGTTCGGGCTCGACGAGTCGGGCGAGGTGCCGACGCACTTCACCTTCGGTGCGCACGGACGGCTGCTGTCCACCACGCTGCACACGCCCGAGCTCGAGCCGGCGTCGTTCGGGGAGAGCTGACATGACGGCGGTCGCCGACCTCATCGTCACGGCATCCGTGATCCGCACCTCCGACCGGCAGAACCCGCTCGCCGAGGCCTTCGCCGTGCTCGACGGACGCCTCATCGCGGTCGGCTCCCGCGCCGATGTCGAGCGATTCTGCGGCCGACGCACGCGGGTGCTCGACGTCGGCGACGCCGCCGTGTATCCGGGGTTCGTCGATGTGCACAACCACCATGCGCTCGCCGGTCGCACCGATCTGTTCGAGCTGTCGCTGCCGGCGTCTCTGAGCCTCGACGCGATCCTCGATCGGGTGCGCGAGAAGGCGTCGACGCTGCCGGCGGACGCCTGGATCGTCGGCGGTGCGGTGGCCACCACCCTGCTGCCGGAGTTAGCGAACACCGCCTCGCGGCTGCTCCTCGACGAGGCCGCCGGGGGCCGCCCGGTGGTGCTCATGGAGGACTCCCGTCACAACCGGTGGGCGAACACGCGGGCGCTGGAGCTCGCCGGCATCACGCCGGGGGACGTTCCGGCATCCGGGGTCACGACGCTCGATCCCGACGACGGCACGCCCACGGGTGTGCTGCTGGAGGCGGCCGGCATCCCGGTGCAGGAGGCCTTCGACCGCACCGGAGGGCTGACGCCCGAGCAGCACGCCGCGGCGTCGCGACGCGGGGTCGAGTTGCTGAACTCCTTCGGCATCACGGCGTTCCAGGACGCCGGGGTCTCGGTCGAGATCCTGCAGGCGCTGGCCGACCTCGACCGGGCGGACGAGCTGCACGCCTGGGTCGTGTCGTCGCTGTTGATCAACGACGAGATCTTCGGCTTCGACCCGATCGGCGTGCCGCTGATCGAGCGCGGCGAGGAGTTCCGCACCGCGCATCACCGGCCTGACTTCGTGAAGATCTTCCTCGACGGCGTGCCGCCCGCCCGCACCGCGTCGTTCCTCGAGCCGTATCCGGCGGATGCCGCGCATGGCGCGCACTTCCACGGCGAGACGACGATGACCTTCGACGAGCTCGCCGGGTGGATGCGTTCCGTCGCCGCACGCGGTCTCGGCGCCAAGGTGCACTGCACGGGTGACGGGTCGGCCCGACTGGTGCTCGACGTGGCCGAGGCGCTGCGAGCGGAGGGCGTGACCACGCCGATCCAGATCGCCCACGGGCAGTTCCTCGCCGAGTCCGACATCCCGCGGCTGCAGGCGCTCGACGTCTCAGCCGACATCTCGCCGTTCATCTGGTACCCCGGGGTCATTCCGCAGGCGCTGTCGGATGTGCTGGGCGAACGCGCCGAGCACTCGCAGCCCAACCGCGCCCTGATCGACTCGGGCGCGCTGGTCGCCGGCGGATCGGACTGGCCGGTCAGCGAGTCGCCGAACACTCTCGAGGGTCTGCAGGGGCTCGTGACCCGGGCGGATCCGCTCGAACGTGCGCCCGGTGTGCTGTGGCCCGAGCAGGCGATCAGCGCCGCGGAGGCCCTGGATGTGTTCACGATCAACGCCGCGACCGCGATGGGCCTCGCGGGCGAGACCGGATCGCTGGAGGTCGGCAAGTCCGCCGACTTCGTGGTGCTCGCGCGCGATGCGATCGCAGGCCCGGCCGAGCAGATCGTGCACACGCCGGTGCTGTCGACGTGGTTCGCCGGTCGCGAGGTGTTCACACGCTGAGGACCCCGGAATAGCGACGAGACCCCGGCCTGCGAACGTCAGCAGGCCGGGGTCTCGTCGCGAAAAGCGGCGTCTCAGCGGTCGAGGTCGAGGAGGAACCGGGCTCCGCGCTCGCCGATCATCGCGGCCGGCGCATTGGTGTTGCCGGTGGGGACGGTCGGGATCACCGACGCGTCGATCACACGCAGTCCGTCGATGCCGTGCACACGCAGCTGCGGGTCGACGACCGCCTGGTCGTCGGTGCCCATCCGGCACGTACCCACCTGGTGGTGGTAGGTGATCGCGGTGCGACGCACCCACTCCTCGACGTCGGCGTCAGACACCTCCGGGCCGGGGTACGCCTCGACCGCGCCCCACTCCTCGGCGAGCGCGGGTCGTGCGCCGATGCGACGGCACTGACGGACGGATGCCGCGAGCGACGCGACATCGCGCTCATCGGAGAGCGCCGCGAGGTCGATGTTCGGCAGATCGGCGAGTCCCGGGCCCGAGAGCGTCAGGGCACCGCGGCTGTGCGGGCTGACCAGTCCGGCCATCATCGTGAATCCGTCGTCTCCGCGCGGTTCGAGCTCGCCCCACATGGGAACGGAGAAGTGGATGGGCTGCGTGTCGGGTTCGGGGAGTCCGTCGCGGCTGCGCCAGAACAGGTGCGTCTGGGTGACCGAGACCCCCGGCTGCGGCGGACCGACCGGTCGTTCCGTGGTGGTGAAGATCACGGGTGAGAGCAGGTGGTCGTGCAGGTTCTTCCCCACGCCCGGGGCATCGTGCACCACAGGGATGCCGTGCGCCTGGAGTTCGGCGGCGGGGCCTATACCGGAGCGCAGGAGGATCACGGGCGAGCCGATCGCGCCCGCCGAGAGGATGACCTCGTCGGCGAACACCTCTTCGGTGGCATCGCCTTCGCCGAGCCGCACGCCGATCGCCCGGCCCTCCTCGACGATCACGGAGTGCACCTCGCGACCGGTGAGGATGGTGAGCCGGTCGGCGACGGGCTGCGCGTACGTGGTCCAGGTGTTCACGCGGCGCCCGTCGCGGATCGTGACCTGCTGCTGCGAGACGCCGTCGAGGGTGCCGCCGTTGTAGTTCGGGTTGTGCGCGAGCCCTTCCTGCACGGCCGCGTCGATGATCGAGGCCTGCACGGGCGACAGCGTGTAGTCGTCGCTGACGTAGAGCAGGTCGTGCTCGATCGCATCGAATACCGGCTCGACGTCGGACCAGGACCAGCCGGTCGCCCCCTGGTTCTCCCAGCGGTCGTAGTCGGATGCCGCGCCCCGCACCCAGATCATGGCGTTCAGCGCGTGGGACCCTCCGGTGACCTTGCCTCGCGGCAGGTGCAGGCGCCGTCCCGCGGCGTGCACCTGCGGCACGGTGAAGAAGTCCCAGTCGTCGGCGGAGTGCCACAGCTCCCCCGCGCGCGAGGGGTCGTGGATGGCCGGGTTCGTGTCGTATCCGCCGGCTTCGATGAGCGTCACGTCGACGCCGGCATCCGCCAGACGACGAGCGACGATCGCTCCCGAGGTTCCGGCACCGACGATGATCGCGGTGCGCACCGGTCAGCCCTTCCGACCGGGGCCGGAGACGACCTGCGTGACGGCGACCGACTTGAGCCCTTCGACGCCGAACTCCAGGCCGTAGCCAGAGCTCTTCACGCCGCCGAACGGCACCATGGGGTGGAGTCCGCCGTGCGAGTTGATCCAGACCGTGCCGGATTCCATGCGGGCCGCGGCCGCGCGGGCGGCGTCGGGGTCGCTGGACCAGACCGATGCTCCGAGGCCCGCGTCGTGCGCGTTGGCCAGCGCGAACGCCTCGTCGACGTCGCTGTAGCGGATCACCGGAAGCGCGGGGCCGAACTGCTCCTCCTGCACCAGGTCGGCGTCGTTCTCGATGTCGGCGACGATCGTCGGCCGGTAGAACAGCTCGCCGAGTTCCGGGGCGGCCTCTCCGCCCGTCGCGATCCGGGCGCCGCGGCTTCGGGCGTCGTCGACCAGGCGGCTCACGATGTCGAACTGGGGGCGGTTCTGGAGCGGGCCGAGCACGTTGTCCTCGTCGAGGCCGTTGCCGATCGGGACCGATGCCGCGATCTCGGCCAGCGCGTCGACGACCTCGTCGTACACAGAGTCGTGCACGTACAGCCGCTTGAGCGCCGCGCAGGTCTGCCCGGTGTTGATGAACGCGCCCCAGAACAGGTCCTCGGCGACCGCGGCGACATCCGTGCCGGGAAGCACGATGCCCGCATCGTTGCCGCCGAGTTCGAGGGTGAGCCGGGCGAGGTTGCCCGCCGAGCTCTCGATGATGCGTCGGCCGGTGGCGGTCGATCCCGTGAACATGATCTTGTCGATGTCGGGGTGCGACGAGAGACGCGCACCGACTTCGCGGTCGCCCGAGACGCCGATGAGGACGTCGGCGGGGAGGTGGTCGTTCATCACCGCGAGAAGGGCGAGCACGCTGAGCGGCGTGTACTCGCTGGGCTTCGCGACGACCGTGTTGCCCATGCGCAGCGAGGGACCGATCTGCCAGATCGTGATCATGAGGGGCCAGTTCCACGGCCCGATCGCGCCGACGACACCGGCGGCCTTGTAGATGAGTTCGGCGTGCAGCGTCTCGTCGTCGATGAGCACCTGCGGCTCGAGGACGGTGGCGGCGTTGGTGCGCAGCCACGCAGAGCAGGCCCCGAGCTCGAAGCGGGCGTTCGGTCCGTTGAGCGGCTTGCCCTGCTCACGCGACAGGAGGTACGCGAGCCCCTCGGCGTTGGCGTCGATCGCGTCGGCCGCGGCGAGGAGTCGCTCGATGCGCTTCTCGTGCCCGAGTGCTTCCCAGGCGGGCTGGGCGGCCCCGGCGCGGGCGATGGCGTCGTCGAGGTCGTCGACCGAATGCTCGGGCGCGCGTCCGATGATCTCGCGCGTCGCGGCATCCGGGATCTCTCGTCCTGCGCCCTCCGGCGCCTGGATGCGGTCGAGCAGCGCGGCGGCTGCGGAGGCGGCGGATTCAGACATCGGGACTCTCCTTCGAGCGTGGTGCACCCCAGCGTCAGGGCTGGTCGTCCTCTCATTCTCGATCGGTGCGTGCGGACGCACTTGTCGAGGAGCGCGCCGCAGATGTCCCAGTGCGAAGGGATCATGCGGCGGGGTGGTTCCGCAGGTGGCTTGCGGTCGCACTTCGTGCCGTCTGCGGCACCGCGGGGCGGCAGGAACTGCGACCGGAACGCCCCAGGCCCGCGGGCGCCCGGCAGGAACTGCGACCGGAACGCCCCAGGCCCGCCGGCGCCCGGCAGGAACTGCGACCGGAACCTACGCCCGCGTGAAGTCCTCGAAGATGAGGATCGTCCGCGTCGACCGGATCGACGGGATCGCCTGGATGTCCTCGAGCACGATGCGTCGGAGGTCGCGCGCATCACTCGCCCGCACGAGCAGGATCACGTCGTAGTCTCCGCCGACGAGCGCCATGTGCTCGATCTCCGGGATCGCTCGCAGCCGCGCGCTCACGTCCTGCCAGGTCGCCTGTTCGATCGCCAGGGTGACGTACGCGCTGGCATGGTGACCGAGCAGCACCGGGTCGGTGCGCACGGTGTACCCGGTGATGATGCCGGCATCCGTGAGCCGCTTGATCCGCGCGTGCGCCCCGGCACGCGAGATGTGCACGGCGTCGGCGATCGCCGTCATCGAGGATCGCGCGTCGCGGCGCAGCTCCTCCAGGATCGCGTGGTCGATCTCGTCGAGCGTCGTCATCTCATCCCACCCCTTCGTGGTCGGCTCCGATTCTGACACTTCGTCACTGAAACCGGCAAGATGCATCGGATCGTCCAGCATCCGCCTCCGACCATTGGATGAGTGACGGTTTCGGAGCACACTTTCCTCATCGAGTTCGGCAAGGAGGGCGAACGGATGCTGCACACCGACCTGCTTCCGCGCGACATCGCGGTGCGACTGATCGACGAAGACGGCACGGCCGTCGCGGACCCGGGATACGCGCTGCCCGACGCCGACACTCTGCTCACCGCCTACCGCGGGCTCGTCGAAGGACGCCGCATCAACGATCAGGCGGGCGCGCTCGTGCGCCAGGGGCGCCTCGCCGTCTATCCCTCGTCTCATGGCCAGGAGGCCTGTCAGGTCGCGGCGTCGCTGGTGCTCGACGACACCGACTGGCTGTTCCCGACCTACCGCGACTCGGTGGCGGTCATCGCCCGCGGCGTCGCTCCGGCCGATGCGCTCGTGCTGCTCAAGGGTGATTGGCACTCCGGGTACGACGTGCGGGCACACCGCGTCGCGCCCCAGGCCACCCCGCTCGCCACCCAGCTGCTGCATGCGGTCGGATTCGCGCAGGCTGCCAAGCACCGCGGCGAGGACACGGTCGTGATGGCCCTGTGCGGCGACGGCGCCACCAGCGAGGGAGACTTTCACGAGGCGCTGAACTTCGCGGCCGTGTTCCACGTGCCCGTGGTGTTCTTCGTGCAGAACAACGAGTTCGCGATCTCGGTGCCCCTCTCACGGCAGACGGCCGCGCCGTCACTCGCGCACAAGGCCATCGGCTACGGCATGCCCGGGGAGCGCGTCGACGGCAACGACGTCGCCGCGGTGCTCGCGGTGCTCGGAGGCGCTGTCGCCCGGGCACGCTCCGGCGGCGGACCGACCCTGGTCGAAGCGCACACCTATCGCATGCAGGCGCACACCAACGCCGACGACGACACCCGCTATCGCGAGCGCGCCGAGGTGCAGGCATGGGCCGCACGCGATCCGCTGCTCCGACTGCGCGCCCATCTCACCCACGCCGGAGTGCTCGATCAGGACACCGAGGCTCGTTTCGCCGCGGGCGCTGAAGACATCGCCGCCGCGATGCGCGCCGCCCTCAACACCGACGCCGACCCCGACCCCGAAGACCTGTTCCGCTTCGTGACCGCGACCCGCTCGCCGCAGCTCGAGGAGCAGTGGATGCTACTGCGCGGAGAGCTCGACCGCGCCGACTCCCCCGCTCCGTCGCACACCGGAGGTGCCGCATGACCCTCACCCACGACCACCCCACCCACGACCACGCCCTCGACGAGCACGCCCTCGACGAGCACCCCGTGCGCGCCTCGGCGCCTATCCGCCCTGTCGCGACGATGAGCATGGCGGCCGCTCTCAACCTCGCCCTCGCCGACGCGATCGAGGCCGATCCCGACGTGGTGGTCTTCGGTGAAGACGTCGGCGCGCTGGGCGGAGTCTTCCGCGTCACCGACGGCCTCACCGCCCGCTTCGGCGAGGAGCGCTGCTTCGACACCCCGCTCGCCGAGTCCGGCATCGTGGGCACCGCGGTCGGCATGGCCATGAACGGACTGCGCCCGGTGGTCGAGATGCAGTTCGACGCGTTCGCGCTGCCGGCCTTCGAGCAGATCGTCAGCCACGTCGCCAAGCTCGGCAACCGCACGCGGGGGCGGGTGCGGATGCCGCTCGTGATCCGCATTCCGTTCAGCGGAGGCATCGGCGGCGTCGAGCACCACTGCGACTCGTCCGAGGCGTACTACGCGCACACGCCCGGGCTCACCGTGATCAGCCCGTCGACCCCGCAGGACGCGTATTCGCTGCTGCGCGCCGCGATCGCCTCGGCCGACCCGGTGATCTTCCTCGAGCCGAAGAAGCTGTACTGGACGAAGGGCGAGGTCGACACGGCCGTCACGGCTGAGATCGGAACGGCGCGCATCGCGCGTGACGGCACCGACGTCACGCTGCTCGCGTACGGCGCATCGATGCCGCTCGCGCTGGAGGTCGCCGATGCCGCCGCCGCCGAAGGGCGCAGTGTGCAGGTCGTCGACGTGCGCTCCCTCTCCCCCTTCGACGACGCCACCGTGATCGCCGCCGTGCGCTCGACCGGCCGCGCCGTGGTCATCGCCGAGGCGCCGGGCTTCGTGTCGGTGGCATCCGAGATTCAGGCCCGCGTCTTCGAGCGCTGCTTCGAGTTCCTCTCGGCCCCGGTGCGCCGGGTGACCGGATTCAACATCCCCTACGCACCTCCGAAGCTCGAGCACTGGCACCTGCCCGACGTCGACCGCGTGCTCGACGCGATCGACACGCTGCACTGGGGTGACGACTCATGACCCTCGAATCGACGACTCACACCGCGCAGGTGTTCCGGCTGCCCGACCTCGGCGAAGGACTCACCGAGGCCGGGCTCGTGCAGTGGCTGGTCGCGGTCGGCGACACCATCGCCACCGATCAGCCGATCGCCGAGGTCGAGACCGCCAAGAGCATCGTCGAGCTGCCCTCGCCGTTCGCCGGAGTGGTGACTGCGCTGCACGGAGCAGCGGGCGACACGATCGACGTCGGCGCGCCCGTGCTCGAGGTGCAGGATCCGGATGCCGCGGCCCGCGGCTCTTCCGACGAGCCGCCGTCCGAGCTCGAGCAGGAGACCTACCGCGCCGAGGAGCGCGCAGGCTCCGGCAACGTGCTCATCGGCTACGGCACTCGCGAAGGCACCGCGACGGGTCGTCGCCGGCGCCCCGCAGTCACGGCGCTCAGCGCTCGCGCTGCGACGCCGGCGACCACGGATGCGGTCGCGGTCCCGGATGCCGTCCCGGTCGCGGCCCCGCTTCCGGCTACGACCGAACCACCGCGCCGCACGGTCGCCGTGCGCTCCCCGCTGGTGCGCCGACTGGCGCGTGATCTCGGCCTCGACGTGCACGCGATCACGCCGTCGGGTCAGGACGGCGCGATCACCCGCTCCGACGTGCTGCGTGCCGCCATCGACAGCGCCGTCGACAGCGCAGGCACGACGGCCACCGAGTCCGTCGACGGCCTCCCGGTCCGCTCGCGGGAACGCCTGTCGCCGCTGCGCCGGGCCGTCAGCGCCAAGCTGTCGCGCAGCCGCGCCGAGATTCCCGAGGCGACCGTCTGGGTCGACGTCGACGCCACCGAGTTGTGGAACGTGCGCGGCCGGATGGTGCCCGACGGCGAGAAGGCGCCCTCGATCACCGCGCTGCTCGCCCGGTTCGTGCTGATCGCACTCGAGGAGCACCCCGTGCTCGCGTCACGTCTCAGCACCGACGGCCAGGAGTTGATCTCCTTCAACGGAGTCAACCTCGGGGTCGCGGCCGACACCGAGCGCGGCCTGATGGTGCCGGTGATCCCGCGGGCGCATGAGCTGAGCATCCAGACCCTCGACGTCGCGCTGCGTGACCTCGCCGCGTCCGCACGCGCCGGCTCCCTGCCGCCAGAGCGCCTGCGCGGCTCGACGTTCACGCTCAACAACTACGGCGGCCTCGGCGTCGACGGATCCGCCGCCATCATCAACCACCCCGATGTCGCGATCCTCGGGATCGGTCGCATCATCGAACGTCCCTGGGTCGTCGAGGGCGAGATCGTCGCGCGACGCATCGCGCAGCTCTCGCTCGTGTTCGATCACCGGGTCTGCGACGGCGGGTACGCGGCGAGCTTCTTGCGACGCGCGACGGAGCTCGTCGAGCATCCGCTGCGCGCCTTCGGGAGGGTGTGACCGCAGCGCTCGATCTCGATGCGCTCATGCGGTATGCTCAGCAATTACTGACCGATCAGTCGGTTATGAAAAGGGGCGTCTCACGCCCCTTTCCCGGTATCAGAACAATGGAGTTCGCAATGACGTCAGCAGTGTCCGATCAGCCATCGACCAGGCGCATGCCCGCCGAGGAACGACGGGTTCTCGCCAGCACCCTCGTCGGAACCTCGATCGAGTGGTACGACTTCTTCATCTACGCACAGGCCGCGGGCCTCGTGCTCGCCCCGCTCTTCCTCGCCCCGATCGCCGAGGAGAACCGCGGCTTCGCGCAGGTGCTCTCCTTCGCCACGATCGGCATCTCGTTCCTCTTCCGCCCTCTGGGTGCCATCGTCGCCGGTCACCTCGGCGACAAGCTCGGTCGGAAGAAGATGCTCGTCTTCACGCTCATCATGATGGGCCTGTCGACCGCACTGATCGGCGTCCTGCCCACGTATGCCGCGATCGGTGTGGCCGCTCCCATCCTCCTCATCCTGCTGCGCATCCTGCAGGGATTCTCCGCAGGTGGCGAATGGGGCGGTGCGGCACTGATGGCCGTCGAGCACGCGCCGCGTGCACGACGCGGACTGTTCGGCGCGTTCCCGCAGATCGGCGTCCCGATCGGCATGATCCTCGCGACGTTCACACTGTGGGCGCTCACGAGCGCGATGTCTCCGGAGGCCTTCCTCGAGTGGGGCTGGCGCATCCCGTTCCTGCTGTCCATCGTGCTCATCGGCGTCGGCTACGTGATCCGCCGCGCGGTCGATGAGAGCCCGATCTTCGAGGACCTGGTTCGTCGCCGCAAGGAGGCGTCGGCACCGCTCAAGCGACTGTTCCAGAAGAACACCAAGCAGGTCGTCCTCACCGCGATCATCTTCATCGCCAACAACGCCGCGGGCTACCTGCTCATCGCGTTCTTCGCGACCTACGCCGTGACCGTGCTCGGCATGGAGCGCCCTCCGGTGCTGCTGGCGACGACACTCGCGTCGTTCGGCTGGCTCGCGTTCACCCTGTGGGGCGGCCACCTGTCCGACCGGATCGGCCGCATCCGCACCTTCCAGATCGGGTACGTCGCCCTCGCTCTGTGGGCCGTGCCGATGTGGATCTTGATCGACACTGCGAACATCCTCTGGTACTTCGTCGCGCTGTTCGTCATGACGTTCGCGCTCGGACTGTCCTACGGGCCGCAAGCGGCTCTGTACGCCGAGATGTTCCCCGCGAACGTGCGGTACTCGGGCGTCTCGATCGGCTACGCCCTCGGCGCCATCCTCGGCGGAGCGTTCGCACCGATGATCGCCGAAGCGCTGATGAACCAGTTTCAGGCGTCGTGGACCATCGGCCTCTACATCGCCGTGGCGGCGGTGATCTCGCTCGTCGGCGTCTCGCTGGTGAAGGAGACGAAGGACGTCGACCTCTCGATCTGACCGCACGACCGAGGCCTGAGGAGTCCGCGGTGTCTCCCTCGGCGGAGACACCGCGGACTCAACCGTCGGTACCGAAGTCGTACTCGCGGCGGAGCGTCCCGTCCTCTGCGGTGATGCCGATGATCGTCGCACTGGCCTCCGCGACGTCGCGATCCGTATGGAAGAGCAGAACGCGGCCATCGCGTGTGGAGACCGCGTAGTGGTAGAGACCCGCCGCCACGATGCGCACGGCCGTCCCCTCCGGGAATGCGGCGACCGCATCTGTCACGGGGTCCCCCGCACCCACGCCCCCGGCGCGGGGAAGCACAGCGCCGTCGACCGATGCCTCGCCGTACAGCGAGATGTCTCCGGCCCGGATGGTGGCGACGACGGTGCCCTCCTCCTTCGGTGCGATCGCGAGGCGTGCGTTCCCGTCCGGGCCGATCAGCTCCCACTCCCCGACGCCTTCATCGGGTTCCACGACTTCGGCGCCCGGGGCGGCTGCGACGACCGTCTCGATCTCTTCGCCGAGTCGCAGCGGGCCGACGCCGTCGAACCCGATCTCCCACGTGTTCCAGGGTGCTCTCGCATCGACCTCGACCACTTCCCGTTCCACGGGAGGATTCCCGGTGAGCTCGTCGACCAGCTGCTCGGAAGCCTGCTCGGCACGATCCGCCAGCATCTGGGCTGCCGCCGCGGCGTCGATCTCGGAATCGCCTTCGAATGGATGCCAGAACTCGACCAGCACGTTCCCCACGGACGCGACCCCGTAGTACGAGCGGTACTGCTCCTCGGGCCCATACGCGAGTACGAGCGTGCCGGCGATCGCCCGTACGCCGTCTCCCTCGTCGATGGCGCTGTGGGCGTACGACGAGGGTTGCTCGTTGAGGGTGAAGTCGGAGCACTGTTCCGCTGCCGACGCATAGTCGTCCATGCGGTTCTGGGCCTGCGCCTCATCGGCGAACTGGAGGACGAGGAAGGTCCCCTCGCGGTTGTCGCCCGACGTTCCCGGCCACGTGACCGTGCGCGCTCCGATCGATCCCAGCGACGCTTCGGTGAGGAAGACGACGCAGACCTCCGGCGCCAGTTCCGCTCCGAATCCGTCCGAGATCTGTACGAGCGACGCGGAAGGCTCGGCGATGTCCGCGGCACCGGGGACCGTGGCGGAGATTTCGGCTGCGCTCGGCAGGAACCAGTCCAGCTCCGCGCCGACGAAGTGCAGCGGTCCGGCATACGGCTCCGGTGCGGGAGTCTCGGGCGCGGGGGTAGCTGTGGCCGTCGGCGTCGGTTCCGCCGCCGGTGCGCATCCGGAGAGGGCGAGAAGTACGGCCGCGGCGGTGGCGCCGAGCGTGGTCTTCGAGAGAGCACGCGATCGCTTCATGAGAACCTCCGTGAGATCGTGCGTATGCCGTCGAGCATGGCGGATGCCGCCGCGCGTGCTTCCGCGGCCGTTCCGGCCGCCAGCGCGACCTCGGCCGCACGCCGACAGGTCGCGTGGTCGACCTCCACGAGCGCGGCCGCCACTCGCCCCAGCGACCGCGACGTCATCGAGAGCGACGTCGCACCGAGGCCGACCAGCACCGGCGCGAGCGCCGGGTCACCACCGGCTTCTCCGCACACGCCGACCTGCTTGCCCGCAGCTCTGCCCGCCTCGCCGACCGCGCCGATGAGCCTGAGCACCGCCGGTTGCCACGGATCGTTCAGGTCGCCGAGTTCGCTCACGAGCCGGTCAGCGGCCAAGGTGTACTGGGCCAGGTCATTGGTACCCAGGCTGACGAAGTCCACGATCTCGAAGAGCTCCGCGGCCAAGAGCGCCGCGGATGGCGTCTCGATCATGATCCCGACGCGCGCCAAGCCCGCCGCGCGGCACCGTTCTGCGAAGTCGCGCGCCTCGTCGACCGTCGACACCATCGGCGCCATGACCTCGACCTGCGCCGCTTCGGCGTCCGCCGCGAGCGCGAGAGCACGCAACTGGTCGTCGAGCAGCTGCGGCGATCGGCGGGCGATGCGGAGTCCGCGAACACCGAGTGCGGGATTGTCCTCATGATCGGCATTCGCGAAAGGCAGTGGTTTGTCGCTTCCCGCGTCAAGGGTCCGCACCACGACCTTCCGTCCGGAGAACGCCGCGAGCACTCCGCGGTAGGCGGCGACCTGCTCGTCGACCCGTGGTGCGTCGACCCGGTCGAGGAAGCAGAACTCGGTGCGGAAGAGTCCGATCCCCTCGGCGCCGGCGGCGGCGGCCGCCTCGGCATCCGCCGCTCCTCCGACGTTCGCGAGGAGCGGCACACGGTGTCCGTCGGCCAACGTGCCCGTGCCATGGAAGGAGACGACGATCGCGGCGGCTCGCGCGGCGGCGATCCGGTCCTCAGGCGGATCGACATCGACCGTGCCGCGGTCGCCGTCCACGAGCACCACCGCGCCCTCGACCACTCCTGCGGCGCCGGTCACGCCGACGACCGCCGGGAGGCCCAGGGATCGCGCGATGATCGCGGTGTGCGAGGTCGGTCCGCCCTGTTCTGTGACGAGGCCCACGCACTTCCCGCCTTTCAGCGAAGCGGTGTCGGCCGGGGAGAGATCCGCGGCGATCAGCACGAACGGCTCCGCACGCTCGGGCACCCCGGGCATGTCGATCCCGAGGATCTCGGCGATGATCCGATCCCGCACATCGCGGATGTCGGCCGCACGCTCGGCCATCCGTCCACCCAGGGCCCTCAGCCCGTTCTCGTGCACAGCCGCCGCTTCCCACACGGCCCGAGCAGAACTCCGCCCCTTCGCCTGCACGAGAGCGCTCGCGTCGGCGACGAGCTCCGGGTCGGAGGCCAGCAGGCGCGAGGCATCGAGGATCGCCCTCGCCTCTCCCGCGGCCCGGGCGGTGCGGGAGCGCAGCTGATCGGCGACGGCCACCGCCGCCCACTCGATGGCGGACACCTCGTCGGCACGGTCTCCTGGTGCGATCACCGTCGTCGCGTCCGGTTCTGGCAGCGGCGGCGCGAGATGCACGACGGGCGCGGCGACCATTCCCGCGCTGACTCCGCGGCCGCGGAGGACGGTGCCCGAGGTGATCTCGGCCGGTGTCTGGACTCTGCTTGCCGGCCTCTCGGGGGCCGACGTGGCCCGCCGGGGCACGTCCTGCGGTGCGGCGGTGTCAGTGCCCTCACCGAATCCGTCGGCGAACAGCGCAGCGACGCGGTCCAGCGCGGCTTCGGCATCCGCACCCCGCGCGCTCAGCTCCAGCTCCTCTCCCTGCCGCGCCCCGAGGATGAGCAGTCGGGAGAGGCTGGCGGCAGAAGCGTCTGGTCCGTCGGGGAGGCGCCGCAACCGCAGCTCCGCTCCCGCAGAAGCCTCGGCGATCAGCGCCGCCGGGCGAGCGTGGATGCCGAGCGGATTGCGCACCAGCACACGGCGAGTGAGAGCCTCGACCTCGTCGTGCGCGGCGTCGGCGAGGACGACCTCGGATGCCCCCGGCGGCAGTTCTTCACCCAGCTGCCCCGTCTTCGCGCCGAGCGCCGCGCCGGCCTCCGCAGAGACCTCGTCGAGTGATCCGCCCGCAGCCGCCGAGACCACCGCGGCGAGAAGCCCCTCCACGAACGGTGCCGGAGCGAGCTTCACCGGGACATCGCTCATGCGCAGTTCGAGCGCGAGCTCCGCGCTGAGCACGGCCGACCCCAGGTCCATCAGCACGAGGACGCCGTCGCAGTCGGCAGCGAGCTCGTCGATGGCGGTCGCGACGGCGACGGCATCGGTCCCGAGAATCGGCGTCCCCTCGGCATCGGTTCCCGCGCCGGCGGCGAGGTGCACCCGCACTCCACCGCCCTGCACCATCTGCAGGGCAAGCTCCAGCGCCGCCTCCCCAAGTCGTGCACTGTGGGAGACGGCGACGATCCCGATCATCAGGAGTTGCCAGAGATCGCCGCGGCGAGTGTCTCGAACAGGAGCGCCGTCGACGCGGCGCCGGGGTCGAGGTGTCCGGCGCTGCGCTCCCCGAGGTAGCTCGCGCGTCCCTTGCGGGCGACGAGCGGTTCTGTCGCATCGCGTCCCGCAGTGGCGGCATCCGCAGCCTTCCGCGAGGCGCTGGTCAGGTCGTCGCCCTCGGCGATCGCGGCGTCGAGCGCATCTACCGCGGGTGCCATCGCGTCGAACATGGTCTTGTCCCCGGACTCGGCCTTGCCGCGCGCGACGATCCCCTCGAGGCCGGCGCGCAGAGCCGCCGCGAGGCTTGCGGCGTCGAGCTCGGACCGCGCTCCTGCGGTCATTCCCATCCGCAGGAAGAACGTGCCGTAGAGCGGGCCGCTCGCCCCGCCCACCGAACTGACGAGGGTCATGCCGACCGACTTGAGCAGTTCATCGGCGGTGGCCGGAGCCCCCGCGGCGAGCTTCTCAGCCACAGCCGACATCCCCCGCGCCATGTTGGCGCCGTGGTCGGCATCGCCGATCGCCGAGTCCAGCTCGGTGAGCCACTCGCGCTTCTCGGTCACCGCCTCCCGGAAGCGGGTAATCCAGTCGACGAGAACGGAGGTGTCCATCGTCGTCATCACGCGCCCCAACGCAGACCGGGCGTGTTCACGGGCGCATCCCAGAGCCGCAGCAGCTCATCGTCAACCTTCAGCACGGTGACCGAGCAGCCCGCCATGTCGAGCGACGTGATGTAGTTGCCGACGAGGTTCCGTGCGATCTGCACGCCGGCCGTCTCGAGCAGAGCAGCGACCTCGGCGTACATCAGATACAGCTCGATCTGCGGCGTCGCCCCCATGCCGTTCACCATCACGATCGCGGGGCCGCTGAAGTCGAGGTCGGCGAGGATCGGCTCGACCAGCTGCCGCGCGATATCGGATGCCGGAGCCAGCGGCTCGCGGTGCCGACCGGGTTCGCCGTGGATGCCGATGCCGATCTCCATCTGGTCGTCCGGCAGGTCGAACGTCGGCTTGCCCGCGGCGGGCACGGTGCAGCTGGTGAGGGCCATGCCCATCGACCGTCCCTGCCCGTTGATCCGCTTCGCGAGCTCGACGACCGAGGCGAGGTCCTGCCCCTCCTCGGCTGCTGCGCCCACGAGCTTCTCGAGCAGCACCGTCAGCCCCACGCCACGGCGCCCGGCCGTGTAGAGCGAGTCCTGCACCGCGACATCGTCATCGACGACGACAGTGCCGACCTCGATGCCGTCCATCTCGGCGAGCTCGGCGGCCATCTCGAAGTTCAGCACGTCGCCGGTGTAGTTCTTGACGATGTGCAGCACGCCGGCGCCGCGATCGACGGCCTTGGTCGCCGCCTGCACGCGATCGGGGGTCGGAGAGGTGAAGACCTGTCCGGCGACGGCGGCGTCGAGCATGCCGGTGCCGACGAACCCGCCGTGGAGCGGCTCGTGGCCCGATCCGCCGCCCGAGACGACGGCGACCTTCCCCTGCTCCTTCTGGGTCGCGCGCGTGATGACGTGCGTCTCGAGGTCGACCGACAGCTCGGGATGAGCGAGAGCGACGCCCTTCAGGGATTCGACGAGAACGTCTTCCGGGGCGTTGATGAGCTTCTTCATCGTTCGATCTCCTTTGATCCTTGACCCTCCGCGACCGCATACGCGACGGCCCGAAAGGGATTCGTCACTGTCGAACATCCTCGGACCGGCTCGGGTTGTCAAGGTCGATTCAACAGATGTGGTCGAAGCGCCGATCCGAGGGGCCTATCCGCGCAATCCGAGGGCGAGAGGGAGCACGTCGGTGGCACCCGCGCGGCGCAGCACCCGTGCGGCGATGGTCACGGTCCAGCGGCTGTCCACCAGATCGTCAACCAGCAGCACCGGCCCCGCAGGAACGTCGAGGTGCTGTGCGCTGAAACGGTCCCAGAGGCCGGCGAGGCGGAAGACGCTGTTGCCGCCGGGCTGCCCGGTCGGTCCGCCGTTCACCGGCTCGAGCGCGCCGAGATACGGCAGGCGTCCGACCTCGGCGACCCCGCGGGCAAGCGAATCGACCAGCAGCGGGCGCGACCGCGACGGCATCGCGACGACCGCCACCGGCCGCTCCGCCCATCCCCATCCGGCGAGCACGCGGACGCATGCCTGGAGCAGCTGCGGCGTCACGACGGCGTCCGCCGCGCCCTCCGAGAACAACTCACGCAGGGTGTTCCCCCACCCGAGGTCGGTCAGACGCGCGAGCGCCCGGCCCTCTGCAGCCTGCTCGTCGGCGGCGATGCGACCCTTGACCGGCACGCTCAGCCGATCGGCTCCGGTCGGCCAGGCGCGCCGCGGCTCGATGGGAACACCGACCCGGTCGAGCGATTCTGAGGCCTGGGTGCTCGCTGCCGCTCCGATCTCCCGCGGAAACCATCCGCCCGCGCAGTTGTCGCATCTCCCGCAGGGCGCCGCGGTGTCGTCGTCGAGGGATCGCTGCAGGAACTCCATGCGGCATCCGTCGGTCTGCTCGTACTCGATCATGTGCTGCTGCTCGGCGAGACGCTCCGCGGCGATCCGCTCGTATCGCTCGGCGTCGTAGGTCCACGGCTCCCCCGTCGCGACCCACCCGCCCTGCACCCGCCGCACGGCGCCGTCGACGTCGAGCACCTTGAGCAGCAACTCCAGGGGCGTGCGACGGATGTCGACCATCGCCTCCAGTGCCGGTGTCGAGATCGGAGCCTGGCCGAGCGCTCCGATCACCCGTTCCGCGCGTTCTCTGTCGGGCATCGACGCCGTGGCGAAATAGTGCCAGATGTCACGGTCCTCGACTCCGGGCAGCAGCAGCACATCGGCGCTCTCGCTGGCGCGACCGGCACGACCGACCTGCTGGTAGTAGGCCACCGGCGACGACGGCGCGCCGAGATGCAGGACGAACCCGAGATCGGGCTTGTCGAACCCCATGCCCAGGGCACTCGTCGCGATGAGCGCCTTGACCTCGTTGCGCTTCAGCATCCCCTCGGATTCCGCGCGTTCATCGGTGTCGGTCTGTCCGGTGTATGCGCGCACATCGTGTCCGTGATCGCGCAGCAGCCGAGCGGTGTCGACCGCCGCGGCGACGGTGAGCGTGTAGATGATGCCGGAACCTGGGAGATCGTCGAGATGGCTCAGCAACCATGCGAGGCGGCTGGCCGAATCGCGCAGCCGCAGCACCCCCATGCGCAGCGAGGTACGGGCGAGGGGGCCACGGATCGTGAGCACCGGCTCGGCGTCGGTCGTGCCCGCATCAGCCTGGAGAGTGCCCAGCTGCTCGGCGACGTCGGCCACCACGCGACTGTTCGCGGTCGCGGTGGTCGCGAGCACCGGCACGTCAGTGGGCATCTGCGCGATGAGGTCACGCAGCCGTCGATAGTCAGGACGGAAGTCGTGGCCCCAGTCGCTGACGCAGTGCGCCTCGTCGACGACCAGCATGCCGATGCGACGGACGAGTGCCGGCAGCTGCTGCTCTCGGAAAGCCGGATTGTTGAGCCGCTCGGGCGAGACCAGCAGCACGTCGACCTCATCGCGGTCGAGCTGCGCGAGCACGTCGGACCACTCGTGCGCGTTCGTGGAGTTGATCGCGACCGCCCGCACCCCGGCGCGCTCGGCGGCCGCGATCTGGTCGCGCATGAGCGCCAGCAGCGGCGACACGAGCACGGTCGGCCCTGCACCCTGCCGTCTCAGCAGCAACGTCGCGACGAAGTACACCGCCGACTTGCCCCATCCGGTGCGCTGCACCACGAGTGCACGACGACGCCCTTCGACCAGCGCCTCGATGGCCTCGTACTGCCCGTCGTGGAAGTCGGCATCGGGTCGGCCGACGAGTTCGCGCAGTGCAGCCAGCGCGGCCTCGCGAGTGTCGGTGGAAGCTGCGAAGGTCATGCCCCCACTCTGCCCCACACCACGGACACGACGTCCCGGGCATCCACAGGTTCACCGACCCCGGGAGTCGTGCCGTCGTCTAGCGTGAGGAGATGATCACCCGTGAACTCGCCGTCGCTCTGCGCACAGCCGGCTTGGGCTGGCACCCTGCGGAGGGCGACCGCTTCCAGTTGGACCTTCCGAACGACGTGGAGCTCGAGGCGGAAGCCGACGTCTTCACCGTCAGCGAGATGACGATCGAGGCCCGCCAGACTCCGAGCGGCACCGATCTGGCCTTCAACGGCACGACCGAATGGGCGCTCGACGCGGTCACTCTCGCTGACGCCGTCTGGCTGCCGCGCGAGGATCAGCTGCGTGACCTCCTTCGCGGCACCTTCCGTTCTCTGGTGCGTCTCGACGACACCTTCCGGGTGGAGGTGGAGATCGCCGGCGCCGCGCTCTCGTACGAGCATCCGGATCCCGCGGAGGCGTATGGCCGCGCCCTCCTGGAGCTGATCTCCCGCTCGCGCTGACGCGGAGCCCGATCGTCGCATACAGGACGCGCCTGTCAGCGGGATTGCAGTCCGTCGAGCGTGACGCGCAGGATGTCTTCACCGAGCTCGGTCGGGTCGACTGCGCCGCCGGGACGGTACCACTCCGCCACCGAGTTGATCATTCCGAAGAGGAGCCTGGTCGCGACCGACGCCGAGATGTCGGCCCGGATGAGGCCCTCCCGCTGCGCCTCCCGGACGATCTCCGTCACGCGCTGGTCGAAGACCCGGCGGCGGTCGAGGGCCGCAAGCTCGACCGCGCTGTTGCCGCGCACTCGAAGCAGCAGCGTGACCGACGGAAGCTTGGCGGTGAGCACGCGCACCGCCCCCCGCACGATCGATCGCACGCGTTCGGATGCCCCTGTGTGCGCGGCCTCCGCCTCGTCGACGACGGTCTCGAGCGCATCGAGAGCATCGTCGAGGGCCAGCGCCAGGATGGCCGACTTCGACTCGAAGTGGTGGTAGAGCGCCGATTTCGTGAGTCCCAGCTTCGTCGCGAGATCGGCGATCGATGTGGCGTCGTAGCCCTGCTCATTGAACACGGTGACGGCGACGGTCAGCACCTGGTCGCGGTCGTACCCGGGTCGCCCGCGGCGGGCGGGGCGCTGCGGGTCGTCGTGTTCAGCCATGACCCCAGTCTGGCATCGCCCGCGCTCCGCGCAGGGTTGCCAACCACGGCGTGATCTGCGATCATTCCTGAACGATCGGTCTGCAAATAGCCGCCAGTGTGGGCGGACGAAAGGATGACGATGTCCGACGCATACCTCGTCGCGGGCACCCGCACCCCTGTGGGGCGTTACGGCGGCGTTCTCGCCGGCATCCGGCCCGACGACCTCGCCGCCCTCGTCGTGGCCGATGCTGTCGATCGCGCCGGCATCCCCGGCGACGCCGTGGACGAGGTGATCCTCGGCGCCGCCAATCAAGCGGGCGAGGACAATCGGAACGTCGCGCGCATGGCCGTGCTGCTCGCCGGGCTCCCCGACACGGTTCCCGGGTTGACGGTCAACCGCCTCTGCGCGTCCGGCATGTCGGCGATCGCCCTCGCCGCCAATGCGGTGCGCGCCGGAGATGCCGACCTCCTCGTCGCGGGTGGTGTCGAATCGATGACCCGCGCGCCCTGGGTGCAGGCCAAACCGGAGCGCGCGTGGGCGAAGCCCGGAGTCGCATTCGACACCTCGATCGGCTGGCGCTTCGTGAATCCGCGCATGGCCGCCCGCGACAAGGCCACCTTCTCGATGCCCGAGACCGCGGAAGAAGTCGCACGCCTCGATGGCATCACCAGGGAGGACGCCGATGCGTTCGCGCTGCGGAGCCACCACCGAGCGCTCGCCGCGATCGATGCCGGACGTTTCCAGGCTGAGATCGTGGCAGTGGAGACCGCCCGAGGACTGATCGACACGGATGAGGGACCGCGGCGCGAGACCTCGCTCGAGGCACTGTCGGGTCTGCGTCCCGTCGTCGCCGGCGGCCGGGTGGTGACAGCCGGCAACTCGAGCTCCTTGAACGACGGCGCCTCCGCGGTCATCGTCGCGAGCGCAGAAGCGGTCGAGCGCCATGGACTGCGACCGCTCGCCCGCATCGTCGCCTCCGCCACCGCCGCACTCGCCCCCGAGATCATGGGACTCGGTCCCGTGCCGGCGACGGAGAAGGCGCTGGCCAAGGCCGGCCTGAAAATCGGCGACATCGGCGCGGTCGAGTTGAATGAGGCTTTCGCGTCGCAGTCCCTCGCCAGCATCCGCCGCCTGGGACTCGATCCCGAGATCGTGAACGCCGACGGCGGGGCGATCGCCCTCGGACATCCACTCGGATCCAGCGGCTCGCGCTTGATCGTGACGTTGCTCGGACGACTGGCGCGCGAGGGCGCCCGGTACGGACTGGCCACCATGTGCGTGGGCGTCGGCCAGGGCGCGGCGATGATCGTGGAGCGCGTCGATGGCTGACGCCGTGCGCATCGAAGAGCGCGACGACCGGATCGTCGCGACGCTCGACCGTCCAGAAGTCCGCAACGCGATCGACCAGGCGATGGTCGACGAGCTGCACCTGCTGTGCGAGCGATTGGAACGCTCCCCGCGTGTGCTGATCCTGCACGGCGCGGGAGGCGTGTTCGCCTCCGGTGCCGACATCGCACAGCTGCGCGATCGCACCTCGGTCGATGCACGTCAGAGCATCAACGCGACCGTGTTCGACCGCATCCGTCGACTGCCGATGCCGGTGATCGCCGCCGTGGACGGCTATGCGCTCGGCGGGGGCGCCGAGCTCGCCTACGCGGCCGACATCCGCATCGGCACCGACCGTGTGCGCTTCGGCAACCCCGAGACCGGACTCGGCATCATCGCCGCGGCCGGGGCGACATGGCGACTGCCCGAGATCGTGGGCCACGCCCGTGCGACCGAGCTCCTGCTCACGGGCCGCGTGATCGGCGCCGCGGAGGCACTGACGTGGGGATTGCTCTCCGCTGTGCACTCCCCCGAAGACCTGTTGCCCGCCGCACACGCGCTCGCCGACCGCATCGCGGCGAACAGCGCGCGGGCCACGGAGCTCACGAAACGGATGCTGCTCACGCCGCCCGCCGAACATCTCCCGCTCATCGGCGACGTGCAGGCGGAGCTGTTCGACAGCGACGACAAGCACCGGCGAATGACCGCATTCCTGGAGAGGAAGAAGAGCCGATGAATCTGCCCGAAAAAGTCGGCGTACTGGGCGGCGGCCGCATGGGTGCCGGGATCGCACACGCGTTCCTGCTCGCCGGCGCGCGCGTGCACGTCGCGGAACGGGATCAGAGCGCAGCCGAAGCGGCACGCCGGCGGATCGAGACGGCCCTCGAACGGTCTGTGGCACGCGGCGGGCTCGAGCTCTCGCTCGACGAGCTCGCCGCAGCTCTCACGGTAGGGACGACGGTGGACGGCTTCGCCGACGCGGGTCTGGTCGTCGAGGCCGTGCCCGAGGACCGTACGCTCAAGTCCGAGGCACTCGCACGTATCGAGGCTGTGATCTCCCGCGACGCGGTGCTGGCCACGAACACCTCCTCGATCGCGATCACCAGCCTCGCCGAGGAGCTGCGCCACCCCGAACGCTTCCTCGGCATGCACTTCTTCAACCCCGTGCCCTCCTCGGCGCTGATCGAGGTCGTGATCGGCGCGCAGACCTCACCCGCCCTGGTCGCCACGCTGCGCGGCTGGGTGGGAGCGCTCGGCAAGACCCCCGTCGTCGTTCGGGACTCGCCCGGGTTCGCCTCCAGCCGTCTGGGCGTGATGCTCGCGCTCGAGGCCATCCGCATGCTCGAGGAAGGCGTCGCCTCGGCCGCCGACATCGATGCGGCGATGGAGCTCGGCTACCGGCATCCGACCGGTCCGCTGCGCACGACTGACCTGGTCGGGCTCGACGTGCGCCTCGGCATCGCGGAGGAACTGGAGCGCGCCTTCGGCGAGCGCTTCGCCCCGCCGGCGCTGCTGCGCCGAATGGTGGAAGACGGACATCTCGGCCGCAAGAGCGGCCGTGGATTCTACGAGTGGAGTGACGAGAGATGACTGCTGCGATCCTGCCCAGCTACGTGCGCGATGCCTGGTGGGCTCCGGACGAAGACCCTGACGCCGCCGTCGTGCGCGACGCATCGACCGGCGAGACGGTGGCCCACATCAGCACCCGCGGCCTGGACGTCGCGGCTGTCCTGGAGCATTCGCGCACCATCGGGCAACGAACGCTCGGCGAGTTGACGTTCCACCAGCGAGCGGTCTTGCTGAAGCAGTTCGCGATCGAACTGACGGCGCGCAAGGAGGAACTCTACGAGCTCTCCGCGCGGAGCGGTTCGACGCGACGCGACTCGCTCAGCGACATCGACGGCGGCATCGGTGTGCTCTTCACGTACTCGTCGAAGGGCAGGCGCGAGATGCCCAACTCCCAGGTGTACCTCGATGGGGCGATCGAGCCCCTCTCCAAGGACGGCTCGTTCCTCGGCAGGCACATATACACGCGGATGCGCGGTGCGGCCCTGCAGATCAACGCTTTCAACTTCCCGATGTGGGGAGCTCTGGAGAAATTCGCTCCCGCCTTCCTCGCCGGGGTGCCGTCAATCGTCAAACCCGCGACGCCCACCGCCTATGTGGCCGAGGCCTGGGTGCGCGTGCTGGTCGACTCGGGGCTGCTGCCCGCAGGCTCGCTGCAACTGATCAGCGGCGGCGTCCAGGATCTGCTCGGCCGACTCGGGCTCGGCGACACGGTGGGGTTCACCGGGAGCGCGTCAACCGCGGCCCGGCTGCGCGCCCAGGTCGATCACGACGTGCGCTTCACGAGTGAGACCGACTCGATCAATGCCTCTGTGCTCGCGCCCGATGCCGTCGTCGGCACGCCCGAATTCGATGCGTATGTGCGCCAGCTCATGGTCGAGCTCACCACGAAGGCCGGTCAGAAGTGCACCGCGATCCGACGTGCGATCGTGCCGGTCGCGGCGCGTGACGACGTCGTGGCCGCCCTTCAGGCGAGCATCACCTCGCGCGTCGTGATCGGCGACCCGCGGGCCGAGGGCGTCACCCTCGGGCCGCTCGTCTCGGTCGGCCAGCGCGACGAGGTGCTGCAGCAGGTCGGCCTGCTCCAGGATGCCGGTGGCACGCTGCTGATCGGATCGACGGAGCATCCCGACGTAACACGAGGCGACGGCACAGTGGGCGCCGCCGCGGACGGCGCCTTCCTCTCACCCCTCGTGATCGGGTTCGACGGCACGGCCCCCGACGCGGCCCACGAGATCGAAGCCTTCGGACCCGTGGCGAGCATGCTCACCTACCGCACACTCACCGAGGCAGCAGAGCTGGTGGGACGCGGCGGCGGCTCGCTCGTGACGAGCGTGGCGACGCACGATCCCCAGACGGCGGCGGAGCTGATCACCCGCATCGGCGCGTTCAACGGCCGCGTGCTGTTCCTCGACCGCGACGATGCGCGGAGCTCGACCGGTCACGGCTCTCCCGTGCCGCATCTGGTGCACGGTGGCCCTGGCCGCGCTGGGGGCGGCGAGGAACTGGGCGGAATCCGAGCCGTGCTGCACTACATGCAACGCACCGCGATCCAGGGCTCGCCCCGTATGCTCACCGCCATCACGGGTGTCTGGCATGCCGGTGCCGATGCCGATGCCACGGGCACTCACCCGTTCCGCAAATCACTCGCCGAACTGCGGATCGGCGACCGGGTCGAGTCAGCCGAGCGCGAGGTGACGCTCGCCGACATCGAGACGTTCGCCCACTTCACCGGCGACCTCTTCTACGCCCACATGAACGAGGAGGCGGCCGCAGCCAATCCCTTCTTCCCGGGCCGGGTGGCACACGGCTACCTGCTGGTGTCGTGGGCGGCGGGGCTGTTCGTCGACCCCGAACCCGGTCCGGTCCTCGCCAACTCGGGACTCGAGAACCTCCGGTTCGTCACCCCCGTCTCCCCGGGTGACCGCATCCGCGTGACTTTGACCGCCAAGCAGATCACGCCGCGCGAGACCGACGAGTACGGCGAGGTGCGCTGGGACGCCCTGATTCGCAACGAACGGGATGAGGTCGTGGCCGAGTACGACGTGCTGACGCTGGTCGCCAAGGAGCTGGCGCCGGTAGACGGGAATCCGGCGGTCGAGGCCGCATGATGCGCCCGATGATGCGACGCGACCGCGCATCGGCGATGCTCGGCATGACCGTCGAGAAGGACGAGCCCGGCGACGCGATCGTCTCCATGACAGTGCGCGACGACATGCTCAACGGCTATGCGATCACCCACGGCGGGCTGGTGTTCTCGCTGGCCGATACCGCCTTCGCGATCGCCTGCAACGAAGACGAGCGGGTGACCGTGGCGGCCGGAGCCGACATCGTGTTCCTGAAGTCCACCACCGCGGGTGCGCGGCTCACCGCCCACGCGCGCCGACGTGCCCTGGCGGGCAGAGCGGGCGTCTACGACATCGCGGTCACGGACGACGATGGTGACGTGGTCGCCGAGGTCCGCGGCCGATCGCTCACCACCGATCGCCGCCCACCGGAATGAAGGAGTCACGATGACGACGCTCGAAACGCCGACCGGTGCCGACGAATCCGTGCTGCACTCGCGCCCGCAGCTCGCGGCGCTCCAGCTGCAGCGCTTGCAGTGGACGGTCCATCACGCGTACGAGAACGTGCCGCACTACCGCCGCCGCTTCACCGAGCACGGCGTCGTGCCCGGCGACATCCGCACGCTGGA
Organism: Microbacterium sp. PI-SA-G; assembly: GCF_057215335.1. Lineage (NCBI taxonomy): Bacteria > Bacillati > Actinomycetota > Actinomycetes > Micrococcales > Microbacteriaceae > Microbacterium > Microbacterium sp. PI-SA-G. The sequence goes on from NZ_CM170103.1 coordinate 1,233,742, forward strand.
CGACATCCGCCTGCTGCCGTTCACCACGAAAGCCGACCTGCGCGAGACCTACCCGTTCGGCATGGTGGCGGTGCCGATGGAGCAGGTGCGTCGCGTGCACGCGTCGTCCGGCACGACCGGGCGCCCGACCGTGGTCGCGTACACCGAGCGGGACCTCGACCGCTGGGCGGATCTCGTCGCGCGGTCGCTTCGTGCTGCCGGCATCCGTCCCGGGATGCGCGTGCACAACGCGTACGGGTACGGACTCTTCACCGGTGGCCTCGGTGCACACGCCGGGATCGAAAGGCTGGGCGCGACCGTGATCCCCATGTCGGGCGGTCAGACGGCGCGGCAGGCGCAGATGATCAGGGACTTCGAACCCGATGCGATCCTGTGCACGCCGAGCTACCTCCTCACCATCGCCGACGCCCTCGAGGAGGCGGGCATCGACCCGCGATCGACCTCGTTGCGCATCGCCGTGCTCGGGGCCGAGCCGTGGACGAACGAGATGCGGCGCGAGATCGAGAGGCGGATGAACCTCGACGCGGTCGACATCTACGGTCTCAGCGAGGTGATGGGCCCGGGGGTGGCGAGCGAGAGCGTCCTGACCAAAGACGGCCCGCACGTGTGGGAGGACCATTTTCTTCCCGAGACGATCGACGCGGAATCGGGCGCCCCCGTGGCCGACGGCGAGCTCGGTGAGCTCGTGTTCACCTCGCTCACCAAGGAGGCCTTCCCCGTGATCCGCTATCGCACGCGGGATCTGACGCGCCTGCTCCCGGGGACCACGTTCCCGGCCGCACGGCGGATCGAGAAGATCACCGGGCGCAATGACGACATGATCATCCTGCGGGGGGTGAACCTGTTTCCCACCCAGATCGAGGAGCTCGTGATGGGGATCGAGACCCTGACCCCGCACTTCGTTCTGGAGCTCCGACGCGAGGGGCGTCTCGATTCGCTGACAGTGCGCATCGAGCGGCATCCCCAGCTGGATCGGGACGTCTGCGAGGCGGCCGCCACCGTGCTCCGGCAGCGGATCAAGGTGCATGTCGGCACGACCGTCGAGGTGCTTCTGGAGGAACCGGGCACCCTGCCTCGCAGCGAGGGCAAGTACAAGCGGGTGTACGACCTCCGAGACTGATGGTCGAGCGACGTGTTGAGTCTTCTGTGGAATCGCGGTACCATAACTGAACGATCGTTCTGTAAAGGAGTCGATGATGACCAGCCCCGCGGACCTCTCCCTGGTCCCGACCGAGATCTCCGACGAGGAGCGCCTCTTCGACGAGCTCATCGCGAACGAGCAGCGCATCGAACCCCGTGACTGGATGCCCGAGGCGTATCGCAAGACGCTCATCCGGCAGATCTCGCAGCACGCGCACTCCGAGATCATCGGCATGCAGCCCGAGGGCAACTGGATCACGCGTGCGCCGAGCCTCAAGCGCAAGGCGATCCTGATGGCGAAGGTGCAGGACGAGGCGGGCCACGGCCTCTACCTCTACTCGGCCGCGCAGACCCTGGGCATCACCCGCGACGAGATGATGGCCCAGCTCATCAGCGGCAAGGCCAAGTACTCGTCGATCTTCAACTACCCCACCCCGACCTGGGCCGACATGGGCGCCATCGGCTGGTTGGTCGACGGCGCCGCTATCGTCAATCAGGTGCCGCTGTGCCGTGCGTCGTACGGCCCGTACGGTCGCGCGATGGTGCGGGTGTGCAAGGAGGAGTCGTTCCACCAGCGCCAGGGCTTCGAGATCCTGCTGTCCCTGATGCAGGGCTCCGACGAGCAGCGGCAGATGGCGCAGGATGCGGTGAACCGCTGGTACTGGCCGAGCCTGGCGATGTTCGGCCCGCCCGACGAGCAGTCGCCGAACTCGGCGCAGTCGATGAAGTGGAAGATCAAGCGGTTCTCGAACGATGATCTGCGTCAGCGCTTCGTCGGGATGCTGGTGCCGCAGGCCGAGATCCTGGGCGTCACCCTGCCCGACCCCGAGCTGCGCCTCGATGAGTCGACCGGAGAGTACGTCATCGGCGAGATCGACTGGGACGAGTTCTTCGAGGTGGTGCGCGGCAACGGCCCGTGCAACGCGGAACGCCTCGAGCGTCGTCGCACCGCGCACGACGAGGGCGCGTGGGTGCGCGAGGCGGCCGCCGAGTACGCCCGGAAGAAGGCCACGAAGATGAAGGCCGTGGCCTGATGGCCTCCCCAGGTGCCGACGAGCGCGAGCCGTGGCCGCTCTGGGAGGTCTTCGTCCGCGCGAACCGCGGACTGAGCCACGTGCACGTGGGCTCGCTGCACGCGCCGGATGCCGACATGGCGATCCGCAACGCCCGTGACCTCTACACGCGGCGCGGCGAGGGCGTCTCGATCTGGGCTGTGCCGGCCGACGCGATCACCACGAGCGACCCCGACGCGAAGGGCGCCTACTTCGAGAGCCCGGCCGGCAAGAACTACCGGCACGCCGTGTACTACACCGCGTCCGAGGGGGTGCCGCACCTGTGACCCGCACCCACGACGAACTCGACATCCACGGCGACGTCTCCGTCGACGCGCTCCGGCTGAGTGATGAGCTCGCGGGCGGCAGCGCCGTCGCGGCATCAGCAGACGTCGCGGAGTACGCGCTCCGGCTCGGCGACGACGCACTGATCCTCTCCCAGCAGCTCGGCGAATGGATCTCCCGCGCCCCCGAGCTCGAAGAAGACGTCGCCCTCGGCAACATCGCCCTCGACCTGCTCGGGCACGCCCGCTCGTTCCTGCGTTACGCCGGCTCCTACGACGGCCGCAGCGAAGACGATCTCGCGTTCTTCCGCGATGAGCCGGAGTTCCGCAGCGCCTGGATCGTCGAGCAGCCGAACGGCGACTTCGCGCAGACCATCGCCCGGCAGTTCGTCGTGTCGGCGTACATGTTCGAGCTCTACTCCGCACTGCGCGCGAGCACCGACGAGACCTTTTCAGCGATCGCCGAGAAGTCGCTCAAAGAGGTCGACTACCACCGCGATCACGCCGTGCAGTGGATGCTGCGCCTGGCGGGCGGCACCGAGGAGTCGCGCGAGCGGATCATCCGGGCGAACCGCGACGTCTGGCCGTACGTCGACGAGCTGTTCCGCGACGATGAGCTGATCGAGCGTATGGGTGACGCGGCCGCGCGGCCCTCGGGCCTGCGCGATGCATTCGACAGTGTCGTCGACACGGTGTTCACCGAGGCAGAGCTGTCGGTGCCCTCCGTGGTCGCCTCCTCCGCCGGCGGGCGACACGGAAAGCATGCGACTCCCCTCGGCCATATCCTCGCCGAGATGCAGGTGCTCGCGCGACGGCATCCGGGGGCATCATGGTGACGCGCACCTCCCGGTCGTTGAGCGAGGACACCGGAGGCGACCGAGACGAAACGCGCGCCTGGCGAATCGCGGCTTCCGTGCCCGATCCCGAGATTCCCGTTCTCACGATCGAAGACCTCGGCGTGCTCCGCGCTGTCGAGATCGACGGCGACACCGTGCACGTCGACATCACGCCCACCTACAGCGGGTGCCCGGCGATGGACACGATCCGCGACGACGTGATCCTGTCGTTGACCGCGGCGGGGTTCGGCGAGGTCGAGGTGCGTCTCGTGCTCTCCCCCGCGTGGACCACCGACTGGATGTCGGATGCCGGCAAGCAGAAGCTCCAGGACTACGGCATCGCCCCGCCCTCCGGCCGTGCAGCCGTGTCGACCGGCCCGATACGCCTGGCGATCAGCGTGCGGTGCCCTCGGTGCGGCTCGCTCGATACGCGCGAGACCTCCCGGTTCGGCTCGACCTCCTGCAAGTCGCTGTTCGAGTGCCGGGCCTGTCTCGAGCCGTTCGACCACTTCAAGGTGCACTGATGTCGCTGTTCACATCTCCGCGAGCCGCAGCCGCGGCATCCGTCCCACCGCGTCGTGCCGCCGGAGAGCGAACACGGGCGCGTTTCCACACGCTCACCGTCGAAGACGTGCGCCCACTCACCGACGACGCTGTCGAGGTGACCTTCACAGTGCCGGCAGCACTCGCCCACGACTACGACCACCTGCCCGGGCAATACGTCGCGCTGCGCGCCACGCTCGACGGCGTCGAGGTGCGCCGGTCGTACTCGCTGTGCCGCGCCCCCGAACACCGCGAGGACGGACGCGACACCCGGCTGAGCGTGGCGGTGAAGCGCGACGAGGGCGGACTGTTCTCGACCTGGGCGCAGACCGCGCTCCAGCCCGGCTTCGAGATCGACGTGATGAGTCCGCAGGGCACGTTCACGTCGGGTCTCGACGACCTCGATCATCGCCATGTCGTCGGGATCGCCGCGGGCTCGGGCATCACGCCCCTGATGGCTCTCGCGCACACCGTGCTGACTCGATCCGACACCGCTCGGTTCACACTGCTGTACACGAATCGCTCCTCGCTCGACGTGATGTTCCTCGAGGACCTCGCCGACCTGAAGGACCGCTACCCGACGCGGCTGACGCTGCATCACGTGCTCTCCCGCGAGCAGCGCACGGCACCGGTGCTCTCGGGGCGGCTCGACGACGACAAGCTGCAGACGATCCTCGGCACGCTGATCCGTCCCGACGACGTCGACGAGTGGTTCCTGTGCGGTCCGCTCGCCCTCGTCGACCTGTGCCGCGAAGCGCTGGCGCGCGTCGGCGTCGACCGCTCGCGCATCCGGTTCGAACTCTTCACCACGGGTGAGGAGCCGGTGCGTGCGGCCCGCCCGGTGCAGGTGCGCGCCGATGAGAAGACGGTGCGGATCGAAGTGACGCTCGACGGCGTCTCATCGAGCGTCGACAGTCCGGTCGCGGCCCACGAGTCCGTGCTGAACGCGGCGCTGCGCGTGCGCCCCGACGCGCCGTTCGCGTGCGCGGGCGGTGTGTGCGGAACGTGCCGTGCGCGCGTGATCGAGGGCAGCGTGACGATGACCGAGAACTATGCGCTCGAGCCCGACGAGCTCGAGCGCGGCTACGTGCTCACCTGCCAGTCCCATCCCACCAGCGACCGTGTGGTCGTCGACTACGACGTGTGAGAGGAGACCCGATGATCGATCTCTCCATCGCCGACGACGTCGCGACCGTCGTGCTGAATGCCCCCGCGAAGCGGAACGCCCTCGACGAGCGGGCCCTTCGCGACCTCGGCGCGGCCTACGCCGAGGCCGAGACCGCGGGCGTCCGCGCGCTCGTGCTGCGCGGAGAGGGCAAGGCCTTCTGCGCCGGCCGCGACATCTCAGACGTCGATCCGCGCGACGATGATGTGATCGGCTACCTGGGTGGACTCGTCACCCCGCTGCTGCAGCGCATGTCGCGGTTCCCCGCTCCCACCTTCGCGGTCGCGCACGGCGCGTGCCTCGGCGTGGGGCTCGGTCTGCTGATCGCGACGGATGTGGTCTACGTCGCCGAGTCGGCGAAGATCGGCTCGCCCTTCGCGGCCCTCGGCGCGACTCTCGACTCCGGCGGGCATGCGCTGTTCCTCGACCGTCTGGGTGCGCACCGGACCCTCGACCTCATCTACACCGGTCGGCTGATGACGGGCACCGAGGCCGTGGCATCGGGGTTGTTCTCCCGAGCGTTCCCGGACGATCAGGTACTGGCCGCGACGACGGATGCCGCGACCGCCGCCGCTCGCGGAGCCACGCGCGCATTCGTGGCGAGTAAGCAGCTCGTCGCCCGCGTCCGCGATGAGCGTCTGGCGCTGTGGGAGTCGATCGACGTCGAGAACGCCGCGCAAGCCGCCCTGTGCGACACCGACGACTACCACGAGGGCTTCGCCGCCTTCCAGGAGAAGCGCCCGCCGGTGTTCCGCGGGGCCTGACGCGTCGTCCCGCAACCCCATCGGCGATGTCGGTGGCAGGTGCGAGAATTCGAGGATGCTGCTCTCAGAGCTCGTCGCCACGACCCACGAGGTCACCGCCACCTCCTCGCGCCTCGCGAAGATCGACGCGCTCGCGCGGCTGCTGCGCACCGCCGACGAGAGCGAGATCACCACCCTCGTCGGCCTGCTGCTCGCCGCGCCGCGACAGGGGCGACTGGGCGTGGGGTGGCGCAGTCTCGGCACGCTCGAGGTCGCGCACGCCGACGCCTCCACCCTCACCGTCGCCGATGTCGACGCCTCTCTCGCCGCGCTGTCGGAGACCTCGGGATCGGGGTCCGCCGCAGCGCGCACCGGCGTGCTGGGCGCCCTGGCGACGCGGTCGACGGCGGCGGAGTGGGACTTCCTGACCCGGGCGATGCTGGGCGAATTGCGCACCGGCGCACTGTCGGGCGTGCTGCTCGACGCCATCGCCCGCGCCTCTGACCAGCCCGTCGCCGTGGTCCGCCGGGCGGCGATGCTGTCGGGTGATCTCGGCGAGACCGCACGCATCGCCCTGACCGGGTCCGTCGACGACCTCGAGGCGGTGGGGCTCGCGGTCGGACGCCCCGTCCTCCCGATGCTGGCCTCCACCGCCACCACGCCCTCGGCCGCACTCGCCGAGACGGGCCAGGCGTCGGTGGAGTTCAAGCTCGACGGCGCCCGCATCCAGGTGCACCGTCGCGGCGACGAGGTCGGCGTGTACACCCGCAGCCTCGCCGACATCACGCACCGCGTACCCGAGATCGTCGAGATCGTGCGGGCGCTGCCCGCCGACGACCTGATCCTCGACGGCGAGACGCTCTCACTCGATGAAGACGGCGGACCCCGCCCGTTCCAGGAGACCATGTCGCGCTTCGGGGCCGACACCGCCCGCGAGCTCGCTCTGCGCCCCTGGTTCTTCGACATCCTGCACGTCGACGGTCGCGATCTGATCGATGAGCCGCTGTCGGTCCGGCTCGCCGAACTCGAGCGCGTGGCGGGCGAGTGGCGCATGCCGGGCATCATCACTGATGACGCCGACGAGGCCGAACAGCTGTCGCGCGATGCCCTCACCGCGGGACACGAGGGCGTCGTCGCGAAGGCGATCGACTCCCCCTACACCGCCGGCCGCCGCGGGAAGTCGTGGATCAAGGTCAAGCCCGTGCTCACCTTCGACCTCGTCGTGCTGGGCGCGGAGTGGGGGTCGGGCCGCCGACAGGGCTGGCTGTCGAACCTGCACCTGGGTGCGGCGGATCCCACCGGCGAGTTCGGCGACGCCGGCGGCTTCGTGATGGTCGGCAAGACCTTCAAGGGCCTCACCGACGAGCTGCTGCGCTGGCAGACCGAGACATTCCCCGAGTTCGAGACGCGGCGCACGCAGAGCACGGTGTTCCTGCGACCCGAGATCGTGGTCGAGATCGCCATCGACGGCGTGCAGAAGTCACCGCGCTATCCCGGCGGACTCGCCCTGCGCTTCGCCCGGGTGAAGGGCTATCGCCCCGACAAGACCCCGGCAGACGCCGACACCATCCAGTCGCTGCGCGCGCTGCTGCGCAGCTGACCGCTGCGATCCGTCCGCCGCGCGGAACCGCCCGTCGGGACCTGCGCGCTCAGGCCGACGGCGCCAGCCCGAGGTCCTCTTCGCGCACGGTGCCCTGGAACGACCACGGGAAGTTGATCCACAGATCGGTGTCCTTCCAGGCGTAGTCGGGCTGGATGATCGTCGAGGGCTTCGTGTAGATCGTCACCGAGCGCACCTCGGCCCCCTTCTCCTGCAGCAGCTGTACGGCCAGCGCGAGCGTGCGACCGGAGTCGGCGACGTCATCGACGAGCAGCACGCGACGCCCGTCGAGATACGCCATGTCGAGCTCCGGCGGCAGCACCTCGGGCGCATCGAGCACGGTCCCGATACCCGTGTAGAACTCGACGTTGATCGCGCCGCAGTTCTTCGCGCCGAGACCGTACGCGATCGCTCCCGCCGGCAGCAGTCCGCCGCGTGCGATCGCGACGACGACCTCGGGCTGGAAGCCGCTGTCGAGGATCGTGCGTGCCAGGTCGCGGGTCGCCGCGCCGAATCCGTCCCAGGTGAGCGTCTCGCGCTCGTTCGATGCATCAGTCACCGGCTCATTCTCGCGCATCCGGGGCGCGACCCGCCGGTACACTGAGATCGTCCGGCCGATTCCGCCCGGTGCCCGAAAAAGGGGCACGAAGCTCTCCGCATCGCAGCAGAGGCGAGACACATACGGGTCCTCTGGTTCTCCGTCCCTGTCTCGAAAGGCTTCTTCATGCCCACTGTCTCCGCGCACGTCGCGCTCACCCTCGCCCAGCACATCGACGCGGTCTTCGGCGTGATGGGCAACGGCAACGCCTACTTCCTCGACGCGATCGAGTCGCAGACCGACGCCGTCTTCACGGCGGTTCGGCACGAACAGGGGGCGGTCGTCGCCGCCGACGCGCACTTCCGCGCCTCCGGGCGCATCGCCGCCGGAACCTCGACATACGGCGCCGGTTTCACGAACACGCTGACCGCCCTCGCCGAGGCCGTGCAGGCGCATGTGCCGCTGGTGCTCGTGGTCGGCGACGAGCCGACATCGGGACCCCGCCCGTGGGACGTCGACCAGATCGCACTCGCCTCAGCCGTGGGCGCCCGCACGTATACCGTCGGTCGCACCGATGCCGCGGCCACCACCGTGATCGCGATCGAGCACGCTCTGACGTATCGGGTGCCGGTCGTGCTGGCGATCCCCTACGACGTCGCCGCGCTCGACGCCGGAGCCGTCACCGACGTGCCCGCGCCGCGCCTGCCGGTGCCGCTCGCACCGCGTGGCGAGTTCGCCGAGGGGATGCTCGACGAGATCGCCCATGCGCTGGCGCACGCCGAGCGTCCGTTCCTGCTCGCCGGGCGCGGAGCGTGGCTGTCCGGTGCGAGTGAGGTGCTCGGGCGACTCGCCGCCGCGACCGGCGCGGTGACCGCGTCGTCGGCTCTCGGCCGCGGGGTCTTCCCCGACACGCGCTACGACCTCGGCGTCACCGGCGGCTTCGGCGCGGACGGAGCCATGGAACTCGTGCGCACCGCCGACGTCGCGGTGGTGTTCGGCGCCTCGCTCAACCAATTCACGATGCGCTTCGGCGAGCTGTTCGCGCCCGGGACCCGGGTGTTCCAGATCGACATCGTGCCCGCCGCGACGCACGCGCACATCGGCGGGTTCGTGCGAGCCGATGCCCGTCTCGCAGCCGATGAGCTGCTGACGCGGGTGTCGGCGGTACTGCCGGATGCCGCCCCCGCTCGCCCGTGGCGCGAGAGCGTCGACGTGATGGCCGCGCGCCAGTACGACGCGGGTGACGAGCTCGCCCACGACGGCCGCCTCGACCCGCGCTCGGCCGCGATCCGCATCGCCGAGCTGCTGCCCGAGGACCGGGTCGTGGTGTCCGACGGCGGGCACTTCATCGGCTGGGCGAACATGTACTGGCCCGTCGCCGCGCCTGATCGCATGATGATGATCGGCACCGCGTTCCAGTCGATCGGTCAGGGCTGGCCCAGCGTGGTGGGGGCGGCTCTCGCGCGGCGCGAATCCACGATCGTGCTGACGTCGGGCGACGGCGGAGGACTGATGGCGATCGCCGATCTCGAATCCGCGGTGCGTGCGGCGGGCGGGCGCGGCATGGCCGTGATCTGGAACGACGCCGCCTACGGTGCCGAGGTCAACCTGTACGGACTGAAGGGGCTCGCCCAGGGACCGATGCGCATTCCGGAGGTCGACTTCGCCGCGTTCGGTGCGGCGGTGGGCGCCGAGGGCGTGGTCGTGCGGACTCACGCCGACCTCGACCGGCTGGCGGAGTGGACCACCGAGGACGCCGCGACGCGCCCCTTCCTGCTGCTGGATCTGCGCATCTCGGGCGACGTGATCGCGCCGTATCAGCAGGAGATCATCCGAGTGAACTCCTGACCCCGACGGGTCGCTAGGCTCCTCGGCATGGTTCATTTCGACGTGACGGGTGATCTCGACGTGCAAGACCCCGATGTGCTGCGCTACAGCGCCTTCGCCGCGACGCCGGAGGGCGGAAACCCGGCCGGCGTCGTTCTCGACGCGGGCGGGCTGGACGACGAGCGGATGCTGCGGATCGCCGCCGACGTCGGGTACTCCGAGACCGCCTTCCTCACGGCACGGATCGAGGGAACCGGCGTCCCGAGATACCGCGTGCGGTACTGGTCGCCCGCCGCCGAGGTTCCGTTCTGCGGGCATGCGACGATCGCGACGGCGGTCGCGCTGTCCGAGCGCGATGGGCCCGGGGAGGTGATCTTCGCCACCGGTGCCGGAGACGTCGCTCTGCGCTCATCGACGGATGTCGCGGGCACGATCACCGTGTCGTTCACCAGCGTGGAGCCGGAGGTCCGCGACATGGACCAGGACGTGCTCGATCGATTTCTCGCGCTTCTCGGCCTCGTGCCGTCGGACCTCGACGAGCGCTTCCCTCCGAAGGAGTCATTCGCCGGCAACCGGCATCCGATCCTCGTCCTCCACGACCGCGAGCTGTTCGACCAGTTCCGCTTCTCCCCCGCTGCGGTCGCCGCGCTCATGCGCGAACAGGGGTGGGCAGGCACGGTGACCGTGCTGCACGCTGCGGGACCGGCGGACTTCGACGCGCGCAACCTCTTCCCCGTGGGCCGCATCACCGAGGATCCGGCGACGGGGTCGGCCGCCGCATCCACCGGGGCATATCTGCGCGCGGTGGGTCACCCCGAACGGGAGATCCGCATCCACCAGGGCGCGCACGTGCGGCGGCCGAGCATGCTGGCGGTGACCATTCCCGACGTCGGCGGCATCGTCGTCTCGGGTGGGGCGTTCCGGATCGACACGGGGGTGGGAGCCCCGCGGTCGGAGAAGAAGCGAGCCATCCGCAACATCGCCGTCGGCCTGCCGGTCAAGCAAGGACACGTGCTCGCTCTGTCGGGCTTCGATCACACGCGAGAACTGAATTTCCTCCGCGCGATCGGAGGCGGTGTCGAGTTCGGCGAACGAGCGGAAGACGCTCTGCACCGGGAGTTCATGGAGGAGCTCGGCGTCCGCCTGCAGTCGGTCCGATTGCTGGACGTCCGCGAGAACATCTTCACCTACGAGGGCGAGGCCGGTCACGAGATCTTTCACATCTACGCCGTGACCTCCGCCGAACTCGACGCGCTGCCGCTCGACGCACAGCTGACAGTGCTCGACGAAGGCAGCCCGGTGCGATGGGTGCCGATCGCCGATCTCCGAGACGACACACGGCCGCTGTTCCCGGAAGGTGCCCGCGAACTGCTGCGCACCCTGGGCGAATGACCCGAGGCGGTGCCGACGCGCGGACGTCCGCGTCGACACCGCCTCCGTGTCTGTCTCCGGCTCTGTGTCTGTCTCCGGCTCTGTGACTCAGCCCGCGTTCCTGCGGCGCAGTATGAGCAGCGCGGCTCCGATCGCGAGCAGCAGCGCACCGGCGAACACGAACGGCAGGCTGTCGGCGCCGGTCGCGGCGAGGCCGTCGGCCGCGTTGCCGGACCCGGACGCGGATCCGGCGCCGCCGGGAGTCTGCACGGGCTGGTCGCCGCCGGGAGCTGCCGTGACGGCGAGCGGCACGACGGTCTCGACACCCGCGGGATCGATCACGACCACGCTGTGTGCGCCCGCCGCGGTGTCGGCGGGGATCGTCACCTTCACGCGGAACGCACCGGCTGCGTCGGCCACGGCGCTGCCGATCGCCACCGGCGTCGAGCGCAGTTCGATCCGCAACGCCGCGTCGGCGGCGAATCCCCTTCCGGCGACCGTGATGCTGTCGCCGGCGACCACCGAGTCGGCGCTCACGGTGACGGCCGCAGGAACCGGCTCCGGATCCGTCGCACCGCAGTCCACGTCGCAGATGCGGAACTGTGCGATGACCGCCTTGTGGTCCGAGGGCCACACGGCCTTCGGGGTGAGGATCTCGTCGGCGCTGTCATCCACCACGCGCTCGTTGCGGACGACCGTCGACTGCGGGCCCACCACCGACGACCCGTCGATCACGAGTCGCGCGTCGGGTGTGGCGAAGATGTAGTCGATGCGATCGCGTTCGTCCGCCTCGGGCGCCCAGGTGAGCGACGAGGTCGGGAACAGCTCGTTGTCGGACGGCCAGGTGAACCCGGGGTTCGCGACCGGGTCGGGGTGCACCGTGCGGAACGCGTCGACGAGACCGCCGTCGAGCAGCGTCTGCGTCGTCTGCCACGGGATCACGACGCCGTTGTGGTCGAACAGGTCGGCGGTCGCCTCGGTCCAGTCCTGCGAGGGCGGCTCGTTGAAGTCGCCGCCGACGACCGCGAGGCGACCGGCCGCGCGCTCGATCGCGACGTCGGCCACGAGTTCGGCCGCCGCGGCGGGGCGTCCGGACTGCACGTTCGCGGCCAGGATGGCCTCGACATCGGTGACGGGTGCATCGAGCTTGTCCCAGGTGTTCCACCCGGGAGGCCAGTCGCCGTGGATCTCGCCGCCGTAAGCCCGCGGCAGGTACGTGGTGTACCAGCGGTACTCGAGGTGGCCTCCGTAGACCACGACCTCGGTGCCGTTGACGTCGATGACGGCCTTCGACCACCACTTCCCGACGGTGTCGGTCGAGACGATCGGGTAGCGCGAGACGATGCCCGTGTCGGTGGCGATCAGGTGGTCGTAGCCGAGCAGGGCGCCGACCTGCGCGGGCGCCTGGCCGACCTCAGGCAGGAAGGTCACGTCGGCATCCGTCTCCCGGATGATGTCGGCGATCTGCTGTGCGCCATCGGCGATCTGGGTGCCGCCGTGCCACACGTTGAACGAGAGCACGTTGAGTTCGCTGATGCCGTCGACCTCGGGCTTCGGGTCGGCGGGAGGAGCCGGAGGTTCGGTGTCGTCCGCGGTGACCGTGAGGTCGACCGGGCCCGCCAGCACGCCGTAGCCGTCGTCTTCGAGCAGGTAGATGTCGTACTCGCCGGCGGCGATGGTCGCGGTGTTGCGCGTCCACCCGTCACGGTTCGACGGACCCCACGTCAGCTCGCCGGTGGCCTCGGGCACGTAGCGCCAGTCGAGGGATGCCGGACCACCGGGCGTCGCGCCGTCGGCGTAGATGCCGACCCAGTTGCGCTCGTACACCGCGTCTCCGGCGTCGAAGGTGATCTGGACGGTCTCGTCGCTGCGGATGCTGCTCGCGTCGAGCGAGAGCGACGAATCCGAGGTGGGCGCGGGCGTCGTCTCCGCGTGAGCGGCGGGAGCGACGACGAGTCCGGTGAGGGCGGCGCCGGCTCCGAGGAGGGCGAACAGCCCCCTCCGGCGTCGACGGGGTGCGGAGGTCATGACAGCGGTTCCTTTCCACGGCGTGTGCGTCGCGACGGTAGGAGTCACGAGTGACCGGGGCATGGCTGTCGAGTGAACGGGGGCGCGCTGTCGCGTCAGCGACGCGGTTACCAGCGGGGGTACGGGGAGATCGACAAACGCGATTGCTGTATATCGGGATACTGGTTGTGAGCTGGGTTTTTCGGGTCTGAATGTCGGTGGCCCCGGGTTGACTGGGGGTATGAACAGCACTGCGGAGATCTTGGAGCGGGTCGTCGCCGACCTCGCTCGGGTCGTCGATCCCGATGCTGTGGGCGCGCTGTCGAACGATAACCGGATGCAGGTGCTGCGGCTCGCGGGAGAGGCCCAGCGACACCTGGATGCGGTCGTGGTGGAGACCGTGGCAACGGCCCCCGGCGGGGCCGGTGATGGGTCGTTGTGTGCCGGGTTCGGGTGCCGGAGTATGAACGAGTTGCTGCAGCGGGTGCTGCGCACCGATGCGTTCGGGGCCGGGCGGGTGGTGAAGGCCGCCCGCGCAGTTCACCGGGAGGCGAACCTGTCCACGGGTGGGATGCAGCCAGCGCGGTGGCCCGCGTTGCGGGAGGCGTTGCTGGATGGGACGATCGGAATCGCGGGGCTGCTCGCCGCTGTCGGGCCGATCGACGCCGCGCACCGCCGGATCGGAGACGAGGCGCGGTGGCGGGCGGATGCCGAGCTCGCGAGCCTCGCGAGGGGATTGGTCGCGGCGGACTCCGATCCGGACGACGATTCGGGCGACATTGAGGTCTCGCCGAGTTGCCCGCCGGCGACGCCGGAGGATCTGCGCCTGTTCGCGCGGGTGATGCTGGCATATCTGGACCCGGATGGTCCTGAGCCGTCTGACGATGCGGCGATGCGGGGTCGTGGCGTGCGGTTCGGGCGGGAGAAGAACGGTCTCATCCCGCTGCACGGGGACCTGCTGCCCGAAGTCGCCGCGCAGATGCAACGCATCTGGGATGCGTACTTGAACCCGAAGGTCGACGGGCCGCCGCTCCCGGGCGTGCACTTCGCCCCCTCCGTCAGCAGCGCCGCCGACGCCGCCGCGGACGACGACTTCGCGGAGGGGTGGGTGAAGGACCCGAACTTCGACCCGGAGACCCTCCCGTCCGGTGACGCCGGGGGGATGGTCGACACCCGCTCCCGCGAACAGAAACAGCACGACGCCCTCGCCGCGGTCCTCGGGATCGCCGCCCGGCATGACGAGATGCCCAAACTCGGCGGTGCCGCCCCCACGCTGGTTGTGTCGGTCACCGCGGAGGACTACGCCACCGGCCGGGGGTGGGCGCACTTCGAGGGGATCGACACCCCCGCCTACATGTCTACCGCCGCGCACACCGCGTGCGGAGGAAGCGTGCAGCGGGTGCTGTTCGACCCCGAGGGTCGCATCATCGGCATCGGGGTCACCGACCGCATCTTCACCGCCCACCAAAGACGCGCGATCACCCTCAGAGACAAGGAGTGTTTGATCCCCGGATGTCATGTGTCGGCATCCTGGTGTGAGATCCACCACGTCCAGGAACATTCCCGCGGCGGGCCGACCCATACGGACAATGGTGTCGCCCTGTGCTGGCACCACCACCGCACCCTCGCTACGTCGGGGTGGGAGATCCGCATGCACAACGGCACCCCACACGTCCGCGGACCCGCGTGGTGGGACCCCGCCCGACGCTGGCGCACACCACGCCCGAACCTGACCCTCGCCGCATGAGGCAGACTCGACGCATGCCCGGATTCCACCACGTCGAACTGTGGGTATCGACGCTCGACGAGATCCACACGAGTTGGGGCTGGCTGCTGCCGCGGCTGGGATTCGCTCTGAACGACGAATGGCCCGACGGTCAGTCCTGGCGCGCCGGAGATGCATACCTCACGCTCACCCGATCTCCGAACCTGTCAGATCCTCAGCACGACCGACGCCGTCCGGGGATGAACCATCTCGCATTCCACGGCGGCACCCGCGCCGAGGTCGACGCCCTCATGTCTGACGCCGCCGACCAGGGGTGGACGCCGCTGTACGCCGACCGCTACCCCTCCGCCGGGGGCACCGGTCACTACGCGGGCTGGCTACAGAACGCAGCCGGCTTCAAGGTCGAGATCGTCGCCGACGACGCATGACGGTTTCGGGCGGCGCGAGTACTCAGCTGCCGTAGTCGGGCAGCTCCTGCAACGTCCAGGTGTTGCCGTCGGGGTCGCCGAAGGTCACGAAACGGCCCCAGGCCTGCTCATCCACGCCGTCGGCCTCGACACCCAGGCCGCGCAGGTGAGCCAAAGCCTCATCCGCATCGGGCACCACGACCTGGATCGTGTTCTGCTGCCCCGGCTCGAGCTGGATGCCCAGGCCCGTGCCGAACGCGATCGAGCAGGCCGATCCGGGTGGCGTCATCTGCACGAACCGAAGGCCCTCGACCGGCGTCTGATCATGATCGGGATTGAAGCCGATCTTCTCGTAGAAGTCCTTCGACCTGTCGACATCCGACACCGGCACGAAGATGAGTTCGATCTTCCAGTCCATCGCTCACTCCTCCTGGTGGGCACCGTCGACCCATCCGCGTTCACGGTACGCCGAGGCACCGACAGTCCGCCAGAGCACCGTCGGCCAGAGGCACCGTCAGATCCAGCCCTTGTCGAGCGCGATCCGCACCGCCTGCGTGCGGTTCACTGCACCGGTCTTCCCGATCGCGGCCGACAGATGATTGCGCACCGTGCCGGACGAGAGGAACACCTCCGCGGCGATCGCGGTCGCCGAACGCCCGTCCGCCGCCAGGCGCAGCACCTGCTGCTCCCGCTCGCTGAGGGGATTCGCCCCGTCGAACAGACTCTCCTCGGCGAGCGCCGGATCCACGACCCGCAGCCCCGCATGCACGCGCCGTACGGCGTCGGCGAGCTTCTCGGCCGGGGTGTCCTTGACGATGAATCCGCTGGCACCCGCATCCAGTGCGGCCCGCAGATACCCAGGCCGGGCGAAGGTCGTGACGATCAGCACGCGGGTTCCCGGGCTCACCGCACGGATGCTCCGCGTCGCCTCCACCCCGTCCATACCCGGCATCTGGATATCCATCAGGCACACGTCCGGGGCGAGCTCGCCAACCAGACGCACCGCTTCCGCGCCGTCGGCCGCGGTCGCGCAGACCTCGAGGTCGCTCTCGAGGTCGAGCAGCGCTCCCAGCGCGCCGCGTATCAGCGCCTGGTCGTCGGCGATCACCAGACGGATGCTCTCCCCCTCGCGCTGCGGCATCACCACGTCAACTCCACACGCGTTCCGACGCCGCCCGCGTCTCCGCGCTGCAGCGACGCTCCCGCGGCAGCCGCTCGTTCGCGCATGCCCCGCACGCCGTTGCCCTCGTCCTCCCCCGGGCCCACGCCGTCGTCCTCCACGACCATGCGCCCCGGCTCGATCACCACGCTCATCATCGACGCACGAGAATGCCGGATCACGTTCGTGGTGGCCTCGCGCAGAATCCAGCTCGCCGTCAGCGTCTGCACCGGCGACAGCGCATCCGGCGCCCCCGCCGTGCGCATGCCGATGTCAGCGGCCTGAAGCGCATCGCGGCTGGAGGCCAGCTGCTCGACGAGCGTCGCGCCGCGCGCTCCCGCGACCGTCGTGCGGATGCCGGCGATCGCCTCGGCGGTCAGCTGCTCGATCGCCGCCAGCTCGGCCTTCGCCCGCTCCGGATCCGAATCCATCAGCCGTCGCGCGAGCTGTGCCTTCAGTCCCACGACGGTCAGGGAATGCCCGACCAGATCGTGCACGTCGCGGGCCACCGCTTCGCGCCCTTCGCTGGTCGCGAGCTCCAGACCCAGCCGCTCCGCCTCGACCGAGCGGAGGATGAGCCAGGTCGACACCGTGTTCACCGTGCCCAGCAGCACCACGATCGCGAGGATCGACAGGTACGCCATCCCACCCGGAACGAGGAACACGCAGACGGCTGTCACCAGCACCGCCGACCCGGTGGTGATCCAGTGCCACAGCCGGGTCAGCCCGTACGAAGCGAACGACATGATGAACGGCAGAAAGCTCAGCGCCGACCCGCCCTCCGCCGGCACCGATGCGACGGCGCACACGATGAGCACCGCGTACGTGACCCACTGTCGCGCCGACGGGCGTCGTCCGAGCCCGCCTCCACCGCGCATGCCGTGCATGAAGCCCACGACGTAGAGCACGATGAACACCACGAGCGCCGTCCAGCCGACCACGATCCAGCCGAGCGCGGCATCCGATCGCAGCAGCGCGATCACCGGATAGATCAGGAAGATCAGCCAGACGACTGCCATCATCCACCCGAAACGCGCCCACGGGTCCGTCGGTCGTCCGGTGCGCGCTCCGGGAGCAGCCCAAGCCGCCGTGGGTGCCCCGGCAGCCGCGAACGACGCCACGCCGCGCGCACGATCGCTCGACGGATGCTCCGGCGGGGACTGCTGCCTCATCGTCCCAACCTACTGTCGCGTCCGCGAACGCCTCGCGCCGAACATCACGAGCACGACGAAGACCACCAGCCAGACGGCGATGTTGAGCAGCAGCATCCCCATCCCGTCGGTCTGGCCGGTGGTGAGCTGCCCCTCGGTGAGCGGCCAGCGGCTCAGCGCCACGAAGCCGTAGAGAGGTGTGAAGCGGGCGATGTCGAGCATCACACCGTCGAGCGGCATGAACACGTTCCCGAAGAAGGCGAAGAACGTCATCGAGATCGATGCGAGTGCGGCGGCCGAATCGGAACTGAAGAACAGCCCGACGCCGAGACCGTAAAGACCGAACATCAGTCCCAGGCTCAGGATGATGCCGGCCGTCGCCACCCAGCGCCAGACGTCGTCGACGCTCGCGCCCGTGAACCATCCGGCGGCGAAGACGGCCAGGAGCGCCAGGGCCGCGAACGCCACCGCGGTCAGCAGCTTGGTGATCGCGTAGCCGGTGGTGGTCAGCGGCGTCATCGCCAGCTGCCGACCCCACCCCTGCTTCGCCTCGGTCGCGGCAAGCGAGGTCAGTGAGCTCATCGCGACCGCCGTGCCGTAGGCGGCCATCGAAGTCATGACGTAGAAGGAGACGTTCCCGTTTCCGGCAGAGAGCGTGCCGTAGCCCATGCCGGCGCCGAAGAGCAGGTACATCGCGACCGGCATCCCCAGGGTGAAGGCCAGCGTGTAGGGGTTGCGCAGCTGGCGCATGCCCTCGATACGCAGCATCGTCGGTGAGATCGTCATGGTCAGTCCTCCGTGAGAGCGGTGAAGGCGGTTTCGAGGGTGGGCGAAGCGATCTCCAGATCGCTCGCGCCGGCATCGAGCAGCAGGCGAGCCGCGTGATCGGAGTCGGATGCCCGCAGGCTGATCCGGTCCGCATCCACGCGCAGGTCGACCACCCCGGAGACGCGTTCGAGAGCGGCGACGACGTCGCGCGAGCCGTCGGAGGGCAGTGTGGCCGCGACCGATCGCTGACCGAGCCCCGCCCGCAGTCGTGACGTCGGCGCGTCGGCGACGACGGCGCCGCGGTGCATCACGACCGTGCGGCGCGCGAACTGCTCGGCCTCCTCGAGGTAGTGGGTGGCGAAGACGATCGTGCGCCCGGCGTCGGCATCGGCCCGCATCACGTTCCAAAAGTGTCGGCGCGCAGTGACGTCCATCCCGGCCGTCGGCTCGTCCAGCACCAGGATGTCGGGGTCCGACACCATGGCGAGCGCGAACTTCACCCGCTGCTGCTCCCCTCCGGAGCACTTCGCCACCCGACGACGCGCGAGGTGGGCCAGGTCGGCCGTGTCCATCACCTCGGGCACCCGGGCGAGAGCCTCGCGGCCGTGGAGCGAGGCGATCAGGCGGACCGTCTCGCCGACGGTCAGGTCCGACAGCAGGCCGCCGGTCTGCAACACGGCGCCGATGGAGCCGGTGGCGGTCGCCGCGGCTGGAGACCCTCCCAGCACCCGGACGGTCCCCTCGCTGGGATCGGTGAGCCCGAGGAGCATGTCGAGCGTCGTGGTCTTGCCGGCTCCGTTGGGCCCGAGCAGCGCCACGACCTCCCCTCGGCCGACGACCAGGTCGACGCGATCGACGGCCTGGACGCGACGCCCGCCGGAGCCGTAGTGGCGCCGAACCCCGATCAGCTCGACGACGGGTGGAGCGGTCGTGGACTCGGATGTCATCCGCGGCGCGGCATCCGTCGCCGCCCCGCCCGGAAGTGTGGTGTGCATGCTTCCAGCCTGGCGGCGCGGAACCGCAGGCGCCGGAGGGCGATGTCATCCGCCCGACATGACACCTGTCATGCCGAGCACCTCAACGGGCATCGCGCCGGCAGCAGAACTGTCATCGCGCCGGCAGCAGCGCTCCCGCGAAGAACTCGGCCAGCTCGCTCGCCCCGGCGCCGTCGAGCGGCAGGATCGCGGCGACGTACTGATCCGGCCGCACCACGATCACCACGCCGTCACGCGACAGCTCGCGCGCCGCGAAGATGTCGGTCGTGGTCCACTTGCTCGGCCCCGCCGCGTACACCTTCTCCCAGTCGGTCAGCCCGAGCGGACCCGTCTTCGGCTGGAACAGCGCCGGCGCCGATGTCACCTCGAGCTCCTCGAACGGCTGCTGGTACACGGCCTTCACATCGAAGACCGAGTCGGTGTCGGCATCCACCGGGGTGAAGCGCGCCAGCACGGGGTCGACCGCGGCCGCCCAGGCGGCGAGCGCCTCTCCCGTCCGATCACCGAACGCGTACACGCGCCAGCGTCCGTCCGCCTTCGCATGATGCCCCAGGTGGATCACATTGCCGTCGCCCACCCGCACGACCTCCGCCGACTTGAAACGCTTGCCCAGCGGGTATCCGATCGCGAGCTGCTGGTGCGCGTCCGACCCGGTGATCATCGACGACGTGTACTGCGTCATGAATCCCGACGGGAACTCCGCGGTCGCCAGGTAGTACGTGGCGAGGTCGGTGGGATCCGAGATCTCCTCGGGCTTGCGCGCCATCAGCGTGGACCACTCGCGGTCAAAGTCGATGAGCTGCTGCGCGACCGGACGCCGCTCGGCTCCGTACGTCGCCAGCAGCGCCTCGGGAGCGCGTCCGGTCAGCACCGACCCGAGCTTCCATCCGAGGTTGAACCCGTCCTGCATCGACACGTTCATGCCCTGGCCGGCCTTGGCGCTGTGCGTGTGGCAGGCGTCGCCGGTGAGGAACACGCGGGGCGTCCGGTCCACGCCGTCGGGAACGTCGTCGAAGCCGTCGGTCACCCGGTGCCCCACCTCGTACACGCTGTGCCAGGCGATCTCCTTCACGTCCAGCGTGTAGGGATGCAGGATCTCGTTCGCCTTGCGGATGACGTCCTCGATCGGCGTCTGGCGCACCCGGTGGTCGTCGTCGTCCGCGACCTCTCCCAGGTCGACGTAGACGCGGCTGAGGTAGCCGCCCTCGCGAGGGATGTGCAGGATGTTGCCCGCCTGCGAGTTGATGGCGCACTTGGTGCGCCAGTCCGGGAAGTCCGTGTTGACGAGCACGTCCATGACGCCCCAGGCGTGCGCGGCGCTCGCCCCGACGTGCGTGCGTCCGATCGCCTGGCGCACCCCGCTGCGTGCCCCGTCGCACCCCGCCACGTACTTCGCCCGGATGGTGCGCTCCTCGCCCGCGCGCTCCCCCGCCACATGCCGCACACGCACCTCGACCGGGTACTCGCCGTCGTCGTGCACGGTGAGGCCGACGAACTCGACGCCGTAGTCCGGGACGATCCGCGCCGGCCCGTCGACGGCGGCCTCGGCGAAGTAGTCGAGGACCCGCGCCTGGTTCACGATCAGATGCGGGAACTCGCAGATGTCGTACGCGTAGTCCGCGGTGCGGGTGGTGCGCACGATGTTGCGCGGGTTCTCGGGGTCGGGTCCCCAGAAGTTCATCCAGCCGATGTTGTACGCCTCGGCGATGATGCGCTCGGCGAACCCGAACGCCTGGAAGGTCTCGACGCTGCGCGGCTGGATGCCGTCGGCCTGCCCCAGCTCGAGGCGTTCCGTGCGGCGCTCGATCAGCCGCGTGGTGACGCCGGGGTACTGCGACATCTGCGCCGCCAGCAGCATGCCGGCGGGACCGGATCCGACGATCAGGACGTCGACGGTGTCGGGAAGCTCGGCGGGCCGGTTGATCCCGGTGCCAGCGGCATCCTTCACACGAGGGTCCCCGGAGACATAGCCGTGGTGGTGGAACTGCATCGTCGTCGATTCCTTCCGGACGTCATCGTCGGGCTTGCGCCGCGTGAACGCGTGTTCTATATTCGAACACACCGTTCTACTATTGAACACATCGTAAGCGCGCCGTTCGCGGAACACAAGCGCGCGACCCGCGCGGAACACGAGGGAGCCCATGCCCGACGCCTCTTCCCCGGCCTCGCAGACGCTGAGCCGCGGCATCCGGATCCTCGAGATCCTGACCGACGCGCGTCGGCCGCTCGCGATCGACGAGATCGCCGCCCGACTCGGGGTGCACCGCTCGATCGCCTACCGCCTGCTGCGCACCCTCGAAGACCACGGGCTGATCGGGCGCGACGCCGCCGGCGCGGTCAGCCTCGCCGCCCGCATGGCCGCCCTCGCCGCCGGGGTCGCGCACGATCTGCAGGCCGAAGCACTGCCCGAGCTGACCGCCATCGCGAACGAGCTGGGCATGACGTGCTTCCTCGCCGTGCTCGACGCCGAGGAGTGCATCACCCTCGTGAGCGTAGAGCCCCGCCATGCGGTGGCCAGCGTGGCGCAGCGGCCGGGTGCGCGGCATCCGGTCACCGTGGGCGCGCCGGGCAAGGCGATCCTCGCGCAGCTCGCACCCGCGGAATGGCCGGCCGACGCCTCCGCCGCCCTGCGAGCCGACGTAGCGACCACCCGGACCCGTGGCTATGCGACCAGCCACGACGAGGTGATCCCGACCGTGCAGTCCGTGGCCGTGTCGCTGACGCTGCGCGGCCATCGCCCCGCCGCGATCGCCGTGGTGCATGTGGCGACCGAACTCGACGACGCCGCGATCGCCGAACGCCTGCAGCACTCGGCATCCGTCATCCGCGACGCCCTCGACGGCTAGCCGCGCACGCGCGTTCCGGTCGCACGCGCGTTCCGGTCGCAGTCGCGTTCCGGTCGCAGTTCATGCCGTCGCACCCGCGTTCCGGTCGCAGTTCATGCCGTTCGGCGAGCCGAGGAGCGACAGGAACTGCGACCGGAACAGGGCGAGCGACACGAAGTGCGACCGGAACGCAACGAACCGGCGTCAGGCCTTCGCCAGCCCCCGGATCGGGCTGGCTGACTGCTCGTCCTCGTGGTCCGGTCCGAGCGGAATGCCGGAGCGGTCACGCAGCAGCAGCGTCGCGACGAGGCCGAGCAGCGTCATGCCGGCCAGGTACCAGGTGACGGCCTGCGTCGACCCGGTCGCCTGCACGATGGCCGTGGCGATGGTCGGAGCGAACGCGCCACCCGCGATGGCGCCGATCGCGTACGAGATCGAGACGCCCGAGAAGCGGATGCTGGCCGGGAAGAGTTCCGTGTACAGCGCCGCCTGCGGGCCGTACGTGAAGCCGAGGCCGATCGTCAGGATCGCGAGCCCCGCGAACAGCAGTCCGATCTCTCCTGTGTTCACCAGCGGGAACAGCGTGAACACGCCGACGAGCTGCATCACCCAGCCGATGATGTAGGTCGTGCGACGACCGATGCGGTCGCAGATCCACCCGGCGATCAGTGTCGTGATGAGCCAGGTGACGGCGGATCCTGCGACGGCCCACAGCACGGGTCCGCGCTCGAGTCCGATCGGGCCCTCAGGGTTGGTGGCGTAGTTCTGGATGTATCCGCCGGTGGTCATGTAGCCGACGGCGTTGTTGCCGGCGAACACGAACGCGGCGATGATCACGAGCAGCGCGTGCTTGCGGAACAGCTGCACGATCGGCATGCGCGCCTTCTCCTTGCGCGCGGCCAGCTCGGTGAAGACGGGGCTCTCCTCGACCTTGCGGCGCACGTAATAGCCGACGAGGATCAGCACGACGCTGAGCAGGAACGGGACGCGCCATCCCCATTCGAGGAACTGATCCCCGGGGGCGATCGCGGTCATCAGCGCCATCACGCCCGACGCGAGCAGCAGGCCCAGCGGCACGCCGATCTGCGGCGAGGCGCCGAAGATGCCGCGCTTGTGGCGCGGGGCGTGCTCGACGGCCATCAGCACCGCGCCGCCCCACTCTCCACCGGCCGAGATTCCCTGCAGGATGCGCAGCAGCACGAGCAGGATCGGCGCGGCGATGCCGATCGACTCGTACGTGGGCAGCACACCGATGAGCGCGGTGGCCGCACCCATCAGGATCAGCGTCCACATCAGCACGGTCTTGCGGCCGAGCTTGTCGCCGAGGTGACCGGCGAGGAACGCACCGAGAGGTCGGAACAGGAAGCTCACGCCCACGGTCGCGAACGCGATGAGTGCACTGTCGGCGCCCAGCGGCGCGAAGAACAGCTGACCGAACACGAGCCCGACGGCCGTGGCGTAGATGAAGAAGTCGTACCACTCGACCGTGGTCCCGACGACGGTGGCGAAGACGACGCGGCGCCGATCAGCCGCTGTCGCGATGGTGCCGGTGGGAGTGAATCCCGCCTGTGACTGCCCGCTCATGGGGTTGTCTCCTTTTGATTGTGACTGCATTGTCACGGCCTGCACGGACGTGAATCCGGAGTGCTTGCCGAGGGATGAACCGATGATATATGATTTCGAATACGACGCACAAGGCGTCGACGACAGCGCGAGGAGGCGCCCCGTGACGGATCCCATCGCCCGCCCCGGCAAGATCATCGCGATCCACCTGAGCTATGCCTCCCGTGCCGACCAGCGCGGCCGACGCCCCGCCGCTCCCTCCTACTTCTTCAAGCCGGCCAGTTCGGTCGGCGTCTCCGGCGGAACGGTCGAACGCCCCGCCGGCACCGAGCTGCTGGCGTTCGAGGGCGAGATCGCACTCGTGATCGGCACCCCCGCGCGCCGGGTGCCGGTGTCGGACGCCTGGTCGCACGTGGCATCCGTCACGGCCTCGAACGACCTCGGCCTGTACGACCTGCGCGCGAACGACAAGGGCTCGAACGTTCGCTCCAAGGGCGGCGACGGCTACACCCCGCTCGGACCCGAGCTGATCGATGCACGCACCGTCGACCCCGCGGCCCTGCGCGTGCGCACCTGGGTCAACGGAGAGCTTCGGCAGGACGACACCACGGCCGGCCTGATCTTCCCGCTCGCCCAGCTCGTGGCCGACCTGTCGCAGCACTTCACGCTCGAGCCGGGCGACGTGATCCTCACCGGAACCCCGGCGGGGTCGTCGGTCATCGTGCCGGGCGACGTCGTCGAGGTCGAGGTCGATGCTCCGGATGCCGCGGGCGCGCCCTCGTCCGGACGCCTGGTCACGACCGTCACGCAGGGTGAGGTCCCCTTCGACGCCTCGATCGGGTCGCTCCCCGCCGTCGATGATCTGCAGCGCACCGAGGCCTGGGGTTCGCGCGAAGAGGCCGGGCTCGCGCCTGACCCCGCTGAGAAGTCACAATCCGCCGCATCCGCGCCCCCGCTCGCGACTGTTTCTGACCCCTCAGCGCCGAGGGCAGCAGCACTCTCGCCCGAGCTCCGCGCGAAGCTCCTCGAGGCGCCGACCGCCGGGCTCTCCGCCCAGCTGCGCAAGCGCGGGCATCACTCGTGCTTCATCGACGGCGTCTCGGCGAACATCGCCGGCACCAAGATCGTCGGCACGGCGAAGACGCTGCGCTTCGTCCCCTTCCGTGAAGACCTCTTCGCGGCCCACGGCGGCGGGTACAACGCGCAGAAGCGGGCCTTCGACGCGGTCGCCGAGGGCGAGATCATCGTGATCGAGGCGCGCGGCGATGCCACGACCGGCACCCTCGGCGACATCCTCGCTCTGCGCGCCCAGGTCCGCGGGGCGGCCGGCGTGGTCACCGACGGCGGCGTGCGCGACTTCGACGCCGTCGCCGCGATCGGCCTGCCCGTCTTCTCGCAGGGCGCGCACCCCTCGGTGCTCGGGCGCAAGCACGTGCCGTGGGACGTCGACGTCACCATCTCGTGCGGCGGCGCCGCCGTGCAGCCCGGAGACATCATCGTGGGCGACAACGATGGCGTGATCGTCATCCCGCCGTCGCTGGCCGAGGAGGTCGCGACGGCCGCCGTCGCCCAAGAGATCGAGGATGCCTGGATCGCCGAGCAGGTCGCCGCCGGGCACCCCGTCGACGGACTGTTCCCGTTGAATGAGGAGTGGCGCGCACGGTACGCCCGCTCCCTGAGCGAGGAGCGCAGCGACGAGACGAAGGGCGCTCCCCAGTGAGCACGCCGGCCACCAGCATCCCGGCCACCACGAGCAAGTCCGAGCAGGCGTACGCCTGGATCCGTTCGCGCATCTCCAGTCACGCGTTCGGGCCCGGATACCGGCTGGTGCTCGGATCCCTGGCCGAAGAGCTGAGCATGAGCGTCGTGCCCGTGCGCGAGGCGATCCGCCGGCTCGAGGCCGAGGGGCTGGTCACGTTCGAGCGCAACGTCGGCGCCCGCGTCACCCTGGTCGATGAGAGCGAATACGCCGACACGATGATGACGCTCGGACTCGTCGAGGGCGCCGCGACCGCCCTCTCCGCTCCCCTGCTCGACGCGCAGGCACTCGCCGCCGCAGAAGAGGTGAACGAGAAGATGACCCGCATGCTGGGCGATCTCGACGCGCACGCCTTCACCGAGCTGAACCGCCGCTTCCACTCGATCCTGTTCGAGCCGTGCCCGAATCCGCAGCTGCTCGACCTGGTGCACCGCGGATGGTCGCGCCTCTCCGGCATCCGCGACTCGACCTTCGCCTACGTCCCCGGCCGCGCGCAGCACTCGGTCGAGGAGCACACCCAGATCCTGCAGCTCATCCGCGACGGGGCCGACCCGCTCGAGATCGAGTTCGCCGCCCGCAACCACCGTCTGCGCACGAGGGACGCCTTCCTCGACGCGCTGCACGCCCGTTCCCACCGAACCCATGGAGAAGCATCATGACCGACTCGCGCATCCCCGCCGATCTTCCTGACCACATCCAGCACTACATCGACGGCGCCTTCGTCGACTCGGTCGACGGCGACACGTTCGACGTGCTCGACCCGGTGACCAACAAGACCTACACCACGGCCGCCGCCGGCAAGAAGGCCGACATCGATCTCGCCGTGGCCGCCGCCACGCGCGCGTTCGAGGAGGGGCCGTGGCCCCGGATGCTGCCGCGCGAGCGCTCGCGCGTGCTGCACCGCATCGCCGACCTGGTCGAGTCCCGCGACGCGCGTCTCGCCGAACTCGAGTCCTACGACTCCGGCCTCCCCATCACGCAGGCGCTGGGCCAGGCACGTCGTGCGGCCGAGAACTTCCGCTTCTTCGCCGACCTGATCGTGGCGCAGTCCGACGACGCGTTCAAGGTGCCCGGCCGCCAGATGAACTACGTCAACCGCAAGCCGATCGGCGTGGCCGGGCTCATCACCCCGTGGAACACGCCGTTCATGCTCGAGTCGTGGAAGCTCGGCCCGGCCCTCGCCACCGGCAACACGGTCGTGCTGAAGCCTGCCGAGTTCACGCCGCTCTCCGCCTCGCTGTGGGCGGGCATCTTCGAAGAGGCCGGTCTCCCGAAGGGCGTGTTCAACCTCGTCAACGGACTCGGAGAAGACGCCGGCGACGCCCTGGTGAAGCATCCCGACGTGCCGCTCATCTCGTTCACGGGCGAGAGCCGCACCGGGCAGATCATCTTCGGCAACGCCGCACCGTTCCTCAAGGGTCTGTCGATGGAGCTCGGCGGCAAGTCCCCCGCGGTCGTCTTCGCCGACGCCGACCTCGAGGCGGCCGTCGACGCCACGATCTTCGGCGTGTTCTCGCTGAACGGCGAGCGCTGCACGGCAGGCTCGCGCATCCTCGTCGAGCGCTCCGTCTACGAGGAGTTCGTCGAGCGCTACGCCGCGCAGGCGAAGCGCGTGAAGGTCGGATTCCCGCACGACCCCGAGACCGAGGTCGGCGCTCTGGTGCACCCCGAGCACTACGACAAGGTCATGAGCTACGTCGAGATCGGCAAGACCGAGGGCCGGCTCGTCGCCGGCGGCGGGCGCCCCGAGGGCTTCGACGAGGGCAACTTCGTCGCCCCGACGGTCTTCGCCGATGTCTCCCCCGACGCGCGGATCTTCCAGGAGGAGATCTTCGGCCCCGTCGTGTCGATCACCCCGTTCGACTCCGACGATGAGGCGCTGTCGCTCGCGAACAACACGAAGTACGGACTCGCGGCCTACATCTGGACCAACGACCTCAAGCGCGCTCACAACTTCGCCCAGTCCGTCGAGGCCGGCATGGTGTGGCTGAACAGCAACAACGTGCGCGACCTGCGCACCCCGTTCGGCGGCGTGAAGGCGTCGGGCCTCGGCCACGAGGGCGGCTACCGCTCGATCGACTTCTACACCGACCAGCAGAGCGTGCACATCACGCTCGGCCCGGCCCACAACCCGACCTTCGGCAAGTAAGCAAGGACGCTGACATGACCCACCGCGACGACATGACCCTGACCTCCGCCGGCTACTACGTGTCGCAGGAGGCCCCGATCCGCACCGGCAACCCGGTCGCGACCCCCGAGGCCACCCCGCCCGACATCCTGCGCTGCGCATACATGGAGCTCGTGGTGACCGACCTGGCCGCGTCGCGGCAGTTCTACGTCGACATCCTCGGCCTGTACGTGACCGAGGAGGACGACGAGGCGATCTACCTGCGCTCGACCGAGGAGTTCATCCACCACAACCTCGTGCTGCGCACCGGACCGATCGCCGCGGTCGCCGCGTTCTCGTATCGCGTCCGCACGCCCGAGGACCTCGACCGCGCCGTCGCGTTCTACACCGAGCTGGGTTGCGACGTGCGCCGCGCCGAGAACGGGTTCGTGAAGGGCATCGGAGACTCGGTGCGCGTGGTCGACCCGCTCGGCTTCCCGTACGAGTTCTTCTTCCAGGCCGATCACGTCGAGCGCATGTCGTGGCGCTACGACCTGCACATCCCGGGCGAGCTGGTGCGTCTGGACCACTTCAACCAGGTGACCCCCGACGTGCCGCGCGCGGTCGCGTTCATGCAGGACCTGGGCTTCCGCGTTACCGAGGACATCCAGGACGACGAGGGCACCGTGTACGCGGCGTGGATGCGCCGCAAGCCGACCGTGCACGACACCGCGATGACCGGCGGCGACGGCCCCCGCATGCACCACGTGTGCTTCGCGACGCATGAGAAGCACAACATCCTCGCCATCTGCGACAAGCTCGGCGCCCTGCGTCGCTCCGACTCGATCGAGCGCGGCCCCGGCCGCCACGGCGTCAGCAACGCGTTCTACCTGTACCTGCGCGACCCCGACGGCCACCGCGTCGAGGTGTACACGCAGGACTACTACACCGGCGACCCCGACAACCCCGTGATCACCTGGGACGTCCACGACAACCAGCGCCGCGACTGGTGGGGCAACCCCGTCGTGCCGTCCTGGTACACCGACGCGTCGCTCGTGCTCGACCTCGACGGCAACCCGCAGCCCGTCGTCGCCCGCACGGATTCGAGCGAGATGGCGGTGACCATCGGCGCCGACGGATTCTCGTACACGCGCGCCGACGAGGGCGAGAAGAAGCTGGGCAACCAGCTCTAGAGGAGGAGTGACGGATGCTGTCCGAAGAGACCATCACGCAGATCGCCGCCGAGCTCGCGGAGGCCGACCGGACGCACGGGGTGATCCCGCGCATCACGGCACGCTTCCCCGAGGCGACGATCGAGGACTCGTACGCGATCCAGGGGCTGTGGCGCGACACGCAGATCGCCGCGGGGCGCCGCCTCGTCGGTCGCAAGATCGGGCTGACGTCCAAGGCGATGCAGCAGGCCACGGGCATCACCGAGCCGGACTACGGCGTGATGTTTGACGACACGGTGTACCCGTCGGGGGCGGAGATCCCGGTCGACCACTTCTCGAACGTGCGCATCGAGGTCGAGCTGGCATTCGTGCTGAAGCACCCTCTCGAGGGCCCCGACTGCACGCTCGACGACGCCCTCGCTGCGATCGACTACGCCGTCCCCGCCCTCGAGGTCCTCAACTCGCACATCGAGCTGGAGGGCCGCACCATCGTCGACACGATCAGCGACAACGCGGCCTACGGCGGGATGGTCCTGGGCGACGTGCACAAGCGGCCCGACGAGATCGACCTGCGATGGGTGCCGGGGGTGCTGTCGCGCAACGGCGAGATCGAGGAGACCGGGGTGGCAGCCGGAGTGCTGGGTCACCCGGCGACCGGGGTCGCGTGGCTCGCGAACAAGTTCCATCAGCACGGCGCGCGCCTCGAGGCGGGCGAGATCATCCTGGCAGGATCATTCACACGCCCGATGTGGGTGTCGCGCGGCGACCAGGTGCTGTGCGACTTCGGACCGATGGGAACCATCACATGCCGCTTCGTCTAGACCCGTCCTTCCGAGACCGCCTCGCGGAATCCGATCGACCGCTCGTGGGCATGTGGGCGTGCTCGGGCAGCCCGCTGGTCACCGAGGTCGCGGCGGGCTCGGGGCTCGACTGGCTGCTCATCGACATGGAGCACTCGGCGAACACGCTGGAGTCGGTGCTGGTGCAGCTGCAGGTCGTCGCCGCGTATCCGATCACCCCCGTGGTGCGCGTGCCGGCGAACGACCCGGTGGCGATCAAGCAGGTGCTCGATCTGGGGGCGCAGAACCTGATCGTGCCCATGGTCTCCTCCGCCGACGAGGCGCGGGCAGCAGTCGCCGCGACCCGCTACCCTCCGCAGGGCGTGCGCGGTGTGGGCAGCGCGCTCGCGCGCAGCGCCCGCTGGAACCGCGTCGACCGGTACCTGCAGGAGTCTGCGGCGCACACCTCTCTCACCGTGCAGATCGAGACCGCCGCGGGTGTCGAGGCCGCGGCCGAGATCGCCGCCGTCGACGGGGTGGATGCCGTGTTCGTCGGGCCGTCCGACCTGTCGGCGTCGATGGGCCTGCTCGGCCAGCAGACGCACCCCGAGGTCACCGCCGCCGTGCAGCGCGTGTTCGCCGCGGTCACGGCCGCGGGCGTTCCGGTCGGGGTCAACGCGTTCGATCCGACCGCGGCCGACGCGTACCTCGCCGCCGGTGCGCGCTTCGTGGCGGTCGGAGCCGACGTGGCTCTGCTCGCTCGCGCCTCCGAAGCCCTCGCCACGCGTTTCATCGGCGACGACGCCGCACGACGCGCCAGCTACTGAACCTCGGTGCTGTCACCAGTGGCGCATTCATAGCAATCCGGGCGAGACTGTCACCATGACCTTCGCCGCGCTCCAGCCCCTCGCCGACCGTGCCGCCCTGTTCACCGCACTCCGCCAGGACGCCCTCGCCTCCGCGGCGGACGCGCTGGGCGAGCACCGGTGGGACGCCGATATGACGGCAGGCACCCTCACCTTCACGGCGAACGCCGACCCGTCGCGTCAGCTGGTCGCTCGCGCGCATCTGATCGCGACGATCGCGCCCGGCCCCCGCTCGCTGCTGTGGGCCTGGGCCCACCCGCAGGGCGATCCGCAGGGCGTGGCCGGTCAGCTGCACGCGTACGGCACCGAGCACGGCATCGCCGAACTCACCACCGCCGAGGTCCCGTTCCCCGCCGACAGCGCGGCCGACGAGGACTGGATCGCCCGGGCCGCCCACACGATCGGCGGCGTCGCGGTCGAGCTCAGCGGCCGGTCTCCCTACTACTCGGCGCCGGTGGGCGGCGGAACCCGCGCGGTGTTCCTGCTCGACGCCCCGCTGCGTCCGCTGACGGTGTCGGATGCCGTCACCGCGCTGCCGCGCGTGCTCGCGACCCTGACCCTGCCGGATGCCCGTACCTCAGTGTGGGATCTCGCGCGTCTGGCGAACTGGACCCTCACCTGGACCGACGAGTCCTTCAGCGGCGCGACCGTGGTCGACTCGTCCGGATCCGCGACGTTCCGCTTC
Organism: Microbacterium sp. PI-SA-G; assembly: GCF_057215335.1. NCBI lineage: Bacteria > Bacillati > Actinomycetota > Actinomycetes > Micrococcales > Microbacteriaceae > Microbacterium > Microbacterium sp. PI-SA-G. The sequence continues at coordinate 1,264,810 of NZ_CM170103.1, forward strand.
GACGACCAGGCGCGCATCGCCGGCATCGAGAGCTCCCTCGCCGCCCCGGCCTGACCCGCATTCTCCCGGAGCCCCGTTCCGGTCGGAAAAAGCACCCGCCCCTCAGAGGGACGGGTGCTTTTTCGTGACGGCGCTCCCCGGAGCGAAGCGTCAGACGTTCAGCCGGCAGCCAGACGTTCGGCGGCCTCGACCACGTTCGTCATGAGCAGCGCGACCGTCATCGGGCCCACACCGCCGGGATTCGGCGAGAGGAAGCCGGCGACCTCGGCCACGTCGGGGTGCACGTCGCCGAAGACGAGGTTCTTGCCCGTCTCCGGGTCGGTCTCGCGCGTCACTCCGACATCGAGCACGGCGGCGCCCGGCTTCACGTCTTCGGCACGGATCAGGTGCTTGACGCCTGCTGCGGCGACGATCACATCGGCCTCGCGCAGGTAGCGGCCCATGTCGACCGTCCCGGTGTGCGTGAGCGTGACCGTGGCGTTGAGGTCGCGGCGGGTGAGCAGCAGGCCGATCGAGCGACCGATCGTCACTCCGCGGCCGACCACGACCACATGCGTGCCCTTGAGGTCGTAGTCGTTGCGCAGCAGCAGCTCGATCACGCCGCGCGGGGTGCACGGCAGAGGCGTGTGGATCGGGCTGTTGACGTTCAGCACGAGACGACCGAGGTTCGTCGGGTGCAGTCCGTCGGCATCCTTCGCCGGGTCGATGCGCTCGAGGATCGCGTCCGTGTCGATGTGCTTCGGCAGCGGCAGCTGCACGATGTAGCCGTGGCAGTCCGGGTCCGCGTTCAGCTCGTCGATCAGCGCCTCGACGTCGGCCTGAGTCGCATCGGCCGGCAGCTCGCGCTGGATCGAGTTCATGCCGACGGCCTCGGACTGCCGGTGCTTCATGCCGACGTACAGCTGCGACGCCGGGTCTGCGCCCACCAGCACGGTCGCGATACCGGGCGTGATGCCCTGTGCCTTCAGCGCCGCGACGCGTTCGGTGAGCTCGGCCTTGATCTCGGCCGCAGCCGCCTTGCCGTCGAGGATCTTCGCAGTCATGTCTTTCTTCCTTCGGTCGTCACGCGAGTGCACGGCATCCCGTCGAGTGCACGGCTTGTTCGCGTCGGAAAGCCGTGCGCTCGGCAGCATCCCGTGCACTCGGCGAGCGGGAGGGGGCTGGGTGCGGGCGCGGCGCGCGCGGCGCGGCGCGGCGCGGCGCGGCGCGGCGCGCGCGGGTTACTGCTGCAGGTCGGGGTACAGGGGGAAGGCTGCGGCGAGCGTGTCGACGCGAGCACGGAGCGTCTCGACGTCGGCCCCGGGGATCAGAGCGAGCGCGATGATGTCGGCGACCTCGGTGAACTCGGCGTCGCCGAATCCGCGCGTGGCGAGCGCGGGCGTGCCGATGCGCAGACCCGAGGTGACCATCGGCGGGCGCGGGTCGTTGGGGACCGCGTTGCGGTTCACGGTGATGTGGATGTCGTGCAGCAGGTCTTCGGCCTGCTTGCCGTCGATCTCGGCGTCACGCAGGTCGACCAGCACCAGGTGCACCTCGGTGCCGCCCGAGCGCACGGCGATGCCGGCGTCGGCGACGTCCTGCTGCGACAGACGCTCGGCGATCAGAGCGGCACCGCGCAGGGTGCGCTCCTGGCGCTCCTTGAACTCGGGAGTGGCGGCGAGCTTGAACGCGGTCGCCTTCGCGGCGATCACGTGCATGAGGGGGCCGCCCTGCTGTCCCGGGAACACGGCCGTGTTGATCTTCTTGGCGAGGTCGGCGTCGTTGGTCAGGATGAAGCCCGAGCGCGGGCCGCCGATCGTCTTGTGCACGGTCGACGAGACGACGTGCGCGTGCGGCACGGGGTTCGGGTGCAGGCCGGCGGCGACCAGACCGGCGAAGTGCGCCATGTCGACCCAGAGCAGCGCGCCCACCTCGTCGGCGATCGCGCGGAACGCGGCGAAGTCGAGCGTGCGGGGGTAGGCCGACCAGCCGGCGATGATGACCTTCGGCTTGTGCTCGATCGCGAGGCGACGCACCTCGTCCATGTCGATGATCGACGTCTCGGGGTTCACGCCGTAGGCGACGATGTTGTACAGACGACCCGAGAAGTTGATCTTCATGCCGTGCGTCAGGTGACCGCCCTGGTCGAGCGACAGCCCGAGCAGCGTGTCGCCGGGCCGGGCGATCGCGTGCAGGACGGCGGCGTTGGCCGAGGCGCCCGAGTGCGGCTGGACGTTGGCGAACTCCGAGCCGAACAGGCTCTTGGCCCGCTCGATCGCCAGTTCCTCGGCGACGTCGACCTCTTCGCAGCCGCCGTAGTAGCGGCGTCCGGGGTAGCCCTCGGCGTACTTGTTGGTGAGCACCGAGCCCTGCGCCTGCAGGATCGAGACGGGAACGAAGTTCTCGGATGCGATCATCTCGAGGAACGTCTGCTGGCGCGCGAGTTCGCGATCCAGAACCTGGGCGATCTCGGGATCGACCTCGGAGAGCGGGGCGTGGAAGTAACGGTCGGTCATGATGACAAGCTCCTCTGACGACGGATTCGACGGATTCGAAGGGTGTACCGATCGGCCCAGGCGCGCGGTCGAATTTTCCGTGGTCAGCCGCTCCCCGGTGGTAGCCCACCCAGACGCCAGTCGCGACGGTTACGAGCATAGTGGATTTCCCCTGCGCACCAGGCGATGCGCGAGGTAGGTTTTGTTCATGGTCCTTCCCCATTCCCTCCCTCTCGTTCCCCTCCCCTCCGACGCCGTCGCCGGAGAGGGACGGATGCTGCTCGGCGCGACGTCGCGCGTGCTCGGCGTCTCCCCCGTGGTGGCGCACCTCACCGACGCCATCGCCGCGCGCAGCGGCATCGCCGTCGCCTCCACCATCGACGGCGACCCCACCGCGGGCGACATCGCGCTGCGGATCGATCCCGCCGCAGGCCCATCCGAGAGCTACACACTGCGCGTCGCCGAGCACGTCGAGATCACCGGCGCCGACGAGGCCGGCCTCTTCTACGGCGTGCAGACGCTGCGCCAGCTGCTGCGCGAGGACGACGACGGCTGGGGCATCCTGCACGCCGAGATCAGCGACAGCCCCCGCTTCGTCCATCGCGGTGTGATGCTCGACGTGGTGCGCCACTTCTTCGGCGTCGACGAGGTCAAGAAGTTCATCGACGCCACGAGCGCACTCAAGTTCAACCGCCTGCACCTGCACCTCAGCGACGACCAGGGGTGGCGGGTGCACATCGACTCGTGGCCGCTGCTCACCGAGCGCGCCTCGTCGACCGCGGTCGACGGAGCGCCGGGCGGCTTCTACACGAAGGACGACTATCGCGAACTGGTCGACTACGCCGCCGCGCATCACATGGTGCTGATCCCCGAGATCGATCTGCCGGGGCACACGCACGCGATCGGCGTCGCCTATCCCGAGCTCGTCGAGGATCCGGTGCTGAGCGACGCGCTGATCACCGCCTCCGAGCGCCGCGGAGAGGCTCTTCCGATCGCCGGCGAGCCGTATCAGGGCTGGGCCGTCGGGCACTCCAGCGTGCGCATCCACGACGAGCGCACCTACGGGTTCGTGGCCGACGTGGTGCGTGAGCTCGCGGAGATGACGCCCGGGGCCTGGCTGCACATCGGCGGCGACGAGTCGCTCGGCACCCCGCAGGCGGACTTCGACCTGTTCGTCGAGCGCGCGACGCAGATCGTCGTGGATGCCGGCAAGACGCCGGTCGCGTGGCACGAGGTGGGAGCGGCCGCCGACATCGCGCAGGGCACGATCGGTCAGTACTGGGGCAAGACCACGCCCGAGGACTCGCACGCGACCGAGGCTGCGCACTTCGTCGAGCGGGGCGGGGCGCTGATCATGTCGCCCGCCGACGCCGCGTACCTCGACATGAAGTACACGGCCGACTTCCCGCTCGGGCTCACGTGGGCGGGCGTCGTCGATGTGCGCTCCTCCTACGAGTGGGAGCCGACCGCGATCCTCGACGTGCCCGAGTCGGCGATCCTCGGCGTCGAAGCGCCCCTGTGGTCCGAGACGACGCGCACCTACAGCGAGGTCGAGCAGCTGGTCTTCCCGCGGGCCGCCGCGCAGGCCGAGATCGCCTGGTCGCCGCAGCGGGCACCCGGGCGCACGTGGGAGTCGTTCCGCGCGCGGCTCGGAGCGCTCGCGCCGCTGTGGAAGGCTGAGTCGATCGACTTCCACCCCGCCGACGATGTTCCCTGGAGCGAGCGATGACCGTGCATTCCTCTGCCACCGGATCCCTGCTGATCCACTCCGTCCGACTCGTCGATGCAGGCGAGATCGTCGACGACGCCTGGCTCCGCATCGAAGACGGCCTGGTGGTCGCGCGGGGAACCGGGGCCGACTGGGCGCCCGCCGACGAGGTCGTCGACGCCACCGAGGTCGCCGGCGCGGGTGCCCTGCTGACGCCCGGGTTCGTCGACATCCACGGACACGGCGGAGCGGGATTCTCCTTCGATGACGGAGTCGACGCGATCCGCGCCGCGCGTGCGCTGCACCGATCGCACGGCACCACGCGCGCCGTCATCTCGCTCGTGACCGCACCGCTCGACGACCTCGCCCGCAGCGTCTCGCTGATCGCGGATCTCACCGAGACGGATGCCGACATCCTCGGCTCGCACTTGGAGGGGCCGTTCCTCGATCCGGGCCACCACGGTGCGCACGAGCCGTCGCTCCTGCGCACCCCCGTGGCGAGCGACGTCGCCGGACTCCTCGCTGCCGGCCGCGGCACCATCCGCCAGGTCACGATCGCACCGGAGCTGCCGGGCGGACTCGACGCCATCCGTCAGATCGTCGCCTCCAGAGCTGCCGCCGCCGTGGGGCACACCGACGCCGACGCCGAGACCGCCCGCGCGGCGTTCGCCGCAGGCGCCTCGATCCTCACGCACGCGTTCAACGCGATGCCCGGCATCCACCACCGCGCCCCGGGGCCCGTCCTCGCCGCCGCGGCCGACCACCGCGTGGTGCTCGAGGCCATCGCCGACGACGTGCACCTCGACCCGCACATCATCGCGCTGCTGTTCGCGACCGCCCCCGGGCGTGTGGCCCTGGTCACCGACGCCATGGCCGCCGCGGGCAGCGCCGACGGGCACTACGACCTCGGCGCGGTCAGCGTGACGGTCACCGAAGGGATCGCGCGCGCCGATGACACCGGTTCGATCGCCGGTTCGACCCTGACGCAGGACGTCGCGCTGCAGCGCGCAGTGCACGCCGGGGTGCCGCTCGCCGACGCGGTGCGGGCGCTGACCGAGACGCCGGCGCGGGCCATCGGCCTCGACGCGCAGCTCGGAAGACTGAGCGGCGGACGCATCGGCGACGCCGTGCTGCTGGATGGCGAGCTGCGCGTCGTCCGCGTATGGCAGGCAGGGCACCTCTCTGCGTGAGGCCCGCCCGCTCATCGCGAGACGACGCGCAGCTCTGCGCTCTCCGGTTCGTCGACTGCCTCGGTGACCACCGTTTCCCCAGATTGAGTGGACCGCCGCAATCAGAGTGAGGGGCCGGGAGCTCCTCCCCCGAGGATCCCGACCCACCCAGCCGATGCGGCTCTCACCGCATCGGCGCCTGAACTCCGCCCCCCGGTGGAATTCGTACGGCTGTCTCTATGGGATGAGACGAAGGCGCGTCCGATTCATTACGCGGACTCGGGAGATATTTTTCAGCCCCGGGGAGCATTCTCGGAAGAAACTGCCAGGGACCTGGACTTCTTCAACGCCGAGCAGGCCGGAAGTTTTTCGAGAAGGGGTGGTGACACGATCCCTTCCGAGGGACAATGGGAATGACGCGTGATGAAAACCCCTCCACCGCGTCTCTCTTGCGAGGGCACACGAATGCCCCGAACAGATTGATGGACGTGCACGAAAACCCTGCTGACCACGCGCCGATCGCCGACGCCGATCTCATCCTCCGCACCCGCTCCGGCGACACGGAGGCGTTCGGCGAACTATGGCGTCGCCACTACCCGTCGGGAATCGTCGTCGCGCGATCCGTGACGTCGTCGATCGACCCGGACGATCTCGTGCAGGAGTCGTACACCCGCATCTACCAGGCGATCGTGAAGGGCGGCGGACCCAACGGCTCGTTCCGCGCGTACCTGTTCACCAGCATCCGCAACACGGCAGCCGCATGGGGACGCGCGCGCCGCGACTCGGCGATCGACGAGCTCGACGCGATCGCCGATCCCGACAGCACCGATCAGGCGGCGAACGACGCCCTCGACCGCAGCCTCACGGCGCAGGCCTTCCGCAGCCTCCCGTCCCGGTGGCAGGAAGTGCTCTGGTACACCGAGATCGAGCAGATGAAGCCGCAGGAGGTCGCTCCCCTGCTGGGCATGAAGTCCGGTGCGGTGGCGCAGCTGGCGTTCCGTGCGCGTGAGGGCCTGCGTGAGGCATGGATCCAGGCGCATCTGCGCAGTGCCGCTCCCGACTCCGACTGCCAGTGGACGATCGAGCACCTCGGCGCGTACTCGCGCGGCAATCTCAGCACCCGCGACCACAAGCGCCTCGAACTGCACCTGAACGACTGCGCACGGTGCATGATCGTCGCGGCCGAGGCCAAAGACGTCTCGATGCGGCTCGGACTCGTTCTCCTGCCGCTCGTGCTCGGCATCAGCGGCTCCGCCGGATACCTCGCAGCGCTGCAGGGCGGCGGCGCACAGATCGCCGCACTCGTGGCTCCCGCGGGCATCCCCGCCTCGGTCTTCGCGAGCGCCACTGCCGTGGCTGCCGCGGGCGGAGCTGGATCCAGTGCTGCTTCCGGTGGTACCGGTTCCGGTGCGGGTGTCGGCGTGACCGGCGGCGCCGGAGCAGGCACCGGCATGGGGGCCGCCACGGGTGGCATCCTCACCGGCATGGGAGCGCTGGTCGGCGCCGGATCCGCCGCGCTCGTGGTGGCGGGCGTCGTCGCCGCGGCCACCATCATCCCCGGGCTCGCCGGCGTCAATCCCGCGACCTCGCTGCCGAGCGCCGGCGACGTGGACTCGTCGTCGATCGCCTCGGACGTCGCTCCCGACGACTCGATGAACACCGAGAAGCCGGTCGTCATCGAAGAGAAACCGCCGGTGCAGGACGAGCCGACCCCGCCGGTCGAGGATGACACCGACGACACCGACGGCGGCGGCGATGTCGCGCCGGCCGAGCCCGTCGAGACCTCGGCGCCGGTGACCGCTCCGCCCGTCAGCGATCCGGTGGTCACGCCCCCGGTGACGGATGACACGAACACGCCTGTCGACCCTCCCCCTCCCGTGGATCCCACCGATCCCACGGAGCCGGTGGATCCGACCGACCCGACCGACCCGACCGACCCGACCGACCCCACGGACCCGACCGAGCCCACGGACCCCACGGACCCGACAGACCCCACGGACCCGACAGACCCGACAGACCCGACAGACCCGACCGATCCGACCGGCCCCGCCGTGCCGACCGAGGCACCGACCTGGGGCACGGCCAGCCTGTGGCTGGACAGCGAGCTCGTGCTGCACTACGCCGTTCCGGTGCAGGGCGTGCCCGGCAACACGATCGAAGCGTTCCTCGGCAGCGGCGGGGGCGGACAGACCGTCGTGCTCGACGCCAACGGCGCCGGCACGGTCGACCTGCGCCCCACCCTGTGGCAGATCCTCGAGCCGACGGCCACGACGGTCACGTTCCGCTACGTGCTCGCGACCGGCGAGGCCCCGTTCGCGCAGACCACGCTGGCTGAACTGACGAGCGGACTGATCGATTCCCCCGTGGATGACGTCATCCCGGCAGACGAAGTCGCAGCGACCAGCGTCGCACCTGTGGTCCCGGCCCCGCCCGTCGCCGAGACTGCACCGGCTGCGCCATCCTCCCCCGTCGTCGAACCGGCTCCCACGCCCGTCGTCGAGCCCACGCCCGCACCCGTCGAAGAACCCGCGCCCGTCGTCGAGCCCACTCCCGTCGTCGATCCCGCGCCCGTCGTCGATCCCGCACCCGCAGAACCCGAGCCAGCACCCGCACCCATCGTCGCCACGGCCGACCAGCCCGCGAGCGCCGAATAGACTGGGACGATGCCCTCGGAACCTGCTCCCGTACCCGGCGTCGAGCGTCCGGTCATCACCGTTCTCGACGTGGTCCGCGCCATCATCCTGGTGATCGCGATGGGAACGCTCGCCCTGTGGGGTTTCGCGACGTGGCCGCTGCCCTGGAACATCGTGGTCGGCATCGGCGCTCCGATCGCCGTGCTGCTGGTCTGGGCGCTGTTCCTCTCGCCGCGGCCGGTGCTGCGCGTGCATCCGTTCCTGCGGGCGATCGTCGAGGTGCTGATCTCTGTGAGCGTCACGATCGCGTGGTGGTCCATGGACCAGGCGCTGATCGGCTCCGCCTTCGCCGTGGTGGCGATCGCGGCCGGGGTCATGACCGGGCGACGCTCTCTGTCATGACACCCCTGGAGTTGCTCCAGGCCGCCCTGGGCCCTCTCGTCGACGTCGACCCGGCAGCGCTCGACGCCGCTCGCGCGGACCGGTCCGGCCATGCGGCCCCCGAGCGTCCCCTGGCCATCGTGCACGCCGAGACCGTGGAGCACGTGCAGGAGACCCTGCGCATCGCCACCGCCACCCGCACCCCCGTCGTCGTCCGCGGCGCGGGCACCGGGCTCGCCGGCGCCGCCAATGCGGGCGCGGGCGAGATCGTCCTCTCGACCCTGCGCATGGCGGCGCTGCTCGAGGTGCGCCCCGATGACCTGCTCGCGGTGGTGGAGCCCGGCATCCTCAACGCCGAGCTCAACCGTCAGCTCGCCGAGCACGGCGTCTGGTGGGCGCCCGACCCCGCGAGCCGCGACATCTCCACCGTCGGCGGCAACATCGCGACGGGCGCGGGAGGGCTGCTCTGCGCCAAGTACGGTGTCGTCCGCGACGCGGTGCTCGGCGTCGACCTCGTGCTCGCCGACGGTCGGCTGGTGCATCTCGGCCATCGCAGCGTGAAGGGTGTCACCGGTCTCGATCTGACCTCGCTCGTGATCGGCTCCGAGGGCACGCTCGGCGTGGTCGTCGGCGCGACTCTCAAGCTGCGACGACTGGTCGTCGGACCGGTGTGCACGATCGCCGCCACCTTCCCCGATGTGCGCACGGCGGCCGCAGCCTCCGCCGCCGTCACGGCCGCCGGGGTGCAGCCAGCGATCATGGAGCTGATGGATGCCGCGAGCCTCACCGCGGTGCACGCACTCCTCGCGCTGCCCGCTCCGCCGCCCGGCGCCGCGCAGCTGACGATCCAGACCGACGGTCCGGCGGCCGTCTCCGAGGCCGAGACGATCGCCACCGTCCTGCAGGCGCATCAGGGAGCGACCGTCCTCACGCAGGACCCCGTCGAGGGTGAGCGTCTGCTCGCTATCCGGCGCTCGATGCATGCCGCGATGGCGTCGCTGGGCACCACCCTGATCGAAGACGTGTCGGTGCCGCGCAGCGCCATGCCGGCGATGTTCGACGAGATCGCCCGCATCGAGCGGGAGTACGGGCTGCCCATCCCCACGGTCGCGCACGCCGGCGACGGCAACCTGCATCCGAACTTCATCTTCGAGGGCACCGAGACCCCCGCCCAGGTGTGGGCCGCAGCCGACGAGCTGTTCCGCGCCGCGATCCGCCTGGGCGGAACGCTCACCGGCGAGCACGGCATCGGCGTGCTGAAGCGCCGCTGGCTGGCCGACGAGCTCGGCGAGACGCAGTGGGAGCTGCAGCGCCAGATCGCGCGGGTGTTCGACCCGCTGGGCATCCTCAACCCCGGCAAGGTCTTCGATCCGGCATCCGAGATCCATGCCTGACATCCACGTCAGCGCCGCCGTGATCGTCGATGCGGCCGACCGGGTGCTCGTGGTCCGCAAGCACGGCACCGTGCGCTTCATGCAGCCCGGCGGCAAGCCCGAGGCCGGCGAGGATGCGACGCAGACGCTGATCCGCGAACTCGACGAGGAACTGGGCCTGCAGCTCAGCCCGAGCGACCTGACGCCGCTGGGCACCTTCGTGTCGGCCGCGGCCAACGAGCCGGGGCACCGGGTGATCGCCGCCGCCTTCGCCGTGTCGATCGACCCCGCGTCGGTGCGCGTTCAGGCCGAGCTCGCCGAACTGCGCTGGATCACTCCCGCCGACCTCGACTCGCTGCCGCTCGCGCCGCTCAGCCTCGAGCACCTGCTCCCGCTCGCCTGGCCGCTGTTGCCCCGCAGCTGAGGCGCTGACCGCCGGGTCAGATGCCCTGCCACTCCGGCTTGTTGGCGAAGGTGTACCGGTAGTAGTCGGCCAGCTTCAGGCGCGACGCCGCCGCCTCGTCGACCACGACGGTCGCATGAGGGTGCAGCTGGATCGCGGAACCGGGCAGGATCGCCGAGAGCGGACCCTCGACGGCGTCGGCGACCGCCTGCGCCTTGCCTTCACCGAAGGCCAGCAGCACGAGGTGCCGCGCCTTCAGGATGGTGCCCAGACCCTGCGTGATGCAGTGCCGGGGCACGTCGTCGATCGAGTCGAAGAAGCGGGCGTTGTCGGCACGCGTCTGCTCGGTGAGCGTCTTCACGCGGGTCTGCGAGGCGAACGACGAGCCGGGCTCGTTGAAGCCGATGTGGCCGTCGGTGCCGATCCCGAGGATCTGCAGGTCGACCCCGCCGGCCGCGGCGATCGCGGCCTCGTAGTCGTCGCCGGCGCGCTGGATCGTGTCGACCGCGCCGTTGGGCACCTGGATGCGCTGCGGGTCGAGTCCGAGCGGCTCGATGACCTCGCGCGTGATGACCGAACGGTAGCTCTCGGGATGAGCCGGGTCGAGCCCGACGTACTCGTCGAGGGCGAAGCCGCGCACCTGCGACAGATCGCGTCCCGCGAGCTGCTGCCGGAGCGCCTCGTAGACGGGGAGCGGAGTGGACCCGGTGGCCAGTCCCAGCACGGCGTCGGGGCGCTGAGCGATGAGCTCCGCGATCTCGGCGGCGACGAGAGCTCCGGCCGCCTCCTTGCTCTCGACGATGACGACCTCAGCCATGGGACACGATCTCCTTCTCGGTGACGGAAGCGCCGACGAGCGCGGCGCCGAAAGCGGCGGCGGGTGACCCGGACGACAGCATCTCGATCCTTTCATCCAGGTGCAGAGACCTCATGAACGATGACGTCTCGGCGTCGGCGAGCAGCGACTGTCGGATGCCGGCGGCCAGGGTGTCGCCGAGTGCGGTCAGACCGCCTCCGATGATGACGGTCTCGACATCGGCCGACAGCACCAGCACGCGGACCGCAGCGGCAGCGCCGCGATACAGGTCGGAGCGCAGGGCGAGCGCCTGCGGATCACCGGCATCGGCGGCATCCATGATGTCCTTGACCGGCAGCGCGCCGGGGCGACCCCACGCGCGAGCCAGGGCTCCTCCGCCGCAGAACGTCTCGACGCAGCCGTGCTGGCCGCAGCCGCAGAGCCGTCCGTTCGGGTCGACCGAGATGTGGCCGACCTCGCCGGCCGTGCCGCGGGCTCCGCGCCAGATCCGACCGTCGATGACGATGCCGGCCGCCACGCCCGTGCCCAGGTTCAGGTACGCCATCGAGCCCGTCGCGCCACGGAGCGTCGCTGCCCCCAGCGCTGCAGCCTTCACGTCGTTCTCGATGCGGAAGGGCACGCCGAGCGCGGCTTCGGCTCGTACGGCGAGGTCGAGCGATTCGACTCCGAGGTTGACGGCGTGCAGCACCCGGCCGGTGTCGGCGTCGACCAGCCCGGGAATGCCGATGCCGACCGACGCGATGTCCGACACCGCGAATCCGGTCTCGTGCGCGAGCGCGGTCACGGCGAGCACGATGCTCTCGACCACCGCCTCATCGCCCCAGCCGGTGGGCCGTCGCAGGCGTCCGAGGATCTCCCCGGCGGGGTCGACCGCGACCGCGTCGATCTTGGTGCCGCCGACGTCGAGGCCCACACGGATGCCCCGACCGTCGAGGTCGGTGAGGTCGGCGAAGGTCATCGGATACGACTCCCGCAGAGTGTCAGCGCGGCCCTCACGAGACGCCCAGCTGAGCGGAGAGCACCATCACGGCGGCACCGCGCAACACGATGTCCTCCTGGACGGTCAGGCGGATGAGGGTGTCCTCGAACACGCCTTCCAGCGTGCGGGCGTGCAGGGTCTCGATCGCGGAATCGATCAGGATGCCGTCGAGCAGATCGGCAGGTCCCGAGACGACGACCTCGGAGAGATCGAGGGCGGCCACGATGGGCGCGATCGCGATCCCCATCCGCGTGCCGGCGTCGCGCAGGATCGCATCGCGCGCGCTCGGGTCGTCGGCGAGCGCCTGCCGCAGGCGTGTGACGCTGAGCCAGGCCTCGAGGCATCCGTCCTTGCCGCAGGCGCAGCGCGGGCCGCCGTCGGTGCCGACCACGACGTGGCCGATCTCACCGGCGGCGAAGCGGCTGCCCAGCAGTGACTGGCTGCCGGTGATGACGCCGGCTCCGACGCCGCGACCGATCTTGATCAGCATGAAGTCGGCCTTGGCGTCGCCGAAGGTGTACTCGGCGAGCACGGCGGCGTTGGCGTCATTGCGCGCAAGCACGGGCAGCGAGAGGTCGGCGCTGAGCTTGGCTTCGAGTGGGAAGTCGGTCCACGCGAGGTTCGGCGAGCTGAGTACGAGCCCGTCCGGGCGCACGACGCCCGGCGTTCCGATGCCCACGCCGAGCAGCGGCTGTGACGACGCGGCGACGAGCTGGCGCGCCAGCTCGAGGGTCGCGGCGTATGCGGCCTCGCCGTCGGGTGCCTCGGGGCGGGCGACCTCGCGGCGTTCGAGCACGTCGCCGTCGAGGCTCAGCACGGCGCCCACGAAGGCGTTCGGCCCCGAGAGGTCGAGCCCGATGATCTGGTGCCCGACGCGATCGATGTCGATCAGGATCGGAGGTTTGCCGGGGCCCACGGTCTCACGGATGCCCATCTCGAGCACGATGCCGTCGGCGATGAACTCGGCGACGAGGTCGGAGATCGTCACCCGGGTCAGCCCGGTCTCGCGCGAGAGGTCGGCGCGACTCATCGCACCCGCGTGGTACAGCGTCTGCAGCACGAGCGCGCGGTTGTGCCCGCGTGCGTGTTCGGGAAGCACCTTCGAGCGCGAGCGCAGATGGCGCCCGGGGCCGAAGGCATGGGTGTTCCCGCCGACGTACTCAGCCGTCATGGCGGGACGCGATTCATCCGAAGCGGACATGTTTGTTAGTAGACCTTACGAACAGCGATTGTGCAACTCCCGCTCCGCGGTGCGCGGGCGGGGTTACCGAAACGTTACTTCTTCTGAACTCGTCCCTCGGCCGCTTCCGCGGCCCGAGCGACGAGTCGCTCGACCAGCCCCGCGACGATCTGCTCACGGGTCTGGATCGTCATCGGCTTCTCCGCCACCCCCGGGCGACGCTGATCGATTATCGGGCCGTCGAGGGGACGATACCGCACCCCGGCCGCCGCGAGCCGACGCAGATGCGTCGGAAGGCGTCGGGCGAAGTCCGGGTAGTCCCCCGCGTCCCCGCCCTCCCACAGACGTTCGGCGATCGCGGCGAGCCGAGGGAACGCCGCGAAGTCCACGCGATCCCTCGTCGGCAGGTGCTCGGTCCAGATGTTCGCCTGTCCGCCCACCACGCCTTCGGGGATACGCAGGGTGTACGCGCGCTCGATCGTCAGCGGCGGCCCGACACGGATCGGCTCGTCCTCCGACTCCGACTGCGCGTAGTCGAGATAGACCTCGAGGTCGGGGCACGCGATCACCGGAATGCCGCGGCGCACCGCCTCGCGCAGGGCCACCGGTCCCCGCCAGGCCAGGATGCGCACGCCCTCGGGCACCTCGCCCTCGAGCACCTCGTCCCAGGCGAGCGCGGTGCGTCCGCGGCTGCGCACATGCGCGACGAACTGCGCGGTGAACCAGGGCTGCACGTCGTGAGGGGTCGCGAGGCCGAGTGCGCGCATGCGCTCCCCCGCCGCCGCGCTCTTCTCCCACTCGGTCACCGGCACCTCGTCGCCGCCGATGCCGATCCACTCCGAGTCGAACACGTCGCACAGCGCGTCGATGGCGGCCCGACCGAAGGCGAGCGACTCGTCCGTCGGCGCCAGCGTGCGCGGATTGACACCGAAACGCTCCCAGGGTGCGGTCACAGGCTCACCGACGTCGGTGTTGCCGAGCTCGGGGTAGGCGGCCAGCGCCGCCTGCACGTGACCGGGCAGTTCGACCTCGGGGACCAGCGTCACGAATCGCGCGGCGGCGTAGTCGACCAGCGCGCGCAGCTCAGCCGTCGTGTAGTGCCCCTCGTGCACCCCGGTTTCGACCCTCGCATGCACGCCGTGACCGACCTGGGTCGCCTCGCGGCGAGCGCCGATCTCGGTCAGCCGCGGGTAGCCCGGCACCTCGAAGCGCCAGCCCTGGTCATCGGTCAGATGCAGGTGCAGCACGTTCAGGTGGTGCTCGGCCAGCAGATCGATCAGGCGACGGACGTCGGCGGCGGGACGGAAGTGGCGGGCGACGTCGAGCATGGCCCCGCGCCAGGCCGAGGCGGGCGACCCCTCCCACACTCCGGCGGGCAGCCGCACTGCGGCATCGGCGGCGGTTTCAGGAGAGCGCAGCTGACGCAGCGTGGTCACGCCGCGGAACACACCGGCGGGCGTCGCTCCGACGATCTCGACGCCGTCGGCCGCGATGGTCACCCGGAAGGCCTCGTCTCCGATGCGGCCGGCGGCGGCGGCATCCGCTCCGACCTCGGCGTCCACGCGCAGCCGGATGGCGGGCTCATCCCGGCGCGCGGGGTCGCCGGCGCCGAGCCGGGCGACCGCGTGCGCGAGAGACGGATGACCGTCGACATCGGCCTCGACCGGTGTCTGCGGCGTCCAGACGAACCCCGGCACGGTCGGATCGATGCGCGAGGCGATGTGCGGCACGGTCGCGCGGTGCGGTGCCGGCGCCATGCGCAGCGCCTGCCCCGGCGTGCGCCCGGTGACCTCGCCGTTCGACACGACAGCGACCCCGGAGACCAAGACCTCGTGCACCCCGATCGGACGCTCGAGAGGGGACTCGAACGTCGCCCCGGCGGCGATCGTCTGCGGATCGAACAGCACGAGATCGGCCGTGGCTCCCGCTCGGATGATGCCGCGCGGGGCGTCGCCGCGATCGAGCCCGAGCCGCGCCGCCGGTGTGCCGGAGAGATGCCGCACGGCCTCCTCGAGCGTGAGCACTCCGAGCTCCCGCACGTAGTGGCCGAGGTAGCGCGCGAAGGTCCCGCGGCCCCGCGGGTGCGGGCGGGCGCCGATCAGGATGCCGTCGCTCCCGGCGGTGTGCCGCGGATGCCGCATGATCTCGCGCACGTTGTCCTCGTCACCGATGTGCATGAGGATGCCGGTGGCTCCCCCGTCGGCGATGATCGTGTCGATCACGACGTCCACTGCGCGTCGTCCTGACGTCTCGGCGATCTCCGCCACCGTGCGGCCGACGAGATCGGAGAGTACGGGGTTGGCGGTGCCCGAGATCTGGATCTCGGTCCAGTCCGCCCGCTCGCCGTGGAAGCCGTCGCAGCCGATCTCCTCCAGCTCGACGCGCACCCGCTCGCGCTCCGCGGCATCGAGCCCGATGAGCACCCGCACGAGGTCGCCGCCCTCGGCGAGGCGGCTGGGCAGTAGCGCCGACAGCGTGGTCGCCCCGGGCAGGTACGGGTAGGTGTCGAGCGTCACGTCGACGCCGTCGGCGATCGCCTCGTCGACCAGCGTGAGAAGTTCTCGCGCCCGGCCGCGGTTCGGCGTGAAGTTCATGGTCGCGTGGGTCAGGTGGATCGGGCATCCCGTGCGGCGACCGATGTCGAGCGCCTCCTGGTAGGCCGCCAGCGCGCCGCCCCCGTAGCTGCGCGTGTGGGGCGCCCAGTACCCGCCACGCTCGGCGACGACCGTGCACAGCGCCTCGAGCTCGGCCGTGTCGGCGTACATGCCCGGGGTGTAGGTGAGGCCGCTCGACATACCGAACGCCCCGGCGTCGAGAGCCTCGCCGAGCAGCTCGGCCATGGTCGCGATCTCGGCGGTCGTGGCCGGGCGGTTCTCGTGGCCGACGACCATCATGCGCAGGTTGCCCTGCGGCACGAGGACGGCGGCGTTCGCGACCGCGGCCTCGTCGATCGAGACCAGCAGGTCGCCCATCGTGCGCCAGGGCGCTGCCGCCGGCATCCCGTTCCATCCGGCGATCTGCGCGGGGATGACGGCCGCACACGCCGCGTCGAGCGGGGCGTAGCCGAGCCCGTCCTGACCCAGCACCTCGGTCGTCACACCCTGGCGGATCTTCGCGTCGTGGTCGGCTCCGGTCAGCACTGCCAGCTCGCTGTGCGCGTGCATGTCGATGAATCCGGGCGCGAGGACGAGCCCGCGGGCGTCGACCTCGATGGCTCCGTCAGGCAGCTCGAGGGCCGCGCGATCGGCGTCGTCGTGGCGCAGCACGGCGACGACGCGCGCACCCTCCACCGCGACGTCGGCCTCGTAGCGCGGCGCACCCGTGCCGTCGACCACGTTGACACCCCGGTACACGCGCACGCGCCCCTCGGCGGCCTTCTCGGCGCTCAGAAGCATGTCGCCACCGCTCCGATCACGCGCGGGTCGTCGGCATCCGGATCGTCGATCACCGCGACCACGCGCCACTTGTCGAAGGCCGTGCACGGGTGCGAGAGTCCGAGGCGCACGACGTCGCCGACCGCCGCGCTCTCTCCGGCGGCGAGCCGCAGGAACGCGTGCTGGTCGTTCAGGGCCGTGATCTCGCCGCCGACCGACTGCGGCGTCGGCAGGTCGATGTCGAATGGCACATCTCGCCTCCCCGCGTCGAGCAGCGCCAGTCCGTCCTCGGGCTGCGAGAGCACCCGAGACCAGGCGTGCATGGCGGAGCGCAGCGGCGCGGTGCCGACGAGCGGACCGAACGGCGACATGCGCGCGTAGAAACCGTCGTCGTGGATCTGGAAGGCGCCGGAGCGCAGCACCACGTCGGCCGAGTCGCCGTGCGCCGACAGCACGGCCGCTGCCCGGTCGGGGAACGAGCTGCCGCCCGCGCTCAGCACGGGGCGGACGCCCTCGGGATAGGTCAGACGGCGGTGCAGGTCGACGAGCGTCTGCAGATAGGCGTCGACGGCCGCCACGGAGCCCGCGCTGCGATCCGGCCCGAACGGCCCTTCGTAGCCCGTGACACCGGCGAGCCGCAGTCCGGATGCCGCCGACACGGCTGCCGCGATGCGCTCGCCCTCGTCGATCGTGCGCGCCCCGGTGCGTCCAGCGGCTCCGCCGAGTTCGACCAGCACATCGAGCGGCCGCTGCGCGCCGTCGAGCGCGTCGGCGAGGATCTCGACGGTGGCGACCGCGTCGGCCCAGCAGAGGATGCGCAGCTCCGAGTCCGCCGCGAGCAACTCACCCAGGCGTGCGGCAGCCGCCCGGTCGGTGACCGCGTTGGCGATCAGCACCGTCTGCACCCCGGCGTCCACCGCGACTCCGGCCTGCCACGGCGTTGCCACCGAGATGCCCCAGGCGCCCGCATCGAGCAGCCGCTGCCAGAGCGCCGGGGCCATCGTCGTCTTCCCGTGCGGTGCGAGGGCCACGCCCTGCTCGCGCGCCCAGGCGAAGACCGTCTCCTCGTTGTGAGTCAGCGCCGCCTCGTGCACCGTGAGGACGGGGGTCGGCAGCTCCGACAGACGCAGACCCGCCGAGGCGAGCTCCGAGAGCGGGAGGCCGGCCACGCGAGCCGGAAATCCCTTCGCCCAGGCGCCGAGAACGGGATCGGGGATTTGTAGAGGCATCTAACAAGGCTACTAGGCTGAGATCATGACTGCGAAGACCCGAATCTCGACCGATGCCGCCCCCGCCCCCGCCCACACCTTCTCGCAGGGCGTGCGCAAGGGCCCGTTCGTGCAGGTCTCGGGCCAGGGGCCCGTCGACCCGGTGTCGAACGAGTACCTCTTCCCCGGCGACGTCGCGGCGCAGACCACCCGCACGCTCGAGAATGTGAAGGCCATCGTCGAGGCGTCGGGCGCGACGTTCGACGACGTCGTCATGCTGCGCGTCTACCTGACCAAGCGCGAGGATTTCCCGATCATGAACGACGCGTACGGCGAGTTCGTCAACGCGCACACGACCACCGGTGTGCTGCCGTCGCGCACCACCGTCTTCACCGGACTGCCCCGTGAGGAGATGCTGGTCGAGATCGACGGAATCGCGATCATCGACTGAGTTCCGCGGACTGTCAAGTCCGGGCGACCGTTGCCGTCCCGTTACCTTGTATCCCGTACGATTGTCAAATAGGACACGTTTGATATCCGGGGGGTGAGTGCGTGACCGATCTGATCTCCGCGCAGAACGCGAAGACCGAGTCGTTCAACGACGACGGTACGACGAAGGCATGGACACCTGCCGAGACGTCAGACAGCGCAGAGCCGCCCACGGGCGAGCAGCCGTTGGCGTGGGCGCCCATCGAGCCGAAGCCGAAGAAGCGCCGCCTCGGGCTGTGGATCGGGCTCGGACTCGGCGTGGTGGCTCTCGGAGCCGGCACCGCCTCGGCGTTCCTGATCGCCCCCGGCACCACGGTCGCCGGCATCCCGGTGGGCTGGATGACTCCGGGTGCCGCCGCCGACGCGGTCAATGCCCACCTGGCTTCCACCGAGGTGACGCTGACCGGTGCGGGCGACGGCGCCGTCCTGTCGGGCGCAGACCTCGGTGCCTCGATCGACGCCACGGCCCTGGCCGAGACCGCGTTCGCCGAGCGTCCGATGTGGAACCTCAGCACCTGGATGGGCGAGGCCGTGCCCGGTGAGATCACGTTCGACACCGCTCAGGCAACCAGCGCGCTGCGTGACGCCGTGCCGACCAGCTACGTCGACCCGATCGATGCCGGCGTCGTCTTCGACGCCGCGACCCTCGCTTACACCGTCACGCCGGCCGAGCCGGGCACCGGGATCGACCTCTCCGGTCTCACCGAGGCGTTCACGTCGGCCGTGGCCGGCGGCGCCACCGCGCTCGAGTTTTCGGGCGCACCCGCCGAGGCCCCCGCCGCCGTCTCCGACGACGACGCCGCGGCGATGGCCGCGTCGATGAACACCATGCTCGGCTCCGTGGGCTTCTACATCGGCGAGGAGCGCACCGTTCCGGTCGCGCCCGATGTCGCCGCGACGTGGCTGTCGGTGGTCGACGAAGACGGCCAGCTGAGCATCTCGGCCGACCCGGCCGCGATCCAGGCCACCGTCGACGGTCTCGCCGGAGTCGTGGACCGCGCTCCCGTGACCCAGAAGAACATCGTCGACTCCGCCGGCACCGTCCTGCGCGAGGAGCAGGTCGGGGCCACCGGCCGCTCGGTGGGAGACACCTCCGGCGTCGCCGAGAACTTCGCCCAGCAGCTCGAGGCCGGAAACGGCGTCTTCGCGCTCTCCGTCACCGAGACTCCCTTCGAGGTCGTCTCCCTCGCACGCCGCATCGAGATCGACCTCGGCTCGCAGCGCGCGATGCTCTTCGAGAACGGCAACGTCGTGCAGTCCTGGGCGGTCTCCACCGGCCTCCCCGGAACCCTGACCCCGACGGGCAACTTCAAGGTGTTCGCGCACACCCGCATGCAGGACATGGGCTGCTACCCCAACGCCCCGTACTGCACCGAGGACGTGCCGTGGATCACCTGGTTCACGACCAACATCGGCTTCCACGGCACCTACTGGCACAGCAACTACGGCCAGCGCATGAGCCACGGCTGCGTCAACCTGCCGATCGACCTGGCCAAGTACGTCTACGACTGGTCGCCCGTCGGCCTCGAGGTCCAGGTCTACAACTGACCGACCGGCGCTGAGCACCCGCACTGCGGACAGACGAAGAGGGGCGGATGCCATCCGGCATCCGCCCCTCTCGTGTGTCCGGGTCTCAGCTGAGCGCGTCGATGATCCCGTTCAGGGTCTCGGACGGGCGCATGACCGCCTCGACCAGTGCGGGATCGGGACGGTAGTAGCCGCCGATCTCGGCCGGCGAGCCCTGCACGGCGTTGAGCTCGGAGACGATCTTCTCCTCGTTCTCGGCGAGCGTGGCCGCGATCGGTCCGAACGCCGCCGCGAGGTCGGCGTCCTTCGTCTGCGCCGCGAGCTCCTGGGCCCAGTACAGCCCCAGGTAGAAGTGGCTGCCGCGGTTGTCGATCGTGCCCAGAGCACGGCCCGGCGAGCGGTCCTCCTCGAGGAAGGTGCCGGTCGCGGCGTCGAGCGTCTCGGCCAGCACGCGCGCCTTCTCGTTGCCCATGCGGTCCGCGAAGTGCTCGAGCGACGCCGCCAGCGCGAAGAACTCGCCCAGCGAGTCCCAGCGCAGGTAGTTCTGCTCGACCAGCTGCTGCACGTGCTTGGGGGCCGATCCGCCGGCACCCGTCTCGAACAGTCCGCCACCGGCGAGCAGCGGCACGATCGAGAGCATCTTGGCGCTCGTGCCGACCTCGAGGATCGGGAACAGGTCGGTCAGGTAGTCGCGCAGCACGTTGCCGGTCACCGAGATGGTGTCGAGTCCGTGGCGCATGCGAGCGAGCGTGTACCGCGTGGCCTCCTCGGGCGGGAGGATCGTGAGCGTGAGTCCGTGCGTGTCGAGCAGCGCGAGGCCCTGGTGCACCTTCGCGATGATCTGCGCGTCGTGCGAACGGTTGGCGTCGAGCCAGAACACCGCCGGCGATCCTGAGGCACGGGCGCGCGTGACGGCCAGCTTGACCCAGTCCATCACCGCGATGTGCTTCGTCTGCGTCGCGCGCCAGATGTCACCGGCGCCGACCTCGTGCTCGATCAGGGCGTTGCCCTCGCTGTCGAGGATCTGCACGACACCGTCGGCGGGGATCTCGAACGTCTTGTCGTGGCTGCCGTACTCCTCGGCGGCCTGCGCCATGAGTCCGACGTTGGGCACCGTGCCGATCGTGGCCGGGTCGAGCGGACCGTTCGCGATCACGTCGTCGATCACGGCCTGGTAGACGCTCGCGTACGAGGAGTCGGGGATGACGGCGATCGTGTCGTCTTCTCCCCCGTCGTGGCCCCACAGCTTGCCGCCGTTGCGCACGAGCGCGGGCATCGAGGCGTCGACGATCACGTCGCTGGGCACGTGGAGGTTTGTGATCCCCTTGTCGGAGTTCACGTACGAGACGCGCGGGCCCTCGGCGAGCGCCTTGTCGAACGCCGCCGCGATGTCGGCGCCGTTCGAGATGCCCGCGAGACCGGCGAGGATCGAGCCCAGTCCGTCGTTCGGCGTGAGACCGGCCTCGGCCAGCTGCTCGCCGTACTGCGCGAACACGTCGGCGAAGAACACGCGCACCACGTGGCCGAAGATGATCGGGTCGCTGACCTTCATCATCGTCGCCTTGAGGTGCACCGAGTAGAGCACGTCGTCGGCCTTGGCCTGCTCGAGGGTCTCGGCGAGGAACGCGTCGAGGGCGGGAGCCGACAGGAAGGTCGCGTCGATGATCTCGCGCGGCAGGACCTTCAGGCCGTCCTTCAGCACGGTGACGGTTCCGTCGGTGGCCGTGTGGCGGATGCTGAGCACGTCGTCGCTCGCGGCGACCCACGACTTCTCGTTCGACTTGAAGTCGTCGTGGCCCATGGTGGCGACACGGGTCTTCGACCCCTCGGCGAACGGCTTGTTGCGGTGCGGGTGCTTCTTGGCGTAGTTCTTCACGGCCTGAGGCGCACGGCGGTCGCTGTTGCCCTCGCGCAGGACCGGGTTCACGGCGGAGCCCTTGATGCGGTCGTAGCGGGCGCGGACGTCCTTGTCCTCGAGCGACGACGGGTCGTCGGGGAACGAGGGGATGTCGTATCCCTGCTGCTGAAGCTCGGCGATCGCCGCCTTGAGCTGCGGGATCGAGGCCGAGATGTTCGGCAGCTTGATGATGTTGGCCTCGGGCAGCGTGGCCAGTCCGCCCAGCTCGGCGAGGGAGTCCCCCACCTGCTGCTCCGGCGCGAGCTTCTGGGGGAAGGCGGCGAGGATGCGGCCGGCCAGCGAGATGTCCCGAGTCTCGAATCCGATGCCCGCCTGTCCGCTGAAGGCCTGGATGATCGGGAGGAACGAGGCGGTGGCGAGTGCCGGTGCCTCGTCTGTGTAGGTGTAGATGATGGCGTCGTCGGTCACCGGGAGGTTCTCCGCTCTTGTGGTGGATTTGTCTCGATACCAAGATACCTGAGGACCCTCCGGGTACCCGACGACGAAATGTTCGTGCGATGCGTGTGCCTCCGTGCGGGAGGCGTTAGCCTGAAGGCATGTCCGAACTGCGCATGGTGGAACTCTCCGCTGCGACGATCGTCGCGGTGAACAACCTGTCGCTCAAGCCCGGACAGGAGCAGTTCCTCGCTCCGGTGTCCTACGGCATCGCAGCGACCGTCATCAACCCGCAGACGTCCTGGCAGCGTGTCGTCCTCGACGACGACACCGTCGTCGGATTCGTCAGCGCCAACTTCGACGACGAGGCCCCGGAGGAGCACTTCCGCTCCGTGCTGTGGCGCATCAACGTCGACGCCGACGACCAGGGCCGCGGCGTCGGCCGATTCGCGGTCGAGAGCCTGCTCGACGAGGCGCGCCGTCGCGGCGTCGACCACGTCAACGTCATCTACGAGGCCGGCGACGAGGGCCCCGAGGCCTTCTTCCTGCGCGTCGGGTTCACCCCGGTCGGCGAGACCGAGTACTCCGAGGTCATCGCGCAGATCCGCATCGACTCCTAGGCCGGCGGCGGAACCCGACGATCCTCCCCCGTCGGGCTCCGCCGCTCACCTCGGAAGCGGGCGCTCAGCCGTCGCGGCGCTCTTCCAGCCAGGCGACCTGGCGGAGCCACTGGTGCGTCTGCCCGCCCTCGTGGCCGTTGAAGGCATACACGGCGATGTCGCGGTCCTCGACGCTCAGGTGGTTGTAGGCCGCGAACACGCTCGACGGCAGGACGACGGGGTCCATCAGTGCGACCGAGAACAGCGCCGGCGCCTGGATGCGACGGGCGAAGTTCACTCCGTCGAAGTACGACAGCGTACAGAACACGCGGTCGTCCTGATCCCGGTGCACCGAGAGGTACTTCGTGATCTCGGTGAACGGCTGATCCGGGGTCAGCTGCACGGAGCGACCGAAGTGGCACAGGAACGGCACGTCGGGCAGCACGGAGGCCAGATCCGGGACGAGGCCGCCCACGGCGATGGCGATTCCGCCGCCCTGGCTCCCGCCGGTCACGGCGATCTGATCGGCGGCGACGAACGGCAGCGTCTTCACCGCGTCGATCAGGCGCACGGCGTCGGTGAACACCCGACGGTAGAAGTACGTCGCCGGATCGCTGATCCCGCGGGTCATGAACCCGGGCACCGAACCCTCGGATCCGTGCGGATCGGGCGTGTCGCCGCCGGTCCCCCAGCCGCTGCCCTGGCCGCGCGTGTCCATCAGGACGTGCACGTAGCCGGCCGCGGCCCACTGCAGTCGCTCTCCGGGGAGTCCTCGCCCGCCGTTGTAGCCGATGTACTCGACGACCGTCGGCCGCGGTGCGTCGCCCTGCGGACGCGTGACCCAGGCACGGACCGGCTCGCCCGCGAAACCGGGGAATGTGAGGTCCTCGACGATCAGCTCGCGGATCGGCGTCTGCGCGGGCACGAGCTGCAGCGCTCCGCCGATCGCTCTGGTCTCGGCCAGCGTGCCCTGCCAGAAGGCGTCGAAGTCCTCGGGCTCGATGACGTCGGGCCGGAACTCGCGGAGTTGATCCAGGGGCAGGTCGGTCAGGGGCATGCGTTCTCCTCGACGGGCGATGGTGCGGAATCTCGCTCGACTGTACCGGTTCTTGCTCCCTCGATATGTTGCCTCTCACCACAAAAAGCTTGCGCTCGGGAGCAGGCGGTGCCTATCATCGCTCAGAGGCGCCAGCGAAGCGCTTCGACGATCAGTCCCGAACGATGACGATGGAGTCTCGATGAGCACGATCCATGAGGTGGCGAATGCCGCCGGCGTGTCGATCAGCACCGTCTCCTACGCCCTCAGCGGCAAGCGCCCCGTCTCGGAGAAGACCCGCAAGCGCATCGAAGACGCCGTGAGCGCGCTGGGCTACGAGCCCGACGCCGGCGCCCGCATGCTCGCCGGGCGCCGCACGCACATCTTCGCCCTGACCGAGCCGTTGCGTGCCGACACGCACGCCCCCACCCACATGGCGTTCGTCCTCGCCACGTCCGTGGCCGCACGCCGACGCGGCTACGACATCCTGCTCCTCACCGACGAGCAGGCGTCGGAGGGCATGAACCGGGTGGCGGCGAGCAACCTCGTCGATGCGATCCTGGTGCTCGACGTCGCTCCCGACGACGAGCGCGGGGCCATCGCCCGGTCGGTCCGGACGCCGACGGTGTTCATCGGCCTGCCCGACGATCAGAGCGGTCTCACGTGCGTCGACCTCGACTTCGAGGCGGCCGGCCATCTGGCCGTCGACCATCTCGCCGACGCCGGCCACACGCGCATCACCCTGCTCGGGCAGACCGAGGTCTCGTACCGCAAGTCGAACTTCCCCCGGCGTCTGCTGCACGGCGTGCAGGACCGTTCAGTCGAGCGCGGCGTCGCGCTCGACTGGGTGACGACCGGCTCCGTCGTCACCGACGTCGCCTCCGTCCGCACGGCCGCCGAGGTCGCCCTCGACCGCGGCGACCGCGCCTTCATCGTGCACGCCGTCAACGACGTGCACGAGGCCCTGCTCGCGGTGCTCGCCGAACGCGGCCTCCGCCTCGGCGAGGACGTGTCGGCGATCTCGGCCGCGGCATCCTTCGACACGTCCACTCTGTCGGCGCCCATCGACACGATCCCCCTGGTGCCGCAGCAGTCGTGCGAGCTCGCTGTCGAGCTCGCGGTCCGCCATCTCGAAGAGGCGAACCTCCCTCCGCAGATCCACCTCATCCCTCCCGAATACCGCTCCGCAGGATCCGTCGTCCCCAGGCGGGGATGACGCATCCGGCGGAGAACGCGTCAGCGTCTCGTTTATCGAAACGCTTCGACGATGCACCACCCCACAACTGAACACCCGACCCAGTGAAGTGTCCGGCCCTCCGGGGCCACGAGAAAGGAGTGCCGACGATGGCACGCACCACCCGCAGGACGAAGGCGATGACCCTGATGGGCGCGCTCACCGCGACCGGACTCGCCCTGAGCGGCTGCGCCGCCGGCTCAGCAGACGAAGGCGGCGACGGCCAGACCCTCAAGCTCTGGCACTACGAGGGCGCCGACAGCGCGATGGGCAAGGCCTGGGCCGAGGCCATCTCGATCTTCGAGGAGGAGACCGGCGCGACGGTCGAGTTCGAGGAGAAGTCGTTCGAGCAGATCCAGAAGACCGCCAGTCAGGTGCTCGACACCGACGCCGCACCCGACCTCATGGAGTTCAACAAGGGCAACGCGACGGCCGGCTTCCTCGCGTCGACCGGGCTGATCACCGACATCTCCGACGCCGTCGAGGAATACGGCTGGGACGACAAGCTCGCCCCCTCGCTGCAGACCACGGCGAAGTACAGCGACGACGGCGTCATGGGCGGCGAGACCTGGTTCGGCGTGCCGAACTACGGAGAGTTCGTCGGCGTCTACTACAACGAAGACGCCTTCGCGGCGGCGGGCCTGGAGATCCCCACCACCTACGACGAGTTCGTCGACGTGCTCGACGCGTTCGTCGCCCAGGGCATCACGCCGCTCGCCGAGGCCGGCGCCGAGTACCCGTTGGGCCAGCTCTGGTACCAGCTGGCGCTGCTCGAGGGCGACCGCGGATTCGTCGACGACTACCAGCTCTACAAGGAGCCGGTCGACTGGGAGGGCTCCGAGGTCACTTCGGCCACCGAGACCCTGATGGAGTACGTCGACAAGGGATACATCGCCTCCGACGTCTCGTCGATCAAGGCCGAGGACGCGGGCGTCTCGTTCATCAACGGAACCTCGCCGATCTTCGTCTCGGGCTCCTGGTGGTTCGGTCGCTTCGTCACCGAGGCCACCGGCTTCGAGTGGTCGATGACCGCCTTCCCCGGTGCCGACCTCTCGCTCGGCTCTTCGGGCAACCTCTGGGTCGTCCCCGAGAACGCCGCGAACAAGGAGCTCGCCTACGAGTTCATCGACATCACGATGCGTCCCGAGATCCAGGCGATCATCGGCAACAACGGCGGCCTGCCCGTCGCCGCCGACACGGCCGACATCACCGATGAGAAGAGCGCCGAGCTCATCTCGACATTCAACGGCGTGCTCGAGGCCGACGGACTGGCGTTCTACCCGGACTGGCCCACCCCCGGCTTCTACGACGTCCTCGTGCAGGAGCTGCAGGGACTGATCACGGGCGCACAGGACCCGAAGACGACCAACACCAACCTCGGCGAGCAGTACGACGAGGGCACCTCGGAATACCGCTGATCCGCGTGGGGGCGGTTCGGACTCCGCGCCGCCCCCACCCTCTCCCGGAGGAGAACATGTCACTCGCCACACGTCAGGGCCGCACCAAGCTGCCGCCCGAAGAACCCTCGATCCCGCAGCGCACCGGTGGCACCGGCGCGTACTGGCTGTATCTGCTGCCCGGCTTCGCGCTGCTGCTCGTCGTCGTCATCGTGCCGCTCATCTGGAACGTGTACCTCACCTTCACGAAGTGGAAGGGCGTGCGCACGCCGGAGTTCATCGGACTCGAGAACTGGCAGAAAATCCTCACCGACACCGACTTCTGGACCTCCTTCACCAACTCGGTGTGGATGATCCTGGCGATGGTGGTCGTTCCCACGATCGTCGGTCTCCTGGTCGCCGCGCTGCTGTTCGACGTCGTCGGACGCAAGTTCGGCGGCAAGGTCGGGAGCTTCCTGCGGGCCACCTACTACCTGCCGCAGATCCTCCCGATCGCGGTGGCCGGCATCGTGATCGGCTGG
Source organism: Microbacterium sp. PI-SA-G (assembly GCF_057215335.1). Taxonomy (NCBI): domain Bacteria; kingdom Bacillati; phylum Actinomycetota; class Actinomycetes; order Micrococcales; family Microbacteriaceae; genus Microbacterium; species Microbacterium sp. PI-SA-G. The sequence goes on from NZ_CM170103.1 coordinate 1,291,605, forward strand.
ATCGTCCGCCCCGGCGGCGACGGCGCCCTCAACCAGATCCTCGGAGCCTTCGGCATTCCCGCCTACGACTGGCTGGGCCAGATGCCCTCCGCTCTCATCGTGCTGATGGTCGTCATGGTGTGGGTACAGCTCGGCTACCCGGTCGTCGTGTTCATGGCGGCGCTGCAGCGGGTCGACCCCGAGCTCTATGAAGCCGCCGAACTCGACGGCGCCAACTGGCGCCAGCGCTTCACCGCGATCACGATGAGCATCATCCGTCCGGAGATCTTCGTCGTGACGCTGACCTGCACGATCGCGGCGCTCAAGGTGTTCGGCCCCGTCTACATCATCACGCGCGGCGGACCGGCGGGCGCGACCCTCGTGCCGGCGTACTACGCGTATCAGGAGTTCTTCACCAAGCGGAACGTCGGCTACGGCGCGACGATCGCCACGGTACTCACGATCGTCGTGGTCATCGTGTCGATCATCTTCATCCGCGTGCAGAACTCGCTCGAGCGAAAAGAAAGGGCGGGGCTGTGATGCACGCCACCACCGCGATCGTGACCGGCAAGCCTGTGAAGACCCGCCCGCGCGGCGGCATGACCAAGAAGCGCCCCGTGGACTGGCTGCTTCTCGCCCTCGTCGCCGTGGGTGCGCTGCTGGTCATCGCGCCGTTCTACCTGGTACTGGTCAACTCCTTCAAGTCCCCCGTCGACTACGCCACCTCCGGACCGTTGGCTTTTCCGGAGACGCTCGACTTCGGCGGCATCATCAAGTTCTGGGAGCGGGTCAACTTCCCCGAGAAGGTCTGGAACTCGCTCTTCATCGCCGGCGTCGTCTCGGTGCTCGCGGTCGCGATCTCGATGCTGAACGCCTTCGCGATCGGCATCGGGCGCATCCGCGGGCGCTCCTGGATCGTGCTGCTGTTCCTGATGGCCAACCTGCTGCCGCAGGAGGCGCTCCTCTACCCGCTGTACTACATGTTCAAATCCGTCGGCCTGTACGACAACGTGTGGGCGGTGATCATCGTGTTCACGGTGATCCAGGCCGCGTTCGGCACCTACCTGCTGTCCTCGGTGTACGGCACCTTCCCGAAGGAGATCCTCGAGGCCGCCTCGCTGGACGGCGCCACCCGCTGGCAGATCCTGTGGCGGGTGATCTTCCCGATCAGCCGCCCGACGCTCTCGGTGCTCCTGATCTTCTTCTTCATCTGGACGTGGAACGAGTTCCTCATCCCGTTGACGTTCCTCGCCTCCAACGCCAACCAGACCGTCCCGGTCGCGATCAGCGTGCTGCAGGGCGACCGGCTGATGGACGTCACCACCACGAGTGCGTCGGCCCTGCTGGGCATCATCCCCACGCTCATCTTCTTCCTCATCTTCCAGCGCACCCTCACCCGGGGCATCACGGCAGGAGCAGTCAAGTAATGAAGTTCACCGACGGGTTCTGGCAGCTGCGACCGGGGGTCACCGCGCTCTACGCGCAGGAGGCCTACGACATCGCAGAGACCGACGACACCCCCGACGGCCCCGGGCTGGTCATCACGGCCCCGACGATGGTGATCGCCAAGCGCGGCGACATCCTCAACCGCCCGGTGCTGACGACCACCCTCTCCTCCCCCGCCGAAGGCGTGATCCGGGTGCGCATCGCCCACCACACCGGGCACCGCTGGCACGGCGGCTTCACGCTGCCGGGCGCGGGCGGCTCGGCCGCATCCGCCTCGACCTCTCTCTCGGGCGGCGTGCTGGATGCGGGGTCTCTGGTCGCCCGCATCACGCCGGGAGCGCCCTGGGACCTCTCGTTCGAGATCGACGGACGCCGGGTGACGGGCAGCGGACACAAGGCGCAGGGCTACATCCAGCTCGCCGACGGCGCACAGGTCGATTCCGGGGTCGTCTCCAACGCCCGCCAGGGGGGCGGCGCACCCGCCGCATCCGCGTTCGTCCATGAGCAGCTCGACCTCGGCGTCGGCGAGCACATCTACGGGCTCGGCGAGCGCTTCGGACCGCTGGTCAAGAACGGGCAGACGGTCGAGGTGTGGAACGCCGATGGCGGCACCTCGAGCGAGCAGGCGTACAAGAACGTCCCCTTCCATCTCTCGGATCGCGGCTACGGCGTGCTGGTCAACGATGCGGGACACGTGTCGTACGAGGTCGGATCCGAATCCGTCGAACGCGTGCAGTTCTCGGTGTCGGGCGAGGTGCTGGAGTACTTCGTGATCGCCGGCCCCACACCGAAGGAGGTGCTCGGACGCTACACCGCCCTCACCGGTCGCCCGCCCGTCGTGCCGGCCTGGTCGTACGGCCTCTGGCTGTCGACGAGCTTCACGACCGACTACGACGAGCAGACCGTGAACTCGTTCATCGACGAGATGGCCGCGCGCGAGCTGCCCGTCTCGGTGTTCCACTTCGACTGCTTCTGGATGCGCGAGTTCAACTGGTGCGACTTCGAGTGGGACCCCCGCGTGTTCCCCGACCCCGAGGGCATGCTGGGGCGCCTGCACGCCAAGGACCTCCGCGTCTGCGTGTGGATCAACCCCTACATCGCCCAGCGCTCCCCACTGTTCCGCGAAGCCGCCGACCGGGGTTTCCTGGTGCAGCGTGCCGACGGCTCGGTGTGGCAGTGGGATCTGTGGCAGGCGGGCATGGGGCTGGTCGACTTCACCAACCCCGACGCGACCGCCTGGTATCAGTCCAAGCTCCGCGCTCTCATCGCGCAGGGCGTGGACTGCTTCAAGACCGACTTCGGCGAGCGCATCCCCACCGACGTGGTCTGGGCAGACGGCGCCGACCCGGAGCGGATGCACAACCTCTACACCGAGCTCTACAACCGGGCCGTGTTCGACGTGCTCACCGACGCGCGCGGCGAGGGCGACGCGGTGCTCTTCGCGCGATCGGCGACGGCGGGCGGGCAGAGCATGCCGGTGCACTGGGGCGGCGACTCCACCTCGACGTTCCCGTCGATGGCCGAGACGCTGCGCGGAGGACTGTCGCTCGCGCTGAGCGGGTTCGCATTCTGGAGCCATGACATCGGCGGCTTCGAGGGCACGCCCGACCCGGCGGTGTTCAAACGCTGGACGGCGTTCGGCATGCTCGGCTCGCACTCGCGCTTCCACGGGTCGAGCTCGTACCGCGTGCCGTGGGCCTTCGACGAGGAGGCCGTCGAGGTGACGCGGCGCTTCACGCACCTGAAGATGCGGCTGATGCCGTACCTGTACCAGCAGGGGCTCGACGCCGCCGCGACCGGAGTGCCGCTGATGCGCCCCATGGCTCTGGAGTTCCCCGACGATCCGGCGACCGCGCATCTCGATCGGCAGTACATGCTGGGATCCGACCTGCTGGTCGCCCCGGTGTTCTCGGCCGAGGGCACGGTGGACTTCTACCTGCCGTCGGGCGAGTGGACGTCGCTGCTCACGGGCGAGACGGTGACCGGTGGCTCATGGCGGCGCGAGACGCACGGCTTCGACTCGCTGCCGCTGTACGTGCGACCCGGCGCCGTGATCCCGTGGGGCGCCCGTGTGGACCGGCCCGACTACGACTACCATGACGGGTTGCAGCTCCGTGTCTTCACGGGCGGCACCGGCAGCGCCGCCCTCACCGTGACCAACCCCGACGGGCGCTCCGAGACCTACACCGTCGACCTCGAGGAGATCACCGGATGACCACCCACCCCACCTCGCTCGACGACTACCGGGGCTCCGGCCTCGTCTTCCCCGAGGGCTTCACGTTCGGATCGGCCACCGCGTCGTACCAGATCGAGGGAGCAGCGTCTGAGGACGGACGCACGCCGTCGATCTGGGACACGTTCAGCAAGACGCCAGGCCGCGTCTGGAACGGCGACACCGGTGACGTGGCGTGCGACCACTACCACCGCGTCGACGAGGACCTCGACCTGATGAAGGACCTCGGGCTGCAGGCGTATCGCTTCTCGATCGCGTGGCCGCGCATCGTCCCCACCGCATCGGGCGAGGTGAATCAGGCGGGCATCGACTTCTACTCGCGGCTCGTCGACGGGCTGCTCGCGCGCGGTATCAGTCCTGTCGCGACGCTGTATCACTGGGACCTGCCGCAGTACCTCGAGGACGCCGGGGGCTGGACGGCTCGCGCCACGACCGACGCGTTCGAGCGCTACGCCGAGATCATGGGCACGGCGCTCGGCGATCGCGTGCACACGTGGACCACGCTCAACGAGCCCTGGTGCTCGGCGTACCTCGGCTACGGGCAGGGCGGCCACGCGCCGGGGCGGCACGAACCGGCCTCCGCGCTGTCGGCGGTGCACCACCTGAACCTCGCCCACGGGCGCGCGATCCAGGCGCTGCGGGCGACGTCGACCGGCGACCCGGAATACTCGGTGACGCTGAACTTCCACGTGCTGCGGGGTCAGGGCGACGGGGCCGACGAGGCCATGCGCCGCATCGACGCCCTCGCGAACCGTGCGTTCACGGGCCCGATGCTGCGCGGCGAATACCCGGCGGACCTGCTCGAGGACACGGCATCCGTCACCGACTGGGCGTTCGTGCAGGAGGGCGACCTCGCGACGATCCATCAGCCGATCGACGTGCTGGGCGTGAACTACTACTCGACCGCGACCGTACGGATGTGGGACGGCGTCTCACCGAAGCAGCGGAACGACGGGCACAAGGGCACCGAGGGCGGCACGGCGTGGCCGGGCAGCGACGCGGTGGTGGAATTCGTCGAGCAGCCCGGACCGTACACCGCGATGGGGTGGAACATCGCCCCCGAGGGTCTGGAGGAACTGCTCGTCTCGCTGTCGGAGCAGTTCCCCGAGCAGGCGCTGATGGTGACCGAGAACGGTGCGGCGTTCGACGACGAGGTCGCCGACGACGGCTCGGTGCCCGACCCCGAGCGCACGGACTACCTGCGGCGCCACTTCACCGCCGCGCACCGGGCGATGGAGCGCGGGGTCGACCTGCGCGGATACTTCGTCTGGTCGCTGCTCGACAACTTCGAGTGGGGCTACGGCTATGCCAAGCGGTTCGGGATCGTGCGCGTGGACTTCGACACGCTCGAGCGCACCGTGAAGGACTCGGGCCATTGGTACCGCGAGCTCACCCGCACGCGCACCCTGCCCGCGTCCTGACGAACCGCCGAGACTGAGAGGCGCGACTCAGGCCTTGTCGCGGGGCTTGCGGCCGCGGTTCGTCCACGCAGTGAGGGCGGATGCCGCGGCCCCCGCCGCCCGGTCGAAGGCCTCGGCCGACCGCGCCAGCACGTCCTGCGCGGCATCCTGCCAACCGGGACCCGAGGTGACCTCGCCCGCGGTCGCCCGGGCGGCGTGTTCGGCCACGTCGAGCGCGGTCGCGAGCTGCGACACGGCATCGCGATACGCCGAGAACTCCGCCGGAGTCGGCCGATCGCCCGCATCGCGCCGCAGATCGTTCGCCCGCTCCGCCGCGCGCAGGTACGCCGCCGTCGCGGGCTGCTTGACGTCGGTCATCGACGGATAGGCGATCTGGCGCGCGAGGTCGGTCTCGTACAGCATCCATCGCGCCACCACGGCCTCGTGCTCGGCGCGCAGTCGCTCGAGCGGACGCGGCTCCGACGACGACGGGATCGCGGTCCGTGCGGCGTGCAGCCGGGCCTGGCGCGCGCGGATGTCGGCGGTCGCGGCCCTGACGTCGAGCTCGGTATCGCGCAGCCTCCGCCGCGCGCTGGCCACCTGCTCCGGAGTCGCGCGGCGTGCGGCCCGCTCGGCCACGGCCTGGGCGACCTCGGCGCGGGCCGTCTTCACCGCGGCGCGCTTCTCGGCGATGGCGGTCCGGGCGCGCTTGAGGTCGTGCTGCGCCGCGTCGACGGCGATGCGGCGCCCGCTCTTCCGCGAGCGCCGACGCAGCCCGATCGCTCCGGCTGTCACGCCGCCGGCGGCGACCGGCGCGGTCCACCAGAACTCGGCCAGCAGCAGCAACGGATCCATACTCCGATGCTACTCACGCCACGCCGCCCGCGCTCCGGTCTCGGATGCGGACGGCGCGGCGCGGACGGCGCGATGCCGGCTAGACCAGCGTCTCCTGCCATGCCGCGTGCAGCTGGGCGAACTTGCCCGTGCCGCCGATGAGCGCGGCGGGGGTGTCGTCTTCGATGATCCGTCCGTGCTCCATCACCAGCACCCGATCGGCGATCGCGACGGTCGAGAGACGGTGCGCGATGATGATCGCGGTGCGGTCCTTGAGCAGCGTCTGCAGCGCCTCCTGGATCAGCCGCTCCGACGGGATGTCGAGCGACGCGGTGGCCTCGTCGAGAATGAGCACCGCGGGGTCGGCGAGGAACGCCCGGGCGAACGAGATCAGCTGACGCTGCCCCGCCGACACCCGGCCTCCGCGCTTGTTGACGTCGGACGCGTATCCGTCGGGCAGCGCCGAGATGAAGTCGTGCGCGCCGACCGCCCGTGCGGCCGCCGTGATCTCCTCGAGCGTTGCGTCGGGCTTGCCGAGTGCGATGTTGTCGGCGACCGTGCCACTGAACAGGTAGGCCTCCTGCGTCACCATCACGATGGCGCGACGCAGGTCCTTCGGATGCAGCGAACGCAGGTCGATGCCGTCGAGCTTCACCTCGCCCCGCGACGGGTCGTAGAACCGTGAGATGAGCTTGGCCAGTGTGGACTTGCCCGCACCGGTCGTGCCCACGAGCGCGATGGTCTGCCCGGCGGGGATGTCGAGCGAGAAGTTCGGCAGGATGACCTTCTGCTCCGAGTACCCGAACGTCACCTCGTCGAACTCGACATGGCCCCGCGATTCCCAGAGGTCGACCGGCTTCTCGGGATCCGGAACGGTCGGCACCTCCTCGAGCACGCCCGACACCTTCTCCAGCGCCGCGGTGGCGGACTGGTAGGAGTTGAGGAACATCGCGATCTCCTGCATCGGCGCGAAGAAGTTGCGCACGTATAGCACGGCCGACAACAGCACGCCGACCGTCAGAGCGCCCTCCGAGACGCGGATGCCGCCCCACAGCACGACGATGCCCAGTGTCAGGGCGGCGACACCCATCAGCCCGGGCTCGAACGTGCCGAACAGCACCATCGACCGACGGTTCACGTCGCGGTAGTCCCCGGCGACTTTCTGGAAGGTGTCGTCGTTGCGCGGCTCCTTACGGAACGCCTTGACGGCGCGGATGCCGGTCATCGTCTCGACGAACTGCACGATCACCTTCGCGCTGATGACGCGCGACTCGCGATATACCAGCTGCGAACGCGAGTAGAACCAGCGCATCAGGAAGAACAGCGGGATGCCGCCGATCGCGAGGATCAGCCCTGACTGCCAGTCCCAGATGCACAGCGCGATGAAGGTGAACAGGCCGAACAGCACACCCGAGACGAGCTCGTTCAGGCCCCCGTCGAGCAGCTCCTTGATCGAGTCGAGGTCGCTGGTCTGACGCGAGATGATGCGGCCAGACGTGTACGACTCGTGGAACTCGAGGCTGAGTCGCTGCGTGTGCAGGAAGATGCGCTTGCGGAGGTCGAGCAGCACCGCCTGGGTCAGTCGCGCGGCGATCATGACGTACCAGGCGATGAGCACCGCGGCGAAGAGCCCGGCGACCAGGTAGATGCCGCCGATCATGAACGTCGGCATCCAGTCGGCCTCCAGCGCGGCGGGCAGCGCCCGGTCGAGCCCGATGCTGATGAGGATGGGGCCCGCGACCTGCAGCGCGGTCGAGACGATCAGCACCGCCGCGGCGAGGATGATCTGGGCGCGCAGCGGCGTGACCAGCGATCCGAGCAGACGCAGCGAGCGCCGCCGGATGGCCTTGCTCTCCTCCGGGGTGTAGCTGGAGCGGTCCTCGTCCTGGGTTCCGGTGATCGCGAAGCTCATGAGGGCACCTCCTTCGACTCGATGTCGGACTCTCTGATGATGGGGATGGCCCCCGTGCGCGCGGCTTCCTCGGCCTCGAGGCTCGAGATCACGTAGCGGTAGTGGCGGCTGGTGCGCAGCAGTTCGCTGTGCGTGCCCACCGCGGTGATGCGGCCGGCCTCGAGCAGCGCGACGCGGTCGGCGAGCGCGACGGTCGACGGTCGATGCGCGACGATCATGGCGGTCGTCTCGGCAAGCACCCGGCGCAGGGCCTCCTCGACGAGCGCCTCGGTGTCGACGTCGAGCGCCGACAGCGGGTCATCCAGCACGAGCACCTGGGGTGCGGCGGCCACGGCACGAGCCAGGGCGAGACGCTGACGCTGACCGCCCGACAGGCTCAGGCCCTCCTCGCCGATGATCGTGTCGACGCCCTCGGGGAGCGCGTCGACGAAGCCGGCCTGGGCGACCTCGAGCGCCTCGCGCATCACACGCTCACCCTCGGGGCTGTGCACGTCGAGCTCCGCGCGTCCGAGCAGCACGTTCTCCCGGACGGATGCCGAGAACAACGTCGCGTCCTCGAAGGCCATGGCGATGTGTCGTCGCAGCTCGGCGAGCGGCAGGTCGCGCACGTCGACGCCGTCGAGCGTCACCCGACCGCCGGTCACGTCGTACAGACGCGTCGGCAGGGTCGTCAGCGTGGTCTTGCCGCTGCCGGTCAGACCGACCAGCGCCATGGTCTCGCCCGGGCGCAGCACCAGATCGATGCCGTCGAGCAGGTCGCGCTCGTGGTCTCCGGCGTCCTGGTAGCGGAAGTGCGCGTTCTCGAACACGAGCTCCCCGCGCGGCTCGGCGATGTGCACCGGGTGCTCGGGGTCAGAGATCGAGTTCGTCTCGGAGAAGATGTCGAACACGCGGTCGGTCGCCGTGCGGGCATCGAGCATGAACGAGAACAGGAAGCCGATCGACTCGATCGGCCAGCGCAGCACAGTGGCCATCGCGAAGAAGGCGAACAGCTCGGGCAGCTCGATCTCACCCTGGGAGATCAGCCAGATCCCCGACATCAGGCTCAGGCCGAAGGCGATCTGCGGCATCAGGTCGAGCCAGAACCAGATCGACGAGATCGCGCCGGCCTTGCTCATCTCGGTCTCACGCAGCGTTTCGGCCTGACGGCTGAAGCGGCTGAGCGCGTGCTTGCCGCGTCCGAAGGCCTTCAGCACACGGATGCCGTGCACGCTCTCCTCGACGCTGGTGGCGAGGTCGCCGGCCTGGTCCTGGCTGCGGCGCGTGAGGGCGCCGTAGCGCTTCTCGAACAGGTAGCCGCGGACCCACAGCGGGATCGCCGTGACGAGGAAGATCGTGCCGAGCAGCCAGTGCCAGCGGAACAGCAGGGCGGCGCCGATGATGATGGTCAGGACGTTGACCACCAGCAGCACCAGACCGAACGCGAGCCAGCGGCGGATGAGGCCGATGTCCTGCATCATGCGGCTGAGCAGCTGGCCGGACTGCCAGCGGTCGTGGAACGAGACCGGCAGCGTCTGCAGGCGCGAGTACAGCGTCGTCCGCATCTGGTACTCGACCTCGGTGGCCGGGTTCAGCACGAACCAGCGACGCAGCCACACCATGGCGGCTTCACCGAGGGCGAGGCCGAACACAGCGGCGGCACCCCAGGCGATGGCGCTGAAGTCGCCGGTCTGCACCGGGCCGCGGATGATCTGCTCGAGCACGATCGGGATCATCAGGGCGATGATGGCGGCGATGAGCGCGCTGCAGGCGCCCCCGACCAGGCGCCAGATGACCGGCCGGACGAAGGGCTTGAGCCGCCACAGTGCGGCAGCGGTGGACAGGGATGACTCGGTTTTCTGCGGGGAAGGCGAGGAAGACATGTCTCTCAGATGAGTTTCGATACGGCGTGCGATGACGTGAGAACGGGGGATGCCGAGACGAGCCGGGCATCCCGAGGGGAGCGCGACCTGCGTGATCGATGCGGCGAGTGAGTGAGCGACGGCGTGCCGCGCGGGGGCGGCGAGGAGTGTGTGGGGCGCTACGGGAGCGCGGGCACCGGGGCCGAGCCGAGAGCTGCGATCGTCACGACGGAGATCGTGGTCATGTTGTCCTCCTCAGGGGCTCGGCGACGTCGCCCGGTCGGCGCGACAGCCCACCAGCCTATGTCTGTGAACCCGCTGAGTGCAACAGGAATTCCCGTGCCGCGCGGATCGGTCCGCGCGGATCCGCTCAGGGGCGTCCGGCGCCGCCGAGTTCGGACCGCAGTAGACGCTGCAGGTTCCCGCCCAGCACGGCGACGATGTCGTCTTCGGCCCATCCGCGACGGAGCATCGTCTCGGTGACGTGCGGCAGTCCGCTCGGCCCCTCGAGCTCGGGGATGTACCGGTCGGCCGGGACCCCCTCGACGAGTTCCTGCACGCAGCACGGCGGGGTCGTGTCGTCGAGCACCTCGCGCATGAAATCGGGGCCGAGGCCGATGTGCTCGATGCCGGCGACCGAGGCCATGTGCTCGATGTGGTCGAGGAGCACGTCGAGGGTGTGCGTGTCGGCGTGCAGGTAGGGGGCGTAGAAGTTGACGCACACCACGCCGCCGCCCGCGGCGATGCCCGCCACCTGGCCATCGCTGAGGTTGCGGTGATGATCGAAGAGGGTGCGCGCCGACGAGTGCGACGCCATCACCGGCCGGGTGGCGAGTTCGAGCACGTGGTCCACTCCCCCGATGCCGAGGTGGCTGACGTCGAAGATCATCCCCATCCGCTCCATCTCGGCGAGGGCGCGAACGCCCGCCTTGGTGAGCCTGCTTCCGGCGGCATCCTCACCGCTGCCGTCACCGAAGTAGCTCCGACCGAAGTGAGCGACCGACCCCACGCGCACCCCGAGCCGGTACATCGTCTCGAGCAGTTCGACGTCTTCGGCGATCCCGGGCATCCCCTCGAGCGCCAGCACCAGGGCGATGCGGCCGTCGGCGATCACCCGATCGATGTCGTCGGCGGTGAGGCAGAGGCCCACGGCGTCGGCGTTGCCCTCGGCGATCCGGTGACCGGCTTCGATCATGCGCAGAGTGCGCCGGAGCGAACCTTCCGGGCGATACTCCTCGTCGACGAAGACCGGCAGGATCTGCAGATTCACTCCGCCGTCGTGCAGCTGGGGCAGCCACTGCGCGCGGAAGAAGTCCGACCACTGTTCCGAGGGTCGTGTCGCCACTGCGGAGAGCAGGTCGTTGTGCGCGTCCGCGACAATCGCGCGGTGGTGCAGTTCAGCGGCCTGTTCGTGGGGCATGTGTGCCTTCTCCGGTGTGCTCGTCCGTCAACAGATATGTGGACGAGCCTAAGGCCGGATCGGACCTGCGAATGACCGTGCGTCGAGCAGCTCAGGCCGCGGCGGACTCCCGCGCCAGCAGGCTCTCCTTGACGCCGAGGCCCCAGGCGAAGCCGCCGAGGGTGCCGTCCGTCCGCAGCACGCGGTGGCAGGGGACGAACAGCGCAGGCGCGTTGCGCGCGCAGATGGATGCCGCCGCCCGCACTGCGCGCGGATTGCCGAGTCGCGCCGCGAACGAGGTGTAGGTCAGTGGGGCACCCGCGGCGATCTCGCGCAGCGCCGCCCAGCCGGTCATCTGCAGCGCGGTTCCGCTCTGGCTCACGGCGACCGTGTCGATGGCCGCGATGTCACCGGCGTAGAACGCCGCGACGGCTGCGGCCGCGTCGGTCTCGCGCTCCTGCAGGTCCTGCGGGCGCAGCCGAGCCGAGAGACGCCCGAGGATCGTCTCGACGTCGTCGGTCCACCCGGAGGAGAGCACGCGCTGGCGGTCGTCGGTGAGGATCGTGAAGGCTCCGTCGGGGGTGTCGATCGTCTGGATGAGGGCGGTCGGGATGAGGGCGTTCATGGGGTCTCCTTCGAGATCATCGGTGCGAGGGTGGCGGGCGGGCGACGCACTGTGCGCGACGGCCGGGCGGGAGCCGCACGCCAGAGGTGGGCGGAGAGGTAGCTGCGCCACGGGGCGACGCGCTCTGCCCAGGCCGTGAGAGGCGCGGGCTCGGCGGGCAGTCCCGACGCGGCGGCGCCTGCCCGCATCGCGACGTCGCCGGGGAGCAGGATGTCGGGGTCGCCGAGCACCCGCATGCGCACGTAGTCGGCCGTCCATGGGCCGATCCCGGGCATCGCCAGCAGCGCCGCCCGCTGCGCGGCGCCGTCATCACCGACGGTGAGCGTGAGCGACCCCTCCGCGAGCGCCGCTGCGGCACCGGTGATCGCCCGGATGCGCGCGGCGGGTCCGCGCAGGACCTCGGATCCGTGCTCGGCGATCGCCGCCATGGTCGGGAAGAGCAGCCCGTCGTCGGTGCGCTCCCCCAGCGCGTCGGCGAGCGCGGTGAGCGCGGTGCGGGCTGCGACGACGGTGATCTGCTGACCCACCATCGCGCGCATCAGCATCTCGTGCGGGTCGGCCGCTCCGGGCACGCGGATGCCGGGCGTGCGGGCCACGAGCGGTGCGAGCTCGGCGTGCGACGACAGCGCCTCATCGATCGCGAGCGGGTCGGCGTCGAGGTCGAACAGCCGGCGCACGATCGCGACGAGCGGCGCGAGGTCGGCGAGCTGCGCGACCCGGGCCCGCAGGTGCAGGCGGGCCGCGGGATCCTGTCGCACCTCGAACCACGCCGGACCCCCTGCCATGCGCAGATGCCGCGAGAACGTGGTCGGCGTGGCCTCTTCGACGCCCGGAAGCGCCCGTGCCTGCATCCAAGCGAAGACGCCGCTGGCATCGAGCGGTGCGCGGTGCGGAAGCACGAGGTCGATGGTTCCCGGCGCGGCCGCTGCCGGTCCCCGACGGCGTGCCCGCAGCTCACCGGGCGTGAGGCCGAACACCTCGCGGATCGTGTCGTTGGCCTGGCGGATGCTGGCGAACCCGGCGGCGTAGGCCACGTCGGAGACGGGCATCTCGGTGCCGACGAGCAGCATGCGCGCGGTGTGGGCGCGATGCGCGCGGGCGAGAGCCAGCGGACCTGCTCCGAGTTCTCCGGCCAGCAGCCGCGTGAGGTGACGAGCGGAGTAGCCGAGTCGGGCCGCGAGCCCGGGGACGCCCTCGCGCTCCACCACGCCCGACGAGATCAGCCGCATCGCACGTGCCGCCGTGTCTCCGCGCACATCCCACGCCGGCGATCCGGGCGCGGCCTCGGGAAGGCACCGCTTGCACGCTCGATAGCCGGCTTCGTGCGCCGCCGCACTCGTCGCGAAGAAGGTGACGTTCTGCGGCTTCGGCGTGCGCGCGGGGCAGCTCGGGCGACAGTAGATGCCGGTGGAGCTGACCGCCGTGACGAACTGCCCGTCGAAGCGGGTGTCGCGCGCGCTGATCGCACGGTAGCGCTCATCGAAGTCGGTCAGGGGGAGGCTCATGCCACCACTCTGCCACGCCCCTCCGACACCGACTGGCGGAAATCGGACATCACGGTGGCGCCTCGTACCCCGGGCACGAGGCGCCCGCGGACTCAGTGGAAGAAGTGGCGCTCTCCGGTGAAGAACATCGTGACGCCGGCCTTGCGCGCGGCATCCACGACCTCTTCGTCACGCACCGATCCGCCGGGCTGGACGATCGCGGTGACGCCCGCGTCGATCAGCACCTGCGCCCCGTCCGCGAACGGGAAGAACGCATCCGACGACGCGACCGACCCTGCGGCCCGATCCCCCGCGCGCTCCACGGCGAGGCGGCAGGAGTCGACGCGGTTGACCTGACCCATGCCGACGCCGACGGTCGCGTTGTCCTTCGCGAGCACGATCGCGTTCGACTTGACCGCGCGGCACGCCTTCCACGCGAAGATCAGGTTCTCCATCTCCTCGTCGCTGGGGCGCTCGCCCGAGACGAGCTCCCAGTTCTTGGCGACCGAGCCGATGTCGTCGGGGAACCGGTCGGCGTCCTGCAGCAGCAGTCCGCCCGAGACCAGACGCACGTCCATGCGCTCCTGCTGCCAGTCCTCGGGCAGCTGCAGCAGACGCAGGTTCTTCTTCGTCTTGAAGACCTCGAGGGCCGCCGGCTCGAACGACGGCGCGACGATGACCTCGGTGAAGATGTCCTTGAGGTTCTCGGCCATCTTCAGCGTCACGGTGCCGTTCGCGGCGATCACGCCGCCATAGGCCGAGACCGGGTCGCACTCGTGCGCGCGCAGGTGCGCGCTGGCGATCGGGTCGAGCGCGTTGGGCGCCGTCGTCGCGATGCCGCACGGGTTCGCGTGCTTGATGATCGCGACGGCGGGCTTGATCATGTCGTACGCGGCACGCAGAGCGGCGTCGGCGTCGACGTAGTTGTTGTACGACATCTCCTTGCCCTGCAGCTGACGGGCCTGGGCGATGCCGTGTCCGCCGGCGCGGGTGTAGATCGCGCCGCGCTGGTGCGAGTTCTCGCCGTAGCGCAACGTGGCCAGACGCTCGGCCTGGATGGTCAGGTGCGCCGGCAGGTCGTCCTCGGTGTTGAGCGTTCCCTCGGCGAACCACGATGCCACGGCCGTGTCGTACGCGGCGGTGTGGGCGAAGGCGCGCGCGGCCAGCTCGCGGCGCTGCGCCAGCGACGTGCCACCGGACTGGATCGCGCTGATGACTCCCGGGTACGACTGGGGTGAGACGACGATCGCGACGTTCGCGTGGTTCTTGGCGGCGGCACGCACCATCGCGGGCCCGCCGATGTCGATCTGCTCGACCACGTCATCGCCCTCGGCGCCCGACGCGACGGTCTCCACGAACGGGTACAGGTTCACCACGACCAGGTCGAACGGCGCGATGTCGAGTTCGGCGAGCTGGCGCTCGTGATCCTCGAGGCGCAGGTCGGCCAGCAGTCCGCCGTGGATCTTGGGGTGCAGCGTCTTGACGCGCCCGTCGAGCATCTCGGCGACGCCCGTGACCGCGGCGACATCGGTGACCTCGTAGCCGGCCTCGCGGATCGTGGCGGCCGTCGAACCGGTCGAGACGATCTCGGCACCGGTGTCGGCGAGCGCGGCTGCGAGCGTGAGCAGGTCGGTCTTGTCGCTCACCGAGATGAGGGCGCGACGGATCGTCACCGTGTCGCGATCGCGGTACAGCGAGTGGTCGTGGCGGGGGCCGGCCATGATGGACTCCTTCGTGCGTGAGGACGTGCGGAAGATCGTGCGGGGATCGTGCGTGCGGGAAAGTCGTTCAGTGTGCGGAGGTCAGCGACAGTTCGCCGGTGGCGATGCCGCGCACGACATCGATCAGCAGTCGTCGCTCGACCGGCTTGATGCGCTCGTGCAGGCTGTGCTCGGTGTCGCCCGGCAGAACCTCGACGCGCTCCTGCGCGAGGATCGGCCCGGTGTCGACGCCGTCGTCCACGACGATCACGCTCGCGCCGGTCTGCGTCGCCCCGGAGGCCAGCGCGTCGCGGACGCCGTGCGCGCCGGGGAACTCCGGAAGATACGCCGGGTGCGTGTTGATCAGACGCGGCGAATAGCGGGCCACGAGCGAGGGCGGCAGCAGGCGCATGAGCCCGCTGAGCACCACGAGGTCCGGCGTCCAGACGTCGAGCTGACGTGCCAGCTCGTCGCCCCAGGCCTCGCGGCTGTCGTGCTCGTGCCACGGCACCGTGAAACTGGGGATGCCGAACTCCTCGGCATGCGCCAGCCCGTCGGCTTCGCGGTCGGCACCCACCACGACGACACGCGCCGGAAAATCGGGATGACGAGCGGCCTCGAGGAGGGCGCGAAGGTTCGAGCCGGTGCCCGAGATGAGAACGGCGACCGTGAACACGCACCCACTCTACCGGGGCGTCGCGGTGTCTTCCGGCTCGGGCACAGTGTCATCTGCCTCGTGAGCGTCCGTCATCTCGGCGTTCCAGCGGTCGGTGCGCTCCTCGGCCAGCTCGTCGCGGTTGCGCGGCGACAGCAGCAGGATGGCGGCACCCAGCAGCACCTCGCCGCCGAGGGCGAGCGCGAACGGCAGCGGAGAGGGTCCGATGTCTGCCAGCCGCCCCGGGCCCATCGACCCGCTGACGAGCACAGCGGCCAGCGCGGCCACTCCCGCCGTGACGAGACCGATCCCGAGTGCGATCACGGCACGCGGAGCCATCGCGAGAGGCGTTCCCTCCCAGACCAGGCGGGACCGCACGGCCCACCCGGCGACCGCTCCGGCGCCGATGGGCACGAGCACGACGATCATCATCCAGATCGAGCTGTTCTCGGGGATCAGACCGAAGATCGGGATGCCGGGGACCACTCCGAGCTGCGTGCCCGCCGGCGAGACCGCGGTACCGACACCGATCGCGAACCCGGGTCCGGCGAGCCACGACACGGCCCACACGATCAGCGTCGGCAGGTAGAGGAGCTGCCCGAGCGCGAGAACCGACGCTCCGAGCGCGTCGACCCGTCCCGACTGGAACAGTGTGACGACCTCTCCCCCGCGCAGCAGCGCCATGAGGGCCGTGGCGACGGCCCCCGCGCCGAGCACCGCGACCAGCGAGAAGGCGGCGCCGCGTACGATCGTCGCCGGCACCGGGCCCCAGTCGCCCCAGGAGTCGATGAGGTCGTGCAGCCGATCGATCACGCCGCCGTCGCCGTCCTCCCAGGCGACGCGCACCGCGCCGCACAGCGCGCCCACGAGATAGGCGGCCGACGGGGCGATGATCGAGAGCGCCAGCGAGGTCTCTGCCGCCCCGACGCGGGCGCTGAGCGCCACGACGGCGGCGATCGCCGCGAAGACGACGGTGCCCCCGAGGACGCCAGCGAGCCACGCGCCCGCCCTGGCCGCGCGCGAGCCGGAGCGTGCCGCGAACAGCACCGTGAAGAGCAGGAAGGCCAGCGGGGTGATCGAGACCGTGAAGGCGGCGGCCTCCGGCGGGATGGCCAGCGCGACGACCAGTTCGGGCGGGAGCGCCACGTCGATCGGAACACCGTGCCCGAACGCCCACAGCGTGCCGGTGAGCGGCCAGAGCGCACCCCAGTCGGCCGTGATGCCGAACGCCAGCGTCCACAGCAGCGTCAGCGGAGCGAGCAGCACGACGAGACCGACGGCGGCCGCGATGGCGGCGTCGATGGCGGCGAGGAGCGCGACGAGGAGGCGTTGCATAGCGATTCGAGACTACGACGAGAACCCTGTGGCCACCCGGGGGCGCGCGCGGGTGCGGGCGACGCGATATTGTCTCCTGCGGAGGTTCCCCCGATGACTACTGCCCCGTCCCCTGCTCCCGCGACCGCGGAGCCCAAGAACGCGCTCGATCGCTTCTTCGAGATCAGCAAGCGCGGATCCACTGTCGGCACCGAGATCCGGGGCGGTCTGGTGACGTTCGTCACCATGGCGTACATCGTGATCCTCAACCCGATCATCCTCACCGGCGCCGCCGATGTCGACGGCACCACGCTGGAATTCAGCGCCGTCGGTGCCGCGACCGCCCTCACCGCCGGCGTGATGACGATCCTGTTCGGACTCGTCACGCGCCTGCCGTTCGGATTCGCGGCGGGCCTCGGCATCAACGCGTTCGTCGCCTTCTCCGTCGTCGGCCAGGTCACCTGGGCCGAGGCGATGGCGCTCGTGATGATCAACGGCATCGTGATCGTGCTGCTCGCCGCCACCGGCCTGCGAAAGCTCATCTTCGACGCCGTGCCGTTCCAGCTCAAGATCGCGATCACGGTCGGCATCGGCTTCTTCATCGCGTTCATCGGCTTCGTGAACTCCGGCTTCGTCACCGCGACCGGTGCGTCTTCGCCGCCGGTCGGCCTCGGTGTCGGCGGATCCGTCGCGACCGTCCCGACCATGCTGTTCGTCGCGACCCTGATCGTCACCGGCATCCTCGTGGCCCGCAAGGTCAAGGGCGGCCTGCTGATCGGCCTCGTCTCGGGCACCGTGCTCGCGGTGATCGTCGAGGCGATCTGGCACCTCGGCCCGCAGGTCGGCGCCGACGGCGAGGCCAACCCCGGCGGCTGGAGCCTCACGGTTCCGGCGCTCTCGGGCTCGCCCGTCAGCTTCCCCGACCTCAGCCTGATCGGCGCGGTCGACTTCGGCTTCGACTTCTCGAAGGTCAGCCTCGTCGCCCTGGTGATGATCGTCTTCACCCTGGTGTTCTCGAACTTCTTCGACGCGATGGGCACCATGACGGGCCTGGCGAAAGAGGCGAACCTGGCCGACGAGAAGGGCGACTTCCCGCGCATCAAATCGGCTCTGATCGTCGAGGGCGTCGGCGCGATCGCCGGTGGCGCGACCTCGTCGTCGTCGAGCACCGTGTTCATCGAGTCCGGCGCCGGCATCGGCGAAGGCGCCCGCACGGGTCTCGCGAACGTCGTGACCGGTGTGATCTTCCTGCTGGCGATGTTCCTCACGCCGCTCACCTCGATCGTCCCCACCGAGATCGCCGCGGCTGCGCTGGTGATCGTCGGCGCGATGATGATGGCCCAGATCAAGTACATCGATCTGGGCGACTTCGCCGTGCTGCTGCCGGTGTTCCTCACCGTGACCGTGATGCCGCTGACCTACTCGATCGCCAACGGCATCGGCGCGGGCTTCGTGAGCCGGGTGCTCGTGCAGGCCCTCTCGGGCAAGGCCCGCTCCGTCAGCCCGCTGCTGTGGGCCGTCGCGGCCGGGTTCGTGCTGTTCTTCGCCCGTGGTCCGATCGAGGCGCTGTTCGGCGTCGGCATCTGACACACGATCGCGAAGGGGCGGATGCTGCGGCATCCGCCCCTTTTCGTGCCCGACTGCTTCCGGGCATGAAAGAAGGCCCCAGAGTGGAGTCCGGGGCCTTCAGATCAAGCGTAGCTCAGATCAGAGCGCTTCGACGATCTCACGCATCAGCGCAGCGGTCTCGGACGGCGTCTTGCCGACCTTGACCCCGGCGGCCTCGAGGGCCTCCTTCTTGGCCTGCGCGGTGCCCGCCGAACCCGAGACGATCGCGCCGGCGTGGCCCATCGTCTTGCCCTCGGGAGCGGTGAAGCCGGCCACGTAGCCGACGACCGGCTTGGTGACATGCGCCTTGATGTAGTCGGCGGCGCGCTCTTCCGCGTCTCCGCCGATCTCGCCGATCATGACGATCGCCTTGGTCTCGGGGTCGGCCTCGAACGCGGCGAGCGCGTCGATGTGCGTCGTGCCGATGACCGGGTCGCCGCCGATGCCGATGGCGGTCGAGAAGCCGAGGTCGCGCAGCTCGAACATCATCTGGTACGTCAGGGTGCCCGACTTCGACACGAGGCCGATCGGCCCCTTGCCCGTGATGTTCGCGGGCGTGATGCCCACGAGCGCCTCGCCGGGCGTGATGATGCCGGGGCAGTTCGGTCCGATGATGCGGGTGGTGTTGCCCTTGCTCTGCGCGTAGGCCCACGCCTCGGCGGAGTCGCCGACGGGCACGCCCTCGGTGATGACGACGAGCAGCGGGATCTCGGCGTCGATGGCCTCGATCATCGCGTCCTTGGTGAAGGCACCGGGGACGAAGGCGATCGACACGTCGGCGCCGGTCTCCTTCATGGCCTCGGCCACGGAGGCGAAGACGGGGAGCTCGACGGCGTTGCCGTCCTTGTCGGTGTGCGAGACCGTGGTGCCGGCCTTGCGGGCGTTGACGCCGCCGACGACCTGGGTGCCGGCCTTGAGCATGAGTGCCGTGTGCTTTGTGCCCTCGCCGCCGGTGATGCCCTGGACGATGACCTTGGAGTCCTTGTTGAGGTAGATCGACATTTCTTCAGTCCTTGTGTCTCAGCGCCGGGTCAGGCGTTGGCGAGCTCGGCGGCCTTGTCGGCGCCCTCGTCCATGGTTCCGGCCAGGGTGACGAGCGGGTGCGCGTACTCGGCGAGGATCGCGCGACCCTCGTCGACGCGGTTTCCGTCGAGACGGACGACGAGCGGCTTCGATGCCGTGGCACCCAGCGTCTCGAGAGCGCCCTTGATGCCGTTGGCGACGGCGTCGCACGCGGTGATGCCGCCGAAGACGTTGACGAAGACGCTCTTGACCTGCGGGTCGCCGAGGATGACGTCGAGGCCTGCGGCCATGACCTCTGCCGAGGCGCCGCCGCCGATGTCGAGGAAGTTCGCGGGCTTCACGCCGCCGTGTGCCTCACCGGCGTACGCGACGACGTCGAGCGTCGACATGACCAGTCCTGCGCCGTTGCCGATGATGCCGACCTGACCGTCGAGCTTCACGTAGTTGAGTCCGGACTGCTTCGCCTTCGCCTCGAGGGGGTCGGCGGCGTCCTTGTCCTCGAGCGCCTCGTGCTCGGGGTGACGGATCTCGGAGGCGTTCTCGTCGAGCGTGACCTTGCCGTCGAGGGCGATGATGTCGCCGTCTTCGGTGCGGACCAGCGGGTTGACCTCGACCAGCGTCGCGTCCTCGCCCTTGTAGACGTCGTAGAGCTTGACGAAGACATCGGAGACCTTCTCGATGAGGTCCTCGGGGAAGTTCGCCGCGCGAGCGATCTCGACGGCCTTCTCCTTGTCGATACCCGTCAGCGGGTTGACCTCGATGCGGGCGAGCGCCTCGGGCTTCTCGACGGCGAGCTGCTCGATCTCCATGCCGCCCTCGACGGAGCAGAGGGAGAGGTAGGAGCGGTTCGCGCGGTCGAGCAGGACCGAGAAGTAGAACTCCTCGGCGATGCGGGCGCCCTGGGCGACCATGACGCGCTTGACGATGTGGCCCTTGATGTCGAGACCGAGGATCGCCTTCGCGGCCTCGTATGCCTCGTCGGGGGTCTTCGCGACCTTGACGCCGCCTGCCTTGCCACGACCACCGGTCTTGACCTGAGCCTTGACCACGACGACGCCGCCGATCTTCTCCGCGGCTGCCTTCACCTCCTCAGGGGTGTCGGCGACGATGCCGGCGAGAACCGGCACTCCGTACTTTTCGAAAACGTCTCGTGCCTGGTACTCGTACAGATCCACTGTGGTTCCTTCACTGGGCTGCTGTCTGGTAATTCTCTCGATGTCGAGACATCGACCAGTCTCAAAGCCTACTACCTCGGCATCACCGCTCCTTCTGCCGGAGGTCTAGGCTTTCGCCCATGCACGAATCCGCAGAACTGCGCACCGGCGTCGTCGCCGCCGCGCTCGAGCTCTTCGCCGCGCAGGGGTTCGACCAGACCTCGGTCGAGCAGATCGCGAAAGCGGCCGGCGTATCGAGGTCGACCTTCTTCCGCCAGTTCGGCGGCAAGGAGGACGTGGTGTTCGCCGATCACGAGGCCCTGCTGCAGCGCCTGCGGGAGTTCCTCGCCGAGGGCCATGACGACCCCTGGGGCGCCGTGTGCGCGGCATCCGAATCCGTCTTCTCGCACTTCGCACACGACCCCGAGCTCGCGCGGCGTCGCTACCAGATCGTGCGCGAGGTGCCGGTGCTGCGCGAACGCGAGATCATCACGGTGTTCCGGTACGAGCGCCTGTTCGACGAGTACCTGCGTGGGGCGCTGCCCGGCGTCGATCCGCTGGACGCCGTCTCGTTCGCCGCGCTCGTGACCGCCGTGCACAATCACGTGCTGCGTCAGCTGCTGCGCGGCACGAAGAAGGTGCCGCTGTCGACGCTGCAGACGGCGCTCGGCGACGTGCGCCGCCGCTACGGCGTGCAGGCCGAGACGACGCAGAGCGCCCCGGATGACATGGTGGTCGCCGTCTTCCCGCGGTCGATGCCGATCGCCGAGGTCACCCGGCGCCTGCGCACGACGCTCGACTGAGCCCGCGCTCGATCCGGTCCCTGGGGCCGCGTCGCATCGGCGTACCCGATGTGGTGGAACCGAGTATCGGAGCGTACGATACTTGGTGTCATCGAAGGAGCACCATGAGCAGCGAAGATCTTCCCTTCCCCGGCGAGCGCGTCGCCTCGTACGACATCACCGCACGTCAGGACAGCGACTATTACGCGGTGTTCGCCGACATTCCTGATGCCGACCGCGCCGCCTGGGACCGCGCGAAGGCGTACGTCGACGAGGTCGCCCCGCAGATGGCCGATGCATGGGACCGCGCGGAGTACCCGCTCGACGCCGCTCGCCGCATGGGCGAGATGGACCTCGTCGTCGACGGCATCGACCACCCCGACCTCACGCGTCTGTCGCCGCTGGCCGCCGGCCTGGTGAACATGGAGATCTCGCGCGGAGACGGCTCGCTGGGCACGATCCTCGCGGTGCAGGGTGGCCTGGCCCTGCGCACACTGGCCCTCTTCGGCTCACCCGCACAGCAGGAGCGCTGGCTGGCCCCGCTGGCGAATGCCTCGGTGCTGGGCTCGTTCGCCCTGACGGAACCCGACCACGGCTCCGACTCGGTCTCACTCGAGACGTCCGCTCGACGCGACGGCGACAGCTGGGTGCTGCGCGGAACCAAGAAGTGGATCGGCAACGGCGCCTCCGGCGGCATCACCTTCGTCTGGGCACGCGTCGACGACGAGAGCGCCGAAGAGCACGGCGCCGTCCGCTGCTTCCTCGTCGAGCAGGACACCCCCGGGTACACCGGCACGGTCATCCGCGGCAAGGCGTCGCTGCGGGCGATCCACCAGGCGCACATCGTGCTCGACGACGTGCGGGTGCCGCTCGACGCGGTGCTCCCGGGCACCCACAGCTTCAAGGACGCGTCGATCGTGCTGTACGCCACCCGCTCCGGTGTCGCGTGGTCAGCCCTCGGCCACGCGATCGCCTGCTACGAGGCGGCGCTGGCCTACGCGACTCAGCGTGTGCAGTTCGGCAAACCGCTGGCGAAGTTCCAGATGGTCCAGGAGCGCCTCACCCACATGCTCGAGGACGTCACCGCGATGCAGCTCTACTGCCGCCGCCTGGCCGACCTCGAGAACGCCGGCGAGCTGCGCGCCACACAGGCGTCGCTGGCGAAGTTCCACAACACGCGTGCGGCCCGCCGCGTCGCCTCGACGGCCCGCGACCTGCTCGGCGGCAACGGCATCCTGCTCGAGAACGGCGTCATGCAGCACCTCGCCGACATCGAGGCGATCCACACCTACGAGGGCACCGAGAGCGTGCAGGCGCTGCTGCTCGGACGCGACATCACCGGGATGAGCGCGTTCGTCTGAGTCGGTCGTCCCGCTCAGGCCCATCGCTCGAGCGGGGCGGTCAGTCGCAGCCGCAGCCGCCGGCCGGGGTCTTCACCATGAAGCAGACGTCGCAGACGCCGTAGTCGCGATCCTCGACAGGCTTCGACGGACGCTCCGCGCGGGGCGACGATGCCGCGCGCGGCGTGGTCGAACGCTTGGCCGCGCGTGCCGGTGCGAGCGGGATGAACTCGCTCGGGTGGCTCACGTAGAAGTACGGCGCGCGCCCCTCACTCGGCTGCAGGCGCAGCGGGGCGGAGCCGACGACGAGCCGCTCGTCCTCGGTGAACCCGTTCGTGTACGTGCGACCGATGTGCAGGGCAGCACCCTCACCGAGGCGGATCGCCTCGATGTAGCGGCCTCGGTCGATGAACGAGCTGATGCCGACGGCGTCGACGATCGACGCGATGAACGCGTGGTTGGACGGATCGATGCGGTGCGCGCGAAGCGCTTCGGCGAGCGAACGGTACGGACGGGAGGTGCCTGCGGGGGTCGGCCCCTGTACTTCTTTCATCTCCTCCAGGATCGCACGTTCGGAGCAGCGATTCGACCACTCTTCGCGGAGAGCGTGCAAGACTTGCCCCATGGCACGGGCGACGATCATCGGCTCCGGTCCGAACGGGCTCTCTGCAGCTGTCGCGCTCGCGCGCGCGGGCTACGAGGTGCGCGTGCTCGAGGCGGCCGAGACGATCGGCGGCGGCACGCGGACCGTCGAATCCACGCTGCCGGGCTTCCTGCACGACGTCTGCTCGGCGGTGCACCCGGCCGGCGCGGCCTCACCCTTCTTCCAGGCCTTCGGGATGATGGAGAAGCTCGAGTGGATCCACCCCGAGATCTCGTACGCGCACCCGCTCGACGGCGGTGATGCCGGGATCGCCTGGCGCGACATCGAGCGCACCGCAGAGCACCTCGGGGTCGACGGCTCCGCCTGGCTCGCGCGGCTGCGTCCGCTCAGCACGCACATCGAGGGGGTCTCGGATTTCACGGGCAACCAGGTGCTGCGCATCCCCCGCGATCCGATCACCGCGATCCGCTACGCCACCCGCATGCTCGACCAGGGAACCGCTCTCGCGAGCCGCGCATTCCGCACGGACCGCGCCGCCGCGCTGATGTCGGGGGTCACGGCGCACGCCAACACCCCGCAGCCGACGCTCGCGGGCGCGGCAGCCGGACTGCTCCTCGCCGCTCTCGGACACGCGCGCGGCTGGCCATACCCGGTCGGGGGCACGCAGCGCATCGCCGACGCACTGATCGCCGACCTCGAAGCGCACGGCGGCACCATCGAATCCGGAACCCACGTGACGGACCTCGCCGATCTCGACTGGGGCGACCCCGCCCGCGGCGACCTGCTGGTGCTGAACACCACGCCCCGTCTGGCGACCACCCATCCGGATGCTCCGGCCGGCTACGTGCAGAAGATCCAGGCCTACCGCTATGGACCCGGCGCAGCGAAGGTCGACTTCGCGCTCGACGGACCGATCCCCTGGGCCAACGAGCACGTGCGCGATGCCGCAACGGTGCATCTCGGCGGCACCAAGGCCGAGGTCTGGGCGAGTGAGAACGCCGTCGCCGAAGGACGTGTGAGCGAGCGCCCGTACGTGCTGGCCGTGCAGCCGTCGGTGTTCGATCAGACGCGGGCGCCCGAGGGCAAGGCCGTGCTGTGGGCGTACATCCACGTGCCGAACGGGTCGGACCTCGATCCGACCGAACTGATCACGAAGCAGGTCGAGCGGTTCGCCCCCGGCTTCCGCGACCTCATCCTGGCGCATCACGCCGTGCCCGCCTCGGCGCGCGAGGCGCTGAACCCCACCGAGCTCGGCGGCGACATCTCGGGCGGCGTGTTCGATCTGCGTCAGGCCGTGAAGCGCCCGGTGGTCTCGCCCGCGCCCTGGCGCACCCCGATGCGCGGGGTGTATCTCGCATCGGCATCGACCCCGCCGGGTCCCGCGGTGCACGGCATGGCCGGCTGGTACGCCGCCCGCACCGCTCTCGCCGACGCGGGGACACCGGCCACGCTGGCCGAGCTGTTCCGCTGAGCCCGACGACGGCGCGCGGCCCTTCCGCTCGTCCGGGAGCGCGGCCAGGATGGGTGCATGTCCTACGAGATTCCGGCGCCGATGCTCGCGAAGGCCGCCGCCACCGTGCCCGACCCCGCGAAGACCCCCGGCGGACTGCTGTACGAGCCGAAATGGGACGGCTTCCGCGGGCTCATCTCGTGGGACGGCGAGACCGTCGAGATCGGCTCCCGCGGGGCGAAGCCCCTCACCCGGTACTTCCCCGAGCTCGTCGACGCGGTGCCGGAGCTGCTGCCCGGTCCGTGTCTGCTCGACGGCGAGATCGTCGTGGCCACGGGGCCCGAGGGAGCGCAGCGACTGGACTGGGAGGCGCTGAGTCAGCGCATCCACCCGGCGGCGTCGCGTGTGGCGAAGCTCGCGGCCGAGACGCCGGCGATGTTCATCGCGTTCGATCTGCTCGCCGAGGGCGACGATGATCTCCTGGCCGTCCCGTTCGAGACGCGGCGCTCACGCCTCGAACGCCTGATGGCGGGTGTCGGGCATCCGCTGCACATCACCCGCACGACCCGTGATCGCGAGGCGGCCGTGCGCTGGCTCGCCGAGTTCGAGGGCGCGGGTCTCGACGGTGTCGTCGCCAAGCCGCTCGCTCAGACGTACGCGCCGGGCAAGCGCACGCTGATCAAGGTCAAGCACGCACGCACCGCCGATGTCGTCGCTCTCGGGTATCGCGTGCACAAGTCGGGCTCCGGCGTGGGCTCGCTGCTGGTGGGTCTGTACGACGACGACGGCACCCTGCGCCAGGTGGGCGGAGTCGCCGCCTGGAGCGATGTGCGCCGGCAGGAGCTGGTGCGGGAGCTCGAGCCGCTGGTCGAGCGCGACGACGCCGGCGATGCGGTGACCGGCGAAGGCGAGCGGTCGCGATTCAGCAGCTCGAAGGACGTCTCCTTCGTGCGGCTGCGCCCCGAGCTCGTGCTCGAGGTCCGCTACGACCAGCTCGAGGGCGCGCGGTTCCGGCACACCGTGCAGTTCGACCGGTGGCGCCCCGACCGTGAGGCGCGCTCGTGCACGTACGGCCAGCTCGACACCGTCGCCGGCTACGACCTGGCCGACGTGATCGGCTGACCGACTCAGTCCTCGTCGACGGGGTTGCCGTCGGCATCCCAGTGCGCAGCCACCTTCTTGCTCGGCTGCACCCGCGGCGGCTCCCCCGGCATCTTGGGGAACTCCGGCGGGAACGACAGCTCGCCCAGACCGTCGGCGACGTCACGCTCCCACCACGAGAGCAGTGTGTCGATGCGTCCGGGTGCCGCCTGCATCTGGGCCCATGGGTCGCCCACGTCGGCGAGTCGCTGGGGGATGCTGCGCACGGTGAACCCATGCGGCTCGAGGCCGTCGAGCTCCTCCCAGTGCACAGGGGTCGACACCGTCGCGGTCGGCAGAGCGCGCGGGCTGTACGCGCCCGCCATGGTGCGGTCGCGGTTCGCCTGATTGAAGTCGACGAAGATGCGCTCTCCGCGCTCCTCCTTCCACCAGTTCATCGTGACCTGCTCGGGCATGCGACGTTCGAGCTCTCGCCCGGCGGCGATCACGGCGTGCCGCACGTCGAGGAACTCGTGGGTCGGCTCGATCGGCGCGAAGATGTGCAGGCCGCGGTTGCCACTGGTCTTCGCGAACGCCTCGAGCCCCGCCTCGCGCAGCACCTCGCGCAGCGCGTGCGCGGCGACGACCGCGTCGGCGAAGTCCGTGCCGGGTTGCGGGTCGAGGTCGATGCGCAACTCGACCGGGTTGTCGGAGTCGGTCGCCAGCGACGCCCACGGGTGGAACACGATCGCGTTCATCTGCACCGCCCACACGATCGCGCTCGCCCGGTTCAGCACGATCTGCGGATGCTGACGGCCGCTGTTGTACGTCACGGTCACCGCATCGACGAAGTCCGGCGTGCCCTTCGGCGGGTTCTTCGAGAAGAAGGCCTCGGCCCGGGGGCCGTCGGCGGATCCGACCCCGTCGCGGAATCGCTCGAGCGAGACGGGCCGGTTGCCGTTCGCGGCGAGGAAGGGCGTCGAGACGATCTGCACGTACTCCGCCAGTTCAGCTTTGGTGATGCCGACGTCCGGCCACACCACGCGGTTGGGGCTGGAGAGGGCGACATCGCGCTCCCCGTCGGAGTCGGCGACGGTCACGGTCACACGTTCTGAGGCCATGATCCGACCCTAGAGCGCGACCGTTGCGTACGGAACCCCCGGCTCAGTCGCCGAGGTCGACCGCCAGCACGAGCACCGGCGCGAGCGCCTCGCGGTCCAGCACGATCGACGGCCCCGCGGAGTCGACGATCACGCCCGCCATCTCGGCGTGGCTGGAGAGCACCTTCGCGAGCTGCTCGGGCGCGAACGGCAGCGGACGGTCGCCGCGACCGAGCGCGATCACCTCGAGCGGGTGCGAGAACAGCTGCAGGAATCGCTTGCCGTCGGTGGTCTGCGCCTCGGCGATGCCGACCGGTCCCCCGCCGCCGCCGTCGTTCACGGCGACCCACATGCGCGTGGTCGCGAGCGCCTCGCCGACCTTCTTCATCGTGTCCTGCGCGCGGGGCGCTGCGACCAGCGACTTGACGGTCATGTTCACGTCGGCCTGCTCGAGGGTCTTCTCGAGCAGCTCCGTGGGGAAGACCACACGGTGCGGAGCCGAGGCGTTGTCGACGATGAGCCCGGCGAAGTCTCCGGACACGACCTGCTGCAGCACCGAGGTGACAGGCTGTGCGACCGCGGAGGTCTGCGTCGGATCGGCCTCGAGCTTCACGGAATCGCGCACGGCGCCCGCCGAGCTGAACGCGAGCATGAACTGACGCTCGCCGTCACGCACCACGGCCACCGACAGTGGCTTGCCCTCGCTGATCTGCGCGCGGGCGTCGCCGGTGACCCGGATGTACAGATGTCCCTGCAGCGCCTGACGCATCACGCCGAGCAGCTGCTCGTTCGTCGCACCGGCTTCGATCTGCTTCAGCGACTCCCGCAGCAGGACGTTGTCCTTCATGCCCGTCACGGTCTCGGTCTGCTCGGGCGGCAGCACCGGTGCCAGCGGCAGGCGACGCTCGTCGGGTTCCGCCGCGGCGGCGGACTGCGGCGGTCGCGGTGGGGCTGTCACAGTCGACGCGCTCACGGGCGGCGCGGCGGCCGGCGGCGTGCTCATCGACGATGCCGACGCCTGCGCACTTTGATCCGCCGGATCGGGAAGCGAGACCTCGGGACCGGCGGCAGCGCCGACTCCGCGGAACGCCTGCACCGAGATGCCGATGGTGGGAGCCGCGACCTCCGGCTCTGAGGAGTCGGGCTCTGCAGATGCGGCCGGCGACGTGGCTGTCTGGTCGGTCTCGGGGGCGTCGGCGCCGGAGGCGACAGCATCGTCGACGGACTTCTTGCGGCGGGAGAAGAGGGCCATATCTGCCAGCCTAACCCGCTGCGGCAGCGCTGCGACGCGGTCTAGATCTTCTCGATCGGAGCGACCTTGATCAGGAGCTTCTTCTGCCCGGCGGAGTCGAAGCGCACGTGCGCGATGCGCTTGGCACCCTCGCCCGTCACAGCGTCGACGCGGCCCTCCCCGAAGTCGGAGTGACGGATGCGATCGCCGGCGGTCAGCTCGAGATCGCCGTTGTCGCGCATCTTGGCGGTGACCCGGTTGGGGAACTTGTCCATCGCCGTCGACAGCGGCCGCAGCGAGTCGCTGCCCGACAGCGGCTTGACGCCGAAACGATCGCCGGAGCCGGAGCCGGACCCGCCGAAACCGCCCGAACGCCGGGCGTTGAGCGCGCGTGACTGCATGCCGCCGCGGGAGTTGACGTCGCCGGGAGACTGCTTCCAGTCGATCAGCGCCGCGGGGATCTCCTGCAGGAAGCGACTGGGCATCGCGACGGTCACCTCGCCGAACTGCGCTCTGGTCATCGCGAGAGACAGGTGCAGCCGCTTGCGCGCACGGGTGATGCCGACGTAGAACAGCCGACGCTCCTCCTGCGGGCCGCCGGGCTCCCCCGCCGAGATGCGGTGCGGGATGAGGTCTTCCTCGACGCCGGTGACGAAGACCGCATCGTATTCGAGCCCCTTGGCGGTGTGCATGGTCATCAGCGAGACGCTGCCCGACTCGTCGTCGAGGTCGTCGGCGTCGGAGACGAGCGTGACCTCGGTGAGGAAGTCGACGATCGTGCCCTCGGGATTGTTCCGTGCGAAGTCGCGCGTCACGGCGACGAACTCGTCGAGGTTCTCGACCCGGGCCTCGTCCTGCGGATCGCGGCTGGCGCGCAGTGCGTCGAGGTAGCCGCTCTTCGACAGCAGCAGGCTCAACCCCTCGGCGACCGAGGTGGGAGGCGGGAGCTCACCCGAGGGCGGCAGCAGGATCGCGGTCGCCTCGACCAGCACCGCGTCGAGCTGCGCGATCGCGCCCTGGATCTTGGGCCCGAAGCCCAACTGCGACGAATTCGCCAGCGCATCGCGGAAGCTGATGTCGTGCTCCTCGGCGAAGCGGGCGATCGCCGTCTCTGTCACATCCCCGATTCCGCGACGCGGCTTGTTCAGGATGCGGCGGACCGACATCTCGTCGGCGGGGTTCGCGACCGCGACCAGATACGCCAGGGCGTCCTTGATCTCGGCACGCTCGTAGAACTTGGTGCCGCCCATGATCTTGTACGGCACGGCCGAGCGGATGAAGATCTCTTCCAGGGCACGCGACTGCGAGTTGGTGCGGTAGAAGACCGCCATCTCGGAGTATGGCATGCCGGCGCGGTGGAGCGCCTCGATCTCGTCGGCGACGAACTGCGCCTCGTCGTGCTGCGAGTAGCCCGTGAAGCCGACGATGCGGTCGCCGTCGCCCCGGTCGCTCCAGAGCTTCTTGTCCTTGCGGTCGAAGTTGTTGCCGATCACGGCGTTCGCTGCCGAGAGGATGTTCTGCGTGGAGCGGTAGTTCTGCTCGAGCAGCACCACCCGCGCTCCCGGGAAGTCGCGCTCGAACTCGCTGATGTTGCGGATGTCTGCGCCTCGGAACGCGTAGATCGACTGGTCCGAGTCGCCGACCACGGTGAGCGAGGCCCCGGAGGTGTCGTCGTGCTCGGAGGGCGCCGGGTCGGGCTCGAAGATCATCATGCCGTTGGAGGCATATGGTTCCGGGGCGGACCCGGACGAGCCGGAGACGGGACGCGTGAGTTCGTGGATGAGGGCGTACTGCGCGTGGTTCGTGTCCTGATACTCGTCGACGAGGATGTGACGGAAGCGGCGCCGGTAGGTGTCGGCCACCTGCGGGAACGCGCGGAACAGATAGACGGTCTGCCCGATCAGATCGTCGAAGTCGAAGGCGTTCGCCCGCCGCAGCCGGCGCTGGTAGTCGGCGAAGACCTCGACGAAGACCCGTTCGGCGGGGTCGGACATGTTGGCGTCTCGCGCGTACGACTCGGCATCCGACAGCTCGTTCTTGAGCTTCGAGATGCGCCCCTGCACCGACGCCGGCGTCAGACCGTAGGCGTCGGCCTCGTGCTCTTTGACGAGGCGCTTGATGAGCGCCCGGGAGTCACCGGAGTCGTAGATCGTGAAGGTCTTGGTGAAGCCGAAGTGCTCGGCCTCGCGCCGCAGGATGCGCACGCACGCCGAGTGGAACGTCGAGATCCACATACCGCGCGCCACGTCGCCGACGAGGCCGGCGACGCGCTCGCGCATCTCACCCGCGGCCTTGTTGGTGAAGGTGATGGCGAGGATCTGGCTGGGCCACGCCTCACGCTTGCGCAGCAGCGAGGCGATGCGGCGGGTCAGCACACTCGTCTTGCCGGAGCCTGCGCCCGCGACGATGAGCAGCGCGGGGCCGCGGTAGGTGACGGCTTCGAGCTGCTGCGGATTGAGGCCGGCGAGGAGGTCGTCCTGACCCTGGGGGCCGGCGGTTCCGGAGACGATGAGGGGAGCTTCGGTCATGGCTCTTCGAGTCTAGGCGGCGGTACCGACACCGCGGCACGGAGGCCCTGACACCGCGGCGCGGAGCCCCTGGTGTCACCGTCGCCCGGGCACACGCAGCCTCGGGAACACGAACGACGGGGCGGACGGAGACCTGCTCCGTCCGCCCCGTGGTGGGCGTGCTGCCTGAGGTCAGGCGCTGTGGCGTCGGCGACGGCCGACGATCAGCCCTCCGGCGATCAGCAGCATCAGCGCGAGCGCCACCGCTGCCACCGGCAGCTCGGCACCGGTCGTGGCGAGATCGCCGTCTGCTCCGCTGCCGCCGCCGTCACCGCCGCTGCCGCTACCGTTGCCGTCTCCGTCGCCGCCCCCGTTGCCGCCGTCATCGCCGGTGACCGGCGGGGTGTCGCCGCCGCCTCCCGGGGTCTCGACGCCCGGGAGCGTCCCGACCCGCAGCGACTGCGAGGGGAAGCCGTCGGCGAACCACCACACGGGCCGCTGGCCGTCGACCGAGAGCGAGGCCGGCGCCGTGGCGAAGCCCTCGTTGTTGATGTCAGGCATGCCCGCCGGCCGCGCGTGGTGCGCGAGGCCGGGCTGCGCGGTTCCGTTGAGGGTGATCTCGGCCGACTCGCCGTGGCAGCCGTCGTCGCACACCGCCCACAGCACGTTGCGCACGCTGTCGTAGTCCAGCGCCATCACTCCGCCGAGTCCGGGCTCGATCTCCGACACGAGCGTCGCTGCGCCGTCGGCCGCGAGGGCGAAGGCGTAGACGTGACCGTTGTCCTCGACTGCGACGAAGAACAGCCCGTCACCGTGTCCCGCGTACGACGCGGATTCGAGGCCGCGCCGGTGTTGTCGTCGAACAGCGCTCCGGCGAGCGCCGAGTCCGGCACCCACTGCACGGCCTCCATGCCGAGGTTCGCGCCCACGGCGGGCAGCAGCGCGGTCAGGTCCCACTCCTCGGCGGCGATCAGGTCGCCCGCAGCCGAGTCGGGGTCGACCTTCAGGACCACGTTCTGGTTCACGCCCTTGTCGCTGTTGTCCCGCTCCGAGGCGACGTACACGAAGCCGTCGCCGTCGACCGTGATGCCCTCGGTGTCGGGGCCCGCGGCATCCGGGTTTCCGGCATCCTTCTGGAACCGGACGCGCTTGCCGTCCTCCCAGCCCTCGATCTTCTCGACCGAGCCGTCGGCCTCGGCATCCAGCTTCCAGATGCGACCCTCGCCGTTGTCGACGGCCCACAGCACGGCGCCGTCGGCGGTCTCCTGCACGTCGAGTCCCGAGCTGTCCTCGAGGAACATCGGCGCGTCGTCGAGCACGCGCACCTCGGCGGAGCCGGGCCACGGGGTGACCGCGATCTCGCCTGCGCACACGTTCGGCGCGCCCTTGGTCGACTCGGCCGTCACCGCGAAGGGACCGGTCGTGTCGGGGCAGCGTCCCCAGGTGGTGGCCGCGTGGCCCTCGCCCCAGGAGGTCTCGTCGACGAGCAGGTCGCCGTCGAACAGCCGCACCACGTCTGCGCCGCCGAGTCCGAAGCCGAGGGCCTCGCGCTCGATGACGAGGTGGGCGCCCGCGGCGATCGTCGTGCCGGCGGGGATCGTGTAGGCGTGGCTGTCGTCGTCGTCCTTCACCACGACGCCCGCGACGTCGAGCGTGCCCGAGGTCGGGTTCACGAGCTCGACCCAGTCGTCGGGCGATCCGCCGTCGGACTCGACCTCGTTGATGCGCACGGGGTTGCCGCACGCGTTGCGCATGCCCTTGGTCGAGACCTCGATGTCGACGAAGTCTCCGGTGCCGTCGGCGCAGCGCGCCAGGACTCCCGCGGCGTGAGCCGTGTAGACGTGTTCGGCGACCGTGTTGCCGTTGGCGTCGCGAATCGTGACCGTGTCGCCGTTGCCGAGCCCGAAGACGAAGTTCGTCGGCTGGTCGAAGACGAAGTACGCGCCGGGCTCCAGCATCGTGCCGGCGGGCAGCGGCGTGGTCTCGTTCGCGTGGCTGTTGGGGTCGCTGTCCATCAGCGTCCAGCCCGACAGGTCGACGGCCGCGCTGCCGGTGTTCAGCACCTCGACCCAGTCGGTGGCGTCGCCGTTCGACTCGATCTCGTTGATGACGACCGGGGGCAGAACGCAGGAGTTGGTGGCACCGGGGGTCGTGTAGGCGAGCATGAACTCGCCGACGCCGTCGGGGCAGCGCGCGAACGTCGCAGCAGCGAGGTCTGCGCCGATCGCGGCGTGCGCAGACCACGGCTTCGTGTCGTCCACCAGTGCACCGGTGGTGTCGAACAGGCGGATACGGTCAGTGCTGCCGATCCCGATCGGATCACGGAACGCGGTCTCGACGCCGGCCACCAGGCCGATCGAGCCCTCCTCGACGAGCAGGTACTCCCCCGCGGCGATGGTCGTGCCGGGCAGGAACTGCCACCGGTGGTCGTCGGAATTGTCGCGGATCTCGTAGCCCGAGATGTCGAAGGCGGCGGTGCCCGGGTTGTAGAACTCCACCCAGTCGGCGGGCTGCGAGTCGACCTCGTTGATCAGGATCGAGCCGTCGACCGGTGCGACGGAGCAGTCGTTCGCCGCTCCCGGGGTGGCGGCGGTGGCATGCGCCCACTCCCCGGTGCCGTCGGGGCAGCGCGCCCAGACCGCCAGCGGAGCCGTGTTGGCGTAGGCGTATGAGTCGATGACGGCGCCGGTCGGGTCGTAGAGCACGACCTCGTCGCCCTTGCCAAGCCCGAAGTCGAAGTCGACATCCTTCTCCAGCACCAGGAACGCGCCGGGTGCCAGGGTCGTGCCGGCGGGCGCGGCGCCGAAGACGTCGCGCTTGTCGTCGGAGATCTTCCAGCCGTCGAGCGACACCGCCTCGGTGCCGGCGTTGTAGAGCTCGACCTGGTCGGCCAGACCCGTCTGCGCGTCGTCGTAGACGATCTCATTGAGGACGAGTGCGGATGCCGCGAGCGGCGTCTCGACCTCGGTGGTGCGGGGGCCGGGAGTGGCACCGGTGGCGGCGGCGGGGGCGGCGAGCAGGGCGGCAGCGCTGAGAGCGCAGACCACCGTGACCGAGACCCCGCGATGCAGGCGGGACATGGAGCTCCTGATCGGGTTCGGGACGGGTACCCGTCCAGACCATCGATCACGGATGACGGCGCCACGACTCCTCGGTGGACGCCGGGTGAACGCGCGGTTGCCGTTGCGCTCGGCACACCGCACTCAGGCGATGCGTGTGCCCGGAGGCAGACGACGCGCGGGCGTCCGGGTGCGTGCCCAGGCGCCCGCGAAGAGCCCGCCCGCGATCACGATCTGCACCCCGAGTCCGACGAACCAGCTGGGCACGGTCGAATCGATCACCTCACGCGGGGTGGGACCCATCGCCCCCACCGCGCACTCGTCCCACCGCTGCTCGATCGGCGGCTGCTGCGCACTGCGGACACCGAGCTTGATCTGGCCGAACAGGTCGACCGGATACTCGTCCTTCGAGAACTCGGTGGGGGTCGCGTCGGCGAGCACCACGAACGGGTTCGCGGCGAGCGCCCACCACACGTAGTCGTAGCGGGGCACCTCGTAGGTGTAGGTCTGCCAGCTCTCGCAGTCCACGTTGCCGGCGGAGTCGTAGGGGCGGCTGTAGTTCGTCGCCTCGCTGCGCACCGCGAGCCCGCCCAGGCCGAAGGCGATCAGCGTGCCGATCACCAGTGCGGCCACGACCAGGTAGGTCGCGGCGACCGAGAACAGCGGACGCGCGATGACGCCGCTCAGCCCGACGCCGATCGTCGCCACGATCACGATCTCGGCCGCGAGCACGAGGAGCGAGACCAGCAGCACGAGCGCGTCGGCCCCGCCGCCCAGCAGCGACAGGGCGAGGAACGGGAGCGCGACCAGGAGGAACGCCCCGCCGGTCGTGATCGCCGCGAGGAGCTTGCCGATCATGATGTCGCCGGTCGTGGCCGCCGTGACCTGGATCGCCGCGAGGGTCGCGGCATCCCGATCGCCGTTGATCGCGTTGCCGCTCAGCGTCGGTGACACCAGCACGACCAGCAGCAGCACCATGTTGACGACGATGGAGTAGACCCCCGCGCCGACGGCGTCGCCCCAGGAGTAGACGAGGAAGGCCAGCACCGTCACCGCCAGCAGGATGACCACGAAGACGCCGACCAGCACGTACCACCCGACGCTGCGCAGGCGCTGGGTCAGCTCGAGTCGAGCGATCGTGGTGATGTGCGAGATGCTCATGCGCCTGCCTCCGTGGGGTTCTGCGGGGCGGGCGGCGGGGCGGACGGTGGTGCGACTGCCGGGGGTGGCGGCGCCGGGACCGTGGCGTGCTGGCGCAGGTTGAGGAAGGTGTGCTCGAGGGCGCTCTGCGCCGGTGCGAACTCCGACACGGCCAGCCCCGCCTCGATCAGTCGACGCAGCGCGTGCACCGCGGCATCCTCGTTCTGCATGCCGATCAGCAGGGCGCCGCGATCAGCGCCCAGCGCGTCAGGACTCACGCCGAGCGCGGTGGCCACCTGCCACGCGTCGGCGTTCGCACGCTCGGTGGTCGCGCCCGCGAGCCGCAGCCGCCACGCCCGCACACTCGCCTGGGCGGGCGCGGCGTCGACCACGCTGCCCGCGACCATGAACACCGCGTCGTCGACGACCTCTTCCAGCTCGGAGAGGATGTGGCTCGAGATCAGGATCGTGCGTCCCTCGGCGGCGAGCCGACGCAGCAGCACCCGCAGCTGCACACGGGCTTCGGGGTCGAGGCCGGATGCCGGCTCGTCGAGCAGCAGCACCTGCGGGTCGTGCACGAGTGCGCGGGCCAGCCCCAGCTTCTGCTTCTGGCCGCGCGACAGCACCCGCGCCGGGGAGTCGGCGAGCTCGGTCAGCTCGACGAGGGCGAGGAGCTCGACGGCGCGGGCCGCGGCATCCGTCGGAGAGATCCCATACAGCCGGGCCGTGGTGACGACCGTCTCGCGAGCGGTCAGCGAGGGCCAGGCTCCGAGCGCATCGGGCATCCAGCCCAGCATCCGACGGGCGGCGAGCGTGTCTTCGGCGGGATCGACGTCACCGATGCGGATGCTGCCGGAGTCGGGTGCCAGCAGCGAGGCGAGCATCAGCAGCAGTGTGGTCTTGCCCGCACCGTTCGGGCCGATGAGACCGGTGACGCGGCCGGCATCGGCACGGAGTGTCGCCGCGCGCACCGCCTGCACGGATCCGAACGACCGGCTGACGGCATCCACGACGATTCCACTCATGCGGTCAGTCTGGCATCCCCTCCTCGCGAACCCGTGGACCTCGCGGCGGATGTCCAGCCCGCCGCGCCCTTCGCGGCCGGAGGGGGGCGCGAATGGCCTACTCCCCCGCGCCGAAGCGGCCACTCGCGACCCCTCTCCCCCGCGCTCCCCCGCGCAGGGGACGCGTGTGGCCGCATCCCACCGCACGAAGCGACCATTCGCGTCCCCCGCGGGCCACGCCCGGCCCGTTCCCACCCCCGGATGAGACAATCGCGTCATGCGCACGCTCCTCAACATCATCTGGGTCATCCTCGCGGGCTGGGCCCTGTTCCTCGGCTACGTGCTGGCCGGCGTACTGCTGTGCATCCCGATCGTCACGATCCCGTGGGCGATCGCCTCGTTCCGCATCGCGCGCTACGCCATCTGGCCGTTCGGACGTGAGGTCGTGAGTCGTCCGACTGCCGGCGTCGGCTCGTTCCTCGGCAACGTGCTGTGGGTGATCCTCGCGGGCTGGTGGCTGGCGATCGGACACATCATCTCGGGCCTCGCGCTGTGCATCACGATCATCGGCATCCCGATGGGCATCGCCGACTTCAAGATGGTGCCGGTCTCGCTCGCCCCTCTCGGCAAGGACATCGTCTCCACGCGTCGGGGCGCCTTCGACCGCACCCTGTCACGCCTGCCGGCCGGGCCGCACCACGACCGGCTCAGCGGCGGAAGAACTCCACGCCGAGGTCCGGGTGATCCACGAACACCCCGTCGACACCGCTCGCGCGGATGACCGCCCACTCGGCCTCATAGTCGCCGTAGGCCGCGGCACCGCCCGGCCCGCGGAACTCCGGGTCGAGGAACGTGTTCTCGGGCCGGCACGTCCAGGTGAACACCTGCAGGCCGCGGGCGTGCGCGTCGGGCACGATCGTGTTGCCCCCTGCGAGCAGCATCTTCTTGCTCACGCTGATGCCGTCGACGCGGCCGACCAGCTCGTCGAGCCCGTCGGGCTTCACGGTCGCCTTGTACGTGCGCGCGCGCTTGCCGTGGGCCGACAACAGATCGAACGGGCGGCCCGACGCCTCGATGAGGTAGATGTAGGTCGCCGCGATGGCGGTCGCCTGCAACTGCGACAGCACGGTCGATTCGAACGACTCGACGATCAGGGGCAGCTGTCCGTCGGCCCAGCCGGTCGCGCGCAGATCCCGCGCGATCAGCGGCACCAGGTCGAGACCGATCCCGGCGAAGTAGGTGGCGTGCTTGACCTCGAGCACGACGCCGATCTCGCGCCCGTGCTCGACCGACCCCGCGCGCACCAGCTCGAGCAGGTCCGTCAGCCGCAGGATGCCCCGGGCGCCGTCGAAGCTCGCACTCCCGGCCCGCACCGCCGGGAGCCGCTCGCGTCCGCGCAGCACCGAAAGCTCGGTCCAGGTGAAGTCCTCGGTGAACCAGCCGGTCAGCGCCTCGCCGTCGACTCGCTTGGTGGTCTTGCGGTCGGCGAACTCCGGATGCTCGGCCACATCGGTCGTGCCCGAGATCTCGTTCTCGTGGCGCACCACCAGCACGCCGTCCTTGGTGGCCACGATGTCGGGCTCGACGGCGTCGACGCCCATCGCGAACGCCAGCTCGTACGAGGAGCGGCTGTGCTCGGGGCGATAGCCGGGAGCACCCCGGTGTCCGATGACGAGCGGCGATTTCCTGGGCACGCTCTCAGCGTAGAACACCCCTCTGACGCAGCCACGCGGGTATCTTTATATCAAGCGACCTATGACCCCCTTCGGAGTGAGGCCCACCATGAGCAATTTCGCATTCAACAACCCGGCGTTCAAGCAGCAGGATCCGCGGAACGTCGCGACCTACCCGGGCGGACCCCAGGCTGCTCAGGGTGCGCAGGCCGCCTCCATCCAGCACGGGACGATGGACGCCGCCGCCACCGCACGCCTGGAGGGCATGTACGCCGCTCCTCCCGCCGGCTCGATCGAGACCGACCGCATGTCGGTCGAGGACACGGTGTGGAAGACGGCCGGCCTGTTCGCCATCCTTCTCGTCACCGCCGTCGTCGGCTGGGTGTGGACGCTCGGCGGCACGCGCCTCGACCCGACCCAGGGCGTCACGATGATGCCGATGATCGTCGGCGCTCTCGCCGGCTTCGTCCTCGCGATGGTCATCACCTTCACGTCGCGCAAGAAGGTGCGCCCCGCACTGATCTTCGCGTATGCCGCGTTCGAGGGTCTGTTCATCGGCGGTATCTCGGCATTCTTCGAGGTCATGTGGCCCGGCATCGTCATGCAGGCCACCCTCGCGACCGTCGCGGTCGTCGGTGTGACCCTGGCGCTCTTCGCCAGCGGAAAGATCCGCGCATCGCGCAAGGCCACCAAGGTCTTCATGATCGCCATGGGCGGCTACCTGGTCTTCTCGCTGCTGAACCTGGTCCTCATGTGGACGGGCATCCTCCCCGCCGGCCAGGCCTTCGGTCTGTACAGCGCGACCATCATGGGCATCCCGCTCGGACTGATCATCGGTGTGCTCGTGGTCATCATGGCCGCGTACTCGCTGGTGCTCGACTTCGACCAGATCCAGCAGGGTGTGCGCAACGGCGCTCCCCGTCAGTACGGCTGGCTCGGTGCCTTCGGCATCATGGTCACGGTCGTCTGGCTGTACGTCGAGATCCTGCGACTGATCGCGATCGTCCGCGGCAACAACTGATCACGACCCTCGACATGGTCGGGGTGTGACACGAGGCTCGTCTCCCTTCGGGGAGGCGAGCCTCTTCTCATATCCCGACACTCCGCGCAAGGGGATGCACGAAGTTCTCGGTCGGTGCATAGTAGGGAACCGAACTCCCGGCATCCCGGGAGTCCTACACAGCAAGTAAGGAGCAGACCATGAGTTTCCTCGGATTCCTTCTTCTCGGCCTGATCGCCGGTGCCATCGCCAAGCTCATCCTCCCCGGCAAGCAGGGTGGCGGATGGTTCATCACGCTCCTGCTCGGCGTGGTCGGTGCCCTCCTCGGTGGCTGGCTCGGATCGTTGATCCTGAACCGCCCGCTCACCGAGTTCTGGGACCTCGGCACCTGGCTCCTCGCCATCGGCGGCTCGATCATCGTGCTGCTGATCTACGGCCTGATCGTCGGACGCAAGGGCAACCGCGCCCGTAGCTGACGCATCACGCGTCTTCAGAGCCCGCCCTCTTCGTCAGCCACGCTGACCGAAGAGGGCGGGCTCTTCTTCGTTCCCTGTGCGCTGTGTCATTCCCCGTGCGCCTTGCGCTCGAGCAGCAGGCGCTCCCGGTCGTTGCCCGCCAGGCCCGCCGCCACCGCGAACTCGCTGCGGGCCTCGTCTTCACGCCCCAGGCGTCGAAGCAGCTCCGCCCGGGTGGCCGGAAGCAGGTGGTACCCGCGCAACACCCCGGATGCCGCGAGCTGATCGATGATGCGCAGGGCAGATGCCGGGCCCGTCGCCATCGCCACGGCGGCCGCGCGGTTCAGCTCCACGACGGGTGAGGGCGCGATGCGTCCCAGCGCCTCGTAGAGCAGCACGATCCGCTCCCAGTCCGTCTCGTCGACCGACGCGGCGACCGCATGGCACTCCGCGATCGCCGCCTGCAGGCTGTACGGACCGCGACCGCGTCCGAGCGCGTCGGCGCGTGCGAGGGCGGCCCGGCCCCGCGTGATGCGACTGCGCTCCCAGCGACGGCGATCCTGATCGGCGAGCAGCACGGGCTCCCCCTGCGCGTCGGTGCGAGACGGAAAGCGTGCGGCCGTGAGTTCCAGCAGCGCCAGAAGGCCGTGCGCCTCCGGCTCCTTCGGCGTGAGAGCCACCAGAACGCGCGCGAGTCGGATCGCCTCGACACCGAGCTCAGGGCGCATCCAGTCGCTCCCGCTGCTGGCGGCATGACCCTCGTTGAAGATCAGGTAGAGAACACCCAGGATGGCGCCGAGCCGGGCCGCGTGCTCCTCGCGCGGCGGCACCTCGAAGGGCACGTTCGCCGCTGACAGGGTCTTCTTGGCGCGGACGATGCGCTGCTGCACCGTCGCCGTCGGCACCAGGAACGCACGGGCGATCTGCTCGCTCGACAGTCCCCCGACGACGCGAAGGGTGAGCGCGACCTGGGCCTCGCGCGAGAGCACCGGGTGGCACGAGATGAAGATGAGCCGCAGCACGTCGTCGTCGACCGCATCCGGGTCCCACGGGGCATCCGGGGCCTCGGCCTGCTCGCGCTCGAGATCGTGGGCGAGCACGGCGATGCGCTCATCCATCCGCTCACGGCGCCGCCATCCGTCGACCGCCTTGCGCTGCGCGACGGCGGTGAGCCAGGCGGCCGGATTGCGCGGGATCCCCTGGAGCGGCCACTGCCGCAGCGCATCCACCAGTGCCTCCTGCGCGAGATCCTCGGCGAGCCCGAAGTCGCCGACCCTGCGGGTGAGGGCACCGACGATGCGGGCTGATTCGATGCGCCAGACCGCGGCGACGGCGCGCTCCGTGGCTCCCGCAGAGGGAGCGGAACGCGCCGTCTCGCGACCATCGATCGCTCGGGTCATGTCACTGCTGGGCGCGCTGGGCCTGCTCGTCGCGCCAGCCCTCTTCCTTCTCGACCCACTCGTTGTCGGAGGGGAAGTCCGAGGCGTCGGTCACCCGGCGCACCTCGAGGAACGAGCCCTTACCGAGCGGGGCACGGCTGGCCCACTCCGCCGCCTCTTCGCGGCTCGAGACCTCGAGGATCCAGAAGCCGTTGAACAGCTCCTTCGTCTCGCCGTAGGGGCCGTCGGTGATCAGCGGTGTTTCCGCGCTGAAGTCGACGACGAATCCCTCCGCCGCGTCGGTCAGGCCTTCGCCGGCGGCCAGCACGCCCGCCTTCATCATGGACTCGTTGTACTTTCCCATCGCCTCGATGACCTGCTCGAACGGCATGTCCTTGTACGCCTCGACGGCCTCGTCGGTCGAGCGCATGATGAGCATGTACTTCATGGTGTTCTCCTTGTTCGGTGGAGTCGTGTATCGACCCTCTCACTGAAGACGTCGAACGGGAATCCCGCAGATCGACATCCCCGAGAACTTTTTTTCGCGGCGGCCGGGTTCCGGTCGCAGTTCATGTCGCTTCCCGGGGTCGCCGACGGCACGAAGTGCGACCGGAACCGGGAGGACGCGGGATGCCGGGGGCGGGATGCCGGGGGCGGGATGCCGGGGGGGGGGGGGATGCCGGGGGCGCGGCGCTCAGGCGCGGCGGGAGGGGCGTGTGACGGCGTCGGCGATGACCGCGGTGAGAGCGGCGAGCGAGCGCTCAGGGCTCCACGACGCGGCGACCTCGGGCGCCTCGGCGCTCAGCCGGGCGCGCAGGTCGTCGTCGCTGAGCACCCGCCGCAGCGCCTGACCCAGCGCATCGACGTCGCCGTAGGGCACGAGCACGCCGCCGCCCTGTGCGAGAACGTCGCGGATGCCGTAGCGGGCGTCGTACGCGATCACCGGAGCGCCGTGCAGCAGCGCCTCGACGATCGACAGCGGCTGTCCCTCGAAGGCGGTCGCCGTGAGCACGACCGCAGCCCGGTCGAGGACGCGTCCGGGGTCATCGGTGTACCCCGCGAGCACCACCCGATCGCCCGCGCCGAGTTCGGCGATCAGGGCCGCGAGCGCATCGTGCTCGGGTCCGCCGCCCCAGATCTCCATCCGCGTGCCGGGCACGTCCGCGTCGAGGAAGGCGCGGATCGCATGGTCGACCCGCTTGCCGGGCGCGAGTCGTCCGAGCACGACCACGAGTCCGGGCTCGCGCAGATCGTCGCGACGGGCGACCGCGGGGATCGGGTTCGGCACCACCGCATGCTGCGTCGCGGCGCCGAAACGCGCCACCACGTCGTCACGCTGGGTCGCGGTCGGCCAGATCACGGCGTCGAAGCGGTCGGCCAGGGAGAGCCAGCGCGTCCACAGTCCGTTCATGGGAGCGTCGGCCGTGTACGGCGCCTCGAGGTGGATGGTGTGGATCGTATGCAGGATCCGCACGCGGGGATCGGTCCAGTCCACGATCAATTCGCCGAGTTGCCGGGACTCGCACAGCACCACGATGGGCCGCTCCCCCAGACCCGCGGCGATGTGCTCGAGCCAGGCCCGGTAGAGACCGCCGAACCCGGCGACCCCGCCGACCGACGTGCCGTCGGCGTCGAGGACCAACACCGTCGCGGTGCTGAGATGCCAGTCCGGGTCGCCCGCGATCACCGGCAGCGCGACGAACGGTCTGCCCGCGGCATCCATGATCGTGCGGTACTCGATGCCGTCCTGCGCCGAGAGCCCGGGGTCGGCGGCGTCGCGCAGCCAGCCGGCCGCACCGCCCTCGCCGCCCCGCGCCTCATCGAAGAGATTGCGCAGTCGCGTGGGGTCGGCCAGAGCGCCGCGCGCGGCGAAGGTCGACCGGTGCTCGGCGTGCGCGTCGGAGGTTCCCGGATCGAACGTCAGCAACTGCGGGCCCGCACCACCGGCCACACCCGCTGCAGCGAGCTGACGGGCGCGTGCGAGCGTCGCGATCGTGTACCCGCCGTCGAGACCTGGGATCAACCGGCTCGACAGCACCAGGTACTCGGCATCCGGCAGGACGGCGGTCTGCACGTCAGCGGACTCCGACACCCGTCACTCCCACTCGATGGTTCCCGGCGGCTTCGAGGTCACGTCGAGCACGACGCGGTTGACGTCGCGCACACCGTTCGTGATGCGGTTCGAGATCTTCGACAGCACGTCGTACGGCAGACGGGTCCAGTCCGCGGTCATCGCGTCTTCACTCGACACCGGGCGCAGCACGATCGGGTGGCCGTAGGTGCGACCGTCGCCCTGCACGCCGACCGAGCGCACGTCGGCGAGCAGCACGACCGGGCACTGCCAGATCTCCTGGTCGAGACCGGCCTTCGTGAGTTCCTCGCGCGCGATGGCGTCGGCCTCGCGCAGGATCTCGAGACGGTCGGCCGTCACTTCGCCGATGATGCGGATGCCGAGGCCGGGTCCTGGGAACGGCTGGCGGCCGACGATGGCCTCGGGGATGCCGAGCTCACGACCGATCGCCCGGACCTCGTCCTTGAACAGCGCGCGCAGCGGCTCGATCAGCTCGAAGTCCAGGTCGTCGGGAAGACCGCCGACGTTGTGGTGCGACTTGATGTTCGCGGTGCCCGCTCCGCCACCGGACTCGACGACGTCGGGGTAGAGCGTGCCCTGCACGAGGAACTTCACCGGAGCGCCGCCCGAGGCCTTCGCCTCGGCGACCAGGTCGAGTTGCACCTTCTCGAAGGCGCGGATGAACTCGCGACCGATGATCTTGCGCTTCTCCTCGGGGTCGGTCACACCCTTCAGGTGGCCGAGGAAGGTGTCGGCCGCATCGACTGTGATCAGACGCACGCCGGTGGACTCGACGTAGTCGTTCTCGACCTGCTCGCGCTCGCCCTTGCGGAGGAGCCCGTGGTCGACGAAGACGGCGGTCAGCTGATCGCCGATGGCCTTGTGCACAAGTGCGGTCGAGACCGCGGAGTCGACGCCGCCCGAGAGCGCGGAGATCACCCGCGCGTCGCCGACCTGCTCACGGATGCGCTCGATCTGCTCGGCGATCACGTTGTCGCTGTTCCAGTCGGATGCGAGGCCCGCACCCTTGTGCAGGAAGTTCTCGAGCACGCGCTGGCCGTGGTCGGAATGCTTCACCTCGGGGTGCCACTGCACGCCGTAGAAGCCGCGCTCCTCGTTCGCGAAGGCCGCGACCTTGGTGGCCTCGGTGGTGGCGAGGACGTCGAAGCCCTCGGGTGCCTTCGCGACCTGGTCGCCGTGGCTCATCCACACGTTCTGCGCGGCGGGCTGGCCGCCAAGCAGCGTGCCGCCGTCACCCGAGATGACGGCATCCGTCGCGCCGTACTCGCGCAGACCCGTATGGGCGACCTCGCCGCCGAGCGTCTGCGCCATGTACTGGAATCCGTAGC
This sequence comes from Microbacterium sp. PI-SA-G, assembly GCF_057215335.1. Classification (NCBI taxonomy): domain Bacteria; kingdom Bacillati; phylum Actinomycetota; class Actinomycetes; order Micrococcales; family Microbacteriaceae; genus Microbacterium; species Microbacterium sp. PI-SA-G. The sequence goes on from NZ_CM170103.1 coordinate 1,335,436, forward strand.
AGATGCCGAGCGTGGGCACTCCGAGGTCGAACACGGCCGGGTCGAGACGCGGCGCTCCCTCTTCGTAGACCGACGACGGTCCTCCCGACAGGATGATCGCCACCGGGTTCTTGGCCGCGATCTCGGCCGCCGTGGCGGTGTGAGGGACGATCTCGCTGTACACGCCAGCTTCACGCACACGACGGGCGATCAGCTGCGCGTACTGCGCGCCGAAGTCGACGACGAGCGCGGGGCGCTGCTGGGTCTCGGACTGCTCGGTCAACGGACACCTTCCTTGGACGCGGAGGTCCCTGAGCCGGTCGAGGCAGCCGCGGCGGCCTCTCGGGTGGCGAGATAGGTCTTCACTTCACGGGCGACGATCGCCTCCATGAAGAACGACAGCAGCGGGATGACACCGCCGAGGGCGAGCAGGATGAAGCGCGGGAACCGCCACCGCATCAGGCTCCACATGCGGAAGCACGCGAACAGGTAGACGACATAGAACCAGCCGTGGGCGACGAGGATGAACAGCGACAGGTTGAGCCCGTCGCCGAGCGAGGTCATCTCGCAGGAATTGCTCCACGGGGCGAACAGCGACCACCACTGGCAGTCGGCTCCGGCGAGCACACCGGCGAACCAGAGCGGACCGCCCGACCCCCCTGCGAAGAGCTCGAGATGGATCGGCGTGTACTTCAGCACCATCTCGGCGAGCAGCAGGAGCAGCATGACTCCCGTGACGATCGACGCGATCTGATAGAACTTCAGCGCACCACGGATCGCCGGAAAGCTGGCGACTTTCGGTTCGGGCATGAGGCCCAGTCTAGCCGCCGCCCGCGGGCCGATATTCAGCCGCGAGAGTCTGGTCTGGTCAGCCTGACCAGACCAGCGGTAGACTGAGCCCATGACCATGACAGTGAACGTGCAGGACGCGAAGACCCGCCTTTCCGAACTGCTCAGACGCGTCGAAGCCGGCGAGGAGATCCTGATCGCGCGGGCCGGCCGACCGATCGCTCGCATCCAGGCCGCAACACCACGGCGGCGCAATCTCGATGCGCCACTACTCCCGGAGATCCCGCCGATCTCTGTAGACGTTCTCTTCGACGGCCCGACCGAGATCGAACTGGCGGACTGGGAAGATCCGGATCCTGACGACCCTCTCACGGAGACAAAAGCGCCGTGAGCAGACTCCTCCTGGACACTCACGTCGTGCTGTGGCTCGCCACCGATCCCGGCCGAGTACCCCGCTCGGTACGGGATCAGATCGAAGCCGCCGACGACGTCTTCGTCTCAGCGGCAAGCACCTACGAGATCGCGCAGAAAGCCCGACTCGGACGACTCCCGCACGGTAACCGGGTGCTCACCCGCTGGACCTCGCTTCTCGAGTCACTTTTCGCGACGGAAGTGGCCTTGACCGGTGCGCACATGCGCACCGCGGGCGGGCTGGACTGGGAGCACCGGGATCCGTTCGATCGGATGCTCGTCGCGCAAGCACAGATCGACGGCATGATCCTTGTCACAGCCGATACGCGGATCCAGTCTTATCCCGAAGTGTCTTGCCTCGCCTGGAAATGACGGCCGCGCGGCCGGATCAGGGCAGCGGCGGACGCGCGATCAGCAGTTCGCCGGCGCCGTGCACCTGCTGCTCCCCCGCGGCGGCGGGGATGAGGAGCGTCGCACCCGTCGCGTGATCCTGACCGTCGATCGTGACCGAGCCGCGCGAGACGAGCACGATCGAGAAGCCGGCGTCGATGACCGCCGACCCGTCGACCGGACGGCGGTCCAGCCGGAAGTACGCGTCGGCCGCGGGCGGGAACGCCGACCCGGACGCCGGTGCGGCACGCACCAGTTCGCTCAGGTCCTCGGCACGCCGGGCACGCGTGTTCACCGCCGTCAGGGCGAGCTCGAACCCCAGCCCGAGGTGACCGAGCGCGGGGCCGTCGATCGCGAAGCCCTCCCACTCGAGCAGGATCGAGAGGTCTTCCGGCTGCTGCAGTTCGAGCAGCAGCACGCCGGCGCCGATCGCGTGCAGCTCACCCGGCGGCACCCAGACCACATCGCCCGGCGCCACCTCGATCGCGTGCAGGAGTCCGAGCAGCGCATCGACGTCCTGCCGCGCGACGAGTTGTGCGAGGGCCGCCGTGTCGACGTCCTCGCGCAGACCGACGTGCACGGTGCCGCCCTCGAGGATGTACCAGGCCTCGGCCTTGCCGTGCACGCGACCGAGGTGCGCGGCGGCGAAGTCATCGTGCGGGTGGGCGTGCACGGGCAGGCGCTGACCGGCGTCGAGCAGCTTGACGAGCAGGCGCGTGTCGGCGCCCCAGCGGTTCGCGTGCGCAGCGCCGAGCCACGCGGCCGGGTCGGCGTCGACCCCGTCGCGCAGCAGTCGTCCGTCCGCGAGTGTGGTCAGTCCCAGCGCGTCCTCGCCGCGGATCGCGGTCGTCGAGCCGACCCAGTCCTCTGGCTCCCGCTCGGGCGCGACGCTCTCGCCCCGCAGCGACGCCAGCCGCGCCCCTCCGCGGTAGAAGCGCTCGGGCGGTCGGTTGGCAGAGAGAATCACGGGGGTCATCGTGCGAGTCCATCCTGTGCGTGTGCGGCGAGGAACCCGCCGACGAAGCTGTCGCCGAGTCCGATGGTCGTGGGGCGCGCGACGTCGAGCGCGTACGCGGGCACGCCGACGGCATCCGGCAGCGCCGCCTCGACCGCGGCGACCAGCGCCGAGCCGCCCCGGTGTCGCGGCATCCCGGCGGTGGCCTCAGCCTCGGCGGCGGTGAAGCCGTCGCCGATCCGGTACCGCGTCGCGGCCACTCGCACCGCGCTCTCGAGCGCCTCACGGTGGTGCGCGGCATCCGCCCCCACCGCAAGCGCCCAGTGCCCGGTGTGCACGACCAGCGCCGGCACGGGGATGAGGGCGCGGACCTCGTCCAACGCCCGCATCACGTCCGTCGCATCGAGCAGGTCGATCCGGCGTCCGACGTACTCCTGCAGCTCGTCCTCGTTCAGGCTGTACACGTCGATGTGCCGCAGCAGCCGACGACGCACGGTCTCGGCGAACGCGCGCGTGTAGAAGCCGGCGTCCTCGTAGTAGACCAGCGCGTCATCGGGCAGTCGGACGATGGCGGCGAGCAGGGTGTCGAGCCGCTGTTCGAGCAGATCGTGGTCCTGCATGGTGTTGAAGCCCGAGATCAGGAACGCCGAGGCGGCGGCGAGCGCGTCGGGCAGACCGTCGGCGAGCAGCATCTCGCGGTTGGGCGGGTCGTTGGCGAAGATCAGCCGGTTCGCGGCCGGCGAGACGAGGTCGCCGTCGAGCAGCCGCACGCGCGCGCCGACCGGGTACTGCACGATGAGGTGCGGATCGAGGGTGTCGTGCTCGGCCGAGGACAGCACGGTGATCGACGCGGGCAGCAGCCGCCGCACGTTGTCGTCGATGCTGACCAGGTGCTGCACGCTCGGGATTCCGAGGCTGTCGAGCACCAGGCCGGCGCGCACCCCCGTGCCGCCGAGGGTCACGTCGTACGCGAAGTGCGACGCGAACCGCTCGACGATCTCGGATGACGCGACGAATCTCTCCGCCCCGGTGCCCGCCGCGACGAACGCGAGGATCGTCAGCAGCAGCGACCGTTCGTCGGTGATCGGCGCCGTGAACGTCAGCTCGTGCCGTCGTACACGATGCTCGTGCGCCAGTCGTTCGATCACGGTGTCATCCCACCGCAGCTCGAAGTCGACCGTGCCGCCGAGCCCGAGCACGAGCTGCCTGTTCGCGTCGCCGATCATCCGTCGATCGCCCTCCCCCTCGCGTGCGTCTCGTCGATCAGTACAGGTCGGCCTTGCCGTCGGCGCCGAACAGTCTGATCTTCTCAGCCGCGGTGACCTTCATGGCCGCGACCGGCTCGGGCTGGATCGCGTTCGGCTCGCGCAGACGCTCGTCGGTGCCGAGGATCTCGCGCATGCGGTTGTGGTACGACACCTTGATGTCGCTGGAGATGTTGATCTTGTTCACACCCAGCTCGACCGCGCGACGCAGCTCGGAGTCGGGGTTCGACGACCCGCCGTGCAGCACGAGCGGAATGCCGACCGCGGCCTTGATCTGCTCGAGCAGGTCGTGGCGCAGTTCGGGGTTCTTCTCGGCCGGGTACAGGCCGTGCGAGGTGCCGATCGCGATCGCGAGGCTGTCGACGCCCGTCTCCTGCACGAAGCGCACCGCGTCTTCGGGGTTCGTGTAGATGATCTCGGCCGCACCGGACTCGCCGTAGCTGTCGTTGGCGCCGATCGTGCCCAGCTCGCCCTCGACCTGCACGCCCACCGCATGCGCCGCCTCGACGACCTTGCGGGTGAGGGCGACGTTCTCGTCGAACGGCAGCAGCGACGCATCGATCATGACCGAGGTGAAGCCGGCCTGGATCGCGACGATCATCTGCTCGTAGGTGCCGCCGTGGTCCCAGTGGATCGCGACCGGAACGCTGGCCCGGTGCGCCCGGGAGTGCATCGCGGCGATCAGGTCGGTGGTGATGTGCGAGACCTCGTCGGGGTGGATCGCGACGATGACCGGTGCGGACAGTTCCTCGCTGATGTCGATGATGCCGTTGAACATCGCCCAATCGCTGATGTTGAACGCGGGGATCGCGAAGTTGTGCGCGTTCGCGACATCGAGGATGGATTTACCGGTGTAGAGCACGTGATTCTCCTGTTTCAGTGATGGTCGAAGGATGCGGTGACGTCTGTCAGCTCTTCACGGAGCCGGCCGTGAGCCCGCTGATGAAGTAGCGCTGGAAGAAGAGGAAGAGGATGAGCACGGGGATCGACCCGAGCACGCTCATCGCCATGATCTGGTTCCACTCGTAGGAGTGCTGGCCCATCAACAGCTGGATGCCGATCGGGACCGTGCGCATGTCGATCGTGCGGGTCAGGGTCAGCGCGAAGAGGTACTCGTTCCACGCGATCATGAACGTGTAGATGCCGACCGAGACGATGCCCGGGATCGAGATCGGCACCAGGATGCGCCACAGCGCGGTCATCGACCCGGCGCCGTCGACGCGGACGGCCTCGTCGAGCTCCTTCGGGAGCGTGTTGAAGTAGCCGGTCATCATGATGATCGCGTAGGGCAGCGTGAACACCATGTAGGTGAGGATCAGGCCCAGGTACGAGTTGTAGAGACCGAGTCCGACCATGAGGCCGAAGTACGGGATCAGCAGGGTGATGGGCGGCACCGCCTGCACGCTCACGATGACCACGTTGAGGATGCGCTTGCCGCGGAACTCGAAGCGGCTGAAGGCGTAGGCCGCCTGGATCGCGACGATCAGCGTGAGTATCGTCACGGCGCCGGCGACGATGTAGCTGTTCAGGAAGAACCGCATCGTCTCGGGGTTCGTGAAGATCGCGATGTACGCGTCGAACGAGAACGTGTCGGTGATCAGCCGCGGCGGGAGCTCGAAGATCTGCGTGTTCGACTTGAACGAGCTCGACAGCATCCACAGCACGGGGCCGGCGGCGAAGACGGCTCCGAGGATGAGACCGATCGTGACGCCGGTCTTGGCGGCGAGACGCTGATTCTTGACGGTGAGAGCCATGATCAGTCCCTCGCTTTCTGGTGACGGACGTAGAACACGGCGAGCACCATCGACATCAGCAGCACCAGGACGGCGGAGGTCGCGGCGAGCGAGAAGTCGTACTTGGCGAAGGCCAGCTTGTAGGTGAAGGTGCTGAGCACCTCGGTGACGTCGATCGGACCGCCGCCGGTGGTCATCCAGATCAGGGCGAACTGCTGCGAGGTCCAGATGAGGTCCAGCAGCACGAGGCTCACGATGATCGGGCGCAGCTGCGGGATGGTGACGTTCCAGAACCGCTGCACGGCACCGGCGCCGTCGACGGTGGCCGCTTCGTTCAGCTCGTTCGGGATGCCCTGGAGTCCGGCGAGCAGACTCACCATGAAGAACGGGTAGCCGGCCCAGATGTTGATGAAGATGATGGTGCCGAGTGCGAGCTGCGGCGATGCCAGCCACTCGATGTCGGTGTTGAGCAGGAAGTTGATGACGCCGTTGGGGGCGAGCAGCATGCGCCAGAGCACCGCGATCACGGCGACGGTGAACAGCCACGGCAGCACGTACAGGGCCCGGAAGACCGAGCGGGCGAAGCCTCCGAGGAGCGGGCTGTTCAGCATCATGGCGAAGCCGAGACCCAGCACCAGGTGGGCGACCACGCTGGCGACCGTGAACAGGATGGTGTTGCTCGTCGCTTTCCAGAAGCCCGGGTCCGAGAGGATCTGCACGTAATTGGCGATGCCGACCAACTCGGGCGACTTGTTCAGGATCACGTTGTCCTGGAACGAGTACCCGATCACCATCACGATCGGGACGATCATCAGCACGAACAGCAGGATGATGGTCGGCGAGAGGAAGGCGTAGGACTCGGTGGTCTTGCGCAGCTGGCGGCGTCGCCGCGACAGCGACACTCCGGTGACGATCACCTCGGTGTCGTCGGACGTTCTCAGGCTCATGGGAACCGGTGCTCCTTGGTTGGTCGGGTGCCGCATCGCGACCGCGATGCGGCACCCCGTTCAGGCGGGGAGGCGGAGGATCAGAACTCCGCTTCCCAGGCTTCCTGCGCCTTCTTCAGAGCGTCATCGATCGACTGCTGGCCGTCGAAGGCGGCCTGCAGCTGCTCTCCGAGGAGGCGCATCAGCTCTTCCGCCACCGGCAGGCCGGTGAACTCGTTCGCCGGGTATCCCGCCTGGTAGATCTCGAAGGCCTTCTGGAACAGCTCGTCGTCGGCGACGAAATCCGGAACAGACTTCGAGTTGCCGGGGAACGCCTTGGCCATGGTCGACAGCTCGGAGTTGGTCTCCTCGCTCATCAGGAACTCGACCAGCTTGAAGGCGGCCTCCTTGTTCTCGGAGTTCTCGGCCACGCCGATGCCCCACGAGGCGTACGGGATGCCGCGTTCGCCGTCGTAGCCGTCCTCGGCGGGGAGCGCCGAGATCGAGAACTTCAGGTCGGGGTTCGTCTCGCGGATCAGGTTGATATGCGCGAGCGAGTCGATCATCATGCCGACGCGACCGTTCGTGAACTCCTCGACCTTGTCCTGCTCCTTCATCGTGAACGAGCCGGAGGCGACGACGCCGTCATCCCACAGGCCACCGATGAAGTCGACCGCGGAGGTTACGTCGGCGTTGGTCAGGTCCGGCTGACCGTCGGCGAGCATCGATCCGCCGGATGCCCAGACCCACGACATCACGTCGTTCTGCACGCCGTTTGGCGCTTCGAGCGACAGCGGGAGGACCCAGCCCGAGGCGTCTCCGCCGAGAGCGGAGACCTTGGCCGCGGCATCCGCGAACTCGGTGCGGGTGGTAGGCGGCGCCGTGACGCCGGCCTCGGCCAGCAGGGTGTCGTTCGTGAACATCGGGTAGACGAAGTTGACGACCGGGACCATGAAGGTGCTGCCGTCGACCTGGATCTGGCTGGCGAGCTCACTGTCGTCGTAGTCGTATTCCTCCATCAGCGCGGTGAGGTCGGCGATGACGCCCTGCGAGGCGAAGTCGTTCACCCATGCTCCGTCGAGGCCGACGACGTCGGGCATGGTGCCGGATGCCGCGCCGGCGAACAGCTGCTCCTTGGTCGACGCGTACGGGCCGCTCACGAGATCGACGGTGATCTCAGGGTTCGCCTCTTCGAACTTGTCGATGAGTGCGCGGAACTCGCCGTCGGGGAGTTCGGGCTCCCACCACTGCGCGAATTCGATCGTGACGTCGCCGTCTCCGCCGCCGTCTCCGCTGTCACCTGACGTGCCGGCGGAGCAACCCGCCACCGCCAGGAGCGAAAGAGCTGCGGTTGCGGCGCCGACGGTCTTCAGGGTGCGTCGCTGCGCTCGTCCCACTGTGGTCATCACACTTCTCCTCTTCGAGATCGTGCCGCATGACGCGCTTCGGTGCTTGTTCATGCGGTTTTGAGCAATGTTATGCGGACATCTGCTGATATGTCAAGAGTCGGACAGGTCACGATCCTGCTGTCAGTCGCTGTCGGGCCCGCAATGTCGCCCCTATGCTCAGGTACACCCTGCATGCGGTTTTTTGCGCATGTCTGCGTCATCAGGTGCGGTCGTGTGCTACAGATGGGTGCATGGAAGCTTCACCTCCGGCACAGCGACGTCGCCTCCCCGCAGGACGCAAGGCCGATCTCGCCACGTATGTCGAGCAGACCGGCCAGGTCACGGTCAGCGATCTCGCCGAGCACTTCGGCGTCTCCATCGACACCATCCGCCGCGATCTGGACCAGCTCGATCGGGAGGGCGTGCTCGTGCGCACGCACGGGGGCGCGGTGAGCTCCGACAGCGGACCGCTCAAAGATCGCGCGCTCGACGTGCGCATGCGCGTGCAGACCGAGGAGAAGGAGCGGATCGCGCGCCTCGCGGCCGGCCTGGTGGAAGACGGCTCGGTCATCATGATCAACGCCGGCACCACGACACTCGCCGTCGCTCGGGCACTGCGCAATCACCAGGACCTGACGATCGCGACCAACAACCTGCGCATCCCCGCCGAGATCGCGCCCTCGGCGTTCCGCGACCTGTACGTCTTCGGTGGAGCCGTGCGCTCGATCACCCAGGCCACCACCGGTCCGGTGACCTTCACCATGACTCCGGGCGGACCCGAAGTCGACATCCGCTGCGACCTCGCCCTGATCGGTGTCGGCGCCGTGGACGAGGCGGGCTTCTCAGCATCGAACCTCGGGGATGCCGCGATGATGTCCGAGATGATGCAGCGGGCGGAGCGCACTGCGATCCTCGCCGACTCGTCGAAGCTCGGGCGCCGGTTCTTCGCCCAGATCGCCCAGCTCGATCGCGCGGACTACCTGATCACCGACGCTCCCCCGCCCCCGGACGTCGCCGCCGCCCTCGCGCAGGCGAACGTGCAGGTGCTCACGCCGTAGTCGGCGGGCACGACGAAGGCCGCCGGGATCACTCCCGACGGCCTTCGCTGTGTCAGCGGATCAAGCTCACCACCAGCCGGTGAAGAGGTCCCAGATCCAGTCGATGATGTCCTTGATGACGGTTCCGACGCCGCCCGCGCGGTTGACGGTGACCGTGGCCGTGGCCTCGTCTCCGTCGACCTGCGACACCGCGACGGTGTACTTGCCCGGCTGCGTGCTCTTGGGCACGGTCACCGAGGTCTCGAAGGAGCCGTCCTCTGCGACCTGAACGGTGCCGGCGTCGATCGCGGCCCCCTTCTTCGGACGCAGCTGCACGGCGACCGTCTCGCCCGGCTGGTAGCCCTCACCGGTGATCTGCAGCTTCTTGCCCGCAGCCACCTTCGAGGAGCCGAGATCGATGGTTCCGGCGAACGCCTCTTCTCCGACGATCGTGAAGGGCACCTGCACGGTCGTCCCGGTTCCGGCGACGGCGACGGTGAGCTGCTGCTCGCCGAACACACCGGTGGGAACCGTGAACGTCAGGCTCGCGCGCCCGGCCTCATCCGTGGTGTCGACGATCGTGGGATCGACGGCTCCACTGGCGAGCGTGGTGTCGCCCAGCGAGAGCGTCACCTCGCCCGGGGCCGGCTCACCCGCGGTGAACGCGAGCGACGACAGCGACACCGTGACCTGGTCACCGGCGCTGTAGCCGTCGGCGTCTGCCGGGCTGAGCGAGACGCCCACCGCACGCTGCGCCTGGTCGGGCGAGGCGGTCTGGTTGGCGTCGAACCAGTCGACCATGGACTGCAGGTCGATCTTGCCGGTGTCGCGCTTGTCGGCGCCCTCACGGAAGGAGACGAAGTTGTCGCCGCCCGCCGCCAGGAACGAGTTCGCCGCAACGGTGTACTCCGCCGCCGGGTCGATCGGCGTGCCGTCGAGGGTGATCGACGTGATCCGCGCGCCCTGTGCCGCGGCCGGATCGTACGTGTAGACGAGCCCCTCCGAGACGCCGAGCTTGAGGAAGGGACGAGCGGCACCGGTCGGCTGCCACTGCTCCTCGAGCACGGCCTTGAGTTCCGTGCCCGTGAGGGTCAGCGTCACCAGCGTGTTGGCGAACGGCTGCACCGTGGCCGCCTCGCGGTAGGTGACGTTGCCGTCCGGGTCCGAGGCGTTGCTCGACGCGTACGTGAGGTTCGCGCGGATGCCGCCGGGGTTCATCAGCGCGATGTCGGCGCCCGTCGACCACTTCTGCACGTCGGCGACGAAGTTGCCGATGGTGGACTCGCCACCGCGGTTCTCCGAGCCGTTCGTCTGGCGCGCCCGGTTGAAGTCCGCCGTGATCTCGCCGACCTTGACCGCACCGAGCACGTCGGCTTCGGCCTTGGCCTTCGCGACGATCTCAGCCACCTCCGGGTCTGCCGGGTACAGCGGCTTGCCCGCAGCCGTGACGGGCTTGATCTCGTTGGTGATCGAGAGCAGCTCCTTCGACACCGGGTCGACCTGCAGGTTGAGCACGCCCATGTTCTCGCCGTACTGCCCGGCCGAGAAGACCGGTCGACCGTCGATCACGTGGTTGTAGACCAGGTGCGTGTGCGACGACGCGATCGCGTCGATGTCGTCGTTCACGCCGTACACGACGCTTCCCAGCGGGGAGTCCGGCGTGATCGCGCTCAGGTCGGCGCTCTCCGAGCCCTCGTGCAGCAGCAGCACGATGACGTCTGCCTCACCGTTGGTCTCGTCGCCGTCGCTCAGCGCTTCGGCCGAAGCGTTCACGGAGTCGACGATGCTGCGGACCTCGATGTCGGCGATGCCTTCCGGCGACACCAGCGAGTCGAGGTCTTCGGTGACGGCTCCGATGAAGCCGACATCGACCCCGTCGAGCTCCTTGACCCACGACGGAGCGAGCGCAGGCTCACCCGTCGCGCGGTCGGTGATGTTGGCCGCGAGGTACTCCCAGTCGGCGCGGTCCTGCACGCGGTCGCGCAGGTCCTCCCAGCCCTGATCGAACTCGTGGTTTCCGGCGGCGCTGACCTCCATACCGGCCGCGTTCAGCGCGTCGATCGTCGGGTTGTCGTCATTGATGAACGACGTGAACGTCGATGCCCCGATCAGGTCGCCGACTCCGGCGAAGATCGTGTTGGGGTTCGCTGCGCGGAACTGGTCGACCGCACCGGCGACGACCGCGGCACCGGCGGCTGCGCCGTCGGCCTCGATGCGTCCGTGGAAGTCGTTGATCGTCACCACGTCGATGCTCACCGGCGGGATCTCCGACGAGACGCCGACGATGATCGGGTCGTGGTCGCTGGAGCGGTACGGGGTTCCGGCCTCGGTGGCGCCGAACGCGAAGCCGCGGTCGCTCCACTCCGGCGAGTTGATGCCCCAGACGCCGGCACCCGTGATCGATTCGACCAGCGAGGGCGAGGCGATCACGTGGTCGAGCGATCCCAGCTCGCCGTCGAACGAGTAGGTGTACTGGCCCGGCGCCTTGTCTGCCGCGATGTCGCTCCACCCCTGCGAGGTGAAGACGTCGATCGGGTCTTCCTTGCCGTAGGCGTTGAAGTCGCCGATCAGCAGCATATCGCTGCTGCCGGTGGTCTCTTCGATCTCCTCCGTGAACGCGAGGACGGAGTTTGCCTGAGCCACGCGGTCAGCGTTGAAGAAGCCCTGACCGTCGGCCGGCTCCGCACCGGCGCCCGAGGGCGGCGACTTGGACTTGAAGTGGTTCGCGACCACCGTGACGACGCGTCCGTCGATGTCGAACGCCTGGGCGATCGGCTCGCGTGCGTTGCCCCAGGCGGCATCATCGGTGACCGTGGCGCTGTCGCCGACCGTGTCGACGGCATCCTTCTTGTAGATGATCGCGTTCGTGATGAAGTCGGTCGAGGCGGCGTCGTCAAGAGCGTCGGGCGTCGGCACGAAGGCCCACACGTCGCTGCCGGCGTCGTCATTGAGTCCCTCGACCAGGTCGGCGAGTGCGGCGTCGAGCTCTCCGCCCAGCTTGACCGAGTTCTCGATCTCCATGAGCGCCACGATCTCGGCGTCGAGCCCGTTGATCGCCGCGACGATCTTGGACTTCTGCGTCGCGAACTGCGCGGCGTTCGCCGCTCCGCGGGCGTCGGGGTTCTCGGACTTCAGCGTCGTGAAGTAGTTGAAGACGTTGAACGACGCGACCTGCACGTCACCACCCACCTCGGGCGGTGCCGTCGGGCGCGGGTTGGTCGAGTCGAAACTCGCCTTGAGCTCGGGAGCCGAGGCATCGTCGATCGGGACGGTCGGCTGCAGGCGCCAGTCGTCGAAGCCCCACTGCAGCACGTAGCCCACGTCGCTGAAGTCGACCGTGTCGCCGTTGCGCACGACGGTGTCGGCCGAGAAGTACGGCTGCTGACCGGGGTGCGTGTTGTTGTTGATCTGCACCGACCAGCCGTCGTCGAGCAGCACGCGGTTGGCGCGGTTCGCGGCGGCGATCGCTGCGGCGTCGGGGCCCGGACGCGTGGTCTCGGTGCTCTTGACGTTCAGGTCGTCGCCCGCGTTCAGCCACAGCGTGCCGAAGTTGAACAGCTGGTGGCTCGATGCGAGTCGGTAGGTGCCCGACGGTGCGACGAGCATGTTCTCGTACTGCTCGCGGTCGGCGCCCACGACGGTGTCAGGAAGCGGCGTCACCGCGGGCACGCCGACTCCGGCGGTGACCGTCTTGACGCCGGCGAGCGCCGACGGCGTGATCTGCGTCTGGCCGAAGTACTCCCCGACCGAGCCGGTGACCGAGACGAGGTCGCCGATGGCGAGCGTCGGCGCCAGTGCGTCGAGGTACACGAAGATGCCGTCCGAGGCGCCGGGGGTCGCGTCGGTCGCGCCGCCCGAGCCCGCGGTCTGGATGGAGATGCCCTTGTATCCGCCGGTGCGGTAGTCGCCCGTGACGACGCCCTCGACGGTGACCGTCTGGCCGCTCTTCGGAGATATATCGGTCGTGCCCTGGACCTCGGCGATCGTCACGACGGCCGGGTCGGTGGGCGGGTCGACCGGAGGATCGACAGGCGGGTCGACCGGCGGGTCGGTCTCGCCGGAGTTCTGCGGCGTGATGCTGGCCGAGAGCGTGAAGTCGGCACGGTTGTCGTCGGTGTCGACGCCATCGGTGCGGTTCATCGACTTGACGTCGGTGTTACCCGCAGGAGAGACCGCCGCAGCGGTCTCGAAGGTGTTGGAGGTGCCGTAGCCGAGCACGTCGATGACTCCGGCGACGCCGGCGACCGAACCCGGCGTCAGCGCGACCGGCGCCGTTCCCTCGACGAGCGCGAGGGTGCCGTTGGTGCCGCTCGGGGTGAGGGTGCTCACGGCGTCGGGCTGGGGCAGCGCCGCACCGTTCGTGCCGTTGCTGTTGCCCTGCACCAGGTAGTACCCGTCGGCGGGGATGACGCCGGTGAGCGGTGCGACGCCGTTGGAGTTGCCGGTGCCGGTGGCGGACCGGTACTGCAGCGAGAAGCCGTCGAGCGTGATCGGCTCGGTGGTCGGGTTGTGGAGTTCGACGAACTTGTTCGTGAACGCGGCTCCCGCGCTTCCTCCGGAGAGGTACGCCTCGTTGATCACCACCCCCGTTCCCTCGGTGTCGGCGACGGCGGGCACGGCGGTCAGCGAGCCGAAGCCCAGAGCTGCCACGCAGGTCACGGCGAGAGCGCCGACGCGCCCTCTGTTCGAACGGCGCGAGATCGGAACCACGTGGTTCCCATCCTGTGGAGCGGACATCATCGGTGCGGTCTCCTCGATCGGTGTAGCGACATCTCTCATGAATCTGTCACGGTGCGCGCAGAGGCTTCTCAGCCCGCACACATGTTGCGAGCTTACGTACGGGCACCGACATCCTCAACGGTGTTTGCCGTTTGGTAACCGTCTGCTCACCGGCCCGCACGCGACGCGCCGGACGAGAGATGCGCCGCCGGAAGCGACAGCGAAGGGTCAGGCGGATTCGGTCTGGGCGTCTTCGAAGTCCTCGACCTCGCGCTCCCAGGCGTCCTTCGCCAGGCGGTACCAGAGGTAGAACGCGAAGCCCGCGAAGATCGCCCACTCGGCCGCATAGAACACATTCAGCCAGTTGACCGGAGACATCTCGTCGGGTGCGGGCGAGTCGATGTCGACCAGCCCGGCCGACGCGGTGGTCGAGGCGAGGTACGGGCGGTACACGTCGAGCTGCTCGATGTCGTGCCAGCGGCTCAGCAGCGCCGCCGGAGACATCCGGTCCATGCGATCGGGATCGCTGCGCGGCGGGACCGAGGGCCCTTCGTCGGAGATGATGCGGCCGGTCACCGAGACCACATCGCCGTCGGCGCCCTCGTTCAGGCGGACGGCGGCGTCGTCGGCACTCTCGCGATCGGGCGCCCATCCGACGGCCACGGCGATCGAGGTGCGCTCGGCGACGCGCAGCTGTCCGGTGACCCAGTAGCCCTCGACCCCGCCGTTGAAGCGCTGCGAGACGACGAGGAAGTCGTCGGCGACCCAGACGCCCTCGGTCTCGACGCGCTGACCCACGAGAGGCTCGGGCAGGTACTCCCCCGGGGCGAGCGTCTCGTCGAGTGTCTGCACGTTCTCGGTCACACCGGCGGGCGGCGGATCGGTGTCGATGGCCCGCTCCAGCTGCCACTGCCCGAGCCACGCGAACACGCCGGCGACGACCAGGCACAGCACCAGCATCCCGATCCAGCGTCCGCGGAGCATGACCTCACGGAGCGTGGGCGGGAACAGCAGAGGGGAGGTCACGGTCGTGCGGGAGCCTTCAGGCCTCGTAGGGCGCCAGGACGACCTCGACCCGCTGGAACTCCTTGAGGTCGGAGTACCCGGTGGTCGCCATCGACTTGCGCAGCGCACCGATCAGGTTCGCGGTGCCGTCGGCGACCGGCGCCGGGCCGTAGAGGATCTCCTCGAGCGTGCCGATGCCGCCGACCTGCACGCGACGACCGCGCGGCAGCTTGGAGTGGTGCGCCTCGGGGCCCCAGTGGAACCCGCGACCGGGCGCGTCGGTGGCCCGCGCGAGCGCGACACCGAGCATGACCGCGTCCGCACCCATGGCGAGCGCCTTGACGATGTCGCCGGAGGTCCCGACGCCGCCGTCGGCGATCACATGCACGTAGCGTCCGCCGGACTCGTCGAGGTAGTCGCGGCGCGCGGCGGCGACATCAGACACGGCGGTGGCCATCGGGGCGTGGATGCCCAGCGTGGCGCGGGTGGTCGACGCCGCTCCCCCGCCGAAGCCGACGAGCACGCCCGCCGCGCCGGTGCGCATGAGGTGCAGGGCCGCGGTGTAGGTCGCGGCGCCGCCGACGATCACGGGCACGTCGAGGTCGTAGATGAACTTCTTCAGGTTGAGGGGCTCGTCGACGCTTGAGACGTGCTCGGCCGACACCGTGGTGCCGCGGATCACGAACAGGTCGACGCCGGCCGCGGCGACGGTGTCGTAGTGCTCCTGGGTGCGCTGCGGCGTGAGGGAGCCGGCGACGGTGACCCCGGCCTCGCGCACCTCGGCGATGCGCCGGGTGATGAGCTCGGGTTTGATCGGCTCCGCGTACAGTTCCTGCATGCGCACGGTCGCGTGGCTCTCATCGAGTCCTGCGATCTCGGCGAGCAGCGGCTCGGGGCTCTCGTAGCGCGTCCACAGCCCCTCGAGATCGAGCACGCCGAGACCACCGAGCTTGCCCAGCATGATCGCCGTCTGCGGGCTCACGACGGAGTCCATCGGGGCGCCCAGCACCGGGATGTCGAAGCCGAAGGCGTCGATCGTCCAGGCGGTCGACACGTCTTCGGGGTTGCGCGTGCGCCGTGACGGCACCACCGCGATGTCGTCGAACGTGTACGCGCGACGCGCACGCTTTCCTCGGCCGAGCTCGATCTCCATGGTCACCCGTCCAGCCTACCGGGGCGCCGAGCGGTGCGATGGCTGGGAGACTGGATCGGACTCAGGGAGGGCACGTGCAGACGGAGACGGTCGACATCGCGGTCGTGGGCGGTGGCGTGATGGGACTGGCGACGGCGTGGGAGCTGACCCGGCGCGGACGTCGTCCGGTCGTGCTCGAGCGGTTCGGGCGCGGCCACCACGAGGGTGCCTCGCACGGCGCCACCCGCAACTTCAACAACGCCTACACCGAGTCGCACTACCTCGATCTGCTCGAACGGGCGCGGGCGGGGTGGGACGCACTGGGCTCGGTCGACGGCGAACCCCTGCTGCGGCTGCACGGCCTGGTCACGCACGGCGACGTCGACGTGCGCGCCGTGCACGCGGGGCTGACCGCCCGCGGCATCCCCGCCGAGGTGCTGAGCGCCATCGAGAGCACCCGGCGCTGGTCCGGCATGCGCTTCGAGGGCGACGTGCTGTGGTCAGCGGATGCCGGAGTGGTGCGTGCCGCCGCGGCCCTGGGCGAACTCGAACGCCGCATCGTGCAGGGCGGCGGCGCGGTGCGCTGGAACACGCCCGTGGCGCACATCGGCGAGGACCCAGCCGGGGGCGTGCTCGAGCTCGCCGACGGCACGCGGCTGCACGCCGAGACCGTCGTGGTGACGGCGGGGGCCTGGACGCGCACGCTGCTGTCGCGCTTCGGCCTGCCCCGGCTCACGGTCACCGAAGAGACGCCGGCGCACTTCGCGGTGCGGACGGATGCCGCGTGGCCGTCGTTCAACCACTACGTCGGCATGCCCGACTACCCGGCCACGATCTACGGCATGCCCACGCCCGGCGAGGGAGTGAAGGTCGGCTTCCATCGGGTGGGCGACGAGATCGATCCGGACGCGCGGCCGCACGTCCCGACGCATCAGGACGCGCTCCGCGACTACGTGCGCGAATGGATGCCGGGGCTCGACGCCGACACCGCCGTGCCGATCAGCTGCACGTACACCTCGACCGACGACGGCGACTTCGTGCTCGATCGACGCGGCCGGACCGTGGTGGGCGCCGGCTTCTCGGGCCACGGATTCAAGTTCGCGACCGGGGTGGGCGCCGTGCTCGCCGACCTCGCCCTCGACCCGGCCGCGCGCGCGGCGGAGCCGTTCCGCCTGGGCTGAGCCGGCCGGCACCTCCCTCAGCGCGCCCGCACCACCCGGCGCTCGTCCCAGACCGGCTCGTCGGACTCGTACACCTCTCCGTCGGCGCCGAACACCAGGAAGCGGTCGAACGACCGGGCGAACCAGCGGTCGTGGGTCACCGCCAGCACCGTGCCCTCGAACCGGACCAGGGCCTGCTCGAGCGCCTCGGCGGACTCGAGGTCGAGGTTGTCGGTCGGCTCGTCGAGCAGCAGCAGCGTGGCCCCCGAGAGTTCGAGCAGCAGCACCTGGAACCGCGCCTGCTGTCCGCCCGACAGCGACTCGAAGGTCTGCTGCGCCTGACGGACCAGGCCGTAGCGGTCGAGCGCGGAGCTCGCCGCATCGCGGGGCAGCCCATCGCGCCGGTCATCGCCTCGATGCAGGATGTCGAGCAGCGTGCGCCCCACGAACTCGGGGTGCGCGTGCGTCTGCGCGAACAGCCCGGGAACGACCCGCGCGCCGAGCACCGCCTGGCCCGTGTGCGCGACCGGGTGAACCTGCTCCCCCGCCGCGGTCAGGTGCCCGAGCGAGGGGTCAGGGTCGCTCCCGCCCCGGGCGAGCAGGCGCAGGAAGTGCGACTTGCCCGACCCGTTCGAGCCGAGCACGGCGACGCGATCCCCGTACCAGACCTCCGCGTCGAAGGGCCTCATGAGCCCTGTCAGCTCGAGCCGGGTGGTGACGACGGCCCGTTTGCCGGTGCGTGCCCCGCGCAGCCGCATGTCGAAATCCTGCGACGGCGGGCGCTCCTCGGGCGGACCCGCCTCTTCGAACTTGCGCAGTCGCGTCTGAGCGGCCTGATAGCGCGAGGCGAAGCCGTCGTTGGCCGAGGCCTTCACCTTGAGGTTCGCCACGAGGGTGCGCAGCTTCTCGTGCTGCTCGTCCCACCGGCGGCGCAGCTCGTCGAGTCGGTCCATCCGATCCGACCTGGCCTGGTGATACGTGGCGAACCCGCCGCCGTGCACCCAGGCCGATGCCCCGGCGCCGCCGGGTTCGAGCGTGATGAGCCGGTCGGCGGCCCGGGCGAGCAGCTCGCGATCGTGCGAGACGAGCAGCACGGTCTTGGGCGACTGACGCAGCTGCACCTCGAGCCAGCGCTTGGCCGGCACGTCGAGGTAGTTGTCGGGCTCATCGAGCAGCAGCACCTCGTCGGGGCCGCGCAGCAGCGCCTCCAGGGCGAGTCGCTTCTGCTCGCCGCCCGAGAGCGTGCTCAGCTCGCGGTAGCGGGCGCGCTCGAACGGCACGCCCAGCGCCGCCACGGTGCACTGATCCCAGACGGTCTCGTGCTCGTAGCCGCCCGCGTCGGCGTACTCGGCGATGGCCGAGGCGTACGCCATCTGGGTGTCGTGCTCGTCGCGGTCGATCAGCGCGTTCTCGGCCGCGTCGAGCGCCTCGGCCGCAGCTCGGGTCCGACGCGGTGCGACGTGCACGAGCAACTCATGCACCGTCTGGCCCGGCTCACCGTGTCCGACGAACTGGTCCATGACGCCGAGCCCGCCGTCGATCGTCACGACGCCGTCGTCCGCTGTCTGATCGCCGCGGATGATCCGCAGCATCGTGGTCTTGCCCGCGCCGTTCGGGCCGATCAACGCGCTCGTCGATCCGTGCGGGACGCGGAACGTCGCATCGTCGAGCAGCGGTCTGCCGTCGGGCAGGGTCAGCGAGATTCCGGAGACATCGATGTAGCCCACTGTGCGAGCCGTCCTTCCGCCCGCGACTGGCGAGCCGACCAGAATATCAGTCGCCGGACCCGCGCCCCGCCCGCCGCGTGATGACGGCGGGAGGGCTACTCCGGCACGCGCAGCGCCGTGAGCGCTTCCGTGCGCGGGGCGGACGGCAGCGAGACGCGGAACTCCGTGCCCACCCCGACCTCGCTGGTCATGTCCATCGACCCGCCGTGGGCCGTCACGATCGCCCGCGTGATGGTGAGGCCCAGCCCCACCCCGGGAACCGCGTTCTGCGTGGCCGTCGAGGCGCGGAAGAATCGGGTGAACAGCATCCCCTGCTCGTCGGCGGGAATGCCCACGCCGGTGTCGCGCACCGCGAGCTCGACGCCCCCGTCGACGGCGTGCACCCGCGCCGTGACGCTGCCGCCCGCGGGCGTGAACTTGATCGCGTTCGAGAGCAGGTTGTCGATCGCCTGGCCGATGCGGCCCGGATCGATCAGCAGACGCATCGACGCGTCGGGCACCTCTGCGGTGAGCGTGATGCCCTCGCGCTGCGCGTGCGGCCCGGCCGACGTCACCGCCGAGCGCACGATCTCGGCGATGTCGGCATCGGCGCGATCGAGCGGGAAGCGGCCGGACTCGACCTGCGCCGTGAAGAGCAGGTCGCCGACGAGATTCAGCAGTCGCTGCGCGTTGCGTTCGATGATGCCGACGAACTCCTGCTGGTCTTCACTCAGTGGCTGACCCGGATCGTTCTGCAGCAGGTCGAGGAATCCGATGATCGCGCTCAGCGGCGTGCGCAGTTCATGCGAGATCATGCCGACGAACTGGTCCTTCATACGCGCGACCTCGACCGCGCGGCTCTCGTCCGTGACGACGAACAGATACCCCTGCTGCGCGCCGGAGGCATCTTTGTTCGGGGTGACCGTCACACGCGCGGGCACGGTGGTTCCGCCCGCCGTGCGGATCGACAGGTCGCCGTCGACCATCTGCTCGGCGTCGACCGCCGCGAACAGCGCCTTCACCCCGCGGGCGAGCTCGCTGTCCTGCGACGTCGTGCCGGCCGCGGGGCAGTCGGCCTCGAGCATCGTGAGCACGGTGTCGGGGAAGAAGCGGTCCACCCGCACGCCCGCCATCGCCTCGGCGTATGTGAGTCCGAGCAGGCGCTCGGCGCCGGGGTTCCAGGCGGTGATGTTCCCGTCGCGATCGGTGCCGATGACCGCCTGCGCTGTGATCGAGGCCCAGAGCCCCTCATACGAATCGACCAGCGAGCGGTACTGGTGCTCCTTCTCGCGCAGCTGCACGATCATCTCGACGTTGTCTGAGAGCGCGGCCGTGCGTTCGGCGACGAGCTTCTCCGCCTGCTCCGCGCGCACTCTCTGCTGCCGCGACAGCTCGTTCACGACAGCCGCCATGGCCGAGAACACGAGAGGGCCGACGACGCCCCGCAGCCACTCGACCGAGGTCTCCGGCGGGCTCACGAAGTAGGGCATGAGCAGGGCGATCGAGGTCAAGCCGCCGACCACGAAGACGTAGCGGATGCCAGGGGCCGCAGCGATCCACACCACCGGAAGCAGCACCAGCGAACCGAAGATGGATGTCGCCCCGCCGGTTCCCGCGCGGAAAAGCCCGAGTCCGAGGATGTCGATCATCGGGATGAGCAGCACCGCCCAGCCCTCGTACACGCGCATGATGCTGAGCGCCGCCGCCTGCACCGTCGCCCCGAGCACCACGAGAACGCCGGCGAGGGCCGCGAAGCCCTGCGTGAAGGGCAGGTCGGCGTTCAGCCACGCCACGGCCGCCGCAACCAGGATGGCTGCGGTCGTGGGCGCCTGCTTCAGCAGCGGACTCGGGTTGTCGAAGAGCTGGTACCAGCGGTTCTCGGCCCGATCGAGCGGAGTCGCCGCGTTCATCGGGGCACCGACTCCAGCACGGCGTGCAGCCCCGCGCCCGTGATGGGCTTGGGCAGCGCGGCGTCCGCCGGCGGGTAGTCCTTCGCGTCGAGCACCGAGCTGATCACGAGGAAGCACTCCGGGAACCGCTCGCCGATGAGCCGTGCGCACTCCTGGCCCGAAATCCCGGGCAGCAGCAGATCGATCACGGCGACCACGGGATCGATGTCGGGGAACGCTGCGATCGCGGCCTCCGCGTCGGCCGTGGCGAACACCTCGAACCCCTCGCGCTGCAGATACCGCCGCAGCAGCGCGTTCTGGTCGGCGCTGTCCTCCACGATGAGGGCGAGGGGGAGGGACGTCACTGCAGGAACAGCTCTCGCACGATCACGATCACCACGACGATGCCGAGAGCGATCAGGGCTTCCGGCACCAGCCGGCGTTCACGCCGCAGGTCCGCGGCGATCTCCTCGACCTCCGCGTCGTGCGAGGGCATGGGCGTCTCGGTCATGAGTCGACCCGTCCGATCTTCTCGGTCTTGATCCATGCGGCGTCGGCGTGACGCCACTCCTTGATGTACGAGTCCGCCGTGATGGCGCACAGCAGCGAGCCGTAGCCGCAGACGTACAGCAGCAGTCCGGCGAAGAAGCGACCGGCGGGCAGCGGCTCCACCGCGCGCGCCAGCCAGATCCCGGCCATCGAGATCGGGCCCCAGAGGTAGAAGATGACGGCCCAGATGAACCGGTTCTCGTCGGTGATGGCGAGACCGAGTCCTGTCAATCCGTCTTCGAAGAGCCACGGGAACAGCGCGATCGCCATCAGGATGAGGGCGCCGAGCCCGGGGAACATCAGCGCCTCGCGCCAGGACTGCCGTCCGATGCGTCTGTCGAGCTGCACGGCGTACAGCATCGAGAAGAGGTAGATGCACGCGGCCGAGATCCACATGAAGCGGAACACGAACTCGGCGATCTCGCTGTGCAGGAGCAGCAGCGTCAGCATGCCTGCGGCGGCCACCAGCATGAACGCCGGCAGCAGCAGGATCGTGAACCAGGCGAGCCCGAACGCGAAGCTGCCGAGGTTGTGCACGCGGCTCGGGCGGAACCACAGCTTGCGGTAGATCGAGGTGAGCTGCACGTTGCCGCGCGCCCAGCGCAGCCGCTGCTTCCAGAGGCTGTCGATCGTACGGGGCTCTTCGGCGAGCACGACGGCATGCGGCTCGAAGACCATCTGCCGACCCTTCAGCTGCCCCTCGAACGTGGTCATGGTGTCTTCGGCGAGGGTGCCGGTGGGGATGCGCCCGCCGATCGCCTCGAGGTTCGCGCGGGAGTGCAGCTGCGCTCCCCCGGCGAGGCACGCGATGGCTCCCGCGACGTTCTGCGTGCGCCGTGCCGAGAGCTGTCCGATGACGTACTCGATGGCGATGAAGCGCGTGAGGTAGTTGCGGTCGCGGCTGCCCTCGGCGATGTACGCCGTGACGGCACCGACCTTCTCGTCCGCAAGGTGTCGGCTGAGCTTGCGCAGCGAGTCGCGCGCGAAGATGACGTCGGCGTCCATGATCAGCACGGCCTCGGTCCACTCGTCCGCGAGCACGATGTCGAGTCCGTGGTTGAGCGTGTGCGCCTTGCCCTGACCGCCGACGTCACGACGCAGGTGGTGCACGCGCCCGGGGTGGGCCGCCATCTTGGCGGCGAGCAGCTCGGGGGTGTCGTCGGTCGAGGCGTCGTCGATCACGAAGACGCGCAGCCGCTCGGCCGGGTACTCGAGCTGCAGCAGTCGCTCGATCGCGGGCCCGATCACCATCCCCTCGTTCCACGACGGAATGAGCACGGCGACATTCGGGTGGTACGGCGCGGCCTTGCCGTAGTGGTTGCGGAACGCGTGCAGCGGCAGCGAGAGGAACTGCAGCCCGGTGTTGACCACGGGCAGTGTGCCCACGAACACGCAGATCAGCAACAGCACGACCACGACCGTCTGCAGCCAGGTCAGATCCGCCATCATGCGTCCTCCTCCGCAGCGGCCAGCAGTGCCGGGACGCGGTCGTAACGCCCGACATCGCTCGCGACATGGCTGTCGGTGGAGGCGACGACGGTCGCGCCCGCCGCGCGCAGTGCGCGCAGCGTCGCCGGCTCGGGGCAGCCCCACTTCTCGTTGACCTCGACGAGGGTATCGGATGCCGCGGCGGCCCGCGCCCACGCCTCGACGCGCTCCGCGCCGAGCAGGCTCTCCGAGAGGCCGATCTTCGGCAGGATCGAGAAGCAGTGCGCGAGCTGATTGCCGGGGTGCCGCCGCATCGCGTCGATCAGCGCACCGACGAGCTGATCCAGCACGTCATCCGGAGCCCAACCGTCGGCGATGCGTTCGCGCACCGCCGTCGGTCCGAGCGGTGCGTCGACGCCGGGAAACTGATGATCCGCGATCAGGATGCGATCGATGCCCGCAGGCAGCACCGGGATGTCGAGGTCGCCCGCGGCGGTGAGGATCTTCGCCTCCACGCCCGTGAGCACCGTGAGCCCTGCGGGCACCGCGAGAGCGCGCACCGCGCTGACGTACTCCGGCACCCAGGTCGTGCTCTGACGCACGTGGTCGACGAGTCGCAGCGTGGTCAGGCCTGCGGCCGACGCGGCTGCGACGTTCTCTTCGAGGGTCGAGACCGCGTCATCCGAGAACGTCGAATGCACGTGGTGATCGCCGCTCAGCACTGCAGACGTCACGATTCCTCCTGATGCCCCGCATGCTCCGAGACCAGCACGTCGTCGACCTCGACGATGATGTCCTCGAGGAAGCGCACCGACGCGACCTCGCGGAACGGCACCTTCGCGGGGAGCTCGCGCCCCAGGAACAGATCGACCACGAGCGACGGGATGTCGACGCCGGCGGCGATGGTCAGCGGCAGCGCACCGGGAAAGCGCGGGTTGATCTCGAGCAGCACGGCACGGCCCGAGCGATCGCGGCGCAGTTGCACGTTGGCGACGCCGACGAGGCCGATCGCCTGCGCGAGCGATGAGGCGGTGCTCTCGAGCTCGGGGTCGCGGACCGTGCGACCCGCGATCGCGACTCCGGAGTCCACACGGGCGCGGGTGCGCGGAACGGCGGCGACTACGGTGCCCTGTGCGTCAGCGATCACGTCGACCGAGTACTCCTCGCCGGGCAGGTAATCCTGCACGATCAGGTCCTCGTCGAGCGGTAGGGCCTCGAGCGCGGCGCGGTCGGGCACGAGGCGCACTCCGCGGCTGCCGGCGCCCTGACGGGGCTTGGCGAACACCGGGAACTCCCAGTCGACGGCCAGCGCCTCGGGGCCGGCGAGCACGGTGCGCGCCGCGTAGCCGGTCGGCTCGCAGCGCTGCGCCAGGGTCAGCTTGTCGAGCGCGGTGTGCAGCGTCTCGGCCGACGGGGCGGCCAGGATCGCCGGGGCGAGTTCCTCGCGGCGGGAGGCGAGTGCGATCAGCTCGACGTCGACCGTCGAGATGACCAGGTCCAGGGCGTCTTCCTGCACCAGACGCGCCAGAGCGGGAACGAAGTCGTCATCGCGCCCCGGCGGCACGAGCCGGCGCTGCTCGGCGGGCACGAGGTAGATTCCCGCCGCCCAGCCGTCCATGTCGGCGGCGAAAACCGTCAGGTCGGCCCTCCGCAGCAGTGAGCGGATGACCGCCACACCGGCCGGTCCCCCGGCTCCGGTCACCAGCACACGCTGCGTCATCAGCTCTCCCGTCTGGAGAGTTCGTGCGCACCGACGAACTCTGCTGTCTCGCGAATCACTTCGAGCGGCTCTACGGCCACTCCTCCGCCGAAGCGCGACCAGTAACGCGCGGTGGCGCTCACGAACGAGGGCTCGAGGTAGTCGCGGTTCGCAGTCTGCGACCGGAAGCACTCCAGCAGCCGCAGCTTGTCGGGGAGGTACTGGTCGATGCGCACGAACCGCGTCGGCCGGTAGTCGATCGTCGACGAGGGGCTCTGGTAGCAGGCGACGGTGCCGACGCGGCGCGTGGCGACGATCGTGGCCTCGCTGACCGCGCGGTGGTCCTGATGCCGGTCGTTCTGCGAGTGCGTGTAGACGATGGTCGGCTGGACCTCGCGCACGACATCCTCGATCAGGCGCACGGTGCCGCCGCCGCCCGAGATCTCGGTGTCGACGAGGTCTTTGAGAAAGAGCCGGGCGCCGAGAATCTCGGCCGAGGCGAGCGACTCGCTCTGCCTGCTGTCGGCGTCTCCCCCGCGCGAGCCGCGCGAGAGCGTGAGGATCGTGAGGTCGTCGCCGGCCTGCGCGTGCGCGGCGAGCAGACCGCCGACGCCGATCTCGACATCGTCGGGGTGCGCGCCGATCGCGAGCACGATGTTCTTCGGGCCACTCGCCGCGCGGCGTCGCCGGCCTTCCTCGACGAGGCGCAGGACGGCCTCGACGAGCTTGGCGTTGTCGAGCGGCTTGGTCAGGAACTCGTCGGCCTGAGCCCGCAGCGCTGACACCGCGTAGTCCACCGAGACGTGCGCGGTCATCACGATCACCGGCACGGTCGGCACGGTGCGGCGCAGTTCGGCGAGCAGCTCGAGGCCATTGAGCCCGGGCATCTCGATGTCGGTCACGACGACGTCGGGACGCGCGACGGCGACGCGGTCGATGGCGCTCTGACCGTCGCCGGCGACGTCGACGGTACAGCCGGCGCGCCGTTCGAGCACGGTCTTCACGAGCAGGGCGACGTCGGGGTCGTCATCGACGACGAGAACGCGGGGAGCATCCTCCAGCATGTGTGCAGCTCTCCTTGGGGAACTTCCCTCCCGGCGGTGAGGCCGGCATGCTCGCGGTGCCCTTCAACACCAGGAGCTCGAGGGAAAGTCGAGCGAGTTCTTCTTTACAGCGGGGTTTTTCTTTACAGCGGGGTTTTCCTAAATACTGGCATACCAGCGATGTTCAGGATCCCGCCCGCGCCGCCCGCTTCTGCTCCTGGAACACCCGGATCGCCTCGTAGCGCTCGGCCGAGCGCGCGCGCCGCTTCTCGGCCTCGTCCTCACGGCGCTTCGGGGGTGCGCTGGTCACGAGGTCGTCGATCAGCTGACGGGTCGCGCGCTCGATCTCGGCGACGGCGCGATCGAACACCGCCTGGTTGACCCTCGACGGTTTCGTCGTCCCCGCGATCTTGCGCACGAACTGCAGCGCGGCGTCATGGCATTCCTCGTCGGTCGCGGCCGGTTCGAGGTTGTTCAGCGGCAGGATGTTGCGGCACATGCCTGCCAGGGTAGGCCTGTCGACGCCGGGCGACTACTTCTTGTTGTAGTTCGGTGCCTCGACGACGATCTGCACGTCGTGCGGGTGCGATTCCTTGAGACCGGCCGAGGTGATGCGCACGAACTTGCCGCGTTCCTTGAGCTCGTCGATGGTGCGCGCGCCGACGTAGAACATCGACTGACGGAGCCCGCCGACCAGCTGGTACGCGACGGCCGAGAGCGGACCGCGGTAGGGCACCTGACCCTCGATGCCCTCGGGGATGAGCTTGTCGTCGCTGGGCACGTCGGCCTGGAAGTAGCGGTCCTTCGAGTACGAGGTCTGCTTGCCGCGGGTCTGCATCGCACCGAGCGAACCCATGCCGCGGTACTGCTTGAACTGCTTGCCCGACTGGAACACGATCTCACCCGGCGACTCGTCGGTTCCGGCGAGCAGCGAGCCGAGCATCACGGCGTCGGCCCCGGCGACGAGCGCCTTCGCGATGTCGCCCGAGTACTGCAGACCGCCGTCGGCGATCACCGGCACGCCGGCCGGGCGTGCGGCGAGAGAGGCCTCGTAGACCGCGGTGACCTGCGGCACGCCCACGCCGGCGACGACGCGGGTGGTGCAGATGGATCCGGGGCCCACGCCGACCTTCACCGCGTCGACGCCGGCGTCGATGAGCGCCTGGGCTCCCTCGCGGGTGGCGACGTTGCCGCCGATGATGTCGATGTGCGCGAAGCTCTCGTCGGCCTTGAGGCGGGTGACCAGGTCGATGACGCCCTGCGACTGCCCGTTGGCGGTGTCGACGACGAGCACGTCGACACCCGCGTCGCGCAGCGCCTCAGCGCGCTCCCACGCGTCGCCGAAGAAGCCGATGGCCGCGCCGACGCGCAGGCGGCCCTGGTCGTCCTTGGTGGCGAGCGGATACTTCTCGCTCTTGTCGAAGTCCTTGATGGTGATGAGACCGGCCAGCTTGCCGTCGTCGTCGATCAGGGGCAGCTTCTCGACGCGGTGCTTCGCGAACAGGGCGATGACCTCGCCCGCGGCGACGCCGACCGGAGCGGTCACGAGGCCCTCAGACGTCATGACGTCCTTCACGAACGTGGTCTGACGCTCGAAGCCCGAGACGAAGCGCATGTCGCGGTTGGTGATGATGCCCACCAGGTGGCCGTCGGGACCGACGACCGGCAGGCCGGAGATGCGGTACTGGGCGCACAGCGCGTCGACCTCTTCGACGGTGGCGTCGGGGTTCGTCGTGATCGGGTCGGTGATCATGCCCGACTCGCTGCGCTTGACGCGGTCGACCTGCGAGGCCTGGTCGGCGATCGACAGGTTGCGATGCAGGATGCCGATGCCGCCCTCGCGCGCCATGGCGATGGCCATGCGGGCCTCGGTGACGGTGTCCATCGCGCTCGACAGCAGCGGCGTGGCGACCGAGATACGGCGGGTCACGCGCGACGACGTGTCGGCCTCGCTGGGGATGACGTCGGTGTGCCCCGGCAGCAGCAGCACGTCGTCGTACGTCAGTCCGACGAAACCGAAGGGGTCGTGCTGTTCCATGGGGGCTCCTCCTGCGCGGGTCGCGCGATTCCGAGTGCGAGTGAGTCGGTCGACGTCGTCCGATACGGGCCGGAACCCGTATACAGATTCTAAGCGAGACACGCGCGAGAACATTCCCCGGCCAGCATCCGCACACCCCAGGTCTGTCGGCATATGTAGGAGAATCGCCGATCGCACACTACGCTCAAATTCGTCATCCTCACCGCGGTCGACCCGATACCGCGATGAAGGCACTCACAGTGGAGGTTGCGTGGGACCCACAACACTCGCCGTGCAGAGAAAGCGACCTTGGTTGGTCGCGTTCCTCGGCATCCTGATCGCGCTCTCCGCGTTCCTTCTGCAACCGCCGGCACCGGCGTCGGCAGAGACGACGGATGACGGTCAAGAGGTCACGGACTTCTACTTCGCCGGCGTCATCACGTTCGATGACCAAGCAGTCGACGGCGTCGTCATGACGATCGAGGGCAACGGCTTCAAGGGAGAGACCGAGACAGACCCCGAGGGCAAATGGCGTCTGTACGTTCCCGAGAAGGACACGTACACCCTCACCGTCGACGAGACGACCCTCCCCGACGGGGTGATCGTCGATGCGACCCTGCTGCCTCCGGGCACGCAGCCGATCTCGGGCACGACCGCGTCGTTCGACGTCGAGTTCGGACTGACCGGCACGAAGATCATGAACCTCTTCCTCGGTGAGGGCGAGCGCATCACGGTGTCGTTCATCGATCAGCTGGCCTCGCGCCTGGTGGGCGGCCTGAACTTCGGTCTGCTGCTGGCGCTCGCGTCGATGGGCGCCGCGCTGATCTACGGCACGACCCGCCTGTCGAACTTCGCGCACGCCGAGATGGTCACCTGGGGCGGGCTGGTGGCGCTGGTCACCACGACGTTCTGGAACATGCCCCTGTGGCTCGGCATCGCTGCGGCGGTGATCGGCGGCGGTCTCTTCGGCTGGGCGCTCGACGCCGGCCTGTGGCGTCCGCTGCGCCGACGCGGTCTCGGTGTCGTGCAGCTGATGATCGTCAGCATCGGCCTCTCGCTCGCGCTGCGCTACCTCTTCCAGTACTTCATCGGCGGCGGAACGCGGCAGCTCCCTGGCTCCAGTCCGACACCGATCCAGTTCGGGCCGATCTCGCTGTCGTACATCGACATGATCGCGATGGGCGTCAGCATCGTCGTCATCCTGGGTGTGGCCTTCTTCCTCACACGCACCCGCATCGGCAAGGCCACGCGCGCCATCTCGGACAACCCGCAGCTGGCCGCGGCATCCGGCATCGACGTCGACAAGGTCGTACGGTACGTCTGGATCCTCTCCGGAACGCTCGCCGCGATCTCCGGCATCCTGTGGGCGTACTTCCGCCCCGGTGTGAAGTGGGACATGGGCATGCAGATGCTGCTGCTCATCTTCGCCGCGATCACCCTCGGAGGTCTCGGCACCGCGTTCGGCGCTCTCGTCGGCTCGCTCATCGTCGGCATCGCGGTCGAGATCTCGACACTGTGGATCCCGTCCGACCTGAAGTACGCGAGCGCGCTGGTCGTCCTCATCGTCATCCTTCTGGTCAGACCGCAGGGACTGCTCGGACGCAGGGAAAGGTTGGGCTGATCACCATGGACTTCGGAAGCATCTTCTCGAACACCGCCGTCTACCTGTTCAGCCCCGTCACCCTGGCGTACGCGCTGGCGGCGACCGGACTGGCCGTGCACTTCGGCTACGCGGGCCTGCTGAACTTCGGCATGGCGGCGTTCATGGCCATCGGCGGTTACGGCTACGCCATCTCGGTGCTCAGCTTCGGGCTCCCCTGGTGGATCGGCATGCTGATCGGCCTGATCGGCGGCGCGCTCTTCGCGGTGCTGCTCGGCATCCCCACCCTGCGGCTGCGCGCCGACTATCTCGCCATCGCGACCATCGCGGCCGGTGAGATCGTGCGCCTGCTGTTCACCACCCAGCTCTTCGACGAGTTCACCAACAGCGCCGACGGCCTCGCGCAGTACAACGGCAGCTTCCGTGATGCGAACCCGTTCCCTCCGGGCACCTACGGGTTCGGCCCGTGGACGTACAGCGCGAACGATCTGTGGAACCGCGTGTTCGGCCTGATCGTGCTGATCGTCGCCGTGCTGCTGGTATGGGCGCTCATGCGCAGCCCCTGGGGACGTGTGCTCAAGGGCATCCGCGAAGACGAGGACGCCGTGCGCTCGCTCGGCAAGAACGTCTTCGCGTACAAGATGCAGGCGCTGGTCGTCGGTGGCGTGATCGGCGCGGCGGGCGGCATCGTGTTCGTCCTCCCCTCGGCGGTCGTCCCCGGCAGCTACTCGACCTCGCTGACGTTCTTCCTGTGGACGGTGCTGCTCCTGGGCGGCGCGGCCACGGTCCTCGGACCGACACTGGGAGCGATCCTGTTCTGGGTCGTCTTCGCGTTCATGGCGAACCTGCTGCCGTCGATGGCCAAGGCCGGCGTCCTGCCGATGTCCGACACCCAGGCCTCGACGCTCGTGTTCATCTTCGTCGGCGTCGCCCTGATGCTGCTCGTGATCTTCCGCCCGCAGGGAATCCTCGGAGACAAGAGGGAGATGACCTTTGTCAAGTGAACCCACCAACACGGTCCCTGAGCCTGCCGAAGGGCCGAGGACGGGCAGCATCCGCCGCCCCAAGACCACCGGTCTGACCAAGGGCGAGGTGAAGCCCGGCGTCGCCAAGGTCGATCCGATCCTGGTCGCCGACTCGGTGCAGCGGCGTTTCGGCGGTCTCACCGCCGTCGACGTCGACCACCTCGAGATCCCCCGCGGGGCCATCACGGCCCTGATCGGCCCGAACGGCGCCGGCAAGACGACGCTGTTCAACCTGCTGTGCGGCTTCGACAAGCCCAACAGCGGCACCTGGTCGTTCGACGGTGCGAACCTCGCCGGCGTCCCCTCGTTCAAAGTGGCGCGGATGGGTCAGGTGCGCACGTTCCAGCTGACCAAGTCGCTGTCGCTGCTGACGGTGCTCGAGAACATGAAGCTCGGCGCCCCCCACCAGCGCGGCGAGGGATTCTGGGCGAGCCTGTTCCCGTTCCTGTGGCGCGCACAGGACACCGAGATCGAGGGCAAGGCGCGCGAGCTGCTCGCCCGCTTCAAGCTCGACGCCAAGGAGAAGGACTTCGCGGCATCGCTCTCGGGCGGCCAGCGCAAGCTCCTCGAGATGGCCAGGGCGCTCATGAGCGACCCGACGCTGGTGATGCTCGATGAGCCGATGGCCGGCGTCAACCCGGCGCTCACGCAGTCGCTGCTCGACCACATCCTCGACCTCAAGGGGCTCGGGATGACGGTGCTGTTCGTCGAGCACGACATGCACATGGTCCGTCACATCGCCGACTGGGTGGTCGTCATGGCCGAGGGCCGTGTCGTCGCCGAGGGCCCGCCCGACCAGGTCATGGAGGACCCCGCCGTGATCGACGCCTACCTGGGCGCGCATCAGGACGTCGACCTGGGCGCGGTCACCGGCCGCATCCCCGTGGTCGAGGACTCCGCCGCCCGTCGGCTCCGCGAGCAGATCGAGGCCGAGGCCGAAGCCGAACTCGAGGCGACGTCCACCACCGACACCGATCAGAAGGGCACCGCATGAGCGCCGACACCACGGCATCATCCGCGGCCGCGTCGACCGATGACGTCGTCGTCGAGCTGAAGGACGTGCACGCCGGGTATCTCCCCGGAGTGAACATCCTCAACGGTGCGAACCTCGTCGCGCGCAAGGGCGAGCTGATCGGCATCATCGGCCCGAACGGCGCCGGAAAATCGACGCTGCTCAAGGCGATGTTCGGCATGGTCAACGTACGCAGCGGTGGCATCACGCTCAACGGCGAGAGCATCGTGGGCCTCAAGGCCGACAAGCTCGTCAAGCGCGGGGTCGCCTTCGTGCCGCAGACCAACAACGTGTTCCCGTCGCTCTCCATCGAGGAGAACCTGCAGATGGGGCTCTACCAGAACCCGAAGATCTACGCCGAGCGGCTGGACTTCGTCACCGGTATCTTCGCGGAGCTCGGCAAGCGCCTCAAGCAGCGCGCGGGCTCGCTCTCGGGCGGTGAGCGCCAGATGGTGGCGATGTCGCGGGCACTGATGATGGACCCGTCGGTGCTGCTGCTCGACGAGCCGTCCGCAGGACTCTCGCCCGTGCGCCAGGACGACGCGTTCATCCGCGTCTCCGACATCAACAAGGCGGGCGTGACCACGATCATGGTCGAGCAGAACGCGCGACGCTGCCTGCAGATCTGCGACCGCGGATACGTGCTCGATCAGGGCAAGGACGCATACGAGGGCACCGGGCGCGACCTGCTGAACGACCCCAAGGTCATCGGGCTGTACCTCGGCACGCTCGGCACCGACGCCGCCTGAGCCGGACGCAGAGGGGCGGATGCTGCGGCATCCGCCCCTCTGCTGTGTGGCAGGGGTCACAACACGCCGCAACCCCACCCGCGAAGCGGCCATATGCGACCCTCCCGGCCGGGTCGCCGCGCGCTCCGCGCAGCAGGGGTCACAACACGCCGCAACCCTGCCCGCGAAGCGGCCATATGCGACCCCTCCCCGCGCACAGCCCCACCGGCTCCGCGCAGCAGGGGTCACAACACGCCGCAACCCCACCCGCGAAGCGGCCATATGCGGCCCCTCCCCGCGCACAGCCCCACACACGACGAAGGCCCCGAACTCGCGTCCGGGGCCTTCGTATGCGTGCTGTGATCAGTTGGTGCGGCTGATCATGTTGTCGGCACCGTACTCGTAGATGCCGATGGAGGCGCCCTGGGGGTCGCCCGCCTCGTCGAACGTCACGTCGCCGGAGTAGCCGTCGTAGTCAGCCGTTCCGCCGTCGTTGATGATCTTGGCGCAGTCGGCGAAGCTGGTGCACGCCTCTCCGTCGCCGGTGCCGCCCGAGACCTCGGCCATCGCCGCAGCGATGTCCGCACCCTCGGTGGAGCCTGCCACGAGCGAGGCGAGTGCCACGAGCACGACGGCGTCGTATGCCTCAGCCGCGTACGTGAAGTCCTTGACCTCGGGGTTGCCCTCGCCGGTCCAGTACGTCTGCAGGCGGTCGGTGAAGTCATCCGCGAGCGCGGGACCGGCCTTCGTGCCCTGCGCGCCCTCGAGCGAGACCGACAGCTCGTCGCCGTAGTCCGAGAGGTTTCCGTCGACCAGGTAGAACTTGTCGGCCGTGATGCCGGCGTTCACCAGCAGCGGTGCGAGCGTCTTGAACTGGTCGAACGAGACGATCGCGACGGCGTCGGGGTTCTGTGCCTTGATGGACTCGACCTGAGCGTCGAACTGCGCGTCGCCGACGTTGAACGACACGGCCTCGACGACCTCGCCGCCGGTGCCCTCGAACGTGGTGGTGATGGCGTCGTTCAGACCGGTGCCGTAGGCGTCGTTCTGGTAGATGATGCCGAGCGTCTTCGCGCCGTCCTCGGCGATCAGGTTGCCGAGCACCTCGCCCTGGAGCAGGTCGCTCGGGGCGGTGCGGAAGTACAGGCCCTCGTCGTCCCACGCGGTGAAGTCGGGCGACGTGTTCGAGGCCGAGATCTGGAGGATGCCGGCGCTGACGTTTCCGTCGAGGATCAGCTTGGAGACACCGGATGCCGCGGCTCCGACGATGGCCGTGACGCCCGCGCCCTGGAGCTTGGTGATGGAGGTCTCGTACGCCTTGGTGTCGGTGTCGCCCTCGTCCTCAGCGGTGAGGTCGATGGTGACGCCCGCGGCGGCCTCGTTGATCTCCTGAACGGCGAGTCCGACGCCCGATTCCATGGGCGGTCCGAGGAACGCGAGCGAACCGGTCTGCGGCAGGAGCGAACCCAGCTTCAGCGTCAGGTCGGCTGCGGGCTTGTCTCCACCGCCTTCCGAAGGCTCGGCGGCCGGCGTGCTGCTGCAGCCCGCGATGACCAGAGCGGATGCGCTGAGCAGCGCCATCCCTGCGAAGACCTTCGCGGTGCGCGAACCCTTCAGTGCGTTCATTGGTGCTCCCTTGCTTAACAGAACGTGGATCGTGACCACGGTTCGGGTGCTCTAACCCTAGGCCGTTCAGCCCGTTCACAGGTGTCGCAAGTATTTCGGTGCGTTAACGATCCGACACCGAATGCCATCCCGGGTGCGTCCCAGGTTCAGGGGGCCTGGGCGACCGGAGTTCTGCGGCCACGACGGGCGGCGAGCAGCAGGTCGATGACGAACACGCCGATGGCGATCCACACGATGATGAAGCCGATCCAGCGCTCGATCGGCATCGGCTCGTGCAGCAGGGCGACGCCGATGATGAACTGCATCACCGGGGTGATGAACTGGATCATGCCGATCACGGTGAGGTGGATGCGGCGGGCGCCGGCGGCGAACAGCAGCAGCGGCACCGCGGTGGCCACGCCCGCGAACGCCAGCAGCACCGCGTGCCAGGTGCCGTGGGCACCCAGGGTGATGCCCACGGGCGTCGACGCCACGATGACCAGCTGCACGATCGCGATCGGGATCAGCCAGAACGACTCGAGCGTGAGTCCGCTGACGGCGTCGACCGCGGGGCCGATCTTCTTCTTGATGAGGCCGTACAGCCCGAACGAGGCGGTGAGCGACAGCGCGATCCACGGGAAGGCGCGGTAGCCCACGACGATGACGACCACGGCGAGCGCGGCGATCGCGATCGCGGCCCACTGCAGGCGCCGAATGCGCTCCTTCAGCACGAAGACACCCAGCAGCACGGTGGTGATCGGGTTGATGAAGTACCCGAGGCTGGTCTCC
The DNA here is from genome assembly GCF_057215335.1 of Microbacterium sp. PI-SA-G. Lineage (NCBI taxonomy): Bacteria > Bacillati > Actinomycetota > Actinomycetes > Micrococcales > Microbacteriaceae > Microbacterium > Microbacterium sp. PI-SA-G. The sequence goes on from NZ_CM170103.1 coordinate 1,369,415, forward strand.
ACCACGTGACCGGTGAGTGTGCCGATCAGGAAGACCTGCCAGTTGACGTAGATCAGCAGCCCGGCCAGCGCCGTCCACGCGAGCAGCTTCGGGTCGCGGATGATCGCGCGCAGCGCGCCCCAGCCGCGCATGACCGTGAGCAGCGCCAGGCAGAAGACGAAGGAGAGCAGCACACGCCAGGCCACGACCTCCCACGGACCCGTCGGCACGAGCAGCAGGAAGTAGAGCGGCAGCACTCCCCAGAGCAGATACGCTCCCCCGGCGTAGGCGACTCCGGCGGTCTGAGTGGCGCGGGTCGTCTCGGGGATCACCGCACAACCCTACGCCCGCGGGCGGCGGCGACCGGACACGCAGGAAGGGCCCGGATGCACGAAGCATCCGGGCCCTTCCGAGAACCTGAGTTCAGGGGATCAGCGAACCACGACCGCGAGAACGTCGCGAGCCGACAGGACGAGGAACTCGTCTGCGCCGAACTTGATCTCGGTGCCGCCGTACTTGCTGTACAGGACACGGTCGCCCACGGCGACGTCGATCGGAACGCGGTTGCCGTTGTCGTCGATGCGGCCGGGGCCGACAGCCACGACCTCGCCCTCCTGGGGCTTCTCCTTGGCGGTGTCGGGGATGACCAGTCCACTCGCGGTGGTCTGCTCTGCCTCGACCTGCTGGATGACGATGCGGTCTTCGAGCGGCTTGATGGAAACCGACACGGTCTACCTCTTCTTTCTTGACGCTGACACGAAAGACTTGTTCGCACTCTCAACCCGAGAGTGCTAATCCAGTCTATGCGTTCGGCTGGCACTCATGCAATGCGAGTGCCAGCCGGCGGCACCCGCGCCCTAGGCTGGACGCGTGGAGATGACCGAGCTGCGCGCCCTGCTGACCCCCGACGGCCTGGCGCTGCTCGACGGTCTCGATCCGATCGAGTCGACCGCCGAGGTCGCGCACGCCGTCTCGCGGCTGCGGGCTGCAGGACACTCCCCCGAGCTGGTCACCGCGGTGGTCGGGCAGGCCACGCTGCGGGCACGCGCCACGGCGAAGTTCGGCCCCTTCGGGGGGCGGATGCTGTTCACCCGCGCCGGCCTCGAGCAGGCCACGCGTCTCGGGGTCGCCGCACGCCACGCACAGCGCATCCGCCAGGCCGGCATCACGAGCGTCGCCGATCTGGGCTGCGGCATCGGCGGCGACGCCCTGGCGTTCGCGGGTGCCGGACTCGGCGTGCTCGCGGTCGACGCCGACGAGGTCACGGCCGCCCTCGCCGCGTACAACCTCGCCCCGTTCGCGCAGACCGACGCGGGTGAGGCGAGCGTCGTCGTGCAGCACGGCACCGCCGAAGAGACCGACATCAGCGGGTTCGGCGCGGTGTGGATGGACCCGGCCCGCCGCACCGCCGGTCACAGCGAGACCCGCCGCGTCTCGGCCGACGACTACTCCCCCTCGCTGGACTGGGCGTTCGATCTCGCGTCACGCATCCCGACCGGCATCAAGCTCGGCCCCGCCCACGACCGCGACGCGCTGCCGACCGATGCCGAGGCGCAGTGGGTCAGCGCCGACGGCAGCGTGGTGGAGCTCGTGGTCTGGACGCGAGAGCTCGCCCGCGACGGCGTGCGTCGCTCGGCACTGGTGATCCGCGGCGAGCGCTCGCACGAGATGACCTCCGGCGCTGACACCGAAGACGCGCCGGTGCGGCCGCTCGGCGCCTTCGTGCACGAGCCCGACGGCGCGGTGATCCGCGCGCGCCTGATCGGCGATGTCGCCCGCAGCCTCGACGCCGGCATGCTCGATCCGAAGATCGCCTATCTGACCTCGGATGCCGCGCTGACGAGTCCGTTCGTGCAGTCGTTCCGCGTGCGCGAGACGCTGACCGTGAACCCGAAGGCGATCAACGCGGCGTTGAAGGCGGGCGGCATCGGCACGCTCGAGATCAAGAAGCGCGGTGTCGACATCGATCCGGCCGCGTTCCGCAAGAAGCTGACGCTGCGCGGCGACGCGTCGGCGACCCTGATCCTCGCGCGCGTCGGTTCGCAGCGTGTGGCGATCCTCGCCGACCGGGTGCCGGCGGCCGCGTAGTCCGGCTCAGTCGCCCGGGGCGGTGCCGGACGAGACCTCGATCGGGTCGCCCTGCTCGCCGCCGACCTCGACACGATCGCCGTACTCCTGGTACGTCTCGCCCGAGGTCAGGTTCGCCGGATCCAACTCGCGGGCCACCACGAGGTACGGCATCTGGTTCACCGTGTAGGCCACCTGGAGGCTCCATGCCTCCGATCCGCCGGCACCGTCGTCGACGAACACCAGCGTGCTGATGCCGCTGTCGACCGCATCCTCGCTCCGCGCGCACTGCGAGTGCTCCTCGACCGCATCGACGACGAGGCAGCGCTCGACGCCGTCGTCCAGAAAACGATCGATCAGCCAGACCGGCTCGTCGCGGAACGAGCCGACGATCTGAAGCGAGGCGGTCTCGTCGTCCTCCAGAAGCTCTTCCGCGCGTTCGCGTTCCTCACCCGAGAACTGATTCAGCTGCCCGCTGGACTGCGTCCACCGCTGGATCGACACCAACGGCTCACCGTTCGTGGCGAAGAGCAGGAAGGCGTTCACGTTCACGGCCTCGACCGTGTCGGACTCCTCCGTCGCGGTGGTCATCGCCATCACCGAGGCCGCGAGCGAGAACGACGTCACGTCAGCGCGCGGCTGGCACTGCCGCCCGGACTGGTCGGCCACATCGAGGACCAGGCAGGCGTCGACGCCGTCGTTCTGGGTGCCGTACCAGACGAGTGCGTCTCCCTCCTGCCCGATCGGGCGGATGGAACCCTCGTCGTACGGGCCCTTCTCGTACAACTCGAGTCGGCGCTGCTGCTGCTCCTCCGTCAGGGTGATGGCGTTCGGGTCCTGCCCGAACAGCGCCCAGCCCACTCCGACGCCGACGGCGAGCAGCAGAACGGATGCTGCGGCCACGGCCAGTCCGTAGCGGCGGGGCATCGCCCATGCCCCGCGCCGACGGGCCGCTCGCTGCCGCTTCTGGGGCGCCAGCGGCTCGGCGTCCTGATCGGGGTCCTGCTCCGATGCCCGATCCGGCGTCGAATCCTCGGGAAACAGATCCGCGAATGTCGTGTCGGTTCTCACCCGGTCGGGCACGGCCGTCACGAGGGTCGGCTCGTCAGGAGCGGCGGCAGGCCTGGGGGCCGGGGCCGGGGCGGGGGCGGGGGCGGGTGCCGGCGCGGGGCGCTCCAGCTCGCGCAGGCGACGAGCCTCGGCATCCGTCAGCGCGCCGTCCCGACCGTAGGCCTTGCGCTGCAGCATCCGCAGTTCGTCACGGTCCTCGGCGGGCAGCACGGTCTCTATCCCAGCTGCTCGAACTGCAGGGCGGCCCAGAGCAGCCAGCCGGCGCTGTACATGGTCGCGCAGAGTCCCAGCACGAGGGCCCACACGGCCATCGCGCGGCTCTCGACCGGGCGGCGCAGCGACATGATCGCGGCGATCACGGCCACGATCGCCAACGGGATGCCCCAGCCGACGAAGAACGAGGCGCCGAGTGCGACGATCGCCGCGAGCAGGGCCCACGGCGCGAGGCGGGTGTCGTCGACCGTGCTCACACCGGCCGTCGGCGCCCACTCCAGGCGCGGCGTCACCTCGATGTCGGGGCCGGTCGACACCACGGGCTCGAGGGCCACGGGTCCGGTCGGCATCTTCGTGTAGGCCTCGCGCCGGGCGCCGGGGATGCGGGCGGCGCCGACCGGGCGCTCGACCTCGTCGCTCGGCTGGTCGATGCGCGTGGGCGGGATCGGGGGAATGCGGGCGGTGGCCCCGGTGGGCGGTCGCGCGGCGTTCACGTCGTCGCTCATGCGGGCACCGATTCCGCGATCTGGATCTCGGTCACGGGCAGCGTCGAGTCCGCGCCGAACGCCAGCGTCGACGGGCGTCGGCCCGACGCGATGAGCTCGGCGGCGAGCGCGGCGATCATGGCGCCGTTGTCGGTGCACAACGAGAGCGGCGGGATGCGGACAGTGACTCCGGCCGCCTCCGCGCGGGTGAGCGCGACCTCGCGCAGGCGTCGGTTGGCGATCACACCACCGCCGAGCAGCAGTCGCGGCACACCGAGGTCGGCGCACGCGGCGAGCGCCTTGGTCACGAGCACGTCGACCACCGCCTCGCGGAAGCTCGCGGCGACATCGGCGACGGGAACCTTCACTCCGTCGGCCTCGCAGCGCTCCACCCAGCGGGCCACGGCGGTCTTGAGCCCCGAGAACGAGAAGTCATAGCGGTGCTTCGCGAGGTCCGACGCGCGCGACAGCCCGCGCGGGAACCGGATCGCGTTCGGGTCGCCGTCGGCGGCGGCGCGGTCGATCTCGGGTCCGCCCGGGTACGGGAGCGAGAGCAGTCGCGCGACCTTGTCGAACGCCTCTCCAGCCGCGTCATCCATCGTCTCGCCGAGCAGTTCGACGTCGGTCGTGAGGTCGCGCACGTGCAGGAGCGAGGTGTGCCCGCCCGACACGAGCAGCGCGATGGTCGGGTACTCCAGCGGCGTGGAGTCGGCGGTCAGGATGTCGGCCGCGATGTGTCCGACCAGGTGGTTCACGGCGTAGAGCGGCTTGTCGAGCGACACGGCCAGGCCCTTCGCCGCGCCCACGCCGACCATCAGCGCACCCGCGAGACCCGGACCACTGGTCACGGCGACGGCGTCGAGCTCGTCGAGTCGCACGCCCGCTTCAGCCAGGGCGGCATCGATGGAGGGCTGCAGCGCCTCGAGATGCGCGCGGGCGGCGACCTCGGGTACGACGCCGCCGTAGCGGGCGTGCTCGTCCATGCTCGACGCGATCGTGTTCGACAGCAGCGTGCGCCCGCGGACGATGCCGATGCCCGTCTCGTCGCAGCTCGTCTCGATGCCCAGCACCAGCGGCTCGCTCACGCGGTCGCCTCCTTCTCGGCGGTCTCGACGGTTGCGGTGTCTGCGGTGTCTGCGGTGTCTGCGGTGGTTGCGGCAGCCGCCGCGCGGCGACGCAACTCGACCCGCATCACGATCGCATCGACGTCATCCGGCTGATAGTAGTGCGGGCGGCGGGCGAGCTCCTCGAACCCCTCGGAGAGGTACAGTCCCTCGGCGGTCGGGTTGTCGGCCCGCACTTCGAGGAACACCTCGCGGGCGCCGCGTTCGGCCGCGATGTCGAGCAGGGCGCGCAGCAGAGTGCGACCGCGACCGGAGCCCCGGTGCTCGGCGTCGAGGGCGATGGTCTGGATGTCGGCGTCGGCACTGCCCTGCAACGCGCGCACTCCCCCGTATCCGATGATGACTCCGTCGTGCTCGTCGACGAGGTAGCGTCCGTGCGGGCTGACCAGTTCGGCCGCCATCATCTCGGCACTCCACGCATCGGTCGGGAAGGAGCGGTGCTCGATGCGCATGATCGCGTCGAGGTCGTCGGCGGTGGCGGTTCGGAGCGTCATCGTCCCACCTTCTTCGGGGCGCCCGGCATGGTGACGTCGGGGGTGCGCAGATACAGCGGCTCGGCGTCAGTGAGCGTGCGGCCGGCGGCGACCGCGCGTGCGCCGACGCGCGCGAGGTCGACGGCCGACAGCGCGGCGACGTCCACACGACGCAGACCCGCGAGGTGCTCATCGGCGTCGGCGTGGCGCACCAGAACGGTGTCGGCGATCGTCTGGGGAATGCCGTCGGCGTCCGTCCCCTCGAACACGGTGATCGCGAACTCACGGCGGCGGGCGTCGGTCACCACGGCGAAGGGTCCAGCGATGCCGTCGGTCTCAATCGCGGTCAGAGCCGCGGCCGTGTAACTGGGCACTGGCACGACCGGAATACCGCGGCCGAGGGCGAACGTGCGGGCCGCGGCGATGCCGATGCGCAGGCCGGTGAAGGGTCCGGGGCCCATGCCCGTGACGACATGGGTGATCGCGTCGGATCCGGCCTCGGTCAGCACGCGCACCAGCAGTTCGCCGATGACTTCGGCGTGGCCCAGCGGGTCGGCCGTGGCGGCCTCGGCCCGCAGCGAGCCGTCGGAATCGATGGCAGCGACGGCTGTTCCGAGGGAGGTATCGACGGCGAGGATCACTGTTCCAGGGTAGTCGGCGTTCAGTACTCAGCAGCGATCGCCCGTGGGAGGGTTCCCACGGCCGATTCGGCCGGGTTCGGGCGAATTCTTGCTTAGTTGTGAACGGCAGGCGTCGGTGACTTCACCGCGGGCGACCCGAGTTCAGGCCTCGAGGCGCGCGATCGTGACGATGCGGGGGGCGTCGGCGTCGAGTTCTGACGCGTCGACGTCGTCTCCGGAGCTGCCGACCGGCCGTTCGAGCTCGATGTCCCACCAGGCGTCGGCGAGCTCCTCGGCCATGCCGCGCCCCCACTCGATCACGACGACCGAACGGGTGAGGTCGAGGTCGAGGTCGTCGAGTTCGGCGGCTGATCCCAACCGATACGCGTCGACGTGCACGAGCGGCGCCCGCCCCACGAGTGAAGGGTGCGTGCGGGCGATCACGAACGTCGGGCTCTGCACCGGTCCGCGCACACCCAACCCCTGCGCGAGACCCCGGGTGAACGTCGTCTTGCCCGCGCCGAGCGGCCCCGTGAGCACGAGCAGGTCGCCCGCCTCGAGCTGTTCGCCGATGCGCAAGCCCAGCTGCTCCATCGCGTCAGACGTCGCGATCTCGACGCGACCGAGGAATGCCGGATCGATGCTCATGCCGACCGCCGCGGCACGCGAGCCCCGATACGGGTGACGATCTCGTAGTTGATGGTGTCGGCCGCGCGCGCCCAGTCGTCCGCCGACGGCAGCCCGAGCGTGGCGTCGCCGAACAGCACGACCTGATCGCCGATCGAGACGGGGGTGTCTCCGACGTCGACGACGAACTGGTCCATCGCGATGCGTCCGACATTCGTGAAACGGCGACCGCCGATCGACACCGGCAGCTTGCCCGACGCCTGCCGCGGCACCCCGTCGGCGTAGCCCAGGGGCACGAGCACGAGCGTGGTGTCGCGCTCGGTGCGGTGGTCGTAGCCGTACGAGACCCCGGTGCCGGCGGGCACGCGTCGCACCGCGGCGATCGAGGCGCGCAGCGTCATCGCCGGGCGTAGGCCGAGCTGCGCCGAGCTGCGGTCGTCGAAGGGCGAGAGGCCGTAGATGCCCACGCCCACCCGCACGGCGTCGAGGCGCATGTCGGGGCGATCGATCGCGGCGGCGGTGGCGGCGATGTGGCGGATCTCGGGGCGGATGCCGAACGACGCCGCAGCCGCGACCCCCTGCTCGAACTTCGCCAGCGCGGCCTGATCGTCGTCGAGCGAGGTGTTCGAGAGGTGGCTGAAGAGCCCGACGATCCGCAGCCGTCCGATGCGCTCGAGACGCGCGGCCTCGGCGAGCACGCGTCCCCAGTCGGCCGGGGCGATGCCGTTGCGCGAGAGTCCGGTCTCGAACTTCAGGTGCACGCCCACCGGATGATCGACCGACGCCACCGCCGACGCCGCTTCGAGCTGGTCAAACGACGAGATACCAAGCTCGATGTTCTCGGCCGCCGCCTGCGCGAAACGTTCCCCCGGGGCGTGCAGCCAGGCCATGATCGGCGCGTGCACGCCCTGGCGTCGCAGCTCGAGCGCCTCGGGGATCTCCGCGACACCGAGCCGCGTCGCCCCACCCGAGAGTGCGGCGACGGCGGATGCCGCAGCTCCGTGTCCGTACGCATTGGCCTTGACCACGGCGATGACCTCGACCCCGGTCAGACGGCGGAAGTGGCGGACGTTGTCGGCGACAGCATCCAGATCGATCGCGGCTTCGCGGAAGGGATTCGTCACAGCGGCGCTCCTTCGGCGACGACGAACGCGGTGGCGAACCCCGCGTCGTGGGACATGGTGAGGTGCAGCGTCGTGATGCCGCGCTCGGCGACGACCGCGGCGGTCGATCCGGTCAGGACGAAGTGCGGGCGGCCCGAGGGCTCTGATGCGATCTCGATCTCGGTCCAGTGCACGCCGTCCGAACCGCCGAGGGCCTTGATCAGGGCTTCCTTCGCGGCGAAGCGGGCGGCGAGCGACGGCATCCGCAGCGACCGCTCCGACGGGGCGAAGAGTCGCTCGAGAAGACGTGGAGTGCGCTCGAGCGTCCGCTCGAACCGCGGGATGTCCACGAGGTCGATGCCGGTCCCGATGATCACCGCACAAGCCTACTCGCGCGCCCCCGCTCCCCCGCCCTCGCTCCGCGCCCCTGCCGTCTTCCCCACCTCACTGTCGCCGAGTGCACGGGATGCTGCCGAGCGCACGGCATCCGCACGCGCACAAGCCGTGCAGTCGGCGATAAGCCGTGCACTCGGCGCCAGGGAAGGGGAAGGCGAAGAGCAGAAGGGGAAGGGAAGGGGGCGCGCGAAGCGCGCCGCCTACTCGACCGTGACGGACTTCGCGAGGTTGCGCGGCTGGTCGACGTCGAGACCCTTGGCCGTGGCGAGCGCCATGGCGAAGATCTGCAGCGGAACGACCGCGAGCAGCGGCTCGAACATCGCACCCGCGAGCGGGATGTGGATGACCTCGTCGGCGAAGGGCAGCACGGCGGCGTCGCCCTCTTCGGCGATCACGATCACGCGGGCACCGCGGGCGCGGATCTCCTGGATGTTCGAGACGACCTTCGAGTGCACGAGCGCGGAATGACGCGGCGACGGCACCAGCACGAACACCGGCTGGCCGGGCTCGATCAGCGCGATCGGGCCGTGCTTGAGCTCGCCGGCGGCGAAGCCCTCGGCGTGGATGTACGAGATCTCCTTGAGCTTGAGCGCACCCTCGAGCGCGATCGGGTAGCCCACGTGGCGGCCGAGGAACAGCACCGAACGGGTGTCGGCCATCCAGCCGGCGAGCTGCGTGACGTGCTCCTGCTCGCGCTCGAGCACACTGGCGATCTTCTCGGGCAGCGAGAGAAGCTCCTCGACGTCGGTCGAGGCGTCGGCGATGGCACCGCGCACGCGGCCCATGTGCAGGCCCAGCAGCAGCAGGGCCGTGATCTGCGCCGAGAAGGCCTTGGTCGATGCGACGGCGACCTCGGGTCCGGCGTGGGTGTAGACGACGGCATCCGACTCGCGCGGGATGGTGGCGCCCTGCGTGTTGCAGATCGACAGGGTGCGGGCACCGCGCTCGCGGGCGTACTTGACGGCCATCAGCGTGTCCATGGTCTCGCCGGACTGGCTGATCGAGACGACGAGCGTGTCGGCGCCGATCACCGGGTCGCGGTAGCGGAACTCGTGTGCGAGCTCGACGTCGACCGCGACGCGGGACCACTGCTCGATCGCGTACTTGCCGACCAGCGCGGCGTACGAGGCCGTGCCGCAGGCGGTGATGATGACGCGGTTGATGCCGATGAAGAGCTCGTCGAGTCCGTCGAGCTCGGGAATGACGACCTGGCCGTCCTGGATGCGTCCGCGGATCGTGTTGGCGACGGCCTCGGGCTGCTCGGCGACCTCCTTGGCCATGAAGCTCGACCATCCGCCCTTCTCGGCGGCGGCGGAGTCCCACGACACCTCGAACGGCTCGGGCTGCACCGAGGCGCCGTCGAAGTCGATCACGGTGACCGCGTCGGGTGTGATCGAGACGATCTGGTCCTGTCCGATCGCGAGCGCCTTGCGGGTGTACTCGACGAAGGCGGCGACGTCGGAGCCGAGGAAGTTCTCGCCCTCGCCGAGACCGATCACGAGCGGCGAGTTGCGGCGGGCGCCGACGACGAGACCCGGGTGGTCCTGGTGCATCGCGAGCAGTGTGAACGCGCCCTCGAGGCGGGTGACGATGTTGCGGAAGGCGAGCTGCAGGTCGCCGCCGTTGCGGGCGTACTCGCGGCCGAGGAGCGCGGCGGCGACCTCGGTGTCGGTCTCGCTGCGGAACTCCACGCCCTCGGCGAGCAGTTCGGCACGCAGCGCCGAGAAGTTCTCGATGATGCCGTTGTGGATGACGGCGAGCTTGTCGTCGTCGGCCAGGTGCGGGTGCGCGTTGACGTCGGTCGGTCCGCCGTGGGTGGCCCAGCGGGTGTGACCGATGCCGGTCGTGCCGTCGGGCAGCGGCGCGTCGACGAGCGAGTCGCGCAGCATGGCCAGCTTCCCGGCCTTCTTGCGCATGCCCAGCGAGCCCTCACCGTCGATGACGGCGACACCGGCGGAGTCGTATCCGCGGTACTCGAGGCGGGCGAGCCCGGCGAGAAGGATGTCCTGGCTGGGGCGGGGGCCCACGTATCCGACGATTCCACACATGGGATCAAAGATAAGGCGCTTTTTTTGCGAGCCGTCCGAACAATATCCCGGGATGCAGCTGCTCAGAGCTTGCGGAGCAGCACCGTCTCGACGTTGTGATCGGCACCCTTGCGCAGCACGAGCCGCGCGCGGTGCTTGGTGGGCATCACGTTCTCGACGAGGTTCGGCATGTTGATCTCGTTCCAATAGCCGAGCGCCGTCGTGACCGCCTCGTCGTCGGTGAGGTGCGCGAACACGTTGAAGTACGACGACGGGTTGCTGAAGGCGCCCTGGCGCAGCGCGAGGAAGCGGTCGACGTACCACTTCTCGATGTGCGCGGAGTCGGCGTCGACGAAGATCGAGAAGTCGAACAGGTCGCTCACGGCGACGTCGTTGGGCGCGGCGGGCGGCTGCAGCACGTTCAGCCCCTCGACGATCACGACGTCAGGTCGCCGCACCACGATGTGCGCGTCGGGCACGATGTCGTAGCGCATGTGCGAATAGAAGGGAGCGCGCACCTCGGGCGCGCCGCTCTTGACCTCGGTGAGGAAGTCGATCAGCGCACGGCGGTCGTACGACTCGGGGAAGCCCTTGCGATCCATCAGGCCGCGTCGCTCGAGCTCGGCATTGGAGTGCAGGAAGCCGTCGGTCGTGACCAGCTCGACGCGGGGCGTGCCCGGCCAGCGGCTCATGAGCTCGCGCAGCAGGCGGGCGATCGTCGACTTGCCCACCGCGACCGAACCCGCGACGCCGACCACGAACGGCGTCGTGGTGTCCTCCTCCTGAAGAAAGGCGCTGGTCGCCGCACCGAGCCGCTTGGTCGAGGTGGCGTAGAGGCTGAGCAGCCGGCTCAGCGGCAGATACACCTCGCGCACCTCGGTCATGCTCAGGCGATCACCGATGCCGCGGACCTCGACGACCTCGGTCTCGCTCAGTGGCTGGTCGAGATCGGCGGCGAGCCGAGACCACTCCGCGCGCCCGATCTCCCGGTACGGAGACAGCGGCAGTGTGGGGTCGGCGGTGGTCACGCGTCCATCGTATCCGCGCGCAGGCGCCACGACGCCGGGCGGCGAGGTCACTCCCGGCGGGTAGTGTCGACCCGTGCGCCTGGGAGTCCTCGACATCGGATCGAACACCGTCCATATGCTCGCCGCCGATGTTCGCCCCGGTGGTCGGCCTCTGGCGAAGACGAGCGACCGCACGGTGCTGCGGCTCATGCGCTACCTCACGCCCGACGGCGCGATCGCCGAAGAAGGGGTGCAGGCGCTCGAGGCCGCCGTGGCGCAGGCGCGACGCGTGGCCGAGACCGAGCGGGTCGATGCCCTGCTCGCCACCGCAACGAGTGCGGTGCGCGATGCCCGCAACGGCGCCGACGTGATCGCCCGCATCGAGGCCGCCCTCGGGCAGCCGCTGCAGGTGCTCGACGGCGAGACCGAGGCCGAGCTGACGTTCCTCGCGGTGCGCCGCTGGTTCGGCTGGTCGGCCGGGCAGCTCCTGCTGCTCGACATCGGCGGCGGATCGCTCGAGATCGCGGCCGGTGGTGAAGAGCTTCCAGATGCCGCGGCATCCGTCCCACTGGGAGCCGGACGTATGACGGTGCAGTACCTGCCGAACGATCCTCCCGGCGAAGACGACGTCGAGCGGCTGCGCGCCCATGCCACGCAGACGCTCAAGACCGTGCTGCCGCAGTTCGCCGCACTCCCCCGCCCCGATCACGTCGTGGGGTCGTCGAAGGCGATCCGGTCGTTGGCCCGCCTGGTCGGCTACCCCGCGCCGGGCTGGTCGGGAAGCGAGCGGATGCTGCTGCCCCGCGCCTCGCTCGGATCCTGGATTCCGCGGCTCGCGCGCCTGCCCGCCTCGGCGCGGCAGGAGCTGCCCGGCATCACGCCCGATCGCACGTTCCAGATCGTCGCGGCCGCGGTCTCGCTGCACACGGCGATGACGCTGCTGAAGATCGACGAGCTCGAGGTCTCGCCGTGGGCGCTGCGTGAAGGCGTGCTGCTGCGTTACATCGAGCAGCTGAACTGGAGCGGGGAACGCACCGATCCCGCGTCCAGCCTCGCCCCCTAGGCTCTCCCACATGCCCGCGACCCGCATCCCGACGCTTGCCGTGATCGCCCGCGTGCTGCTGGTGCCGTACGCGATCGGTCTCGCCGCGATCGTGTGGCTGCCGGCATCCATCGCCGGTCGTGTGACGGGGCTGGCGTTCCGGCTGGCGCGCTGGGTGTCGGTGAACTTCGACGTCGCGCTGTCGACCAGTTACACCCTGTTCGAGTTCCTCGCGAACATCGCCCTCTTCGTGCCGTTCGGTCTGCTGGCCGCCGCTGCCTGGCCGCGCCGGAGTCCGTGGCTGGTGATTCTCGTCGGGTATGCGGCGAGCGCCACGATCGAGCTCGTGCAGACCCTGCTGCCGAGTCGCTACCCCACGTTGTCTGACGTGATCGCGAACACTCTGGGAACGATCATCGGCTGCGTGGTGGCGCGTCTGGTGCTGCGACTCTCACCCACTCATCGGCGCTTCCGAGCCTCTACGGTGGAGGCATGAGCTTCCCCTTCGACGACGGACCCCCGCCTGGCGTCAGCCGCCGCGAATGGCGGGAGCGCCACGGTGCCTCTCTCACGCCTCCGCCCGACCCGGGCGCGGTGCCTCCGCTCGCCGATCTGCTGGGCGACACTCTTCCTTCGGCAGCCAGGAGCACGCCTCCGACGATCCTCACCGTATGCACGGGCAACATCTGCCGCTCGCCCATGGCGGAGGTGCTGCTGCGGGCCCGGCTCGAGCCGCTCGGGGTGCGCGTGCACAGCGCCGGCACGTATGCGCTGGTCGGCCACAGCATGACCGAGCAGGCGCAGGAACTGGCCGTGCGCTCGGGTGCGTCGCCGGATGCCGCGGCCGGCCACGCCGCCCGCTACCTGGTGGAGCCTCTGCTGACCGAGTCCGACCTGGTGCTGACGATGGCGCGCGAGCACCGCTCGCACGTGGTGCAGATGATGCCGAGCAGGCTGCGGCAGACGTTCACGGCCCGCGAGTTCGCGCGTCTGGCCGCAACGGTCACCGATGACGACGTGCGCGCGGCCGCCGATGCCGCGGGCACCGATCCGCGGGTGCGTCTGGGCGCGGCGCTGCGCCTGCTCGGAGACCAGCGCGGGCTCACGCTCGCCGCGGCTGAGGACGACGACGTGATCGACCCGTACCGCCGCTCGCAGACCACGTACGAGACCTCGGCGGCGCAGCTGATCCCCGCGATCGACCAGGTCGAGCGGGTCGTGCGCGCGGCTCTCGCCTGACGACGCACCGGCTTCACTCGTGTTCACGCGAGGGTCCTGCCCCGTATGCTCGTTCTCAATGCCTTCCCGTGCGTGAATCCTCGGGATATGTGAGGGGAAATCACAGGTGGAACTGAGCGACTACTTCCGAATTCTGCGCGCGCACTGGATCGTGATCCTGGTGGCGACGATCCTCGGCGCCGGGGCCGCGTTCGGCTGGAGTGCCGTGCAGCCTCGCGTCTATGCCGCTGACACGACGGGTATCGTCAGCGCGGCCGGCGGAAGCGACGGCACCTCGGGCAGCGCACTGGTGGGCAACCAGCTCGCGCAGAGCCGCGTGAAGTCGTACCTGAACCTCGGCTCATGGCGGGCTGTCGCCGAGCACGCGATCGACGATCTCGGGCTCGATGCCACCCCCGAATCGCTCGTGCCGCGCGTCACAGTCACCAACCCGACCGACACCACCGCGCTGAAGGTCACCGCCACCGGCCCGACTCCCGAGAACGCGCAAGAGCTCGCCGAGGCGTGGATGCGCGGCATGGCGATCGAGATCGAGAAGCTCGAGGGCGGCACCGAGACCACTCCGGCCGCCGTCACCCTGGTGGTCGGCGACTCCGCGCGCCTCCCCACCTCGCCTTCCTCCCCCAACACGCGCCTGAACCTCATCATCGGCGCGCTCGCGGGTCTCGCCCTCGGCCTCGTGTACGCGTTCGTGCGGCACACGGTCGACCGCCGCATCCGTCACCCGCGCGACATCGAGCGCGAGACGGGCGTCTCGGTCATCGGCACGCTGCCGCTGGAGAAGACGATGGACGGTGAGCGTCAGGTCATCGACTTCTCGCTCGACACGCAACACGGCGTCTCGCACCACACGATCGAGTCGATGCGCGAGCTGCGCACGAACCTGCAGTTCATCGACGTCGACAACCCGCCGCGCGTGATCGTCGTCACCAGCTCCGTGCCCGGTGACGGAAAGTCCACCGTCGCGGTGAACCTCGCCTCGAGCCTCGCCGCCGCGGGCCAGTGGGCGATCCTGATCGACTGCGACCTGCGTCGCCCGGTGGTCGCCGACATCTTCGGCATCTCCCGTGACGTCGGTCTGACCGATATCTTGGCCGGCCGCGCGGAGCTGCAGGATGTCGCGCATCGACCCAACAAGGACGTGCCTCTGGCCGTGCTCGGTGCCGGACGCATTCCGCCGAACCCGAGTGAGCTGCTCGGCTCGCACCGCATGCAGGACTTCCTCGCCGAGATCAGCAAGAACGCGATCGTCATCCTCGACTCCCCGCCGGTACTGCCGGTGACGGATGCCGCGGTGCTGGCCGCGACCGCCGACGGCGTGATCATCGTGGTGTCGTCGGGCAAGACCACGTTCGACATGCTGCAGCGGGCAGTGAAGAGCATTCAGCGCACCAAGGGCCGTGTGCTCGGCGTCGTGCTCAACAAGGTGCCCCGCAAGGGCGCCGAGTCGGCGTACTACGGCCGCGAGTACTACGGCGCATACGAGCGCTACGGCCGCGATGCCGAGGAGGAAGGCGCTGACGGGCAGCCGGCCGCCGCCGGTGCTTCCGCAGGCACGTCCGCGAAAGCATCGTCGAAAGCGTCATCGAAAGCAACGCCGAAGGCGCCGTCGAGTCGCAAGACCGAGAACCGATCGAGCCGCAAGGCCGACGACAAGGTCGAAGCCGAGCCGGGCGTGCGGCGCCGGGGTTCTCAGGACTGAGTCGGGGCGACCAGCACTCCGTCGGCGACCAGCTGCTGCACGGCCGCGTCGACGACCTGCGTGGCGTCTGCATCATCCGGCGTGCCGTGGTGCGCGATCACGGCCGCCACGATCTCGTCGACGGTGCTGCCGTGGGCCGCGTGCCAGATGGCCGGGCCGATGCCGTCGAGCACGCGCAGCATGGCGCCGTCGTCTGCTCCGCTCAGCAGCGCGAGGCGGCCGTCGCCGAGGTCGAGCTCGTCGACGACCTCGGCGCGCACGAACGTTCCCTCCGGCGCCTCTGAGCGAGCCGCGGTGTGGTCGCGGGGCGGCGCCACCGTATCGACCGGCGTGCGGTCGGTGCGCAGCAGCGCGGCGATCGTGTCGTCGATCGTCGAGACCTCGCGGTAGTGCAGCCGAACCGCACCGCCGGTTGCCCGCAGCAGCGCATCGATCAGGTGCAGCGGAGCGCGGGCAGAACCCAGGTAGCTGCTCTGCGGGGCGAGCAGCTCAAGGGCGGTGACCGGGTCGAGCTGTTCGAGTTCGGGCGTCTCGGGGCCGTCGGGGTCGCGATGCAGCACCACGATCTTGACCACGCGCAGCCCCTCGGGCACCGAGCGCCCGCCGTCGAGGCTCGACAGCGCGACCTGCACCTTGTGCGTGACGTCGCGCTCGATCACCGACAGGGGCTTCCGGTACGGGATCGCCGCGCCGCGCGCATCGATCGCGATGGTCTCGTCGCTGATGTACGCGTAGCGGCGGGAGAGATGGCGGGCGGCGGTCGTCTTGCCCGTGCCGGAGGGAGCGCTCAGCACCACCACGCTGCCGTTCTCGTCGGCGAGGCCGGCGGCATGCAGCATCCACAGGTCATCGCCCTGCCGCACTTCGAGCGCGCGCAGCGTCACATCGGTCGAGAGCATCGCAAGGGCGGCGTCGTCCCCCAGCTCTGGGCGCACGGCGGCGACAGCATCGGCCGGGCGGTCACCGGCATAGAGGGCGTCGGCCCACGCGGCGAGCGCTCGTGCCTGGAACGCGGGGTCGCGGCGGGAGACATCGATGTCGATCACGGCGCCGACCGCGCTCACGAGAAAACGATCAGGCATGACGTCAGCCTAGCCAGCATCGCCGCATGGTCGAATGCGCGCTGTGTTCGTCGGTCATTTCGCCCGGCGGTCGTTTCGCGCAATGCATGAGTACAGAACGCGCAAACAGTTCACTATATGAAATTTTCTTTTTCGTGGATTTATTGGGACACACGGCCGGGTTGGCGAGGCGCGCTGCGAGCGCCGGGCGCTTCGACCGCACCTCGATCACAGGCCCCTCGACTTCGCCGCGAATCGCCGTGATCGCGCGAAAAGTCCAGGACAGGGTGCGATATTGAATGGCCGTTCAGTGATGGCATCAGTCACCCGCCGGGACGGCCACGCGCAGGCACGCGCACGCCGGTGCCGCGGCAATCTATCAGCGTTTCCGTGGGGCGCAAGACGCCGACCTTCTACAACCGATATACACACGGCTAACAGCACAATGCGCGCCGACGTAGCGGTAGCCTTTCGAAAAGCGCAGCACGCATCGTCCTTCCAGGGGGGCCTCGGAATCGATGCGATGTTTTGTAGCGCGCTGATTTCCCGGGGAGGAGGGAATCATGAAGCACACCAAAGCACGACTCGTGGACGACCGCGATCTGTCGCAGCACGGCATCATGCGCGTGGGTGATCGAACCCCGCTGCGTTCTCGCGAACGGGCATCCGGGGCCATCCGCATGCTGGCGATCGGTGGCACCTCGACCGAGCTCGCGGTCGACACGGCACGGGCCTACCCGGACCACTCCGTCTTCGCTTTCGTCGAGGCCGAGGCGCTGTGGTCGAAGGTCGACGGCGAGCCGTGGATCGAGACCGAGGGCGGCCTCGTGATCGCGCCGAACGGCATCACGCGCCGACTGCGGTGGTCTGGATCGTGGCGACTCGTCGCCGCATTCGTTCCGCGCAACGCCATCGCGTCCTTCGTGCCCTCGCTCCCCTCTGACGCCACGGTCTACCCCGAGCGCCGCCTGCTCGACACGTCGATGCAGCTGTTCGTCACGAATCTGCTCGAGGCCGAAGGCCGGGCGTCAGCGATCGAGCAGTACGCCATCGAACAGCTCGTGATGGAGATGAGCGGCGCCCTGCTGCTCGACCGCATGGGCGCCGTCACGGGACAGGGGTCTCCGCACGAGGTGTTGCGCGACCGCGCCATCGCCGTGATCGCCCAGCAGTGCGGCGACCCGTCGCTGAATCCGGAACGCGTGGCGCGTGAGGTGCAGTCGTCGCTGCGTCAACTGCAGCTGGTGTTCTCGGAGGGCGGCATCACCGTCGCCGGCGAGATCCGGCGTCAGCGCGCACGGCTCGCGCATTCGCTGCTCGTCGACAGCCGCTACGACGTGCTGAGCATCGAACAGATCTCGCAGCGGGCGGGGTTCCACTCCCCCATGAGCCTGCGTCGCGCCCTCGATGAGGCTTACCAGACGACTCCGCGCGCACTCCGCATCGGGCGTCAGAGCTGACCTTTCCACCCTCGAACGCACAACGCGCGCAGGATCAGCGCACAGTGCGCGGACTTCTTCCATTCGCCTGAATTCCCTCCCAGCGCGCCCATAGCTTTGCTCTCGAACGAGGCTCCTGGGGGATGCAGACAACGTGTCGCCTCTTCACGACACCGCGGTAATTCCGCATCTGCATCTAGAGGGAGACACTCGAATGACCGAAGAAAACCAGAGCAAGGGCTTCTCGCGCCGCACCGTCGTGAAGGGTGCCGCATGGTCGGTTCCCGTCATCGCTGCCGCTGTCGCAACGCCGCTCGCAGCCGCATCCGTCGCCGGCGCTGACCTTGTCCCGACGCTGTCGGGCCCGATCACGCTGGGGCTGTCCGCGCTGGGACTTCCCGTCGCGTCCATCAACACGCCCAGCACGCTGACGGTCAACAACCTCACCGCCGCGCCGTCCACGGCCGGCAACACGGTCAACATCGTGTACCCCGCCTCGCTCCTCTCGCTCAACATCACGGGCACGGGCGTCTCGGTCATCGGCAGCGAGGGCAACTTCACCGTCACGCTGCCGTCGATCCCGGCCAACGGATCTCTGGTGATCCAGCTCGGCACCGTGCTCGACTCCCTGCTGGACCTCAACGTCCTCACCGGTTTGCTCGGTGGCGGAACCCCGCAGATGGTCGCCACGCTCGTGGGCGACGCCAACGCGGCCAACAACGTCACCTCGTCGGCGATCGGCGTCACGCTCCTCTGAGCCACGGTCGTCAAGAAGGGGAGCGCATCACGGTGCGCTCCCCTTCTTCGCGCTCGGCGCGTTCCCCCTTACTTTCTGCTCCGCTCCTGAAGGGATGCGATGACGTCGTTCTATGTGCCGCTGACGCTGTTCCTCGCGGTGATCTTCGGCGTGAGCGCGATCGGCAAACTGCGCACCTCTGACCATGGCCGTGCAGGCTTCGACGCCCTGAAGATCCGAGTGGCACACCCCGACACCGCCGCTCTCGGCCTGATCATCACCGAGGGTGCCGTGGCTATCGCACTCGTCTCGACGGTCGGCTGGCCGTTCGTCGTGGCCAGCGCTGCGGCCTTGGTGCTCACGGTGGGTCTGTTGATCGCCGTGGTGCGCGCGCATCGCCTGGGTGCCACGGATGATTGCGGATGCTTCGGCGACTGGCTGCCCGCCGCGATCGGGCCGCGACTCATCGCACGCAATGTCGTTCTCGTCGTGATCGCAGCGGCGGTCTTCCTGTCGGCGTTCGTTTACCAGGGGCTGATGGGTGTGCCGCTCGGGGTGCCGCACTCGCTCGCGAGCAGTTCGGCCGCGCTCACCGAGTTCGGCGCAATGGTCGCCGTGGTGCTCATCGCTCTCGCCACCTGGGCGACCGCTCGGGCATCGTCCGATGCATCCGGCGCCGATCCCATCGCCCGGGGCGACGGTGCCGTCGTGCTGCCCGCCCGAGGAGAGATCGTCGATGTGCTCGCTCCCGGCACTCGCGCGCGCCTGCTGCTGTTCGTGTCACCCGGATGCCACGCCTGCGTGAGCGCCCTGACCCGGCTGCGTGACGTGCAGACCGAGGTCGCCGCATGGACAGACGTGTACGTCGTGCAGCGGGTCGTGCACGGCACGGTCACCACGGGCTCCGATCACGTGCTGCCCGAGACCGCACAGTTCGCGCTCGACGTGGGTGGATCCCTCGCCAGTGCGCTCGGAGTCGGCATCGCGCGCCCGGTGGCAGCACTCATCGGCGCCGACGGCACGCAGGCCGGCCCGCTCGCCCTGGGCAGCGACGAGACGGCGCAGCTGATCAACAGCATCGTGGCGCTCGCTGACGCCCCCACCGCGTGATCCCACGAGACTCCGCACTTTCGTCCCCCACCGCGGTATATCCGCATTCGCACCCCAAGGAGAACGCACATGATCGAAGAGACCCAGAAGAACAAGGGCCTGTCGCGCCGCGCCGTCGTGAAGGGCGCAGCCTGGTCTGTTCCCGTGATCGCCGCTGCCGTCGCAACGCCGTTCGCTGCGGCATCAGGCATCGTCGACGTGGGCGCGTTCGCGCTTCGAGGCAGCTGCGGCACGCTCGGAGTCCTCGGCCCGGGCTTCACACTGCAGGCCGGCCCGACCACCCCGCTGCCGATCGGCACCACCGTCACGATCACGGGCTCCGGTGTCGCGAACATCGGCGTCTTCAGCGTCAGCGGTGGCACGGCTGACGTCGCGGTGCTGTCGAACACGAGCCGTCAGATCACTCTGACTTCGGCGCTTCCGGCCGGGGCGACGATCTCGCTCCGCACCACGCTGTCGATCACGGTCGCGTTCGGGCTGAACGCCGTCGCCACCCTCCCGACCGGCCTCAGCGGCACCGGCGCGAAGACCGCGGGCAACGTCAGCTCGACGCTGATCCTCTGCTCGGCGAACTGACCGCCAGAGATCCACTTAACGAAGAAGGCCCGTGCTGCATGCACGGGCCTTCTTCTCTTGCATGGGTGGTCAGTTCTTCGGCGTGCGCCACTTCTTGCGTCGACCGGTCGCGAGACCCATCAACCATTCGACCGGACCGGTGCCGATGAACCGCCACCACAGCCAGCCGATCAGGATCATGCCCGGCACGATCAGTGCCCAGCCGAGATAGCTGTTCTCGACGGGCCTGCCGTGCTCAAGGTTCCACCAGGCGATCACCGCGACGTGCAGCAGGTAGAGGCTGAGCGCGAGCTGCCCGCAGGCGCGAATCGGCACGAACACGGCCTCCCAGAAGCGTCGGATGCCGTCGCGCCGGGCTGTTACGGCAAGGACCACGAGCACGTAGACGGCGAAGACGAGGCCGACGTCGTGGAGGGTGTCGAGGTAGTCGCCGGATGCCGTCTGGGCGACGAGACGTTCGCCGACCCAGGAGACCGCATAAGCACCAGCAGCCACTGCCGCGAGGATCCAGAGAAGCGCGTCGCGTCGAAATCCGTGCCGCAGAAGAACGGCCCCGACCAGGAAGAACGGCAGAAGGTTGATGAGTCGATATGAGGGACCGGTGACAAACCACGCTGCAAGCTCGCGAACGGCCGGCGGCTGAGTCATCAACCACACCGAAGCACGTGCCGCTGCAACGACGGGCTGACTGATGAGAAGGACAACCGCAGCGACCACGAGAACTGTGCGTGTCCGCAGCATCAGCAGGGGCACCCCCACGAGAAGAAGCACCCCGAGGTAGGCCAGGATGACCGCAACCCACGAACCCCAGGTCGCCATCCACACGCCGAGCACAACGAGGATGACAGCACGCACGGCCTGCTGAAGAAGGGTGGTGCCGACACGCTTGCTGCGGTCCCAGACGAGTTGCGCCGAGATACCCATGACGAGCGCGAAGAGCGGCGATGCCAGCGCATTAAGTTGCGAGGTCGGAAACTGCACGAGCCAGGGCACGTTCGGTACGAAGGGCGCCGCGTGAGCCACCAGCATCGCGATGATGGCAATCCCGCGCAGCACGTCGGGAACAAGCAGACGTTGAGGCGTGGACCGGCGTACAGCGGCTCGTGTGGTCGTCGTCACGTGCGGTTCTCCTCCGTCGTCGCCCCAGCGCCTCACGGTATTCTGGCAGTTCACGAGTGTTTCACACCGTATCTGGAGTCATGTCGATGAGCGAAGCCGCCCCACGTCCGCTCTGGCAACGCGTCACCGGCAGCGTGTGGTTCCAGCTCGTACTGGCATTCGTGGTCGTCGGTCTGGTGCTGTCGCTCGTCGCGAAGCCCTATGCCGTGCCCAGCGAATCGATGCAGGCAACGCTCGAGCCCGGCGACCGGCTACTGGTGAATCGGCTCGCATACGTCGGATCGGAGCCCGCGACCGGCGACATCGTCGTGTTCGATGCGGACGAGACCTGGGGTGCGCACGCCACCGCCGACGCCAACCCCCTGAAGGCTTTCGCCCGCTGGCTCGGCGAAGCCACCGGCTTCGGACCCTCAGGGGCCCACACGCTCGTCAAACGCGTGATCGCGGGCCCGGGGCAGACCGTGGAGTGCTGCAGCGCTGACGGCGGCGTTGTGGTCGATGGGGAGCCGCTCGATGAGCCGTACGTCTTCAATGATCCGGTGTTCACTTCCGGCGAGTCGGACTGCTCATCAACGCCGGCGTCGATGCGGTGTTTCCCGACCGTGACCGTCCCCGAAGACTCGTACCTCGTGCTCGGCGACAACCGCGGCAACTCATCCGACTCTGCTGTGATGTGCCGCGGCATGGCGACCGCTGACGAGGGATGCTGGCGCTGGATGAAGCGCGACGATGTCGTGGGCAAGGTCGGGCTCATCCTGTGGCCCGTGGGGCGGTGGGCGGTTCCGTAAGAACCGCCCACCGGATGCTCAGCCGCAGCCGGGAGCGTCGATGGTCACGGGCGTCGCACGAACCATCGGAGTCGTCCAGACGTCATATGCCCCATAGTCGGTACCCACCGTTCCCTCGGCGCCCTTCATGACGACGTTGATGATGGCGGCTGACTGCGGTGGAGTGTAGACGCTCAGCCGGATGACCGATCGCCCGAGGTGCGTGCCCTGGGACACCACAGAAGCAGTTGCACCATCGACGGTCCACGATTCGATCGTTCCACCGACGGGGGTATAGACAACCACATCCGTGGCGATATCCCCTGCCTTGTAGTGGGGTCCGGTGATGAAATAAGGGAGATCATCGGCCTGCTCGCGAGTGATGTTGTTGGCGAAGGTGATCGTCTGCTGGAACGTCGGCGGGCCCGCTGCCGTGCACTGATCCGTAGTCGACACAACGTTCGCGTCGGCGTAGTAGTCGGTCTTCGCGCCGGTGGTGTCGTTGAAGTAAACGCCCGCGATCGTGTTCGCGTCGTTGCTCGCCGGCAGAGTGCCCGCGAGCTTTGTGTCCGCGATCATCGACGTGATCTTCTCGTTCGACGACCAGATCTTCATTCGGCTTTCGTCTGAAGCCTGTTTGAGACCGTTCAGGAATGCCATGGGATCGCTCACGCCGGTCGTGAGAGTGCCAAAGATCTGCGCTGCCGCGGATGCGAAGAACAGGTCCTGGGCTGACGCATCCACTACCTCGCCGGGCGTGTACTCGCCGTAGTTGAAGTACACCTCGTTGAGAAGCATGGAGACGGCATTCTCACTCGTCAAGGTCTCTCCCGTCGCGAGCGGGATCGGCCCAGTCGCGTTCAGGAGATAGCTGAGTGCGACGGGATCCGTTGAGATCACGTCGTCGAACGGCGGCAGTCCCTCATCAGCCCACCACGCGCGCATGATGCCGACAGTCGTGGGGAAGTCCGGAGTCGCCGTCATGTTCGGTATCCACCGACCGATGATGTCGGAGTAGATGTTCGTGGTCTCAGCGTCGAGTGGTGCGATGCTTTCAGGCCGTGCGTTCGCAAACTGCACACTTGTCGCTTGCGTCGTGAGTTCGATTCGTCCGTCCGTGGCAGTCACGAGGGCGAGAGCTGCCGGGTTGCCGCCAGAGGCGCGCAGTTCTGAGTTGCCCTGGAACATCAGGAGATAGGTGCGCGGCGTACCTTCGCCAAGTGCGACGGGCAGAACCTCGAGGATGGGCGCGAGCGTGCCGAGAGTCTCATCGACGCCGTTGACTGCTTCGTCGAGAGTTTCGAGCGCATCCGAAACTTGTGGCACCAGGAAGGTGGGATCTGTCGCGTCGATACGGGCATTGATGTCCGCAAAGGTAGCGGCGCCGCCGGACACGATCTCTTCGAGACGGTGCACCGCTGACAGGTCGACAGCGCCATTGACGGGGCGGAAGGCGGACAAATCGAGGTTCGGCAGCGCTTCGACGGCGAAGTCGGCGACCTCGTCCACGCTCTCGGCAGCAACCCGCACCGCCGCCAGATTCTGTCCGACAGCCGGGATCCACTCGGCGATGCGCCAGTCGAGGCCCTTCGTCTCTGCGACAGCCTCCGCCGAAAGTTCTTTGAGAGCCGCGGCATCCGCAGCGGCTCCGGCAGTATCGCCCGCGACGACCTTTGACGGAAGTCCGCTGGCGATCGGCACCGCGGGCGTCAAGGAATCTCGCACAGCAAGAGCCTTCATCGCCGCGAGTCCGCCGATCACGGCGATCGCGACAAGAAGAAGGAAAAGCACACCGACGATGACCCACGCGACCCGACCACGACGACGTCGCGGGGGTTCGGGTCGATCGGCGCGGGAGCGCAAACTGGCGCGGGTCTGAGGCGAAGTGGACATCGTCACCCATTCAAGCGCAACTAGCTGAAGAGATAATGCGTGTTCCCGCCGTACCTGTGTCATCCGTCGGCGGACGGATAGGTTCTCAGCGCATCTGACAGAATGACGCTTGTGTCTTCCTGGGTTGCAATTTGCTTCGGCGCACTCGACGTCCGATCGCACGACCTCGCAGCGGGGAAGTACGACCTGATCGTCACGCCGACGGAGCCCGGCGACCCCCTCATGCTTCATGGCGCGGGGGCAGATCTCTGGCAGCGGCTGGTTGCCGGTCCGCTTCCGGACTCTGAACTGACAGACATCGAACGCGACATCGTAAACGATATGGCGCAGATGGGAATCGCCTCGCAAGACGAACGTCATCCCGCGCGTATTCACAACCTTTCTGAACCGTGGCTCACATCGCCTTTGCACGAGCTCGTCTATGCTCTGCTCGCGCACGTCGCCGAGCAGATCAGCGTACGGCTCTTCTTCATCAAAGGGCCGACGCTGCATGCGCAGGGACTTCGGGAGCGCATCCACTCCGGGGACGTCGACTGCTGGGTCGAGCCCGGTGCTGAGAAGAGATTCGCGGCGGCCATGACGGCTTGGGGATGGACTCCCGCCTACTCTGCGTTCACGGGTACCAGGGTGCTGCACTCCCTCACTCTTCGCGCGAGCGAATGGGGATGCGCGGTGGACGTCCATTCGTGGTTCCCGGGGATGACGGTCACGCCCACGGAAGCATTCGAGATGGCTTACGCCAGAGCTGAGCCTCGAGAGTTTGCCGGGCACCGCGCGCGCACGCCACCCACCGACTTGCACGCAGTCATCAGCGCGTTGAACGAGGTGCGGCCCCTCCGCGGGTCCGTCGCCAGCCGCTCGAGCATCGTCGCAGCAGCTGCGACGCTCCGCATCGTCGGCGAATCCGCTCTGCGCAGGGCCGAAGATTTCGGGGCGGAATACGCCCTGTCCGGCCCCTTGGCTGAGGCATTCCCCGGACACGATCTCGACTACTCCGCCAAACCTGTTCCGCTCGATTGGAGATGGCGCCTCCAGCGCACTCCGTTACGCGTGTACTGGGAAGCGATCCGGATCGTTCCGGCTCGGGAGCGCCCGCGCGTTCTCTTTCGCGTGATGTGGCCCTCGGCAGAAAGCCTTCAAAGCGGCCCACTATCCGCGCGCGACCACCGCAAGACAACCTCGTCGCTTCGTCTCCGCCGCCTCGCCGTTGGTCTTCAGCAAATTCGAAAACGGTCGATTCGCTGATGCGATTGCAGCTCAGCCATCAACCGGGCAGAACTCGTCTTGCTACGGCTCTCCGATATGGTGGCGGCGATGAGTGAGCAGAGAATGAGTGAGCAGAGCGTATCGCGCCGAGGCCTGATAGGGGCCGCGTTCTCCCTTCCCGTCATCGCCGCGGGCAGTCCGGCTAAGGCTGCAGATGTGTCTCTTCGAGACGCGGATATGGCGGACCTCGTCGAGTCGTCCACGTCTCTCACTCGTGCCGCAATCGAGGGCACGATAGGACGCGTTTCTGCCGCCGGACGTACGCGGCGCGACGTGATCGAAACTCTCGACCGCGCCGAGGCGTTGGGTGCGGGGACGGTCGCGTTCTTCCCTGGCGGGGAGCCTTACGACGTGGGCCGAGGAATCAGTCTCGCCGGCTACTCAGTTCAGGTCCAGGGAAGTGGCGCGACGGGGAGCCTTGCAGAACTGGGAGGCACGACGTTTCTCGCGTCATCGCAAGAGGGCCCGGTTCTCGACTTCACCGGATGGGTGCGACCGGAGAGCTTTCTTGGGAAGTCGACCCACGGTGGTTTCAACGTCGTGGGGTCTGGCCGCTCAGACGCGCGCAAGCGCAACAGTGGCATCAGGTTTGACCGGCTCAGTTCCACGCTCTTCGCCGACATCGCCGTCAGGAACACGGGAGGACCCGGGATCGAAGGTGTCGCGCAGGCCGGCGACGCCGTCTACCTCTGCGACTTTGAGCGAATCATCGTGTCGACGCCCGTCGACGCTCAGGTCAATGACGTCCCCTACTGGACCTTCAACGAGATGAACGGCGTCCGAGTGCGGGGCTGCGGTATCCGCTCGATAACTCCGACAAACGACTGCGGCGTGTCTGGGGCGGTCGTCTTCACATCCAATTCCACCTACTCCGCGCAATCGAGCCTCATCGACGGTTTCTGGGTGGAATGGATCCACGTGCCAGCGAATGGCACGATCTTCGCAGTCCAGGCGAACAAGTACGTCTTCACTGATATCCAGTTCTTCGATGCCCACAAACTTCCCGGTGCGACCAGAACCAGCCACATGCGCTTCAGCGCACCCGCCGTCGATTTCGGTGGCAACCTGGTGCGTGGCGTCATCCCGGGCAAGGGAACGAGCGACACAGACCTCGACACCGGAATTGTCATGCACCAGTCCGGAAATGCGGTCACGGGAGTGAAGGGGTACAACGGGCAGAACGTGCTACTCATGCCCGGAGTCGGCGGAACCACGGTCGAACTCCTCGG
The DNA here is from genome assembly GCF_057215335.1 of Microbacterium sp. PI-SA-G. NCBI lineage: Bacteria > Bacillati > Actinomycetota > Actinomycetes > Micrococcales > Microbacteriaceae > Microbacterium > Microbacterium sp. PI-SA-G. Next base: position 1,395,786 of record NZ_CM170103.1, read on the forward strand.
GGCAGAGGCAAATGCCTCATTGCCCGGCTGGATCGACCTGTCCGGGTCCACCAGCAACACCCTGGTCGACCACCATCTTGGAGAACGACTCTACGGTCACCGAGAAGGCACATACTCACCGTCGAACAAGATCGACGGCGTGCACATCGGGCAAAAAGCCGTCACCTACGCGACTGAAGTCGACTTCACCGTCTCCTACGCGGGCGCAAACTTCCACGTCGTCACCATAGATAACTCCTGCGCATGGACCAATGTCCTGAGTGGCGTCATCGGAGCGGAGCTCACCGTCATACTCAGGCAAGGCACCGCGGGAGGCGCGAAGCTCACCTTTCCATCCGTTGTGGGTTGGAAGACCAAACCCCCTGCCCTCCCTTCCGCGCCCGGCGCGAGGGTAGGAGTCAAGCTGGCCTTCGACGGCGATGCATGGGTCGAGTTGTAACGGCTGCGGATCAGACAGTTCGTTTTCTCTCTCCATTCGAGGAAGGTCCCACGCCTCCTTCAGCGCGACGTCGCGCCGGGACCATTCCTCAGGGGCGCCCCATCCCCCGGTAAACCCAACCGTCAGCTCGCCAGCTTTTCGGGTCAAGCGCATTGCGGCCATCAATAATGTGCGGTCGAGCAACGATTGTGGCCGCATCGGCCGGATCGAGGTCGCGATACTCCTGCCACTCCGTGACGAGAACCACCAGCTCAGCGCCGCGGAGTGCCTCCCGAAGGGACGGCTCGAAGGAGAGCTGCGGATGCCTGCGTCGCGCGTTGTCGATACCCTCGGGGTCCGTGGCAACGACGTCGGCACCCAGGCCCTTCAGCTGGACTGCGACATCGAGTGCCGGTGAGTCGCGAACGTCGTCCGAGTTCGGCTTGAAAGATACGCCGAGGATCGCGATGCGCCTCTGGTTGACTGAGCCGTCGAGGGCATCGACCGCCATATCCACCACGCGCTGACGCTGGCGAAGATTGATCGCGTCAACTTCATTGAGGAATGCAAGCGAGCTGCCGCGCCCCAATTCCTCGGCCCGCGCTGCGAACGCCCGGATGTCCTTCGGCAAGCACCCTCCACCGAATCCAACCCCGGCATTCAGGAAGCGTCGCCCGATCCGGACGTCATGTCCGATCGCGTCAGCAAGCGCTGTGACGTCAGCACCGGACACCTCTGCAATCTCACTGATGGCGTTGATGAAGCTGATCTTGGTCGCGAGGAAGGCATTGGCCGAAACCTTCACAAGTTCCGATGTCGCATAGTCGGTGATGATCCGCGGTGTATCCGCGTTGATGGCGGTTCGATACACATCATCGAGCAGCGCCGCGTCCCGCTGGCCCCGCTCGCCGGCTGCCACGCCGTAGACAAGGCGGTCAGGCTGAAGAGTGTCCTTAATCGCGAATCCCTCTCGGAGGAACTCCGGATTCCATGCAAGCGAGAGAGCGTCGTCCGAGAGGGTGGCAGCCAAACGTTCAGCTGTTCCCACGGGAACCGTACTCTTTCCCACGATCAGTGCGCCGGGCTTGGCAACCGAAACCACGGTCGCGAATGCTGCATCGACGTAGGTCACATCTGCAGCATGAGCGCCCTGCTTCTGTGGCGTTCCCACCGCAAGAAAATGAACGTCCGCAGCAGCCGCATCAGCGGTGTCCACGCTGAACTTCAGACGGCCGGAGCCGAGCCCGCTCGCGAGGAGCTGCTCCAGATCAGGTTCGAAGAAGGGGGCATCGCCCGCAGACAGAGACGCGATCCGCGCGGCGTCCACGTCGACGCCAACGACATCATGACCAAGCTCCGCCATCGCGACAGCATGCACAGCGCCAAGATAACCGCACCCGATTACCGAGATCTTCATCTAGTCTTCTTTCTCTGAAATCGAGACGGCATGCACACACTCGTCGTGGTTCATGCGAAGTTGTTGGAAGGAGGATCACCCGTGTTGCCGCGGATTCCCGAAGAGCCGAAATGACTCGACACCCCGATTGAGACGATCCACGCCCTGGGCAATAGTCGATGACGCGCGATTCGGTTCATCGATACGGTCAGCCCTCCCGCTGTCTCGCACCGCCAATATTCTACTGCTACACGCATCTCGCCCGCAGATCTCCGCCCTCTCTGCGCGCCGGGTGCGCCCGGGCGTATGCCGCATCGGCAAGTAAGGCCCGAATGCGCATATCGCGGACCGCCGAGTAAGCTCGACGCGTGAAGTTCTCCCCGATCGTCCCGCTCAGCGCGTTCGGGCGCATCTCGAGATCGATCCTGATCGTGGCGCTCCTGCTCGGCAGCCTTTTCCCGGCAATTCCCGGCTTTCCGATTGCCGTTGTCGCCGCAGTGATGGCTGCTGGTGTCGTGATCTACGAGTTCTTCCGTTGGATGCCCAAGTTCCATCCGATCGTCGTGGTGCCTCTATTCTTTGTCGCTCTGGCACTGACCGCGCTCTCCATTGCACCCGAGACCGAATACGGGGAGGACAAGCTTCAGAAGTGGCTGACGATCACACTGGTCAGTGCGATGGCCGCAAGCCTCCTGCGCGACCGTCGCTCGGTCCAGACCTTCGCGGTGGTGTGGATCACGGCTGCCTCAGGGCTTGCCGTCGCAACATTGCTGGGCTTTGACGGCAGCCGAGCCGACGCCTTCGGCGCAAATCCGATCTGGCTTGCTCGTGCGCTCGCGAGCGGCATTCTGATCGCCATCTGGCTGTGGTGGAAGAAGTTCGCGTCCGCATGGATGCTATTCGGCGTCATCGCGCTTCTCGCGGCAGGTTTGGTTGCCTCCGGTTCGCGAGGCCCTGTTCTCGGGGTCATCGCTGGCGTGGTTGTTCTCGCACTGTTCGCGGGTAACGGGCGGGTCTGGCGAATCGCACTGATCCTCGCCGGTGGTGCTGGCGCCATCTGGGCTGTCCAGGTTCTTCCCTTCTTCTCGGGCAGCAGGTTCGAGACCCTGCTTTCCGGGGGTCCCGCCGACGACGCGGTACGCACGTATTACTGGGGCATTTCACGCCAGATCATTGCGAGAAACCCTGACGGCGTCGGGTTCGGCAACTGGAACGCCTTCGCTGGCAATCCGCGACACCTCTGGCCCCACAACCTGTTCCTGGAGATCTTCGCCGAGATGGGCACTCTAATTGGCGTCATCACCGTCGCGATGGTCGTGATCGTGGTTGTTCGTCTCCTCATGCGCTCGACGAAAGATCCCGTCGCGCTTCTCGTCTTCGCGTTGTTGTGCGCGGAGCTCGTCAGCGTCAATCTCTCGGGCGATCTCAACGCGCGAACGTTCTGGTTCCTCATCACGCTCGGGTTCCTGGTCACGACGAGGTTCGTGCTGGAAGCTCCCATGAAGATCAAACGGTCGCTCAGGAAGAAGCAGGAGCGCGTCGCAGCCGAAGATCTGCGAAACGCTGTTCCTGCGTAACGTCAGGCCCGCGGGGCCTGGCGTGCAGCGCGGGCCAGCCACTCCGGGCTGATAATTCCCGCCCCAACCCCTAAGGCTGGCGAATAAGCCGCCACACGGCGATGAGCGTCAAGGCGTAGCCGAATGCCGTTCCGACCGCGAAGCCGAGCACGCTCATCAGCACCTCGCCAGTGAGGATCTGAGCGATCCCTGCTCCGGCAAGCGAGAGCGTCAGACGTGCGACCTGCACGCCAAGGAGGAGCCGCTCGCGACCGAGCATGACGAATACCGACATCACCGGCGAAAGCAACAGCTGCAGCCCGATCGGAAGCGCTAGCAACGCGATCACCGGGCCAACGTCGCCCCACCCCGGACCGAAGACGAAAGGCGACAGCAACGGCCCGAGAACCGCGAGCCCAACCGCAGCGAGTAGCGCGATCGGCAGCGTTCCACGGATCTGGCGCAGAATCTCACGGCGAGCTTCGCCTTCACCTGAACGGAGGACCGCGGCGATCTTGGATTGCGAGTACTGCGAGAGCCCTTGGCTGAGGAATGCCACCGGAGCGCTGGCGCTGCGCTGAGCGACTCCGACAGCGCCAGCCGAAGCCGCGCCGTAGCCCACGGTCACATAGACGGTGAGGCCCTGCAATGAGGCGGACGACACCAGTCCGGAAAGGACGGAATACACCGCTCGTCCCGGCGTCCACGGCACGTCCTCAAGGACATCGGGGTCGTCTTCGGTGACGCCGCGTCGTCGCCGCGTCAGCATGATCGCCACCGATCGACCGACGAGGATAGAGAGCGCCAGGAGGAAGATGTTCGGAACCGTCAGGGCAACGAGAATCTGTGCTCCCGCTGTCAGCAAGCCGGCGAGGAGGTTCCTGACTGCGAGCCGATGCATCGCTCCATGTCGGACCAGCAGAGCGTTGTCGACAGCGGTCCATGCATACGCCGCCATCACGACGCCCGCCATGAGTGCGATCTGCCCCGCGTCATGTTCACCGAGGAGCGCGAGTACGACGAACAGAGCCACCGCAACCGTGCCGCAGATGACCTGGGACCACGTCGAGAAGCGGACGAGGCGCCGAAGTTCGCGCTCACCGCGGACTGCGGGGAGAAGGAACTCGAGTCGAAGCGAGGCGAGTGGCTGCAGGATAACACCCAACGCGAACGCTGACTGGTACAAACCCATCGGCGCCGGTTCGAGGATTCGCGTCAGGAGCGGCAACGTGGCGACGGTGGCGAGTTGCCCTGCCGCCTGACCACCGACCACCAGCCAGCGCTCACGGCTCATCCGCGGTCGCCGTCTCTGCCGTCCACACTGATCATCGTGCTTCGGCTGCGATCAGTTCTGCACGGACTCCATCGACGCGAGCTCGTGCCTCCACGATTCTCATGCTGGCATCGGCGGCCAGTTCTGCGACACGCGCGTGGTCGAGCCCATCGATGAGGTCGATCGAAGCAGACTCGCCGGGTCCGACCCAGTCAGCACCGATGACATCGAAGTGGTTGGCGACCTTGACGGTCGTCGCTTCGCACCAGCCCAGCGGGATCGCGCCTTCCGTGGCGGCGATGACGAGACCATGCAGCCGGTCGGACAACGCCAAGACGGACTGCGCGTACACCTCTCGAACGCGCTGTTCCTGTGCCCAATGGTCACCATCGCCCCACGCGACGACATCTGCGCCGAGGTGGTCAGCCACCTGTCGCGCCAGCGCATCGTCGTCCTGCACCTGGACGACACAGACGATCTCTCGTTCCAGACGCTTCGCCAGGCGCGCGACAGCTTCGAGCCATTCTGCTGACGGCTCGCGACGATCCCCACGCAAGGAGATGGCGATCTTCCGCCGAGCCGCGGGGACGGGGGCAGCGATCGCGGGAGCCGATTCGCCGCCGGGGCCGATACCGAAGCCCCAGTCGGGCATCGTCTCACCACGGCCCATGAGCCGGGCAGACGTGACATCGCGCCACCGCAGATCTGCAGCCGACTTTGCAAGCGCGTCGAAGGGCCACATGAAGTACCGGCGGCGGTTCTTCACCCCAGCGCCGACCCAAACGATTCGAGAGCCTTTCGCGCGGGCCAAAAGGATTGCTGGCGCGAGCAGCAATAGCCCGAAGAAATACGCCTTCGTGACCCCGAACTCGCCAGCGTTGAAGACGAAGGTCGGTTTGCCACGGAGAGCGGCGGCAGTGAACTGCCGAGCCCACCGCCCGAAAGAGGGCGCGCTCTCCGCCTCAGAGATGCGTAAGCCAGCGGCATAGCCAGTACCGGGTGCTCCGGACCACACACGGATCGGACCGACCTCGCGGTAGAGATCGGCGAGAGGGCGCCGCAACATCGAGTCGCCCACGTTGCGCACGTGCCCGGTGAGCCAGAGGAAGGTCGGCGTCTGTCTGCTCACTTTTTCACTCTCAGTCCCTGGGCCGTCGCCCGCTTGATCGCCGCGGCAACGCCTTCAGGGTCCCACGTCGCGAGAGCCGTCCTCCTGGCCTCTCGATACGTCGAGAGATCGAGTTCGCCGACGACGGAGAACCATCGCCCGACAGCATTCACAATTCCCTGTTCCTCGCCCGGAGAGAACCTCACCGAGTTCACCATCGGCGTGAGCGCTTCCACCTCTGATCCATTCATCGGGTTATCGGGAACGAGTACCGGTGTGCCGGCGCGAAGCGCATCGATGGCGAGAAGACCCATGTGGTACGGCGAGCAGACGAAGGTGGCGGCGTCGAAATAGCCGGCGAGCTCATCGGTGTCGTACACCCACCCATGAAAGGTGATCCACTCGTCGTCGAAGTCGCGTCGGAGCTCGTCACGGGCATCGCCGTCGCCGATCAGGTCGATCGACAGCCCCGGATACTGCCGGCGAAGCTGCCGTGCCGCGCTCAACAGCACATCGAGATGCTTGTCGCGGTTGAGCCTTCCCACGAAGAGCAGGCGCACTGTGCCGTCCGCCTCCGCTCGGCGAGCGGCTTCCTGAGCGCGAGCGAGCTGAGCGGCGTCGTCCTGCGCGTCCAACACGTCACGGTTGGAGTGGGTCGCGTTGTTGATCACCTGAACACGACGAGCGGAGAGCCCCAGTTGCGTCGCCGCGACGGCTTCGTTCTCGCCGTAGACGAGCAGGCCGGTGGCGAGTCGGTTCATGACTTCCTGAACACGACGCTTCAGCGAACGGTCGCCGAAACGACCGCACTGGCCCCAGAGGAACGTTCTGCGCCCGCGGAGCCGACGCCCCAGAAGGATCGCCCACGTGCTCAGCGACAGAGTTGCCGGGCCGAGCACCACGGTCGAGTACGTCGGGGAGACGGCGCGCGCCACCACTCCTCGGTCCCAACTCACCGGACCGAGTCGGAAGCTCGGAACGATGTCCAATCCGTCGACATCGTCCTCTCCGAGAGCCTTGATGTTGGCACGTGAGCTGCTGCCGGCCACGAAGTCGAAAGTTGGCTCGGGTTCTGCGCGCAGACCGTCGAGAATTCCTCGTCGGTAGTGCGGGAAGGCGAAGTAATACACAAGCGCTTCAGACATGCGCTGACTCGGGCTCCTCAGGATCTGGGATCAGTGGACTGGCCGAACCACGTTCGGCCGGGTGTCATTCGCCGTTGGACAGCAGGCCGAGCCGACGACGATGCGACGGCACCGTGCCGTGGATGAAGTTCACGACGCGCTGCGCGGTGTCGTCGATCTGATAATCGGCAGGCGTCTTCGGACGGCGCTCCTGCGCCAGGACGACACGGACGGCCGCGATCACGCGCTCCGGCTCGATACCGGCCGTGATGATCGCACCGGTGTCGACCGACTCGGGCCGCTCGATGAAGTCGCGCAGCGTGACGGCAGGGAAGCCGAGCAGGCTCGACTCCTCGCTGATGGTGCCGCTGTCGGAGAGCACCAGCTTCGACTGCAACTGCAGCTTGCAGTAGTCGTGGAAACCGAACGGCGGGTGGAACCGAACGTTCTCGCTCTCAGTGATGCCCAGCGCTTCGAGCCGCTTGCGCGTGCGCGGGTGCGTCGAGACGAGAACGGGGAGTCCGTACTCCTCGCTCAGAGCTTGCAGAGCATTCACGGCCGACCGCAGCCGCGCCGGGTTGTCGACGTTCTCCTCGCGGTGGAGGCTCACGAGGAAGTACTCCCCCGGCGTGAGTCCGGCGCGCTCCACGGCATCGCTCGCATCTATCTGCGCACGGTTCTGTTCGAGCACCTCGCGCATGGGCGAGCCGGTGAGGAGGATCTTCGACGGGTGCAGGCCCTCGGCCAGCAGGTTGCGGCGCGCGTGCTCGGTGTAGACGAGGTTGTAGTCGGCGACGTGGTCGACGAGGCGACGGTTCGTCTCTTCCGGCACGTTCTCGTCGAACGAGCGGTTGCCGGCCTCCATGTGGAAGACGGGGATCTTCATGCGCTTCGCGATGACCGCCGAGATGCAGCTGTTCGTGTCGCCGAGCACCACGAACGCGTCGGGCTTCTCGGCGATCAGCACCTCTTCGGTCTTCGCGAGGATCGACCCGAGCGCCACACCCAACGACGAGGTGTCGGCGTTGAGGAAGTGGTCGGGGCGACGGAGCCCGAGATCTTCGAAGAACACCTCGTTGAGCTCGTAGTCGTAGTTCTGCCCCGTGTGCACGAGAATCTGCTCGGTGTGCTCGTCGAGGAGCTTGATCGTCGCGGAGAGGCGGATGATCTCCGGCCTCGTGCCGACGACCGTCATCACCTTGAGTTTGTCAGCCATGGTCACACTGCCTCGGCAATCGTGTCGGGGTGGGAGGGGTCGAAGATGTCGTTCGTCCAGAACGAGGTGTAGAGCACGTCGTCTCCGATGTTGGTGATGTTGTGCGCCCACATCGTCGGCATGTCGACGGCTCCGGGCGCATCGCCTGAGACCTCGAAGGACACGACCTCGTCAGAATACAGTCGGCGCAGCGAGATCCTGGCGCGCCCCTGCAGCACCGTGAAGCGCTCGATCTTGCGACGGTGGTAGTGGTCGCCGCGGGTGACGCCGGGCACCGTGGTGGAGAACGACGACTGACCGGGACCGCCGTGCGTGCGGATGATCTCGAAGAAGGACCCGCGCGCGTCGGCGTGACGCGTCAGGTTGATCGGCGTCTGCGCGGGGAACGTGTACGACCGGAACGTGTTGAAGAGGTCCCGATCGAAGTCGTCAGCCACGCTCGGAATCTCGCCGTGCTTGTACAACTCGGCGTATCCCTGGAGTCGGGCGAGCAAGCCCGACACCGTCTCGGCCTTCTGCAGGTTCTCGAGCTCGGTGAGCGGCACGGCGCCGGTGAGCAGATCGACCGCGTTCTGCGCGTGCAGAAGGGAGAGCTCCTTGTCGTTATCGACCGTCGGGCTCTCTCCTGACGCGATCAGGTGGCTGAAGGTCGCGGTGACGGCGTTGTAGAACGGCCGTCCGTGCTCGCCGAAAAGGTTCGGCAGCTGCACATCGATGAACTCAGCGCCGATGTCGGATGCCGCGGCGGCGAGGACCTCCGCGCCGCGCTTCTTGGCCTCGCCGTAGACCGAGCCGTTGGTCGACTGGGTGGAGTTCGCGTAGACGACGACCGGGGGCGGAGTCTCAGCCGCACGAAGTGCGGCGGCCAGCTGGTCCGCGAACCCGACATTCCCTTCGGTGACCTCGTCATCGGTGGCGCGGTTCACACCGGCGATGTGGATCGCCCGCGCGCTGCCGTTGACCGCCTCGGTGGCTTGCTGAAGGTCGAAGCCCTCCCCCACAGGGATCGCTTCCGTGGCGGTACCCGACTCCTGCAGCGCGGAGCGCAGATGCCAGCCGAGGAATCCGCGCGCACCGGTGACGGCGACTGCGCTCACGAGGTCGACACCGCGGTCTCGGGGAGACCCGCCTGGCGGAGCTCCGAGCGCACCTCGGGCAGGGTGAGCAGAAGCTCCTCGACCTCGCCGAGCGTCATCTGCTGCACCGTGTGCGAGTCGTAGTCCTCGAAGCGGTTCTGCGTGACGTCGCCCTCTTCGAAGTAGACGCTGTAGTTCAGGTCGCGGTTGTCGGCGACGACGCGGAAGTACTCGCCCATGTCGCGGGCGCGTGACAGCTCTTCGCGAGTGGCGAGCGCCTCAGACAGCTTCTCTGCGTGACGTGTGCCGATCACCTCGAGCTTCGCGTCGGAGCGGAACAGGTTGAGCACCGCCTGAGCGAGGTTGCCGATGGACGTCGCCTTGGCCTTGCGCACGAACAGGTCGCCCTGCTGCGCGTTGCGGAACGCGAACTCGACAAGATCGACCGAGTGCGCCAGTGACATCATGAAGCGGGTCATGTCGGGGTTGGTCACCGTGATGTTGTTGCCCGCCTTGATCTGGCGGATGAACAGCGGGATGACCGATCCGCGCGAGTACATGACGTTGCCGTATCGGACGCACGAGACGGTGGTCTCGGTGTTCGGGTTGTTCAGGCCGTGCGACTGCGCGACCTTCTCCATCAGCGCCTTCGACATACCCATCGCGTTGACGGGGTAGACCGCCTTGTCGGTGCTGAGCGCCACGACCGAGCGGACTCCGTTGCGGTCAGCGGCGCGCACGACGTTCTCGCTGCCGTTGACGTTGGTGCGCACGGCTTCCATCGGGAAGAACTCGCACGACGGAACCTGCTTGAGCGCCGCCGCGTGGAAGACGAAGTCCACGTCGCGCGTCGCGCGATCGACGCTGTCGTAATCACGCACATCGCCGACGTAGAACCGCAGTCGCGAGTCCTTGATCTCGTGGCGCATGAGATCCTGCTTGGCCTCGTCGCGGCTGAAGATGCGGATCTCCGCCACGTCGCGTTCCAGGAGCTTCTTCGCGACCGTGTGACCGAACGATCCGGTTCCGCCGGTGACCAGTACGCGCGCTCCGCCGTATGACTCGCTCATCGTCCTCTACTCGTTCCCTTCGCGGCTGCCGTCAGCAGCTCCTCGATACTGGAAATTCCCGACTCGCGGGAGAAATGGGTGTCGTACATCGCCCGGCCGTTGCGCGCCATGGTGGCCCGCTCGTCGGAGGTGAGTGCAGCAGCCTCCCGGAAGGATGCCGCCAGAGAGTCGACGTTCTCGGCATCCGCCGTCAGTCCGACGCCGTCGCCCTCGACGAGGCCGCGCACGTCGCCCTGCACGGTGGTGATCACGGGCACACCCGCCGAGAGGACCGCCTGGAACTTCGACGGGATCGTGCCTCGGAACACGGGCATGTCTTTGAGTGACACGAGTGCGTAGTCGGCACGGGCGTAGATCTCGGGCATGCGCTCGCGTGGCACCGGATCTTCGAAGCGCACGTTCTGCGCACCGAGTTCTGCGACCAGCGTCTGCAGCTCCCCGCGCGCGACGCCATCGCCGACGATCGTCAGGACGACCCCGGCGTCCGCTGCGGCATGCGCCGCACGCACTGCGGTTCCGAGGTCCTGCATGTCTCCGACGTTGCCGGCGTAGACGACCTCAGCTCGGCCTCCCTCGACGGGAGGCAGCGCAGATTCGACGGGGTCGCCAGCATCCGCCCAGTTGTAGACCAGGTGGGCGCGGTCCGGCGCGACACCGCGGGTGACGAGAGTGGAGACCATCGTCGGGGCGATGCCGATGACGGCGGCTGCCCGGCGGTACGCGCTGCGCAGCCAGGGCCCGAGAACGCCCGAGATGACGCGTTCCTTCGTGCCGCCGGCCATCATCGACGAACCGATGATGGAGTCGGGCCAGAGGTCCTGTACGTGCAGGACGTACGGGCGACCTCCGGTGACACGCCACAGCCAGGGGCCGAAACCGGCTGTCATCTGCGTCGCGTACACGTAGATGACATCCGCACCGCCGGAGAGGCGTCGCGCGGTCGCAGAGCTCAGGGCGAAGGAGAAATAGTTCAGCATCCGCTTGATCGCGCTCTGCGAATGATCAGCGAAGAGAGGCACGCGATGGATCTCCACCGCGCCGTCCTTCTCGGTCGAACGCCACTGCTGCCGGTACCCCGGGAACACGCGCCCGGTCGGGTAGTTCGGGTAGCCGGTGAGCACCTTGACCTGGTGCCCGCGCGCCGCGAGCCCCTGTGCGAGGTCGGCGGGAAGCGGCACTGCCTCGGGCGGGTAGTACTGCGAGACGATCAGGATCTTCATGATTCCTTCCCGTTCTCGAACTCCCGCGCCGGAACTCCGACCACGGTCATCCCGGCCGCCACGTTCTTCGTGACGCACGCAGCTGCCCCGACGGTCACGTCAGCGCCGACGGTCAGACCCTGCAGCACGACAGAACCCGCGCCCAGCAGCGTTCCGGTCTCGATCACGACGCTGCCCGAGACGATTGCTCCGGGGTTGACCGAGACGTAGTCGGCGAGCACGGCGTCGTGGCCGAGGATGCATCCGGGGTTCAGGTGCACGTGATCGCCGAGCGTCACGTTGGTCGAGACCTGCACGCCCGATGTGATGACGACGCCTTCGCCGATGTGCGCCCGCGAGCCGATCACCGCCCGGGGGTGCACGAGAGTCTTGGCTCGGAGTCCCGCGGCGGCGAGGCGCGCGGACACGGTCGCACGCACACGCGGCGAGCCGATCGCGACGACGAAGCGCTCGTCACCGGCGGCCGTCGGCAGCCAGTCGTCTTCGGTGCCGAGGTAGCGGATGCCGCGGGCAGCGAGGCGCCCGAGATCCTCCTGGCGCGGGCCCGAGTCGACCACTCCAGCGAGGTGCAGCGGCTCCCCCGCGGCGATGAGCGCTTCGACCACGTCGAGCGTCTCGCGTCCGAAGCCACCGGCGCCGATCACCACGATGCGCTCAGCCATTCGCTTCTCCGAACTTGTGCATCGTGGCGTGGCCTTCGGCGTTGATGCCCTCGCGCGCGACGACCGAGCGGACGGTGTCGACCAGGATCTTCGCGTCGACGGCCAGGCTGCGCGAGTCGACGTACTGCACGTCGAGGGCAAAGCGCTGCTCCCACTGCACGGTGTTGCGGCCGTTGACCTGCGCGAGACCGGTGATGCCAGGCCGCACCTCGTGCCGACGCGCCTGCTCGGGCGTGTAGCGCGGCAGGTACTCCACTAGCAGCGGGCGGGGTCCGACGATGCTCATGTCGCCCTGGAACACGTTCCACAGCGAGGGCAGTTCGTCGAGACTCGTCGAGCGCAGAATACGGCCGAAGCGCGTCAGGCGCTGCTCATCCGTGACCCATCCGCGCGACTCGTCGACGTTGCGCATCGAGCGGAACTTGTACAGACGGAACACCCGACCGCCGCGACCGGGGCGCGGCTGAGTGAAGAGCACAGGTCTGCCGAGATTGAGGCGCACGACGAGAGCCGTGATCAGAATGATGGGGCTCAGCGCGACGAGCAGCACGGCGGACGCCGCGGCGTCGAGCGCACGCTTGACGCCGTCGTACGGCCGACGAGCGGGCCTGGTCATCTCAGCGCCCATCGAGGAAGGCGGCGATGGCCGAGCGCACCTGCTCGCGCTGTTCGGTCGTGAGTGCCGAGCCGCTGGGCAGGGTCAGACCCCGCTCGAACAGCGCCTCGGATGCGCCGGTGATGACACCGCGCGACCCGGCGAAGACCGGCTGCAGGTGCATGGGCTTCCAGACCGGACGGCTCTCGATGTCGTCGGTGGCGAGCACGGCGGCGAGCTCTTGCGGCTGCCACCCGGTGACCTCGGAGTCGACCATGATCGACGTGAGCCAGACGTTGTCGTCGTGGTCGCCCGCGGCGCCGAACACCTCGACGCCGGCGACGTCGGCGAACAGCTCCTTGTACATCTCGCGCACCTCGCGGCGTCGCGCGATCATGCTGTCGAGACGCTGCAACTGCGCACGCCCGAGGGCCGCGAGCAGGTTGCTCATGCGGTAGTTGTAGCCGATGTCGGTGTGCTCGTAGTGCACGACCGGCTGGCGGGCCTGCGTGGCCAGGTAGCGCACGTGCTGCGCGAACTCCGCCTCGTCGGTGAGCAGCATGCCGCCGCCCGACGTGGTCATGATCTTGTTGCCGTTGAACGACACGATCGACGCACGTCCGAAGCTGCCGGCGGCGCGGCCGCGGTGGTGTGCACCCAGCGACTCGGCAGCGTCAGAGAGCACCGGCACGTCGTACTCGGCGGCGGCCTCGAGGATCGCCGTGTAGTCGACGGCCTTGCCGAGCAGGTCGACCGGCACGATCGCCGCGACCCGCTCCCCCGCCGCATGCACCTGCGAGAGCGCCTGGCGCAGCAGAGCCGGGTCCATGTTGCCCGTGACCGGATCGGCGTCGATGAAGTACGGCTCGGCGCCGGTGTAGACGATGGCGTTGGTGGTGGCCGCGAACGTCATGGTCGACGTCAGCACGATGTCACCCGGTTCGACGCCGAGCGTCAGCAGTCCGAGGTGCAGTGCCGCAGTGCCCGAGCTGAGGGCCACACCGTGCGCGACGCCGACTCGCTCGGCGAGCTCGCGCTCGAACGCATCGACGTCGGGTCCCAGCGGGGCGATCCAGCCGGATCGCATGGCGGCGAGGACCGCGTTCTCTTCGAGTTCGCCCACGTCGGGCGAAGACATGTAGATCCGTGCGGTCACTTCTTGTACTCCGTGGTGTCGAGGCGGATCGGCTCGATGATCGAGGTGTCGTTGTTGCGGGGCACCGACTGCATCCGTGCCTCCCAGCCGGCCTTGTCGAGGCGCTGGGGCGAGATGGAATCGGCACGCGTGTGCGACACCTTGGGGTGGAACGGACGCTCGAGGTTCTCGGCCGAACCGACCAGCACCTCGTGCAGCTTCTCGCCGTGACGCAGGCCCGTGAAGACGATCTCGATCTTCTTGCCCGACATCGCGATCATGCGCTTGGCGACCTCGAGGATCGAGACCGGCTCGCCCATGTCGAGGATCAGCACCTCACCCGGGCGACCGATTCCGCCGGCCTGGATGACGAGCTGGCAGGCCTCGGGGATGGTCATGAAGTAGCGCGTGACGTCGGGGTGCGTGACCGTGATGGGCCCGCCCGCCTCGATCAGCGACTGGAACGTGGGGAGCATCGAGCCGCGGCTGCCGATCACGTTGCCGAAGCGAACTGAGAGATAGCGCATGCCGGTCTCTTCGCCCGCCCAGGCCGTGAGCTTCTCGGCCACGCGCTTGGAGTGGCCGAGCACGCTGGTCGGGTTGGCGGCCTTGTCGGTCGAGATGTTGACGAACGTGTCGACGCCGACCTCGCGGGCTGCGGTGAGCACATTGAGGGTGCCGAGCACGTTGGTCTTCCACGCCTCGTCGGGGTACTGCTCGAGCATCGGTAGGTGCTTGAGTGCCGCCGCGTGGAAGACGACCTCGGGCTGGCGCTCGGCGAAGATCGTACGCAGGGTGTCGAGTTCGCGGATGTCGGCGAGCACCACGTCCTTCGAGTCGAGCAGACCGTGCCCGAGCGTGCCGATCTGGGCCATCTGCAGACCTGTCTCGTCACGGTCGAGCATGATCAGGTCGCTGGGGCCGAACTTCGACAGCTGGCGGCAGAGCTCCGAGCCGATTGATCCGCCCGCACCGGTGACGAGCACGCGGCGGCCGGTGACGTAGCCGGCGATGAGCTCGACGTTGGTGTCGACCGGGTGGCGGCCGATGAGGTCTTCGATGCTGATGTCGCGCAGGTCGATCGCCGACTGCTCGCCCGAGATCATGTTCGTCAGCGTCGGGGTGATCGTGACGCGAAGCCCTGCGGACGCGGCGTCGTCGGTGAGGCGGCGCAGCAGCGTGCTGTCGGCGCTGCCGATCGCGATCACCAGCGTCGTCGCGCCGGTCTGCTCGGCGGCGGCGGCGATCTCGCTCGTGCGGCCGATCACCGGGATGCCGCGCAGGCGCAGGTTCTTCTTGTTCGGGTCGTCGTCGAGAATGCCAACGGCCCGCAGCGGCGACGTCGGGTCGGTCGTCATCTGATGCAGCAGCACGTCGCCCACGTAGCCGGCACCCACGATGAGTGCGGGCTCAGCCTCGGCGCCGGGCTTGCGGCTGCGCTCGAGCACCAGGCGGGCGATGTAGCGCACGCCGAACATCAGCAGCAGCACGAAGGGGAAGGCGAGGATGACGGTGCCACGCGGGAGTCCGACGGCGGGGCCGACGATCATCACGAGGATCGAGAGCACGGCCGCCTGGATCACGACGGCGAGGCCGAGCGCCCTGACCTCATCGAACGAGCCGTAGGTGAAGCGTCCGCGATAGAGCGCCAGGTAGTAGCCGACGACGATCTGACCGGCCGCCGCGATGACGGCGAGCATCGTCATGGAGAGCCACCCACGCAGGGTGGGTTCGAACTCGAAGCGCAGCACCACGGCGATGACGATTCCGATGATCCATGCGCCGCTGTCGACGATCGCGGCGGTGAGCCTCCGCCGCCGTTGCCAGACCGATACGCCGTCTTCCGGATTCGAGACCGATGGCACTGTTCCCCCTGCACGCACGTCTCCGCGCGATCCTCCCGGTGCAGGCTAGGGCCTGTCGGAAGCTGTCGATGTCTGCGTTGTTAGCGATGTATTGGTTCCATCGTGGCACATCGAGGGGCATGCAGAATGCTGGTACATCGGTTCGGCGCGGATGGCGTCGAAGAATGACGCTCGATCGATCAGACCGCGAGGCCGAGCGTCACAGAGCGCGCAGGTCGAGCCGGGTCACCATCCGGTTCAGGGGGCGTTCGGGTCGACGGGCGGGTCGACAGGCGGATCCACCACCGGCGGCGGGTCAGTCACCGGCGGGACCGGATCTCCGGTACCGGGATCGGTCGGCTCGGGGTTCTCGTTGCCGTCGTCCGTGCCCTGGTTGTTGTTGTTGTTGTTCGCGTTGTTCTGCTCCTGCTCACGCTCGCGTTCGCGCTCCCGCTCGGCGGCGGCGTCATCCTCGGCGCGAACCTGGCCGTCGCGCAACGCACGAACGGCGTCGCGGTAGGCCAGCAGCGCGGCAGCACCGGCACTGGTAGTCAGGTCGGCCGCCCCGGCGGTGGTCGATGCGAGCGTCACGGCGTCGCGCAGCGTCTGATCGGCGTCCGGCGCGTCTTCGAGGACGGTCGCGGTGCTGGCGGTGAGCCCGGCACGGAAGGCGTCGATCCCCGCGGTGAAGCCCGTGGCGGCAGCCTCGACCGACTGACGCGTCGTGCGCAGCTCGGCGTTCATGTCATCGATGAGACCGGTGCGCCCCTGCACCTCGTCGATCGCGGCGGCGACACTGGTCAGCGACTCCTCGTCGACCTTCGGCGCCTTCCACTCCTCGAGATCCTCCGGGATCACGATCGCCTGCAGCGCCGTCGTGTACTGGGTGGCCGAGAGGTTCGCGCCGTCGAGCAGTGCCTGGTCGAGGAACGGGTCCTCCTCTTCGGCGGGCGTGAACGCGGTCAACGCGGCCTGGAAAGCCTGGGCGGTCGCGAGACCGCTCTGGATCTGCTCCTCGACGCGCACGCGGGCAGCGGTGAGGGCGAGCTCGGCCGACGTGAGCGCGTCCTCGTCGGACTGCAGCAGCGCGACCGCGTCGCCCGTCGGGCTCGCGTTCGCGATCTGCACCGCGGTGAACGTCGAGGCGATCGCGACGGTGACCACGGCGGCAGCACCGACGGCGGCGCTCAGCCAGTCAATGCGACGGCGGGAGCGGCGGACGGATGACGGTGCCGAGCTGGTCGGCATCGGTGCACGGTTCGCGGCGGCGGCGTCGACCA
The DNA here is from genome assembly GCF_057215335.1 of Microbacterium sp. PI-SA-G. Lineage (NCBI taxonomy): Bacteria > Bacillati > Actinomycetota > Actinomycetes > Micrococcales > Microbacteriaceae > Microbacterium > Microbacterium sp. PI-SA-G. The sequence continues at coordinate 1,412,759 of NZ_CM170103.1, forward strand.
TGGCGACCAGACGCGGAAGATCGTGGCCCACACTGTCGGCGACGCGCGGCGGACGACGGCGTCCGAGCAGCCCGTCGAGTCCGCCGGCGATCGTCTCGCTGTCGGCGGGTTCACGAAGACGCGAGCGGTCGCGCGTCTTGTCGAGGTCGAAGATCTCGTCGTTCGTCATGCGTTTCCCCCAGGGTGCCGTCTTGTGATGCGAGGGCACGCTGCAATATACCGGACGCACTTTGGGTAGTGTCTTCAAGGAGTAAGGCGTTCGCCGAGGAATCCGAAGCCGTGGGGGGCCATTGAACATCCAGCTGTCGCTGCGCGCGCTGAGGCACAATCTCGTGCTGATCGTGTCGCTGACGCTCATCGGTCTCTCGCTGGGAGTCCTGCACGCGATCACCACCCCCACGCGCTATACGACCACCGCCGACGTCTTCGTGATCGGACAGGCGCAGAGCACGACCGGCACGCCGACGACGAGCGAACTGAACCTCGCCCGCACCTACGCTCTGCAGGCCGTGACCAGCTACGTCACGATCATCCCGAGCGCGATCGTGCTCCAGCCCGTGATCGACGATCTGCGCCTCGACGAGACGCCCGAGCAGCTCGCCTCCCGCGTCACCGCCACGGCCCCGGTGGCCTCGACCACCATCTCCATCACCGTCGACGACGCGATGCCCGGCCGCGCGGCCCGCATCGCGAACGCCGTGGCCGACAGCTTCGCCACGGTCGTCGCCGAAGAGCTCGAGCGTCCGTCCGAGGGACGCGCGAGCATCGTGCGCATCGACGTCATCCAGCCCGCGGGCGTGCCCACCGCGGCATCCGCCCCGAACGGCACGCTGTCGCTGGCGGCCGGTGGCCTGCTCGGCCTCGCCGCCGGCATCCTGGTGGCCGTGCTGCGCACGACGCTCGACGCCCGCATCCGCTCGGTCGAAGACGCCGCTGCCGCGACCGGGGCCCCGGTGCTCGGAACCACCACCTTTGACCCCTCGGCCGGCAAGCATCCGCTCGTCGTCACCGGCGGCGGCGCCGACCCGCACGCCGAGGCCTACCGCTCGCTGCGCACGAGCGTGCAGTTCCTCACCCCCTCGGGCGAGACGCCGGCTTTCGTCGTCACCAGCGCCGGTCCCGGCGAGGGCAAGTCGACCACCGTCGCCAATCTCGCGATCGCTTTCGCGGAATCCGGAGCGAAGGTGGCGCTGATCGACGGCGACCTGCGCCTCCCCCGCATCGCGGACTACTTCGGCATCGAGGGCGGCGTCGGACTCACCGAGGTCCTGGCCGGACGCGTCTCGGTCGCCGACGCGCTGCAGCGCTGGGGACGCGGCACGCTGTTCGTGCTGCCGTCGGGCACCATTCCGCCCAACCCGGCCGAGCTGCTGGGCTCCGCCGAGATGGCCCGCCTGCTCGCCGACCTGCGGCAGGCCTTCGACATCATCCTGATCGACGCGCCTCCTGTGGTGCTCGTGACGGATGCCGCGGTCATCGCCCGGCGCACTTCCGGCACGATCCTCGTGACCGCCGCCGACAAGGCCGTCGTCCCGCGGGTGCGGAACGCCGTCACCAGCATCGAGAACGTCGGCGCGAAGGTGGTGGGCACCGTCGTCACGATGCTGCCCACGAGCGGCCCTGACCGCTCACTCGCCGGCGCCTACGGTTACGGGCCCGACCGCAAATAGACCTGGCGCCTCCGGGCGTCGTGCATACACTGATCCGAATCGCGCATGAGCGCGACGACAACCAGAGGGAAGACCACGTGGAGCTCCGCGACTACATCCGCATCCTGCAGAAGAACTGGATCGTCATCCTCGTCCTCCTCCTGGTCGGCCTCGCCGGCGGCGGTGCGTACGCGTACCTGCAGGCACCGAAGTACGTCACCTCCACGCAGCTGTACGTGTCGGTGCGCACCGAGGGCGCCGCCACCGGAGACCTCGTGCAGGGCACGACCTTCGCACGCCAGATGGTCACCAGCTACGTCGACACCATCGGCACCGCACTCGTGCTCGATCCGGTCATCGAAGAGCTCGGACTCGACATGACCGCGCGCCAGCTCGCCGGCAAGGTCACCGCCAGCACGCCGCTGAACACCGTCATGATCACCATCTCGGTCACCGACACCGACCCTGAGCGCGCGGCCGAGATCGCCGACGCGACCGCGGTCAGCTTCACCGACGCGGTGCAGAACACGCTCGAGCGCCCGGCCGTCGAGGGCGGCGTCAGCCCCGTCAACGTGACCGTCACGAACCCGGCCGCTGTGCCGACCGCGCCGTCCAGCCCCAATATTCCGCTGCTCGTGATCATCGGCGGTCTGCTCGGACTCGCCGCCGGCATCGGATTCGCCGTGCTGCGGACGGTGCTCGACACCCGCATCCACACCCTGCACGACCTCGAGGTCATCACCGACCGCCCGCTTCTCGGCGGCATCGCCTACGACCCCGAGGCCACCAAGCGCCCGCTGATCGTGCACGCCGACCCGCGCAGCCCTCGCGCCGAGTCGTTCCGCACGTTGCGCACGAACCTGCAGTTCCTCGACGTCGACGGCGATGCCCGCACCTTCGTGGTGTCGAGCTCGGGTCCCGGTGAGGGAAAGTCGACCACCACCGCGAACCTCGCCATCGCCCTCGCCGAGACCGGTGCCCGCGTCGCGCTGATCGACGGCGACCTGCGTCTGCCTCGCATCGCCGATTACATGGCGATGGAGGGCGGTGTCGGACTCACCAACGTGCTCATCGGCCAGGTCCCGCTGTCTGAGGCGCTGCACAAGTGGGGCACCAACGAGCTCTACGTTCTGCCCAGCGGTCCCGTGCCGCCGAACCCCAGCGAGCTGCTCGGCTCGACCGCGATGGACACAGTGCTCTCGACGCTGTCGGAGTACTTCGACTACATCCTGATCGACGCTCCTCCCCTGCTGCTCGTCACCGACGCGGCCGTGATCGGCAAGAAGGCCAGCGGGCTGATCCTCGCCGCGGCCTCGGGCAAGACCCGCAAGCCGGAGCTGCAGGGCTCGATCCGCACGCTCACCACCGCGGGCGTCAACCTGCTCGGCCTCGTCATCACGATGCTTCCGACCAAGGGACCCGACAGCTACGGCTACGGCGCCTACACCTACGGCTCGACGCACGAGCTCGGCGGTGCACCCGGAACCCGCGCCTCGCGCAAGGCCGCGAAGAAGGCCCGCGCCTCCGCCTAACCGGCGGTGGGAGCGGAACGCGGCGTCGGCGAGCGGAAGACGATGAAGTGGTAGAGCACGAAGCGCAGCGCGACGACGATCACGATGCTCACGAGGTTGACCGCGTTGATGACGACGGGTCCGGCCGTGCGGTCGAGAATCCCCTCGGCCATGATCACGCCGAGCCAGACGAGGCCGGCGCCGATCGCCGTGCAGATGGCGTTGGTGATCACGAAGAGCACGAGCTCCGAGACGCGGCCGCGGCGGTCGCGGTGACGGAAGGTCCACTCGCGGTTGCCGATGTAGGCGTTGATGAGGGCGACGAGCGAGGCGACGATCTTGCCCGACACGACATCCCAGCCCCACACGAAGACCAGCAGGTTGAAGACCGCGATCTCGATGATCGTGCTGAGTCCTCCGACGACGAGGAAGCGGCTGCCCAGTCCGGCGAGACGCCGCCATCGAGAGGTGTTGTTCATGACTCGACTACGATACTGGCTGCGCGTGCCCCCGACGAACGCGCACCCTCTGAGGACAAAGTGACGATCACCCATCTCGCCATCGTGATGCCCGCCTACAACGAGGTCGAGGGTATCGGCGGATTCGTCGACGAGATCCGCGAAGCCGTGGCTCCGCTCGCCGATCGGGTGAGCTTTCACATCGCCGACGACCGCTCGACCGACGGCACCGCCTCAGCGTTCGACGGCGTCTCGGATGCGACCGTCGAGGTGCAGCCGCAGAACCGCGGACACGGCCCCACCGCGCTGGCGGCCTACCGCGCCGGACTCGCCGCCGACCCCGATGTGCTCGTGCACGTCGACGGCGACGGCCAGTTCTACGGCTCGGACTTTGCTCGACTCATCTCCGCGCTGCTGCGCGAGGACGCCGACGTGGTGCACGGTGTGCGCGACGGTCGCACCGACCCGTGGTACCGCCAGGCGCTAACCGCCGCGGTCGGCGCCCTGATCGCCGTGACCGCGGGTCGCCGCATCCCCGACGTCAACACACCGCTGCGCGCCTACCGTCCCGCGGCGCTGCGGGTGCTGATCGACGCGCTCCCCGCCGATGCCTCCGTGCCGCACGTGCACTTCTCGCTCGCCGAAGCACGCGCGGGCTTCCGTGTGCGCTACCTGCGGGTCGCCAGCATCCCCCGCCGCGGGTCGTCGACCGTGGGCACCATGTGGGGGCGCGCGAGCCGCGTGAGCCTTCCGCCCAAGCGCCTGCGCCAGTTCGTACGGTCGGCGCTGAGCGAGGCGTGGATGCTCTCGCTCCGCCCTTCCGCGCCGCTGCGCACCCTGCGCCGACCCGAGTCTGCCTCGCGATGACCCGCCTGCGCACGATCCTGTTCTGGGTGCTCGCCGCGGCCCTGGTGATCGGGCACAGCATCGTCGCCTGGCACAGTCTGGTCGTCTGGCGCATCTGGGAGGACGAGGCGTTCAACCTCACCGTGCCGGTCAACCTGCTCGCGGGACTCGGCTACGCCAGCGACGGCGCTCTCTCGGGCTCGACCATCACGCTGTTCGACGAGCGGATCTCGACGGGTCCGACCGTGCTGCTGCCGATCACCGCGGTGCTCGCCACCGGCGCCGACCTGGTCATCGGCGCCCGCCTGGTGCCCCTGGCGTACTGGGTGCTGCTGCTGGCCGGACTCGCCGTGCTCGGACGACGCCTCGGCGGACGCTGGGCCGCGCTCCTCGCCGTCGCCGTGCCCCTCGCGTTCACCGCGAACTCCGGGTTCTCGCCGATTCAGGGGCCCGCCGACATCCTCGGCGAGATCCCCGCGGCCGCCCTCGTGGTGTGGGCGCTGGTCGTGCTCCCCCGCCGCGCCTGGCTCGCCGGCCTCCTCGTCGGTCTCGCCATCCAAGCGAAGCTGATCGCCCTGCTGGCGCTCCCCGCGTTCGCGATTGCCCTGTGGATGCTCGCCGACGGCACCGGCTGGGCGCGCGTGCGGGCCGCGCTGCGGTCGTCGTGGCTGCCGCTGATCTTCGTGGCGCTGCCGACCTTCCTCTTCGAGCTCGCCGCACTGCTGACGTTCGGGGTCGGTGGGTTCATCGAGCATCTGCGGGAGCTCAAGCGGTTCGTGACGAGCGGCGGCCAGGTCGCCAAGACCTCCGTCGGCGAGAAGCTGGCCACGCTCGCCGACTCGTGGTCGCTGCCCGGGATCATCGCCGCGCTCGGAGCCGTGCTGCTGATCGGCCTCGTCGTGGCGGGCGCGGTAGTCGCGCGGCGGGATCGTCAAGAGGCCGACCGGCTCGCGTTCACGTACGCCGCCACGGCAGCCGCGGGAGCTGCGACCTTCGTGCTGTGGTGGTCGACCGCCTCACACCTGCCGCTGTGGGTCCGGCATCCGGCCGTCGGCCTGCTCGCCTTCGTGCCGGTGCTCGCCGCTCTCGCCGTGTGGGCGGTGCGACGGATGCCGCGGGGGACGCTGTCGCGTGTCGCTCTGGGCGCGAGCGTGGCGCTGGCCGTGGTGGTATCCGCTGGTGGGGTGTTGCACGTGCACAACGCGATGCAGGGGCGGCCCGAGACGCTGCAGGACCAACGCGACTTCGCGGCGCCGCTCGCGGAGTGGGTCGACGAGAACGACGCCGACTGGCTCGCGGCAGAGCCCTGGGGCGCGGCGATCTCGATGATCCTGCTCACCGGCGCACACGTCGGTCTCTTCGACGCCCCGGCCATGCAGGATGTGCCGCGGCTGAGCGGCTTCCCCTGCACGACAGAGGTGCTGGCGCAGGGCGGCGGCTACAGCATCTGCGCCGCACCCTGACGCGTGCGCGTCGTGCATCGGTGAACGACGAAACGGCCGGCCGCTGAGATCAGCGTCCGGCCGTTTTCGTTGAGTGGTGCATCGCGTTATGCGCGTCTTGCGCGACGTGCGATGCGGAATATCAGAGCGCGAGGCGCTCCCGCACGACATCGGCGAGGCGTTCGGCGTACATCTGCACCGACTCCGCATCAGCGGCTTCGACCATCACACGCACGAGCGCCTCGGTGCCGGACTTGCGCAGCAGCACGCGACCGGTGTCGCCGAGGTCGGCCTCGACCGCACGCACGGCCTCCTGCACGCCCTCATCGTCGGCCACGCGGTCCTTGTCGACCCCGCGCACGTTGATGAGCACCTGCGGATAGATCGTCATGATCGAGGCGAGCTCGGCGATCGTCTTGTTCTGACGCGCCATCTCGGCCACGAGGTGCAGACCGGTCAGCAGTCCGTCACCCGTGGTCGCGTACTCGCTCATGATCACGTGACCGGACTGCTCGCCACCCAGGGCGTAGTTGCCGCGGTTCATGTCCTCGAGCACGTAGCGGTCGCCGACGCCGGTCTGGCGCACGGTGATGCCGTGCTCGCGCATGGCCACGTGCAGACCGAGGTTGCTCATCACGGTTGCGACGAGGACGTCGTCGGTCAGCCGACCGCGCTCCTTCATCGAGACCGCGAGGATCGCCATGATCTGGTCGCCGTCGATGACCTTGCCCTCGGCGTCGACCGCCAGGCAGCGGTCGGCATCGCCATCGTGCGCGATGCCGATGTCAGCGCCCAGCCGCACGACCGCCTCAGCGAGGTTGTCGAGGTGGGTCGAGCCGACGCCGTCGTTGATGTTGAGCCCGTCGGGCTCGGCACCGATCACCGTGACCTCGGCGCCGGCGTCGCGGAACGTCTCCGGAGAGACGCCCGATGCCGCACCGTGGGCGCAGTCGAGCACCACGTGAATGCCCTCGAGCCGGTTCGGCAGCGAGCCGAGCAGGTGCACGACGTAGCGGTCCTCGGCATCCGAGAAGCGGTCGATGCGACCGACGCCTGCACCCGTGGGACGCAGCATCTCGCCGGCCATGGCCTCTTCGATGCGGCGCTCGACCGCGTCGGGAAGCTTGACGCCCCCGCGAGCGAAGATCTTGATGCCGTTGTCGGGCGCCGCGTTGTGCGACGCCGAGATCATGACGCCGAAGTCGGCATCGCGATCGGCCACGAGGAACGCCAGAGCGGGCGTGGGAATGACGCCGGCCTCGAGCACGTCGACGCCCGAAGAGGCGAGACCTGCAGAGACGGCGGCGGTCAGGAAGTGACCCGAGACCCGAGGGTCACGGGCGACGACTGCGGTGAGACGCTTGCCTTCGGCTTTGCGAGACTCCGCAGTACGGCCCTGGCCCAGGACGACAGCTGTCGCCTGGGCCAGGGTGAGCGCGAGGTCGGCGGTGAGGATGCCATTGGCAAGCCCTCGCACACCGTCCGTGCCAAAAATCGGCATCGGAGCAGTGGACCTTAACGCTTCGAGTACTGAGGCGCCTTACGGGCCTTCTTGAGTCCAGCCTTCTTGCGCTCCTTGACGCGAGCGTCACGGGAGAGGAAGCCGGCCTTCTTCAGCGTCGCGCGGTTGTTCTCCTCGTCGATGCCGTTCAGCGAACGGGCGATGCCGAGACGCAGCGCACCGGCCTGGCCCGAGGGGCCACCGCCGGAGATGCGCGCGATGACGTCGTAGCCGCCGGCGAGGTTGAGGACCGTGAACGGGTCGTTGATCAGCTGCTGGTGCAGCTTGTTCGGGAAGTAGTCCTCGATCGTACGGCCGTTGACCGTGATCGTGCCCGAGCCGGGGATCAGACGCACGCGGGCGATGGCCTGCTTGCGACGACCCACCGCGGCGCCCGGAACGCTCAGCACGGGGCGGGGAGCCGCCTCGACTGCATCGGTCTCGGGGGTCGAGGTGGAGAAGCTCTGGGGGGTTTCGGTGGTGTCCTGGATGTCAGCCACAAGTATGTCCTTAAGTCTTTACGGCGCTTACTGGGCGACCTGGTCGAGGGTGTACGTCGTCGGCTGCTGAGCGGCGTGAGGGTGCTCTCCACCCACGTACACCTTGAGCTTCGACAGCTGCTGACGGCCGATGCTGTTCTTGGGGAGCATGCCACGGATGGCCTTCTCCACAGCGCGGACCGGGTTCTTCTCCATCAGCTCGGCGTACGTGACCGACTTCAGGCCGCCCGGGTAACCCGAGTGGCGGTAGGCCAGCTTCTTCTGGAGCTTCTGACCGGTGAGCGCGACCTTGTCGGCGTTCACGATGATGACGAAGTCACCCGAGTCGATGTGGTTGGCGAAGGTCGGCTTGTGCTTGCCACGCAGGAGCGTAGCGGCGTGCGAGGCGAGACGGCCGAGAACGACGTCGGTGGCGTCGATGACGACCCAATCGCGCTGGACTTCGCCAGCCTTGGGGGTATAAGTGCGCGTCACGATAGTGCTGCTTTCTTGTGTCGAACGGAGAAGTTCGTGAATCCCACTCCGGGGTGGTTCTTCATCTCGGGCTGCAGGAGCTTGTCGAGACGGGAACACGCCAGTGGAGGGCTCACGTTCGGACGGAGACCGGTTCCCGCGCAGCGAGAAACGGCACCAAAGAGACAGCATACGCGACGCGGGGGTGTGGGGGCAAACGCGGGGGGTTCCCTCGCGCGGGGGGTCGCATCTGGCCGCATCCCGCGCCTCGAAGCGACCACTCGCGTCCCCTGCCCTTCGAGGCTCCTCACCGCCTCTCCGCAGGGGTCGCATCTGGCCGCATCCCGCGCCTCGAAGCGACCACTCGCGTCCCCTCCCCCTTCTGGGCGCCCCACCCCCTCCTCGCAGCGGTCACACGTGGCCGCATCCCGCGCCTCGAAGCGACCACTCGCGCCCCCTCCCCCTTCTGGGCTCCCCACCCCCTCCTCGCAGGGGTCACACATGGCCGCAACCCGCGCCTCGAAGCGACCACTCGCGTCCCCTCCCCCTTCTGGGCTCCCCACCCCCTCCTCGCAGGGGTTGCATCTGGCCGCATCCCGCGCCTCGAAGCGACCACTCGCGCCCCCTCGCGCTTCTGCCCTCCCCACCCCTTCCCCGCAGGGGTCGCATCTGGCCGCATCCCCGCGCCCATAGCGACCACTCGCGTCCCCTCCCCGTTCAGCCCTCCCCACCCCCTTCCCTGCAGGGGTCGCATCTGGCCGCATCCCGCGCCTCGAAGCGACCACTCGCGTCCCCTCGCCCTTCTGGGCGCCCCACCCCTCCTCGCAGCGGTCACACGTGGCCGCATCCCGCGCCTCGAAGCGACCACTCGCGCCCCCTCGCTCCCGCGCACTCGTCGTGCACAATCGGTCGCATGAGTATCCCTCCCGAGGTTCCGCAGTGGATGCTTCGCGCGGAGCCCGACGGAGGGACGATACAGCGAGAGTGTCGGGATGCCTCGCACTGCTCACCCTCTTCCCGAGACGCTCGGCGCCCGATTCTCCGTCGCGCAAGCCGCGCGCGCGGACGTATCGCGTCGGCGGCTGCGGGCGAAGGACCTCGACTCTCCCTTCCACGGAGTCCGCCGACTGCGCGTCGAGCAGATGGCCCCGGACGAGGATGCTGACGCTGGCCCGCTTGCTATCGATCGGCGCGACCGGGCGCGAGTGCTCGATCTCGCGCGGTCGTACGCCCCGATCATGAGCCCGCATGCGTTCTTCTGCGGGCGCACGGCTGCCGTCATCCTCGGCCTGCCCGTGAGGCATGGGGACGAACTCGAGGTCGCGGTGCTGTCGCCCGGGCGCGCACCCCGGGGGCGCGGCATCCGTGGCCGGCGGGTGGCCGAGCACCTCGCCAGCGTCGATCTCCGCGATGACCTGCCACTCACGACCCCTGCGACGACTTGGGCCATGCTGAGTCGAGACCTCACGGAGCGGCAACTCATCGTCGTCGGCGATGCAGTGGTGCGGATTCCGCGGGACGAGTTCGGGCACCCGCATCCGGAACTGGCGCTCGCGACGCCGGCCGAGCTGCGCGCCGCGGTCGAGGCCGGGCCACGCCCGCCGGGCACTCGACGGTTGCCGGCAGCACTCGCGGACATTCGAGTGGGCAGCGCATCGCCGTTGGAGACGGAGTTCCGCCTGGACGCCGAGGCGAGCGGGCTGCCGGAGCCGCGGCTCGATGAGGAGATCCGCCAGGACGGGCGTCTGCTCGGCATCTCGGAGTTCGTCTACGCGCAGTATCGGACGGTCGTCGAGGTCGAGGGCGATCATCACCGGACGTCGCGGATGCAGTGGGACCGAGACCTTGCGAAGTATCGCGCGTATGCGGAGGCCGGGTGGGAGGTGGTACGGCTCACCTCGCGCAACATCCGCGGCGAGCGCCCGGATGCGGTGGCCATCGCGCGGCGCGCGTTGCTCCGCCGCGGGTGGGATGGCACTTCCCTCGTGTGACCCGCCCGCCCGGAGGGGACGCAAATGGTCGCGTAGCGAGAGATGAAGCGGCCACATGTGACACCCGCGCGAAGGCGCACCTGCCCAGCCCCGCGCGAGGGGACGCGAGTGGCCGCATAGCGCGCGCGGAAGCGGCCACACGTGACACCTGCGGGGAGGGGCAGCGGCGCAGGAGCACGCGAGGGGACGCGAGTGGCCGCATGGCGAGGAGGGAAGCGGCCACCTGTGACACCTGCGCGAGGGGGGGGCAGCAGCGCAGGAGCACGCGAGGGGGCGCGATTGGCCGCATGGCGACGGCGGACGCGGCCAAGTGCGACACCTGCGGGGAGGGGCAGCAGCGCGGGGCCACGCGAGGGGACTGGGATGGCCGCATAGCGAGCGCCGAAGGGGCCAGGTGTGACACCTGCGGGAGTGGCAGCAGCGCGGGGCCACGCGAGGGGACTGGGATGGCCGCATGGCGACGGCGGAAGCGGCCAAGTGTGACACCTGCGGGAAGGGGCAGCAGCGCGCGCCCACGCGAGGGGACTGGAGTGGCCGCATAGCGCGCGCGGAAGCGGCCACGTGCGACACCTGCGCGAAGGGGCAGCAGCGCAGAAGCATGCGAGGGGACGTGAATGGCCGCTTGGCGCGCGCGGAAGCGGCCATGTATGACACCGGCGGGACGCGCAGCCCCCGCGTCAGTCCGGGCGCGCGGTGACCAGGATCGGGCGGTGGTCGCTCGAGGCCTGGGGAAGGGTCGTGATGCCGTCGATCTGGAAGCGGATGGATGTCGCGAAGTCGTAGTGCCCGCGGAAAACGCGATAGCGCGTGTAGGTGTGGTCGTCGCTGAGCGTGAGCGCGTATCCGTGGTCGCGGACGGCCTGCCCCAGGTTCTCCTTGAACACGGGGTAGTTGTAGTCCCCCACCATGAGCTGCGGCAGGTCCTTCCCGAGTTCGGCGAGAGCTGTCAGCGCGGCCCGGATCTGATGGCGCCGCAGCGAGTTGAGCGCGGTCAGCGGAGCCGCGTGGAACGACGCGACGACGATCTCGCGACCGTGGTCGATGTCGCGCAGCCGGGCGCCGAGCACACGTTCGTGCGCGGGCTTGAGCATGCGGTCGTGCAGCGACTTCTTCAGCTCGATCGCGCGGATCTCCTGCAGCTGGAAGGTGTTCGTGCGGTAGTACAGCGCCAACCCGAGCCTGTTGCCCTGCGTGGCATCGGCCAGCACCAACTCGCCGATCCGGTCGGGCAGCCCCTGCACGTCGCACTCCTGCAGGCAGAGGATGTCGGGGTCATGCGTGTTCACCAGTGCGATGAGCTCGGTGGCGGCACGGTGCTTGCGCAGGTTGTACGAGATGACCTTCATGACCGTCCCCACGCTACTCGTCGCACCTGTGCCTCGGCTCCGTTCACGCCTCGTGTCCCCCAGCAATCTGCGGAGCATCCGCCACGGCATCCGCCACGGCATTCGCATCGCGCCGCGCCCGCGTCTGCTCGGCCCGCGCGCCCAGCAGCTCGTCGGCGGGGTACCCGACCTCGGTGAGGATCAGCCCCCGCGCCGCGAGCACCTTGAACTCGCTGGTGCGGGTGAGGGCGTCGCGCAGCACCACGACGTCGTCGACGTCGAGCCGCCCCTCGCCCACGGCGACGCACGCGCCGACCAGTGCGCGCACCATGCTGTGGCAGAACGCGTCGGCCTTGACCTCGGCGACGAGAACTCCCTCGGCATCCCGCTCCCAGCGGTAGTCGAGCAGCGTGCGGATGGTCGTCGCCCCCTCGCGCGGCTTGCAGTACGCAGCGAAGTCGTGGAGTCCGATGAGGGTGCGTGCGGCAGCATCCATCGCCTCGACGTCGAGGTGCCCGCGCACGCTGGTCGTGTCGTGGCGGCGCAACGGGTCGAAACCCGCGCCGAGGTCGGCCAGTCGGTAGCGGTAGCGCCGCCACACCGCCGAGAAGCGGGCGTCGAAGCCCTCGGGCGCGACCGACGATCGCGTCACCGTGACGTCGGAGTACGCGCCGAGCACTCCACGCAGACGCGCGGCGAGTGTCGCCGCCGGGTCCTGCGGCGCACGACTGCGACGCGCTTCGAGGCGAGACCACTGCGCGTCATCGAGGTCGAGGTGCGCGACCTGGCCGCTCGCATGCACCCCGGCGTCGGTCCGCCCGGCGACCACGAGCCGCACCTCCGACCCGACGATGCGCGCGAGCGCCGCCTCGAGCGTGCCCTGCACGGTACGGAACTGCGGCTGCAGCGCCCATCCGCGAAAATGGGTGCCGTCGTAGGCGATGTCGAGCCGGATGCGCACGGATCCAGCTTAGGACGCAGGCGTGCGGCGTCAGATCCCGCCGTCGATCGATCGGATCGTCACACTCGGGTCGTCGGGCACCATGACCTGGGTGTCGCGGTTGAGGCTCTCGCCGCGGAAGAACCGCTTCGACCGCGGGAACGCGTACCAGGCGAACATCAGCACGAGTCCGAACGCGAGCGAGCCGATGCCGATCACGAACGTGCCGCCGATACCGAAGAGCACCGTGTAGCCGTAGTCGACGTCCCACATGTCGATCGCCGACTGCACGAACGCGTACGTGAGCATGAGGGCGCCGATCAGCGGGAACAGCCCCTTGAAGAAGAACTCTCGCGCCGAGCGCGTGAGGTCCTTGCGGAAGTACCAGACGCACGCGAACCCGGTGATGGCGTAGTAGAACGCGATCGCGAGACCCAGCGAGAGGATCGAGTCCTGCAGGATGTTGTCGCTGATCAGCGTCATGCCCACGTAGTACACCGAGGCGACGACGCCCATCACGATCGTCGAGAACGACGGCGTCTTGTACGTGGGGTGCACGTCCTTGAACTTCGCCGGAAGCGCGCGGTAGACGCCCATCGCCAGCGTGCCGCGGGCCGTGGGGAGGATCGTGGTCTGCGTCGACGAGATCGCCGAGATGATCACGGCGACCACGAGCACCCAGCCGAACGGGCCGAGCAGGCCGTCTTTGATCGCGAGGAAGAAGTCGTCGGCGTTGGCCTCGTTGCTCAGTCCCGTGCCCGTCTCGCCGAGTCCGGCGTACATCATCGCGGCGATCGTGACGCTCACGTAGGTGACGAGCAGGATGACGGTGGTCAGAAGCGCCGCGCGTCCGGGAATCCGCTTGGGGTCCTTCGTCTCCTCGTTCAGCGCGAGGCAGGTGTCCCAGCCCCAGTAGATGAAGAGGGCGAGCAGGATCGCCTCGATGAAGCCCGAGTAGTCGGTGAACGCGAACGGGTTCAGCCACTCCCAGTCGAACGGCGTCGCGTTGGGGGCGTCACCGGAGAAGAACTGCCACAGCGCCGCGACGATGAAGATGACGAGCGCGAGGTACTGGATGCCGAGGAGGATGTTCTGGATGCGCTCGCCGATCTCGACGCCGCGCCAGCTGACCCACGTCATCGACGCGATGAAGAGCACGGCGACGAGGATGATGCGCCAGTCGTTGTTCTCGAGGTCGAAGCCGATCAGCGACCAGAAGTAGACCGAGGCGATCTGCGCGAGGTTCGCCAGCACCACCATGCCGGCCACGGCGACACCCCAGCCGCCCATCCAGCCGACCCACGGGCCGAACGCCTTCGTGCCCCACGTGAACGTGGTGCCGCAGTCGGGCACCGCATTGTTCAGCTCGCGGTATGCGAACGCGATGAGGAGCATCGGGATGAAGGCGATGATGAACGCGATGGGTGCCTGCGCACCGACGGCGAGCACCACGAAGCCGAGCGTGGCGACCAGGGAGTACACGGGAGCGGTGGAGGCGAGTCCGATGACGGTCGAGCCCCAGAGTCCGAGTGTGCCGGTCGCCAGTCCTTTGCCGTCGGGTCGTTCCAGGCGGATTGGCGTGGTTGCTGACATGTTCAGAACAGTAGGGGTGACTGCGGTATCGAGTCAATCCTTTTCTTCGGACGACCGATTCCGCACCAGACACCCGTTGCGACGACGGATTCCGCAGGTCAGCGGCGACCGAGCATCCCATCAGCGTGATCGGCGACCCACCCCACGAGCGGCAGCATGCGCTCCATGAGATCGCGACCCAGCGGGGTGAGGCTGTACTCGACGTGCGGGGGCACCGCGGGGAACGATTCCCGATGCACCAGGCCGTCGTCGGCGAGGGTGCGGAGGGTCGACGCGAGCATCTTCTCGCTGATGCCGTCGACCGCGCGGCGCAGCTCGCCCCACCGCAGGGTGCCATCCGACAACGCTGACAGCACGAGCACGCCCCACTTGCTCATGATGTGGTCGAGGACGACCCGCGTGCCGCACCCCTGCTCGAAGACCTGCGGAGAAGCGGCCTTGATCTGCGCAAAACTCACCGTCATGTATGTACCTTACGTCGAAGTGGGTACCCTCCGGCTGGAATGTTCTGAACCCCCCGAGCGGTTGTCGGTGATGTCACTTACGAAAGGACTCTTATGACCATCCTCGTCACCGGCGCCACCGGCCACCTCGGTCGCCTCATCATCGACAGCCTCATCGAGCGCGGCACGCCCGCTTCCTCCGTCATCGCCGGCGTGCGCGACACCGCCAAGGCCGACGACCTGGCCGCCCGCGGTGTCGCGGTCGCCGTGGTCGACTACGACCGCCCCGAGACCGTCACCGCCGCCCTCGAGGGCGTCGACTCCGTGGTCCTCGTCTCGGGCTCCGAGGTCGGTCGTCGCGTCGCGCAGCACCAGGCCGTGATCGACGCCGCAGCCAAGGCCGGCGTCACGAAGTTCGTGTACACGAGCGCGCCGAAGGCGCCTACCAGCGACCTCGTGCTCGCCCCCGAGCACAAGGCAACCGAAGAGCTGATCGCCGCCGCGGGCCTGCCCGCCGTGATCCTGCGCAACAACTGGTACACCGAGAACTACGCCGCAGACGTGGCCCGTGCGGCAGAGACCGGTGTGCTTGCCGCGGGTGTCGGCGACGGACGTGTCGCCTCGGCCAGCCGCAAGGACTTCGCCGAGGCCGTCGCGGTCGTGCTGCAGGAAGACGGTCACATCGGCCAGGCGTACGAGCTCGGCGGCGACGTGGCGTGGAACTACGACGACCTCGCCGCGGCGATCGCCGAGGTCATCGGTCGCCCCGTCACCTACCAGCGTCTGACGGCTGACGAGCAGCGGGCAGCACTCGCCGCCGCAGGGCTCGACGAGGGCACGGTCGGATTCGTGGTCGCGCTCGACGGCGGGATCCGCGACGGTGCACTCGCCGACACCGACGGAACGCTGGCGCGCCTGATCGGCCGCCCCACCACGCCGCTCATCGAGGGCCTGCGCTCGATCGCCTGAGCCACACCGATCACCGGCGGCGCGAGCTACCGCTCACGACCAGCTGCCGCTCACGAACAGAAGGTGCCGTCTCCTCTCGCGGAGAACGGCACCTTCTGCGTCTGTGTCCTGCACAGCAGCCCTGAGGCAACCGTCAGGAGGCCTCACGTGACTGCACGTAGACGATCGTGAGGGCGATGCGTTCGCGCAGCACTCCCTGCGCGGTCAGCAGCGCGTCGATCGCACCGTGGGCATCGCGCAGCGTGTCTGCCGCGTTGCGGGTGGCGTCGATGCCGATGGACGCCTCGACGGTCATTCCGAGCGCACCGCGGCGGACCGAGATCAGAGGCTCCTCAGCGCTGCGGACTCCGAGCGCCACGGCACCCGCGCCGATCACGTTCGAGATCAGCGATCCGGAGCGGTACACGCTGCGGACCCCCGGTGTCGCGCGCACGGCGGCTTCGATCTCGGCGGTGAGCGCCGCGTTCGACTCGGCCGTCATCAGTTCTGCTCCGTCCACGACGACACCTCCCGGATGTCCTTGATCGCGATGTCGATCGCGACGATGTTCAGTGCGGTGTGCGCGTGCAGCCGCTCGGCGACCTCGGCGCGCAGGCGCTCGGTGACCCGCAGGATCGGATCTCCGTAGAGCATGCTCGCGTCGATCGCGATGCGGATCGACGCGTCGGGCACCGTCACGTCGCCCTCGAGACGACAGCGCCCGACCAGCAGGCCCGGCACGGCGTTCTCGGCCGAGCGGATGAGTCCGCGCACCGCGCCCTCGGTGATCCCGAGGTCGATGTTCGGCTCCACCGACTCGAACGGGATGCGGCGTCCGGCGCGGGCGTCGAGCGCGATCCCTCCGAGGATGCGGTCGACCCAGCTCTGGTCGACCTCGGGTGCCGCTGCGGCATCCGCTTCGATCAGCTCACCGCCGAGCCCCTGCAGGCGTTCGAGGGCGTCGAGAGCGAGTTGACAGCC
Source organism: Microbacterium sp. PI-SA-G (assembly GCF_057215335.1). Classification (NCBI taxonomy): domain Bacteria; kingdom Bacillati; phylum Actinomycetota; class Actinomycetes; order Micrococcales; family Microbacteriaceae; genus Microbacterium; species Microbacterium sp. PI-SA-G. The sequence goes on from NZ_CM170103.1 coordinate 1,429,340, forward strand.
GGGCGACTCCTCGATCGAGGCGTCGCGCGGCTGGCGACCGGCCTCGAGGTAGTCGGTGAGCTCGTCGAGAGTGTGCCCGTCGAGATCACTCGGGTCGAGACCGAGCGGCTTCAGCTCAGGGATGTCGTGGTCATCGGTCATCGCCACTCCTCCATCCGTACGATCATGAACTTGCGCGCACGGGCCAGCAACCCCCGTGCGGTCGAGGTCGAGATGCCCAGCTCCTCGGCGATCTCGTCGTACGAGTAGCCTCCCATCTCACGCAGCACCCAGCATTCGCGTTGTGCATCGGGGAGCTCGCGCAGGGCGGCACCGAGGGCGGCCACGCCGGCGCGTGCCTCGGCGATCTGCGCAGGCGTCTGGTTCGACGGCGCGGGGCCGTCGATGTCGTCGACGTCGAGCAGCGGACGCAACGCACGGATGCGGTCGACCGCCTTGCGGCTGACGATCCGCATCAGCCAGCTCTTGACCTTCGAGGGGTCGTCGAGCTCGGAGAAGCGCTGCCAGGCGGTGACGAAAGCCTCTTGCACGATGTCGTCGACGTCGGACGACGCGTTGAGCATCCGCTGCGTGTATGCGCGCATCAGCGGGGTGTACCGGCGTACGAGAACGGCGAACGCCTCGACGTCGCCGTCCATGGCGCGGCCGGCGACGATCCCGTCGTCTGCCTGTTCGAGCGCACTGCGAAAACGTTCAGACACCTGCCCACTCCCTCATCGCCGTCACCAGAGCAGTTCGGAGCAGACGCGCCGTCGGATGGGAGGGGAGCCCGCAGGAACCCCTCCCATCCGACGCGGCGTCGCCTCGACTCCGGCATGCGATCACTGCACTCGTGTGTCTGCGGAGACCTCGACGACCTCGACCTCATCCTCGTCGTCGTCCGACGGGATGTGCACGTCGTTGATGGTGACGTTGATCTCGACGACGTCCTTGCCCACCAGCTCGACCAGCGCGCTGTTGACCGATGCGCGCACGTCGGCTGCCACCTTCTGCAGCGACACGGGGTACTCGGCGACGATCGTGATGTCGACCGCGATCTGCGTCTCGCCGACCTCGACGCTGATTCCCTGCGTCAGGTCGGTGGTGTTCAATGCGTCGCGGATGGCACCGACCATGCGTGCCGCTCCCCCACCGAGCGCGTACACACCGGGGACCTCGCGCGCCGCGATGCCGGCGATCTTCGCGACCACTCCGTCTTCGATCGTGGTCGTGCCGACCGCGATGCCCTTCGAGGGTGCGCCGACCTCGGTCTTGACCTGCGTGCCACCAGTCGCGTTCGCCATCATGTGCTCCTTCATGCGGGTTGCCGCCTCGGTTCAGAGAACGGGTCGCGTGTGTGCGACACCACTAAGACGGATGAGGTGCCCGAATCGTCACAGATTCGCGCGAAATACTTCGATCTCATTCCGCCGACAGCAGCGCGAGCGCCTGGACGACGAGGTCGTGGTCGTCTTCGGAGCTGAGGCCAGAGACGGTGGCGACGGCGACGACCCCCACCCCGCGCACGCGCACCGGCACGGCTCCCCCGGCGAGCGCGTACACGGTCGGGTCCAGCCAGCCGGGCTCGAACATGTCGCGGGGACTCCCCGCCGAGCGAGCCTCGAGCAGCGCGGTGCTGGCCTCGAACCGCAGCACGGCCGCCGTCTTGCGCCGGACCCACTCGTCGTTGTCGGCGGTGGCTCCGGGCAGCGAGGCGTGGAACAGCACGCCCGTGGCCGTGCGCACATCGACGGCGACGGGCAGCGACTCCTGCAGCGCCCGTTCGACGATCGCGCTGCCGAGACGCCAGGCGTCGCGGCGATCGAACCCGTCGAGTTGCAGTTCGACGTGCTCGGCTTCGAGGCGCTCGAGCCAGGTGGCCGCCGTGGCCGCCTGCATCACGGCATCACCGAGAGCCGCGAGAGCAGGCTCTGCAACGGGCGGGCCTGGACATCGGTGCGGACCGTCTCGTCGGCGTTCGCCGACAGGACTCCGGTCTTCGCCGCATCGACACTGTCGAAAGCCCCGAGGAAATCGGAGCGCTCACCGAAGGCGGTGATCGAACCGTCCGGAGCGACCGTGACGGACCCGAGGTAGCGGCCGTGGTCGTTGCCCACGTGGAATCCGCGCTCGACCTCGACCCACAGCGCTTTCGGGCGGGTCGTCATCATGCGCTTCGTCATCGACTCCATGGCTTCAGGCACCCACTGCATGCAGGCGTCGCGTCTGACGGACCGGGCGGACCTCGCCCACCACGCGCTCGTCGGCCAGATCGATCCCGCCGGTGGAGGCGGCGGCATCCATCAGCGACGTCAGCAGAGAACGCTGCAGGCTGACTTCCTCGTCCAGCTCGAACTGGATCGGGATCGATGCGTGGATCCAGAACGTGGCACGTGCCTCTTCGCTCGTCGGAACGGTGAGCGCGAAGGACTCGTTGCGACGGAGCTTCGTGACGGTGACGGTCCGGAGATGAGCCAGCAGATCGTCGTCGATCTCGACGGCCGCGTCGTTATTGGCGTATCTCATCTGGCCCATGATTCCTCCCGGTAGGTTTCTATCCGAGATTAGATTACTAGATTAACTAGCTATCTTCGCAAGGAGGATTTCGGAGTCGAATCAGGGCAGGTCGGCGATCTCTTCAGAGAGGCGGCGGAGGAACCGCACGACGGAGTCGAGGTGCTCGGGGCTGAATTCGTCGGCCACGATCTCGACACGACGCGCGAGATCATCGGTCGGCGAACGGAGGTCACCCAGCGACGGCCGCAGCACCTTTGAACGGGCGTCGTCGGGATGCGGGGCGACGACGATGTGGCCGCGCTCCTGAAGGCGACGGATGAGACTGGTGATGGCCGCCGTGCTCACACCGAGATGCGTCGCGAGGGCACCCGGGGTCGCCGGAGCGTCGGCCGGGGCGGCACTGATGAAGCGCATCGCAGCGCGATCGGTGTCGTTAGGGGCACGCATCGCGGCGAGGCGACGCATGAACTGCGCGTCGGCGCGCCGAAATTCCTCGACGCCACTCACCACCTCATGCGTCGACAGCCTCGTGTCGGTCACCATCATCGTCACCTCTGTAAAGTTGCTTTGCCATGCTACTCGTTGATCATGTAGTAAGGCAGGCTAGCAAACCGGTCGCTCGCGGACGCAGGCGCAATGGGATGATGGACACGGCCCTGGCGCCGGCGAGATGCTGGATCACGAACAGGCAAGCGAGCAGAATCGCTCGCGTGACAACGGGGAAGTGGCGTGATGGGGCAACCCGAGGAATTCACTCGCTCGGGGTACTGGTACCCCGACAGCAGCACGGCGAGCACGGTCGACGTGCTCAACATGCTCCGTCGTTACCGCGGCGCCGAGACCGAGATGCGCGCGCGCACCCGCATCTCGATGAAGATGAACGAGACCGACCTCCTCGCTCTGCGCTTCCTGCTGCGCGAACACCGCGCCGAGCGCATCGTGCGCCCGATCGACATCGCGCGGGCTCTCGACATCTCCACCGCGTCGACCACGACCCTGATCGACCGCCTCGAGAAAGGCGGCCACGTGCGGCGCGAGGCGCACCCGACCGACCGACGAGCCAGTGTCGTCGTGCCGACCGTCAGCAGCGACGAAGAGGTCAAATCGACGTTGGGCGCCATGCACCGCCGCATGCTCGCCCTGGTCGACGAGCTCACCGATGAGGAGCGCGCGACCGTCACCCGCTTCCTCGCGGGGATGACACTGGCGATCGAGGAGGCGACGGACCTCGATCAGGAGCTGCGCGACGTGATCCGCTCGCACGAGGGATCCGACGCCACCGAAGAATGACGCCTCTCCGATCCGACACGGGCCCAGACGCACTTCGGGGAGACGGCATGTCGCCGCCTCCCCGAAGTCATTCGCGCTGCGTGGTTACTTGAACGCGTCCTTGACGTTCTCGCCGGCCTGCTTCACGTTGGACTTCGCCTGATCGGTGCGCCCCTCGGCCTCGAGCTTCTCGTTGCCGGTGGCCTTGCCCGCACCTTCCTTCGCCTTGCCGGCGATGTCTTCTGCGGCGTTCTTGATCTTGTCATCGAGTCCCATGGGGGGCTCCTTTCTTCGTGGCGGTCTGAAAGGAGAGGACGAATCCTCGGGAGACACGTTACTCGCCGAACTAGTGAGAAGACAGGCGAGTAACCCGGAATACTCAGGAACCGTGCGGGTGATCATCTACCCTCACCAGCGTCCGCCCTCGCAGCGTGTAGATCGCGCCCTCCTCGTCGACGTTCAGATGCGGCCCGCTGTACCAGCCGCCGTTGATCGAGGGGACCACGGTCGTCACCGCGAACGAGCGCGGATCGATCCGGAAGAGCGTGGTGTCGGAGACCGCGTAGATCACGCCGCGCGCGGCCTTCATCGCCGCGAACCCCGGCACGAGAGAGGCGTGATCGCCCGTGTGCACGATCGTGCGTCGTGGGCGATCGATCACGACGAGCTTGCCCTTGATCGTCAGCGCGAACAGATAGCGCCCGTGGCTGGCGAGCGCGGCGATGCCGTTCGGCTGACCGGTCTCGATACGCCAGAGTTCGCGGTGCGCCACCGGGTCCCACGCGACGACCGTGCCGCGCGGCCCCGTCTTCTGCGCGTTGTCGCCGCCGAGATAGGCGACGCCGTCGACCGCGACGACCGCCCGCACGAGCTGAACGGCGTCGATCGGGTTGATCGCGTACGTGCTCGCGCCGGTCGCGGGATCATATGTCCACAGCGACCCGCCGCCCTCGGTGTCGGCCTGGGCCGCGACCAGCAGCAGGCCATGCTGCTCATCCCAATGGGTGTCGAGCGGCCGGTTCTGCTCGGTCGGGAAGTCGGCCACGCGCCGGATGTCGTCACCCGAGCGCGGGTCGTACGCCCAGATGCCCTGCGAGTTGTACTGGCCGGTGTACAGCACGCCGTCGATGACCTCGGCATCCTTGGCCTCGCCGGGAGCACGCAGGTTCACCACTCCGCCGCCGCTGAGGTCGTGGCGGGCGATGCCGCCGTTGCCGCCGACGTACGCGAAGCCGCCGCCGACCGCGATGCCCATGCAGGTCTGCGCGCTCACCGGCGCCCCGGCCGCGCCCAGATCGCGCTCGACACGCACCGCGCCGCTGCTGTCGAGCTGCGCCACGAACCCGTAGCCCGAGACGACGACGAGGCCGCCGTCGCGGGCATCCATCCCCCAGACCTCGCCCAGGTCGATCGGCACCGGCAGCTGCTCCACCGCATCGGTCCCCGGCGTCCAGCGCAGCACGCCCGCCTCGTTGACGCAGTAGACATCGCCCGCGATGACCGCGAAGCTTTTGGCGGTCGTGCCGATCGCCGTCACCAGCTGGTACGACGAGAGGTCGGCCAGCGAGATCGCCGCGAGCTTCGACGGCTCCGTCGCGCCGGCGGTCGAGGCCAGCAGACGATCGCCGTCGACGGTGAGCTCGCGGATGCTCGGGTCCTTCACCATCTCGGAGGGCGTGATGTCGGTGAACGTCGCACTCGCACGGTCATAGGCGTACAGCGCCGCCTTGCTCGTGCCGGTGCCGCCGCCCAGCGTGCTGCCCGCGCCGAAGAAGACGGTCGCATCGGTCGCCGCCACCGCCCGGGCGAGAGTCGCCTTCGCGTCGGGGATGCCGAGGTTCGTCACCACGCCGGTCGCGGGCGTGTACTGCCAGAGCGCCGGGGCTCCGGGCCCTCCGCCGCCCACCGCGAACAGGGTGCCGTCGGGCGAGACGGCCAGGTCGCGCACGTCGCGGTCGCCGATCTTGCCGATCGCGACGGCGGGAGATGACGGGTTCGTCAGGTCCCAGCGGTAGAGGTTGGTGGCGCTCGCGGCCTTCTGCAGGATGCCGGCGTACAGGACCTTGCGCACGGGATCGACCGCCAACGCCTGCACACTGTGCCCGGTGGCGAGGGTCGTCGAATGCGTCACCGTTCCGGAGGCCACGTCGAAGGCGATCAGCCCGGTCGGCTCGAGGTTGCGCGACCCGATGTACACGACGCCGTCGAGCAGCAGCCCGCTCATCAGCGAGTACTGCATGATGCCGGGGCCGATGTCGGTGACGGTGGTCGGCTTCGCACCGGCGTGGAAGATCGACGGGGTGGCCTGCGTGTGCGCCTGCGCCTGCTGCGGCGACACGATGCCGGCGGCGGCCGCCAGCATCCCTCCGGCGCCGGCGAGCAGAACGGTGCGGCGGGACAGCTTCGGGGATTCGGACATGGGGGCTCCTTCGGTCGTCGTCGAACTGCGGAGGGGGTGGGTTCTGGGTGGGGATGTCAGGCCGTGATGGCGAGGAGCTCGGACTCGATCTCGTGTGCGAGCGGCTCTCCGCGCGCGATGCGGCGGAGCTCGCCCAGCATCGCGCCCGACAGGCGCTCGAGCTCGACGCCGAGCGACCCCGCGATATGCGGGGTGAGCAGTGCGTGCTGGGAGGTGTAGAGCGGATGATCGCGTTCGAGGACCCACGGAACGGTGACGTCGAGGATCGCGAACAGCTCCCCCGCCAGCACACGGCGCGTCAGCGCTTCCTGGTCGATGATCTCGCCGCGGGCGGTGTTCAGCAGCGTCGCACCGTGGGGCATCAGGTCGATCCCGCGCGCATCGACCAGGTGGTGCGTGGAGGGCAGCGAGGGCGCGTGCACCGACACCACCGCGCTGGTGCGCAGCAGCTCATCGAGCGTGACCGCGGTCACCCCGAGCTCGGTCGCCTCGGCATCGGTGAGATACGGATCGTGCACCACGACCTCGAACGTGTAGGCGCGGAGCATCTCGATCACGATCCGGCCGATCTTCGACGCACCGATGATGCCGATGCGCTGACCGTGGTTGCCCACGCCGGGGAACGCGGCCTCGATGTCAAAGGCCTGCTGCCGCTCACGGTAGAGCCGGGCGATCGGAAGCACGCGCTTGCCCGCGAGCACGATCATGGCCACGGCGTACTCCGCCACAGGAACCGCGTTGGCGGCCGCCGCGGAGCTCACACGCACGCCGCGTTCGAGCACCTCGGGCGCGAGGTACGGCTTGACCGTGCCGGCCGCGTGCAGCACGGCGTCCAGACGCGGCGCGGCATCGAGCAGCGTCGCATCGAGCTGCGGAGCACCCCAGCCCGTCACCAGCACCTCGACGTCGGCGAGGATCGCACGCGCTTCGTCGGAGGCGAACTCCGTCACGGTGCCGGCGATGTCGGCGGTGGCCTCGTACTCCCGCATCAGCGCGGCGGGGAACACCCGTGCGCGCACAGACTCGGGCATCGCGAACGCGATCACCGGGCGCCGGGGGCTCATTTGACACTCCCGGCCGACAGACCGGAACGCCAGAAGCGCTGCAGCATCACGAACGCGAGGATCAGCGGCACGACCGAGACGAACGATCCGGCGATCACGAGCGTCGAGAACTCGGGGTTCTGCTGCACCTGGCTCTGCCACAGGGCGATGCCGACGCTCGACGGGAACAGCTCGCGGTTCTGCAGCATGATCAGCGGCAGCATGAAGTTGTTCCAGATGCCCACGAACTGGAAGAGCGCGATGGTCACGAAGCCCGGCACGAGCATCGGAAGACCCACCTGCAGGAAGCTGCGTATCGGTCCGGCCCCGTCGACGCGGGCGGCCTCGAGCGTCTCGTCCGGCAGGTATCCCGACGAGAACACCCGAGCGAGGTACACGCTGAACGGGTTGCACAGCGTGGGGATCAGCACGGCCCAGATCGTGTTCGTCATGCCGACGGATGCGGCGAGGAGGTAGAGCGGGATGACGGTGGCCGTGTTCGGGATGAGCACGCCGACGAGCACCGAGGCGTAGAGTCCGCGCTTGCCCCGGAACTGGAACTTGTCGAACGCGTACCCCGCCATCAGCGAGACGAAGCCGCCGACGACCGCGCCGACTCCGGCGTACAGGATGCTGTTGCCGAGCCAGCGGAAGAAGATGCCGTCGTCCTGCGTGAACAGGCGCTGCATGTTGGCGACGAAGTCCGCCCCGAAGGCGAAGGCGTCACCGGAGTAGAGGTCGCCGGCGTTCTTCGTCGCGGCGAACACGAGCCACAGCAGCGGCAGGATCATGTACGCCGATCCGAGCACCAGCAGGCCGTTCACGCCCACTCGGGCCGGCAGGTCGCGGCGCGTGCGGCGCCGCGGGGCACGCGGAGGCTTCGTGGTAGCCCGCGTCTGGTGCGCGGGGCGCTCGATCACAGCGGTCATCGCGTCGGCTCCTTCGAGGTGAATCGGGTGACGACGAACGAGAGCGCGCCGGCGAGCAGGGCCAGGATGATCGAGGCCGCGGCCGCCTGCGGCAGGTTGTTGCGGTTGAACGCCGCATCGTAGGCCCACATGTTCGGCACCCAGGTGCTGGTCACCGCGGTGGTGGCCGACGAGAGGATCTTCGGCTCGGTGAACAGCTGCAGAGAGCCGATCACGGTGAACAGCAGGGCCACCCCGATCGCGGGCCACACCAGCGGCGTCTTGATCGAGAGTGCGGTGCGGAACTCCCCCGCGCCGTCGACCTTCGCCGCCTCGAGGATCTCGCGCGGCACCGCCTGCAGCGCCGTGAAAAGGATGATCACGTTGTAGCCGGCCCACTCCCACACGGCGATGTTCACCATCGACGGCAGCACCAGCTGCACCGAGAGGAAGTCGATCCCGATCCCGCCCGACTCCAGCGCCTTCACGATGGGGCTGACCCCCGGCGTGTACAGGTACGCCCAGATCAGTGCCGCGATCACACCGGGCACCGCGTGCGGCAGGAACAACAGCAGCTGGAACGCGCGCTTGGCGAAGGCGACGGCCGAGTCGAGCAGCAGCGCGAGCACCAGTGCCACGACGAGGAGCGAGGGCACGTAGAGGAGGCAGTAGAGCGCGAGCCGACCGAATCCGTCGGTGAAGGTGCGGTCGCCCAGGACCTCGGCGTAGTTGCCGAGACCGACGAACTCGACCGTCGCGCCGCCGAACCCGAGGCCGCTGCGCTTCTCGGCGAACAGGCTCATGCCGATCGCGTAGATCACAGGGGCGATCATGGTCAGCGCGAAGAGTGCGAAGAACGGGATCAGGAAGACGGATGCCGTGCGGCCACCCGTTCCCGGGATCGTCTTCCGCGCGCGCCGCGGCTTCGCGACAGTCGAGGTCGTCATGGTCATTCCTTGATGTCGAGGCCGAGCTTCGAGAGCCCGTCGACGGTCGATGCCTGGGTCGCGTCCAGCGCGTCACTCAGAGTGGGCGAGGCGGTGACGGAGTCCTTGAGCGCGGTGGCCGTGAGGTCGTACTTCGGCCCCCACGCCCAGGCGCCGAGGTTCGCGGACGCCTCGTCGAACACCTCGTAGATGTCGTTCGCGTAGTAGTCGACGGGGGCGACCGACGCCGCGACCTCGTTGAGTCCCGGGTACGCGAGGTACGCCGTGCCCACGGCACCACGGGCCTCGACCGCATCGGGCGAAGTCACCAGCCACTCGAGGAAGACCGCGGCCGCCTCGGCGTTCTTCGCGTTCTCGGGGATCGCGAAGCTGGTTCCGCCGCTGAGCGCGCTGGTGGGCTCGTCGTCCCACGACGGCGGCGCCGCGGCGATCCACTTGCCGGCCTGACCGGACGCCTCGGTGCGGGTCTTCAGCGCCGAGGCGCTCCACGACCCGCCGACCCACGCGTTGACCACTCCGCTGTTGAGGTCGGCAGTCCACTCGTCGCTGAAGCCGAGCTGCTTCTTCACGAGGTCCTCGTCGATCAGACGCTGCCAGTAGTCGGCGACCTTCTGCGACTCCTTGTCGTCGACTCCGACCTTCCAACTGTCGTCCTCGACGCTGAACCACTCGGCACCCGCCTGCCAGGACATCGGCGCGAGCTGCGGCTCGTTGGTGAAGAAGCTGGTGAGGTACGCGTCGGGGTTGACGGCCTTGACCGCTCGGGCGGCCTCCTCGAACTCGTCCCACGTGGTCGGCACCTCGACGCCGGCGGCCTCGAGCACGTCCTGCCGGTACCAGATGACCATCGGCGGCGCGTCGTAGGGCAGTGCGTAGGCGGCATCGCCGAACGAGACGAGCGAGCGCACCTGCTCGTCGTACTCGCCGAGCACGTCGGAGGACACGAGGTCGTCGACCGGGGTGAGCTGCTCCGCTGCGGCGAATCCGGGGAGCCGGTCGTACTCGATGCCGACGACATCGGGACCACTGCCCGACTCGATCGCGGCCGACAGCTTGGTGTAGCCGCCGTTGGCTCCGTTGGGGATCTCCTCGAAGTTGACGGTGATGTCATCCTGGCTGGCGTTGAACGCCGCAGCGACATCGGACATGCCGCTCAAGAACGACCAGAAGGTGACCTCTCCCTTCGGGTTCTCGGTCTTCACGGGGTCGGCGGCCGGGGTGGCGGCGGCGCATCCTGCGACGAGGGCGGATGTGGCCAGCAGGGCTGCCACAGAGAGGGAAGTTCGACGCAGGGACATCGCGGGTTCTCCTTCGAATCGTTGACCGTGCGATGTCGATCTTTCGGCACCCGAAGCGATTCACCAACCCGCGGGAGCTTTTCCTCACAAAACCTAACAATCAACCGGATCTGATCGTGGACTCCCGCACCACCAGAGCGGGCAGCAACGCCATGCGCACGGGCATGTGCGAGACACCCGGCGCCTGCTTGAGCCGATCGACGCACAGGCGAAGCGCCGCGTGACCCAGCTCGTGCGTCGGCGGCGCGACAGCTGTCAGCGGGACCGTCGCGAAAGCGGCCACCTCGTCGTCGTAGGCGATGACGGCGAAGTCCTCCGGCACCCGCAGCCCGCGCTCCAGAACGAGGTCGAGGAAGGCCATGGCGTCGGCATCCCCCAGCAGGATGGCCGCGGTGACGCCCGCCGCCACGCACTCGTCGAGTAGGTCGCCCAGCTCGGCGATGTTGGCATCGTCGCCGATCTGCGGGTGCGAGAGCTCCCGACGGAGCGCCGTGGCATCCGTCGCATCCATCGCATCCATCGCTCGGCGGAATCCGGCGTCGAGGCCGGCCACCGTCGCCGACGGCCGGGCGGCGAGGGCGATCCCCCGATGCCCCTGCTGCGCGAGGTGACGCACCGCGACCTCGGCCCCGTGCGCGTGGTCGGTGCGCACCCACTCGACGCGTCCGGCAAGCTGTTCCTCGGCCGACCGCTCGACCATGACCACCGGGATGCCGGCGCTCTCGAGCATGCGCTGCAACGGCGAACTCTCGGCGATCGTGTCGTGCGGGGTGATCATGAGCGCATCGACACCGCTCGCGATGAGGCGTTCGGCCTGACGGAACTCCTCGTGCGAGGAGTAGTTGGTGGCCCCGACCACGAGGCGGCAGTTCGACTCGTGCGCGGCCTGGCTCGCCCCGCGGATCACCTCGGGGAAGTAGTACCGCGTGGTGGGCACGATCATGCCGATCGTCGCGACCGGCCGCGACCTCGACTGGCCCGCGACCCCCTCGTTCCGGGACTGCTGCTGGGCGACCGCGAGCGAGATCGCACCCCCGTGCACCCGCACGAGCAGGTCGCGCTGCTCGAGCGTGACGAGGTCGCGCCAGAGCGTCATCGGGGTGACGCCGAGACGAGCGGCGAGGGCCGTGCTGGTCAGTGATCCGCGCAGTTCGAGCTCACGGAGGATGGCGTCGTGGCGGGCGGCAGCGGTCATGTCGCCTCACGATAGTGGATGCCGCGCGGGACCCTGGCGCATTGTAAGAAGCGCTTCCCCGGTCAGGCAAGGCTCTTTCACCGTTTGCATAAGAAGTGCTTCTTGACAAGCCCCGCGACCACTTCTGGTTCGCGCTTTAGCTTCTCCTCATGAAAATCGACACCCGTCGTCCGCCGCAGCGCGACCGGTACAACAGGCGAGAGGTCATCGCGGGCTACCTGTTCATCTCGCCGTGGATCCTCGGGTTCCTGATCTTCACCGCGGGGGCGATGGCGTACAGCCTCTACATCTCGTTCAGCAACTACAACCTCGCCACGAACACCGCACGCCCGGTCGGCATCGACAACTACGCGCGACTCTTCGACGACCCCCGCGTCGGCCTGTCCCTGGCGAACACCCTCTTCTACGTGGTGATGGCCGTGCCGCTGGAGATCATCTTCGCGTTGATCCTCGCCCTCCTGCTCAACCGGGTCGGACGCGGTGCCGGCTTCTTCCGCGTGCTGTACTACCTACCGAAGATGACGCCCGCCGTCGCCACCGCCGCGGTCTTCTTCCTGCTGCTCAACGGCAACAGCGGAGCGATCAACCAGTTTTTGCGCCTGTTCGGCATCGAGGGTCCGCAATGGCTCGTCGACCCCGCGTGGGTGAAGCCGAGCATCGTGATCATGACGCTGTGGACCGTCGCCGGCACGATGGTGATCTTCCTCGCGGCGCTCAAGAACGTGCCGGTGGAGTTGTACGAGGTGGCGTCGCTCGACGGCGCGGGCGCCATCCGACGCTTCTTCTCGATCACGCTGCCGATGATCTCGGGCGCGATGTTCTTCAACGTCATCGTGCTCTCGATCGCGGCTTTCCAGATCTTCGACCAGGCGTATCTGCTGTTCTGGCGAGACCAGAGCAACGCCTCGCCAGAGGCGTCGCTGTTCTATGCGATCCATCTCTTCCAACAGGCGTTCCGGCAGTTCAACTTCGGATTCGCCGCTGCCATGGCCTGGCTGCTGTTCGTGATCATCATGCTGATCACATTCATCCAGGTGAAGGTCGGCAACCGGTTCGTCTACTACGAAGGAGACCGCTGATGTCGTCGACACTGCGCCAGGTCGCACCCGCCGTGCGGCCCCAGCCCGAGCCGGAGAAGTCGGGGGCCACCGGCCCGCAGCGCTCGAAGTGGCGGCGACGCCTGGGCCAGCCGAAGAGTCTGCTCGCGAGAGTCCTGCTCTCGGCCGTCCTGGTCGCCTTCGGCGCGCTGTTCCTCTACCCCTTCGTGTGGCTGATCGCAGCGAGCCTCAAGCCCCGCGGCGAGGTGTTCGACAACAGCCTCATCCCGAAGACCTTCGTGCCCGAGAACTACACCGAGGTGTGGAACCAGCTGCCGCTGCTGAGCTGGATCGGCAACAGTGTCGCGATCGCGCTGCTCGCCGCCGGTGCTGTCGCCATCTCGAGCTCGATCGTCGCGTTCGGCTTCGCCTACTTCCGCTTTCCGGGGCGACAGTTCCTGTTCGGGCTGGTGCTGGCCACGATGATGCTCCCCGGCGCGGTGACGATGATCCCGATCTACCTCATCTGGAAGGAGACCGGGATGCTCGGCACCTGGGTGCCGCTGTGGGGCGCGAACCTGTTCGGCTCGGCGTTCTACATCTTCCTGCAGCGTCAGTTCTTCCTCGGGCTTCCGCGCGAGCTCTTCGAGGCCGCCAAGCTCGACGGCGCGAGCGCGTGGGGATTGTTCTGGCGCATCGCGATGCCCCTGTCGGTTCCCTCGTTCGTGATCGTCTTCCTGTTCGAGTTCCAGGCCAGCTGGAACAACCTGCAGGCGGCACTCATCTACCTGAACGCGGGAACCGTCGACGAGTTCACCGCGCCACTCGGCATCGCCTACGCCATGACCAAGTACAGCCCCTCTGCGGGCGGTCATGGCGACTACCAGTACGTCATGGTTGCGTCGCTCATCGTGACGCTGCCCATGCTCCTGCTCTTCGCCTTCGGTCAGAGGTACTTCATCGAAGGCGTCGCAACCCAGGGACGCAAGGGGTAGGAGCCCCGTGCGCACTCTGATCGGCGGCCGCCCAGCCGCCTCACACGAATGGAGATCGAAATGAAGACGCGCTTTCTCGGAGCCGCCGCCGTCGTGACGGCATCGGCTCTGCTGCTCACCGGATGCGGCGGAGGATCAGCCGACGACGCCGCGGCCGAGGTGGACTTCGGTGCCGAACCCACCGGCACCGTCAAGGCCTGGGGCTTCGAGAACGCCGACGACGTCGGTACCTCGCGCATGGACCACGCGGCCGAGGTGCTGCCCGACATCGAGGTCGACCTCGACGCCACGGCGTTCGACGCGCAGAAGTTCACCACGCGCATCGCCAGCGGCGACGTGCCCGATGTGGTGCAGATGGACCGTCGGTACGCGACCACCTATGCCTCGCAGGGGCTCATCATGCCGCTCGACGAGTGCTTCGCCGCGCACGACGTCTCGCCGCGCGACCACTGGTATCCCTTCGTGGTCGACGACATCACCTACGAAGACAGCGTGTGGGCGGTTCCGCAGTTCTACCAGCCCTCGGCGATCCTGCTGAACAAGGCGGTGCTCGATGAAGCCGGCGTGACTGCTGCGGAGTTCGACACCTCGAACCCCGAGGCGTTGCTCGGCGCGATCGGCAAGATCTACCAGGAGTCCGGCGGGGTGCCCACTCGCCTCGGCTTCGACCCGGTCGCCACCGGACAGGGTGGCCTGTGGGTGCTCGGCATGGGCGGTCAGCTGAACGACGAGGACGGCAAGCCCACGCTCGACGATCCCCGCAACGTCGCAGGCCTGGAGATGCTCAAGCAGATCACCGACGCCCAGGGCGGATTCGCCTCGGTCAAGAGCTTCAGCGACTCGTTCGACACCTTCGGCGACAACAACCAGTTCGTCACCGGGCAGGTCGGCGGGCAGGTCAACGCGCAGTGGTACCCCAACGTGCTCGCACCCTACGTCGACCAGCTGCAGCTCGAGGCGGTGCCGTTCCGCACCCCCGACGGCGAGCCCTTCACGGTCGCGTCGGGCACGGCCTTCGTGATCCCCGTGGGCGCGGAGAACCCGGGCGCAGCCTGCGCATGGATGGTGGAGCTCACCTCGGACGACGCGTGGACCGCGGCCGGCGAGGCGCGCGGTGCCACCCGCGCCGAGGACGGCGGAATCAACACCGGACTCTTCACCGGCTCCCCCGCACCCGACCAGGCCCTCCGCGAGGAGTGGATCGTCGAGAGCGGCAACCCCGGCTTCGACCAGGTGATCGCCACGTACTACGACGTCGTGGACCACGGCGTGTCGTTCGGCTCGTCACCGGCGGGACAGGAGATCCAGAACGAGCTCAACAACGCCATCACGGCGGCGCTGCTGGGCGAGAAGTCGATCGAAGACGCCCTGGCCGACGCGCAGGAGGCGGCCATGCGGGCCTACGACAACGTGGCCGGCTGAGCCGAGGGTGCGCCGGCGCTCAGTGGAACGGGCAGCCGCGCGCCGGCGCACCCTCGGAACGGACTCGTGCTCCCGAGCGCGGCATGGTCGGCAGCCGTCGCAGGTTCACCTCGAGTCCCTCGTCGAGCACGTGCAGTCGGAGGTCGCTCAGCACGGCGATCGCCGCCGACAGCCCTGCCACGGCCACCTTCTCGCCCGGGCAGCGGTGTCCTGTCGCGACATCGGCGCCGCCGTGCGGGATGAAGGCCGGAAGCGTCTCGATGTCGTCGACGTCGACGAAGCGCTCGGGTGCGAAGCGGTGCGGGTGCGCCCAGAAGCGGTCGTCGTGGTCGGTGCCGAGGATGTCGAGCACGACCCGCCCGCCTTCGGCGACGTGCTGCCCGTCGATCTCGATGTCGGCGATCGCCCGACCCGGGAGCATGGGCACGAACGGCGCGGTGCGGCGGATCTCCTGCGCGAACATCGTCGCGAGCTCCCCGCCGACCAGCCGGCCGTTCTTCACCGTCTCGGCCGCGATGCGGTCGCGCCACTCGGGCCGGTCGTGCAGCTGCTTCGCCGCGAAGGCCACGAACCGCGCCACGGCGATCATCGGGCGGATGCTGTTCTGCAGCTCGATCCCGGCGACGCGGGCGGGTAGCAGCTCGCCGTCGTCGTCGCGGTGGTGCGCCCACGTGTGCAGCGCCGTGCCCTCCTGCGCATCGAGCGTGCCGGCGCGCACAGCCTCGATGAGATGCAGGGAGTGCCGGTCCGACCACAGCCGGTTGAGCGCGGCGAGCGCGTACGCCGGGGAGTACGGAGAGCCGAAGCCGTCGACGATCTGCGCCAGTCGCGCCGACCAGCGGGTCTTCGCCGCGGGCGTGCCGGGAAGACCGGCCCAGCCCATGATCGCCCGACCCAGGGCGCCGATGGCGGCCTCGTAGGCGCTGCGGGTCCCGCCGGCGACCCACGCGTCGCGCTCCGCGGCCCACTCGCGCTCGAGCCACGGCGTCAGGCGCTCGACCTGCTCGTCTTCGTAGGCCACGTCGATGAAGGCGGCCTTGCGATGACGGTGCGCGTCGCCGTCGAGGCTGTGCACGGAGCCGTGTCCGAACAGCGTCTCCTGCACGAGCGCCGGCATCGCGCCGTGTCGGGCGATGCGGGTCTCGTCGTAGAACAGGTTCACGCCCTCGACCCCGCGGACGAACACGGCCTCGTGTCCGAGCAGCCGCATGGGCGCCGAGCGGGCACCGTGCTCGACCCGGCGCCAGATGCGCTTCCCGAAGCCGTAGCCGTGCGTGAGGACGAAGGGGGCATCATCGCGGGCGAATGCGCTGAGTGCTCGAACCGCGCGGGAGGGGATGTTCGTGAGTGCCATGCTTCGACGGTTCCAGGCCTGCTCGCACGGGGCCAGGGGGGCGCGAAGACGGCGCTCCTGTGATAACGGCATATCGGTCAGGATCAGAGGAGAATCGGAGAGACGCGGAGTCAACCCCCTGGGACCCTGATCTCGCGGCATCCACGATGGACACACGACCACCAGCCGAAGGAGTCGACATGGCGAAGAACGTCCGCACGATGAACTGCCGACCCGAAGACGTCTTCCGCGTCCTCGAGAACGCCTGGCTCTACCCCGCGTGGGTCGTGGGCGCCTCGCGTATGCGCGACGTCGATGACGCCTGGCCGAACCCGGGTGCCGAGCTGCACCACTCCGTCGGCGCCTGGCCCGCCCTGCTCGACGACACCACGGTCGTCGACGAATGGGACCCGCCGCACCGCATGGTCATGCGCGCCCGCGGGTGGCCGATCGGGGTCGCGAAGGTGACGCTGCGGGTGCGCTCGTACGACGGCGGCTGCATGGTGCGCATCGACGAGGAGCCCGTGAGCGGCCCTGCGACGCTGTTGCCGAGCCTCGTCGTCACTCCGATGCTGCGCTGGCGCAACTCCGAGACCCTGCACCGCCTCGCCTACCTGGCCGGGGGCGGCGCGAGCTGATCCGGCGCCGCCCCTCGGCTCGTCAGGCTGCGGCGGGGTGCAGCACCACCTTGATGCAGCCGTCTTCCTTGCGCTGGAAGGTGCGATAGAGGTCGGGGGCGTCGTCGAGCGGCGCGTGATGGGTCGTCAGGTCCATGACACCGAGCGGGTCGTCGATCGCCTCGACGAGCGGCATGATGTCGTCGATCCAGCGCTTGACGTTGCACTGCCCCATGCGGATGCTGACCTGCTTGTCGAACATCGTCTTCATGGGCATGATGTCGGCGTCGCCGGCGTAGACACCGCTCAGCGAGACCGTGCCGCCGCGACGGACCAGGTCGATCGACGCATGCAGCGCTGCGAGCCGGTCGATGCCCGCCTTGTCGAGCATCGTGCGGGCCAGCGCATCGGGTAGCAGCCCCACCGCGTGCTGCGCGAAGGCGACTCCGGGGTTGCCGTGTGCTTCCATGCCGACCGCGTCGACCACGGCATCGGCCCCGCGTCCTTCGGTGAGATCGCGCAACTGGGCGACGACGTTATCGGTCAGATCGAAGACCTCGATGCCGTGGCGCGCCGCCATCTCGCGCCGCTCTGGCACCGGGTCGACCGCGAGCACCCGCAGGCCGCGGTGCGCGCCGATACGCGCGGCGAACTGCCCCACCGGGCCGAGTCCCATCACCGCGAGCGTGCCGCCGTCGGGCACGTCGGCGTACTCGACGCCCTGCCACGCGGTCGGCACGATGTCGCTGAGGAACAGGTAGCGCTCGTCGGGCAGATCGGATGCCACGGGAATGTGGTTGTAGTCGGCCAGCGGCACGCGCAGGTAGTCGGCCTGACCGCCCGGCACCTGCCCGTAGAGCTTCGTGTAGCCGAAGAGCGCGGCGCCGCTGCCGTACTCGCGCACCTGGGTGGTCTCGCACTGCGACTGCAGGCCGCGCAGGCAGAAGAAGCAGTGGCCGCACGAGATGTTGAACGGCACCACCACCCGGTCGCCGACCTTCAGCCGGGTGACCTCGCTGCCGACCTCGACGACCACGCCCATCGGCTCGTGGCCGAGGATGTCTCCCTTGTCGAGGAACGGTCCGAGGAGTTCGTACAGGTGCAGGTCCGACCCGCAGATCGCCGATGACGTGATGCGCACGATCGCGTCGGTCGGGTGCTCGATCACCGGGTCAGGGACCTCCTCGACCGTCACTGTGCGCGTGCCCTGCCAGGTCAGTGCCTTCATGTCGTCCTCCTCGAAGCCTCGGAGGGTCCAGCCTCGCCTCGGTCGCTGCGCGGGCACAGAGGGTTGACAGACGCCGGCGAATCCTCGACAGGCTCGTCGCGCCGCCAACCGTCGCCGCGCGCGCGGCGTGCGATTATCCTCGCCGACACCCGATTTGAAAACCCCCTGCGGAGAACACGGCGGATCGCACTGTCATGGCAGTCAACGAGAAACCGACAGAGAGGTGAAGGCATGTTCTTCCATCGTCAAGAGCTCCAGTTCTCCGCGACACCCGAAGCTCCGGATGCCGTCTACGCACGCAAACTGCAGGAGGTGCTCGGCGGCCAGTACGGCGAGATCACCGTGGCCATGCAGTACCAGTTCCAGGCGTGGAACATGCACATCCCCGGCAAGTATCGGGACCTGGTGTTCGGCATCGGCGCGGAGGAGATGGGCCACGTCGAGATGCTCGCGGTCATGATCGCGCAGCTGCTCGAGAAGTCGCCGCTGGGCATCACGGACGACGCCGTGCAGAGCGATCCGACCGTCGCCGCCGTCATCGGAGGCACCGATATTCAGCACGGCATCGTGGCCGGTGCCGGCGCTCGCCCGGTCGACAGCATGGGCAACCCCTGGCAGGGCTCGTACATCACGGCGAGCGGCAACCTCTTGGCCGACTTCATGGCCAACGCGAACGCCGAGATGCAGGGCCGCGTGCAGGTCGCCCGGCTGTACCACATGACCGATGACCACGGCATCCGAGACATGCTGAGCTTCCTGCTGGCTCGCGACACGATGCACCAGAACCAGTGGCTCGCGGCGGTCGAGGAGCTCAAGGCCGAAGGCGCCGAGACCCTGCCCGTGCCGAGCAACTTCCCGCAATCGAAGGAGCACACCGAGGTCTCGTACCAGTACCTCAACTTCAGCGACGGCGCGACGGCCGCGGAGGGATCGTGGGCGAGCGGACCGACGCCCGACGGCCACGGCGAGTTCAGCTACCACGACGGACCCACGACGACGGCTCCGATGCCGCCGCCCACCCACCCCGACTCCCGGTTCTACGGCACCACCGAGCTGCCGAACATGGTGGAGAAGATGGCGGGCACGGTCCAGGACGTGTTGAACAAGGAATGAGCACCGAGACGCACACCGGCCGGGGTCCGCGCACGAAGCGCGGGCTCCGGCCGCTCGCCGACCAGGTCGTCGTGATCACCGGCGGATCCAGTGGCATCGGCCGCGAGACCGCACTGCGATTCGGTCGAGCGGGGGCGACGGTGGTCGTCCTGGCCCGCGGCGAGGACGGACTCGCCACCACGGTCGAGGCGATCACCCGCGACGGCGGCACCGCGCAGGCGATCGTCTGCGACATGACCGACCCCGAGGCGGTGCGCGATGCCGTGTCGTTGGTGGAGAGCCTCTTCGGGCGCGTCGACACCTGGGTCTCGAACGCCGGAACGCTGCAGTACGGGTCGTTCGAGGACACCAGTGCCGAGGAGTTCCGCGCGGTGCTCGAGGTGAACCTGATCGGCACGATCAACGGCATCCACGCCGCACTGCCCGCTCTGCACCGCGCCGGTGGCGGAGCGCTGATCTGCGTGACCTCGGTCGAGGCCGTGATCACGCTGCCGCTGCACACCGCGTACGGGGCGTCGAAGCGCGCGGTCGAGGGGGCGCTCGACGGTCTGCGACGCGAACTGAAGGCGCAGGGAGCGCCGGTGTCGCTCACGGTCGTTCGCCCGTCGGTCATCGACACCCCGATCTTCGGCCACGCCCGCACGCAGATGCCTTGGAAGCCCACGGCTCCCCCGCCCTACTACGACCCTGCGGTCGTCGCTCAGGCGATCGTGTTCGCCGCGACGCATCCCGTCCGCACGATCCACGCCGGCGGCGGCGGGCGCTTCCTCGTCGCCGCTCAGACGATGGCGCCGGGCGTCGTGGACGCGATGCTCGGCCGACTCGGCGATCGACTCACCCGTACCGAGGAGCGCGCTCCCCTGCAGCCGGGCAACTTCCGCGAGGCGTTGCCCGGCGACACCCGGGGCGGCGAGCTGCCGCGCCGGGGTCGCCGCTGGAGCGCGCACACGTGGCTTGCGGTGCACCCGGGAATCCGCAGAACGGCGGCGGTCGCCGCAGCGGGCACGGTCCTGCTCGCCCTGCGACGACGGCATCGCTGACGAACGAGAAGGAGACGACACATGGACACACAGAAGGCACCCCGCCACGCGATCGTGACGGCGGCCGATTCGGGAATCGGCCGTGCGACCGCCGTGGCATTGGCCACCGCCGGGATCGACGTCGGCATCACCTGGCGCAGCGACGAGGCCGGCGCGCAGCTCACCGCAGACGAAGTACGTCAGCACGGGGCCCGCGCGGTCGTCGCGCAGCTGGACGTCGCCGACATCCCCGCATGCGGCGACGTGATCGACGGACTGATCACGGAGCTCGGCGGCATCGACGTGTTCGTCAACAACGCAGGCACCGGTGCCAGCACGCCGTTCCTCGACCTCTCGCTCGAGGAGTGGAACCGCGTGATCGACACCGACCTCACCGGCGCGTTCGTGTGCCTGCAGCGCGCCGCCCGCGCGATGGTCGCTGCCGGCCGCGGCGGCCGACTGATCGCTGTGACGAGCGTGCACGCGCATCAGCCGATGATGGGTTCGAGCGTTTACGACGCGGCGAAGCACGGACTCAGCGGCCTGATGAAGAACCTCGCACTCGAGCTGGGGGCGGCGGGCATCAGCGCCGTGAGCGTCGCACCGGGCGAGATCGCGACACCCATGACTGGCCAGACCGACACCGATCCGCACAGCGAGGATCGCCCCGGCATCCCCCTCGGACGCCCCGGAGACGCCAGAGAAGTCGCCGCCCTGATCGCATTCCTCGCCTCGCCCGAGGCCGCCTACATCTCCGGCACCTCGGTCGTCATCGACGGCGGGATGCTGCAGATGGGTCCGCAGGCGGGCGCGAGCATCGAGTCGCATGACTGGCGGTCCGTGTGACGTGCTGACGCACGGGTACGCCCGGAGAGAGGCCGTCGAACGTCCCGTCGACGGCCTCTTTCACGCGGAGCTCGCCTCCGGCATCCGCCACCCGGCAACACGTCGGCGCGATCGCACAGCCATGCAGATCAGCAGCCCAACGAGACTGACAAGCAAGATGCATCCGGCCGCCAGACGGCCTTCAGGAGCCATTCCGGCGAACTGGACGCTGGGGTCTATGAGCCCGAAAATACCACTCAGCAGCATCAGTCCGCCTCCGAAACCCAGCCCTGCAGCGACGGCCACGCAAGCCCACAGCATCCTGCGGCTCCACGAGCGTGGCGCGAACTCGTCGGCATAGCGCTCCGGAGTGCCGAACGTCTCGAACGGATCTTCGCCGGACTCGATCACGTGGCTGTTCACCTCACGGACGATTCGATCAGCCACGTCTTCCGGCACATCGCGCAACCCGAGTTCCTCCGCGAGATTCGTACCGTAGTCGTCGCGTTCACTGCTCATGCTGTCGTCTCCTTCTCGCTGAGAAGCAGAGTGGTCATCGCGGCGAAGTTCGCCCATGCGTCGCGAAGCTCCTCGCGCCTTCGCGCCCCGGCTGCCGTGATCGTGTAGTACTTGCGCCCTGGCCCGCCTGCCCCCTCTTCCCACCTCGAAGAGAGATCGCCGTCCTGCTCGAGACGCGCCAAAAGCGGATACAACGTGCTGCCCTTGATCACACCGAGGCCCGCTGACGCCAACCGTTGCGCGATCAGATAGCCGTATGCCGCCTCCCGGTCCACGATTGCGAGCACCGCGCCGGGAAGTGCGGCCCGGGTCCATTCGCTCGGCCAGTCGTTGTCTTCCATGACTAGATCATGACACGGACTAGTCCGCAGGTCTACTTAGTCGCGCGGAGCGGTGCGCTCGCAGAAACTCACGCGGGCGGCGGGTGATGCGGGATCGGGATCGGTCGTGTCGCCCGGCATTCGTCGGGAAGGCCTCGGACCAGCTCGAGCACGTCCTCGAGCGAGGAGTGGATGATCGGCAGCGGCAGGTCGCGGATCCACCGCACCTCGATCACCGAGTCACTGACCTCGCGCGCGGCGCAGACGATCTGACGGTAATCGTCGTCGGGGTAGCAGAGATCGCGGATGACCCACTCGGTCGGGCTCGCACGTCGTGCCGTGTATCGCGAATCTGGAGCCTGAACCATCATGTTCCCGTCTGTGTCAGGGTCCACGATGCCCGAATCGTACGCGCTCCGACATCCCCTTGACACCCCCGTGACTATCGCTAGGGAGAGGGCTAGCGTGCAGGGATGGGCACCATGTTCTACGACTCGTCTGCCGGCCCCATCCACATCGAGGACCGTGCGCTCGCGCATCTCAAGGTCGTCATCGCGACCAAGTTGCGACGGAATGAGAGCTTTACGCTCTCGTGGAAGCACCCGGAAGGCACACCGGTGGGCCGCTCGACGATCTGGCTGCACCCCTCGATCCCGCTGCGATTCACCTTCGACGACTCGGTGGCCCCCGAGTTGAATCCGGAGTGGATCGAGCAGTTGATGAACTCCGTCAACTCCAGCGGCGGGATCACCCTCGTCGACGAGATCGTTGCTCTCTAGACGGTTCCGCCCCAGGCATCGTCTCCGTCACTCGGCTTCGACGCTGGTGACATGGTGCGGGATGCCGACCGGCTTCGACTCGCTCGAGCCGCGCTGACGCAGATAGATCGAGAACGCCACCATCGCACCGACCGCCAGGAATTCGGACTGCCAGTTCTGCAGGGTGCGGTTCCAGAACTCGGCCGAGACCACGTAGTCGAGCCAGGAGTCGGGCGGCAGCCCGTGCTGCGCGTTCTGCTCGTTCGCGACGACATGGCCCGCCAGCGACTGCGCGAACCATGACAGGGCGAAGATCGCTCCCATCACCACCAGAAGCGAGTTCGAGAAGATCCACCGCCGGATGCCGTCGACCTTCGCCCAGCGGGGCGAGTCGGCGCGCGCGTAGCGTCCGACCCGCTGATCGGCGTCGGTACCCACGCCCTCATCACCCGGCTTCTTCGACTCGGGCGAGCCGCGCTGGATGAACCAGATCGTGGCGAGGATGAAGAGGAAGAACTGCAGGAACTCCGACTGCCAGTTCTCGGCCACGTCGACGAGGAAGTCGGACGAGCTGATGAACTCCAGGTAGGGCATCGGCGACTGCCCGTGGTTGGCGAGTTCCTCGTTGTTGTAGGCGTGCCCGGCGAGCGACTGGCCGATCAGACTCAGGATGAAGATCGTGAGGAAGACCAGACTGAGGCCGCCGTCACGGAGGAAGCGACGCATGTTCTCACCTCCCCGCCAGCGGCAGGGCGATCATCGTGACGAGGCCGACCACGATGATCACCATCCATGACCAGAAGGCCATGCGCATCGACGCGCGGCCGGTGGGGTGATCGGACATGATTTTCTCTCTTCTCTCGGGGCGGTGTCAGATGCCGCGGACTCCGCCGCAGGGGCTCAGGGGTGAGCGAACGCCTCCTTCGCGGGTCGAGGTGCACGGCCGCGCGGCTGCGCTGGCGGTGGGCCCGGTGGTGCGAGCGGCGGGATGTCGACGGTGATCGGAGCGCCCGCGTCGAGCACGAGCTCCTCGTCGAAGTGATGGACCGTCACCGCAGCCCCGGAGGACAGCCGATACGTGGCGGCCGAGGGCGTGACCTCGATGCGGAGCGTGGACCCGTGGATGCGCACTCCGAACGCGAGGCGGCTCAACGACGACGGCAAGCGCGGGCGGAACATCAGGCCCGAGACGCTGTCGCGCATGCCCCCGAAGCCGGCAGTGATCGCCGTCCACACCCCGGCGAGCGCGGCGATGTGAAGACCCTGCTCGGTGTTCCCGTGCAGATCGTCGAGGTCGAGCGTGGCGACCTCGGCCAGGTAGTCGTAGGCGAGATCGAGATGACCGACCTCGGCGGCCAGCACCGCCTGGACCGCCGCAGACAGCGAGGAGTCCCGGACGGTCAGCCCCTCGTAATACGCGAAGTCACGCGTCTTCTGCTCATCGGTGAACGCCTCGTGCGCGAAGAACAGCGCCAGCACGAGATCAGCCTGCTTCGCGACCTGCTTGCGGTACAGGTCGAAGTACGGAAAGTGCTCCTGCAGCAGGTACTGATCGTCGCGGGTCGCGTCGAAGTCCCAGCGTTCGAGGTCGGTGTAGCCCGCCGACTGCGGGTGCACGCCGCGCTCGTCGTCGAACGGCACGGTCATCGCTGCGGCCGCCGCCTCCCATCCGCCGATCTCGCCGTCGCGCAGGCCGAGCCGATCGGCGACGTCGGGGTGCCGCCGAGCCGCCGCGGCCGCACCACGCAGGTTCAGCTGCGCCATCAGGTTCGTGTAGACGTTGTCGTTCGCGATCGCCGAGTACTCGTCGGGTCCGGTCACCCCGTCGATGTGGAACGCTCCCCGGGCATCCCACCGCCCCAGCGACACCCACAGCCGTGCCGTCTCGACGAGCATCTCGACGCCCACCTCGCGCTCGAAGTCCACGTCGCCGGTCGCACGCACGTGGTGCAGCACCGCGCCGGCGATGGCGGCGTTGATGTGGACGGCCGCCGTGCTGGCCGGCCAGTAACCGGAGCTCTCGCGCCCGTCGATGGTGCGCCACGCGAACGCGGCGCCGTCGAGATGCAGCTGCCGGGCCCTCCCGCGTGCATGGTCGAGGGTCGAGTGCCGCCACCGAAGAGCCTGTTCGGCCGCGTGCGGTGCGGTCGAGGTCAACACCGGCAGCACGAACCCCTCGAAGTCCCAGAAGGTGTGCCCCTCATAGCCCGAGCCCGTCAGCCCCTTGCCCGGCACCGACCGCAGTTCGGCGCGAGCAGCGGCCTGGAAGACCTGGAACAGCGCGAAGCGCACGGCCTGCTGCAGGCGCGGCTCGCCGTCGACCTGCACATCGGCGCATTCCCAGTACTCATCGAGGTGCGCGCGCTGGGCGTCGACCATCGCCGTCCAGCCCTCGTGCAGCGCGTCGGCGACCGCGGTCTCGGCCCGGTCGCGCAGCGTGGCCGCAGCGAGTTGCGTGGACCACTCATGGCCCACCGCCTTCACGATCTCGAGGGTCTCCCCCGCCTGCAGCGAGGCACGCACCGTCGTCCTGGCGCGATCTTGCTCCGCGTCGCTCTCGACCTCGGGTTCCGCGTCGCCCGAGCAGGTCGCGACGTGGTCCATCGCGACCGCGACCGTGATGCCGCTCTCACTGGTGCGATGACTGAGCGTGGCCGCGGTGTCGAGCACGTCGGCCGCAATGCCGTCGAACGGCTCGGACAGGAGCTCCTGCACCCGCGGATCGTCGTGCACGATCGGGAGCGGTTCGTTGGCCTGCAGTTCCGACACCACGGTGACATCGGTCGCGGCATCCGTCGCCCGCACGACATAGCGGATCGCGGCGATCGACCGGTGCGCGAGTGACACCAGCCGCGTCGAGGTCACCGTCACCCGTCGTCCCGCCGGGCTCACCCAGTCGACCTCGCGGTGCAGGGTGCCCTCGCGCAGATCGAGCCGGCGCGTGTGGCTGCGCAGCGTGCCGGTGCTGAGGTCGAACGGCTCGTCACCCACCGTCAGCCGCAGGATCTGCCCGTTCGCCACGTTCACCACGCTCTGCCCGCGCGCGGGGTAGCCATACCCGTCCTCGGCGTAGGGCATCGGATGCTCCTCGAAGACGCCGTTGAGGTAGCTCCCGGCGACACCGCGCGGATCCCCCTCGTCGAGATTTCCTCGCCAGCCGACGTGACCGTTCGACAGCCCGAACACCGACTCCTCGTGCGAGAGATGGTCGTCATCGAGCCCGTCGATGCCCACACTCCAGGGATCGACGGTGAAGCGCGGTCGACTCACGGTGCGTCACTCTCCTCGGGCGCCGCGATCGGTACGCGGCACCGGTTGCCTCGACCGTACCCGCGTCCGTCGTCGGCGGCGAAAGGGTTGCGCGCCGCCGTGTTCGCTACTAGTAGGCGCCCGCGGCCGGGCCCACCAGCGCTGTCAGCGTCGGTCGGGAGGTGTGCCTTCGCCGGACGCTGCCCCCTCATCCGGCGAAGGAGCATTGGGGCGCTCGGGCACCGGCTCGGGGTGGTTCATGTCGAACGCCGGGCGCTCGCTGCGGATCCGCGGCATCGACGTGAAGTTGTGCCGCGGGGGCGGACACGAGGTCGCCCATTCGAGCGAGGCGCCGTAGCCCCAGGGATCGTCGACGGTCACCTTCGGCGCCTTGCGGGCCGTGATCCAGATATTCAGGAAGAACGGTAGCATCGAGGCGCCGAGAATCATCGCCCCGACGGTCGAGATCTGGTTCTCCCACGTGAACTGGTCCTGATCGGCGTAGTCGGCGTACCGACGCGGCATGCCCTCGACACCGAGCCAGTGGTGGATCAGGAACGTCATGTGGAAGCCGATGAACAGCATCCAGAAGTGCACGTAGCCGAGGCGCTCGTTGAGCATGCGGCCGGTCCACTTCGGCCACCAGAAGTAGAAGCCCGAGAACATGGCGAACACGACGGTGCCGAACACGACGTAGTGGAAGTGCGCGACGACGAAGTAGGTGTCGTGGATCGGGAAGTCCAGCGGCGGGGAGGCGAGGATGACGCCGGTGAGACCGCCGAAGATGAACGTCACCAGGAACCCGAGTGCGAACACCATCGGTGTCTCGAAGGTCACCGACCCGCGCCACATGGTGCCGATCCAGTTGAAGATCTTCACGCCCGTCGGCACCGCGATGAACATGGTGAGCAGCGCGAAGAACGGCAGCAGCACGCCACCCGTCACGTACATGTGGTGTGCCCAGACGGCGACCGAATACGCGGCGATGGCGATCGTGGCGTAGACGATCGTCTTGTAGCCGAACAGCGGCTTGCGGCTGAAGACCGGGAAGACCTCCGAGACGATGCCGAAGAACGGCAGCGCGATCACGTAGACCTCGGGGTGGCCGAAGAACCAGAACAGGTGCTGCCACAGCAGCACTCCCCCGTTCTGGGGGTCGAAGATGTGTGCGCCGAGGAGGCGGTCGGCGGATGCCGCGAACAGGGCCGCCGCGAGCACCGGAAACGCCATCAGCACGAGCAGGCTGGTGATGAGCGTGTTCCAGGTGAAGATCGGCATCCGCCACATCGTCATACCGGGGGCGCGCATCGTGGTGATCGTGGTGATGAAGTTCACCGCGCCGAGGATGGTTCCGAAGCCCGAGATGCCGAGTCCCAGCATCCACAGATTGCCGCCGATTCCCGGCGAGAAGGTCGCACTCGCGAGCGGCTGATACGCCGTCCACCCGAACGACGCCGAGCCCTGCGGAGTGAGGAACCCCGACACCGCGATGCAGGATCCGAACAGGAACAGCCAGAACGAGAACGCGTTCAGGCGCGGGAAGGCGACGTCGGGGGCACCGATCTGCAGCGGCATGATCGCGTTCGCGAATCCGGCGAACAACGGCGTCGCGAACATCAGCAGCATGATCGTGCCGTGCATCGTGAACAGCTGGTTGTACTGCTCCTTCGTCGGCACGATCTGCATGCCGGGCGCGAAGAGCTCGGCGCGGATCACCAGCGCCATCACACCCCCGAGCAGGAAGAACACCACCGACGCGATCAGGTACATGTACCCGATCGTCTTGTGGTCAGTGGACGTGATCCACTTGACGACGATGTTGCCCTTCTGCTCGACGCGCGAGCGACTCATGAGGGCGGCCTGACGGGCAGCAGAGTTCGAGGGCGACGGCACGGCGGCGGCGGGCGGCGGCTGTGTACTGGTCATGCGGACTCCGGGGACGAGGAGGCGGAAGGAGCGGAGCACTGGATGCCGCTGACGGTAGAACCGTCAGCGGAATCGAAAAGAGGGCCTTGCCAGAGGAGATGCGCGTGCGCTAGTGCGGTCCGCGTCGTCGGGCCTCTGCGGTGGCGGCAGCCACCCCCTCGGTGTGGGGAGCGCCATGACCGGGCAGGATCAGCTGCGCTCCCGTGTCTTCGATGGTGTCGAGCGAGCGCAGGGCCTCCTCACTGTCGGCGGTCGCCGCCCGCGCCACGATCTGCGCACCCGTGCGGCCCGTATACGGGTCGAGGGTGACGAGAGCGTCTCCCGAGATCAACACCCCGCTGTCCTCGAAGAGATACGAGCAGTGTCCGTCGGTGTGCCCCGGCGTCCACAGCGTGATGGGCGACCCCGGCGCATCGGCCGGATGCTGGTGGTGCACGCGTCCGAGCGCGTCGACTCCACGGATGCCGAGCGCGCCGTTGAGCGCCATGCGCGTGATCACGGGGATGCCGCGGGGGTGCGACAGCAGGTACGGCACCCGCGGGGTCGCCGGGCGGTAGCGATACGGATGCCGCGCGAGACGCGCATCGCGCGGATGCACCAGCACCTGTGCCCCCATTCCACGGATCTCGCGCGCGAGACCGACGTGGTCGAAGTGGCCGTGCGTGAGCAGCACGGCGTCGATGTCGGACTCCTGCGCGCCCAGATGAGCGAGGAGCCCGCGCAGCACCTTCCGCGTGCCCGGCAGGCCGGCATCGACGAGGGTCAGCCCCTCGGGTCGCCGCACGAGGTAGCAGTTGACGTCGGCGACGCAGAGCCGGAAGATTCCCGGCGAGACCTCCGACCACGAACGATGCTCGCTCATCCGTCGCTCCCGTCGTCGTCGGCCGGCCCGCGTCCGGCATCGAACTGCCTCTCATAGCGCTCCCGCGCCTCTTCCAGCAGCTCCTCGTCGAGCACCGCGACCGGCTCGACATCACGCAGCAGCGGCTCGCAGTCCGGACCCCGCCCGCACTCCTCGCCCCGCAGAATCCAGGCGATGCGCTCCGGCTCCTTCTCGGCGAGATGCCGGTACTGCGACAGCTGTCTTGCGAGCCAGTCCTCGAGCGGACGCGTCCACCACGCCTCGGGATCCAAGGGGTTGACCGACAGCCCCGGAAGCTCGAGACCGCTCTCGGTGTCGATGCTGTGCCGGCTCATGTCGTCGTCCGGTCCCGCCGAGTAGCGCACATGCAGGCCGGGGCACGCGCGCACCACGGCGGCGAGCTGGGCGAGATGCGGAACACGGCGGAGAGGCTGAGCGCGGGCGTCCGTGGACCCCCGCGCATTCATCAGATCGGACATGCGGCGAGGTTAGGAAGTGGCTCATCACTGTCTGCAGGGTCTTGACAGATCCCGTGTGGAGGGGACAGGCGAGCGTTCCGCGCGTACCGGCACAGAAAATACCGAACCACGAACGGCCGTGTCAACACCCTGCGCTCGCTTCTGCGGAGACCGCTAACTTCACCAGCATCCATCGACAAGGAGGCACCATGAGTGATGTACGAAACCGCGGCGGCTACGCGGCGACCCCCATCCAGAAGACGGCGCTGATCGTCGGCATCGTCTTCCTGCTCGTCGGCGTGGCCGGGTTCATCCCCGGAGTCACGCACTCGCACGAGAACCTGCAAGGCGCAGGCCCCGATTCCGAGGCCCTGCTGATGGGGGTCTTCCAGGTGTCCGTCCTGCACAACTTCGTGCACCTGCTGTACGCGGTCGCCGGTATCGCGCTGGCCGCCAAGGCGCGCGCATCGCGCTTCTACCTGATCATCGGTGGCCTCGGCTACCTGGTGGTCTGGCTGTACGGTCTGATCGCGGTCAACAACGACCAGATCAACTTCCTGCCCGTGAACGACGCCGACAACTGGCTGCACCTCGTGCTCGCGATCGGCATGGTGCTGCTCGGCATCTTCGTCAGCCGTGACGCGCGGGTTCCGAACAACGGCCCGGGCGCCGCGCGCGCCTGACCACCCTCACGGCTCTCCGTCGCGTTCCCACAACGCGGCGGAGAGCCGTGTCGTGTGCGGATGAGTGATGCGCTGCCAGTTGCGCCCACCGCGGGCGAAGGTCTGTGCCACCGCAGCGGGAACATCGAGCGGATCGACCGGCTGCGGCATCCATTGGCACTCCCGCACGTGCACAAGGTCGACGCGGGCGGCCTCCGGATCCGCGTCGTACCGCCAGGGCCCCCGAAGCCTTCCGAGCCGCAGCATCCCGTCGACATCACGCGTCCAAACGGACGCTCCGTCGGGCACGGCCGCGAACCGTTCGAGTCGACGCGCCATCCGCTCGCCGTGGCGTTCGTCAACCGCGGCGAGCGCGTCGGCCCACGAGTGCGGCGGCGAGTCCAGCCGTCCGCCGATACCGCAGACTCCGAGCGCCAGCGCCCGCTCCACCGCCGCCGCGTCGTCGGCGACCGCATCGTCGCACGACCGCATCGGTGCGCGGTAGGTCCCCGGCTCACTCACCGCATCGGCCCCGTCATGACAGGGGCACGAGCGTCGCGTCGATGCGTCGCTCGTCGATCTCGACCGTCATCATGGTGCAGACCGGCTGACGGCGGCGGTCGGTCGGCGACCCGGGGTTGAGCAGGCGCATGCCGGCGGGCGACACCGTGTCCCAGGGGATGTGCGAGTGTCCGAAGATGAGCAGGTCGGTGTCGGGGAACGCCGCATCCATCCGCTGCTCGCGCCGCGTCGCCGGACCCGTCTCGTGGATGACCGCGACCCCGAGGCCTTCGATCGTCAGTCGTGCGATCTCGGGAAGCCGCGCGTGCAGCTCGGGGCCGTCGTTGTTTCCCGCGACGCCGACCAGCGTGCGGGCGCGGGATTCGAGCAGGTCGAGGGTGGCGACGTCGATCCAGTCCCCCGCGTGCACGACGATGTCGGCAGCGTCGACGGCGCGCAGCACGGCATCGGGCAGATGTTTCGCGCGCGCCGGAACGTGAGTGTCGGCGAGCAGCAGCAGAGAGGTCGTCACCCTTCGATCCTGCCCGACGCCCTCACCGCGGGCCACCCCCGTGCCGGCTCCGGTCCGCCCCGTTCATAACTCAGCAGAAACGTGCGCTGAACGCCCGGATCGAGGCGTTCCGGCACTCGACGCCGAGATTCTTGCTGAATTATGAACGCCCGGGCTCAGGCGTCGACGACCAGGGTCGGCGTGACCGATCGCGACACGCACGGGTAGATCGTGAGCGACTCGTCGTCGCCGGTCAGTGAATCGCGATGCTCGGGCGTTCCGTCGAGCACGTTCAGCGCGCACGAGCCGCAGATGCCGCGCAGGCACGAACCCTCGACCGGCACCCCGGCACCCTGCAGCGCCTCGAGCATCGACCGCTGTGCAGGCACCTCCACCGTCACATCCGACCGGGTGCACACGACCGTGAACACCTCGTTCGGCCGATGCTCGCGCTGTCGGGGCTCGAAGCGCTCGACGTGGATGCTGCCACCCCCGGGCAGCACGCCGTCGAGAGCGGTCAGCGCGTCGATGAATCCCTGCGGACCACAGGCGTAGACCGCGGTCCCCGGTGCCGCCCCTGCGAGCAGTGCCGCGAGGTCGAGCCGACCGGACTCGCCGCTCACGTGCGTCGTGGCGCGCTCCCCGAGGGCGGCGAGGTCGTCCGCGAAGGCGACGTCATCACGGGCCCGGGCCAGATACGTCATCCGCCAGTCCGCGCCTTCGGCGGCGAGGTGGCGCGCCATCGACAGGATCGGCGTGAGACCGATCCCCGCCGCGAGCAGCAGGTATGACGGGGCATCGGCGAGCGAGAACAGGTTGCGCGGCGGACGCACCCACACGCGACTGCCCACGCGCAGGAAGCTGTGGATGTAGTGCGAGCCCCCGCGTGAGAACGGCTCCCGGCGCACGGCGATCCGGTACGCACCGACGTCCGCGGGGTCGCCGCAGAGCGAGTACTGACGTTCGTGCCGGGTGACCAGCTGCACGTCGATGTGCGCGCCGGGCTGCCAGGGCGGCAGTGGCGATCCGTCGGGTGCTTCGAGGCGGATGCTGACGATCGAGGGGGTCTCGGTGACGATCTCGCGCACCACGAGCGTCATCATCCCTGTGCGGGAGCGCATTCAGTACAGCGCCCGGTACGCGCCGGTCATCGCGTCGTCGATCACGTCGCCGACGGTGGGGTCCCAGCCCGACATGCTCGCCCAGATCTGTCCTGAGCTCGGCACCTCGGCGGCCAGATCCTGCATCTCGGCGTCCCAGAGCCCGGCGCGCAGCAGAGCGCGCCCGCAGTGCAGGTAGACCTGCTCGGTGCGGATCACGATGGCGAGATCGGGCACCGCGTGATCCTGCTCCAGCATCCGCAGCAGCGCCGGGTCGTTGGTCACCGTCGCGGTTCCGTTGACGCGCAGCGTCTCGCTCATGCCAGGCACGAAGCACAGCAGTCCGACGTGGCCGTTGTCGATGATGTTGCTCATCGAGTCGGCGATCTTGTTGCCGAGCCGGTCCGGGATCACGAGGGTCTGCGCATCGAGTGCCCGCACGAACCCCGGGTAGTCACCGCGGGGTGAGCAGTCGCAGTTGCCCGCGGCATCCGACGTCGACAGACAGCAGAACGGCGAATGCGCGAGGAAGGCGAGGCAGTTGTCGTCGAGATGATCGGTGATCTTCTGCGTCGTGGGCGGGTCCGGCTCCCCGAGGACCGACCGGAGATAGGCCATGTCGACAGCCGGGAACGCGGAGATGTCCATTCTTCGACGGTATCCCAGCGTTGCGGACAGGTCAGCGTCGCCCGGGCACAGCGTCGCGGGCCGGGGGTGTGCCGTCGACACACAGTCGCGTCGAATCCCCTGTCCTCGCGCACACGGCTCGTCTCGCGAAAATACGCGCTCCTCGCCGCCCCGTCAACACCCTCTCCACCCTCGTCCGCGCCCCGATAGCTTCGCCTGCATCCCAGATATCCACGCCGCCACGGCCGGAGAGGACACCCCATGCGCGCCATGACCTACCGCGGACCGTACAAGATCCAGGTGACCGAGAAACCGATGCCGAAGATCGAGCATCCGAACGACGCGATCGTGCGCGTCACGCACGCCGCCGTGTGCGGGTCGGACCTGCACCTGTTCCACGGGCTCCTGCCCGACACCCGCGTCGGGCACACCTTCGGGCACGAGATCGTGGGGGTGGTGCACGAGGTCGGATCGTCGGTGAGCAGCCTGTCGGTCGGCGATCGGGTGATGGTGCCTTTCAACATCTCGTGCGGCTCGTGCTACTTCTGCACCCGCGGGCTGCTGTCGAACTGTCACAACGTGAACCCGAACGCGACCGCGGTCGGCGGCATCTACGGCTACTCGCACACGGCCGGCGGATACGACGGCGGACAGGCGGAGTTCGTGCGCGTCCCGTTCGCCGATGTGGGCCCCGAAGTCCTGCCCGAGTGGCTGTCGGCCGAAGACGCGCTGATGCTCACCGACGCCTTCTCGACCGGGTACTTCGGGGCGCAGCTGGGCGAGATCAGCGAGGGCGACACGGTCGCGGTGTTCGGCGCCGGCCCCGTCGGTCTCGCCGCCGCCCGCTCGGCGTGGTTCTTCGGCGCCGGTCGGGTGATCGTCGTCGACCATGTGGACTATCGCCTCGAGAAGGCCCGGCAGTTCGCGCACGCCGAGACCATGCACATCGCCGAGGAGAACGACATCGTGCTCTCGATGAAGCGCGCGACCGGTCACCTCGGCGCCGACGTGGCGATCGATGCGGCGGGAGCAGAGGCGGACGGGAGTGTGCTGCAGCACGTCACCGGCGCGAAGCTCAAGCTGCAGGGCGGGTCGCCCGTGGCGCTGAACTGGGCCATCGACTCGGTGCGCAAGGGCGGCACGGTCTCGGTCATCGGCGCGTACGGACCGCTGGGGTCATCGGTGCGCTTCGGCGACGCGGTCAACAAGGGACTCACGATCCGCGCGAATCAGGCGCCGGTGAAACGGCAGTGGCCGCGCCTGCTCGAGCACATCCAGGCGGGTCACGTGCGCCCGAGCGAGCTGCTCACGCACCGCTTCCCGCTCGAGCACATCGGCGAGGCGTACCACGTGTTCTCGTCGAAGCTCGACGACTGCATCAAACCGCTGATCACGATCGGAGAGGACTGACCATGCCGTACGAGAGCGCCAAGCCGTTGCTGGCACCGACCGCCGACGAGCTCCGCGCGCGCGTGCCCGGATGGGGCGCCGACTCCGCTCCCGAGCACCGCCGCACCTGGCAGCAGCTCGAGGACTACGGCGACACCGGAGCGACGTGGACCTTCCCCGACCGCCAGGCCGGAGGAGAAAACCGCGAACGCTCGATCGAGCACGGGATGCTGCCGCCGGTGTTCGGCACGGCGCAGCCCCTGCACGGGGTGTCGGGAGCGATCCGGCGATTCGCCTACGACAACCTCAGCGAGACCAAGAACACCCGGTGGCTGCTGCTGGTGCTCGGGGACCGCGTCGATTCCGTCGGCGCGCACCTGCGGTCGTTCCTCACCGCTCAGCCCGACAACCCGATCACGCAGACCGGGATCCTCGCCGAGCCGAAGCATCACCCGGTGCGGTCGCGCTTCGGCCGGGGCCGCGTCGACACGAAGCACACCTGGATGGACCCGATCATCGTCGCGGGCCCGTGGATCGCGGCAGTATGGCTCGGGGTCTCGGTCGTCCGCCGGGTGTTCCGACGCTGAGATTCCCACGTCTCCCGCGGGCCTCCGTTCCTTCACCCCGGCATCTCACCCCGCTCGCGCCGTCCTATGCTCGACGGGTGCATGACCGACTCATCGCGAAGCGATCGACCCCCACCCGGGCTCTCCTCATCGCAGCCGCGTTCGCGGCGGTGCAGGCGGCGATCTTCCTCGCCATGCTGCCGGTGCTGTCGCTGACCGCTCCGTCGATGCCGCCGGTCTACGCGGTCCTGGCCGGCGTCAACACCGCGCTGCCGTTCCTCGCGCGGGTGATCACCCGGGCACCCGGGACGGCGACGATCACTGCGGGCGTGACGGCGATCCTCGTGGTGGCGCTGTCACCCCTCGGCCTGCTCTCGGCAGTCCCGCTCCTCACGGCGGGGGTGCTGTTCGATCTGGTGTGCGGCCGCTCGGCGGTGTCGACCCGACGCCTCATCGTCGGCGGGGCCGCGGTCGCGGTGGCCCTGTTCCTCATCTCGCTCGCGGTGTTCTCGCCGGAGCACCTGGCTCCGTGGATGCTGGCGGCGACACTGCTCGGCCGACTGCTGGGCGAAGGCGTGGTCGTCGTGCTGGTCAGCGCGACGACACGACTTCTGCGTCGCGCGGGGATCCGCTAGCCGTACACGCCCGGCTCGGGCGTCTCGGCGGACTCGAGCAGACGCAGCTCGTGGCTCCGGGCGATCGCAGCCGAGGCGCCCGATCAGCGCCCGAGACCCACCCGGTCGACCTTGCGGTGGTAGCGCATGCCGGCGATGCCGCCCAGGATGGCGCCGATCAGCGTGACCACGGCGGCTCCGACCGCGGTGAGGACGCCGGTCGTGGTGGCCGTCTCGGGGGTCACGGGGATGCGGGGGAAGCCCTGCAGGTTCGACAGGATGTCCCACTGCGCACCGGCGATCGCGGTGACGACAGCCAGGATGACAGCGATGACCACGGCCCAGATCCAGACCGCGAGGCCCTGCTTGACCCCGCTGAACCGGGCCATGCGGCCGGCGACGTAGCCGCCGGCGAAGTAGGAGATCAACAGCACGAGAGTCAGCACGATCGCCGCGATGATGCCGGCCGGACCCATGACGGATTCCGCGGACTCCTCGGCTGACACGCCGTTGTTCATGCCGATCCCGGCGCCGATCGCCGTGGCGAGGGCGGTCAGCAGCACGGTGGTGCCCATGGCGGTGAGCCAGCCGAAGAAGGCGGAGCCGAACTTGAATCCGCCGAACTCGGCCTTCTCGCGTGCGTGGACGTCGTCGCGCAGGCTGCGGTTGTCGTCGTGGTGCGTCGTCGCACGGGCGGCTTCGGTCGCGCGCATGGGCTCGTCATTCTCGGAGCGGAGGCGGTCGGGCTCGGAGTGGGGGCGCTCGGACTCGGAGAGGGGACGCTCGGAGCGGAGGCGCTCGGACTCGGAGAGAGGACGCTCGGAGTGGGGGCGCTCGGCGCCGCGGTCGCTGCTGTTCATGCTCTGACCATGGCCTGCCCCGCCCCCGCAGCGAAGACGCTTGCACCGGCGGGGGATGGCGCGTATCCTCCCGCGGATTCCCTCACCGGCGTCGCGCTTTCTACACCCGTCGGCCCGCCCGTGCAAGGGCCCTGAACCGCCTGCGCACGCTGACTAGAAAAGAGAGCCCGTTCATTTCGCACGAGAAGGACACGCCATGGCCCGCTCCGCCCCCGCTTCTGACCGCACCGCTCCCGATCCCGAGTCGGGCGGTAAGCCGGACTCGCCCGATGATCTGCACAAGCGCTCCTGGAAGTACATCCTGCAGAAGACGATCCGCGAGTTCTCCTCCGATCAGTGCACCGACATCGCCGCGTCGCTGACCTACTACGCGGTGCTGTCGATCTTCCCGGGACTGATGGCGATCTTCTCGCTGCTCGGCGTCTTCGGCCAGGGCAAGGAAGCCAGTGACGCGGTGCTGGGCATCGTCGAGCAGGTGGCGCCCGGAGGCGCGGCCGAGACGATCCGCGGACCCATCGAGCAGATCGCGGACTCCCCCGGCGCCGGCTTCGCTCTCATCTCCGGAATCGTGCTCGCCATCTGGTCGGCCTCGGGATACGTCGGCGCGTTCAGCCGCGCCATGAACCGCATCTACGAGATCGAGGAGGGGCGTCCGTTCTGGAAGCTGAAGCCCGCGCAGCTGCTGGTGACCATCGTCTCGATCGTGCTGCTGGTGGTCGCGACCGTGATCCTCATCGTGTCCGGGCCGGTGGCTGACGCCATCGGTGACGCACTGGGCATCGGCGCGGTCGCGCAGACGATCTGGTCCATCGCCAAGTGGCCGGTGCTGGCGTTCATCGTCGTGCTGATCGTCGCGATCCTGTACTACGCGACGCCCAACGCGAAGCAGCCGAAGTTCCGCTGGATCAGCCTGGGAGCGCTTCTCGCGATCGTGGTGCTGGTCGTCAGCACCCTCGGCTTCGCGTTCTACGTGGCCAACTTCTCGAACTACGACCGCACCTACGGCTCGTTCGCCGGCATCATCATCTTCCTGCTGTGGCTGTGGATCGCGAATCTCGCCCTGCTGTTCGGTGCTGAGTTCGACGCAGAGCTCGAACGCGGTCGCCAGCTGCAGGCCGGAATAGCCGCCGAGGAGGACATCCAGCTGCCGGCGCGCGACACCCGCAAGAGCGACAAGGCGGCCGAGAAGGAGCAGAAGGACATCGACGAGGGCCGCCGTATCCGTCGCAATGCGGCGAAGGACGGGTCGGATGCCGCGCCCCAGAAGGGACGAGAACGCAGCTGACCCGCAGCGGTCAGCCCTGCCGGCCCTTGAACCGCGGGTTGAGCTTGTTGATCACGAAGACCCGGCCGCGGCGCCGCACGACCTGCGCGCCGGGCTGGTTCTTCAGGGACTTGAGTGATGCGCGAACCTTCATGATGACTCCTTATTGATAATGCTTCTCATTAACAGACTAGGGTGGGACGCAGAGGACGTCAACGAAGGAGAGCAGGTCACCCGTGGAGTTCAGTCAGCCCATCGCCGTCGTCGGAGTGTGCGTTCCGGAGCGGCGGGCATATGCCTCGCGTCTGGCGGACGCGACGGGCGGGCGTTTGCTGCGCGTGGTGGAGCGCACGCCGGGGCACCGCCCTGAGGTGATGGAGCTCGCGGCCGACCGCCCAGTGATGCGCGCCGAGCTGGTTCCTTTCGTGGCCGACGTGGCCGTGGAGCTCGACCTGCCGCATCTCGACCTCGTGACGCGCGGCGGGGCGACGGTCATCTGCGTCGTCGATGCCATGCACCTGCTCGATGATGTGAGCGACGGCGCTCCGCTGGTGGCGGATCCGCCCGCGGGCGACGACCGCGGAGACTTCGGAGCCCGAGCGCGTCGGGCGATCTCGCTGCTTGAAGGCGCAACCCTCATCACCTTCGTGAACTGGGATGCCGTGAGCACCGCCGACCTGTCGCTGTTGATGGCGGTCGCGTCGCACCTCAACCCGGCCGCGCGGGTGCGGCTGTCGCGCGGCCCGGCCGACGACGTCCGCGCACTGTTCGCCTCGCCACCCGCGTCGCCTGCGCTGCTGGAACGCGCGGGCTGGGTGCACGCGCTCAACGACGAGCACGACCCGCACATGACCGACGCGCAGGTCACCACGATCCGTTACGAGCAGCCGCGACCGTTCCATCCGGCGCGACTCTCTGCCGTGCTCGACGAGATCGACTCCGGACGCCACGGCGTCGTCCTGCGCTCGGCGGGCTTCTGCCGCCTCGCCACCCGCGCCTGCGTGCTGGCCCGGTGGGATCATGTCGGCTCCGCGATCTGGATCGATCCGCTGTCGTCCGGTATCGATGCCGCGTCGACCGGTCAGGACCTCGCCTTCACCGGTCACGATCTCGACGGCGCCGGACTGCACGCACTGCTCGATGCGGCCGCCGTCACCGATGCGGAATTCACCGCCGGGCCAGAGGCCTGGAGCCACTTCCCCGATCCTCTGCCGGTGTGGTCGGTGAGCGTGGACGAGAACTTCTGAGTGTCGGTGGCCGGGTCTAGTCTCGGCCCATGATCGACGTCGCCCGGGTCACCGGCCACTCTCCCGTCCACCCGTCACGCTTCTTCGAGCGGTGGTGCGATCTGCCCTCGCATCCGGAGTGGAGCGCGGGCATGGAGTACCTGCGGCTCGCTGAGCCGTTCGCCCTCGGCGCCCGCGGCGAGCTGAAGACGCGCACAGGGTCGCCCGCGCCCTTCGTCGTCACCGAGATCGTCGACGGCACGGTCTACGCCGACACCACGATCCTCGATGGCGCTGAGCTCACGGTGCGGCACGAGGCGGCGCCGGCGGAAGGCGGCGGCAGCGCGCTGCTGCTGACCGCGACCCTCCGCGGATCGCGCGAGTCCGAGTGGGCCGTGTCGATGGGTGATGGCGTGCAGCGCGATATCGAGGCCGACCTCGCGAGCCTGTCGGCACTGCTGGAACGGGAGGGGGCGGAGGAGGCCTGACGTTCGCTGACTGCCCCGCCCCCGCCGCTCAGGTGATGCGACCGTCGCCGGGGCGTGAGACGCGCAACCAGCGGTAGCCGTATGCCGGAACCTCCATCTCTACCCGCCCGTCCGGGCCCAGAGCGCTGCGCGACGGATCGAGCAGGTCCACGAGTGTGGTGCCCTCGGGCTCATCGCCCACTGTGAAGCTCGTACTCACCGGCACTTCGGCGAAGTTGTGCACCGCGATGAAGCGGCCTACATCGGCCGTGAGCGAGTGCACGAGCAGCGATTCCGCGGGCTGGTCGATGATCTGCAGGCTGCCCCAGCCGAGTTCCGGCGAGATCCGGTAGCACGAGGCAAGCGAGCGGATGAAGTGCAGCAGCGATCCGCTGTCATCGAGCTGGGCCGCGACGTTGACGTGCTCCGGCGCATACCCGTCGGACGGCGGTCGGGCGACGAGCCGGCTCGGAGCGACATCCGAGAATCCTCCGTTGCGGTCCGAGGACCATTGCATCGGAGTCCGCACCGCTTCACGCCCGGGGATGTCGATGTTCTCGCCCATGCCGATCTCCTCGCCGTAGAACAGCACGGGGGTGCCGGGCAGGGTGAAGAGCAGGCTGTAGGCCATGCGCACGCGGCGCGGGTCGCCGCCGAGCATCGGCGGGAGGCGCCGTGTGATTCCCCGGCCGAAGACCCGCTGCCGTTCGTCCGGTGCGAACGCCTCGAACACCTCCTGCCGCTCGCTGTCGGTGAGCTTGTCGAGGGTCAGTTCGTCGTGGTTGCGCAGGAAGTTCGCCCACTGCACCTCCGTGCCGAGCATGGGGCGGGCGAGCAGCGCCGAGATCAGAGGCGCAGGGTCGTTTCGGGCGAACGACAGGTACAGCGCCTGCATCCCGACGAAGTCGAACTGCATGGTGAGCTCGTCGCCCTCGTCGCCGCCGAAGTACTCCGCCTGCTTCTCATACGGCAGGTTGACCTCGCCGAGCAGGATCGCCTCGCTCGAACGACGCTGCAGGAACCGCCTGATGTCTCGCAACAGATCGTGCGGTTCGGGGATGCCGGCGCCCTCGGGAATCTCGAGGAGGAATGGCACGGCGTCGACGCGGAAGCCCGAGATGCCCAGCTGCAGCCAGAACCCGATGACCTTGGCGATCTCGTCGCGGACGTGGGGGTTGGCGATGTTCAGGTCGGGCTGGTGCTCGTAGAAGCTGTGCTGGTACCACTGCCCGGACTTCTCGTCTTTGCCCCAGATTCCGTTCGCCTGGCCGGGGAAGACGGCGTTCTTCTGCCCCTTCGGGGGCGCATCGTCGCGCCACACGTAGTAGTCCCGGTAGGGCGAGTCGACGCTGCGCTTCGCCGCGAGGAACCACGGATGCCGGTCGGACGTGTGGTTGATGACCAGGTCGACGATCACACGCATCCCGCGGTCACGGGCGGTGCGGATCACCTCGACGAGGTCGCCGTGCGTTCCCAGACGAGAGTCGATGCCGTAGAAGTCGCTGACGTCGTAGCCGTCGTCGCGGTCCGGGCTCGGATAGAACGGCATCAGCCAGAGGCAGGTGACGCCCGACTGCGAGAGGTAGTCGATCCGCTGGGAGAGACCCTGCAGGTCTCCGACGCCGTCGCCGTTCGAGTCGAGGAATGTCTCCACGTCGAGGCAGTAGATCACCGCCGTCTTCCACCAGAGGTCACTCGTGTCGGTGATCTTCACAGTCGCTCCTTCAGGGCGGGAATCAGTTCGGATGCCGAGGCGTCGAGGAATCGCGACTGCTCGGTGCCGACGTGGTGCACGTAGACGCGGTCGAACCCGATCTCGACGAGATCCGCGATGCGTCCGGCCAGTGCTGAGGCATCGTGGTCGATCAAGACGGACTTCCGCAGGCCCTCCTTGTCGAGCGCGGCGACTGCGGCCTCGAAGTCCTCCGGCTGTTCGAGGTCCCAGGTGGTCGGTGGCGAGAGCAGACCGTTGGTCCACTGATCGCGGGCGATGGCGAACGCCGCCTCGTCCGTCTCGGCGAGGCTGACATGCACCTGCAGGGTGCAGGGTCCCGTGCCTCCTGCGTCGCGGTAGCTGTCGACGACCCGCTGCAGTGCGGCCGGTTCCTGGGCGACCGTCGCGAGGCCCTGCGCCCAGGAGGCGGCCCATTCGGCGGTCTCAGCGCTCACCGCGGTCGCGAACAGCGGGGGCGGCTCGGCCGGCAGGCTCCACACCCTGGCGCGGTGGACCCGCACCAGCCCGTCATGGTCGACCTCCTCGCCGGCCATCAACCGACGGATGACGTCGACGCTCTCACGCAGTCGCTCGTTGCGGATGTCTTTCGCGGGCCAGCCTTCGCCGGTGACGTGCTCATTGACGGCCTCGCCGCTTCCCATCGCCGCCCAGAAGCGGCCGGGGAACATCTCCTCCAGCGTGGCGAAGGCCTGAGCGATCATCACCGGGTGATACCGCTGACCCGGAGCATTCACCATACCGATCGAGAAGTCGGTGCGGGCGAGCGCGGCAGCGATCCAGCTCAGCGCGAAACCGGACTCCCCTTGCGCCCGAGTCCAGGGGGCGAGGTGGTCGGAGCACATGGCTCCGTCGAATCCTGCGCGCTCAGCGCCGATGACGGCGTCCAGGAGCGCGCTGGGCGCGATCTGCTCGTGCGAGGCATGAAAACCAATGAACACCATGGGCCGAGTCTCGCAGGGAACGCGGCCTCGCGGCAGAGGTGGACACCCCGCGGCGGACCTGCGAGGATGCGGGGTTCGAGTCGGCCGTCAGAAGGTTCCCGAGGGTTGCAGGTTCCCGACGTAGACCACCTCGATGCTGCTCGGCGAAACGGTGATCGTGTAGGGGCTCCCAGCGGGGAACGGGCCGAGGATCTGCACAAGGCCGAGGTCACCAGACTCGCCACCCGCCGGCAGTTCGATGTTGTTCGTCAGCGTGACGACGTTGCCGTCTCGAACAGCGGTCCACGTCGGGGCCGCGTTCACGACTGT
The DNA here is from genome assembly GCF_057215335.1 of Microbacterium sp. PI-SA-G. Classification (NCBI taxonomy): domain Bacteria; kingdom Bacillati; phylum Actinomycetota; class Actinomycetes; order Micrococcales; family Microbacteriaceae; genus Microbacterium; species Microbacterium sp. PI-SA-G. The sequence goes on from NZ_CM170103.1 coordinate 1,471,368, forward strand.
GTCTTCGATGGCGTCGATGTCGGGAAGGATGATCGTGATCTGCAGGGTACCGACTGGGTAGGAGACAGTCGACGTGGCCCCGTTGTAGTTGGTTCCGGTGAGATAGATTCCTGCGTCAGCGAAGGCGTTGCCGGTGAGGTAGAGAGTTCCACCGTCGATCTGCGAGGCAGCGGCGAGGGGGGCTGTCGTCGCCATGGCGATGACAGGTGTAGCCCAAGCCGCGCTCTGCAGAACGTTACGTCGAGTTATCCCGCGTGGGCTTGGCGTCTGTGGCTCATGTGTGGGTGTCATGGGCGCACCATATGAGGCGGGGCATTCTCCACGAACGGGGTTGCATTCCCTGATGTCGGGGCGTATCCATTGCGGCGAGGAGCGGCCCCCCGAGGTATCCCTTCATGCCTCGACGGGCCGCTTATTGCAACGATCAGCCAGGCCGTCCCCAGAGCATTGGTCGCCGATGCAGCTGGCAACGCTAGACGTGCCCGCCGATAATGCACAGGGCCTATCGAATTGCACGTGGTGACTTGTACCCTGCGATTGGTTGACGAAATGTACCTCGCCGCCTCGGTCGAATCAAGGCCCCATGCGTCACGAACGATATATCGCTAGGGTTTGCGGTAACCGCAGTAGTCCCCGCGGTTGGCCGGTAGAGTCCCCAGCGAAACCGGCCGGCGGTCCCGTTTGAGTTCCCCGGACTCCGGGACCGCTTTCTTGTGCGGGCGTCGTGGCGGCCCGCTAACGGGAGTTTCTTCTCGCCAACCGGAATTGCAGAGCATCCGATATCTCCGGGTCTCATCACGCGCATCGACTCCGTGGAGTGAACGCCTGAACCGAAATGGCCGCTCAGACCGGACGGTCCGAGCGGCCATGTGGCATGGCGCCGTCAGGTGCAGATCAGAATCTCGTCCTGCCCTCAGTCCGCGTCGTCATCATCGATGACCGCGTCTTCTGCGGCCGCTTCGGCCGAGGCGCCCTCGTCCGGCGACTCAGACCCCGCGCTCGAGGCCGAGTCGTCCGAGGCGGCCTCACCGTGCTGCCGCGCTTCGGACATCACTTCATCCGCCCGAAGGTGGCGTCGATGTCGGCCATCTCCATCGCGGCGGTGGCCTCGATCAGCGCGCGGAGCTCGTCGTCAGCACCCGGCGCGAACTCCTCGAAACGCTCCGGGGAGATCGTCATCGGAGAACCGACCGGTGCCTGCTCGCTGGCATCCAGGGTGGTGCCGTCGTTCGAGGGCGATGCTCCCTGGAAGATCTTTCCTGCCTCGGACTGCGAGGTGAGATCGAAGGAGTACTGCTTGCTCTGAAGGCCCAGATCGAGCAGCTTCTTCACCTCGGGGAACTGTTCGGCGTTCGTCTTCGGGATCGGCAGCGAGGTGCGCCAGTTCACACCCAGCGTCTCGAGGGCCTTCGCGTAGGCGTTCTCGTGAGCCTGGTCGCGCACGATCAGGTACGAGATCGTGCTGCGCGCCATCTTGTTGTCGGTCATCTCATACAGACGGCACTTCTGCAGGCGGCCCGTCGACTCCAGCATGAGGTTGTACAGAAGGTCGAGCACCAGGTTGCCGGAGTTGTAGACATAGCTCCCCATCCACGGATTGCCCGCCGCGTCGACCGGCAGCGCACCCTGCGCTCCGACGAGATAGTGGTGGATGTTGCTGGTGTCGACCGCAATCCGAAGCGGAGTGGCCCCACCGGCGCCGGGCTCATCGATCGGGTCGGTCGGCTTGCCCTTGTATTGCGGCGATCCATCGAGGAGCCGGGAGATGGTCGTGCCGATCAGTTCGACATGACTGATCTCCTCGGTACCGATGCCCTGGATGAGGTCCTTGTAGGGCTTACCGTCCGGGCCGCGGAAGTTGATGCTCTGGAAGAGGTACTGCATCATCGTGCGCATCTCTCCGAACTGTCCCCCCAAGCCCTCTTGGAGCGCGTTCGCGGCGGCGGGATCCGGCTCGTCCTGGGCGATCTCGTTGATGAACTCTTGAACGTGGAAATACATTGCAGCAGCCTCCGTAAGGTGTCAGCGTGTGTTCCTCATCGTGCGTCGCCTCAAGGCCTGCGGCCTCCCCCCTCGACGGCCACCTGACGGACCCGTATGATTCACGCTCAAAAAAATGCTGACTCCCGGGCAGGGATCGCTCAGGCGACTTCGAGCACTTCGTCGAGCTCCGGCGCGGCGAACCGTTCGGCTTCACTTGGCGCGAAGACGCCAGTATCGGCGGTGGCCGTGAACTCCCCACTCAGCAACGTGAATTGTCGCTCCCCGCTCCCCGCTGCGCAAGGCCCTCGAAAACTTGACCACACCCGTCTAATTTCTTTGCGCATGAGTGAGAGCAGCGACGAGATTCGAGCAAGGATCACCATCGACGGTCGAGAGTTTGCGATCAGACCTGACCGCGATCTCGTTGATTTGATGCAGCAGCTAGAGAGTGCCGCGGGCTCACGCGCGGCCTTCGTGCACATCCGCGGCGGCGACGAATCCATCAGCGTCCTCGTCACCCCGCATTCGAAGATCATCCTCGCCGTCGACCACATCGGTGCCGCAAAGCCGGAAAACAAACAACCGTTCTCAACCGCGCCCGTGGACGAACAATCGGTCGACCTCACGTCGGATTGGGAGTACTGGTAGCGCGACGACGGGCCCCTGTTTTCGAACTTCGCCAAGTCCGCCTCAGGGGGATGTGCCTTCTCACGCGCACACGTAGGGTTCTGCAGATGACCGAACCAGAAAAGAATCCCAAGAAGCTGGGTCTCGGCGTCGTGTTCGGGATCGCGATCGGCCGCCCGGCTGCGCAGGGGCTGGGCTCCTGCGATTCGACAACGTCGGCGTAGGTGCCGCGCTCGGTCTTGCGCTGGGCCTGGCTTCGGGAGCAGCTTTCGAATCTTCAGGGCAGGACGAGAAGCCAGAAGAGAACTGTAGCCGCGCCGTTCGGCTGAACCGCATCGCTCAGATACGACAAAACCCCCGGAAAACCGGGGGCCTTTATCTGTAGCAGGAGCGGGGCTTGAACCCGCGACCTCACGATTATGAGTCGTGCGCTCTAACCAGCTGAGCTACCCTGCCGCGAGGCATCCGTCCGCGTGAGAAGAATGCTGCGAGCCCCGAGTCAGGATTGAACTGACGACCCCTTCCTTACCATGGAAGTGCTCTACCACTGAGCTATCGGGGCGTGCTGCCCCTCTCGGGGCAACCACACGAGAATACCATCACTCTGGCGTCCTCATGAAATCGAGCCGGTCAGTCGGAGTGCCGACCTGCGTTTTCGCGCAACCACGGCAGCGGGTCGATGGTCGATCCGTTGACGATGATCTCGAAATGCATGTGCGCACCGTACGAGCGACCGGTGTTGCCGGTCTTGCCGACGACGGTGCCGACCTTCACGGTGTCGCCCGCGGCGACCTTCAGCGAGCCGTACTGCATGTGCGAGTAGTGGCTGGTGATGACCTGGCCGTCGATGACGTGATCGATGTACACGGTGACGCCGTAGGCGCCGCCCTGCTCGGTCGCGATGCGCACGGTGCCGTCGGCGATCGACTGGACGGGGGCGCCGTCACCGGGCACGAAGTCGATGCCCTCGTGCAGGCGGCCGCTGCGCATGCCGTAGCCGTAGCTCATGCCGACGCCGACCATGAAGGGCCACTGGATCGCAGCCTCGGGGTCGTTGGTGAAGATCTCGTTCGAGTAGTTGATGCCCTGCTCGGCGGCGACGTCGACCAGCGAGATCGTGCTGAACCCGTCATCGCGTGCGAGGTTGCTGGCCTGCACGTCGGATCCGGCGATGAACGCCTGGATCTCGCCGTCGGCGGCGGTGCTCTTCTCGGCACCCGATGCGGCGACAAGCGAGGTCGCGGCGACGGTGGTTCCCTGCGCGGCGGCGACGGCCTCGGCGGGAAGCGTCATCGACACGGCCAGAAGACCGGCGAGGCTCATCACACCGACGGTGGCGCCCATGGCGAGGAAGCGGCGGGATCCGCGCGGACGGCGGACGGCGACGTGCGGGGCTTCGGCGGCGGCGTCTGTCGCAGCTGCGGCGTCGACCGTTGGTGCAGACTGCGAGACGGTCGAGATCGGACCGGTCGCGGCGCGGAAGGCGCGGGCGGCCTGCTCGAAGGCGTCGGCTCCGGCGTCGGTGGTGGCCGGCTCGAACGCGTCGGTGCGGGCGAGGAACGGAGCAGCGGGGCTCTCGACGTTCTCGGTCAACACTTCGGCGGGAGTGGGGATGCGGGGGCTCGCCGGCTCGGACGACTCGACCGGAGCGGTCGCAGTGGTCGGCAGATCGAAGGTCATCCGCTCCCGCACGGCCCGACGGGACAGTGGGGTCGAAGCGACGGCCGGAGCCGCTGCTGGGGTGGAGTCGGATGCCGTCGTCGCCGCTGCGGCGGCCACGAAGGCCGCGGTGCGGAGCCGGCTGGAACGGCGCGTGGGCGCAGCGTCAGCCTGGTGGTTCTCGAAGGGCAAAAGGATTCTCTCGGGTCGTGCGTCAAACTCGGGGGCGCTCAAATGCGGTTTCACCTTCGGGGGGTGAAAGTAACGATCAGATAAACCCTACCCTGTGCAGGCTGGGAATGCCATGTAACGCTCACCCCTCGTCACCGATCAGCGACCGGAGGCGCGCGTGCACCTCGGGCCCGCCGGCGAGGAGCATCGGCCGCGCCGAGTGGACGTCGAGCCGGGTCACCACTCCCCCGGCCTCCTGCACCAGCAGCGCACCGGCCGCCAGATCCCACGGCTTGAGCCCGCGCTCGAAGTAGCCGTCGAGCCGACCGGCCGCGACATAGGCGAGATCGAGTGCCGCAGCACCCATGCGTCGAACGTCGCGAGCCATGGTCATCACGCGCCGCACTGTCGCGATATCACCGTCGTGGGTCGCGGGGTCGTAGCCGAACCCGGTGCCGAGCAACGCGCCGGCCGGAGTCTCGGTGTTCACGGCCAGACGCACGCCGTCGCACCAGGCTCCATGGCCGCGCACCGCCGTGAACAGCTCGCCGAGCGCGGGCGCGTGCACGGCGCCCGCCAGCGCCTCCCACCTGTCGGGATCCGGCTCGCCGCGCACCGCGGCGATGCTGACGTTGTACGACGGGATGCCGTATGCGTAGTTCACGGTTCCGTCGATGGGGTCGACGACCCAGGTGATGCGATCGGCATCGTCCTGCGGAGTCGCCGATGGTGTCGCACCGGACTCCTCACCGAGGAACCCGTCCTGCGGACGCGCCTCACGAAGGCGTCCGCGGATCAGGTCCTCGACTTCGCGATCAGCCTCGGTGACGATGTCAGCCAGATTCGTCTTGGTGGCGGCCAGGCGCACGCCCTCGCGGCGACGACGGGCGGCGAGTTCGCCGGCCTCCTGCGCGAGGGCCGTGGCGAGTTCGCCGAGCTCGACCTCGAGGGTCACTGCGGCGGCTGGGGCGCGGCGGGCGGGGCCGAGGGGAAGACAGGATGCCCTCCCTGATCCGGTGCCGCAGGCGGAGGCGGACTCACCGGCGCGGGAGGCGCAGGCTGCGTCGGCGGAACCGGGGGCGCCGACTGCGCGGGTGCGGCTGTTCCCTCGAAGGCACTGGGTGCGGGCGGCGCGGGGATCGTCGGTGCCGCTGCGACCGGGAACGACGAGGGCGGCAGCGCTCCGAGCGCGGTCGGCGCGGGCGCCTGGCCCTGCGGCGCGACGGACGGATACCCCGTGTAGTACGCGTTCCAATCGGGCGAGCCGTCGTGGAGAGCCGGCAGCGGCGTGATCCCGTCGGCGTAGGTCGGCCACGACGGGGCGGCAACCGGAGCTGCGGCGCGGGTGCTGGCCGGCTTCTTCGGCGCGAACAGTGCATTCAGCAGCGGGATCAGGGTGGTGCCGACCGCGGCCAGGATCGTCAGGGCGACCACGATGCGCCAGTAAAGCTCGCTGTAGTCGAAGACGTGCGGGAAGGTCAGGAAGAAGATCAGCAGCGCGACCAGGGCACCGAGGAACACGAGCGTCGCGATGTAGATGATGCGCGTGAACGTGGTGACGTGGCGGGCTGCGGCCGGCGTGAACAGTCGCACATGCAGCAGCGCGAGCTGCAGGATGCCGACGATCAGGAGCAGCTGGAAGAACCGTTCCGCTCCCCCGAAGTACTCGTCATCCTCAGGCAGCCAGATCTTCACGGCTCCCGCCAGCAGGGCGACGATCCACGTGACCATGCTCGCGAGCGCCAGCCAGTCGGGACGGTTGGGGGCGAGACCGGCCTCGAGGATCGCGATACCCGCGAACGCGGCGAGGAGCACGATCGTGAGGAACGCCCGGCCGATGAGACCGTCCTGATCTCCGACGAGCACCCAGATCACGCAGACGAGAGCGGCGGCGATGAGAGCCCCGATGGCGATCCAGATCGCCCCCCTGATCAGCAGGGATGTGTTCGTCTTTCCGGTGGTCGCGACCTGTGGTTGAGACATGACTGTCCTCTCGTGGAGCGGCGGTGCCCTCATCCTCCCACGGCGCTTCGACGAAGTGAGTGCGCCTGCCCCCGATGAGGACACTTCACCCGAATCGGTGTGCTGTGCAGAAAGAGTCAGGCGCCCTTTCTGGCCGATGCCGCAGCGAACGCGGCGATGCGGGCCTGCGCGTCAGCAGTCGCCATCGCCGCCCCGATGGACCGGGCCTCCTCGCTCAGCTGCTCGGCGAAAGTGCGCTCGGGTTGCGACCGCACCAGATGCTTGGCCTGGCCGTAGGCGTCGGCGGCTCCGGCCAACCAGAAGCGGGCGACCTCCTCACCACGGGCGCGCACGAGCGACGCCTCGGCGGCAGCATCCTCTCCGGTGACGAACTCCGCGACCAGCCCCCACTCCTGCGCCTCCTGAGCCGTCAGCAGCCGATCCTGGAGCACCAGCTGCAGAGCCCGGCGCTGACCCACCGCGTGCGCGAGTTGTGCCGACACCGACAGGTCGGGCGTGAGACCGATGTTCGCGTAGAGGCTGCCCAGGCGTGACCGCGAGCCCACGACCGCGTAGTCGCCGGCGAGCAGGATGCCGAGGCCGCCGCCCGCCGTCGTCCCGTGGGCGGCTGTGACGACGGGCACCGACGACTCCGTCAGCGAACGGATGCCGGCGTTGATCACCTCGGCGAGCGCGGTGATGTCCGACGAGGTGCCGACCGACGTCGCCATGTCGATCACGTCGCCGCCGGCGCAGAACGCGGGTCCCGCCGCGTCGACCAGGATGGCCTTCACGTCGTTGCGCGAGGTCGCCTCGGCGGTGGCGTCACGCCATGCGTGTGCGAGGTCGGCGTTGAAGGCGTTGAGTCGCGCGGGGCGGTTCAGCGTGAGCCGAGCCATCCCCTCGTCGACCGAGAACAGGATGGCATCGTGCATGGCTTCTCCTTCGAGCGCAGACGGATGCGTCCAGCGTAACGGCCGCTCGTCACTCCCAGACGCGCGAGATGAAGCGCTCCATGCGCCGCCGCGTGCCGTCGATGCGGAAGTCGACCTGCCCGGCCGTGCGCACCTCGTTCGGTGCGAGCGGATGCGCGAGGCGCACGTTGTCATGGCATGAGAGATCGGCGCAGACGTAGGTGCCGACCGAATCGCCGCGGCGTCCGGCATCTCCTGCCCGACGGGCCGAGAGCAGCGTCACCTGGTTGCCCGGCTGCATCGTGTGACAGATGTTGCACATGCCCGAGCGACCGCGCCCGGGCCCGGAGGCCCGGAGCACCACGCCGACGACGGATCCCTCGTGCTGCACCAGAACGTATCCGCGGTCTCCCGCGTTCGGATCGCGCCAGGCGAAGAAGTCGAGGTAGTCCCAGTCGATCAGCACGAAGTCGTGCGGCATCGCCATGATGCGCAGCTCGTCGGCATCGGCGTTGACGAACGATGCACGCACATCGGATTCGGTGAGCGCTCGCATCTCCCCAGTCTAGGAAGTCACCGCGCCTCGAACGTCATCTCGGCGAAGGGCCCGGCGTCGCCGGACGTCGGATCCGCGTATCTCACCCGCACCGTGTGCGTGCCCGGGGGCACGGCGACGGTCTCCTGCCACTCGCCGTCCGACGAGATCGTCACGGTCTCGAGCGGCGTCACCCCGACGATCTCACGCTGCAGCGTCGCTCCCCCCGCACCGGTGTAGGCGAGTGACAGTCCCGCGGCCTCGCCGCCGATCTGTCGGACCTCCGGCGGAGACACAGTCTGGAAGGCCATCTCAGCGCTCGGCGCCGACACCCGGTCGATCGTGACCTGAATCGCGTGCACCGTGCCGCTCGCGAGCCCGTCGTCGATCTTCGCGCGCCAGCTGCCGTCGGACTCGACGGTGCTCGACCCCACGACCACGTCACGTCCGTCGGTGAGGACGATCGTGGCGCCGGGCCACGCCCCGTCACCGCTGATCTGCGGGAAATACCGCGGGTCGGGCTGCGAGAGTGTCGCGCTCAGCGCGGTCGCGCCGTCGGACGGCGGGACCGAGGCGAAATGGAAGAGGCTCGTGTCGTCGCCTGCTCCCAGAGCGCTGAACTCGTCGAAGCCCTCGCCGGTGCCGTCGTCGGTGAACCAGACGAAGCTCGCGTCTCCGTCGGTCGGAACGCCGAGCGGGTACGGCACGGTTCGGGTCGTCAATGACGAGCCGGAGCCGAACGGCATCCGGAAGATGAGCGGCTGCTCACGAGACGGCTCGGCGGGCGATGTCACGCTCGGCACCGGTACCGGCGCGGGGACGGGCTCCGGGGCTGGCGCCGGTGACACGGGCGCCGGCGCGACGGGCGCTTCCGCGACCGGCGACGGCAACTCGCTCGGCTCCGCCGGCAGCTCTGTACTCGATGTCGACACGGGCGCGGTCGCCGCCGCGAGGTACTCCGACCCGGCCTGCACCGGGGTGACCGCAGGGCTCACCGCGATGATCGCCGCCGTCATCACGCTGAGCACCGCCGTGCCCGCCGTCATCGTCAGAGGCGCACCGATGCCGACCGCAGCGCTTGCAGCGACGGGCGCGCCCGTCGTGAGCGCTGCCGCGACGGGGCCGGGAGCACCGGTCACTGAGACGCTCAGTCCAGAAGCGACGGCGTCTGGACGGGCGAGCAGCGCGGCGAGCGCGTGCGAGACCGACGGCGCAGAAGCCTGCGCCGCGTATCCCACCGCACCCGCTGTGCCCGCGATGAGCGGAAGAAGACTCAGGAGCAACGACGACGCGTGCTTCGCTTCGGCGTGCGCCGCCCGGCAGTCCTCGCAGAAGCCCAGGTGTCGTGAGACGGCGGCCGCGGCACGCAGCGACAGCCGTCGGCGGGTATAGGCGCCGAGATCGCGGATCGTCGTCACGCATTCCGGTGTCTTCGCCGAGGCGAGGTGCGCCGACACCCACGCGTCACGCAGCCCTCGCTTGGCGCGCACCAGGAGAGCTGACACCGCGTTGGCGGGAATGCCGAGGTACGTGCTGATGGTGCGCACCTTCAACCCGTCGACCTCGCTGTACCAGAGCACCTCCTGCCACCGCACCGGAAGCGAGTCGAACGCCTGCAGAGCCACGCAGCGCTCGAAATCGGCAACCGCGAGCACCTCTCCGTTGGCCAGATCGCTGCTGCGCCACTCGAAGTCCGCGTCGATGAGCACCGCCTCGCGCACATGGAGCGAGCGGCCGATGTTGCGCACCGTCATCGTGATGTACGGCCGGAAGGCGCGTGCCGGGCCGCCCCCGGAGCGGATCGCGCCGAGCACCTTCGCGAACGCCTCCGAGACGAGGTCGTCGGCGTCGAGCGTGACGAAGCTCCGCGCGACGCCATACGCCGGGCCCGAGTGGCGCCGCCAGAGCGTGGCATACGCCTCGGCGTTGCCGTCGCGCACCAGCGCCACGAGTTCCTGGTCGGACGCCTCGTCGAGCGCTTCGCGCCCTTCGCCGACCGACAGCTCACTCATGCTGTCCGCTTCTCAGTGACCTCGTCGGTCGTGAGCATTCCCCGAATATCGACTGCAACGTACATCCCATTCCCCGGTCGTCTTGCTTTCAGAGCGATCGATGAATCACCGATGGCGCTCTGCCCCAGGAGACAGGACTCTCGGCGCATCAGTTCGTGACGCGGAACCGCGAAGATTCTTCAGCGATGTGAGCGGGAATGCGAAAAGCCCCCGACGAGCGGGGGCTTTCATGGTGGCGAGTGAGGGATTCGAACCCCCGAATGCTGAGCAGTCTGATATGCCGTGCTGTTTACGTGGGGTTACTTGCTCTTACCGATCCGTATGATTCCGGCGCTCGGTAACCACAGGTAAGCGTAGGTAGTTCCTGAAAACAGCCACTAAGTAGCCACTACGGCTACTCCTTGGGCTCGAAGTTGCGCGCGCGTGACGCCGACCAGATGCCGACCGCGACCAGGGCTATCGATATCCAGGTCAAGAGAACCACGGGCTCCTCCATCGCGGCAATGTTGAAGATGAGAAGGATCGCGCCGGTACCGAAACCACACCACGCGAGCGTCTTGTACGAATCCTTGGTCATGGGGGAAGGGTATCTGATCTGCATCGGTCAGAAATCATCCATCCACGCTTCGTACTGAGGCTCCCGGCTCCGGTAGACGCACGTCACATCGGCAGGAATGTCGACCTTCCCGATGTAGTCGATCTCATCCTCAGCCGCGACCGGGTGATCCCACACGAGTGGTCGGCCATCTTTCCGCACGCGCATCTCGTCGCTCATGCCGCAGTCCGCTTCTCCCGCACCCGAGCTCGCCGTTCAGCCGTCTCGCTCACTAGTCGCGCAGTGATCGGATACGCGCGCATCCCTTCGTCGGTTCGTGCTGCACGTGCGAGGAGTACGGCGTATCGGATCTCTGTGATGCGGAGGTCGCGTCTGATGCGTTCGCGTTTGGCGGGGGTGTCGTGTGGCCAGCGTGTTTCGTAGGCGAGCAGTTGCGTGGTTGTCATGTGCCCATGGTCCGCCTGGGGTGTGACATTCCGACTGTCTGCCCTCCCCCGTACGATCACCTCATGCATCCCGACGTCGCACTCTCTGTCCTCCTCGACGCGATCTGTTCACGCAACCAGTACACACAGAACCCGGCACCTGTGATCGTCGAGCTACAGGAGGCCGCTGGTGACCGTGTGAGCGTGTTGACTGAGTCGGTTGGTACGTGGGTGGGCTACTTCGAGGATGAGCACACACGGACGCTGTGTGTGGCATTGCGTGAGTTGCCGGGGTTGGAGCCATGGATCGCTTTGGGGAAGCATCGACGCCACACGTTAGGTCACAGCACGCCGACGAACGATGGGCGTGCGATCGGTCATTGAGACTTGCGCGCATGCACACAGTGTGGCTACAGTTTCCTTCGTGCCCGAAACTCCAATACGCCGCGTCCGAGTCAGCGATGACATCTGGGATGCCGCCAACGACGCCGCGAAAGCAAACGGTGAGACCCTGTCCGTGGTCATCCGTCGCGCTCTCATCCAGTACGCGAAAGACAACGCAGCATGAGCGTCGCAACGATGCGGATCGCTCGCATGGAGATCGGCCGACTTCGACGGGCCGAAGCTCAGCAGTTCTTCGCCACGGCCAAATCGATAGGTTGCCAGGTCTCGTATACCCTGACGACCGGATTCATAGAGGACATCTACACCGGCGTTGCGATCAAAGGTCCGGAATATGAGATCCGGGCGCTGAAAGCCGCTCTCCTCCGGACGTTCGAAGCGGAAGACCTGGCATGACCGAGTATCTGATCCTTGTCTTCGTCCTGCTCGGCGTCTTCCTGATCGGTGCAGGGCGTCGCTTCGGCTACCTGTCCGCGATCAGCCTCTTCGTCTACGCGCAGACCATCATGGCGATCGGCATCATCCCGTCACTGCTCCCGACAGAGCGCGCCGACGAGACGCACGTGTGGCTCATCGTCGGGACACTCGCCGTCGTTGTCCTCACCGCCACGGTCTACGCCGCCTTCCTCGGCGGCGGGCGGCAGGCCTACTCCCCTGAGGTGGACTACGCCTACCCGCCGAAGTCCACGTGGCTGCTGCTCATCATCTCGATCGGCGTCTGCATCCTCTACTATGCGAGCATCGGCTACATCGCCTTCTTCGAGTCGATCCAGAGCATCGCCGGCGGTGGACAGGAAGACATCGCCGACCTCCGCCTCCAGTCCTATTCGGGGTCGCGGTACCTGTTCCCCGGATACGTCAACCAGTTCAAGAACTCACTCCTCCCCGCGCTCGTCATGGTTGTCGGTGTCGCCGCGTTCCACTTCCGCTCGCGAGGCCGCCACATGCTCATGCTGTTGCTGGTCCCGCTCACGCTCGTCTTCGTCCTCGGCACCGGACAGCGCGCCCCGTTCGTCCGCTCTGTCATCTTCCTCACCATCGCCGCCTACCTCATCGCGCCGAAGAACATGCGGAAGTACACACCGAGGATCGCGATCGTCGTGCTCCCCCTCTTCTTCATCGCCACCTTCGCCACGGGCCGCGCGGGACAGCAGATCGCAGCAGCCGATGGACCGTTCGGCATCATCCAGGTGTTCTTCGAGCAGCTCGCGTTCCGTATTTTCGGGTCGAGCCAGCTCGGGTCAGTCGTCGGCTTCCGTTGGGCGTACGACCAGAGCATCCCGACCGGCAGTGAGTGGTCACAGGCGATCGTCGGCCTGCTCCCCGGCCAATCGGGGCCAGACACCGCCAACCAGATTTTTGCACTGCTCTACGGCTCCACACGAGGCACTTCGCCGCTATCACTCTGGGGCTCGTCGTATTACAACTTCGGCATGGAAGGCTCCCTGCTGCTCGCCTTCTTCCTCGCGATCCTCATCTGCCTGATCTCGCAGAAGGCGCTGAAAGTGACGCACACGAACGTCATCCAGGCGACCGGCGTTGCGGGCGTTTCGATGACCTTCGGTCTTTGGATCTCGGACGGCCCTACGACCCCGCTGAACGCCGGCCTGATCGCGTTCGCATTCCTCTGGGTGTGGGGCGCTCAGATTCAGAAACGGCGCACGGCCAAGAACCCTCTACCTGAACTGGTGGCAATCCAATGACTCTTCGACAGTTGGGCGCATTCATATTCGGCGCCGGCATGGTTGTGCTGATCCTCAACCTCGTCATGCTCGCGTTTGAACAACCATTCAACGAGATGATGCTCGTCCTGCAGATGGGCGCGCTTGTTGTCGGCGGTTTGATCATGCTTGCCGCCACGGCTCGCGACAAGTGGATGGAAGAACGCCCACGCCCACCCGTCATCCGCGAACCCCCATTCAACTGAAGGGCGTACGATCGCATCATGGGCAAGACACTCGAGCGCATCGCGAGCTTCTTCGCGCCGATGCCACGCAACGGCTGCGGCACGTGCGGCAAGGATCTAGAGGGCAAGCCCCGTCAAGGCGCAATGGGCGCCCCGGGCATCTACTGCTCAGAGGAGTGCGCCAAAGAGGCGACGTCATACTGGGCATGGTAGGTCGCTAAACGCAAGACTGCCCCCTCCCTGCACTGAGCAGAGAGGGGGCATCTGTGTTTCTACAGGTAGTAGGCCGGGTTCCGATACGGGTCGGCCACAGTGGGGTGGCCGGTCGTTCCGATCGCCACACGGTTACCCATGTACGACTTGACGCGTCCGTCCATCGTGATCGTTGAGGACGCGAGCGCTCCGCTGATCTCGTTGCTGATGAAGTCGTAGCGTGCGTTCCCGACGAACTGGGTTCCGACGAGCCGACAGCGCTCGATCCGGTATGACCCCTTCCAGGCGCTGTTGGTGACCGACCGGGTGAGGATCGCCAGCCCACAGTCCACGTAGTTGACCTGATCCATGGCGGCATCGGGGAGGAAGAGTCGCACGTTCTCACACCGCGTCATCGTCAGATTGAACGGCGTCTGAGCAGTCGGAGCCGCGGGGGCACTGGTGTTCGTCGCGTCGTCCAGATAGACCGCGGTGTACGAGGTCGGGAACGTGATGTCCGTCATCTTGATGTTGCAACGACCGGCGTTCGGGTGCGCCGCGTCGTTGCGCGACTCGATGACGCCGCGACCAGTGGTCACATTGGTCATTCGGTTCGCGCCGATCTCGATGCTGCGCCAGTAGTCACGGGGGAAGGTGTAACCGTTGCCTGTGAGATTGAGGATGTCCACCGGCCCCGCGGTGCCTACGAATCGGATCTCATTCCGCTGGATCGATCCGCGCGTTGGCGTCTTGAGAACCCGGCCGAAATCGAAGGTGCCTGGGTCGCTGAATGAGGAGTATCCGACCATCCACTGCGCCGCCCCGATGACGGGCTGCCAGTAGTTGTCCTCGATGATCAGATTGCCAGCGAGCTCGGGAGTGTCGTATCGGATGCCGAGCACGTTGCGTCCGCCGAGGAAACGGTTGTTGACGATCTTCACGTCGGAGCCGGAGATCAGGATGTGGTTCTCGGCGTTCACCATGGTGATGCCGTCGATCACCAGGCCGTTGTTCCAGTGCGAGTCGATGTTGCCCTCGTAGGAACCGCCGACCACTTTCATGTCCTTGGTGTGACGGCCAGTGATTGCGTGGCGACACTTCACCATCTCGCAGTTGTCCCACGTGAGGGCGCTCGAGTTGAACGCGGCAACACCGTAACCAGCACCGTCCAGACCGAAGAAGCCGGATGCCTTGAAATTGAGGAAGTTCACCTTGCTGGCATCCTGGACGCGTACCGCCGTGGACAGTGTTCCCGTCGACTGGTTGGCGATGTACCCGCCGTCGACCAGAACGTTCGAGCGGTAGATGTCCAGAATGCTCTTGGTGCCGGAGCCCGTGATGTTCACCTTGAGGCCACGGATCGTCAGATCGGGGTCATCCGGGTAGAGCATGAGGCTGGCCGACCCGTAGGTCGACTCAAGCGTGGGAGAGATGTCGCCATCCGCATTGATCACTCGGACCGAGTCGGTCTTCGTGTAAAACGGCGAACCGGTCGCTGTGATTCGTCCGATCAGCACCTCCGAAGATGTGATGATCAGCGTGCCAGTGCGCCCGCCGAGGCCGGTGATACGGGTGCTGCCTGCAGTTAGTCCGCCGACCGCCGCATAGGTGAATGGCACGCCTTCGGAGAGTCGGGAGAACTTGAAGCCCGCCGTATCCGCAGCGTCGATCTTGATGACACCCTTACAGTCTAGGCTTGTGAACGCTTCGACGATGCCGCGCACCTTGTACTCACCGGCGCCCAGCGGCACAGTCCACGGGAGGCCGAGCGTGCGCGCCTCGAGTGCGGCGTTCTGAAACGCCGTGGTGTTGTCCGTGGTGCCGTCTGCGACGGCGCCATGATCCAGCACAGACACATCGCGCTTGAACAGAGTGTTGGCAAGCTGGGCCGTTTCAGAGTCGGGGGCAGCAAGGTAAGTGGCAACCGCCGCATCGTTGTCGAGCGCGTTCACGCCAGGAAGCCCGCGGGGA
The DNA here is from genome assembly GCF_057215335.1 of Microbacterium sp. PI-SA-G. NCBI lineage: Bacteria > Bacillati > Actinomycetota > Actinomycetes > Micrococcales > Microbacteriaceae > Microbacterium > Microbacterium sp. PI-SA-G. The sequence goes on from NZ_CM170103.1 coordinate 1,486,683, forward strand.
ATCTTCAGCGCGATACTTCGATTCTGGTCTGGTCCAGACAGAATCGGGGTCAGATCTGCGTCGGCAGCAACGGGTGCCGCTGTGACCGCAGTGATCCGTGCGGCAGGGCCGCGAAGATTCGTGATCGGTGTGTAGTCAGCCATGTCAGCTCACCATCCTCAGTTCCCCGATGAGGGGATCGTCCAGGGGCATCGTCTGCCCGATTGCAGGTGAGTACAGCCACCATCCCTTGTATCCGGGGGGTGGGGTGTCGAGCGAGACGAGAACGTTCTGCGGCGACAAAGGAGTGCCGGGCAGGGCAGCGATCGAGCCGTCATACCCCTCAGGCACGAACAGCTTGAAACCTAGGATGTCGAAGTGGTGATACTGACCGCCAGGCTGTAGCGCCTTGATCGAGACCTGGTACCAGACCTCGGGAACGACACCGTCTGTGGACTCCAGGGTTACCGCGGCCGCACCGTTGGCGTTCGGAGTCACCACGACAGGAGAAGCCGCGAACAGTCGCAGGCCCTTCACTCCCGGCCCAGAAGGCGTGAAGATGACTTCGGCACCTTCGAAATGCTCAAGACCGAAATCTGTGAGTTCGAATACGATACGACCGGGCATAGGGCTACTCCCCCTTGAAGTCGCTACGCAGGCGATTCGAGGCGATACGCCCGATCTCTTCCGCATCCATGCCCGGTGCCGCGTTGACCGTCACGACGACGGGCTGTGCGACCTCCGCGACGGGCGCGGTCGAAGTGTTCGCGACGGCAAGGCCGCCAACAGGAACACCGAGATACGCGGCAACAGCAAGCGCAACAGTCAGCCACTCAGGCTGACCCGCACTGATCGCCGCGAAACCCACCTGGATTGCGCCGATGATGACGATCGCCACCACATACGCCGAGTAGATGATCTTGCGGACACGGGCGGACTCGATGATCGTGCCGAGGTTGTTCTGATTCGGGGTGCTCATGGGTTACTCCTTCGAGCTTGGTTCAAGGTCAATGTCATGGGCGGTCTTCTCGGTCGGTGTCAGGTCGAGAGATCCGCCAGAACGGACGCGCGCCACATATTCGCGAAACGCGTCCTGGATGCGGAAAGCCCACCGTGCGCGCGACTCAAGGCGGTCAGAGCGCGCCCAAATCTCAGCCACACTCGGCGACTTCGTTTCCACGTTCCCCTTGCGGCGGTTCCACATAGCGAACGCACCGACGACGATGCCGCCAAGGATCGTGCCGATCAGGGGAAGATACGGGGTGATGTACTCGGTCAGTGTCAGCTCAGTCGCGAACATGCTTCCTCTTCCCACTCTGCGCCGCCAGGTACACGAACCGCACAGCAGGAAGGATGAAAGCGATGAACGCGATGGCCCCAACGAACTGACGGTCGAGATCGCCCTCCACGAACCCGACCCCGTTGAGTCCACCCACGTAAGCGAGCATCATCGCGGAGAGCACCAACGACGCCCACTTCTCGAGCTGCTGCCACCGGTCCGCTATCGACCCGATCGCAGACAGGACCGCAGACGTGCCAAGAAGTACGGCCCACACAGACGTGTACCCCTCAGGCGCGGTCAGGCGAAACACAGGGACGCCAGCGATGAAGGCGATCACTGACGCGTACACGAATCCCAGGTACACGCCCACGAGAGCGATCCGAAGCACGATCACAGGTGACCACGCCCAGACCGCCCAACGTGACCGCTGTGGGACGTGCTCTAGGTACGTGAGAGGCATATTCAACTCGCCTCGGGGGTCTGCTTCGCCGTAGCCAGCAGGTCATCAAGCGTCTTCGTCTGCGCCGCCTGGTTGCCACGAATCGCGACCCCCTCAGCCTGCAGACGAGACCAACTACGCCCATCACCGAACGACACGCCACGCATGCACGCGTCGACTGCATCCCACGGGATCGAGTTGATGACGAGCTCGAGCGTCAGTGCGCCGTTGTCGACCTCCTGAGGCTTCTTGCCCGGTCCGTAGTGATCCGCCAGGTAAGGCAGCCATGCGCCGTTTGTGACGTGGTAGACCTCCTCGGCGCCAATCAGGAAGTAGTGCTGCTTGTTCCACAGAACAAGCTTCTTGTCGGGACCAGGCATATCGTCGTCCTCCTCAGGAACAGGAGCAACGGATGCACCGCTGCCAGTGGGCTTGCCATAGTTGTTGTCGCGCGACCGGATGTACTCGAAGTGATGGTTCTCATTCGGGACGTGCAGACGGTTTCGGATGAACCCGTTATCCGCGAGGATCTGAACGATGCGGGCATTGCGCCAGTCGTCCGAGTCCAGCGCGGTACCGCCCACATGGAACGACTGCGACGGGTGAGCGGCCTTGCTGTGGTTCGGCTTCAGCGACGACTTGTAACCGGAGGCGACATAGCGATTCCAGTTGACGAACATGAGCATCTGATCCGCCCACGACCGGTACGTGGAGTTCACGTCGATGTCGCGGCCGAACTCCTCGCGCACCTGAGCATTCGCACGACGGAACGCTGCAGCAGCATCCGGGATGAACTGCACACCGGGGCGCACTTCTTCAATGACAAGACCGCCCATGCGGCACCACCTATCGCTTGTGCGGCTCAGGCGAGCCGGTAGAAGTTGCCGGATAGGTCGCTGACAATCGCGCCAGCAAACCCACCCGGATAGTCAGCAACCGGACGGGTTGGCATGCCGGGAATGCGGATCGTGTTGTTCAGGAAGTAGACGACCTGACTACCGACCGTGAACGTGAACGACGAATTGCCGCCATCGATCTGGGCGTTACCGAGCTGGATTCGTGGAGCTCCGAAGCTGCTGTCCAGAACAACCGCACCACCACCGCCGTTCACGGTGATCTTGCCTCCGCCCGTGACGGTCATATCGCCCGTCACGGTCGTGCTCCCCGCGATGTCTCCGTCGCCATTCATGTCCCACGGGCCGTTGACCGTAAGGGAAGCGCCGATGGTGCACGTGCCGCCGATGTTCGTGTTGCCGCTGAACGTCGCCGAATTCGAAACGGTGAGCGGACCCGAGATGGACGCACTCCCCTGGATCACAGTCGTGCCGCGCATCCAGGACGGGCCGGTCCAGTCGATCGTCCCGGACCCGTTCAGTGTCCCGTCGATGTTCTGCGTGCCCGTTGTCCGCGATGTGCCCTGGATCGTCAGCCCCTCAGCCGACGCGATACGCATACCGCCACGAGTGATAGACGAATAGCCGAGAGGTGCCGCGCGTTCAACACGCTGCAACCGCTTCTCGACACCCTTCTCCGGGCCTTCACCCAGACGAACACGTGCAACCATCAGGCGTCCTCCACCTCGAAAGTCAGATCCTCAGAACCGACCGAGCCGGCGAACGTCAGAATTCGATGCTGTGACCATCCGTCATCCAGCCACTCGTCGCCCTCAGAGAACACGCGCACGATAGAGCCGACCTGGACCGTCGCGGGATCGAAGTCAGCAGTGCGACCCGTGAACTTCCATTCGACGCGCGGTGACGAAACCCCAGCGAGTTGACCCGCAGCGAGAGCATTCAGCCGACCAATGTCATCCACGTCCTTGAATGGGACGACATAGTCACGCGAAACGCCGGTCGATTCCGGGAGTGCAGCCTGACCCACGCGCATGTCCTGCTCGAACCCGCGGCCGGTTGTGAAGATGCCGGTAGCTTGACGCAAGCCCGACTCCCCGATGTCGACACTCGACAGGATCGAGGTGCCCTGCAGTCGCGTCTCAAATCCGGGACCGGTGAGGAACGGCGTGCCGATACGGCCGACCCACCACAGCGTGTTGCCGTTGCGGTACTCGACACTCAGGTCAACGTCTGGCCCGTCCTCCTGCGTCTCCGCAGTCGACAAGATCGACTCCACGTTCTGGAAGTCGTAGTGGAAGAACTGTGCCCATGGAGACGACCCGAGCTCCCCTCCCCCGACCTCAGCATGAATCGGCCAAGCGCTCGAGAACGGGTGGATGAGTCCGTAGTACAGCAACTGCCGCACGACACCACGAGTCGAGAAACCCCGGAAGTCGGCCACACCAGCCGGGTCATACGTCCCGATGCCGAACAGCATCCGCCGCGCCAACAGGGCTCGGGCATCAACATGCTTCACCACGAGGACGCCAGCAGACGGCCGATATGGTCGCCCGCTGATCAGGCCCGCGTAGATCGGCACATCATTCCACCGGACAACAATCGCCCGCTCCCACGTCTTGAACAGTTCGCGACGCTCAGCACGAGTCCGACCATCACCACGCAGGTTGAACGCGAAGGACTTTTCCTCCACCGCCCCACGAATCCAATCCCCCGACGCCGGCTGTACGAAATCCAGAAACACTCCGGACTGCACGTCATGGACCGCGAACGAATAACCGTCAACCACGAGCGCCTCCTAGTTCCAGGCGTCCGTGACCTTCGCAGTCAACGAGCCACTACCCGACAGTGAATGCACAAGACCCTCACCGGGCGGCACTGACCACAGAGCCGCCGACGAAACCCCGCCGATCTGACGCACGCCATTACGGAACAAGGCGCCCGTCTTCATCTCGATACGGTGCGTCTGACCAGCCGCAAGAGCCTGAGACACCACGTACGACTTGCCACCCGCGCTGACCGTGTACCCAGACGGATACACGCCAGTCACCTCGAGCGTGGGAAACGACGGTGCATTCCCGTAATGATGAGCAGCGACACCAGCAGCAAACTCGCGCGTCTCCCCATAGCGGAGAGGATCAACCGCCCACAACTGCAAGCGGTATCGCGCGAACTGCCCGTACATCTCCTGCGTAATCTCCGGGGCGTCATCCAACTGCACGTCAGCCCACTTGGAGCTCCCCGCGTTGTCGACCACCAGGCGACCCGTCTGCCCATCGCCGAGTAGTCCAGTCAGCCGGGAGAACAGGTGTTCCTGCTCTTCTGGACTCGATGAGTAGACGCGTCCCTCTAGGGTGACGAGTCGCCCCCCGCGATATCCGCGAGAGGGGAAGTCTCCATGGGAGGACGGGCGCGGTGTCGAGTCGCGGCGCACACTGACGCCATCGAACCAACCCCGCAGCCCGTCCTCGAAGATCGAGAACTCCGCGTCACCTTCGTCGCCTTCGAACAGCAGTCCGCCGATGCGTGCACGCATACTCACCCTCCAGCCGCAGCGGCCGCAGCGCCCGCCTTTTCGGCAGCGATGCGACCAACGTCCTCCGGGCTCATGCCGGGTTGCGCGTACACATGGATCGTCTGTTCGATTGGGCGTGCACCCGCGCGAGGAGACACCGCTGACGTCATCGAAGAAACGGTCGGTTGCTGCAACACGCCCAACCGCTGACCCGTCTCTTCCCAGATCTTCACGTTCCGCTTGGACTGCCCCGGGTCACCCGAGATGTACGTCTCCCACGGCAACCACGGCTCAGCGAACTTGTGGATGCTTCCCGACTGGCCCGAGTAGACGCCCGACGCGAAACCACCCGACGCGAACGACTGGTAGTCGTAGAAGTTGCCGACCGCGTTACCTGCGACCAGACCGCCACCGCCGCCAGGACCAGTCGCGACGTGCAGGGACCGGTTGCCCGTCACCTCACGTAGCGCACCCTGAACCCGCATGAGCTCGTCGTAAACCTCAGACGTGCCCGTGACCGAAAGGTTGATCGGCGCCGGCGTCGGCATGTTCGTGACCTGCCAGGCGACATCGCGCAACGCCTGCTCCGTGAGTGCCGCGGAACCGAGGTTCGCGTCAGCCCAGATAGCCGCTTCCTCCCGAGATGCGAAGAACCCTTGAATCTGATCCAAGAGAGCATCGCGACCCCGGTAGTACGCAGCCGTCGCCTCATCAGCAGACAGGCCGTTGTCGATCATCGCCTCCGCAGAAACACGGTGACTCTCCTCGACCTCACGCAATGAATCACGCAATGCGATCGACGCATCATTCGTGCCCCCAATGGACACTTCCTCAGCCTTGGCCGCCTCAACCATCCGGTTGATCGCCGACTGTGCCGCATCCTGCGCGTCACCCATGTCAAGCGCAGTACGCCCGACGTTCTCAAGCGCTTCACGCAGACCATCGAGCTGCTCCTGGGATTCCTCCGCAGAGTCACCCATGCCAGCGATGTCACCGGCAGCACCCTCAGTCGCAGAACCCGCGATCTTGGACTCGTTAGCCACACCCGCGAGAGCGTCCTGGTACTGCGGCATGATCTCGTTCAACTGCTCAACGGAGTAACCCTGCTCCTCGGCCTTATCCTTGAAGTCCGCGAATATTTGAGCGGCCATGTCGCCGTCACCACGGCTGACCATCTCCGCTAGAGAATCACCGAGAAGGGCGAACTGTTCGCGCGCCTCCCCCACCGACGACGTGAGTCCCGTGAACGAGAACACGTCCGAACCCCACCGGTTGAATGCCGCGCCGGGGTCGGACCCCAGTAGCTTGTCCATCGCATCCGCAGCGTCCTCGATGCCGGGAGTGATGCCCTCGAAAATCGCGTCGTAGTCCTTGTCGAGCACAAGAGACAGAGTTTCGTTGGCAGTCTTCGCCCCCGCGCCCATCTGGCCCATTGCAGTCGCAACCGCCTCGGCGCCCTTCGCAAGAGTGAAGAACACCGCCGCAGCGCCCGCAGCCTTGCCGAGCGCACCGACGAGACGAGACGCACGCTGAGCGCCCGTCCCCATGTTGGAGATCGCCCTGTTGTACTCCGCGATCTTCGGGACGGCGAGCATAAAACCGCCCGCGCCCAGAGCCACAGCACCCGTAATGGCACCCACGCCCAACGCGGTCTGCTGAGCCCAATCCGGGAGGCTGTTGAAGTTGTTCACCATGTCGGTGAGCTCCTGCACGAACCCGCGCAGCGGACCATCCGCGCCCTCACCCATGCGGATCAGCGCGGAATCTAGAGCACCCGTGAACGCTTCCCAATCACCCTTGAGGTTGTCGAGACGGTCTGCCGCAGTGTCAGACGCGTAACCCGCATCATCAACCGCATCGGCCCACTTGCGCACCGAGTCGGCGCCACCCTCATACAGAATCGAGGCGGCACGGATCGCGTCCTGACCAAACAGGTTCGCCAGAGCAGCGTTACGCTCCTCCTGCGTCAGATTCTTGAGCTGCGTCTGCAACTGAGACGCGACACCCTCCATGCCGATGAACTCACCCTGAGCGTCATAGAACTGCAGACCAAGCTGCTCCATCTGCGACGCGGCTTCACCAGTCGGGTTCGCCAGCCGCAGCAGCATGTTGCGGAACGACGTACCAGCGTCAGAACCGAGCAGGCCAGCCGAAGCGAACTGCGTCAGAGTGCCCACCGTCTCGTCGAGCGAAAGGCCCATCTGAGCGGCGACCAGACCAGACTGGTTGAGCGCCTGAGACATTTCCTCGACGCCACCTTGGGCCTTGCCTGCGCCAGCCGCCAGGAGGTCAGCAACGTGACCGACCTCGCGACCCGACAGGCTGAACTGAGTCATCGCAGAAGCGGCAATCTCAGCAGCGTCCGCCACGGCAATGTTGCCCGCAGCGGCCAGGTTCAGAGCGCCGTCTAGGGCACCATCGAGAACGTTCGCGGTCGAGATTCCAGCCTTCGACAGCTCCTCGATCGCCTGAGCAGCCTCCGTCGCCGAATAGACCGTACGCGCGCCAGCATCAATCGCCGCGTCACGCAGCAGATCCATGTTCGACTCGGTCTCATGCGTCGCCGCCTGGACCGCCGACATCTGAGCGTCGAACTCCATGAACTTCGAAACCGCCAGAGCGACACCAGCCGCAACAGCAGCACCGAAACCCAGAGCCGCAGTCCCGAGAGTGTCAAACGCTTCCTTCTTCTGCGCCAACTTCTCCGTTTCGGAACCGAGCTCGCGAGTCTTCTTCGCCGCAGCCTCCGCGCCCTGCATATAGCCCTGGGCCTGCATGATCAACGAGATCTTTACGACACGTTCAGCCATCCCTGCCTCCTTCTGGGCGCAGGGAAGCGCCGCATCATGCTTGCGATCTAGCTAGTGGTCAACCCTCACGGCATAGAACCTGCGCGCGGTTGACGGGTCGTCCTTGAAGTCCTTCTCACGCTGCTCAACGGCGTCCTGGTAGAAGTCCCTCACCACGCGACCCTCGTAGTGGTACTTCGCATGGGGATTGTTCGGGTCGGCATCCGTTGACGTCGTCTCATCGACCGGGAGGCCGTGCGAACCCAGCGTCGACTCGTACTCGACGAGGGCGGCAAGCATCGCGTACTGCTCCTCGTCGAATTCGGCTTCACGGGTTACTCGGACTCGACGTCGGCCTTCTTCGTCGGTGTCTTCGACGTGGGCTTCTTCCGGCTCCCAGCCCCAGAGGCGACGCGGGGCGATCCCGAGGTCTCGCGCGATGCGGAGATCCCGAAGGAGTCGCGGGTCGTCTCGGAGGCGTTCACGAAAAAACCGACATCGACCGCCCCGACAGACCGGTTCACATGAATGACAGCCTTCGCGATGCGATCATGCTCACCATCGGTCAGCATCTTGTCGATCGTCGCCCAGTCATCCCCGTCGATGTCGAGCTCTGCGCCCGACTCATCCACGTAGACGGCCGAGTTCTTCGCCGCATGCATGAAGAACTTCGTCGGGTCGTACGGCTCCTGCTTCCCCTTGCGAGGCGGGCACTCGACCAGCCATCGGTTGTACGTCAGTCGGTCCACACCCTTGATGCGCAGAGTGATCGACGCTTCCTGGATCTGCCGCTCGACGTCAGCAATCAGCGTCTTGGCGCCGGCAGGAACAGCCACCATTCGGTCATCCTGGACGCCAGACGGGCGTACGGCCTTCATGGCTTCGTCTCGCTGCTCGAGCAGATCGAGATCGAGGCAGATCGACACATCCTTGTGCGGCATCTTGCGGGAGCTGAGGCGTTCGGACAGGTTCGACACGGGATTCTCCTTGAAAGTGATCACGGGTACACGGGGAAACCTGGGATCCGGCCCCGTGTAACCGGACCCCAGGGGTATGTCACGCTGCGACGAGCTGGTTGAACGAGGACCACTTGCCGCGGATGAACGCCTTCTGCTGAATGCGATCCACCGCGTTGTCCTCGACGGGGATGACCGTCTGCAGCCCCATGCGAACGGGGACCGCCTCATACCAGTCGCCTACCGCGAAGTCTTCAGCGTCCTCATCCACCTGCAGGAAGTGCACGAGCACGCCCTCGACGCCACGTGCGAGGCCGATGCGCGCCTCGTCGTCGGTGGGCTCGTTGAGGTTGAACGTGTACTGGAGGGCGAGCGTGCGCCCCTCAGTACCGGGAAGTTCGAAGTCCTGCACCGAGCAGTACCGCGAGTCCTGAATGACAGCCTCATCCGCAGTGGCAGCCCACCCGTTCTGACGGGTGAGGTAGCAACTGATGTTGTCGGCCGCAGCGACGGCGGTGACAGTCAGCGCTTCGATGTTGGTGACGGGGCCGGGGATGAACACAACGCGACGCGTGCCCATCGACGGGACAGCCGAGGGAAGATTCTGAACCATGGGTTACTCCTTTTTCGAATCCACGGGGGTGGAACGGCGTCCCTCGGCGAGGTCAACCTTGAGCTTGGGACGACGCGGTCGCGTCGTCTCCGGGTAGCGCTTCTTGTCGACGCGCTGGTACTTGGATTCGTCGAAAGACTCGACGGGAAGGTCAAACTCGTGACCCTCGGACTTGGACTTCACCCGCACATATCGGGTCATGGGATCTCCTCAGAAGAAGGGCCGCGACGCGACCAGAACCGGAACGACAGATCACGGAAGTACAGGTCCGACACTTGGTCGTACCCGTCGCCCTCTTCGATGTTCTGAACGAGCTCGATCGGTGTGCATCGGCGACCAGTGACGATGAGCTTGTGTCCGAGCATCTGCTTCAACAGCGCCTCGCCCAGAACGTCCAGGCCTCCCGCGTCGACCGTCACAACTCGGACGTCATACGTGAACCGCTGATCAGACTCGAACCGCTGAGATCCAGCCAGACGCTCATCACCAAGGCGATCAGGCGGCGCCGACTTCGCAACCGCATAGTTGGTGCGGATGACCTCTCCACCCGACGTCTTCCGAACGGTCTGGAAGACCTTTCCGGCGAGGATCGTGGAGCCTTCCATGCGCGCCTTGAATGACGCCCACTCGGCCTTCACAACCCCACCGCCCTGAGCGCATCGGCCACGGCGCGCTCAACGCCGCGCTCGAAGTCTTCCTCGTTATTCTCGAGGGCTGCACGTCCGGCATGCTGCGGGGCGGACTGGACACCCCCACCGGCATCTTCAACGAACCCGAACGAGCCAGCATCGCCGATCGTGGGTCCAATCTCAGCCTCGACGCTGGTCGGCTTATCGTGCGTCTCGTACGTGATGTCAGCCGCATACCGCGACAGGCCAGTGCGATCTGCGGACTCTCGCCATTCGTCCTTGATATTGCGCGCCGTGACCTGCAACGCCTTACGCGCAAAGGGTCGGACGGCGGCGCCCGATGCTGACAGATCAGAAGCGAGGGAACGCAGATCGTCACTCATGACAGCTCCCTCAGCGGGTATCGATGCGACGTCGTTTGTCCCGATTCCGGTGAACCCTCCACTGTGTAGAACCGGCCAACGAGAAGGTCATCGGAATCAGACGCGTCGATCGTCACGCCGTCGCCATCGTTCAGGCGAGGGGAACCAGTCGGGATACTCAGAATCAGCCGCTGAGATGCCAGCGTCTGCGACGAGGCGTCCGAATCAGACACCATCGTCGTCTCGTACTTGATGCGGCCCTTGCCGGCATACGTGACCGACGTGAGTTCGTGGATTGCGTCACCTGAGTCTGGGTCGGTTTCCGACTTGTAGGGTCCAGCCTCAACCGTCTCCGTCATGCGCTGCTCGAGCTTGTAGCGAGCCCTTGCCCGCTGTGATGGGCTCAACATCAGCGCGTCGTCAACGGGATCGAGTAGATCCCGTCCCCGTAGGTGGGAGCGGCTGGCATGAGTGACGCGCGCTCTTCGTCAGTGACGTAGATGCGACCCGAGGCCATCGACGGATCGACTTTCTCGCCGTAGTCGTCACCGTTCCACTGCGCGACCCCATCAGGGTGGCGCACCTTTCGTTCCACCATCGACACGAGTACGTCGATGACGTCTTCCAGGCCGAGATAAGTGGGTTCCGTGGTCGGGAGCGCGGTCCGGACTGCGATGCCGGGGACAACCCGGTTCAGTTCGCGCCACGCCTTGCTCAGCCACGACGGGATGACGCGCTCCTCGTCGGAGGTAAGGGGACGCTCGATGGAGTCTCGAACATCTTCTAGAGTTGCTGGATTCTCCACGAGCGTCCCCTTCCTGCTACTCGACCGAGGTTTCGCCGGTCTCGATGTTGCGAGTGACGGTCACCTTCGTGCCGTCAGGCTTCACCGCTTCGTACTTCTCCGTGCGATCGCTCGACTCGTCACGCTTGGTGACGGTCTTCTTGACCGGCTTCACCGCGTTGACGGTGCCGACTGCGATCGCCTCAGCGCCAGGCTGAGGGGTGACAGAAACCGCGATCTCGGTCGGGTCCGTCGTGTCAGCCGGTCCATCACCAGGTGCGGTGACAGACGGCTTCTTGACATCCGAATCGAGAGTCGTGGTCTCTTCGGTCTTCTTCGTGACTGCCATGTCCAGTTCCTTCCGGGTCAGCCGTTGAGAACGCCGCGGAGACGCGCAGCGGACTTGCCGCCGAAGGTCGCGAGACCACAGAAGAACTCAATGCGGGTGCGGTAGGCGGGCTTGTCGTCGACCTCGCCGAGGTCACGAACATCCACGCCGCCGTTGGTCAGACCAGTGACGGCGCCATCGGTCTCGTCCTCGCCGAAGCGAACCGCGTAGATCGAGCCCGCGACGTTCGAGGAACCCTGCGTCTCGTCGTTCGCGAGGATCGGGGTGCCTGCGAGGCTGTCACCGGCATCCAGCAGAGGGATACCGTTCCAGGTCGCGATGCGCTTCCCGGTCAGATCCTCACGGACCATCTCGGTGCCGCCGACACGGCGACCCGCGGAGATGATCTTCGAGCGGAGCGAGCGGGGCGCGTAGATCGCACCGTTCTCGGCGGTGATGCCGGGGACGGCCGCGATCAGTTCGTCCAGCTTGTCCATGAAGGAGAAGATGTCCGCGTTGCTGGCGCCAACGATCGGGAGACCGTTCGTGCCGGCGTCGATCACCTGAGCACCCGTGAGGCGCTTCTTCAGACCGTCGAACCCCTTGGGGTCAACCGCGACGTCACCATTGAAGAACGCGTCCTGGAACTTGTAGGACGCCGCCTTCACCTTCAGGCGAGTCTGGATGGCACGCTGGTCGTTCAGGTCCGAGCGCGTGCGCTGGATGAACGTGTCCACGTCCGCGTCGCCACCGAGGATGACCAGCGACTCGGTCGCCTGCACCACGGTGCCGGTCGACTCGGTGTAGGCCTCGTTGACGGAACGGAACGCGACGCCGGGGAGAGTCGCTTCCTTGTTGTATGCGTACGCGTTGCCCTGGATCTCCATGAGGGGCAGACGGTCAAGAACCGCCGACTCCTGCACGAAAGTCTCGATGACACCGCGCTGAAGGTCGTTCTGCGAGAGCAGAGCCGCCTGCGCGAGGGTAACAGCCATGTGCTGTGTCCTTTCAGGTTTAGCTCGACCGCAGAACGGCGAGCGTCATTACTTGGTGGGGTTCGCGTAGGCCTGACGCAAACGGTCAGCCCCAGGACGAACATCCGGCTGGTTACCGGAGCCTGTGGCACCAATTCCCGCGTCACGGTGATGCGCGGTCGTATCGGTGGGCTTGAGGAGGTGCGGGGAATCGGTCTTCAACTCTTCGAGGAGCTTCTTGACTGCTGATTCGTCCGCGTCGCCGTCATCGTTGACGGGAATGTCTGCGAGCTTCTTGGGATCGAGCAGCGCGAGCGCCTGAGCGGGCTTGATGAACCCGAGCTCTGCCGCCTGAGCGCGAACCTCAGAGGCGCGAGCCTTCGCGTTCAGACGTTCAGTCTGAGCCGTCTCGACTTCCTTCACGCGATCGGTGATGATCTTCTCGATGTCCTTCTCGGATGTCGGACCCGGCTTTTCCTTGAGCGCCTTGATCTCTTCCGGGGTTAGACCGAGCTCGGTGAAGGTTCGCAGCGTGGCGTCCTTCTGATCGATGACCGCCTGACGCGCCTTGGTCCGGTCTGTCTCGAACTTCTCGAGATAGGTGGCGAGGGCACCCTTGTCGGATACGCCGAGGGCTTCTGCGTCAGCGTCGGAAACTTCAATGGGCATGCTGATCTCCTTGCGAGATTCGTGGCACATTGCGTGCCGGATACCCGAGCCATTGCGGTTCGGGGTGTTACTGGTACCGCGAGATGAAGCCATTCATTCGCAGCAGTTCGATCGCTTCTTCCCGGCTCGTGGCCCGGTCGTAGATGTGATCGACGGTCATCAGGTCCGGGTCTCGGCGAAGTTGCTTGCCGAACCCACGGCCACGGATATTGACGACCTGGTTCATGTCAGCGCCGTCACGGATCGCTTGAGCGTCGTTCTTCCCGAACAGTCGGTCCTGCGTCTTGTCGTCGAGAGTTCGGAAGTAGGCGCGCGGATTGATCGTGAAGTCGCTCGCTTCGGATTCCTGAGAGGGGATATGCCTGCAGTCGCAGTGAGGATGAGATTGGAAGCCCTTGTTCCACCGGTAGAACTGACCACCGAGGACGATGCAGAACTTGCAGGAAGGCGGATTCAGCATCCGCACCCAGCCCTGCACCGTTGGGCGGACCGTTATGCCTGCACCGACCGCTTGCCGGTCAGCATCACGCACCGCATCCATCACCACCGACTGCAACCATTCGCGAGCCGCAGTGAGCGCGAGGGTAGGCGCGAGGCCTTCCGCCACCGCCTGCTTCGCTTTCACTACGGAGCCTGAGAGAAGGGAATCAAGTGCACCGCCATCGGTCGAACCGCCGGCGAACCGGATTGGATTCACTCGGGCGACAGCAGGAGCTTCGACGCCCGTTTCTGCCAGCACCGTTCCGACGTAGGCAACACCCGACACCGCAGCCGCATACTGACCAGCGGCGGTCGCATCGAGAACGGTAGGCGCGATTCGCGCCCATGATTCGTCGAAGTCGACCGTCATCCGGGTCCACAGCGCATCAACTTCCTGCGCTGTGGACACCGTGATGAGTTGCTGTTGCCGGTAGTGACTAACCGCCGACCGTGGGAGCGTCATTCGTGATCTCCGTCTGATCGTTCACCGGTTCGGCTGGAGTGACGTCCTCGAACGCGCGCGCTGCGGCCTGAAGCCGGTTCGCGAACGCCTCATCTTCGGCCATGTCCATCCAGCGATCGACCTTGCTTGTCGTTGCGCCAGGGATCATCTCGAATGCGGCACGACGCGGGAAGCCCTGCGAGATAAGCTTCACGATTGCGTCAATGATCTGAGCGAACGAACGCGCTTCCGCATCCGCCCAAACCGTCTCAGCCTCAGGGGTGAACTCAGTCGTCTCACCCATCGCGTACCACGCGAGCTCGGCAAGAGATTCATTACCCTCCCCCGCGGCGAGCTGCAGTTCCTTCACCAGCGATGCCAGTGTTGACTCGGCGCCGGCCAGAGCATCGCCCGACAGGTTCGCCATCTGTGAAAGCAGGTACTGCGGGGGAATCTGAGCGGTGGAGAAGAACTGCACCAGGAAGGACGACAACACCTCGATGTAGTTCTTCAGGTTCGACTCAGCCAGGTCGAAGACCTTCGTGTCACCGCCTGGGAACGCCAGCAGGCGATCGACGCCCACGCGGCCGGGAGTGTTCAGTAGCGGGATAGCCCGCCCCTGCGCATCAACCTTCGGAGTACCATCCTCGTTCTTCTGGTAGAGGAAGTTGCCGTCCTTGTCGGTCGCGCGCGGGTCGAACCCAGTGACAACGCGCTGCCGAAATGCGGAGAACTGCATCGCGAGAAGCGTGTTGAACCGGATCGTGTTGATCGCATCCTGCTGAGGAATCAGCGCGTCCATCGACGACCACGGCTGACCCATCGAATCAACCTGGAAGTCATACAGCGCGAACGGAACCCGACGCATCGGATGTGTACCCTCAGTGACGAACTCCCAGCCCGCAGACGCCGAGTAGCCTCCACGTTCGAACCGCACCATCGAGTCACCGTCATAGACAATGCCGATCGTCTTCGTTGCCATCACCGACGTCGGGAGCCACATCACCTGTGTCAGAGGCGAGGATTCCTGAACCGTGTAGACCTTCACGGCCCACAGTGGGGTGAAAGCGTCATCCGGGTCCATCTCGACGTGCACAAGCTCGAGCGATTCCGGGCGGATGATCGGCTTGGACTTGTCGTCCTTGTTCGGCCACACCGACACAAGACCCCGACCGTGCTTCAGCATCGACGCGTAGGCCAGATCCTGCCTCTGATCCATCTTGTTCGACTGCCATGCCTTCCAGACGCGCTTGTCGGCCTCCGGGCCCAACCCGGTGCGGATTCCATCTGCGCGGAGCCTCTGGACGGGGGCAGTCATGGCGATGCCGATGTAGTTGGCCGGGGCCTGCTTGCGAAGGTCGTCGTACTCCTCGTTGATGCCCTCAGGGGCATACGGGAGGTCGTGATCTCCGCGTGCGTACCGTTCCCGCTTCGCGAGGACACGCGCGTTTTCCTTGAGGGCACGCTCCCCGCGCAGCAGGCGGTCCATAGCGACGTTTACGTCCATGCAGGCGCTCCCGTCTCATGTGAATCCGTAGAAGGTGGTTGAAATCTCGGGTTGCTTGCGTTTCCCGAGGTCGCCGGCCGCGATCGCGTCGCTGACAGCTTCATGAGCGAGCACCGACGACATCGCAAGGTCGATTTTCTGAGTGGTGCCGTTCGCCTTGCCGAGGATGTATGTCTGTCGGCGCAACCCGTTCGGGTCCGTCGCAATACCTCGCGCACGCTCTACGGCGTTCCGAATGTGCTGCTCCGTGAACTGGCAATCGTCATGCCTGAAGTCCGAATCCGGGTTCGTGACGTCGATCTTGAACGACTCGAGCGCCGCATGCATCGGGTTCAGCCGGTACGTCGGCCACTCGATCACAACCTTGTCGCCGTACTTCCCCTGCAGGTGTGCGATCTCGGACCCCCACAGAGGTGGGTCCATGTATGCACGCACGACGTCATAGTTCGCGAAGATGTCATCCCACGCAGCCATCACCTCGGAGCGCGGAATCTGATTCCCAGGCCACATAGCCGGGTTCCAGATCGTCCGCCTCTCGCCGTTGTGATAGACGGGAGTGAACTGGTAGCGATCGAGAGTCTCGAGCCGAATCCCCGTCCAGTCATCCTTGTCCGAGCCATCGAAACCCGCGCACACAGGAACAGACTTCGGACGATCGCGCACCTCGAGCTTTGTTCGCCACGCGCCATCAGGCATCCACTGACCAGAACCCATCGACGGACGGTTGCCATAGAAGCGAGCAGCCTGGTTCGGATCTTTCTGGACTAGCTTGCCCGCGTCGATCTCGATGCGCTCAAGGTCGACCCAGCCCGAGACTCGGAGCCCCTTGCGGTTCACCTTCAGTGCTGAGTCGCCATAGACGATCTCGTGGATCTTGTGACGGTCACGCTTGTTCGCATACGAGAGCGTCGCGGGCGCCTGGACGTGGTCGACGTAGTCCGTCGCCTCGCCAGCCTCCGCGATCTGCTGCGCCACACTGTTCTCAGCGAGATCCCACGCGTTCGTGGTGAGCATCGCCCGACCACCGGTGCCCGACAGGCCGCGGTACTGCGTGTCCGCCAGGTAGCGCATGTTCGGCGACACCCACGTGCCCACCTCATCCTGAGGCGCGAAAGTGATGCGCGCACCCAGGCGGGACAGGGCCTTCGATGTCACCGGCTCAACCCAACCCTGACCGGGCAGGTTGATCCGCGTCTCGCCAGTATCCGGGATGAGGTCAGCGAGCGGACCCATCTGGATCATCGGCAGCAACACCTTCCAGATGTTGTCCGTCTGATCCTCGCTATACGCCGTCACCTGAATGATCGGAGTAGGCCACGCTCGAGCAACCGGCTCGCCACTCGCATCCCACCCGGCGAAGAGAACATCGCCGACAGCCTCAGCGCAAATCATCGCCGACGTGATCGGAGCCTTGCCCCATTTCTGAGGCTTCACGAGCAAAGAGCGGGTGTGAGCCCACGCCGTCTGCCACCGAGCCTCAGTCGCATTCGGCTTCAACCGGTAATGATGAACCAGGAACCGAAGCTGCTCATCCGACAGAATGAACGCCTCGCCCGCATCCTCACGATCCGGCACCACGCAATGCTCTTCGATCCACTCAGCGACAGCCCAACCCAGAGAGGGAAACTCACCCTCGTACTGCGGGCCACGCCACGGCATTAGCCGACAATCTTCAGTTCAGCCCGCTTCGACGCCGTCCGTGAAACAGCTGGCGTCGTCGTGCGCTTCTCAGCCACCTCATCCGACGTCGCAACCTCCCACAGCAGGGAACGCATCGCCTTCGGGTTCAAGCCAAGAACCGTCTCCTGGTTCCGCTTCTCCGCAAGCAGAGACGCAGACGGGGCATCCTCGCCATACAGCCGAGCTCGAAGAATCGCATAGTCAGCCAGCACCATGTGCATGTGATCGCGCTCCCAAGCCGCAGCCTGAGGAAGACGCCACAAGCTCGCCCACACATATGGCTCATCCACCTCAGGGATCGGCCACACAGGAACAACGCCAACACGACCGCCAGCGGGCAGCACCGTCTTGCCCACGGCAGCATTCCTACGGCGCCGAGAAGCAGGATCTTTAGGTGCAGGACCAGGCATGACAGCCCACTTTCCGAAGCCTTACGCTTCATCAGCAGAGAGGCCCGAGCATTGCGCCCAAAGCCCGCGAAACCGACCTCCAAACCCGTACGCAGCTTTTTTGCCATCCCAGGCGACCTTGAGCAGGTAGGCCTCGGGAGGGTTCCCCCCACCCCTTGGGCCGGCTCAGCGTTGCGCGTGCCATCCTCCGGGTGAGGTTCGTGCTGTGTGGGTGTTGTGGTGGTTTGTGCAGAGTCCGCGACCGTACTGTGGGTCGTTCGGATTGAGTGTGAGTGCGACGAGTTCACGTCGTGTGCGTGGGTAGTGGTCGGCGACGGTGGATCTCTTGTTGCATCCGGGGATGACACAGATGCGGTCGCGCTTCAGCACTGCGGTTCGAAAGTCTCGGTGTGCCTTGGTGGAGTAGGGCTTGTTGTCCACCCTGTGCACCCTGGCTACCCGTGCGTGGGCGGGGCAGCGTCCGCCTGTGCCATCGAACAGGGTCGGGCATCCGGGGACGTTGCACACGCGCATGTCAGTCGTCGTCCCATGCATGCATCGGGCGCATCACACGCGGGCTGAAGTGGTTCTTGCGCGCAGCCACACTCTCAGCGTGACATTCGAACTCACACGCCATCATTGACGCGTAGTTGCCTCGGTCGGTTCCGCAGAGTTCGCAGATGTACCCGGTCATGGTTCGTTGCCGTATGCGTGTTCGATGCTGCGTGCGAGGTCGTGGAGGTTGTTCTCGAGCGTCAGTGCGTACGTGACGAGCTCGGGCTTCTTCATGTCAGCGAGCTCACGACGTCGGATGAGTTCGTTGCGTACGGCCTCAGTGTCAGGTCCGAGTGCAGCAGCCAGCTTGTTGCTCATCAGTTCTCCCTCTGGAATCCGATGCGCGATTCCATGCCGTCGTATTCGCGGCGTGCAGCGTTCTCGATGTAGGCGCCGGTACTGACGTGATCCATGCCCTCAGGTTCGGGACGGTCTGGGCAGTGGTGTTGCGCTCGCCATCGGAGGACTTGGCGCGTGGTTCCGCGTACCCATGCGTTGCAGGAGCAGCCTTCACGCATCTTGCAGTTCCCCTTTGATCCATGCTCGCGTCTTCGCTGACCAGTCGAGGGGTGTGAGGGGCTCGATGCGGAACATGAGCCATGCGATCCAGCGTGATCCGAGTGTGTGGGCGAGGATCGAGAGTGTTATGCCTGCGCTGATGCCGATGAGAATCCGCATGCCTGCTCCCTGCATCTGAACCACTTATGCCCTGTGTGGGTGTGGGGAATCGAAGGAAAGGTTTGGTCCCGGTTCACTCTGCCCGCGCGTGGAAGTCTCTAGGCGGGGGTGAACCGGGAAGTCTTGCCACGCGGCTCCATAGTGAGCTCTTACCTTCGTCCGGCGATGTAGTCCGGCTCTACCTGGCGTGGTCTTCTGCGCGTGATGACCTGCAGGATCAGGCCGGTATTCCAGCCCACATCATGCGCATTGTGGGATGCGACGGATTTGCACCGTTCGATTCGTCCGAAGCCGTCCACCTCTAGCTCATCCCGTGCACGAGAGGCGGGGCATTTCACGGCGAGTGCGACTTGACAGCCGCTGACGTGAATATGCCCCGCTCTCAGCAGGCGACCGTTTGCAGCCCCGGTTCAACGGGCATGTATGAAGTTGTTGTGAACCGACCGGGGTTCACTGTTGGCTGCGTTGACGTGCAGCATCCTCGATCGATCCAGCCGGGTTGGGAGACACCGACATGCCGAGAGGTTCAGGGGGTACAAGAAAAGCCGCCCTCGTGATGAGTGGCGGCTTTGCGGGCTGGGAACATAGTTCTTGAGCCTCGCGGCTACTGTAGCAGGTTTTGCAGATTACTTGCGTGGTCGTCCGGGCGTTTTCTTTGACGCGTTTCTGAGATCGCGGACGTTGTACCAGATGACGTCTCCGGGTCTTACTGTTCGGACGGTCCCTTCTCTCGCCCATCGGTAGACGGTGTGGTTGGATCTGCCGGTGATGGCCACAGCTTCGTCAAGCTGCACCCAGTCGTCTAGTGCCCCCAATGGCTTTCTCCGTTCGCGTGATTTCGGCGTTGACGAGCTCGACGAGAGTCTTGAATTCGTCTTCGGTGTATTCGCGCCCGCAGTCAGGTTCGGTGCAGGCGATCTTGACGGGTTGCCAGATGCCGACTGGCGGTGTGAAGCGGATCGTCTCACCCGCGCACTTCTGGCAGCGGATGTGTCGAACCTTGCGAGGCTTGTCCTCGATGGGCCACCGCGCCATGGCCGTCTCAACCTCGCGCGTGAAGTCCCGTGCGGTCATGGCGCCGATGTCGTCGTTGGCGATGTCTTCGAGGTTCGCCCAGTACCGGAGTTCGTGTGACAGTCGGGTGATCTCTTCGGCCGCAAGCCAAGTGGGCGGGATTCCTACGGGATGGTTCGACGACGGCGCCCGCACTTCCTCGATACCGCCCTTGATGTATCCGGCGACACGGAACCATGGGACGACCTGAACCGACTTGTGCACTGCGCGTCGGAACCGGTCGAACTCCTCCCACGTGAGGTAGCCGACATTCTCGTGATCACTCATCGTCCGCTCCTTCCTGCTCCACCGGCACCCACTCGCGGTAGCGCGTGATCGTGCGATGAAACAGACGGATGCCGTCGCGCGTTCCATCGAGCTTCGGCGTCGCCCAGTAGTGCTCCTCGGCCTGCTCGCGGGTCCGAAAGTCGATACCGCCCGGCCAGCCTGGGTGTCCGAGGATGAACCACTCCTCGCGCACGCTCTCGGGCTTCTCGGCTTCGGCTTCCGCTCGCGCCCGCTCTCGCTTGATGGCTGTCTTGGCGGTGTAGAAGACCGCTTTCTCCAGGTGGTTCGCTTTCTTGAGCTTGAACCGATAGCCCATGATCGCTTCGAATGTGACTTGGGCTGCTTCCTCAACGCTCATCGCTGTTCCTCTCGGTTCTCGGGTGGGGTGGCGGGGTGCTTCGCGGCTCGATATGCGAGCGCTTGGACGACCTGCTGCGGGAGCGGCTCGGGGTGTGGGCGGACGCGGGCCTTCTTCACGACGGCGACCTTCCCGTCTTCGTCGACCGTCCATACGCCGCAGTCCCACACGTCCAGGTCGTGCGTGCCGAAGTTGCCGCCGATCTGCTCGTATAGCGCCTTCGGCACCACGTACACGAACCGGTTGACGATCGCCTGCCACGGTGCGCGCTTGCGGTAGCTGTCGCGTTTCCAGTCAGCGAGGGTCACCTTGATCTCGATCGCAGTGCGCTGGAGGCTGCTGAACATGAGCGCATCGATCCGCCTTGTCGGCTTCGAGTCTGCGAGACGTTCATCCCACAGGTGATCTCCGATCACGACCTCGTGCACGATCGCGGCGTCACGGTGCGCGGCACGGATCGATTCGAGGATGAATGACGCGTTCATCGGCTTCCCTCTCCCTGGTTGGTGACGGCGGTGCCACCGGGCACGGTCACGTCATCGCCGTACTTGCGCCGAAGCTCACGCCCATGCGCCGCGATCGGATCATCCTCCGAGAAGTTCGGGCACCACGTCGGGTGAGGCAGGCCAGGTCGTTTCCCGCAGTGGTAGCAGTGGTGATGACCGTAGCGGTCGCAACCATCGCAGTGCGGCTCGCCGACATGCTCCGGTACTGAGGTGCGACGGAATCCAGCAGCGAGGATGGCGTCCACGATCTGATATCGCTCTTGGGGGAAGATGCTTTGCCAGAGTTCGTCCTGGCCTACCACGCGCCCATCATCGACCGCCTCAATGATCTGACTGAGCATCTCGCGCTCGTCGATCATCTGCTCGTCAGTTGCTGAGGTGCTACGGATAATCGCACTTGCTACGACGCGGATATCTTCGGCCAGCAAGCTTCGCGGCGCGTGTCGATGCTTCGGATTCACATCGCTCAACAGTCGTTGTGCAGCTTCTCGCTCGTCGTCGGTTGGGGTGCTTGGGGTGTGAGCCTTCTCAAACACGGACAGAGCGGCACGCGCCATGTCGGCGTGGCTCCCCACGTTTCGCCACACCTTGGCGATTGCTTCCGCGGCTTCCTCGATCAGGTCCGATGGTGGGGTGTGAGCCTCCTCGGCGGCTTCGAGGGCATCCAGGACGGTGCGCAGATCGCCGAACGCTGATCCACCCGGCGATGTGCACAGGCAGTACATGCCATCGTCCAGGATCGCGTTGAGACGATCCCGCGCCTCGATCAGCTTCTCGGTGTTGTCGGTCATGATGCGTGCTCCTTGGCGTTTTTGCAGTCGGGTCTTCCGTAGCGTGTCCAGGGGTTGCGACGGAATCCGCAGACATGGGTGGATCCGCGTTCCTGGTTCTGTTGTTCGATCTCCGCGAATGTCACCGTCTCAGAGCGCATCATTCGTCCGCGTCTTCGTCGTGGATGCCGAACCTGTTGACCTCGACCAGTTCGGCAGGAGTGAGTGGAGGCGCGGCGGTGTCGTGGTTGACGTTGAGCGTGTCGAATCCAGCCTCGATCTTCACGAGCTTGAGCGTGAGAATGCAGCCGGTCTCGTTCTCGCCGCCTTCGAGCGTGATTGTCCCGAACTGATTACCCCAGTCGATCGTGTCGAGTTCGACGTCAAGGCCGAGATGTTCCAGTTCGTCCTGGGCGCGCGATGTGTCGAACCCTGCGGCGATGGCTTTCATGATGTTCCGGAGATCGGCGGGCTTCGCGACGACCTCGTTGATGCGCTTGCTCATTAGATTCTGCTTTCTGCGATGCTGTCGATCGCGTTTGGTCGGTGGTGTGGATAGCCGGCTTCGATGAGGGTGGCGAACGTCTCGAGCGTCATTGCGACGTGTTGGTCGGCAGGGTTCGCTGATCCGTGACGCTTGTGCACGACGACACCAATCACGGCGTCATCGTTGCCACGTTCGATCTCGGCCTCTCGAAGCCATCCGGGGAGGTCGATCTTGCTGCTGACGTTCTTGACTTCGATGACGACTCGACCGCCGGCAACACGCACACCGCCGATGTCACCGCGATCCTTGTTGCCGTTCTTCGCGCGTCGTTCAATGCGGTCGTCTGCGAGTCGGAATGCGAGGAAGTTCGCGACGAGTGATTCCATGAGCGTTCCTGCTTTTTTCGCTGATGCTCGGTTGCGGGTCATGCGATCTCTCCCCACGGAAGGGTTGGCTGTCGGAATCGCGTCTTGAGCGACATGTCGAGGTAGTCGCTATTGAGGTCGATGCCGACATATCTCCTGCCCTCGAAATTGGCAACGGCCCCGGTGGTCCCGGAGCCACTGAAGGGGTCAAGCACGATGTCGCCGGGCGCACTGCCGGCGCGAATGCACGGGCGGATCAGTTCGGGTGGGTAAGTGGCGAAGTGTGCCGATGGGAACGGGACAGTGTTCACCGTCCAGACGTCACGCTTGTTCTTCGTCCCACCTGTGAGGAACTCGCGGTAATAACCCCCGAGCGCCACCTTCGCCTCGTCCGCGAGCGCCTGCACTGCGGGATCGTTCTTCCCGTTGCCGGCCTGGACCTTCTTCGCCTTGCCTGCATCGTTCATACCGACAGCACGGATAGCCGCAAAGTGATTCTCGGTCAGCCCGTGCTCTTTCGCCAGTGCGAGCGCACGGCGTAGCTGGGGCCTCCCCTCCCACGGGGCGTCCTGCCCGATCCCGCCCTTGCTGATGCTCTCAGGGCGTGCGAAACCATTCCCGGACGATTGACCCGTTGCCGTCTCCGCGATCGCCTCAGCGTCGTAGAAGTACTTCGGGGACTTGGCAAACAGGAACATGTACTCGTGAGCCTTCGTGGGCCGATCGGTGACCGGCTCCGGCATCGGTGAAGGCTTATGCCAGATGATGTCTGAGCGGAGAATCCATCCGTCGTCCTGTAGTGCAAACGCCACACGCCACGGAACGCCCATCAGGTTCTTCGCTGGTAGTCCGGTGGTGACCTTGCCGCGTCCGATGCCAGAGTTTCCATGAAGCGCCGCGGCATGCTTTCCTCCTGAGGAACCACCCCACTTTCCGTCGTTGGCAAAGCTGTCCCCGAGGTTGAGCCAGAGAGTCCCGTCGTCCGCGAGCACCCGTCGAAGCTCGCGGAACAACTCGACCATCCGCGTCACGTACTCCCCGACACTCGACTCTGCGCCGATCTGTCCGTCCTCGCCGTAGTCCCTCAGACCGAAGTACGGCGGCGAGGTGACAATCGTCCGAGCGAGACCATCCGGCAGGATCCGTGCAACATCGAGCGCGTCACCGTGATGCAGCTGCACATCGTGCGTGTCGTAGTACAGGCTCATGTCGCCTCCTTCAACGAAACGGCCCCCGTAGTCACGGGGGCTGGGTTGGGTTCGAGTCCGAGTCGGAGTCTGACGGCGGCAATCGCCCGCCTGTTCGCTTTCCTGGCTCGGTGCTGGTTGATGTGTGCGGCGATCTCGGTGTCGGTCATCCCTTGTGCATGCAACTCGCGGATGGTGTCGGTGTTGATGCTGCGGTTGGGTGCGAGTCCGAGGTTGTCGCGGAGTGTGGTGACTTGTCGTCTGCCGAGTCCGATGTGCCGTCCGATTTCAGCGTCGAGGAGGCCTTCGCCGTGGAGTTTGGCGATGGTGTCGAGGTGTGGTGATGCGATCTGTCGCTCTCGGGCCGCACGTGCCTTTCTGCGGGCCTCGTTGTGACGCTTGGTACCAGCGTCCCGGATTGCGGTTTGTCGCGTCTCCTTGGCGGCACGGGCGGTCTCTGCGGCATGTTCGCGTTCGATGGTGACGATCTCGATTGCGGTCATCCCGTTGTCGAGCTGCTTTCGGAATGCCCAGTCGCCAGCCCATCGAGTGTGAACCGTGTTGCAGGAGACCTCGGATGGGCAGTGACCGGTCGTGCACCCAGCGCGGAAACCATCGAGTGTTCCGTGCGGGTGGTCGAGGTCGGTGATTACGTCGGCGTTCATGCGTTTAGTCCTCTCGATTCGGGCACGTATCCCAGTGCCCAACGTCTTGCGTGCAGTGCTTGCACGAGGTGTCTGGCGCGGTCGCTTCTTCGAGCGCGTCGGCTGCGGCCCTGAGTAGCGGCGCATCTCCGGTCTGGAAGTAGTCGTGACGACGGGCCGCGCCACGGAGGCACTGGATAAGGCGTTCGGTTGTCATGCGTCTAGTCCTTCGAACTGGAAAGCTTGCTGGGCAAGACGACTAACGATCAGCTCGCAGTACTTCTCCTCGACCTCGACGCCGATCGCCTTGCGTCCGAGGTTGCGAGCGGCAATGAGCGTGGAGCCGGAGCCTGCGAACGGGTCAGCGATCGCACCATGCGGGCACTTGGCGATCAGCGCCTCCATCAGCGCGACAGGCTTCGGCGTCGGGTGTCCGGGGCGGGACGAGTCCATGGAGTTGATCGCTGCAGAGTGGAGGATGTTCGCCTCTCTCCGTCCGGAGAATCCGGTCCCGAGGACGTAGATCTCCTCCTCTGCTCCACCCCACGGGATCGAAAGGTCCCCCATGAATCCGCACGGCGTCTTGTCCCAGATGAGGCGCATCCTCGTTGCCGCCGGGCGTGGGATGTTCCAACGGCCGAAAACCAATGCTGGCTTGGTGCCCCACGTCGAGAGGGCTTCATCGCGCGCACTCACATCTCGGTCGCCAGCGATCGCCAAGCGTCCGGTTGCGCGACGAGGTGTCCCCTTTCGCCCACCGAACCCCGTGTAGTCCATGCCGTACGGAGGGTCGGTGACCATCACATCCGCTTCGCGCCAGGCGTCCTCCTGGAGGCAGTCACCGTGATACAGGGTCACGAACTCGTCTTCGTAGTAGAGAGTCATGCCCCGTCTCGCTTCAGCAAATGCGCGGAGCATGGAACGTTTACGAGCTCTCTGGCGTACTCCCCATCGAGAGAACGAACCTGTTGAACGGTGCATCCGCACCCCCCACTCGACTCTGCAGTCCTCATGCGATGCTCTTCTCTCGTTCGCCGGCCATGTATCGCCGTAGCTGTTCGGTTTTCTCGGTGAATGCGCGTGCGAGTGTGGTTCGTGCGGGGACTTCGATTCGTTCACGCCAGAGCTTGTTGCGGCGTCTGGGTGACTGTTCGAGGTTGTGGATAAACTCGGCGAACCAGTCATCCGCCGTCAACCATGAATCAGGCATCAGATTCGGCTTCCCGCATCGCGATCCGAATCTGAGAAATCCGCTGGTTCCGTGCGCGGTAGGGCATAGCGATCAGGGCGCGGTATGCGTGGATGTATGACGCGGCACGGAGCATGTCGGTGCGGTTGATCGTTGAGGGCACGTAGCGGAGTGCGTACTCGATCTCGGTGGGGTCGTTCGGGTTGGGCCACGCCATGATGTCGTTCTCGGACTCCCCACCGCGGATCTCTAGGATGGGCCGGATGCTGCACTTCACGCGGTCGGTCTTCATGTCTCTTCCTCCTGTGGGTATGCGAAAGGCCACTACCCGTCGTGCTGGGTGGTGGCCTTGTGATGTGGTGTTGCGATCAGAAGTCGATGTCTCTCACCGCTGGGCATCGGACGCATGATCCGTCCGTCACCCACTTGTGTCCGTTCGCGCACGGGTCAGGTTTGGTCGATGCCATTGCTGCATCCCATTGCGCGTTGATGATGTCGTTGGATGCGGCAGGGAGGTCGTCGTTCCACCGTTCGCCGTTGAGCCATGCGACGAGTGACGGCACGTACTGGCGGTCGGTGGTGTCCGTGTATGCCTTGCCGAATCGGATGATGTGGTTCACGAGATCGTCTACCGGCATCGTCTTCGCGAGCAGTCTGAACTTCGCGAGCGACTTCTTCTTCTCGACCTTCTTCGGCCAGTTTGACCATGCAGATTCGAAGTCAGACTCAATGTCCCGCACCGCAGGTGCGCGGAGTGAGTAGTCAGTAGTCGGTAGTAGGTAGTTAGTAGTAAGTAGTGGGGCATCCCCTACCGAATCCCCTACCGAAACCCTTACCGAAACCAACTCGGAAGGGTTTACGGAACCCTTCCGAAGTAGTTCTTGAACCATTCCGACCGTGAACGCGCGCCACTCCGGGTGGGCGTCGTGCAACCGTTTCAGTTCATGTACGACGACACCCTTGATGGTCATCGAGTAGGTGCGATCCCATGCCGTCACCATCGCCTTCGCGACGTTCGGCTTCTGCAGCAGGCCATCCCATCGCAGGAACGATCGAATCATCACCTCCTCGGTCTCCTCGTCGATGACGATGTACAGGCCGCGCTGTAGTTCCATTGCAGCATCCTCGACCTCGCCACTCTTCCTGCCTCTCGACAGGACGGCGATACGCTTCGGTCTCCAATCGGCCACACCCGCGTAGGAGAGCGACTTCGAGGTCAGCAACTGCATGTAGAGCAGTTGTGCAGGCCCGCTCAGCATGCGGAAGTCATCGTCGTTCCATATGTCGGTGTTGATGTTCGCTCTATCCCGCGCCATCGTCTACCCCCAGCATGTAATCGATCACCAACTCAGATATCCGCGGAGCAGTGGCGGGCGGCAACTCGTCGATGATCTCGCCCACAAGGTCTGCCCACCACTGTGCTGTCACCGCTTCGGCTTCCGTGTCCTTCCATGCCTCCGCTTGCACCATGTGTTTCGCGATGCGCCCCATGTCGCTCGTATCAACCCCTCGAGCTCGCCACGCTTGGTGATGAGCGCGTTCTGGATCTCGGATACCTTGTCGATCCCGAGTGACTGTGCGTGCTTCTCGATCGCGTCGAGCTTGGTGACGTCCGTTGCAGCCTGGATTGCTCCGATCGCACGCGTGATGTCGTCCGTGTTGGATGACGGCGCTGGTGCATCGGCGAGCGGCTGGACGACGAACGGTGCGCGCTTACCTCGGGTCACCGTGAGCGAGACGGAGAGTGGCTTGTCGATGTGACTGAGTGCGTCGATCTTGATGCCACCGACGACGTTGGCACCGAATTTGACTGTCGGATCACCCTTGAGTCGTATGCGCCGGCCAGCGTAGGCAGATGCTTCCGGTCCCCACGCGGCGACGAGAACGCGACGCATCGACTTCGACGGCTTGTACGGGCGACCAGGGAACTCGACAAGGTGAACCTCGACGGGCTGTTCTGCCGTGCCCTGCTTGACTGACTCGACCGTGACCGTCTTTGGGCCTGAGGTGTAGTCGTCAAAGTTTTGTTGGTCACTGCGTGGTGCTGTGGTCTGCGAGATATCCATCAGTCAGCCTCTTTCGTGTGGACATTTTCACCGTGATGCGGGCAGTCGACGTTCGGTCCATCACTAATCCCGGCGATCGCGGGGGTGCAGACGCACGCGAGCCGAACGTCAACGGGGGTCACCTTCGTCACCTCGGCGTCGGGGTAGAACGTCACCCCGTTCTGCCAGCCGTTCTTTGTGCGCGTCGCCAGCGGGTACTCGGTGAGAGCGCCGCGTGTAACTTCTAGCCGGGCGATCATGCGATCTCCATTTCGTCTTCGTGCTCGTACATGAGCCAGTTGGGTGGTGCGAGCAGTTCGCCTTCGATCCCAGGCCACTCCCCCGTCTCGACGCACCGCTGATACACGTCGCGTGCTTCCTTGGCGAGCTTGCGGCCGATGTCGCGGTACATGACGTCGAGCTCGTAGACGACGACCTGATACGGGCCGCTGGTCTCGACAGCGATGAACTTGAACGTGTCGAGTTCATCGCCAGTTTCGAACTTGTGCACGTCGCGGTACCAGGCTTCTTGCATGAAGTAGCCGTACTCGACGACGTGCTTGTTGAAACCGCGCGGTGTGGCATCGGTGGTCGTCTTGAGATCCGCAGCCGACGTGTTTCCGTAGACGTCGAACCGTGCGCGAACCGGGACACCCTCGGGCGATGCCGAGAAGATCGACGTTTCGCGGTGTGGCATCTCGAGCACCTGTCTGGCGCCCGAGTTCGCGAGTACGGCTTCGGTGATCCGGTTGATGACGTTCACCTCGACGGACTTCATGGGCACGAACCCGTTGTCGCGTTGTTCCTCAGCCCACGCCTTTGCGGCGTTGGTTGATGCGGCACCGTTCGAGGCGAGCACGTCATCCGGGTATGCGACCGCCTGCAGCCCGATACCCAGAACCTTCGCGTGGACCGCGTGACCGATGTCGTACGCCTTCGTGGTGCGTGGGTGCGACTTCTCCCAGATGAACTTCGCCGGCGAGCCCTTGAACTCGGGCAGAAGACGACGCGCCCCGGTGCTCGAAAGCTCGGGGCGCGAATGGTAGGCGTCGTCTGACATGTGATAGTCGATCATGATGCGTCCTCCTCGGGGTAGATGCGACGACCAGCAGTGATCACTGGAGCGCGTAGGCCCAGCTTTGGAGCGAACACGTCATCCATTGGGAACAGGTAGAGAGTGTCGCCCTGAATGTCTCGGGATGCGATCGCCGCGTAGTTGCGGGTTGATCCTTCGGCGGTCAGTTCCCAGATTTCGCCAGCCTTCGCGTCTTCCCATGGCTTCGGTTCCGGGTGAGCCTCGAAGTACTCTTGCGCCACCCGCCGAAAGGGGCTCTCTTCGTGTCCGGGGATGCGATGCACGATCCGGTAGTGCCCGGACACGAAGAGAGCCCCAACCTCGTCGCTGGACACCCGGCGCGCGTAGTAGTTCGGGTCAAGCTTGGAACGCCACCGTCCGAGTTCTTCGTCGCGCTCATGCTGGAAGAACTCGCGCAGCGCCTGAGCCGATCGTGGAGTCAGGGTGACTGCGGTCAGGTGGTCCTCGTAGGCGGCAAAGATCGAGTTCGGGTGGATGTCGATCTTGACCCCGTTGCTTGCGGTGAATGCGGTCATGATGTGATCTCCAAGCCGATGATGTCGAGGTTGTTGTAGGCGGCTTCCCGGCGTGCTTCGTTGTACGCGTGACGCCACATGTGCTTCGGGAAGATGGCGAGTACGTAGGTGTCGCGGAGGACTTGCCAGCACCCGGATCCGCTCGCTTTGACCTTGATGTTCATGCGTCACCACTTTCGATTCGCGCCTTGGTGAGTGCCTGCTGTGCTTGCTGTTCGCGGTAGGTGTGGAGCCGCAACGATCTCTCGGCGTCGGCTTTCGCGTGCTGGGTAAGTTGCAACCGGTGTTCGAGCTCTTCGATTGAGGTCATGGGGTTTCTCCTATCGTCCGAGCCGTGCGTATTTCCGTGCCCATGCGAACTCGATGATCGCGAGGATGATGAGTGCGATTGCTACGAGTGCCATGAGTGCGGATAGGGCGTGTTCGATGGGCGCGTTGAGGGTGAACAGAAGGGCGGCGACTGCTAGTGCAATCGCCGCCCCTGTGAGGTAGACCAGCCCGGTGATGCGACTCTCTCTTGCCCACCGAGACCACATGCCCGTCATGGGTTACCCATCTCAGCGACGCGCGCGGCCTTGAGTTCGGGGTAGCGCACTTCGAGGCAGTCGGCCATGTCGGCAAAGAGTTCCATGACGCACTCGCACGGGAACGTCTGACACCAGCAGTACTCATCGGACTGGATGATTGTCGACAGGACGCTGAACGTGTCCCGAAGAACCGAAACTGGATCTTTAGCCCCGGCGTAAACTCCAAGATCCTTGACTCTGGCGACCATCGTGCGTTCTGGTTCAGTCATTGTTCGTCTCCTTCTGTGCGTCGAATGCCGGTCCCGGAACACGACAAGCATTCGAGTTCGTCTTCGTAGTCGGTGCTGTTGTTCACCGTGTAAGCCCCCCACCCGAGGCATGGCATGCAGTAGTCGCGGATGCCAGGTCTAGGCGAGGCGGGCATGGTTCTCGTTCGCGACGAGTGGCGCAGATGAGGGCGCCGTGGTCCTGCGCGGTACATCGGATGCACCGGAGCAGATCGCGAGCCACGTCGATTCGTTGTCGCTCATCGCGTCACCGTCCGTTCGTTCATCTGCTTGCTGATCGTCTGCACACCGTTCGCGGTTGCAGTGACAGTGACCGCGTATGCACCACGCGCCACATTGTCGAAGCGGACCGTCCAGTCACGTGTTGCGCCCCACGGTGTTGTGATGATCTGCGTGGTCGACTGGGTTTGTGAGACGCCGGCCGAATCGACCAACGTTGCGACGATGACCACCGAACCGACCACATCCGGCCCCGTCGTATCCATCACCGCAACGACCACACCGATACGTGGACGGTTCGCATACGTCGCGGCATCCCACGGGTTCTCATCCCACGTGCGCGCCGTATTGAACGTCAGGCGATCCTTGAGTGGTGCGGGTGGGGTGGATGCTGCTGCGAGAGGTGTTGCGATGGCCATAGCGATCACCGGGACCGACCATGCTGCGGAACGGATGACCGATCTGCGCGAGACGGGGGCGGTCATGACTTCACCTCGGCGGCACGCAGGGAGGCGATCAGAGCCAAGACGGTCTGTGGGTCAACCGCTGCGATGTACTGAATGTCACGCATCTTCTGTTCGACATCAACCCCGTATTCCACGAGGAAAGCGCCAGTTGCCGGAGGTCGCGAGTAGGCTTCCCCATCCTCGTTGAAGTCGGTCCAGGGGCCAGGTGTTGCGGCTTTGGCGACCCTTTCGAGGTAGTCGAGGTTGAGCTGTTCTTCGTTCTCGTTCATGTGTTTCTCCGTTCGGGGTGCAAGAAAGGCCCAGACGTCATGCAGACCCCTTTCGTCGTATATCTGCGTGCCCCGCTGAGTTCTACGCTCAGACAACCGATTTCAGGCTCGGGGCCGCCACGTGACCCTGCGGCATGGTTCGGGTCGACCAACTCCCGCCAAGTTGATGCATGACCCTGCATCTGGTTCCGCCCGTACTGCATGGCGGCGAACTGTCGAATCCTTTCCTTCGACTCCCGAAGACGCCGGCCCACTTACATCCGGCACCCGCAGCCCGTGAACACCTCCCGGCGATCTGGCTTCTGAGTTGTATGTGACGCGTAACCGTTGCCGAGCCAGTGAGAGCCGGGATGGGTGACGCTATGTAGGTGATGCCGTGCACCTGTTTTTGGGTGCACTCGTCCGCCCCTCCCCACGACAGGGAGGTGCGGGGATCGTTTTGCGGTGATCAGCCGGTGAGGTTTGCCAGACGGGTTAGAACGCGCTTCAGGTGGGTGATCTGATTGCCGGTCATGACATCGGCCAGTGCGCCCCAGTTGCGAGGATCGACCATGGCCGGGTCGCGGTCGAGCAGATCAAGCCAGTCCTCGGCCAGATCGCTCAGCTTGATTCGGAACGGCTTGTGGTGCTCGAGGTAGATGGAACGCAGATCGAGGAGCGCGGGGTTGCTCGGGTTCGTCTGCGGGTACAGGGTGGAAGCGAACTGAGTCACGATGCGGCCTCGCTCCTCGTCATGCCACAGCGCTCGCACACGATCTGCGAGTAGCCGTACTGTCCTGCTGGCGGATACGACACATTAAACTTGTGCGTGCCTGGAGCGATGCAGGGTTTGACCTGCTGGAAGGCCTGAGTCCGACCCGGGAGGCTCATCGCACACCTCCGCACGATCGCATGCCACGGTTCGAACGATGACCAGAACCAGTCACCACAACCGGGTCAGACGCTTCACGAGCCGCCCAATACCGCGCAGAAGCACGGAACTCTCGACGCAAGTAACCGACGATCGCGGCGATGGTTGCAGGGATCGCGAACCACAGAGGCAGGTTGTCCATCACGCGCCACCCTTCTGCTGAGTCGGGCAGTCGTCCGTGCACCCATGAACCGGGGCATCGACGTCAACCGAGTACAGCCAGTCGAGGAACCCCGAACGCAACTGTGCTTCGTTGAGCCGCTTAGCCGTCTCGATCAGACCGCTCGCACTGGTCGAACGCTGGATACCGATGTCAGGCCGTGTGTTGTTCGGCCACCGCTTGAGGAATCCCTCTTCATCGGGAACCCAGTGGTGGTCGACGAGCTGAGCCGCACGCTTAGACGCGCTCAGGATGAACATCGGAGGAGAGGCCTTGGTGGTCATGACGCCACCACCTGAACAACGCGGTACTTCTCGTAGCCGACCGTCTTGTTGAGAGCAGCGATGTCCTCGAACGTCCACACTGCGCGTGACCGCTTCCATGTGCCGTTCTTCGAGGGGCGGTATTCCACAGTGAGGTGCATCATGACGCCACCGCCAGAGTGCCCAGACGAACACGCAACCGCTCGAGACCACGAGGCGTCACACGAACCTGAGGCGCGGTCGGAACCAGATCACCATCCGAGTTCAGACGAGGCGGCATTGCGCGCTCAGTCAGGTAGCCGGCGTCCAGTGCAGACGCGTAAGGCCTCCAGCGCTTGCCCTCACCGCGGTAGATCCAGCGGATGAACGCGAGAGCCTCGAACAGACGCTGAGGGCCAGTGTCGACACCCGCACGCTTGAGGATGTTCGCCGCATCAGCAACCGCATAGTCACCCTCAGCCGAAGCGAGCTCATCCCACGCATCCGCTTTGGGCTGTGCAACCGCGAGAGCTGCGAGTGCCGTCTGTGCTGCCTGGATGATCTGAGTCGCACCAGCAAGCGACGTCGGATCGAACACGGGCGCTGCGGTCTCCTGCTTGCGAGTCTGCACCGCGAAGTACTGCTGCAGTGCTGCGATCTCCGGCTTCGAACCATCCGCGTTCTGAAACAGGATGTAGCACGCGTACCGAGTGAGCTCGACGTCCTCTACCTGACGGAAGCCGCCGTTCGGCATCGGGGATGATTTGTTGGACCCAACAAAATGCACGGATGCGTCCAGGCCAGAAGTGTTGACCGATGCGATTGCCCGGTCGATTGCCTTCGACCAGTTGCGCCACTCGTCATAGCCGGCGAACTGCTGCAGGTCACGTGCCGACCAGACTTCACCGTCCGTCAGCGTGACGATCTTGAGATCATCGAGCTGTGCGCTCAAGCTGAGGGTGTTCATGCTGCTACTTCCTGTCGATCGCACTGGCAACGAGTGCCGGTGGCAAGGTGAAGGCGGTGACGTCGCCGCTGATCCTCGGCGAGTTCTTCTGCTGACATAGCGGCCCGACTGGTGATGATGTTCGCCAGCCACTCCGGGAGCGGGGCGGGCTTCGATGCCGGGATGTACGCGGCGAGTGACGCGGCGGAGTAGATCGGACGCAAGTTCTCGTGCCCAACCCGGCGACGGTGCTCTTCACCCGTTACGGCTTCGAGGTGCTTCGGGTTGACGCACGACGTGTTCTCGCAGAGGTGGTCGATCTCGAGCCCCCGCGGGATCTCGCCGACGACAAGCGTGTAGGACATCCGGTGCGCGAGGGCCGATCGTCCCGTGCCGTCCGACATTGAGCCGTAACCCTTGGGATTCTTCGCCCCGGTCCAGGTCCAGCAGTCGCCCTCGATGGCGATCTTCGTCTGCATATTTACGGGGAGGACGAGCAGAGGGGAGACGCTCACGATTCCACCTCGACCAGACGCGCCTTGTTCCAAACATCGAGGTCGGCCTCATAGAAGGCGTTGAGACGTCCCTGCTTGAAGTGCTTGGGACCGGCGCCCTGACTGATCAGGTTGTACAGCGTCTGAACTTCCATCCCGCAGTACGTCGCGGCCTGCTTGGAAGTAAGGATGGGAGTGCTCATGCCGCTCCCTCCCTCTCTAGCGGCGAAGACAGAACGTGAGCGAGAGGCACCTCGAAGTGGGCGGCGATGACAGCCAGCTCATCGATCGTGAAAGGCGTCGTGCCGAGAAGTCGGCGCTTGAGAGTAGAGTGAGCGATGCCAGACTCTTCACTGAGCTGCTCGATCGACTCTCGCCGACTGGCGAGAAGCAATCGAATGGCTCGGGCGGCCTGGTTGCTCGGCGTTGAGAAGTTCATGTGGACTACGTTAGTTCACATGAACTAGAAGTCAATAGGTTCTCGACATCTCGGGTCATATCTGACACAATCCAGTTGTGACTAACTACGAACCGACGCTCATCTTCCGCGAGATCGCCGCCCGACTCAGGGGACGCATCGCCCGCTTCGACCTGAACCAGGCCGATCTGGCGATGATCTGTGGCGTTTCGCAGTCACAGTTCTCGAAGATCATCCGCGGTACGCGCCCGATGACGGTCGATCAGCTAGCCGCTGTGTGCGAAGCGCTGGGCCTCTCAATTGGGGAGCTGGTGAGCGAGGTTGAGGAGTTCGCCCAGGAGAGACTGTCAGGCTCCTCGCCTGTCGCGTACGTCGAGGATGACGAGCGTCTCGACAAGCCCTCTGTCCGCAAGCCGGAATGGCTCGACGGCTTCGGGCGAGAGGCTCTCAGCCGATTCAATGTCCCTGCCCCCATGGATACTCAGAGTGACCACGACCTTGTTGCCCGCAAGCGTTCGAAGGACAGAGGGGAGGACTTGGGTTGATACAGCACTTGTACGACATGGCCGATGCTCTCGGCGTGTCTATCAGTTACGAGGATCTCTCACACCTGGATCGGGACGGCGATTACAACGCCGAGACGAAGCACATGCGCCTTCAGGAGGGCATGGCGCACCGGCTCCTGCGGTGCACCTTGGCTCATGAACTCTGCCACGCGGTGTTCGGCGATGTGGCGTCGAAGTTCGGACCTGTCAACGCGAAGCAGGAACGACGAGCCGATGAATGGGCAGCCCTGCGCCTGATCGATCGAGATGAATACCGCGAGGCCGAGCGCGCCCACGACGGGAACGTGGCCCTGATGGCGCAGACGCTCGACGTCATCGAGGACATCCTTAAGGCCTACCAGCGCGTGCTGCTTCGACTCGGTGACACGGTGTACGTCGCGCCGCGGATGGGCGCCGGTCAATGGGATGAAAAGGTGGATGCCGCGCATGCCTAGGCCACCCCTCCCCCTTGAGACGTACGGCAAGATCAAGCGCACGACGCACAACGGCAAGCCCGCCGCTCGTGCGTACTACCGTGACAGCGACGGCATAACGCGGAAGATGCTTCGCACGGGCAAGACTCCCGCGTCAGCCGAGACGGCGTTGAAGGAAGCTCTTCGCGATCGGCTAGCCCCGGCTGGCGATCTAATCACTGCCGATTCCACCATGGAAGCTCTTGCCGCCGCGTGGAAAGCTGAGATGTTGATCGACGACAAGCTGTCTGATGGCACGAAGCGCACCTATCAGGACGCGCTCGCGACGATCCTGCGCGGGCTGTCGGGCGTGCGCGTCGTAGAGGCAACGCCAGCCAAGCTGCATCGCTACATCCAGGCTGTCGCCCAGAAGACCCCCGGCGCCGCCAGGACGGCTCGCATCGTCTTGAAGCACATGATGGCCCACGCCGTCTACGCGGGCGCGATCAGCGCGAACCCCGTCGAAGAGACGAAGGCCGTCACACCACGAGTTCCGAACGTGAAGGCCCTCCGCGCAGACGACATCCGAGAGATCCGCGATTTGCTCGAGCTGTGGGATTCGGGCGTCGACAAGTACAAGCGCCCACGCAACGGGAGCGTCCGCGACACGATGGACATGTATGCAGCGACTGGTGCTCGGACGTCAGAGGTGCTCGCGCTCCGATGGACGGACTTCGCGTTCGCGACAGACCCGCCGACCGTGACTCTCAACGGCACTGTCGTGCGCGGACTCGATGGGAAGCTCGCCATTCAAGAGCGGATGAAAACAGACAAGTCTCACCGCGAACTAGAGCTACCGCCCTTCGTCGTGCCGATGCTCACAGAGCGAGCCAAGGCGGCATACAACGAGCTCGTCTTTCCATCCGCGGTAGGAACCCCTCGGTGGCCCGACAACCTCCGGAGGGATTGGCGTGCGGCGCTCGCCGGTTCTGCCTATGCGAGAGTGACGCCAGGTGCGTTCCGCAAGGCGGTGGCGACATTGCTGTCTGAGCAAATGGGCGCCGAGGCTGCACGCGATCAGCTCGGGCACACCGGGTTCGGGAACCTCAAGAACTACGTGGAGCGCGCATCGCGCGGGCCTGCGTCGGCAGGCACGGTGCAGCAGCTGTGGCAGAGTAAACCGCCACTAAGTAGCCACTGACGCGAAAAACGCCCCTCCGATCCGAAGATCGAAGGGGCGTCGTGGTCAATGTTTTCTAAGGGTGGCGAGTGAGGGATTCGAACCCCCGAATGCTGAGCAGTCTGATTTACAGTCAGATCCCTTTGGCCGCTTGGGTAACTCGCCAGAGCGCACCCGTCCGACTTGGACAGCCAACCGGGGGCACGAAAATCCATCATACCTGCCCGAGGCAGGGTCAAGAAATCGAGACGTCAGCTCCCGAGAACACCGCGATCGGATGCCGCGAGCGACTCCGGTGTGCGCAGCAGTCCACCTTCGGCCCGGCACGTCGCCGCCGCGATGTCCATGGCGCGAACGAGCAACGTCCGCCACTCCTCCGCCCCCGACGGCGACGCCGAGACGAGGCCAGCCGCAACCGCCGCGAGGGTCGCGTCACCGGCGCCGACCGTGTCGACGATCGGGCCGGGCAGCGTCGAGATGGGAGCGGTGACGACACCCGCATCCCCTTCGAGCGTGGCGCCGTCCGACCCCGCGGTCGCGAGCACGGACGCTGCTCCCAGATCACGCAGCCGTGTGCGGAGGGCGTCGAGGTCACCGTCGTAGAGGATCGCGGCGTCATCCGCCCCCACCTTCACGATGGCGGCATCGGCGGCGATGCGCTCGAACCCGCGCACGAACTCCCCGCGGTCGGTCAGCATGCCGGTGCGCGGGTTGGGGTCGACGGCGACGCGAGCATCACCAAGCGCCTCGCTCAGGGCGTCGACCTCGGCCGGCGCATCGAAGGGGAAGCAGCTGATCGCGACCAGCCCGGCGTCGGCGATCGCCTGCCGCGCCTCGTCGGAGTACCGGATGCTGCGCCGCTGCGCCGCTTCATTGAACACGTACTGCGGTTCGCCGTTCGCCGCGCGCTCGACGACTGCACGGGAAGAGCCGTGCGGGGCCGCGCTGGCGATGAGCCGCACGCCGTGGTCTCGCAGGTACTCGCGGATGTGTGCGCCCGGCTCGTCGTCGCCCACCATCGCGATCAGTGTGGTCTCGACACCGAGGCGACGCAGACCGACCGCCACGTTCAGGGCGGCTCCGCCCACGAGCTCACGCACACCCGCGGCGTCGCGAATCTCGTCGATCAGGGCGTCTCCGATGACGACGACGGATGCTGCGGAGGAAGTCTCAGTACTCACTCGCCGAGGTTACCGCGACGAGGTCACTCCAGCCGCACGGCGGTGCGTCACAGCCATGCGCCGACGCGGGAGTACGGTGTGGCCATGAACGCTCGAGTCGCCGTCGCCGCAGTCGTCCTCGCGCTCACCGCCGGCCTGACCGCGTGCGGGTCATCGACCGGGGGCGGCGAGCCTGCGGCATCCGCTTCGGCATCCGCAACTGCATCCGCCACCGGCACTCCGGAAGCCAGTCCTACGCCGACCCCCACTCCGACCACGCGGGCGATCGCGCTTCCGACCGACTGCCGCGCGATCCTGTCGGACTCCGTGCTGGCGCAGCTCGACGGCATCCCGCTCAACGATGCAGCCTTCGGGCCGTCCGGTGTCGGCCCCGAGGGCACTCTCACGTGCAACTGGGCAGATCCTCGCGCCGACACGACGCGGCTGACCACGACGATTTCGGCCATGAACCGCGGGCCCGCGCTCGACATGCTCAACGCTCTGGCCGACAGCGAGGGGTTCTCGTGCTTCACCCCGGATGAGGGCACGCGCTGCGAGAAGACCTGGCCCAACGCGGAGTACCCGGTCACCGACGGACGCACGCTTTTCTGGCGCGAAGACGTGCTGATCGACACGCGCTACACGAACCTCGCCCCGAGCGGATACACCTCCGCGATCGTCGAGGCCCTCTTCGACTAGCCTCCCGCCGCGGCAGGTGTCACACATGGCCGCACCCCCACGCGCAATCCGGCCATCCGCGCCCCCTCCCGCCCGCACCCCCACGGCAACCCCGCGGCAGGTGTCACACATGGCCGCACCCCCACGCGCAATCCGGCCACCCACGACCCCTCCCGCCCGCACAAAACACGCCCCTACACACGAAGAAGGCCCCGGGCAGCTGCCCGGGGCCTTCTCAGTCACTCAGTACGTCAGTTGTACGTACCGGGGGTGATGTCGTCGGTCGAGAACGCGTCGAAGTCGACGTAACCGAAGTCGCCGTCGGCGTACGCCCCGTCGGATGCGAAGATCCGGTTCGGGTAGCGCTCGCTCTTCGCCTCTTCCGTCGCCTCGACGGTGACGTCGCGGTAACGCGAGAGTCCCGTTCCGGCGGGGATGAGCTTTCCGATGATGACGTTCTCCTTGAGGCCGACCAGCGGGTCGCGCTTGCCTTCCATGGCGGCCTGCGTGAGCACGCGGGTCGTCTCCTGGAACGATGCGGCCGACAGCCACGACTCCGTCGCGAGCGACGCCTTCGTGATACCCATCAGCTCCGGACGACCCGACGCGGGGCGCTTGCCCTCTGCCACGGTCTCGCGGTTGATCGCCTGGTAGCGCTTGAGGTCGACCATCTCACCCGGCAGCAGGTTCGTGTCGGCGTGATCGACGACCGTGACCTTGCGGAGCATCTGACGGACGATGACCTCGATGTGCTTGTCGTGGATCGGCACACCCTGCGAGCGGTACACGCCCTGGACGCCGCCGACGAGGTAACGCTGCACCTCGCGAGCACCCATGACACGCATGATCTCCTTGGGGTCGAGCGTGCCCACCAGGATCGGCTGACCGACCGTGACGTGCTGCCCGTCCTCGACGAGAAGCGTCGCACGCTTCAGCACCGGGTAGATGACTTCCTCGTCGCCGTTGTCGGGCGTGAGGATGACCTTCTTGCCCTTGTCGGTCTCGTCGATCGTGATGCGACCGTCGGCCTCGGCGATCGGGGACGCACCCTTAGGGGTACGCGCCTCGAACAGCTCCTGCACACGGGGCAGACCCTGGGTGATGTCATCTGCCGACGCGGAACCACCGGTGTGGAAGGTACGCATCGTCAGCTGGGTACCGGGCTCACCGATCGACTGGGCCGCGATGATGCCGACGGCCTCGCCGATGTCCACCGTCTTGCCGGTGGCCAGCGAGCGGCCGTAGCACTGCGCGCAGACACCGACGGCGGAGTCGCAGGTCAGGACCGAGCGCACCTTGATGGTCTCGACTCCCAGACCGACGAGCTTGTCGATCAGCACGTCTCCCACGTCGTCGTGTGCATGAGCGAGAACCTCGCCCTTGCTGTCGACCACGTCGGAGGCCAGCGTGCGAGCGAACACCGAGTTCTCGACGTTCGCGTCGCGCACCAGCTCACCCTGCGAGTTCGGAGCGGCGATCGGGAGCTCGAGGCCCTTCGACGTGCCGCAGTCCTCTTCGCGGATGATGACGTCCTGCGAGACATCCACCAGACGACGGGTCAGGTAACCCGAGTCGGCGGTACGCAGAGCGGTGTCGGCGAGACCCTTACGGGTACCGTGCGTCGCGATGAAGTACTCCGCGACCGACAGACCCTCGCGGTACGAGGAGATGATCGGACGCGGGATGATCTCACCCTTGGGGTTGTTCACCAGACCACGCATACCGGCGATGTTCCGGATCTGCAGCCAGTTACCACGGGCGCCCGAGGACACCATGCGGTTGATGGTGTTGTCCTCCGGGAAGTTCGCCTTCATCGCGGTCTGGACCTCGTCGGTTGCCTCGGTCCAGATCTTGATGAGCTCCTGGCGACGCTCGGTGTCGGTGGTCAGACCCTTCTCGTACTGGGACTGGACCTTCGCGGCCTGCTTCTCGTAGCCCGCGACGATCTCGGCCTTGTTCGGCGGCGTGAGGATGTCGCTCAGGGCGACGGTCACACCGGAGCGCGTGGCCCAGTAGAAGCCGGCGTCCTTGATGCGGTCCAGCGAGGCAGCCGTCTCGACCTTGGGGTACTCCTCGGCCAGCTTGTTGACGATCTGCGACAGCTTGTTCTTGTCTGCCTGCTCGCGGACGAACGGGTAGCCCTTCGGCAGCGTGTCGTTGAAGATCGCCTGACCCAGCGAAGCGTCGACGAGACCGTGACGCTCGTAGCCCTCGGGAGCGTCACCCTCGAGGAACGTCAGACCCGGGATGCGGATGCGGACCTTGGCCTGCAGGTCGAGGGTTCCCTCGTCCTTCGCCAGGATCGCCTCGCCGACCGAGCCGAACGCGCGGCCTTCACCGGATGCGCCCGCCTTGACCGTGGTCAGGTGGTGCAGGCCGATGATCATGTCCTGCGAGGGCAGGGTGACCGGACGACCGTCGGACGGCTTCAGGATGTTGTTCGACGCGAGCATGAGCACGCGGGCCTCGGCCTGAGCCTCGACCGACAGCGGCAGGTGGACAGCCATCTGGTCACCGTCGAAGTCCGCGTTGAACGCGGCGCAGACGAGCGGGTGCAGCTGGATGGCCTTGCCCTCGACGAGCTGAGGCTCGAAGGCCTGGATGCCGAGACGGTGCAGCGTGGGCGCACGGTTGAGCAGCACGGGACGCTCGCGGATGATCTCCTCGAGCACGTCCCAGACCTCGGGACGCGTGCGCTCGACGGCGCGCTTGGCCGCCTTGATGTTCTGCGAGTGACCGAGGTCGATCAGGCGCTTGATCACGAACGGCTTGAAGAGCTCCAGAGCCATCTGCTTGGGCAGACCGCACTGGTGCAGCTTCAGCTGCGGACCGACGATGATGACCGAACGGCCCGAGTAGTCGACGCGCTTGCCGAGCAGGTTCTGACGGAAGCGACCCTGCTTTCCCTTGAGCATGTCGCTCAGGGACTTGAGGGCGCGGTTGCCGGTACCGGTGACGGGACGACCGCGGCGGCCGTTGTCGAACAGTGCGTCGACGGCCTCCTGCAGCATCCGCTTCTCGTTGTTGACGATGATCTCGGGGGCACCGAGGTCGATCAGGCGACGAAGACGGTTGTTGCGGTTGATCACACGACGGTAGAGGTCGTTGAGGTCGGAGGTCGCGAAGCGGCCACCGTCGAGCTGCACCATCGGGCGCAGCTCCGGCGGGATCACCGGGACGACGTCGAGGACCATGGCGGCCGGGCTCATGCCGGTCTCCAGGAACGAGCTGACGACCTTCAGGCGCTTGATCGCGCGGATCTTGCGCTGACCCTTGCCCTCGGAGATCTGCAGACGCAGGTTCTCGGCTTCGCCGGCGAGGTCGAAGGCCGCGAGGCGACGCTGGATCGACTCGGCGCCCATGTAGGCCTCGAAGTACTGACCGAAGCGGTCCTGCAGCTCGTGGAAGACGTCGTCCTCGGGGCGCAGTGCACCGACCTCGAGCGTGCGGAAGTCCTCCCACACGCGCTCGAGCTTGGCGATCGCCTCGTCGGCACCCTTGCGGGTCAGCGACATCTCCTTCTCGGCGGCGTCCTTGACCTTCTTCTTGGCGTCGGCCTTGGCACCCTCGGCCTCGAGAGCGGCGAGCTCCTCCTCGAGGCGCGACAGGCGCTCCGCGATCTTCGCGTCGCGACGATCGGCGAGCGTCTTGAGCTCGAGGCGGATGTTGTTCTCCTGCGTGCCCAGGTCGCGGTGACGAGCATCCTCGTCGACCGAGATCACCATGTACGCGGCGAAGTAGATGACCTTCTCGAGGTCCTTCGGCGCCATGTCGAGCAGGTAGCCCAGACGCGAGGGAACGCCCTTGAAGTACCAGATGTGGGTCACGGGAGCGGCGAGCTCGATGTGTCCCATGCGCTCACGACGGACGGAGCTCTTGGTGACCTCCACGCCGCAGCGCTCGCAGACGATGCCCTTGAAGCGGACACGCTTGTACTTGCCGCAGGCGCACTCCCAGTCGCGGGACGGTCCGAAGATCTGCTCTCCGAAGAGACCGTCCTTCTCCGGCTTCAGGGTGCGGTAGTTGATGGTTTCCGGCTTCTTGACCTCGCCGTAGGACCAGGCGCGGATGTGATCCGCGGTTGCCAGGCCGATGCGAAGCTCATCGAAGGTGTTTGACTCGAGCACTGATTCTCCTGTGTCGGAATTCTTTTGTGAGAAATCGATCTTCCGCAGGCTCAGGGACGCGGGTCCCTGAGCCTGCCGAAGGGTTAGATCTCGTCGATCGAGGCGGCCTCGAAGCGGCTGGAGATGTTGATGCCGAGCTCTTCCGCAGCGCGGAAGGCCTCGTCATCGGTGTCACGGAGGTTGACGAGCGTGCCGTCGGCCGAGAGGACCTCGACGTTCAGGCAGAGCGACTGCATCTCCTTCATGAGCACCTTGAAGGACTCGGGGATGCCGGGCTCCTGGATGTTCTCGCCCTTGACGATCGCCTCGTACACCTTGACGCGGCCGAGGATGTCGTCGGACTTGATCGTGAGGAGCTCCTGGAGTGCGTATGCGGCACCGTAGGCCTCGAGGGCCCACACCTCCATCTCACCGAAGCGCTGGCCACCGAACTGCGCCTTACCACCGAGCGGCTGCTGGGTGATCATCGAGTACGGACCCGTCGAACGCGCGTGGATCTTGTCGTCCACCAGGTGGTGCAGCTTCAGGATGTACATGTAGCCGACCGAGACGGGTGCCGGGAACGGCTCACCGGAGCGGCCGTCGAACAGGAGGGCCTTTCCGCTGGATCCGATCAGGCGGTCACCGTCGCGGGTCGGGGTGGTCACGTCGAGGAGACCGGCGATCTCCTCCTCGCTCGCACCGTCGAACACCGGGGTGGCGACCTTCGTGTTCGGGGCAGCCTCGAAAGCCTGCTCCGGCAGACGAGACGCCCACTCGGGCGTGCCCTCGACCTTCCAGCCCTGCTTGGCGATCCATCCGAGGTGAGTCTCGAGCACCTGGCCGAAGTTCATTCGACCGGGGATGCCGAGCGGGTTCAGCACGATGTCGACCGGGGTTCCGTCCGCGAGGAACGGCATGTCCTCGATCGGGAGGATCTTGGCGATGACACCCTTGTTGCCGTGACGGCCGGCGAGCTTGTCGCCCTCGGTGATCTTGCGCTTCTGGGCGATGTAGACCACGACGCGGCGGTTGACGCCGGAGCCGAGCTCGTCATCGCCGTCCTCGGCGTTGAACTCCTTGACCGCGATGATCGTGCCCTGCTCGCCGTGAGGCACCTTCAGGGACGTGTCGCGGACCTCGCGGCTCTTCTCGTTGAAGATCGCGCGGAGCAGACGCTCCTCGGCCGACAGCTCGGTCTCGCCCTTCGGCGTGACCTTGCCGACGAGGATGTCGCCGGGGCGGACCTCGGCACCGATGCGGATGATGCCGCGCTCGTCGAGGTCCTTCAGCAGCTCCGGGCTGACGTTGGGGAGGTCACGGGTGATCTCCTCCTTGCCGAGCTTGGTGTCGCGAGCGTCGACCTCGTACTCCTCGATGTGAATCGAGGAGAGGGTGTCGTCCTTCACCAGGTCCTGGCTCAGGATGATCGCGTCCTCGAAGTTGTAGCCCTCCCACGTCATGAAAGCGACGAGGAGGTTCTTTCCGAGGGCCAGCTCACCGTTCTGCGTGGCGGGACCGTCGGCGATGACCTCGCCGACCTCGACCCGCTCGCCGGCGCTGACGACGACCTTCTGGTTGTACGACGTGCCCTGGTTGGAGCGGTCGAACTTGCGCAGGTGGTACTCCTGCGTGCCGCCCTCGTCGAGCATGACGACGACGCGGTCTGCCGAGACCTCGGAGACGACACCGGCCTTGTCGGCGGTGAGCACGTCACCGGCGTCGATGGCCGTGTAGCCCTCCATACCGGTTCCGACCAGCGGCGAGTCGCTGCGCAGCAGCGGCACAGCCTGACGCTGCATGTTGGCACCCATGAGGGCGCGCTGTGCATCGTCGTGCTCCAGGAACGGCACGAGCGAGGTCGCGACCGACACCATC
Source organism: Microbacterium sp. PI-SA-G (assembly GCF_057215335.1). NCBI lineage: Bacteria > Bacillati > Actinomycetota > Actinomycetes > Micrococcales > Microbacteriaceae > Microbacterium > Microbacterium sp. PI-SA-G. Next base: position 1,530,986 of record NZ_CM170103.1, read on the forward strand.
TGGCGCGGCGAGACGTCGATGTAGCCGATGTCCTCGGGGAGGAACATGTCGACCTCGCCGGAGCCGCCCTTGGGGCGGGCCAGGACGTGGCTCTCGATGAAGCGACCCTTGGCATCGAGCGGGGCGTTGGCCTGCGCGATGTTGAAGTCGACCTCTTCGGAAGCCGTCAGGTAGTCGATGTCCTCGGTGACGACGCCGTTGGTGACCTTGCGGTACGGGGTCTCGATGAAGCCGAACGAGTTGATGCGCGCGAACGTCGCGAGAGCACCGATCAGACCGATGTTCGGGCCTTCCGGGGTCTCGATCGGGCACATGCGGCCGTAGTGCGAGGGGTGGACGTCACGGACCTCGACGCCGGCGCGGTCACGCGAGAGACCACCCGGGCCGAGCGCCGAGAGACGACGCTTGTTGGTCAGACCCGCGAGCGGGTTGTTCTGGTCCATGAACTGCGAGAGCTGCGAGGTTCCGAAGAACTCCTTGATCGCGGCGACGACGGGGCGCACGTTGATCAGGGTCTGCGGCGTGATCGCCTCGATGTCCTGCGTGGTCATGCGTTCGCGGACGACGCGCTCCATGCGCGACAGACCGGTGCGGACCTGGTTCTGGATCAGCTCGCCGACCGCGCGGATGCGACGGTTGCCGAAGTTGTCGATGTCATCGGTCGCGAGACGGATCTCGGCCTTCTTACCCGAGCGGATGCCCGTGAAGGTCTCCTCGGTACCGGCGTGCAGACGCACGAGGTACTTGATGGTGGCGACGATGTCTTCGACGGTCAGCACCGACGAGCTCAGCGGCTGGTCGAGACCCAGCTTGTGGTTGATCTTGTAACGACCCACCTTCGCCAGGTCGTAGCGCTTGGAGTTGAAGTAGAAGTTGTCCAGCAGCGCACGGGCGGCCTCGGCGGCGACCTGCTCGCCCGGACGCAGCTTGCGGTAGATGTCGCGGAGCGCATCTTCCTTCGTGACGATGGTGTCCTTCGCGAGCGTCTCCTCGATGGAGGTGTAGCCGGCGAACTCCGTCAGGATCTCCTCGCTGGTCATACCCAGCGCCTTGAGGAAGACCGTGACCGACTGCTTGCGCTTGCGGTCGACGCGCACGCCGACCTGGTCGCGCTTGTCGATCTCGAACTCGAGCCATGCACCACGGCTCGGGATGACGCGCGCCGAGACGATGTCCTTGTCGGACGTCTTGTCGGGCGTCTTGTCGAAGTAGACACCGGGCGAACGCACCAGCTGCGAGACGACGACGCGCTCGGAGCCGTTGATGATGAACGTGCCCTTGTCGGTCTGCAGCGGGAAGTCGCCCATGAAGACCGTCTGGGTCTTGATCTCACCCGTGAGGTGGTTCATGAACTCGGCCTCGACGTACAGCGGAGCGGCGTAGGTCTTGCCACGCTCCTTGCACTCCTCGATCGAGTACTTCTCCGGCTCGAGGTAGGGGTTGGTGAACGACAGCTGCATCGTCTCGCCGAGGTCCTCGATGGGTGAGATCTCCTCGAAGATCTCGCCGAGGCCGCTGTTCTCGTTCACGTCGGTGCGGCCGGCCTTCTTGGCCTCGGCAACGCGCGCCTTCCAGGCGTCGTTGCCGACGAGCCAACCGAAGGACTCGGTCTGCAGCGCAAGAAGGTCAGGGACCGTCAGCGTGTCGGAGATCTTGGCGAACGAGAGGCGGGAAGCTCCGCGTCCGTTCTTAGTGGTGGTGGATGTGGATGCGTTGCGAGCAGCAGCCAAGGGAATAACCTCCGTGAGCCCCGCAGGGCTTCTCGATTCCTTTGTCGTCAGGTGGAGTGTGCGCTCGAGAGACTCAGAATGCCGACCACCATATGAGGGCAGGGTGAAGCGAGCGCAACTACCAACTATACGCACGATTCGGCGACATGGCAAGCTCAGTCCTTGACCAATGTCGGATGCTGCGGTAAAAGCATCCGACATCGGCCCTCAGGATGCGATGTTGAGCTCGTTGCCGGGGATGGACGCGAGCAGTCGCCGCGTGTACGGGTCGCGCGGATTGGTGAAGATCTCCTCCGACGAGGCGGCCTCGACCAGCTCGCCGTCCTTCATCACGCAGACGTAATCGCTGATCAGCCGAACCACCGCGAGGTCGTGCGAGATGAACAGGTAGCTCAGTCCGTACTCGCTCTGCAGGTCGCCGAGCAGCGTCAGGATCTGATCCTGCACGAGCACGTCGAGCGCCGACACCGGCTCGTCGCACACGATCAGGTCGGGCGAGAGCGCCAGCGCCCGTGCGATCGCCACGCGCTGCCGCTGACCGCCCGACAGCTCCGACGGATACCGCCGCAGCATGGACTGCGGCAACGCCACGTCGTCGAGCAGCTGCCGCACGCGCTTGCGTCGCTCGGCGCCGTTCCCGCGTCGGTAGAAGTCGAGCGGCTCGGCGATCAGCCTCTCGATCGTGAACATCGGGTTCAGGCTGGAGTACGGGTCCTGGAAGATCGGCTGCACGCGCTGACGGAAGTCCTTCGTGTCTGCCTTGTTCAGCGACGACACGTCCTTGCCCTCGAAGCGGATCAGGCCGCTGGTGGGCTCGACCACCTTCAGCAGCATGCGTGCGGTCGTGGTCTTGCCCGAACCGGACTCCCCCACGATGGCCACCGTCTCACCGCGCGGAATCGCGAGCGAGACGTCCTTCACCGCGACGAAGTCCTCCTTCTGTCCGCGCACCGGGTAGACCTTGGTCAGATTCTCGATCTCGACGATGTTGTCTTTCGGCGCCGAGACCTCCTCCGCCTCGGCCACGGGTGCCACCCGCTCCTCGGTGTGGAACGCCTCGGGCCGCAGCCGCGCCGCCGCGACCGAGGGCGCCGCCTTCACCAGCGACTGCGTGTACGGATGCTGCGGATCCTCGAGGATCTGCCGGGCCGACCCCTGCTCCACGACCTTGCCGCGGTGCATCACGATCACCCGCTCCGCGCGCTCGGCCGCGAGGCCGAGGTCGTGCGTGATGAGCAGCACCGCGGTGCCGAGCTCGCGCGTCATCGCCCCGATCTGGTCGAGGATGGTGCGCTGCACCGTGACGTCGAGCGCGCTGGTCGGCTCGTCGGCGATCAGCAGCCGCGGCTTGCACGCGAGACCGATCGCGATGAGCGCGCGCTGGCGCATGCCTCCCGAGAACTCGTGCGGGTACTGCTTGGCGCGCCGTGCGGGGTCGGGCAGGCCGGCCGCCGTGAGCGCCTCGACCACCTTCTCCTGCACGTTCTGCCGGGTGGCGAGATTGTGCGCGAGCAGCGTCTCGGCGACCTGAGTGCCGATCTTGGCGACCGGGTTGAGGTTCGACATCGGGTCCTGCGGCACGAGGCCGATGTCGCGTCCGCGGATCGCGCGCAGGTCGTGCTCCGACGCGCGGGTGATGTCGCGTCCGTCGAGACGGATGCTGCCCGAGGCGATGCGTCCGCCCCCGGCGAGCAGCCCGATGATGGCCATGGCCGTGGTCGATTTACCCGACCCCGACTCACCCACGATCGCGACCGTCTGCCCTTCGGCGATCTCGAGATCGACCCCCTCGACGGCGTGCACGACGCCGTCCATCGTCATGAAGTCGACCGCCAGGCCCTGGACCGACAGCAACGGGGCGCCGGACATCTGATTCTCCTTCGAAGCGTTCATCGTGCTCTCGTCCTCGGGTCCATGGCCTCGCGCAGCGCCTCACCGAACAGCGTGAAGCCGAGCGCGGTGATGGCGATGCAGATGCCGGGGAGGAACGCCAGCCACGGGGCGATGGCGAGTTCCGCCTGCGCGTAGGTGAGCATGCGGCCCCACTCCGCGGTCTCGGGGCGTCCGCCGCCGAGCCCGAGGAACGACAGCGCGGCGGCGTCGATGACGGCGGTGGCGAGCGTGAGGGTTCCCTGCACGATCACCGGACCGATCGCGTTGGGCAGCACGTGCGACATCGTGATCTGGCCGCGGCCGAGACCGAGCGTCTGCGCCGACAGCACGTAGTCGCTCGAGCGCTGCTGCAGCATCGACGCCCGCAGCAGTCGCGCGAAGATCGGCACCTGCGAGGCACCGATCGCGATCATCACCGCGAACGGGGACTGACCGAGGATCGCCGCGATCGAGACCGCGAGCAGCAGGTTCGGCACCGACAGAATGATGTCGACCACACGCATGATAAGCGTGTCGACCCAGCCGCCGAAGGTACCGGCGAGCAGCCCGAGCACCATGCCGCCGACCAGACCGAGCGCGGTCGAGATGACGCCCACGAGCAGCGACGCCTGGGCGCCCCAGATCAGCTTCGACAGCACGTCGCCGCCGAAGCGGTCGAGTCCGAGCGGGAACTGCGGCAGCTCCCCGGGGCCGGGGATGTAGGTCGGCGTGATGAACTTCGCGCCGGGCAGAGCGGTCTCGGGATACGGCGCGAGCAGCGGCGCGAGTGCGGCCACCAGCAGGAACAGCAGCACGATGGCCGCGCCGACCCAGGCGGTCGGGTTGCGGCGCAGGCGACGGAACACGTCGCGCCAGAATCCACCGGGTCCTTCGGTGAGGTCGGACTGGGCGATGGCGACGGTGTCGATCAGCCCGCCGCCCTGGGCGGGAGGAAGTGCGACGCTCATGACGCACCCTCCTTTCGAGCATCGTTGGGACGCATCACTGCACCCTCACTCTCGGGTCGATGAAGCTGTAGGACACATCGACCGCCAGGTTGATCAGCGCGTACGCGATCGCGATGAAGATGATGAATCCCTGGAGCACCGGGAAGTCTCGCGTGAAGATGGCTCGCGCGAGGAAGGATCCGATGCCGGGGAAGGCGAACACCGTCTCGGTGAGCACCGCTCCCGAGATCAGCAGACCGGTCTGCAGACCGATCGTGGTGATGACCGGCAGCATGGCGTTTCGCAGGATGAAGCGACTCCGCAGCGTCGATGATCCGACGCCCTTCGCTCGTCCGGTGCGCACGTAGTCCGCGTTCTGCACCTCGAGGACGCTGGCCCTCGTGATGCGCACGATGATCGCGAGCGGGATGGTGCCCAGCGCGAGAGCCGGCAGCACGAGATGCAGGATCGCATCCCACGACGCGTCGAACTCGCCGGTGATGATGCCGTCCCACACGTAGAACCCGGTGGGATGCGTGGCATCTATTCGCGGATTCTGTCGGCCGTCGGACGGCAGCCAGCCCAGCTGCACCGCGAAGATGTACTTCAGGATGAACGCGAGGAAGAACACCGGGATGGTGATGCCGACCAGGCTCAGCACCACGGACGCGTGGTCGGTGAACTTGCCGTGTCGCCGCGCGGCCCAGTAGCCGAGCGGAATGCCGACGCCGATCGCGAAGATGAGCGCCATGACGCTCAGCTCCAGCGTCGCCGGGAAGCGACGGAGGAACTCGTCGACCACGGGCCGGTTGGTCTGGATCGAGGTGCCGAAGTCGCCCTGCAACAGGCGTCCGACCCAGATGAAGTACTGCTCGAGCAACGGCTTGTCGAAGCCGTAGAGCTCATTGACTCGGGCGATGGCCGCAGGAGTCGCCTTCTCACCGAGAAGGGCGACGGCGGGGCCACCGGGAAGGGCCCTGACCCAGGCGAACAGCAGGATGCTGAGGCCGATCAGGGTGGGGATGAGGAACAGCAGTCGCCTGCCGATGGTGCGCAGCAAAAGATCTCCGTCGATCGGATGCGAGCCCTTCGCCTCGTCGCACTCGCTCAGGGGCCGGCGGAAACCGGCCCCTGAGCGAGGAGCGAAGCGACGAGGCGAAGGGCGTCGCGTCGGTCAGACCTACTCGGTGAGGACGATGTCCGTGAAGACCTCGTCGTTCACCGGGCTGGCGGGGTAGCTCTCGACGCGCGGGTCGAACGCCAGGGTGGGCGCCGGGTGCGCGAGCGGAACACCGGGGATGAACTGCGCGACCATCTCGTTGATCTCCTCGTAGAGGGCCGTCTGGTCCTCGAGGTTGGAGACGCCGCGGGCCTCGTTCAGCTTCTGGAAGAGCTCCGGGTTGTCGAAGCCCCACTCCGAGCTCTGCTGACCGAAGAAGACGCCCACGAAGTTGTCGGTGTCGTTGTAGTCACCGGTCCAGCCGAGCAGGTGGATGCCGTGGTCCGCCGTGCCGGTGGTGCGGTCGAGGTACTCGACCCACTCTTCCGAGACCGGGGTGGTCTCGACGCCGACCTCGGCGAGCTGCGTTGACAGCACGGTGAAGATCTGCTCGGGGTCCGGCATGTACGGACGCGAGACGTTGACCGGGTAGTTGAAGGTGAGCTTCAGCGGGTTGGCCTCGGTGTAGCCCGCCTCGGCGAGCAGCGTCTTGGCCTTGTCCTGGTCGAACTCGTACGTCGTGACGTCCGGGTTGTAGCCGTTGACGACCTCGGGCACGAACTCGATGGCCTTCTCGGTCCCCTCGGGCAGGACCTGGGTGATCAGGGCGTCCTTGTCGATCGCGTACGACAGCGCCTCGCGGACCTTCGGGTCCTGCAGCTCCGGGATCGCCTGGTTGAACGCGAGGTAGAGGATCGTGAACGGAGGACGCGACACCATGGTGAAGCCGTCGTCCTCGAGCGCCTTGGTGTCGGCCGGACCCACGAGGTCGTAGCCGTCGATCGAGCCGGACTCGAGCGCCTGGCGGCGTGCGGTCGGGTCGTCGATCGTGCGGAAGATGATCTCGGTGACCTGACCCTTGTCTCCCCAGTAGTCGGGGTAGGACTTCAGCGTGACCTGCTCGCCCGGGGCCCATTCCTCGAACTGGTAGGGGCCGGTGCCCACCGGGTGCGCCATGGCGTACTCGGAGAGCACGGGAGCCTCAGCCGAGCCGCTGACGTCGTCGGCGCCGAACTCCTGCAGCGCCGAGGGGCTCTGCATCGAGAAGGACGGCAGCGACAGGGAGGCGACGAAGCCGGCGAACGGCTTGTTCAGCTCGACCGTGACCGAGGAGTCGCCGTCAGGGGTGCACGACTTGTAGACGGCGTCGGCCGGGTTCGAGGCGTAGCCCTTGAAGAGCTTGTTGTAGTAGTACCCGAAGGCCTCGGATGCTGCGAGGCCGGTCCAGTTGAACCAGCGGTCGAAGTTGACGCAGACGGCCTCGGCGTTGAACGGGGTGCCGTCGTGGAAGGTCACGCCCTCCTTGAGCGCGAAGGTGTGGGACATGCCGTCCTCGGAAGACTCCCAGCTCTCTGCTAGGAGAGGCGCCGGATCTGCGGTGCCGGGCTCCGTGCCGACGAGGCCCTCGAAGATCTGCCGTGAGACGCGGAAGCTCTCGCCGTCCTGAGCGAACGCCGGGTCCAGGCTGGCCGGATCCGAGGAGGCCCCGAACACGAACGTGCCGTCGACGTCGCCCGATCCTTCTCCTGCGTCATCGCCTCGATCGCTGGCGACGCATCCTGCCAGGACGAGAGCCGCGAGTGTGGCTCCGGCGACGGCGATGAGACCTCGCCGGCGCGTGACTGATTGCTGCATGTGTGTGACCTTCCCTGTCGGGCGCTTCTTTGCGCGTGCCCGAAGCCGTTGCGCCTCGGGTCACGGTGATTCCTCGAAACTACCCAGCGGATCCACAGATGCCAATCACTTCCATGTTGCGATCCGGTATCGACCCGGCCGGGACTGAGTCCATCCGGTAGTGTCCAGAACGTGCCAGACACCTCCCCGATCGCCGTGTGCGTGGGCGAGGGTCTCATCTCGCTCGTGGCCGCCGCTGCCGGTCCCCTCGAGGACTGCCGCACCTTCCACCGCTCGCTCGCCGGTGCCGAGTGGAACACCGCGATCGCCCTCGCATCGGCCGGTGTCCGCACCGCCGTGGTGTCACGCGTGGGCGACGACGGCTTCGGCCGATTCCTCACCGCAGAGCTGCGTCGGCATGGGGTCGACGACGCTGCCGTCGAGGTCGATCCCGTCGCCCCCACGGGTCTGTATGTGAAGGAGCTGGCCCCGCGCCCCGACGGCGCGGTCGACGGCACCATGCACTACTACCGCACCGGATCGGCGGCGTCGGCGCTCTCGCCGGCCACACTCGCCTCTCCCGCGGCATCCGCTCTGCTCAGCGCCGCCGCACTGGTGCACACCTCGGGCATCACTCCCGCCCTGTCGGCATCGGCTCGCGCGGCGCAGGACGCGTTGTTTGCAGACCCCCGCGGGGACCGGCTGCTCAGCTTCGATGTCAACTGGCGTCCGGCGCTCTGGCGCGGCCGCGAAGAAGAGGGGCGGGCCCAGCTCACGGACCTCGCGCGGCGCGCCGACGTCGTCTTCTGCACGCGCCCCGACGCGGTGGCCGTGTTCGGCACCACGGACCCGCAAGAACTCCGTGCCCTGCTGCCCGAGCCGCGACACCTGATCATCACCGACCCGCACGGCGCGGTGGCCTTCGACGGCGCGGAGCGCACGCAGAGCGACGCGATGCAGACACCCGTCGTCGAGACCATCGGAGCGGGCGACGCGTTCGCGGCCGGCTTCCTCGCCGGCATCGTCACCGGGCTCTCGCTGACCGGAAGCCTGGCGCGCGCGCACCGCATCGCCGCCCGCGCGCTGGTCAGCACCCGCGACCATATCGGCTGAATCGCGGGGCCGGAACGGCGTCAGCCCTCGACGATCCGGCGGGACTGAGACCGCGCCACAGCCGCATCGTGGGTGCGCTGCAGCGGCACCACGACCGGTTCGCCGCGGTGCTGCACGACGCGCACGAACAGCACGTCGACGAGCGCGAGCTGCGCGATGCGACTCGACATCGCCGCCATCCGGAACGGCGACTCGTGCGCGTGGGTGAGCAGCACGACGTCGGCGGCGAGGGCCAGGGCCGACTCCCCCACGCTCGTGACCGCGACCGCCAGCGCGCCGGCGTCTCGCGCCACCTCGAGCGCCCGCACGGTCTCGATCGTCTCTCCGCTGTGCGAGAAGGCGATCGCGACGTCGTCACCGCTGCGCAGCGCTGCGGTGGTCACGGCGAGATGCGGATCGGCGAAGTGCGCGACCGAGCATCCGATGCGCGACAGCTTGAGCAGCAGATCTTGCGCGGTCAGCGACGACGCCGCCTGGCCGAACAGGTCGATGTGACGGGCGGCGACGAGCGCCTGCGCCACCCGGTCGAGCGCCGGGGCATCCAGCCCGAGGGCCGTGCGCTCGATCGCGTCGATCTCCTGCGCCGCGAGCTTGGCTGCCACGGCCATGGGCCCGTCGTCCGGGTCGATCGCCGTCGTGTCGAGGCTGAAGCGCGCCTGCTGGGCCTGCTCGAGGGTGACGGTGCGGGCGACCGCGACCCGCAGCTCGCGATAGCCGCTGTAGCCCAGCGACTGCGCGAAGCGGGCCACGGTCGACAGCGACGTGCGGCAGAGCTTGGCCAGATCCGTGATCGCCAGGTCGACGACGAGCGTGGGGTCGGCGAGGATCGTCTCGGCGACACGTGTCTCAGCCGTGCTCAGCCGAGAGACCGAGCGTCGCACCAGCGCGAGGACATCTGCATCCATCGTGGGATCGACTCAGCCGGTTCTGCCGAGAAGTCTCTCGCGGGCCACCTGCGCACCCACGCGGCTCGCAGCGGCCACCTCGACGGTCGGCAACGGCAACGGAGTCCGCACCGGCAGCCCGACGTTCACGACGACCGCGCGCGGATCGCGAGAAGCGGCGCGCTCGACCAGCTCCCGCTGGGCGGGGTCGGTGTCGGGGCGGTCGATGAGAAGCACCGTGGTGCCGACTGCGGCGGCCATCTCGTCGAGCACGTGATCCTGCTCCGCGAGTTCGGCGCTCGCGACATCCAGCCGCACGCGCCGTCCATCGCCCGCGAGGGTGCCGGCGACGTAGCCCGCCGCGCTGTCGACCGCGAGGGTCGAACGGCGTCGCGCATCGACCACGAGCAGTTCGGCCGAGTCGGGCAGCTCGCCTGCGACCGAGAGCGCGCGGCGCACGATCGACGCCGCATCGAAGTCCTCGTCCGGCTGCTCGACCTGGGATGCCGCGCTCCGCAGCTTCGTCGCGAGCGCGGCCACGCGGGCAGCCGCCTCCTCGACGCGTTCGCGTGAGAGCGACCCGTCACGCAGGGCCTCGACGATGCCGTCGCGTGCTGCGCGGAAGTCGCGCTGATCCTGATCGGGCAGCGCCGCGGCGCCGGGGTTCGTGGGGTTGCCGATGCAGAGCAGGTCTGCGCCTGCGGCCAGAGCCTTCGCCGCTCCCCCGCCGATGCCGACGGTCTCGCGGATCGCGGCCATGTCGAGCGCGTCGGTGATGATCACACCCTCGAAACCCCACTCGCGCAGCATGCCGAGCACCCGTGGGTTCAGGGTCGCCGGCTCCTCGCCCCACGCCGGGACGACGATGTGCGCGGTCATGATCGAGTCCACGCCCGCCTCGATCGCCGCACGGAACGGCGCGAGGTGCACGCGCTCGTACTCGGTGATGTCGAGCGAGATCTCGGGCAGCGCGTGGTGCGAGTCGAGGTGGGTGTCGCCGTGGCCCGGGAAGTGCTTCACGCACGCCGCGACCCTGCCGTCCTGGATGCCGTCGATCGCGGCGACCGCGTGACGGGTCACGAGATCGGTGTCGGCGCCGAACGCGCGCACGCCGATCACGGGATTGCGCGGATCGGTGTTCACGTCGGCGACGGGCCCGAGCACGACGTTGGCCCCGACCGCGGCGACCCGGCGCGCGAGCTCGGCACCCGTGCGCTCAGTCGCGGCCACGTCGTCGAGGAGTCCGAGTTGGGCAGCTCCCGGGATCGTCGATCCGTCGGCCGACTCGAGTCGGGTGACGCTGCCGCCCTCCTCGTCGACCCCGATCAGGGCGTCCGGGTTGGCGGCCAGGATCGACGCGCTGAGCGCTTGCAGACCATCACCGATGTTCTGACCGAAGTAGACCACGCCGGCGAGTCCGTCACGCAGCTCGTCGAGCAGCCAGGCCGGCGCCTCGGTGCCGAGGAACCCCGGCCAGAGGACCCCGTTGGCGAGACGGGTGAGCTCGTCGCTCATCCCTTCACCGCGCCCGCGACCATGCCTGCCGACAGACGCCGCTGCACGATGATGAAGAAGATCATCACGGGCAGGGTGATGATGGTGGAGGCCGCCATGATGCTGCCCCAGTCGTTGGCGAACAGGCCGAAGAACGACTTCAGACCGATCGAGACCGTGTACTGGTCCGTCTCGGCACCGAGGATCGTCATCGCGAAGATGAACTCGTTCCACGCCGTGATGAAGCTGAAGATGCTCGTCGCGACGAGGCCCGGCATGACCAGCGGAAGCAGGATCGAGCGGAACATGCGCCACCAGCTCGCGCCGTCGATGTAGGCGGCCTCTTCGAGCTCGACCGGGACCGCGGCGACGAAGCCGCGCAGCATCCAGATGCCGAAGGCGAGCGACAGCGCGACGTAGACGACCATGAGGCCGAGGATGCTGTTGAGCAGCCCGAGCGTCTTGACCTGCAGGAACAGCGGGATCACGAGCGCCTCGAGCGGCACCATCTGCACCACGAGGATCATCATCAGCACGGTGGTGCGGAACTTGAACCGGAAGCGCGCGACGGCGACCGCCGCCAGCAGGCAGACGAGCGCGCTGACGAGCACGGTGACCAGCGCGACGATCGCGGAGTTGCGCAGGAAGGTGCCGAAGCCACCCTCGGTGAGCACGAACGCGAAGTTGTCGAAGGTGAACTCCTGCGGCAGGAACGACTGTCCACCGCTGGAGGCCTTCTTGTCGAAGGCGCTGGAGACCATCCAGTACACCGGGAAGAGCGTGAAGATCAGGACCGCGGCGACCGCGATCCCGATGCCGATCCGCGACCGGAGGGAGGCTTTCGGGTTCACAGCTCGTCCTCCTTCATGAGGGATCGGATGTAGACGATGGTGATGCCGATCAGCACGAGCGTGAGCAGCACCGCGAGCGCGGCCCCGAAGCCGTACCGGTTCTGACCGAACGACTCGACGTACGACCACACGCCGAGGTTCAGCACGGAGCGGTTTCCGCCGCCGCCACCCGGCATCAGGTAGACCTGCGCGAAGACCTTGAAGTCCCAGATCGTCGACAGGATGATCACCACCGAGAAGACGGGCTTGAGCGTCGGGAAGATGATCTTCCAGAAACGCCGCCACGCACCGGCGCCGTCGAGAGCCGCAGCTTCGAGCATCTCCTTCGAGACGCCCAGGAGGCCGGCGAGCACCGTGATGGCCACGAACGGGAAGCCGTGGTGCACGACGTTCAGGAGCACGATCGCGTAGAAGGACCACTGGTTGGTGAACCAGTTGACGGAACCGTCGATCAGGCCGAGGTCGCGCAGGACCGCGTTGAAGATGCCGCGGTCGGCATCGAAGATGAAGGTCCAGACGTAGGTGCCGGTCACGGCGGGCATGGCCCACGCGACCATGATGCAGCTGGAGACGATGGTGCGCCACACCGTGCCCAGCCGCGCGAGCAGCAGGGCCACGAGCGTGCCGACGGCGACCGTGACGAACACCGCGACGACAGCGAAGCCGACCGTGTTCGGCAGGACGACCGTCCAGAGCGTCGGATTCGTGAGCGCTTCGACGTAGTTGTCGAGACCGATCCAGTTACTCTCGCCCGTGTTGATCTCGCGCAGACCGTAGTCCTGCAGCGAGTACAGGAAGACCTGTACGAGCGGCCAGAGCATGAGCACCGCGAGGATGATCAGCCCGGGGGCGAGGAGGAGCCAGGGGCGGGCCGTGACGAGCGAGAGTCCCCGCTTCTTGCCGGGACGGCCGCCGGCCACGGAGGCGGAGGAGGACTCCGCCTTCGTGGCCGGCAGTGGCGGTTGCACCATCGTCATAGGAGAGTACTTACTTCTGGTTGAGCAGGTCGGTCATCTCGGCGGCGGCATCCTTCGTCGCGGTCGCGACGTCCTTCTGCCCGCTGAGGATGGCCTGCATCATCGAGTTGGTCGTCTTCTTCGCCTGGACGGCGCCGAAGTTCGGGGTGACCGGGACGGATGCTCCGCCGTCGACCATCTGCTCGGCGAACGGTGCGACCAGCGGGTCGGTCGAGGCCAGGGCCTCTTCCATCGCGGACTGCACGCCGGGGAAGTACCCGGTCTCGTTCGACCACTGCTCGGCGAAGTCACCGGTGGTCATGAGCTTGACGAACTCCCATGCCAGGTCGGCGTTCTCGGTGGTGTTGAAGACCGAGAGGTGCGATCCGCCGAGAACGGAGGGCGCGATGCCGCCGTCCTGGCCGGGGATGACCGCGGCGCCGATCTTGCCCTCGAGCTCGGGGTTCGCCTCGATGAGCGTCTTCGGGGTCCAGGAGCCCGAGAGCATCATGCCCACGTTGCCCTGCGTGAACGCGTCGCGCAGGTCGGTCTCCTTCCACGTGGTCGCACCGGCCGACGAGAAGCCGTGCTCGGTGGCCAGGCCCGTGTAGAACTCGATGCCGGCCTGCGACTCGGAGCTGTCGAGCTCGCTGGTCCAGGTGTCGCCGTCCTGCGTGGCGATCTCGCCGCCTGCGCCCCAGACCCAGGGGTAGACCTGGAACTCGGCGTCGCCGGCGACGGGGAACGGCATCATGTCGGGCTTGGCGGCCTTGATCGCCTCACCGGCGGTGACGATGTCGTCCCAGGTCTTCGGAGCCTCGAGACCGAGCTCCTCGAACACGTCGGTGCGGTAGACGATCGAGCGGACGCCGGCGTACCAGGGCATGCCGTAGAGCGCGTCCTCGTAGGTGCCGGCCACGGCGAGGCCCTCGACCAGGTCGTCGCGCAGGCCGTCCTCGGCGTCGACGTACTCGTCGAGCGGCTCGAGTGCGCCGGCGTCGGCGAACTCCGCGGTCCACGTGGTGCCGGTCTCGGCGATGTCGGGGGTGGTGCCGCCGGCGATCGAGGTGACGAAGCGATCGTGCGCGTCAGCCCACTGGATCTCCTCGATCTTGACCGTGGCGCCGGTCTCCTCTTCGAAGGCCGTCGAGACCTCGTCGTAGAAGGCGGTGGCGTCGGGGTTGGTGCCCTTCATGATCCAGACGGTGAGCTCCTGGCCCTCGGCGTCGGTGCTGCCGCTGCCACCGGTGCTGCCCGCGCAGGCGGCGAGTCCGAGCGTGGCCGCAGCGCCGAGCGCCACGACCGGAAGAATGCGCTTATGCATCAGAAAGATCTCCTCTTTGAATGACCTTGCGGGCATCGGGTGCTCGCCAGTAGGAAAAGTATCTACGCCTAACTAATTAACTGCAAGTTCTTCTCAGAATTGTCATCTCCCTGTGACAACTCTTTCCATGGGTAGGCTCGCGTCATGGTGCGCACGCGCGAGAACAGAGATCGGGGCACCGTCGCCCGCCATGCCGAGTTGCCGCGGAGAAGCGCGCTGTCGTCGTTCCTGCGCTTCCTCGCGATCTCCGTGGCGGTCGTCGTGGTCGCCGCGATCGCGGTGGGCACCTTCCTGGTCGTCGACCTGTTCAACCGCGTCGGCGACGGCGCCGTGGCGCTGGAGGGCTCGAGCGAGGTGCAGCCGCCCACGATCGGCGCCTACCCCGCCGACCAGGCGTTCAGCATCCTGGTGGTCGGCACCGACGAATGCAGTGAGCAGACCACCGCGCTCCTGGCCGAGCGCTGCACCGAGGCCGACGGCATCCTTCGCAACGACGTCAACCTGCTCGTGCACGTCTCTGCCGAGCCCCGCAATGTCACGGTCGTCTCCCTCCCCCGCGACCTGATGATCGAGGTGCCCGAGTGCACCCGCGAGGACGGCTCAGTGGCGCCCTCCCTGTCGAAGCAGTCGATCAACGCGGTCTTCGAACACGCCGGGCTGTCGTGCGTCGTCAAGACCGTGAGCTCGCTCGGCGACATCCCGATCGATTACGCCGCGAAGATCAGCTTCGACGGCGTGATGGCCGTCACCGACGCGATCGGCGGCGTCGAGGTGTGCATCGCCGGCGACGGCATCCGCGACCGCCACACGGGCATCGACTGGCCCGCCGGCGTGCGGACCGTCTCGGGATACGACGCCCTGCAGTTCATCCGCACCCGTCACGGCGTGGGCGATGAGAGCGACCTGGCACGCATCTCGAACCAGCAGCAGTACATGTCGCGGCTCGCCAAGAAGGTGCTCAGCGAGGAGACCCTCACCGACATTCCCAAGGTGCTGCGACTGTCGAACGCGATCGCCGACAACATCGTGCCCAGCGAGTCGCTCGACGATCCGCTGCGACTCGCGCAGTTCGCCCTCGCGCTCAAGGACGTGCGCTTCAGCGACTTCGTGTTCGTGCAGTACCCCAACCTCACCGATCCCGACGACGAGAACCGTGTGGTGCCCAACGAAGAGGCCGCCGTGCAGCTGTGGACGGCGATGGCGTCCGGCCAGCCGCTGCAGCTCACCGGAGACGTCGCGACCAACGACGGCGTCGAGCTGGTGACACCCGCTCCCGAGGTGGCCCCCGACCCGACATCCACCGAGGTGCCCGAGGTGCGCACGACCCTGCCGCCCGACATCTCCGGGCAGACGCTCGAGCAGGAGACGTGCGCGGTCGGCAACCAGCGCTGACCTTGGGACCTGCCGCGTAGGCTCGCAGCATGGGCCGGAACCGATCACGAGACACCGAGCATCCGCAGGCCCGACTGGACCACGGCGGCATCGCCCGCGTGATCCCCTCGGAGTACACCTCCGGCTTCGAGCTGATCGTCGATGACACCCCGCAGTCGCACGTCGACCTCGACGACCCGACACACCTGCACTTCGAGTACATCGTGCGCATGGGCGCGGTGATCGATCAGCTCGCCGACGGCGCGCTGACCGCCGTGCACCTCGGCGCCGGAGCCCTGACCATCCCCCGCTACATCGACGCGACGCGACCCGGCTCCCGCCAGCAGGTCATCGAGCTCGAGGCGCCGCTCGTGCAGCTGGTGCGCGAGCACCTGCCCCTGCCGCAGGGCGCCTCGATCCGCATCCGCATCGGGGATGCGCGCGAGGGAGTGCGGCGGCTGCCCGCGGCGTTGACCGGCGCCTGCGACCTCGTCGTGTCAGATGTGTACTCGGGCGCACAGACGCCCGCACACCTGACCAGCATCGAGTTCTACCGCGAGCTGACCGCGCTGCTGGCGCCGGGTGGCGTGCTGCTGGTGAACGTCGCCGACGGACCCGGCCTGGCCTTCGCGCGACGCCAGGTCGCCACCATCGCCGAGGTGCTGCCCGAGGTCGCGGTGCTCGCCGACACCCAGGTACTCAAAGGACGACGGTTCGGCAACCTCGTGATCGCGGCGTCCGCCGCTGCCCTGCCCACTGAATGGCTGCCTCGGATGCTCGCGGCCGGGCCTCATCCCGCCAAGATCGCTCAGGGCGCCGAGGTGGCGGCCTTCACGCAGGGGGCAAGGGTCGTGACCGACGCGGATGCCGTCGCGTCACCGCGTCCGGACGCCTCGCTCTTTCTGCGCTGATCTCATGCGTCGATGCTCGCGGCACGGGCTTCGCGGATCGGGATGCCGTGTCGCGGGCGCGCCGACTCGCCGCGCGCGCGCCCGCCAGGCAGACTGGAGAGGAGCGCTGCGGGAGGAGAGCAAATGAGTTTCATCCGGGGATACGACCAGGAGGACCTTCGTGAGCTGGTCGACCTCGCGGAGTGCGCCGCGCGGCTCGAGGAGATCGAGAACCAGCGGAGCCTGCCCTCCCTGCTCGAGCGGGTGTGGCTGCTGAAGGTGCTCGGACGACTCGATGAAGCGCTGACGCTGGCCGACGAGGCCGTGCGCCAGGCGCGGATGGCCGGCACGCGCAAGGACGTCCTGCGTGCACGAGTGCTGCACGCGACGATCCTGCAGTACCGCGGAGCCCATGCGGCCGCCGAGCAGGAGCTCGCGACCTGCGCCGACGAGGCGGAGGGGCAGCGGTGGGTGTCGATCGCCGCCTTCGCGCACCACCACCATGGCAAGAACGCCTACGACGCCGGGGACTACGACACCGCGCGCGAGAGCTTCAAGCGCTCGCTGTTCCTGCGGCGCGAGGCCGGCGCAGCCGACCGCGACCTCGAGGTCGTGCTGCTCGCCATCGAGGCCGCGGAACGTCGCCGCACCGAGCAGCTCGTCGCCGGCTGACCGACATATCGACGCCGCGCGCCCGGGGTGTCGGAGGCATGGCTTAGCCTGATCGCATGGCCGATCTTGACCGTGTGCGCATCTGGGGCGAGGCGCTGATCAGAATGCATCTCGACCCGTCGTGGTCGTTCGGCTTCGACCACGCGAAGCGCCGTGCCGGTCAGTGCGACTACACCAAGAAGCGCATCTCGGTGTCGCGCTACCTCGCCGCGCGCTTCGACGACGACGAGATCCATCAGGTGCTGCTGCACGAGGTCGCCCACGCGCTCGCCGGGCACGCCGCCGCCCACGGCCCGCAGTGGAAGCGCACGGCGCGCGAGCTCGGTTACGTCGGCGGCACCACGCATCACGGCGAGACCGCGGTGGAGCTCGCTCCGTGGGTCGGACGCTGCCCGTCCGGTCACACGACGTACCGTCACCGTCGCCCGACTCGCCCCACGTCATGCGCGAAGTGCTCGCGCTCCTACGACCCGCGATACGTGTTCGCGTGGACGCGACGCGAGATCACGAGCGACACCCGGCTCGCGGCGCAGATGCCGCGCTGAGGGTCACTCTCAGCGGGAGGCCGGGTCGGCGTCAGACGGCGTGTCGTGTCGCACGGTGGGCTGCGGCGTGGGCTCCGGCTCGGTCTCCACGTCCCAGACCATGTCATCCGACGCCCGCGAACGACGCGCACGCAACAGTCCCGCCAGCGCACGCCAGCCCACCAGGAAGACCCCGAGTGTGAGCGTCGCGACGATGATGAAGGGCAGCTCGGCGGTGTCGCCGGTCACGATGCGCAGCAGCATCCCCCCGGCGACGGTGACGAGCCAGACCACGATGCCCCAGACCAGCGACCACGGCTGACGCGGCCTGCGCGGCAGCAGGGCGGCGACCGCGTGCCCGATCAGCAGTGCCACCAGGAACGGCCAGGCGGTGAGCAGGAACCCCGCGGGGTCTTCGTCGTGCGACGCGCGGCCGATCACCGCGAACACGAGCACCAGCACGACATCGACGATCACTGCGGGGACGAACCTCATGACATGACCCTACGCGCGCTCTGCGCTGCGACGCGGGTTGCGCACGCGCGCCGCCCCGCATCCGCTTCTCGGCGCGTCGTTCAGGCGAAGGCGGTGAAGCGGCGCTCGGTGAGCTGCGGAACCGCCGTCACGGCATCGAGCCGCGCGGCAGCCGCGACCGCCGCCGGGTCGGAAGCGTTCTTGCCGGAGCCACTGGCCGAGATCAGGTGCCCGAGCGCACGCCGCAGCGCGCGGAATCCCTCGGCGGCGACGGCCGCGTCCGGCGCCGTGTGGTCGATGCCCAGGTCGGTGAGGGCCGCGGCGATCGCTCCGACGCCCAACTGATCTTCGACGGCGAAGCGCACGTCGTTCGAGGCGTCCCGCTCGCCCGTCGCGACCAGGGCCACCGACGTCCGCGCCTGGCGACGCTCCTGGATGGTCTGCACGGCCCGGGCGACCGCGCTCGCGTTGCGGATGCTGCCGACCAGCACCATCGCGCCGCTCGCCGACGCGGTCACGGCGAGCGCGGGGGCGACCGAGTCCGACGACCAGGTCGCGGCCTCGGACAGCTCGACGTCCGCGCCCTCGGCGACGGCATCCGCCAGCATCGACGAGAAGTGCAGCACGTCGACGACCACGACGACATCGGCCGGCGCGAGCCGCTCGAGCCCGGCCAGGCCCCAGTCGAGGCGGACCTGATACGTGGACTGATCGAACGGCGACGGCATCTCACCAGCCTAGATGAGCACCCCGCCCGGCCTCTCGTGAGGCACGGACGGGGTGTGGCTCTCAGTCGGCGGCGAGCGCCTCGACCGGGGCGACTCGCGTCGCGAGACGCGTGGGGGTCGCGGCGGCGACCAGCGTGAGCACCGCGGTGGCGATGACGATGATCACGACCGGCAGCCACGGCACCTGCGGGGCGATCAGGCCGGCCGGGGTGAAGTCCGGCAGCGTGGGCACCGAGCCGAGCACGGACTGCGCCGCGATCCACCCGTAGACGATGCCGAGCACGAGGCCCGTCAGCGTCGCGGCGACGGTGATGTGCGTCGCCTCGAGCAGCACCATCCGGCGCACCTGACGGTTCGACAGACCGATCGAACGCAGCAGGCCGAGCTCGCGGCGGCGCTGCACGACGCCGATGGTCAGCAGGTTGACGAGCCCGACGGCGGCGATCACCGCCGAGACCGCGACGAGCACCATCATGATCGACCCGAAGGCGTCGAGCGGGGCGAAGAACTCGTCGGGCACATCGCCCTGCTGGGTCATCATGAGCCGCTTGGCCGATTCGAGGGCCACCGCGAACATGGTCACGAGGGTGACCCCCATCACGACGCCGATCGCCATGCGCGAGGACCGTTCCGGGTAGCGGAGGGCGTTCTCGGCGGCCAGGCGCGCCGTGGCGCTCGAGCCGAACATGCGCCCGACCAGTCGCAGCACCGGCGGCATGAACAGCACCGACCCCATCGCGAGTCCGGTGAACGACAGCACGCCGCCGACGAACGCCGGCACCACGCCCAGGGGGGTCATCAGCCCGAGCACGACTCCCCCGGCGAGCAGAGCAGCCCCCGAGCCCAGCAGGACCCAGGCGCCGATATGACGGCCGGGGCGCGCGGCGAGGTCCTCGTGCGTGCGCTCGACCGATCCGCCGATCGCCTGCAGCGGGGTGACCGAGAGCACACGCCGCGAGCCCACCCAGGCCGCGATCCACGTCGTGAGCGCGACCCCGATCGCGGGCAGCACCAGGAACGGCTGCGCGAGAGAGAAGCCGCTCGGATCGTTGTCGATCAGCTGCGCGCCGATCTGCACGCCGAGGGCCGACAGCAGCAGGCCGGCGACCAGCCCGACGACAGCGCCGATCACGCCGACAATGAGTCCCTGACGGCCGACCTCCGCTCGCTGCGACCGTGCCGTCGCGCCGATCAGCCGCATCAGGGCGATCTGCCGCGTGCGCCCGGCGATGATCGTGGCGAAGGTGTTCGCGGTGACGATCGCGGCGACGTACATCGCGACCGCGGTGAGCAGCACCGAGAGCAGACCGACGACGATCGCGAGCGTCTCGCTGTTGCCGATGAACGGATCAGCCTGCAGCACCGCCCCGATGTACGCGGTCATCTCGACCAGCAGCACCCCGAATCCGGCCGAGAGGGCGGCGACGAGGATGCTGGCGCCCATGCCGCGATCGCGCAGCCAGGCCCAGCGGGGTCCGGTCGCCGCGGTCTGCGGGACGACCGTCGCGACCGCGGTCATGCTCCCACCTCGGCGGCGAGCATGTAGGCCGAGATCTGCTCGGCCGTCTGACGCGGGTGGTCGGCGACGATGCGGCCGTCGCCGAGGTAGAGCACGCGGTCCGCGTGGCTGGCGGCGATCGCATCGTGCGTCACCATCGCGATGGACTGACCGTGCTCGCGGCTGGCGGTGGCCAGCAGCTGCAGCACCTCGCGACCGGTCTTCGAGTCGAGGTTGCCGGTGGGCTCGTCGGCGAACACCAGGTCGGGGCCGGTGGCGAGCGCCCGGGCGATCGCCACGCGCTGCTGCTGACCGCCCGAGAGCTGGTGCGGCCGGTGGTGCAGTCGTGCGCCGAGACCGAGCGTCTCGACGAGTCCGTCGATGCGGGCGCGCTCGATCGCGCTCGGGCGGCGTCCGTCGAGCTCGAACGGCAGCATGATGTTGCCGAGCGCATCGAGCGTCGGCACCAGGTTGAACGCCTGGAACACGAAGCCGACGCGGCGGCGCCGCAGGATCGTGAGGTCGATGTCGCCGAGACCGGTGATCTCGGTGTCGCCGATCCACGCACGGCCCTCTGTGGGTGTGTCGAGGCCGGCCATGATGTGCATGAGCGTGGACTTGCCCGAGCCGGACGGGCCCATGATCGCGGTGAACTGGCCGCGGCGGATGCCGACGCTCACGTCGTCGAGTGCGTGCACGGTGCCTTCGCCCGTGCCGTAGGTCTTCTTGAGGTGCTGGACGCGGGCGGCGAGCCCGAGGTCGGTGGTCGTGATCTCCATGTCTTCGACGCTACGGACGCGGCTTCCGTGCGTCGTCGCTCCCGCGACGCATCCTGATACATCGCAGGGATGATCCTCAGGGCGCTCCGCGCGGGAGTGCAGGCGAGCAGGAGTCAGGCGAGGCCGTGCTCGAACGCGAACACCACCAGCTGCACGCGGTCGCGCAGTGTGAGCTTCGCCAGGATGCGGCTGATGTGCGTCTTCACGGTCGCTTCGCTGAGGAACTCGCGCGACGCGATCTCGGCGTTCGAGAGCCCGCGCGCCGCCAGGGCGAAGATCTCGCGTTCGCGCTCGGTGAGCGAGGTGTACGAGGCCGGCACGGGCTTGGGCGCCTCGGCGAAGTGCGCGAACAGGTCACGGGTGGCGGATGCCGCGATCACACTCGACCCCGCGTGCACCGTGCGGATCGCGGCGAGCAGGAACTCAGGATCGGCGTCCTTGAGCAGGAAGCCGCTCGCCCCCTGACGGATGGCCCGTGCCGCAGCCTCATCGAGGTCGAACGTCGTCAGCATCACGATGCGCGGAGCGTCGGGCCGCGTGAGGATCTCGGCCGTCGCGGTCAGGCCGTCCATCACCGGCATCCGGATGTCCATCAGCACGACATCGGGCGAGGTGGCCTGCACGACGGCGAGCGCCTCGCGTCCGTCGCCCGCCTCGCCGACCACCTCGAGGTCGTCCTGCGAGGCGACGAGCATGCGGATCCCGGCGCGGAAGAGCGCCTGATCGTCGACGAGGACGACTCTGATCATGCGGTCGGGCTCCCTGCTCGCGAATCGCTCATGCTGCATCGATCGGATCGCCGGAGGCGCTGATCGGAAGAGTCGCGTGCACGACGAACCGCCCGTCACGATGCTCCGCCTGCAGAATACCGCCGACGAGCTGAGCCCGCTCGCGCATGCCGATCAGGCCATGACCGCCGTGGACGGCGGAAGCGCCCGCCCCCACGGCATTGCTCACGCGGATCTCGACGGTCTCGGGCAGCCACGCCAGATGCACGTCGACGGTGCCGTCGCCGTGCCGGATCGCGTTCGTGAGCGCCTCCTGAAGGATCCGATAGACCGCGAGTTGAATGGCTCCCGGCGGCTCTCCCGGTGGCATCGGGTTGACGGTGATGCGCGGTTCGACGCCCGCCTGGCGCACCTGCGCGAACAGCGTTTCGAGGTCGGCGAGGGTGGGCTGCGGGCCTTCACCCTGACGGTGTCGCAGCTGGGTGAGCAGCATCCGCACGTCGGAGAGCGCGCCGCGGGCGGTCTGGGCGATCGTACCCAGTGCTTCAGTGGCGAGCTCCGGTCTCGCGGCGGCCGCGTAGCGGGCGCCGTCCGCCTGGGCGACGACGACGGCGAGCGAGTGGGCGACGATGTCGTGCATGTCGCGCGCGATGCGCACGCGTTCCTGCTCCTCGGCGGCGCGCATCTCGGCCTGCATCTTGGCGGTCTGGGTGGCACGCCCGATCACGATCACGCGCCACAGGAAGCCGGCTCCCCAGGACATCACCATCGCCAGCACGAACACGGATCCGAGCAGCGCGGCGATCACGGCGGCGCGCATGGCGCTCGCCGCGTCGGTCAGCAGCTCGCCCGACCAGGCGAAGCCGAAGTAGACCCCGCCGATGATGCCGCCGCCGAGCGCCGAGACGCCGCCGATCCACAGCAGCCGCTTCGACCCCCAGGCCGCGGTGGCGAAGAGCACCACCAGCACGGCGATGTCGATGGCCGCCGGCGGCAGGCCCACCGACATCTGCACGAGCGCGCCCAGCCAGGCGAAGGACAGAGCAAGGGTGGGCGAGAGCCGGCTGATCGCAGCGGCTCCCCAGAGGATCACGCTGACGACGACGTAGACCGCGGTGGCCACGGAGGGTTCGGTGATCCACGCGCTCAGACCACCGGCCCCCGAGACGAACGTCATCGGGGTGGTGAGGGCGAACCCGATCACGGCGCCGACGATGTCGACGATGAGCCAGGCGCGGGAGATGGGGCGGATCACCCCTTCACGCTACGCGAGCGCGATGCAGCGGGCGTCCGTCTGAGGATGTATCCACGTGGGCGTCAGACCCGGCAGAGGATCTCGCCGTGCGGCACGAGGTACCAGCCGTCGCCGTCGGCGGCCCACTGCTTCCAGGCGCCGCTGATCTCCTTCAGCTCGTCGGGCGTGGCCATCGCGGCGTCGACCAGCTGTCGGGCGAGCGCGGACTCGAGGATGCGGTCGGCCCACATGCCGCCCCACCACTCCCGCTGCTCCGGTGAGGCGTAGCACCAGGTGGACGCCGTCGCCGTGACGTTCTCGAAGCCCGCGGCACGGGCCCACGAGAGCAGTCGGCGACCGGCGTCGGGCTCGCCGCCGTTCGCTCGCGCCGCCGCGCGGTACAGCTCGAGCCAGCGGTCGAGAGCAGGCAGCAGCGGGAACCAGTGGAAGCCGGCGTAGTCCGCGTCGCGCGCGGCGACGACCCCGCCCGGCGCGGTCACCCGGCGCATCTCGCGCAGAGCCTGCACGGGATCGGCGACATGCTGCAACACCTGATGCGCGTGCACGACGTCGAAGCTCGCATCGGCGAATGACAGCTCATGCACGTCCTCGACCGAGAAGTCGAGGTTGGTCAGTCCTCGGCGCGCGGTGAGCTCCCGCGAGAGCGACAGCGCCTCGTCGTTGATCTCGGTCGCGGTGACATGCGCGACGATCCCGGCGAAGTCCGCCGTGATCGAGCCGGGGCCGGCACCCACGTCGAGCAGCCGGGTGTCCGCACGAAGGAACGGTCGCAGGTACTCGGCGGAGTTCGCGATGTCGCGGACGCTGTGGGAGCGGAGGACGGACTCGTGGTGTCCGTGCGTGTACGTGGCCATGCTTCAGTCTGGCAGCAGCGCTCGAGCGGCCACGCAGCAGCGTCGACTCAGCGCAGGTCGGCCACTGCGGCGCGGATCGCCTCGCGATCGGGCTTGCCGGATGCCAGCACCGCGAGTTCGTCGACGAGGATCAGGCGTGCCGGTCGGGCGTGCTTGCCCAGTTCCGCGGCCACCGCATCGCGTGCCTGCGCCAGCTGGTCGGCCTCACTGCGCCGCAGGGACTCCCCTCGCGCCGCCACGACCACGGATGCCTCGCCCCACTGCTCGTCGTCGACGCCGATCACGACCGCCTGATGCAGACCGGGCACCTGACGCACGACGCGCTCCACGCGGTCGAGTGACACGTTGATGCCGCCCGAGACGATCACATTGTCGGCGCGGCCGTGCACCCGCACCACCCCGTCTTCGACGAGGCCGAGGTCGCCCGTGCGATACCAGCGCATACCGTGCTCGTCGCGCACGAAGGTGCGCTGCGTGAGCACATCGTCGTCGAGGTATCCGTCGGCCAGCTGGGGCCCCGCGATGCGGAGCTCGCCGTCGACCTCGCGCACGGCGACGGTGTCGAGCGGCACGCCGTCGTACACGCAGCCGCCGCTCGTCTCGGTCGAGCCGTACGTGCGCACCAGGCGCACCCCGAGCTCGGCCGCCCGATCACGCACCGGCTGCGGGAGCGCCTGTCCTCCGACGAGGATCGCCCGGTACGCTGCCAGTGCCCCGCGCACCACGGCGTCGTCGGCCGCGTCGAGCAGCGTCGCGATCTGCGCCGGCACGAGCGAGGTGTACAGCTCGGGGATGCCCGCCCCGGCGGTCGCGGGCCGCAGCATCGACAGGGTGGCCTCCGCGAACGACATCGGCGAGAAGCGACCGGACAGCGCGACCGGCTCGGTTCCCGCCAGCTGCGACCGCACCAGCACCTGCAGGCCCGCCACGTAGCCGGCGGGAAGCGCGAGGAGCCAGCGCCCGGTGCCGATGCGCGCGGCGGTCGCATCGGCACTCGCCCGCAGCGCCTCGGCGCTCAGCACGACGCGCTTGGGGATGCCGCTCGACCCCGACGTCGCGATCACGGCGGCGGTCCCGTCGGGCACGTGCTCCGGAGCACCCGCGATCATGCCGAACCCGAGCGCCGGCCCGCCGTCGAGCGCGCGACGCAATGCCTCGTGCAGCAGCGCGGGGTCGTCGGCATCGGTGGGGATCAGGGTGACCACGGTCGCGTCCTCGTCAGTGCCTTGTCAGTGTCTTGTCAGTGTCTTGTCGAGCGGCGTCAGTAGTGCCACGGGAACGACGACCAGTCCGCGTCGCGCTTCTCGAGGAACGAGTCGCGCCCTTCCACGGCTTCGTCCGTTCCGTAGGCCAGACGGGTCGCCTCGCCCGCGAACACCTGCTGCCCCACGAGCCCGTCGTCGACCGCGTTGAAGGCGAACTTGAGCATGCGGATCGCAGTGGGCGATTTGGTCAGCACGGTCCGGGCCATCCGCAGTGCCTCGCGTTCGAGCTCGGCGTGCGGCACCACGCGGTTCACCGCGCCCATCTCGTAGGCCCGCTGCGCCGAATACTCCTCGGCGAGGAAGAAGACCTCCCGTGCGAACTTCTGTCCGGTCTGACGAGCCATGTACGCCGAGCCGTATCCGGCGTCGAAGCTGCCGACGTCGGCATCCGTCTGCTTGAACCGGGCCTCTTCGGCCGAGGCGATCGTCAGGTCGCACACGACGTGCAGCGAGTGCCCGCCCCCGGCGGCCCACCCGGGGACGACCGCGATCACGACCTTCGGCATGAAGCGGATCAGTCGCTGCACCTCGAGGATGTGCAGGCGACCGCCCCGCGCCGGGTCTTGCACGGCCGTCTCGGAGTCGGAGTACTTGTAGCCGTCGCGTCCGCGGATGCGCTGGTCGCCGCCGGAGCAGAACGCCCACCCGCCGTCTTTGGGGCTGGGGCCGTTCCCGGTGAGCAGCACCGCACCGATGTGCGAGTCCTGCCGCGCGATGTCGAGAGCCCGATACAGCTCGTCGACCGTGTGCGGCCGGAAGGCGTTGCGCACCTCGGGGCGGTTGAACGCGATGCGCGCGACGCCCCCGTCGTTAGAGGTGTGGGCGGTGATGTCGGTGTAGTCCTCAGCGCCGGGCGCGAGCGCCCATTCCGCCGGGTCGAACAGATCGGAGACGAATGCGCTGGTCACGGCATCCACCCTATTCCTGCCCTGCGGCGTCGTGCCCCCACTCCGGTCGCAGTTCACGCCGCGGCATCCGTCCGCACCCGGCAGCAACTGCGACCGGAACCACGCTCTTTCGGCAGGGCGGATGCCACGACCAGAGCCACAGAGAGCAGAATGGGCCCATGCTCCCCTCGCTCGAAGACCTGCTCGACTCGGCCAGGGTGGTCGCCCTGCCGATGCACACCCGCTTCCGTGGCGTCGACACCCGAGAGGCGCTCCTCTTCGAGGGGCCGGAGGGATGGGCGGAGTTCTCGCCCTTCATCGAATACGACGACGTCGAGGCGTCGACCTGGCTGGCCGCCGCGATCGACTTCGCCTGGCGCCCCCAGCCCGCGCCGCTGCGGGAGCGGATCGGCGTGAACGCCACGGTGCCCGCGGTCGAGGCCGCCCGCGTCGCCGAGGTGCTCGCTCGCTTCGCCGGATGCCGCACCGCCAAGGTCAAGGTCGCAGAGCCCGGTCAGTCGCTGGCGGATGACGTGGACCGCGTGCGAGCGGTGCGCGACGTGATGGGACCCGAGGGGCGCATCCGCGTCGACGCGAACGGCTTCTGGAACGTCGACGAGGCCGAACGTGCGGTGCACGCCCTCAACGAGTTCGACCTCGAGTACGTCGAGCAGCCGTGCGCGACCGTGCCGGAGCTCGCCGAACTGCGCGCTCGCGTGAAGTACATGGGCATCCCCGTCGCCGCCGACGAGAGCGTGCGCAAGTCCGCCGACCCGCTCGCAGTCGCCCGGGCGAAGGCCGCCGATCTGCTCGTGATCAAGGCGCAGCCGCTCGGCGGAATCACGCACGCGCTGCAGATCATCACCGCGGCAGGACTGCCCGTCGTGGTCTCGAGCGCACTCGACACTGCCGTCGGGCTCTCGCAGGGTGCGGCGCTGGCCGCGGCGCTCCCCCAGCTCTCCTACGACTGCGGGCTCGGCACGTCATCGCTGTTCCTCGACGACGTCGCCGACATCCGCCCGATCGACGGCAGCATCTCGGCGGCTCGGGTCACCCCGGATGCCGCGGCGCTGGACCGACTGTCGGCCCCCGACGAGCGGCGTGAGTGGTGGACCGCACGGCTCGCGCGCTGCCACTACGAACTGGCGTCAGCCGCGCAGTGAGCGCCCCTACGGCTCGATGAGCAGCTGCACGAGGCGGCCGAGCTGCTCGCTGCCCGAGTGGCGCAGCTTCTCCTCGTCATGCCCGGCCATGGCGCCGCGCACGGTCATGCCCTCCCAGAGGATCATGAGCATGCGCCCAGCGTCCTCCGCCGGCAGTCGCAGACGCAGTCGACCGGCGGCGACGATGTCGTCGATGATGCGGGCGATGCTGGCGACCATCTCGCGCTCCTGAGCCAGGTACGCGGCACCGAACTGCGCGTCGCGGAGCGCCCGGATGCGGATCTCGCTCATCAGCATCACACCGAGCCGGTCGTCGCCGCCGAGTTCCATGACCTGCTGCACGAGATCGATCGGGTCGCAGCCCTCGGCGAGCGCGCCGTCGTCCTTCATCTGCTCCACTCGGGTGCGCACGGCGTTCACGCGCACCTCGGCCACGCTGGCGGTGAGCATGAGGAACAGCTCGTCCTTCGACTCGAAGTTCGAGTAGAACGCGCCGCGGGTGAATCCGGCCCGCTCGCACACGGCCTCGACTGAGGCACCGTCGAGGCCGACCTCGGCGAAGACCTGAGCGGCGGCTTCGAGCAGTCGCGCGCGAGTGTTCTCGCGGCTCCGGGTGGCTGGTGTCGTCATCGAGACCTCCTGACCCCTTCACTTTCGCATGATTCACACCCCGCACACAGGCTCCGACGCGCGGGTCACTTTACGATACATCTATGTATTGGATACACCTGTGTATCCGCATGACATCCCCCGGAGGAACGCGTGTCCACTCTCCTGTCTTCGCTCGGTCGCTGGTCGTACCGGCATCCGTGGCGAGTCCTCTTCTCGTGGCTTCTGGTCCTCGGCCTCGCGGGCGGCGGCGCTCTCGCGCTCGGCGCGGGAACCGACAACTCGTTCTCGATCCCGGGCACCGAGTCGCAGGCGGGACTGGAGCAGCTCTCGCGCTCCTTCCCGCAGGTGAGCGGCACCAGCGCGCAGATCATCGTCGTCGCCGCTGACGGCGACGAGGTCACCGATGATCCGTACCGGGAGGACATCGAGCAGGCGATCGACGAGCTCGGCGATTTCGACGGGGTGCTCGCGGCCAACTCGCCGTACGACGAGATGGTCAACGGCATGATCAACGACGACGAGACGTCGGCCATCATCCGGCTGCAGTTCGACGGCGAATCGACCGATGTATCGGACGAGACGAAAGACGCGCTGCGCGCTGCCTCCGACGACCTCGCCAGCACTCTTCCCGACGGCTCTCGGACCGCGCTCGGTGGCGATCTGTTCGCCACGTCCATCCCTGGCCTGACCCTCACCGAGGCCGTCGGACTGCTGATCGCCCTGATCGTGCTGATCGTGACGTTCCGCTCCTTCGTCGTCGCGGGTCTGCCACTGCTGACCGCGGTGCTGGGAGTCGGCATCTCCATGGCCGGCATCTTCGCCGCCACCGCGTTCGCGACCGTCTCCTCCACCACCCCGCTCTTGGCGCTCATGCTCGGCCTCGCGGTCGGCATCGACTACGCACTGTTCATCATGGCGCGTCACCAGGATCAGGTGCGCGAGGGCGTCGACCCCGAGGAATCCGCCTCCCGCGCGGTCGGCACCGCCGGATCCGCCGTCGTCTTCGCGGGCATCACGGTACTGATCGCGCTGATCGGCCTGGGCTTCGCCGGCATCCCGTTCCTGACGACCATGGGCATCGCGGCCTCCGTCGCCGTCGCCATCGCGGTGGCCATCGCCGTCACCCTCACGCCCGCCATGCTCGGGTTCGTGAAGGGTCGCGTCGTCGGGCGTCCGAAGCGCGAGCGCAGCCCGAAGAAGGGCACGCAGTCCGAAGACGGCGCGCCGGGCCGGGCGAAGGGCAGCGCGCGCTGGGTTGGAGGCGTGACGAAGCATCCGATCCTGGTCTCGGCCGCCGTCGTGATCGGCCTCGGCATCGTCGCGGTCCCTGCCCTGAGCCTGAACCTCGCCCTGCCCAACGCGGGCGTGCTTCCCGAGAGCTCCGAGGCGCGCCAGAGCTACGACCTCGTCGGCGAGCAGTTCGGCCCCGGCTTCAACGGCCCGCTCATCCTGACCGGCACCATCGTCACGTCCACCGATCCGCTCGGCGTGATGGAGGACCTGGGCGATGCCGTCGCCGAGATCCCCGGCGTCAAGGAGGTCGCCCTGGCGACCCCGAACGAGACCGCCGACACGGGCATCGTGCAGATCGTCCCCGAGACCGCGCCGGACGACCCCGCCACCGCCGACCTGGTGCGCGAGCTCCGCTCCCACCACGACGAGTGGCTCGACGAGTTCGGAATCGACCTGAAGGTGACGGGCTTCACCGCGGTCGGCATCGACATCTCCGATCAGCTGGGCAACGCGCTGCTGCCGTTCGGCATCTTCGTGATCGGCCTCTCGCTCATCCTGCTGACGGTCGCGTTCCGCTCCCTGTGGGTGCCGCTCACCGCGGCACTGGGGTATCTGCTCTCGATCGTCGCCGCCTTCGGTGTGGTCGGCGCGGTGTTCGAGTGGGGCTGGTTCGCCGACGCCCTGCACGTGGCGAAGGTCGGCCCGATCATCAGCTTCATGCCGATCATCCTGATGGGCGTGCTGTTCGGGCTCGCGATGGACTACCAGGTGTTCCTGGTCTCCCGCATGCGCGAGGACTTCGTGCACGACCCCGACTCGAAGAGCCCCGACCGCGCCACGCGTCGCGCCGCAGCGCTGCGAGCCGTGCGCACCGGATTCACCGGATCGGCGAAGGTCGTCACCGCGGCCGGTCTGATCATGTTCGCCGTGTTCGTGGCCTTCGTGCCCGAGGGCGACTCGTCGCTCAAGCCGATCGCGCTCGGCCTTGCCGCCGGTATCGCGATCGACGCGTTCCTCGTGCGGATGACGCTGATCCCAGCGTTGATGGCGATCCTGGGCGAACGCGCCTGGGAGATCCCGGCGTGGCTCGAGAGGATCCTGCCGAGCGTCGACATCGAGGGCGAGGCCGTCGAGCGCGAGCGGCACCTGGCGTCCTGGCCGGGCGACGAGTCGGTGATCGCCGCCGACGACCTGTCGATCAGCGCCGACGCTCCCGTGGTGTCGGGTCTCTCGGTGCGGGTCGCACCCGGTGGCGCCCTGATCGCCACCGGCGGTGACCGCCACACCCGGCGCGCCCTCGCTCTCACGATCGCCGGCCGGGTCTCGGCGCACGAGGGCCGTCTGCGCGTCGCGGGCCACCTGCTTCCGGGCCGCGGCGCCTGGGTCAGGGCACACGTCGGCTGCGTGCTGGTCGACGATGCCGACACCGCGCTGCTCGATCTCGCCGAGGCCGTGCGCGGCAGGTCGGAGGTGGTCGTGATCGACGGCCTCGACACGCTGTCGGGAGCCGCCCGCGACCAGGCCGTCGCGCTGCTGCGCGGGGCCACCGCATCGCGCAGGCTGGCGGTGTTCGCCACGGCATCGGATGTCAGCGCAGCACGCACCCTGCTCGCGGAGGCCGGCTGGCCCTCCGCCGACGTCGTCGACACGTCGACAGCGTCCACACCGGCCACGACCCGTCGGTCGTCCGAAGACTCTTCCCTCGAGGTGACCGCATGACTCTTCCCATCGAGCGCGCACGCTCCCGCAAGCCCATCACGTGGCTGACCATCCTCGGCATCCTGCTGCTGCCGGCCGCGGTCGGGGGCATTCTCGTCGCGGCGCTGCAGAACCCCACCGAGCGACTCGACTCGATGACGGCCGCGATCGTCAACCTCGACGAGCCGGTGACCATCGACGACCAGGTCACGCCACTCGGACGCCAGCTCGCGTCGGGACTCGTCGAGGGCTCCGACGAGCTCGAGTCGAACCTCACCTGGGTGATCTCGAACGAGGACGACGCGAAGGAAGGACTCGCGGACGGCACGTACCAGGCGGTCATCACCATCCCCGAGAGCTTCTCGGCCGCCGCCACCTCGGCCGGCCAGACGATCGCCGACGGCGAGGGCGACCCCGAGCAGGCCGTCATCCAGGTCA
The DNA here is from genome assembly GCF_057215335.1 of Microbacterium sp. PI-SA-G. Lineage (NCBI taxonomy): Bacteria > Bacillati > Actinomycetota > Actinomycetes > Micrococcales > Microbacteriaceae > Microbacterium > Microbacterium sp. PI-SA-G. The sequence goes on from NZ_CM170103.1 coordinate 1,562,059, forward strand.
CGACGCCCGACGACGGTCTCGTCGCCGACGACCTGATCACCGGTCAGATCGCCAACGTCGCCGCCTCGACCCTCGGCACCATGCTGTCGGAGGCGACCCTGGAGAACGTGCTGGTCGGCTTCACCACCATCGGCGACCAGATCGGCGAGGCCGCCGACGGCGCCGTGCAGCTCGCGACCGGAGCGCGGGATGCCGCGACCGGCGCCGCCGCGATCCCCGAGGGCGCCACGCAGCTGGCCTCGGGTGCCGCGGAGTTGGGATCGGGGGCGTCGGAGCTCGCCTCGGGCCTCGACACCATCGCCGGCAGCACGCGGGACGCCGCGACCGGTGCCGGAACGATCGGCGCTGGCCTCACCGCGGGCGGCGCAGAGCTGCAGACGAACGTCGCCGGGATCAGCCAGCTCGTCGGCGCGGTGCAGTCAGGCGCAGGTGCAGCGCAGGATGCCGCGACGCAGACCGGAACCCTCGCGCAGGACCTCGGCGCGCTGGCCGCCCAGTGCGATCCGGCCACTTCCACCCAGGCCACCTGCGACGCGATCGCCGCCGCGGCCACCAAAGCCGTGAGCGCCGCCACCGCCGCAGGAACGGCATCCGGAACCCTCAACGCGCCGCAGGTCGCGGGGGGCGTCGCTGCTCTGCCCGGCACCTTCGGAACCCTCGCCGGAAGCCTGTCCCAGGCCGGCACCGGCGCCACGCAGCTCGCGGACGGCCTCAACCAGCTCGCCAGCCAGGGCCTCGATCAGTCCGCCGCGGGCGCCCGCGCTCTCGCGAGCGGTGCAACGCAGCTCTCCGACGGTGCGACGGCTCTCGCCGACGGCACGACGGAACTCGCGACAGGCCTCGACACGCTCGCGACGGGCACGGGCGACCTCGCCGGCGGCCTGCGCACGGCATCCGAATCCCTGCCCTCGTTCAGCGAGTCCGAGTCGACGTCTCTCGCGACCGTGATCGCCGATCCCGTCTCGACGAATGCCTCCACGGGCACCATCTTCGGACCGACTGCGATCCCGCTGCTCACCGCCGCCGTGCTGTGGTTCGGCGGCCTCGCGTCCTTCATCGTGATGCGCGCGTACACCGCACGCGCGCTCACCTCGCGGCGCTCCTCGGCCGGTCTGGCGCTGCGCTCGTTCGGCCCCGCCGCACTGATCGGCGCGGCACAGGGCCTGCTGGTCTCGGTGATCGTGCAGTTCGTCGCGAGCTACGACGCCGCCGCCTGGTGGGCCTTCGCCGGCACCGCCGTGCTCGCGGGCATCGCCTTCGCCGCCGTGAACCAGGCGCTGGTCGCCGTCTTCGGCGGCATCGGCCGCTGGGTCAGCGCGTTGATCGGCGTGATCGCGGTCGCGACGGGTCTGATCTCGACAGTGCCCGACTGGCTCTCCGGCCTCGGGGCCGCCCTGCCGACGGCACCGGCGTTCGCCGGACTCATCGCGGGCAACGGATCGGCGGTCGCCGCGCTGGTCGTCTGGGCCGTGCTCTCGCTGGTCGTGACGACCCTCGTCGTGACGCTCCGACGCACCACCTCGACCAAGGCCGTCCTGGCCGCCGCCTGACGCCTGTCGGGCCGTCTGATCCGCTCGGAGGGCCCGACATGCGCGAGCGGATGCCCGCGCACCCGTACGATCAAAAGATGCGTCGTCCGTTCATGTCCTCCCCCGAGCAGCTCGCCACCCTCGAGGGACAGCAGTATCTCGTGCTGCGCCCGACCCGCGCGGTGGCCGATGTCTACCGTGCCGAGCAGCGCACCGCGCTCGCCCGCGTGGCGGTGCCGCACCCGCATTCCGAGCACGTCACACTGCGTGCCTTCCAGGAGCCCGAGCGCCGCGACGAGCTTCTCGCGCTCATCCGCGACTGGGCCGCCTCGCAGCCTCCGATCGACGTGATCGCCGAGGCGGTCGACGCGTTCCCGGCGCCCTGGCAGACCGTGATCCTGCGGCTGACGCGCACCTCGTCGATCGTCGCGGCCTACACGTCTCTGACCGCAGCACTCGAGCAGACCGATCTGCGTCGCCTCGACGAACGGACCGTCGCGGAGTGGACCTTCCACGTGTCACTCGTCTACGCGAAGACGCTGACCCCGGCGAAGTGGACCGAGCTCTCACACAAGTCGCGGCGCTCGCTGGGCTCCCGGCCCGCGGAACGCATCAGCGAGGCCGAGTTCGTCTGGTACGAGGACGGCGTCGAGCACGCCGAGGTCATCCCGCTCGGCCACACCACGACGCGCAACTGACGGTCAGGGCCGCCGCACGCCCGAGCTCAGGAGATGCCGGAGTAGGCGTGCAGGCCCTTGAAGAAGACGTTCACGATCGTGAAGTTGAACATCACGGCCGTGAAGCCGACGATGGCCAGCCACGCTGAGGGGTTGCCCCGCCACCCGCGCGTGGCACGCGCGTGGATGTATCCGGCGTAGAGCACCCAGATCACGAAGGTCCAGGTCTCCTTGACGTCGAAGCCCCAGAAGCGGCTCCAGGCGTAGTACGCCCAGATGGAGCCGGCGATCAACGTGAACGTCCACAGGATGAAGCCGATGATGGTGAACCGGTACGCCATGCTCTCGAGGCGCTCGGCGGTGGGGAACGTGCGCAGGAAGCCGGGGCCGGACTTCTCGGCGCCCTCGCGCACGAGGCGCTCGCGACGGGACTGCATCAGCTGAATGACCGAGAGTGCGAACGCCAGCGCGAAGAATGCGGTGCCCAGCGACGCGACGAAGACGTGGATCACCAGCCAGACGCTCTTGAGCGGATCCATCAGGGGTGAGACGTCGACGTAGAAGTTCGTCGACGACAGGCCCAGCAGCACCACGATCAGTCCGGTGATGAAGGTGCCGAGGAAGCGCAGATCCATGCGCGTGAGCACGATCAGATAGACCGCGATCACGAGCAGCGTGCCGATCATCGCGAACTCGTACAGGTTCGCCCACGGCACGCGGCCGGCGGCGATGCCACGAGTCAGGGTGGCGCCCAGGTGGAACAGGAACGCCAGCACCGTGAGCGACGTGCCGATGCGTGCCATCAGGAAGCGCTGTGGGCTGGCATCGGTCGGGGAGCCGCCCGCGACGACCGCGGCGGAGCCCGCGCGCGCACCGACGCCGGCACCGACCAGCTCGGCCTCGCGTGCCGTCTGCGAGTCGGCGGACAGCTGCGAGCGGCGCGCCAGGTCGAAGGCGTACGCCACGAAGGCCGCGGCGTAGACCGCGATCGCCGTCCACAGCAGGATCGGCGAGATCACGTTGAGGTCGAGCATGATGTCAGTCTACTTTCGGGAGGTCGGAGGCAGGCGGGTCGGAGGGCGCCGACTCCTCGCTGCGCGCGGTGGTCGAGCCGTCGGCGTCGAGAAGTCGCGTGTGACCGCTGACCAGGTCGTCGAGGGCGATCGCGATCGTCGGATCCTCGCCGCGGGCGAGGCCGGCGTACTCGAGGGCGACGCGGTCGTCGGAGGCAGTGGCCTTGACCCACACGCGGCGACGCGGCACGAAAAGCGCCAGCATCAGGCCGCCGAGGGCGAGCAGCGCGAACGCCAGCACCCAGGGACCCGAGTCGTCGCGGTGGATCTGCAGCGACGCGAACCGCTTCACCGACTGCGAGGCGTCGGTGGCGCCGGCGGGTGACTCGTCCTCGAAGGTCACGGTGCCCATGCCGTTGGGCAGATCAGCCGTCTCGCCCGGTGCGAGCTCGATCGAGTCGGTGTCGGTCGCGCGGCCGGTGAGCTGGGTGAGGTCGGTGGTGTCGAGCACGTACACCGAGCGGGGCGTGCCGTCGTTGATGCCCAGGTCGCCCGCGTACACGTCGAGGGTCAGCGTCGGGTTTGTCAGGGCTCCGTAAGCCGAGAAGAACGCGCCGCTTTCCAGCACACCCGTCGTCGGGTAGAAGAAGCCGAGGAGTCCCAGCTGCTCGGGCAGACCGTCGGTCACCTTGATCACGCCGAGCGAGGTCATCTGCGTGTCCTGCGGCAGGAACGGCACGCTGTTGGTGAAGACCACGTCGCCCGCGGCGTTGCGCACGGTGATGGTCGGCGCGTAGCCGTTGCCGAGCAGGAAGACCGCGTCATCGGCCACGTTCACCGGCTCGTTGACCTTGACCGAGCCCGTGCGCTCTTCGCCGTTCTCCTTCAGGGTGACGTTCGCCGAGAAGTCGCCCGCCTGACCGGATCCGGCTTCGCCGAACGGCTGGTAGGTCACGTCGAAGGTGTCGAGGCGCATGGAGTAGGGGGCCAGGGCGTCGTCGCCGACGAAGCGCCCGCGGTTCATCGAGTCGTAGTCCACCAGGGTGTTCGCGAACGTCTCCCCCTCGACCAGCACCCGCTGACCGGTGTACGAGAAGCCGCCGCCGATGCCGACCGTGATCAGCACGCCGACCAGGGCCAGGTGGAAGAGCAGGTTGCCGGTCTCGCGCCAGTAGCCGCGCTCTGCCGACACCGAGAACGTGCGTCCGCGATCGTAGCGCTCGACGCGATAGCCGAGGGCCTTCAGCTGCTTCTGCGCGATGTCGATCGAGGTGGCTGCCGCGGCATCCGCCCCGCCCGAGGCCGCCGTGGGAACCCGCTCCCCCGCGCGGAAGTCCTCGAGCCGCTGCAGCCGAGCGGGCGTGCGCGGCGGGCGGGCCTTGAGCGCCTTGGCGTGGTGCCGGATGCGCGGGATGACGCAGCCGACCAGAGATGCGAACAGCAGCAGGTAGATCGCCGAGAACCACGGCGACAGGTACACGTCGAAGAGCTTCAGACCGTCGAGGACCGGGAAGATGTCGGGGTTGTCGCGCTCCCACTGACTCACGCCGTTGGGGTCGGCCATGCGCTGCGGGAAGATCGATCCGGGGATCGCCGCGATCGCGAGCACCAGCAGCAGCACGAGCGCGGTGCGCATCGAGGTCAGCTGACGCCATCCCCAGCGCAGCCAGCCGACGAGGCCGAGACGCGGCTGGGCGAGCGAATCGTCGCCGTCGACGTGGTCCGACGGCCGCAGCGGATCGCTGGTGTCGTTGGTCTGGGTCTTCACGGCATCCTTGTTCATCGGGTCGGAGTTCTTCTGATCAGAGTTGTTCTCATCAGAGCGGGAGCGGGACACTGCTGATCACCGCCGTCAGTCGCGACATGATGTCGGTCCACAGGCCCGTCACCATCAGCAGGCCGAGGACGATCAGCAGCACGCCGCCGATGATGTTGACCACGCGGATGTGGCGGCGCAGGAAGCCGATCGTCCGGGCCGCCCAGCCGAATCCGAGGGCGACCAGCAGGAACGGGATGCCGAGCCCGAGCGAATACGCCAGACCGAGCAAGCCCGCGCGCACCGGATCGCCCGCGTTGAACGAGAGCGCGATGATCGCCGCGAGCGTCGGGCCCATGCACGGGGCCCAGCCGATGCCGAGCGCGATGCCCAGCAGCGGGGCGCCGACCACGCCGAACTTCGAGTCGACATGAAAGCGGAACTCGCGCTGCGCGAACCCGAACAGGCCGAGGAAAACGAGCCCCATCAGGATGATCACGACACCGAGGATGCGGGTGATCAGGTCACCCCACCGCAGCAGGAACACACCGGCGGTGCCGCCGAGCACGGTGAGGACGACGAAGACCAGGCTGAAGCCGAGGATGAACAGCAGCACGCCTGCCACCAGGCGGCGGCGGCTGGCGGTCGGGGCATCCGCCTGTCCGGTGGCACCCGAGCCGCGCGGGGTGACGGCTCCGCCGAGGAAGCCGAGATAGCCCGGCACCAGCGGCAGCACGCAAGGCGAGAGGAATGACACCAGACCCGCGAGCATCGCGACCGGGATCGCCAGCCAGAGTGCGCCCGACCCGATGATGGATTCGGCGTTCACCGCGCACCCGCCGCGGTCACGGCGTCTCCGCGAGCGCGTCCTTGACGAGCGTGGAGAGGATCGAGGTGCCGTCGATCGGACCGATGATGCGCGCGGCCACGCGGCCCTGCTTGTCGAGCACGAGCGTGGTGGGCGTGGCGGCGATCGGAACGACCTCTGCGAAGGCGAGCTTGGCTTCGGCAGTGTCGACGTCGATCAGGCTCGGGTAGGTGATCTCGAACTCCTCCGAGAACGCCTTGGCTGTATCGGCCTGGTCGCGTGTGTTGATTCCGACGAACGAGACGTCCTGGTCCTCGTACTCCTGCCAGACGCTCTCGAGATCCGCTGCCTCGACGCGGCAGGGGGCGCATCCGGCGTACCAGAAGTTGACGACGGTGACCTGGCCGGCGATGTCGGCGCTGTCGAACTCCTCGCCGTTCTCGGTCACGCCCGCGAATTCGACCGCTTCGCCGCGCTCCGCGACGGGGATCTCGACGATCGCGCCGTCGGCTGCGATGTAGCCGGTGTTCTCTCCGCTGAGGAATGATTCGCTCACCGGATCGGGGGCGCACGCGGTGAGGCCGATCGCGAACACCGCGGCGAGCGCGGCCCCGATCACACGGCGAGAACACCGGGTGCGAGAGGGGCGGCCGCTGCGGAGCGAAAGAACCGTCGAAGCAGGAGGCACGATTCCCAGTTTACGCGCGGGTTCCTATGCATAGGCCCGATGCAGAAGGGGTCTTCGAGGCTCCGCGGGCGAGACGATGCGGTGTCAGACCGCGCCGACGTCGACCGCGCCGTCGACGGCTGCGGGCGCGGCGTAAGCCACCTCGCGCCACACGTCTCCGACGAGTTCGAACGAGGTCACGCTCGACAGGGCACAGCGCCGCGTGCGCGGGTCGTGCCGCAGCGGCAGGCCGGCCACCCGCAGGTGCGTGATCCAGATCGGCGCCTGGTGCGAGACGAACACGACGTCGCCGCCATCGGCGTTGTGCCACGCCTCGCCCATCGCGCTCAGCATCCGCTCCGCAATCGACGAGTACGGCTCGCCCCAGCTCGGCAGCGAGGGCTCGCGCAGATGCCACCAGTTGAGCGGGTTGAGCAGGGATCGCCGCATCTGCGTGCCCTCGAACACGTTGGTCGGCTCGATCACGCGGATGTCGATCTCGGGCACCAGATCGAAGCGCGCGGCGAAGGGCTCCGCCGACTCCTGTGCCCGCTCGAGCGGCGAGGAGTAGAGCTCCGTGACGCCGCGGTCAAGGGAGGCGACGTGGTCGGCCGCGGCCTGCGCCATGCGCCGACCGGCCTTGCTCAGATGAAAGCCGGGCAGCCGCCCGTAGAGCACGCGCTTCGGGTTGTGCACCTCGCCGTGCCGGACCAGATGGAGTCGGGATGCCGGCATGTCAGGCCCTGCGGGAATGCGGGATCGAGACGAGGACGAGAGCGAGAGTCATGAGCACCTTCCGTTACACAGCCACCCTACTGACCGATCCTCGCCGCACCGGAGAGCCGCCGCGCGCCCCCGTAGAATGGGCGGGTTCCCCATTTCCCAGATCAGAAGGAATACTCCGTGCTTCGCACCCACTCGGCAGGCTCACTGCGAGCCGAGCACATCGGTCAGACCGTCACCCTCTCGGGTTGGGTCGATCGCCGTCGTGACCACGGAGGAGTCGCTTTCATCGATCTGCGCGATGCGTCGGGCATCGCCCAGGTTGTCATCCGCGACGAGGAGATCGCCCACCCGCTGCGCAACGAGTTCGTGCTGAAGGTGACCGGAGAGGTCTCTCAGCGCCCCGCCGGCAACGCCAACCCGAACCTCCCCACCGGAGAGATCGAGCTGATCGCCGCCGAGGTCGAGGTGCTCAACGAGTCCGCTCCGCTGCCGTTCCAGGTGTCGACGGCTGTCGCCGACACCGAGACCGTCGGCGAGGAGGCACGCCTCAAGTACCGCTACCTCGACCTGCGGCGTCCCGCGCAGTCCGCGAACCTGCGCCTGCGCTCGAACGTGTACAAGGCGATCCGCGACGTGCTGCACGGCGAGGACTTCACCGAGGTGGAGACCCCGACGCTGACGCGCTCGACTCCCGAGGGCGCCCGTGACTTCCTGGTGCCCGCTCGCCTGAGCCCGGGCAGCTGGTACGCCCTGCCGCAGTCGCCGCAGCTGTTCAAGCAGCTGCTGATGGTCGGCGGTGTCGAGAAGTACTTCCAGATCGCGCGCTGCTATCGCGACGAGGACTTCCGCGCCGACCGCCAGCCGGAGTTCACGCAGCTCGACATCGAGATGAGCTTCGTCGACCAGGAAGACGTCATCACGCTGATGGAGTCGCTCATCGTCGCGATGTGGAAGACCATCGGCGTCGAGGTCTCGACGCCGCTGCCGCGCCTGACCTACGCCGACGCCATGGCGAAGTACGGCTCCGACAAGCCCGACCTGCGCTTCGGACTCGAGCTCGTCGAGGCGACCGAGTACTTCGCCGAGACGCCGTTCCGCGTCTTCCAGGCCGAGTACGTCGGAGCGGTGCGGATGCCGGGCGGCGCGAGCCAGCCCCGCAAGCAGCTCGACGCGTGGCAGGACTGGGCGAAGCAGCGCGGCGCGCGCGGCCTCGCGTACGTGCTGTTCAACGACGACGGCAGCCTGGGCGGGCCGGCCGCGAAGAACCTGTCCGAGGCCGAGCAGGCCGGGCTTGCGGAATTCGTGGGCGCCGAGCCCGGCGACTGCGTGTTCTTCGCCGCCGGTTCCACCAAGGAGAGCCGCGCGCTCCTCGGCGCCGCGCGCGTCGAGATCGGCCGTCGCCTCGGGTACCTGAACCCCGACGAGTTCGCGTTCACCTGGGTCGTCGACGCTCCGATGTTCGAGCCGGCGGCCGACGCCGTCGCCTCGGGTGACGTCGCGGTCGGCGCCGGCGCGTGGACGGCCGTGCACCACGCGTTCACCGGTCCGAAGCCGGAGTTCCAGGACACGTTCGACACCGACCCCGGGTCGGCCCTCGCCTACGCGTACGACATCGTGTGCAACGGCTCGGAGCTGGGTGGCGGATCGATCCGCATCCACCGCGAAGATGTGCAGAAGCGTGTGTTCGAGGTCATGGGCATCAGCCAGGAGCAGGCGGACGAGCAGTTCGGCTTCCTGCTCGAGGCGTTCAAGTTCGGTGCCCCGCCGCACGGCGGGATCGCGCTGGGCATGGACCGCGTGCTGCAGCACCTGTCGAAGACGGACTCGATCCGCGAGGTCATCGCGTTCCCGAAGTCGGGCAACGGCTTCGACCCGCTCACGGCCGCGCCCGCGCCGATCACCGACGCGCAGCGCGCCGAGGCCGGCGTCGACTTCGAGCCCGAAGAGGCGTAACCCCGCCCTCGCGCCTCGTAACCGAGACCCCGCTTTCGTGCCGAGACCCCGTGCTGCAGACGCTCGCAGCACGGGGTCTCGGCGCTAAGACGGGGTCTCGGCGGCAGTGAGGGCGGCGAACGCGGGGGCGATGTTCTCGTTCCACACGTCGACGCCGAGCTTGCCGATCAGCGCGATCACGACGACGAGGAACACCACGCGAATGAACCGGGTGCCGCGGGCGATCGCCATCCGCGAGCCGAGGTAGCTGCCTCCGACGTTCGCCACCGCGAGGATGCCGCCGAGCACCCACAGCACCGACCCGTGTGGGATGAAGAGCAGCAGCGCCCCGATGTTCGTGGCGAGGTTCACGATCTTCGCCTTCGCGCTCGACTGCAGAAAGTCGTAGCCCAGCAGCGCCACCAGCGTGATCACCAGGAACGTGCCGGTGCCCGGGCCGATCATGCCGTCGTAGAAGCCGATCACCAGCCCCGCGGCTCCCGCCATGACGTGATGCTTGCGTCCCTCGAAGCGCAGGGCGGTCGCGGCTCCGAGCGCAGGGCGGAACGCCGTGAACAACGCCACCACGAGCAGCGCGATCACGATGATCGGCTTGAACGCGGCAGACGGGAGCACGGTTGCGACCGCCGCTCCCCCGAAGGATCCGGCGAGCGCGATCGCGGCCATCGGCAGCGCGGTGCGGATGTCGGGTTTCGCGCGGCGGTAGTAGGTGACGCTGCTCGTCGCCGTTCCGAACACCGAGGCGAACTTGTTGGTGGCGAGAGCCTGCACCGGCGCCATCCCGGGGATCAGCAGCAGAGCGGGAAGCTGCAGCAGCCCGCCGCCGCCGACGACCGCGTCGATCCACCCTGCCGCGAATGCCGCCACGACGATGAGGATCAGCATCCCCCAGGTGAGCTGCTCGAGCCCGAGCAGTGCGCCGATGTCCATCCCCTCAGAATGTCAGACTGGGGCCATGCTCGACGCCCTCCCGCTCCCCCACCCGCTCGACTCCCGCGCCGGCATCGCGGTGCTGCGCCGGGCCACCGTCGCCGATGCGGACGCCGTGATCGCCCTGCTCGCCGACGATCTGATCAGCGCGGCCCGCGGTGACGTGGCATCCGACGACGACCGCCCGGCCTACACCGCCGCGCTCGAAGAGATCCTCGCGGAGCCGTCGAACGACCTGCTCGTGGTCGAGCTCGACGGCGCGATCGTCGGCACGCTGCAACTCACCTCCATCCCCGGCATGGCCCGACGTGGCGCGCGCCGCGTGCTGGTCGAGGCCGTGCGGGTGCGCAGCGACCTGCGCTCCTCGGGCATCGGCTCGGGCGTGATGCGCTGGGTATCCGATGCCGCGGCCCCGGCCCTCGGCGCCGCGATCGTGCAGCTGACGTCGGACTCCTCGCGCACCGATGCGCACCGCTTCTACGAGCGTCTCGGCTATGTCGGGTCGCACCGCGGGTTCAAGTACACGGTCTCGTGATCGCCTTCTCGCCCGCATCCGCCACCGGTCGGACACCTCGCGTTCACCCGCGCCGAGATCACCCGTAACCCGCGACCAATAGCGTCCTCTCGCAACCCCGTACCGGCGATCGCCGGTCACCCGAGAGGACACACATGGCTCGCAACACCCGCCGCGCGCGCTTCGGCGCCGGCATCGCCCTGGCCACCACGGCCGCACTCGCCCTGACCGGCTGCGCCGGCGGCACCGATGCTCCCGCATCGAGCAGCGACGCGGTCGACGCCGCCGCCGCGACCTCGCTCGCCGACTTCGGCACCCTGGCTGACCTCGAGGCCGCCGCCAAGGAAGAGGGCGCGCTGAACGTCATCGCGCTCCCCCGCGACTGGGCGAACTACGGCGAGATCATCGATCTCTTCACCGAGAAGTACCCCGAGATCGTGATCAACGAGGCCTCCCCCGACGTCTCCAGCGCCGAGGAGATCCAGGCCGCCGAGACCAACAAGGGCCTCGACACCGCACCCGACGTGTTCGACCTCGGCCTCACGGTCGCGCTGCAGAACACCGACGTCTTCGCTCCGTACAAGGTCGAGACCTGGGATGACATCCCCGAGGCGCTGAAGGAGCCCACTGGCCTGTTCGTCGGCGACTACGGCGGATACATGTCGATCGGCTACGACTCCTCGAAGTTCGAGGCTCCGAGCGAGCTCGCCGATCTGCTCTCGGCCGACTACAAGGGCGCCGTCGCGATCAACGGCGACCCCACCCAGGCCGGCGCCGCATTCGCTGCCGTGGGACTCGCGACCGTGCAGTCGGAGGGCACGCTCGACGACTTCCAGCCCGGAATCGACTTCTTCTCGGAGCTGCAGAAGGCCGGCAACATGCTCAAGGTCGACGTGACCACGGCGACCGTCGCCAGCGGCGAGACCCCGGTCGTCTTCGACTGGGACTACCTGAACGCCTCGCACAAGGCCGACAACGAGAACTGGGAGGTCGTCGTGCTCGACGGCACCGGTTACGCCGGGTACTACAACCAGGCCATCAACGTCGACGCCCCGCACCCCGCGGCGGCTCGTCTGTGGCAGGAGTTCCTTTACAGCGACGAGGTGCAGAACCTGTGGCTCAAGGGCGGCGCGCGTCCGGCTCGCATGGAGGCCATGACCGAGGCCGGCACCATCGACGAGGAGCTCGCCTCGGCTCTGCCCGAGGTGCCGGCGGAGACCGTCGTCCCGACGGAGGAGCAGAGCTCCACGGCCGGCACGCTCCTCGGCGAGAAGTGGGCAGCGGCGGTCCAGTGACCACCCTCACCGCACCGGGGACGGATGCCGCGGCATCCGTCCCCACCCTCCCCGCCGGGTCCTCGCACACAGCGAGGGCCCGGCGGTCCGCACCGTCGTGGGCGTGGCTCGGGCTCGTCCCCTTCGCCGCCTACGTGGTGCTGTTCCTGGCCGTGCCGACCGTGCTCGCGATCGGGTCGGGCTTCTTCACGAAGGACGGCTCGTTCACCTGGTCGAACGTCGGCGCCCTCGCCGACCCCGTCGTGCTGACGACGTTCGCGAACTCGGCCGGGCTCTCGCTGTTCACCGCGCTGGTCGGAGCCCTCGTCGGGGCTCTGGTCTGCTATGCCCTGCTCGGCATGAATCCCGAGGGCGTCGTGCGCTCGACGGTGGATGCGGCGGCGGGCGTGCTCGCACAGTTCGGCGGAGTGATGCTCGCCTTCGCGTTCATCGCCACGATCGGCATCCAGGGCGTGCTGAAGGTCTTCCTCGAAGACAGCTTCGGGCTCAACATCTACGAGAACGGCACCTGGCTCTACGAGCTTCCCGGCCTCGTGCTCCCCTACATCTACTTTCAGATCCCGCTGATGGTGATCACGTTCATGCCCGCGCTGGCGGCGCTCAAGCCCCAGTGGGCCGAGGCGAACCTCACGCTCGGCGGCACCCGCGCGAGCTTCTGGCTGCGCATCGGACTGCCCGTGCTCGCGCCGTCTTTCCTCGCGAGCCTGCTCCTGCTGTTCGCGAACGCATTCTCGTCGTATGCCACCGCCGCCGCACTCGCGAGCCAGGGGTCGCAGATCGTCCCGCTGCAGATCCGTGCCGCGCTGACCAGCGAGACCGTGCTCGGGCGCGAGAACCTCGCCGGCGCGCTCGCGCTCGGCATGATCATCATCGTGGGAGTCGTCATGGCGCTGTACTCGCTCATCCAACGTCGGGCAGCGAGGTGGCAGTCGTGAACGGTCTCGCTCCCTCGCGCGCGACGCGCTGGGTCATCGGCATCCTGGTCGGAGCGTTCTTCGCGATCCCGCTCGTCTCGACCTTCCTGTTCACGCTGCGCGGCACCGAGGGTGTGTCGCTGGAGCGCTGGACGGCGCTGTTCGATCCCGCCGCCTCAGCGGCGATCAAGCCGATCTGGACCGGGCTGGGCAACTCCCTGGTGCTCGCACTCGTCACGGTAGCCATCGTGCTGCTGCTGCTCGCGCCGACGATGATCCTGGTGAACCTGCGCTTCCCGAAGTTGCGGGCGATGTTCGAGTTCGCCGCTCTCCTGCCGATCTCGATTCCCGCGATCGTGCTCGTCGTCGGTCTTGCACCGATCTACCTGCAGATCGGCCGCTCCCTCGGAACCGGCACCTGGACGCTCGCGTTCGCATACGGCGTCACCGTGCTGCCGTTCGCGTTCCGTTCGATTCAGGCATCCATCGACGCCGCCGATCTGCGCACGCTCTCCGAAGCCGCCCGCTCCCTCGGAGCGAGCTGGTCGACCGTGGTGCTGCAGGTACTCGCTCCCAACCTGCGTCAGGGCCTGCTGGCGGCGTCGCTGATCTCGATCGCCGTCGTGCTGGGCGAGTTCACGATCGCCTCGCTGCTCAACCGTCAGGTGTTCCAGACGGCCATGGTCGTCGTGCAGAAGCAGGACCCGTACGCTCCGGCGATCTTCACGCTGCTGGCGCTCCTGTTCTGCTTCCTCCTGCTCCTCATCATCGGCCGCGTCGCCCGCGGCACCGGAAAGGCCCGCTCATGACCCCCGACCAGGCACTCCCCCGCACACAGGACAACCTGCTGCTCGCCGAGGCGGGCGAGGGCACGCGCGTTCAGCTGCAGGGCATCGTCAAGAGCTACGCCGGCACCCGGGTGCTGCACGGCGTCGACCTCGACATCGCTCCGGGCGAGTTCGTCTCGCTGCTGGGCCCGTCCGGATGCGGCAAGACCACGCTGCTGCGCGTGCTCGCCGGACTCGAGGGCGCCGACGAAGGCGCGGTGCTGCTGGGCGGCGGCGACGTCTCGCGCGTGCCCACGAACAAGCGCGACATCGGCATGGTGTTCCAGTCGTACTCGCTCTTCCCGCACCTGCGGGTGGCCGAGAACACCGCCTTCGGTCTGCGCCGACGCGGCGTCGCGCGGGCCGCCGCCGCGAAGCGTGCACTCGACGCTCTCGCGCTGGTGGGCCTCGCGGACTTCGCCGATCGCTTCCCCCACCAGCTGTCGGGCGGGCAGCAGCAGCGCGTCGCGCTCGCCCGCGCGCTCGTGACCGAGCCGAAGGTGCTGCTGCTCGACGAGCCGCTCTCGGCGCTCGATGCGAAGGTGCGGGTGCAGCTGCGCGACGAGATCCGCCGCATCCAGCTGCGCCTCGGCATCACGACCGTCTTCGTCACGCATGACCAGGAGGAGGCCCTCGCGGTGTCCGACCGGATCGCCGTGATGAACTCGGGCCGCATCGAGCAGATCGGCTCGCCGGAGGAGCTCTACACGACCCCGTCGACCGCGGGTGTCGCCGCGTTCGTGGGCCTCTCGAGCGTCGTCTCGGGTGTCGGCGAGGGCGACCACGTCATGGTGTGGGGCCAGCGCCTGCCGCTGCAGACCCCTGCGGTCGGACCGGTCGACGTGTACCTGCGCCCCGAGAACGTGTACTTCGCGTCCGAGGCGGATGCCGCGACCGAGGCCTTCGTCGAGGAGAGCACCTTCCTCGGGAGCATGCGCCGCACCCTCGTGCGCACTGAGGCCGGCGAGCTCGTGCGGGTGCAGCACGCCCCCGGCATCCATCCCGCCTTCGGCGACCGCGTGCACATCGCGGTCTCGCCCGAGCCCGTGGCCGTGCACCCCCGCGGCTGAGCACCCCTGTTCACCGCCGAGACCCCGGGTCTCGCGCCGAGACCCCGTGCGGCAAGCGTTCGCAGCACGGGGTCTCGGCACGAAAGCGCGGTGTCAGCGCCCCACGGGGACTACAGCACGCGCGACAGGAAGTCCTTCGTACGCTGATGCTGCGGGTTGCCGATCACGTCGCGCGGGTCGCCCTCTTCGACGATGTGTCCGCCGTCCATGAAGATCAGGCGCGACCCGACCTCGCGAGCGAAGCCCATCTCGTGCGTCACGACCAGCATCGTCATGCCCTCGTCGGCGAGCTGACGCATGACCTGCAGCACCTCGCCCACAAGCTCGGGGTCGAGCGCCGAGGTCGGCTCGTCGAACAGCATCATGTCGGGGTTCATGCACAGTGCCCGGGCGATGGCCACGCGCTGCTGCTGCCCACCCGAGAGGTGTCCGGGGAACGCATCGGCCTTCTCGGCAAGGCCGACGCGTGCGAGCATCTCCTTCGCGACCTGCGCGGCCTCGGCCTTCGAGCGCTTCTTCACGCGCTGCTGCGCGATCATCAGGTTGCCCATCACGTCGAGGTGCGGGAACAGGTTGAAACTCTGAAAGACCATGCCGATGCGGGTGCGCACACGGTCGATGTCGACGTCCGGATCGGTGATGTCGATGCCCTCGATCAGCACCTTGCCGCCGGTCGGCTCCTCGAGCAGGTTCACCGAGCGCAGCAGCGTCGACTTGCCCGAACCCGAGGGTCCGATCACGCACACCACCTCGCCCGCCTGCACCGTGAGGTCGATGCCCTTGAGCACCTCGTTGTCGCCGAACGACTTCACCAGCCCCTGCAGGTCGATCGCCGGGGCGTGCACATCAATCAGGTCGGTGATCATCGCTGCTTCGCCATCCGTCGTTCCAGCCACGCGCTGAAGCGTGTCAGGGGGATCGTCACGATCAGGTACAGGACCGCCGCCATGATCAGCGGGGTCGCGTTCGTGTTCTGCGTCGCCGCGTCACGGGCGAAGTTGGTGAGCTCCTTCGACCAGATGAAGGTTCCGGCGACGAAGAGCAGCGAGGTGTCCTTCAGCAGCAGCACGAACTCGTTCGTGAGCGGCGGGATGATGATGCGGAACCCCTGCGGCACGATGATCCAGAACGTGGTCTTCATCGGCGACATGCCGAGCGAGCGAGCCGCCTCGGTCTGCCCCTTCGGAACCGCCTGGATGCCGGCGCGGATCGTCTCGGCCATGTACGCCGACGCGACCAGGATGAGACCGATGAGCCCGAGCACCACGGGGCCGCCGAGATCGCGCCCCGAGATCCCCAGCGCGATCGGCACGATGAACGCGACGGCGAAGATCGTCAGGATCGCGGGCAGTCCGCGGAACAGCTCGATCCACGCGGTGGCGATCCACCGGAACGGTCCGATGCTCGACAGCTTCAGCAGCGCCAGGACGATGCCCAGCAGCAGACCCGCCGTGAACGCGACGGCGGTGAACCACAGTGTGTTCACCAGCGCGACGGTGATGATCCCGGGGAACATCTTCGCCGCGACTTCGGGATTGAAGAACAGCGGACCGATCTTCGCCCAGTCGGTGCTGACCGCCGCCCATACGACGAGGGCGATCAGCACCGCATAGACGATGTACCGGTAGAGCTTGTTCTTCGTGGTGCGCCTCAACGCCATTGTCAAGGTCTCCTCGACCTACTCTGTCCGCCGCTTACTTCGCGGTGAAGTAGTTGTCGTAGATCGTCTGGTAGTCGCCGCTGTCGCGGAGCTCCTGCAGAGCGCCGTTGACCGCATCGAGCAGCGCGTCCTTCTCGCCCTTGGCGAAGGCGAAGCCGTACGACTCGCCGGTCTCGTATTCTTCGACGATCTTGTAGGCGGAGTCCGCCTTCTCGTGCTCGAGGTTCACCGGCTGGTCCTGCAGGATCGCGTCGATGTTGCCTGCCTGCATGGCCGGCCACAGCTCGCCGTCCGAGGGGTACTGGACGAGCTCGGCGCCCTCGGCGTTCTCGGTGGCGTAGGTCTCACCGGTGGTGCCCTGCTGGACGCCGACGTTCTTGCCCGAGAGGTCGTCGATCGATTCGATGCCCGAGTCGGTGCGCACCAGCAGCGACTGCAGCGAGTCGTAGTAGGGCTCGGAGAAGTCGATGTTCGCCTTGCGCTCTTCGGTGATGGTCATCGCCGAGGCGCCGATGTCGCAGGTGCCCGCGGCGAGGGTCGTGCCGGACTGCAGAGCGTCGAAGCCCACGTCCTGCACCGAGAGCTCGAGGTCGAGCTGCGTCGCGATCGCGTCGAGCAGGTCGATGTCGAAACCGGTGTAGCCGGTGCCGTTGTCGCCGCCCTCGAACTCGAACGGAGCGTAAGGAATGTCGGAGCAGACGGTCAGCGTGCCCGCCTCGACCAGGTCGTACTCGTCGCCTGCCGCCGGTTCGCCGCTGCCGGCGTCGCCCGAGCCGCTGGCGCAGCCGGAGAGTACGAGGGTGGCGGTCGCTGCGAGCGCGAGCCCGGCGAAGATGGTGCGACGCTGCATGACAGCTCCTAGGAGAGACGGGGCAGACAGCCCACGGACGGTAGGACTTCATCTAAACATGCGGCCTGTCGCTGCGAGCTACGACGGGCGTACGTTGCTGGTTACATTTGTGTTGCAAGTGCCGTCCGCACAGACGTGCGAAACGGCGCCTCACCGGTCACAGCACCGGCTGTTCACCTGGACGCGCTATCTTCTGTGCCGGAAACACACGAGCGCTCGCGCTCTGAGAGCAAGGGAATCGATCATGGCGAAGAAGACGACAGCGCAGCGCGACGCAGAGGCGGCCATCGACGCCGCCAAGCATGCCGCGAAGGACGCGAAGAAGCTGGTCAAGTCGCTGCCCAAGAAGCAGGCCAAGAAGCTCAAGCCTCTCGTCGAGGACGCGAAGGATGCCGCGAAGGTGTCGAAGAAGAAGGTCGCGGACAGACCCAAGAAGGTCCGCAAGTCCGCCACCAGCGCCACCGAGCGCCTGCAGGAGGCGACCGCACGCCTGCAGGAGCCGAAGAAGGACGCCTCCTCGAAGAAGGATGCCTCCTCGAAGAAGGATGCTCCGAAGAAGAAGGGCGCGGTCGCGAAGAAGCAGGATGCCCCGAAGCCGATCGAGGCGCCCGCGGACCTCCCCGCTCTCCCCACTCTCGAAGCGGCCTCGGTGATCGAGCCCACGGCACCCGTCGCGGCGATCCTCCCCGGCACTCCCTCCGACGACCTGACGTCGCTCACCGTGATCGAGCTCCGCGGACGTGCCCGCGCGGCCGGCCACATCGGCTACTCCCGCCTGACGAAGGCCGCTCTGATCGACCTCCTTGGGCGCTGACGTGCAGGCGGTGCTGGATCGTTCGACTGAAGCTCCCACACCGCGCACACTGATCGACATCCTTCGCGAGACCACCGCGCGTCATCCGGAGGCATCGGCGATCGAAGACGCCGACGGCGCCCTCAGCTACTCCGAGCTGCTGGCGCACGTCTGGCGCACCGCCGCGCTGCTGCGCGCTCGCGGCGTGCGTTCGGGCGACCGCGTGGGCATCCGCCTGGCGTCGGGTCGGCGCGAGCTGTACATCGCGATCCTCGGCACGCTCGCGGCCGGCGCTGCCTACGTGCCCGTCGACGCCGATGACCCCGAGGAACGCGCCGAGCTGGTCTTCCGCGAGGCCCGGATCGCGGGCATCATCACCGACGGCGGGGTGTACAGACCGGCCGATGCCTCGGCACCTGCCGAGCTGTTCCCCGGCGATGCTCCGCACCCGAGCACCTCGGCCGTGCCCGTCGTCGCGCCGCCGACCGTCGACGACGACGCCTGGATCATCTTCACCTCCGGCTCGACCGGGGTTCCCAAGGGCGTCGCGGTCTCGCACCGCTCGGCGGCCGCGTTCGTCGACGCCGAGGCGCGGCTGTTTCTGCAGGACGCTCCGCTGGGTCCGGGCGACCGCGTGCTCGCGGGGCTCTCGGTCGCGTTCGATGCCTCGTGCGAGGAGATGTGGCTCGCGTGGGGACACGGCGCCTGTCTCGTGCCGGCACCCCGCGCGCTGGTGCGCTCCGGGGAGGATCTCGGTCCGTGGCTGCTCGGACACGGCATCACCGTCGTGTCGACGGTGCCGACCCTGGCCGCGCTCTGGCCGCAGGACGCGATCGAGAACGTGCGCCTGCTGATCTTCGGCGGCGAAGCCTGCCCGCCCGAGCTCGTGGCCCGGCTCGCCTCCGACGGGCGGGAAGTGTGGAACACCTACGGCCCGACCGAGGCCACGGTCGTCGCCTGCGCCTCACTGATGGACGGCACCGGTCCGGTCCGCATCGGGTTGCCGCTCGACGGCTGGTCGCTGGCGGTCGTCGACGCGGCCGGCGAGCGCGTCGCCGAGGGCGAGAGCGGCGAACTCATCATCGGCGGGGTGGGCCTCGCGCGCTACCTCGATCCGGAGAAGGACGCCGAAAAGTACGCCCCGATGCCGACGCTCGGGTGGGATCGCGCCTACCGATCGGGCGACGTGGTGCGCTTCGAGTCGGAGGGACTGCTGTTCCAGGGCCGCGCCGACGACCAGGTGAAGATCGGCGGACGCCGCATCGAGCTCGGCGAGGTCGAGTCCGCCCTGCAGGCGCTCAGTGCGGTCTCGGCCGCCACCGTCGTGGTGCAGAAGACCGAGAGCGGGATGCCACTGCTGGTCGGCTACGTCGTGCCCGACGAGGGGTTCGACCGTCAGACCGCTCGGGCCGAGCTCGCCGAGACGCTGCCCGCACCGCTGATCCCTCTGCTGGCGATCGTCGACGACCTGCCCGTGCGCACCTCGGGCAAGGTCGACAAGGCCGCGCTGCCCTGGCCGCTCGAGTCGTCCGACGCGGGGGACTCGAACCTCTCCGGCACGGCCGCATGGCTCTCGGAGCAATGGCTCGCCGTCCTGGGCGTACGCCCGACCGACGAGGACGCCGACTTCTTCCAGCTCGGCGGCGGCTCACTCGCGGCCGCACAGCTGGTGTCGCGTCTGCGCACCCGTGCGCCCGAGTTCACGATGACCGACGTCTACGACCTTCCGCGGCTCCGTCAGATGGCGGACGCCGTCGAGGAGGAGTCGGATGCCGGAGCCGACGATGCGGACCGGGTCTTCAGTCAGCCGCGACCGACGCCTCGGCGCATGCAGTGGGTGCAGACGATCGCCGGATTCCCGCTCTTCGTGTTCACCGGCATCCGCTGGCTGCTGTTCCTGCTCGCCGCCAGCTGGCTGCTGCGTCTCGCGCCCGGATTCGACTTCCTGCCTGACGTCTCGGGCTGGGTCGTGCTGGTGGGTCTGCTCGTGTTCGCCACCCCGATCGGCAAGATGACCATCGCGGCCGTGGCCGCGCGGCTGCTGCTCGCGGGGGTCCGCCCCGGCGACCACCCGCGCGGCGGTGCTGTGCATCTGCGGCTGTGGCTCGCCGAGCAGATCGCGCAGCAGGTCGACCCGGTCGGCCTTGCCGGGGCGCCGTGGGTCGTCTACTACGCACGTGCACTGGGCGCGCGCATCCACAAGGACGTCGACCTGCACACCGTGCCGCCGATCACCGGCATGCTCGACATCGGCGCGGGAGCCTCGATCGAACCCGAGGTCGACCTGACCGGGTACTGGATCGACGGCGACACCGTGCGCATCGGCAGCATCCGCATCGGTGCCGACGCGACCATCGGGGCGCGCAGCACGCTGGCTCCGGGCACGAAGATCGGTCGCGCGGCGGAGATCGCTCCCGGGTCGGCGGTGTTCGGACGCGTCCGCGCGGGTCAGCACTGGGCCGGCTCGCCCGCCGCACGCACCGGCGGGGCCTCGCAGCCGTTCGCCCCGCATCGTCCGCCGAGCAAGCGACGCTGGCTCTGGGCCTACGCGGCATCGTCGGCGCTGCTGGGTGTACTGCCGCTTCTCGCCTTCGCTGCCGGGGCCGCGGTCGTGGCGTCCGGCATGCGTGGGGCCGACTCGATCCTCGACGCGATCCCCGGCGCCCTCGCCCTGCTCGTTCCCGGTGTGCTGCTGACGGGAGCGGTCTTCGCGCTTCTGGTGCTCGGACTCGTTCGCCTGCTCGGAGTCGGGCTGACCGAGGGCGTGCACCCGGTGCGCTCGCGGGTCGCGTGGCAGGCCTGGAGCACCGAACGGCTCCTCGACTCGGCGCGCACCTTCCTGTTCCCGCTGTACTCCAGCGGGTTCACCCCGCTGTGGCTGCGTGCGCTGGGCGCCGAGGTCGGCCGCGACGTCGAGGCGTCGACCGTGCTGCTGATCCCGAAGTTCACCACCATCGCCGACGGTGCCTTCCTCGCCGACGACACGATGGTCGCGACCTACGAGCTCCAGGGTGGATGGATGCGGCTGGCGCGGGCGCGCATCGGCAAGCGCGCGTTCCTGGGCAACTCCGGCCTGGCCGCGGGCGGGCACAACGTGCCGCGTGACGGACTCGTCGCGGTGCTCTCGGTCGCCCCGCTGAAGGCGAAGGCCGGGTCATCGTGGCTGGGGTCGCCGGCCACGCGCCTGCGTCGCGTGGTCAATGACGCCGACCTGGCCCGCACGTATCGTCCGCGGCGGGGACTGCGGGTCGCCCGCGCCCTGTGGGAACTTTGCCGTGTCATCCCCGTGATCGTCACCTGCGCGCTCGGGCTCGCCGTGATGCTGACGCTCGCCGCGCTCATCGACGCGGTGGGTCTCGCCTGGGCGGTGGCGCTCTCCCCCGCGGTGATGCTGACCGCCGGCGCCCTCGCGGCGGGCATCACGACCGCCGCGAAGTGGATCATCGTCGGGCCGATCCGTCCGGGTGAGCACCCGCTGTGGTCGAGCTTCGTGTGGCGCACCGAGGTGTCCGACACCTTCACCGAGATGGTCGCCGCTCCCTGGTTCGCCAACTCGGCGTCGGGCACTCCCGCCCTCGCGATCTGGCTGCGATCGCTCGGCGCGAAAATCGGCCGAGGGGTGTGGACCGACAGCTACTGGCTGCCCGAACCCGACCTCGTCACCCTCGGCGACGGCGCCACGGTCAACCGCGGATGTGTGGTTCAGACGCATCTGTTCCATGATCGTGTGATGAGCATCGATTCCGTCACCCTCGAGAACGGTGCGACCCTGGGGCCGCACAGTGTGATCCTTCCCGCCGCGACGATCGGCGCGGATGCCACCGTGGGTCCCGCCTCGCTCGTGATGCGCGGGGAGTTCGTGCCCGTCGGCAGCCGCTGGAGCGGCAACCCGATCGGACCGTGGCGTGCGGTGAAGGTGCGCTCGTACCAGGCGACCGACGCATGATCGTCGACTCCTACACCCCGCACAGCGGCGACCGCCGCTACGGGGTGCGGCACTACGACCTCACGCTCGACTACCGTGTTCCCACGAATCGACTCGTGGGGTCGGCGGTCCTGCACGTGCGCATGCAGGAGGCCGCGAAGCACGTCTCGCTGGACCTCGTCGGGCTCAAGGTCACCAAGGTACGGGTGAGCGGTGATCGCGGGGCCACGTTCCGCCAGGATCAGCGGCGCGTCAAGGTGCTCTTCACCCAGGATCGTGCGGCCGGCGACGAGTTCACGATCACCGTCGACTACTCCGGCGCCCCGGCACCCCGCCGTACCCGATGGGGACTGCTCGGATGGGAGGAGCTCGAGGACGGCGCGCTCGTCGCCTCGCAGCCCACCGGCTCGCCGACGTGGTTCCCGTGCAACGACCTGCCCTCCGACAAGGCGACCTACCGTCTGGAGTTCACCGCCGACCCCGAGTACACGGTCGTCAGCGGCGGTGCGGCGACGCGCTCGATGCAGCGCGGCCGGGTGCGCTGGACCTTCCAACAGCCTCTGCCCACGGCCACCTACCTGATGACCGTGCAGATCGGGCAGTACGCCGACGAGCGCGTGACGCTGGGCGACACCGCCGGGCGGCTGTACTACCCCCGCGCGCTCGCCTCCCGCGTGCAGGCGGACTTCGCCGACCTGGGCGCGATGATGCGGGTGTTCGTCGACGCCTTCGGGCCGTATCCACAGGAGTCGTACAAGGTCGTCGTCACCCCCGACGACCTCGAGATCCCGCTCGAGGCGCAGGGCATGGCGATCTTCGGCGCGAACCACATCGATGGCGCCGGGGGCTGCGAGCGGCTGATCGCGCATGAGCTGGCCCACCAGTGGTTCGGCAACAGCGTGGGCGTGAGCCGCTGGCAGGACATCTGGTTGAACGAGGGCTTCGCCTGCTACGCCGAGTGGATGTGGTCCGAAGCATCCGGCGGTCCGACCGCACACACGATGGCGGTGTCGCATCACGCGCGCCTGGCGCTGCTTCCGGCCGATCTGCTGCTCTCCGACCCGGGTGCGACCGACATGTTCGACGACCGCGTCTACAAGCGGGGCGCACTCGCACTGCACGCACTGCGGATGATCGTGGGATCGGAGCGCTTCTTCGCGTTCGCGCGGGAATGGACCACGCGTTTCACCGGCCTCGCGGTCACCACCGACGACTTCCTCGGTCTGGTCGACGAGGTCGTGGGCCCCGACGGCCGGGCGCTGATGCGCACCTGGCTCGACGAGCTGCCGCTGCCGGCGTTGCCCGGTGCCGGTCAGCCGCGGGCGGCACTGAGGGTGTAACCGGGCGGGCCCGCCAGGGTCATCACCGGAAGGCGCGAGGCGCGGCCGGGCAGTTCTGCCGTCCACTCCTGCGGCGATATCCCGATCGTCTCCGCCTGCAGGCGCACGTCCGCCGGGTCGATCGCGAGCCCGCGTCCGTCCGCCTTGACCGCCGCCTCGATGCGCGTCCACTCCGCGAGATCCGGCGCGGGTCGCGGAGCGAAGAGCGGCGCGAGCTCGGCGACCCGAGTCGACGACGCGGCATGTTCGACATCGATAGCCATGGGTGCAGACCCTCGCGACACGGCCACGGCGACGAGGTCATGCGCGTGGCTGACGCTGAGCACGAAACCCGGGGTGCGCGGCACGCCGTGGTCTCGCCCGCACCGCGCGCACGCGCTGTCGAGGGTCACCGCGGAGGCGCCTCCGAGCCGGAAGATCAGGTCCCGCAGCAGCGCCCGTCCGGCGAGGAAGCCCTCCGCGCGCACCGGATCCAGCGCGCGGTATCGTGCCACCTGCGACTCACCCATCGCTGCGAGATCGTCCTCTGCGAAGCCGCGAACAGCCGAGGGACGCGCCCAGGCGATCGTGATGTCACGCCAGGTGATCTCATCCATCTCGTCGCCGGACGGACGGACCGACGCCGCGCGTCAGATCTCGAAGTCGACGGAGGCACGCGAGGCGACCACCGAGCGCACGAAGCCGGCGACCTCGACGTGCGCGGGGTGCACCTGGTACTGCTCCAGCGCCTCGAGCGAGTCGAAGTCCGCCACCAGAGTCACGTCCCAGTTGGCCTCGGGGTACGCGACGTTCGCTCCGGCCGTGATCGACAGGATCTGCGGAATCTCCGCCTGCAGACCGATCAGTCGGCGCGCGACCTCGGCGGCCTGTTCGTGACGCGTCGCAGCGTCTTCGGCGGCGAGCTTCCACGAGACGACATGGCGGATGGTCACAGGGACTCCTTCTGGTCGCGGGGCGCGACGGATCGGACGGCTTCTTCGAGGGCGACGCGCAGACGGTCGGGCGAGACGCGCCAGTGGGCGTGCAGCCGACCGTCGATCAGCACGACGGGGATCTTCTCCCACCACAGCTCGTACAGCGCGGGGTCGTCCGTGATGGACGCCTCGACGATCTCGAGCTGCTCCGCCGCGGCATCCGGCAGTTCGGCCACGACCGCGTCGATCACCTCGGATGCGACGTCGCAGAGGTGGCAGTCGGGCTTGCCGATCAGCGTGAGCGTGGTCACGCCGAGGGTGTCTCCACCGCGCGGCCCTGGGCGATCCACTCGCCCGTGCCGCCCTCGACGTTCGTGGCGTCATAGCCACGCGCCTCGAGCGCCTCGACCACGCGTGCCGATCGTCCGCCCGCCTGGCAGATCACGTCGAAGGACTCACTCGGAAGCTCGTCGAGCCGGTTGCCGATCTCGGACATCGGGATGTTGACCGCGCCGGGCACATGCCCGGCGGCGAACTCATCGGTCTCGCGCACGTCGATGAGCGGCGTGGCGGTGCGCTCGGCGAGTTCGGTGACGGTGATCGACTTCATGGCGTCCTCACAGTGTGACAGCTGATCGATGGGGCCGGAGACACAAAGCGCCCGTCCGAAGACAGGCGCTCGTGTCTGGCCGCTTACTTCTTGTTGCGACGCTGGTGGCGAGTCTTGCGAAGCAGCTTGCGGTGCTTCTTCTTCGCCATGCGCTTGCGGCGCTTCTTGATGACAGAACCCACGGAAACCTCACTAAGTCAGTGGCTGGGCGTCTCGCAAAGGCGGACACCCGAGTACGGGCACGGAAAAAATGCCTCGGATCAGTCTAGCAAAACCCCAGCACCCCGACGGACACCGCCGGGGAACGCGGTCGCTCGACCTCAGCCGACGTCGGCGATCGGACGCTGGAGGGCGTCCGCGACGGCCGACTCGGGCACGCGATAGCTGCGGCCGAATCGGATGGCGGGCAATTCGCCGGCATGAACGAGTCGATAGACGGTCATCTTCGACACGCGCATGATGTCAGCGACTTCCGCCACCGTCAGGAACCGGACGTCAGGAACTTCGGGCATCCCACGTACCCCTTTCTCAATGTGCACACTCTATGGGGTAGCTGGGACGCGTGTAAACCCATGTGGCTCGTGTGAACTCGCTCAGGCGCCGAGGCGCTTGAGGGCGGTCGCCACCACGTGCTTGGCGGAGGCCGCAGCGCGACCGACGACCTCGGCCGCGTGGGCGGCACTGTCGGGCATCGGGAGCGAGGGGTACTGAATGTCGGGGGCGTCGTCACCGTACGCATCCATCAGGAACGGGACCAGCCAGTCGTCGACGACCTCGAGCGGTTCGACCGCCAGGCTGTAGTAGCGCCGCTGGCCGTCTTCGCGCACGGTCACGAGCTCCGCGTCGCGTAGCACCTTCAGATGCTTCGACACGGTGGGCTGGCTGATGCCGAGTTCGGCGACGATGTGGCTGACGCTCGTACCGGCGTCTCCTTCGGTGGTGCGTCGCAGCAGGAGCTGGAGGATGTCGCGCCTCGTACCGTCTGCGATCACGTCGAAGATGTCCGTCATGAGTTCAGGCTAGTCTCCCCTGGCACGGAGTACCATGACGAAGGCTCGGCGGAGGCTGCCGTGCCGCCGCGGAGTGCGGATCGGTGAGCGAGAAGGGGGAAGCGATGTCGGGCATCGTTTCGGCGTCGTCCCCGAAGCGCGTCCTGCGTGACATCGCCTCGCGCGGCAAGCACATCATCACCTCGTCGCCCTCTCGATTCGCGATCGTCATCTTCGCGCTGCTGATCCTCGTCTTCACCGTGCTGCTGTCGCTGCCGATCGCCTCGTCATCGCGCACCGTCACACCTCTCAGCGACGCGCTCTTCACCGCGGTGTCGACCATCTGCGTCACGGGCCTCGCGACCGTCGACATGGCGAACCACTGGTCGCCGTTCGGACATGTGCTCATCTTCATCGGCGTGAACATCGGCGGACTCGGTGTGCTCACGCTCGCCTCGCTGATGGGACTGGTGATCTCGAAGCGCCTCGGCCTGCGCGCCAAGCTGCTCGCCGCCGGAGACACGAACCCGCTCCGCGCCCACGGCGGCGTGGTGAACGAGAGCCAGACCGTGCGGCTCGGCGAGGTCGGCCAGCTGCTGCGCACGGTCGCCATCTCCTCCCTGATCATCGAGGGGGTGCTCGCCGTCCTGCTCTACCCCGCGCTCGTGATGGCGAAGGTCGACGCGGTCGCCGCGCTGTGGGAGGCCCCATACTTCGCCGCCATGGCGTTCACCAACACCGGTTTCGCGCCCAACGACGGTGGCGTGGCCGTGTTCGCCGACGACTACCTGGTGCTGACCCTGCTGATGGCGGGGGTGTTCCTGGGCAGCATCGGCTTCCCGGTGATCTACTCGCTCGCCAAGCACGTGTGGCACGTCAAGCGCTGGTCCCTGCACACCAAGCTCACGCTCGTGACGACCGTGCTGCTGTTCGTGCTCGGCGCCGCAGTGTTCCTGATCCTCGAGTACGAGAACCCGAAGACGTTCGGCTCGATGGATGCCGCCGACACCACGTTCCAGGCGTTCTTCCTCTCGGCGATGACCCGCTCCGGCGGGTTCAACGTGATCGACATGTCCGACCTCAACGGCTCCTCGCTGGTCGCGGCGAGCATGCTGATGTTCGTCGGCGGCGGATCGGCGTCGACCGCCGGCGGCATCAAGGTCACGACCCTCGCCGTGCTCGCGATCGCGGTGTGGTCCGAGGCCAAGGGACGGCAGTCGGTCGAGGTCTTCGGCCGCCGCATCCCCAGCGACGTGCAGCGCGTCGCACTCAGCGTCGTGGCGTGGGGGGCGACGATCGTGGCGCTCTCGACGATCATCATCGCCCAGATCACCAAAGCCGACATCAGTCATGTGCTGTTCGACGTGATCTCGGCGTTCGCGACCGTGGGCCTGTCGACGGGCCTGACTGCAGAACTACCCGACGCCGGATCGTACGTCCTGGCCGTGACCATCTTCATGGGGCGCATTGGTACAGTGACACTCGCTGCGGCGGTCGCTGCGACGTCACGATCGCAGTATTACTCACTCCCAGTGGAAAGGCCGATCGTTGGTTGAAGTGCTCCGGAGCGACGCTCCCGTACTCGTCATCGGCCTCGGCCGCTTCGGCGCCGCCTGCGCCGGAGAGCTCGACCGTCTCGACCGCGAGGTGCTCGCCATCGACGGCAACCTCGAGCTGGTGCAGAAGTGGTCCGACCGTGTCACGCACACGGTGCAGGCCGACGCGAAGAACATCGACGCGCTGCGCCAGATCGGCGCTCAGGACTTCCAGGTCGCCGTCGTCGCTGTGGGCTCGTCGATCGAGGCATCCGTCCTCATCACCGCCAACCTCGTCGACCTGAAGGTGCCGCAGATCTGGGCCAAGGCCGTCTCGCAGTCGCACGGCAAGATCCTCGCCCGTGTCGGCGCCAACCACGTCATCTACCCGGAGCGCGAGGCCGGCGAGCGCGTCGCGCACCTGGTGAGCGGGCGCATGCTCGACTTCATCCGCTTCGACGACGACTTCGTGCTCGCGAAGATGTACCCGCCGAAGTTCATCCGCGGCGTCGGACTGAACGAGTCGGGCGTGCGCACCAAGTACAAGGTCACCGTCGTCGGTGTGAAGAGCCCGGGCAAGCCGTTCCGCTACGCCGAGGCGAACACCGTGGTCACCAACCACGACCTGATCATCGTGTCGGGCACCAACAGCGACATCGAGCGCTTCGCGGCGCTCGACCGCTGAGTCCGCTCAGCGGCTCACGCGTCGATGTCGAGGATGACGTCGACCACGTCGTCGATCCCAATGCCCTCGCCGTCCTGCAGCGCCTTCTTGATGGGCACGATGTACCCGCCGTCCTTCGGCCACAGCGACGTGGTGACGGTGGTGCTGCCGACGGTCACGGACGCCGGGATCATGCCCCAGCCGTAGGTGACGACGGAGGCGATGTCGTGGATCAGCTCGCAGTCCCCCGGAGGCACCGAGACGAAGTGGTAGGGCGCGGTGCCGCGCCAGAACCAGATCTCCCCCGAGAACCGCAGCCGCATGGTCAGCCGCCCGCCGCGAGTTCCTTGGCCCTGGCGAGCGCGGCAGCCGCGGCATCCGCGAACGTACGGTCCAGGTGCGCGTCCTGCAGCACCGCGATCGCTCGCTCGGTCGTGCCCTTCGGGCTCGTCACGCGTCGGCGCAGTTCGGCAGGGTCGACGTCGGAGGCATCGAGCAGCGCCGTGGCGCCGATGAAGGTCTGCTCGGCCATCAGGCGGGCGTCGGCATCGGTGAACCCCATCGAGACGGCGGCACGGGTCAGCTCCTCGATCAGCAGGAAGACGTAGGCGGGGCCCGACCCCGAGATCGTCGACAGGGCGTCGATCTGCGACTCCGGCACCTCGATGACGGCCCCGACGGTCTCGAACAGACGACGCACGAGTGCGAGATCTTCGGCGTCGGCCGCAGGACCGGCCGCGAGTCCGGTGACCGCCTTGCGCACGGTCGCGGGCGTGTTCGGCATCGACCGGATGACGCGTGCGTCGTCTCCGAGCGACGCGGCGAAGGTCTGCAGGGTGACCCCGGCGGCGAGACTGACGACGATCGCATCAGCGGCCAGGTGCGGGGCGATCTCACGCAACAGATCCGGCACCATGGCGGGCTTCACGCCGACCAGGATGACGCGGGCCGATGCCGCGGCATCTGCGGTGGCGGACGGCCGATTCTCGAGCGCGAGGCTGGTGACGCCGTCGAGACCCGCGAGCGCGTCGGCTTTCTCCTGCGTGCGGTTGGTCGCGACGATCGCCCCGTCGACCGTGATGCCGGACGCGACGACGCCCCGGAGGATCGCGCCGCCCATCGAACCGGCACCGAGGAACGCGAGAGCGGGGAGCGAGTCAGCCATGCCGTCATCCTATGGCGGGGTAAAACCCTGAATCCGGCGGCCCGCCGTCTTAGACTCTCAGCATGAGTGCATCCGGAGGCAACAAGGCCATCGTCGCGGCGTTCCTGGCGAATCTCGGCATCGCGCTCGCGAAGTTCGTCGCGTGGGCACTGTCGGGTTCCGCCTCGATGCTCGCCGAGGCGATCCACTCCGTCGCAGACTCGGGCAACCAGCTGCTGCTACTCCTCGGCGGCCGCAAGGCCCGCCGCGACGCGGACCGCGCGCACCCCTTCGGCTACGGCCGCGAGCGCTACGTGTACGCCTTCGTCGTGTCGATCATCCTGTTCTCGGTCGGTGGGCTGTTCGCGATCTACGAGGGCATCGACAAGCTCACCAACCCCCACGAGCTCGACCGCACCTGGTGGTGGCTGCCGCTGGTGGTGCTGGTGATCGCGATCGGCCTCGAGTCGTTCTCGCTACGCACCGCCGTCCGCGAGAGCAACCTCGTGCGAGAAGAGGGCCAGTCGTGGGTGTCGTTCGTGCGCCGCTCCAAGGCACCCGAACTGCCGGTCGTGCTGCTCGAAGACGTGGGCGCGCTCACCGGTCTGACCTTCGCCCTGCTCGGCGTCGGACTCACGCTGATCACGCACAACCCGGTGTTCGACGCACTCGGCACCCTCATGATCGGCATCCTGCTCGTGCTGATCGCGATCATCCTCGGCGTCGAGACGAAGAGCCTGCTGGTGGGCGAAGGTGCCACCGCCGCCGATCTCGACCGCATCGTCGACGCGATCACCGCGGGCTCCGAGGTCGAGAAGCTCATTCACATCAAGACCCTCTACCTCGGGCCGGACGAGCTGCTGGTCGCCGCGAAGGTCGCCCTCAGCTCTGACAAGACCGTGCGCGAGGCGGCCGACGACATCGACGTGATCGAGGCGCGCATTCGGGCAGCCGTGCCGGTCGCCCGCGTCGTCTACATCGAGCCCGACGTCTACCGCCCCGCGATCGACCCCGAGCCACCGACCGACGTGTTCGTGCTCAAGTCGTCGGACTGACGCGGCCGCTGCGGGTCAGCGGCGTTCGTCTGGGTCAGCGGCGTTCGTCTGGGTCAGCGGCGTTCGGCGAAGAAGGCACGAAGGAGCTCGGTCGCGGCATCCGCCTCGACACCGCCGACGACCTCGGCGCGATAGGGAAGGCGTCGATCGCGCAGCACGTCGTACATCGACCCCGCAGCACCCGCCTTGTCGTCCCACGCGCCGAACACGACACGGCTGACGCGGGCCTGGAGGATTGCTCCGGCACACATGACGCACGGCTCGAGCGTGACGACGAGGGTGTGCCCCTCGAGGTTCCATGAGCCGACGGATGCCGCGGCGGCCCGCATCGCCTCGATCTCGGCGTGCCCGGTGGGATCGTGGGTGTGCTCGCGGGTGTTCCGACCCTCCGCGATGAGGCGTCCCTCAGCGTCGAGCACGACCGCGCCGACCGGGATCTCGTCGGCTAGCGCCGCCTCGGCTGCCAGCGCGAGAGCCCGCTGCATCGCGAGAAGGTCGGCGGCGGTCATGCGTCGAGCCTACGATGTCGTGCCAGACCCGTCAGCGCATTAGCCTGTACCCATGCGTGTTCACGTCGCCGACCACCCCCTCGTCACTCACAAGCTCTCGGTTCTGCGCGACGCGCGCACACCGTCGCCGGTCTTCCGGCAGCTGACCCAGGAGCTGGTGACCCTGCTCGCCTATGAGGCGACCCGCAACGTCAAGGTCAGCCCGATCGAGATCACCACCCCCGTCACCACCACCATGGGCGTGAAGATCTCGGAGCCGCGCCCGATCGTCGTGCCCATTCTGCGTGCCGGGCTCGGCATGCTCGAGGGCCTCGTGACGCTGCTCCCCACCGCAGAGGTCGGCTTTCTCGGCATGCTGCGCGACGAGGAGACCTTCGAGCCGAAGACCTACGCCGAGCGCCTGCCCGACGACCTGAGCGATCGACAGTGCTTCGCGATCGACCCGATGCTCGCGACCGGTGGCTCACTCGCCGCCGCCATCCAGTTCCTCTTCGACCGCGGCGCGAAGGATGTCACGGCGATCTGCCTGCTCGGTACCCCCGAGGGCGTCGCGGCGATCGAGGCCATGGCCGGCGACCGTGACGTCACCCTCGTGCTGGGCGCTCTCGACGAGCGGCTGAACGAGAAGGGCTACATCGTTCCCGGGCTCGGCGACGCCGGCGATCGGCTCTACGGCACCGTCTGAGGTTCGACGCGGTCGCGGGAGGGGTCGCATTCGGCCGGCTCAGCGCCGGTGATGCGGCCATATGCGACACCTCGGCCACGCGCCGAGACCCTTGCCCTGTGGCAGGGGTCTCACTTCGCCGGTTCAGCGCTGGCGAGGCAGCCATATGTGACTCCTGCTCCCCCGCGCCGAGGCGCGATCCCGCGGCGGGGGTCGCACTCGGCCGCATCCACACTGCCTAAGCGGCCATCTGTGACACCTGGCGCCCCCGCCAAGGCCCATCCCGCGGGAGGGGTCGCGTTCGGCCGGTTCAGCGCTGGTTATGCGGCCATCTGCGACACCTGGGCCACGCGCCGAGGCCCTTCCCCTGCGGCAGGGGTCACACTTCGCCGCATCCACACTGCCTAAGCGGCCATATGTGACACCTGGGCGCCCCCGCCAAGGCCCATCCCGCGGGAGGGGTCGCGTTCGGCCGGTTCAGTGCTGGTGATGCGGCCATCTGCGCCCCCTGGGCGCCCCGCCAAGGCACATCCCACCGCGGGAGGGGTCGCGTTCGGCCGGTTCAGCGCTGGTGATGCGGCCATATGTGACGCCTCCTGCGGCGGCGTGAGACCTGCCACATCAGGGGGCGCAACTGAGCGGTCGGGCGAGGCGGCGCCTCAGGACGTGTGGAGGCGATACGCGCGCTCGTCGCCGTACCGGGTGAAACCCGCCCGCGCGAGGATCGGGGCCGATGTGGCGACGCGCCCCTTCACGAGCGCTGTCACCGCGCCGCGCTCGGCGCTGATCCGCAGGCGCTCAGCCAGGACCGCACGATAGGCGCCTCGCCCACGCGCATGGTCGAGCGTCGCCGCGCCCCACAGCCTGCTGAAACCGTCGACGAGGGTGCAGCCGCCCGTGCTGACCGCTGCGCCGTCGATCCGACCGAGCACGCGGAATCCGTCGCGGATGCCAGACCGGACTCGATCTCGGCGAATTCTTCACGCAGACCGTCGTCGTCGAGCGGGGCCTGCTGCCAGACCGGCACGTTGATCGCGTCGACTTCGCGCACCTGTTCGAGGGTGTGCACCAGTTCAGCGGTGGCCGCGCGAGGCACGTCGATCTGCGCGTCAGCGATCCGGAGCGCGAACACCGTGACCGTGTCGATGTGCTCGGCGCCCCGGCGCACGAGCTCATCCTCGAGATCCGGCGTGTCGGACGGGTTCGTCCAGAAGGTGAGCGTGTCTTCGCCCCAGGCTCGCGTGCGTTCGAGCGCGTGGTCGAGCACCTCGGACGCGGTGCGCGACGAGTGGACCTGCGATCCGCGGACGCCGCCGCCGAAGCGCGCGGGATACCGCACCAGCTGCAGTTCGGCGTTCTCATGTTCGCCGTCGCGCGGCACCCAGAACCACGCCGCAGCGGCCTGCAGGATGTCGTCCTGGGTGTGCACGCGCGGGAGATCGCGGGGAGTCATCATTCGTCGACCACCCCCACCAGCCGGGCGAAGGCGCTCAGACGTGCGACTCCCTCGGGCGTGTATGGAAGGTCGTCGAGCAGGGCCGGCGAGTGGATGAGATACGCCACGTATTGCGCGCGCGAGATCGCGACGTTGAGGCGATTCTGCAGCAGCAGGAACTCCGGTCCCCGCGGCGCATCGCGACCGCTGGATGCCGCGAGCGAGGTGATCGAGACGACCGCCTCCTTGCCCTGGAAGTTGTCGACCGTGCCGACCGGAACATGCGGATAGCCCGCGGCGGAGAGCGCGTCGAGCACGAGCTGACGCTGCGCGTTGTACGGCGTGACCACGATGATGTCGGACTGCGTCAGGTCACGGGTCGTGGCCTCGGCGTCGTTGTCGGTGAACGACCGGCCCACGAGGTCTTGCACGAGTCGTACGACCTCGGCCGCTTCTTCGGGAGACTGCGTCGAATTGGCGCGGTGACGCAGCGGCACCACATGGAGTCCGGGCTCGATGCCACGCAGCGTGCGGAGCTCGGTGCCGGGCGCCGGGGCCAGCTTGCCCGCATAGGCGAGGCGCGACACCGGAGCGGCGACGGCCGGATGCATCCGCCAGGAACGCGCGAGGAAGTACCCGTACTCGGGGCGCACGACGGCGTCGCCGTCCATGACCCAGCCCAGCGCGGACGTGTCGACCGGCTCGGGATGCGCGCCCTGACTGACCTGCGGCAGCTGCTGCGGATCGCCCAGGAGCAGCAGTCGCTTCGCCCCGGCCGCCACGGCGATGGTCGACGCCAGGGAGAACTGCCCGGCCTCGTCGATCACCAGGAGGTCGAGCTCCCCGCGGTCGACCCGCGTGGTGTTGCTGAAGTCCCACGCCGTTCCCCCGACGACGACCCCCTCGTCACGGTGCTCGGCGAGGAACGCGGCCATGCCGCTCTTGGGGATCGCGGTGTAGTTCGGCTCGACGGTCGCGTCCTTCGGCGCCTTCGCCACCTCCGCGGGAGCGACGCCGTC
This sequence comes from Microbacterium sp. PI-SA-G, assembly GCF_057215335.1. NCBI lineage: Bacteria > Bacillati > Actinomycetota > Actinomycetes > Micrococcales > Microbacteriaceae > Microbacterium > Microbacterium sp. PI-SA-G. Next base: position 1,595,844 of record NZ_CM170103.1, read on the forward strand.
CGCCACGACGCGATCGAGGAGCGTTTCGATGATCGCGTGGGACTGGGCGACCACGCCGATCTTGAACCCGTGATCGTTGACGAGCCGCGCGATCACACGAGACCCGGTGTATGTCTTGCCCGTGCCCGGAGGGCCCTGCACGGCGAGGTAGCTGCGGTCGAGATCGATCACCGCGCGGACGATCGCATCGATCACGTCCTCACCCGCGACGGGGATGGGCTCGCCTGACAGCGTGCGCGGCGGGATGCGGCGCAGGATGTCCGTCGATGCGTCTTCGGGGAACGCCGGTGCAGCAGCATGCACCGTATCGGCCCACTCGTCGATGGCGCCCTGCAACGAGACGACCCGCGGCGGAGCGGCCGGCGTCAACGCGATGGGCAGCTCGTCCCACGTCTGGCCCTGCACGGCGGACTCGGTCACGAGGTAGCCGTCGTCGAGCACCTCGGTCACACTCAGGCCGTGGGGGACGTGCACGGCACGCGACGGCACCTCCGCGTCGAACGGCGGCGGCACCTCGTAGAGCGCGAATGGCTGAGCACCGACGCCGAGGGTGGTACCCGGTGACACCTCGCCGCGGATCTCGATGTCGCGCGACATGACCCGGCGTCCCTCGCCGATGCTCCAGTCGCGGCGCACCCGTGACGACGGACGATCCACGCGAACCACGTCGCGCGTGCCGTCCCACATCGTGACCGGCTCGCGCAGACGCTGGAAGTGCGAGACCCAGAAGCTCTTCGCCTCGCGCGGGAAGTAGTCGATCGCCGCCGCGGCGATGCGGTGCACCTGACCATCGACAGGGGATCCTCCGGATCGAGGCCCCTCAAGCCCGACAGCCTCGGCACCGGCAGCGACCGCGCGCTCAGCGTCGGCCAGCAGTGCGACCGACCGCGGCGAGGGCTCGTAGACGAGGTCGTCCGCGGCATCCGGTGGCGCGGGGGTCACGCCTTCGCGCCGCGCGATCTCGATCAGCCAGTTGCGTAGCCGCCGTGTCGAGACGCAGTCGTAGCGGTTGTAGTCGGCCAGGTCCGCGAGCACGGCGTCCGCCTCGCGCTGCTCCCCCGCTGCCGCCATCTCGCGCGCGGCGACGTACTGCACGATCGAGTCGTCGCCCTTCTGCACATCGCTCGTACGCACGTCGTCACCCATGTAGAGCGGCTCGAGCTTCTTGATCGAATAGGAACGCGATCCGACACGCACCGTGCGCAGCACGAGCGGGTAGAGGTCGACGAAGACGCCCTCGCGCAGCAGCCGGTCGACCTCCCCCTCGCGCACGCCGTGCCGTGCGGCCATCGCGACCAGGTGCGAGGTCTCGTACGGCGCATAGTGGTAGATGTGCATGTCGGGATGCGTGGTTCTGCGCAGCTTCACGAAGTCGAGGAACTGCTCGAGTGCTCGCTTCTCATCGGCGAACGTGTGCGCCCACAGCGCGGAGTACTGGTCGTGGTTGTCGACCCACCCGAACAGGTAGTCAATGCCCCAGTGCGCCTCGCCGACGGCCGCCGACTCGGTGTAGAGCGGGTCGCCCTCGAAGTCGAAGAAGATGTCGCCCCTGCTCGGCACCGGCAGCGTGTGGATCGCGGAGGCGTAGTGGACGTCGTACGTGGGCGTGCCCTCGGCGTCGGCGCGCAACTGCACCCGGGCCTGCGCCCGGAGCGCGCCGAAGGTGTCGGTGTTCATGCCGTCGGGGGCGCCGTCGGCGGCAGCGAGCTGATCGATCGTCTCAATGCCGGCGGCACGCAGACGCGCTCGCTGCACCGGACGCATGCGAGCGACCATCAGCAGATCCCGATGCGCGAGCACCTGTTCCTCGCACGTGGCGCATCGCCCGCACGCCACGACGTCGAGATCGCCCCGTCCGTCACCCCAGGCGAGCGCCGACCCCGACGCACCCTGCGTGATGTCGCGATCGGCGATGAGCGCGCGAAGACGTCGACGGCGCACCTGGAACAACGGCAGCAGGTCATCGACGGCGTGAGTGCTGATCGTGCCGTCGCCGAGGATGAGGTCGACCTCCTCGGCGCGTGGGATGCCCAGGCGGTCGAGCTGGTCGACATATGCCGCGAGCTGCATGAGCGCCGTGACGCGAGCCTTGCGTGCGAGCTTGGAGTCCTGCACTCGCCAGCGACCGCCGTCATCGCGGCGCAGGAAGTCCGCGAATCCCACGAACTCCTCCGTCGCGAACGCGGCCTGGAACACGACGAGCGCGTCGGACCGCAGCGCCTCTGCGGTCTCGGCGACCGCCGCGGCCAGCGCCGGCGCATCGACCGACGAGACCTTCTCGACGGAGTGCACCTGATCGGCACCGAGCTCGTCGATGTACTTCGCCAGGACATTGCGCTCATGGACGTCACCGAGCAACGCGGCGCGCGCGAGCGTCGCATCTTCGGGCTCTTCGACGGCGATGACGCGCCCGAGCTTGGCATCGATCGCGCGACACCACGCGAACTCGCATTCGGCGGCGGCCTTGAGGTCGCTCGCGCTCCAGATCACGCGTCGCGCCTGAGTGTCGATCCGCACTGTGCTCCCATCGCTCGGATGATTCGACACTAGCCGCGGCATCCGACACTCGGGCGCGGGCCAGCGCCAAAGCGCACCGACACGCCTCAGGTGAGCCGGTTCGCCCATTCATTCACAAGGAAGGAGCCGCTCAGCGCCACCAGGTGTCGTCCGGCGTGACCGGGAGATGGCGCTTGTGCTGCGTAGCCAGGTAGCGCGCCTCGATGCGTCCGGCGACCTCCGGATCGACGTCGCGCCCCTCGAGGAAGTCGTCGATCTGCTCGTAGGTGAGGCCGAGCTCGTCTTCGTCGGAGCGACCGGGCTGGCCGTCGAGCAGGTCGGCCGTCGGCACCTTGAAAGCGAGACGGTGCGGCGCATCGAGAGCCTGCAGCAGCGAGCGCCCCTGACGCTTGGTGAGCCCCGAGAGCGGAAGGATGTCGGCCGCGCCATCGCCGAACTTCGTGTAAAAGCCGGTCACGGCCTCGGCAGCGTGGTCGGTGCCGATCACCAGGCGGCCGACGTGGCCGGCGAGCGCATACTGCGTCACCATGCGCACCCGCGCCTTGATGTTGCCGCGGTTGAAGTCGCTGATGTCGGAGGTGACGGCGAACTCGATGTCCTCTTCGACGCCGTCGACGCCGTTCTGGATGTTCACCTCGACCGACTCGTCGGCGGCGATGAACGCGAGGGCGGCCTGTGCGTCGTCGGCGTCGTGCTGCACCCGGTACGGCAGGCGCACGGCGAGGAACGTCGCCTCTGCGCCCTCAGCCCGCACGCGCTCGACGGCGAGCTGCGCCAGACGCCCGGCGAGCGTCGAGTCCTGTCCACCCGAGATGCCGAGCACATAGCCCTGGGCTCCGGTCGTGCGGAGGTAGTCGACGAGGAACTGCACGCGGCGCTCCACTTCGGCGGCGGGGTCGATCTCGGCCGAGACGCCGAGTGCTTCAGAGATCTGCTTCTGCAGGGGCACGTGATCCTCCGGTTTTCGTCGATGCAAGTATGCCCCCCCAGTGTTACACCGGGATGACGACGACGGCGTGCCCCTTGACGGCACTCGGGGTCGCGGACCTGGGAGGATGGTCAGGTGAAACTTCTCGTCGCCGCCATGGCCTCCGAACTCGCCGCATTCCCCGACGAGCTCGAGGGATTCGATCAGCTCGTCACGGGCGAGGGCAAGCTCCAGGCCACGTACGCCCTCACCCGGGCGCTCGATGCGAGGGAGTACACCGAGGTCGTCGTCGTCGGAACGGCGGGCGGGATCGACCCGGACCTCGACGCGACCGCGCACGAAGTCGGCAGCGCCCTGCAGCACGACGTGTTCGACCTCGACGGTGTGCCCGGACAGCATGTGTCACTGCCCGCGCGTGTGTCGACGGGCCGCGAGGGCGTGCTCATCGCGACCGGCGACAGCTTCGTGGGCGATGCGGGAATCACGGCTGTGATCCGCCCCTCGGGGGCGGGGCTGGTCGACATGGAGTCGTACGCCTACATCTGGGTGGCCGACAAGTTCGGCGTGCCGATCCGCGTGTTCCGCGCGATCTCGGATCGAGCGGAGGACGGCGCGCTCGTGGACTTCCGCGCCGCGATCGCTCGATGCAGCGTGCAGTTGCGCGAAGTCATCCGCCGCGAGTACGGCGTCTGATACCGCCGCGACCGACGGCCACCTCAGCGCGCCTCGATGACGCTGGGCCCCTCGGGTGTGGCACGCACACGCAGCTGCGCGGGAATCTGCTCCTGCATGGCCTCGACGTGACTGATCACTCCGACAGAGCGGCCGCCCTGTCGGAGTTCGTCGAGGGTGCGCATCGCCACGTCGAGCGTGTCGCCGTCGAGCGAGCCGAACCCTTCGTCGATGAACAGCGTGTCGAGACGGATGCCGCCGGCGCGTGCCGTGACCACCTCGGCGAGCCCGAGCGCGAGGGCGAGCGAGCTGAGGAACGTCTCGCCGCCGGAAAGTGACTGGGCGGGTCTGCTCTGCCCCGTGAACGCATCGAACACCACGATCCCGAGACCCGACGCTGCTCCGCGCGCGGCCAGGGCGTCGGAGTGCTGCAGCTGGTAGCGCCCGGTCGACATGTCGCCGAGTCGCCGGTTCGCGGCATCGACGATCTCCTCGAGCTCTGCGGCCAGCACGAACGTCTCCAACGTCATCTTGCGGGTGTTCGCGCCGCGGCCCGCGATGGTGTCGGCGAGCCCGCGCAGCGTCTCGAACGCAGCCGTGTCGTCGGCGGTGCGGGCATGCTCGGATGCCGCGGACGCAATGAGGTCCGCGAGGCGTTCGGCGGTGCTCGAGGCACGCGCGGCGGCATCGACCGCTGCGGTCCACTCCGCCCGGGCTGCGGCTGCGGCGAGTTCGAACGGGGCGAGATCGATCAGCTCCTCGGGGAGAGTGCGCAGCTCGAGATCGAAGAGGATCGCTCGCTCCTTCTCGCGACGGACGGCATGCTCGGTGGTCCGGGCGTCCAGAGCGGCCTGCTCGGTCTCGGAGCGCAGCGCCGCCTGGGCTTCAGCGACGTCGATGAAGTCCGATGCCGCCAACGCCGCATCGCGCTCTCGCTCCGCCTCATGCGCCGCGCTCGCCCGACGCGCATGCTCGGCGGCGGCCTCGACGAGCGTGCGCGCTGCCGACAGCTGCTCCTCGGCCTCGGCGAGACGCTCGGAGACGCTCGCCGACGAGCCGCGCGCTTCGACGATCAGTGCCTCGGACTCGGTCATGCGCTGCGTGAGCAGTGCCTGCGTCTCACGGGCCGCGGCGAGCGCGGTGACGTCGGCCTCGTGCGCCGACTCGAGACCGTGGATCCGTGCCGTGAGCTCCTGCAGACGCGCGTCGAGTGCGCGCTGCTCTTCTGCGGCGGCGACGCTCTGGGCATGGGCGAGCGCGGCCGCATCTCTCTCGGCAGCGGCCTGCTCGGAGGTGCGCCCGTCGGCGCGAGCCGTGGCTGCGGCGAGGTCAGCCCGCAGAGCCGATACGGTGTCAGCCGCCGCGCGCTCGTGCGTCGCGGCGACATCGCGCTGCTCCTCTGCCTCGGCGATGTCGTCTTCCGACACGGGGTCGGTGTGCGATGCCGGCGCCGGGTGCTCCGGCGAGCCGCAGACCGGGCATGGGTCGCCCTCGGTCAGCCGCGAAGCGAGCTCCCCTGCGAAACCGTCGAGCCGACGCCTGCGCAGCTGGCTGAGCAGCGACTGCGCGTCGGCCAGCACCTCACTCGCCGCGACGAGACCGCGCTCGGCGGCATCGCGCTCGCGCTCGATCCGCGCGGCGTCCTGCGTCGCGTCCCACCGCGCCTCGGCGGCCACCCGCGCGCTGAGCAGATCGGCGATGCGATCAGCAGACCGTCGCGCTTCATCTCTCTCGGCAGTGAGCTCGGCAAGCCGCGCGGGCGCCGCTGCACGCTCGATGTCGCCGGCCTCGATGCGGGCGGTGACGGCGACGATATCTGTCTCGGCCCGCTGGATCTCGACGCGGAGAGCCGGGGCCTCGCTCTCGAGCAGGGCGGCCCGTTCCCAGGCGCCGCTCTCCTTCGTGCGTGCGGCGATCCAGCTCGGCAGGTCGTCGGCCTCGATGCCGAACGCCTCCCAGGCGGTTCGCGCCCGCTGCTCGGCCGCCTCCCCATCGTCACGGGCTGACGCGGCGCGCACCGCACGCGCGATGGGCGCGCGCAGCACCTCAGCCGCCCGCGCCTGCGTCAACTCCGCCCGTGCCTGGGCGATCTGCTGCTCATCCGCGTCGAGAGCCGCAAGCGCTGCCCGGGCGCGATCGCGCTCGATCTGATCACGGCGCTCGTCACGAGCGGTGGCCAGGCTGCGGTCCGCGGCCGCGGTGCGCTTCTCGGCGTCGTCTCGTTCAGAGGCGCGGCGCTCGGCGCGATAGTCGGCGCGGGCAAGCGCGCGGCGCAGATCGTCGAGCCGCTCGTCGGTCGTGGCCGCCGCCCGCGATTCGGCAGCACCGACGTCCGCAGTCGAGCCCTCGCCCTCGGCCGTGTCGCCCCCGAGCTCCGCCGTGGCCACGAGACGCTCGGCTTCATCGACCCGCGCCGTCACGGTCGCGAGCCGCGCACCGAGCGCCTGTTCGGCGGCTCGACGGCGCTCGTCGAAGCGTGCCTGCACGTCTTCGAACCTCTGCGTGCCGAAGAGCCTGCGCAGCAGGGTTTGACGGTCCTTGCTGTTGGCGAGCAGGAACTCCGAGAACCGGTTCTGCGCCAGCAGGATCACCTGAAGGAACTGCTCGCGACTCAACTGCAGGATCTCGTCGAGCTCGTTCGCGACGTCGACGGCACGGGCAGCACGGCCGATCCACCCGGCATCCGTCCATTCGTCGAGCGCCACACCGGCCGCCTGCTTGGTCAGCCCGCTCCCCCGCTTGGCGGGGCGCAGATACTCCGGCGACCGCGTCACCCGATAGCGACCCGACGGCGTGCTGAACTCGACGACCACCTCAGACGCATCGTCGGGCTCGGAGTGGTCGCTGCGCAGGCGCTTCTCGCCGCCGTCGTAGCGAGGAACGCCGCCATAGAGGCCGAAGCAGACCGCGTCGAGGATGCTCGACTTTCCGGCACCCGTGCGACCGGCGATCAGAAAGATCCCGTCATCCGCGAAGGCGTCGAAGTCGACCGTCTGACGGGAACGGAACGGGCCGAAGCCCTCGACCTCCAGCCGGTGCAGCCGCATCAGACCAGCGCGTCGGCGCGCACGCGCTGGTCGAGCACGTCGCGGACGAGGTCGCTCTCGACCTCGGTCGCGCCCTTTCCGTCGCGCACATGCTCGAGGAAGGCCTCGACGCGCTCGACGTCGGTGACGGCCGAGCGGAGTCGCTGCGCATACGTGCGCTCATCGGTCGTGGCAACGGATGTCGGCTGATGCTGAACCATCGCGCAGAAGCCGTAGCTCTCACGCAGCCGACGCATCGGCTCCGTCTGAGGCTGCGCGTCGGTGTAGATCGCGCACACCCAGTGGTCGGCGTGCGCCGCCACGTTCTCGGCGGAGAGGATCTCGTCAAGCGTGCCGGTGAGCGTCACGAGACGTCGCGGAACCGGCAGATCGAGCCACTCGACGGAGCCGAGCCCTGCGGCATCGAGCTCGATGAGCCAGGACCCGCGCGGCTTGTGCTGCTCGCCGAAGCTGTAGTGCAGCGGCGCGCCGGCGTAGCGGACCCGGTCGCTCAGCTGCTGCCGCCCGTGGATGTGACCGAGCGCGATGTAGTCGGGCCCGTCGAAGACGTCGAGCGGCACCACGTCGAGTCCGCCCTGGCGCACCTCGCGCTCGAGCCCGGCCGTGGCGTCGACCCCGGCGGCGAAGCAGTGCGCGATCGCCACCGCCCGCCCGGGATGTTCGCGCATACCCGCGCGGACGAGATCCATCGCGTGCGCCATCGTCTGTGCCTGCGTGCGCAGCTGCCGACCCTCGGAATCGCCCTGGGGCCAGTGTTGACGGACGATCGCCGGCTCGAGGTACGGGATGCCGAAGAAGTTGACCGGCCCGTCGGCGTCGTCGATCACGACGGGCGCCCCGATGGCGAGCGGATCAGTCAGCACGCGGATGCCGTCGCGCAGCAGCCGCGCCTGGAACCCCAGGCGCGCGGCCGAGTCGTGGTTGCCGCTGGTGACGATGACGTGCGCGCCGGTCTCGTGCAGTGCGACGAGCGTGTCGCCCAGCAGCGTGTAGCACGCGGCCGACGGTGTCGCGGAGTCGAAGACGTCTCCGGCGATCACCACGGCGTCGACCGCGTGCTCTCGCACCTGCGCCACCAGGGCCGCGAGCACCTCGGCCAGCGCGTCCATGGTCGAGGTGCCATGGAACGTGCGGCCGATGTGCCAGTCGGAGGTGTGCAGGATTCGCATGTTCCCAAGGTACGAACCCCCACCGACATTCGGTCCGAGGCGTGCCGCGTTCAGCGCGCGGCGACCATCGCCTCTCCCTGCGTCGGCAGGAGCTCCTCCTTGGTCCCGCGCACCAGGAACGCGGCGATGAACGAGGCGACCACCATCAGGATCGAGGCGGCGATGAACGTCCAGCCGTACGCGTCGGTGAGTCCCTCCGGCGACACCTCCGTCTGCGAATGTCCGCCGACCGATGCGGCGTAGACCGCCGTGAACAGCGACAGTCCGATCGATCCGCCGATCTGCATCGCGGAGTTCGCGACCGCCGACGCGACTCCCGCATCGTGCGGCGCGACCCCCGACAACGCGAGGTTCTGCAGCGGGATGAAGATGAACCCCATGCCGACGCCGAGCAGTACCAGGGCGGGTGCGATCTGCACGAGGTACGCGCCGTCGGGCGTGATGCCCGAGAGAGTGAACAGTCCGACCGCCGCGATGAGCGGTCCGACGATGAGCATCGGCCGCGGGCCGATCACGGGCAGCAGCTTGGTCGCGATCGGCGCGATGATCATCGTGGCGATCGGCAGCGGCAGGCTCGCCAGCCCCGCCTGCAGCGCTCCCATGCCGAGCACGAACTGCAGATGGAACGTCAGGTACACCGTGGCGCCGATCATGATGGCACCGGCCACCCCCTGGATGAGGAAGGCGCCGCCGCGGACCCGGTCGGCCACGACGCGCAGCGGCAGGAGCGGCTGCGCCACCCTCCCCTCCACCCACACGAAGAGCGCGAGCAGAGCGACCCCGGCGACCAGGAACGCGATGGTGAGCGGGTGACCCCAACCGTTCTCGGCGAGCGTGAAGCCGTAGACGAGGACGCCCAGCCCGAGGGTCACGGTGATCGCACCCCAGACGTCGTAGCGGTTCTCACCCTCGGCCTTGCTCTCGGTGAGCACGATCGCCCCGCCGACGACGCCGATCACGACGAAGAACAGGTTGACCAGCAGGCACCAGCGCCAGTCCGTGAACTCGGTGAGGATGCCGCCGAGCAGCATGCCGATCGCCGCCCCCGTGCCCGCGACCGTGCCGAACACCGCGAAGGCGATGTTGCGCTCACGCCCCGAAGGGAAGGTGACGGTGAGCAGCGCCAGCGCGGCAGGGGCGAGCAGCGCGGCGAACGCGCCCTGCAGACCGCGCGCGAGGATGAGCTCCCAGCCCTGCTGCGCGAGTCCGCCATAGAGGGATGCCGCGCCGAAGCCCAGCATGCCGATCATGAAGATCCGCTTGCGGCCGACGTAGTCGGCGATGCGACCGCCGAGCAGGAGCAGCGCGCCGAAGGCCAGGGCGTACGCGGTCACGACCCACTGACGCTGACCGTCGGTCAGATCGAGCGCGGCCTGAGCGCGTGGCAGGGCGATGTTGACGATGGTGCCGTCGAGGACGACGACCAGCTGGGTCAACGAGATGACGATGAGCGCCCACCACCGGGTCTGAGGGCGGGCGCGCAGGGATGTAGACATGGAAAAACCTCCGGTGTCTGGTGACGGATGCCGGAGGTTTCGAGCCTCGGACCAGCGCGCTCTGGGCGCCTGACCACCTCGGCCAACGTGGCCGAGCAGAGGATCATCTTATCCCCTGCGGATCATGCTTCGTAAGCGCGGTCCGTCATCCGGTCGTGCGCGCGAGCCCGTAACACGGCGTCATAGACCGACGCTCACCGAGTGCGCAGCAGGTGGGCGTGCTCCGGGTGGGCCGCGAACCAGTCCGACACGTACCAGCACACGGCGTCGACCTGGCGGTCCCCGCGGGCGAGCAGGTCGCCGACGGCACCCTCCACGACCGTTCCCGCGTAGCCGTGGCCGCGGAAAGTCGGGATCGTGAAGGCCCGCGTCAGGGCGACGGTGCTTCCGTCGTCGCGGTAGTCCAGCACGCTCACCAGCTGCCCGTCGCGGGTCAGCGTGTAGCGCGAGGCGTCCTTCTCGTCGGTCAGGATGAAACCGGCAGCAAGCGTCGAGGTGCTCATCGTTCCACGGTACGCCCGCCGCGCGGGAGTGTCGTCGTTTTGACACGGACCGACACGATCGGACATAATCGCCCCCATGACCACCAACGCACGCCCTTTGTCCGCCCAGGAGGCGAACGGGACTGCCGGGATGATGATGCCCGGTCGCGTTGGCATGTGTTGCCGAATGTGTCGCTGAACGAACAGCCACCCCGCCGACCCGGTGATTCGCGATCTGCGAGCACCGAGTCCCCGAGCACCCACCCCTTGCTCGCGTCCCGGCTCGCCCGGTCATTCATGCAACGCATCTGAGCCCATCGGCTCACTCGTCCTGAGGACTTCATCATCATGTCGAACACCGCACTTCTCGAGCGTCCCACCGCCACCGCCGTGATCAACTCCACCAACGCCCAGCCTGAGCCCTCCGCTCCGCTTTCCGGCGCCACCGCCGACCTGCCGGCCGTCCGCTCGCCGCGGGGCTTCGCGCTCTACGTCGGCCTCGACGAGATCAAGGCCGCCGAAGCCGGCGTGAGCCTGCCGCTGCTTGTCGACGCACTGCGCCGCACTCTCGCCGAGCTCGCACCGGGCGCCGAGACGCACGCCACAGTCGCCCTCGCGCCGCACGGCTCCGGCGGCCGCGACCTCGACGTCGTCCGCCTCGCCCTGCAGGAGCCCGGCGCGATCGCTCGCACCAAGGCCGCAGCCGAGGAGGAGACCACCGACGTCGAAGGCGGCGTCGTCGTCGACATCTCACGCAAGCGCGTGCTGATCGATGGCGAGTCCGCCGCGTTCACGTACAAGGAGTTCGAGCTGTTGCAGTACCTCGTGCTCCGCGAGGGCCGCACCATCGAGCGCAGCGAGCTCGTTTCCGCCCTGTGGCAGGCGCAGGATGACGAGACCCCGGGTGAGCGCACCATCGACGTGCACGTGCGTCGACTGCGCGCCAAGCTCGGGCGCTATGAGGACATCGTTCGCACGGTTCGCGGCATCGGCTACCGGTTCGACCGTCACGCCGACGTCGTGATCCGCTACGGCCACGGCACTCCCTCGCCCGACCGCTTCTGATCCGACGCGGCAGCGCCGGTTCCACTGTCAGCCGCCCCGCGTAGGGTGGGCGCATGACCCTGACAGCGGATGCCGGAGCGGCTGCGACCGCCCCCTCCGCCACCGCTCGCGAGACGGTGTACCGTCCAGCACATCCGCTCGATCTGGTGCGCACCGTCGGGTTCCTGCGCCGCGGCGGCACCGACCCGCAGATGATGATCGACGGACCGGTCATCTGGCGTGCGGTCCGGACGTCGGAGGGCCCTACGACCCTCGCTCTGCGCGCCGCGTCCGGCGAGGTCAGGGCCACCGCGTGGGGCGCCGGTGCCGAGCAGGTGCTCTCGGCGCTGCCCGCACTGTGCGGTGCCGACGACGACGCGACCGGCTTCGACGCCACGCGGCATCCGCTGATCGCCGAAGTCGCCCGGCGCAATCCGGGTCTGCGCCTCGCACGCACCGACGGGGTGTTCGACGCACTCGCGACGTCGATCCTCGAGCAGAAGGTCACGGCGATGCAGGCGTTCGGCGCGTGGCGGTGGCTGGTGTCCCGCTTCGGCGAGCGCGCCCCGGGGCCCACGCCGCGGCCGCTGTTCGCGCCTCCGCCCTCTGAGGTATGGCGGCGTATCCCCTCGTGGGCGTGGCACCGGGCCGGCGTGCAGCCGCCCCAGTCGAAGACGCTCGTGCGCGCGGCGGAGCGGGGTCCCAGCATCCATCGCGCGGTGCTCGCGGCCACCGACGGCGCCGACCGCGACCGCGTGCTCACGAGCCTGCCCGGGATCGGGGTCTGGACCGCGGCTGAGACGCGCATCCGCGCGCTGGGCGATGCCGACGCTGTGAGCGTCGGCGACTACCACCTCGCGCATCAGGTCGGCCACGCCCTCACCGGCTCTCGCACCGACGACGACGGCATGATCGAGCTGCTGGCCCCCTGGGTGGGCCACCGCCAGCGCGTCATCCGCCTGATCTTCGCGAGCGGGGTGCAGGAGCAGCGACGGGGAGCGCGTCTGGCCCCCGAGGACCATCGCGACCGGTGACCCCGGGCCTAGGCTGAAGGGATGAACCCTCGCCGTCGCACCTGGCTCCGCCTGCTCGTCCCGCTCGGACTGCTCGTGCTGGGAGTCGTCATCGGCCTGATCTTCCAGAACGTGTGGCTGGGTGTGCTGCTCGCGGCGATCGTCTGGCTCGGGTGGTTTCTCGGCTACGAGTCGCGCCGCGGGCACAATGCCGGCGTCAACGACGAGGACAACGGCATCGAGCTCTGAGAGCCGCCTACCCGACGCCCCGGAGGCGTCAGTAGTAGACCGCGAGCGGACCGGTCGGCCCATCGATGACATGCACGGGGGTCTCGAAGACCCGCGTGAGCACGGCGTCGGTCATGATCTGCGCGGGCGGGCCGAACTCCACCACGGCGCCGTCCTTCATGGCGCAGATGTGGTCGGCGTAGTGTCCGGCGAAGTTGATGTCGTGCAGGACGATCACGATCGTCCGCCCGAGCTCTTCGGCCGCGCGCCGCAGATGCTGCATCATCTGCACGGCATGCTTCATGTCGAGATTGTTGAGCGGCTCGTCGAGCAGCACGAACTCGGTGTCCTGCGCGAGCACCATCGCCACGTACGCCCGCTGGCGCTGACCGCCCGACAGCTCGTCGAGATACCGCTTCTCGAGGGCGCCGAGATCGAGGAAGTCGATCGCCTGGCTGATCACGATCTCGTCCGCCCGGGTCAGGCGGCCTTTGGAGTGCGGGAAGCGCCCGAAGCCGACGAGCTGGCGCACGGTGAGGCGCGTGACGAAGTGGTTCTCCTGCCGCAGGATCGACACGATCTTGGCGAGATCCGCCGAGCGCGTCGATGCGACGTCGTAGCCGGCGATCTCGATGGTCCCGGCATCCATTCCGTTGAGGCGGCCGATCATTGTCAGGAGTGTCGACTTGCCCGCCCCATTGGGTCCGATCAGCGCCGTGATTCCGCCGGTCGGGATCTGCAGGTCGACCGGGCCGATCGCGACCTCGCTGCTGTAGTCACGGCGCACGCCGTCGAGTGCGATCACAGTCGCCCCTTTCTGAGGATGACGATGAGGAAGACGACACCGCCGACGAGTTCGATGAGGATCGAGACCATGCCCTGCGCATAGAACACGTTCTTCATGACGAAGTAGGCGCCCGCGAGGATCGTGAACGCGGTCAGCACCGCCACCGGGAAGATCAGTCGATGGTCGTGAGTGTCGGCGAACTGGTACGCGAGCGTCGCGACGAGGAAGCCCAGGAAGGTCATGGGTCCGACGAGCGCGGTCGATGTCGCCATCAGCACGGCGACGAGGAACAGCACGATCATCAGCTCGCGCCGGTGGTCGAGGCCGAGGGAGCGAGCGGCGTCGGGTCCGAGCGACATCAGGTTGAGGCGTCGCGACCGCATCCAGATCAGAGCCGAGGCGCCGATGCAGAGCGGAATCGCGAGCGGCAGATACGAGGGATCGGCGTTCGAGACGTTGCCGAAGAGACGGGCGGCCAGCACGTCGAACTCGCTCGGGGTGAGCAGGCGCTGCATGAACGTCGAGATCGCGCCGAGCCCGCCGCCGATGATGATGCCGACGAGCAGCATGATCTGCAGGTTCCCGTATCGGCCCGAGAGCAGCCACCCGTAGAGCGCCATCGCGAGGGCCACCATGATGGCGACCTGCAGCCCGAACTGCCAGAGCCCCTGCATCGCCACCAGCCCCGCCACACCGAACAGATAGACGGTCGAGGTCTGCACGACCCGGTACAGCGACTCGAAGCCCATGATCGACGGCGTGATGATGCGGTTGTTCGCGATGGTCTGGAACGCGACGGTCGCCACCGCCTGCGCGACCGCGACCGTCGCCATCACCGTGACGTTCGTGGCGCGGTGCTGCGCGATGCGCCAGAACCCCGCGGAGCCGAACGGCATCGGGTTGTCCCACACGAGCACGCCGGCGCCGAAGACGACCGAGCTGACGATGAGGATGCCGAGGATGACGACGTATCGACGGCGTGCCGCAGCGCTCACGAAGGCGCCGGATGAGCGATCGACGACCGCCGCCGTCGCCGCCGTGCTGACGCTACCCACGACGCCGCTGCCGAAGGAGAAGGAGGACGAAGACGACCGCACCGACGATGCCGAGGATGAGCGACACGGGAACCTCGAAGGGCATGATGATCGTGCGGCCGATGATGTCGCAGACGGTCACGATGGCGATGCCGAGCAGACAGACCCACGGCAGGTTGCTGCGCAGATCGTCGCCGCGCACCATCGCGACGATGTTCGGCACGATGAGTCCGAGAAACGGCAGGTTGCCCACGACGACCGTGACCACGCCGGTCGCGATCGCGATGAGCACCGTGCCCAGCAGGATGACACGGTTGTAGTGCACGCCGACGTTGGTGGCGATCTCCTCGCCCAGGCCCGCGATGGTGAGCCGGTCGGCCACGAGGAACACCACCACGCCCACCACCGCGACGATCCACAGCATCTCGTACTGCCCGCGCAGCACCGAGGTGAAGCTGCCGGCGAACCAGACACCGAGGTTCTGCAGGGAGTCGGTCACGAGTGCGAAGTAGGTGGACACCGCTCCGACGACCGCGCCGAGCATGATGCCGATGATGGGCACGATGAGCGAGGACTTCAGCGAGACGCGGCGCAGGAAGGCGAAGAAGACCATCGTGCCGATGAACGCGGCGATCACGGCACCGGCCATGCGCAGCGGGATCGACGGCTGCGGCACCAGCACCATCACCGCGAGGAGCCCGAGTCCCGCCCATTCCGTGGTGCCGGTGGTGGTCGGCTCGACGAAGCGGTTCTGCGTGAGCAGCTGCATCACGAGCCCCGACATCGCCATCGCGGCACCGGCGAGGACGAGGGCGATCGTCCGGGGGACGCGGGTGATCTGGAACATCTCCCCGCCGTCGGCGGCGCCCGCGATGTCGTACACGCCGGTGAAGAGCGAGACGACCAGCAGGGCGACGACGACCAGCAGCCCGATGAGCAGCTTCACGTCGAACAGCCGCCCGGCAGTGCGGGGCGGCGATGCAGCAGCAGTGGTGGAGGTCATGAGCGATGCGGCGGCATCCGTCATCCAGATGCCGCCGCCCTGTCTGCGGGTCAGGCGCTCTTCTCGAGCGCGTCGGCGAGGTCGTTGAGGAACGTCGTGTACGTCTGGATGCCCTCGTTCAGGTAGGTGTCGGTGGGCATGTAGACGATCTGGTCCTCGGCCACGGCGGTGACGCCGGTCAGCGCTTCGGAGCTCTCGATGATCTCCGCCGCCTGCACGTAGTCCGGCGTCTCGGCAGCGAACACGGCATCGCGGTCGAGCACGAGGATCCAGTCGGGGTTCGACGCGGCGATCGCCTCGACCGAGATCTCGTCGCCCTGGTGGTCATCGCTCGCGTCGTCGACCTCGAGCGCCGGCGTGAGGCCGAGGATGTCGTAGATCGGGCCGAGCGAGCGGCCGACGGTGGGGGCGATGTAGCCGATCGCGCCGCCCGAAGTGTTGACCGCCATCACGGTGTCGGCCTCGTCGTATGCGGCCTTGGCGCGCTCGACGGCCGACTCGAAGTCGTCGACCAGCTTCTGGGCTTCGTCCTGCTTGCCGAAGATCTCGCCGAGCGCGAGCGTCTGACGCGCGAGCTCGGCGTCGAAGGGCTCACCCTCGCGGGGCTCGAGGTCGATGATCGTGGCGTCGGGAACGAGGTCGGCGATCGCGGCGTTGTGCTGCGTGAAGCGCTGTCCGCTGATGATGAGGTCCGGCTCGACGGCGACGATAGCCTCGAGGTCCGGCTCACTGTGGAGTCCGACGTCGACGATTGCGTCGTCCCTCACGTACGACACGGTGTCGGGCATCAGGGCGACCGCGCCGCCCGACAGCTCCACGCCCCAGTCGGAGAGCGTCTGGAACGTCCGGTTGTCGAGCGCGACGACGGAGGTCGGCGGGGTGTCGATCTCGTGCTCTCCGGTGTTGTCCTCGATCGTCACCGACGCCGCGGCCGGGGCCGTCTCGGGGGTGGCCTCGGCGCCGCCGGACGCGCATCCGGCGAGGGCGAGCAGGCCGACGAGGCCGACGCTCGTGGCGGTGAGAGTTCTGGGCACGGACATGGAGAGACTCCTGTTCTGCGGGAATGATCGCGCCCCGTGGGCGCCGGTCTGGGGAGGTAAGGGCAACCTTCCTCGCCCTCCAACATAGGTTAGCCTTACTTTATGAGCGCAATGCAAATCGGCTTCTCCCTGGAGCGTCGCGGACTCGATCTGCGGTTCCGTCACGTCACCCTGACGGCCCGCGAATGGCTCGCGCCGGACTACGTGCGCGTGCGGCTCTCGGGCGCCGATCTGGCCGGGTTCGACTCCCTCGGCGCCGACGACCACATGCGACTGTTCTTCCCCGAGGCGCCGGTCCACAGCGTCGAAAAATTGCGTGCGGCGCCGAGTCGCGAGTACACGCCGCTGGCCTGGGGCGCGGACTGGCTCGACGTCGAGTTCGCGGTGCACGGCGATGCCGGTGTCGCGGCACCGTGGGCGGCAACCGCGCCGTTCGGGGCATCGATCGGGGTGGGCGGACCGCGCGGTTCCGCGGTGCTCTCCGGTACGCCGGGGTCATGGCTGCTCGTCGGCGATCAGACCGCGATCCCGGCGATCCGCCGCTTCGCCGCGCAGATGCCGTCGGATGCTCCGGCGAGGATCGTGATCGAGACCGCGACGGCCGACGGTGCGATCGACATCGCCGCGCCCGTGGCGGTCGAGTGGCTGGCTCGCGGCGATGCTCCGGCAGGCTCCGCGCTCCTTGGATTCCTCGACAGGCTCGGGGTGGCCGACCGTGTCGGCGACGACCCGTTCGTCTTCATCGCCGCCGAGCAGTCGGTCGTCAAGCCCGGCCGGGCTCTGCTCGAGCGCTGGGGCATCGACCCGGCGAAAGCCATCGTGAAGGGGTACTGGAAGCGCGGGGAAACCGAGTACCACGCGCCGCACTGACCACACGCGCTGCTCTCGCTCTGCACCGTTGAGCGCAACCCCGCCCCCTTCACCGAACGTGGTGGCCGGGCGGATCCCCCTGTTCGGGCAGTGGCAGACTGCTCGAGACGGTGCGAGCATATGAGGGTGGGATTCATGAACGATGCGCAGATCTGGACGATGATCGGTGCCTTCACTGCGCTGATGTTCGGCATGCTCACCGTGGTCTCCACGATGTTCCTCCGCGTCGTCCGGTCGGAGATCGGCGGCCTCCGCAACGAGATGAACGCCCGCTTCGACGGGATGGACAAGCGGATCGACGGGCTGGACCGCGACGTGCAGGCTCTCGTGAAGCACACGTTCGGCTTCGATCGGAACTGACGACGTGCGTCCTTCTTCCGCGGCCGGATGAGCACAGGACGGGTACGGGAGTCGAGCGGAGGAGAATGGACGGGTGAGTCTGTTCGCCTTCGCCCCCTCGCGGGGACCCCGATGGCCACTCGCGACCCAGGCGGCGCTCGGGATCGCCGCGCCGATCGCGCTGATGACCCTGCTCGGGCAGCCGTCGCTCGGCTACATCGCGGCATCCGGTGCGTTCACGGTGCTGTTCGCCGGCTCCGCCACGGTCGTCGAGCGCGCCCGCATCCTGCCGTTCGTCGGAGCGGGGCTGATCGCCTGCGCCGCACTCGGCGTCCTGGTCGCGGGGAACGAACTGCTGGTCAGCATCGGTGTGGTCGTGGTGGCGATCGTGTCTGCTGCTCTCGCGTTCGGTTTCCGGCTGGGCCCTCCCGGTCCACTGTTCTTCGTGCTCGTGTTCGGGCTGTCAGCGCATGTGCTCGCGACGAGCGCGGTCGATCCGCTCGTCTACCTCGCCGCGTTCGCGGGCGGCTGCGTCTTCTCGTACCTCCTGGCGATGGCACCGCTGGTACGACGGCGGGTGCGCGCGGTGCCGTCGCGCTCGGTCGGCGAACTCCTGCCCGGGCCCCTGCTCACCACGGACTCGCGCCTGCTCCTGCTTCGGGTGGCGATCGTCGCGGCGATCGGCGTGCTGCTCGGCCTCGTGATCGACCCGGAGCGCACGTACTGGGTCGTCGGCTCGGCGATCGCGGTGATCGGTGTCGCGGCGGCACGACGGGCGGCGTTCGAGCGTGGGCTGCACCGGATGCTGGGCACGGTCGTCGGCGCGGGCGTCTACATCGCGCTGTCACTCCTGCATCCGGCCGGACTGTGGCTCGCGGTGCTGCTCGGGGCACTGCAGTTCACGATCGAGCTGGTCGTGGTGCGGCACTACGCTCTCGCGCTGGTGTTCATCACTCCGCTGGTGCTGCTGCTCACTGGCGCGGCGACCGGGTCGATCGGCTCGGTCGATGTGGCCCTCGAGCGCATCATCGACACGATCGTGGGGGCGGCGCTGGGCGCGGCATCCGGCATCCTGCATCCGCGCGCCCCCGCGACCGAACGCTGAACCTCTCGCGCCTCGGACAAATGCACGAGATACTCAGCGCATGAGCCGTGCACCTACCATCGACGACTACCACCGCGAGCTCTCCCCCGCCGATGCGGAGATCTGCGCGGCGCTCGCCGCCGAAATCGAACGGGAGCTGCCCGAGGCCGAGAGCAGGGTGTGGCACGCGCATCCGGTCTGGTTCCTCGACGGCAATCCGATCGTCGGGTATCACCGCCTGAAGGATGCCGTGCGGCTGATGTTCTGGAGCGGACAGTCGTTCGGGCTCGAGGGGCTGACGGCATCCGGCACCTTCCAGGCTGCGGAGGCACGGTACCTCGACGTCGATGAGATCGACGTCGCCGCGCTGCGCGGATGGCTGCGCGCCGCGCGCGGCATCCAGTGGGACTACGAGCACATCCGCGCGAACCGCGGACTGGTGAAGCGCACCGCCTTCTGAGTTCGGCGGGAACAGCGGGGTGACGCCTGCGGTTGCATCCGACGGGCGCGGATGCGCTCGAGGAGGATGCCGATGGAACTGACACTCGTCACATCCGCGTTCTGCGGTGCGTGTGCCCGCACGCGGTCGGTGTTGAAAGACGCCGTGCGGTTCCTGCCGGATGCCACGATCACCGAGATCGACGTCGCGCGGGACCCCGACCGGGCCGAAGAGCTCGACATCCGCTCCACGCCGACCGTCATCATCAGCGACGCCGCCGGTGCCGTGGTGTTCCGCTCCGAGGGCGTGCCGACCGTGCCGCAGGTGCTGACCGCCGCGGTCAGAGCACTCCCGGACTGACCGGCGAACAGAACCTCTTGCGGGAGACCGCCCGCGCCGCGAGACTGGCTCCGACATCGGTCGGACCGCGACCGGTCACCGGCATCCAGGGAGCAGTCATGGCCGACCTCAACCCGTATCTCTCATTCCGCACCGACGCCCGCCAGGCGATGGAGTTCTATCAGAGCGTGCTCGGCGGCGACCTCGACATCAGCGTGTTCGGCGACTTCGCCGACATGGTGCAGGACCCGAGCCAGCACGACCTGGTCATGCACGCGCAGCTGACCACGCCCGACGGGCTCGTGCTGATGGCCTCGGACACTCCGGACGGCATGCCCTATGAGACGCCGCAGGGGTTCTCGGTGTCGCTCAGCGGAAACACTCAGGCGCGCACGAAGGAGGTGTGGGACCGGCTGGCCGAGGGCGGGGCGGTCACCATGCCGCTCGACGTGCCGCCGTGGGGAGGCACGTTCGGAATGCTGGTCGACCGCTTCGGCATCGCCTGGATGCTGCACGGCGACCCCGAGGAGTGAGCGTCTTCGTCCGCTGATCTCAGCGCAGCGCGTGCGCGGCGATGAAGGACCGCAGCGTCTGCTCGTCGTCATCCATCTCGGTCACGTGCTGCGGGGCATCGAGCATCTGCTGCAGCTCGGGCGAGTACTCGAGTTCGACGTTGATCGCCTCGCGGATGGTCTCGGCGAACTTCTGCGGCTTCGCGGTCTCGAGCACGAGCATCGGCACGCCGTCCTCGAGGTTTTCGTGTGCGACCTTCACGCCGTCGGCCGTGTGCGGGTCGATGGTCTCACCCGTCGATTCGAACACGGCGCGGATCGTCGCAAGTCGGTCGGCGTGCGTGCTGGTGCCGCTGACGATGCCGAACTCCTCGGCGAAACGGGGCTGCTCTGCCGAGAAGTCCACGAAGCCCTGCTCGTCGAGTTCACGCCAGGCGTCGACCACGCGCAGCGGATCGCGACCGACGAGCTCGAAGATGAATCGCTCGAGGTTCGAGGCCTTCGAGATGTCCATCGACGGGCTCGAGGTCGCCAGGGTCTGCGCGGCGCTGCGCGGGCGGTAGACGCCCGTGCGGAAGAACTCGTCGAGCACGTTGTTCTCGTTCGCGGCCAGCACGAGACGGCGGATCGGCAGTCCCATCTGCTTCGCGAAGAACCCCGAGAGGATGTTGCCGAAGTTGCCCGAGGGCACCGTGAACGACACCGGCGTCGGGCCCGAGGCGTCGGTCGCCCGCAGCCACGCCCAGAAGTAGTAGACGGTCTGCGCGGTGATGCGCGCGAGGTTGATCGAGTTGACCGCTCCGAGGCTCTGCGAGCGCTTGAATTCGAGGTCGCCGGCGAGGTGCTTGACGAGGTTCTGGCAGTCGTCGAACACGCCCTCGATCGCGATGTTGTGCACGTTCGCGTCATCGAGTGAGAACATCTGCGCGCGCTGGAACGGGCTCATGCGCCCCTGCGGAGAGAGCATGAACACCGACACGCGCGCCTTGCCACGCAGGGCGTGCTCGGCCGCGGACCCGGTGTCGCCCGAGGTCGCACCGAGGATGTTCAGCACCGAATCCCGGCGCTCGAGGATGTACTCGAGCACCTGGCCGAGGAACTGCATCGCCATGTCCTTGAACGCGAGCGTGGGTCCCTCGGAGAGTCCGACGAGCGTGACCCCGTCGCCGATCGACCGCAGCGGCACGACCCCGTCGGGGAAGGGCTCGTACGCCGCCTCGGTCATCCGGGCGAGGTCTTCGCGCGGGATGTCGGTGGCGAACAGACCCAGCACCTCGGTGGCGAGCTGCGGGTACGTCAGCGCCCGCCAGCGCTCCAGCGTCTCGGCGCTCACGGTCGGCATCTCGGCGGGGACCGCGAGTCCGCCATCGGGCGCGAGGCCCTCCAGCAGCGTCTCGCTGAACGGCTGCGGCTGCATGCCGCCGCGGGTGGAGATGAACTGCACGTCTGCTCCTCGGGTCGGGACTCGGCGTCTCCATTCTCGCAGGCCGGGACACGCCCGGATGACGCGATGACGCGATGACGGATGCCGCCTCAGATCCAGCCGCGCTCCTCGGCGACGACGACGGCCTGCTGCCGCGTGCCCACGGAGAGCTTGCCGAGGATCACCGAGATGTGATTGCGCACGGTGCCGGGGGCGAGCGCCAGCGCCTTCGCGATCTGCCCCGTCGTCTCACCGCGCCGCCCGGCGCGCAGCACGTCGAGTTCGCGATCGGTGAGGGGCGAACGCTCGTCGCTCAACGCGTCGGCGGCGATCTCCGGGTCGACGTAGCGGGCACCGGCGGCGACGCGGCGGATGACGGCGGCGACCTCGTCGGCCCCGCGGGACTTCGGCAGGAAGCCCGACACCCCTGATGCGAGCGCCCGGCGCAGCACACCGGGTCGAGCGTGGCGGGTGACGACCACGCAGCGGGTGGCGATCGTGCGCTGGAGCTTCTCGGCCACCTGCACGCCGTCGAGTCCGGGCATCTCGAGATCGAGCAGGCAGACGTCCGGCAACAGGCGCTGCGCCTCGGCGACCGCCTGCAGACCGTCGGCGCACTCGGCCACCACGTCGATGTCGTCCTCGAGACGCAGCAGGGCGGCGAGCGCCGACCGGATCATGCCCTCGTCATCGGCCAACAGCACACGGATCATCGTCCGGCCTCCCCCGTCATCGGCACCGTGACGGCGACCACGAACTCCTCTGGCCCGCGGATCAGCTCGATCGACCCGTGGGCCTCGGTGATGCGGCGGCGGATGCCGTCGAGACCCGACCCCTCGGCGCGGGCCTCGACGTGCCCGTTCACATCGTTCGCGATGACGTACCTCCAGGAATCGCCGGTACGCCGCAGCTCGAGGCGCGCGCGCCGCCCGCCGCCGTGGCGCAGCACGTTCGTCGTCGTCTCGCGGATCACCGGACCGAGGTCCGATGCGGGGGCCAGGTCGGCGTCTGGGGCGATGTCGGACTCGACCGTGAGCCCCGCCGCCTCGAGCAGGTCACGGGCGTTGGCGAGTTCGTCGCCGAGCGGCACCGAACGGAATCGCATCGCGAGGTCGCGCGTGCCCTGTCGGGCGTCGTCGACACTGGCGCGTGCGGCCTGCAGCTGCTGCAGCGCGGCGTCGGGATCGCGGCTCATCAGCCGTTCAGCGAGTTCGAGCTGCAGGGCGATCACCTGCAGATGGTGCCCCTGCAGGTCGTGCACATCGGTGGCGACGCGCAGTCGTTCCTGGGTGGCGGCCAGACGCCCCTCCGAGGCGCGGGCCCGGTCGAGCGTGACAAGCACATCCCACCACCACAGTGAGCTGACGGTCGTCACCGGGAGCAGGGCGGCGTAGACGACGGGAACCGCCCACGGCGCTCCGGCGTCGAAGGCACCGCGTGAGGCGTCGACGATGCTCAGGCACACCAGCACGAGCGTGCCGGCGATGACCACGCGGTACCGCACCCCGCGCGGCCAGTTCAGCAGGATCAGCGACTGGATCACCGGCATCAGCGCGAGCTGCCAGCTTCCGACCGTCGCACCGGCTGCCATGCCGTACCCCACGGCGACGAGCATCGGCAGCGCCAGTCGGCGCCACGCGACGCCGGGCTCGGCATCGAGGCGGTGCCGGTAGTCGACGAGAAGCTGCAGGGTCGACGCGATCCACAGGAGCCCGCCCCCGGCGACCACCAGCGCGCCGACGTCGCTCTCACCGGTGGCGAACGTGAGCACACCCCAGGAGAACACCATCATGACCTCGAACAGGACCACGGCCGATGCCGTGTACCACCAGGTCGCGGTGATCCCGCGCGACAGCTGACGCGCCCCGGGGGCCGGCTCCGCGACGATGCACTTCGATCCACTGCTCACGACGACCACGATACGGGCGTGACACTTGTCACGGAGGCGCCGTGCGTTATGTCCGGGAGTCGGTGACAGCGCGACACTGTCACGGGGCGCGCGGGGGCGATGGACTGTATTCATCACGACGGAACCTCCGTCGGCACACAGACCACAGGAGCAGATCATGAACCTGATCGAAACCTTCCAGAACCTCGTCGCACAGGTCCCCGAGCTCGTGCAGCCCCTGATCGTCGCCCTCGCCGGCGCGGTCCCCTTCATCGAGGGAGAGGGCGCCGCGTCGATCGGCATCATCGGCGGCATCAACCCGGTGGTCGCGGCCATCGCGGCCATCATCGGCAACTTCATCTGCGTCGCCGTGCTGGTGCTCGCGAGCTCCGGTGCCCGCCAGGCGATCGTCAACCGTTCGCGGGTGCGCCAGAGCGTGGCATCCGATGGGACGATCATCGACGAGAGCGTCGTCTCTGCCGACTCGGGTCGCAAGGCCGCCCGCCGCGAGAAGTTCCAGCGGGCATTCACGCGCTACGGCGTTCCCGGCGTGAGCCTGCTCGGACCGCTCCTGCTGCCCACGCACTTCACCGCGACCATGCTCGCCGCCGCCGGCATCAGCAAGGCACGGGTGCTGTTCTGGCAGGCGGTCGCGATAGTCGGCTGGACCACGGTGTTCACGGTGATCATCTGGAGCGCGGTCTCCGCCATCGGCTGATCAGGCACATACGCGAATGGTCAGCATGCACTGTATAGTCAGTGCATGCTGACCATTTCCACGCGCCTCGATGTGATGAACCGTCTGGGCAGGGCCATGGCCGATCCGAGCCGCTCGCGCATCCTGCTCGCCCTCCTCGACGCCCCCGGGTATCCGGCCCGTCTCGCGGAGGACCTGGGACTCACCCGCACCAACGTGTCGAACCACCTCTCGTGCCTGCGCGGCTGCGGCATCGTCGTCGCCGAGCCCGAAGGACGTCAGACCCGGTACGAGGTCGCCGACCCGCACATCACCGCGGCCCTGCTGGCGCTCGTCGACGTCACGCTCGCCGTCGACGAGAGTGTCCCCTGCCTGGACCCGACCTGCACGGTCGCCGGATGCTGTGAGCCGGTGACCGGCGCATGACCGTCGCGAGCACGGTGACTCCTGCCCGGCGCGCG
The DNA here is from genome assembly GCF_057215335.1 of Microbacterium sp. PI-SA-G. Classification (NCBI taxonomy): domain Bacteria; kingdom Bacillati; phylum Actinomycetota; class Actinomycetes; order Micrococcales; family Microbacteriaceae; genus Microbacterium; species Microbacterium sp. PI-SA-G. Next base: position 1,620,356 of record NZ_CM170103.1, read on the forward strand.
GTGCTGCACCGGCGCATCCGCCTGATCGTCGCAGTCACGATCGGCTACAACCTCATCGAAGCGGTCATCGCGATCACCGCGGGATCGATCGCCTCGTCGGTCGCGCTGATCGGCTTCGGCCTCGACTCCACCATCGAGGTGGTCTCGGCGGCCGCAGTCGCCTGGCAGTTCACCCGCCGCGACCCGGAGCGCTGGGAGAAACCCACCCTGCGCGTGATCGCCGTGGCGTTCTTCGCCCTCGCCGCGTACGTCACCGTGTCGTCGGTGTTCTCGCTCCTGTCGGCCGAGCGCCCCGCGCACAGCACCATCGGCATCGTGCTGACCGCCGTGAGCGTCGCCGTGATGCCCTTCCTGTCGTTCGTCGAACGCCGGGCCGGACACGAGATCGGATCGGCCACCGCAGTCGCCGACTCGAAGCAGACACTCATCTGCACCTATCTGTCGGCCGCCGTGCTGATCGGCCTGGTCGTGAACTCGCTGTTCGGCTGGTGGTGGGCCGATGCCGTGGCCGGACTCGTGATCGCGGTCTTCGCGCTGCGCGAGGGCATCGAGGCGTGGAAGGGCGATGCCTGCGCCACCTCGGTCGGGATGATCCTCGAGGACGACCACGACGACGAGCACCACGAGCACCACCACGACTGACGGAGCTGCTCCCGAGGGCGCCGCCGCTGCAGGCACCTGGCACAATGGTGCTGTGCATCAGTCCAGGAAGCCCGCGGTCGTTCGCGGCTTCGCGGCGTCTTCGGTGGCGATCTTCGCCGCGCTGGCCGGCCACGTGTCGGCGGGCGGCGAGATGCCGGGTCCGCTCGGCATCGTCGTGCCGTGGATGCTGTCGTTCATGGTGTGCGTGCTGCTGGCCGGTCGCCGGCTGAACGCGATCCGCCTGAGCATCTCGGTCGGCGTGAGCCAGTTCCTCTTCCACGTGCTCTTCGTGCTGGGATCGATCACTCCGACCGGCTCGACCGGGCACGTGCACGGCGCACCCCTCGCGCTGCCCGAAGCCGCCGGCCTCACCGAGACCATCGCCGCGGGCGGCATGATGTGGTTCGGCCATGCGATCGCCGCTCTCGCCACGATCGTCGCCCTGCACCGCGGCGAGCGCCTGCTGCTCGCCCTCCGCGACCTCGCCGAGCAGAGCGTTCGCTGGCTGCAGCGCCGCGTCGACGCGATCCTCGCGCCCCACAGTCTTCACCCGGCACCGCGCCCGGCTCTCCGCGTCGAGATCGCCGTCCTGCGCAGTGCCTTCCTCCTCTCCCCTCTGCGCGGGCGTGCCCCGCCGCGCCTCGCGACGGTCTGATCCTCACTCCTCCGGCGCTCTGCGCCGGACGATGATCCGCTCCTGCGCGCCGCGACCGGCGCTGGGAGTTCCGCACGCACGCGCGGCGTCGGTCGTCGACGCCTGTCGAGAGGTCTTCGTTCATGTCCCCTGTCCGCAGAATCGCCGTGGGTCTGGCGGTGGCGGCTGTCGCGGTCCTCGCGATCGCCGCACCGGCATCCGCCCACGATTCGCTGGTCCACAGCACGCCCGCCGCCGATGAGGCGCTCGCCGCTCCGCCCGAGAGCATCGTCCTGACGTTCTCGGGAGAGCTGCTGGTGCTCGGCGACTCCACCCTGGGCGCCGTCGTCATCGTCATCGATGAGGACGGCCGCGACTGGGCGACGGGCGACGTCGAGGTCGCGGGCAACACCGTGACCGCCGGCGTCGAGCCCGGTATGCCGGACGCCGGCTACCAGGTGCGCTGGCAGGTGGTGTCAGAGGACGGCCATCCGATCTCGGGCATCGTCCCGTTCACGATCGGGGATGCCGCACCGATGGCATCTGCGAGCGCGGGCGGCGACAGCGCGGCATCTGGCAGCTCGAGCGGGAGCGACTCGAGCGGCGCGTCCGCGGACAGCGGGACCGAGGATCAGACCACGACGGACTCCGGCGGCATCCCCCGGGTGCTGCTGATCGGCGGAGGGGGCGCGGTTCTCGCCGCCGTCGCCTTCGCCCTCTTCCGAATCCTTCGCCGTCCTCGCACGGCACCCGCAGCATCCGCCGACGGCGACGCTGCGAACACCAGCTCTGAAAGGTCTGACTCATGAACGACACGACACGCACCACCCGCACCCGCCACTCGACCGCACCCCGGCTCGGCGGTATCGTCGCGGTATCGCTGCTCGCCCTTACCGGGTGCGCGGCCACCGGCGCCGCCGCGCCCGCCCCGTCGGCTCCCGCCGGCGACACCGTCACCATCGAGGACGGCTGGGTCAAGTCCGCCGACACCGGGATGTCGGCGGCGTTCGGCACGCTCGTCAACGACGGCGCCGAGGATGTCACCGTGGTCTCGGCCGAGTCGCCGGCATCGAGCATGCTCGAACTGCACGAGACCGTCGAGAACGAGGCGGGCGAGATGATCATGCGCGAGATCGAGGGCGGATTCGTGATCCCCGCCGGTGGCTCGATCGAACTCGCGCCGGGTGCCGATCACCTGATGCTGATGGATCTCACGGCTCCGCTGAAGGCCGGAGACACCGTCTCGATGACGCTCACCTTCTCGGACGATTCGACGTACGAGTTCGACGCCCCAGTGAAGGACTACTCGGGCGCGAACGAGAACTACGAAGAGGGCGACGAGCACGAAGGCATGGATCACTGATGCCCGCGCCCGCTGAGGGCGCGCGCTCCGATCGCACCGGGTCGACCCGGCGGCAGTTCCTCCTCGGAGGAGCTGTCGCCGGTGTCGGCGCGGCCGCGGCGATCGGTGTCGACTACGCGCTCACCCGGCAGCAGCCCGCTGCCGCCCCCATCCCGCCCATGAACGGCGAGGAGACCGTGCCGTTCTTCGGCGTGCACCAGGCAGGGATCGACACGGCCGCCCAGGCCCATGGCCAGTTCCTCGCACTCGACCTGCTCGACGGCACCGACCGCGACGGACTGACTCGATTGATGCGCATCCTGTCGGACGACGCGTCCCGACTCACGCAGGGGAAGCCCGCGCTCGCCGACTCGGAGCCGGAACTCGCGCTCTCACCCGCGCGCTTGACGGTGACATTCGGGTTCGGGCCGCGATTCGTGGCACGGGCGGCGGGCGTGGCGCCAACGTGGCTCGCCCCGCTTCCGGCCTTCTCGATCGATCGCCTGCAGCCGGAGTTCGGTGACGGCGATCTGCTCATCCAGGTGGCGGGCGATGATCCGCTGACCGTGGCCCACGCCGCGCGCATGATGCTGAAGGACGCCCGCAGCTTCGCCGCGCTGCGCTGGAGCCAAACCGGGTTCCGTCGCGCGTACGGCACCGAGCGCCCCGGCACGACCATGCGCAACCTCTTCGGCCAGGTCGACGGCACCACCAACCCGGAGCCCGGCACGGCCGACTTCGACGCCGTGGTGTGGTCGGACGAGGGCTGGATGGCCGGCGGTACGAGTGTCGTCGTGCGACGCATCCGGATGGACCTCGACACCTGGGACCGGCTGGATCGCAGCGGACGCGAGGCCTCGGTGGGCCGGACGATGGCGAACGGCGCTCCGCTCACCGGCACGAAGGAGTTCGACGAACCCGACTTCGAGGCGACGACAGCCGTCGGCTTCCCCGTCATCCCGCAGTTCGCGCATATGCGTCGGGCCCGCGGGGATGACGGTGAACGGATCTTCCGCCGCGCGTACAACTATGACGAGCGGCCGGTGGGGACGGGCATCTCGGAGTCGGGGCTGATCTTCGTGTCGTTCCAGGCCGACGTCGGCCGGCAGTTCACGCCCATGCAGCAACGGCTCGCCGACCTCGACCTGCTCAACGAGTGGACGACGCCGATCGGCTCGGCGGTGTTCGCGATTCCGCCGGGATGCCGCGAGGGCGGGTTCATCGGCGACACGCTGCTCACGGGCGGAGGGGTGGCATGACGCAGCGCCGCGGCTGGTTCGGTGCCCTGATGCTGCGCCTGCACTTCTTCGCCGGCATCCTGGTCGCCCCATTCATCGTGATCGCGGCGGTCAGCGGGGCGCTGTACGCGCTCACTCCGTCGCTCGAGCAGGCCGTGTACGCGCACGAGCTCCACGCGCCGGTCACCGAGACCCGGCTCAGCCTGGCCGAGCAGATCACGATCGCCGAGGAGCACATCGGCGATGAGGCGACACTCTCGGCGGTGCGTCCAGCGCCCGAACCCGGCGACACCACGCGAGTGCTGTTCGCGCAAGAGGGGCTGGGCGCGAGCGAGTCGCGCGCCGTGCTCGTCGATCCGGGCACGGGTGAGATCCGCGGCGACCTGACGGTGTACGGCACGAGCGGCGCGCTGCCACTGCGCATCTGGGTCGACAACCTGCACCGCAACCTGCACCTCGGCGACGTCGGGCGGCTCTACAGCGAGCTCGCCGCGTCGTGGCTCGGCATCGTGGCGCTGGCCGGACTGGCGCTGTGGATCATCCGGATCCGCACCGCGCGGGCGAAGCGGGACTTCGTGCGTCCGAATCGTGCGCACACCGGGTACCGCCGGATGTTCGGGTGGCACACGTCGCTGGGGATCTGGGTGGTGCTCGGCGCGGTGTTCCTCTCGGCCACCGGCATCACCTGGTCGCAGCATGCCGGTACGAACGTGTCGAACCTGCGCGCGGCACTCGACTGGGGCACGCCGGCGCTCACCACGACGCTCGGAGACGCGGGTGGGGATGCGGGCGCCGACGAGCATGCCGGACACCATGGGCCAACTGCGGCCCCGACCGGCGCCGCGAATCCCGCGACGTTCGATGGCGTGCTGGCGATCGCGCAGCGCACGAACGTGAACACCGGGATGGTCGAGATCACACCGCCCGCCGCGCCCGGTTCGGCGTGGGTGGTGCGCGAGATCAAGACATCGTTCCCGACCGAGGTCGACTCCGTCGCGATCGACGGGACGACGATGCAGGTCGCCGATCGCGTCGACTTCGCGGACTACTCGCTGCCGGCGAAACTCGCGCGCTGGGGCGTCGATCTGCACATGGGGTCGATGTTCGGCCTCGCGAACCAGATCGTGCTGTTCGTGATCGCGATCTCGATCGCCGTGATGGTGGTGCTGGGGTACGCGATGTGGATGACGCGTCGCCCGCCGCGCGAGTCGCGACGCCGCGCGGGCGCTCCCCCACGGCGAGGCGCGCTCGGCGATGCGCCGTGGTGGGGCATCGCCGCGGTGGCCGCGGGTGCCGTGCTGATCGCGATCTGGCTGCCGCTGGTCGGGTGGACGCTGCTCGCCTTCGTCGCGATCGACGTCGTGCTGGGGGCGCGCGCTCGGCGCGGCACCTAGGTTGAGGGGATGGATGCCACGACTGACCTGCACGGACGCACGATCCTCGTCACGGGCGCCAACGCCGGCATCGGCTATTGGTGCGTCGAACAGCTCGCCGCACGGGGCGCGCGCGTGCTCCTCGGGTGCCGGTCGACCGAGCGGGCGGCGCGGGCGGTCGCGGCAGTCCGCGCGCAGGTGCCGGACGCGGATGTGCGCGTGGTGACGCTCGACCTCGGATCGCTCGCGAGCGTGGCGGCCGCGGCATCCCTCCTCGACGAACGCCTCGACGCGGTCATCTGCAACGCGGGAGTCAAAGCCGCCGACCCCGCGGAGCGCACCCACGACGGGCTCGACCTGATGATGGGAACGAACTTCCTCGGGCACTTCGCCCTGATCGCGCAGCTCGAGCACGCGCTAGCGCCGGATGCGCGGGTGGTGGCCGTCGGATCGATCGCACACCGGTTCGCGGCGATCGACCCGGCCGCGCTCTCCGCTCCCTGGCGCGGGTCGTCGCTCACACAGTACGGGCGATCGAAGGCGGCGCTGATGTCGTTCGCGTTCGAACTCGATCGGCGCTGGTCGGAGTCGGCGCGGTCGGCGGTGTGCGCGCATCCGGGTTACGCCGTCGATCCGCTGACCCCACAGCGCCCCGGCGTGAGCGAGACCCCGGCTGCCGTGCGCGCGCTCGCCGCGGTGACACGCGTCGTGGTGCAGGGGAAGGACGGCGGAGCCCTTCCGATCGTGCATGCCGCGACCGATGCGCAGGTCATCGGCGGTGAGTATTCGGGGCCGAGCGGGCTCGCGGAGTTCCGTGGTGCGCCGAAACGCGTGTCGGCATCGGCCGAGGTGCGCTCCCCCGCCATCGGCGCGGCGCTGTGGACCGCGGCCGAGGCTGCGACGGGCGTGCGTTTCTCTCGCTGACCGGGGGCTCGGCGGTTGCGTCGGGTGGCGGGTGGGTCGGCGGGTGGGTCGGTTCCGGTCGCAGTTCGTGCCGCGCTGCCGGGTGGCGGCCGGCGTCAAGTGCGACCGGAAACCGGGGTCCGGCGAGGCGGGCGGCGTCAACTGCGACCGGAACCCGGAACCCGGAACCCGGAACCCGGTACCCGCGGCGGACGGCTACGTCCGCGCCGCGACCTCGGCATCAGCTTCGGCGCGCGGGGTCACCCGCACGCGAGCGATGCGACGGCGGTCGAGCTCGACGACCTGGATCGTCGCGCCATCCACGTCGACCGTGTCGCCGACCACCGCCAGCCGTCCGAGCTGCTCGGTGACGAAGCCCGCGACCGTGTCGGACGACCCGCGCGGCAGCTCGAGTCCCGTCGCCTCCTCGAAGTCCTGAAGGTTCAGCCGTCCGTCGAGGTCTCCGCCGGGCGACTCGAGCTCCGCGGTGTCGTACTCGTCGAAGATCTCGCCCACGACCTCCTCGACGAGGTCCTCGAGAGTGACGAGCCCGTCGGTGCCGCCGTACTCGTCGACGACCACCGCGATGTGATGCCCGTCGGCGCGCATGCGCGTGAGCGTCGGCAGCACCCGCGCGGTCGACGGGATGTACGGGATCGGCCGGACGATCGTGGCGAGCAGACTCGCGGGGTCGGCCGCGAACGCCTCGAACAGGTCGCGCACGTGCACGAACCCGGTGATGTCGTCGATCGACTTGTCTGACACGGGGTACCGCGAGAACGGCAGCTCACGCACCTCGGCCAGCGCCTCGGCGACCGTGGCGGTCTCGTCGAGCGCGACGACCTCGGGCCGCGGCCGCATGACCTCGCTGATCTGCCGCCCGCGCAGCGAAAGCACATCGTCGAGGATCCGGCGCTCGTCGTCGGGGAGACCCTGATGGGTGGCGACGATGTCACGCACCTCTTCGTCGGTCAACTCGTCGGCGGTCTTGTCGGGGTCGCCTCCGAGCAGGCGCACGAGGGCGTTCGTCGAGATCGACAGCAGCCAGATCACCGGCCGCATCACGGTCGCGAAGCCGTTGAGCGCCGGCGCGATGGCATACGCGAACTGCACGTTGCGCTGGATCGCGAGTCGCTTCGGCACCAGCTCGCCCAGCACGAGCGAGAGGTACGCGATGACCAGCGTGAGCACGAGCGTCGCGACGGTCAGTGCCAGCGGCGCCGCCATGCCCCACGACTCGAGCACGGGAGCGAGCGACGGCGCGATCGAGGTGGCACCGTAGGCGGCCGAGGCGAAGCCCGCGACCGTCACGCCGATCTGCACCGCCGAGAGGAACGTGTTCGGGTTCCTCGCGAGGGCGGCGACCTTGATGCCGCGCCGACCGCGCAGACTGATGGCGTTCAGCTGACTCTCACGGAGCGTGACCAGCGCCATCTCGGTCGCCGCGAACACACCGCCGATCAGGACGAACGCGAAGACCAGAGCGATGTTGAAGAACAGATCGCCCATCAGCGGGAGGCCCGCTGGGTCCGGGGGTGAGCGCCCGGGGTGAGCCGGGCGCTTGTACTGTCAGAGTCCGAAGAATCAGAACAGTGGGCGTTCAAGGAGTGCTCCTTATTTGTCGAGATCGGCGTGATCGTGACGATCGACGCGATCGGTGGTGGTGGCGGTGACGGATGCCGGGGCGCGGCGCGTCTTGACGAGGCTCGCGACCGTGGCGACCGCGATGGTCGCGGCGATGAAGAGCAGCGAGAACCAGATCGGGATCTCGGGGGCCCAGAGCACGGGCTCGCCGCCGTTGATGAACGACAGCTCGTTGACGTGCAGGGCGTGGAAGACCAGCTTCACACCGATGAACGCGAGGATCACCGCGAGGCCCTGGGCGAGGTAGACGAGGCGCTCGAGGAGTCCGCCGATCAGGAAGTACAGCTGACGCAGCCCCATCAGAGCGAACGCGTTGGCGGTGAAGACGATGTACGCCTGGTCGGTCAGACCGTAGATCGCGGGGATCGAGTCGACAGCGAAGACCAGGTCGATGAATCCGATCGCGATGATGGTGAGCAGCATCGGGGTGACGAAGCGCTTGCCGTTCTTGACGACCGTGAGCTTGTCTTCGTTGTACTCGTCGCTGACGGGCAGGTGACGACGCACGAACGTCATGAAGCGGCCGTTGGCGGGGTCGCTCTCGTGGCTGCTGAACGCCTGACGGTAGGCCAGCACCAGCAGCAGCGCACCGAAGAGGTAGAAGATCCACGAGAAGTTCTCGATCAGGGTCGCACCGACCGCGATGAAGATGCCCCGCAGGATCAGGGCGATCACGATGCCGATCATCAGCACCTTCTGCTGATACTTCTTCGGCACGGCGAACCCGGTCATCACGATCAGGAACACGAAGAGGTTGTCGATCGACAGGGCCTTCTCGGTCAGATAGCCGGCGAAGTACTCACCGCCGAAGGTCCAGCCCGAGACGACGCCGATGCCGACGCCGAACAGCAGCGCGAGGCTGATGTAGAAGACCGACCAGCGCGCGGACTCGCCGATCGACGGCTCATGCGGGGTGCGCACGTGCGCGAAGAACTCGTAGACGAAGAACGCGATCGTGACCGCGATCGTGATGATCCAGATGAGGGGGGTGATGTCCAAGACAGGCTCCAGAGTCGGCGTAGCAAGAAGCAGCGCCAAAGTCTTCTCCATTCCTGAGATCAGGAACCGATGGCCCGGGATGCGACTGCATCCGTAATGACGAAACCACCGTGGCGGAGTACTCCCCTTGGTCATTTCATTCTATGGGATGGAAAAGGGGCTTCCTGACAATCGCCAGGAAGCCCCTCCGGATCGCTCTCGCGGTCAGTTCAACGTGAACGTGGTGGTCGCGGTGTTTCCCGCGACGTCGTGCACGATGAGGGTGTTCAGACCCTGCACGGCACCGAAGACGCCGGGCTTCACGAAGTTCAGATCCGACCAGGCGTTGTCGGTCAGGTCTTTGACGACGCCGTTGAGCGTGACCCGCGAGACCTTGCCCGCGTCTGCGAGCTTGAAGCTGACGAGGTCGTACGTCCCGTCAGCGCCCACCGTGAACGAGGCACCGTCCTTGACGGTCGCCTTCGGCACCGTCGCGTCGATCGTGAACGCGACCGTGCCCGTCTGCGCGATGTTGCCGGCCAGATCCTCGGCGTTGTACTTCATCGTGTACGCACCGTCGGGCAGGGTCGGCGTCGCCGTGTGGGTACCGGTCTTCGCGCCGTTCATCGCGGACTGCGTGCTTTTGACCAGCTTTCCGTCGCGGTAGATGTTCGCCACGATGCGCTGCAGGCCCCGGTCGTCCGACGCGTCGACGCGCACCTGCAGCGCCGGGGTCGGACCGCCCGTGGTCGGCGCGGCCAGCGTCGCGACCGGCTTCTGCGTGTCGGCGACCACGGCCTCCTGACCGAGGTCGACCGCGTCGATCACCCAGAACGCGCTGTTCGTGCCCGTGTAGTGGAAGCGGAACTGCGCGGTCTGCGCTCCCGCCGGGACCTCGACGGCGAGACGCTCGTTCGTGTTCGTGTTCGCGGTGTACTTCTTGACCGAGCGCGGCTCTCCGCCGTCGAAGCTGACCAGCACCTCGGCCGTCTGGGGTCCGTCGATGACGTAGTTCGTCGTGTACGACAGCGTCGCGGTCGGCGACCCGTTGAGCGGGAAGGCGGGGCTCACGAGCGTGGAGTCGAACGCCCCCGCGGCGTGCGCCTTGTCATCCCACTCGTCGGAGTCGGCCACGGCGAAGACGTCGCGCGCACGGACCGAGGTCTCGCGGCGCTGTCCGAGCTCGACGCCCGTCCAGAACTCATCGGTCGCGAACGACCATCCGGCCCACTCGCGAACGCCACCGGTGGGCATCCGCGAGTTGTCGATGCTCCACCCCTCGGGCGTCGTGTGCGTCCAGCCGCGCACGTCGACTCCCGGGCGGGTCTCGTCGGCCCGCGTCTGCAGCACCGGGCGCAGCGCGTCGAACGCGTCGGGCGTGAGATCGGCCAGCGCGGCGCCGTCGAGGTTCCATGCGGGGTCTGTGGCGATGCCGACCGCCGAGAGCACGGTCGGTGCGATGTCGGACACCTTCACGTCGGTGCGCACCCCCGCGGTGATGCCGGGGCCTGCGGCGACGACGAACACCTTGCGCTCGCCAGCGCTGTTGCCGCCGTGCCCGCCGGTGGGCGTGTGCCCGTGGTCGGCGGTGACGACGACCGTCCAGTCCTCGCCGGCGGACCGGGCGTTGACCGCGGCAAGGATCTGTCCGAGCTCACGGTCGGCCTTCGCCAGGGCCTGCGCGTAGGCGGCGCCGTTCGTGCCGACACTGTGACCTGCGCCGTCGACCTCGTCGAGGTGCACGAAGACGTCATCCGCGCCTCCGGCGATCGCCTCGACGGCCTTCGCGGTGGTGCCCGCGTCGTTGCCGCCACGCACCCGCGAGTCCACGGCTGCACCGAACACGGTGGTCGCGATCGGCGACCAGGTCGCCACCACGGCGGTGGAACGATCGGGGAGCGCCGACTCGATGCGGGTCAGATAGTCAGGGAAGAGGTCGAAACGGGGAGCGGTGAAGTTGTTGTCGACGACCTTGTGCTTGTCGGGCCAGACGCCCGTCGCGATCGTCGACCAGCCGGGGCCTGAGATCGTGCCCGCCATCGGCGAGGCGTAGAGGTTGCTGGATGACACCATGCCGCGCGCCATCAGCGCGTCGAGGTTCGGCATGTCGGCGTCGTCGAGGAAGTCGAACGCGGCGCCGTCGATGCCCACGACGAGCGTCTTGACGGGCTTCGGCTCGACGGCGGCGTTCGCGGGAACGACGACGAGGGCGGACAGAGCACACGCAGCCGCAGCTGTCGCGACAGCTGCTCGCTTGCGATACGAGGACATTGCATCTCCGATGACTCAGGACGGGCGCGGTCGCTTCCGCGCCTCGTGCTCAGTCTCGAACCCGACCCGACGATGCGTGACGGAATACGCGAAGTTGTCAATACACGTTGCGGTTTTGTTCACTCGCCGTCCGACGCATAGGTATCTACCTTCGTGAACGGTGTGCGCGATCCGACGGAGGACCCCGCATCCCGGGACCCTCAGGCCCTGGATAGGTCTCCGCCCGCCCCCGAGGGTGGGAGAAACCGAAGGAGACCGCCATGGCTCGCACGACTGTCGACATCACCCTCCCCTCCCTGGCCGGACGACGTGCCGTCGTCACCGGCGGCAGCGACGGGATCGGACTGCGCATCGCGACGCGGCTCGCCGCAGCCGGAGCCGAGGTCGTGCTGCCGGTCCGCTCCGCGCAGAAGGGCGAGACCGCCGCAGCGGGAATCCGCCGGCAGGTTCCGTCCGCGCAGATCGCACTCCATCCGGTCGATCTGTCGTCGCTGGCATCAGTCGCCCGGTTCGGTGACGCGATGCGGAGCGACGGCCGCCCCATCCATCTGCTGATCAGCAACGCCGGAGTGATGACTCCGCCCGCCCGACAGCTCACCGAGGACGGCTTCGAGCTGCAGTTCGGCACCAACCATCTCGGTCACGTCGCGCTCGTCGCGCAGCTGCTCCCGCTGCTGCGCGACGGCGAGGCGCGGGTGACCTCGCAGATCAGCGTCGCCGCGAACCAGGGCTCCATCCACTGGTCCGATCTGCAGTGGGAGCGCTCGTACAACGGAATGCATGCATACAGCCAGTCGAAGATCGCGTTCGGGTTGTTCGGACTGGAGCTCGATCGCCGCAGCGAGGCGGAGGGCTGGGGCATCACGAGCAATCTCTCGCACCCCGGCATCGCGCCCACCAGCCTGCTGTCGGCGCGGCCGGAGCTCGGACGTTCGCAGGACACGCTCGGGGTGCGGGTGATCCGCTGGGGGTCGGCCCGCGGCATCCTGGCGGGCACACCGGAGTCGGCGGCTCTGCCCGCGCTGTTCGCCGCGACCTCGCCCGATGCGCGCCGGCGTGCGCTGTACAGCCCGAGCGGTTTCGGCCGTCTGGGAGGTGCGCCCTCGGAGCAGCCGCTCTACTCACGACTGCGCAGCGAGGAGGAGGCCCGTCGCGTGTGGCAGGTGTCGGAGGAGCTGACCGGGCTGCGCATCGGACGCGACTGAGCGCGGTGCCGCCGGATCGGACGGGCGCCATCGGTCGTTCACCTGCACGTCAGTCCGACGCCACCGGGCCGACCTAGTCTCACCGCGGCGACGATCGCCCGGAGACGAAGGAGAACACCCATGCCGGACCACCTGCCCATCAGCCGACGTACCGTCCTCACCGCGGGAGCGCTCGGCGCCCTCAGCACCGCACTTCCGCTGGGCACCGCCTCGGCGTCGGCATCGTCGGCGGCGACGTCAACGTCCGCACCGCTGAACAAGGGCGCGGCCGGACGTCTGCGGTTCCGCGCCGACGGCACCTTCAAGGTGGTGCAGTTCAACGACACGCAGGACGACGAGCTCACCGACCGGCGCACGGTCGAGCTGATCGAGAAGGTGCTCGACCAGGAGAAGCCGGACTTCGTCGTCATCAACGGCGACGTGATCACCGGCGGGTGCGAGACGCGGCTCGCGGTGAAGCAGGCGATCAACAACGTCGTCTGGCCGATGGAATCCCGACGCATCCCGTGGGCCGTCACCTACGGAAACCACGACGAGGACTCGCTCCCCCAGTCGGGCGTCGACGAGGCGGGGATGCTGGCGATCTACCGCTCGTACGAGTACAACGTCAACGCCGAGAGCACGCGAGGAGTGACGGGCACCAGCAACACGATCGTGTCGATCGGGTCGGCGGCCAAGAAGAACCGTGAGGCCTTCGCGCTGTGGCTGATGGACTCGGGGCGCTACGCTCCCGACGCGATCGACGGCCAGGACTTCGCCGGCTACCCGGCCTGGGACTGGCTGCGCATGGACCAGGTGGCCTGGTACCGCGAGCAGTCGCAGCAGCTCGAGCAGCGTCGCGGACGCAAGGTGCCCGGACTGATGTTCCTGCACATCGCACTGTGGGAGCACCGCTTCATGTGGTGGGGCGGAGTCGACACCCGCACTGAGGCCGATGCGGCCCGCGGTCGGGCCCGACACGCGATCGTCGGCGAGCGCAACGAGGACGAGTGCCCCGGACCGTTCAACTCGGGGATGTTCAACGCGATCCTCGAGCGCGGCGATGTGAAGGGCGTGTTCGTCGGCCACGATCACATCAACGACTACGTGGGCGACTATTACGGCGTCATGCTCGGCTACGCCCCCGGCACGGGTTTCGGGGCGTACGGGCTCGACGGAGCCGAGCGCAACCGCATGCGTGGCGGCCGCGTCTTCGAGCTCACGGAGGTCGGCGACGAGGTGACGATCGCGACGCGCGGCGTCTACGCGCGCGACCTCGGCATCGACCTGACCGCGAACGACCAGCCGATGGAGCCGCTGCCGCTCGCCCCGCGCCAGCAGCAGATCTGACGGTCGAACGAGCGATCGGATGCGGCGGGGGCTCGACAGCAGGTTCCCGCCGCACCGTGTGACGCGGCTCTAGGCCAGGTTTGCGGCGACGGCGACGATGTGCGCGCCCCTGCGCTCGGCGCGGGCGACGTCGGCGCTCGGCGCGGCGTCGCGTTCGAGCAGACGCCAGGGCGCGGCCGTGATGTCGGCTCCGCCCGTGGCGCAGGCCAGCCGCGCCAGCGGAGAGAACACACGCCAGATGCCGCGCGGAGTCTGCATGTCGACGACGCACGCGCGCGCCCCGGGCCGGAGGGTTGCGGTGGCACGACGCCAGGCGTCGTCCCGCTCACGGATCACGCTCAGCGCATAGGTGGCGAGCAGGGCGTCGGCTCCGGATGCGGACTGGCCGCGCACCGATGCGATGGTCTGAGCCACGTCGTCGACCTCGAGCTCTGCGGCATCCGCCTGGATCAGACGCACGCGGTCGCGCCAGCCCTCACGATCGACCCGGCGCTGCGCCATCGCGAGCATCTCGGTGCTGCGATCGATCCCGATCACGAGGCCCTCCGGACCGGTCGCCTCGACGAGGGCGGGGAAGTTCAGGCCGGTACCGCATCCGAGATCGATGACCACGTCGCCCGGCCGCGGTGCCAGCAGACGGATGCCGGCGCGGCGACCCGCGCCGTAGACCCAGCGTTCGCCCGACAGCACGTCGTACCAGCGCGCACCGAGGCCGTATCGTCGCAACAACGTCGCCATCCGTGCCTCCCGTCCGCGTCCACTCTAGGCTTCAGGAATGAGTACATCGCCTCGTCGGCCGGCTCGCACACTCACCGCGGCGGAAGCCGCCCGACGCACCTGGGATCTGGTGGTCATCGGGGCCGGCAGCGCGGGTCTGGTGGGCGCGCGCACCGCCGCAGCTCTGGGCGCATCGGTGCTGCTCGTGGAGTCGGCGCGCTTCGGCGGCGAATGCCTGCACACCGGGTGCGTGCCGTCGAAGGCGCTGATCGCGGCCGCCGCCACCGCACACGCCGCGCGGCACGGCGCCCATGTCGGGCTGCACACCGACGAGGTGCGGGTCGACTTCGCCGGCGTCATGCACCACGTGCACGAGGCGATCGCCCGCATCGAGCCCGTGGACTCCCCCGAGGCCCTGGCGCGCGACGGCGTGCACACGCTTGTCGGACGCGCCCGGTTCGACGGACCGCAGTCCGTGGTGATCGACGGCGCCCGCATCGCCTTCCGCGATGCGCTGATCGCGACCGGCAGCTCGCCCGTGCGGGCGGATGTCACGGGCTCGGAGTCGGTCGCAGTGCTTACGAACGACACCTTCTGGGACCTCGACGAGATGCCGGCGCGGCTGCTCGTGCAGGGCGGCGGCGCGATCGGCTGCGAGCTGGCCCAGGCCATGGCGCGCCTGGGCAGCGCGGTCACCCTCGTGCACCGCGGCGACCGCCTGCTGCCGAAGGAGGATGCCGCTGCGAGCGCCGTCGTGCTCGCCGCCCTCCGCGCCGACGGCGTCGACGTGCGGCTGAAGACGACCGTCACGGCGTTCGCCTCGGACGGGACCTCGGATCAGCCGTCCCCGGACGGGACCGCGCACCTGAGCGACGGGACGGAGGTGCGCTTCGACCGCGTGCTGGCCGCGCTCGGCCGATCGGTCGACGCGTCCGGCCTCGGTCTCGACGCCGCGGGAGTCGAGCGCGATGCGAAGGGCGCGGTGGCGATCGATGCCGCGCTGCGCACCTCGAACCCCCGCATCCGGGCCGCCGGAGATGCGACCCCCCTGCCGCGCTTCACACACACCGCCGGGATGTACGGCAGCGTCGCGGCGACGAACGCCGTGCTCGGACTCGCGCGCAAGGCCGACACCGACGTCGTCCCGCGCGTCACGTTCACCTCGCCCGAGGTGGGCGCGGTCGGTGTGAGCCCGGCCGATGCGCCGCGTCGCGGCATGCGCGTGATCGTGCAGCAGCACGCCCACGTCGATCGTGCGATCGCCGACGGTCACACCGACGGCTTCACGAGCATCGTGGTCGATCGTCGCGGACGTGTGACCGGCGCCGTCATCGTCGGCCCCCGCGCCGGGGAATCGCTCGCGGAATACACGACCGCGGTTCGCACCGGCATGAACGTGCGGACCCTGGCGACCACGATGCACGCCTATCCCACGTACTCCGACGCCGGGTGGAACGCGGTGGTGAAGGAGGCGCAGCGGGGTCTCGGGAACGGCGTCGTCGCGGCCGGGATCCGGGTGCTGGCCGCGCTGCACCGCCGGCGCTCGCGCTGACCCGCGGGCTCAACGCAGCGAGAGATACCCGACGACGATGCGCTGGACCGCGCTCACCGCGACGAACACCGCCCACACGATCGCGATCTGCCACGACCAGAACGGCAGGATCAGCCAGAGAGAGTGCACCACGATCGTCTCCGTGCCCTCGGCGATGCGACCGAGGAACGACAGCGACCGCCCGTCGTCGAGGGTGCGACCGGCGCGCTCGGCGATCGAGGAGAAGGCCAGGAACGCGGTTCCGTTGACGTAGTAGGCGAGCAGCACGAGCAGGAACGGCCACCACGGGGCGCCGAACTGCGCGGATGCTCCGAATGCGACCCCCACGACGGTGGCGCCGTAGACGACGAAGTCAGCCGTGATGTCGAGGAAGCCGCCGGCGTGCGAGGGCGCGGGCTGCTCGCCTCGTGCTTCTGCGGCGCGGATCCGCCGGCGGGCCAGCGTGCCGTCGAGACCGTCGGCGATGCGTGAGATCAGCCAGAGCGCGAGGGCGAGCCACCACAGCTGCAGAGCAGCCGTGACCGCCGATGCGACGCCGAGCACCAGGCCCGTGACGGTGAGTCCGTCGGGGGTGATGCCTGGGCGGTCGAGTGCAGCCGCGGCCGCGTCGAGCGGACGGGCGAGCACCGCGCGCAGGGATCGATCAAGCATCGCGGGAGCCTTCCGGCGCAGCATCCGTCGTCTTTGCCGTCGCGTCCGCACCCTGGCGTCGCCGCAGCACGGCCGCCGCGACCACTCCCCCGAGCACGAGCACCCCGAGCGCTGCGAGCGCCACCCAGAACGGCGGGCCAAGCTCGAGGCCGAAGGCACCCAGCGCGACGTATGCGGCCGACCCGGGGATGATGCCGACAGCAGTGCCGAGTGCGTAGTCCCGCCGGCGCACCGCGGTGAGCCCGGCGCCGTAGTTGATGAGCGTGAACGGAATGAGCGGAACCAGCCGGGCGCCGAGCACCGCCATCAGTCCGCGGTGCGCGAGAGCCGCGTCGAGACGCGCGACGCGCGCGCCGGTGAGACGCTCCACCGCCTCGCGGCCGAGCGCTCGCCCGATCACGAACGAGGCCGTCGCGCCGATCAGCGCACCGACGTAGACCATGAGCAGCGCCGGCCAGAACCCCCACACCAGACCGGCCGCGACCGTGAGCACGTTCTTCGGCACCGGGGTGAGCGTGAGCCCCGCATACCCGACCACGAAGAGCAGGGCACCGCCGGGACCGAGGTCGGCCGCCCACGCCCGCACGGCCTCGATATCGGTCGGCGCGAAGAGAAAACCAACCGTTCCGACGAGGGCGACGAACAGAAGGAGAAGCACCAAACGGGTGAGAGCCCGTCGCCTCGAGGGAGACCTGCGGACACGCGATTCGTCAGTGTTCACAGCATCCCTCCGACGTCCTATACCCTAGTCCGGCGCGACGCAGCCCGGTCGACGATTCCGAAACGAGGAACCACATGAGCAGCACCGGACGCCGATATCGACAGGGCGCCGCCTTGGCACTCGCCCTGCCCCTGCTCGGATTGGCCGCCTGCGCCGCTCCCGAGACGACCGCGGCCACGTCGTACGACGACTGGGACTCCGTGCTCGCCGATGCCGAGGGGCAGACCGTGCAGCTGTGGATGTACGGCGGCGACGACCAGGGCAACGCCTACGTCGACGACATCCTCGCCCCGGCGGTGGCGGAGTACGGAGTGACGCTGGAGCGCGTTCCCGTCACCGACACCGGCGATGCGCTGAACCGCGTCTTCACCGAGCTGCAGGCGGGCCGGTCCGACGGCACCGTCGATCTGATCTGGGTGAACGGCGACAACTTCCGCACCGGCAAAGAGGCCGACGCCTGGCTGTGCGGCTGGACGGACCTGCTGCCCTCGATGGCCGGCACCGACGCGGACGACCCGCTCCTGCAGTCCGACTTCGGCACACCCGTCGACGGCTGCGAGGCCCCCTGGCACAAGGCGCAGTTCACCCTCGCCTACAACGCCGAGGCCATACCCGATCCGCCCACGACGCTCGAGGGCGTGCTGCAGTGGGCTGAGGAGAACCCCGGACGCTTCACATACCCGGCACCGCCGGACTTCACCGGCTCGGTGTTCGTGCGCGAGGTGCTCGCCAGCGTCTCGGGCGGCGCCGACGAGGTGCCCGCGCAGTACTCCGACGACGCGTACGACGAGCTGAGCCCCGCGCTCTACGACCGCCTGAACCAGCTCGCGCCGAGCCTGTGGCGCGGCGGCGACACCTACCCTGCGAACGAGGCCGAACTCGGGCAGCTCTTCGCCGACCGCCAGATCGACATCACGATGACGTACGGCCCGGCGACGCTGACCGATCTGGTCGCCGACGGCACCTACCCGCCCGGAACCACGGTCCTCCCGCTCGAGGACGGGACCGTGGGCAACGCCAGCTTCCTGGGACTGCCCGCCAACTCCGACTCGATCGCCGGGGCCATGGTGGTGTCGAACGTCGCCCTGTCGGTGGAGCAGCAGGTCGCGAAGGCCCGCCCCGACGTCTGGGGTCAGTTCACCGTGCTCGACATCGAAGGACTCTCCGACGACGACCGCGCGCTGTTCGACGCCCTCCCCGACTCCCCGGTCGTGCCGGGCTACGAGGTGCTGTCCGAGAACGCGCACGGCGAGCTCGCGGCGGACTGGGTGCCGGCACTCGACGAGGGCTGGCGCACCAGCATCCTCGATCGATGAGCTTCGCGCCGGTCGCTCGCCGCGGTGGTAGCCGCGGCGAGCGCCTGCGCGCGACGCTGCTCGTGCTGCCGGCCGTCGTGATCGCTCTCGTGGTGGTCGGCGGCGGGGTCGGCGCGACACTGCTGCAGGCCCTCGGGCTCATGCCGATCGCGGGCCCGGTCACCCCGGGCGTCGACGCGTTCGCCGCGCACCCGGCAGACCTCGCCGCAGCGACGGGAGTCTCGCTCGCGGTCGCCGCGGTGTCGACGCTGATCGCGGTCGTGGTAGGCACCGCGACCGCGGTGGTGATCGTCTCGGCGCGCACGGGGAGCCGGCTGCTGGCCGCGCTCGGCGCGACGACCGTGACCGTTCCGCACCTCGTGGGAGCGGCGACCTTCGGTCTGCTGCTGTCGGATGCCGGCGTGCTGCCGCGGCTGCTCGGAATCCCGCCCGACGCGTGGGCGCCGTGGGTCGGGGGTCCACTGTGGGGTGCGGTGATCGCCGAGTTCGCGTGGAAGGAGTCGGCGTTCGTCGCGCTGGTCGTGACCGGCACCCTCGCCACGCGCATCGCGACCTACGACGAGACCGCGGCGCTGCTGGGCGCGGGGCGTTGGCATCGGTTCCGCCATGTGCTGCTGCCGCTCACCGCCCCGACGATCGTCATCTGCGCCGCGATCAGCTTCGTCTACGCCCTCGGCTCGTACGAGGTGACCTGGCTGCTCGGCCGCACCTACCCCGAGCCGCTGCCGGTACTCGCGGTGCGGCTGTTCCAGGGCGTCTCGCTCGCGTCGCGACCCGAGGCCGCCGCGGTGGCCGTGGTCACGTGCGCGATCGCGCTCGCGGCGGTGGCCGGCACGTTCGCGGCCCTGCGGCGCACAGCGGTGTGGCGGTGACGGCATGAGCTCAAGCGCACTGACGCGTCCGCGCGGCACCGGCCGCGTGCTGCGACTGCTGCTCACCGGCGGGCTGCTGGTGTGGTTCGCGCTGCCCTTCCTGCCGCTCGTGCTGTGGTCGTTCGCCGACACCTGGTCGTATCCCTCGCCCCTGCCGACCGCGTGGGGGCTGCAGGGCATCGACGACGCTCTCGGCTTCGGTCTGCTGCCCGCGGCGGGGCGCTCCCTGCTGCTCGGACTCGTCGTCGCGGCCATCGCCACACCGCTGGGAGCCCTCGCCGCGCGGGCGCTCACCTTCGGCGCCGTGCCGTTCCCGCGCACCGTCTCGGCGGTCATCCTCGCCCCCATCGCCCTCCCTCCGTTCGCCGCCGTGCTGGGCGTCAACGTGCTGCTGCTCCGCGCCTACGTGCCCTCGGCGGTCGGAGTCGTGCTGGTGCTCGTGGTGATGGCCCTGCCGTATACGACCTTCGTCATGCGCGCGGCATACGGCGCCTACGACCTCTCGTACGAGGAGGAGGCCCGGCTGCTCGGCGCCCGGCCCGCGCAGGTGCTGTGGCGCGTGCAGCTGCCGATAATCGCACCCGCCCTCGCACGCGCCGCCTTCCTGGCGTTCCTGGTCGCCTGGAGCGACTACATCGTCACGGTCATCGTGGGCGGTGGCGAACTCGTCACGCTCCCCCTGGTCGTCGCCGGTGCAGCCGCGGGTCTGGGCAACGACGCCGCCGTCGCCGTGATGTCGCTCGGCGCGGTCATCCCGCCCGTCCTCCTGCTGCTCTCGGTGCTGTCTCTGCGGGGGCCCCGCCACTCTCCCGCGCGCCGCCGCACCACCGCCTCGCCGTCCGCCCTCTCATCTTCAGGAGTCCCCGCGTGAGCGCCGACCTCGTCCTCGACGGACTCGACAAGACCTTCGCCGGATCCCCGACACCGGCCCTGCGCGGCTTCTCCCTCACGGTTCCCGCCGGCACCTGCACCGCCGTGCTCGGCCCGAGCGGATCCGGCAAGAGCACGCTGCTGCGGGTGATCGCCGGCCTCGAGGATCCGGATGCCGGTGCGGTGCGCATCGGCGGGCGCGATGTCGCCGGCGTGGCCGCCGAGCGTCGCGGCGTCGGCATGGTGTTCCAGCGCTCCCTGCTGTTCCCGCACCTGTCGGTGCTCGACAACATCGCCTTCGCCGACCGCGTCTCGGGGGTGGCCCGCGCGGCCGCCCGCTCCCGCGCGGGCGACTACCTCGACATGGTGCAGTTGCACGGCTTCGGCGACCGTCGCGTGGGCGAACTCTCGGGCGGCCAGGAGCAGCGCGTCGCGATCGCCCGCGCCCTGGCGGCCGAACCCGCCGTGCTTCTGCTCGACGAGCCGTTCAGCGCCCTCGATCCGGCGCTGCGCAGCGACATGCACGACCTGCTCGAATCGGTGCGCGCCAGCGTCTCGCCGACGATCGTTCTCGTGACCCACGACCGCGACGAGGCCTCGCGGGCGTCGGACCGCATCGCCCTGCTCGAGCACGGCGTGCTGCTGCACGAGGGCACCGTCAGCGAGGCCTACCGCCGACCGCAGACGCTGCGCGCCGCGCAGCTGATGGGCGGACGCAACGAGTTTCCCGGCGAGGTCCGCGACGGACGGCACCACAGCGCGCTGGGCGCACTGCCCGTGTCATCCGCAACGCCGACCGGCCCCGGCATCCTGCTGCTGCGTCATGAGGACGTGACCCTCGTCGACGAGGCGGCACCGGATGCGCGTGCGGATGCCTCGGCGCCGACGATCTGCGGTGCGATCGAGTCCGTACGGGTGGCGGGCGCGCGCTCGGAGGTCGTCGTGCGCTGCGGCGATGTGCGCGTGCACGCCGAGGCGTCGCCCACCCGCCCGCGTGCGGTCGGCGACCGGGTCGCGATCCTGCTGCCGCGCGACGCGGTGCACGTCGTCGCGGGCTGAGGCCGGGGAGTTCGGCGCGTACCGCCGCTCGCTCAACGGTCTCCCTGCCGCTGCTGTCAGTTCGGCGAAGCCCGTGACTTCGCGTCCACGCCACCCGGCTGACCCCAGCGCGCACTTCCCCATCCGGGCCGTACAGCCACGGCGTCCGTCTCCGGCGACTTGTTCCCGAGCTCACGGGCTCGCTGCGTTGCCCTGACGATACCGGCGAGCCGATCCAGCCCATCCTCTCCGTCGTCTACATGTCTCCTTGCGCCGGGTTTGGCGCGCGCACTTCCCAGCGCATTCGACACCAGGCGCAGTTCGCGCTTGTCCAGTGGCGGATGGCCGTCGACATCACTGGGCCGAAGCATGCTGGCTAGAAGAGTCAGGTCGCCCAGATGACGGTCACGATTCCGGTCCAGCTGGACTGTGTATGCCGCCGACTTCCCCACGATCGCTCCGAGCAGGGAGGGGCGCGGCACGGTCCCCTGACGCTCCCCGATCTGGACGCGCACGGCTTCCGAACGGTTGAGCACTTTCTGCGCCCCCGGCGTCTCGATAGTGCGCCCTCCGCCAGCGCCCCTACGGTTCGCACTTTTGGGACCGAGGTGCCGTGGAATCAGCACGTCCACAACGGCGTCCCCGTTCTTCCAGCGATGCTGCACACCCGAACTTCCCGTGACCGGATCGTAACCGCGGGCGCTGAGGGCGGACGTGAACTGCAAGAGGATTTCCGTGTTCGTGCGCACATCAAGGACGGCATCCGCATCGTCAGTGGGACGCGGCATGGTCGCGCCTCGCTCAGCGCACCAGATCAGCACCATCTGCCCGCCGACGATGGTCCAGTCGGACGGGATCTGCTCGTAGAGATCGAGCAGGGTGAGCCAGGCCTGCTCCTGCGGATCCGTCATCGCTGGCAGGACGATGACCTCAGTCACCGTGTGCCTCCCTCGCGAAGAGGATCTCCGCCTGCTGAATCTCACGCGCGTCGCCGTCAGCGAGATCAGCGACGACCGCGAGCCAGGGAACGGGCGCCGACACGGGACCGTCAACAGCTCTCAAGATCACGTTCTCCGGCCCTCGAGCGGGAAGCAACATGTGCATACGAACCACGTCGTGCATGTCGGAAGCGTGGACATACCCTTCCGCGAAGTTCACCGCGGAGATGCCCCCGCGTCGATCGCTCTTTCCGGAGGCGAGAAATCGAGGGTCTGTCAGCAAGCCGGCAGCGTCCGGCGCCGACCATCTCGAAGACTCGGCCCGACGAGCGAGCGCCGAACGCAACGCCGGCACGGCATCCTCTCGTTCGCGCAGCCTCCGCCACCGCAGCCTCAATCGGGAGAGCTCCGACGGCGACACCCACTCGGGGATTCGGCCATCCGCGAGTTCGATGAACGCCCATGCTATTCGCGGGCTGAAAGGCTGACCTGAACTTCGGGCTGATGACCGGAGGCTGGACGCATCGACCATCCACTGGCGTCCGAGGAACTCACCGCTCAGATCGCCGGAGCGCAGCATCGCCCTCACGCGGCGCGGTGATACCCCGAGGCGCGATGCTGCGTCCGCCACACTGACCAGGCTCATAAACAGTATTGTTCCGCTAGCGGAACAATACTGTCAAGTGTCTCCTTGTCGTCAGACGGTCGCCGTGCGCGACGAGCCGGTCTCGCGAACGGTAGTCAGTCCCGACGGTCGCGCGACGACCTGCGGCTCGGCACCGACGCGCACCGACGGAAGCGGCAGCAGCCGACGCAGCTCGACGTTCTCGATCGGGTCGAGCACCGAGTGCTGCACGCACGCGGGCACGAGTCGTCCGTCTTCGGGGTGCGCCATGGCGTACATGCAGGAGCCGAGTCGTTCCTGCGTCTCTTTGAGCAGCGGGTCGTCTGCGACGATGCCCTGCTCCATGAGCTTCCACGCGGGGTCGACCTGCTCGGCGTCCATGAAGTTGTGCACGACGAAGGTCTTGAACGACACCTTGCCGCGGCGGGCTTCGCGGATGACGCGACGCAGTCCTCCCGCACGACGGAGCACTCGGCGGGCGAGACCGATCAGCGGCGGGATGTCACCGGGATGACCGGCCACCGCGCGGATGACCTTCGTCACGAGGATGCCCTTCGGGATGCCGCCGAAGATCATGCCGCCGAAGTGATCGAGGAAGCGGTCGCGCGCGGCGATGTCCTTCGGCTCCTCGGGGTCGAGCAGCGCAGCGAAGCCGCCGCCCACCCGCACGCCCACCGTAGAGCGGTTGCAGCGCGGATCGCCGAACTGCGTGGCCTGCCAGGGGAGCTTGTGGCCCGCGCCCTTCTCGATGCGATCCCACACGGCGTCGATCGTGACCTCGCCGAAGTCCTCGCGCCAGCGCCGGTCATCGCCGATGAAGGCCGCGGGCTGGAACGACATCATGTCGAACGGCATGTCGAGCACGTCGCGCGTGAGCTGCTCGACCTCGTCGACGTTCGACGGGGTGACCGTCATGTTGTGCGCGAGATAGCTGCCCACGCCGTGGTCGCGCTTGAGGTCGACGAACATCTGAGCGAACTTCTCACGGAAGGGGTTCAGCTCGGCCTCGCTGCGCGGACGCACGGCTCCGCGACGGCCGCGCATGAGCGAATCGAAATGCGCCGCGAACGACACCTTGTCGAACCGCGGGGCGCCGTTGTCATCGAGCACCATGTCGAGCAGGTAGTCGTAGTCGAAGTCACCATGCGTCATCGACATGGGCTCGCGGCCCGCCGCGCGCATCGCCAGCAGTGACTGCGCGTGGTCCTCGGCCGACAACAGGCTGACCTCGCCGCCGATCAGCTGGGCGTGCGCGCGGGGTCCGCGAATCTGCTTCAGGAACGACATCTGACGGGCGACGTTGTCGACCGTGTGGTCGCCGTCGATGCGCACCTTGTTCGCGTCGGCCGAGTGGTAGCAGGGCGAGCAGGTCAGGTTGCACTTGGGGAAGACGCCGTGCGTTCCCTCGCAGCCCACGGCGCAGCGGCCGAGCAACTGGTTGGGCGTCTTCGCGTGTTCGGGAAGCTCCGCCCATCGCCGGTCGAGAGCCCTCCGCGTGTCTGGATGGATCGGCCGGGTCTCGAGTTCGAGCCTCTGAAGCGTCGTTGCCAGTCGCATGGCTTCCCTTCCACTCGTGAGCGCTCGCGCCGTCGATGGCACGAGGTCCGAGAGTTGTTCGGTGCGGCCGGGCTCACGGATTGGACTGATTCTCTCCCATCGTTCACCTCCCGTCACCTGCCAATGTCGGCGGGCTCCGGCACGATGGGGTCATGACAGTCGGCTACGACCCCGCGTTCCTCACTTCTCCTGTGCCGCTCCCCCGCCCTGTGGGGCTCGTGCGCGAACTGGAGTACCCCCGTTTCACGGTGCTGATCGACCCCGAACGCCGCCTGGCCGCGGTCACCGCCGTGAACATCGACGGTGCGAGCCTGCGCGATCTGCCGCGCGACGGCGACTGGCGACTGGACTCGCGGATCGACGCGCAGGAGCAGACCGGAGCGGACGTCTATGCGCGCAACGACCTCGACCGCGGGCACCTGGTGCGACGGCGGGACCCGGGGTGGGGCGACGTCGATGAGGCGCGCGACGCGATGGAGGCGACCTTCTTCTATCCGAACGCGGCACCTCAGGCGGCCGGCTTCAATCAGTCGAAGGAGCTGTGGCTCGGACTCGAGGACCACGTGCTCGCCTACGCCGAGACGACCGATCAGCGGGTGTCGGTCTTCACCGCTCCCGTGCTGGGGCCGGATGACCCGGCGTACCGCGGGATCCGCATCCCGCTGCGATTCTGGAAGGTCGCCGCCTGGCAGTCAGTCGACGGCCTGCGCACTGCGGGCTTCCTCCTCGATCAGAGCGAGCTCGTCGACACCGCGCAGGGTCTCCTCGCGCGACCGCCGCTCGGGGCCTTCCGCACCTTCCAGGTGCCGATCGGCGAGATCGCGGGCGTGTCCGGCGTCGATCTCGGGACGCTGGCAGCGGCGGATGTGCTCGGCGCACCGGACGTGCGCGCGCAGGGCTGGCGGTTGCTGGAGACGACGGGCGACGTCACGCTTTGAGGCGCACATCAGCCTTGCTGCCTCGGCCCGCGATCAGGCCACCCCGATAGGCTCGACTCGTGCCTCTTCTCTCGACCGCCGGCTCGACGCGTGCTCCGCATCAGCTGCGTTCGGCGACCCCGATGAAGGAGTGGATGCGCGTCGTGCTGCACCCCGGCACCAACGGCTGGACCAGCGTCTGGGGCACCCTCTCGCACGGCGAGATCGCCGGCTGCCCGCCGCCACGAAGATAGACCACGCCTCGACCGGGGCGATGGTCTTCTGCGCCATTCACCCCTTCTCCGCGTGAGGTCTCTTCGTGTCCGAATCCCGTCCGTCCCCCCGTTTCCGTCTCGCCCCGCATGAGCTGTGGCGCGGCATCCGATCCAACGCCCACAGCGACGTGCTCGGCGGAGCCCTGCTGCTCGCCGCAACCGTCGCGGCCCTGATCCTGGCCAACAGTCCGGCCGCGCCCTGGTACGAGGCCGTGCGGGACTTCCGCTTCGGCATCCCCGAACTCCACCTCGAGCTCAGCGTCGGCGCCTGGGCCGCCGACGGTCTGCTCGCGATCTTCTTCTTCGTCGTGGGTCTCGAGCTGAAAGAGGAGTTCGTCACCGGCCGGCTGCGGGACCCCCGACGTGCGGCTCTCCCCGTCGCGGCGGCGATCGGCGGTGTCGCCGTGCCGGCCGTGATCTTCGCACTGATCAACGCGAACAGCGGAGCCGACGCCCTGCGCGGCTGGGCCATCCCCACCGCGACCGACATCGCCTTCGCGGTGGCGGTGATCGCCGTGGTCGGAAAGTTCCTCCCGCCCGCGCTGCGTGTCTTCCTGCTGACGCTGGCGATCATCGACGACCTCATCGCGATCACCATTATCGCGACGTTCTACACCGACAGCATCAGCTTCCCGTGGCTGACGCTCGCGCTGCTCCCGCTGGCCGGGTTCGCCCTCCTGGTGCAGAAGGGCGTCCGATCCTGGTGGATCCTGCTCCCCCTCGCGATCACCGTGTGGGTCTGCATCCACGCCGCCGGCATCCACGCCACCGTCGCCGGCGTGCTGCTCGGCTTCGTCGTGCCCGTGGTGCCGACGGAGCGCGCCCGCGTGCGGTCCGGGCTCGGCGAGAACGGTGAGCCGCTCTTCAACGGCATGGCCCCGCACCTCGCCGATCGCTGGGGCGTTGTCGCCACGCTGTTCGCCGTGCCGGTCTTCGCCTTCTTCGCGGCGGGCGTCACGATCGGCGGCGTCGACGGTCTGACCTCGGCCCTCGCCGACCCGATCACGATCGGCATCATCGTCGGGCTGGTCGCCGGCAAGCCGATCGGCATCCTCGCGACGACGTTCCTGCTGAGCCGCATCCGGGCCCTGCGCCTGGATCCGACCCTGCGCTGGCCCGATCTCGCCGGCATGGCGTTCCTCGCCGGAATCGGCTTCACCGTCTCACTGCTCGTCGGCGAGCTCGCCTACGGGACGAGTTCGGTGGCCGACGAGCACGTGAAGATCGGCGTGCTCCTCGGGTCTCTCCTCGCTGCGGTGATCGGCGGAATCCTGTTGGCACGCAGCAACGCGCGGGCACGCGCTGCTCAGCGGTCGGTGGTCGCCGAGGAAACGGTCCGCTCGCGCGGCGGGCGCCCCGACCACCAGACGTAGGTGATGGCAAGGGCGAGCACTCCGATGACGATCAGCGCCCACCAGGGGAAGCTGGGGATCTCGGGGCGCTGCCCCGCACCGTCGAGGTCGGCCTGCGGGGTGGGGAGCACGCGCTCGCCGGTGACCAGGATGCGGTGGCTGTTCACGCCGAGCGGCGTGCACGTCACGAGGGTGAGCAGGTCTTCGCCCTCGATCGGGAGGAGGCTCTGGGTGTCGGTCGGGTCGACGATACGGGTGTCGGTGACCCGGTATGTGAGCACCTCGCCGAACACCTCGATCGTGAAGGTGTCGTCGACCTGCACGCGATCGAGGTGGGTGAACAGCTCAGAGGTGGCGAGGCCGCGGTGCGCGGTGAGCACCGAACGCGTGGAAGGGCCGCCCACGGGAACGGCGGTGCCTTCGAGATGGCCGACACCGTGTTCGAGCACCTCGCCGCTGGTGCCGTGCGAGACGGGCAGGTCGACGTTGATCGAGGGGATCTTGATGCGACCCATCAGCCCCGCCCGGTCGGCCTTGAGGATGCTCTCGTAGTCGCCGGCCTGCTCCGGTCGATCGGCGAGGGGAAGCCGCTCGTTCGCGGCGATGTTCGCGCCGCCGCCGATGAGGTTCGCGTTGTAGTCGCGGGCGCGTTCGAGTTGCTGCTGCAGGGTCTCGGCACCCAGATCGGCGACATCCTCGGTCAGGTCGACGATGCGCTGCGACTGCTCGTACTGGCTGAACCACGACACGATCGTCGGGAAGAGCAGGAGCCCCACTCCCAGCACCGCGACCACCGCGATGACGAGTGACATCACCGGCATCCGCCACCGCCGCGTCGGAGCGGGGGCCGCTTCGTCGTGCGGGGACGACGAAGGCGGGGGTCCCGGAGGACGCCCCGCCTTCGTTCTCATCACGCCAGGTTACGCGGAGACGGGTGCGGAAGCCGCACGACGACGCGACACGGCGATCGCGGCACCGATGGCGATCGCCAGGAGGGCGCCACCACCGAGGCCGAACCACAGACCACCGTCACCACCGGTGAAGGGCAGCAGGAAGTTCGCTGCCGACACCTGAGTGTGGTTGAACTCGACGTAGTTCTGCACCGGCGGAACGGTCGAGGTCGGGCCGGCCACGACCACGGCCTGCACCGGGTTGCTCTGCGGCAGGTTGAAGCCGCTGGGCGGGGTGATCTCACGCACGTAGTAGTTGCCGGGCGTGATGATCGGGATCGCGACGAAGCCGGTGTCGTCGGTCGTCCAGTTGGTGCTGCCGTTGATCGAGATGGGGTTCTGCTGGTTGTTCGCGTCGTTCTGGTTCAGGTAGACCTGGTAGACCGCGTTGGCCAGCGGAGTGCGCGGGCCGCCGTTGTTGCTCTCGAACGCGAACACCGTCAGCTGGCCGATCGGGGTCGAGCCGGTCACGGTCTCGGTGGCACCGTTGATGTTGGCCGTGGCGGTGTTGGAGATCAGACCGTTCGGCGGGATCGCCACCGCGCGCGTCAGAACGTTGAACGACACGAGGCCGCCCTGGAGGTTCGTCAGGCGGGCGAGACCGGCCGTCGAGAAGCTGAGCGTCGACGTCGCCTGCGTCGTCGGCGTGCCGGCGACATCGGTGATCGTGTAGTCGACCCCGAGCACGAAGTTCTGCGTGACGCCCGCGGGGTTGGTCACGGTCACCGTCGACGGCGAGACGCCGGAGGGCAGCGTGGTCGGGAACACCAGCGCGTCAGGCACGGCGTCCGTCAGCGTGAAGTTGGTGATCGTGTCACCCGCGGCCAGGGTCGGGATGCTCGAGGCGATCGCCCACCGGATGAGGTCGGGGTTGCGAGCCTCGACCGAGTTGGTCGGCGCCGGGATGCGCGTCTTCGTCGTCTCGGTGACCGCGTTCTTCGGGTACACGTGCACGTCGTAGACCCACTGGTTCGCCGGAGCGCCGGCGGGGCCGGTCGGCAGCGGCAGCGAGACGAGGAACGGCGCGGTCGGGTTGGTCGCGTCGAGCGGCAGCACGGTCTCCTGCACGTAGAACAGGCCCAGCGGCATGTCCGCCGGGAAAGTCGCCGTGCCGTCAGCCGCCGACGGCGTCGACGTGAACGGCGTGCCGGTCAGGCGGGTCGATGCCGACTGCGGGCTCAGGCTGTTGGCGATCGCCCACCCCTCGGGCGTGGTCAGGTCGACACCGGCGACGAGCGTCGCGGTGAAGACGGCGCCCGGAAGGGGCGTGCCGAGGCCGGTGGTGGAGGGCAGCTCCTGGCCTGTGCCGGCGACCTGGCCGTTGTTCGGGCCGAGGGCGAACTTGTGCACCGTGAGGCTGCGGGGCTGGTCGGTGTCGATGTTGCCGGGCAGGGTGACGGCCTGCGCCGGCGCGACGGTCACGAGCGCGGCGCCGGCGGCCAAGGCGAGGGCGCCGATCGCAGCGGTGATCCGCCGAGTGAAGGACCTGGACATTGTTTCTCCTGTCGATGATGAAAGGTGGTGAAGCCTGGGGAAAATCGAAAATCGGTAGGGATGGAAGAGAGGAAGCAGAGGGGTCAACGTGTCACATCACGCTCCTTCGCGAGCGACGACGCCTGTGCCAGAGGGCGAGGACGAGTGCGAGGACCAGGACCGCCGATCCGCCGATGAGGAAGGCGTCGGTGCTCGGGCCACCGGTCATGGGCAGCATGGTGGGCTGGACGGGGGCGTTGACGAACCGGTAGATCGCCGTCTGCCCGGCTGCGGGGGCCGTGATCGTCTGCGAGGGCACGGTCGTCCAGGTGCCGTTCGGCTGACGCACTTCGAGGCGCAGCTGCTGGTACGCGAGGCGGGTGCCGCTGCGGGCGAGCGCCTCGCTGAGCGTGTACGAGTGGCCGGGGCGGACGTTGAAGGTGCTGGCGGGGTTGCCGGAGCTGACGAAGTCGGCGCCGGGAACGGTGGTCGCGCTGAGTCCGGTGAGCGCGGCGGGCGTCGCGGTCACGTTCCAGGTCGACGGCTGGAAGCCCGTCATCGGGTTCTGCACGTTCTTCAGCAGGGTGAGGGATGCCGTGGCGTTCGTCACCGTGCAGGTGACCGCCGCTCCGCGGGTCAGACTCACATCACCGGCGGCCGTGACGGGCACCGCAGCTCCGGTCGATGTCACGCACGCCCAGTCCCCCACCTGCACGTAGGTGGGGGGCCCGCCGGACTCGGCCAAGCGGTACGGGGTGCCGGCCGACACGGTCACCGCGTTCACGGTGCCGCTGCCACCCGCACCGCTGGGACCGGGGAGCGCGGCGGGCAGGCTGCGCGTCGCGGCGAGCTGCCACGACGAGGGTGCGGCGCTGCCGAACGAGACGTTCTTGACGAGGCTCAGCGTGGCCACCGGCCGGTTCGTGTACACGCAGTCCACGACGTTGCCGGGTCCGACGTCGACGTTCAGCGTGCCGCGCACCTGATCACCGACGGTGGTGACCGTGGTCGCCCCGGCGGTGCCGTTCACCGTGCAGACGAGGCTCTGGTAGCGGAAGCCGGTCTGCGCTGTCTCGGCGACCGCGATGCGACCGCGATGGGCCGCCGCCCCGAAGAGCACCTGCCAGGTCGCCGAGCCGTCGGCGCCGGTCTGCTGCGCGGGGTTGCGTGAGGGCAGGACGCTGACAGTGCTGCCGGTGTTGGCCGTCGCGGTGGTGGTCATCGTCCAGCCGGGTGTGGGTGTGCGGTTGGCGCCGGTCCAGTCCTCGACGATCTTCGTCACTCGCACCGTCGCGAACGGCGCGGGCGAATTGGAGAACGTGCAGGCGACGCCGACGCTCAGTCGGTTCGGGATCGTGATCGCCGCCGATGTCGCTGTCCCCGTGAAGATGCGCACGCCGTCAGCCCAGCATTCATAGACCGCGGTGTACGCCGTCAGGGGCGACACCGACCCGGTCGCCATCGTCTCGGAAAGGGTGACCGACGTGTTGATCTGCACCGGCGTCGGGCCGATCCGCGCGCTCTGCACCCCTGTCGCCGTGCCTGTCGTCGTCGCGACCGCCGACTCGACGAGCGGTGACCCGGCCGACACGGCCAGCCGGAACTGGTCGAGCGGGTTCAGGCGCCCGACGACGTTCTTCTCGAGCGAGAGGGTCGACGGCGACGCGCACCCGGCGAGGTCGGTCGCGGTGTTCGGAGCGACGGTGCCGATGGTGGAACGCGCACTGTTCGGCACGCGGACCCACGTCGTCGGATCGAACTGATACGCCGAGGTGCCGTTGCCGAGGTAGACCGTTCCGGTCGGCGAAAACGCCATGCCGTTCACCGCGGTCAGTGCGTTGCCGGCGTCCGTGCCGGTCAGCGCACGGCGGACCGAGGCGCTGGCGGGGATCACACCGCCGGCAGCGGCCAGGAGGGACTCGCGGGTCACGGTGAACATGCCGACGTTGCTGGAGTCTGCCGCGGTCTGCACGATGTGCAGGTTGCCCTGCGCGTCGAACGAGATGTCCCCGTTCTCGACCGCCGCCGTACCGGTCGACACCTGCCCGAGGTAGAGGAAGCGCGTGCCGTTGTTGAGGGCGTTGGGGGTGTACTCCCACAGGCGCACGGAGCCCGCGGCCGACTTGGCCACCACGAAGCGGTTGTTGAGCGGGTCGACCGCGCCGCCGACGATGGTGCCGTCGAGGGCGAGACCGTTGCGATCGAGGAACGACCCCTGCGTGCCCGTGAAAGCGGTGCGGGTGCCCTGAAGCGAGCCGTTGACGATCGCGTAGTTGACCACGCCACTGGCGTTTCCGGCGGCGGTTCCCGTGCGGTCGAGCGAGATGGCGCCCGTGCCGTTGCCGTTCACGCCGAGAGCGTTGATGTCGGTCGCGCCGGTCACAGCGCCGACGAGCTGCGTCGGTGCCGCCGTGGTCGTGGCGTGCACCTGCGCGATGGAGCCGTTGGTGCGCACGGCGTAGTAGTAGGAGCCGTCGCAGTACAGCGTCGCCACCTGCGGGGTGTTGGTGAAGGTGCACACGATCTCGGCGCCCGGCTCGTTCGGGATGGTGATGGGGCCCGAGACCGAGGTGCCGGTGGCGATCGTCGTCGTGCCGCGCAAGCACTGATAGCTGGTCGTGTAGGTGTTGAGCGTCGCCGTGGAGATGATCGACTCGGAGATCGTGTAGACGCTGCCGCGGGTCACCGTGGTGGGCCCGACCTGCGCGGCCTGGAGCCCGGTGTTCGTGCCGGTGGTGGTCGCACTGGCGACCTCGGTGGCGCCGAGGGTGAGGGCGAGGCGGAACTGGTCGGCGACCGCGGCGCGCGAGGTCACGATCGTCTGGATCGTGATGCGCGCCGGTGCCTCGACGACCAGCGTCGCGCTCTCGGGGGCGTTGAGCACGGTGGCGACGTTGCTCGGGCCGTTCACGTACGTGCCCGCGGTATTGGAGACCACGTCGACGTTGATCGTGCAACTGGTCGCGTTCGTGGCGAGGTCGCCGCCGGTCACGGCGATCGAACTCGCACCGGCCGCGGCCTGCACGGCGAACGCGGCGCCGGTGACGTTCGTGCACGTGCCGCCGATCGCGGGCGTCGGGGCGACGACCATGCCCGCGGGAAGAGTGTCGATGAAGCCCCAGTCGTTCTTCGCGGCGAGCTCCGAGGTGTTGGTGACGGTGAAGGTCAGCGTCACCGGGGTCCCGGCCACGGTCTGGTCGGTCTCGAAAGCCTTGTCGAGGCTCGGGGTCGCATCGACGATGCGCAGGTTATCGAAGGCGAAGTCGTTGCCGGCCGAGGCGGAGAGCTGGTTGCTGACGCGGATGCGCGCCTGCGCCGCCTGCGCCGGAGTCAGGCGCACGGACGTGTCTGTGAAGAAGCGCCCCGCGCGCACGGCGGTCTCGGTGCCGAATCCGCTGGTCAGCGGCGGGGAGGTGTAGCGGCCGCCGGTGATGTTGCAGGCGATGATCGGCGCCGTGGTGAGGCCGCTCACGGCGGCGCCGGAGATCAGCGCGACGTCGAGGCGCGAGTTGTTGTTGACCCCGCCGGGGCGGGCCGAGCAGGAGTCCTCGGCGACGTCGATGGATGCCGCGTAGTAGCGGTCGGCCGATGCGGTCAGCCCGACGGCGGCGGCGGATTCGATGACCGTCTGGTTCGCCGTGGCGGTGCCACCGGTCATCGTCAGCTCGGTGACGGCACGGTTCGACTGCGATCCCGTGGAGGATCCGTTGGTGGGTGCGGTGTTGCTGGTGCTGCCGACCACGCCGAGGCGGGATTGGCCCAGAACGTCGGCGAGACGGCGGGCCTGATTGCGCGAGACGACGTCGGTCGCGGTGCCGCAGAACCCGGTCGCGGGGAAGGTCACCGCGTAGTTCGCGATCACGCCGTTGCAGTTGGCGTAGTTCAGCCAGAACGCCGCGGCGGTATATCGGTTCGATGCGTAAGTGCCGAGCTGTGCGGGAGTAGCGCTGGTCTCGAAGTCCTCGAGCCACAGCTGGGCGGGTGCTTCGGGAACCCCTGCGGCCAGGAGCGACACGTCAGCCGCGGCCATGAGCGAGCGTGCCGCTTCTCGTGCGGGCTGCTCGGGAGCCGGGACGGAGTCGGGCTCGGGGACGGAGTCGGGCTCGGTCGAGGGCTCGGGCGCCGGTGGCCCTCGGTCGGTCGGCTCATCGGTCTGGACCGGAGTCGGCTCCTCGGCGTTCGGCGACGTCTCTGCCGGTGGAGCGGTGTCGGCCGGGGGCGGCGTCTCGACGGGCGGAGGGGTCTCGTTCGGCGGATCGCTGTCGACCGGTGGGGCGGTCGACGGTTCGACCGTCGGTGTGTCGGAGGGCGTCGGCGTCGACGCCGACGCACCCGGAGCGGCGACGAGTCCGAGCGCCAGCGCCAGGACCGCGGCCTTCGCCACCCAGGAGAAACCGACTCGACGCAGCACTGCTGCGGTCGGTGAGGTTTCGCGTGCGCGCGCGCGAACGGAGCGGTAGTGAGGCATGTGCCATCCCGGTGGGGGGCGGCATCGTTCGATACCGCCGGCGAGTCGGAGCAGCACCTGCGGTTTACCGGAAGTGCGCGTAATCATGGGTCGCAACCCGATGTCAGCGAGTCACGCGATCAAGAGAATCGGACATGAAGACACACAGTGCCGAACGACGGGGAGGGGATTCTCGTTCAGCCCCCGCTTGATCAAAGCATAAGAAACTCTCATCCGGTGGTCAAGGACACGCGGCGCGCTTCTCCCGATCAGTTCGCGCAGGGACACCTCTCGCCACGAAGCACGGTTTTCAGTACTCTTCCATCATCGAAGCGCGATTCCTCCCCCTCGTCGGTCGCGCGCACGAGCTCGAGAAGCTCAGCGCGGGGCTGGGCAGCGCCCGCAATCGCATCGCCTCGGTGATCGTTGTCGAGGGCGACCCCGGTATCGGCAAGACCGCCCTGCTGGATGCGTTCCTGGCGCGGGATCTGCCGCCGGACAGTCAGACCGTGCGAGTCACCGGTTTCTCGTCCGAATCCGACCTGCCCTACGCCGCCATCGACCGGCTGCTGGCCGAGATGCCCGACGCCGTGGCGGCGCTTCCTGTTCGCCTCCGCCAGGCACTCGCCGTGGCCACGGGGCGCCGTGTGGGCGAGCCGCCGGATCGTTACCAGGTGGGGCTCGCTCTGCTGTCTCTGCTGGGGGCCGCATCGGGGCTGACCGTCGTCGTCATCGACGACGCGCACCTGCTCGACGAGTCCTCGCTCATCGTGCTCGCCTTCGTCGGACGCCGGCTCAAGGCCGAGTCCGTGCTGCTCGTCTTCGCCACCCGGCCGCAACCGTCGGTGCGGGAGGCGCTGTCGGGGTTGGAGACGCAGCGCCTGACGGGGTTGGACGCGGCGTCCGGTGTCGCGCTGATGAACGCGCACCGCGCGCAGGGGCTCGACCCGCTCATCGCCGCCAAGGTGGTCGAGCAGCTCGAAGGACATCCGCTCGCCATCACCGATCTCGCCCGGCATGCAGACGCCGAGCGCCTCGCACTGCGTGCGCTGGCAAGCGAACCCCTTCCTCCCGGCGTGCTTCTGCAGGGTCTCTACCGGAGCATGATCGACGCCTTGCCGCAGGAGTCTCGAGAGTTCGCACTCGTCGTCGCCACCGACACCACCGGTGACCTCGAGGTGATTCGCACCGCTGCGGCCGTACTCGGTCTACCGCGCGACGCGTCGAGCCCACTCGAGCGGGCGGATCTTGTGGAACTACGGGGGCGCGTGCGGCTGCGCCACCAGCTCGTGAGCGCCGCGGTCTACAGCGCAGCAGCATCCGACGAACGACGTCGCACGCACCTCGCGCTCGAGTCCGCAGCGGACGAGCACGGCTTCGCCGCGGCCGCCGCGATGCACGCGGCGGCCGCAGCCGATTCGCATGACCCGGCGGTCGCCGATCGGCTCGAGCACCTCGCGGACGGGTCCGCTGCGCGCGGAGCGCTGCTCTCTCGAGCCGGGCTGCTCTCACGCGCCCGCGAGCTCACGCCCGACGGCCCTCGACGCGATGAGCGCACTCTGTCGGCCGCGGAGGCGGCGCTGGGAGCCGGTGCTGCCGTGCTCACGGCAACCCTGCTCGGCGAGCTCGATGACGATCGCCTGTCACCGCTCAACCGAGGGCGCTATCTGTCGCTGCGCGCGTTCCTCGCCCTGTTCGTCGGCGATGCGGAGGGCGTTCCGCGCGTCGCGGCGACCTTCGCACGCGCAGCGGATGCTTTTCGCCCCACCTCGGTCGAGTTGGAGCAGGCGGCGCTCCAGAACGCTTTCGCCTACCTCCTGACGACGGAGTGGGCGACGCGGGACACATCGATCCCAGACATCGCTGAGCGAATCCTCGCGGGGGTCCACCCCGGCGCCGGCGAGCGCAACACCGTCCTGCGCGCGCTCCACGCCCATCTCGTGCTGCCGTACGCGACAGCATCCGCGCGCATCCACGACGCCCTCGCCGCCGTCCGCGGCATGGATCAGGCCACGCTCGCAGGGGTCAGTGGATGGGCCATCCCGCTCTCGATCACCGTCTGGGACCCGGTGTCGGCGTTGGCGTTCGCGCAGCGGAACATCGCCTTCGCCACGGCTCGCGGCGCTCTGCAATCACTGGATACGACGTACTGGACTCTCTCGACGATCCACGTGCAGCTGCTCAACGTCGAGGCAGCCGGACAGGCACTCGACAGCGTGCGGGAGCTGCGCAGAGCGGTGGGGTATCCGGCCGAGCACGTGGTCAACGCGGCGCACCTCGCGTTGACGGGTGCGCCGATGGAGATCGTCGACGCGGCTGCGGATTCGATTCTCGCCACGGGATTCGGCGGCGCGTGGACCGTCGTGCAGATCGGAATCGGCACCCGTCTGATCGGCGACGGCGACTACCAAGCCGCGTACGACCGGCTGCAGCCGATTCTCGGCAGCGAGTTCGCGCACATCTCGCGGCTCGCGCTGGCCGACTTCGTCGAGGCGGCTGCGCGCAGCGATCATCCAGACGAGGCACGAGCGGCCGTCGACGAGTTCAGATCGCTCGCCGAGGTCACGCAGACACCCTGGCTGCAGGGCCTGCTGCAGCGATCAGCGGCTCTGGTGTCCGACCCGTCGACCGCCGAGGAGCACTACCTCGCGGCGATCCAGGCCCTCGGGAGCGCCGCCGTGCCGGGCGGTGACCTGGCCAGGGCTCACCTCGTCTACGGCGAATGGCTGCGACGCCATCGGCGGCGTCGCGAAGCCCGCGAGCACCTGGCCATCGCGGTCAGAGCGTTCGACGAGCTCGGCGTCGTGCCTTTCGCGGCGCGGGCCCGACGCGAGTATGCGGCGACGGGCGAGTCCGTTCCACCGCCGCTGTCGGAGGCAGACCTCACACCGCGGGAGTCGCTGGTCGCCCGGCTCGCGGCGGAGGGCAAGAGCAACCCCGAGATCGCGGCCGCGCTCTTCATCTCACCGAACACGGTCGACTACCACCTGCGGAAGGTCTTCCGAAAGCTCGGGATCGCGTCGCGCCGGCAGCTGCGCGATCGGAACCACGAATAGGTCCGTCCCGACTACGCACTCTGCGTGGTGCGGTCGCGCGCTGCCCGCGTCATCCTTGCCGTGTTCGCCCACGACGAAGGAGACCGAGATGCCGTTCGTGAAGACCGATGATGGGGCCGAGATCCACTTCAAGGACTGGGGGCCGGTTGACGGGGCCGCTGTTCTGCTCAGCCACGGCTGGCCGCTGAACAGCGACGCGTGGGAGGCCACGGCCTCGTTCCTCGCCGGCCGGGGCTATCGGGTGATCGCTCATGATCGTCGCGGCCACGGCAAGTCGACGCAGACCTGGACCGGCAACGAGATGGACACGTACGCCGACGATCTCTCCTGCCTGCTCGAGGCGCTCGATCTGCGTGCGGTGACCCTGGTGGGGCATTCGACGGGCGGCGGCGAGATCACCCGGTACGTCGGACGCCACGGCAGCGCCCGCGTCGCCAGGATGATCCTCGTTTCCGCCGTGCCGCCGCTGATGGTCCGCACCGACGACAACCCGGGCGGCTTGCCGATGCATGTCTTCGACAGCATCCGCGCCGGAGAGGCCGCCGGCCGATCGCAGCTCTACCGGGATCTGGCCGACGGGCCGTTCTTCGGCAACAACCGAACGGACGACGTCCCGCGAGGCACACGTGATGCGTTCTGGCTGCAGGGCCTCGCGTCCGGCACGCACAACGCCTACGAGTGCATCGCGGCATTCAGCGCCACCGACTTCCGCCCCGACCTCGCGAAAGTCGACGTGCCGACGCTCGTCATCCACGGCGACGACGACCAGATCGTGCCGTTCGAGATCAGCGGCAAGCTCTCCGCCCAGCTGATCCCCCACGCGCGGCTCCTCGTCTACGAAGGCGGCGCGCACGGTCTTCCTGACACGGACCGGGACCGGCTGCACGCCGACATCCTCGCCTTCCTGCAGTCCTGAACCATCCACCACCCGAAAGGCATGTCATGAGCAATCTCGAAGCACCAGACACGATCGTCCTCGTCCACGGCCTCTGGGTCACCCCGCGCAGCTGGGAGGAGTGGAAGGCGCGCTACGAAGCCCGGGGCTACACCGTGATCACTCCCGCCTACCCCGGCTTCGAGATCGAGGTCGAGGCTCTCCGCCAGAAGCCCGATGTCATCGCCGACCTGACGGTCCCCGCGACCCTCGACCACCTGGCCGGGGTGATCGAGGCTCTGCCGAAGCCTCCGATCATCATGGGCCACTCGTTCGGCGGCCTGTTCACGCAGATGCTCCTCGCGCGCGGTCTCGGTGCGGCCGGCGCAGTGATCGACTCCGCCCCGACCGAAGGCGTGCGCGTCACGCCCCTCTCGCAGGCGCGGTCGCTGTTCCCCGCGCTGAAGAACCCGGCAAACCTGCACCGCGCGGTCGGCTTCACCCCCGACGAGTGGCACTACGCGTTCACCAACACCCTGACGCGCGAGCAGTCTGACGCCGCCTACGAGCGGTATGCGATCGCAGCACCGGGCAACTGGGTGTGGTCGTACGGGCTGCTCGCCAACTTCCAGCCCGGCCACCAGGCCACATGGGTCGACTTCTCGGTCGACCGTGCACCGCTGCTGTTCATCGGCGGAGGCGAAGACCACATCATGCCGCCAGCGGTGAACAAGTCCAACGCGAAGCACTGGGGAAAGTCCCCGGCGCTCACCGAATATCACGAGTTCGCCGGTCGTGACCACTGGACGTGCGCGGCTCCCGGATGGGAGGCCGTCGCAGACTACGCGCTCGAGTGGACACTCGCCAACGCCCGCCCCGTCGGCGCGCCCTCGAACGCCTGACACCTCTGCGACCAATACCGATCAACCGATCAACACGATCAACACGATCAACACGATCAACACGACCAGAAAGAACCACATCATGATCCGACGAAAAGGACGCGGCGTCCTCCGCCTCGCCGCCGTAGCGCTCGCGCTCTCCCTCGGCACTCTCGGCGTCGCCGCCTTCCCGGCTGCGGCCGCCAGCTCCGCGACGCCCTCCACCACCGCGGCGATCTCGGATGCCGCCGTCGACGCCTCACAGCCCGGCACCAAGCCCACGATCGTGCTCGTCCACGGCGCCTTCGCCGACTCCAGCGGCTGGAGCCTGGTGGCTCCCGCCCTGCAGGCGCAGGGATACACCGTGCTGGCGTTCTCGAATCCGCTGCGCGGCATCGACCACGACAGCCAGTACCTGCGCGACTTCCTCTCGACCGTTCCGGGACCGATCGTCCTCGTCGGCCACTCCTATGGCGGGGCGCTCATCACCAACGCCGCCACCGGCAACACCAACGTCAAGTCACTCGTCTACATCGCCGCATACGCCCTCGCTGAAGGCGAGTCGGTCGCGGCGGCGAACGAACTCGGCGGCGGGCACAGCGCCGTCACGGAACACCTCGTGGTCCGGCCGTTCCCGGGGGCGAGCGAAGGCGACGCCGATGCCTACATCGACCCGGCGTTCTTCCCCGAGCTGTTCGCCCAGGACCTGCCCAAGATCGTCGCCAAGACGATGGCCGCCTCTCAGCGCCCCGGTTCGTACGCCTCGCTCGTGACGCCGTCGGGCGTGCCGGCATGGCAGACCATTCCGAGCTGGTACATGGTCGCGAAGCAGGACCGCATCATCCCGCCGGAGGCGGAACGCGCCATGGCAGCACGTGCGGGTTCGAAGGTCGTCGAGGTCAACACCTCGCACGTGCCGATGATCAGCAAGCCGATCTCGGTGATCCAGATGATCAAGGATGCTGCGAAGTAACAGATTCGCTGCTGGCCCGCCGGGTACGACATCCGGCGGGCCAGTCTCGTTCAGGCGAGCGGCGCGAGCCAGGCCCGAGGGGACCGCCCCATCCGCTGGGCGAAGGTGCGGGAGAACGCCGACGCGCTCGCGTAGCCGAGTTCCGCGGCCACCGCACTCACCGACATCCCGGACCGCAGCTGTTCCTGGGCGATCGTGAGCCGCCATTGCGTCACGTAGTCGGCCGGGGTGCGGCCGAGCACCTCCTTGAACCGTGCGGCGAACGAGCTGCGCGACATGTTCGCCGCCCGTGCCATGGCATCGAGCGTCCACTGCTCCCCCGGGCTCTCATGCACCGCGACCAGGGCCGGCGCCAGTC
The DNA here is from genome assembly GCF_057215335.1 of Microbacterium sp. PI-SA-G. Taxonomy (NCBI): domain Bacteria; kingdom Bacillati; phylum Actinomycetota; class Actinomycetes; order Micrococcales; family Microbacteriaceae; genus Microbacterium; species Microbacterium sp. PI-SA-G. The sequence continues at coordinate 1,660,328 of NZ_CM170103.1, forward strand.
GCTCGTCGGACAGACCCGGAACGAGCCCCTGCGGGAGCCGCAGCTCGGCGGAGTGATCGAGCATCCACCGCAGCAGTTGGATGAGCACCACCTCGAACATCCGGTCGGCGAGGATCGGTCGACCGCACTGCACGTTGTCGACCTCGGCGAAGAGCAGATCCAGCGCCGGGGCCAGGGTGGCGACCTCGCGCAGCGGCAGAATGACGACCGACGGCAGGGCTGTGACGAGCGGATGTGTCGCGCCACCGTCGAAGTCGAGGGTGGCGCACGCGAAGTCCGACTCCTCGGTCGGCGCGTTGAAGAAGGTGTGATCGGCGGGGCGCGGGAAGAACAGCAGGCTCGGCTCGGCGATCGTCACCCGCTCGGTGCGACCGTCGGCCCGTGTGATCATCATCTCCATCTCACCTCGTCGCAGCACGTGCAGGAAGCCGCGTCCGATGCTCGCCGAGAAGTCCGTCACACCGCAGAGCGGACCGGTGTGGAAGAGGTGGGTGCGCACGCGGAACCGCTCCAGCAGCGGGGTGAGTCGATCGACGGACGCCATGCATCCATTATCTGGACGATGTGTGATGAAAGCAAGACGTTTCGGTGCGCATCGTCCGAGTCGAGTGACGAGACTGGATGCAGGTCCAATCGGACCGGCCACCTCGCAAAAGGAGCACCTCATGCCGAACGTCCCCCTCATCGATCGCGACGCCACCACCGGAAGCGTCCAGGAACAGTTGGACCAGATCAAGTCGACCTTCGGCGTCGTGCCCGCGATGTTCCGTGCCGTCGCGAACTCGCCCGCCGCGCTCACGAGCATGTGGGGGTCGTTCGGCGCCTTCGGCAAGGGCACCCTCGGTGCGGCGCTCGGCGAGCAGATCGCCGTCGCCGTCGCCGACCGCAACGCGTGCGAATACTGCCTCGCCGCGCACACCGCGCTGGGCAAGAAGGCCGGCCTCTCGCGTGACACCCTCACCGCGGCACAGAACGGCGAGTCCGACGACCCGAAGACCGCGGCTCTGCTCGCGTTCGCGCTCAAGCTCGTCACCGATCGCGGACAGCTCAGCCCCGCCGACGTGCAGACCCTGCGCAACGTCGGCTGGAACGACGAGCAGATCGTCGAGACGATCGGCCAGGTCGCCCTGAACCTGTTCACCAACTACGTGAACATCGCGCTCGACGTGCCCGTCGACTTCCCGACCGTGCCGCTCCGCCGCGCGAGCTGACGGCGACGGGGCGTGCACGGGTCGGTGATCCGTGCACGCCCCGCCACCACAGCCGCCGTCAGAACGGCCAGATCAGCGGCACGTACAGCACCGCGACGGCGACGTACACGACCACGAGCGGGAGTCCGAGACGCCAGTAGTCGCCGAAGCGGTATCCCGCCGGCTGCATGACCATGAGGTTCACGGGTGTCGCGATGGGTGTCAGGAATGCCGCGGCTCCGACGACGGTGAGCGCCATCATGAACGGCTGCACGCTGACGTCCATGCTCGATGCGACCGAGACGGCGATCGGGGCGATGACGAGCACGGTCGCGACGTTCGAGATGAACTGGCCGAGGATCACCGATGCGACGCAGATCGTGAGCAGCGCGAGGTACGGCGAGGTGTTGCCGACGAGCTGGAGCACGGCGTCACCCACGAGATCGGCGGCGCCGGTCGACACGAACGCCGACGACAGCGGGATCATGCCGGCGATCAGTGTGACGGTCGGCCACGAGATCGCCGAGAACGTCTGCGACACGGTGAGCACGCGCGTCAGGATGAGGGCTCCGGCGGCGAGCAGCCCCGCGATCACCGGAGGGACGACGCCCGTCGCGAGGAGCACGACCATGACGCCGAGGATCACCAGCGCCCGGCGGGCCCCGTGCCCGAGCGGCACGGTCCGCTGCATCTGCTGCGGGGAGCTCACCGAGATGACGTCGGGCGAGCTCGTGTAGCGGTGAAGTGCTTCCCACGGGCCCTGGACCAGCACGGAATCCCCCGCCTGCAGCGTCACCGCGTGGGTCGTCTTGCGGCCGACATCGCCCGGGCGGCTGCCGTGCCGCAGCGCGAGGATCACCAGATCCTCCTGCCGTGTGGTCATGCCCGGCGAGACGACCCGCCCGATCAGGCTCGACCGCGGCGCGATGAGAACTTCGGCGACGCCCTCGCCGACCGTGAAGAAGCTGCCTGTGTCGAGTGAGACGTCGTAGGTCTCGCGCCAGGCGCGCGCATCCTGACTCGGGTCGGCAGGTTCGTCGAGCCGATCCGGAACGCGCTCCGGGAGCAGCTTGTCTCCGAGTGCGATCACGAGGATCACGGTCAGGATGACCATCGGGATGCCGACGATGGCGAACTCGAAGTACCCGAACGGCCGCCCGCCGGCTTCGGCGGCGGCCTGCGACACCAGGATGTTGACGGGCGTTCCGGTGAGGGTGAGGAGCGATCCGGCGCCGGCGGCGAACGCGAGCGGCAACAGCATCCGCGACGGCACGATCCCTGCCCGCACCGCCACGAGAACCACGATCGGCAGCAGCGCGGCGACCGCGCCGTTGATGCTGATCACCGCCGAGAGCACGGCGGCGAGCAGGCACACGATCAGCAGAAGCCGTGAGCGGCTCGTGCCGGCGCGACGCATCAGCTGCCGCCCCACCCACGAGGTCACGCCGGTTGCGTCGAGCGCTTCGCTGACGATGAACAGCGCCACGATGAACAGGACGATCGGATCCCCGAAACCGGCGAACGCCTCACCGAGCGAGAGCACTCCGGTGGCCCAGAGAGCGATCGGCACCGCCATCGCGACGATGACCATCGGGATGCGATTCGTCACGAACGCGATCACGGCGGCACCGAGGATGAGGAAGGTGATGATCTCGGGGTTCATCGCGGAGCTCCGTTCATGAGATGCGCGACGGGGCGCGGATGACGACGGGGGCGGATGATGCAGCCTCTCCCTCTCCGATTATCCGGGACTCGAACGACCTCGGAGAGTACGGTTGACAGGAGACACCTCGGTCCATCCCGAGCCGTGGTGTCAGGGGAGGCTTTCATGGCGCCGGAAACACCTCCGACGGAGGCGATGCTCGACGGGCGGTACCGGTTGGGCGAATGCGTGGGACAGGGCGGTATGGCCCGCGTCTATCGCGGTGAGGACGTGCTGCTCGGGCGCACGGTCGCGATCAAGATGTTCCGCCCGACGGTCGACAGCCTGACCAGTCCAGAACGCGCCCGCAGCGAGACCACGGTGCTCGCCTCGCTGAGCCACCCGTCGCTGGTCACCCTGTTCGATGCGCAGCTCGTGCCGGGCAAGCCCGAGTACATGGTCATGGAGTTCGTCTCGGGCCCCACCCTCAGCGCACTGATGTCGAAGGGGCCGCTGCCCTCGCAGGACGTCGCGCCCTTCGCGGCCGATCTGGCCGAGGCACTGCATGTCGCGCACACAGCCGGCGTCATCCACCGCGACATCAAGCCGTCGAACGTGCTCCTCGAACCCTCCCCTCTTCCCGGCGGACGTTCGCGGGCCAAGCTCGCCGACTTCGGCATCGCGTGGCTTGTCGACACCACACGCATGACGACCCCGGGCATGGTCATCGGCACGGCGGCGTACCTCGCCCCGGAGCAGGTGCGCGGAGTCGAACCCTCTCCCCCGGCCGACATCTACTCTCTCGGACTCGTGCTCCTCGAGGCCCTCACCGGCGCGCCCGCGTTCCCCAACGCCGAAGGAGCCGGCGTCGCCCTCGCGCGGCTCAGCAGCTCACCGGTGATCCCCGCGTCGCTCGGATCCGGCTGGGCACATCTGCTCACCCGCATGACGGCGACGGATCCTTCGCACCGCCCCACCGCGGCCGAGGTCGCTGTGACGACGGCCGAGATCGCCACCGGGCACGGCGGCCCGACCGGTCCGAAGCGCGTGATGGCCGCGACCGTCGCCGCCGCCGAGGCGGAGACCACGCAGATCGACGCCCCCACCATGGTGCTCCCGCCCGCCCTCGCGGAGCCCACCCCGGCTGCGGCGGAGCGGCGCCGGCCGCGCCGCGCACTCGTCGGAGTCGGCGCCGCGGCAGCCGCCGTCGCGATCGGCGTGGGGATCTGGGCCGCGGCGATGTCGATGGCTCCGGAACAGTCGGCGACCTTCGGCCCGGCCATCGGCCCCGCCTTCGAGCGCGCCGTCGCTCCGCCGGCTCCCGCTGAACCCGACCCCGCCGACGACGACAGCGGCGTGGTCACACCGGCCGACTCCACCCCCACCGACGATCAGACGGACGAGAAGTCCGACGAGCAGGAGAAGGCCGAGAAGGAGCAGGAGAAGGCGGCCGAGGAGGAGCGGAAGAAGGCCGAGGAAGAGGCCAAGAAGCAGGAACAGGAAGACAAGAAGAACGAGAACGGCAAGAAGGACTAGTCCGCGGCGTTCTCCGCTCCCTGGCCTGTGGGCACCGCGACCGCGCGCATACCGGGGTGATCGCGTTCGAGGGCGGCACCTTCCATGTCGACGTTCGGCAGGATGCGGTCGAGCCACCGCGGCAGCCACCATGCCGAGCGACCGAGCAGGTGCATCAGCGCCGGCATGAGAAGCATCCGCACGACGAACGCATCGAGCAGCACGCCGAACGCGAGACCGAATCCGATGGAACGGATGATCGTCGACTCCGAGAAGATGAAGCCGCCGAAGACCGACACCATGATGAGCGCGGCGGCGATGACGACCGAACGACCTGCGCGGAAACCCTGAGCGACGGCATCCCGAGCCGAGGCTCCGTGCACATAGGCCTCACGCATGCCCGACGCGAGGAACAGCTGGTAGTCCATCGCGAGTCCGAACAGGATGCCGACGAGGATGACCGGCAGGAAGCTCAGAATCGGTCCGGTGCTGTGCAGACCGATGATCTCGGCGCCCCATCCGAACTGGAACACCGCCACGATCAGGCCGTAGGTCGCGAACAGCGACAGCACGAATCCTCCGGTGGCGATGATCGGCACGAGCAGTGAGCGGAACACCACGATCATGATCAGCAGCGACAGCCCGACGACGACCACGAGATACAGCGGGAGCACCGCGGCCAACGCCTCGGAGATGTCGATGTTGATCGCCGCCTGACCGGCGACGCCGAGCGTGATCCCCCCGTCGATCTCGGGAAGAGAGCGGATGTCCTGCACGAGGCGCTCGGTCGAGGCGCTGTTGGGGCCCTCGGCGGGAAGCACCTGGAAGGCGAGGAGCGTGTTGTCGTCGGAGACCGCGATCGGAGCTGTCGCGACCACGTCGTCCTGATCGGCGAGAGTCTGCGCGACGCGCACCTGCGTGGCGAGCAGGTCGTCGTCGCTGACCGCGTCGTCGAGCGAGGCGGTCACCAGCAGCGGGGCGTTCGCCCCCTCGCCGAACTGGTCGTCGACCACGTGGAACGCGCGGTAGCTGGTCGAATCGGCCGGCTCGCTCGCGCCGTCGGGCAGGCCGAGGCGCATCGACATCGACGGGATCGCGATGATCAGCAGGGCGACGACGCTGATCACTGCGGTCGTGATGGCCCGCAGTGTCGACATCTGCCGAACGGGCTTGCCTGCGGCGTGCTGCTCGCCGATCGCCGCGCGGGCCCGACCGCTGAGCAGACGGGTGCCGACGAGACCGAGGATGGCCGGAGCGAGAGTGATCGCGACGAGCACCGCGACCGCGACGCACACGGCACCGACCGTGCCCATGAGCCCGAGGAACGGCACACCGGTCACGTTCAACGCGAGCAGCGCGACAATCACGGTCGCACCGGCGAAGACCACTGCGGTGCCGGAGGTGCCGGTCGCGAGCCCGATCGACTCCCTGAGCGGCACGCCCGCCAGGAGTTGCTTGCGGTGCCGGTTCACGATGAAGAGCGAGTAGTCGATGCCGACGGCGAGGCCGAGCATGACTCCGAGGACCGGCGTGACCGACGCCATGTCGACCGTGCCGGAGAAGGCGAGGGATGCCGTGACGCCGACACCGACGCCGACGATCGCCGTGACGATGGGCAGGGCTGCCGCGATGAGGGACCCGAGCATGACGATCAGCACGACCGCCGCGAAGACGAGTCCCACGGCCTCGCCGACACCGAAGATCTCAGGTACGCCCTGCGCGATGTCGGTGCCGAAGTTCACCTCGACACCGTCGACGGGTGCGTCCTGGAAGTGGTCGATGGTGCCCTGCTTGACCTCTTCGGAGAGTTCGAGCCGAGGGTCGACGAACGAGACGTTCACGATGGTGGTCGAACCGTCTTCCGAGACGACGCCGATACCGTTCGCGAGGTCGAGGAGGGTCGCGCCGAGGCGCGCCTGCTCTGCGTTGGCGTCGAGGTCTTCGCGGCTCTGGTCGATGGTCGCCTGCTGCGCGTCGAGCTGCGCGAGTTGCGCTTGGAGTGCCGCTGCCTGCGCGTCGAGGGCGGCGAGCTGAGCCGCAGGGGCACCGGCCGCTTCGGCCTGTGCCCGACCGGTCTCGAGTTGGGCGATGCCGGCCTCGAGCTGTGAGCGTCCGTCGTCGAGCTGAGCCTGTCCCGCCTCGAGCTGCGTGCGCCCTTCCGCGATCTGCGCCTCGCCGTCGGCGAGCTGCTGCGCCTGCTCGGCCTGCTGCTGCTGAGTCTGGAACGGGTCGATGACCGAGGCGACGCCGTCGAGGTCTTCCGCGCTCGTCGCGAGAGCGGAGATCTCCGCTTTCTGTTCGTCAGTGAACGGCGCGCCGTCTCCGGTCTGGTAGACCACCGTGCCCGTTCCGCCCGCGGTGTCGGGCAGTTGATCGGCGAGCTCGTCGATGACCTGGCCCGAGGCTGTGCCCGGGATGTCGAAGCTGTTGCTGAGAGTGCCGCCGAGGGTGAGGAACGCGCCGACCCCCAGCCCGAGGATCACGATCCAGGAGACGACCACCGCCCACGCCCGGCGTGCAGCGAACGAACCCAAGCGAAAAAGCAGTGCAGCCAATGTGGTCTCCTTCAGACATGAGAGATCATACGGCACGTCTCGTCTATAGATCTGCGACTATTCTGAATGCATGGTGAACGAGCATCGAAGCGGCCCTGTCCGCAGCCTCATCGCGCGCGAGGCGATCCTCGATGCGACCGCTCGGCTCTTCCACAATCACGGCTATGACCGGCTGACGATCGAAGGCATCGCGAAGGAGGCCGGCGTCGGCAAGCAGACCATCTATCGCTGGTGGCCCTCGCGCGGAGCCCTCATCGCCGAGTGCCTCGTCGAGGGACGACTCATCGCGGTCGACTTCGGTGTGCCCGACACCGGCGATCTGCTCGCCGACGTGGAGTCGTGGCTGCGCACCGTCCTGGCCCTCCTCGACGAACCGCGGGGCGGCGTTCTGCTGCGTTCGCTCGTCGCCGCCGCGACCGAGGACCTCGCTGTGGGCGAGCATCTGGGCGAGAGCCTCGGCGTCGAGAAGCACCTCGGATCCCGCCTGCGTACGGGGGTCCGCGCTGGACAGCTGTCGGAGGACGCGCCGGTCGATCAGCTCGGCCACGCCATACTCGGCGCGATCATCGTGGAGTCCCTCGGACACAGAGACGGCGCTCCTCGCGGAGTCCTGGAGCTGGTGCGATATCTGTTCGCTCAGCATCCGGCTGACCGACGCTGACGCCGCGCTCACGCGGGGTATCGTGGCTGTCGCGCGACCACTGCGGCTCCACTCGGGAGCCTTCCGCGCGGTCCCGAAGCGAGTCGCGCCGATGACTTCTCCCTCTGTCCGCCTGCAGCCGTTGCCCGATGAGTACGTCGTCGCGCGCTTCCCCGCCTCGACCGACCTGTCGAGCGTGCTTGCGGAGGTGTTCGCGACCGGCGCGTTCGTCTCGGTCAGCCGCACGCCGCAGGAGCTGTCCATCGTCTGTCCGTCGGGTTCGGCGCCTGCGGGTGCCGAGCTCGACGGGCCATGGACGGCGTTCTACGCCGGCGGGCCGATGCCGTTCGCGTTGACGGGAATCGTGACGTCGCTCGTGTCACCTCTCTCTGCGGTGGGCTGCCCGGTGTTCGTCGTCTCCACCTTCGACGGCGACGTTCTGATGGTGCCGAGCGCCGATGCGGATCGCGCACGCGCCACGCTCAGCGGCGCCGGGCATGTGCTGGCGGAGCTCAGCCGCTGACCGGACTCAGCTCGGCTCCGCCGCGGCGCGCACCCACCGCAGACCCCGCATGCTCAGCGAGCTCCGGTCGCCGCGCTCGACGACGACCATGAGTACGCTCTCGCAGCGGCGGCAGCGCACGACGAAACCCATGGGGTGCGGGTAGACCACGGCCTCTGCCAGCACGCCGACGTCGTCGCAGTGGTGACACTGGCCCTGGGCGGTCGTGGGTTCGAAGGCGAAGAGCCCGTCGAGCCGGCCGGCCAGAACACTTCCGTCGAGAGGCTGCATCAGATCCCTCCGAATCGCTCGGTGCGGATGTCGGCCTCGACGTGTCCGAGATCGATCATCGCTCGCGACACCGCTTCGACGAAACCTGTCGGGCCACAGATGAAGATCAGTGGATCCGCGTCGTGTGACAGCGTGTGGCGCTGCAGGTCCGCGGCGGTGAGGCGGCCCGCCTCGCGATGCCAGCCCTCGGGTGTCTCCCGTGTGTAGTGCCAGGTCGTCGACACCGACGGCTCGGCGGCTGCGATCTCCGTCTGGAACAACGCGTCCGCCGGGCTGCGCAATGAGTAGAGCAGCTGCATCGGAGTGCTGCTCTCCGCCACGGCGTGCGCACGGGCCATCGCGACCAGGGGCACGACGCCCGAGCCGCCACCGATGAGCTGCACGGGACGGGTCTGCTCGGGCCTCCACACGAACCAGCGGCCGAGCGGGCCACGGATCTCGACCGTGTCGCCGATCTCGAGCTCCTCGACGAGGAACGGCGAGACCTCGCCGTCCGGAAAACGATCCACCGCGAGCTCGATCTCGGGTGCGGCTCCGACGCTCGCGATCGAGTAGGACCGCACCGCCTGATAGCCGTCGGGCGCGGTGAGCCGAAGATCGACGTGCTGGCCCGCATCGTTCCCCGGCCAGCCGTCGACCCTGAAGATCAGGCTCCGAGAGGTGGCCGTCATCGCGCTGGCACGCGCCAATGTCGCCGGGTACCATGCGGGAGCGCGGGTGCTCACGCGTAGCGCTCTTCTCGCCAGGGGTCGCCGTGCAGGTGGTATCCGTTCTCCTCCCAGAAGCCTGGAACGTCGTCGCTCTGCATGACGAGCCCCCGCACCCATTTCGCGCTCTTCCAGAAGTACAGATGCGGGATCAGCAGGCGCGCAGGCCCGCCGTGCTCGGGATCCAGGTCGTCTCCGTCGTACTCATACGCGATCCACGCCTGCCCGTCGAGGATCTCGTCGAGCTGCAGATTGGTCGTGTACCCGCCGTAGGAATGCGCCATCACGAAGTCCTGGCCGGTCTCGACTTCGGCGAAGAGAGTGTCCAGCGACACACCCCGCCACTGCGTGCCGAGCTTCGACCAGCTCGTGACGCAGTGGATGTCGACGGTGACGTCCTCCGAGGGCAGCGCGAGAAGCTGCTCCCAGCTCCATCGGTGCGTCACACCGGTCTCGGTGCGGATCTGGAACTCCCACTCCTCCCGCTCGATGGTCGGCGTCGGCCCGGCGGACAGCACGGGAAACGAGTCAGTCAGATGCTGACCCGGCGGCAACGCAGGGTTCTCGTCGCGACGGCGACCTCCGAAGACTGCCATGTGCTCTCCTTCACTCGGTCGCGGGTGCGCTCAGCGGGCGCGGCTCTCGGAATGGACGCTACCGTCGCAGCGGTGTCGAGCAACAGTCCGGAATCGGCCCGACGCCTGATCCGCGACGACGCGGATTCCCGGCCGTACGATTGCGGCGACTCCGGTGAAAGGTGTTCACTGGTGTCATGAAGACAGACGAGGGTGCGGCACCCTCTGCGGCGCAGTTGCTCATCGACTTCGTGAACACGGTCGAATGGCAGACCGACGACGAGACCTGGACGTCGCCGCAGGCTCTCGTGACCTGGCTCCGCACGCGCACCGGGGTGTCGCCGAGCACACTGACGGAGGGCGATCTGGCCTTCGCGTGCCGCACCCGAGAGGGGCTGCGTGAGGTGCTCCTGACGCATGCCGGACACGAACCGCTCCCCGGCGCGATCGCCGGGCTGAACGCGCTGCTCGCCGAGGTTCCCGTGCATCTGCGCTTCGACGCTGACGGCCAGATTCAGGCCGCGGCCGCTGCAGACTCCTTCCTCGCACCGGTGCTCGCCGCCATCGACGCCGTTCGCGCCGACGGGAGCTGGGAACGCGTCAAGGCCTGCTCGCGCGACTCGTGCCGCTGGGCCTACTGGGACGGATCGCGCAACCGATCCGGCCGGTGGTGTTCGATGACGGGATGCGGCAACTACATCAAGATGCGTCGCCGCAACTCGCCGGAGGCGGCAACATCCGATGCCCTGGTGCTGACGGATCGCGCGCCGCGGATGCTCGATGTCGCCGCTCGTGCGGGAGTGTCGATCAAGACGGTGTCGAATGTCGTGACCGGAACTGTTCCGGTCTCCCCGGCGACGCGAGCACGAGTGGAGGCTGCGATCGAGGAACTCGACTTCCGCCCCAATCTGGCAGCGCGCGAGCTGAGGACGGGACGACGCGGGTCGGACGGGCCCGAGGTTTCGGAGGGCTCGACGGGAGCGTCGGAGCCCGACGGGGACTGAATCCCCGGGATCGATCGATCGGCAGCTGGCAGACATCGTCCGATCTCGAGCCGACCAGTCGCGCATGCCGCACTTGGGTACGTCTGCCCATTCGCTGAGCTCCCCATCGGCGCTACGTTTTCTGCATGTCGCATGAGAAGCGGGTGCCGCTGCAGGCGCTGCGGGATGCGAGGGCGAGGGTTCGCGCGGAGTCCATCGCTCGAGCTGCGGAGGTCATTCACGAGGTCGACGGCGCGATGCGGGGGCGCCCCGTCTCCGTTGTGCTCGCTGAACTCGAGCGTCGGCTGGTGCCCCTCGGTCTCCAAGCTTCCGCCAGCGTCGCTGAGTATGCTCGGGCGATCAGCGAGGGAACTCTCACCCAGGAACCGAACCAGGGATCCGTGTAAACGCGTCGCACCCCAGGTCTTCAAGCCGCTCTATTCGATGTCGTGCGCGTTCTCTGAGGGTTCCAGGTGCTCGTCGCTGTACGGGGATACCGTTCCGCGCGTCAGATCACGCAGTCGAGCAACCAACTCCGGGTCCTCGAGTTCCGGGCCGCGACCGTTGACGGTCTTCGTGACGATCTGGCTCGCGGGACCGATGAGGAACGTCGCGGTGACGGTCGTGTCGTCGTCTTCACGGACCGGTATCTGCACGATCTCCGCGCGGACCTCGTCACCGAGAGCTCGGCAGTAGTAAAGCAGGGCGCTCGCGATCTCGTCTCCTGTGAGGTACTCGCTCCCGGCGTACATGATCATCTGCATCGTCTTTTTCTACGCCTGATCCCGCGCAGAAGCCTGGCCCTTGATCGCGCATCATGTCGCTGCTAGGGGCAGACACAGGGGCGAGTCACAACCGGAAGTGGATCGACGCGCTGGCATTCACCGCCAACTCGCCCTCAGGCCTGTACCTGGTGCCGGAACCGCAGAACGTGAACACGGCGCAGGACGCCGACCTGGAGGTCGAGAGGCTGAAGGTATGACGGATGCCGGGAGCACGGGAAAAGCGTGTCGTTCTTATCCCGTCGTCAAGTCCGCCACGTCGCTCAGCACGACATCGCGTGAGCGCCCGTATTTGGTCAGCACCTCTTCCGGGGAACTGATGAGGGCCTTCCACAGCGCCCAGGCAGCTCCGCGCAACCATGCGTCCTGCGGTAGCTCGAGCCGGTCGTGCAGTCGATCACGTTCGCGAGAACTGCAACTCAACCAGGCGAAGGCCAAGTCGCAGGCGGGATCACCCACGCACGTCTGCCCGAAGTCGATCAGCGCCGCCAATTGGCCGCTGCTGCCGAACAACATGTTGCCTGGCGCGACATCGCCATGGACCCACACCGGCGGCTTTGTCCACACTGTGGCCACGGCCGCATCCCAGAGTGCCCGACATCCCGCGGCCTGGTGTCTGGGCAGGAACGGGAGCCGGCCCTGCACCTCCTCGCCCACCACGCTGATGTGACAGCCGCGGTACGCAGATGCGCTCCCCGCCCAGGGACCTCCGACCGTGTCGCAGGCCTGCAACTCCCTCAGGACATCGCCCACGCTGCTGATGGCGCTCTCTCGCTGCCGCGTGTCAACCGCGTCGAGAGTGTGCCCCTCAATCCACTCGCGAACGGACCACGGTCGGTCGAATGCCGCCGAAGGGGCCCCCGTCGCTACGACGCGGGGGATCGCGACGCGAAAGCGGGAGCCGAGGATCGCGAGGGTGTGCTCCTCCCGGACGAGGCCGGCGACGTAGCCGTCAGCGCTCGGGAGGCGGACAGTCATTCGGTCACCCAGCCGAAACGTGCGGTTGTCCCACCCCTGAAGTTCCACCGGGCGGATCGGCAACTCCGACCACTGCGGGAACTGCTCCGACACCAGGGAGCGAACCAGCGAAGAAGTGATCTCCTCGGAAGCGGCAGCCATCGCGCCAGGTTAGTGGACGACCCCGCGAGCACTGGGAGACAGCTGGCGAGACTCGGACACTTGTCGTGAGATCGGACAAGTGTCCCATCTCATGAGAGACGTCGGTTGCTGAGACACAGCATTTCCCGTGCGCCGCCGGCGAGACCCGTTCCGATCACCACGGCTCCACGCAGGAGCCCCCGGCGCGTCAGATACGAGTTGCCGGGGGTCGCCTTGCTCATGCGCTGGTCTGCTCGGAGACGCGGGTCGCTGCGAGGCTGCCGAGCAGTCGCAGCCGATTTTCCGTGGGGGTGTCAAGGGCGGGTGTCATGGTGAACATGAGCAGGCCGGGGTCGGCGGGAAGCTCGAGCGCTTCGTAGTCGAACTCGAGGTCCCCCACTTCCGGGTGGTGGACCCGCTTCGACCCGGTGCGGTGGAACCGCACGTTGTGCGCGGCCCAGCGGTGCCGAAAGACATCGCTGCGGGTGACGAGTTCGCCGATGAGGTCAGTGAGTGCTCTGTCGTGGGGGTTGCGGCCTGCTTCGATGTGGAGCGAGGCGACGATGCTGTTCGCACCGCTTTCCCAGTCGGTATAGAAGTTCTGCGCCGCGGGGTTCAGGAAGGTGAAGAGGGCGTTGTTGCGCCTGTTCGCTGGGTCATCGACGATCGGGGTGAACACGGCGTGCCCGATCGTGTTGAGCGCGAGGAAGTCTTTGCGAGCGTTGGAGATGTAGGCCGGGGCGCCGATGGAATCGAGGAGCCGTTGCAGAGCGGGTCTCACGGTTGTCTTCGGTGGCCGGGGACGCTTGTATCCGGGGCCTCGAGGTCCGGCTGCGTGCGCCAGATCCTGCAGGTGAGCGGACTCCGCATCGTCGAGGTGGAGCGCCCGTGCGAGTGCGTCGAGGATCTCGGGGGAAACACCCGAGAGGTCGCCGCGTTCCATCCGTGCGTAGTAGTCCACACTCATGCCCGCGAGTGAGGCCACTTCCTCGCGCCGCAGGCCGGTGACGCGGCGCCGACCACCGCCGATGATCCCGGCCTGTTCGGGAGTGATCCGCGCCCGTCGGGTCTGGAGGAACTCTCGGACTTCTCCGCGGTTGTCGATCTCGGTCATGCTGTGTCCTCTTCTCTGCGACAGGCGGGGGTCAAGCCCGTGGTTCGCTCGACCTTCACGGTTCAACGCCCGAGTGTGTCGAGATCCTCTCGAACGCTTTCGGGTTCCTCGTCGAGGGGCATGTTGTCCTGGTCGAGGGCGCCGTCGAGTGTCGTGTCCTTGGTCAGTGCACCGAAGACGGTGGCGAGGTCGGCTTGCGCGGTGCCGCTGTCGGCGACCAGCTCGAACGTCGTGTGGTCGGCTTCGTCGGAGCGGAGGCTGTCGACCAGCACGCGGGCGATCTGGTCACGGGCGATGACGCCATCTGCCGGAGATGCGGTGCTGTACAGGTCGCCTTGGCGCATCACGATGCGTCGTTGGTCGGACGAGTTGTAGTCGAACCATCCGGGCCGAGCGATCGTGTACGCGTTGCCGGATGCACGGACGAGGCGTTCCGCGCGGCGCTTCCAGTCGTGTCCCTCGTTCGCACGATCTGTGGTCCCGACAGCGGTCATCAGGGCCAGGTCACCGATGACGATGTCCGCTTCGGCGGGAAGGTTCTGTGTGCGGGAGGCACCGCGGGCGAGTGCGCGCACGCGGTGCCCCTGCGCCATTGCTTCGCCGACGGCGTGCACACCGATGCTGCCGGTGGCGCCGACGACGAGAACGGTCAGGGCACTCATCAGTCCTCCGGAATGTCGCGTCCGAAGGCCTCGAGCGTGATCACCTCGGGCTCCGGGCCGCCACGGACACCGGCGTCGAGAGCATCGATGCGAGCGATCTCGTCGTCGGTGAGCTCGAAGTCGAACACGTCGGAGTTCTCTGCGATCCGTGCGGGCTTGACCGACTTCGGGATCGCCTGCACGCCGTTCTGGATGTGCCAGCGCAGCATGACCTGCGCCGCGCTCTTGCCGTGCGCCTTCGCGATGTCCAGGATCACCGGCTCCTCGAACGTGCTCTGGGAGTCGCCGCCACGGTAGGAGGTGATTCCACCGATCGGGGACCACGCCTGGGTGAGGATGCCGTGCTCAGCGTCGAACTTCTGCAGCTCACGCTGCTGGAAATACGGGTGCACCTCGATCTGGTTCACTGCCGGCACGATGTCGGTCTGCTCGAGAAGAGTCGTGAGGTGGTCGACCATGAAGTTGCTCACCCCGATGGCGAGGACCTTGCCGTCTGCGAGCAACTGCTCCAGTGCCTTGTATGCGGCGATCGTCTTGTCGAACGCGCCGGGGAGAGCCTGGTGAAGGATGAACAGGTCGATGACATCAACCTGCAGCTTGCGGGCACTCTTCTCGAATGCGTGCCGCGTCTCGTCATAGCCGTAGTCGGAGATCCACACCTTCGACTCGACGAACACATCGTTCCGGCTGATCCCGGATTCGCGGATCGCATCTCCGACGCCGCGTTCGTTCCCGTAGGCTGCGGCGGTGTCGATGAGCCGGTATCCGGTGGACAGCGCCGAGGTCACCGCGGTCGTGGTCTCATCCGGCGGCGTCTGGAAGACACCGAAGCCCAGAGCGGGCATCTCAACGCCGTTGTTCAAAGTCAGGTGATTCGTCATGTCACCCACGCTAGGCCCGCACGGCACGGTAAGGGAGGGACTGGTATTACACGGAAAGCCTGTCACTGCTACCCCGCGCCGCGAGGGCGTGTGATGGTTCCATGGCCAGCTCCTTGACCCCTCCCGCCTTGCGCGCGCGGCCGACGTTGATCCTCGCCGTCGTGCTCGCGAGCTATTTCATGATCGTTCTCGACAACTCGATCGTGTTCACCGGTCTCACCCGCATCCGGGAAGACCTGGCGTTCTCGACCAGCGGGCTCTCCTGGGTGCAGAACGCGTACGCCCTCGTCTTCGGCGGTTTGCTGCTGCTCGCCGCACGGGCCGGGGACATCGTGGGCCGGCGTCGCATCTTCATCATCGGGCTGACGATCTTCTCCACGGCATCGCTCCTCATCGGCCTGTCTCCCACCGCCGAATGGATGATCGCCGCCCGGGCGCTGCAAGGGATCGGCTCGGCGATCCTCGCCCCGACTTCTCTCGCGTTGCTGACCGCCAACTTCGCCGAGGGCACGGCACGCACCAAGGCAATCGCCGCATACGGGTCCACGGCCGGAATCGGTGCCAGCCTCGGTCTCGTCGTCGGCGGGGTCATCGCTGACGTGACCTCCTGGCGGGTCGGGTTCCTGATCAACGTCCCCATCGGAATCGCCTTGATCATCGCCACTCTTGTTCTCATCAGTGAAACCCCTCGCGCCCGAGGCCGGTTCGACGTCTCCGGCGCGATCACATCCACCGCCGGCATGACCGCCCTGGTGTACGGCGTCACCCGCACCGCGGACTACGGCTGGTCCGACCTGTGGGCACTGGTCTTCATCGCGGGTGGCCTCGCGCTCCTTGCGGCTTTCGTGGTCATCGAGACTCGCGCAGCCCAGCCGATCCTGCCGTTGCGTGTCCTGCGCGACCGCATGCGCGGAGGTTCCTTCATCGCCCGCATGCTCTTCGCCGGGTCAATCTTCGGCTACTTCTTCTTCATCAGCCAGTACATGCAGACCGTCCTCGAGTTCACCCCTCTGCAGGCGGGAATCGCATTCCTGCCGATGACCGTCGTCCAGTTCGTGCTGTCGCTCATCGTCCCCCGCCTCACGCACCGGATCGGCAACGCCGCCCTTGTGACCATCGGGCTGGCGATCACCCTCGCAGGCATGGCGTGGCTCAGCTTCGTCAACGCCGACAGCACCTACTGGCTCGGTGTCGCCCCGGCGATGCTGCTGCTCGGTGCCGGCCAGGGCCTCGGTTTCGCCCCGCTCACCGCGGCGGGCGTGACGGGAATCGAACCACGCGACGCCGGTGCCGCATCCGGTGCCGTGAACGTCGCACACCAGCTGGGTGGGGCACTCGGGGTGAGTGTCATGGTTGCTGCTGGATCAGCCGCAGCGCAAGGAACCGGAGTCACCGCGGTCGCTGCGGAGACCTCGGCAGGCCTCACCACCGGCGCTGTACTCCTCGCCATAGCGCTGATCTCCGCCCTGGCGCTTGTGCTGCCGGCATCCCGAAGACCGCGATAACACCCCGCAACGCCGCAGAGGCGGGTACTCACATGGGTACCCGCCTCTGGCTTTTTCAGGCTGCTTCAGGTCAGACCTGGCTGGCCGGGCGCAACAGAATCTCGTTGATCGCGAGATGCTTCGGGCGCTGCACCGCGAACACGATGATCTCCGCGACGTCCTCCGCCGTGACCGTCGCCTCGGCATACATCGCGTTGACAGCGGAGTTCGTGGCCTCATGCGTGATGTGCGTGGGAAGCTCCGTCGCCACAACGCCCGGCTCGATGAGGGTGACCCGCACCTCCGGGAGCAACTCCTGGCGCAGCGACTCGGACCAGCCGTTCACCGCCCACTTCGTCGCCGCATACACCCCGTTCCCAGCACGCGCGGTACGGCCGGCGACAGAGGAGATGTTGATGATGTCGCCGCCCCCGTCGACGAGCTGGTCCAGGAAGACCTCCGTCGAGGTGATCGCTCCGAGCAGGTTCACGTCGATCATCCGCTGATAGTCCTCGCGTTGCGCGGACGAGAACGGGCCGAGGAGCATGATTCCGGCGTTGTTGACGAGCGTGTCCACACGCCCCAGCTGTTCCCTCACTTGGGCGGCCGCGGCGACAAGCGCGTCCCTGTCGGTGACGTCCGCCGCGACGGCGACGGCACCCTCTCCTAACTCGTCAGCGATTGCTTCGATCCGGTCGGCACGGCGCGCGAGGAGCGCCACCTTGAAGCCGGCCGCGTGCAAAGCACGCGCGGTGGCCTCACCGATCCCGGAGGATGCGCCCGTGATGAGCGCAACGCGCTCCGTTGCGGTTGACGTTGTCATTGCTATTACTCCTTCTGCGCGAAGGGAACAAGCTCCGGCGCAAAATCCCCGACCGCTCTCTGTGCGCGCGTCTGTTCACCCATGAGAATCCTTTCTCGTACGAGGCCACGTATCGCCTCATCGCCTCCCATCGTCCGGGACCCGACCCGAGATAACCAGGTAACGACAGAGCACCTCAACGAAGTCGAACCCGAACTACCGTCGATGGAGGAAGGAGAACCATGCCCCCCACCGACCCCACCACCTCACGAACTCGACGGGCCGTTTCCGTCGCGGCGATCGTCGCAACGGTCGCATCCGTCGCCGCCTGCACCGCCGACACCGCAGCCGCACCCTCCCCCGCGAACACCGACTCTCAGAAGGCCTCATCGATGCCGGACGCCGTCCCATACGAGAACGGCGAGTACACCGCACGCGGCTGGTACGGATCCAAGCCCTCCCACCACGACGTCACGCTCACTATCGAAGACGGCATCGTCAGCGATGTATCGATCACGACCCCAGCCGAAGACGAGACTTCCCTCGGATATCAGCAACGCTTCGCCGAAGCACTGCCGAACGCGATCATCGGGCAGCCCATCGACGACCTCAGAGTCGACCGCCTCGCCGGATCCAGCGGATGTTCCGAAGGATTCATGGACGCTCTCGAACAGATTCGGGACGACGCCCAGCGATAGCCCTCAGCAAGGTCTCTCCATTACGTGTGTGTCCGATCTCACCGAGAATGGCAGGAGGTGAGACAGGGAGACAGCGAATCTCGCGAGCGCATATAACTCCCATCAGCTCGTTTGTCTCACGAAAGTTGGCAAGAGTGGCGAGCTGAGCCATCACCGGGTGGGAAACTCTTCCACGCGCCATTCGTCTCGCCATTCGACGACGGGATACGGGCCGTCGAAGCTGAGGGGCAACCAAACGTAGGTGGAGATCGCGGTGTTCTCGCCGAGGCCTGCCGCCATCGCGGCCCGGTCTGAGTTACCCGGGGTCGTGGGTGGCGCCTCGCCTCGCGCCATGGCGGCGACGACGTCGTACACGTTTGGCATGTCCTCAGGTAGCTGCGGGAGCCATCGGTCCGCCATCGCGATGTACAAGTCACTTCGGGTTGGGTGCGGGAAAATGCAGCTGATTTGCGAACGGAACGACGTGCGGGTCGCGTCACCCGGGTGAGCGTCACCCAGCACCGTCCATGGGCCGTGGTAGTCAGGCGCCGACGCGATCTCGCTGAAGTTGGGGAAGTATCCGGTCGAGCCCGACGTCACAAGGTAGTGGATACCCTCGCGCTCGAAGTGCGCGGGTGCCTCCCGGGTGAAGGGCGGGCCCGGATGCGGGAAGTGCGAGGAGTACTCGCCGGACACATCGGTGTAGTCATCTGCCAGTTCAACGCAGATCAAATCGGTGTGCACCTTCTCGAAGAAGTAGTAGGCCTTCGCCGTTCGCGGGTCGACGGCGAGGTCGAAGTCGCCGGCGCTCATGCCGAGCGGCTCCAGCCCGGACCGCACGATCTCGTAGGGCCCAAGCAGTGCGTCCGCTGTCAGCACGGTGGACGCCTGGGTATCGTGCGCGCCCTCTCCCATGACCTTGAGCCAGCAGACGTACTTTCCGGTCGCTGCATTGAAGATGATGTGGGGTCGATCCATTTTCTGCGCGGGGTGCAGCGGCGAAGCCGGATCGTCGAGCACCGGAGGGATGATCAGCCCGCGGTCCTCCCAGTTGTACAGGTCGGTCGACGAGTAGGCGCGTACGCCCCAGTGCCAGTTGCCGCTGCCGGGAGTGGTCTTCTCCTTGTTCTCCCCGTACCAGTAGAAGATGCCGTCCTCGTAGTGCATCGAGCCGCCGTGCGCCTGGATGCGTTCGCCTTTGGTGTCGAGCCAGACCTGGCCGGGTCGAATGCTGTTGTTCAGGGCCATGGTGTGAATCCTTCTGTTGCGACGGACCACGACTCGGGGAAGCCGTTGGTGGCGAGCAGGGAGACCGCCGCGAGTAGCGATCCGTTGCCGGGGAGGTAGAGCGGGAGGATGGATCCCATCTGGCTGTTGTGTCCGACGAGAGTGAACTGGTTCTTGGCCTCGTTGCGCAAGAGCGCGTCGACGGCGACATCCGGTCGGCCGAGTCGCGAGGCGGTCATCGCGATCACGGGAAAGTCCCATCCCCACGCTGACGGCCACTCCCAGGTCGCGAGCACGTCGTCCAGGGTTGCTCGCATGATCTCTGGATCGATGGTCGGGGTGGGCGGCACGACGCCGAAAGCCGCAAGCAACGAGGGGTGATCGTCTCGGCGCAGGTACGGTTCTGTCGCGATCGCCGCGTAGCGCCCCTCCCGGATGGGCGGCTGGGCGAGGCCGACCTGCACCTCGGACCACTTCGAGTTCCGGGCGACATCCGAACGTTCGCGCCACTGCTGGGCGATCTCCAGCCCCCACCACCAGGAGGCGAGCTCGTAGGTCGGATCCTCGGTCGTGGTGACGTCATAGAACTCCTGTGCTGGCATCAACGGTGACAGCAGATGGAACACGTCGTCTCGCTTCTCGGCGAACGCCGCCATGAACTCGGCTGTTCCCTCGACCAGTTCGGCGAACTCGGCCACGAGAGCATCGCGCTTCTCGGGCGCGGACGCTCTCCAGACAAGCTCCAGCATGTACAGCAGGTGCGGCTGTTGCCAGACGAGGAACGATCCGATTGGATCTGGGCTCTCCCGCCCGTCCGGCCCCACCTGCTTCGGCCAACGCAGCCCCGGATACCCCTGCCCCTGAGCCGTCGCGCGCGCGCTGCCGGCAATCGATCGATACCATCCGAGACTGCGTTCGAGGAGCTCGGGCCTCCCCCAGGTGGCGAAGTGTGCGGCGTGCCAGAAGTGCATCTCGAGATGGGACTTGCCCGACCACGAGTTCGTGATCAGACCGGTCTCCGACGGCGGCATCACACCCGCTGAGTTCACCGCGGTCAGGTACTGCGAGAGCACAACCCGGCGCTCGAGCTCAGCGGCGCGGACATCTGAGGTGCCGGCGAAGTCGACCGCAGCGCCCGAGGTCCAGAAGTCTGCCCAGGATGTCGCCGATGCAGTGGCGACATCATCGAAGGTCGGCAGGTCGCCCGACTCGTCCTCAGCGAACCTGATGACGAGGTCGAGGTGTTCGCTGTCGGGCTTCACTTCGAAATCGTGCGCACCCGACTGACGGATGCTGCCACTGCTGTATGCCACGTCGACGCGGTAGCGCGTGGCATCCAGTTCGCGGGTGATCGCTGCGGTGCCTTTCTTCGCGTCGAGGGTCGAGGTGTGGCGGTCGGGCGCGTCCCAGTCTGAGGTCTGGAAGAATCCCGGATGCGCGTAGGGAAAGCGCAGCGCCGCTGCGAGCCGGCCCTGAACCAGGAGGCGTGACCGGATCCGGAAGGCCACCACGGCACCGTCCGGTGCGGCCACGGTTGTGACGGCTACGGGTTCGCCCTCGTAGGTGAATGCCGAGCTGATCGACCCGGTCCACAGGTCGAGAGTCTGCCGGGTGTCGGTGAGTACCCGCGGCTGGATCTCGATGCTGTCGAAGACCAACCCGATGCGCCCGAGATCGAGTCGCTGCGGGTTGGCGTTGAGCCACGCACCCGGACGGTTTTCGTCACTGACTTGACCGCGCATCGCGCCTTCCATGTCGTGGCGATCCGGGTACCGCACCGGGCCACGGCGCGTCACATGCTCCGACATCGCGTCGCTGAGGGCGAACCCGTCGGGGTTGGGCATCTCGTGCCATCCCCACGATGTCATCGTGGCGGTGTTGATCGCGGTTCGGCCCTCTCGGATCGCGATGGCCTGGTCATGGAAAGCGATGAAGGTCTGCATCCCCGTGATGTCGGCCGTGTAGGCGAAGTCCCCGTTGCCGACGGTGAGCACGTGCTCGGGGTTCGGGGCGGTGATGCTGACCTCGTGTCGGCGCACAACGCTCTCGCGGTCGATCGGCCCAGCCATCAGGAGACGCCCTGTCGGAATCGGATGAAGCAGACGCGACCAGCGGGGGGAGGCGCCGCGTTCCGAGCAAGCAGGGATGGATCACTCGACATCTGGAAAGTCCTCTATCGGTTGTTCGGTTCGATGCCGGTGGGCGGGTGCAGCCCACCGGCATCGAATGGCGTCGGCTGCGAGATCGTCCGCGGCCGGGGTTGGTCAGTCGACAGACTTCACGCGCAGAACGAGGAGTCCTCCGATGACGGTGAGCACGGCGGAGGCGAGGTACAGGACGGCGTAGTTGTTCTCGCCGTCCGACGTCGCTCCGATGAGGATCGCTCCGGAGGCGACGAACGGGGCAAGGCCCTGCGGGATGGTCGTGGCGAACTGGGTAATCGCGAGGAACCGGCCGGCATCGGTCTTGCGTTCGGGGAGGACATCGAGCACGAGGGCCTGATCGACGGCGGAGAAGACGCCGATGCCGAGGTTGCAGGTGAACATGCCGACGATCAGCAGCGGGAGTGCCGGTGCGAAGAAGACGATGATCGATCCGAGCGCGAAGAGCCCGGCTCCTGCGAGGACGAACGGCTTGCGACGGTGCATCTTGTCGGAGAGGAATCCGCTGCTGAGCGCGCCGCCCATGGTGCCAACGAGACCCAGCAGGCCGATAGTGGCGATGATGCCTCCGATGTCTTCGACCGGCATCTCGAGGCGCTGTGCGAAGAAGAATGCGGTGAAGGTGGTGCTGAGGGTGAGACCGAAGTAGAACGCGAAGCGGCCGGCCCAGTTCCACGAGAAGTCCGGGTATCGCTTGGGGTTGTAGACGTACTTCGCGAAGACAGAACCGAGGGAGAGTCGCTGATCGAACGTCATCGAGCGGCTATCGCGCTCACGGTTCACGAGAAGAAACAGCGGGATCAGCACGACGGCGATAGCGCCGGGGACAAGGAACAGCAGGTACGGGTTCGCAGCAAGACCGCCACCCATGATGGCTCCGAACACAGGCGCCATCTGCGCGGCTACGCCGCTGAGACCGGCGACCTTCCCGCGCTGGAACTCCGGCAGCTTGTCAGCGGCGATCGCGTTGAGGGTATTCAAGACGGTCTGGAGACCGATCTGCGCAATCGCCCATCCCACGCCCAGGACGACGAGCGTCGGTCCCGCGGCCATGACCGCCAGTCCAATCAGTCCGACGGCGAGGCCAGCGAGAACCCAGGGTGCGCGACGGCCGATGCGGGTGCGGGTGCGGTCGCTGAGCTGACCGGTAAGAGGGCCGGTGACCACAGCGGCGAGCGACCCCACACCGAGGATGACTCCGAGGGATGCCTCATTCCCGGGCGCGATGCGGTTGACCTGAATGGCCAGGGCGATCGCGATCGGCGTGACGAGCGCGATGTACGCACCGAACACGGCGAGCGTGTTGAACAGGATCCAGGGCTTGCTGACCTTGGGTAGGTCCTCATTCGCTGCGGCGCGAGCGGCCATGGTCGTGGTGTCGAGGTCGGGAAGCTCGTTCGTGCGTGCGTCGCCCAGGGGGAAGACGCTGGCCGGCGGAATGGTCGGTTGCTGATCGGGGGTGTTCATGGAGACTCCGTTGTCAGTGTTCATGGTCGGGTTTCTGGGTCAGGTCACGTCGAGAGTGATGCGGGCGGGCGAGCAGCCATCGGCTTCGGCCGTGACGGTGATCTGGCCGGTTCCGGTGGGGCGGATGATCGCGATGGCGCGACCGTCGAAGGTGTGGTGTTGGTTGGCGGTGAATGATTCAGCGGTGGCGGGGTTTCCGCTGCCGAGTGCCTGCAGGATGCCGGGCCCCTCGACGGTGACCGTGATGGGCCGGTCGAGAGTGGTGTGGATGTTGCCGGTGTCGTCGGTCAGGGTCAGGTCGACGTAGCCGAGGTCCGTGCCGTCGAGGCGCAGCACATCTCGCTCCGGCGTTGCCTGGAGTACGAGAGCGTCGTCGGCACTGCGGAGTGTCGCGCGTCCTGTTTCCGCGCCGGCGGTGAAGGCGACGGCGGTGAGTTCGCCTGGCTCGTACAGGGTCTCGAACGCGACCCGGAAGGGGTTCTCCTCGCCCACGGGGCGGCGCTCGATCAGTCGGCCGTTGAGGTGGAGTTCGATCTCTTCGGCGTTGCTGTAGACCTCGACGCGGGCGGGGCGATTCTCGAACCCAGGCCACGACCAGCTGCTCACGGAGTCGGTCCACGACCAGGGAGTGGCGGAAGCGATCGTCTTGCCGTGATGCTCGGGCCGATCCACGGCGATGTACGGTTCTGAGCGGAGACCGAACACTGTCTCGCGGTAGTAGGAGATCGGGCGGCGGGTGCCGGCGATGTCGATGTCTCCGCACCAGGCGGTCAGCTCGGGGAACTTTCCGGAGAAGCTGGTGGATGTGGCGAGGTCGATCTCGTCGGCGGACTGGGCGTAGCGCACGGTGCCGATGCCGGTCTCGCCGAGGTAGTCCCACCCGGTCCAGGTGAAGTCACCGATGACGCGGGGGTCCGCGAGGACGAGCTCCCAGTTTCCGGCGATCGATGTCGGCCAGGTCTCCGTTCCGATGATGATGCGGTCGGGGAACCGGTCGCGGTCGACCTCGTACCGGGAGTCGGCGTAGTTCATGCCTGCCGCGTCGAGGACCGAGAAGGACTCCTCGGTGCGGGTGCTGGCCTGCTCTGACGCCTGGACCTGGCCCATCATCTGGCCGAAGCCGGCCATCATCGTGTTCACGCCCCCGCCCTCGGTGGCGAGGTCTGCTGTCACCTCGGCGCGCTTCGCCTTCATCTGCGGCAGGATCAGATCCAGCATGGACACGAACGGGTTGATGCCGTTGGTCACGAATCGGGTCGCATCGAGCGAGCGGACCTTCTCGGCCAGCTTTCGCCCCCACCGGGAGCCGATCGGGGTTCCCGTCTCAGGGATCTCGTTGCCTATGGAGTAGAAGATCACGCTCGGGTGGTTGAAGTCTTTCGCCACGAGAGCCTCCACGTCGCGTTCCCACCACTCGGGGAAATCAAACGCGTAGTCGTAGTCGCTCTTGCTCGACGTCCACACATCGAACGTCTCATCCATTACCAGCATCCCGAGCTTGTCGCACGCATCCAGGAGTGCGGTGCTCATCGGGTTGTGGGAGCTGCGGATGGCGTTGAAGCCCGCCTCTTTGAGTCGTGCAATCTTGCGCTCTTCCACGGCGCGCATGGACACCACACCCAGGGGGCCGTTGTCGAGGTGGATGCAGGCTCCGCGAAGCTTCACGGCCTCGCCGTTGATGCGCAGTCCGTGGCGAGGGTCGAGCTGCAGGGACCGGATGCCGAGAACGACCGCTTCTTCGTCGACGACATCGTCGCCGTCACGCAGCGAAAGCAGAACGTCGTGCAGATGGGGTGAGTCCACGCTCCACAGGAGCGGGTCGGTGATGTGCAGGCGTCGGCGCACAGTCGCCCGCTCACCGGGAAGAAGAGTGACGGGCGAGCGCCCCGCTGCCACCGGGTCTCCTCCGGGCGCGACGAGAACGGCGTCGAGGACGAAGGTCTTCGTGCGAAGCCCCGTGTTGGCGACTTCGGCGACGACCTCTGCAATGGCGGCATCGGTGGCGACGTTCGGGGTGCTGACACGGATCGTGTCCGCGACGATGTGGCCCAGGTTCTTCACGACGAGGTGGACGTCGCGGTAGATGCCTGCGCCGGCGTACCAGCGACTGTCGAGGTGGGTGCGGCACTCGACCCGGATTTCGTTGTCGACGCCGAACTCGAGGAAGGGGTCGATGCGAACCGTAAACCGGGGAGTACCCGAACGCACGCTGCCCCGCGAGGTGTCCGTTCACGTAGACGGCGGCATCGCGGTAGACGCCATCGAACTCCAGAAGCACCTGCTGACCGTTATCGCCCGCAGGGGCGAGGAACGTCTTGCGATACTCGAACGCCCCGTCAGGGAAATACCCGTTGGTCTCGCCACGGCGCACATCCGCACGGCGCTGCTGACCGATCAGCGCATCGTGCGGCAGATGCACCGCGGACCAGCCGGACGCGGAAGACCCGCCGAGCTCCTGGAACGCGGTGGTCTTCGTCCGAAACGACCACCCGTCATTGAACAGAACCCGGCTGATCGACCGCGACGAGTCGACACGGCTCGTCTGCTCATCTTCAGCAATTGCGATCGGCTCTGACAGCACAACATCCTCCTTGACGTCCGCGAAATGCCCCAAGGGCGGCGGGTTTTGACGACGATAACACAAAACCGCCGGAGCGGGGTAGATTCGATTCTGTGGCTATCGCGCAGTCTGCGGAGCCTTCACCGAGGAGGGTGAGATGACCAGCAATACCGCAGGAGCAGCACGCGGCCCCTACGCCAAGACCGCCGCAGTACGGCAGCGGATCCTCGAGGCAGGGATGCAATGCTTCGCACAGGTGGGCTACTTCGCCACGTCCTTGAACGACATCGCCGATCGTGCCGGCATCAGCCGCCGCGGACTCGGGCATCACTTCCGCAGCAAGGAAGAACTGCTGACGGCCGTGTTGGACCAGCGGCAAGAAGAGGATGCGGAACTCATCCGCCACTCTCGAGGCCTCGACTCGCTCTCTGCCGTGTTGACCGTCTCGACCCTCAACACCGAGCGCCCCGGCCTCATCCAGCTCTACAGCCTGCTGCGGGCGGATGCGACAGCCACCGAACACCCGGCGCACGAACATCACCGGATTCAGTACGACCGTCTCCGCCAGTACCTGGTGAGAGCGTTCGACGAGGTCCGCGGCGCCGGGCAGCTAGTGTCGGCTGAGGACTCGGAAACCCTCGCTTCGACATATCTCGCCCTCATGGATGGCCTGCAGATCCAGTGGCTCTACAACCGCGAGAACACCGACATTGATCGCGTACTCCGCTCCTTCTTGAAGAGCGTGATCCCGGAGTTCCCCGCGTCGACCGGCGCAACCGTCGACGCCACGGAGAAGGTGTCGGTCTGACCCGGTAGGCCAATTCGACGCCCCAGGAAAGCGCGAAAGCAGTCGTCCCGGCGACGTAGACTGGCGCTCTGCCCGAGTCTGCTTGGGGCGGTCGGGCGCGATGCGCGGAGATCCGAGGCTTGAAACCTCCAGTCAGTCAAATGACCGGAGTGAGCATGATCTCTGTTGTGAGCGGAACCATCCTTAGCGTCGAGGCTGAAGGTGCCGTCGTCGACGTGAACGGGCTCGGGCTGTTCGTGAGCCTCGTGAGCTCGCATGCCGCGACACTCCTGCCGGTGACACCGTCCTCCTTCACACCGTGTTCGAGAAACACCAGGACGACATCACCCTGTCCGGCTTCCCACGCCGCGAGGATCTGGAGCTGTTCTCCATGGTGACGCGCACCCCCGGCGTCGGCGGGAAGACCGCTCGAGCCGCGCTCGCAACGCTCGGATACGACGGACTCGTGGAAGCCATCCGCCGGGGCAATGAGCCAGCCTTGCGAAAGGTGCCGGGCATCGGTCCGCGAGCTGCGGCGATGCTTCTCGCCGCCCTCCGACCGAAGCTCGGCGCGGACGAACACTCTGCAGCCGACGAGACCTCGAGCTCCCACCCACGCGGGACGGGAGCCTCGGCAGCTGGCGAGGCGATCGCCGCACTTCAGGCACTCGGCTGGAACAAGCGAGACGCCATCCGAGCGGTCGAAGAAGTCTCTACGGCAACCACGGAGACCACACCGGTGGAGGCTCTCATTCGGGCCGCGCTGGCCTCGCTCGGCCCTCGCAGATGACCGCCGGCTTCACTCGCATATCGGCCGTCGTGGACTGAACGCCAGTCATCGATCCGATATAATGAGAGTCTGCCCAGCTATGTAGCTGCGGGGGGTCGGGTGCACTCGCGCACGGAGATCCGAGGCTTGAAACCTCCAGCGACTCATCACTGAGAAGCCTGGAGGTTTCTTTATGTCCAAATTGCTGGATCGCCCCTCTACCCGTTGGTGGGCACTCGCCGTGCTCGCCATGACCGAGCTGGTCGTCGTGCTCGACACGATGATCGTGACGATCGCCCTCCCCCAGGCACAGGCCGAGCTCGGCATGACCGACGGTCAACGCCAGTGGGTGGTCACCGCCTACGCCCTTGCCTTCGGTGCCCTGCTGCTGCTCGGCGGCCGCATCGCAGACTATTGGGGCCGTAAGCGCACGTTCATGGTCGGCATGGTCGGCTTCGGCCTCGCGTCTCTCTGGGGCGGTCTCGCCCAGAGCGGCATGGAACTCATCATCGCCCGCGGAGTGCAGGGGGCATTCGCCGCTATGCTCGCACCCGCAGCTCTCGCCATGGTGACCGTCACGTTCACGCACGGCAAGGAACGCAACATCGCGTTCGCGATCTTCGGAACCGTCGCAGGAACTGGGGCCGCCATCGGACTCATCCTCGGCGGCGTACTCACCGAGTTCGCCGACTGGCGCTGGTGCCTCCTCGTGAACATCTTCTTCGTCGTCCTCGGCCTCATCGGCGGAGTACTGTTCCTCAGCGAAAGCAAGGCAGAGGGCAACAACCGCTACGACATCTGGGGCACCATCACGGTCACCCTCGGTCTCGGCGCACTCGTCTACGGCTTCACCCTCGCTGAGCACGGTTGGGACTCCGTCGACACGATCCTCTTCCTCGCCCTCGGCGTCGTGCTGCTCGTCATCTTCGTCCTCATCGAACGCAAGGCGAAGCAGCCGCTCCTCCCGCTCCGCGTCATCACCAACGGTGTCCGTGCCGGCGCGATCCTCATCCAGGCGGCCATCGGTGCGGTCATGATCGGCGCGATGCTCTACCTCACGTTCTACTTCCAGATCGTGCTCGGCATGGGTCCGCTCGTGTCCGGTCTCGCGAACCTCGCAATGACCGTCGTCATCATGGGCTTCTCCCCCGTGACGACGAAGATCCTCAACAGCTATGGCCCGCGCCCGCTGATGATCCTCGGACCTCTCTTCTCGGCAGCGGGTCTGTTCCTGCTCCTGCTGATCACCCCGGATGGCAACTACTTCGTGCAGGTACTGCCGGCACTGGTACTCCTCGGCATCGGCCTGTCGATGCTGTTCGTCCCCGTGCAGAACCTCGCGCTCATCGGTGTCGAGAACGAAGACGCCGGCGTCGCCTCCGCTGTCGTGAACTCCATGTTCCACATCGGCGGATCGATCGGCCTGGCTGTTTTCACCGTGTTCTACGCGAACGCCACAGCGGGCTCCCTCGAAATGGGAGCGGACCAGCTCACCGCCTTCACCGACGGGTACAAGGCGGCGTTCCTCGCGGCCGGAATCACTATGGTCGCCGCCGCCGTGATCGGCTTCGCGTTCATCCGCGGAAAGAAAGACGACCTCAACCCGGCCTGGGACGACGAGAGCGCCTACGTGCACTAGCGTCCCCAGCGGCTCAAAACTTTCCGTAACCAAACCGTTGCATTCGTTACCCCGCCGTTATACAGTGATCACACGGTGAATGTTTGCTGTGGCATACACCGCATGTGATTGCAGGACACTCTTGGTGCAAGGGACAAGGGCCGGTCGGAAGCCTCTCCGATCGGCCCTTACTTGTTCCCGGCTATCCTGTGAGGATGACCGATCGCAAGCTCGCACTGCAGGCCTGGGAGAGCCTGTTCCGCGCGCAGCACGAGCTGTTCACCGAGATGGTGGCCGACTTCGATCACGGCGACCTCAACCAGGCCGAGTACGACGTGCTCCTCACCGTGACCCGCTCCCCCGACATGGTCGCGCGTCTGCGCGATGTCACCGCGAACATGCTCATCAGCCAGCCGAGCGTCTCTCGCCTCGTCGACCGCATGGTCTCGCGCGGACTGATCTCGAAGTGCGCCGATCCCGATGACGGACGCGGCTCGCTGATCCGCGCCACCGACGCCGGCGCCCGCGCCTTCCGCAGCCTGGCGATGGTGCACGGACGATCGATCGCCGAGCGCATGTCGCGCCTCGACGACGACGAGCTGCGACAGCTGCGCGACCTCGCCGAGAAGCTCCGCGAGAGCTGAGTACCTCTGCCCTCACCGCTGGCCTCTCCGATCTGGCAGGGTGGGTCGTGACGGCGCGCATCACGGCGCGCCAGACCGCCCCCTCGGGGGGAACCAGGGAGGTCATTCATGGAGATTGCTGGAGCTGTCGGCATCCTCATCATCGTCGGCATCGCCGCCGTCGCCGCTGTCGTCATACTGCTGATCCTGCTGCTGTTCGCGCGCAGCTGGATCAAGGTGGCACGCGCCGACGAGGCGCTCGTCATCTCGGGTCGCAAGCAGAAGGTGCAGCTCGCGGTCCTGTCAGCCGACGGATCCAGTCGCGACGAGATGTCAGAGTCGCCCGTCACGGTCATCGTGAACGGCAAGTCGCTCGTCAACCCGATCACGCAGCGCCACGAGATCATCTCGCTGCGCTCGCGGCAGGTCTCCCTCAACGCCGAGGCGCAGTCGCTCGACAGCGTCACCCTGAACGTCGACGGCGTCGCGATCGTGAAGATCGGCTCCGACCCCCTCCTGGTGCGCCGGGCCGCGGAGCGTTTCGCCTCGCAGGACACGGCGATCGAGCAGTTCACCACCGAGCAGCTCGAGGGTGCGCTACGCGGCATCGTCGCCACGCTGTCGGTCGTCGAGCTGATGCGCGAGCGCAAGAAGTTCTCGGACCAGATCGCCGCCGACGTCTCGCAGGAGCTCGCGGAGCAGGGCCTGATCCTCGACTCGTTCCAGATCAAGGGCATCACCGACAAGGTCGGCTACATCCAGTCGCTCGGTGCTCCCGAGATCCAGGCGAAGCGTCAGTCCGCGGAGATCTCGCAGACCAACGCCGACCGTGCGATCAACCAGAAGAACATCGCCAACAAGGAAGCCAACCTGATCGAGCAGACCGCGCTCGACACGAACACGGCCAACTCGAACGCCGGCATCGGTCGTGCACGCGCCGAGGCGGAGCAGGCCGAGAACCTCGCCCGCGAGCAGGCGCAGCAGGCCGTTCTGCAGCAGCAGGCCGAGAACCGTCAGGCGCAGCTCGATGCCGACGTCAAGCGCGTCGCCGATGCGCAGCGGTACGAGGCCGAGACGCGCGCCCAGGCCGAGCTCTACACGCGTGAGCGCTCGGCTGAGGCCGCGGCGATCGAGCAGGTCAAGCAGGCCGAGGCCCGCACCCGCATCGCCGAGCAGCAGGCGCAGGCCGACCGGGCCCGCGCCGACGGTGAGGCCGCAGCCGCAGTCGCCAAGGCCAACGGTGAGGCCAACGCCCTGCGCGCACAGGCCGAAGCCGAGTCCGAGGCACGACGCCTGCGCGCCAACGCCGAAGCCGACGCCATCCGCGCCGAGGGTGATGCCCGTGCGGCTGCGCTCGAGGCTGAGGCGAAGGCCATCGCGTCGAACCAGGAAGCGTTCATGTCGCAGCGCGTGCTCGAGGTGCTGCCGTCGATCATGGCGGAGTTCTCGAAGGGCTACGCCGCGATCGGCAACGTCTCGATCATCGGCAGCTCCGGCGAGGACGGCGCGTCGAACGTCATCGGCGCCGACAGCGCGAAGGCCATGCGGTCGGTGTTCGACACCGTGCACTCCGCAACCGGGCTCGACCTGGCCGGCATCATCCAGGGCCAGGCGGTCGGTCGCAGCTTCGGCGCCGGGGTCGCCGAGACGTCGTCGCCCGCGCCGGCGAAGACCCGCACGTCGACGCCGACCACTCCCCCGCCGCCTCCCGCGGCGCCGTCGCCCAGCGACGAGTAATCCACGAAGAACAGCGGATGCCGCGGCCGAATCGGTCGCGGCATTCGTCGTGTGTGGGCGGGTGGGTGTTCACAATTCAGCAAGAACGTCGCGCGACCGGCCTGATCGGGCCCGATTCAGCCGGGTCCGCCGCGCTCTTGCTGAATTGTGCGCGGGCGGCCGGAGCCACCGCCGACGCCGGCCCCGACGCGACCGGGCAGACTGAGAGCATGACGCCCGCCTTCGACCTCGCCACGATCGGTGCGGGTCTGTCGTTCGCGTCGGCCATCGACGAGCTCTCAGCGACGCTCGACGCGAGCACCTCGGCGGTGGTGAGCGCCCCTCCCGGCACCGGCAAGACCACCCTCGTGCCGCCGCTGCTCGCCTCGCGCTCCCCCGGACGCGTCATCGTGACCCAGCCGCGCCGCGTCGCCGCCCGGGCAGCCGCGCGTCGGCTCGCACAGCTCGACGGCTCGCCGCTCGGCACGCGGGTGGGGTTCACCGTCCGCGGCGAGCGCACGGTCAGCCGCGAGACGCGGGTCGAGTTCGTCACGGCGGGCGTGCTGCTCCGGCGCCTGCTCGACGACCCGGGCTTGCAGGGCGTGGATGCCGTGATCATCGACGAGGTGCATGAGCGCGCGCTCGAGACCGACCTGCTGATCGGTCTGCTGTCCGAGGTGCGCGAGCTGCGCGACGACCTCGTGCTCATCGCCATGTCGGCGACCCTCGACGCCGCGCGTATCGCCGCCGTCGTCGGCACGGACGACCAGCCCGCTCCGATCGTCGATCACCGCGTTCCCGCCTTCCCGCTCACCGAGCGCTGGGCGCCCAGCCCTGCGCCGCGCCTCGACGAACGCGGAGTCACATGGGCGTTCCTCGATCACGTCGCGCGGACAACGGCATCCGCCGCCCAGGATCTGCGCCGAGACGACCCGGC
Source organism: Microbacterium sp. PI-SA-G (assembly GCF_057215335.1). Taxonomy (NCBI): domain Bacteria; kingdom Bacillati; phylum Actinomycetota; class Actinomycetes; order Micrococcales; family Microbacteriaceae; genus Microbacterium; species Microbacterium sp. PI-SA-G. The sequence continues at coordinate 1,692,294 of NZ_CM170103.1, forward strand.
GGCCGACGTGCTGGTCTTCGCGCCCGGCGCCCGCGAGGTGTCGGAGATCGCGCGCCGCCTCCGTGATGCGACCGAGGGATTCGACGTGCGGGAGCTGCACGGCCAGATCCCCGCCGCCGAGCAGGATGCCGTCATCCGCGGCCGCCGCCCGCACGACCCTGCCCGGATCATCGTCACGACGTCTCTCGCGGAGTCATCCCTGACCGTGCCCGGCGTTCGCCTGGTTGTGGACTCGTGCCTGGCCCGGGCCCCGCAGCGCGATGCCGCCCGCGGGATGACGGGGCTCGTGACCAGCGCGGCGTCCCGCTCGTCGAGCGTGCAGCGTGCCGGCCGCGCCACCCGTCAGGGCCCGGGAATCGTCGTCCGCTGCGTCGACGAGCGCACCTACGCCACCGCCCCCGCTCGCCCGACTCCCGAGATCGCCTCGAGCGATCTCGCCGATGCGGCGCTGCTGCTCGCCTGTTGGGGTGCGCCGGGCGGAACCGGTCTGCGGCTGATCGATCCGCTCCCCGCCGACAGCCTCGCCGATGCCGTCGAGGTACTGCACGGCCTCGGTGCGATCGACGACGAGGGCCGCGTGACCGACGAGGGCCGTGCCCTCGCGCGTATCCCGACCGATCCCCGGCTCGCCCGCGCTCTGCGTGACGGCGGCCCCGCGGTGGGCGCGCGGCTCGCGGCCGAGGTCGTCGCGCTGCTGGGCGGCGACGTGCGCATCGCCGACTCCGATGTCGCCCAGGCTCTCATCGCCCTGCGCGGCGGACGCACCCCGGATGCCCGTCGGTGGCGCAGCGATGCCGACCGCCTGGAGCGCATGATCCCGTCGACGCCCGGTATCCGCTCGAGCCTTGACAGCGTCGGCCTCGTGATCGCGCTGGCCTTCCCCGAGCGGGTCGCCCGCCGCGTGGACCACACGGCGGGCGGGGCGACGTTCCTGCTGGCGTCGGGCACCCGCGCGGGCGTGACCGGTGCGCTCGCGGCGGCCGAGTGGATCGCCATCGCCGACGTCGCGCGGGCGTCGGGACGGGCGGCCGCCGGCTCAGGCGCGATCGTCCGCTCCGCCGCGGTGCTGACTGAGGCGCAGATGGAACGGGCGGCGAGCCACCTGATCACCGACCGCATCGAGGCGGAGTTCGTCGCAGGTCGCGTGCAGGCGCGTCGCGAGCGTCGCGTGGGTGCGATCCTGCGTTCGTCTGCGCCGGTGCGGGCGTCGGCCGACGAGGGGCGCGATGCCGTGCGCCGGGCCCTGCGCCGCGAGGGGCTGAGCGTGTTCGCGTGGTCCGAGGCGGCCGTCGAGCTCCGGCGCCGCCTCGGGTTGCTGCACCGTGAGCTGGGATCGCCGTGGCCCGACGTGTCGGATGCCGGACTCCTCGCCGCCCTCGACACGTGGCTCGCGCCCGAGCTCGACGCCCTCGCGAGCGGCACCCCCGCGGCACGGTTGCACCTGTCGACCCCGTTGCGCCGCCTGCTGCCTTGGCCCGAAGCCGCGCGGCTCGACGAGCTGGTGCCCGAACGGCTCGAGGTCCCCACCGGATCCCGCATCCGCATCGCCTACCCGGCTCTCGACGATCCGAACGCCCGGCCGGTCGTCGCCGTCAAGCTGCAGGAGTGCTTCGGCTGGGCCGAGACCCCGCGGCTGGTCGACGGGCGTGTGCCGGTGCTCTTCCACCTGCTCTCTCCCGCGGGGCGACCGCTCGCCGTCACCGACGACCTCGCCTCGTTCTGGTCGGGTCCCTACGCCCAGGTGCGCGCCGAGATGCGGGGCCGCTATCCGAAGCATCCGTGGCCCGAAGACCCCTGGGCCGCGGCGCCGACCCGGCACACGAAGGGTCGCGCGGCGCGCTGAGCGGGCGTGTTGCCGCTGGCCGCGGTTCACAACTCAGCAAGAATCTGCGGCAGACCCCCGGAATCGGCCGAATACGCGTCACCGGAGACAGTTCTTGCTGATTTGTGAACGCCGAGCGGCCGTGTCAGCACTCGATGACGTTGACCGCCAGTCCGCCTTCGCTCGTCTCCTTGTACTTCGTCGACATGTCGATGCCCGTCTGGCGCATGGTTTCGACAACGGCGTCGAGCGACACGTAGTGACTCCCGTCGCCGCGCAGCGCCAGCCGGGCCGCCGTGACCGCCGTGGATGCCGCGATGGCGTTCCGCTCGATGCACGGAATCTGCACCAGCCCGCCGATCGGGTCGCACGTCAGCCCGAGGTGATGCTCCATGGCGATCTCCGCCGCGTTCTCGATCTGCCGGTTCGTGCCGCCCATCACCGCGGTGAGCCCGCCCGCCGCCATCGCGCACGCAGAGCCGACCTCGGCCTGGCATCCGCCCTCCGCACCCGAGATCGACGCGTTCGCCTTGAACAGCGATCCGAGCGCGGTCGCCGTCAGCAGGAAGCGACGGATGCCGCGGCGACGGTTCGCCTCCGCAGTCTGCTCCGCGTCGAGGGCATCGCTGGCGGATACGTCGAGCGCACCTGCATCCGGCCCGAATCCGAGCAGCGCGCTGCCGACGAGTTCGCCGTAGGGGGTGACCGCGTTGCCGGCGCCGAGCCCGGAGTCGGCGAGGAAGCGCCACCAGTACATCGCGACGGCGGGCAGGATCCCGGCGGCGCCGTTCGTCGGCGCGGTGACGACCCGACCGCCCGCGGCGTTCTCCTCGTTCACGGCCAGCGCGAACGCGCCGAGCCATTCGCCCGGGAGCTCCCGATGTCCACCGGATTCCGCCTCCTCGAGCTGTCCGCGGATGACACCGGCCCGCCGCTTCACCTGCAGGAACCCGGGGAGCACCCCGTCGGCGTGCAGTCCCGCGTCGACGCATGCGGCCATCGCGTCCCAGATCGCGTCGAGCCCGGCGGCGACCTCGTCCTCGGAGCGCACCGTCGTCTCGTTCAGGCGCGCGACCTCGGCGATCGACAGGCCCTGCTCGTCGCACAGGGCCAGCAGCGACGACGCGTCGGCGTAGGAGTAGGGGAAGCCGGCGGCGGCGACCGCGGCATCCTCCCCCTCCCGGCGGATGAACCCGCCCCCGACCGAGTAGTACGTCTCTTCCTGCATCGTCTCGCCGTCGGCAGACCAGGCGATGAGCGTCATGGCGTTCGGATGCCCGGGCAGCCGCGTGCGCGGGGCGAACACGATGTCGTCCTTCGCGAACGGCACCTCGTGTCGCCCGGCGAGCATCAGCGTCGCGCCGGCGCCGAGGTCGGTCCAGGCCCGCCGCACCTGCGCGGGATCGCACGCCTCGGGCGAGAGTCCGCGGAGTCCGGCGACGACGGCATCCGGCGTGCCGTGCCCGATTCCGGTCGCGCCGAGCGACCCGAACAGCCTGCCGCCCACGCGCGCGACGCGAGCGAGCGAGCCGCCCGCCGCGAGCCGCTGCACGAAGTCGAGCGCTGCGCGCATGGGCCCCACGGTGTGGGAGCTCGACGGCCCCACTCCGATGGAGAAGAGGTCGAAGGCCGAGACGTACGCTGTCACTCCCCCAGGCTACGCCGCATTCCGCATTTCGGTTCATGATCGTTAACGCCACAGGCACGCGGCGTCGGCGGACGCGTCAAGCCCCTTCCCGAGCGGCTGGCGTCGCGGCATCCTGAAGTCACACATCACGAAAGGGTGACCATGACGAACAGCACACCGGACCAGGACTCCACCGACGAGACGCAGGCGCCCACGCCCACCCCCGCATCCGGCGATGCCGGCGAAGTCGAGGCGATCACGCCCGAGCAGGTGCACACCACCGGCGACACCGACCCGGTCGGCGACGGCGAGGTCGCGGGCGAGGCATCCACTCCCGATCAGGCGGCGTCGCCCGAGCAGGCGGATGCCGACGAGATCCCCGACAACGACGAGCTCGAAGAGCCCAGCACCGAGAAAGACCCGGGCGAGGAGCCCAAGGCCCCGAGCCGCGACGAGCCGGAGCCCGACCACGAGGCCATCGGCATCGGCGTCGACGAGCCGCCGACGGTCTGACGCGCCCACAACGCAAATCTCCCCTCCGGTCGCGGTTCTGTCTTCCGGGGGAACGGTCGGTGACAGTGAGTGCGGCCGGAGGGGAGAAACCCCGAGGGTGCGGGCTATTCGACGAGCTTGCCGTCGGTGTCGACCTCGCGCATGAGCTCGGCGATCTCCGCGGGAATCGCGGGGATGGGCTCACGCGTGACACCGGCTGTGGGCGACCAGACGAGGTTCACCTGCAGCTCGGGATCGAGGTCGGGGTAGTCGCTGCGGTTGTGGCATCCGCGAGTCTCACGGCGCTCGAGCGCGGCCTCCATCGTCGCGCGCGCGGCAAGCGCCGAGGCCTTCAGGTCGAACGCGTGCGCGAGATCCTGGTACCCGGCGATGTCGGGATGGATGCCGATGTCGGCCATCCGCGCCTCGATGCCGTCGAGCTCGGCGAGACCCTGACGCAGGCCTTCCTCGGAGCGCACGACCCCGGCGTGATCGGTCATCGTGTTGCGGATCGCCCGCTGCAGCGCACGCACGTTCTCGCGTCCGTCAGCGGCGAGCAGATCGGCGATCTCGGTGCGCGCCTGGTCGACGGCCTCGGTGGAGCGACGCTGCGCGTCGAGTCCGGCCGCATGATCCATCGCGGCCTGTCCGACGATGCGCCCGTAGACGAGCAGCTCGATCAGGGAGTTGCCGCCCAGTCGGTTCGCGCCGTGCAGCCCGCTCGATGCCTCGCCGATTGCGAAGAGGCCGTCGACGTCGGTCTGGTGGTCGTCCGGACGCACCCACACCCCGCCCATCGAGTAGTGCGCGGTCGGAGCGATCTCGATCGGGTCGGTTGTGATGTCGAGCATCTGCAGCTCCATCATCGTCTGGTAGACGCGGGGCAGACGGCTCATGATCGTCTCGCGGGGCAGGTGTGACACGTCAAGCCACACACCGCCGTTCTCGGTGCCGCGACCTTCCTTGATCTCGGTGTACGCGGCGAGGGCGACGCGGTCGCGGGTCGAGAGCTCCTGGCGTTCCGGGTCGTACTTCTTCATGAAGCGCTCGCCGAGCGCGTTGCGCAGCACGCCGCCCTCGCCGCGCGCTGCCTCGGAGATGAGCGTGCCCGCTGCGTTCTCGGGCTCGATAATCCCGGATGGGTGGAACTGCACGAGTTCGGGGTCGCGCAGTCGTGCGCCGGCGTCGACCGCCAGGCGGAAGGAGTCTCCCGTGTTCTCGTCGCGCCGCGACGAGGTGCGCCGCCAGATGCGGTTGTGGCCGCCGGCGGCGAGGATCACCGAGTCGGCGTGGATCAGGTAGCGGGTGCCGTCGGACTGGTCGAAACCGTAGGCCCCGAAGATCACGTTGTCGCGCACGAGCAGACGCGTGATGTACACGTGGTCGAGGATCGGAACGTCGAGCTGCTCGGCCTTGCGCACGAGCGTGCGCTGGATCTCGAGGCCGGTGTAGTCGCCCGAGAAGGCGGTGCGGCGGAACGTGTGCGCCCCGAAGAAGCGCTGCGAGATGCGGCCGTCGTCCTCACGGGCGAAGTCCATGCCCCAGCGCTCGAGATCGCGGATGCCGCGCTCCGCGCCCTGCGTCACGATCTCGACCGTGTGGGGGTTGGCCAGCAGGTAGCTCTCCTTGATGGTGTCGGCGGCGTGCTGTTGCCAGCTGTCGTCGGCGTCCATCGTGCCGAGTGCGGCGTTGATGCCGCCCGCCGCGAGAGAGGTGTGGGCGTCCTGTCGCGGGCGCTTGCCGACGGCGAGCACGTCGATGCCGTGTTCGGCGACCTCGATCGCCGCGCGCAGTCCGGAACCACCGGTGCCGATCACGAGGACCGTGGTGGAGATCTGACGTTCGCGAGTACTCATGCACTCAACGCTAGGCACGCGCCGCCGATTACTCCAATGCATACTTCGAGTCGTCACGATGCGGCTAGGCTATGGCCATGAACCTCGAGCAACTCCGCGGGTTCGTCGAGGTGGCCCGCCTCGGCCACTTCACCCGAGCATCCGAGCACCTGCATCTCGCCCAGCCGTCGCTGAGTCGACAGATCTCCACGCTCGAGCGCGAACTCGGCACCGAGCTCTTCCACCGGGCCCGCGGCCACATCGCGCTCACCGCCGCCGGTGAGACCCTGCTCCCCCGCGCGCAGCGGATGCTGGCCGAAGCCGAAGCCATTCGCGAGGAGATGGACGAACTCGCGGGATTGCGCCGCGGGCGGGTGAGATTCGGCGCTCCTCCCACCCTCTGCATCAGCCTCGTCGCCGAGGCGATCAGCGTGTTCCACGCCGCACACCCCGGCGTCGACCTGGAACTCACCGAAGCCGGATCCCGCACCCTGGTCGAGCAGCTGGCGGTCGGCGCTCTCGACATCGCTCTCGTCACCACGGCTGAGGGTCAGGCGCCCACCGGAGCCCTGACCCGCACGTCACTGCTCGCCGAAGAACTCGTGGTGATCTCCTCCGCCGCGCAGCCAGCGGTCACGACCGGAGCATCCATCGATCTGGCGCAGCTCGCCGAACTCCCCCTCGTCGCCCTCGACGAGAGCTACGAGTTGCGGGCGATCACCGACGCGGCGTTCCGCGAGGCCGGCCTGTCGCCGCGACCCGTCCTGGCGGGCGCCGAGATGGATGCCGTGCTGCGGTTCGTCGAGCGCGGCATCGGCGTCGCTGTCGTCCCCGCCATGGTCTTGCTCGATCGCCCTGCGCTGCGGTCGGTGCGCCTCGCGCACCCGATGATGAGCCGCACGATCAGCCTCGCGCATCGCTCGGACGTGACGCCTGCCGCCGCCGTGGCGGCGCTCCGTCGCGTGATCGTGTCGACCGCCGCCGAGGTGGCCCGCCGCGACCCGGCGATCACGAGCCTCATCGCTCCCGCACCGCCCAGCCGGTGATGGATCAGAAACGCATCCCGACGCGGCCACTCAGACGCATTTCTGATCCACCGCTGCAGCATCCGCAGTGACCCGGGTACGACGAAACCCCCGCCGCTGTCGCGACGGGGGTTTTCGGTGTGGTGCGCCCGAAGGGACTCGAACCCCTAACCTTCTGATCCGTAGTCAGATGCTCTATCCATTGAGCTACGGGCGCTCCTGGACCGCTCAGCGGGCCGTAGAACAGCCTACAACAGTCCCGACGCGAAAGCGAAACGAGCCTCAGTCGTCGGCAGGCACCGTCTTCTGCTTCTTGGTGCGCTTGGCCTTGGCGCGCTGATTCGACGACAGCGCCTGCAGGTCGACGAGCCTCAGCGCCTGCATCCGCGCTTCGCGCATGCGGTCGTAGTCGGGGTCCTGGTCGGGACGCATGCCCTCGACGCGCAGCCGGCGATCGAGGTTGTGGCGGACGTCGGCCCAGGCCGCGGCTCGGGCTTCTTCGACGATCTCACCCAGCTTCTCAGGGTCTTCCATGACGGCGCGCAGTCGCGCGGCGACGCCGGCGGACTGCTTGGCCCGACGACGCAGATTGCGCACGTCGCGGTCACGGTAGTCGTGCGTGCCGGAGGGGTCGGAGTGGCGCCCGCGCGCACGCTTGCGCAGTGCCGTGACGTTGGCCGCTGCCTCTTCGGACTCCTCGGCCATCGCCCGCAACGCCTCGCGCGCGTCGGCGATGTACTTCTCGGTGTCGAACACCCCGCCCTCGGCGATCGTGCCCATCAGGATGTGGTTCTTGACGGCCAGGCGCGCGGCAGCGGTGGCGATCGCAACGCCCTCAGCGATGGCATCCGCAGTCCGTCCCACCCGAAACCTCCCGCTACGAGCGTACCGGTATCGCTCGCGCCAGGCGTGGGCGACAATGGTCTCACCCGGTTCTCTGGACCCGACCAGAGCATGGGGATACGACGCGCTTCTGGGCGCGCCGAAAGGAGGACGATCGATGCGCCTCAGGCTCAACGGCAGCACCACCGTGATCACCGGCGCGGCCAGCGGAATCGGTGCCGCCATCGCCCGGATCCTCGCCGCCCAGGGCGTCCATCTCGCGCTCATCGACCACAACGCGGTGGCGCTCGCGAGCGTGGCAGCCGAACTGCACTCCACGACCGTCACGACTCATGTGGTCGATGTGCGCAACGACCAGGCCGTGTTCGCCGCGGCCGCCGAGATCACCGCGGTGCACCCCCGCGTGAACGCGCTCATCACCTGCGCCGGATCGTCGATGCTCGGCTCGCTCGAGCAGCTAACCATGGAGGAGATGCGCTGGCTCGTCGACGTGAACGTCTGGGGCACCCTGTCGATCACCAAGGCGCTGCTGCCGGCGCTGCGTCAGGCGCCCGCGGCGCACATCACGCACATGTCGAGCGTCTACGGACTCGCGGCTCCCGCCGGCCGCATCCCCTACGCGATGAGCAAGTTCGCGGTCCGCGGGTTCTCCGAGGCCCTGCGCCACGAGCTCGAAGACACCTCCGTGACGGTCGGGCTGGTGTATCCGGCAGGGGTGCGCACGGGCATCATCCTGCACGGGCGCTATGCGGCGGCGATCGACCCCGCGGTGGCGGTGCGGGCGGCATCGGCCCAGGCGGCGATGTACCACACGGAACCCGCGGATGCTGCGGCGCGGATCATCCGCGCGACGGTGAGACGCCGGGCGCGCACGATGATCGGACGGGAGTCGCGGATGGTGGACATCCTGGTGCGTCTCGCGCCGTCGATGTACTGGCGCGTGATGCGCGGGACCCTGCGCGAGGCCGTCGACACCACCACGCCGATGCGCTGAGCCAGGTGAGCGCGGACGGTCAGCGGACCGCGCCGACCCAGATGCCCGACGCCCAGGCCTGCTGGTCTCCGTTGCACCCCTGGTTGCCCGGGTAGCCGCGCACGACGGCCATGCAGTTGGCGAGGAACTCGGGGTCGCCGCCGAACATCGACGCGTAGGAGCCCGAGGCGTTGAGCGTGCCCCAGATCTGGAACTGGTAGATGTGGGCGAGCTCGTGCGCCATGGCCCAGTTCAGGCGCCCCTCGCTCCACCCGGCGATGTCGGCGCGGTACTTGATGTAGCCGTTGCTGTTGGCGCACGCCGGAGCGGTCCCGCCCGCACACGACGACGACTCGTAGAGACCGACGCCCGCACCGCCGACGCGATCGAGCGCGGCCCGCACGCGGGCGTAGCCGTCGGGTCCGCTGCTCGTGTACACGGGGCCGCCGGGGCCTGCCGTGCGCACGATCCGCGCCGCATCCCAGGCCGCAACCTCCTCGGTCACCTTCTCGGTCAGCGCGTGCACGGTGGCCGTCGCGTTCGTCACCACGACCGGGTCGGCGTACTCGGCCAGCACGGTCTGCTGCGCGGAGCGTGCGGCGGCCAAATGCGCGGCGGTGTCGACCTTGCCGACCGCGGCCGCGACGGCTGTGCCGAGAGCTGCGACCTCGGTGAGGAACGCCGGTCGCTCGGCGAGCACGGCGGCACGCTCAGCGGTGTCGCGCTCGGCACGGTCGACGGCACCCTGCAGGTGGTCCGTGCGCTGTAGCGCCGTGTTCGTGGTGCCGGCAACCGATTCCAACTCGGCGACGGCGGCGGTCCGCTCGGTCTCGAGGGCGTTCGCGCGCGCGACCACCCCGAACGTCAGCAGGAGCGCGAGCGTGACGGTGATCGACATCACCCGGCGCATCACGGCAAAAACCCCGTCGCGTCGAGGAGCGCGGCATCCTGCTCGGCGATCTGCGAACGGAGCGCAGTGAGTCGCTCGGCGAGATCGAGGTTCTGCTCGCGTGCGCCGCCGAGTCGCTGCTCGACCTGCACGATCTGCGTGCGCACGGAATCGAGAGCCGCCTGCCGCTCCTGATCGGCGACGACGACGAGGACGCCTCCTCCCACCAGCAGGAGGCTTCCGACCACGACAGCAAGACGACGCATCTCGCCCCCCAGAACCGCGACTCCGACCGGAACCTTTCCGACATGCTCAATATATAAGCCGGTGGACGGTGCGCCACGCACGCGATCAGGCCGGAGGATCCGAGCTCTGCAGCCGACGAACGGCGACTGCCTGGCCGGACGCCATGTGCTGCGGGATCAGCATGCGCAGGCGGTCGACGTCGCGCGCGGCCACCGCCTCGAGGATGACCCGGTGCTCCTCGGCCATCCCGGGCAGGTCATCGTGCTGACCGAACAGCCAGCGCAGTCGCGTGAGGAAGACGCCCGTGAGCTCGTTGAGCATCTCGTTGCCCGCGAGTGCCGCCGCGACCTCGTGGAAATCCGCCGCGGCGGCCCGCGCCCCGTCGGAGTCGCCGGTGCGCGCCGCGTCGTACTCCGCCTCGTAGGCGGCACGCAGCCGGGCGAGGCCCTCCGCGTCGTGACGCTCTGCGGCGAAGACGAAGATCAGGGTCTCGAACGCCTGACGCACCTCGGCGAACTCGCGGATGTCATGGTGCGTGAACTGCCGGACGACCGCCCCTGACCGCGGGCGCGACGTCACGACGCCCTCGGCGACCAACGCGCGGATCGCCTCGCGCACCGGGAGTCGCGAGACGTTCAGTTCGGCGGCGATGTCGCGCTCGACGAGGCGTGATCCCGGCGCGCGACGACCGAAGATGATGTCATCCCGCAGAATGCGCGTCACCCTCACCGACTCGAGTTCGCCGGCAGTCCCCACCTCTGCCATGCATGGCATTGTGGCACTCGACGCGCCGGATGGCCAATTCCGCATCGGGAATCAGCCATCCGGAGGCACTGATGCGCTGGTCAGGGCAGGCGGTTCGCGCGGGCGAGATTCGCCTCGAGCTCGGCGGCGTTCTGGCGCACGCCATAGGCCGGGCGGTCTCGCTCGACACGCCACGACTCGCTCAGCGCGCCGATGTTCACGGTGTCGAATCCGAGCTCGTCGTAGAAGCGGGTCACGAACGCGACCGCTTCGGCGTCGTCGCCCGCGGTGGCCAGTGCGCGGCGGTTCTCAGTGCCGGCAGGTGCGCCGCCCGTGGTGATGTCGGCGGCGAGGATGTGGTTGAACGCCTTGGCGATCTTCGACGTCGGCAGGTGCTGCTGCACCAGCTCTGAGGTGGTGGTCTCGCCCTTGTCGAGCGCATCGATGTGGCCGTCGCGCTCGAAGTAGTAGTTGTTGGTGTCGAGCACGATCTTGCCGGCAAGCGGCTCGACGGGGATCTGGTCGAGTGCGTGCAGAGGCACGGTCACCACGACGACGTCGCCCGCCGCGCCCGCTTCGTCTGGGGTCGCCGCACGTGCCTTCGACCCGAGCACCTCGACGAGCGAGGCGAGCGTCTCCGGGCCGCGCGAGTTCGCGATCACGACGTCGTAGCCGTGGGCCACGGCCGCGCGAGCGACCTGCGAACCGATGTGTCCTGCACCGATGATTCCGAGAGTTGTCATACGTGAGGGCAACGCGTGGCGCGCACCAGTATTCCGCCCGACGGTCGCGCGTCAGCGATCCAGGACGAGGAGCTCCTGCACCCGGCGGTACCCGAGCTCCTCGTAGAGCGCGACGGCCGCGCCGTTGAAACCGAACACGTGCAGTCCGACCGAGTCGGCGCCGACGCGACGGGCCTGACCCTCGGCGGCCTGCATCAGCGCGCGTCCGTAGCCCCGACGCCGCTGCCCCTCCGCCACCTCGATGTCGAGGACGAAGACGTGCGGGTGGCCGTCGCGCTCACGGACGGCCAGCCAGAGGATGCCGACCTCGGCCCCGTCGACCGTCGCGGTGAACAGCTCCTGCCCGGGGGTCTCGAGTCCGTCCGGAAGCTCCTTCTGGAACTGCCCATGCGCCTCCGCGGCGGCTTCGTCGGCGGTGAGGCGTCCGGACGCGACGAGCTCGGCGGCGAATCCGGCCTCCGACGCGGCGGCGAAGCGCGGGTATCGCTCGGGCGTCATCGGCGACACGTCGACCGACGAGCCGTCCTCTCGTACGGGGAGCGGCTCGAGCAGCATCTCGATCGACGAGATGGTGAAACCCCGGCCGTCGAGCAGCCGGTGCACGCCCACATCGTGCGGAAAGACTCCGGCGCTGATCTGCGAGACCTGCTCGGCCGTCGCGACCGCACTCAGCAGCGCCCAGAGGTCGTCATTCTGCTCGGGGCCGAGCTGCACGGGCAGCGTGACGTCGATCAGGAACATGCGCCCGGATCGGAAGACGATCCAGACCGTCCCGAGCTCGAGGCCGTGATCGTCGACCAGACGCAGGACGCGCGAGGTCAGCGTGCGGAGGCCGTCGGGCAGCAACTCGGCGAAGTAGAGATCGGTCTGCACGGCGGCGTCGGCGCCCGGGTGCAGACCCGAGTCCTGCCGCAGCCGGATCATGCGGGTGCGGGTCTGCGCGCGCCAGACGTCCAAACGCTCGGCGGGCAGCGGAAGCAGCTCCAGGGTCACGCGGACTTGCGGAGGGCGTCTTCGGCGGCGACCCAGGCGAGCATCGCGCACTTCACGCGGGCGACGTATCGCGAGACCCCGCCGAGCGCGGCAGCGTCGCCGAGCAACTCCTCGTCGGGCTCGATCGTGCCGCGCGAGCGCATCGCGGTGCGGAAGGCGTCGATGCGCACCTCGAGATCGGCGACCGAGAGCCCCTCGGCGAGTTCGGCCAGCAGCGAGGCCGATGCCTGCGAGATGGCACAGCCGTGGCCCTCCCACGCGATCGCCTCGATCGTGCCGTCGGGGGCGCGATGCACCTGCAGGGTGACCTCGTCGCCGCAGGTCGGGTTGATCTGATGCGACTGGGCGGCGATCTCGTCGCGCAGCCCGAACCCGTGCGGGGTGCGGGAGTGGTCGAGGATAAGCTCCTGGTACAGGTTCTGCAGGTCGCCGGACGTCATGCGCGCACTCCGAAGAAGTCGATGGCCGCGGCGACGCCGTCGATCACGGAATCCACCTCGGCCTGTGTCGTGTAGAGGTAGGTGCTGGCGCGCGTCGACGACGTGATGCCGAGTCGTCGGTGCAGCGGCTGAGCACAGTGGTGGCCCACCCGCACCGCGATGCCGCGGTCGTCGAGGAACTGCCCGACGTCGTGGGAGTGGATGCCGTCGACGTCGAAGCTCGCGAGTCCGACGCGCGGCAGATCGATGTCGGCGCCCAGCACGCGCACGCCGTCGATCGCCGAGAGCCCGTCGACCAGGCGACGCCCGAACGCGGCCTCATGTGCCGCGATGCGGCCCATGCCGACCGCCGACAGGTAGTCAACGGCGGCCGCGAGCGCGATCGCCTGCGACACCCGCTGCGTCCCCGCCTCGAAGCGCTGCGGCGGCGGAAGGTACTCGGCCTGCGTGGTGGTGACCGTGGTGATCATCGACCCGCCCGTGAGGAACGGCGGCATCGCCTCGAGCAGCTCGCGGCGCCCGTACAGCGCGCCGATGCCGGTCGGCCCGAGCATCTTGTGGCCCGAGAGCACGGCGAAGTCGACGTCGAGCGCGTGCACGTCGAGCGGCAGATGCGGCGCGGACTGGCAGGCGTCGAGCAGCACGAGCGCGCCGGCGGCCCGGGCGAGCGCGATGATCCGCTCCACCGGGTTGATGACGCCGAGCGCGTTCGACACGTGGGTGACGGCGACGATCTTCGTGCGCTCCGAGATGAGCTCCGCGGCCTCGTCGAGCCGCAGCGCGCCGTCGTCGTCGAGCGGGATGACCCGCAGCGTGGCTCCGGTGCGCGCGGCGAGCTCCTGCCACGGGATGAGGTTGGCGTGGTGCTCCATCTCGGTGGTGACGATCTCGTCGCCCTCGCGAAGGCGGAGGCGTTCGGCGGCTGCTCCCCCGCGTCCGATCGACGCGTTCGAGAGTGCGTAGGCCACGAGGTTGATCGCCTCGGTCGCGTTCGAGGTCCACACCAGTTCGTCGTCGTCAGCGCCGATGAAGCGGGCGACTGTGCTGCGGGCGTCTTCGAACGCCTCGGTCGCCTCGGCCGCGAGCGTGTGCGCACCGCGGTGGACCGCCGAGTTGAGCATGCTGGCGAATTCCCGTTCGGCGTCGAGCACGGCGAGCGGGCGCTGCGAGGTCGCGCCCGAGTCGAGGTAGGCGAGCGGATGCCCGTTGACCTGCGTGTGCAGGATGGGGAAGTCCACCCGCAACCGCCCGACTTCGTCCTCGCTCAGCGGGGAGTCGAGATCGAAGACGGGGAGAATGCTCATCCTTCTAGCTTCTCATCTGGCGGTGCGGCCCGGGTCACCCGCTCTCGCCGCTCACATGCCCGGGCGTGTCCGTCCGGGCATGCGAGTCGCTCGGTCAGCCCAGCTGCGGACCCACCACGGCGGCCGACTCCGGCTGCAGCGTCAGGCGCCCCGCGTCGTTCAGGTAGGGCTCGGTCGACAGCAGCACCGTGGCATCCGCGGCGATCTCGAACTCCACGGGCTCGCCGGTCAGGTTGACCAGCACCGAGAGCGCACCGCGGTCGATCCGATACGAGCGGGCGCTCGGCGCTGATCCCTCCGGCGCGGTCGTGGCGACCGTGCGGGTCATGTCGGGATCGGTCAGCTCGGGGCGAGCGCGTCGCAGTGCGGTCAGCTCGCGATAGAGCGCGAGGAGTCGTGCGTGCGCGGTCGTCTCGATCTCGCTCCAGTCGAGGTGCGAGCGCTCGAACGTCGCGGGGTCCTGCGGGTCGGGCACCTGTGCCGGGTCCCAGCCCATGCGCTCGAACTCCTCGATGCGCCCCTCGGCGGTCGCGCGGCCGAGCTCGGGCTCGGGATGCGAGGTGAAGAACTGCCACGGCGTGGAGGCACCCCACTCCTCCCCCATGAAGAGCATCGGCGTGCCGGGCGCGGTCAGCGTCAGCACCGCGGCGACGGCGAGGCGCCCGGGCGAGAGCGTGGCCGACAGGCGATCGCCGGCTGCGCGGTTGCCGATCTGGTCGTGGTCCTGCGCGAACGTGACCAGGCGCCAGTGCGGCACGGTCTCGGGGATGGGGTGGCCGTGCGCACGCTCGCGGAACGACGAGAACGTGCCGTTGTGGAAGAACCCGCTCTCCGAGACCTTGGCCACGGCATCGGGCGCGGCGAAGTCGGCGTAGTACCCCTCGGTCTCGCCCGTCAGCGCGACGTGCACGGCGTGGTGCCAGTCGTCGGACCACTGCGCGGTCAGCCCGTAGCCGCCGGCCTCACGCGGCAGGATCAGCGTCGGGTCGTTCATGTCGGACTCGGCGATCAGCGTGAGCGGACGGTTCTGGTGCGCCGACAGCGCATCGGAGCGCTCCGACAGTTCGCGCAGGATGTGCACGGGGCGGTCGTCGCGCAGGGCGTGCACCGCATCGAGACGGAGGCCGTCGACGTGATAGTCGCGCATCCACATCAGCGCGTTCTCGATGATGTACTCCCGGATGGCGGGCTCGTCGAGGTTGATCGAGTCGCCCCAGGTGTTGCGGTCGCCGTCGCGCAGG
Source organism: Microbacterium sp. PI-SA-G (assembly GCF_057215335.1). Classification (NCBI taxonomy): domain Bacteria; kingdom Bacillati; phylum Actinomycetota; class Actinomycetes; order Micrococcales; family Microbacteriaceae; genus Microbacterium; species Microbacterium sp. PI-SA-G. The sequence continues at coordinate 1,707,511 of NZ_CM170103.1, forward strand.
TACGGACCGAACTCGGGCAGGTAGTTGCCGCTCGGGCCGAGGTGGTTGTAGACGACGTCCTGGATCACGGCGAGACCGCGCGCGTGGGCGGCGTCGACGAAGCGCTGATAGGCCGCGGGCCCGCCGTAGCCCTCGTGCACCGTGTACCAGAGCACGCCGTCGTAGCCCCAGTTCCAGGTGCCGTTGAAGCCGTTGACCGGCAGCAGCTCGACGTGCGTGACACCGAGCTCGACGAGGTGGTCGAGCCGATCGACGGCCGAATCGAGCGTGCCGTCGGGCGTGTAGGTGCCGATGTGCATCTCGTAGATGACGGCCCCGGGCAGCTGACGCCCGGTCCACGACTGGTCGCTCCAGGCGAACGAGTCGGGGTCGAACGCCGCCGACGGTCCGTGCACGCCCGTGGGCTGACGGTGCGAGCGCGGATCCGGGCGCAGCTCGGTGCTGTCGTCGATCAGGAATCCGTATTGCTCACCGTCGGCGAGAGCGACGTCGGCTCCCCACCATCCGGTCTCCCCGGCGACGAGATCGACGTCCTCGATCGTCGTGCCTTCAGAGGTCACTCTCCTCAGTCGCATCCGCTCGGCGCGCGGCGCCCATACCTCGATCATCGTGCATCCTCGATCAGGGCCACCGGATAGGTGTCGAGCAGCTCGGCCAGGCGCACCGGCCCCGGCTCGATCCTGCGTCCGGTCAGCACATCGGTTCCCGGGATGTCCGGGCGCATCAGTACGGTGTCTCCCCAGCCTCCGCTACGTGCCAGCCCCACCGGGAGGCGGGTCGCCACGGCCGTCACGCCGCCGCGGTGCACGGCCACCACGTGATCGGCGGCGGAACCCTCGACCACGGCCGGGCGGTAGACGCTGAAGAGTTCGGGGTTGTCGCGCCGCAGCCGCAGGGCCCGCGAGGTGACCAGCATCTTCGCGCGAGCGGAGTCGTCGACGGGCGGCAGCACACCGCGAGCGACGTCGGCGTCGAGCTGCGCCAGCATCTCGACGCGCGCCGCGAAGTCCACGGGGCGACGGTTGTCGGGGTCGACCAGCGACAGGTCCCAGAGCTCCGTGCCCTGGTACACGTCGGGAACTCCGGGGCCGGTGAGCTGGAGCAGCTTCGCCGACAGGGAGTTGGAGCGACCGTCATCGACGATCTCGGCGACGAATCGCTCGAGGATCGGTCGGGCTTCTCCTTCGACGGCCTCGGCTATCGCGGTGAGGCCCTTCTCGAACTCCTCATCCGGGTGCTGCCAGGTCGTGGCATCTCCGGCTTCTCGGGCCGCCTTGGTCGCGTAGGCCAGCATGCGATCCGACGGGATCGGCCAGGCACCCACGGCCGCCTGCCAGAGCAGCGCGTCGAGCGGACCGTGGCCGGTCGTCGCGACCCCGCGCAGCTCGTCGAGCACCTCGGCCCAGCGCTCCGGGATCTCGGCCAGCACCGACAGCCGCGCCCGCACGTCTTCGGAACGCTTGGTGTCGTGCGTCGAGAGGGTCGTCATCGAATGCGGCCAGGCCGCCAGGCGCGCGCTCTGCGCCTCGTGGAAGACATCGACCGAAAGGGCCGAGATCGACGGGTCGGCCCCGACCTCGGTGAGCGTGCCGAGATGCGTGTAGCGGTAGAACGCGGTGTCTTCCACGCCCTTCGCCATCACCGCGCCACTGGTCTGCTGGAAGCGCTGCGCGACCTCGCGTTCGGGGTCGGCCAGCAGCGGCGCGAGCTCGGCGAACGTCGCGGCCAGATCGGGGCGTCGCCGACCGGCCTCGTCGAGTGCGTGCTGCAGGTGCGCTGCGCCCTCGGGAAGGTACGACCGATAGACCGGGAAGCAGGCGAGGAGCTCGGCGAGAGCATCCTCCGCGGCGACGATGCCATGGGGCAGGGTGCGCACGAGCCGTCGTACCTCGGAGCCCAGGAGCTCGTCGGCGATCATGCGCTTGGTCGAGTGGATCAGGTCCGGCCACGTCGGGGCGTCACCCAGGCCGGTCTCGGTGCGGAGCCGGGCGTCGAGCCGCACGAGTGCCTCGACACCGGCCGGGTCGACCAGCACGCGGTCGATCTCGGCGAGCGCGTCGTAGCCGGTGGTGCCGTCGGTGCGCCACCACGAGGGCAGTGGCTCTCCCGGCTCGAGGATCTTCTCGACGAGCGTGTAGACGGCGCCCGTGGCATCCGCCAGCTGCTCGAGGTAGCCGGAGGGGTCGACGAGACCGTCAGGGTGGTCGACGCGGATGCCGTCGGCGAGGCCGTCGCGCACCCACCGCACGATCTCGCGGTGCGACTCCTCGAAGACGTCGGGCAGCTCGACCCGGATGCCGCCGAGCTCGACGACCGCGAAGAAGCGGCGGTAGTTGAGCGCCGTGTTCTGGTCCTCCCAGAACCGCAGCTCGTAGTTCTGTGCGGCGAGCAGTGCCGGCAGATCGTCGGCGTGTGCACCCGATCCAGGTGCGAGCGGCAGCACGTGGTCGAAGTACGACAGTGTGCCGTCGGGCGCATCGTCGGCGGGCGTGGTGTCGACGACGAAGTCGCCGTTCGCGATCGCCTCGTCGGGCTGGGCGCCCAGGATCGGCACGAGCAGCTTTCCGCCCCCGGCGGGCCAGTCGATGTCGAAGGCGACGGCGTGACGCGACTCACGGCCGAGCCGCAGCACGTCCCACCACCACGGATTCAGCCGCGGCTGCCCGACGCCGACATGGTTCGGAACGATGTCGACGAGGATGCCGAGGCCGGCCGCGCGAGCCGCGGCGGCGAAGCGCTCCAGCCCCGCTTCGCCTCCGCGACCCGCATCGACCCGCGAGTGATCGACCACGTCGTAGCCGTGGTTTGATCCGGGCACCGCCGCCAGCAGCGGAGAGAGGTACGCCCATGAGGCCCCCAGATCGGCGAGGTACTCCGTGATCGCCGCCGCCTCGTCGAGGGGGAAGTCATCACAGATCTGGAGTCGGTACGTCGAGAGGGGCCGTCGTGTCATGGGTTCTTCTGCTCCGCTCTCGGGGCGGGAGCGACGCTCTCCGCCTGTTCGTTCTGCACTCTCAGTGAGGCGTCGACGGAATCGTCCGTCGAGACCTCCACACCATCGATCTCCTGGAAGACCAGGAGCGACTTGGACTCGATCGTCAGCGAGGCTCCGGCGTCGAACTCGGATCCGTCAGCCAGCTCGCCCGCGGTGTCGACCGCGACCTGCCAGCGATCGCCGTGCCGCTTGTCGGGCAGCACCAGGTCGACGTGTTCGTCTCCGCTGTTGAAGTAGACGATGAAGTTCACGTCGGTGACCGGCTTGCCGCGCAAGTCCTTCTCGCGGATGCCCTGGCCGTTGAGGAACATGCCCACCAGAAGCCCGAACCCGGAATCCCAGTCCTCGGGCTTCATCGGGCTGCCGTCGGGGCGCAGCCACACGACGTCCGGAATCCGCTCGCCCTCCTGCACCCGCACCGGACGGCCGTTGAAGAACCGACTGCGGCGGAATGTGGGGTGCCGACGACGCAGGCGCGCGACCGAGGCGGTGAACTCGACCAGCGGCAGGTCGGCGGCGTCCCAGTCGATCCAGGTCGTCTCGTTGTCCTGCGCGTAGCCGTTGTTGTTGCCGTGCTGGGTGCGCCCCAGCTCGTCGCCGTGCGAGATCATGGGCACGCCCTGCGACAGCAGCAGGGTGGCGATGAAGTTGCGCTGCTGACGGGCGCGTCTGCGGTTGATCGTCTCGTCGTCCGTCGGGCCTTCGACGCCCATGTTGTCGGAGCGGTTGTGCGATTCGCCGTCGTTGTTGTCCTCGCCGTTCGCCTCGTTGTGCTTCTCGTTGTACGAGACCAGGTCACGCAGCGTGAAGCCGTCGTGCGCGGTGACGAAGTTGATCGATGCGACCGGGCGGCGTCCGGAGTGCTCGTACAGGTCGGCCGAGCCGGTCAGACGCGACGCGAACTCGCCCAGCGCCTGCGGCTCGCCGCGCCAGAAGTCGCGGACCGTGTCGCGGTACTTGCCGTTCCACTCCGTCCACTGCGGGGGGAAGTTTCCGACCTGATATCCGCCGGGGCCGACGTCCCACGGCTCGGCGATCAGCTTCACCTGCGAGACGATCGGGTCCTGCTGCACGAGCTCGAAGAAGGTCGACAGGCGGTCGACGTCGTAGAACTCGCGGGCCAGGGTCGATGCGAGATCGAAGCGGAAGCCGTCGACGTGCATCTCGGTCACCCAATAGCGCAGCGAGTCCATGAGCAACTGCAGCGCGTGCGGGCTGCCGGCGTTGAGGCTGTTGCCGGTCCCGGTGTAGTCCGTGTAGTAGCGCTGGTCCTCTTCGAGGCGGTAGTACGCCTCGTTGTCGATGCCGCGCATCGACAGGGTCGGGCCCATGTGGTTGCCCTCGGCGGTGTGGTTGTAGACCACGTCGAGGATGACCTCGATGCCGGCTGCGTGCAGCGAACGCACCATGGCGCGGAACTCCTGCACCTGCTGGCCCGACTCGCCGCTCGACGAGTAGGCGTTGTGCGGCGCGAAGAATCCAAGCGTGTTGTAGCCCCAGTAGTTCGACAGCCCCTTATCCTCGAGCACCGAGTCGTCGACGAACTGGTGCACGGGCATCAGTTCGAGGGCGGTGACGCCGAGACGCTGCAGGTGCTCGATGATCGCGGGGTGCGCGATGCCGCCGTAGGTGCCGCGAAGCTCTTCCGGAACATCGGGATGCTGGACCGTGAGGCCCTTCACGTGGGCCTCGTAGATCACGGTCTGGGCATACGGCGTCTTGGGCAGACGGTCGCCCGCCCACTCGAAGAACGGGTTCACCACGACGCCCTTGACCATCGACGCGGCGGAGTCGTCGTCGTTGCGGGAGTCGGGGTCGCCGAAGTTGTAGCCGAACTGCTCCTGTCCCCAGTTCACGCGGCCGCTGACGGCCTTGGCATACGGGTCGAGCAGCAGCTTGTTCGCGTTGAACCGTTTGCCGTTGGCGGGGTCGAACGGGCCGTGCACGCGGTAGCCGTACAGCTGCCCGGGCTGCACCGCGGGCAGGTAGCCGTGCCAGACGAATGCGTCGACCTCGGTCAGCCTCACCCGCTCCTCGTTGCCGGCGTCATCGAACAGGCAGAGTTCCACCCGTTCTGCTCCCTCACTGAAGAGGGCGAAGTTTGTTCCTTGTCCGTCGAAGGTCGCTCCGAGCGGATATGCCGATCCTGGCCAGATCTCGTGACTCATGTGGCGAGCTTATGCCGCCGCGAGACTGCGGCACGCTCAGCGACGATCTCGACAGCGCGGTCGAAGTCCTGCACGACCTGCGCGACCTCCTCCGCGAGAGCATAAGGATGCCCGACGTAGCAGACGAAGACGGGGGGCACGACCTCGACATAGCCGACCGGGCGATCGAGTTGCACGACGTACCGATCGAGGTCGTCCAGCTCGCAGGTCGGCTCGAGCGCGTTCTCCTCGGGGGCCTGGGGGACCCGCGTGGTCTCGACGGGCTCCGTGGCCTCGTCGACGCGCGTGTCGGAGTCAGTGGGGATGGACGTTCGTACAGACATGAGAACTCCTGACTCGGTTGACGCTGCCAACCATAGGAATCCTCCGAAGAAAGAAAAACATCATTGCCACAGAGGCGGGCACCCGTTATATTGCGCGCGCCTGCCGGGCGACGGCTGGGACCACGCCTGACTATGCTCGGCTCATGATCGCCTCCTCCACGCTCCTCGCCTTCATCGCCGCGGCGTTCATCATGGTCGTCATCCCCGGCCCGACGGTGCTGTTCACGATCGGGCGGTCGATCGCCCTCGGCCGCCTCGGTGGGTTCCTCAGCATCGTCGGCACCGCGGTGGGATCGATCGTGCTGGTGCTCGGCGTCGCGTTGGGCGTGGGGACGGTGATCGCGCAGTCGGTGGTCCTCTTCACCGTGGTGAAGGTGCTGGGCGCGGGCTACCTGGTCTTCCTCGGCATCCAGGCCATCCGCCACCGGAAGGATGCCGCGGAGGCGATCGCGCAGGCCGGTCAGCCGCGGCCGGGATGGAAGCTCCTGGTCGAGGGGTTCGTCGTGGGCGTGACGAACCCGAAGTCGATCGCGTTCTTCCTCGCGATCCTTCCGCAGTTCGTCGATCTGACCGCGGGTTCGGTCGCGCTGCAGCTGTTCGTGCTGGGCGCGATCGTCGTGGTGATCGGCGTCACCTGCGACGCCGTCTGGGTGCTGCTCGCGGGCGCCGCGCGCAGCTGGTTCGGGCGGTCGCCCCGGCGCCTCTCGGCCATGTCGGCCACCGGTGGGGGCATGATGATCGGGCTCGGCGCCTTCCTGCTGCTGTGGAACGACAAGCCCGCGACCGCGTGAGCGCCCCGGCGAACGAGGGCGTCAGCCGACCCTGCTGACCGGTTGGCGCAGGATCGTGCGGCGCTTCACCGGCTCGACCCGTCGGGCGTCGCTGAGGTAGATCTCGTGGTGCAGTCCGCGCATCGCGAGGCCGTTCTCGGGGATGAAGCGGTGATGCAGATCGTCGAGCACGGGGGCCTCGTCGTCGAAGGTGCCCAGGTGCAGTGTCTGCACGCACAGCCCCTCCTCCAACGTCTCGAGCCGCACGGCCGCAAGGCTCGACGGGGCATCCTTCTTGGCCGCGACGGACTCGACGGCGCGCGCGAACGTCGCGCGGTCGATGTGTTCGGGCTGCATGATCATCAGCGTCCAGAACCAGGCCGACTTGTCTCGGTGCACCGTGAACACGTCCATGTCGGGCGCGTGCCAGAGTCCCTCGAGCGGCATCACCACGGTGTCGACGCCCAGCTCCTTCCGCGCCGCGAACTTCAGCGTGTAGGCGACCGGGTACAGCGCCGCCACGGCATCGGCGAACTCGGCCGCCGTGTTCGGGTCACCTGCGCCGTCGATCATCAGGTACTGCGTCGGCGGCACCTCGACCAGCCGGAACTCCCCGCGCTTCGCCCGATACTCGTCGCGCGTCTTCTTCAGATCGATCGCCATCGGTGTCTCCCTCACGTCGCGATCAGTGTGTCAGGGACGGCCGACATCGCTTCGACACCCTGTGGCGAGGGGAAGCCATATCCAAGGATCGGGCCTCATCCTTGGATATGGAGTTCCATATCCAAGGATGAGGCGTCCACTCGGGTGCGGAGACCGGGGCGAAGCGCCCCTGCTCAGGCCGCTTCGACCGGCAGCCACAGCTCGCAGGTCGCGTGCGAGCCGGTGAAGTCGAGATAGCGCACGATCGACGGGCCCGGGCGCAGCCGCCAGGGGTTCGACGGGAACCACTCGGTTGCGGTCGCCGCCCACAGCGTCTGAAGAGTGTCGGGGAACGGACCACTCGCCGAGAAGACGGCCCAGCTGCCCGCCTCGACGTTCAGAGTGTCGAGGCCGTCGGGCACATCCGTCGTCGGCTGCACGGCGACACCGTGCAGATAGGTGAGTCGGGTGCCTTCGGCCGCGTCGGGGTCGATGTCGGCCGTGACGGCGAGGATGCCGCGTGGCTCCGCATCGTTGAGCTGCTTCAGCCGGGCGTGCTCGGCCGCGGGGATCGCGGCGATGTGCTGCTGGATGTGCGGGTTCACGCCCTCGTGGATGAGCGGGACTCGGGCCGCGTGTCCCACCAGGGTGAGATCGGGCTGCGGGGTGATGGTGACGTCCATCGGGATACTCCCTTCGACGCTCAGGCGGAACCGGAGCGTGGGTTGTGTGCGGAGAGGACCACCGTCACGGCGCGCGTCAGCCGCGCTGATCCCGTGCACAGCACGGAATGCGCGCCCGAACGCCTCGACCGAGCCGTACCCATGGCGCACGGCGAGATCGAGCAGGCTCGGTGCCCCGGCGACGAGTTCACTCGCCGCACGAGTCATCCGCCGACGACGCACGTATTCCGACAGCGGCATGCCGGCCAGCGCCGAGAACATCCGGCGCAGGTGGTACTCGGTGGTGCCGTGTCGTCGTGCGAACGCGGCGACGTCGATCTCCGTCGCCGGATCGCCTTCGACGAGATCGACGAGGGCGTTGAGCGCACCGATCATGTGATCCTCCTTGTTCTCCCATCGTGCCTGCGCGAGGGCCAGCACCACCCGATCATTCTGGTCCGATCCGGTCGGACGCTGCCCTGATCACACAGCCGACGCGAAGTGTGAACACCGCCCGCCTATCGTCGGTACGTCTTGTCGTCCGAACAGAAGGTGACGCAGCATGCAGGTGAAGGACGTGATGCTCGGTGTTCCCCTCGACGCCCCGGATCTGGGCCACGGGGAGAACCCGTTCAGTGACATGCGTCTACTCGTCGGTGCCCAGGTCACGCGGATCACGGTCGACGTGCTGGCCGGCACGGCGGCGATTCTGCTCGAGCTGCGTCAGGCATCCCGGCTTCCGGCGACTACGGGCCTGCTGCGCATCGCCGGGCTCGCGCAGCAGAACTGGATCTGCACCTCGGGTGCCAACGAGTTCACCGCCTGGTCGATCACCGGAACCACGTTCCACCAGGGCACCGGCGAGTTCCACCTGACGGCGCAGTGCCTGCCTGCGGGCGCGCTGCGGATCGTCGGCCGAGAGGCGGAGTTCGTGCTGCTGCACGCCGTGAGCCTGCCTGCGGCCCCTCCGGACTACCGTGCCGACTCCCGCGAGCTCATCCGCTTCGGGGTCGCCGACGAAGACACGGAGTGCGAAGTCGTCGGCATCGCGCGCTCGGTCGAGGTGCGGCGGGTCTGAGTGTGTCGACCCGGCGCCTCAGCGTCGGAACGCGCTGAACGCCTCATCGATCAGGTCGAGGCCCCGCGTGGCCTCTGCGTCGGTGATGACGCACGGCGGCACCACGTGCAGCCGGTTGTCGGCGAAGAAGGGCAGCAGGCCGCGCGCGAGCAGGTCGGCCTTGAGCGCTCCGATCGACGCGGCGGCGAGTGGAGCGCGCGTGTCGCGGTCCTCGACGAGTTCGACGGCCCAGAACACGCCGCTGCCCCGCACCTCGCCGATCAGCTCGTGCCGGTCGGCCAGCTGGGCCAGGCGCGGTCCGATGACCTCGGCGCCCACGCGGTGGGCGTTCTCGACGATGCCCTCGTCGCGCATGGCGGTGATCGTCGCGACCACACTCGCGGCGGCGAGCGGGTGCCCCGAGTAGGTGAGCCCGCCCGGGAACACGCGCTCGTCGAAGTGATGCGCGATCTCAGACGAGATCATCACGCCGCCGATGGGCACGTAGCCGGAGTTCACACCCTTCGCGAAGGTGATGAGGTCGGGGCGCACATCGAAGGCGTCGAGCGCGAGCCACTGCCCGGTGCGCCCGAATCCGGCCATGACCTCGTCGAGGATGAGCAGGATGCCGTAGCGGTCGGCGATCGCGCGCACTCCGGCAAGGTATCCGGGCGGCGGGGTCAGGATGCCGGCGGTGCCCGGGATCGTCTCGAGCAGGATCGCGGCGATGCTGTCGGCGCCTTCGGACTGCACCACGCGCTCGAGGTGGTGCAGCGCGCGGGCCGACTCCTCTTCGGGCGTGGTCGCCCAGAACTCCGAGCGATACAGGTACGGCCCGAAGAAGTGCACGTGACCGCGCGAGTACTCGTTGGGGATGCGGCGCCAGTCGCCGGTCGAGACGATCGCCGCGCCCGTGTTGCCGTGGTACGAGCGGTAGGTGGAGAGCACCTTGTCGCGGCCCGTGAACAGTCGCGCCATGCGGATCGCGTTCTCGTTCGCGTCGGCGCCGCCGTTGGTGAAGAACACCTTCTCGAAGCCCTCGGGCGCGATGTCGATGATGAGCTGCGCGGCCTCGGCACGCACGGCGTTCGCGTGCGCGGGCGCCACGGTGGTCAGGATGTCGGCCTGGGCCTGGATCGCCGCGACGACCTTCGGATGCTGGTGCCCGATGTTCACGTTGACCAGCTGGCTCGAGAAGTCGAGGTAGCGGTTGCCCTCGGCATCCCACACCGTCGTCCCCGACCCGCCGGCGAGCGCGAGCGGGGCGAGCGCGCCCTGCGCCGACCAGGAGTGGAAGACGCGTGAGCGATCGGCGTTCGACACCTCGGCGTTGGTGAGGGTCGAGGCGGCTGCGGGGGTGGTCAGCGTCATGGAAGGTCCTTCGGGTCCGATCGGCGGCGTATGCCGATCCTGCCAGCGCCGGCGCCCTTCCCCAAGCGACAATCCGTACATCGGCTCTCGTCTTGACGGACAGATCGGCATCCGTCAGGATGCGTGGATGCCCGCGACTCTGCGCACCCTGCTCGACGACGACCGCTTCGACCTGCGGGCGGTCGGTGACGTCGATGCGGCCGTGCTCGCGCATCCGCTGCTGTGGGCGCACAGCTCGGACCTGCCGGACCCCACCCCGTGGATCGGCTCCGGCGGACTGCTGCTCACCGACGGCGTGCAGTTCGGCGGACCATCTCCCGAGCCCGCCGACGACTATGTGGCCCGACTGGTGACCCAGGGCGTGCTCGCCCTGGGCTTCGCGACCGGCATCGTCCACGAGCGGATCCCCGCAGACCTGGCCCGGGCTGCGGGGACGCAGGGGCTTCCGCTGTTCGAGGTGCCGCGGCGCACGCCGTTCATGGGCATCATCCGCTTCGTGTCCGACGCCGTCGCCGACGACGACCGTCAAATGCTCGAGCGATCGCTGCGCGCACAGCGGTCGGTCGCGCGCGCCGCCCTACGTCCGGACGGACTGGCTGAGATCCTGCGGGAACTCGAGCGCAACCTCGACTGCTGGGTGGCGCTGTTCGACGCCGCAGGTGCGCGGGTGCGGGTTCCGACCCGACGCCAGATTCCGGCGGCGATGGCTCCGGAGGTCGACGCGGCCGTATCACGGATGCTCGTGCGCGGGCGGACCTCAGCCGAACGGCTGAGCCTTGCCGGTGCGGATGCCGGAGCCGGTGAGGTCACGCTGCAGACCCTCGGCCAGCAGAACGAACTGCGCGGCGTCCTCGCCGTCGGCACCGGAACAGGTGCGCTCGATCGCGCGCGGGCCGACCTGGTCGACGCGGTCATCGCGCTGGCCAGCATCGCGCTCGAGCAGAGCCGAACACTCGACGAGGCCCGGCGACGGCTGCGCTCCGGGGTGCTCGAGCTGCTCGTCGCCGGGATCACCGACGTGGCCGCGCGCACGGTCGAGCATCTGTGGGGTGCACTCCCCACCGCGCCGATCCGCGTCGGACGCATCGCTGTGATGACGGACGATGCGGCGGGCGACGACGGCGGGGCGCAGAACCTGCGGTCGGCGATGGAGCTCCTCGCCGGCGAGCGGCAGGGCGCGCTGTTCTTCGCCGAGCACGGCGACGGCATCGTGACGATCACCGCGGCCGACGATCGGGCGGAGCTGCAGGAGCTGCTGACTCGGCACCACACCCGCGCCGGATTCTCGGCCGCGACGACGTGGGATCACGTGGCCGAAGCGCTGTCCGAGGCGCAGTCGGCGCTCACTCGCTCGACGCCTTCTGCACCGCAGAACGACTTCGACGCGCTCGCCCACTCCGGGCTGCTCGGCCACCTCGAGCAGACGAAGGCGCACGACCTCGCCCGCCGCATCGTGCTGCCCCTCGACGATGCCGCAGCTCCGCCCGACCTGCGCCGCACGCTCGAGGTGTGGCTCGCGCACAACGGGGCCTGGGATCCCGCGGCGAAGGCCCTCGGCATCCACCGCCACACCCTGCGCGCCCGCGTCGATGCCGCAAGCGTGCTGCTACAGCTCGACCTGTCGACGTTCGCCGCCCGCGCCGAAGTGTGGTCGGCGCTGCAGCTCACACCGCGGCATCCCTGACCCGCTAGCTGTTCTGGGGGAAGCCGAGGTTGATGCCGCCGTGCGTGGAGTCGTCGCGGGTGGCGGGGTCGATCCATCGGGCGGTGACGGCCTTCTCGCGGGTGAAGAAGTCGAACCCGTGCACACCGTATGCCTTGGCATCGCCGAACAGGGACTTCTTCCACCCGCCGAACGAGTGATACGCGACCGGCACCGGGATCGGCACGTTGATGCCGATCATGCCGACCTGCACCTCGTTCTGGAACCGGCGGGCCGCGCCCCCGTCGTTGGTGAAGATCGCCGTGCCATTGCCGAACTCGCCCGAGTTGATCAGCGCGACCCCCTCGTCGTACGAGGCCACCCGCACGATCGACAGCACCGGCCCGAAGATCTCCTCCGTGTACGCCCGCGATGACGTCGGGATCGCATCGATCAGCGTCGGCCCGAAGAAGAACCCGTCCTCGTTCCCGTCGACCGTGAATCCGCGGCCGTCGACGACGATCCGCGCACCGTCGGCCTCGGCGATGTCGACATACGACGAGACCTTGTCGCGGTGGACATCGGTGATCAGCGGACCCATGTCGGGCTCCACCCCGTCGACACCCGCACCGTCACCGATCGTCAACGCCGCGATCCGCTGCGTGATCCGCTCGATCAGCCCATCGGCGACCGGCTCGACCGCCAGCACCACACTGATCGCCATGCACCGCTCCCCCGCCGCACCGAAGCCCGCGTTCACAGCCTGGTCGGCGACGAGATCGAGGTCCGCATCCGGCAGCACCAGCATGTGATTCTTCGCGCCGCCCAACGCCTGCACCCGCTTGCCATTGCGCGACGCCGTCTCATAGATGTACTGCGCGATCGGCGTCGACCCCACGAAACTGATCGACTGCACCACCGGCGACTCCAGCAGCCCGTCGACGGCGAGCTTGTCGCCCTGCAACACCGTGAACACGCCATCGGGAAGACCCGCCTCCTGCCAGGCGCGGGCAAGCCACAGCGCGGCCGAGGGATCCTTCTCGCTCGGCTTCAGGACCACGGCGTTCCCGGCGGCGATCGCGATCGGCACGAACCACAGCGGCACCATCACCGGGAAGTTGAACGGCGAGATCACACCGACCACGCCGAGCGGCTGCTTCAGCGAATACACGTCGATGCCCGAGGAGGCGTTCTCGCTGAACGCGCCCTTGATCAGATGCGGGAACCCGGTCGCGAGCTCCACAACCTCCTGGCCGCGTAGAATCTCGCCCATCGCATCCGAGACGACCTTGCCGTGCTCCGACGTGATGATCTCGGCCAGCTCGCCCTTACGAGCGTTCAGGATCTCCCGGAACGCGAACAGCACCGACTGACGCTTGGCGATCGAATACCCGGACCACACACGGAACCCCGCGTCGGCCGACGCGATGGCCTCGTCGATCTCGGCCTGATCAGCCAGCCCCACATGCGCCCGCACGGCACCCGTCGCCGGGTTGTACACGGGAGCCGTTCGCCCCGACTGCGACGCACGCGGTGCGCCGTCGATCCAGTGTGCGATCACGGGGACGGATTCGGCTGCGGTGGACGCGGCGGACGTGTCAGTGATGGTCATGCTTCACCTCGGAGTCGGGGACGGATGACATCAGTAAACCAATCCACGACTCCGAAACCCCGTGCCAGTGCGTCCTCCCGGCATCCTGCAACTCGACACTTCGTCGAGTACCCGGGACGGGCGTCACACCTGCCCCGTCGCCACCAGGCGATCCACCGTGCCGGGGAGCTCGGCCAGATCCTCGATGATGCGCAGACGGTCGCCGGTGACAACCGACAACCCGCTCGCGCCCTCGCGGTCGTAGGCGAGGACGAACATCCCCGCCCGCCGCGCCGCCTCCACTCCGAACCGGCTGTCGTCGATCGCGATGCAGCGCTCGGGTGGCACACCGAGCACCTCCGCCGCCCGCAGGTACACATCCGGAGCCGGCTTGCCCGCGGCGACGTCCACTGCGCTGCTGATCCGCCCATCGAAGCGATCCAGCAGGCCGGCCACCTCCAGGCTGATCCGGATGCGATCGGTCGAGCTGTTCGACGCCACTGCGACGGGAAGGTCGATCTGCTGCAACGCCTCCACGATGCCGGGAATCACCGTCAGCTCCGAGCGCAGCGCCTGCTCCAGCCATCCGCGGTAGGGCGCATCCCACCCCGGCTCGAGCGGACGCCCGATGCGGCGTTCGATCTCGGCCTCGAAGAACTCGCGCGATGAGCCGGTGAACATCGTCATGAGCTCGTCGACTTCGGCGTGCCACCCGAGGTCAGCGACCATCCGTTGAGTGACCCGCGCGGAGAGCAGTTCGCTGTCGACGAGGACGCCGTCGCAGTCGAAGACCACCGCGTCGAAGTGGGCCGTCACGCGGGATCCTCCGCACGCCGCACGATCACGAGCCCGACCACCCGAGCGCCGTTCGGGCGATCAGCCGCGCCGCGGCCGGGAGCAGGTCGAGGTCGACGTACTCGTCAGCCGCATGAGCGACGAGGAGATTGCCGGGGCCGCAGACCAGTGCCGGGATGCCATGCGCCTCATAGAACGACGCATCCGACTGCGCGCCGTTCGGCTGGGGCGCGCTCAGGGCGGGCGCCCCGAGATCGGTCGCGACCTCATTGCGCGCCTCGAGCGCGATGCGCGCGAACTCCGATGTCGGGTCCGTGTACGCGGGAGGCCAGGTATCGATCCATTCGAACTCGACGGGATGCGCGGCGAGCCACGGGTCCATGGCCGCAGCCGCCTCGATGTGGGTCTCGATCTCTTGTCTGATCTCCTCTGATGTCTCCCCGGGCGGGAAGGACAGGAGGTAGTCGAACCGGGCGCGATCCGGGAAGTAGGGCGCCGCCGCGAATCCGATGTCGGCGTGGAGCACTCCGGGGTGGATGATGAACGCCCCGGGCGGGAACTGGGGGTGCCTCTTGGTGAACGCCCACTGCTCCTCGAGCTGCCGCATCGCACTGTAGATGTAGAAGCCCTTGTCGATCGCGTTGACGCCGACCGCGTCGCCCCCGCCGCCGGCGCGGATCGCCAGATTGCGCGAGGCCCAGTGCGTCGACTTGCCTCGCACTGTGAGCGAGAAGAGGTAGTTGCCCGCCGCGGTGTTCGCGAGCCGGAACACCTCATCACCGCTCGAGGTCGGCTCGGGGATGAGCACGGCGTCGACGGCGAAGCCCGCATCGAGCACGGCGGTCGTCCCGATGCCGTGGCTCATGGTCTCCTCGCCGACGACCGAATGGATGTGCAGGTCGCCGGCAAGCGTGACGCCCGCGTCCCCCAGAGCCTTCACGGCGAGCCACGCCGCTGCGTGAGCCGCCTTCATGTCGGTCACTCCCAGCCCGTAGAGAAGGTTGCCCACTCGCTCGGCCTTCCACGGATCGGCAAAGCGGCCGTCCTGCGGGGCGACTGTGTCGATGTGCGCATTGACGGCCAGCGATCGTCCGCCGCCCGAGCCGCGGAGGATGCCGACGAGGTTGGCTCGCCCCGGCTCCGCCTCCACAGTGTGCGTCTCCATCCCCGCGCCGCGCAGCCATTCGCCCAGCAGTTCGTTCGCCCGCGACTCGCCTCCGGCATACGTCTCGGGCGAGACGCCCGGCTGCATCGGGTTGACGCTCGGCACCGCGACGAGATCGATCAGCAGGCGCTCGGCGTCCGCGAGGTGCGAGGCGATCGCGGCGTCCACCGCGTCGATCACGGCACCTGACTTCTTCGGCGACATCACGCTGCTCCGCTCAATCCGGTGATCGCCTTGACGAGGCTGTCAGGGGTGAAGGTGCTCGTGGGAGCATCGACCGAGATCCGTCCGAGCCGGAGTACGACGATCCGGTCGGTCACCTCGAGCACGTGGGGCAGCGTGTGCGAGATGAACACCACAGCGAGCCCCTTCGTCTTGGCCTGCTTGATCACTTCGAGGACCTCGGCGGACTGCCGGGCTCCGAGGTGATTCGTCGGCTCGTCCAGGATGATCACCTTGCTCGCCCAGGTGGCGGCGCGGCCGATCGCGACCGCCTGCCGCTGCCCGCCCGACAGGCGCGCGATGGTGCGTGTCGACGACGGCACGGCGATGCCGACCTTCTCGAGCTCCATGCGGGCGGCCTCGTCCATGCGACGGTTGGCCAGGAATCCGAAACGACCCCAGAACCCGGGCACGACCTGCTCTCGACCGAGGAACACGTTGGCGCTCACCGTGAGATCGGGCGCGAGCGACGAGTCCTGGTACAGGGTCTCGATCCCGCTCTCCAACGCCTCCTGCGGGGAGTTCCACTGCACGGGCTCACCGTCGAGCAGCATCTCGCCGCGATCGGGTCGGTGCGCACCCGAGAGCACCTTGACGAGCGTCGACTTGCCGGCGCCGTTGTCGCCGACGAGCCCGACCACCTCACCGGCGGCGACCGAGAACTCGACATCGTCGAGCGCGAGCACGTTGCCGTACTTCTTCGTGACGCCCCTGACCTGGTACACAGGCTCTGCGTTCATGTCGTTCTCCTTCACGTTCGTGAGTTTGCTCGGCCGATGCCCTGCACGGCCACAGCGATGGCGATGAGCGCTCCGACGACGATCTGCTGCGCGTTCGGCTCGACCCCGATGAGGATCAGTCCGCTGAGCACGCTCGCCGTGATCAGCGCGCCGAGTGCGGTGCCGGTCACTCGCCCGACGCCACCCATGAGGCTGATACCGCCGATCACCGCTGCGGCGATCGCCTGCAACTCGCCGCCCCGACCGGAGGCCGGCGAGCCCGACCCGAGCCGGAAGTAGACGAAGAGCCCCGCGACGGCGGCGAGCACGCCACCGATCACATAGACCTTCATCAAGTGCCGGTCGACGTTGATGCCCGCGACCCGGGCGGCGAAGGAGTTCGATCCGATCGCGTAGGTGTGCCGACCGAAACGCGTGCGCGAGAGCGCCAGCCACGCGATCACCAGAATCACGAAGACCACGAGCAGGGGCACGGTGAAGACTTCGAGGAAGCGCGTGTTCCCGAGGAGCACGACCTCCTTCGGCCCGCCGGCGATCTGGACGCCGCCGGTGATCACGAGAGTCGTCCCCATGCAGACGCCCATCGTCGCGAGCGTCGCGATGAAGGGTGCGAGCTTCACCCGGGTGATCAGCAGTCCGTTCACGACTCCGACGGTCGCTCCGACGAGGATCGCCGCGAGGATGCCGAGAGCGATGCTGAGCGCCGGATCGAGCCCGGCCTCGGTCGTACTGCGGATCGCGAGCGCCGCCGAGACCCCGGAGAGTCCCAGGACGGCGCCGACCGAGAGGTCGATGCCGCCCGTGAGGATGACGAACGTCTGCCCGATCGCCATCAGGATGACCGGCGCGAAGTCCTGGAGGATGTTGCCGAAGGACGCCGTCGAGAAGTAGCGCGGGTTCAAAAGCGAGAACACCAGCACCATGACCACGTACACGGCGATCAGCAGCGTCTCCTGCCGCGTCGCCAGTTCCTTCCAGCGTTCGCCGCGCCCCGTGATGATGGGGCTCGTCTCGACGGACTGTCTGCCTGTGTTCGTTCCGAGATCGTTCGTCATCGGGTCACTCGGCGTACTCGTACGAGCGGGTGTCGTCGAGGTTGTCGAGGTTCATCACGACGTTCGGGATCACGACCTCTTCCTCGATCTCGTCCTCGCCCTCGCCCGTGGCCTTGGCGTAGGCGAACTGAAGAGCGAGACGGGCCTCCTGCGCAGGGTCCTGCGCGATGAGGGCTGAGATCGCGCCGGCCTCCAGTTCAGCCACCTGTGCGGCATAGGCGTCGTAGCAGATCAGCTTGACGTCGCCGACCTTGGCCGAGTTGTTCAGTGCGGCGACCGCTCCGGTGCAGGACGTGCCGTCGACGGCGAAGACGCCGGCGAGATCAGGGTGTTCGAGCAACGTGGTGTTGAGGATCGTGGTCGCCTCGGAGGGCTGGCTGTAGGCGAACTGCACGGGCAGCATCTCGAGGCCGTCGTACTCGTCTGCGAGGGCCGCCTCGAACCCTTCGACGCGCTGAGTACCTGTGGTGTTGGTCGGCGATGCCGAGATCACCAGGATCTTGCCGCTGCCGCCGGTCTGCGCGTCCATCTCCTCGGCCGCGCGCTCCCCACCGTCGCGGTTGTCGCCCGTGATGTGCGAGACGAGGTCGGAGCCGTCACTCACCGTGGTGTCGACGGTGATGACCGGCACTCCCTGGGCGGTTGCCTTCGTGACGCTCGGCTGCAGAGCGTCGGCGTCGGTCGGTACGAGAACGAGGGCGTCGAGGTCCTCCGTCAGCGCGGCGTCGACGAAAGGAAGCTGCGACTGCGGGGAGTACTGGTCGGCGGCGCCCTGCCAGATCAGGTTGATGCCGAGCTTCTCGGCCTCGTCCTTCGCCGCGATCTCCATCGCACGGAAGAACGGGTCCGACGCGATCCCGGGGATGAACGCGACCGTGATCTCCGCTGCGGCGTCGCCGCCGGCGTCGTCGCCGGACTGGCCGCCGCTCGACGAGCAGCCCGCGAGGATGAGCACGGAAGACAGGACGCCCACTCCGATGCCGAGTGATGCGCGCTTGGGGGTGATGTTCATGCTGGACCTCGTATCTACTTCGCCGGGTGGGACCTCTGGAGAGGTTGACTAGCAACATAGGCGGATGTCTGACAACAAGTCAAGACATCAGACGACACTTAACATCGCGGACACAAAAAGGCCGACGAGTGCACCGATCCGAAGATCAGGCACTCGTCGACCAGGAGGCGAAGCGGGATGCGTCAGCGCGGGCGCGCGGTTGACTTCATCGTTGCCGCAGCACGCTGAAGGAGATCTCGCTACCGCGATGGTAGTCGGCCGCGTAGAGCACTCGTTCCCCTCCGCGGCTCATGCCGACCTCCTTCACCAGGAGCCACGGGCCGAGGCCGGCGAGGTTATAGCGCTGCTGCCACTCCTCCGGCAGGTCCACCGCCGAGATCGTGGCAAGCGCGGCATTGACATGGTGCCCGTGCGCGGCGAGAGCGAGGGTCAGCGACCCGCTCCAGTCGCGGTGCTCAATGGGGCCGGGAAGGGTCGAGCGAGGAAGGGTGTTCGCGCTGACCACCAGAGGCTCCTCGTCGCCGTAGCGGATTCGCAGGAGGCGGATCACCTCCGCGCCCCCCTCGATCTGCAGGGCATCGGCCTCTTCCGCGTCCGCCTCTCCCAGCGAGACGTCGAGCACCGCGCTGCTCACGCGGTAGCCGCGCGCGTCGAGCACTTCGGTGATGCTCTCGTATTTCGTCATCGGGCGCTCCACGCGCAGAGAGCCGGATGCCGAGATGAATCGCCCCTGCCCCTGGACCGCGTGCACGGCCCCCTCCTGCTCGAGCAGACGCAGCGCCTCGCGGACTGTCGACCGTGAGACGCCGAACAGCTCCGCGAGCTCCGCTTCGGTGTTCAGACGGTCGCCGGGCTTGAGGCCGAGCCGGGAGATCAACTCCTGCACCTGGTCATAGACGCGTTCGACCATGCTCTCGCGCACCCCCGGACTGCTCCGGTTTAGCTTCTCCGACATGTCCCCTCCTTCACGAACGCATTGTCCGACAGAGCCGCCGACAATGACCCCGACCATAGCAACGAAGCAAGCAATCCGTTCATCTCACCGGTCGGATCAGATTCTTGTCGCACATCGGTGGGCCTGGTGTTATGGTTGTCCGACATCTGAGGCTTTGATCAGACAACACGACGGAAAGCAGGTAGTGCATGTTGAATTTCGATGCTGCGAGGTACGTGGAGATCCAGCGCGGAGCCGCGGCGCTCGCGGGGCCGATCCGCGACGCGCTCGAGAAGGAGATCGACGCGGGAGCGGAGAACATCTTCTTCGCCGGTGCGGGAGGCGTGAACTTCCTCACGCAGCCGGCTGCACGCCTCCTGCAGACGAAGTCCACGTTCCCGACCTTCATCGAGATGGCAGCCGAGCTCGTGAACAGCGGCAGCGCCCATCTCGGGCCGCACTCGATCGTGGTCTTCCCCTCGGTGTCGGGAACCACGAAAGAAGCGATCGCGGCGCTCGAGTTCGTGCGCAGCAAGGGAGCCCGCGTGCTCTCCCTCACCGCGCAGGCCGACACTCCGCTCGGGTCGCAGGCCGACATCAACTTCTCCAACTTCTGCGCCGATGACACGTCGAGCGAGAACTTCTACCTGCAGACCCTCTTCATCGCGCTGGCCATCATGGACATCCGCGGCGAGGTCGACGACTACGACTCGGTGATCGGCGAACTGCAGCTGCTGCCCGAGCTGCTCGTCGAGGTCAAGGGCGCCTTCGAGCCACGGGCCGAGGCGTTGGCGATCGAGATCAAGGACGAGCAGAATCACATCGTCACGGGATCCGGCGGCGCCTGGTTCGAGGCCTGGTACTACGCGATGTGCATCCTCGAAGAGATGCAGTGGATCTGGACCCGCCCGGTGCACGCGTCGGACTTCTTCCACGGCACGCTCGAACTGCTCGAGGAGAACACCAGCGTCCTGCTGATCAAGGGTGAGGACGAGCAGCGTGGACTCGCAGAACGCGTGGAACGCTTCGCTCCCACGGTCACCACGAAGCTCCGCGTCTTCGACACCAAGGACTTCGACCTGCCCGGGGTCTCCGAGCGTGTGCGCGGACTCATCTCGCCGATCATCCTCGCGGCGATCTTCGAGCGTCTGAGCGCACACCTCGAGATCGTCCGCGATCACCCGCTCACGACGCGGCGATACTACAAGAAGGGCGACTTCTGATCGACTGACCGGGGGTCCGGTCTGGGCATCGCCGGACCGGACCCCCCGCCTGCACACCCCGCCCTCTGAGGAGACCCATGACCTTCCCCGTTATCGACGTCGCCGTGGTCGGCGACAACACGATCGACCGATTCCTCGACGAGCCCGAACTCGGCGACCTGATCGGTGGCAACGCGCTCAACGTCGCGGTGCAGCTCGCGATGCTCGGGCTCCGCGTCGGCTATTTCGGGGCCGTGGGAACCGACGCGAACGCCGACATCGTTCGTGCCGCCGCCGCAGCACGCGACGTCGACATCTCGGGGCTGGTGACGATGCCGGGAGCGACCGCTCTCACGACGATCCGACGCGATGCCGGCGGCGACCGTCATTTCGAGACAGAGGACTTCGGGGTCACGGTGGAGTACCACCCCGACACCGAGGCCCTCCGCCGGATCGCTTCCGCACGCTGGGTCCATGTCGGGATGCTGCCGACTTCACGCCTGCTCGGCGAGCAGCTCTCCGCGTTGTCTGACGTG
This sequence comes from Microbacterium sp. PI-SA-G, assembly GCF_057215335.1. NCBI lineage: Bacteria > Bacillati > Actinomycetota > Actinomycetes > Micrococcales > Microbacteriaceae > Microbacterium > Microbacterium sp. PI-SA-G. The sequence goes on from NZ_CM170103.1 coordinate 1,728,393, forward strand.
CCGGTGAGTCAGGACTGCAGCGTCTCGCCCGACGCGCACCGACTCGCCGTGCACTTCGCGTCGGCCGGTGAAGAGCACGATGCTGCGGATCGCATCATCGCGGAGGCGCTCGCGAGCGGCGCTCAGACGGCGGTGGCCACCCTGGGAGCGCACGGCGCACGGGCGGGCCGAGGTGCCGAGCGTTGGCAGATGCCCTCGGCGCCTGTGCAGGTCGTCGACACGACCGGCGCGGGTGACTCGTTCATGGCCGGCTTCATCGCCGCGCGCCTCGGCGATGCGACGATCGAGCACGCACTGCAGCGCGGCGTCGCACGCGGCGGCTTCACCTGCGGCTACATGGGCGGCTGGCCACAGCTCGCCGCCGACGTCGCTCGGGTCGGCTGAGAGACCGGGGCACCCGAGCGGGCGCCCGCCACTGCGCACGCGACTCAGAGCTCGACCGGCACCGGGGTGTCGTCGTCGGCAGCCTCGGGATGCTTCGCCAGATTCACGACGGCGGCGATCAGGCCGCCCCAGATCGTGACCATGGCGATGATCATCATGATGATCGCGGTGGTGGTCATGCGCCTGCCCCCTTCGTGTCGTCGTGTCGGATGATCGGGATCGCCGAGGTCTCGGGGTCCGCCGGGTACTCCTCGTCGACCAGGAACTCGTCGTACTCGTCGTCGCTCTTCGCGTGCGAGCGTCCGCTCCACGGCAAGGCCGACAGCACGAGGGCGAGCACCACCAGGGCGATCACCATGCCCCAGCCGAAGATGGCGAGGAACCAGCCCGGGTAACCCTCGTACGGCTCAGAGATCTTCGAGATGAGTTCGGTGATGAGCAGGTATCCGAGCACGATCGGGGCCAGGGCGCCGACGAGCAGCATCCAGAAGCGTCCGACCCGGAAGCTCGAGCGGCGGTTGAGGTGCTCCACCAGCGCCGGCAGCTTGTGCAGCAGCCAGGCCACGATCACCACCGCCACGAGCGCCACCGCCATGATGCCGAATGCGTTCACGAACGCGTCGGCCGTGTCGAGCACCGAGAGCGCCGTCGTCGTCGAGAACAGCGCCATCGACACGATCGCGAGGGGGATCGCGACCGTCAGGGTCGTGCGCACGCGCGCCCAGCCGAGCTTGTCCTGCAGCGCCGCCACGATCACCTCGAGGATCGAGATCAGCGAGGTCACCCCGGCGAACACCAGGGCGCCGAAGAACAGCACGCCGATGATCGAGCCGCCGGCGGCCTGCGACACGATCGTGGGGAAGGCGATGAAGGCCAGTCCGATGCCCGACGAGGCGACACCGGCGACCTCGGTCCCCTGCGCCTGCGCCATGAAGCCGAGCGCGGCGAACACGCCGATGCCGGCGAGGATCTCGAAGCCCGAGTTCGCGAACGCGACGACGAGCCCCGAGCCGGTCAGGTCGGTCTTGCGCTTCAGGTAGGAGGAGTAGGTGACCATGATGCCGAAGGCCACCGACAGCGAGAAGAAGATGTGACCGTAAGCCGAGGCCCAGACGGCCGGGTCGGCGAGCGCCTCCCAGTTGGGGGTGAAGAAGGCGTTGAGGCCGTCCATCGCACCGGGCAGGAACAGCGACTGCACCACGAGGATCGCGAACATCACGGTCAGCAGGGGCATCAGGATCATGTTCGCCCGGCCGATGCCGCGCTTCACGCCCAGCGCCATGATGACGATCACGATCAGCCACACGACGATCAGCGGAATGCCGACCTGCGGCACGAACTGCGTCGACACCCCGACCTCGGCGACGTCGGCCGACTGCAGGAAGTCGATGAAGAAGAAGTCGTTCTCGTTGCCCGGCCCCCATGTCAGCTGCGCCGAGAACCACGTGTACATGGCCGCCCACGCGATGATCACCGCGTAGTACACGGCGATGACGACGCAGATGAGCACCTGCCACCAGCCGAGCGGTTCGGCACGGCGATGCATGCGTCGGAAGGCGAGCGGTGCGGAGCCGCGGAAGCGGTGGCCGATCGCATAGTCGAAGAAGAGCAGCGGAATGCCGGCGGTCAGCAGCGCGCACAGGTACGGGATGAGGAACGCTCCGCCGCCGCCCTCGTACGCGACGTAGGGGAAGCGCCAGATGTTCCCGAGTCCGACCGCCGAACCGATCGCCGAGAGGATGAAGACGTTCCGCGAGCCGAAGGCTTCGCGCTTGGGGGTCTGCGTCGCTGACGTGGCCATGCGGGCGAGACTACCCGAGTCTGTGTGTTCGCCGTGGGAATCGGAGCCGCGCTCAGCGCCCGAACGTGTCGGGATCGACGGGGCGATCGCGCTTAGGGACCTTCTCGACGACGAGGCGATAAGACTCGGTGACCGCTCGTCGACGAGCTCCGGATCGATGTCGCCGCCCGGATGCACCGATATCCAGTGCTTCTTGTTCATGTGGTAGCCGGGCGTGATGTCGGGGAACGTGTCGCAGAGCGCCCGTGCGTCTTCGGGCGCCGACTTCAGCGTCACCATCGCGTCGCCCGTCGCGGAGGTGTGCAGCATGAACACCTTGCCGCGCACCTTCCACACGTCCCACTCGGGGCCGAACGGATGGGTGAGCTCCGCGCCGGGCAGTTCGTCGGCGCGGGCGGCGGCTCGCTTCTGCAGTGAGGTGCCCTTCATGTCATCCTTCTTTCTGCGCGTCGGACGCGCTGTCGAGGTGTGCGCGCAGTCTGACGGTGAGCGTTCGCAGCGATTCGAGCTCGTCGGTGGTGAAGGCGTCGACGAACACCGTGCGCACGAGCCGCAGGTGCGCGGCGGAGGAGCTGCGGAAGGTGTGCGCGCCGACCTCGGTGAGCTGCACCGCCGCGCCGCGGGCGTCACCGCCGACGGCACCGCGGCTCACGAGCTGCCGCTCCTGCATGCGCCGCAGATGATGCGAGAGCCGGCTGCGCTCCCACCCCACCGTGTCGGCGAGTTCGGAGGAGCGGAGCGTGCGGTCGGGAGCCTCGCTCAGGGCGAGCATCACGGAGTAGTCACCGGGTGAGATCCCCGAGTCCTCCTGGAACGCGGTGGAGAGCGTGCGGCGCACGGCCTCGGACGTCTCGATGTACTCGCGCCAGATCGTCAGCTCATTCGCATCGGGCGATCGTCTGCCCTTTCGCTGCTGCGTCTTCTCGCCCATGGCGCCTCCCTTGACAGATCGACTGTAACGGTAGATCATTGACACGTCAACCAGATGATTGACGTGTCAATGAAAGAGGGAATCATGTCCGACATCGTCTTCGGCCTCGACACGTTCGGGGACGTCCCCAGCGATGAGACCGGTGCGCAGGTGAGCCACGCGCGCTCGATCCGCCAGCTGGTCGACGAGGCCGTGCTGGCGGATGAGCTCGGCGTCGACGTCTTCACGGTCGGCGAGCACCACCGGCCGGAATACTCGGTGTCGTCGCCCGAGACCGTGCTCGCGGGGCTGGCGACGGTCACGAAGCGCATCCGGCTCGGATCCGGCGTGACCGTTCTCAGCAGCGACGATCCCGTGCGCGTCTTCCAGCGCTTCGCGACCGTCGACGCACTGTCGAACGGACGCGCCGAAGTGATCCTCGGTCGCGGATCGTTCACGGAGTCCTTCCCCCTCTTCGGCTACGACCTGGCCGACTATGAGGTGCTGTTCGAAGAGAAGATCGAGCTGTTCGCCGAGCTGCTCGCCGAGAAGCCGGTGACCTGGTCGGGCACGACACGCGCCGCGCTCACCGATGCCGACGTGTTCCCGAAGACCGAGAACGGCCTCACCACCTGGGTCGGCGTGGGCGGTTCGCCGCAGTCGGTCGTGCGCACGGCGAAGTACGGATTCCCGCTGATGCTCGCCATCATCGGCGGTCAGCCCGAGCGCTTCGCCCCCTACCTCGACCTGTACCGTCGGGCGGCGGAGCAGTTCGGCACGACGGCGCACCCGGTGGGCATGCACTCCCCCGGCTTCATCGCCGACACCGACGACGAGGCGTTGGCCGCCTGGTACCCGCACTACAAGGTCGTGCGCGACCGCATCGGCGCCCTCCGCGGCTGGCCGCCGGTGACGCGGGCGGAGTTCGATCGCGAGGTCGAGAGCGGATCGATGTACGTCGGGTCCCCCGAGACGGTCGCGCAGAAGATGGCGCACACCATCTCGTCGCTGGGCGTGGGCCGGTTCGACATGATCTACACCTCCGGCGCGCAGACCATGTCGTCGCGGCTGCGGTCGGTCGAGCTCTACGGCACCGAGGTCGTGCCGCGGGTGCGGGAGCTGCTGGCCGAGATGCCGTCGATGCGCACGGTGTCTGCATGACGACCATCGCGATCCTCGGCGCCGGCAAGCTCGGCACGGTGCTGGCGCGCCTCGCGATCGGCGCGGGGCATCGTGTGCTCGTCGCCGGATCGGGAGACCCCGACGCGATCTCGCTCATCGTGACGGTGATCGCGCCGGGTGCCGAAGCGGTCAGGGCAGCGGATGCCGTCGCCGACGCCGACATCGTCATCCTGGCGCTCCCGCTGGGCAAGCTCCCCAGCGTCCCGGCCGAGGCGTTGCGCGGAAAGCTCGTCGTCGACGCGATGAACTACTGGTGGGAGGTCGACGGCGAGCGCGAGGACCTCGCCGACGCGGGCGTCTCGACGAGCGAGCAGGTGCAGCGGCAACTGCCCGCCTCCACCGTCGCCAAGGCGTTCAATCACATGGGCTATCACGACCTCGACGAGGGTGCGCGGCCGGCAGGCTCGCTCGACCGCAAGGCGATCGCGGTCGCCGGCGATGATCGGGATGCCGTGGCCCACGTCGCCGCGCTCGTCGACGCGTGGGGCTTCGATCCGGTGATCGCCGGGAGTCTGCGCGAGAGCATCGCGCTCGAGCCGCACGCCGAGGCGTTCGGTGCGAACGTGTCGGCCGCGGAGCTCGAGGCGATGATCGAGCGCTTCCCGGCCACGGTCCGCGGGCTGGAGGTCGCACTCGCGCGATCGTGACGCGGGGCGTCCGAAGGCGGATCCTCAGGGGCCGTCAGGTGCGGGCGCCGCGCGACGCGAGCACGTATGCCGGAACCGCCACCGCGACGACCACGACGTGCATGAGCATGAGCGCGATCACCGCCACCGTGGTCGTGCCGGGGATGAACCGGAAGACGAGCAGCAGCACGTCGGGCACGAAGGTGACCAGCGTCACGAGCGGAACCAGCATCCGCAGTGTGCGCTTCGGGTCGCGCGCGCGGCGAGTCACGAGCATCCATCCGACCCATCCCGCTGCCACTCCCAACACGGTGAACAGCGTGAAGGCGGGGAACGTGAGCGGTCCATAGTCGGAGGGAGCGCCGTTCGCCACCGCGACGGCGGCGATGAGAGCGTTCACGCCCACCGTGATGACCGCGGCAGCGACGAGGATGCCCGCCACAGCGAGTCGGGCGGATCGACGTGGGGTGGTGACAGTCGCGACCATGAGATCTCCTTCGAGGATGAGAGACTTCTCGTTGTTACGGTTCCGATCGGTACCGTAATGCAATAACGGTACCAGCGCGACCCGAAAGGTACAATGGGTTCTCGTGGCGACCATCGACGGGGCGAAGACGACAGGACGACCTCGCGACCCCGAGGTGGAGCGCGGCATCCTCTCCGCCACGCAGGATCTGCTCATCGAGCTCGGATACACCGGCACCACGATCGCCGCCGTCGCCCGGCGTGCTCACTGCGGCAAGTCGGCCATCTACCGCCGCTGGACCACGAAGGCAGACCTCGTCGTCGCCGCCGTGCGTGCACTGCACGTCACCGCGGACCTGCCCGACACCGGCGACCTGCGCGAGGACCTGCTCGCGGCCGCGTTGCACTTCGCGCACTCCGATGAGCGATCCGCCCGCGTGCTGGCGAGCCTGCTGAGCCATCTGGGCAGCGACCCGGAACTGCGTGACGTCGCCTACCGCACGATCGGCCAGCCGCCGGTCGCCGCTCTCATCGCGGTGATCGAACGCTGGATCGAGCGCGGGGTCGTTCCAGCCGACGCCGCCGTGTCGGTCATCGCCGGCGTCGTACCGACGGCCGCGTTCGGCAGCATCACGCTGCGACAACGGGCCCTCGACGCCGAGACCGTCACGAGTCTCGTGGACGAGGTGGTCATGCCGGCGCTCCTGGCGCGTACTCGCCCGTCCCCCACGGCGTCACCATGACGAAGACGCGCGCGCACGTCTTTTCCCCACTCATCGCGACGGCCACACTCATCGCGGCGGCCACATTGGTGATCGGTGCCGCTCTGGCCGGATGCAGCGCCACGTCGCCCGAGACCGACGAGCAGAACTCCACGACAGCGGAGGTCGCACCGGTGGTGCGGGTGGACCAGGTCGGGTACGGGGTCGACGAGACCAAGCGCGCGTTCGCCATGGGCAGTTCGACGCAGCTCGACGACGCCCGCTACGAGGTGCTCGACGCTGACGGGGCGGTGGTCGCGTCGGGCGGGCTCGGCGAGGACACCGGCCCGTGGAGCGACACCTTCGACGCGGTGCGGGCGATCGACTTCACCGACGTGACGACGCGGGGCCGGTACTCGATCCGCCTCACCGGAACCGGGGTGGATGCCGCGTCGCCGCCGTTCTCGATCGCCCCCGCCGCGGAGCTTCTGCAGCCACTGGCCGACCTGACCGTGCTGTTCTTCCAGGCGCAGCGCGACGGGCGAGACGTCGTCCCCACCGTGCTCGATCGCCAGCCGTCGCATGTGCGCGATGAATCTGCGACGGTGTACCGCACGCCCGAGTATGACGACGCCGGATCGACACTGGTCGACCAGCGCCTCACCCCCGCTCCGCGCGAGAAGGTCGACGTCAGTGGCGGGTGGTTCGACGCGGGCGACTTCCTCAAGTTCACCGGCACGACTGCCGCTGCGACGTCAGAGTTGCTGTGGGCGCTGCGCGATCAGGACGACCCGGATCCGGCGCTCGTCGCCGAGGCGCAGGTCGGGCTGGACTGGCTCGACAAGATGTGGGACGAGCAGACGCAGACGCTCTTTCTGCAGGTCGGGCTCGGGAACGGCAACGCCAGCATCCGCAGCGATCACGACGTCTGGCGACTGCCCGAGACCGACGACCTGTCGGACGCCGCGCCCGGCGACTCCGATCACACGATCTCGTACCGGCCGGTCTTCGCCGCGAACGAGCCGGGCGAGGCGCTTCCTCCATCCGTCGCGGGCCGCGTCGCCGCCACATTCGCGCTGGACGCGCAGCGATGCGCCGCTGTCGGCGACACCGACCGGGCCCGCGATCGCCTCGCCACGGCGGCTGCGATCTACGCGCTCGCAGATACCGACCCGCAGGAGGGGGCGGCGCTGGCCACCGCGGTCCCCGCGGAGTTCTACCCCGAGGCGTCCTGGCAGGACGACCTGGAGTTCGCGGCGGTCGAGCTCGCCCACGCCGGCGTCGCACTCGGAGACCCGCGCGCGCCGCAGTGGCAGACGGATGCCGCGGCGTGGGCGCAGGCCTACATCGACTCCGACGCCCTCGGCACGCTGGGCGTCGCCGATGTCAGCGCACTCGCGCACGCCGATCTCATCGCCCTCGATGACCCGCAGACCCCGGCCCTCCTCGCGGATCTGCGGCGCCAGCTGGACGCGGGCGTGGAGCACGCGGCATCCGATCCGTTCGGGGCGGGCGCGAGCACCCTCGACTTCGACGCGGTGCCCTTCACGTTCGGGCTGATCGCCACCGCCGCGCTGTACGAGACGGCATCGGGCGACACCGGATATCGCGACTTCGCATCGGGGCAGCGGGCCTGGGCGCTGGGCGCGAACGCCTGGGGTTCGAGCTTCGTGATCGGCGCGGGCACGACCTACCCCCGCTGCCCGGAGCATCAGGTGGCGAACCTGACCGACACCGACGGCGAACTCGCGGGAGCGGTCGTCAACGGACCCAACGCCGCCGACAAGCTCGACGACCTCAACCGGTTCGAGACCATGCGTGCCTGCGTCGCGGACGGCGCGGACGGTGTTCCGTTCACGGTGTTCGACGGGCAGGGCTCGCGCTATCTCGACGATGTGGGCGCGTGGCAGACCGTCGAACCCGCGATCGACTTCACCGCGACCGCACTCCTCGCCTTCACGCTGACCGGCTCACTGGAGCGCTGAGACGAGCCCCGACAGGGGCGACGTCGGTCACGTCGAGTCCTGCCCGACTACGCCAGAGAGGCGCTCACACGCTCGAGCAGCGCGCGCAGCTGCTGCTGCTCGCCCTCGGTCAGGGCGGCGGTCGTGCGATCCTCGAGCGTCTTCCACACAGCCAGCACCGGCTTCTCCAGCGCCTGACCCGCGGCCGTCAGCGATACGAGCACGACACGGCGGTCAGTCTCGGAGCGCTCGCGTGAGATGAAGCCCGCCTTCTCGAGTCGGGCGAGGGTCTTCGCGGCCGTCGGAGGCTCGACGCCGAGCTGACGGGTGAGGTCGGCCTGCGACTGCGGCGCGGCATCCCACAGCAGCATCAGCACGAACTCCTGGCCCGCTGCGAGGCCCAGGTCCTGCAGCAGTGCGCCGGCGAGCTTGCGGTGAGCCTTCGCCACCGTCGGGATCAGCGAGCTGATCGGTCCGGCCACACGGGCTCCGTGCGAGAGGGCTCCATCGTCAGCATGCATGGAAGCCTCCGGGAATAATCATTAGCCGACTTATGTTTTCTGAGATGACCGATCAGAAGGAGTCAATCATGACCGCAGCATCCACCCCCACCACCGCCGTATTCGCCGCCACCGGAAGCCAGGGCGGCGCCGTGACCGACGCGCTCCTCACCCGCGGCGCGCAGGTACGCGCCCTCGTCCGTGACACCGCGTCGGAGAAGTCCCGCGCTCTCGCCGCGCGCGGGGTCGAACTGGCGCAGATCGACATCGACGACGCCTCGTCGCTGCAGACGGCGCTCGCGGGCGTCGACGCGTTCTGGTTCATGACGACCCCTCCCGGCGGCATGCAGAACGCCGACACCGCGGGCGAGACAACGCAGGGCATCGCTCTCGCCGACGCTGCCGCGGCCGCACGCGTGCCGCGCGTCGTCTTCCACTCCGTCGGGGGCGCCGAACGCGACTCGCAGGTGCCGCACTTCGACTCAAAGTATGCGGTCGAGGAGCACCTCGCGGCCCTCGGCCTGCACACGACGATCGTGCGCCCGGTGTTCTTCATGGAGAACTTCCATGGGTTCGCTCCGACGCGCGAGGACGACACGCTCGTCCTGCGTCTGCCGTTCCCCGACGGCACGCCGCTGCAGCTGATCTCGGTGCGCGACGTCGGCCTGGTCGGGGCGGCCGCCCTGCTCGACCCCCACGCCGCCCCGCAGACGATCGAGATCGCCGGCGATCAGCTCACCGGCAGCGAGATCGCCGCCGCATTCGCCGAGAAGACGGGCACGCCCACCCGCTACGAAGCCCTTCCACTCGCCGTGATGGACGGCCAGGACGACCTGCAGGCGATGTTCCGCTGGTTCGCCGAGACGCCCGCCTACCAGGCCGACATCGACCAGGTGCGTGCGCTCGTTCCCGAGTTGCAGGACCTGCGCACCTGGCTCGCCGCCGTCGACTACTCCCCCGCCTCGTGACCCGCCTCTTGCCGCCGACCGCACACCAGACTCAGGAGCCCTCATGAAAGCCATCCAGTTCACCGCCTACGGCAGCGCCGACGTTCTCGAGCTCGTCGACATCGACGAGCCGCAGCCCGGTCCCGGCGAGATCGTGGTGCAGGTCGCCAGCGCCGGCGTCAATCAGCTCGACACGAAGATCCGCTCGGGCATGATGTCGGGCGGAGTCGCACTGGCGTCTCGCACCGGAACCGGCGTGGAGGCAGCCGGGACGGTCGTCGCCGTCGGAGAGGGGGTCGACGATGTCGCGCCCGGTGCCGTCGTGTTCGGCACCGGACGCGAAACCCTCGCAGAGCGCGCTGTGCTGACCCACTGGGCGACACTCCCTGGCGGAGTGGACCCGGTCGAGGCAGGCGGATGGGGCGTCGCCTCCGAGACCGCCCACCGCCTGCTCACCGATCTCGGGGTCACCGAGGGCACGCTACTGCTCAGCGGAGCCTCCGGCGGCGTCGGCTCGGCGCTGATCCAGCTGGCACGCGGGCGCGGCCTGCGTGTCATCGGCACCGCGAGCGCCCCGAACCAGGCCTACCTCGAGAACCTCGGGGCGACCCCGGTCACCTACGGCCCCGGACTGGTCGACCGCGTGCGAGCGGTCGCTCCCGAGGGCATCGCCGGCGCGCTCGACCTGTCGGGTGCCGGGGTCATCGCCGAGCTCATCGAGATCGTCGGCGACGCCTCACGCGTCATCTCCATCGCCGACTTCACGGCCCCGGCGCTCGGCGCGCGCGTGTCGAACGGCGCCACACGCACCACGAACCCGCGCGACGGGTTCGCTGAAGCGCTCGCCCTGCCGGGGTTCGGCCTGCACGTCGACCGTCGGTACCGGCTCGACGACGCCCGCGCCGCTCACCGGAAGTCCGAGGAGGGTCACACCGTCGGGAAGCTCATCGTGATTCCGTGATTCCGTGATTCCCGCGCGTCGGCAACGATGCAGGGAGTGCCGGGCGGGCTACACCCGGGCGTCGAACCGGCGGCGATAGCTCGACGGCGTGCTTCCGAAGGCCGCGGCGAAGTTCTGCCGAAGGGTGACCGGATTGCCGAATCCGCACGATGCGGCGATCTGGTCGACCGAGAGATCCGTGGTCTCGAGCAGGCGACGGGCCTCGTCGAGCCGCCGCGAGCGCACCCAGGCGGCCGGCGTCGTGCCGGTGGTGTCGCGGAAGGCTCGCACGAACGTGCGGCGGCTCATGTGCGCGGCGGCCGCGAGGCGTTTGATGCTGAGATCCTCGTCGAGATGGCGCTGCGCCCAGGCGGATGCCGCTCCGATCGGGTCGTCGGTCGAGCGGTGGGCGACGGGTCGTGCGATGTACTGCGCCTGACCGCCCTCCCGGTGCGGGGCCACGACGAGGCTGCGGGCGACCTGATTGGCGGCTTCGGCACCCAGCCGGGTGCGGACGACGTGCAGGCAGGCGTCGAGACCCGAGGCTGTGCCGGCCGACGTCATCACATCGCCGTGGTCGAGATACAGCACCCGTGAATCGACGTCGACGTCCGGATGCCGCAGGGCCAACCCTTCCGCGGCGTTCCAGTGCGTCACGGCGCTCCGCCCCGCCAGCAACCCGAGATCGGCGACCGCGATGGCACCGAGGCAGAGCCCCGCGACCGCGGCTCCGCGCTCATGCGCCCGCAGCAGTGCACGCCGCAGCCCGGGGCCGAGCTCGCGGCCGTCATCGACCCACGACGGCAGGACGACGATGTCCGCATCCTCCGTCGCGGCGAGGCCCTGCACTCGACCGATCGTGTACCCCTCGGCTGTGCGCACCGATCCCGCACGGTCCGAGAAGAGCACCGTCTCCCACTCGGCCAGCCCCTGGCGGGCGACCTCGTCGAAGACCATCTGCGGCACCGAGAGATGGAACATCGTCACGCCATCGAACGCGTGGATCGCGATCTTCACAGAGCACCTCCGGGTTGGCCTGAATCCATCGTATCGCCGCACGTGAGCCAGTCGCGGCCAGAAGCATGATCGCGCATGCTGGATGTCAGCGGCTTCCGCGTCGCCCCTCCGAGATCGACCGACTGAAGGAACATCATGACCACCCCGAACCGCGCCCTCGTTCTCGTCGACGTCCAGCAGGAGTACTTCGACGGCCCCCTCGAAGTGCAGCACCCGCCGGTCGAGGACTCGCTCGCCCGCATCACCACGGCCATCGACGCCGCCACCGCCGCCGGCACGCCGGTCGTCGTCTTCCAGCACAGCGCCGGAGATCAGGCGCCGGTGTTCAACCCCACGCAGCCTGGCTTCGCCCTGCATCCCGCCATCGAGGAGCGTCGCACCGAGAACTGGAAGGCGATCACGAAGCAGTTCGGATCGGTCTTCGCCGACACCGACCTCGTGGACTGGCTGCGCGAGAACGCGATCGACACCATCACGCTCGTCGGCTACATGACCAACAACTGCATCATCGCGTCGGCGGCCCAGGCCGAGACGGTCGGCATCGCCGTCGAGGTGCTCTCGGATGCGACGGGGGCGATCAGCATCGCGAACGCGGCCGGCGCGGTCGACGCCCGCACGGTGCACGAGACGCTCATGGCGGTGCTGCACTCGAACTTCGCCGCCGTCGCCGACACTGCGGCGTGGACCGAGGCGCTCGAGGGCGGTCAGGCGCTGCCGAAGGACAACCTGGCGACGTCGGCGATCACCGGTGCCGGACGGTTCTCGGCGGGACGCTGAGGCGCGGCGTCCGGGAGAGGCCTCAGCACCCCCGGATACACTCGACCGATGCCTGAGACCCCGTCTGATGTGACCGATCCCTTCGTTCGCGTCCGGGGGCGAACGAGAACAACCTCCGCAATGTCGATGTCGATGTGCCGCGCGATCGGATCGTCGCCTTCACCGGAGTCTCGGGGTCGGGCAAGTCGTCGCTCGCGTTCGGCACGATCTTCACCGAGGCGCAGCGCCGCTATCTCGAGTCCGTCGCCCCGTATGCACGGCGTCTCATCCAGCAGGGGCATGACCCGCACGTCGAGTCGATCTCGGGGCTGCCGCCGGCCGTGGCACTGCAGCAGCGCCGCGGCGCACCGAGTTCGCGATCGAGCGTCGGCACCGTCACCACGCTGTCGAACTCGCTGCGGATGCTCTTCTCACGGGCGGGCACTTTTCCCGAGGGCTTCACCACGCGACTCGACTCCGACGCGTTCTCACCGAACACGGTCGCCGGGGCGTGCCCGGAGTGCCATGGCATCGGCGTCGCTCACACCGTCACCGAGGACTCACTCGTGCCCGACCCCTCGCTCAGCATCCGGGACGGTGCCATCGCGGCATGGCCCGGCGCGTGGCAGGCGAAGAACCTGCGCGACATCACGATCGCTCTCGGCTATGACGTCGATCGTCCCTGGCGCGACCTCGATCAAGCCGATCGCGACTGGCTGCTGTTCACCGAGGAGCAGCCGGTCGTGCAGATCACGCCGCAGCGCGATCGGGTCGCGAAGCCGTACAGCGGCATGTTCTGGAGTGCGAAGCAGTACGTCTTCCACACGCTCGCCGACTCGAAGAGCGAGAAGATGCGCGCGAAGGTGCTGCAGTTCGTGCGCTCCGGCACCTGCCCGCTGTGCCACGGCACCGGACTGCGCCGCGAAGCCCTGGCGGTCACGTTCGCCGGTCGCACGATCGCCGAGCTGAACGCGCTGCCGATGACCGAGCTCGCCGACGTCATCCGTCCGACGACGCAGCTGACCGACGCCGCACCCGCCCTGCCGACCACACTCTCGGGTGAGCGCACCGACGTCGCGGTGGCCCTGACCACCGACCTCCTGGCACGCATCGAGGTGCTGACCGACCTCGGCCTCGGCTATCTCGGACTCGGCCGCGTGACGACGACCCTCTCCCCCGGTGAGATGCAGCGCCTGCGGCTCGCGACGCAGCTGCGCTCCGGCCTGTTCGGCGTCGTCTACGTGCTCGATGAGCCATCGGCCGGACTGCACCCCGCCGACGCGGAACCCCTGCTCGACGTGCTCGAGCAGCTCAAGCGCTCGGGCAACTCGGTGTTCGTGGTCGAGCACAACATGGACGTCGTGCGGCATGCCGACTGGATCGTCGACGTCGGACCCGGGGCGGGCGAGGGCGGCGGCGAAGTCCTCTACAGCGGGACGGTCGACGGTCTCGGCGCCGTCGATGCCTCGGTCACGCGGCCGTTCCTGTTCCCCGCGGCGGACGGGTCCGAGGTCGTGCGCCGACAGCGGCGCACCCCGTCGACCTGGCTGACCGTCGAGGGCATCTCACTGCACAACCTCGCCGACGTCGACGCGGAGATCCCGCTGGGCACGCTCGTCGCCGTCACCGGCGTCTCCGGTTCAGGCAAGTCGACTCTGGTGAGTCGGGTGCTCCGCGATGTCGTGCGCGACCACCTGCACGCGGGCGGCGACGCGAGCCCGGACGACGCCGATGACGACAGCGGCACCCCCGACTCGGCGTCGACCGTTGCCACCGGTGACGCCGGGCTCGCCGAGGCGACGGTCCCCGAGGCGCGCGTCGACACGTTGTCGGTCCGCCGCGCGACGGGACTCGAGCACATCGACCGCCTCGTGCGCGTCGACCAGAAGCCGATCGGCCGCACGCCGCGATCGAATCTCGCGACCTACACCGGGCTCTTCGACGCGGTCCGTACGACCTTCGCGAAGACCGACCTCGCCCGCGAGCGGGGATACGGCGCCGGCCGCTTCTCGTTCAACGTCGCGGGCGGACGCTGCGAGACCTGCCTGGGCGAGGGGTTCGTGTCGGTGGAGCTGCTGTTCCTGCCCGGCAGCTACGGCCGCTGCCCTACATGCCACGGCGCGCGGTACAACGCCGAGACGCTCGAGGTCACCTACGAGGGCAGGTCGATCGCCGACGTCCTCGCACTGACGGTTGACGACGCCTCCGGCTTCCTCGCGTCCGTCCCGGCGGCCGCCCGCAGCCTGCAGGCCCTCCGCGACGTCGGCCTCGGCTACCTGCGACTCGGTCAGCCCGCCACCGAGCTGTCGGGCGGCGAGGCACAGCGCATCAAGCTCGCGACAGAACTGCAGCGGATGCGACGCGGTCACACCCTCTACCTGCTCGACGAGCCGACCACGGGGCTGCATCCCGCCGATGTCCAGCGGCTGCTCGCGCAGCTGCACGCCCTCGTCGACGCCGGCGACACGGTGGTCGTCGTGGAGCATGAGATGGATGTCGTCGCCGCCGCGGACTGGGTCATCGACCTCGGGCCGTCCGGTGGAGACGCCGGCGGACGCATCATCGCCGCGGGCACTCCGGATGACGTCGCGCAGGACGCGTCGAGCCGCACGGCGCCGTACCTCGCCGCCCGACTCGGGCGCTGACCCAACCACAGCATCCGCGGGATCTCAACCCCCTGGTCGTCCATCGCCCGGCCGACGGAATCTGGGGGCATGAGCCACCCCGACGACATCAAACAGCCCCTGGACCACCTGCCCCCGCTCGACGAGCGCGACAGGGCGATCGAGATCGAGGAGCCGAGCTACCCGACCTCCGAGGCGCCGAACGGCCCGACGCACGCGTCGCCCGACACCGCAGCGGAGCCCGACAAGCCCAACCGCCACGGCGTCGACAAGCTGCCGCCGACGTCGCGCTGACCCCTCGGCCCCCGACCGCTGACTAGAGCGTCGCTCGACGCACCTGCAGCACGGCGTCGACCAGCGTCACGTCGTTGCGGCCGCGCCAGGTCACGACGCGCTCGACGAGTTCGTTCGTCTCGACGTGCCATCCGTCGTCGAGTTCGAGCGCGGCGAGCACCTCGTCGGGCGTGGGCAGCGGCGGCGCGTCGACCTCGTGCTCATGGCCGGAGCCCGGCGGGGATGCGGCATGGCCGACGACCAGCAGCCTCCCGCCCGGAGCCACGGCTGCCGCCGCCCGACGCAGGATCTCCGCGCGCGGGAACGCGAACGGCGCGTGCAGGAACGCCGACGTGACGAGGTCGTACTCCGCGTGCGGCTGCCACGTGGTCAGGTCGGCCTGCTCCCAGGTGAGGCGGTCGGCGAGGCCCTGCTGTGCCGCCTGTTCCGCCGCGACCTCGAGCGCGGCGGACGAGATGTCGACGGCCGTGACGGTCCATCCCCGCGCGGCCAACCAGAGGGCATCCGCTCCCTCTCCGCAGCCGAGCTCGAGCGCGGTGCCAGGGACCAGCTCCAGGACTTGGCGCTCGACGGTCGCGTTGACCGCGCCGCTCCATATGCGCCCGTTCTCGTCGCGGCCGGTGCGGTACCGGGTCTCCCAGAACTCGGCCGCATCGATGTCTTCGTGCTCGGCGGAGTGCCCCATGTCGCTCACGCCTGCCGCGCGTCGGTCAGCAGGTCCGCGACCTCGGCGGTCGCTGCGGCGACTTCTTCGGCGACGAACTCGCCGTTGATCGTGAGCGCGGCGGTGGCGCCGGATCCCATCGCAATCGGCACCAGCGATGCCGGACTGGCGGAGTTGCCGACCGCCCACACGCCCGCGACACTCGTGCGACCGAAGGCATCGACGGCCGTCCACGGGCCGAAGTACGAATCGGCACGCTCGGCGCCCAGCTGCCGCAGCGGCTCATCGAGCGGCGCCGGAGCTGGCTCGGCGAACACGACGTCGACCGAAGCGACCGTGCCGTCGTCGAGCGCCAGACCGGTGAGGCGGTCGCCGTCGGTGACGACGTGGGTGACGGCGCGGTCTTCAAGACGCATCCCGCGCTGCTCGAGTACGCGGCGCTCGAGCTCCGGAATCGGATCGGCGAGCGCCGTGAAGACGGTGATGTCAGCCGAGTACGAGCGCAGCATGTGCGCCTTGTGCGCGCCGGCGGCAGAGCCGAGCAGCACGCCGACCGCGCGGCCGGCGGCCTCGTATCCGTCGCAGTACGGGCAGGCGACGACGCCTCGACCCCACTGCTCGGCGAGCCCGGGGATGTCGGGCAACACGTCGCGCGTCCCCGTCGCGACGATCAGGCGGCGTCCGGTCACTGCCACACCGGAGTCAGTGGTGACCTCGAATCCGCCGTCGACGGCGCGGGTTTCGACCGCCCGGCCGTTCACGACCACGCCATCCACCGCCTGCACCTCGCGGTAGCCGTCGGCGACGAGGTCGAGCGGCGAGTACCCGTCGCGACTCAGCACGCCGTGCATGTGCGGCGCGAAGCGATTGCGCGGCTCCTGGGCGTCGAGCACGAGCACCCGCCGACGCGCACGGGCGAGGATCAGGGCTGCGCTGAGTCCGGCGGCGCCTCCGCCGATGATGATGACGTCCCAGCGCTCGGCGCTGAGGGAGGGGTCGAGAGGAGTGGAGGATGCTGGGGAGTTCGAGATCGTGGTGGTCATGTCCTCAGCGTGCGATACGGTTGAGACAATGGCAAATATCCGTGCCGAATCAGCATGAAGGGACAGGGCATGCCCGACGAATCCGTCGCCCTCATCGGCCCGCGTCTGAAGAGCTGGCGTGAGAAGCGCAGCATGACCCTCGCCGAGCTGTCGGCCACGACCGGCATCTCGGCCAGCACCCTCTCGCGTCTGGAGTCGGGCAAACGCGCTCCGAACCTCGAACTCGTCATCCCAGTCGCCCGCGTGCTCCGCCTCGAGCTCGACGATCTGGTGCCCCGCAAGGCTCCTGATCCGCGCGTCGCGCGCACCAAGAAGCGCGCCGGCGAGATCTGGTACGAATCCCTCTCCCCCGACAGCAGCGCCGTACAGACGTACAAAGTGACGTTCCCCGGCAACCCCGCGGGCGTCACCGGGGTGCCGAATCCGCAGGTCCACGACGGTCAGGAGTGGCTGTACGTGCTCTCCGGCCGTCTGCGCCTCGTGCTCGGCGAGCAGGACATCACCCTCGGGCCCGGCGAAGCGGCCGAGTTCGACACCCGCATCCCGCACTGGCTCAACTCCGCCGGCGCCGCCCCCACCGAACTCCTGTCGATCTTCAGCAAGGACGGCAAGCGCATCCACCTGCGCGCGCGTCCGGCATCCGCGGACTGAGCCTCACGCCTTCATGTCGAGCGCGAAGCGGTAGCGCACGTCGTTTCGGGCCAGACGCTCCAACGCCCGGTCGATGTCGCGAGCGGGCAGTACCTCGACGTCGGCCGTGATGCCGTGCTCGCCGCAGAAGTCGAGCATGGCCTGCGTTCCCGTCGTTCCGCCACTACCCGCCGAGGCCAGGCTCCGCACGATCGTGCGAAGGGCTTTCGGTCCCTCCCAGGACGGACGCGACCAGGTCTAGCGCCAGCCCCGGGAGGTCGGATCGGGTCGCTCTACGAGCCGGCAGGCACGAGGGAGACCTCGCGGTCGTGCAGCGGCTGCGTCGGACGGTGGTTGTCGGGGTACAGCGCGGTCAGCGCAGCGAGCTGTTCGGGCGAGAACGTCACCGGCGCCAGGAACACGTTCCAGTTGACACCCTCGGAGCACGGCGGAGTGGTCAGCGAGCCGTCATAGCGGACGCTCGTCAGATCGGCGGGGATCATCGTCGCGAGATCGATCGGCTGCGCCAGTTCGACCTCGTCGCTCTCGTCGGTCACGGTCGGGGGCAAGGCCGAGAACATCTCGGCGAGCGGGGCGCTCGCAGCCCCGGGCTGGATCAGGAGCGAGAGGACCACGATCTCACCGTCGTCGCTCTTGTTCACCAGGTGCAGCTCGGCCGCCGCCGACGCACCGTTGATGAGGTGCTCACTGGTGGCGTGGAAGTGGAACTGCTGCAGGTAGTAGGTGGTGTCGTCGATGACGATGGAGTCGGCATGCACGTCGGCGGGGATCGCCTCGATCGTGTGGCCGTTGTTCTCGACCGAGAATGACGTCGGAACGTACGAGATCTTCACCGGCGCGCTCGTGGACGGCTTCAGTGCGCTCACGTCGATGTCGATCGGCGACTCGTGCGCGGTCGGGCGGTCACGGCACTCCTCGGCGATGTCGCCCCAGTGAGCGGGGTCGTTGTTGCCCTCGTAGCTCCATTCCGGAGCGGCTGTCGGCGACGCGGAGCTCGAGGCAGAGGGCTCGGCTTTCGCCCCCTGCGGGGTGCAGCCGGTGAGGAGAAGGATGCCGATGCCGGCGGTTGCAAGGACGGTTTTCGGGAGATGACGCATGAGGTCAACGCTGACACCAGGCGCGAGTGCATGGAGGGCAGTTCGAGGATCTGTGGATAAGTCCCCGTCGCGCGTCAGTCGCCGAAGGCTGCCAGCATCTCCGAGAAGCGGTCCAGGTCCTCGGCGGACCAGTGGCGCAAGCGTTCCCCGAGGCGCTCCTCGTAGCGGGCACGGGCGAGCGCGACGCGCTCCTGCGCCAGCTCCGTCGCGACGAGGACGCGTGCCCGACGATCCCCCTCCGCCGGCACGCTCTCGATCAGGCCGAGCTGCTCGAGCTGGCGCACATGGCGGCTGATGGCCGACTTGTCGGTCTGCAGCCGCTCGATGATCGCTCCCGCCGACGTCGCCTTTCCGGTGGCGATCGATGTCAGCACCTGGTATCCGAGGGGCTGCAGATCAGGATGCACGGTGGTCGCCGCCTCACGCCAGCTGACGCGGATGCGGGCGATCAGACGGCCCAGTTCATGCTCGACACGCGAGATGGCCTGATCGAGTTCGGGGCTTCTCGGCGACGCGGCTTCCTGGGCGGGTGCGCCGGGTCCGGCGGGGTCGTCGGAGAAGGCGCTCATGGTCGCCATGATACGGCGAACCCCCGCTGCCGAATCGACAGCGGGGGTTCGATCACATCTCCGGCCGCAGCCGGGAGACGGTCACTTGTCGGTGAGGCCCGAGGCGGCAAGCCATTCCTCGGCCGCGGTCGCAGCCGAGGCCTTCTCATCGCCCTCGACGCGGTCGCGGAGCTCGATCAGGTCGTCCGTCGTGAGCTTCGCCGAGATGGCGTTGAGCACCTCGGCGAGCTTGTCGGAGTAGATGTCCTTCGAGAGCAGGGGCAGGACGTTCTGCGCCGAGATCATGTTCTCCGGATCCTCGAGCACGACGAGGTCCTCGCTGCTGATCGCCGGGGAGGTCGTGTAGATGTCGGCGACCTGGACGGTGCCGTCGACGAGCGCCTGCACGGTGTCGGGGCCGCCGAAGTCCTCGTACGGGACGAAGGTGACCTGGCCCGCTTCGACGCCCACGCCGTAGACGTCGCGGAGTCCGGGAATGCCGTAGCCGAGCTCGCCGAACTGAGGGTTCGAGGCGAGGGAAAAGGGCTCGAGAGCCTTCAGGTCTCCGATCGCCGTCAGATCGTTGTCCTCTGCGGTCTTCTTGGTGACGACGTAGGCGTCCTTGTCCTCGGCGGCGGCCGAGTCGAGCACCTGCAGGTCGTCGGCCTCGACGGCATCCGGCAGCGCGCCGTCGACGTCTTCCGTCGTGCGCTCCGCATAGTCCGTGTCGTAGTAGGCCAGCAGGTTGCCGTTGTACTCCGGGATGAGGTTGATCGAGCCGTCCTGCAGCGCCGGGATCGTCTGCTGTCGCGGGCCGATATTGAACTTGGTGGAGACGTCGAAGCCCTCGGCTTCGAGTGCCTGCGCGTAGATCTCGCCGAGGATCTCGCTCTCGGGAAAGGCGAAGGAACCGACGATGACGGCGTCGCCCTCCGAGGTCTCACCACCGCCGGCAGAGGTGGGGTCGGTCGTCGTGCAGCCGACGAGGGCGACGGCCGTGGTGGCGGCGAGCAGGCTGGCGACCATCCAGGTCTTCGGGGCTCGAGAGGTCATGCGGGGGTCCTTTCATCAAGGATCGGAGCCATCGCGGCATCCGAACGATCGTGAGTCGACCTGCGAGCAGGTCGAGAGTTCTTCTGTCCAGGTGTGCGGACAAGGCGCTGAAGCAGCGCGAGCAGGCCGTCTACCACGAGCGCGAGGGCGGTCACCAGCAGCGCGCCACCGAGGATCACGGTGTAGTCGTTGAGGCCGATCCCCGACGAGATGATGCGCCCGAGTCCGCCGAGGCCGACGTACGAGGCGATCGTCACCGTCGCGATAACCTGCAGGGTGGCCGAGCGGATGCCGCCGATGATCACCGGGAGTCCGAGGGGGATCTCGACCCGGAACAGGATCTGCATCTCGGTCATCCCGATCGCTCGCGCCGCATCGATCGATTCGCGACTGACGCTCTCGAGCCCGGCGTATGCTCCGGCGAGCAGCGACGGGATGGCCAGCAGGACGAACGCGATGATCGAGCCGACCAGGACCGCCGGAGTGGTGCTCAGACCGGAACGGAGCACCATGGTGAGGAAGAAGAGCAGCCCGAGCGTCGGGAGCGCGCGCATGGCGCCGGTGAAGCCGATCACGAACTGCCGACCACGACCCGTGTGACCGATGAAGAAGCCGAGCGGGAGGGCGATGAGGATCGCCAGGACGACCGAGACACCGGAGTAGACGAGGTGCTCGACGAGCCGGTCGCCGATGGGCAGCGGGCTCTGCGAGCCTGGCACCCAGTTCTCGGGATCGAGGATCCAGCCGATCGCGTTCAGGAGGAAGTCCATCAGCCCTCCCTCCTCGCGCCGGCGGTGGCAGGCTGGCTGCTGTCGGAGCGGCTCGGCACCCGCACGTCGGCGGCACGGCTCCACGGCATGAGCATGCGCCCGAGCGCGATCAGGAGCAGGTCGAAGACGAGAGCGATGAGCAGGCTCATCACGATGCCGACGACGACCTCCTCGAGGATGCCGCGCTGCTTGCCGTTCTGGAACAGATAGCCGAGATTCTCGGAGCCGATGATCACGCCCACCGAGACGAGGGCGATGGTCGACACCGAGACGACGCGCAGTCCGGCGAGCAGCACCGGGCCGGCGAGCGGGAACTCGACGCGCCAGAACCGGCCGGCCGGTGAGAATCCGATCGCCCTGGCGGACTCGATGATGGAGCGATCGACAGATCCGAAAGCGTCCGTCGCCGAGCGCAGCATGATCGCGACCGCATAGATCGTGAGCGCGACGACCAGGTTCGTGTCGTCGAGGATGCGGGTGCCGAGGATCAACGGCAGGATCACGAACAGCGGCAGCGACGGGATCGTATAGAGCAGGCTGCCCGTGGTGATGACGAAGCTGCGCACGATGCGATTGCGGCTGGCGAGCCACCCCAGGGGCACCGCGAGCACGAAGCCGAGGATGATCGGCAGGATCGCCAGTCGGACGTGATTGATCGTCAGGTCGGCGATCAGGCCGAGGTTCGCAGCGATCCAGTTCACCGAAGTACCGTTCTGTACGGTCTTGGGACGCCGAATCGGACAGACAAGACAGTCGACTGAACCACAGAAGGGCTCATTCGACAAGCTGGGTCGGCACGACGAAGCCCCGCCGTCAGAGTGACAGCGGGGCTCCGGCGGGGCTTCGGTCAGATCTCCGCGAGCAGTCGGAACACCTTGGATGCCGCCTGAATCTCGTCGGGCGTCAGCTCGGCGACGACCGTGCGCAACCGCGCTGCGTGCTCCTGACGCAGCGCGGCGAGCTCCTCGCACGCCATCGGTGTCGCCGTCAGCACCCGCAACCGCCCGTCGCGCGCGTCGGGGCGGGATTCGATCAGGCCCAGCTCCTCCAGCATCCGCACCTGGCGACTGATCACCGACTTGTCGATCTCGAAGCGCTCGGCGAGCTCATGGGCGCTCGCCTCGCCCGCGCGCTCGATGAACGTCAGCAGTTTGTAGCCCCCGACGGGCAGCTCCGGAGACAGCTTCGCCGCCGACTCCTTCCAGAGCGTCCGGGTTCGCGCGAAGATCATGCTCAGATGCGTCTGAAGGTCTCCCAGCGCGGTGTCGACATCCGGCGACACCGCTGTGTCCGATGCAGCCACGTCAGTTCCTCGACGGCCGATCGCCGCGCTCGAGCGTCGTCACCGATCCGGTGGTCGGCGACGTCGAGTCGGTGCCCTGCGTCCGGATCGCTCCGGTGCGGAGCGCGGCGCCCACCTCGGCCTCGGCGACCTCGATCGCGGAGTCCTCAGCCTGCTCACGCAGCTGCTCGGCGGCGTTCTTCGTCGACAGCGGCTTGTTCTTGATGAACGCGATCGCGACGATCGAGATCACGGCCAGCGGGATCGCGATGATGAACGCGTCGGCGATGCCGTGGCCGTAGGCGCCCTCGACGATCGCGCGGATGGTGTCGGGCAGCTGCGTCACCTTGGGGACGTCACCGGACGCGAGGTGCTTCAGCGCGTCGACCTCGTCGGCCGTGGTCGGCGTGAAGCCCTTGAGTGCGTCGCTCATGTAGCTGGCGACGCTGGTCGACAGGATCGCCCCCATCACCGTGACGCCGATGGTGCCGGCGATCGTGCGGAAGAAGTTGACGTTCGACGAGGCTGCGCCCAGCTGGCGGGGCGAGGTGTCGTTCTGCACGATGAGCGTGAGGTTCTGCATGACCATGCCGAGGCCGGCACCGAGAACGAACATGTAGACGGCCACCAGCGGGAACGGCGTGTCGTAGCGCAGTGTCGCCATCAGGCTCACGCCGACCGTGGTCAGCACTGCCCCGGTGACCATCCAGCCCTTCCACTTGCCGAAGCGGCTGACGAGCTGACCGATGATGATCGACGCCCCCATCTGGCCGACGATCATCGGGATCGTCATGAGACCCGACTCGGTGGGTGTGGCGCCGCGGGCGAGCTGGAAGTACTGCGCGAGGAACACCGACGTGGCGAACATCGAGACGCCGATGGCGATCGAGGCGATCACCGACAGGGTGAAGGTGCGGTTGCGGAACAGCGACATCGGCACGATCGGTTCCTTGACGAAGAACTCGACCGCGATGAATCCGGCGATCGCGAGACCCGCGATGACCGCGAGCATGATGCTCGTCGAGGAGTCCCACTCGAATTCGCTGCCACCCATCGACACCCAGATGAGCAGGGTCGAGACACCGACCGCGAGCAGGACGATGCCGAAGTAGTCGATGGAGACCTTGCGGTCGCGCTGCGGCTTGGGCAGGTGCAGGGTGAACTGCAGGAGCACGAGGGCGAGGATCGCGAAGGGCACGCCGACGAAGAAGTTGGAGCGCCAGCCCCACACGTCGGTGAGGAGTCCGCCCAGCAGCGGCCCCCCGATGGTGCCGAGGGCCATGATGCCGCCGACGACGCCCATGTACTTGCCGCGCTCGCGCGGGGAGATGATCAGTGCCACGGCGATCATGACGAGCGACATCAGGCCGCCGACGCCGACGCCCTGGATGACACGGACGGCGATCAGCATGTTCGTGTCGGTCGAGAACCCGGCGATCACGGTGCCCACGGTGAAGATGATGAGCGAGAGCTGCACGAGGATCTTGCGGTCGACCAGGTCGGCGAGCTTGCCCCAGATGGGCGTCGACACGGCGGTGGCCAGCAGGCTCGCCGTGATGACCCACGTGTACTGGGA
Organism: Microbacterium sp. PI-SA-G; assembly: GCF_057215335.1. Taxonomy (NCBI): domain Bacteria; kingdom Bacillati; phylum Actinomycetota; class Actinomycetes; order Micrococcales; family Microbacteriaceae; genus Microbacterium; species Microbacterium sp. PI-SA-G. The sequence goes on from NZ_CM170103.1 coordinate 1,752,188, forward strand.
CTGGGTGCCGCCGAGGTCGGCGATGATCACCGGCATCGAGGTCGACACGACGGTGCCCGAGAGCACCGCGACGAACATGCCGACGACCAGGCCGGAGATCGCGGTGAAGACCTCGCGAGGCGTGCGCGCCGTCTCGGCGGTGGGAGAAGAAGAGGGGGTTGTCACAGTGGAGAGCTCCTGCGTAGAAAGTTGATAAGTGTCAACCATACGCCTGTAGTTGCGAAAGTGCAACCATCTTCGATCGGCGTTGTCGGCATGAATCGGCGCAGGGCACTGTTGGACCGGAATACCGACGTCACGACGGAAGGACACTCACCCCATGCGCATCGACCTCAGCGGCAAGACGGCACTCGTCACCGGTTCCACCCAGGGCATCGGCCGGGCGATCGCCACGACACTCGCCGATGCCGGCGCCCGCGTCGCGGTGAACGGACGCAGCGGCGACACCGTGGCATCCGTCATCGAGGAGTTGCGCGCCGAGAATCCCGACCGCGACCTGATCGCCGCCCCCGGCGACGTCACCGACCAGCCCGGCGCCGATGCTGTGCTCGACGCCGTGGGCGAGATCGACATCCTCGTGAACAACCTCGGCGTCTTCGGCGCGACGCCTGCCCTCGACATCACCGACGACGAGTGGCGCCGCTACTTCGACGTGAACGTGCTCGCTGCGGTACGGCTGATCCGCTCGACGCTTGCGGGAATGAAGGAGCGCGGCTGGGGCCGGGTGCTCAACATCGCGAGCGACTCGGCGGTCGTCACCCCGGTCGAGATGATCCACTACGGCATGTCGAAGACCGCGCTGCTCGCGGTCTCACGCGGATTCGCGAAGGATGCCGCGGGCACGGGCGTCACCGTCAACTCCGTGCTCGCCGGGCCTACTCACACCGGCGGCGTCGAGGACTTCGTGTACGAGCTGGTCGACGCGGACCTGCCCTGGGACGAGGCACAGCGCGAGTTCATGCGACTGCACCGTCCGCAGTCGCTGCTGCAGCGGCTGATCGAGCCCGAGGAGATCGCGAACATGGTCGCGTATCTGTCGTCTCCGCTCGCGTCGGCGACCACGGGCGCCGCGGTGCGCGTCGACGGAGGCTACATCGACGCGATCGTGCCCTGAGGTTCGCGCTGGGGGCTCGTGCGTTTTCGAGATCACTCGACCCGCACGCGCTCCGGATGCGCATACACGTTCATCGACGCGCCACGGACGAAGCCGAGCAGCGTGAGGCCCGACGAGGCGGCGAGTTCGACCGCGAGCGACGAGGGTGCCGAGACCGCGGAGAGGATCGGGATGCCGGCCATCACCGCCTTCTGTACGAGTTCGAAGCTCGCCCGACCCGACACCTGCAGCACCGTGCCGCGCAAGGGCAGTCGGTCGTGGAGCACCGCCCATCCGACGACCTTGTCGACCGCGTTGTGTCGGCCGACGTCTTCGCGCAGCACCAGCAGCTCCCCCGACGTCGCGTCGAACAGCGCCGCCGCGTGCAGTCCTCCGGTCTTGTCGAACGCGGCCTGACCGGCTCGAAGTGCGTCGGGCAGCCGCTGCACGAGCTCCGCGGCGATCGTCACGGGGTCAGAGGCGACGTCATACCGCGAGCGCTTCTGAATGGCGTCGATCGACGCCGTGCCGCACACCCCACACGAACTGGTCGTGTAGAAGTTGCGCGCCAGGTCGGTCGACGGCAGCTCGACTCCCGCGGCGAGCGCGACGTCGAGCACGTTGTAGGTGTTCTCCGACGCCGACCCCGCCCCGGACCCCGACCCCGGGCCACCGCAGTGGATCGCGGAGCGGAACTCCTCCCCCGCGCCGATCACGCCTTCGCTCACGAGAAAGCCGGCCGCGAGCTCGACGTCGTGTCCGGGCGTGCGCATCGTGACCGACAGCGGCGCGCCGGCGACGCGGATCTCCAGGGGTTCCTCGACGGCCAGCACGTCGGGGCGCGCCTCGACGACCGCGCCGCCGCCGGCAGCACCGGCACCCAGGACGATCCGGGTGACGCGCGTACGCGTCGTGATCCGGCCCATCTCAGGCCTTCCCCGGCTCATCGTCAGGCCGACGCTCGAGCCGCACGATGACGGCTTTCGACGTGGGGGTTCCGCTCACGTCGGCGACCGAGTCGAGCGGCACGAGCACGTTCGTCTCGGGGTAGTACGCCGCCGCGTTGCCCCGCGGGGTGGAGTACGGCACGAGGCGAAAGCTCTCCGCCCGCCGCTCCTGCATCCGCCCGTCGTCGCCCGTCCATTCCGACACCAGGTCCACGATGTCGCCGTCTGCGAAGCCGAGGTCGCGCAGATCGTCAGCGTTCACGAGCACCACTCGCCGGCCGCCGTGGATGCCACGGTAGCGGTCGTCCTTGCCGTAGATCGTGGTGTTGTACTGATCGTGCGATCGCAGCGTCTGCAGCAGCAGCCGTCCGGGCGGGATCACGGGGAACTGCAGCGCGTTGGCGGTGAATCGCGCCCGGCCGTCGACCGTGGCGAAGCGGCGTTCATCGCGGGGGCCGTTGGGCAGGAAGAAGGTGCGCCCCTTCTGGATGCGCGACTCGAAGTCGTCGAATCCGGGAATCGTGCGCTCGATGTGCGAGCGGATGAGTGCGTAGTCGTGCTCGAGGGCGTCCCAGTCGGCGCGCGGGGCGTTGGCCGCGGCATCCGATGCGAAGAGATGACCGCAGAGCCGAGCGACGATGGCGACCTCGCTGAGCAGGTCCTCGGCCGGGGGTGCGAGCCGGCCGCGCGAGGCGTGCACCGCTCCCATCGAGTCCTCGACCGTCACGCGCTGCTCGGCGTCGCCGCGCCGGTCGCGGTCGGTGCGACCGAGCGTGGGGAGGATGATGGCCCTCCTGCCGGTGACGACGTGCGAGCGGTTGAGCTTGGTCGACACGTGCACGGTCAGGTCGATCCGGGCCATCGCCGCTTCGACGACGGCGGTGTCGGGAGTGGCCGAGACGAAGTTGCCGCCCATCCCCATGAAGAATCTCACGCGGCCGTCGCGCATCGCGCGGATCGCCTCGACCGTGTCGAACCCGTGCTCGCGCGGCGCCGAGAAGGCGAACTCCCGATCGAGCGCGTCGAGGAACCCCTCGGACGGCTTCTCGTAGATGCCCACGGTGCGATCGCCCTGCACGTTCGAGTGACCGCGCACCGGGCACACCCCGGCGCCGGCCCGACCGATGTTGCCCTGCAGCAGCAGCACGTTCACCACATCGCGGAGCATGGGCACCGAGTGCTTGTGCTGCGTGAGGCCCATCGCCCAGCACACGATCGTGGCCTTCGAGGCGCGCACCTCCTCGCCGATCTCGCGCAGTGCCTCTTCCGACAGTCCCGTCGCCTCGACGAGGTCTGACCAGGGGGTGTCCGCCATCGCCCGGCGGTAGGAGTCGAGGCCGCTGGTGAACGCCTCGAGGAAGGCATGGTCGAGCACGCCGCCGTCGTGTTCCTCGGCCTCGAGCAGGTGCTTGCCGATCGCCTGGAACAGCCCCTGGTCGCCGCCCGATCGGATCTGCACGAACCGATCGGCCATCGTCGTGCCGCCGAGAGCGATGCCGCGCGGCGTCTGCGGGTTCTCGAAGCGGATCAGGCCGGCCTCGGGCAGCGGGTTGACCGCGATCACGCGCGCGCCCCGCTGCTTCGCCTTCTCGAGGGCCGACAGCATCCGGGGATGGTTGGTCCCCGGGTTCTGCCCCGCGACGATCAGCAGGTCGGCCTCATGGATGTCCTGGATCGACACCGTGCCCTTGCCGATGCCGATCGTCTCGGTCAGCGCCGCGCCGCTGGACTCGTGACACATGTTCGAGCAGTCCGGGAGGTTGTTCGTGCCGATGCCGCGCACGAGCAGCTGATAGAGGAACGCGGCCTCGTTGGAGGTACGGCCCGAGGTGTAGAACACGGTCTCGTCGGGGTCGTCGATCGTCGCGACGTGGTCCGAGATCACGCGCAGCACGTCATCCCACCCGATCGGGCGATAGTGCGTAGCCCCCTCGTCGAGGATCATCGGATGCGTCAGGCGCCCCTGCTGCCCCAGCCACCAGTCGTCGTGGCCGCGGAGATCGTCGAGCGAATGCTCCGCGAAGAACTCCGGCCCGACCCGGCGGATCGTGGCCTCCTCCGCCACCGCCTTCGCACCGTTCTCGCAGAACTCGGCGACGTGCCGCTTGTCTTCCTCGGGCCAGGCGCACCCGGGGCAGTCGAAGCCGTCCTTCTGATTCACGCGCATCAGCGTCTGCGCGGTGCGGACGACACCCATCTGCTCCTGGGCGATCTGCAGCGCGTGCATCACCGCGGGCACGCCGACGGCGACCTCCTTGGGCGGTGTCACGCGCACGCGCGACTCATCGATGTCGGTCCGCGGTGCCTTCGTCGCCATCACGCCAGGATAGGTCGGTCTGCGCGTAGGCACACCCCGCCGACCGCTGTCAGCGCACCGCGCCCGCGGTCAGTCCCCCACGAGCCACCGCTGAAAGAACACCGCCGCCGCGAACACGGGGATCACGCCGATGAACGATGCGGCCGCAATCTTGCCGAGATGCGGGGTGCGATCGCCGTAGAACAGCGACAGCGCGACCGGGAAGGTCTGCGAATCGACGCTCTGCGTGAGAAAGGTCGCGAGCAGGAACTCGTTGTAGTTGAGGATCGCGACGATGATGCCGATCGCCACGAGGCTCGGCAGCAGCAGCGGGGTGACCAACGACCACAGCATCCGCACCTGGCCGGCGCCGTCGATGCGCGCCGCCTCCTCGATCTCCACCGGCAGTCGACGGATGAAGCCCTCGAGCAGCCACACCGCCACCGGCACGTTGACCAGCGCGTACACGAGCGTGAGGCCCACGAGCGTGTTGTTGAGCCCGACGATGCGCAGCAGCGTGAGCAGCGGAACCACCGCGACGATCGGCGGCAGCAGCCACGGGCTCATGAGGGTCGCCGCCAGCGTGCGCCCGCCCGCCTGGTACCGCACGATCGCCCAGGCCCCGGGAACCGCGAACACCAGCGAGACGATGGCACCGCCGACGGCGGCCAGGAGCGAATTGAGGATGGATCGCGGGATGTCGGTCGCGAGCACGTCGCCCCAGTTGCTCCAGTGCGGATCCGCACTCCAGAGCACACCGGCGACAGTCTCGTCTCGTCCCATCAGCGACACCGAGAAGAGGTACACGAGCGGCACGAGCGTGACGGCGAGCGCTACCAGGAGCACGGTGCTCGCCAGCGGTCGAGGACGGATGCTGCGCTCAGTCATGACGCGCCTTTCGTGCGAAGGCGGCCACACCCACGGTGACGACCGTGACGATCACCGCGAAGACGAGGGTGATGGCGGAGGCGCGTCCGATGTCGAACTCCTTCAGCGCCACCTGCTGGATCAGATACGTCGTCGTGGTCGACGCCTGCCCGGGACCGCCCGAGGTCATCACGAACACGAGATCGAACACCTTCAGCGCGATCACCAGCCGGATGAAGAACGCCGCCGCCACGGTGCCGGCGATCGCGGGCCAGGTGATGTGACGGAAGAGCCCGACCCCGTGCGCGCCGTCGAGGGCCGCCGCCTCGCGGACACCGGAGTCCTGGGTGAGCAGAGCCGCGTACACGAGGATCACGATCAGCGGCGTCCACTGCCACACGTCGGCGAGACCGATCGCGGGCAGCGCCCACGTGGTGTTCGACAGCGGGGCGAGCGAGATGCCCGGCAGCAGCGTCGCCAGCAGCCCTCCGCCCGGGTTGAAGACGAGCTTCCACAGCGTGCCGACCACGACCGGTGGGGTGATCAGCGGAAGCAGGAGCAGCGTCCGCACGACCGCTCCCGACCGCGTCGCCCGTTCGAGCGCGACGGCCACGGTGACCCCGAACACGACGCTCGCGAGGGCTACGGCGAGCGCGTAGCCGACGGTGCGCACGATCGAGGCCACGACGTCGCCGTCGGTGAGCACGGCGTCGAAGTTCCCGACGCCCACCCACTCCTGGAACGGTCGGCCCAGCGTCGAGTCGGTGAAGGCGGCCGCGAGGATGAACAGCAGCGGGTAGCCGCCCAGCACGACGATCGACAGGATCGTCGGCGCCGTGAACACCCCGCGGACGCGCCGCGCCGAAGCGTCAGCCAAGGATGTCTTCCCACTCGGCCTGGACCCGGTCGAGCGTCTCCTCGGCGGTGCCGCCCTCGCCGGCGATGAGCTTGGCGAGTTCGTCGGTGAGGATCTGCGCGGCCTGCGAGGCGTTCTCTCCGGTCGGCCAGGCGAGCGATTCGCTGAGCGTCGTGCGATTGACCCGCTGAAGGTCGGGGTAGGTCTCGCCGTACGCGGCGCTCTCGAGCGACGACTCGCGGTTCGGATCGATGCCGGTCTGCGGGTCGGCGACGATGAGCTCGGAGTTGACCTCGCTCGACGCCGCGTACTCGATGAACGCCTTCGCGAGGTCGGTCTTCTGCGTGTTCGCCGCGATGACCCAGGTGAACCCGGCGACGAGCGATGCGCGCGCCTCGGTGTTGTCTCCGCCCACGGGAAGGGTCGTGACGCCCCACTTGCCGGCGACCTTCGAGTCGGGGTTCGTCTCCGATCCCACGCCCAGGTCGGTCCAGTTCTCGATGAACGCGACCTTGCCGTCGTACCAGGCGCCGTTGCCGACGCCGAAGTCGGTCTCGGCAGCGGTCGGGAAGGCGTACGGAACGGCATCCACCAGCGCCTGCGCCGCAGCCACCGCCTCGGGCGAATTGATCGTGGGTTCGCCCTCGTCATCGACGAACTCGCCGCCGAAGCCGGCCAGACGGTTCGCGTAGGCGGCGCCGAGGATCAGGGGCGACTTCTGGCCGAAGATCGCCGAGCCGTACACGCCATCGGCGCCCTCGTTCTCGGTGACCGTCTTCACGTCGGCCAGATACTCGTCCCACGTGGTGGGCGGCTCGGTGATGCCGTTCCGCTCGAGGATCTCCTTGTTGTAGAAGAGCACGTGGGTGTCGCCGTCGAACGGCAGGCCGTAGCGGCGGTCGCCCACCAGCGTGTACGGGTCGTTGATCGAGGGGATGAAGTCCTCCTCATCGAGCGAGGGGGTCTCGGCGATCCAGTCGGTGAGGTCCTGGATGGAGCCGCCTTCGGCGAGGTCGCCGATCGACACGTACCAGGGAGCGGCGACGTCGAACGTGTTCGCGCCGGACTGCTGGTCGAGGGCGAGGGTCGAGCCGATCTCGTCGTAAGGCACGATCGTGAGGTTCACCTCGGCGCCGGTCTTCGCCTCGAAGTGCTCCTTGAGCCAGTCGCCCGCGCCTTCGTGCGAGGTGATCAGCAGGGCGTTCAGCGTCTGGCCCGCGAAGTCGCCGTCCGCATCGGACGCTCCCGACTGCGGCGCCTGCGAGGCGCAGCCCGCGATGGCGATGGTCGCTGCCGTGAGGCCGGCGACGCCGAGAAGGAGTCGGCGACGGCCGCGGGTCGGAAAAAGGGACATGGGGGGGCTCCTCAGGCTTCGGGTCGGGGAAGCAGATCGGCGCTCACGCTAGGAGGGGAACGACGGCGGATGCATCGGGGGCGTAACACTTCGTCGCAGGGCGACCCGAAGTGTCATCACCGCCGCGATCGACCGCTCCGACTGGCTACTGTCGCCGAGTCACCCCGACTCTCAGAGGAGCACCGTGTCTCGCCGCATCATCCTGAACGCCTTCGACATGACGTGCGTGACGCACCAGGCTCCCGGCCTCTGGCGGCACCCCGAGAACCAGGCCGACCGCTACCACGACCTCGACTACTGGGTGGATCTGGCGAAGACGCTCGAGCGAGGGAAGTTCGACGCCGTCTTCATCGCCGACGTGCTCGGCACCTACGACGTGTACCGCGACTCCGCCGCGACGGCGCTCGGCGATGCGGCGCAGGTGCCGCTCGGCGATCCGGTGGTGCAGATCTCGGCGATGGCGCATGCGACCGAGCATCTCGGATTCGGTGTGACCGTGGCCACGACCTACGAGCAGCCCTACGCGCTCGCGCGCCGCTTCTCGACCCTCGACCACTTCACCCGCGGCCGCGTCGGCTGGAACGTCGTCACGAGCTACCTCGACTCGGCCGCCCGCAACCTCGGTCTCGACACGCAGATCGCCCATGATGACCGCTACGAGATCGCCGAAGAGTTCCTCGACGTGACGTACAAGCTGTGGGAGGGGTCGTGGGAAGACGACGCCGTACTGCGCGACCGGGAGTCGGGCGTGTTCACCGACCCGGCGCGCGTGCACCCGATCGCCCATGAGGGGCGGCACTACCGCGTTCCCGGCATCCATCTGGCGGAGCCGAGTCCGCAGCGCACGCCCGTCATGTTCCAGGCGGGGGCCTCGCCGCGCGGTCGGCAGTTCGCCGCGAAGCACGGCGAGGCGATCTTCATCAACGGCCTGCGGCCCGAGGTGACGAGACCGGTCACCGACGACATCCGCGACCGCGCCGAGGCGCTCGGGCGCCCGCGCGATTCGGTCAAGATCCTCACCCTGGTCACCGTCGTGGTCGCCGCGACGGATGACGAGGCGCAGGCCGAGCTCGAGGACTACCAGCGCTACGTCTCGGTCGAGGGAGCCCTGGCGCTCTACGGCGGATGGACCGGGCTCGACCTCTCGCAGTTCGACCCCGACGTGCCCCTCGAGTACGTCGACACCGACGCCGGGCGATCGGCGCTGTCGATCTTCACCAAGGCCGACCCGGAGCGCAAGTGGACTCCGCGCGACATCGCGCACTACGTCGGGATCGGCGGGATCGGTCCGGTCATCGTCGGCAGTGCGCAGACCGTCGCCGACGAGCTGGAGCGGTGGATCGAGGTGGGCGGCGTCGACGGCTTCAACATCGCGTACGTGATCACGCCCGGCTCGTTCGAGGACATCGTGGAGCACCTGATCCCCGAATTGCGCCGACGCGGCCGCACCTGGGACGACTACCCCGAGGGCACCCTGCGGGGCCGCCTGCAGGGTGACGGCTCGTCGGTCGTGCCCGCGTGGCATCCCGCCCACGCTTACCGCGGCGCGTATGCCGACGGACCCAGCGCGCTCGACGGAACACTCGGCGGCCCGCTCGTCGACGCGGCGAGCGCCTCCCCCACCGACGACGCCCTGGGCGCCGACGACCTCGCAAACGACGACCTCGCAGAACTCACCGAGAAGGAGGGCGCACGATGAGCGTCATCGCAGAGACCACGAACCGCAGCCGGTGGGCCGGCACGGCCGATGCCGCGGAGCGCGCCCACTGGCGCGGCGTCGCCGAGAGCGTCGCCGCCGAGCTCGCGCGTGATGCGCTGGCGCGCGACCGCGCGAACCAGGACCCGACCGCCGAGCTCGACCTGCTCCGCGATGCGGGGCTGGTGACGCTGCTCCAGCCCGCGGAGTTCGGCGGCGGGGGCGCGCACTGGGAGACGGCGTTCCTCGTCATCCGCATCCTGTCGCGCGCCGATGCCTCGGTCGCCCAGGTGCTCGCGTATCACTACATCAACTCCGGCAACATCGGCTTCGCGGCCGACCCGTCGGTGCAGGAGGAGTGGCACCGTAGGACGGTCGCGGGCCGGTGGGTGTGGGGCGACTCCGTGAACCCGACCGATCCCGACCTCGAACTCACCGCCGTGGGCGACGGCTACCGGCTCAACGGGCTCAAGCGCTTCTCGACCGGCGCCTCCGCCGGAGACGTCGTGCTGGCCGCCGCACTCGTGCGTGGCGGAGAGCGCGACGGGCAGGTGCTGTTCGTCGTGCTCGATCACGACCGCGCCGGCATCCACTACCTCGGCGACTGGGATGCACTCGGACAGCGCCTGTCGGCCAGTGGATCGGTGCGCTTCGACGACGTGCAGGTCTCGGCCGCCGACGTGCTGGGCGAACTGGGCGACGAGCCGTTCTCGACGCTGATCACGCCCGGCATCCAGCTCGCGTTCGGCAACCTCTACCTCGGGATCGCGGAGGGCGCGCTCGCGCGTGGACTGGATCTCGTGCGCGCGCGTCCGCGTGCCTGGTTTCTCAGCCAGGCGGACTCGTACCGCGACGACCCGTTCGTGCAGCGCGTCGTCGGCGAGTTCGTGTCGAAGGCCGCGGCGGTCGAGGCTCTCACTGATCGCGCCGGACGCCTCTTCGACGAGGTCGTGAATGAAGGCGACCGCGTCACCGCCGAACGCCGCGGGGAGCTGGCCATCGAGATCGCCAAGGTCAAGGTCGTCTCGACGGAGGTGGGGATCGAGGTCGCGAACCGGATCTTCGAGATCACCGGATCGAGCTCGGCGCGATCCGATGTCGGACTCGACCTCTTCTGGCGGAACGTCCGCACCCACACACTCCACGACCCGGTCGACTACAAGAAGCTCGAGGTCGGCGCCTGGACGCTGAACGGCGAGCTCCAGCCGATCTCGCTGTACACCTGATGGGCGAGCAGACGCAGCGGCTGGATGCCGCGCGAGAGCACTTCCGTCCGCTGTTCGCCGAGATCGCGGCGGGCACCGTCGCGCGCGAGCAGGATCACCAGCTGCCGTTCACCGAGGTCACCGCCCTGCGTGAGGCGGGATTCGGCCGGCTGCGGCTTCCCGTCGAGCACGGCGGATTCGGCCTGGACTGGCCGTCGTTCGCCGAGCTGCTCATCGAGCTCGCCGCGGCCGACTCGAACCTGCCGCAGATCTTCCGCGGGCACATCGCCTACGTCGAGCACGTGCTCGCCGCGCCCGAGAGCGAGCGGCGCACCCGCTGGCTCGGGCGCCTCGCGGCGGGCGAGTTCGTCGGCAACGCGTGGTCGGAGAACGGCGCGACCACCGTCGGCTCCAACTCGACCCGTGTCTCGAAGCGCCCGGACGGCACCTGGCGCGTCGACGGACGCAAGTTCTACACGACCGGCAGCATCTTCGCCGAGTGGATCGACGCGACCGTCGACCTCGACGGCGCCACCGTCACGGTGCTCATCCCGCGGCATCAGGACGGCGTCTCGATCTCCGACGACTGGGACGGCTTCGGGCAGCCGTTGACCGGAACCGGCACCGCCGTGTTCACCGACGCGACCGTCGGCGACGAGGATGTCGAGCCCTTCGCCTCGCGCTTCCCGTTCCAGACCGCGGTGTATCAGCTCACGCTGCTGTCGGTGCTGGCCGGGATCGCGGCGGCGATCGAACGCGACACCGTCGCTCAGGTGCGCGCACGCACTCGCGTATACAGCCATGGCACCGCCGACCGCGTATCGGACGACCCGCAGGTGCTGCAGATCGTCGGCGAGCTCACCGCGATCAGCGCCACCGCCCGTGCCCTCGTGCTCGACGTGGCACGGGCCGTGCAGCACGCCGCCGACGTACTCGGCACGCCCGAGACCGAGGATGCCGTCGTCACCGCCGAACTCCGCTCCGCGCAGGCGCAGATCGTGCTCACCGACCTCGTGCCCCGCGCGGCCTCGCGCCTGTTCGACACACTCGGCGCCTCGGCCGTGCGCTCGGGCACCGCGCTCGATCGCCACTGGCGCAACGCCCGCACCGTGTCATCGCACAACCCGTGGATCTTCAAAGCCCGTCAGCTCGGTGACCACGCGGTCAACGGGAAGACGCCGGAGTTCGTGTGGGCGGTCGGGGTCGCGGCAGAGCGGTCTCAACCGGGCAGGATCACCGTGAGCTGAGCGGTGATGTCGGCGACGATCTCCTCGATCGTCTGCTCGGCGTTCACGGTGGCGGCCATCGCGACGAACATGACAGCGGAGACGACGCCTGCGAGGGTCTGCGCCGTCTCGGCAGAGACGCCCTCGCCGCGCGCGATGACCTCGGCGACGAGTTCCTGAGTCTGAGTCGTGAGCTGAAGGGCGTCGCGGTGATGCGGCTCCGCGGGGTCACCGAACACGATCTCGCGGAGGTATGTGCGGCCGTTGTCGATCTGTTTTCTGTTGCACTCGACGACCGGACGCACGGCGGCGAGCACGCCCTCCAGCATGCCGTTCGTCTTCGCCGCATCTGCGCGGCCTCGCTCCAGCGCGTCGGCATACATGGAGTTCTGCACGAGCAGCAGCAGCTCGCCCTTCGTCTTCGCATACAGGAACAGGGTTCCGGTGCCGATGTCGGCGCGGTCCGCGATCTCCTGCGTGGTGACGTCGTCGACTCCGCGCTCGGCGAAGAGCTCTCCGGCGGCAGCCGTGATTCGCGCGAGCTTGTCGAGCTTGTTGCGCTCGCGGCGGCCGAGGGCGCGGGTGTCGAGAGTCATGATGTCCTTCGGGAACAAATACTGATCATGCTCAGTTGTGATGAGAGTCAGTAACGCGTGAACTCGGGAAGTGCTCCGGCCATTCTCCCACGCACGTCGTGCGCCGCTCAGTGGTGCTCGCTTCGGACATCCTCCCTCCACCCGACAGAAAAGATCACCCACATGCCTTCCCTCTCTGGAGCAGTCGTCCTCGTCACCGGCGCGAACGGGGGCATCGGCACCCGTTTCGTCCACGAAGCCCTCGCCCGCGGCGCAGCCAAGGTCTACGCCTCCGCACGCACACCCCGCGCGTGGGACGACGAGCGAATCGTGCCGCTCACCCTCGACGTGACGGATCCCGCGTCGATCGCCGCCGCAGCTGCCGCTGCGACAGACCTCAGCGTCCTCATCAACAACGCCGGCGCCTCTGTCTCGAGCCCCGGCATCCTTTCGCACACCGACGAGGAGATCCGCGCGAACGTCGAGACTAACTTCCTCGGCCCGCTGTTCCTGACCAGAGCGTTCGCCCCGATCCTCTCGGCCAACGCGCCGGGCGCCGTCATCGACATCCACTCCGCACTGAGCTGGTACGCGGTCGCAGGCATCTACAGCGCGACCAAGGCGGCAATGTGGTCCGCGACCAACTCACTGCGACTCGAGCTGGCCCCCGCCGGCATCCATGTCGTCGGCGTGCACGTCGGCTACGTCGACACCGCGATGGCGGCGCACGTCACAGACCCGAAGCTTGACCCGGCCGTGCTCGTCGCAAAGGTGCTCGATGCGACAGAGGCGGGCGAGTACGAGGTGCTGGCCGATGAGACCTCCGTGCAGCTCAAGGCAGCGCTGAGCGCTCCGCTTGAAGCGCTCTACCCCGAGCTCACCTCACCCCAGAAGTAGCCCCCACCCCGTGACGCCCCCCTGACGCCGAGTGCACGGCTTCACGCCGAACGCACGGCTCGTTCACGCGAATACCCCGTGCACTCGGCAACTTCCCGTGCACTCGGCGAGCCGGGCTCGCGTCACACGGGACTCGTCCCGCCAAGCTCCTCCCGAAGGATGCCGGCGCCGGCACTGAGCGCGCGCAGCTTGCCGCGAGCCACGTCACGACGCAACGGCGCCAGGCCGCAGTTCGTGCTCGGGATGAGCTTGTCGGCGTCGACGAAACGGAGGGCGTTGCGGAGCGTGTCGGCGACCTCTTCCGGGGTCTCGATCGTGTCGCTGGCGACGTCGATGGCTCCGAGCATGACCTTCTTGCCGCGGATGAGCTCGATGAGGTCGAGGGGGACGTGCGAGTGGTGGCTCTCCAGAGAGATGGTGTCGATGCTCGACTGCTGCAGCAGCGGGAACGACTTCTCGTACTGCCGCCATTCCGCCCCGAGGGTGGCCTTCCAGTCCGTGTTCGCCTTGATCCCGTACCCGTAGCAGATGTGCACCACGGTCTCGGCGCGCAGACCTTCGACGGCCCGCTCCAGCATCGCCACGCCCCAGTCCTGCACGTCGTCGAAGAAGACGTTGAATGCCGGCTCGTCGAACTGGATGATGTCGACCCCGGCCGCCTCGAGCTCCTTCGCCTCCTGGTTGAGGATCGTCGCGAACTCCCACGCGAGCTTCTCGCGGCTCTTGTAGTGGCGGTCATAGAGGGTGTCGATCATCGTCATCGGGCCCGGCAGTGCCCACTTGATCGGCTGATCCGTCTGCTGGCGCAGGAACGTCGCGGCCTCGACGAACACGGGCTTCTCGCGGCTCACGGCACCGACGACCGTCGGCACGCTCGCGTCGTATCGGTCGCGGATTCGGACCGTCTCGCGCTGGTCGAAATCGACTCCGGAGAGATGCTCGATGAAGGTCGTGACGAAGTGCTGGCGCGACTGCTCGCCGTCGCTGATGATGTCGATGCCCGCCTGACGCTGCTCCTCGACGGTGAGACGCAGCGCGTCCTGGGTGCCCTCGACCAGGGCATCACCCTCCAGTTTCCACGGAGCCCAGAGGGTCTCGGGCGAAGCCAGCCAGGACGGCTTCGGCAGGCTGCCGACGATCGACGTGGGAAGAAGCGTATTCATGATCGGTGATTCTCCGTTGGTCATCCGACAGGAACGAGGGAGTCGGCGGCCCACCGCTCGAGGAGGTCTCCGTGGGGCTTCATGAGGTGTTCGTGCGCATATTTCCCCTGCTCGGCCGCGAGCCGGCTGCGCTCGTCGCGATCGTAGGCGATCTTCGTCACCGAGTAGTCCTGCTGGTCGAGGGTCGGCTGGTAGACGCTCGCGGCGGCCGAGTTCGCGTTGTAGATCTCCGGTCGGTAGATCTTCTGGAACGTCTCCATCGTGCTGATCGTGCCGATGAGCTGGAGATTCGTGTAGTCGACGAGCAGATCGCCGCAGAAGTAGAACGCCAGCGGCGCGACGCTGCCGCGCGGCATGAAGTAGCGGACCGAGAGACCCATCTTCCCGAAGTACTCGTCGGTCAGCGAAGGATCCTTCTGCTCGTACTCGACACCGAGGATCGGGTGGTGATTCTCGGTGCGGCGATAGGTCTTGCTCGTCGAGACGCTGATGCAGATTACCGGCGACACCGAGAAGCGCTCCTGGTACGTCTCCGAGTCGAGGAAGTGCTGGAAGAGCTTGCCGTGCAGATCGCCGAAGTCCGCGGGAACAGTGAACCCGCCCGCGGCTTCACTGGCCGCCGGCAGCCGCACGCTGAAGTCGAAGTCGCGGATGTAGGACGAGAAGTTGTTCCCCACGATCCCCTGAGTGCGCTTCCCGGTGCGACGGTCGAGGATGCTGATGTTCAAGACCTCGAGCAGCGGGAATTCCTGGTCGTCGTCCCCGGCGGCGAACTGGATCGCGACCGAGATGATCTCGAGTTCGAGGGTGTAGCGGTCGCGGTCGGGGTTGTCCCACTCCGCCAGATCGTTGAACCGCCGATCGATCATCGTCAGGGCGTTGCGCAGGTTCTGCTGACGATGCTCGCCACGCGCCAGGTTCGCGAAGTTGGTGGTGATCCGCGAGTTCTCCGACGGTGAGTAGTTCTCGTCGAAGCGGGTCGTCGTGATGCGGAATGTGAACTCGTGCGACATGAGCGTGCCAATCGTCGGGGGTGTCTCCATCGTCGCGCCTGAGTGCTCCTATCGAAGAACTCCCTGCGGCTATGGAGAGGTATAGCCTGAAGCTATGGCCAGGCGCTCGAGCGGCATCACGCTGCAACAACTCACGTACTACATCGAGGTCGCTGCGGAGGGCTCGATCAGCGCCGCCGCTGACCTGCTCTACGTCGCCCAGCCCACCATGTCGGCGGCGATGAAAGACCTCGAGAGCCGGGTCGGTCGCGCCCTCCTTCTCCGCTCGGCACGCGGCGTGACGCTCACCACCGACGGCGCGGAGTTCCTCGGGTACGCCAGGCAGGTCGTCGAGCAGGTGGCGCTCCTCGAACAGCGGTACCTCGATCGACCGCCGTCGCGACGCCTGCTGGGGGTGTCGACGCAGCACTACTCGTTCGCGGTCGACGCGCTGGTGCGAATGGTGAAGGCGAGCGGAGCAGCCGAGTACGAATTCTCCCTGCGAGAGACCCGCACGTGGGACATCATCGAAGACGTCCGCACCCTGCGCAGCGAGCTCGGAATCCTCTACCGGAACGATTTCAACCGCAACGTCATCGACAAGCTTCTCCGCGACTCCGGGCTCGTGTTCCATCCGCTCTTCGTCGCCGAGCCGCACATCTTCATCTCTCGCAAGAATCCCCTCGCCGCCCGGGATCGTGTGGAGCTCTCCGATCTCGCCCATGTGCCGCGGCTCACCTTCGACCAGGGCGCGAACAACTCCTTCTACTTCTCCGAGGAGATCCTCTCCACCCTCTCGAGCACGCAGGAGATCCGCGTCTCCGACCGCGCGACCATCTTCAACCTCATGATCGGGCTCGACGGCTACACCATCTCGACAGGCATCATCAGCGATGACCTCGACCCCGAGATCGTCGCCATCCCGCTCGACGTCGACGAACACATCGAGATCGGCTGGATCGGCCACTCCGCGATCCCGCTCACCGAACAGGCGCAGCGTTATCTCGCAGAGCTGCGAACGGTCGTCTCCGGTTTCGGAGTGACGCTGCTCGGCTGAGCCGGAGAGCACAATCAACGGTTCGCTTCGTGGATTCAGGAGCAGACAAGCCTCCGTAGGCTCGAGCGACTTGACTCTAGCGCGCGAGCTCGCGCGCCGAGGCGGCCCTTGCTGGCGAGTTCCCAACTCGACGACTGAGACCTGTATACCTATCCGACCGCCCATGCAGCGCAGCAAAGCGAACGCGACCGGGTCATCCGTCGCGTCGGCAACGACCTCGCTGCACTCACGCGCAGCGGGTGCCGCAGCCAAGACGGCCGAAGGCTGGATGGCGCAGGCGCGGGCGAGCACGTGTGCGAGCGTGGGGAGGCCGACGCAGAGGATGGGACGGACGTCCGTCCAACCTCTAGAACGCGAGTCAGCGAGGCTGATCCGGAGTGAGGTCGGGGTCCGGGGCAGCGCCCCGGGGCGAGTCCCGCGAACTCAATGATCTCGCTATCTCCAGACCCATCCAAGTCGTCGACGGAGCCGCCGTCGAGGTCGCTTCAGCGGCTCCGAAAGCTGCCTCCGCGATTCTCCGGAATCGGAGAGCACCGGCATTGCACAGAAGAGTCCCGCCAGCCGGAGGAGCACAGCGGCATCGCTCGCGGCGAATGAAAACAGGAATCCGTGTGCGGCCATATTTCGCATGTTGGATCCCGGCGAGAGCAGGACTACGCGTAGCGCTCGATCCCAGTCGGGATCGAGGCCCAGTTCAGCGAGCTTGTCGAGGTAGAAATCCATTGCGGGGAAACGCCCCGGCGACTCGCCCCGTTCGATTCGGTAGAGCGCCGCGTCAAGGCGCAGGAGCAGCCCTCGCGCTCCGGCTTCGATTAGCGGAATCAGCAGTCGAGATGCGTCGGAGTATCGCTCGTCCCAGAACAGGTCGAGCGCGTTTCCGAACTCCAGAGCTAGCTCTCGGTCGCACCCATAGCGGTCTTCTAGAAAGGTTGCCGTTTCGGCGATTGAAGGTTTGCCGAATCGGCGACGAATTGCCCTGAGCTCCTCGTTGAGGAGAATTCCGTGCACCCCGACCGAAAGCTGCTCAGTCCGGCGAACTTCTCCGTCTTCGAAATCCGCGTCCGAGCGCTCCGGCAATCCGTGTCTACCGAAGATCGTCGTAGAGAACAGCGAGCGTATGCTCCCAGCGGCAGCGGCGAGAGCTACCCGGCGATTGTTCTCGTAAGAGCCTGCGGGCGATGGAGATGCCAAGAAAACAGACAGCGCCATCCCCCAACCATCGGACTTCGACACTCGGCGGATATGAGTGCGAATGGCAACTGTCGGAACCGGCATAGTGAAATCAGTCGTCTGCCACTCCATAGCGTCGCGCGGTATGGACTGCATCTGCCGAACTGCCAACTCATACGCAGCCGTCGCGCCATGATCGCGCGCTAGATCGGCGGCGCGGGAAGCCCAGTGCATCCTGGCCATGCCTGCAGCTTCATCAGACGCGGCGAGATACCTTTCCACTTGCTCCTCCGTGGCCCGGAGACGCTCTTCATCTGTGCGTGCGAGCCGTCGACGAGCATCGGCGACCCAGTCCGCAGCATCGGGATGACGATACAACTCGTCGGCAAGCGCGATGAGTCGAAGGAGCACCTCGCGCTGTTCCTGCGCAAGCGGATAAGAACGCGGCGGATCCGACAACATGTCTACGAGGCGAGCGGGCGAACCAGGCGCCGCATGGGCATCGATTTTTTCACGCAGGAGATCTAGTCCCGCTGGCCAGATTCGGTCCTCCAAGTTCATACGGCGGCTTCGAGAAATCTCGCCAGCGCGCAGTATCGACATGGCGGCGTGCAACGAATCGGTTTCCGGGCGTGCGGCGACATCGAGGTAGCGGCTAATGACGGCTTCGGCTCGACTCGGCGTCGCATCAGTCCGCGTCGACAACACCAGATCGTGAAGCTGAGCCAGGGCGATTGGGCTTTCAACGGCTTCCGCGAGCTGGCACCAGAAGGCAGCAACCTCTCTCGGAGTTTGCGCGTACGGGCGAACCATCCACCAGCCGTCGCGCTCAGTCTCGGGCGTAAGCCGAACTCGCCCCCCGCTCGCGGGCGACTCATCCAACTCGTAGCCGAAAGCCGTGGTCAACGCGCCCTGCACGGGCACGGGAAGGGACTCGAACTCAGTGTCCGAGTAGCACGCGGATGCGATGCCCGCGGGATCACCGGCCTCCCGTCCCAACCGGTCGATAAGCAGCGCGACAGGGGTCACCAACGAATCGTCGAACGTGAAGTTCGATTCGGTCTCTTCAGCTGCTCCAGGCTCTTGCTCGGGTGCGGGCATGTCTTCCCTCTCAACTGCGTGACGAACGGAACGTGGCTATCGGACTCGCTGCACTTCCGAGTGCGCGGGCGCCAGCCCGCGCCTTGTTCATGTGAAGAACTTCTCCACGCAGAACGTCTGGCGACGCTGAACGCTCGGCAGCCTGACCGGTCTGTGCTGGGGCGGACTACGTGCCGCCCGAGTATCGAGTATGCGCGATGTGCCATTCCCGGCTCTTTTCGTCAGCCGGTCGCACTCAGACGGCTACCACTAGAAGAGCACCAAGAACCGGGAACGTCGGAATGTACCGCTCGTCGAACGCGCCCATGCCATCGCCCGAGAATGGGCAGCGGGCAAGCGTCCAGACGACTACCTCGCGACCAGTGCGGCTGGACTGCAGCTGCGCGGCAACTACTTCCGTCGCTCCGTTGCTTGGACGACCTCTGCAAAGGGATACACCGTTCACGACCTTCGCCACTTCGCTGCTTCAATGTGGCTTCGCCAAGGCCCTGAACCGCTTGAACGCACTCCCCTCACACTCCCCCGAGCGGCTTGACGGGGCAATTAACTACGAGAAGGAGGGTCGAGTGGAAGCATACAAAATTGCCTCTCACCAGGGATTTTCACTGCGGAGACGAGGGGATTTGAACCCCTGGTTCCCGTAAGGGAACTCCACCTTAGCAGGGTGGTGCACTCGGCCGGACTATGCGACGTCTCCAGGCATCCGACCCGAAAGCACGGATGCACCTGACCATCATAACGGGTCGCTGCGACCGTTGACGAACCAGGGGAAGACGCTCAGGCCTCGAGCAGTCGTGCCGTCGCTGTGGCCATGTGCACGGCCATGGCCGAGGCCGCGGCATCCGGATCCCCTGCCCGCACGGCGGCCGACACGGCGTCGTGCTCGGCGACGGCTCGCTCGGCGTGCGCCTGATCGTGTACCGCGCGGTCGGCGTACACCTGCAGCAGCGAGCGCACGACGTGCACGTGGTCGGTGAGCGTCTCGTTGCCGGCCGCCTCGGCGAGCACGTGGTGGAACTCGAGGTCGGCGCGGGCGAACGCGGCGAGGTCGCCCACGCTCTCGCGCATGCGGGCGACGCTGCTCTCGAGCCGTTCGACGACGGCGGCGTCAGCGCGCGATGCCGCCAGGCGCGCGACGAAGATCTCGAGCCCTTCGCGCAGCTCGAGCAGCTGCGCCGTGTTGCGCTCGCCGATCAGCAGCCCCCACCGGAGCGTCTGCGGCAGCAGCTCGCTCGCGGCACCACGCAGGTAGGTCCCTGATCCCGGACGCACGTCGACGATGCCGAGGATCTCCAACGCGGCGAGCGCCTCGCGCACCGCCGAGCGCCCGACCCCGAGCGTGGCGGAGAGCTGGCGTTCCGGTGGCAGCCGGGTGCCTGGCGCGATCGATCCGCCGGTGAAGAGGTCGAGCAGGCGACGAGCCACTTCCGACACCGGAGTCCCCGAGGGCAGCGAGGTCAGAGCGGCGGTGATGTCATCCACCGGTTCGCCGGGAAATGCGGGCATGCATGCCAACCTACCGGGCTGGAATACCGCTTCGGACTTGAGATTGGTCAACCGGTTCGCCAATATAGACGAAGTGCCTCGGACGACGAGGCCCGGTCACCGTCGATTGAGGAGTCATCGTGGACACCACCCAGAGCGAATCACCTGTCGCGAAATCAGCCATCCGTAAGGTGTCGATACGCCTCGTGCCGTTCGTGGCGCTGATGTTCTTCATCAACTACCTCGACCGCACCGCGATCGGGTTCGCCGCCCCCAACGGCATGAACGACGACCTGGCCTTGAGCGCCGCACAGTTCGGCTTCGCGTCGGGCGTCTTCTTCGTCGGCTACATCTTGCTGGAGATCCCCTCGAACCTCGCCCTGCACCGCTTCGGCGCCCGCCGCTGGCTCGCCCGCATCATGATCAGCTGGGGAATCGTCGCCCTGCTGTTCACCTGGGTGCAGAACTTCGAGCAGCTCGTCGCCCTGCGATTCCTGCTCGGTGTCGCCGAGGCCGGCTTCTTCCCCGGAGCGATCCTCTTCCTCAGCCTCTGGGTGCCCTCGCAGTACCGCGGCCGAATCCTCATGCTCTTCTACCTCGCCCAGCCGCTGACCACCGTGATCGGCGCCCCGCTCGCCGGCGCTCTGATCCAGCAGCACGGCGTCTTCTTCGGGCTCGAGGGCTGGCGTTTCATGTTCATGGGCGTCGCGATCCCGGCGATCGCGGTCGGCATCATCGCCTGGTTCTACCTCAAGGACAAGCCGTCCGACGCGAAGTGGCTCACGCTCGAGGAGCAGACCTGGCTGACGTCCGCGCTCGAGGCCGAGCGCAAGACGACCGCCGCAAGCCAGAAGCACGTCTCGGTGCGCTTCGCCTTCGCGAGCGGACGGGTGTGGATGCTGTCGTTCATCTACTTCGGCTTCATCTACGGCCTCTACGCGCTGGCCTTCTTCCTGCCCACGATCATCGAGGGCTTCCAGGCGCAGACCGGCGGCACGTACGACGTCTTCCAGAAGGGCCTGATCACCGCGATCCCGTACCTGCCGGCAGCGATCGTCATGTACTTCTGGTCGCGGGATGCGAGCAAGCGCGGGCTCAAGACGTGGCACATCGCCATCCCGGCCCTGGCCGGCGCGGTGTCGATCCCGCTCGCCCTGTTCACCGGCTCCCCCGTCGCGACCATCGCCGTCATCACGATCACGGCCTGCGCGATCTTCGCCGCACTGCCGAACTTCTGGACGCTGCCGACGCAGTTCCTCACCGGTGTGGCCGCCGCGGCCGGCGTCGCACTGATCAACACGGTGGGCAACCTCGCCGGCTTCAGCGCTCCGTACATCACCGGCGCGGTGCACGACTGGACCGGCGGCTACGAGGTGCCGATGTTCATCGTCGGCGGCTTCATGCTGCTCTCGGCCGTGCTGATGATCCTGCTCGCCCGCGGCAACCGCGTGCGCCCACCGGCTCCAGAGGGCGCCGCGAGCACCGCCGCGACCTCGGTGGGAGACGCCCGATGACCCGCCTCTGGAACGATCCGGCCGACTTCGCGGACGAGATGGTCGAGGGCTTCCTCGCGGCGAACGAGCGGTCGGTGCGCGGAGTTCCCGGCGGCGTGGTGCGCAGCACGGTGGTCCCCGAGGGGCAGGTCGCGGTCGTGATCGGCGGCGGCTCCGGCCACTACCCCGCGTTCGGCGGCCTGGTCGGGCAGGGCCTCGCCCACGGCGCGGTCATGGGCAACCTCTTCGCGTCGCCCTCAGCTCAGCAGGTGCACACGGTCGCGACCGCCGCAGACCGAGGCGCGGGCGTGTTCCTCAGCTACGGCAACTACGCCGGCGACGTGCTCAACTTCGACGCCGCGCAGGAGCGCCTGCGTGCCGAAGGCATCGCGTGCGAGACGGTCGCGGTGACCGACGACATCTTCAGCGCTCCGCTCGCCGAGAAGCACAAGCGACGCGGCATCGCCGGCGACCTCACGGTGTTCCGCACAGCGGCTGCCGCGGCCGAGGCGGGCTACGACCTCCCCGGCGTCACCCGCGTGGCGGCGCATGCGAACGACCGCACCCGTTCGTTCGGCGTCGCCTTCAGCGGCTGCACGCTGCCCGGCGCCCCGGCTCCGCTGTTCACGGTTCCGGCCGGACGCATGGCGATCGGCCTCGGCATCCACGGCGAACCGGGAATCGACGAGACCGACATCCCCACCGCCGACGGCCTGGCCGAGCTGCTGGTTTCGCGACTGCTCGACGAGATCCCCGCGGGAGTCGAGCGCGTCGGCGCCCGGGTCGTGCCGATCCTCAACGGACTCGGTTCGCTGAAGTACGAGGAGATGTTCGTCGTCTACCGCCGCATCGCGCGGCTGCTGACCGACGCGGGCCTGGTGCTCGTCGACCCGCACGTGGGCGAGTACTGCACGAGCTTCGACATGGCGGGCACCTCGCTCACACTCTTCTGGCTCGATGACGAGCTCGAGCAGCTGTGGGAGACCCCCGTTGACACCCCCGCCTACCGCCGTGGATCGGTGGCCCCGGCCGCGCAGGCCGAGGTGACGGAAGCAGGCCCGACCGCCGACGTCGTCATAGCGCGCGGAGACGCGGAATCGGTCGCGGCCGCCGCGGTCGTGCACGCCGCGGTCCAGCGCATCGTCGACACGGTCGACGCGCACGTCGAGGAGTTCGGACGCATCGACGCGGTCGCCGGCGACGGTGATCACGGCATCGGGATGCAGCGCGGCTCGCACGCCGCCCTCGCCGCCGCGACCTCCGCCGTCGAGGCGGGCGCGGGCGCCGGCACCACACTGGCGCGCGCGGCCGATGCCTGGGCCGATCGCGCGGGCGGAACCTCCGGCGCGCTGTGGGGCGTCATCCTCACCGCGGTGGCGACACGCCTCGGCGACGCGGGACGCCCCGATGCCGCTGCCGTCGCGGCAGGGGTCGACGCCGGAGCGCGCGGCGTCATGGAATACGGCAAGGCCGAGCTCGGCGACAAGACGATGGTCGACGCTCTCGTGCCGTTCCGCACCTCGCTGGCCGCCGAGGTCGACGCGGGCTCCTCCCTGGTCGACGCCTGGGGCATCGCCGCGGCGGACGCCACCCGCGCGGCCGCCGCCACCGCCGACCTGCTGCCGCGCATGGGCCGCGCCCGCGCGCACGGCCAGCACAGCGTCGGCACCCCCGACCCCGGCGCGCACTCCCTCGCGCTGATCGTGACCGCCGTCGGCGAGCTGCTCGCCGACCTCGAAAGGAACTCTGATGACTGAACCCCTCCGCCTGGTGATCGGCAGCGACGACGCCGGCTTCGACTACAAGGAGATCCTCAAGAAGGACCTCGAGCAGAGCGATGGCGTCGTCAGCCTCGTCGATGTGGGCGTGGATGCGGACGGCCACACCGCCTACCCCCGCGTGGCGATCGCCGCCGCCGAGCTCGTCGCCCGCGGCGAGGCCGACCGCGCGCTGCTGATCTGCGGCACCGGTCTGGGCGTCGCGATCGCGGCGAACAAGGTCGCCGGCATCCGCGCGGTCACCGCACACGACTCGTTCTCGGTCGAGCGCGGCGTGCTCTCCAACAACGCGCAGGTGCTCACGATGGGCCAGCGCGTGATCGGCATCGAGCTCGCCCGCCGCCTGGTGCGGGAGTGGCTGACCTACCGCTTCGACGAGACGAGCGCCTCGGCCGGGAAGGTCGCGGTCATCGGCGAGTACGAGTCCACCGGATCCTGCTGATGACACCCGTGGTCGTGGGGGTGAGCCTGAAGATGTACTTCGGGCATGAACGGGCGCGCGCGTGGTTCGACGACGTCGCCGCCATCGCCCGCGCCCACCCCGGCGTGCAGAGCGGAGCCGTGCAGCTGTTCATCACCCCCACGTACCTGCAGGTGCTGCCGGCGGTCGCCGCGTTCGCCGGCACACCCGTGCGCATCGGCGGGCAGGATGTCGCGGCCGAGGAGTCCGGCGCGTTCACCGGCGAGGTCGCCGCATCCGAACTGGCCGAGGTGGGTGCGACGATTGCCGAGATCGGGCACGCCGAGCGCCGCCGCCTCTACGGCGAGACCGACGCGGTCGTCGCAGCCAAGACCCGCAACGCGCTGCAGGCGGGCCTCACTCCCCTGCTCTGCATCGGCGAGATCGACCAGCAGAATCCGGATGCCGCCGCCGACGCCTCCACGGCGCAGCTGCGCTCCGCGCTCGCGGGTGCGCCCGCCGGCCCGGTCATCGTGGCCTACGAACCCGTCTGGGCGATCGGCGCCCCCGAGCCCGCACCGCACGACCACATTCGCACCGTCACCGCCGCTCTGCGCTCGGCGCTCGACGCCGACGACGCACGCCGATGCTCGAGCGTCATCTACGGCGGAGCTGCCGGTCCAGCACTCCTGACCGCGCTGGGCGATGCCGTCGACGGCGTGTTCCTCGGCCGCTTCGCGCATGACCCCGCCGCGCTCGCCACCGTGCTCGACGAGGCGACGGCGGTGAGCGCCGCATGATCGGACTCGGCACCTACGCCTACTTCTGGCAGCACTCCGAGCGGGCGCCCGAGCCGCTCAGCCTGATCGGCGCGTTCGACGACACCCGCGCGCAGGGCGTGAAGCTGTTCCAGATCTGCGACTACGCACCGCTCGAGACCATGAGCGACACCGAGCTGCGCGACGCCGCCCGCGCCGCCCGCGACCTCGGGCTCACGATCGAACTCGGCACGAAGGGCATCGTGCCCGAGCACCTCAGCCGCTTCCTGCGTCTCGCCCACATCTTCGACGCACGGCTCGTGCGCAGCATGCTGTTCGGCCCCGGCAGCCGCCCGTCCCTCCGCGAGGCCGAGACGTGGCTGCGCAGCAGCATCCGCGCCTACGAGTCCGCCGGCGTGACCCTCGCCCTCGAGACGTACGAGCAGGTCGCGACCGACGACCTCGTCGGCGTGATCGACCGCGTCGGCAGCCCGCGGCTCGGCATCTGCCTCGACCCGGCCAACGTCGTCGCCCGCCTCGAGAATCCGCGCACGTGCGTCGAGCGGACCGCCCGTCTCACCGCGAACGTGCACGTGAAGGACTTCGCGTTCGCGCGGCAGCCCGGCTGGGTGGGTTTCACCTACTCCGGCACCGCGATGGGCGCGGGGCTGCACGACTACGCCCACCTGCGCGCGACCGTGCGCCCGCACGAGCGCGGCATCAACGAGATCGTCGAGCACTGGCTGCCTTGGCAGGACGACGCCTCGACCACCATCCGTACCGAGCGGGACTGGACCCGCATCACCCTGGAACACCTGAGGAGCACACCATGACCAGCACTTACAAGATCGCCGTGATCGGCGCCGGCGGCAAGATGGGCATGCGCGTGTCCGACAACCTCGTCAAGACCGATCACACCGTCTGGTACGTCGAGAACTCCCCCGCCGGTCAGCAGCGCACGACTGACGCCGGCCGCGAGCTGACCGACGCGACGACCGCCGTGTCCGACGCCGACATCGTCGTGCTGGCCGTGCCCGACCTCGCGCTGGGGCCGGTGACCGCCGACCTCGTGCCGCAGATGCGGGCGGGCGCCATCGTGCTCACGCTCGACCCGGCCGCCGCGTACGCCGGGCTGCTCACCACCCGCGACGACGTGATCCAGGCGGTCGCACACCCCTGCCACCCGTCGATCTTTCTACAGCGCGAGACGCCCGAGCAGTGGGCCGACACCTTCGGCGGCATCGCGGCCCCGCAAGACGCGATCGCCGCGATCGAGAGCGATGACGAGGCCAAGCGGGCCATCGTCGAAGCGACCGTCCGCGCGATCTACGCCCCCGTCATCGACGTGCACTGGGTCACCGTCAAGCAGCTCGCGCAGCTCGAGCCCACCCTCGTCGAAACCGTCGCGTGCATGATCGGCGCCCTGCTCAACGAAGCCCTGCAGGAGACGATCCACACCATGGGCGTGCCCGAGGCGGCCGCCCGCAGCATCCTGTACGGTCACACCCAGGTGGCTCTCGCCAACGGCCTGCGCGGCGACAACCCGTTCTCCGACGCCTGCCTGATCGCGATGGACTACGGCCGCGAGAGCATCATCAAGGATGACTGGAAGGAGATCTTCCGCGATGACGAGCTCGACAAGAACCTCGCCCGCATGCTGCACCTCGACGCGATCGAGCGCTGAGTCGGGCCGACCCCGCGAGAGGATCCGCGATGACGTGGAGTCGCACCGCCCGCGACCGGCGCACCCTCGGCGACTGGAGCGTGGAGCGCCGTGACGACGAGATCGCGGATCTGCGGTGGCGCGGGCGGCGGGTGCTGCGCAGCATCCGCGCCGTCGTGCGCGACCGTGACTGGAACACGGTCCCGCTCGTCGTCGACACGGTGACGGGCGGGACCGACCGGCTCGAACTCGCCGTGCACTCCTCCGACCCCGTGCCGTTCGCGGGCGTGCTGCGGCTGCAGGTCGACGGTGCGGACCTGGTCGTGACGATCGACGTGTGCGCCGCGCACGACGTCGACACGAACCGCACCGGGCTCGTCGTGCTGCATCCGCCCCAGGTCGCCGGGCGGGAGCTCGCGGTCGAGCACCCGGACGGCACGACCGCGAGCTCGCGCTTCCCCGACGGGATCAGCGCCCATCAGCCGGTGACCGACATCACCGCGCTCGGGTGGGACGACGACGGCGTGCGCCTCGACGTGCGGTTCGACGGCGACGTGTTCGAGATGGAAGACCAGCGCAACTGGACCGACGCCTCGTTCAAGACGTACAGCCGCCCGCTTGCGCTCCCTTTCCCGTGCCGGGTCGCCGCCGGTGAGCGGGTCGTGCAGACGGTGCGGATCCGCGCGATCGAGACGGATGCCGCACCGGATGCCCCGCCGGACGCCGTCATTCCCGAGCCCACGATCGCGCTGCACCCCGCCGGCCCCTTTCCCGCGATCGGCGTCGCCGCGTCGTCGGCGCCCGACCCCGCGCCCTCCGTCGATCCGGTCGGGTCCGTGCTGCTCGTCGAAGCGGATCTGGCGGGAGTCGACTGGCGTGCGGCTCTGGTGCGCGCGGCATCCACCGGCCTGCCGCTCGACGTGCGCCTGGTTCTCGACCCCGATGCACCCGAGCAGGTGCCACGGGCGGTGGCCGCCCTCCGCGGCGAGAACGTCGTGCGGATCGGCGCGTTCCACCGCGTCGGCGAGGCGCGGCATGTCTCCGACGCCACCTCCGTCGGGCTGCTGCGCGCGGCGCTCGACGCCCAGGGCATCCGCATCCCGATCGTCGGCGGCAGTCGCGCGCACTTCACCGAGCTGAACCGTGAGCACCACCGCCTGCCCCCGGGCCTCGACGGGCTCGCCGTCACCCTCACTCCGCTGTTCCACAGCGCCGACACCGAGCAGCTTGTGGAGTCGGTGGCGATGCAGCGTCTCGTCGCTGAGGAGACCGTCGCCCGCGCAGCGGGCCTTCCGGTGCACATCGGCCCGATCTCGCTGCGGCCGCGATTCAACGACGTCGCCGCGACTCCGCAGCCGCTCTCGCCGCACGCAGATCTGCGCGACGGCTACGGCCCCCAGCTCACCGGGATCGACGACGCGCGTCAGTCCGCTCCCGAACTCGCCGCGTGGACGATCGCCAGCGCGGCCGCCCTCGCCGTGCCCGGGGTCGCCTCGCTCATCTGGTTCGAGGAGTGGGGGCCGCGCGGTATCCACTCCGCCGACGGCGCCGCGCTTCCGGTGGCCGAGGCGATGCGCCGGCTCGCGGCCCTCGCCGCGCGCGACGACGCCGAGTTGCTGAGCGGTGCGAGTCCCGACGGTCTGGTCTGGGCGATCGGATGCCGCGTGGGCGACCGCGACGAGATCCTGGTCGCGAACATCGCCGACGACGAGCGCTCCGTCCGCCTCATCACCGCCCGCGGCGACGCCACCATCACCCTCACTGCCGCTTCTTTCGCCCGCATCCCGTTCACCGCCGAACCCGAGGACCCGCCCACATGATCGACACCTGGAAGCACGAGCTCCGCGCGCACGTTCTCGAGCACGCCGCGCAGATGACGCGGGAGCCCTCCGGCGCCCTCACCCATCCGTACACGGTTCCGAGTTCGCCCGACTCCCCCTACTACTCGATGGCGCTGTGGGACTGGGACTCCTGGTTCATCAGCGTGGTGCTCGGTCAGGTCGAACTCGAGACCGGCCAGCCCGGCCGCTTCGGCGCGTACGAAGAGGGCACGATCCGCAACTTCCTCGACCACACCGATGCCGACGGCGTGATGCCGCTGCTGCTCAAGCCCGAGGGGC
Source organism: Microbacterium sp. PI-SA-G (assembly GCF_057215335.1). NCBI lineage: Bacteria > Bacillati > Actinomycetota > Actinomycetes > Micrococcales > Microbacteriaceae > Microbacterium > Microbacterium sp. PI-SA-G. The sequence goes on from NZ_CM170103.1 coordinate 1,780,380, forward strand.
CGCTGCTGCACGGCGACCCCTCGCGCGCCGCCGGGTTCTCGCAGAACATGCACAAGCCGGTGATCGCCCAGCAGGCCGCGCTGCTGAGCCGGCGCCGCGGCAGTGCGAAGTGGATCCGCGACGGCATCCCCGTCATCCAGAGTTTCCTCGAACGCTACCTCGAGAGCCACATCCACGCCGAGACCGGACTCGCGTACTGGCAGACCGACTTCGCGGTCGGCGTCGACAACGACCCCTCCGTCTACTACCGCCCCGACCGCAGCTGCGCCTCGATCTACCTCAACGCCCTGCTGTACCGCGAGCTGCTCGCGTTCGGCTCATTGCTGGAAGACCTCGATGAGCTGCGCGAGGCGACGCTGTGGCGCGGGCGCGCGCAGGACCTCGCCGACGCGATCGACACGCACCTGTGGGACGAGCGCGACGGCACGTACTACAGCGCCGACCTGGCCTTCCGCGATGTCGATCCCGAGGACTGGCTGCACAGCGGCGCCCCGCGCACGTGGTCGTCGCAGCTGCTGCGCATCGACAGCTGGTCGAGCTTCCTGCCGCTCTGGGCGGGCTTCGTGTCGCAGGAGAAGGCGGAGCGCATGCGCGAGCGCCTGCAGGATCGCCGCACCTTCCGCGCGAACCACGGGGTGCGCACGCTGTCGCGGCTCGAGAAGCAATACAGCCTGCGCGCGTCGAACAACCCCTCGAACTGGCTCGGACCCGTCTGGGGCATCAGCAACTACCTCGTGTTCCGCGGGCTGCAGAAGTACGGGTTCGCCGACGACGCCCGCGAACTCGCCGAGCAGACGGTCGAGCTGTTCGGCCGCGACCTCGCCGCGACCGGATGCCTGCACGAGTTCTACCACCCCGACACGGGCGAGCCGATCATGACGCGTAACTTCCAGAACTGGAACTTCCTGGTGCTGAACATGATCGCGTTCCTCGACGGGCGGCCCGTGATCGCGGAATTCTGACCCCGGGCTCGGCCGGCGCCCGTTCACAATTCAGCAAGAACTGCGGCGACAGGTCCGGTCCGGCCCGACACAGCCCGCCAGCGGCAGAATCTGCTGAGTTGTGAACGGGTAGCCAGCGTCACCGGGTCGAATCGCGCGCGATCAGCTCGGGCTGAAACACGATGTGCTCGGGCTCGCGGTCCGGATCCGCGCTGTGCTCCAGCAGCAGTCGCATCGCCGTCTCGCCCATGAGCGCGCTGGGCTGGCGGATCGATGACAGCGGCACGGCGGCCGCAGCGGCGAAGTCGATGTCGTCGAACCCGATCAGGGCCACGTCCTGCGGCACGCGCACACCGTGGGTCAGCAGTCCCTGCAGCACCCCGAGCGCGACCAGGTCGTTCGCGCAGAACATCGCATCGGGGCGCGTCGACTCCGGCATCGCCGCCACCTGATCCCCCGCTGCCCGCCCCGCGTCGACGGTGGAGGCCGCGCTCGGCAGTGTCTGCAGCGTGGCGCCGGCGACCTCGTCGACAGCGCGGCGGGCTCCGGCCAGGCGATCCTCGACCTGACGCATGTCGAGAGGGCCGCCGACGAACAGCAGCCGCCGACGGCCGGTGTCGAGCAGATGCCGCGCGGCGAGGTATCCGCCCATCTCGTCGTCGACCGAGACGCTGCTGAACGTGTCGTCGGCACTGCGCCGGTCGACGAGCACCGCCGGGATGCCGCGCTCGCGCATGCGCCGCAGCCGCGGGCCGACCTCCTGGTACGGCGAGAGCAGGATGCCGCGCACCCGCTGCTGCTCGAAGAGGTCGATGTGACGCGCCTCCTGCGCGACGTCCTCGTCACTGTTCGCGAGTACGAGTGACAATCCGTGGCGGGCGGCCTCGCGCTCGGCCCCGCGTGAGAGCGCCGTGAAGAACGGGTTGCGCACATCGAGCACGACGAGTCCGACCATCAGGCTCCGCCCCGCACGCAGCTGCCGGGCAGCGTCGTTGCGCACGTAGCCGAGCTCGGCGATGGCCTCGTGCACGCGCCGCACCGAGTCCTCCTTGACGCGGTCGACGTGGTTGAGCACGTTCGAGACGGTGCCGACCGAGACGCCGGCCCGGTCGGCGACATCGCGGATACTCGCCGCCACCGTCAGCTCCGCCGGGTGCTGCCGCGCACCACGAGCTGCGGCTCGAACATGCGGTGCGGGGCATCGATCGCGTGTCCGCCGATCGTGTCGAAGAGCAGATCGACCACGGCGATGCCGAAGCCGTCGTGGCGGCCCATCACGCTGGTGAGCGGAATGAGCGAGGCCTCGGCGAACTCGATGTCGTCGTATCCCACGATCGCGGTCTGCCCCGGCACGTCGACGCCGCCCGCGACGAGCGCGTTCATGATGCCGAGGGCGAGCAGGTCGTTCGCGGCGAAGATGCCGTCCGGCATCATCTCGGGCGGGCGTGAGAGCAGTGCCGCACCGATCCTCTTACCGCCGCGCACCGTGCGGTCGGGCTCGTCCATCACCTCGAGCGTGGCGGCGCCGAACTCGCGCACGACCTCGCCGGCGCCGGCGAGACGCCCCGACACCTGCGGGATGTCGAGCGGACCGCCGACGAACAGCAGCCGACGGCATCCGACATCGAGCAGATGCCGCATGGCCTGACGACCGCCCGAGACCTCGTCGAGCGAGACCGAGGGCTGCTCATCGGACTGCCCTCGTTGCCCGACGAGCACCGAGGGCGTTCCGCGGCGCCGTACCTGGGCCAGCCGGTCCTCGACGGGCAGGTGCGACGACATCAGCAGCCCCTGCACGCGGTACTGCTCGAACAGCTGGATGTAGTCGTTCTCGCGATCACGACTGCGGTGCGAGTTCGCGAGGAACACGGTGAAGCCCAGCTCGCTCGCGCGCAGCTCGACGCTCTCGGCGATCTCGGCGAAGTAGGGGTTGCTGACATCGGGGGCGATGTAGCCGATGGCGCTGCTCACGCCCAGACGCAGCTGGCGCCCCGCGTTGCTGGGCACGAATCCGAGCGAGTCGATCGCGGAGCGGATGCGCTCGGCCTTGTCGGCGGAGACGCGATCGGGGTGGTTCAGGTAGTTCGACACCGTGCCCACGGCGACGCCGGACAGGACCGCCACCTCGCGGATTCCGACACGGGCCATGCGCGGACTCCTTCGATTCTGTCGACGATCTGTCACTTTACCCGCTCCGGTTCCTCGCCCCGGGATTGGGACGTTTCAATACTTGCGCATGCTCCCGTCCCCTACGCGCATCGCCCCACCCCGGCGACACCATGTCACGGATCAGGAACGATGTTTGACACCCCTGTGCCGAACCTCTAACATCAGTTTTGAAACGTCTCAATAGCGAGACGCCACTTTCAAGGAGGAAATGTGTTCACAGCAGAACGGCGGCGCCTTCGCAAGCCGCTCCTCAGCGCAGCCGCTCTGGCCGGCGCGGGAATTCTCGTCTTCTCCGGTTGCGCGAGCGGCAGCGGCAGCGGTGCGGATGCCTCGTCCTTCGAGTTCCTGAAGAACTCCGAGAACACCACGACCGAGCCCGTCCTCGAAGCCCTCGGCGCCGGCGAATGCGCCGCTGAAGAAGAGGCCATGCCGCTCGAGGTCAACTCCGTGCCGCAGGCCGACCTCGACGCGCAGGTGCAGCTCCTCGCCACCCAGGAGGAGCTCCCCCAGATGTTCTCGGCCGGCGGCAACCCCTCCGAGGGCGCGAAGCTCGCCAAGGGCGGCTACCTGGTCGACTTCGACGAGAAGCTCACCGAGCTCGGCGTGCGCGACAAGATCGCCGAGGGTGCCGTGTCGACCATCGAGAAGCTCTACGGCGGCGAGTTCAGCTTCCTGCCGTACCAGTACAACATCGAGGGCATCTGGTACAACAAGCAGATCTTCGCCGAGCAGGGCTGGGAGGTCCCGGAGACCTGGGACGACCTGGTCACGATCGCGGGCGAGGCGGATGCCGCCGGCTACACCCCGTTCACGGCATCGGGCGAGCAGGGCTGGCCGATCACGCGCCTGGTCAGCACGTACCTGTTCCGCAGCCTCGGCGACGACGCACTCGAGAAGGTCGCCGCGGGCGACGCCAAGCTCACCGACCCCGAGTACGTCGAGGCCGCACAGGCCATCGCCGACCTCGGAGCCGCGGGCTACTTCGACGAGAACGTCACCTCGCTCGACATCGACAGCTCGTACAACGAGTTCCTGACGGGCAAGGCCGCCATGATCTACATGGGCAGCTGGATCCTGGGCAACATCAACGGCGACGGCAACCAGATCGGCGCCGACAACGTGGGCTTCTTCAACTTCCCCTCCGTCGACGGCGGCAAGGGCACGCAGGACGCGTACCCGTCGAACGTCGGCCTGCCGGCGACGATGAGCGCGGCCGCGTACACCGAGGGCACCGACGCGTGGCTCGGCTGCATCGCCGAGAACTACGGCAACGAGGCACTGAAGCAGGGCCAGATCACCGGCTTCATCGCCGACGCCGACGTCGACCTCCCGGAGATCTCGCAGACGGTCGCCGACGAGATCGCGACCAGCACCGACAGCGTGCTGTGGTTCGAGGCCCTCTTCAACGCCAAGGCCAGCAGCGTCTCCTCCACCAACGCCTCCCTGCTCGTGACGGGCGGACTGTCGGCCGAGGAGTTCATGGCGCTCGTCCAGGACGCTCTCGACAACGGCTGATCCCCATCGGCCCCGCGCGTCCATCGAGCGCGCGGGGCCTGTCCTCCGTCTCCGCCCCTCTCCCCCGAAAGGCCGCCTCGCATGAAGTCCGTTCTCGGCGACCGCAAGACGATCCTGCTGCTGCTCCTGCCGGCCCTGGTCATCTACACGCTCATCACCATCGTCCCCGTGCTCTGGTCCTTCGGGCTCACGTTCTTCACCGGCAGCATCCTCGAGGGCTTCAGCTTCACCGGCATCGACAACTTCAGCCGCCTGTTCAGCGACAGCTACGTCGCCGACGCGTTCTGGTTCACGATCCGCTACGCGATCCTGACCACGCTGTTCCAGGTCGTGCTCGGCTTCGGTCTCGCGCTGCTCTACCACTTCGTGCTGCGGCGTTCGTCAGTCATCGTGCGCACGCTGGTGTTCTTCCCCGTCGTGCTGCCCACGGTGGCGATCGGCATCCTGTACCAGAAGCTTTTCCAGTCCGCCCCCAACGACGGGCTCGTCAACGAGCTGCTGGTGAATGTGGGTCTCGCGAACGTGGACTGGCTCGGCGACGGCGCGACCGCGTTCGTCGTCATCGTCATCATGGACGTGTGGCGCTCGGCCGGCTTCTACGGCATCCTCGTGTTCTCCGGTCTGCTCGACATCCCCGACGAGATCGTCGAATCGGCCCGCCTCGACGGCGCGAAGTCGTTCAGCCTGTTCCGCTACATCATCCTTCCGATGTCGCTGCCCATCCTGTTCGCGTCGATGATCTTCAGCATCAACGGCACGATCAAGGTCTTCGACTCGGTCTACGCCCTCACCGGCGGCGGCCCGGGCAACGCGACCACCCCGCTGACGATGTACATGTATCGCACCGCGTTCCAGTACAGCGACTTCGGGTACGGCTCGACGGTCGCCCTCGTGCTCACGGTCATGTGCCTGCTCGTCACGCTCGTCATCTTCCGCTCGTCGCGACGCGACAACACCGTCTGAGGACCGATCATGACCACCACACTCGAGACGACGGCCACCCCCACCTCGCACGCGTTCGTGCCGCATCGCCGCAGCCCCGGCGCGAAGGCCCTGGGCGTGCTGCGCAAGATCCCGACGTGGCTGACGATCACGGCGTTGATCGTCGTGACCGCGTATCCGCTGTTCTGGATGTTCATCAACTCGCTCAAGTCGAACAGCGACTTCTTGAACAACCCCTCGTACACGCTCCCCGAGGTGTGGCGCTGGGACAACTACGCCTCTGCCTGGGAGACCGGGAACCTGGGCGCGACCATCTCGAACTCGCTGATCGTGACCGTCCCGTCGCTCGTCTTCATCGTGCTGTTGGGCACAGCGGCGGGATATGCGCTCGAGATCATGGTGTTCAAGGGCCGCGCCTCGGTGCTGCTGCTGTTCCTCGCGGGCATCATGATCCCCGGTCAGATGATCATCCTGCCGCTGTTCAACGCGTTCTCGAAGATGGGCATCAGCGGGTCGTATCTGCCCATGATCCTGATTTACATCGCGGGCGGGCTGCCGCTAACGGTGTTCATGACAGCGACGTACTTCCGCGCCATCCCGCGCGAGATCTTCGAGGCCGCCACGATCGACGGCGCCTCGATGCTGCGGTCGTTCTTCCTGATCGGACTGCCGATGATGAAGAACGCGATCTTCACCGTCGCGATCGTGCAGTTCTTCCTGATCTGGAACGACCTGCTCATCGCGCTGGTGTTCGGCGGCAAGAAGAGCCTGAACACGATCCAGGTCGGGCTGCTCAACTTCTCGGGCGAGTACGGGGCGATCAACTACGGTCCGCTGTTCGCCGCGATCTGCGTCACGGTCTTCGGCATCCTGATCATGTACCTGTTCCTGAATCAGCGCATCATGAAGGGCCTGGCCGCCGGTGCGGTGAAGGGCTGATCCCCTCGCTTCGCGAGGGGATCGCCCCCGCCTCAGCGCCAGTCGTACTCGGCGCGGAAGCCCAGCTCGTCGCGGATGCGCCGCGTCGACATGAGCGACTCGTACTCGCCGAGGTCGTCGGCCACAGGTACACCCGGGAACCACCGCGCGGCGAGCTCACGACTGGGGGCGGTATTGCCGGACTCGGGTGCTGCGACGTTGTACACGCGGAAGCCGGGAGCGGCTGAGGCGAGCGCGAGCTCCACCGCGCGGGCACCGTCGCGGGCGTCGACCCACGAGCCGATGAGGTCACGGCGGTAGTCGGGCTCGGCGGCCGACGCGAACGTGCCATACGCGTCGGGGGCGACGACGTTGGTGAAGCGCAGCGCGGTGATCGAGGTCTCGGGGTGCCATCCCGCGAGCTGTGCGGCCATCGCCTCTTCGACGACCTTGCCGAGACCGTAGGTGTTGAACGCACGCGTGTACGTCTCATCGACCGGCAGAGACGGCGGCGCCACTTCGAACGGGAAGCCCATGGCGGTGATGCTCGAGGCGACCACGACGGTGCGGATGCCGGCGCGGTGCGCGGCGAGCAGCACGTGCGACGACGCCAGCATGTTGTTCTCGAAGGTCGCGGCATCGGGGATCAGCCCGTTCACCGGCACGGCCGCGAGGTGCACGAGCGCATCGATGCCCTCATGCCGTGCGGTGACGCCGAGCAAGGCGTCGAGCGTCTGCCCGTAGTCCGACAGGTCGACGCGGGTGAACCCGACTCCGGCGGGGCCTGTGAGGTCGAATCCGACCACGTCCGCCCCCGACGCTCGGAGCCGTTCAACCGTCGCCCGACCGAGCGTGCCACTGCTTCCTGTCACCGCGATCACCATGAGGACCTCCCTGTCCGAGTGTGGCAGGAGCATCGACGGACGCGATTCCCATGCCCTAGGATTGAAACGTCACAATCCTACCTCGCACCGCTGCGAGAACGGTTTGTCTCCAAGTCTGAAACGTTTCGAAATCTTGGGAGTGTCCAATGCCGGCCACCGTATCCGCCGTTCGCTTCGAGCATCATCGCGAGCCTCTGGGCATCGGCGAGTCGCGTCCGCGGCTCTCCTGGATCATCGAGAGTGCCCCCTCGGGCTGGGTGCAGTCGGGGTATCGCATCGAGACCGATGCCGCGGGCACGGTCGACGCGTACGAGGTCGACTCCGACGAGCAGGTGCTCGTTCCCTGGCCGGCGGCTCCGCTCACATCGCGCGAGCGCGTGTCGGTGCGGGTGCGGGTGCGCGGCAGCGACGGCGCCTGGAGCGAGCCGGGCCCGTGGGCCGCGGTCGAGGCCGGCTTGCTGCATCCCGACGACTGGTCCGCCGCGCCGATCGGGTCGATCTGGAACGAGAACCCGGCACGCGACGACCGCCGCCCCGCGCTCGTCCGCCGCGGATTCAGAGTGCGCGACGGGCTCGTCCGCGCGCGACTGTACGCCTCGGCACACGGACTGTACGAGGCCGAGATCAACGGACGACGCGTGGGTTCCGACGTGCTCTCGCCCGGATGGACCGTGTACCGCGAGCGCCTGCGCTACTACACCTACGATGTGACCGACCTGCTGGCGGTCGGCGACAACGCGGTGGGCGCCTGGCTCGGCGACGGCTGGTATCGCGGGCGGCTGGGCTGGCGCGGAGGGTTCCGCAACGTCTTCGGTGACGACCTCTCGTTCCTCGGACAGCTCGAGCTGGCCTACGCCGACGGCACGACCGAGACCGTCGCGACCGACACCCGCTGGAAGGCGGCGCCGAGCCCGATCCTGCACTCCGGCCTCTACGACGGCGAGGTCTACGACGCGCGCGAGGAGATCACCGGCTGGAGCATGCCCGGCTTCGACGACAGCGCCTGGGACCGCGTGCAACTGCGCCGGCGCGACCCCGCCACCCTCGTCGCCCCGACCGGGCCGCCCGTGCGCGTGACCGAAGAGGTGGCGCCCATAGCCGTGCTGCGCACCCCGTCGGGTCGGCGCGTGCTGGACTTCGGGCAGAACCTGGTCGGTGTCGTCCGCATCCGCGCGACCGCACCCGCCGGCACGACGGTCACCCTGCGTACGGCCGAGGTGCTGCAGGACGACGAGCTCTACACGCGTCCCCTCCGCGACGCGGTGTCGACCGACGTGTACACGTTCGCCGGCCGCTCCGTCGCAGAGGAGTGGGAGCCGCGGTTCACGTACCACGGGTTCCGCTACGTCGAGGTCGACGGCTGGCCCGGAGACCTCGATGCCGATGCCGCGGCCGGCGCCCTCGTCGCGCGCGTGCTGCACACCGACCTGGAGCGCACGGGCTGGTTCGCATCGTCCGACCCGCAACTCGATCGCCTGCACGAGAACGTGGTGTGGGGCATGCGCGGCAACTTCGTCGACATCCCCTCCGACTGCCCGCAGCGCGACGAGCGACTGGGCTGGACGGGCGACATCCAGGTGTTCGCCCCGGCGGCGTCGTTCCTGTACGACGTGTCGGGCATGCTCGCCGGATGGCTGCGCGACCTCGCTGCCGAGCAGCTGCCCGACGGCACGGTTCCCTGGTACGTGCCTGTCATCCCCGCCGACACGATGTGGACCCCGCAGCGCCCCGGTGCCGCCTGGGGCGACGCCGCGACGGTCGTGCCGTGGACGCTGCATCAGCGCTACGCCGACGCCGGAGTGGTGCGCGCGCAGTTCGACAGTGCGCGCGCCTGGGTGGATCTGCAGGCCGAGATCGCCGGTCCCTCACGACTGTGGAACACCGGGTACCAGCTCGGCGACTGGCTCGATCCCGCCTCTCCCCCGCAGGACCCGGGAGCCGGCCGCACGGACCGGTACCTCGTGGCCTCGGGCTACTTCGCCTACTCCGCGCGGCTCGTCGCGTCGATGGCGGCGGTGTTGGGCGAAGACGCCGATGCCGCGCACTACACGGCCCTCGCAGATGAGGCGAAGGCCGCGTTCATCGCCGCGCACGTGCACGACGACGGGCGCATGAGCTCCGACGCGCAGACCGCGTACGCCCTCGCCCTGCAGTTCGATCTGCTGCCCGAGGCACTGCGTCTGCCTGCGGCCGCGCGGCTCGCCGAACTCGTGCGCGCGGGCGACAACCGCATCGGCACGGGGTTCGTCGGCACGCCGCTCGTCACCGACGCCCTCAGCGCGAACGGACAACTCGACGCCGCGTATGCGCTGCTGCTCGAGAAGGAGTGCCCGTCCTGGCTCTACCAGGTGGGCATGGGAGCGACCACGGTGTGGGAGCGCTGGGACTCGATGCGACCCGACGGCTCGGTCAACCCGGGCACGATGACCTCGTTCAACCACTACGCGCTGGGGGCGGTCGTCGACTGGATGCATCGCGTGGTGGCGGGGCTCGCTCCGGATGCCGCGGGCTACCGCCGCATTCGCTTCGCTCCCCGACCGGGCGGCGGACTCACCTCGGCATCCGCCCGCCATCGCACCCCGTTCGGCGAGGCGGCGATCGCGTGGACCCTCGACGGCGACACTCTGCAGGCGACGGTCGAGGTGCCGGTCGGCGCCACCGGCATCCTCTCCCTTCCCGGCCAGCCGGAGGAACCGCTCGCACACGGCACGCACACGCGGTCAGTGTCGATCGGGGCGGCGGTGCTCGCATGACCCGGGTCGCCTTCCTGCACACCGGCGCCGTCGTGATCGCGCCGGTCATGGCGCAGGCGAAGGCCGCGCTGCCCGATGCCACGCTGATCAATTACCTCGATGACCGGATCGTGGCCGATCTCGGCGATGCGCAGCGCGCGGCATCCGTCGCCGATCGCCTGGTGCATCTGGCGCAGGCCGCCCGCGAGGCGGGTGCCGACGTGCTGATGCTGACGTGCTCGTCGATCTCGGGATACGCCGACGACATGGCCGCGCGCGCGGGCCTTCCGGTGCTGCGGATCGACGAGGCCATGGCCGACCGCGCCGTCGCCACCGGAACCAGGATCGCCGTGATCGCGACACTGCAGACGACGCTCACCCCGACCGTCGCGCTGCTGCGCGAACGCGCAGAGCTCGCCGGCGTGACGCCGACGCTGACCGAGGAAGTCGTCGACGGCGCGTTCGCCGCCGTCTCGTCCGGAGACCGCGCGCGACACGACGAACTCGTCGCCGGAGCGATCCGACGACTCGCGGCCGAGGCCGATGTCGTGGTCCTCGCGCAGGCGTCGATGGCCTCCGCGGCAGAGGCCGTCGAGGTGCCGGTTCCCGTGCTCACGAGCGTCGGACTCGGGATCGCGCGGCTTGCGGAACAGGTCGCGCCTGCCATCCCGGCGCACGATTCGACCGACGAAGGAGACGACTGATGGATGCCGCCACCCGCGCCCGCGCACTGACTCCCCTTACCGCCGGATCAGCCCGGTGGGCGAGCGGCTTCTGGGGCGCCGTGCAGGAGCGCACGCGCACGACCACCGTGCCGACGATGTGGGAGTCGCTCAGCGATCCCGCGGTGAGTGCGGGGCTGCGCAACTTCCGCCTCGCCGCCGGGCTCGAGCGCGGAGAGCACACCGGTCCGCCGTTCATGGACGGCGACGTCTACAAGTGGATGGAAGCGGCCGTCGCGCAGCTCGAGACGCACCCTGACGCGGCACTCGCCGAGACGGTCGAGATGCTCGCGCAGCTGATCGCCTCGGTGCAGCGCGAAGACGGCTACCTGCACACGCCCACGCTGATCGCAGCGCTCGGACCGACCGAGGCTGTCGCCCTCGCCGACCGCTTTCACTTCGAGACATACAACCTCGGGCACCTGATCACGCTCGGTGTGCGCCACCACGAGGTGACCGGGTCGCGGCTGCTGCTCGACGTGGCGATCGGGGCGGCCGGCTTCCTCGAAGGACTCGCCCGCGACCAGCCGCTCGAGCTCGCCCGCAGCGCCATCTGCCCCTCGCACTACATGGCCGTGATCGAGCTGTACCGCGCCACCGGCGAGCGCCGCTACCTCGAACTCGCCCAGGCGTTCCTGCGCGTGCGCGACGAGTTCGAGGGCGGCGACGACAACCAGGATCGCGTGCCCGTGCGCGAGCAGCGGGTGGTGGCCGGCCACGCCGTGCGCGCCAACTACCTGTACGCCGGGCTGGCCGACCTCGCGCTCGAGACCGATGACGCCGACCTCGTCGACGTGCTGCGACGCCTGTGGGACGACGTGATCGACACGAAGCTCTACATCACGGGCGGATGCGGCGCGCTGTACGACGGCGCCTCGCCCGACGGACACCCGTGGCAGGAGCAGATCAGCCGCGTGCATCAGGCCTACGGCCGCGCGTACCAGCTGCCGCACACCACCGCCCATGCCGAGTCGTGCGCGAACATCGGCATGATCCTCTGGGCCGAGCGCATGCTCGCACTCACGGGTGAGGCGCGCTTCGCCGACGTGATCGAGCAGATCTCGTTCAACGCTCTGCTCGCCGGGATCAGTCTCGACGGCACCGCGTACCTGTACACGAATCCGCTGCGGCAGGTGCGCGACCTGCCCTTCGCGCTGCGCCGTGCGGGCGACACCGGCCAGCATCCCGTGCCGGCTCCGCCGAAGTCCGACGAGCGGCTGCGCGAGCGCTACCTGAGCTGCTTTTGCTGCCCGCCGAACACAGCCCGCACCCTCGCCCGGCTGCATGAGCGCGCGGCCTCGGTCGATAGCGACGGCCTGTACGTGCACCTCTACGGCGGCAGCGAACTGCGCGCCACGCTCGACGACGGGCGGATGCTGGCTCTTCGCGAGCACAGTGACTACCCGTGGAACGGCCGGATCACGTTCATGGTGACCGAGGCGCGCGCGGGCGGGGTACCCGTGCATCTGCGCATTCCCGGATGGTCGTCGGGTGCGACGCTCACGGTCGCCGGAGAGAGCCGCCCGGTCGGCGAACCCGGCGCGTACACGACCGTCGACGGGCCGTTCGCGGTCGGCGACACGATCGTGCTCGACCTGCCGATGCCCGTGCGGGTGCTGCGCGCGCACCGTCTCGCCGAAGAGGCCGCCAATCAGGTGGCCGTGCAGCGCGGACCGATCGTCTACTGCGTCGAAGGCGCCGACCTGCCGGAGGGCGTGCTGCTCGAGCAGGCCGCGCTGCGGCGAGGCGCGCGCTTCGCACCCGAGTCGATCGTGATCGACGGGCAGCGGCTGACCGCCCTCACGACGACGCTCGCCGTCCTGCCCGGTGCCACGGATGACGCGCTGTACGCCGACCTCGACAGCGAACCGCTGTCGGAGGCCACCGCCCGACTCGTGCCGTACTTCGCCTGGGGCAACCGCGGCCCGGGCGAGATGTCGGTCTGGCTCCCGATCGTCTGGTGACCTGATGACCGATTCCGTGATCGCCACCTACGAGATCGAAACCTCGCTGCCGCTGCAGCAGGCCGCCGAGACCCTCGCCGGGGAGCAGTCGACCGGCACCTTCGTGCGCGTCGAACGCGAGTCCGACGCCGTGCGAGCGCGCTTCGCGGCGCAGGTGCTCGACCTCGACGAGATGACCCTCACCGGCGACAGCGCGCTGCCCGGCACGGTCGGCGACCCGGCGCTGCGCCGCAGAGCGCGGCTGCGGCTGCGGTTCCCGCTCGACAACTTCGGTCCGTCGATCCCCAACCTGCAGGCCGCCGTCGCCGGCAACCTCTTCGAGATCAAGGAGCTCGCCGCCGTCAAGCTCACCGACCTCGACCTGCCTGCGGCCTTCGGCGAGCGCTACGGCGGCCCGAGGTTCGGCCTCGCCGGCACCCGGGCGCTCATGGGTCGCCCGGACGGCGCGCTGATCGGCACGATCGTGAAGCCCAGCATCGGGCTGACGCCGTCCGAGCTCGCCGAGGTGGTGGGCGAACTCGCCGAGGCCGGCGTCGACTTCATCAAGGACGACGAGCTGCAGGGCAACGGCCCCGCCTCTCCCCTCGCCGCCCGCATCGACGCGGTGATGCCGGTGCTCGAGCGGCATGCCGACCGTACCGGCCGCATGCCGATGTACGCCTTCAACATCACCGACGACATCCATCTGCTCGAGCAGAACCACGACCGCGTGGTCGCCGCGGGCGGCACCTGCGTGATGGTCTGCATCAACATGGTGGGGCTGGCCGGACTCGCCCAGGTGCGCCGCTTCGCACAGGTGCCGATCCACGGCCACCGTGCGATGTTCGGTGCGATCAGCCGGTCACCCCAGGTCGGCTTCACGTTCCGCGCCTGGCAGAAGCTCGCCCGTCTCAGCGGTGCCGATCATCTGCACACGAACGGCATCTCGAACAAGTTCTATGAGTCCGACGCCGAGGTGCTCGACTCGATCGCCGCCGTGCGCACGCCCCTCGACGGGATCGCCGACACGGTGCCGGTGCTGTCGTCGGGGCAGTGGGGCGGACTCGCGCATGCCACGTATCGTGCGGTGGGCTCGTCGGATCTGCTGGTACTCGCGGGCGGCGGCATCCACGGGCACCCCGACGGCGCGGCCGCGGGAGTCACCAGTATGCGCGACGCCTGGGCCTCGGCCGAGCGCGGAGAGACCGCCGCGCAGGCCCTCGCCGCCTCGCCCGAGCTGCGCCGCGCGACCGAACGGTTCGGGGCGGTCCGTGACTGATCCGCACCTGGCGTACTACGGCGACGACGTGACCGGCAGCGTCGACGTGCTGCTGCAGGTGGCGCGCCGCGGCGCCCGCGGATGCCTCTTCATCGGAACACCCGAAGCGTCGGCGCTGCGCGAAGCGGCGTCGACGCACGACGTGGTGGGCATCGCCGGCATCGCCCGATCGCTCGATTCCGAGGCGCTCGAGGCCGAGGTGCGGCCGGCATTCGAGGCACTGCGGGCGGTGAACCCGCGGTTCGTGCAGTACAAGGCGTGTTCCACCGCTGACTCGTCGCCGACGACGGGAAGCCTCGGTCGCGTGCTCGAGGTCGGACGCGCGGTGTTCGGCGATCACCCGGTGCCGATGCTGTTCGCGCAGCCCGACTTCGGCCGCCACACGGTGTTCGGGCATCACTTCGCCGCCGAGGCGGGTGTGGTGCATCGACTCGATCGGCAGCCCACCATGGCGGCGCACCCCTCGACCCCGATGGACGAGTCCGACCTCGTCGCGCATCTCTCACGTCAGACCCGACTCCCGCTCGCGGCGCTGCACCTGACGAGCTACGGCACCGCCGACGATCTCGCTACCGCGCTCGACGCTGGCGCAGGCACCGGTACCCCGGCCGGCATCCTGCTCGACGCCCTCGACGACGGCCATCTCACCCTCATCGGCGACGCGCTCTCGCGGCTGCCCACGCGCGGGCAGCCACGCTTCGTCCTCGGCGCCGGCGGTCTCACCCGTGCCCTGTTCTCGGGCCACGCTGTGTCTTCAGACAGCGCTGCGACCTTCGTCCGCACCGAGAACCTGCGCACCGAGAACCTGCGCACGGGCCCCGTGCTCGCCCTCTCGGGCAGCCGCTCTCCTCAGACCCGGCGTCAGCTGCGCACCGCACACGATGCCGGCTGGATCGTGCTCCCGCTGTCTCCGGATGCCGCGACACTCGGGGCCGCCCAGCACCTCGAGGTCATCGCGCACCTGCGAGCCGGCCGCAGCGTCGCGCTCACCTCCGACAGCACCGCGACGCTCGACGACACCGGGACCCCCGCGACCTCCGAGAGCACCGAACCGTTCCGCACCGCCGCCGACCCGCTCCCCGCGATCGCCGCGGCTGCGACGGCGACCGCTCGGGCCTCCCTCTCCGCCGGCGCCACCGCCCGTCTCATCGTCTGCGGCGGCGACACGTCGAGCCGTGTGGTGCGCTCTCTCGGCGTCAGCCGTCTGTCGATCGTCGCGAACCCACAGGCCAACGTGGTCGTCCTCCGCGCGAGCTCCCTCGATCCCGCCATCGACGGCACCGACATCCTCCTCAAGGGCGGGCAGGTCGGCGATGACGGCCTCTTAGAGATGATCCGCACGGGACGGATCGCCGACCGCGGTTGACGGATTCCCGATCGTGCTCTAGCTTATGAAACGATTCATATCGCACTTCCGCACCGACAGATCGATCAATGATGCCCCGTATCTGCTTTCAGCTTCAGGTCCGCCCTGAGCTCCTCGACGAGTACGTCGAGCGCCACTCTCCCGTCTGGCCCGAGATGCTGGCCGAGATCGCCGCCGCCGGCCGCCGCGACTATTCGCTGTTCCTCGGCGAAGGCGGCACGCTCATCGGCTACTACGAGACCGATGACGACGCCGCCGCCCAGGCGTACCTCGCCGCTTCCCCGATCGCCACGCGCTGGGAGGCCGAGATGAGCCGCTTCTTCCTCGGGATGGAGGGCCGCCCCGATCAGGCCGCGACGCCCCTCACCGAGGTCTTCCACCTCGAAGACCAGCTCGCAGCCGCCGGCGCGCGCCCCGCATCCGACACCGACGAAAGCAGTGCACTGTGAGCATCCTCTCCTCCGACCATCTGGCCGCTCTCGAGCAGCAGGGCATCGAGCTGCCCAGCTGGGCGTTCGGCAACTCCGGCACCCGCTTCAAGGTGTTCGGCACCCCCGGCACGCCGCGTGACCCGTGGGAGAAGATCGCCGATGCGGCGCAGGTGCACAAGTACACCGCGCTCGCGCCGAGCGTCGCCCT
Source organism: Microbacterium sp. PI-SA-G (assembly GCF_057215335.1). Classification (NCBI taxonomy): domain Bacteria; kingdom Bacillati; phylum Actinomycetota; class Actinomycetes; order Micrococcales; family Microbacteriaceae; genus Microbacterium; species Microbacterium sp. PI-SA-G. The sequence goes on from NZ_CM170103.1 coordinate 1,796,430, forward strand.
GCACATCCCGTGGGATGTCGTGGACTCGTACTCCGACCTGCGCGCGCACGCCGAAGACCTCGGCGTCACGCTCGGCACGATCAACTCCAACACCTTCCAAGACGACGACTACAAGTTCGGTGCGCTGACGCACGAAGACGCGGCGATCCGTCAGAAGGCGATCGACCACCACCTCGCCTGCATCGACGTGATGGATGCCACGGGCAGCCGTGACCTGAAGATCTGGCTCGCCGAGGGCTCCAACTACCCCGGCCAGGCCGATCTGCGCGGCCGCCAGGACCGTCTGCAGGAGTCGCTGCAGCAGATCTACGCGCGCCTCGGCGACGACCAGCGTCTGGTGCTGGAGTACAAGTTCTTCGAGCCGGCGTTCTACCACACCGACGTTCCGGACTGGGGCACGTCGTACGCCCAGGTCAGCGCGCTGGGCGACAAGGCGATGGTCTGCCTCGACACCGGTCACCACGCCCCCGGCACCAACATCGAGTTCATCGTCATGCAGCTGCTGCGCCTCGGCAAGCTGGGCTCGTTCGACTTCAACTCGCGCTTCTACGCCGACGACGATCTGATCGTGGGCGCGGCCGACCCGTTCCAGCTGTTCCGCATCCTGTTCGAGGTGGTGCGCGGCGGTGGGCTGAACAACCCCGACGTGGCGTTCATGCTCGACCAGTGCCACAACGTCGAAGACAAGATCCCCGGCCAGATCCGCTCGGTGCTGAACGTGCAGGAGATGACGGCGCGCGCGCTGATCGTCGACCGCGACGCGCTGACCGCCGCACAGAAGTCCGGCGACGTGCTCGCCGCGAACGCGGTCTTCATGGACGCGTTCTACACCGACGTGCGTCCGGCGCTGGCCGAGTGGCGCGAGTCGCGCGGCCTCGCCGCCGACCCGATGGCCGCGTACGCCGCCTCCGGCTACCAGCAGCAGATCGCCGCCGATCGCGTCGGCGGCGTGCAGGCAGGATGGGGCGCCTGACCATGACCACTGCCACCCGAACCCCCCGCCGCCCGCTCTCCGCCTGGAAGGCCACGATCGCCGTGGCCATGTCGAACTACATCGAGGCGGGTGCGATCATCGCCCTCGCCACGAGCCTGTCGCTGTGGCAGATCGAGTTCGGCTTCGACAACGGCGCCGTCGGCTTGGTCGCCGCGCTCAGCGCCAACGCCTTCGGCGCGGCCATCGGCGCCGCGATCGGCGGTCCGCTCTGCGACCGCCTCGGCCGCAAGTTCATCTACACCTACGACCTGATCGTGTTCATGCTCGGTGCGCTGCTGGTGACGTTCTCGCCGAACTTCGCCGTGCTGCTCGTCGGCGTGATCCTGATGGGGATCGCGGTCGGCGCGGGCGTGCCCGCCTCGTGGACCTACATCGCTGAGGAGGCGCCGAGCGAGCACCGTGCGGCGCACGTCGGCACGGCCCAGCTGGCCTGGTCGATCGGCCCGGCCGTCGGCTTCCTCCTCGCCGTCATCGTCGGACCGCTCGGCATCCTCGGCGCTCGACTGATCTTCTTCCACCTGTTCGTGATCGCCGCGGTCACCTGGTGGGTGCGCCGCGGGCTCCCCGAGTCGAAGCGCTGGAAGGAGCAGCGGGCGACCGCCACCGCCAACGGCGAGAAGGTGTCGCTGTTCTCCGGCATCATCGGGCTGCTCTCCGACCGCCGCAACCTCGGCGCGCTGGCATTCCTGCTCGGCGTCTACGGCCTCTGGAACACGGTCGCCGGTCAGGCGGGCATCTTCCAGCCCCGCGTGTACGAGGCAGCCGGGCTCGAGGATGCCACGCAGCAGAACCTCCTGCAGGTGCTGGTGTGGACGTTGACGGCCGCCGGCACGTACTTCGGCTTCATGCGCTACGGCGACCGCGTCAGCCGACGCTGGCTGTACTTCGGCGGCGCGGCGCTCGGCGTGGTCGCGTGGGTCGTGCTGATCTACGCCCCTCCCGGACTCTTCTCGCTACTGTTCTTCGCCGTGGCGTGGGGCCTCTCGGCCGGTGTCGGCGCGCAGGCGTTCTATGGCCTGTGGACCGCAGAGCTCTTCGCCACCAAGTACCGCGCCAGCGCCCAGGGCATGCTCTTCATGCTCGCCCGCGTCATGGTGGGCCTACTGAGCCTCGTGTTCCCGGTGCTGCTCGACTCGATCGGCCTCGGCCAGCTGGGTCTGCTCATCATCGGACTGCTCGTCGCCGCCCTGCTGATCGGCACCATCTGGGCGCCCAAGACCGAGGGCAAGACGCTCGACGAGATCGAGCTCGAGCGTTACGGCAGCCCGGTCCCCGCCCAGGACTCGCGCGTCTGACGCGCCCCGCATCCCGACTCTCCCGAAGGACACTGACATGACGAACCCCACCGCCGCCGCCCTGATCGAGCGGTCGAACCTCCTGGGCTCCGACCCGAAGAACACCAACTACGCCGGCGGCAACACCTCCGCCAAGGGCACCGAGACCGACCCGGTCACCGGTCAGCCGGTCGAGCTGCTGTGGGTCAAGGGATCGGGCGGCGACCTGGGCACGCTCACGGAGCAGGGCCTCGCGGTGCTGCGTCTGGACCGCATGCGTGCGCTCGTCGACGTGTACCCGGGGGGCGAGCGTGAAGACGAGATGGTCGCCGCGTTCGACTACTGCCTGCACGGCAAGGGCGGGGCGGCTCCCTCGATCGACACCGCGATGCACGGCTTGGTCGATGCCGCGCACGTGGATCACCTGCACCCGGACTCGGGGATCGCGATCGCGACCGCGGCCGACGGGGAGGCATTGACCTCGACGATCTTCGGCGAGAAGGTCGTGTGGGTGCCGTGGCGTCGCCCGGGCTTCCAGCTCGGACTCGACATCGCAGCGGTCAAGGCCGCGAACCCGCAGGCGATCGGATGCATCCTCGGCGGACACGGCATCACCGCGTGGGGCGACACGTCGGAGGAGGCGGAGTCGAATTCGCTGTGGATCATCGAGACGGCATCCGCGTACATCGCCGCGCAGGGGAAGTCCGACCCCTTCGGCGGTGTGCGCGCCGGCTTCGAGGCGCTGCCCGACGCCGAGCGCCGTGAGCGCGCCGCCGCCCTCGCGCCGACGATCCGCGGCATCGCCTCGCACGACCGCCCGCAGGTGGGTCACTTCACCGATGCGGATGTCGTGCTCGACTTCCTCGCGTCCGAGAAGGCGCCCGCGCTCGCGGCTCTGGGCACCAGCTGCCCCGACCACTTCCTGCGCACCAAGGTGAAGCCGCTGATCCTCGACCTGCCCGCCACGGCATCCGTCGACGAGCAGATCGCGCGCCTGCACGAGCTGCACACCGAGTACCGCGCCGACTACCAGGCGTACTACGACGCGCACGCGACCGCCGAGTCTCCCGCGATCCGCGGCGCCGACCCGCTGATCGTGCTGATCCCCGGTGTGGGCATGTTCTCGTACGGCGCGAACAAGCAGACCGCGCGGGTCGCCGGCGAGTTCTACGTCAACGCGATCAACGTGATGCGCGGCGCCGAGGCGCTGTCGACCTACTCCCCCATCTCCGACGCCGAGAAGTTCAACATCGAGTACTGGGCGCTCGAAGAGGCCAAGCTGCAGCGGATGCCGAAGCCCAAGTCCCACCAGGGACGCATCGCCTTCGTCACGGGCGCGGCATCCGGCATCGGCAAGGCGATCGCCACCCGTCTCGCGGCCGAGGGCGCCTGCGTCGTCGTCGCCGACCTCGACCTCGAGAAGGCGCAGGCCGCCGCTGCCGAACTCGGCAACACCGACGTCGCGATCGGGGTCGCCGCGAACGTGGCCGACGCCGATGCGGTGCAGGTCGCGATGAACGCCGCGCTGCTCGCGTTCGGCGGGGTCGACCTCGTCGTCAACAACGCCGGGCTCTCGCTGTCGAAGCCGCTGCTCGAGACCACCGAGAAGGACTGGGACCTGCAGCACGACGTCATGGCCAAGGGCTCGTTCCTGGTGTCGAAGGCCGCGGCCCGCGCCCTGATCGACCAGAAGCTCGGCGGCGACATCATCTACATCTCGTCGAAGAACTCCGTCTTCGCCGGCCCCAACAACATCGCCTACTCGGCGACCAAGGCCGACCAGGCGCACCAGGTGCGTCTGCTCGCCGTCGAGCTCGGCGAGCACGGCATCCGCGTCAACGGCATCAACCCCGACGGCGTCGTGCGCGGCTCGGGCATCTTCGCCTCCGGCTGGGGCGCCAACCGCGCCGCGACCTACGGCGTCGCCGAAGAGGACCTCGGCCAGTACTACGCCAACCGCACCATCCTCAAGCGCGAGGTCGTGCCCGAGAACGTCGCCGACGCGGTCTACGTGCTCACCGGCCCGGAGCTCAGCCGCACCACGGGTCTGCACATCCCGGTCGACTCCGGCGTCGCCGCCGCCTTCCTCCGATGACGCAGCTCCTCCCGCCTCGCGCCTCGCGCGTCCCTCCCCGCGCCTCGCGCGTCCCTCTCCCCGCTCGCCAGCTCCCTCCTCTCCCCGCTCGCCAGCTCCCTCCTCTCCACCCCTCACTTCGCCGAGTGCACGGGTTGCTGCCGAGTGCACGGCCTGTTGGCGCGGCTACGCCGTGCAGTGGGCGGGATGCCGTGCACTCGACGCGAGCGAAAGCGGCACAAGCCGTGCACTCGACGGGAGCGGAAGCACGATGAGCGTTCGCGCGGTCGCCGCAGTCGACCTCGGCGCGACCAGCGGACGGGTCATGATCGGCCGCGTCGGCGAGGGCGTACTCGACCTCGAGCTCGTCTCACGCTTCCCGAACGGACCGATCCAGCGCGCCGACGGACTGCACTGGGACTTCGACGCGCTGCACGCGCATGTGCTCGACGGGCTGGCCGAGGCGGTGCGGCGCGAGCCGCGCATCGAGAGCATCGGCATCGACTCATGGGCGGTGGATTACGGTCTGCTCGCGGGCGATCACCTGCTCGCCGAGCCGTTCCACTATCGCGACGACCGCACCGCGCGCGGCGTCGACGAGGTGCATGCGATCGCCCCCTTCGCCGAGCTGTACGCCCGCAACGGCCTGCAGTTCCTGCCGTTCAACACCCTCTATCAGTACCGCGTCGACACGCGCCTGGCCGAGGCCGACACGGCGCTGCTCATCCCCGACCTGCTCGGTTTCCTGCTCACCGGCGTGCGCGTCGCCGAGCGCACGAACGCGTCGACGACGGGGCTGCTCGGAGTTCTCGACGGGGAGTGGGATGCTGCGCTGGCAGCGCGCCTCGGCATCCCCGCAGCCGTCCTTCCTCCGCTGGTCGACCCGGGCACCGTGATCGGAACCCTGCGTCCTGAGATCGCCGCCCGCATCGGCGCGGATCTGCCGGTGATCGCCGTCGGATCGCACGACACCGCCTCGGCGGTCGCCGCTGTGCCGATGACGTCTCCGGATGCCGCGTACATCTCGTGCGGCACCTGGGGTCTCGTCGGCGTGGAGCTCGCCGAGCCCGTGCTGACCGACGCCGCGCGCGAGGCGAACTTCACGCATGAGCGCGGGGTCGACGGTCGCTTCCGCTTCCTCCACAACGTCACCGGGCTCTGGCTTTTGAGCGAGACGGTCCGCGCGTGGGAGCAGCAGGACGGAGCATCCATCGACCTGCCGGCCCTCCTCGCCGCGGCATCCGAAGTCGAGGGCGACATCCCGCTGTTCGACGCCGACGACGCCTCCCTCGCCGCCCCCGGCGATATGCCGGCACGCATCTCTGCGCTCCTCGGCGCGCAGGGCAAGGACGTCCCCGCCGACCGCGCCGCGTTCGCACGCAGCATCGTCGAGTCGATCGCGGCCGCCTTCGCCGATGCGGTGGCCACGGCATCCGCCCTCGCCGGCCGCACGCTCGACGTGATCCATCTCGTCGGCGGCGGATCCCTCAACACGCTCCTGTGTCAGGCGACGGCCGATCGCACGGGGCTTCCGGTGCTCGCGGGTCCGGTCGAGGCGACCGCGCTGGGCAATGTGCTCGTGCAGGCCCGCACGCTCGGCGCGGCCCCGCAGTCGCTCGAGGCCCTGCGGGCCCTGGTCGCCGCCACGCACGCCCCCGCGCGCTTCACTCCCACTCCCGCCTGAAAGACCCCGCTTCAACGCCGAGACCCCGCTGTAGAGACGTCTCTACAGCGGGGTCTCGATGCGAACGCGGGGTTTCGGCGCGACCAGGGGCGACGCGAACGCCGCGCGCGTCAGCGCACGTTGCCGTTCGAGCAGGTCTGCTGCGCCGCCGAGTTGCCCTTGATCGTGTCGGGCAGCGCGACGACGTTCTCGGGCGTCGCGTTGGGGTCGGGCGTCACTTCTTCGGCGGGAACCTCGGGCGCTGTCGGCTCCTGCACCACGACGCCGTCGTTGTCGGTGTTCTCGTGCGTGATCTGCAGTTGCGCATTTGCGGCGAGCGCGGCCCACAGCTCATCGGCCGCGGCCTCGTTCGGCACGACCTTGTTGGGGTCCGCCGAGTCGGTGCCGGTCGGGTACTGCACGAAGACGATGTCCTCGAAGGGCACGGACTTCACGGCCAGGGCGATCTGCACGATCTTCATCGGGTCGGCGAGAGACGTGCTGGCCTCGGTGTTGCTGAGACCCGTGTTCGCGAGACGGAGCATCGTGGCGGGGTTTCCGAGCACCTCGCCGCTGATCATCTTGCGCACGAGGCTCGACATGTACTGCTGCTGGTTGCCGATGCGGCCCAGGTCGCTGCCGTCGCCGACGCCGTGTCGGGTGCGCAGGAACTGCAGCGCCTCGAGGCCCACGACCGTGTGCGTTCCGGCGGCCATGTCGAGACCGGTGTAGCGGTCCTTGATCGGGTTCGCGAGGCAGACGTCGACGCCGCCGATCGCGTTGGTGATCTCGATCACGCCCCCGAAGGTGACGGATGCCGCGAACTGCACCTCCTGCCCGGTGAGGTCGGAGATCGTCTTGACGACGCAGTTCAGGCCACCGTCGGTGTACGCGACGTTGAGCGGCTGCTTGTTCATCGCCGAGTGCACCTGACCCTGATCGTCGGTGCATTCGGGGATCGGGATCATGAGGTCGCGGGGGAAGCTGACGACAGTGATGCGGCGCGGCTCGTCGGAGACGTGCACCAGCAGGTTGACGTCGTTGAGCGTGCCCTCGGCGTCGCTGCCGCTGCACCGGTCGCCGAACAGGTCGGCGTACTTCTCCTCGCAGGTGTCGACGCCCGTGAGGACGAGATTGAACCCGCCCTTGTACTCGCCGATGTCGGGCGGCAATGACTCCTGGCCCTCGAGCTCCACCGCGTTGGCGGAGACCGTGCTCGAGAGGTCGTAGACGACGTACGCGGCAACACCGAGGCCGCTGACGAGGACCACGGCCAAACCGATCGCGATGAACTTCAGCAGCTGGCTCACGGGGCCGGGTGTGCGCAGCTGGCCGTGGCGCGCGATGGTTCGGCGTCGGGTCTTCTCGGTCACTCGGGTGGCCTTTCGATTCAGCATGCGGTGCGGGGCCGCCGTGCTCAATGTGCGGAGGGTGTGGGATTCGAACCCACGAGACATCTCTGCCCACTGGTTTTCAAGACCAGCTCCATCGGCCACTCGGACAACCCTCCCGACGGATGCATGCATCTGCCGACAACGCGTGAGTCTAGCCGAGTTCTATTCTCCCGCGTGCACCTGGGCGCGTGCTGGAAGCGTGTCCAGCGCCCGAGCGAGACCTCCATCGACGACGTCGGCCGTGACCTCGGTCGCGGCATCCTTGACCACATCGGGGGCCTGGCCCATCGCGACGGCGCGCCCGCCGAGGGCACTGGCCCACCCGAACATGCCGATGTCGTTGCGACCGTCGCCGGCGACGAAGACCTGCTCCTCGGGCATGCCGAGCTCGGTGCGCACCTGCTCGAGCGCCGTGCCCTTGTCGACGCCCTGCGGCGCGATGTCGAGCCACGCGGTCCAGCCGATCGCGTACGAGACCTCGTTGAGTCCGGCATCGGCCACCAGCCGGTGGAAGTCCTCTTCGTCGTGCCCGGGCGAGACCACCACGATGCGCGACACGGGCTCAGCGCCCAGGTCCTCGAAGCTCACCTGACGGCCCCCGTCGAGCGTCCAGTCGTCCAGCTGCTCGGTGAACAGCCGCTGCCCTGAGGCGAGCTCCACCATGTAGCGGGCGTCGGGCAGACGCTCCTGCAGCAGACCGAGCACGGGGCGGGGGTCGAAGGTCTCGACGTTCCAGCGCTCCCACTCGTCGCCGACGCGGCGCATGGTGACCGCGCCGTTGGAGCACACGACGTACTCGGCGGTCATGCCGAGCTCCTCGACGTAGCGGCGCGTGGCCATCCAGCTGCGTCCGGTGGCGATCGTCACCACGTGCCCGGCATCGCGGACGCGAGCGACGGCCTCGGCCACGCCGGGGCTCATCGTCTCGTCCTGCAACAGGATCGTTCCGTCGACGTCGAGTCCGACCAGCCAGGGGGCGCTCATGCGGCCGGCTCCAGGACCTCGAGGCCGCCCAGGTACGGTCGCAGCACCTCGGGCACGCGGACCGAGCCGTCGGCCTGCTGGTGCGTCTCGAGCAGGGCCACGATCCACCGCGTGGTCGCGAGCGTGCCGTTCAGGGTCGCGACGTGCTGCGTCTTCGCGTCCTTCGGGGCGCCGGCGGTGTCGTCAGCCGGTGGCCGGTGCCGCACGTCGAGCCGGCGCGCCTGATACGTGGTGCAGTTCGATGTGGAGGTCAGTTCGCGGAACGCTCCCTGGGTCGGCACCCACGCCTCGATGTCGTACTTGCGCGCGGCGCTCGAGCCGAGGTCACCCGCGGCGACGTCGATCACGCGGTACGACAGGCCGAGCTCGGTCAGCATCTCCTCCTGCAGGGCGACGAGGCGCAGGTGCTCGGCCTCGGCGTCTTCGGCGTTCGTGTAGACGAACATCTCGAGCTTGTTGAACTGGTGCACGCGGATGATGCCGCGGGTGTCCTTGCCGTGCGACCCCGCCTCGCGGCGGTAGCAGGTCGACCAACCGGCGTAGCGCAGAGCGCCCTTCGACAGGTCGACGATCTCGTCCTTGTGGTAGCCGGCGAGCGCGACCTCGCTGGTGCCGACGAGGTAGAGGTCGTCCTGGTCGAGGTGGTAGACCTCGTCGGCGTGCTCGCCGAGAAAACCGGTGCCCTGCATGATCTCGGGCCGCACGAGCGTGGGGGTGATCATGGGCACGAAGTCGTGCTGCAGCGCCTTGTCGAGCGCGAGGTTCATGAGAGCGATCTCGAGCCGGGCTCCGATGCCGCGCAGGAAGTAGAAGCGCGCGCCCGAGACCTTCGCGCCGCGCTCCATGTCGATCGCGCCGAGGATCTCGCCGAGCTCGAGGTGATCGCGCGGCTCGAAGTCGAACGTGGGCACCTCGCCGACCCGGCGGAGTTCGACGAAATCGGCCTCGCCGCCCGCGGGCACGCCGTCGATCACGACGTTCTCGATGCGCCCGAGCGCGGCGGCCGCGGCATCCGAGGCGTCCTTGGCCTCCTGCTGCGCCTGCTTGACCCGCTCGGCGAGGTCCTTGGCCTGGGCCACGAGGGCGGCCTTCTCGTCCTTCGGGGCCTTCGCGACCTGCTTGCCGAAGGCGTTCTGCTCGGCGCGCAGCTCTTCGAACGCGGTCAGCGCCGCTCGACGCGATCGATCAGCCTCGAGTGCGACGTCGACGGAAGCCTGGTCGTTGCCACGGGCAGCCTGTGAACGGCGGACGATCTCCGGGTTGTCGCGGAGCAGTGCGAGGTCGATCATGACCCAAGTCTAGAGCGCCCGCCCGGGCGTCATCCCCGGGCGGTGAGCGCCCGCCAGGCCTGTGCGAGGCGTGCGACACCCTCGGCCAGGTCGGCCTCGGCGACCTCCGAGAACGACAGCCGCAGGAAGCCTCGGAACTCCTCGCCGGTCGACGCGAACCACTCCCCGCGCTGATACGTCACGCCCCGATCCTGCGACGTCTCGAACAGTTCGCCGAAGTCGATGTCGCCCCGCAGTCGGGCCCAGACGAAGAACCCGCCCTGCGGCTCGGCCACCTCGACGGCGTCGCCGAACTCCGCGCGCAGAGCCTCGGTCAGCACGTGCGCCTTGCGGGAGTAACCCTCCGCCGCGGAGGTGATCGACGCGTCGAGGCGGGCATCGCCCAGCATCCGCTCCACCACGGCCTGCTGCACCCCGCTGGTCTGACCGTCGAGGCGATTGCGCAGCCAGGTGGTGCGCTCGGCAAGTGACTCGGGCACGACGAGCCAGCCGAGGCGCAGCCCCGGGCCCAGCGTCTTCGAGAAGGTGTTCACGCCCAGGACCCGGTCCGAGTCGCGGAACGCGCTCCGGTCGGACTGCGCGACGCCGGGGAAGGTGATGGCGCGGTACGGATCGTCGGCGATGATCGTGAAGCCGTACGTCTCGGCGAGCTCGACCAGTGCGGCCTCGCGAGCGGCGCTCAGTGTGACGCCCGAGGGGTTCTGGAACGTGGGCACCGTGAACAGGGCCTTCGGCCGCAGACCCTCACGCAGTCGCCGCTCGAGCTCGTCGGTGTCGATGCCGTCGCCGCCGACGCGGATCGCCACGACCTCGACGCCGATCAGGTCGAGCACCCGCAGGAACAGCGGATACACCGGGTCGTCGACCACGATCGTGTCACCCGGATCGAGCAGGCTCAGCACGGCGAGCGCGAGTCCGTGCGCGCCGCCGTTCGTGATGAGGACGCGTTCGGTCGACACCCCCTCGCGGGCGGCGATCGCCGCGCGGAACGAGGAGAGCCCCGCCGCGGGCGTGTACTTCAGCAGCGCGCCGAACCCGTCGCTCTCGGTGACCGCGCGGAACGCGTCGCGGTGGATGTCGAGCGGCAGCAGGTCGGTCGCGGGGTTGCCACCGCCGAGGTCGATGGAGCCGGGTGCGAGTCGGATCAGCGTCGCATCGCCGAATCCCTGCCGCGCGGGAAGGCCGGCCAGCAGGGCGCTGGGGGTGAGTGCGGTCTCGGTCATGGGGGTCCGATCGGGTCGGGGCGGAGGGACGAGTCGGGGGCCTGCACCACCGAACGGAGCACGGGAGCAGCCGGCGTTCCCCAGGCTATCCGTCGATGAAGTGCCGGGCGATGCGGTTTCCGATGAACTGCACCAGCTGCACGAGCGCGATCAGCACGATGATGATCAGGATCATGACGCCGTAATCGAAGCGCTGATAGCCGTAGGTGAGCGCCAGGTTTCCGAGCCCGCCTCCGCCGACCGCGCCGGCGACCGCGGTGGCGTCGATCAGGGCGACGAAGATGAACGTCAGCGAGAGCAGCAGCGGGCCGAAGGCCTCGCGCACGACGAAGCCGAACAGGATGTGCAGCGGCGAGGCGCCGAACGCCTTCGCGGCTTCGACGACGCCGGGGTCGACGGCCACGAGATTCGACTCAGCCACCCGGGCGATGCCGACGGATGCGGCGATCGTCAGCGGCAGGATCGCCGCGGCGGGTCCGATGCTGGTGCCGATCAGTGCACGCGTGAGCGGCGTCAGCGCGATGAGCAGGATGATGAACGGGATGGGGCGCAGCGTGTTCACCACGATGTTCAGCACCGTGTGCACCACGCGGCTGTGCAGCAGCTGGCCCGGGCGCGTGGCGTAGAGGAAGATGCCCAGGATCAGCCCGATCACCGACGCCAGGAAGAACGCGACCGTCACCATGAACAGGGTTTCGCCCAGGGCCCGGGCGACCTTGGGGATCACGACGTCGAAGTCGAGCAGCGCGAGCGTCACCATGTCGTTCGTCACCATGTCGTCACCTCTGTGCGGGTCGAGAGTTCGGCGAGGAACCGGTCGATCGCGGCGTCGTCTCCGTGCAGGGCCAGGCTGAGCTGCCCGTACGGCAGGTTCTTCACCCGCGCGACGCCGCCCTGGATGATCGAGAAGTCGACGTCGTGCGCGCGGGCCAGCGACGACAGCAGCGGGCCCTCGGCGATCACCCCGTCCATCGCGACCGAGATGCGCCGGCCCTCGAAGCGCGCGGCGAGCTCGACGCGGTCCTTCTCGCTCAGGAAGGTGCGGGTGTACGAGCCCACCAGGTTGGCGGTGACCGGATGCTGCGGGCGGGCGAGGATCTGATGGATGTCACCCGACTCCACCACGACGCCCTCGCTGAGGATCGAGACCCGGTCGGCCAGCTGACTCATCACGTCCATCTCATGCGTCACGACGACGATCGTGATGCCGAACTCCTGGTTCACCGAGCGCAGCAGATCGACGATCTCGGTCGTGGTCTGCGGGTCCAGCGCGCTGGTCGCCTCGTCGGCGAGCAGCACTGACGGCTTCGCGGCGATCGCGCGGGCGATGCCCACCCGCTGCTTCTGCCCGCCCGACAGATGCCGCGGCCGCGCGAAGGCCTTGCCGCCGAGACCGACGAAGTCGAGCAGCTCCCCCACCCGCCGCGCGATCGCGTCGTCCTTCCACCCGGCGAGCTTCAGCGGCGTGGCGATGTTGCTGAACACCGTGCGCGAGTTCCAGAGGTTGAACTGCTGGAACACCATGCCGATACTGTGCCGCAGCGTGCGCAGCTCGGCCGAGGGCAGCGCCTGCACGTCGACCCCGTCGACCAGCACCCGCCCCGCGGTCGGTGCTTCGAGGCCGTTGATCATGCGCAGCAGGGTCGATTTGCCCGCGCCCGAGCGGCCGATCAGCCCGTACACCTCGCCCGCGCGCACCGAGATGTCGATGTCGCTGAGCACGCGGACGGTCTCACCCTTGCCGCGGCCCGGGTAGTCCTTCGACACCCTGGCCAGCTGGATGCGCTCTGTCATTCGAACCTCGGTCTGATCGTGCGGTCGGGCCGCACTCGGGGATTACTGCGCGACGAGTTCGGCGAGCGCCGAGCGCAGGTCGTCGACGGGCAGCTCGACGATCGTCGCCTCGCCGCGCTTCTCCTTCTCGAGGGCTGAGACCACGCGGTCGTCGCGGTAGGTCTTCTCCAGCAGTGCCCAGGCGGGGTCGTCGGCGCGATCGGCCGTCGTGGCGACCACGATCACGTACGGGCTCGACGTCGTGGCCGAGGAGTCCTCGAGCACGAGGGCGTCGTCGCTGGTGATCTCGAGCGCCGGGTCGAAGTCGTCGGTCGCGATCACCACGGCCGAGATCGTCGGATCGCTGTAGCTGGTCTGCACCGACTCGTGGGCGATGCGCACGAGCTCGACGCCACGCGGGTTCGCGATGATGTCCTCCTCGGTGGGGAAGACGCCCGCGTTCTCGTCGACCTCGAGCACTCCCGCCGTCTGCAGGATGAACAGCGCGCGAGAGAAGTTGGCGGGGTCGTCCGGCACGGCGATCTTCGCGCCCTCCGGAATGGCGTCGGCCGAGTCGAGGTCGTCCGAGAACAGCCCCCACGCCGAGATCACGGTCGAGAACACCGGGGTGATGTCGGCGTCGTTCTCCTTGTTGAACTGGCTCAGCCATGCCACGTGCTGGAAGGAGTTGCCGTCGACCTCGCCCTCGACCAGGGCGGTGTTCGGCAGGTACGGGTCGTCGAAGTTCACGAAGGTCAGGTCGAGGCCGTTCTCACGGCCCACCTCGATGATCGCGTCCTGGAAGTCGCTCTGCGCCGTGTCGGCGATCGTCAGCGGAATGAGGTCGTCGGCACCCGCCGCCTCGGGGGCGGAGTTCTGCACCACGATCGGGATCACGATCGCGGCAGCCACGACCACCGCGGCCACGGCACCGCCGACGAGCCAGAGCCTGCGACGCTTCTTCTGCTGCGCCAGGTGGGTGTCGATCTCGTTCTGCGTGTGGCTCTGCTCTGACATGTGAGGCTCCTGCGGGGCGAGGCGGACGAGTCGGCGCCGTGGCGCTTCGTCTGCGGGACGGCGCACGGGGGCGGTCCGAGGGGTGTGCGGGTGGATTAGACGTTAGCGGCGCGGCCGCCGCATGCACGAGCCCCGCGGTAATGCACCGACACACTGCGCCCGACGCACACTGCGCCCGACGCGCTGCACCCGACACAAGGTGGCATATCGGGCGAAGGCGTTCGTGCCCCGGAAGCGGGTTTAGAGTTGGCGCCATGACGACGCCCGCCGCCCGACGCCAGGCGGCACTCGTCTACAACCCGATCAAGGTCGACGAGAAGCGTCTGCGCACGATCGTGCGCGACATGTGCCGCGACGCCGGGTGGGAGCATCCGGCCTTCTATCCGACCACGATCGTCGATCCCGGTCAGGCCGCCACCGCGGCGGCACTGGAGCGCGGCATCGACGTGATGCTCGTGGCCGGCGGTGACGGCACCGTCCGTGCGGTATCGGAGGCGATGGCCGGCACGGGCGTGCCACTCGCGATCCTCCCCAGCGGCACCGGCAACCTGCTCGCACGCAACATCGGGCTCCCCCTCGGCGATCCGGCCGAGATGATCCGGGCGGCACTCGGCGACTTCCGGCATCCGATCGACATCGGCTGGGCACGTATCACTCGTCCGGACGGCAGTGAATCGGAGCACGCGTTCGTGGTGCTCGCCGGAATGGGGCTCGACGCCGACATGATCGCGAACACCCGCGCCGACCTGAAGAAGTCCGTCGGCTGGATCGCATACGTCGACGGGGCGGCGCGGTCGCTGGCCACCGCCAAGCCCTTCCGCGCGGTCTACCAGATCGACGAGGGGCGCCTGCATTCGACGAAGGTCTACAGCATCCTGTTCGCGAACTGCGGCACGCTGCCCGCCGGCATCCTGCTGATCCCCGACGCCTCGGTCACCGACGGCACGCTCGACGTCGCGGTGATCCAGCCCACCGGCATGCTCGGCTGGCTGGGCGTCTGGCGCAAGATCTGGTGGGACAACTCGGTGCTGCGACGCTTTCGGGCGGGTCGCCGGGTGCTCGAACGCCGCGGGAGGGATGCCTCGGTGCACTACTTCCGGGGACTCGCTGCCGAAGCCGCGGCCACGCGCCCCCTGCCGATCGAGCTCGACGGAGACGAGTTCGGCGAGGCGGGGCGCATCACCTGCCGGGTCGATCCGGGCGCGCTGCTGCTCGCGCTCCCGGAGGGGCATCCGATCGCCGGATTCTGAGCCCAGAGCCGGAGCCGAGAGCCCCGGGCGAGCGGCGCGCCGGTCAGCTGCTGCGCACCGGAACCGTGCCGTCGAGGCCGCCGCCCGTGAGCGTCAGGGTGAAGTCGTCATCGTCGACCGTGTCCTCGGCGAACGCGACGATCGTGGCGCGCGGTGCCATGTCCATGGTGCAGACCTGGTCAGCCACGGTCACGAACGTGACGGTGCCGGTGGCACCAGCCCCTTCGGCGGACTCGACCACCGGAGCGCACGACGACGATCCCCACGTGAGCAGCACCAGGCCTCCGTCGTCGAACCATCCGGCGGACGGCTGGTATTCGGTCGACGAACCGGGAACCGCCGCGAAGTCTGATCCCCCGTCGAGCTCGACGTCGTCGACGATGTCGCCGTAGGTGACCTGCAGCGTGATCTCCTGTGTCGGGTCGACACCCTCGGGAAGCGCGCCGACGCTGGCCCGCGGTGCGAAGTCGGCGGTGCAGGCGACCTCTTCGCCGTCCTGTCCCTCCACCTCGACCAGGGTCACCGAGACGGTCTGCCCTTCGGCCGAGACCTCGTCGACCATCGGGATGCAGCCGGAGGACCCGAACGTCACGACCGCGAACATGCGGCCGTCGTCGAGGAGCGTGCCCTCGATGTCGCTCGCGTCGTCACCGCTGCCTGTACCGGCGTCGGTGCTCGCGCTGGGCTCCGACGAGCTCGTGGGCGCGCCGGTTCCCGATGTCGCGGTGCATCCGACGATGAGCAGACCGGCCGCGATGAGGCCGGCGGCGGACGTGAAGGCACGCAGCGCAGAAGTCATGCCCCCAGGGTAGACCCGGCGGCGGCAGCGGCGCAGTGTCAGGCGGACTCGCGCCAGACGACCTCGCACTCGAGGATGCGGCCCTCGGTGGCGGGCTCCTCGCCGCGCAGCTGCGCCAGCACCGACTCGGCTGCGGCGCGCCCGAGACCGTTCGCGGATTGCCGCATGGTCGACAGCGGCGGATCGCACCGCAGCGCCCAGGAGCTGTCGTCGAAGCCGACGATGCCGACGTCGCGCGGCACCATCCGGCCCGCTGCCTTCAGCACCTCCATCGCGCCCGCGGCGACCGCGTCGCTGGCCGCGAACACACCGTCGATGTCGGGGCATGTCGCGAGCAGCGCCCGCATGCCCTCCTGCCCGTCGGCGTAGGAGTACAGCGGCACGCGCTGCACCAGTTGCGGGTCGAAGTCGTTGCCCCGCGCGTCGATGAACCCGGCGAGGCGGTCGGCGCCAGAGTCACGATCGAGGGCGGCGGCGATCATGCCGATCTTCTTCCGTCCGGTCGCGGCCAGTCGTCGGGTGATCTCGCGGGCCGCGTTGCGGTTGTCGATCGCCACATAGGCCGCGTCGCCGATGTCGTGCGGGTGTCCGACGAAGGAGGCGGGGATGCCGAGGTCGGCGACGGCCTTCGTGATGGGGTCGCCCTCGCGGGCCGAGACGATAATGACGCCGTCAATGAGTCCGCCGGTCAGGTAGCGCGCGAGCCGATCGATGTCGCGCGCGGAGTCGGCGATCAGGAAGGAGAGCTGGTAGTCGGCTTCCGACAGCGCGGCGTTGGCACCCAGCAGGATCGCGCCGATGTTCGGGTCCTCGAGGAAGAGCGAGTGCGGCTCGTGCACGATGAGCCCGATCGCCTGCGTGCGCTGCATGACCAGGCTGCGTGCCGCGCGGTTGGGCACGAAGCCGACCCTCGCGATCGCGGCCTCGATCGCCTCGCGGGCTTCGGACGATACGTACGGCTGACCGTTGAGCACGCGGCTGACCGTGCCGCGCGACACTCCCGCCTCGGTCGCGACGTCTTTGACGGTCGCCCGGTGCCTTCGATCGCTGTTCATCCCGCCCATCGTATGTGCACGCGCACATGTCAGTCGTCGTCCGGGTCGGCGCGGTTGACATCGCCGCGATTCGATGTTTACTCTGTACACGTTCACAGAACCTCAGTGCGGAGATTCAGCACTCGAACCTGTGCACGTTCACAGATCCGAGGAGAGCATGACCACCCCCGCACGGCCCTTCACCCACGACGGCATCGCCTTCGGCTGCGACTACAACCCGGAGCAGTGGTCGCCCGAGGTGTGGGACGAAGACATCGCGCTGATGCAGGAGGCCGGCGTCGACCTCGTCGCGATCAACATCTTCGGTTGGGCGCACATCGAGCCCCGCGCGGGCGAGTACGACTTCGCGCGGCTCGACGACATGATGGCGCGACTGCACGCCGCCGGCATCCGCGTGAACCTCGGCACCGGCACCGCCTCCCCTCCCGCATGGCTGACGACCGCGCACCCCGAGATCCTCCCCGTGGTCGACGATGGCACCCGTCGCTACCCGGGTGGACGCCAGGCATTCTGCCCCTCCTCCGCGATCTACCGCGACGCCGCCCTCGCCCTCGTCGAACAGGTCGCTCTGCGCTACGGCGACCACCCGGCGGTCGAGCTGTGGCACGTGTCGAATGAGCTCGGCTGCCACAACGCGCTCTGCCACTGCGACGAGAGCGCCGCGGCGTTCCGCCTGTGGCTGCAGGCCCGCTACCCCGACATCGATGCGCTGAACGCGGCCTGGGGCACGTCGTTCTGGAGCCAGACGTACCGCGAGTGGGACCAGATCCTCACCCCCCGCGCCACCCTGTCGCTGCGGAACCCCGGCCAGGTGCTGGACTTCCACCGCTTCAGCTCCGACCAGCTGCTCGCGCACTACCGCGCCGAGGCCGAGGTCATCCGTCCGCTGAGCACCCGGCCGATCACCACCAACTTCATGGTCACCACCCACATCGAGAACCTGGACTACTGGTCGTGGGCGGCCGACATGGACGTGATCGCCAACGATCACTACCTCGACCACCGACTCGCCGACCCGACGGCCGAGCTCGCGTTCAACGCCGACCTCACCCGCGGACTCGCCCAGGGAGCACCCTGGCTGCTCATGGAGCACTCCACCGGTGCGGTCAACTGGCAACCGCTCAACCTGCCCAAGGGCCAGGGCGAGATGCTGCGCAACTCCCTCACCCACGTCGCCCGCGGCGCGGACGGCGTGTGCTTCTTCCAGTGGCGCGCCTCGGTGCAGGGCAGCGAGAAGTTCCACTCCGCGATGCTTCCCCACGCCGGCACCGACTCGGCGATCTGGCGCGAGGTCGTCGAGCTCGGCGGCGTCGTCGAGCGCCTGGCGGAAGTCGCCGGCTCCCGCGTCGAAGCGCACGCGGCCGTCGTCTTCTCGTGGGAGTCGTGGTGGGCGATGAGCACCGATGCCCGACCCAGCCACGCGCTGGGGTACCTCGACCAGGTGCACGCCGCCCACAAGGCCCTGCACGATCTCGGCATCACGGTCGACGTCGTGCGCCCCGGCGCCGACCTCAACGCGTACCGACTCGTCGTCGTGCCGGGCCTTCACCTCGTCCGCAGCGCGGATGCCGCGGTCATCACCGACTGGATCGACGCCGGCGGCACGGCTCTCATCACGTTCGCGAGCGGCACCGTCGACGAGCAGGACCGCATCTACACGGGCGGCTACACCGGCCCGTTCCGCGAGGCACTGGGCGTGCGGATCGAGGAGTTCGCTCCCGCTGCCCCCGGCACGGCGATCACGCTGAGCGACGGCACCCACGCCTCGCTCTGGGCGGAGCGCGGTCGGGCGACCACGGCCGAGGTCATCGCGAACTTCGAGGGCGGTGCGGCCGACGGCTCCCCCGCGATCACGCGCAACAGCTGGGGCCGGGGCACCGCGTGGTACCTGGCCACCCTCCCGGACGCCGCCGGATACCGCGCGCTCATGGCTCGCCTGGTCGCCGACGTGCAGCTCGCGCCCCCGGCATCCGTCGACGGCGACCTCGCAACCCTCGAACTCGTCCGCCGCCGCGGCACCGACCACTCCTACCTGTTCGTCATCAACCACGGAACGGCGGAGGTGAGGGTCGAGGCCTCCGGCATCGACCTCGTCACGTCCGCCGCTGCCGAGGGGCACGTGGTCGTGCCCGCCGGCGCCGTGCGCATCATCCGAGAGGAGGCGATCGCATGACCGCCACACAACTGCTCGTCACCGACGGCGCGAGGGGGCGAAAGCAGCCGGGCCGCCGCCGACCGACGCCGCACCGCGGATCGATCATGTTCTTCGCGGCACCCTTCGGGATCCTGTTCCTGCTGTTCTATCTGGTGCCGATCGCGTACGCGATCTACCAGTCGCTGCTCGTCGTGCAGCGAGAGGGCACCTACGGCCAGCCGCAGGAGGTCTTCGGCGGGCTGACCCAGTACGTGAACGTGTTCTCGAACGCGCCGTTCTGGGAGTCGGTCGGACGCGTGCTGCTGTTCGGCGTAATCCAGGTGCCGGTCATGCTCGCCCTCGCCCTGCTCTTCGCGCTCCTGCTCGACTCGCCGGTCCTCAAGGGCAAGAAGTTCTTCCGTCTCGCGTTCTTCGCGCCGTACGCCGTGCCCGGTGTGATCGCGGCCATCATGTGGGGCTTCCTCTACTCCCCGAACCTGTCGCCGTTCACCGACGTCACCCGCACGATCGACTTCCTCTCGCCCGAGTTCGTGCTGTGGTCGATCGCGAACGTGGTCACCTGGGTGTTCGTGGGCTACAACATGCTCATCATCTACTCGGCGCTTCTGGCCATCCCGGCCGAGGTGTACGAGGCCGCCCGCCTCGACGGCGCCGGCCAGATCCGCATCGCCTGGTCGATCAAGATCCCCATGGTCGCTCCCGCACTCGTGCTCACCACGGTGTTCTCGATCATCGGCACCTTCCAGCTGCTCGCCGAGCCGCAGGTGTTCCGCTCGTTCAGCGCCGCCGTGTCGAGCACGTTCACCCCGAACATGACCATCTACGCGACCAACTCGATCCCGAACACGAACCTCGCCGCGGCCTTCTCGGTCGTGCTCGCGCTGGCGACGTTCATCCTGTCGTTCACCTTCCTCAAGGTGACCCAGCGGAAGGCGGAGCAATGAGCATGCTCACTCTGAAGCGCGGCGCCACCGCCGACGATCTGACCCCGACCCGCGGTCCTCGCGAGAGCCTGCTGTCACGCGGCGCCGCCCTGCTGATCATGGGCGTCTTCACGCTGTACTTCCTCACCCCGATCTGGTGGCTGTTCATCGCGTCGACCAAGGACCGTGGCGATCTGCTGACCACCGCACCGCTGTGGTTCGCCGACTGGAACCTGTTCGAGAACATCGGCGACCTGATCAGCTACGACGGCGGCATCTACCTGCGCTGGATCATGAACAGCCTCGGCTACGCCGGCCTCGGTGCGCTCCTCGCCACCGTGTTCGCCGGAATGTGCGGCTACGCGCTGGCGAAGTACCGCTTCCCCGGACGCGAGCTGCTGTTCAACGTCGTGCTCGGCGGCGTGCTGGTTCCGGCCACCGCTCTCGCGCTGCCGCTGTTCCTGCTGTTCAGCCAGGTGAACCTGACCAACACGTTCTGGGCCGTGCTGCTGCCGAGCATCGTCAGCCCGTTCGGGGTCTACCTGACGCGCATCTTCGCCGCGGCATCCGTCCCCGACGAGCTGATCGAGGCCTCCCGTCTCGACGGCGCCGGCGAGGTGCGCACCTTCTTCACCGTCTCGGTGCGGCTGATGACGCCGGCGCTGATCACGGTGTTCCTGTTCCAGTTCGTCACCATCTGGAACAACTTCTTCCTGCCGCTGATCATGCTGCGCAGCCAGGAGCTGTTCCCCATCACCTACGGCCTGTTCGCCTGGAACACGCAGCTGAACCAGATCCCTGAGCTGCGCACCTACGTGCTCGTGGGCTCGTTGCTGTCGATCATCCCGCTCATCATCGCGTTCCTGATGCTGCAGCGGTTCTGGCAGAGCGGGCTCGGCAACGGCTCCGTGAAGTGACTTCCGGCCGTCGGCTCCGGCGGCCTTCCCGTAATCACGAAAACCCCCATCGAAAGAGGAAGATCATGCAGCACACCAAGAGGGCAGTCGCCACCGGCGTCGCACTGCTCAGCGCGATGGCGCTGGCGGGATGCGCGGCAGGCAGCGGATCGGGCGACGGCGCAGGAGCCGTCGACTGCACCCCCGCCGACGGCGACGTCACGCTCGAGTTCACGTCGTGGATCCCGGGCATCGAAGACGTCGTCGCCCAGTGGAACGAGGCCAACCCCGACATCCAGGTCAAGGTCCAGACGGGCCCGAACGGCAACTCCGGCACCTACCAGAGCTTCTTCAGCCAGCTGAAGGCCGGCAACGCGCCCGACCTCGGCCAGATCGAGTACGACGCCCTGTCGAGCTTCCTGGTGCAGGACGGCCTCGAGAACCTCGCCGCGTGCGAGGACGTCGTGGCCGCCGAGTCGCAGTTCATCCCGTGGACCTGGGGCCAGGTCACCCTCGGCGCCGCCGACGGCGTCTACGGGATCCCGCAGGACTCGGGCCCCATGGCCCTGTTCTACCGCTCGGACCTGTTCGAGCAGAACGGCATCGCCGTTCCGACCACGTGGGAGGAGTACAAGGCCGCTGCGGTCCAGGTGCGTGCGGCCGGCGGCTACATCACCAACTTCTCCACCGCCGACATCAACCAGTTCGCCGGCCTTGTCTGGCAGGACAACGGCGAGTGGTTCGCCAACGACGGCGACGCCTGGACGGTCGACCTGACCGGCGACGCGACCACGAAGGTCGCCGAATACTGGCAGGAGCTGCTCGACGAAGACCTGGTGTCGACGTACCCCGCCTGGACCGAGGAGTGGAACAACGCCTACAACTCCGGTGAGGTCTGGAGCTGGAACTCGGCCGTCTGGGGAGCCAACTCGATCTCCAGCGGCGCCCCCGACACTGCGGGCAAGTGGTCCGTCGCGCCCTCCCCGCAGTGGGAGGCGGGCGCGCAGAGCGCCGGCAACTGGGGCGGCTCGTCCGTCGCGGTCTTCAAAGGCTCGGAGCACCCCTACGAGGCGACGAAGTTCGCGCTGTGGCTCAACACCTCGGAAGAGGCGCTGACGGCACTCAACAAGTCCGCGAACATCTACCCCGCCACGACCGACGGCCTGAGCCTGGCGTCGCTGCAGGAGGGCGTCGACTTCTACGGCGGCCAGGTCATCTACGACGTCTTCGCCGAGGCTGCCGAGCAGGTCAACCCCGACTTCGTCTGGGGTCCGACCATGACGCAGACCTACGCCGACGTCTCGGACGGCTTCCAGAAGGCCGTCACCGGACAGGGCACACTGCTGGACTCGCTGAAGTCCGCACAGGAGTCGACGATCTCGACCCTGAAGGCGCAGGCGATCCCGGTCGCCGAGTAAGCATCACCAGGCGGATGCCGCGGGAGTCGGTCACGGACCGGCTCCCGCGGCATCGTCGTATCCGGGGGTCTTCCGGCGCGGCACGTTTCGGCTTCTGAACGCGCGGGCTACTGCAGGGCCGAGGTGAGCCGGGCGAGGTTGTCGAGCACCGTGGAGCGCAGCGGCTGCTGCATCCACTCCTCCAGCGACAGCTCGCGGCTCAGCGAGCGGTACCGGTCCTCGACCTCGCGCATCTGCGTCACGAACTCGTGACCGCGCACCAGCATCGACACCTCGAGGTTCAGACCGAAGGAGCGCATGTCCATGTTGCTCGAGCCGATCACCGCGACCTCGTCGTCGATCGTCAGGCTCTTGGTGTGCAGGATGTACGGCTTGCGATACATCCAGATGCGCACGCCCGCCTTGAGCAGCACCTCGTAGTAGCTGCGCTGCGCGTGGTAGACCATGGCCTGGTCGCCCTGCTCCGAGACGAAGAGCTCGACCTCGACGCCGCGGTCGACCGCGGCGGTGACGGCCAGCAGCAGCGCCTCGTCGGGCACGAAGTACGGGCTCACGATCATGATGCGCTTCTTCGCGGAATACAGCAGTGCCAGGAAGAGGCGCAGGTTGTTCTCGAGCTCGAACCCCGGGCCCGAGGGCACCACCTGGCAGTCGAGGTCGCCGGATCCGGGGTCGGCATGAGCGATGTCGATGCCCTCGAGCACGGTGTCGGTCTCGCTGTACCAGTCGGCGACGAAGATCGCGTTCACGCTGAGCACCACGGGGCCGTCGAGACGCACCATCAGGTCGACCCAGTGCAGGCCGCGCTTGATGTTCTTGGGCAGGTTGTAGGTCGAGTCGGTGACGTTCTGCGATCCGAGGAACGCGATCTTGCCGTCGACGACCAGGAGCTTGCGGTGGTTGCGCAGGTCGGGGCGCTGCATGTGGCCGCGCAACGGACGCACCGGGAGCATGAGGTGCCAGTCGGCACCCATCGCGTTGAGGCGGCGGACGGTGTCCTTGTAGCGCGGCTTCCAGCGGTTCGCCCAGTGGTCGAGCAGCACGCGCACCTCGACGCCGCGGGCGGCGACCTCCTCCATCGCGCGGAAGAAGTTGTCGGTGGCGGTGTCGGACTGCAGGATGTAGAACTCCACGTGCACGTACTGCTCGGCGGCACGGATCGCCTCGGCCATCTCGTCGAGCGAGTCCTGGTAGTCGGCGATGAGCCGGGCGCCGTTGTCGCCCGAGAGCGGCAGCGCCCCGAGGCTCTGGTTCATCTGCACGATCGGCCCGAACCAGTCGGGGGCGTGGGGGCGCAGCGTGCCGAAGTGCAGGTGCTCGCTGGTCTCGGCGATGTACTCGTTGATCTGGTCCTGCTTGCGCCGGCGTGCCCGCGGCAGGCGCGGATTACCGATCAGCAGGAACAGGAAGACGCCGACGAACGGGATGAAGAAGACGGCCAGCAGCCAGGCCATCGCCGCCGTGGGGCGCCGATTTCGAGGGATGACGATGATCGCGGTGACGCGGATCGTGAGATCGAGCACGAGGAGGAAGGCGGCGATCCACCATGCCCAGGTCTCGGCCGTCATGGTGTCCCCTCATTGGCGCGGCGTCGATCACCGCAGGTCCGCGGGGTCACCCGCGCGTTGGCTTCACAGTAGCCGATGGCGCCGACGTCGCTCAGGAGCGGGGAGGAAGGCCGCGGGCTGCCCGCTCCTCGGCCTCGATCTTCGCGTGCACCTTGCGCTCCGTGCGGTCGAAGCGGAGGATGCCGCGGATCACCATGAAGAACACCGCGCTCACGCCGAGGGTCGGCAGGATCGACCATGCCACGGCGAGCCAGAAGTTCTCCATACCTCCATCGTACGCGCCCCTGAGGCAACGACTCCTCGTCCCCATCCACGAGATCGCGACGGCCTGATCCACAGCCCGCCCTTCCTCCGCCGCGGCCCCGATGCGACGGCGACACTCGCTTCATGACCACAGTCCTCCGCGCCACAGATTCCGCCGACTTCCTCCGTATCGTCCCCGCCCTGGCCGGCTTCACGCCGCGCCACAGCATCGTCCTCCTTCCCTTTCACGGCGTGCGCACCCACGGCGCCATGCGCCTCGACCTGCCCGTGCCGCCGACCGATCTCCGGCAATTCGCCGACGCCGCAGTGGGGCGGGCTGCGCGTGTGACCGGGACGGATGCCGTGGCCGCCGTCGTCTATACCGATGAGCAGGCCGAGACCACACCCGACGGCCTCGTGCTGCCGTTCGGCGTCGCCGTCGACGAGCTGCTCGCGCGGGCAGAGGAAGCGGGCCTGCGCGTCGTGGACGCCCTCTGCGTCACGCCCAGCGGCTGGTCGAGCTATCTGGTCGCCGAACCACGGCTGGGCCCGCTGGACGATCTTGCTCCGGCACCCGACGTGCCGGGCCTCGGCGACGTGAGCGGTGATCAGCGGGCCGGAACCACACTCCCGCGCATCGAGCGTGCCGAGAAGCAGCGCGTCGTTCGGGCGCTGCGCGACATCGCCGTGGCGCTCGACCACGACGCCGCAGGGAGACTGACGGGACGGGAGAACCCCGAGGCGCTCGCAGCGATCGCCGCGCTCGACGACATCCCCGCCTTCTACGAGGCCGTGCTCGACGATCCGGCACGCACGCCGCCGTTCGCGACCGCCGCGCTGCTGTGGTGTCTGGACCGCCCGGTCTTCCGCGACGTCGCGATCGCGCAGTGGGCGACGGGACTCGACGGCGGCATCCGCACCCTCGAAGCGCAGTTCGCGTTCGTCCGCGAAGGGCGCACCCTCACCGACGACCTGGGTGCGGTGTTCCTGGGCGCAGGTCCCGCACCGGACCCCGAGCGGCTCGGCCTCGCGCTCGTCGCGGTGCGATACGCCGCCGCCTCCGCACCGCGCCGGTCGCGACGCGGACCGCTCACCGCCGCGGCATGGCTGTCGTGGGCGCTCGGGCGCTCCACGCACGCCGCGCACTACCTCGATCTGGTGCGGGCGATCGATCCGCAGTACGGACTCGCGGCGCTCCTGCGCACCATGATCGATGCGGGCATGCTGCCGGAGTGGGCGTTCGTTCGCGGTGGAGCCGTTTCGAGCGATGCCGTTACTTGACGAGCGGGAAGAGGATCGTCTCGCGGATGCCGAGGCCCGTGATCGCCATGATCAGGCGGTCGATGCCCATGCCCATGCCACCTGTGGGCGGCATGCCGTGCTCGAGAGCCCGCAGGAACTCGTCGTCGATCGGCATGGCCTCGACATCGCCGCGCGCGGCGAGCTTCGCCTGCTCGACGAAGCGCTCCCGCTGGATGACGGGGTCGACGAGCTCGGAGTATCCGGTCGCGAGCTCGAATCCGCGGATGTACAGGTCCCACTTCTCGACCACGCCCGCCGTCGAGCGGTGCTCGCGCACGAGCGGAGAAGTGTCGACGGGGAAGTCCATCACGAACGTCGGGCGAACGAGCTCGCCCTTCACGAAGTGCTCCCAGAGCTCTTCGACGAGCTTGCCGTGCGTGGCCTGGGGCGGCAGATCCACGCCGTTCGCCTCGGCGAAGGCGATCAGGTCCTCGACCGAGTCCTCGGGGGTCACGGTCCGACCGGATGCCGACGAGAGGGAGTCGTACATCGAGATGCGGTCCCACTCGCCGCCAAGGTCGTACTCGGTGCCGTCGGCCCAGGTCACGGTCGTCGAGCCGGCCACGGCGAGCGCGGCCTTCTGCACCAGCTCCTGCGTCAGATCGGCCATCTGGTGGTAGTCGCCGTACGCCTGGTAGGCCTCGAGCATCGCGAACTCCGGGCTGTGCGTGGAGTCGGCGCCCTCGTTGCGGAAGTTGCGGTTGATCTCGAAGACCCGCTCGATGCCGCCCACTACGGCGCGCTTGAGGTACAGCTCGGGAGCGATACGCAGGAAGAGCTCGGTGTCGAAGGCGTTCGAGTGCGTCACGAACGGACGAGCCGACGCGCCACCGTGCTGCACCTGCAACATGGGGGTCTCGACCTCGAGGTAGTCGTGCTCGGTGAAGGTGGCGCGCAGGCTGGCGTTCACCGCTGCGCGGGCGCGCACCGTGGTGCGGGCCTGCTCGCGCACGATCAGGTCGAGGTAGCGGCTGCGCACCCGCCCCTCTTCGCTGAGCTCGGAGTACGCATTCGGCAGCGGCAGGATCGCCTTCGACGCGATGGTCCATGCGTCCGCCATGATCGAGAGCTCGCCGCGGCGGCTCGAGATGACCTCGCCGTGCACGAACACGTGGTCGCCGAGGTCGACGTACTCCTTCCAGTCCGCGAGCGACTCCTCGCCCACGTTCGCGAGCGAGATCATCGCCTGGATGCGGGAGCCGTCGCCGGCCTGCAGCGTGGCGAAGCAGAGCTTGCCCGTGTTGCGGCTGAAGACCACGCGTCCGGCGACGCCGACGATCACGCCGGTCTCCGCGCCGGGCTCCAGGTCGCCGTACTCGGCACGCAGCGCCGGGATCAGGTGCGTCACAGGGACCCCGACGGGGAAGGCGCCGCCCGCGGCATCCGTGCGCTTCTGGATCAGGCGCTCGCGCTTCGCGAGGCGCACGGCCTTCTGCTCGTGGATGTCGTCTTCGCCGACCGGTGCGGTGTCGGTCGGGTTCTGCGCAGGCGCGGCGGACGCGTCGGTCATGAGAGGGGCTCCTTGAAGTCGCACCCAGTTTACCGAGGTCGGGTCCTGTCTCGCGGGCCGCGGCTGGGTAGCCTCGAAGAATGGCCTCCCTCCGGATCGTCCGTGCTCTCGCCGTCCTCGTCCTCGCCGCGCTCGGACTCCTCGCTCCCGCGGCTGCCGTGGCTGCATCCGTCGACACCCGCGTCTCCGCCGACGTCGACGACTTCTCATATGCGTCGTGGAACGCGGAGTTCGAGATCGGGCTCGACGACGACGGCCGCTCGCGCATGCACGTCACCGAGACGCTTGTCGCGCGATTCCCGGACTTCGACCAGAACCGCGGCATCGTGCGCGGACTGCCCACGGGATACGAGGGGGCGCGACTCGGCACCCGCATCCTGTCGGTGACGGACGAGAGCGGCGCGGACGTTCCCTTCGAGACCGAGACCGACGACGGCGTGCTCTACGTGCTCACGGGCGACGACGACTACGTGCAGGGGCTCACCACCTACGTGATCGAGTACTCGATGCGCGACGTCATCCTCGCCGCCGACTCGGGCGTCGACGAGTTCTACTGGGATCTTCTGCCACTCGACAGCACGCAGGCGATCGAGAGCTTCCGGGCATCGGTCGCCGTCGACGCGACGATGAGCGACGCGCTCACCGGGTCGGCCCGCTGCTACGCCGGAGCATCCGGGTCGACGGACGAGTGCGAGCTGCAGGGCCCGCAGAGCGAGGGCGATTCCGCGGTGTTCCGCGTCGAGTCAGGTCCGCGCGCGGCGGGCGACGGCGTGACCGTGGCGATCGGCTTCGAGCCCGGCACTGCGGCGCCCGCGCCGGCACGCGAGCCGAATCCGCTCGCCGACACGGTTCCCGCCGTGGCCGCTCTGGGAGCGGCAGCGCTCTCGGTCGGCAGCTGGGTGGGAGTGTCGATGTTCAAGCGCCGCCGCCGCGTCGCCGACGGCATCGTGGTGGCGCAGTACGACGTGCCGGATCGGATGCCGCCGCTCCTGGCCGCCGCGCTGATCCCCGGAGCGAAGGATCCGGTCCCCGCCGAGATCGTGCACCTGGCCGTCCGCGGCACCCTGCGCATCGAAGACGCGGGCGACGACGAGAGGCCGCGTCTGCGCCGAATCGCGGGCACGCCGATTCCCGACCAGCTCGACGTCGAGGCCCTCGACGCGCTGTTCGTCAAAGCCGATGAGAACGGCGTCGTCACGCTGCCTGCGGCGAGCGAGAAGTTCGCCGCGCGCATGGCTGCGCTCATCGCGAGCGGAACGCAGACGGCCGCCGCGCAGGGCTTCACGGCGCGCGCGCGGGCACGGGGGGCCGTGATTCTGCAGTGGTGCGCGATCGGTGTGGTCGCCGCGGGACTCGGGCTGAGTCTTTGGGGCGTCATCAGCGGGCGCGACTCCGCGATCCCGGCGCTGGTCGGGGTGTCGTTCGCCGCGTTCGTGGTACTGGCCTCGAGCTTCTACGTGTTCGCGAAGCACACCGTGCTGACACGCGAAGGCGCCCGCGAACTGGAGTATCTGCGGGGGGTCGAGGAGTTCATCCGCGTGGCCGAGGCCGACCGGCTGCGCATGCTGCAGTCGTACAGCGGAGCCGAGCGTCGGCAGGACGGCGAAGCCGACGTGATCCACGTTTACGAGCGGCTGCTCCCCTACGCGATGCTGTTCGGGATGGAGGACCAGTGGGGCGAAGTCCTCGAAACCGCGTACTCGCACGAGCAGCGCGGCGCGAGCTGGATCGGCGACCCCACCTCGCCGTATGTGCGCATGCAACTCGCCGCGTTCGCCGTGTCATCCCATGCCGCCGCGACGTACACCGCTCCGTCGACGAGCAGCTCCTCGAGCTCGGGCGGCTCCTTCGGCGGCGGATTCTCCGGCGGCGGCGGAGGTGGCGGCTTCTCCGGAGGTCGCTGACCCCTGCAGCAGGTGTCACATCCGGCCGCATCCGCCCACGCATAGCGACCACACGCGTCCCCTGCCCACCCCCCTGCGCATACCCCTCCCGCAGCAGGTGTCACATCCGGCCGCATCCACCCACCAATAGCGACCACACGCGTCCCCTGCGCACGCCCCTCCCGCAGCAGGTGTCACACCTGGCCGCATCCGCCCACCCAAAGCGACCACACGCGTCCCCTCCCACCCCCCTGCGCATACCCCTCCTGCAGCAGGTGTCACATCCGGCCGCATCCGCCCACCCATAGCGACCACACGCGTCCCCTGCGCGGGAGCCGGACGGCCCCGAAACCCCGCGCCGGGCGCCTCAGAGGAGCGGCGGCGGGCTCGACTCCTCGCGCAGCGCGCGCTCGACGGTGGACTGCACGAGCGCCGAGAGGTATCCGCCCGGGTTCTCGATGCCGATCTCGCGCAGACGCGCCGTGGACTGCCCGATGATCGAGCGCGAGAAGTCAGCCGCGGTCTGAATGGCGTCGGCGTACGTGGCACGGTCCTCTTCGGCGATGACCACGGGCTCGCAGCCCATCTCGACCGCGAGCGCCTGCGCGATCGGCAGCACCGGAGCGGGAGCGGTCACGGCGGCGAAACTCGCGGGCAGCTGCCGCAGGTCGACCGACGTGCCGGTGAAGGTGATCGCGGGGTGCACGGCGAGCGGAATCGCTCCCCGTTCCGCCGCGGGCCTGAGCACCTCGACGCCGTACGCGGGATCGGTGTGCAGGACGAGTTGCCCGACCTGCCACCCGCCGAGCTCAGCGATGCCCGCGACCAGCGACGGCAGCTCGGCGTGCGGCACCGCCAGGATGACGAGTTCAGCGCGCCGCACGACCTCCTGGGCGTCGAGCACCGGCACGTTCGGGAGCACGGCCGATGCACGATCGTCGTCGGATCCGCTCGTGATGCCGACGATGGCGTGCCCCGCGCCGCCGAGCGCCGCGCCGATCACGGGTCCGACGCGGCCTGCTCCGATGATGCCGACCCCGAGGCGTCCGTCACGCACCATCCGGCCGGTCCTCCGGAGGAGCGGATGCCGGCGCCGGCGTCACAGGCGGAGCTGGCGCCACAGGCGGAACCTGCGTCGCAGGCAGTGCAGGCGGTGCAGGCGGTGCAGGCGGCTCTCCTGCCTGACGACGAGCCGACCGGAACTGCGGCGGTGCGGCAGGAGGCGCGGCGGGCCCGGCCGGAGGCGCAGCCGGATAACCGACAGGAGGTGCCGGTGGCGCGGGAGGCGCAGCCGGATATCCCGCAGAAGGGGCAGGAGGCGCACCGAACGGAATCGCCGGCACCCCCGGCGCAGCATCCGGAACCAGCGACGCGGCGGCGTACTGCCCCCACCGATGCGTCGTGTCGCGGAGTGCGGCGGCGGCTGCGGCGCGGCTCACCCCGTCGAGCAGCGCGAGGGCGTCGTCGCGTTCGAGTCCCGACAGCAGGCCGGTGATCGGTCCGGGAGCCGTGTGCACCTGCGCGCCCGAGACTCGCTGTGCGCGGTCGATGGGCCCCTGGCTGAGTGAGACGCCCTGCAGTCGTGCGAGCGGGAAGACCGCGAGTTTGCGCCAGATGACGCCGCGGCGCAGCAACAGTCCGAAGTCGGTCACGGTGAAGCCGTGGCGCTTCCACGACACCGGCCGTCGCCACCAGGCGCGGCGGGGCATCGTGCGATACGGGTCGCCGTCGATGGGTCCGAGCACGCCGTGCTCCCAGATGAAGGGGATGTCGCCCGCGGGTACGTCCGGCAGGATCAGACCCAGCACGCGCTCGACGTCGGCGCGCTTTCCGACGGGCAGCACGATGTTGAACTGCTGCGCGCTGCCGGACGACTGCTGCGCCAGGCTCTTGCCGCTCATGCGGTTGATCTTGACCGTCCACCAGCCGAACGGCCGCCACAGCAGCGACTGCGACACCTCGACCGCGAAGATGCGACCGGGCGGCAGCGTCTCGGTGACCGTGGTGAACAGGCCATAGGTGATGCGCACGCCGTCGGGCGTCGGCGCGATGGAGTACCGCAGCGACTTCGAGATCTGCGCCCAGGTGATACCGACCGCGGCGATCAGGAAAGGAATTCCCATGGCGAGTCCGATGCCGAGCAGGATGATCCCGCCCTCGGGGTCTCCGTCGGAGAGGATGCCGAAGGCGGCGCTGCCCAGCGCGATGGCGAAGATGATGCCGAAGAACAGCAGCCAGAGCAGCCCCGAGATCACCTGCGAGCCGACGAGTCGTCCGGTGGGGATCTTGACGACGCTCTCCGGGGCGACGTCTTCGAGATCGACGCCTGCGATGAGACCGTTCACTCCGTCATTCATCGAGCCGACGAGCTGTGCACGCGCCGACATCGGAGCACCGGGGGCTGCAGGGTTGCCGGATGCCGCGTCGGCGGCGTTCTGCCGCGCTGCGCGCGCGCCCGACGCCAGGCGCAGGATCGACGACCGCACGGATTCGGCGCGTCCGGTGGCGAGGTATTCGAGTTCGACGTTGGCGTCGTTGCCCGCACCGACGACCTCGAGCTTGGCGAGGCCGATCAGTCGCGCGGGGAACGGACGGGTGAGGTTGACGCCCTGCACGCGGTCGAGCGGTGCGCGGCGGTGCGAGCGGAAGATGATGCCCTTGCGCACCTCGACGTGATCACCGGTGATGCGGAACTGCTGGAAGCGCCAGACGAACCAGAATATTGCGACCAGTACGACGACCAGGCCGAGGACGGCCAGCAGCACGATCAGGATCAGGTTGTTCTCGAGCACCCAGTCAACGGGGTCGCCGCCGGTGTAGTCGCCGTAGTGCGTCTCGGGCGAGAAGATCTCGACCACCCACGCGATCACGCGGTCGCGCATATTCGCGATGACGATTCCGGCGATGATGATCAGCGCCAGCCCACCCTTGAACAGGGGAGTGAGCGGATGCATCCGATGCCACTCGCCGTCAGCCAGCGAGGCCGGCGACTCTCCGCGCGGCGCCGATGCCGCAGGCGACTCCGTGGCGGGCGGCGTGGGCGTCGCGGGGAACTGCTGCTCGCTCACAGTCCGGTCCGGCGGGTCTCGGCCACTTCGATCAGGGTGTCGCGCAGCGCCTCGGCCGCCCGCTGCGTGAGTCCGGGGATCTGCACGCCGGTGGTCGCGGCGGCGGTGACCATCTTCAGCTGCGAGACGCCGAACGCGCGGTCCAGCGGGCCCTGCGTGATGTCGACGAGTTGCATGCGGCCGTACGGCACGGCGATCATGCGCTGCCAGAGGATTCCCTTGCGGAACACGATGTCGTCGGCGCGCAGCATGTAGCCGATCGCCTTCGCCTGGCGCGGGAGCACGATGAGTGTCAGCACGGTGATCAGGATGATGACGCCCGCGGGGATCCACACCCAGTCCTGCTCGAGAACGATGTTGAGCACGACGGCCGCGATCACGACCACCGCGAGGAAGATCGCGTTCTGCACGAACTGCGAGACGACGTAGCGCGGCGAGATCTGGTGCCACGTGCCGTCGAGTTCGAGCCGCCCCTCCGAGCGCGCGGTGCGCAGCTGCGTGTAGGTCCCGTCGTCGAGAGCGGGAAGGTCAGTGCCCTCCGCCGGGTTCAGGGGTGAGGTCTCGGGGTTCTGAGTCATCAGGATCCTTTGGCAGGGTGCAGAACTGTTCCGCGATGAGAGCGGCGACCACCAGGATGATCGCGCTGGCGATCAGTGCCAGCATCGCCACTGTCGACCCTACCGGGGGATCGATCGGCCGCGACAAGAGGAACAGCAGCAGCCCCGCCCCGAACCCGGCCATGATCGCTCCGAGCAGGCTGGAGGCGCGGGCCAGTGTCGCGGCGCGCAGCGCGCGGAAGGGATCGATGCGGGTGCCCGATCGCACGCTGTCGCGCACCGGCCACGCCACCCCGAGCGCCGCGCTCGCGATCAGGAGCAGCAGCACGGGCAGGAAGAGCGAGGGCGTGAACGTCGAGCGTCCCGCTGCGGTGAGCACGTGATCGAGCAGGTAGCCCGCGCCGGCCCCGAGCAGCGCGAGCACGGCGAGCAGGCCGACCGAGGTGCGCTTCATGCGTCGCCCCTTGCGCGCAGGTCGGCTGCGAGCGCGGCGACTCGGCCGCGCCCCGGCAGTTCGGCGTCGGGGTCGAGTTCGAGCCAGGGCTCGAGCACGAACAGGCGCTCCGCGGCGCGGGGGTGCGGCAGGTGCACGCGCGGGTCGTCCGTGACCACGTCGCCGTACGCGATCAGGTCGAGGTCGAGGGTGCGATCGCCCCAGTGCGTGTGGCGCTCGCGCCCGTTCTCGTCTTCGATCGCGTGCAGCATCCCGAGAAGGATGCCGGGGTCGAGCCGCGTGATCACCTGAGCGACGGCGTTGACGTAGCCGGGCGCGTCGGGATCGGGACCGTCGGGCCGCAGGGCGACGGTCTCGATGAGCCTCGACAGTCGCACCTCGCTCACGAGCGGCAGTCGAGCGATGCGCTCCGCCGCCTCGCGGATCGTCCGCTCGCGATCGCCGAGGTTCGCACCGAACGCGATGACCGCGACCGCGGGCTCGCGACCCTCGCGCGGCGGAGAGATGGTCGGCGGGATCGTCAGGTTGCGGCTCACGAGGCGGCGTCCTCGAACGCCGGCACGGTGCGGGTGCGGTCAACGCGCACGGCGACATCGGCGAAGGAGAGGGGAATCGGAGCGTGCGGCTTGTGCACGGTGACCGAGACCCGCTCCACCCGCTCATCTTCAAGCGCGACGTCGGCGATGCGGACGGCGAGCGTCTCGATCAGGTTGACGGGTTCTCCCGCGACGACCGCGGCCACCTTCTCGGCGAGCTCCCCGTAGTGCACGGTGTCGACGACGTCATCCGATGCAGCGGCAGGAGCGAGTGACATCGCGAGGCGCAGGTCGATCGTGAACTCCTGGCCGTTCTCGCGTTCATGGTCGTAGACGCCGTGCCGCCCGAACACCGTGAGGCCCGTCAGCGCGATCTCATCGAGGAAGTCCATCCCCCTAGAGTACGGCGCACGGCCCCCGATATTCCGGACCCGATGGCTCAGCGGCCGAGCCACGCGTGCGCGATGGCGAGGGCGTCGCGCGTGGCGGCCACGTCGTGCACGCGCACCGCCCAAGCGCCGGCCCGTGCGGCGAGGGCGCTCGTGACGGCCGTCGCCAGATCACGTCGCTGCTCCGAGACCTCGACCGACGGATCGGCCTCCTGCAGCGCCGAAGCGAGGAACCTCTTGCGCGACGTGCCCACCAGCACGCGCGGACCGAGCGCTGTGATCTCGTCGAGCCCCCGCAGCACGTCCCAGTTGTGGGCGCCGGTCTTGGCGAAGCCGATGCCCGGGTCCAGGATCAGCCGCGAGGGTGCGATGCCGGATGCCGCGGCTTCGCCCATGCGCTCCTGCAGCTCGCCGGCGACCTCGCGGGCCGCGCGGCGGTACTCGGCGTGCGCGTGCATCTCGTCGGGAAAGCCGCGCCAGTGGCCGATCGCGTAGTCCGCTCCCGACTCGGCGACCGCGTCACGCATCTCCGGGTCAGCGAGACCGCCCGAGACGTCGTTGACGATGCGAGCTCCCGCACGCACGGCGGCGGCGGCGGTCGAGGCGCGCAGGGTGTCGATGCTCACGGGAGCTCCGGCGGCGACGAGCTGCTCGATCACGGGGATCACGCGCTGCTGCTCGACCTCCGCCGCGACGCGCTCCGCGCCGGGCCGCGTCGATTCGCCGCCGACGTCGAGCACCGTGGCGCCCTGAGCCCGCAGCTGCAGACCGTGCGCCACGGCACGATCGACCTCGAGGTATCGCCCTCCGTCGCTGAACGAGTCGGGTGTGACGTTGACGATGCCCCAGATTCCGGTCATCCCTGCATCCCCGAGTGCGTCGTCGCGCCGATCAGCGTGATCAGCTCGGCGCGCGCCGCGAGGTCGGTGTACTCGCCCCGCGCAGCGATCGTGAGCGTCGATGCCTCGGGTTGGCGTCCTCCGCGCATGGTGACGCAGCCGTGGGCGGCATCGAGCACGACCAGGACTCCGCGGGTGTCGAGGTGCTCGGCGATGGTGTCGGCGATCTGCTCGCCGAGTCGTTCCTGCACCTGCGGCCGCGAGGCGAGGATCTCGACGACCCGCACCAGCGCTCCGAGGCCGACGACCTGCTCACCCGGGAGGTACGCGAGATGGGCGCGCCCCGCGAACGGCAGCAGGTGGTGCTCGCACACCGACCGGAAGCGGATGTCGCGCAGCAGCACCGCCCCCGACGGCAACGTGTCGGGGGCAGGGCCGCGCGTCACACTGATGGTGCGGGCGAGCGGTGCCGCGGCATCCTCCCCCACTCCCGAGAAGAACTCCGCGTACAGCTCGCCCATCCGCGACGGGGTCTGCTTCAGACCGGGGCGGTCGGGGTCTTCGCCGATCGCCTCGAGCAGCTCACGCGTGAGCCGTTCCACGCGCGCCCTGTCGACGGTCACGCTCAGGCCGTCGCCGGTCGCGCGTGACCTGCGCTCGCCGATCCGGTCTGGGTGCGGGCGGTCGCGGCGGGAGCCTCGACCGTCGCCGCCAGCGAGACATCCTTCTTGGGCACCTCGATCGGAGGACGCTCCGAGACGGGGCGATCCTCGCTCGACAACCACAGCGGGCGCTCGGGCAGCTTCTTGATCTCGGTGAAGATCTCGGCGATCTGGTTGTGGTCGAGCGTCTCCTGCTCGAGCAGTGCCAGCGCGAGGCGGTCGAGGATGTCGCGGTTCGCGCTGATGACCTCGTACGCCTCGTTGTGAGCCTGCTCGATCAGCGCGCGCACCTCGGCGTCGACGCGCTCGGCGACCTTCTCGGAGTACTCGCGTCCGCGGCCCATGTCGCGCGCGACGAACATGTCGCCGCCCTCGGAGCCGAGCTTGACGGGGCCGACCTGCGTGGTCATGCCGTACTCGATGACCATCTTGCGGGCGATCGACGTGGCCTTCTCGATGTCGTTCGACGCGCCGGTCGTGGGGTCGTGGAAGATGATCTCCTCCGCGACGCGGCCGCCCATGGCGTAGGTCAGCTGGTCCTGCAGCTCGTTGCGGGTGATCGAGTACTTGTCGTCGAGCGGCAGCACCATGGTGTAGCCGAGCGCCTTGCCGCGCGGAAGAATCGTGATCTTCGTCACGGGGTCGGTGTAGTTCATCGCCGCCGCCGCGAGCGCGTGTCCGCCCTCGTGGTACGCCGTGATGAGCTTCTCCTTGTCCTTCATCACGCGGGTGCGACGCTGCGGACCGGCGATGACGCGGTCGATCGCCTCGTCGAGCGCGCGGTTGTCGACCAGCTGCGCGTTGGAGCGCGCGGTCAGCAGCGCGGCCTCGTTCAGCACGTTGGCGAGATCGGCACCGGTGAACCCGGGCGTCTTGCGCGCGACGACCTCGAGGTCGACGCTCTGAGCGAGAGGCTTGCCCTTGCTGTGGACTTCGAGGATCTTCTGCCGCCCCTTGAGGTCGGGGGCGTCGACGCCGATCTGGCGGTCGAAGCGGCCCGGGCGCAACAGCGCCGGGTCGAGGATGTCGGGGCGGTTCGTCGCGGCGATCACGATCACGTTCGCGTTCGGGTCGAAGCCGTCCATCTCGACGAGCATCTGGTTGAGCGTCTGCTCGCGCTCGTCGTTTCCGCCACCCATGCCGGCACCACGGTGGCGACCGACGGCATCGATCTCGTCGATGAAGATGATCGCGGGAGCGTTCTCCTTGGCCTGGGTGAAGAGGTCGCGTACGCGGGAGGCACCGACACCGACGAACATCTCGACGAAGTCCGAACCCGAGATCGAGTAGAACGGGGCGCCGGCTTCACCGGCGACGGCGCGGGCGAGCAGCGTCTTTCCGGTT
Organism: Microbacterium sp. PI-SA-G; assembly: GCF_057215335.1. Taxonomy (NCBI): domain Bacteria; kingdom Bacillati; phylum Actinomycetota; class Actinomycetes; order Micrococcales; family Microbacteriaceae; genus Microbacterium; species Microbacterium sp. PI-SA-G. The sequence goes on from NZ_CM170103.1 coordinate 1,832,966, forward strand.
CCAGGAGGGCCGTACAGCAGCACGCCCTTCGGGATGCGGGCGCCGATCGCCTGGAAGCGCGTGGGGTCCTGCAGGAAGTCCTTGATCTCGTGAAGCTCTTCGATCGCCTCGTCGGCGCCGGCCACGTCGGCGAAGGTGACGGTGGGCGTCTCCTTGCTGACCAGCTTCGCCTTCGACTTGCCGAACTGCATGACCTTGCCGCCGCCGCCCTGCATCGAGGAGAGCAGCCACCAGAACAGGAGGCCGAGCAGCACCAGCGGAAGCAGCAGTGAGATGAATCCGTCGAACCACGTGGCACGCGGGACGGCGTCGTTGAAGCCGTCCTTCAGGTCGGCGTCGTTGATCGCGGTGACGACCTCTTCGGCGCGGGCCTCGACGTAGTAGAACTGCACGTTCTCCGAGCCCTCGAACGCCTTCGACAGGGTCATGTCGACGCGCTGGTCGCCGTCGGTCGTGACGACCTCGGTGACCGTGCTGCCCGAGAGCAGCTCCAGACCCTCCTGCGTGGTGATCTGCTTGGGGGCTCCGAGGTTCGAGATCAGCAGGAAGCCGCCGAACAGCAGCAGACCGATCAGCGCCACATAGATCAGGGGATTCCGGGTGATCTTCTTCATCTTCATGATCGGATCAGCGTATCGCGCGCGCCCTAGGCCTCTGCTGTGCGTTCACCCACGGCGTACCCGGTCAGAACCCTGGTCAGGAGTACACGTGGGGTGCGAGCACGGCGACGTCGCGGAGGTTGCGGTAGCGCTCGTTGTAGTCGAGGCCGTACCCGACCACGAAGTCGGTGGGGATGTCGAAGCCGACGTAGCGGCAGTCGATCTCGACCTTGGCGGCCTCGGGCTTGCGCAGCAGCGCCAGCACCTCGATCGACTCGGCACCCCGCGAGCCGAAGTTCTCCAGCAGCCAGCTGAGCGTGAGGCCGGAGTCGATGATGTCCTCGACGATCAGCACGTGCTTGCCGTTGAGGTCGGAGTCGAGGTCCTTGCGGATCTGCACGACACCGCTGGACTTGGTGCTCGCGCCGTAGCTCGACACCGCCATCCAGTCCATCGGCGCATGGAACGGCAGCGCCCGGGCGAAGTCGGCCATCACCATGACCGCTCCCTTGAGCACGCCGACCAGGAGCAGGTTCTTGCCCTCGTAGTCGGCGGCGACCTGGGTGGCGAGCTCGTCGAGCTTGGCGAGGATCTCCTCCTCGGTCACGAGGATCTGGGCAAGGTCATCCTGGATTTCCGAGGCGCGCATGCATCGATTTTAGGCGACGAGATGCGATGTCCGTTCCACGCGGTCGTCGATGCGCGCCACCCCCTCCCCTGCGCGGCCGGTCCGCACTACCCTGAGCGGGGATACGGGTTCGCACCCGCCGACGGAAGGATTCCCCTCATGGCTCTCGACGACATCCTCAACCAGGTGCCCATCGACGACATCGCCGCGAAGCTCGGCGTCTCGCACGACGAGGCGGCGGTCGCGGTCAAACAGGGCGGTGCCGTGCTGCTCGGCGGTCTCGCCAAGAACGCCGAGACCGAGTCCGGATCAGCGGCGATCCAGAAGGCGCTCAAGAAGCATCAGGGCACGGGCGGCGCGTCGAAGGTCGACGACATCGATCAGGCCGACGGCGGCAAGATCGTCTCGCACATCCTCGGCGCGAAGGAGAAGGAGGTCACCTCCACGCTCACCGAGTCGAAGGACACCCCCGGCATCGATTTCGGCAAGCTGCTGCCGATCCTCGCGCCGATCGTCATGGGTCTCATCGCGAATGCGAGCAAGGGCAAGAGCGAGAAGGCGGATGCCGGGGCGCAGGGCTCCGGCGGGATCGGCGATCTGATCGGCGGCATCCTGGGCGGCGGCAAGGGCGGCGGCATCGACCTCGGTGGCCTGCTCGGCGGGCTCCTCGGCGGGAAGAAGTAGTCAGCCGCGCGCGGTGAAGACGATCTGTCCGCCGCGGCGGGTGGCGGAGCATCCGGGCAGGTCGATCGCTCCCTGACCCGACCAGTCGGTGGCGAGGCGGGCGACCTCGATCGTCTGCGTGCGCGTGAGGCTGACCCCGAACTCGCTGTCGACCACGAGGCGGATGACGCGGTTGCGCAGCGCGGCGGGGTTCGCGGCGAGTGCCGCCACGCTGACCGAGATGCCGGCCTCAGCGTGCTCGACGATGTCTTCGATGGTCTCGTGGATCATCTCGTCGAACGCCTCGGCGTCTTCACGCAGCTGCTCGGCGGTGCGAGCGAGCGCCTCGGCGATGCCCGGGCCGAGCTCGGATTCGAGCACCGGAAGCACGCGGTTGCGCACCCGCACCCGTGCGAAGCGGTCGTCCTGGTTGTGCGGGTCGTCCCACACCTCGAGATCGGATGCCGCACAGAATGCCCGCGTCGTCTCGCGCCGAACCCCGAGCAGTGGACGCAGCCATCGCAGCCCGTCGTCGTCTGAGCGCGCGGGGGCCATGCCCTGCAGACTCGTCGCTCCGGAGCCGCGCGCGAGGCCCAGCAGCACGGTCTCGGCCTGGTCGTCGAGTGTGTGCCCGAGCAGCACAGCGGCTGCGCCGGCATCCGTCGCTCCGTTTCGCAACGCGCGGTAGCGGGCCTCGCGCGCCGCAGCTTCCGGGCCGCCGTCACCGTCGACCTCCACCCGCACGGTGCGCGCGTCGATCCCGAGGGATGCCGCCGCCCGCGCCGCGCGCAGGGCGACGTCATCCGACCCCTCCTGCAGACCGTGGTCGACGGTCAGCGATGCCGCGACGAGTCCGAGCTTGGGCGCCTCGAACGCGGTGGCCGCGGCGAGCGCGAGCGAATCCGCTCCCCCTGACAGCGCGACGAGGACGGTCGCTCCCGGCGGCAGGTCTGCGAGCGCGGTGCGCACGGCGAGGCGGATCTCGGCGACGGAAGAGGAGAGAGACGGCACAGGTCAACGGTAGGACACCGGATGCTTCGCGGGTGCACCTCTCGCGTCGACCACGGGCGAGCACGCGCCCCGAGTAGGCTGGTTCGCGGCATCCAACCGAACTTTTCTGAGGAGCACACGCATGGGCGCACACGACGCCGTCATCGAGATCCCGCGCGGCAGCCGCGTGAAGTACGAGGTCGACCACGAGACCGGACGAGTGCACCTCGACCGCGTGCTCTACACGACCTTCGGCTACCCGGCCGACTACGGCTACTTCGACAACACCCTGGGTGAGGACGGCGACCCGCTCGACGTGCTCGTGCTGCTCGACCAGGCGATCTACCCCGGTGTCGTCATGGAGGTGCGCCCCGTCGCCGTGCTGAAGATGAGCGACGAGGCCGGCGGAGACGACAAGCTCGTCGCCGTGCTGGCGAAGGACCCCCGGTGGGCCCACATCCAGGACATCGGCGACATCGCCGAGTACACGAAGAAGGAGATCGAGCACTTCTTCGAGCACTACAAGGACCTCGAGCCCAACAAGTGGGTCAAGGTCGACGAGTGGGGCGACGCCGCCGAGGCGCAGCGCATTCTCGACGAGGCCATCGTCCGCGCGGGCGAGCAGAGCCACTGATCCCAGCGGTCACCGACTCGATCGCGAGTCTGGCCGTACGCGAAGACCCCCGGTACCGCTCAGCGGCCGGGGGTCTTCTGCGTGTCAGAGACGCGGGTGCTCAGATCGAGATGCCGCGGTCGGCCATGAAGTCGGCCGGGTTCGTGTATCGGCCGTTGATGTAGACCTCGTAGTGCAGGTGGCACCCGAAGGAGCCGCCGGTGTTACCGGCATAAGCGATGACCTGTCCGGCTTCGACCCACTGGCCGTTGCGCACGGCGAATCCGCCTTGCTTGATGTGCGCGTAGCCGGTCGAGACGCCGCCGCCGTGCTGGATACGGACGTAGTTGCCGTAGCCGCCGTTGTAGAAGGCGGCGTCGACGGTTCCGGAGTGCGCCGCGTAGATCGCCGAACCACAGCCGTTCGCGAGGTCGATGCCGTAGTGCCAGCTCGAGGAGCAGCCGTTCGAGTTGCACTGCTGCGAGCGGGGACCGTAGCCGGAGCTGCGGTAGCCGCCGTGCGGGCGGACCCAGCCGTTGCCGCCGCCGCCGCCACCGCCGCCACCTCCACCGCCGCCACCGCCACCGTTGTTGTTGCTGTTATTGCGCTCGTTCTCCTCGGCGACGCGGCGCGCTTCTTCGGCCGCAGCGGCTTCCCGGCGCTTGCGCTCTTCTTCGGCGACGCGCACGCCCTCCTGGTAGCCGGCGACCGTCGTGGCCGTGGTGTCCTTGAGGGCGGCGAGCTGTGCCTGCATCGTGGCGAGGTTGGCCGACTGCTCGTCGAGGGCGGCCTGAGCGGCGTCGGCCGCCTGCTGCGCGACGACCATCTTCTGCTCGGCGACCTGCTGCAGGCGATCGCGCTCGGTGCGTGCGACGACGGCCTGGTCGCTCAGTGACTGCGCGGAGTTGCGCGCGGCGACGGCGTCGTCATAGACCGACTGGTTGTATTCGAGGAGCTTGTCCATCGTGCCGAGGCGCGAGAGCAGCTCGTCGGCGTTGTTGGCGGAGCCCGCGAAGAACAGCTCCAGCGAGGTGTCATCCCCACCGTTGCGATACAGCTGCGCGGCGACCTGTCCGGCCTTGCGGGCGGACTCGGTGGCGAGGCCCGCCTGCTCATCGGCCTTGGCCTGGAGTTCGTCTGCACGCGCGATGGCCGCGAAGTACTCCTGCTGCGCCTGGTAGAACTCGTTCGACGCGACCTCGGCAGCGGCCTGCGTCTCGGCGACCTTCTGCGTCAGCGACTGGATGAGGCCTTCGATGCGCGAGACCTCGGCAGCCTTGGCAGCCTCGTTTCCCTTGGCGCGCTGCACGTCGTCCCAGCTCGGGTACGACGCGGCGTAGGCGGCGGAGACTCCCGAAGTGATGCCGAACGCGCTCAGCGCGACGACGCTCAGGGCGCCGAGCCCGAGAGCTCCGCGTCGGGTGATGCCGCTCTTCTGAAAGGCGCGACTCTCGGCCGGTGTGGGCGCACACCCGCAATCTGCTGATGCCGCTGCTGCCGCATCCGCGATCTTCTGATTGTTCACACGGGCCCTTCCGCCGGTTTCACAAATGCCACACTAACAACAACCGTCACATCCGCACCAGGGTCCGGACGCGCGGAATGCCGCACCGCGGATCACCCCATCGTCCTCCTCCGACGCGCCGTTCGAGGGAGGCCGCGCCCTCGATTCGCGATTTACCCCAGACTTCGCTTATGCTTGAGCGTCGGCAAGGAAGTCCCCCGGGACAGACTCCGGCCCCATCGTTTAGCGGCCTAGGACGCCGCCCTTTCACGGCGGTAGCACGGGTTCGAATCCCGTTGGGGTCACTCTTCCGATATAATTGAAAACAAGTATGGCCCTGTAGCGCAGTTGGTTAGCGTGCCGCCCTGTCACGGCGGAGGTCGCGGGTTCAAGTCCCGTCAGGGTCGCTCCGGTTCGTCGGGCTCTTTCTTCGGAGAGGGCCCTTCGTCTAGGACGCGACAGGTTCGCCGGTCGCGTCACGGCTCTGTAGCTCAGTTGGTAGAGCGCACGACTGAAAATCGTGAGGTCACGGGATCGACGCCCGTCGGAGCCACAGGGTGATCGTTACAGTCACCTCAGAAACCCCCACCTAGCTTCTAACATGGTGGGGGTTTTGCTTTGCCCTGGTGCGGGGTTGACCGACCGAGAGACGATCTAACAGTCGGGCACCCCGCGGAAAACCCCGCAACATAGTCGAGCCGCGCGCCGATGGTTGTGCGGAGGTGCTCGAAGGCGGCGTGGGTCGCGAAGAACGCTGTCAGCGCGCGGATCGGGTTCGGTACCTGCCCGTGACCCATCTGCCGCCGCGCCAGTGACCGGGCTCCCAGATCCGTCCCGTGTCGGGACGGGCGATAGACGAGCTGCCCTGGAACCGGGGAAGAGCGTCGATGCCGAGGTCGTCGCCGTCCCATCGCTTGACGAACTCGGCGGCGAACCGCTCGATGCGATCGGGCATCGAGCGCAGCTGATCGGTCACCATGCTCTCGGGAACTTCGGCGATGGCCGCGTCGAACGCGCCGGGAAGCTCGTTAGCCATTTCCTCTAAGACGATCGCGAACGCGCTCCGGGGCGTACCGAGCACGTCGGCCGTCCGCGCGAGGTTTCGCCCGTAGATCTGCCTGTATGAACGCTCCTTGCCGTATTTCACCGCGGCCTTCGCCTCGAACGTCACGCGGTCCTCGCTCCAGAGCCCGTGTGCGGAGATGAGGTCGTAGGCAGGGGCGAGCCGCGTGATCCCGCTCCGGTGCAGCATGCTGTGGTTCTTGGCGTGGGCGTCGACGCCTGCGGTGAGCAGGTTGTAGACGAACAGCTTCGTGAGGATGATCCGGTCCTCGATCCGGTACGCCGGCGATGAGGTGTCATTGACCAGGCTCGCCATGTCAGCCATGGTCGGGCCGCCATCTTCCTCGTACTTGAGCGCAGGGCGAATGCCGAGCGCCTGACAGAAGTCCTCCTGGTGGATCCGCACGACATCTCCCCCTGTCGTCGCGCGGCGGTCGAAGCGCGTGGTGACGAAAGCGGCAACGCCGGCGAAGTCGAGGATGTCCACCTGCGCCGCACGAACGCCGACGGCGCGCGCTGCGCGCATCGTGACGAACTCCACGGCCTGGACATGATCGTCCGTATGCCCGGACTTCAGCACCATGCCCGGCTTCACGATGTGCGTGCTGGGCGCACGGCCGTTCGGCTCGAACCACTCGCCGTTGATCTGTGCGAGCGCGAACTTGCCCTGCTGTCCGCCGAGCGAGAACCGGCTCTCATCGTCGTCCGTGTCGTCGACCCACTGGTCAGGGTCATCGAGGATGGCGCGCACGCGCCGTGCGATGTCGCGTTCGGACATTGGAGACAGCTCTCCGGCGTCGGACGGCACCACTTCCTCGGGCACGACCTGGACGGAGCCTGGGGCATCCTCACCCATGTGCGCGAGGAGCGTGAACGGATCCGTGCGGCGTTCCCCGAACTTCGCTGCCCACCGGCTGCGAACTTCGTCGGCATCCGGAAGCAGGTTCGACAGCCAGGGCATCACCACATCGGGACCATGCCCGATCTGGGTCGTAGGCATGGTCGCGGACAGCGGGGTGGGGCTTTGGAGGTCGAGATAGTCCTCGTCGTAGAGGAACTCGACCTGGTCTGTCTCACCCCGCATGAGCTTGCCGGCGAACCGCCCGTCGAGCCACAGGTCGAGAGCGTCGGCCATCAGAGGTGCTCGAACATCTCGTCGAGAACGCCCGAGCGCTTACTGGGATCCAGCGACACGGTGAATCCCAGGACCGCGGCGACATCTATCGCGGCGCCGAGCGAGGGGTCCACCTTGCCAGACTCCAGGTCGTGCACCCAGCGCCTGCTCTTGCGGACACTCTGGGCGAGCTCGTCTTGCGTCATGTTCGCGCGCAGGCGTGCGCCGCGGACGAACGCGGGGAAGGCAGCTCCGGTGGGCAGTTGCGGCATCCTCAGACCTCCATGTGCAGAATAGTTCTCAGCCCCGTCTATGGGAACGATACTGCACTTTATAGTGGAGGGGAAGTATGCTGCGCATCGAGATCGAAGGTGCTCGTACAACAGCCTTGAACCCGATCCGGCGCACTCGTGCCGAGTGCTCACCGCGTGGCATCTGCGAGACTGCACCCGTGACTGAAGACGACACGACGTCCCGCCGCATCACCCTCACCCTGCACAAGCCCTGGTTCGCGCTGTACGCCGGGGTCCGCCCCACGCTCGTGATAGACGGACGCGGCCAGCCCGCGCAGTGGGGCGTCGGCACGTGGCAGGTGTCGTCGACGCACGCCGTGCCGATCGGCGTCTACCTCTTCAACCGGGTGTGGCGCTTCGGACAGGCGGAGCTGACCCTGGCACCCACCGACCCCGCGATCGAGTACCGCGCCCCGGCACTGCCGTTCCTCCCCGGACGGATGCGCGTCGGCGCAGCGCCGAGCGCGTCCTGACCGTCACTCCGCGTCGCCGAAGACGACCTCTCCGCCGACGACGGTCGTGCTGACCCGCTGCTCGGCGATCCGCTCGGGTTCGATCTCATACAGATCGTCGCTCAGGGCAATGAAGTCCGCGAGCATGCCGACGCGCAGCATCCCCTTGTCCCGCTCCTGGCTCACGGCATAGGCCGAGCCGGAGGTGTAGGCGCGCACCGCGTCGGCGATGCTGATCCGTTCCCGCTCCCCCAGCACCTGACCGCCACTCGTGCGCCGCAACACCATGTCGCGCAGCGACACCAGCGGGTTCGCGTCCGAGATGGGCGAATCGGTCGAGCCGTTGAGCACGATCCCGGCATCGGCCAGCGACTTGATCCGATAGATGTCGTCGCGGCGCTCATCGGCGACCGCGGCGGCCATGCCGTCGCCGAAATCCGAGAGGAACACGCCCTGCGGCACCGGAATCACACCCAGCCGCGCGGCGCGCGCGATGTCGGCATCACTCGCGAGAGCGAAATGCTCGATCCGGTGTCGCACGTCGGGTCGAGGTGCGATGCGCTGCGCCTCCTCCACGGCGTCGAGCACATGCCCGATCGCCCGATCGCCGATCGCATGCGTGGCCACCGTCCAGCCGGCACGGTGCGCGCCGACGATGTAGTCGTGCAGCTGCTCCGGCTCATGCAGCAGCACCCCGAAGTTCTCTGACTCGCCGTGGAAGCACGCGTGCATGGCCGCAGAGCGTCCGATGAACGAGCCGTCCGCCACGATCTTCACCGGTCCGACGCGCAGCATGTCGTCGCCGAGCCCGGTGCGGATGCCCAGGTCGAGCCCCAGCATCCCCTTGTCGGGAAGATCCGTGAACGGGTGCAGCACCGTGATGTACGGCATGAGCGTCGTCCGCACACGCAGCTGCCCCTGCTCGACGGCGCTCTGATACGCGTGGTAGTCGAGCGGGCTGTTGCCCACCATGCGGATCTCGCCGATGCCGGGCTCTGTCACCGAGGTGAGCCCGTAGCTCAGCGCCTGGTCGCTGGCGAGACCGAGATTGCGCCGCACCTCGTTGAGCGCGACCGGCCGTACGAGTGCGAGCAGAGGAGCCATCGCGGACTCCTGCAGCAGCCCTTGCGGTCTGCCCTGCGCGTCGCGAGGGATGCCGCCGCCCGGGATCTTCGGGAATCCCTCCCGCCCGGAATACCCGGCGAGCTCGAAGGCCCGGGTGTTCGCCACCATCATGTGACCCGAGACGTGCTCGAGGATGACGGGGCGACCACCGGCGACCCGGTCGAGCCCTTCGGCGGTCGGATGCTCCTCGAGGAAGTTCTGGTCGTAGCCGGAGCCCCGCACCCATGCGTCGGGTGCGAGCCCGTCGGCATACGTCCGCACGGCCTCGTAGAGCTCCGCGAGAGAATTCACCGCTCCGGGGCGCAGATTCAAGGACGCCAGCCGGAACCCCGTGAGCGAGAGGTGGTGATGCGCATCGTGAAAACCGGGAAGCACCGGCTGACCGCCGAGGTCGACCACGCGATCGGCATCCACCCCGTGCAGGTCGTCGTCGAGCCCCACGATGCGACCGTGCAGCACGCCGATGCGAGTGGCGTGCGGGCGTCGGGGATCGAGCGTGCGGATCCGGGCGTTCGTGAAGACGGTGTCTACGCGCATGTTCTACCTCCGGTGTGCGAATCGACGATCAGGCGGCGGTCGCGTTCTCTGCGCGGGCGGCATCCTGCGTCATCCGCCGCTGCAGGCCCCACACGCCGGCGATCGTGAGGAACACCATCGCCGCATAGAAGGCCGCCACTCCCCAGACGCTGCCGCCGGTGGAGTTGAGGATCCACTGCGCGACGAGCGGGGTGGATCCGCCGAACACGGTCGCACACAGCTGGTAGGCCAGCGAGACGCCCGAGTAACGAATGCGGGCCGGGAACGCCGAGGCGAGCAGGGTGGCGAGCAGTGCGTAGTATGCGGTGCTGCCGATGATCGTGGCGTAGAGGGTGACCGTGATCCACAGCGGATCGGCCGCCTGGATGGCCAGGAAGTACGGCACGATCAGCGCGACGCTCACGAGAAGCCCCGCCAGCATGACGCGGGTGATCCCCTGCTTCTCAGCGATCTTCGCGGCGATCGGCTGCCAGATGAACTGCAGCACCGCCATGCCGAGCAGGATGTTGAGCATCAGCTGGCGCTCGATGCCGAGCGAGCCCGTCGTCCACGCCAGCAGGAAGGTGTTCGAGAAGTAGGCGTTCGAGATGCCCATGACCGATGCGAGCACGCCGAGGCCGATCAGCACCGGCGCGGTGCGGACGGCGACGAGCACCGGAGCGCTCACGACCTCCTTCGACGCCTTGGCCGCGACGAAGTCCGGGGATTCCTCGACCTTGACGCGGATGACGAGGCCGATGATCACCAGCACGGCCGACATCAGGAACGGGATGCGCCAGCCCCAGGTGATGAACTGCTCGTCCGGCAGCAGCCCCACGAGCAGGAACATCAGCGTCGCCAGGATCGACCCTGCGGGCGAGCCCTGCTGCACCCAGGCGCCGGCGAGCCCCTTCTTCTCTGCGCGCGCGTTCTCGGTCGACAGCAGCACGGCGCCACCCCACTCGCCTCCGACGGCGAAACCCTGCAGTCCGCGCAGCACCACCAGGAGCACAGGCGCGAGGATGCCGATCTGCGCGTAGGTGGGCAGCAGACCGATCAGGGTGGTGGCGATGCCCATCAGCATCAGCGTGATCACGAGGACGTTCTTGCGCCCGAGCTTGTCGCCGAAGTGCCCGAACACCATTCCGCCGACAGGACGCATCAGGAAGCCGACCCAGAACGTCGCGAACGACGCCAGGAGTGCGGCGCCCGGCGCGACGTCCGGGTAGAAGACGCGGCCGAAGACGAGCGCGGCCGCCGTGCCGAAGATGTAGAAGTCATACCATTCGATCGCCGTGCCGACGAAGGCGCCGACCATGGAGCGACGTTGCCGGGCAGGAGTGATCTCAGTGTGCAAAGCGGCCATCAGAGGGCCCTCTCTGTCGGGTGATGTGTCGGGTGACTCGGGATCAGCCCATACTGATGGCACGCACTCATGCTCGTCCAATGAGAAAAGCGGGTATCCGTATACGCTTCACGTATGTACGGAGAGCGAGAACTCGAAGCATTCGTCGCGGTGATCGACACCGGTTCGGTCAGTCTCGCGGCGCAGCGCCTCATCCGCACCCAGCCGTCGGTCTCCCGTCAGATCGCATCCCTCGAGCGACAGGTCGGCGCTCCGCTGTTCCGACGGATGCCGCAGGGCATGGTCACCACGTATGCCGGCGAGCGCCTCGAGCCGATGGCACGCGACCTGGTGCGGCGGGGCCGACGGGCACGCGAGATCATGACGGGCATCGTGCAGGAGCAGCGCTCGTTCGTGGCGGCGGCTCCGGAGATGACGAGCGTCCTGGTGCTCGCGCCGTTCATCGCGGGCGGCGGCCCCATCTCGGACGTGGTCGTCGCGACGCCCGTCGAGTCATACGATCGGCTGCGCACGGGGGCGGATCTCGCCGTGACCACCGCTGCACCGGACGTGCGGCTGAGCAGCGTCCGCATCCTGCCGCTGACGCTCCTGTGCCAGATGCCCGCCGATCACCCGCTCGCCGCCGGAGAGCACGTCGAACTCCGCGAACTCCTCGCGGGCCCGTTCTTGACGTCCGGTGCCGGCTCCGCCGCCTGGGGCCAGATCCTACAGGCGGCCGAAAGCGAGGCCTGGTCGTTGGAGATGGCGAGCTTCGGCGCCGACGCCCCCATCATCCAGGCGCGGTCGGCCGCGGGCCACGGCCCCTGCGTCGTCGTCGAGCCGGCGCGCTTCGACCTGGTCTCACGTCCGCTGCACCACCGCGGACAGCCGATGCAGTGCGCGCTCTACGCCGGCTGGGAACGGACGCACTACGCTCGCGACGACATCCGCCGCGTCGCGGAGCAGCTGATCCGCTTCGCCGCCGACCACGTGGCCGGGCTCTACCTGGAAGACACGGGGCGCCCGAGCCGCTGAACCGACGCCCCGCGCCCTCAGTCAGGAGCCGACGGGAACCGACTCGAGCGACGGGTAGTCGGTGTACCCCTCGGCCGTGGTGCCGTAGAAGAGCGCGGGCCTCGGCTCGTTGAGCTCGCTTCCCCGGCGCCAGCGCTCGACGAGGTCGGGGTTGGCGATCACGGGGCGACCGGCGGCGACGGCGTCCGCCCAACCGTCGGCGATGAGCCTCTCGGCCTCGTCGCGGGCGGTCGGAGTGGCGAAGCCCGAGTTGAGGATCAGCGGCGCGCCGACCGTGCGGCGGATGTGCTGCACGAGATCTCCGATCGGTGCGGCGCTGAGGATGTCGATGAAGGCGAGTCCGAGAGGCGCGAGCCCCTCAGCGACAGCGGTGTAGGTCGCCCGCGCGTCGGCGTCGTCCTCTTCCAGCACACCCTGGATGTTGTGCTGCGGCGACAGGCGGATGCCGGTGCGGTCGGCGCCCACCGCTGCCGCGACGGCCTCGGTGACCTCGATCGCGAAGCGGGCACGGTTCTGCGGGGCTCCGCCGTAGAGGTCTTCGCGGATGTTGGAGACCGGGGAGAGGAACTCGTGCACCAGGTACCCGTTGGCACCGTGCACCTCGACGCCGTCGAGACCGGCGGCGATGGCATTGCGCGCGGCCTGGGCGAACTGCTCCACCACGACGGGGATCTCATCCAGCGTCAGCGCGTGCGCGACCGGCATGTCGACCTTGCCCTCGGGCGTGTGGGTCTGACCGGGGGCGGCGAGCGCGCTCGGCGCGACGACGCGGGACTCCCCCGAGATGGCCGGGTGCGACACGCGTCCGCCGTGCATCAGCTGCATGACGATCGTGCCGCCGGCCTCGTGCACGGCGTCGGCGATCAGGCGCCATCCCTCGATCTGCGCGGGCGTCACGATCCCCGGCTGTCCGGAATACGACTTGCCCTCTGCCGCGGGCCAAGTGCCCTCGGTGATGATGAGCCCCTGTCCTGCGCGCTGCCGGTAGTACTCGACCATGGTCGCGTTGGGCACGCCCTCGCTCCCCGCCCTGGTGCGGGTCAGCGGCGCCATCACGACGCGGTTGGACAGGGACAGGGCGCCGAAGGCGGCGGATTCGAAAAGACTCACAACAGGAGGTAAGGCCGCGCGCGCGGGGGCTATTCCCGGCGGAGGCCATCAGCGTCACCCGATCTGCGAGAAACCGCCCCAGCCCGGACCGATCGGGAAGGTACCCCAGAAGGCGCAGGTGCCGGTTCCGGGATAGAAGGTGAGGAGTCCCGAGGAGGAGCGGCCGATGAGATCGACGTACCCGTCTCGGTCGAAGTCGACGCCGCCGGTGAGCGCCGTGGTGTCGGACCACCCGCTGCTGATGACGCGGCGCGCTTCGAAGGAGCTGCCCGTGCCGGGGTAGCATCCGAGAACCCCCGCGCTGTCGATGGTGATCACGTCACCCCGACCGTCGTTGGTGAAGTCGCCGCCGACGAGGAAGCGCGCGTTCTGCCAGCCGCCGCCGCGGGTGGGGTGCGGTCCGACAAGCGCTCCCGCCGCGTTGCCGCGGTAGACCGTCATGGTGCCCGCCGGGGAGACTCCGAGGACGTCCTGCTTGCCATCACCGGTGTAGTCCGCGCCGGATGCCACGTGCAGCATGTCGTACCAGCCGCTGCCGATGATGTCGCGCTGGCCGAAGCCGCCCGTCTCACTGCCGCCGTAGAACTCCAGCGCGCCATCGCTGCGCACCGCCAACATATCGGCGATGCCGTCGTCATTGAGGTCGCTGTGCGTGAGGTGCTTGTAGAGCCCCCAGGCTGATGTCACGACCGACGGTGCATGGAATCCGCCGTTGCCGGCACCCGGGTAGTGCACCAGGTCGCTGTCACCGGCGACAGCAAGCAGGTCGGCCTTGCCGTCGCGGTCGTAGTCCGCCGACAGGACCGCGTTGTTGCGTGGTGCGGCAAGGCCGGGGAAGCTCATCGGGATGAAGTTTCCGCGGACCACATTGGCCAGGCAGGTGAAGCCGTTGTTGATCGCGGTGTACACAGACCCGTTGCGCCGCACCTCGAAGTGCAGATGGTTGGCCGAGGTCGCGCCGGTCTTGCCGATCACGCCGATCTGCTGGCCTCGCGCGACGGGCGTGCCGGGCGCGTACGTTCCGGCCGAGGCCATGTGTGCGTAGCGGGTGACATAACCGCCGGGATGCTCGATGTCGGTGTAGTTGCCGTAGCCGTTGTTCGACGTGCGCGCCTTGATGACGCCGTCATAGGCGGCGAGGATCGGAGTTCCCCCAGGGCCGGTGATGTCGATGCCCTCGTGAGCGCGATAGTTGTTGCGGCAGCCGTCGCCGACCTTCGACTGGATGTTCCCGGATGCCGGATAGACCATCTGCCCGTCAGAGGCCGCCGCTGCGGGCGAGCCGGAGGAGAGTGCGGGCGCTAGCGCACCGATCAGCACGGCCATCAGTGCCACAGCGACACCGAAGCGGGCACGGCGCGGCCGTGTCATTCGCTTCATATCGAGTTCTTCCCTCACCCGGTCGGCCCCACGGACGCTCGTCCTCCGCTGTCACCGTACCAGCGCGCGGAACTGCGGCGGTATCACCGATTTCAGAGCAGGTCGAACGTGCCCCCGTAAGGAGAGGAGTCATCGCCGTCGTCGCGTGCGTCGTACTCGACCGTCTCGATCGAGAACACGACTCTGCTGACCGGTGTGATCAGGACGCTCATCGTGCGGTTGCCCACCACAGTGAAATCCACGAATCCGCCGCCGGCATGCGCTGCTCCCTCGATCTCGCGCTTGAGCCCGGTCACGTCCTGCCCCTGGGCCAAGAGGAAGCTGCTGTCGTCGACGCCGACCTGGGTGCGCACCATGGTCTGGGTCTCCCCGATGTCGCTCATGATTCTCCCTCCGCTGATTCCACGTGTTCTTCGAACCTGCTCCGAGGACGATAGCCCTCGATCTTGTGTTCTGTCTCGGGGATTGCGGCGCGCCTCCGAAAGCGTGATCACGCGGGCGCGGGTGTAGCGTTTCGGTATGGGAAGGCTCAGGTACGACGGCACATCCGATCCGATCCTCATCGAGGATGAGACGCTCGCGCATCTCAAGATCGTGATCTCGACGAAGCTCCGTCGCCAGGAGAGCTTCATGATGACCTGGCTTCCGATCGGCGACGGTCCGGATCGGCGTGCCACGGTGTGGATCCATCCCGCGATTCCGCTGCAGTTCGGGTACGACTCGGCAGAGCCTCCTCGCGTGGACGCGAAGCTGATCGCTGAGATGATGCGGTCGCTCAATGCCACCGGCGAACTGGTCCTCGACCACCTGATCCACTCGACCTGATCCGCGCTCCCGCCCACCCGATCGGGGGGCGCGGCTCGCCGTGCGCGCAACTAGGCTGGAGGCATGAGTGAATCCTCCGGAACGGCCGATCGCGACGGTCAGCGCTCCCCCGACTTCTTCGACCAGCTGATCGAGACCAACCCCCAGCCGCAGCAGGACGATTCGACGTTCACCGTCGGATTCCGCGGGTATGACAAGGCCGAGGTCGACTCCGCCCTGGCCGCGATGCGCACGCGCCTGCAAGAGGCCACGAACGCACTCGCCGAGGCGGAGGAACGGCATTCGAGCAGCCTCGAGTCCCTCCGCGCGGAGGAGCAGGAGGCCCGCGACGCGATCGCGGCCGAGCTGACCGCCGCCAAGGTTCAGGTCGCCGACGCCGAACAGCAGATCACCACCCTCACGTCCGAGCTCGTCGATGCTCCGACACCGGACGGCAAGGAGGCGCCCTCGCGCCAGCAGTTCGAGGCCATCCTGCGTGTCGCCGAAGAGCAGGCGAACGTCCTGATCCAGAACGCGGCCGTGCAGGCCGACCGTCTGATGGAAGCCGCCCGCGACGAGGTCGCCACGCAGCGCGCCGAGGCCGAGGCCGACGCCGAGCGCATCACGGCTCAGGCACAGCGCGACGCCGATCAGGTGCGGCTCAAGATGGACACCGAGTACACCGCGCACGAGGCGCGCATCGAGCGCGAGGCCAGCCACGCCGCCGAGAAGGTCAACCAGGCGTCTCAGGAGGCCACGGCCATCCGCACGGAGGCCGAGAAGGGCGCAGCCGCGCTCCGCTCGCTGGTCACGCGTGAGACGACTCAGCTGCGGGCAGACGCCGAGCGCGACGTGCGCGACATGAACGCACGGGTGCTGGAGTTCGAGGAGACGCTCACGCGCCGTCAGGACGACGCGCAGCAGGAATTCCTCGTGTTGCACAACCAGGCGGTCGCTCACGCCGAGCGCATCACCAACGACGCCAACGAGCAGGTCGCTGCATCTCTCGAGCACGCGCAGCGCATCTCGGGCAAGGCCGAGGACTACGAGCGTCTGATGCGCAGCCAGTCGCAGTCGATCGAGGCAGCGGCCCAGGTGCGCGCCCGCGAGATCCTCGAGCGTGCACGGGTGAAGTCGCAGAAGATCGTCGACTCCGTCACGAATCACACGTCCGCTGTTCTGCGCGACGCCGAGGACCGCACGCGCCAGCTGCGCTGGCAGCAGCAGCAGCTCACGAGCTTCATGTCGGAGGTGCGCGAGCTGATCCGCCCCGACGGCATCTTCTCGGGCGACGGAAGCGACAACACCACCGCCCGCTCCCCGATCACGGCCGACGCCGACGCCGACGCTGACGCCGACAAGGATGACGCCGACCTGAGCGCCCCCACCGAGGAGTTCCTCGGCGACGAGGTGCTCGACGACGAGGTCACCGACAACGACGGGCGCCTCGAGAAGATCACGATCGACGTGGTCGAGAGTGACAACTCATCACGCTAGTCCGCATACGAGAAAGCGCAGCGCCCCGAAAGGAGCGCTGCGCTTTGTCGTGTGAGGCTTACGCGCGGCCGAACTGCGCGACGGCGGGGCAGTCGAACGGATCAGCGCCGGCAGACAGCCCGACCCGGTTCAGGTACTCGATGACGATCATGTACGACTTGCCGAGGCTCGTCTCGGTGTACGGCACGTCATTCGAGATGCAGTAGTCACGCACGATCTCGCGCGCCTTCGACAGGTGCGGGCGCGGCATGTTCGGGAACAGGTGGTGCTCCACCTGGTAGTTGAGTCCACCCATGAGCCAGGTGGCCCACCATCCACCGCGGATGTTGCGGGACGTACGCACCTGCTTCGAGAAGAAGTCCAGGCGGGCGCTCGGATCGACGATCGGCATGCCCTTGTGGTTCGGGGCGAACGCGGCGCCCATGTACACGCCGAACACGGCGAACTGCACGCCCAGGAAGGCGAACGCCATTCCGAGCGGGAGCATCATGAACACCGGGATGAGGAGCAGGGCGAACCGCAGCGTGATGATGCTGAGCTCGATCCAGCGTCCCTTGACGTTCTTCTTCGTCATGAGGTACTTCAGACCGAGGAAGTGCAGGTTCAGTCCCTCGAGCGTGAGCAGCGGGAAGAATAGCCAGCCCTGCTTGCGGGTGATCAACTTGATCAGGCCCTTCGCCTTCGCCGCGTCCTCTTCGAGGAACGAGATCGTGTCGACCTCGATGTCGGGGTCCTTGCCGACCTGGTTCGGGTTGCCGTGGTGCTTGGTGTGCTTCGAGTCCCACCAGGAGTAGCTCATACCGATGCTGGCGATCACGATGCGGGCGAGCCTGAAGTTCGCCGGACCGCTGGAGAGGATCTGGCGGTGCGCCGCCTCGTGACCGAGGAAGGCGATCTGCGTGAGGACGATGCCGAGGCCCGCGGCGATGAGCAGCTGGAACCAGCTGTCGCCGAGCAGGATGAAGCCCGTGATCAGGCCGCCGAGCGCCACGGCGATGCCGGTGGCGACGAGGGCATAGAACCACCGGGCACGGTTCAGGAGCCCGGTTTCGCGAACCACCTGGGAGACCTGCTTGTAGGCCTGCGCCATCGGGGGGAAATCCGCATTGCCCGCGTACGTCTGGCGTACCCGTCCGAGCGTTGCGCTGGTCGTCGTGTCGAGCTGAGTTGAGATGATGCTCTCCCGTCGATCGGAGCCCTTGAGACTTCTGATAAGCCCAAGGCGACCGCCCAACGCTTAACTCAGGTTAGCCCTGGGCCCATGCACCGAACGGAATACAAGAAAGTATGTTCCGTGACCCTGGCAATCGTCTAGACGCGGGCGCGACGCGGACGCCGCCGACCGCCGAGAGCGCGGCCGGGCCGGCTCGCTCGAGGCTCGTCGGCGCGGGCCTTCTGGGCGCTCTCGAGCTCGAGTCGCGCGTCATCCAACTCCGCGAACGAGCCGAGGTCGGTGCCGCGCTCGTCGCGGACCAGGTGCACGGCGCCGTCGAACTCGACGAAGCCTGCGAACTCTCCGTCGCGGGTCGCGACGAACACGTCGGTGTCGGCCTGTTTCCAGGTCAACGGGTCGGAAGGAGGAAAGGTGGTGATGTTCATGGTGATGCTCATTGCTGTGTGGCGGGCGCAGGTCGGCGCTCCGCAGATCGTGAGATCGAAGGCGGATGCCGCGCGCATCGATGTGCGTGGTCCGTGATGGCCCTGATCAGTGGCGACGTGACGGCCGAGAGGGGCGAATCATCCACGTTGCACCATCAGTCTAACAGACCCGCTCTGCGGAGGCTCCGTCCGGGCGTGGTGGTCAGCGAGCGGGTGGTGCTCCGCCGCCGCTGGGCCCGCCGCCGCCGGGTGCCGATCCCGCAGAAGGCGCGGTGGTGGTGTCGACACCGACGACCAGAGTCGCGGTGTATCCGCTCGCGACATCTCCGGTCATGGTGGCGAGTTGGCGCTGTGCCGCGTCGTCGCCGAAGACGTTGTCGCCCGCGAGCGTGACGCCGCTCAGGTTGCGCGTCGAGTCGTCGTAGCCGGCCTCGGCGTAGACCGTCGCGCATTCTGCCTCGGGCAGCGCCAGCTGCGAGGTCGCGATCACGTTGCTCGCGTCGGTGATCGACGCGACGTCGGGGAACACCTCGAAGTGGATGTGCGGCCAGCGGCCGGAGTAGCAGCCGGGGAAGATCGACGTGAAGGCGACGCGCCCCTCGGCATCCGCCACTTGCACCCCGCGCAGATAGGTGACGTCCTCGAGCCCCTCGGAGTACATCGAGTACTCTCCCCCCGCCGTGCAGTGCCATGCATAGACGGCGACGCCGGCGAAGGGAACGCCTCCGGACGCCAGATCCAGGATCTGCAGGGCGACCGTCAGCGGTACGCCGTCTGCGGTCGCGCCCCCGTCGATCGACGAACGGATGTCGGAGCGCACGATGCCCGAGTCCTCGAGCACGTCCGGCCCGTTGGATCCGTCGCCCGGATACGGGCCGGCCGTCTCGTCGGGGATCTCATCGGCGACGGTGCCGGCAGATGACGGGTCCGTCGATGCGGAGGCCGTCGCGGCAGGGGGCGTGGTGGCGCTCGAGTCGCTCGGCGCGCACGCGGCGAGGACGACCGCACCGATTCCCAGCCCGGCGAGGCTCAGCACCCCGCGTCTGCTGATCACGGTGCGGATGTCGAACGCCGCTCCCTGATCCACCACCTCTTCGTCGGCGCGATCCAGGAGGCGCCCCTGGTAGGCGGGGCCGTCGGGGGTCTGGGTGGGCTGCGGGATCCGGCTCATGAGAGGCGCCTTTCGTTCGATGTGCCCTCACTCTCACTGACGCCCCGATCAGGACTGTCTGCGCCGGCTATGCGAGGTCTATGAGCTTCTCCTCGTCAGACGGGCCTCGGCCGGGTGCGCGTACGACGAGAACGACGACGATGGCCACGAGGATCGCGGCGGTGAGGGTGATCGGGATCGGCAGCACGGGATCGAGAAGCACAAGGGCGGCCCCGACCGGCAGCACCGTATTCACGACGCGATCGGCGTTCTCACGGATCGCCACCCACCAGACACCCAGCAGGAACACCGCGATCGGGATGGTGACCGTGAAGGACGCCGTCACGTTCGACAGGTCGCTCTTGCCGGTGAGGACGTCGAGCTCGACCTCGATGCCCGCCGAGAACGCGGCCGCGGCGGCGAAGACGAGGTAGTGCGTGTAGCCGTAGCGCAGTGACCGCCGGAACGACGTGATCGCGCGATGATGCGGCGGCCAGAAGTAGATCCACCACAGCGAGGCAGTGACCACCAGTGTGAGCACCGCGATGGCGATCAGCGGACCGAGCGACTCCACCTCGCTGAGAGCGTCGAGGATCGCGTTGGCCGAGGCGAGCAGGCTCTCGCCCAGCACGATCAGGGTGAACAGGCCGTAGCGCTCGGTGATGTGGTGCGGGTGCGACGGCGTCTGCCGACGGTGCTCCGCGACGATCGGCACGCTCATCTCGAGCAGCGCGAACGCGACGAAGGCGACGATCTGCAGCGGCCCGCCGGGAACGAGCAGGAACAGCACCCACAGCACCTGCAC
This sequence comes from Microbacterium sp. PI-SA-G, assembly GCF_057215335.1. Classification (NCBI taxonomy): domain Bacteria; kingdom Bacillati; phylum Actinomycetota; class Actinomycetes; order Micrococcales; family Microbacteriaceae; genus Microbacterium; species Microbacterium sp. PI-SA-G. The sequence continues at coordinate 1,853,250 of NZ_CM170103.1, forward strand.
GGCGCCGATCCCGAACGCGTAGCGGCGGGTCGCTCCGCTCAGCGCACCCGCCGATCGCGAAGCGCGCAGCCACTGGGCGATCATCGCGACCCTCATCACGACGTAGCCGAGGACCGTGATGGTGAAGTTGCCGTGCTCGAAGGCGTTCGGGATGCCGGCGGCCATCACCAGCACGCCTCCCATCTGCACGATCGTGGTGAGGCGGTACAGCCAGTCGTCGGTGTCGAACGCGGTGGCGAACCAGGTGAAGTTCATCCACGCCCACCAGATCGCGAAGAAGATCATCAGATACGACGTGATGCCGTGCACGAAGTCACCGTGGCTGAGGGCGTGATGCAGCTGCGCCGAGGCGATACTCACGGCCACGACGAACACCAGATCGAAGAACAGCTCGAGCGGACTCGCAGCGCGATGAGGCTGCGCCGGGTCCCTCGGCACCATTCGCTGAAGGCGGAGAGACGAGGGCAGAGAAGGCGTGTTCACGCGGGTCAGACTAGTCCTCCCCGGGCAGTCGTTCCTCGATTCGTCGAAGTTACCTTTCATCTTCCGTTCACGTCCGCTATGCTTTCGAACGTTCGCAGTGTCCGCTGCCAGCAACCGCCGTGTGGGACGGCGATCGCAACCCGTGGTGTGGGATCACGGAGTGTCAGCGGAAACCCGAGGGGTCGGGAATGCGGACGACTGTCGCGAGCATTTGTTCGCGGCCTGGGGAAAATACTGGGGAACACATGTCGCACTGGGGAATTCTGCGTACATCAACGGCTTTCGGAGCCGGGGCATGACCTCCGTCGAGGATGCCCTGAGCATCACTCGCACGGGATCCGGCTTCTTGCCGGTCGCCGCACCGAGAGCCACCAAGTCGGTGACGCGCACCGTGGTCACGCCGCGCGCGTCCGCCACGCTGGAACGACGCCGGCAGTGGGAACGTCGCTATCGGATGCGTCTGCGGATCACGGATGCTGCAGTCATCCTGTTCGCCGTCGGTCTGACCGCGGCCGTTCAGCTGCTCATCGGGGTCGCTCCGGTCGAGGTACTTCGCGGAGGCGTCCCCCTCGCCGCCGTGTGGTACCTCATGCTCAGCGCGCTGCACACGCGGGACGCCGCGTTGTTCCGTGCGAGCGCAACCGAGTACCGGGGCGTCGTGCACGCCAGCGGGCTCGCCTTCGGGATCATCGCGATCGTCGCGGTGCTCCTGAAATGGGAGTCGATGCAACTGACGCTGCTGCTGGGGCTGCCGCTCGGAGTGCTCACTCTCCTCGTGACCCGCTGGGCCTGGCGCCACTGGCTCCAGGCCCAGCGCGGCCAGGGCAGGTTCTCCTCCCGCACGCTCGTGGTTGGAAACCGCGACGACGTCGAGTACGTGGTGCGCACACTGCACCCGATCGGCGCCTCCGGCTACCAGGTGGTTGGCGCGACCCTGCTCGACGGGAACGCTCGCGAGATCGAAGTCAACGGCGCGCTCTTCCCGGTCCTCGGCAATGTCAACTCCGTCTCGACCGTGGCGGCCGAGCTCGGTGCCGACACGATCATCGTCGCCAGCCGGCCCGAGGGTGACCCGGAGTTCGTGAAGCAGCTCAGCTGGCGCCTCGAGGGCACGGCATCGGAGCTCGTCCTCTCCAGCCGCCTCACCGACGTCGCCGGTCCGCGCATCTCGTTCGCGCCGGTCGAAGGCCTGCCCCTCATCCAGGTGCAGATCCCCCGTTACGAGGGTGGGCAGCACGTGCTCAAGCGCGCCCTCGACATCGCGGTCGCCACGCTGGCGCTGATTCCGATCGGCCTGATCGCTCCGGTGCTCGCGCTGCTCATCAAGATGGACTCGCCCGGTCCGACCTTCTTCTTCCAGGAGCGGGTCGGCCGCGACGGCCGTCGCTTCAAGATGGTCAAGTTCCGCTCCATGAAGACCGATGCCGAGCAGCAACTCGCCGCGCTCAAGGAGCAGAATCAGGGCGCCGGCCCTCTGTTCAAGATGAAGGACGACCCGCGGGTCACCCGCATCGGCAGGATCCTGCGCAAGCTGTCACTCGATGAGCTGCCGCAGTTCTGGAACGTGCTGATCGGCGACATGAGCGTCGTCGGCCCGCGTCCTCCGCTGTCCAGCGAGGTCACCGCCTACGACGGCACCGTGTTCCGCCGCCTGTACATCAAGCCCGGGATCACCGGTCTCTGGCAGGTCTCCGGGCGCAGCGACCTCTCGTGGGACGAGAGCGTTCGCCTCGACCTGCGCTACGTCGAGAACTGGTCGGTCATGAACGACCTCCAGATCATGTGGCGCACCGCGAAGGTCATGGTGCAGCCCAGCGGGGCATACTGATCGAATGAGTAATTCGCAGCCCCTCACCATCGCAATGGTAGGGACCCGAGGAGTGCCCGCCGCATACGGCGGATTCGAGACGGCGATCGAGGAAGTCGGTCGCCGTCTCGCCGAGCGGGGTCACGACGTGGTCGTGTACACCCGCGGCTCCGAGCGCCGCGAGAAGGAGTACCTCGGGATGCGGGTCGTGCATCTGCCCGCGGTTCCGGTGAAGCAGATCGAGACCCTCAGCCATACGGGGCTCTCGACGCTGCACCTCATGTTCCGTCGACGCCCGCATGCCACGTTCGTCTTCAACGCGGCCAACTCCCCCTTCCTGCCCCTGCTCCGCCTGCGACGCGCCCGCGTGGCGCTGCACATGGACGGACTCGAGTGGCGGCGCTCCAAGTGGGGGCCCCGCGGCAAGGCGTACTACCGCTGGGCCGAGCAGTTCGGCGTCCGCACCGCCGACGCACTGATCTCCGACGCCCCCGGCATCGCCGACTACTACCGCCACCAGTTCGACGTGCCGACCGAGATGATCCGCTACGGCGCGCCGATCCTCGACGAGCTGCCCGAGCGCGGAGTGGCCGAGATGGACCTGACGCCGAAGGGCTATCACCTGGTTGTGGCCCGGTTCGAACCGGAGAACCACGTGCTGGAGATCGTCGAGGGCTACCGCCGCAGCGACGCGAAGCTGCCTCTCGTCGTCGTCGGGTCGGCGCCCTACAGCGCCGGTTACACGCAGGAGATCCAGCGCATCGCCGACAGCGACGGGCGGATCCGCCTCGTGGGCGGCGTCTACGACCAGGAGCTGCTCGACGCCCTGTACGCGAACGCGCTGACCTACCTGCACGGCCACTCCGTCGGCGGCACCAACCCCTCGCTGCTGCGCGCCATGGGTGCCGGCACTGCGGTCATCGGATTCGACGTGCCCTTCAACCGCGAGGTGCTCAACGGCGACGGCTGGTTCTTCTCCGACGCCGCCGATGTCGCCGCACACGTGGTCTCTGCTGAGGCGGACTCCGGGCTCACCGCTGCGCGGGGCGACACTGCACGCGAGAACGCCCGCACCCGCTTCCGATGGGACGACGTCACCGACGAGTACGAAGCGCTCGCCCGACGCCTGGCCGACGGTGCGAGCATCCACCGCTCCGCCAAACGCGCTCGGCGACGGTCGGACGACTGGACGCCCGCGCCCGCAGAGACCGCCGCTCCGTGACCGGCGACGCCCGACCCACCGCCCTGCTCGTGCACCCCGGTGCCGAGATGTTCGGCTCCGACCGCATGCTGCTCGAGAGCGCGATCGGTCTGGTCGAGTCCGGTGCCCGCGTGGTCGTCGCACTGCCCGCCCGCGGGCTGCTCGACGGTGAACTCCGCGCCGCCGGGGCCGAGGTCGTGATCATCCCGATGCTGGTCCTGCGCAAGGTGCTGCTGACCCGCAAGGGACTGCCGACGCTCTTCCGCGACATGTTCCGCGGCCTGGGAGCCGCATGGCGGCTGATCGGCCGTGTGCGGCCCGACGTCGTCTACGTGTCGACGATCATCATCCCCCAGTGGCCGCTCATCGCACGGCTGAGGGGCGTCCGTTCCGTGAGCCATGTGCACGAGGCCGAGGCGTCGGGCAGCCGTCTGGTGAACCGCATCCTGTACTCGCCGCACCTCGCCTCGGAGCGCACGCTGGTGAACAGCCGCTTCAGCCTCGAGACACTGGCGGCGGCGCTTCCGAGTCTCGCCCGCCGCTCGCACGTGGTCTACAACGGAGTCGCTTCTCCCCCGCATCCGTCCTCACCGCGCGCGAGGACCTCTGACGCACTGCGCATTCTCTACATCGGGCGCCTGTCGCCGCGGAAGGGCCCCGATCTCGTCATCGAGGCGGCGGCCCGGCTCCACGCCGCCGGCCGCCCGGTGCAGGTGACGCTGCTGGGCGCCGTGTTCGAAGGCTACGAGTGGTTCGAACGCGATCTGCGCGCCCAGGCCGCCGCGGCCGGCGTCGCGGTGGACTTCGCCGGATTCCACACCGAGATCTGGCCGTTCCTGGCGTCGTCCGACGTGCTGATCGTGCCGTCGCGAGTCGACGAGCCGTTCGGCAACACCGCGGTCGAGGGCATCCTCGCGCTGCGACCGGTCATCGCCAGCGACAGCAGCGGTCTCCGCGAGGCGGCGGGCGGCTACGGCACCGCGCTGCTGATCACCCCCGGGGACGCGGAGTCGATCGCCGATGCTCTGAACGACGTCGACACGCGCTGGGACGAGATGGTGTCCACGGTCGCCGAGAGCCGTGCCGAAGCGCTGCGTCGACACGCGCCCGAGGTGTACCGCGCGAGCGTGCGCGAGCACGTCATCGGCTGAGACCGCCCGGGCGACTCGTCGCCGCGGTCTACTCCGGCGAGCCCTGGCCGGGCGTCGCGTCGGGAGTGCCCCCGCCGAGTCGCGCGCGGTTGCGGACGATGTAGATCGAGAACGGGATCAGCTGGCAGACCAGCAACGCGAAGGCGACGCCGATCAGCGGACCGGCGATCCCGAGCAGCGGCGTCAGCACGAACGCGAGGGTGATTCCCACAGCGGCCATGCTGAGCGTCGGGATGACCTGGAAGCGGATGCCCGGCTTGTCCATGATGTACATCCCGAGCGGATAGACCGCGGCCGTCATCATGATCATCAGCCCGAAGGCGAAGATCGTGCTCGTCTGCACGGTCAGCTCGCCCTGCGTGATGAACCCGAAGAGCCACGGCGAGACCCACCAGACCATGACCGTCGCAGCGGCGACCGCCACCGCGAACAGGGCCGAGAGCAGGAACGGACCCCGCTGCTTCGCCCCCTGATGGCGGGCACGGGCGAACAGCGGCCAGAGGGCGAGTCCACCCGCCATCACCAGTCCGTTCAGCGCGAAGAAGACCTGCCCGGCCACCCCGTATTCGGCCACTCCGGCCGGGCCGTCGAGCTGCGCGATCACGTAGCGCTGCGATCCGACCGCGATCGGGTAGGTCACCATCTGCGCCAGCATCGGCCAGCCTACGTCCATGACACGGACGCCGGGATACCGCCGAGGCCGCAGGACCATTCGCGCGGCGGAGGGGATCAGCGGCGAGGTGGTGCGTGCCGTGATGAGGACGCCCAGCAGCGCCACGAGGAATGATGCTGCGAACGACGCGATCGCGACGAAGGAGTGCAGGTTCTCACCCCCGAAGGTGAGGATGAGCCACACGCCGAGGAGCGTCAGCGGCGAGATCAGCCCCTGCAGCAGGATGACGACGTGATTGCGGCGCTGCCCGAGCATGATCCGCGCCCAGATGCCGAGCGGAATTCCGAGGCAGAAGATCGTGACGCAGAAGAACGCCGCCAGCGATGCTCCGGGTCGTCCCCCCGCGTCGCCGAAGACCATCTCCCACGCTCCGGTCGCGACGAGCACCGTGTTGAGAGCCATCGCCGAGCCGGCGAAGATGAGCAGGACCCGCCCGACAGAGGTGAGCTGGTAGCGCAGCTTCTCATCCGTGCGCACATCATCACTCGTCGCCACCGCGTTGACCAGCACCGCCCCGCTGCCGAGGTCCGTGAACGTCAGCAGCGAGGGGATGGTGATCAGCAGCGTGTAGAGAGCCAAGCTGTCGACGCCCGCGTCGCCGATGATCATGCGGGTCGTGAGAACGCCACAGACCAGCGCGATGATCATCGTCAGCGCGCGGGCGCCGACTGCCAGGAGAGAGCTCATACGGTCAGCGCTGAAGCGCTCCCAACGTGGTGCTGTTGGCGGGCAGGCGGGTGCCGGCGGCAACATCGGACGGCACCGGGACGGCGATGGACGACTGCGTGTTCGCATAGCTCGGCTGCAGAGCGAACTCGTCGGTCACCACGGTGGCACCGTCGACCAGGCGCGAGCGGCCGTCCTGGCCGGTGGCCGCCGTGTAGGCGGCCAGGGTGTCGGTCACGCTCGGATCCTTCGACACCGGGCCGACGGACCAGGCGGAGAACCATCGCACCGCACTGGGGTCATCGCGGTGGTACAGGTTGCCGTTGACGCTGGACACCATCTGCGACCCGGTGAACTGCATCGAGAAGTCCTGCACGCAGACGAGGCAGTTTCCATCGCTTTCGGCGACCACGTTGTTCGACATCACCACGTTGCTCACGATCCACGGCGCGAGCGGCGCGTAACGCGTGCGCGGGTCGTGCCCGGCTGCGTTCGGATCGGACGCACGGCGCGAGTCCTGCGCGATGTTCACGTTTCGCTCGAGGTTGTCGACGACCGTGTTGTTCCAGATCTTCACCGAGCCGGAGTTGACCACGTAGAGCCCGAACTGGCCGTTGTCAGCGATGATGTTGTCGGCGACCACCGCCCGCTCCGAGAGCTCCACGAAGACGCCGTGGCCGGTATTGCCGATCACGTCGTTCCCGGTGAAGCGGATGTCGACGACGGACTCGTCGAACCAGGGGCCCCGGCCGAAGTTGCCGGTGAACGCGCTGTCCGTCACCGTCACCCCCTGCGTCCTGGTCACCTTGAAGGCGCCGGAGACCGGCGAATGGTTGAAGTTCTCGGAGTTGTTGCCGACAGACAGCATCTGATCGACCACGAGCCCGTCGGCCTGCGACGCGCCCCCGCCCAGCAGGCCGTTGCCGATCAGCGACACCCGGGTGAGCGTCGTGCGCGGCGACCACGAATAGAAGCCGGTGGTGGAGTTGTCGCGGATCGTGACGTCGGAGAGAGTCACGTCGTTCGCTGCGGCGACGACGGTTCCCATCTGCGGAACGCTCGTCGCGTAGCGGCGCACACCGATGCCCTTGATGACACTCTTGGCGGACTGGATCGACAGCGCCTGGGTCAGCACGCTCGCCTCGACCGGCTTCCCGGTCGGGTCGGTGCCGATGACCAGGCGCTTGGCCGCGTCGTCGACGAAGAAGGTGCCCGTGGTGACCTCAGCCGCCGAGGAGACCTCGCGCAGCGGGGCACCGGCGACCCACACCTGGTCGGGGTGCGCGGCCATTGGGTGGGCCGGATCGACGAAGCGCCACTCGGGCTGCGTGTTGTCGGGGGCTCCCTTGGTGTACGTGGGGCTCGAGTCGAGCTTCGTCGTCCATCCGTCGACAACCCACGTCGTGCCGGACGCCTTCCACCCGGCGACGGGCTTCGCGCCGTCGAGCCAGACAGCCTCGTTCGGTGCCGGCTGAACGGTGACCCGCTTCTGCGCCGGGATCACGACCTCTTCGTGATAGGTGCCGCCGCGCAGCACGACAGTGCCGCCGTTCGGGACCAATCGCAGCGCCGCCGCGATCGTGCGCACGGGCGCAGCCTTGGTGCCGGCTGCGGTGTCCTTGCCGTTCGGCGCGGCGTAGATCGCGTTCGCCGGTGCGTCGTACGCCAGCGTTCCCGGCTCCTTCGCGCCCGGGTCGCCGCGGACGCCGTCCACGGGGTCGGGAGAGGTCGGGGTCGACACGGGAGGGGTCGTCACGGTCGGGGGCGGCGTGGGAGTCACGGGAGTCGTGGGCTTGGGGGTCGGCTTCGTCGTGACGGGCGCGGTGGGCTTCGGCGTCGGCTTCACCGGCGGTACGACCTTCGGCGTCGTGAGCCGGATGTCGTCGATGGCGACCGGTACCGCGGCCTTCGCACCGCCGGACGTGTACAGCGCGAACGCGTAGCCGCCCGCCTTCTGGATGCGCGTCGCCGAGGAGTCCTTGTGCGAGACCTGCCAGCCGGCGGGCTCCTTGGCACCGACGGCCCACGCCTTCGCACCGAGGACCACGGGCGTCTTTCCGGTCACGCTGAGCGAGACGTTCAGCCGGGTTCCGCTCTTCACCGTCAGAGGAAGCCGCTGCTCGGCGAGGCTCTGCACGCTGGTGAGATCAGTCAGCCGGACCAGCGAGATGTACGAGGACCCGTCAGGGTGCACGCGTACGCGGACACCGTAGGAGTCCTTGCCGGAGACGCGCACGGCCTGCGCCAGATACAGCGGCCCGCCCTGGGGCAGCGCCGGCACGGTCAGCGAGAACGTGCTGTTCACGTCGGTCGCCGAGACGCCCGATGCGGTGGCTCGAGCGGTGATGCCCGGCTTGCGGCTGGCGAGCAGAGCCTTGCCGCCGGTGACGCTGGCGGTGCCTTCGACGATGCGCCAGGCTCCCGCCGACGACGAACCCCAACCGGAGCCCACGGTGCGGTTCATCGCGTCGTCGAAGACCGGAACCTGCGTCACGGCGGTCGCGGCCTGCTCCGCAGGTCGTGGCGCATCGGCCAGCGCGGGCGGCGCCACGGCCAGGAAGGCGGACGTGGCGAGCACGGCACCGAGCACACCGGCGACGATTCTCTGGCGGGAGCGTCGGGACGAGCGGGAGCTCACGGTGTGCGCGAGCGGGCGGAGCGGGAAGGACATGAAGTCACCGTCTTCTGGGGAGAACGTACGAACAACCAGCACCTTCACCGCATTTTCTGCCCCGGCGGTGAAGAGCGAGCCCCCCTCGCAACTCCTGAAGAATAACCGGCCCCTCGGCGAATGACAACTCTCCTGAATATCGCAGTGGGTGTCGCGGTCGAGCACGCCCTCTCGACGCGCGGATCATCACTCGCTGTAGTACTCGCTGCGATGCCGGTCGGGGCGGGCGCGGTTGAGCACGGTCCCGAGGATGCGCGCACCACCCGATTCGAGCGACTTGATGCTCTTCGTGAGCGCCGCACGGCGCGTCTTCGTGGCATCCACCACCAGGATCACACCGTCGGTCTGCGTGGCGAACAGGTTCGCGTCGGCGACGCTGAGCGTGGGCGGCGAATCGATCACGACGTAGTCGTACTCCGCCGCCGCGAAGTCCAGCAGCTCAGCCATGCGAGACGACGTCAGGAGTTCGGCCGGATTCGGCGGGACGGTGCCGGCCGGGAGGATGTCGAGTGTGCTGTCGGCCACACTGTGCTTGGCGACGTCGAACTCGACCTCGCCGAGCAGCACGCTCGTGAGGCCGATCGAGCCGTCGATGCCGGCGTGCTCGTGTGCGCGGGGACGACGCATGTCGGCGTCGATGAGCAGCACGGAGTTGCGCAGGCCGGCCAGAGTCATGGCCAGGTTCACCGAGACCGTCGATTTGCCCTCGGACGGCGATCCGGAGGTCACCAGCAGCACCTTCACCCGCGAGCTCACGTTCGCGTAGGCGAGGGCCGATCGGATGCGTCGGAATTCCTCGGAGGTGTGCCCGAGCGGCTCCTGCGACACGGCGATGCCGCGTGTCGCCAGCAGCGGCGACTTCGAGACAACGCCGAGAACCGGATCCCCACCGGACTGGGCGAGCGTCTCCTCGTTGCGGACGCGGGTGTCGAGCACGCCGATCAACAGCGCGACGGCGATTCCGAGGACTCCGCCGAGGAAGCCTCCCAGGAGCGCGTCGCGGGGCTTGCTGGGCGTGAACTGGAACTCGGGCGCCACGGCGTCGTCGATGATCTGCGCTGTGATGGTCGACTCGCCGGCCGGATCCTTCGGCGCCACGTCCTTGACCACGAGCATCAACTGCTCGGCGACGGAGTCGGCGAGCTCGGCTGACGCCTCCGCGTCATCGGCGATGCCGGTGACGCGTAGCGTCACGGTGTCCTGCGGGATCGAGACCTCGATCGACCGCGTGAGCTCACGCGGGGTGGTGTCGAGGTCGAGATCCTCGATCACGGCATCCAGCACACGCGAACTGGTCACCAGCTGAGCGAACGACAGCATCTGGCTCTGGGTGTAGGCGGACCCCTGATTCAGGTCGGACGCGCTGGTTCCCTGGTTGAGGGCGAAGTAGAGCGACGTCGTCGCCTGGTACAGAGGCGTCTGCAGCGATGCGTACCCGAACGAGCCTGCCGCTCCGGCGACGGCGAACAGCACGACCATCCACCAGAACTTCCGCAATGAGCTGACGATGACGCGCAGACTGACCCGGCTCTCGCCCATGACTCCCCGTTCCCCCTGAAACTCCGATTCTAGAGGAGTCATGCCGGCCCCACCCTCACGCGCGCTCAGGCGCGGACGGCGGCGCCGCCGGGAGTGCGAGAGCATCCGGTGCGAGGAGCGTCTCCTGCGACGGATCACCTCGGTGGCTGACGAAGACGTCGGAATCCCGAGCCCAGGTGATCGCCAGACCGGCGCAGAACCAGAGGAACATGCTGTACTGCGTGATCAGCGCCACGACGACCAGACTCGGCAGCTGCCCCACGACCGCGATGGCCGCCGGGCTTCGCGTCGACCGCCGCACGGTCAGCACGGCGGCGCACACGATCGCCGCCATGATCAGGAGCGTCGGCACGTACCCGTACCGCAGCAGAGTGAGGACGAGGGCGTTGTCGATCGACCGCGCGAAGTAGCCGAGGTAGTAGTCGCCCGAGACCAGCGACTGCCAATCGCCCGGGTTGCCGAAGAGCTGAACCTGCTCCATGAGCACGAGCAGATCGGTGCGGTAGTCCGCACTGCCGCCCGCCTCGTCGCCCGCCGCCCCGAACACGGTGTCGATGATCGGAAGCACGACCGCCGTGCCGATGACGCCGGCGGCCGCGACCGACACGCGGAATCGGGTCGAGACGCCGACCAGCAGGAAGGTCGACAGCACCAGGGTCAGGGCGAGCGTGATGAGCCCGGCCCTGCTGAAGGTGAGGACCGTCGCCACCGCGACGATGAGCACTCCGCCGATCTTGGGCAGCAGGCGCCAGCGCGTCGCGACCACGAAGGCGGATGACATCGCGAGTGCCGCCCCGAGAGCGATCGAATGCCCGAACGCGCCCTCCACCCGCAGGACGCCGCCGCGCTCCTGGAGCGGACTCCACGTCTCGTGCACGATTCCGGACCCCGGGATCAGCACGAACGGATTGAGACCGGTGACGAATTCGATCACCGCCAGAGTCGCGGCGATGATTGCCACGATCGAGATGGTGCTCGTGACCCAGCGGACGTCGACGCGGGCGATCACCACGCGCCCCCAGACGTAGGGAATGATCCACTCGAGCAGGGCGGCGACGAGGGAGGCGAGATCGACGGAGCCGAAGCCGTAGAGGCCGATGATCACGACGACGAACGCGGCCACCCACGCGTCCGCAGCCCGCAGAGGAACGACGGACCAGTTGACGATGATGAGCAGTGCGGTGAGCAGCGTGATGGCGGCCCAGTAGAAGCTGATGTTCGCTCCGACCCAGATCGGAACGAAGAACAGGACAGCGGCCCACACGACGAAGGCGGCGCGCGGGCGGATCCGTAACAAGAAGACGGCGATGGCCGCAGCCGCGATCCCTCCGATGGCGAGTAACGCGATCGGCACTGTCCCCATGCGACCTGATGTTACTCCGGTGCCGAGACGCGGAACGAATCGAACGAGACCGTCCCGTGCCCCTGTCCCGCCTACGCGCGCGGGCTGTCGAACGCACGAAGGCCGCTGCCTCCTCGCTCCGTGTGTGGAGATCGAGGAAGCAGCGGCCTGGCGCTGTGCTGTTACTCCGCGGCGGTGACGCGGAAGGTGTCGAACGTCACGCCGACCGGGGCAGTGGCGCTGCCGGATCGGTTGCCGCTCAGGCCCACCGCGCCCGGCGCCAGCGGCGCCGCGTCGGTCGCGTTGAGCTGCCAGTTCGCCGGCTCGGTCGCCCCGGTCGCCCAGATCTTGGCCTTGATCGACGCCTGAGCGGTGCCGGTGACCGTGACCTTGAGCGAGTACGAGGTGTTCGGCGTGAAGGCGAGACCCGACACCGCCTGCGTCAGCAGCACGGTACCGCCGCGGTGTGCGACGAGCCAGATGGTTCCGTCGGGTCGCAGCCAGGCACGCACCAGGTACCGACCGGCGGCCGAGTCGCGGGCGATGACGCCGATGTAGGCACCTCCGGCCGCGGGGGCCTGGTCGACGCGGAAGGTGGTCTCCAGCGCCGGGCTCGGGATCGACGTCGTGTTCAACGTCGCGTGCCGGGTGTCTCCCGCGATGAGGTTCATCTTGCCGACGCCGTCGGCGACCGTCGCCGCGCCCTGTGATCCACCGGTGATGGTCCAGGCCCCGCCCACGAGCGCGTTCCCCCACCCGGAGGCGGACGTGCGCTCGAACTCGTCACTCGCCAGCGGAGTGGCGGGGTTCGGGTTGGGGTTCGGGTTCGGGTCGACGGGAGCGGCCGCCACCGTGACCTGCTTGGTGGTGACGTTCGTCGCGCCCTTGTTGTCGGTGACCGTCAGCGTGACCGTGTACGTGCCTGCGGCCGCATACGTGCGGGTGCTGGTCGCACCGGTTCCGTTGGATCCGTCTCCGAAGTTCCAGGCGTACGACGCGATGGTGCCGTCGGAATCGGTCGAGGTCGCGCCGTCGACATTCACCGTGAGGGCGGATGTCGTGGCCGTGAACGCGGCGGTCGGAGCGACGTTCACCGGGGGCTCCGGCTCGGGCTCGGGCTGCGGTGCGGGCGGCACGAGATCCTTCAGCGTGTAGTTGTCGAAGGTCACCGGGTTCGTGCCCGTCGCGCTTCCGGCGCGGTAGGAGAAAACGGTGGATGCTCCGGCGACCTGAAGGGCCGGTGTCGAGTCGGTGGTCGAGAGCTGCCATGCGGCGGGCTCCGTCGCGTCGGCAGCCCACAGCTTCGCTCGGATCGTCGTGGTCGACGAACCGCTCGTCTCCATCAGGAGGTTGAACGAGCTGCCCGCCTTCCAGGTGAGACCCGCGACCGCCGTGCTGGCGATCGCCGTGCCGTTGCGGTGGATGATCAGCCAGGTGGTGCCGTCGGCCTTGTGCCAGGCGAGCGCCCGGTAGCCGTTGGTGCCGGATCGACGCGAGCCGAGTCCTTCGTAGGCAACACCGGTTGAGGGACCGTTGGTCAGCGTGTAGGTGATTCGCCCGGTGGTGTCGCGCAGCGACGTCCCGGTCAGGAGCATCTCACGCGTCTCACCGGCGGTCAGGTTGATCCGACCGACGCCGTCGACGACCGATGCGGCCGCGGCCGAACCGCTCATCGGCGTCCAGGTGCCGCCCTTCTCGGCCGCACCCCATCCGCTCGACACCGCGCGTCCGAAGGAATCGGAGGCCGCGAAGACATCAGATACCACTGCGACGGCGCGCGTCACCGTGGCGGTGCCGCCCAGGCTGTCGGTCACCGTGAGGGTGATGTCGTACGACCCGGCCTGCGTGTAGGTGTGCGATGCCTTGACACCGTTCCCTGCCGGCGTGCCGTCGCCCCAGTTCCAGGCGTAGCTGAGCGTGGCGCCGTCGGACGCACTGGAGGTGGCTCCCGACACGTCGACCTTGAGAGCCGACGCGGTCGAGGTGAAGGCCGCGACCGGGTTGGCGTGGGTCGTGACCGACTCGCGCGTCGTCGTCGCGACGCCGCCACGGTTGTCGGTCACAGTGAGCGTCACGGTGCGGGTGCCCGCCGTGGCGTAGGTGTGGTTCGAGACCGCACCTTCACTCGTCGTGCCGTCACCCCAGTTCCAGGAGTACGAGGCGATCGAACCGTCGGAGTCGGTGGAACCCGACGCGTCGGCCGAGATCGCGATGCCGGTGCCCGAGAGCTCGAACGAGGCGGTCGGCAGCACGTTGGCCGCCAGCACGACGATCGGCTTCTCGACGGTCGCCGCGAGTCCGTTGTTGTCCTTCACGGTCAGCGTCGCCGTGTAGGTGCCGGCGGCCGTGTAGGTGTGCGTGGTCGTCTGGCCGGTCCCCGTCTCGGAGCCGTCACCGAAGTCCCAGCGGTACGAGGCGATGGTGGCAGAACCGGCGGGCGCCGACGCGCTCGCGTCGAACGCGACGTCCAGGTCGGTCGCGACAGACGTGAAGTCCGCGGTCGGAGCCTTGAACCCCTTGCCGACGCCGTAGTGCGTCGAGACCTGAGTGGCGCTCAGGGCGTAGGTGTACACGGCGACCTCGTCGACCGAGCCCTCGAAGTTCCGGGAGGTCGGCTGCGACGGCCATCCACCGATGTTGTCGCCACCAATCTTCCAGTACCCGCTGTACGCCTCCGCATCCGTCGCCCCCGCCAGGGATCCGGCGAGCTCACCGTCGACGTACAGCTTCATGCCGTCGGCGCTCTGGATGCTGACCGCGTGGTGCCAGGTGCCGTCGTTGAACGACGCCTGGGTCTGGACGGTCTGCGTGCTGCCGTTGTAGGCACCGAAGATCAGACGACCGTTGTTGGCCATGTACAGGTGACGGTCGTAGCTGCCCGAGTCACCGGTCGCCTGGTTGCCGTAGCCCAGGATCTTCCCACCCGAGGTCGACGACGTCTTGAACCAGACCTCCGTCGAGAAGGTCTTGGATGCTGCCACTCGACCGCTCACGACGCGACCGTCGTTCGTGCCGTTCAGGCTCGACGCGCCGGAGGCGGTGTTCTCGACGCCCGACGTCGACGACGTGACGCCCGAGCCGAAGGTCGGCGTGTTGGCGCCGCCCCAGTCCTGCGTGACGGTGCCGAGCGGGTAGTAGAGCTGCGGCTCGTCAGCGGTCACCGCGTCGACGTACGCCGACGGGGCGCCCGTGGTCACCGTGGCGGTGACCGCCTGGCTGGTGACGGTGTTGCCGGCGCTGTCCTTCGCGACGACGGTGTACTGCTGCTGCGAACCGGCCGGGGCCGTCTTGTCTTCGAGGTTCACCGAGGGCATGTTCCACCACGTGGAGTCCAGCGTCTTGGTGGCCACGGGAGTCGTCGAACCCGCACGACGCAGCTCATACGTGAGCGTCAGGTCGTCGCGGTCCCAGTTGGCGGGGATCGAGACCTTCACGCGCCCCGGGATGAACGACTGCGCGGTCGGCGTCCAGTTCGCGCCGGAGAGCCGGGGGCCGTCCTTCGGACCGTTCGGAGGGGTCGTGGAGAATCGCACGAGACCCTCGAAGCGTCCGTTGTTGACCGAGCGGAACTCGCCGCCGATCGAGATCATGTTGCCGGCACCGGTGATCGAGAGACCTGCCTGGCCCATGCCCGTGGTCACGCCGACTGCCCAGTCCGGGGTCCAGTTGTAGGCCGACGGAGCCGGGGTTCCGGCCCAGTTCTTGTAAGTGCCACCGGCCGCGGGCTGGTTGCCGAGCACGCCGCGCGCGTCAGCCGTGTATGCCTCGGAGTAACGGTGCGTGCGCGGGTTCTGCTCGGGGTGCATGTTCTGCGTTCCGCAGGCGTGCGTGTGGCTCGTCGTGTAGACGACCTTGCCGGTCGAGTAGACGCCGTAGTGGTCGCCCAGGCAGTCGGAGATCCAGCGGACGGCGCCGGTTCCGGCCTCTGCCGCGAACGTGCCCTCCAGGTTGCCTGTGGCGGCATCGGCGTAGACCCAGCCGGTGCCGAAGACGGCGGTGGCGTCGGCGGCGAGGCCGAAGATGCCGGCCTTGCCCGAGTTGCCCCCGGTGCTGGAGCCGTTCTTGACCGTCTGAGGCAGTGCCCAGGCGGTGTCGACGGCACCGGTCGACTTGTCGAGCGCCACGGCGCCGCGCATCGTGATGTCGCCGTTGACCTGTGAGAAGCGTCCGGCTGCGATCACGTTCTGACCGGCAGGGTCCATGACCATCGCGTCGACCTGAAGGTCGGTCTGCGGCGACCACGGGAGCAGCGCGCCGTTCGCGGCGTTGAACGCGGCGAGGTTCTTGCGCGCCGTGCCGTTGCCCTGCGTGAACAGGCCACCGACGTACACGCTCGAGCCCGACGTCGACAGGGCATACACGCCGCTGCCGCCGATCGAGGGCGAGAAGCCGGGCACCAGCTGACCGGTCACCGCGTCGAGCGCGGCGAAGTTCCAGCGGGTCTGCCCGTTGACGGAGTTGAAGGATCCGCCGATGTAGATGCGGCTGCCGTCGGGCGATGCCGCGACCGCCTTGATCACACCGTTCACCTGCGGCGCGAACGACAGCAGCGAACCGGTGTTGATGTCATACGCCAGCACGTTGGACCGGGCCGTCAGGCTCGTGCCGGGCACGGCCAGCGGTGCGCGAGCGTTGTCGAACTTGCCCACCGCGTACACGGTCGAGCCGATGGTCGTCTGCGACCAGACATACCCGTTGTCGATCTGCACCGTCGGAATCGGATCCGACGTGACGACGTTGTCATCGCGCTGCAGCAGCGGCGGTACGGTGTTCGGCACTGCTGCAGTGGCAGCCTGTGCGCCGAGCGTCATCCCGGCGGCGAGAAGCGCCACTGTGATGACGGAAGCGAGCACGGATCGTGCGCGCTTCCCCTTGGATGTGTTCCCCATAGTTGACTCCCCAGTCCCCAGAATGGTGTTTCTTCATTTATGAAAGTGCGTTTTGGTGCGTGAGATGTTGAAGTTGATGGTGCCTGATCGCGGGTGATCAGGCGGGCGCGTCAGGAGATCTGGCCGGCGAAACTCGCGACCGGCTCTCCTGCGGCGTAGTTGACGCTGATGGTGACCGCACGACCCTGAGCCGGGTCGAGCATGAAGACGTAGGTGCCCTCAGCGGTTGCTCCCGCGGCGACCTCGCCCTGCAGCGGCGAGTTGGGACCGGCCGTCGTCGCGACGCCGACATCGCCGTCGTCGGTGACGAGGCTGATGACGGCGGAGTCGATGCTCTGCGCCTGCGCGGAGTCGTTCGCCACCGACACGGTGACGACCACCGCGGTCCCGGCGAACTCGCCAGGAGTCTCGGGCGTGATCGTCGTGGTCGAGATCTTGTCGATCGCGACGACCATCTCGGTCGAGAGCGTGACCGCAGCGTCGAGCGCGGCGCTCTCTTCGAGCAGCGCGGGGGCCTCGGTGGGCCCTTCGGCTTCAGGATCGGCAGGCGCGGTCCACTCGGTGGTGACCGTGGTCTCGACATCGGGCGTCTCAGACGCCTCCGGCGTGGCCGTGCAACCTGCGACGACAAGAACGATCGCGAGAAGGGGCGCGACGATCATCGCTTTCCCCATGCGTGAAACGCCGTCGACAGGACGGCATGATGAAACGGTGAACACCGTAGCTCCCCAGCTATAAGACCCCAGATTCCAAAGCCCCCTCGGCCTTGGTTCCCCCCACCGCGCAAACGCGGCGTCGGCTAATGGTAGTGCGAGTTGGGCAGAACCACAAGGGTTCTCTCAGGATGCGTGCCTGCGGTGTCCGGTGAGCTGTGCGACGACGGTGGAGACCGACGCATCGACCTCGGTCACCGTGTCGCGGTGTCCGCGGCTGCCATGTCGATCGGCGATGCTCGTCGGGTCGCCCGAAGCCCGGGCACCGAGCATCCTCCGCATCCGGCTTCGCATGTCTCCGGAGTCGGCGAGGGGCACAGCCCGCGATCGTGCGCGGTCGAGGTGCGCGACGTACTCAGTCACCCGATCGTCCGCTGCCGAGGAGAAGCCCACGCCCAGATGAGCGGCTTCCTTGATCGTGAACATCCAGTCGCGCGAACGGGGCGCAAGTCGCACCAGTTCGCCGCGGATCTCACGCGACGCCGCGAGCACCAGGGTCGACTGCTCGATGAGCTCGGCGGTGACGGCACGCGCCCGGTGGGCATCGGCCTGGCGCCGCCACTCCTCGTCACCGTGCAGCGAGGCGGCCAGCGTGCAGATCGCGTCATCGACGTTCGCGCGCACCCCGGCGCTGCTCACGGTGATGATCGATTCGGCGCCGAGGCCGCGACGCAGCGCCAGCTCGGCCAGCGGTGACCGGCAGACATTGGCCGCGCAGACCACGAGGATGCTCTCGGCGCTCATGTCGTCGCCCCCAGCTTGCCGATCTCGCGGAACCACTTCACGGCGGCGAGCGCGAGGAACAGCACCGCCGCAGCGCACAGCAGCGTGTACCCGACGAGGAACCCGGGGGTCCAGCCCCAGAGCACGAACACCAGGCAGACGACCCCGAAGTCGGTCGGCAGGAGCACGAGCGAGCGAGCGAGCGTGCCGCCACCGCGCTCGTGCGTCGACGCCACCGCGTGCTTGCCCTTGAGCAGGTCGTTGAGGAGCATGCCCGAGAAGGTCGTCGAGGCGACGATGCTGAACACGATCGGGATCAGCAGCAGCGCCGGCGTCTCGGGGATGACACGGAACAGGCCGATCAGCACGGCCAGGTGCAGCGACGCGATCTTCAGCGTGTCGATGAAGTGGTCGAGCCACTCCCCCTGCGGGCTGCCGCCGCCGCGCAGACGGGCGACCTGCCCGTCGGCGGAATCCCAGGCGTAGCCGAGCACGAGCAGCAAGGCGATGAGGATTCCCATCGGAACGGTGACCGGAGCGAAGGCGATCAGTGCGATCGCGGCGAACGAGTGCACCGCGCTGAGGATCGACACCTGGTTCGGAGTGAGCCCGATGCGGAAGGCGACCGCCGCGAGCACCCGCCCGATGCGGCGGTTCACGTAGACGGAGTACGCGGGGGCGCCACGGGCATGGCCCTTCTGCGCGCGGGCAAGACGGTGATACGCCTCTATGACCATTTCGTGTCCTCCTGGTCCGTCCGGTGCGACCGCGAGATCCGCCGGGCGTCGCGCACACCGCGCAGGTACGCGCGGATCGGGGCGACCGACTGGAGCAGTTGTCGGCGACCGCCGCGCAGGATCACCTCGCGAGCGGTGCGCGGAATCGACCGCCGCCAGCGCCGCACGCCTGCGTCGTCGAGATGACGCACGGCGAACAGCATCCGGTTGCGGATGTTGTAGTAGTAGTAGCCCTCGGACTTGGCGCGGGAGAGCTGCGGTTCGGACCGCTGCGTGCCGCCCTCGTCATGCACCGCGCGGGCGTCGTCGACGAGCGCGAGCGCTCCACCGGCTGCGACGACGCGGCGGGAGAAGTCGACATCTTCCCAGTAGAGGAAGTACTCGTGGTCGAATCCGCCCGCGAGCTCCCACACCTCACGGGTGATCCAGAGGCAGGCACCGCTCAGCCAGGGCTCGAACGGCTGCGAGTCTCCGGCCGGGCGCTTGCGTCGCGCACGCATGGTGCCGTCGTCGAGGAGGAGGTCGACGCCGGCGAACCAGGTGCGTCCGTCGGAGTCGGCGATCACGGGCGAGGCGAGAGTCGTGCGCGACGCGGTCGTGACGGCCGCCAGGCTCTCGAGCGAGCGGCGGTCGATGTGCGCGTCGGGATTGATGATGAGCACGTCGCTCGCGCCGTCGGCCAGGGCGCGTGTCACCCCGGTGTTGACGCCCCCGCCGAATCCGGAGTTCGTCTCCGATTCGATCAGGAGCCAGTCGTGCTCGGTGGCGACGTCTCGGGCTGCCTGACGCTCGTCCTCCCCGGACCAGTTGTCGACGACGATGATCGACGCCTCGGGGTCGATCTCCCGTGCGGCACGCTCGACGGTCACGAGGTTGCGGCGGAGGAGGGCGGCGGAGGCGTAGTTGACGACCACGACGGCGAGGCTTCCGGGCACGATCGCCACGCGCTCCTCCATCCCGACTCGCACTGCGAGCCGCCTGGTGTGCCGGCCGACATCCCCGGAGTCGCGACCGACGTCGACTCCCTCAGGAGACCGACTATACGCGGAACCCCGTCAGGATGCCGGAAGAAGACCGCCACGATACGATGAGCCGGCGCCGGAGTGGCGGCGCCGCGATTTGCCATGGGGATGGGGCGGATGACACGGGGACCGGAATCTGACGGACGGATCAGGGTGACGATCGGCGTCCCCACCTACCGGAGGCCGGAGCTCCTCGAAGCGCTGCTGCGCGTGCTGCCCGACCGCATCGCCGAGTGCGAGGGCGTCGACGTCGACGTGCTCGTCGTCGACAACGACCCGGCGGGGTCGGCCCGAGAGACGGTGGCAGCCGCCGACTTCCCCGTCCGGTACGCCGTCGAGTCGACGCCCGGCATCGCCGCCGCTCGCAACCGCATCCTCGACGAGTGCGCCGAGCGCGATCTGGTCGCCTTCATCGACGACGACGAGGTGCCGCGGCCGCACTGGCTCTCCGCCCTCCTCACCGTCTGGCGCGAGTACGACGCCGACGCCGTCATGGGCCGCGTGATCTCGGTCTTCGACGAGGACGTCGATCCGTGGCTGCTCGCATCGGGCACGTTCCGGCGTCTTCCGCGGCAGACGGGCACCGCGCTCGAGGTCGCGGCGGCGGGAAACCTGCTCGTGGATCTGCGCACGATCCGCCGTCTCGACCTGCGCTTCGACACGTCTTTGGGACTCGGCGGCGGCGAGGACACGCTGTTCTCGCGACAGCTCGCGCGCCTCGGCGGACGCATCGTCTGGTGCAATGAGTCCGAGACCGAGGACCTGGTGGTCACCGCCCGCCTGAGCCGGGCCTGGGCCGCGCAGCGCGCCTTCAGCTCGGCCAACGCGAACACGCGCATCAGCTTGCAGCTCACCGACGGAACAGCGCGCCGCGGAGTGCTGCGCGCGCGAGCACTCGTCGGCGGAGCAGCGCGGATCGTGGTGGGCGCGCTGCGCCACACGTTCGGTCGTCTCACATCGAACCTCACGCACGACGCCCGAGGCACGCGCCTCGTGCACCGGGGCCGCGGCACGATCGCCGCCGCACTCGGCCGGCGCTACGACGAGTACCGACGCCCCTCGGAGGACGCAACAGCCATGACCGACACCGCATCGACCGTCCGCGTGATGCAGTCGCTGGGCGCCCCGCGTCCGACGACCAACCCGTACAACAAGATGCTCGACGAGGCACTGGGCACCACGGCCGGTCTGACGCATCTGCGCTTCGACTGGAAGACCGCGCTGTTCGGACGCTACGACGCGTTCCACTGGCACTGGCCCGAGGCGAAGCTGCACGGCACCACGTGGTGGAAGTCGACCGGCAAGTACCTGCTCACGGCGGCACTGGTGTTCCGTCACCGGCTGTCGCGCCGCATCGCCGTCGTCCGCACCGTGCACAACATCGAGCTGCCCGACGACAACCGACCGCGCCTGTGGCTGCTGCGGTTCATCGACCGGCACACCGACTACCGCATCGTGATCAACGAGACCACACCGCTGCCGGACGGCGCCCCGCACAGCGTCATCCTGCACGGCCACTACCGCGACTGGTACGCCGAGTACCCGGCCGCCGAGCGCGTGCACGGACAGCTGGGCTCGTTCGGCGGCATCCGTCGGTACAAGGGGCTCGAGGGGTTCATCGACGCGTACGCCGAGGCGGTCGCCGTCGAACCGGCGTTGAGCCTGCGCATCGGAGGCCGCCCCTCCACTCCCGAGCTCGCCGACGACCTGCGCGCCCGCACCGCCGGCCTTCCGGGCGTCGATCTGGAGCTCGACTTCATCAGCGACGCGACGCTGGTCGACCTGGCCACGTCGTCCGATCTGATCGTGCTGGCCTACCGGTTCATGCACAACTCCGGCAGCGTGCTCGCAGCGCTGTCACTCGACCGACCGGTGCTGGTGCCGCGCAACGAGACGAACGAGGCGCTGGCGCGCGAAGTGGGCCCCGAGTGGGTGCAGATGTACGACGACGACCTCGACGCCGCGTCGGTGCTCGACGGCTGGCGCGCGGCCTCGGCGCTCACCGGAGCACCCGACCTCTCCCGGCGCGACTGGGCCGACGCTGGCCGGGCACACGCGGCGGCGTTCCGCGCAGCGGCGATGGCGAAGCGCTCGCGCCGCTGACCGCAGCGCACGCCCGGGGTGACAGGCGGGGCTAGAGCTCGCCCGGCTTCATGGCCTCGGCGTCGATCGCGCGCATGACGCGCAGCGCCGCCGTGTCGGGCTTCGGCTCGCCTCCCGCGTCACGGCGGCGGCGCGGGGCGTAGACGACGAGCGAGTGGAACAGGAACCGGGCGAAGAAGGCCACGATCAGGGTGAGGCCCGTCGCCAGGACACTCGAGATGTGCCACGTCTCGACCATGAGCGCCATCACCGGGATGCGAATCGCCGCCTCGACGTTGTTGAACGTGAACGACGTGACGAAGCGGATGCCGAGGGCTCGGGCGTCGGTGCGCATGTCAGCGAACACGAAGCGCTCCTGCAGCAGGAAGTTGCCGATGATCGTGACCTCAGCGCCGATGATCGCGGCCCAGATGTAGGGGACGCCGATCAGCGTCAGCAGCCACATGATGCCGATGTTGGCGACCGCACCGATCACGCCGATCATCGCGAACAGCGACATCTTGCCGAACCGGAGCCGGGCCAGGTGCGCGATGAAGGTGCCGCCCTGGCGCAGGCTCGCCTTGGACGTGCCGTGGATCCGCTCGCCGAACTCCATCGGGATCTCGGCGATGCGCAGGTCGGTGCGGGCGAGGATCTCGAGAAGGATCTTGAAGCCCTGCGGACGCAGTCCCTCGACATCGATGCGCGTGCGATCGACCAGGAAGAACCCGGTCATCGGGTCAGTGCTGCCGGCGAGGCGGATCGGGAACATCGCCCGCGTCAGCCAGGTGGCGGCGCGGGAGACCCCGAAGCGCATGGCCGTGCCGAGTCCGGTGTTGTCTCCTCCGCCGACATAACGCGAGGCGGCGACGACGTCGGCGTCGCCCGCCGCATGGCGATCGAGAAGTGCGGGCAGCAGCTCGGGCGGATGCTGCAGATCGCCGTCCATGACGATGCAGAGGTCGGATGCGGCGGCGGCGAGTCCGACCACGACGGCCCCGCTCAGACCGCCGGTGTTGTCGGCACGGTGGATGACGCGGACGGGGAGCGGCGCATCGGCCGCCACTCGCTCGATCTCCTGCGCGGTGTCGTCGGAGCTGTCGTCGACGAAGAGGATCTCGGCGTCGCGTCCCTGCAGCGCCGCCGCGGTGCGCGCCACGAGCTCGGCGACGTTGTCGCGCTCGTTGAAGGTCGGCACGATGACCGTGACCGCTGTCCCCACGGGCCGTCCTCCCCCACCGCTCACCGGCATATCCGGTCCATCGTCGCACGTCCGGCTGTGCGCGCGGAAACCGTGACGACCGCCGTTCCGCCGCGGATCCGTGTCGCGCGGACGGCGACGCATCCGCTAGGCTGTCGGGATGCGGCTGTGGGAGTCGCTGAGCGGATGGGGATCCGCTCTCTGGGGAATCACTGATCTGGGGAGATCATGGCTACGCGTATCGGCTATGCCGCTGGGGCTTTCGACCTGTTCCATGTGGGGCATCTGAACCTGCTCCGTCATGCCAAGCAGCACTGCGACGTTCTGGTCGCCGGTGTCGTGAGCGACGAGATGCTGCGGCAGGTGAAGGGCATCGAGCCCGTCATCCCGACAGCCGAGCGGGCGGAGATCGTCAGCCACATCTCGTTCGTCGACGACGTCTACGTCGAGACGAGTCCGT
The DNA here is from genome assembly GCF_057215335.1 of Microbacterium sp. PI-SA-G. Classification (NCBI taxonomy): domain Bacteria; kingdom Bacillati; phylum Actinomycetota; class Actinomycetes; order Micrococcales; family Microbacteriaceae; genus Microbacterium; species Microbacterium sp. PI-SA-G. Next base: position 1,876,610 of record NZ_CM170103.1, read on the forward strand.
CGAAGATGGACGCCTGGGAAGACGTGCGCTTCACGCACTTCTTCAAGGGCGACGACTGGCGCGGCACCGAGAAGGGACTGCGCCTCGAGCGCGACTTCTCGACCGTGGGCGTGGAGGTCGTGTACTTCCCGTACACCGCTCACACGTCGAGCTCGTCACTGCGACGCGCACTCGAAGCGATCACCGCGGGTGCGAACGCACCGGCGCTCGCCGGCGTGCGCTGACCTGATCCCGAGCGTCGTCCGCTCGTTCGAGACGCCGAGCGCGCCACATGGGGCGGAGCCGGCCCGCCGCGACGGGCATACCCTGGAGAGATGACTTCTCTCGACGCATCCACCATCACCCTGTTCGGCGCGGACTGGTGCCGCGACTGCATTCGCACCAAGAAGCAGCTCGATGAACTGGGTGTCGAGTACACCTACATTGACCTGGTCGCCGAGCCCGACGCAGCCGACGTCGCCAAGGAGATCTCCGGTCGCACGAACATCCCGGTGGTCGTCTACCCCGACGCCTCGCACCACGTCGAGCCGGCGAACTCCGACGTCGAGGCGAAGCTGCGCGAGCTCTCCCTCATCTGACGCCCGCGTCGTGACGGACCGGCGGTCTCTGCCGGAGCGGAACGCGCGCGCCTAGGCTGGGATCCCGCACGAAGGAGACGACGATGACTTCTGCCGCCGAGACCGTGAACGCGATCGACGAGGGTGAGCGCGCCCGACTCGATGCCGCGATCGTCGAGCTGCACGCCGGTGCCCGCACCTGGTCTGTCCTCACGCTGGCGCAGCGCGTGACGCTGCTGCGACAGGTGCGCACGAGCGTCGCCGCGACCGCCGAGGACTGGGCGCAGACCGCCACGGCCTCGAAGGGGCTCCACGGCGCACACCCGCTGCGGGGCGAGGAGTGGCTGAGCGGACCGTACAGCGTGCTCGGCGCGCTCGACTCCTCGATCGAAACCCTGTCACGTCTGGCACGCGGGGCGAATCCGCTCGACGGCGTCAGGATCGACCGCGCTCCCGGCGGGCGCACGCGCGTGCACGCGTTCCCGCTGACGGGCATCGATCGCTTCCTGCTGTCGGGCTACACGGGCGAGGTGTGGCTCGAGCCGGGTGTGACCCCGAACGCCGCGCGGGCCGCCGCGGGGCTGGCGCAGCGCACACCCACCGAGTCCGGCGGCGTCGGGCTCGTGCTCGGCGCCGGCAACATCACCTCGATCCCCGTCCTCGACGTGCTCTACGAGCTGCTCGCTCACAACCGCACCGTCCTGCTCAAGGTGAACCCGACGCAGGACGCGATGGTGCCGGTCTACCTGCGCGCCTTCGCCCCGCTGATGACACCCGGGCTCCTGCGGATCGTGCGTGGCGGGCCGGCGGTCGGCGCGCATCTCACGCAGCATCCGCAAGTCGTCCACGTGCATATCACCGGATCGGCGGCGACCTTCGACGCGATCGTGTGGGGTCCATCCAGCGGCTCAGCCAAGGCAGACCGCTCCGCGCAGGAGCCGTTGCTGCGGAAGCCCATCACCGCGGAGCTCGGCGGGGTGTCGCCGATCATCGTGGTGCCGGGGCAATGGACCGATGCCGACCTGACGTTCCACGCCGAGCACATCGCGACGATGCGCCTGCAGAACAGCGGACACAACTGCATCGCGGGGCAGGTCGTCATCCTCTCCTCCGACTGGGCGCAGGCGGATGCCTTCCGCGCCGCCCTCCGCCGCGCCTATGCGAACGCCCCCGAGCGACCGACCTGGTACCCCGGGGCTCCGGCGCGCGTGCATCAGGCGACCGACGCCTACCCCGATGCGCTGGTCCTCGGTGACAGGGTGCTGATCGAGCTCGGCGCCGACGACGACGCGACCGCGCTGCAGAACACGGAGTACTTCGCACCCGTGCTGGGCGTGTTGTCGGTGGCGGGCACCGGGCAGGAGTTCCTCGACGCCGCCGTCGCCTACGCCAACGACGAGCTGCAGGGCACCCTCGGCGCGAATCTGCTGATCGATCCGCAGACTGAGCACTCCCTGGGATCCGGCTTCGAGCGGGCAATCGCGGCGCTGCGCTACGGCTCGATCGCGATCAACGGCTGGACGGCGTTCGGCTTCCTCACGCCGACGATGACCTGGGGCGCGTTCCCCGGCAGCACCATCGACGACGTCGGGAGCGGCATCGGCATCGTGCACAACGCGCTGCTGCTCGACCGCGTCGAGCGCTCGGTCATCCGCGGCCCGTTCCGCCCGTTCCCGCGCTGCATTCCCGGTGTGCTGCGGCGGCCGAGGGGCGGCGGCGGACGCGTCACGATCCTGCCCACGCCGCCGTGGTTCGTCTCGTCGCGCACGGGTGCGGTCGTGAGCGAGGGACTGACGCGCTTCCGCGCACACGGCGGTGTCGCGGGCCTCGTGCGCACGCTGCTGCAGGCGCTGCGCGCCTGAGCCCGACCGAGCGTGGGGCCCGCGAGCAGGATTCAGCTCGCAGACCCCCGCCCGGGAACGCTGTCTCAGGGACCTCGATACACGCCGACCCACGCCGGAACCGGCCGAGCGGAACCACTCGGCTGCACGACAGGCGAGAGGCACACCCTTCCGTCGCACTTCAGCGAGCGGGGCGTATCCGCGGATCCGCGGAACTGCACCTCACCTTGGCTCACCGCGACAGCAGAGGAACCGCCGCCGTCCAGTTCGATCGCGAGCGTCGCATCGAGAGCCCTCATCACGGCCGTGATGCTGTCACGAGTGAAGCCGTCGCGATAGCCGCCACCCTGGACGATGAGCAGCCGGTCATGGCCCCGGTCGTAACCGAACGCGATCCTGGCCGTCGAACTCGATCCGCTGTCCGGCGAGACCAGCTGCGCGCCCCCGCCGCCGCGCTGAGGGAGGAGCGAGGTCCCGGAGAACGCCGAGAACTGCTCTCCGAGCGACTGGAGTTCGTTGATCCGATTCGTCGAGGCCAGCGAGCTCGGACTCGTGTTCGTCACAAGCTCGAAACTGCTGGTGGGCCGATGACCGTGGGAACTGTCATCGATGAAGAAGAAGGTGTCCAGCGGCGACATCTTCCCCGTCTTCGCCTCGAAGAATCCAGGAAGGCCCGCGAGGAAAGGGCCTCCCTCCGCCGGAGTGTTGTAGGTCTGACGACCCGGATGGTTGTCGTAGTACACACCTGCCGGCGACGAACAGAGGTTCCCTCCCCATTTCGTCCCGTTCGCTTGCGGACGCACTTCGAAATAATTGGCGTTGAAGACGACGGTGGGCTGATTCAGCTTCTCCCACGCATAAAGCGGGGTATACAGTTCGGCATCCTGATGTCGACCATCGACGACGGCGTTCGCGTTCGACTCACACCGTGCCTCGTCACCGAGGTGCTGGTCTTCGAGCAGCGAGGGACGCGGCCTTTCACGATCAGATCGCAGACCGGATGCGTTCGGGATGATGATGACCGTGGCGTCGGTCGCGACGACATCCTTGCGCGAGGGGCCATAGTCCGCGGGCAGAGGATGGTCGCGGTCCACCTGATACACGATCGTCTTGCCCGACGTGTCGCTCTCCTCTGCGGCGAGATGAAACGAGGCGAGTGCGCGGTTCCAGTCCGGGGAGCTCACGACGGGGTCCGCTGCTGCAGGGACACCGGTCGCCACCGCAGCACAGACGAGAACCCCCGAGAGGACCAGGGCGACACTCCTTCGACGCGTTCGCATGTTCACAGCGCTATCGGCACACGGAGGCTGGTGACCGGAACGACGAAGCTCCCCACCTGCTGACCGGACTTGTTCTTGACGAGCAGATGGCCGTCCATGACCACCTGGTAATCGCCCGGTACGACGATGGGAAGGGTGGCGAGAATGTCCAACTTCTGCGGCGAGCCGTTGGAGCTGCGAGAGAACTGACGCGTCGACACCGTGGCTCCATCTCGCGTGACGACGATGTTGCCTCGGAAGGTCACGCTCGCGCCCAGCAGCTTGATCTTGTCGGCTACGGCGGATATGTACAGGTTGCCGTCCTCGTAGCGAGTGCACAGGTACGTCTCGGTGGAGAGTTCGAATTCGTTGGGCGAGTCGCTTCTCCACTCTTCGAACTCGTGGGCTCCGGTGCATGCGGGCGTGAGCGCAGCACTCGCGGCGACGGGTGAGCCGACCACCAGGCCCAGGGCGAGGGCGGTGGCGAGAAGGGCTCCAGTGACTGACTTGCGCATTATCTTCCTTCGGTTCGTGTGTCTCGACCGCGGCGCTGACTCGTGGCCAGGTCGGCAGTCGCCGGTGGTCCCAGTGTTCGACCAGGAATGAATTCGCCCTCGAGGCGGCGGTGCGTAACGGCGATGTCGGGCTCGTCGAGCAACGAGAGCATGAGGTCCACCCCCGCATGAGCGGTCTCCTCGACCGGGAGTCGATAACTCGTCAAGCCCAGCGAGGGGGCGGCGAACGGGCCGATGTGGTCACAGCCGACGATCGACAGATCGCCAGGAACCGACATCCCCGCCTGGCGAGCCATCGCCAGGTACCGATTCATCACCGCGTCGTTCGCACAGGCGATGGCTGTCGCACCGCTCTCCACCAGCGCCGCGAACCCCGCCGCGTCGTCGTGCTCGCGGGTGTAGGGAACCCGCACCACCTCGCTGCGTGACTCCAGGGCGTCGACCATGGCCCGGGTGCGCACGTGTCCGCTCATCGATTCCGCGGCGTCGACGGTGTGCACCGCAACCGTGGAGTGTCCTGCGCGAAGGATCTGTTCCGCGATCGACCGGCCGGCCACCCTCTCGTCATAGGCCACGCTATGGATGTCCGGGTGTATCTCCGGTCGAGCGAGGGAGATCATGGGGATGCGCCCGACGAAGGGAGCGATCGCCTCCGGAGCGAAGGTCCCACTGCAGACGAGGATGCCGCTCACTCGGAGCTCCAGGAGGGTCTCGATGGCACGGATCTCGTTCTCACGGAGATCGGGATCGACCGCCGTCATCGCGACGATCGACATCCCCACTTCATCCGCCCTCCGCTGAAGTGCGACGTGCAGCGCTCCGTAAATCGGGTTGCTCGTGTCGCGCAGGAGCGCGCCGACGATCGTGGGCGCCGCCGACCGCAACGCCTGCGCATGAGCGTTGACGACATAGCCCATCTGCCGCGCGACGCTCAGGACATGCTCACGCGTGGCCTTCGATGTGTCGGGGTCTTCGCGCAGGGCGCGCGAAACGGTCGCCTTCGAGACACCGGCCGCACGGGCGATGTCGATGATGGTCACTGGTCGACGGTCACCGGACATCGGCAGTCGTCCCTTCTCTGGAGGTCATCGCGACACCAGCACGGTCGCGTCGTCGTGTCTCTTGGCCCGCGGCCAGCGAGAACCCCGCGGGTCGGTTCGTTCAGTGCGCCGGATGTCCTGAATGACGACCTCGGGCCCGACACTGCGCAGCGTGCGGATGAACTCGTCCGCAGTCGCCGTCTGAAAGAGATCGATCGGCCGCGAAGCCCCGTCGGACATAAGCGCGACCACCGCATCGGCGGGAAGCTCACGGACGCCGCAGACCGCCTCGGCTGCTGCTGTCGGATCCGCCGCGGCCACCCAGAAGCCACCTGCTCGATTCCGCACCGCTCGCATGCTCTCCATGTAGTCGGCGATCTCGTTCTGGTGCGCGGCGTTCCCGATGTCCGACCACATTCCCGGCAGCCGAAACCGCTCGCCGACGCTCGCCTCACGCCGGTCAGTGATGACCTCGCACTGCTCGCCATCGCCGATCAGAACCGAGCAGTCGGCGAGCACGGCGTATTCCATCCGCGACCCGACTCGTCGAGCGATCGCTATCGCCGCCGACGGCGTTCCCGGATGCTGCAGGTCGCATTCCCCTTCGTGCAGCTGGGCGACCTGAGCGATCGACGATGCCAGAGCACCCACGAGGTCCACCTGGATGTTTTGGGCGCTCTCCACGACGGCGCCCCCGAGCATCCGGGCGTACCAGGCGACTCCGTGCGCACACCCCGTTCCCAGTGCGGGCGGGCTTCCTGCTCCGTCGACCACGACAAAGACGGAGCCGCCGGCGCCCGCCCAGTCCTCATTCTCGCGTCCGGAATCTCCCGCCGACGAGCTGATCTCGACCCGCATCGCGCCTCCTCCAGAACCGTTATTCCGTCGAGTTGACAGATTCGCCGACCCGCGGAATGCTCGGTCCCGACGCTACCGAGAACGTTCTCGGAAATCCAGTATTCAATTCGGATCCCACCGTTCACCTTCGACAAGGGAAGACTCATGCCCATCCGTGAGAAGCCGGCCCCGCCCACGATGAGTTCCCTGTCACGGCGGGAAGGCCGTTGGGGATATCCCTTCATCGCGCCGACGACGATTCTGCTCAGCGTCTTCTATCTGTACCCGCTCGTCCAGGTGGCCGTATACAGCTTCACGGACTGGAACCCCACCGGTTCGTCGCCGGCGCGAGGTGTCGGCTTCGACAACTATGCGGAGATCTTCACCGACAGCGGATTCCTCGGCGCGATGATGGTGACCGGCGCCCTCGTCATCGGAGTCGTTCCTGTATCGCTCGCCCTGGGAATGGCGCTCGCCGCGCTGATGCGGACGCCACTGAAGGGGCGGGCGATTCTGCGCGCGCTCATCTTCCTGCCCTTCATCGCCCCGACGGTCGGCAGCGCTCTGGTCTTCACGTATCTGCTGACTCCCTTCGGCGGCCTCTTCAACGTGCCGCTGCAGGCTCTGGGCCTCACCCCGATCCCGTTCCTGAGCACAGCCCCCTGGTCACTCGTCGCGACGATCCTGTTCGCGATCTGGAGTCAGGTCGGATACACCATGATCATCTACTCGTCCGCCATGTCGGTGATCCCGGACTCCTACTACGAGGCGGCTCGTCTGGACGGGGCCGGCCCTCTGCGCCAGTTCGCCTCGTTGACGGTGCCGCTGACGGGTTCCACGACGGCCTTCCTCGCGGTGACCGGCACTCTGGGAGCCCTTCAGGCGTTCACGCAGATCCATGTCCTCACCCGCGGGGGTCCCGCCGGCGCATCCACCAGCCTTCTGTACTGGATCTACGAGCAGGGGTTCGTGCGTTTCAACGGCGGCACGGCCACTGCGGGGGCGATCGTGCTGCTGCTGATCGGCCTGGTCATCGCCGGGGTGCAGCTGAAGTTCTTCGGCCGGCGAGAAGCAGTGGAGATGCAATGAACAACCGCCCACGAACCGCTCGCTCTCTCGCTTCGACTCGCCTGGTGGCGACGGCGCGGTACTCCGTGCTGATCATCGCCGCCCTGCTCGCTGCGGGCCCGTTCATCTGGATGCTGCTGTCGAGCCTGAAGAGCAGCGGCGAGATCGCGACCTTCCCGCCGACGTTCCTGCCGCGCGAGTGGCATTGGGAGAACTACGCGGAGGTCTTCCGCCGCTCGCCCTTCCTCGGGTACTACGCCAACAGCCTGCTCGTCACGGTCGGAGCGACGGTCGGCCAGGTGGCGACCAGTCTGCTGGCCGGCTTCGCTTTCGCTCGACTGCGTTTTCCGGGACGGAGGATCGTCTTCGGAGTTCTGCTCGCAGCACTCCTGGTGCCGTTCGAGCTGGTGTTCAATCCTCTCGTCGATCTCCTCTCCTCGTTGGGGTGGATCAACACGTACCAGGGCCTGATCATCCCGAACATCCCCTCGATTCTGGGCGTGTTCCTCTTCCGCCAGTTCTTCGCCAACATGTCGACCGAGATCGAAGAAGCCGCCTCGCTGGACGGCGCGGGAGTCTGGCGAAGGTTCTGGGAGATCGTGACCCCGATGGCCATGCCGATGATCGGCGCCTTCACGATCCTGTCGTTCACCTACAACTGGAACAACTTCTTCTTCCAGCTCGTGGTGGTGACCAAGTCCGAGCTCTTCACCGTGCAGCTCGGCCTCGCCATGTTCCGGACGGCCGACAGCGCCTCGAGCTTCAACGTGCTCATGGCGGCATCAACGCTCGCGATCATTCCGGTCGCCCTCGTCTACCTCCTGCTCCAGAAGCAGATCCTCAACGCCGTCTCGGGTCAACTCCGGTGACGTCCCTCTCCCCACACCATCCACAGCGAAGGAACAATCTCATGTCCACACCTCTGTCTCACTTCCGTCGGGCGGCAGCCGCCGCCCTGGCCGTCTCGAGCCTCGTCGTCGTGACGTCCTGCGCAGCCCAGGCACCCGAGAAGGACAGCGGCGAACCGATCCCGATCACGTTCTGGGACCAGAAGGGCGGCGATGCATCAGCGGTGCTCGACGACCTCGTCGCCGAGTACAACGACTCTCAGCAGGAGTATCGACTCGAGCGGCAGTTCATCGCGGGGTCCGCCGATCAGTTCGCCTCCCAGATTCAGAACGCGATCCGCACGGATGAAACGCCGAACCTCGTCTTCGGTGACAGCAACGCCTCGCGCATCGGAACGCTCCTCGAATCCGATCGGGTGCTCGACCTCGAGCCCTACTTCGGCACGGGAGACCACCCCGTGGAGAAAGAGGACATCTATCCCGGGATGCTCGAGCCCAGCACCTTCGGAGACACGGTGTACTCCCTGCCCACTGACGGCGGGGCGTACACGTTGATCTACAACACGAAGGCCTTCGACGATGCCGGCATCACGCGACTGCCCGAGACCTGGAAGGACATCGCCAAGACGGCGAGAACCCTGACATCCGGAGGAAAGTATGGAATCTACCTGCCGATCGGTGGGAGCGAGTGGACCTCGTTCACCTGGCAGTCCATGCTCTGGAGCGCCGGCGGGGAGTTCCTCGACGCGCAGAACACGTCGGCTGAATTCGACAGCCCGGCCGGCGTCGAAGCGCTGACCACGTGGACCGACCTGGTGAAGGACGGCGTCGCCTTCCCCTCGAGCCTCGACGACGACACCCAGCAGACGGGGATCACGGGGTTCATCGCCGGACAGGTGCAGATGTTCATCGGTCGTCCGGGCGATCTCGCCACTGTCGATGCAGCGCTCGGCGAAGGTGTCGCAGAGGCTCTCCCCTTCCCTCGTATCAAGGAGGCGGCGATGAACACCGGCACGAACGTGTCGTACATCCTCGACGGGAGCAAGGCCGAGAACGACGGGGCCTGGGCATTCCTCTCATGGGTCCTGCAGCCCGAGCAGCAGGCCAAATGGGACATCGGAACCGGATATCTCCCCACGAATCAGAAGACGATGGACAACCCCGCGTGGAAGAAGCACGTCGCCTCCGACCCACGCATCACCGTGTTCACTGAGCAGCTCACGCACGCACGCACGCGCCCTGCGATCCCGCAGTACGGCGCAGTCAGCAGCGCGCTGGCCGCTCAGATCGAGCTGGCCATGCTGCAGCAGATCTCACCGGAGGACGCACTTCGGGCGGCCGCCGCCGAGGCTGACGAGATCCTGCAGGAACAGAAGTGACAGAGCTGGGTCTGACCACTCTCTCGACAAGGGACGCAGCGCGGCGCGTCCGGGAGTGGGAGAAGGAACAGTGGGCGAATGTGGCCGGCGCTCGGGCAAGTCACGAGGCGGTTCACGGCAATCTCCGTGCTGCGGCCTCATGGTATCGCCGTGCAGCAGACATCGCACCGCATTCACCCGACTATCTGCCTTTCCTCGCATCCGTCCTCCGGGCTCTGCGCGACCCTGCGGAGGAGTCGATGTGGGACCGCCTCCGCCGCATCAGCCCGGATTTCGCCGCGCTCGCGCTCGCCACCGTCGCAGCCGTCGACGAGCACACCGGTCCGGCAGAGGAAGTCGAGGCGGGCGCCGTGAGCGCGGATCTCATCATGGTCCTCGGGTTCCGACTCACCGGCGACGGCAGACCGCGCCCTCGACTCGTGCAGCGCCTCGACGTCGCCGTGGAACTGTCTCGAAAGGTACCTGGCGCCAAGGTGCTGGTGTCGGGCGGTGCAGTAGGCGAGACGACGCTGAGTGAAGCATCGGTGATGGAGCGTCACCTGCTCTCCGCGGGGATCGATCCGCGTCGACTCATGGTGGAAAGGCACTCGCGGGACACCCTGGAGAACGTCGAGTTCGCGCATCAGTTCGCCCAGGACGAAGGACTCGAGTCCGTCATCGTCGTCTCTGAGGAGCCACATCTCACACGGGCGCTCACGCTGCTCGAGCTCACCGGGTGGTTCGAGCGATCACTGCCGTACGGGGGTCCGCCCCAGCGCGACTTCTCAGAGGTCGAACTCTTCGCCACCTACCGGGACGCCCTGCGGCTGCGAAAGTTCCGGCTGCATTCCCAACGCTCGGAAGACATGGAGCAGCAGCTCTCCGAGACTCAGGACAACGGCCGATCGACATGACCCGTCATGGTCTCGGTCCGCTGCGCGCCTGAGCCCACGCGGGTACCCTCAGCCCAGCTGGTCCTCGCTCAGCGTGAACGCGTCGGCACAGACGTCGAGCCCGTTCTGGTAGCCGTTCGCGAACCAGTACTGCCGCTGCTCGCTCGAGCCGTGCGTCCAGCTCTCGGGGTTCACGAAGCCGGACTGCTCCTGGATGCTGTCGTCGCCGACGGCCGATGCCGCGTTCAGCGCATCGGTGAGCTCCTGCTCAGTCGGAGCGATCAGGTAGGGGTCGCCGTCGGCATCCTCCTGCTCGGTCATGCGGCCGATCCAGGCGCCCGCATAGCAGTCGGCCTGCAGCTCCATCCGCACGCCGTTGCTGCCCGGGCCCGTGCCGTTGTTCGGGAACTCGGCCATCGTGCCGGTGATGTTCTGGATGTGGTGGCCCCACTCGTGCCCGACGATGTAGAGCTGCGCGAGGTTGCCGGCCGTTGCCCCGAACTGCTCCTGCATGAGCGAGAAGAACGTCGGGTCGATGAACACGCCCTCGTCGGGCGGGCAGTAGAACGGTCCGACTGCGTTCGACGCCGTGCCGCACTGCGTCGAGGTGGCCTGATCGACGACCACCATCTGCGGGGCGCGATAGCCCTCGACGTTCTCGGTCCAGAACTCGTCGAGCGCGAGCTGCGCACCCGCCATCCGGCAGTCGACCTGGGCGTTCGCATCGGCGCCGGTGTCGCAGTTCTCGATGACCGAGCCGCTGCCGGACTCGGAGCCTCCGCCCGGCTGCGTGCCGCCGCCCAGCAGCCCGGTGAGGTCGACGCCGAGCAGCGGTCCGGCGATCAGCGCGATGATGCCGAGCAGGCCCACCGTGCCGCCTCCGGCGATCGCGGCGTTGCGTCCGCGACGGCGCGTGGTGTTGCCGGAGATGTCCGCGTCGGGATTGAAAGTCATGAGTCAGAGAGTACTCCGGACACCGCACCTGATCAGTCGTAGGCTCGGTGCATGACGACCACGATCACCCTCACCGGTGCCGGCGGACAGATCGGCTACGCCCTGCTGTTCCGCATCGCGGCAGGAGACATGCTCGGACCCGACGAGAAGGTGCGGCTGCGGCTGCTCGAGATCCCGCAGGGGCTGGGAGCGGCCGAGGGGGCGGCACTCGAACTGCAGGACGGTGCGTTCGACCTGCTCGAACACGTCGAGGTGACCGATGACCCGGCAGTCGCCTTCGATGGCTGCGATCTGGCGCTGCTGGTCGGCGCCCGACCTCGCGGCCCCGGGATGGAGCGTGGTGATCTGCTCGCCGCCAACGCCGGAATCTTCGGCCCGCAGGGCGCGGCGATCGCGGCGAACGCGTCATCGGACGTGCGCGTCACGGTGGTCGGAAACCCGGCGAACACCAACGCCCTGATCGCTGCGGCCTCGGCCGACGGCGTGCCCGCCGAGCGCTTCTCGGCCCTGACCCGGCTCGACGAGAACCGCGCTCGCGCGCAGCTCGCGCAGATCCTCGGCGTGCCCGTCTCGACGATCCGCCGCGTGCCGATCTGGGGCAACCACTCCGCCACCCAGTTCCCCGACGTCTCGTACGCGACGGTCGGGGGCAAGCCGGTCGCCGACGCTCTGAGCGCCTTCGTCGACGACGTGCCCGGTTGGCTCGACGAGGTCTTCATCCCCCGCGTCGCGAAGCGCGGTGCAGAGATCATCCAGGTGCGCGGATCGTCGTCGGTGGCATCCGCCGCCAACGCCGCGATCGAGCACGTGCGCGACTGGGTGCAGGGCACGGAGGACTGGACATCGGCCGCCGTGATCTCGCACGGCCAGTACGGCGTTCCCGAGGGACTGATGTCGTCGTTCCCGGTGCGGGCGGTCGACGGCGAGTGGCAGATCGTCGACGGCCTCGAGGTCAGCGACTGGGCTCGGGCACGCATCGACGCCTCCATCGCCGAGCTGCTCGAGGAGCGCCAGACCGTACGCGGGCTCGGCCTGCTCTGATCGCCGGAACACCGCATCCGGCGCGCACCGGATCGGGCGCACGGAACGGCTCCGGACAAGGCAGAATGGGTACGGAGGTGCGCGATGACCGAAACGATCGATCCCATGAAGGCCACAGCGACGGTCGACGATGCCCTGACCAGCCCGCTGCACCTGCCGCACGCGGCCGCAGAGTGCCCGAAGTGCTTCACGGAGCTGCAGAAGAACCGTGACTTCTGGCTCGCACGCCCCGACGGCTCACGCCTGGTCGGCCTCGTCGTCTCTCGCGAGGGGATGCCGCCGGTGCACGAGCAGCGTGAGGACCTGACCCGGTTCGGCGTGCCGATCGAAGGCTTCCGTCACCCGGCGCCCGACATCCTCGAAAGCTGGAGCGACCGGCTCACGCGACTCATCGCGACCCTGCGTCCCGGCGACGTGGTCGTGGTCGCGAACATCACCGCGCTCGGACGCGACCCCGAGGAGGGCGCGCGCACGGTCGCCGACCTGCGTCGCCACGGCATCATCGTCAAGGTCCTCAACCACAACGCACGCCACCTCGCCGACGCCGTCCGCTGATCTCGAGTCGACCGCGAACCCGCGGCGGATCAGTCCGCGTCGGGATCGATCTGGTCGCGCAGCGCCTCGTCGTCGAGCAGCGGAAGATCGGCACGCGTGACGACCTGCGAGGTCACCGCGTACTCCACCAGACGGGCCCGACGGTTGGTGGCCAGCTTGCCGGGGCCGCCGCGCAGCCCCTGCACGCCCATGCGGTCGAGCTTGTCGCAGACGTTGTCGAGCTTGCGGTTGAACTTGCTCATCGTCCAGCCCAGCCGCTTGGCGGCATCGCTCGACGACGGCAGCTCGTTCATGCTCACACCCTCGCGCCGCAGCATCGGCTCGGCGAGCGCCACCATGAGCTGCTTCTGCAGTGCGGTGAAGCTCGCCGGCATCACCGTGGTCTCGCCGCTCATCGACGACTCCACCTGACGCGAGACCTCGTACGGGGCCTGCTCGGTGTGCAGGCTCAGCTCGTACGTGAAGGGTCCGGCGGTGAAGACGATCACGCTGCGCTCGAAGACGAGCGGCATGCGGGCACCCGGCGACAGCCACGACTGCACGGCACCGCCGGCGCTCGAGATCGTGGCCGCGAGACGCACGCCGATGTTCGCGAGCCACCAGAGGCCGTCGCGGTACGTCAGCTCGAGGAAATGCCGGTGCAGATACGGATTGTCGTCGATCTCGAGGTCGCCCTCTCGACCGATGATGAACGGTCGGTCGAAGGGCACGTCATGCCACTCCCCCGCGAATTCGACCCGCAGCGGCGCGACCGCTGTCTCCGTCTTCGTCTCGGCGCTCGCCAGCTCCGTCGCAGCATCCACTTCAGTCACGAGATGACCCCCCACGCAACATACTGCCATGGAGGGGCGCGGCTGTGCGGCGGTCAGTGCCCGATGACGCCCTGAAGGTCGACCGCGACCTGGATCGAGGCGATGGTCTCGCGCTTGTGCAGATTCTCGACCTTCGCCTCTCCGCCCAGCGAGAGCAACGGCACGAAGACGAAGGACTGCTCATACGGCAGCTCGCCGTGCGCCTCGACCGCCTGCGGGAAGATGTCCCAGTGCAGGTTGTCGGAGAGCTCGTCGGGCCCGTCGAGATCGACCATGAACAGGAAGTTGTCGACCGTGGTGTTCAGCCCCACCGTCCGGCCCTCACGGTAGAGGATGCCGACGACGCCCGTGCTGGGCTCCCAGGTGATCAGGTCGCCCAGACCGGTGACCATGATCGGGATGGCGATCCCGTCGCCCTGCGTCTTGCCGATGCAGTCGCCGACCTTCTCCTCATAGAGCTTCGGGTCGATGATGCGCAGGAACCCGTGACCGAAGGTCCCGTACCCGTAGCGTTCCCAGACCTCGACGAGCTCGTCAGGAACGCGGCCGCGATACTCCTCGATGATCTCTGCCGGGACGGGGGCGTGAGCGACGAAATCGGAGATCTCAACCATGCTTTCCAACCTATCGGAGGACGACGTTGATGTTGACGTTGTTCAGATCGACGCCGGGGTTGTTCCGCACGAAATCGATGATCGCGGTGTCGATGTCACCCACGCGCGACCTCCACTGGGAGCCGAGCGAGGAGTTGATCCGCGAGTCTCCGACGCCGGAGATATCGGTGACGTTGCCGCCCGCGATGCCGTCGAGACGGTGCAGAGCCGCCTGGGTGCTGAGCCACTCCTCGGCGTGCTGCCTCGCGCTGTCGCGGCTCTCGCCGGCACGACGGAGCTCGGTGATCTTGGCGTTGAGCGCGGCATCCCGAGCGTTCTGCTGTGCCCGGAGCGAATCGGAGGTCCGACCGTTCTCGAGGTAGTCGATGCGGTTGCGCAACCAGTCGGCGGCCGACATGCTCCGCAGCGTGTCCATCTGCTCGTTGTACTGCCGGTCGTACTCGGCGGAGTCGTGGTTCCGGTTGCGGTTGAAGGGGCGGACGCTGACGTCGATGCTGTCGTCGAACCGGTCGATGTCGCGCACCTGCCTCACGACGTTGTCGAGATGGTCGTTCATGTTGTCGGTCAGCTGGTGCAGCCGGTCGCGCGCATGGACGCCGCCCTTGAGCGCGGCCTGCTTGAGTTCCCGGATGATGGGCTTGATCGCGCTCATCAGTCGTCCCCTCCGAAGTCGAGCGCGGAGAACTCCGCGAAGAACGTCGACGTCACGGTCTGGATGTCGGCGCCGTGCACCTTCATCGTCGACTGCGCCTCTTCCAGCGCCGCCAGGTCGGCGTGGAACTCGTCGGAGTCCCCTGCCGTCGCCTCGACCATGGGCGCATCGAGGATCGCGTCGATCACGGCCGGCAGCTGCTCGGCCAGGGGCTCGATCGCCATCGGCGCCAGCTGCATCAGCAGCTGCTCCACAGCGATGTCGACCGCCGCGTTCAGCAGCTTCTTCTTGATCAGCAGCATGGGCCCCGCCCCGGCCGCGGTGATCGGATTGGTCAGCATGGCCACGAGAGTGATCAGCGTGGAGGTCACGTCGACGATGACCTTCATCTTCAGCGCGAAGATGGCCTCGGCTCCGATGTCCATCGCCTCAGCCGCGGGCGGCATGATGTCGACCAGTCTCTGGAGGTTCTGAGAACGGTTGGCGTTCCAGGCCCCCATGGTCGCCGGACCTGTCTGCCCCCGCAGCGCCCCGACGAGATCGCCGTTGACCTTGCGGTCGACGGCCTGGATCACGTCCTCCAGGTCGGTGCCGAGATTGCGCACCAGCGTCGCGCCCTTGCGCACCTCGTCCTCGTCGATGTCCGGCCACTCGAATCCGAGCTTCTCCATGACCCAGACGAGCTCATTCGGCAACATCATCCCCACAGCGACCACCTCCGGAATCGAATGTACGGTTCGGGCGCCAGGGGCACCATGGGTAGGACTTCCCAGGTGGAGGTGCCCATGGGGGCCGGTCAGTCAGCCGGCCGCGAGATCTCGATGCTGACGAACCGCGAGCCCGGGACTTCCTTGACTTCGAACGTCGCACCGTCGAGAGATCCGGGGTCGAGGCCGAACCGGGCCGCGATCTCGGCGTTGCTCAGACCCGCAAGGTCGCCGGCTTCTCCCGCGGGTGCGAGGAACTTCATGTCGCCCTCACCCTTGCGCCCGTACTTGTCGGGATCGTCCTGACCGATCGCGTCCTCGTAGAGCTCCTCGACCAGCTGGCCGGGCACCTTGCCCGGGATGCCCTTAATCTCGTCGCCGATGTCGCCGGGCACGCTCGTGACGCTCTTGCCCACCGAGAGTCCGAAGTCGCGCGCGGCGTTGTAGTCGGGGTCGGCGTGCCTCGGCGTGTGTCTCAGGGCGTCTGCGGTGCTGCGCGCCTCTTCGCGGATGTCGTAGTCCTTCGCGTGCGACGTGGGCTTCTTCGGGGGGTCGGCGCGGTGGCGTGGCACCTCGTTCGACGCGCGGCGGTCGACGCCGCGGATCGCGTCGGCATCGGCTCGATGCTTGCCGCCGCGCTTACGGAACGCGCCGGAGAATCCCTGCTTGAACTCGCGACCCGCGCCGTCGACGGCGTCGACCAGGTCGCGCATCAGCTTCTTGATCATCATGATTCAGTCCCCCGAGATCTGCAGATTGGCGAGGTCGGCGAGCAGGCGATCGGTGAGATCCTCCACGTCGACGGCATGAGCGTCCATCTCGTCGGCAGCCTGGTCGAGCGCCTCGAGATCGGCGAAGAACTCGTCGGTGTCGCCGATGTTGTCCTCGACGACCGGCGAATCGAGCAGCGCCTGCACGATCACGGGCACCTGATTCGCCAGCGGCTCGACCGCCAGCGGGAGCACCTGGTTGATGATCTGCTCGAGAGTCATCTCCATCGTGAACTCGAACAGCTTCTTGCGTGCCAGGATCAGCAGCGCCGCGCCGCCGGCCCCGAAGGGCCCAGCCGCGAGCAGCGGGATGAGCTGCGCGAGCGTGATCGTGATGTCGACGATCACCTTGACCTTGAGGGCGAGCACGATGTCGGCGGCGATGTCGATGCCGCTGGCCGCCGGGCCCAGGACGTCGAGCAGCTGCTGCATGTTCTCGGAGCGATTGCGGTTCCACGCCGTCACATGGGCGCTGCCCGTCTGCCCCCGCATGGCCGCGGCCAGGTCGCCGTTGATCCGACTGTCGGCCGTCTGGACCAGACCCTCCATGTCATCGCGAAATGTGCGCACCAGATCCGCGGCCTTGCGGACCTCGTCCTCATCGATGTCAGGCCATTCCAGACCCAGCTTGTCCATCACCCAGATCAGATCGTCCGGCAACATCATTCCCACAGTGACCACCTCCGAGGATGACGCTATCGGGGCAGGCGCGGCAGACGCGATGGGGAGATCAGCCCATCACCGTGCGGGGCGGCGGCGGACGCCCGGGGATCGGCGTCAGGACGCGGAACGCGGCGGCTCGCCGGGCACGAAGTACCGCAGCGGAGACAGACCGGTGCGCACCACGGCGTCGCCGGCGGCGGTCAGGAACTCATCCATCGTCGCGACACTGACCGAGCCCGACGGATCGGCGACCATCACGTTGTCGACGACGGGCAGCAATGTCGCCGTGCCCTTCGGCCACGCCGCGAAGGTGAGCGTGACACCGTCTTCGCGCACGTGGACCTTGGGGTCGGCGAGGTGCACGTCAGGACGCCGCAGCGCGACGGACTGCGCCTCATACGCGCGAACGCTGAACAGACGGAGCACCCGGTGGAAGCGCGGGGCAAGGTTCGGGAGCCGATCGATCCAGGCGAACGGTGCCCATGCTCCCTCGTGCAGGATGACCGGGTGGGCGCTCACCAGCGGCGTGCCGGCGTCGTAGAGGGCTTCGGCGAGGTCCAGCACGCGCGCGACGCCGGCCTCGTCGTCGCTGCCCACGATCGCGAGTCGGTCGCGCGACAGCGCGAACACGAGGGGTTCCGCGTCGAGCGACATTGCAGCCGCTCGCGCCGGGTCGACGAGCACCGCCGCGGCCACCGACTCGTCGTCGACGAGGATCACGCCGTCGACCGGTTCGGGAAGAGCGCCGGCGGAAGCGACCGCCTCGGCCACCACGTCAGGGAACGGCCGCTCGGAGCCTTCGACCTGCCCCTGGGTGATCGCCACGCCCGCGTCGTCGAGTCCGACGAAGAGCTCGCCGCCCACGTACATCACGCGCGGATGGGCGGCACCCGGAGCCGTCACGGAGAGCACGCCGAGTTCGTTCGCGCCGTAGACCCGCGGAGCGACGATCACGTCGGTGTCCTCGAATGCCTCTGTCATGAGCCCTGCCCCTCGTCGTATGCCTCTGCCAGGCTATCTGTCGCGCGCCGCTTCTCCGGCGTCCTGAGCCGAGTGCAGCGCGACGACGTCGGCCCACGACCAGCGCACGTCGATGCCGCGCACCGGCTTGCCGACCCGCCGCTCCGACACCCAGCTGACCGGCACGACGTGAAGCGCCAGTGAAAGCGTGCCCTCGTCCTCGACACCCGCCGTCACCAGAGCGAGCCCGGTCTTCTCGGAGTACGTCCAGCAGTCGACGTGCGTGGCACCGGCATCGCGCAAGGCAGCCGTGTACGACCCGATGCTGTCGGACCGTTTCTCGGTCAGCGACAGCACCCGCCAGTTGCCGGCCCAGTACATGCCCGCATTCTGCATCTGCGAGGCGAACGCCGCGATCTCCTCTGACCCGACACCCGCGCCCTGCGGCTCTCCGCGCCAGGCGAGCGGCAGGATCGTCGCCTCGCCCCGCACCAGCAGAGGGTTCTCCGGCGACAGCCAGCCGTCAGCGTGAGCGTCGAGCGCGGCCGGTGGCAGGCCACCGGCATCGGTCATCAGCGACCGCCCCTCGAAGGGAAGCAGTGCCCCCTCGGTCACCGAGGCCGGGCCGAAGACGGATGCCGCGTTGCGGTGGAAGTCCTTGTCGATGTCCACGCGAGGGTCCGCCTACGAGCCGTACGGGCGTGCCGTACCCGGCCAGTTGGTCGGGATGTAATCGCCGTTCTTCCATCCGGTCGACGTCTCGGGGATGTCGATGACCGCTTCGGGGATGCCGCTGGGCAGGTATCCGCCCGGAATCCACTTCTCGGCGTCGGTGCCGCCCTCGTTGCCGGACGGCATCCGCAGGCCATCGAGCTCACCGGGGCCGAAGTCGCGGAGCTGCACGTCGGCGCCGACGAAGAAGTTGTCGGGAAGGCCGAGCGAGGCAGCGAGGTCCTGCGGCGTACGGGATTGGTCCATGAGTCGCTGCAGCTGATCGGTGGGGAACACGTACGTGGTCCCGTTGTTGCCTGGCCCATAGGCGTCGAGACTCTCGGTCCGGTAGATCCGGGTGGCACCGTCGGCGAACTGGTCGAGATGGTTCTGGATGTAGTCGGTGTCGAGATAGTCCTGCGGGTCGGGCCGGTCGCCGTTGCCGGCGTTGATGATGTCGTTCGGCGTCCAATCCGTATCGCCCCGCCAGCCCTCGGTGAGCGCCTCGGGCACGCGGTCGACGTCGTTGACCCCGTCGACGTTGCGGTTCTGCTTCTGCCCGTGCTTGCGGAACATGTCGGCGAGCTGGCGCACATGAACCGGCGCGTCGTCGAGGGCGCGCAGCAGCGGCCGGATGGCGGAGGATGCGATGTCTTTACCCATGTGTCAGTCCCCCGTGATGTTCAGGCTCGACAGATCCGACATCAGCCGCTCCGTCAGCGTCTCGACGTCGCCGGCGTGCTGCTCCATCTCGCCCTCGGCCTGCTCGAGCGCCTGCAGGTCGGCGTAGAACTCCTCGGGGTCGCCCGCGACGGCTTCGACGATCGGCGACTCCAGTGCCGCCATGATCACGCCGGGGAGCTCTTCGGTCAGCGGCTCGATCGCCATCGGGAGCAGCTGCTCCAGGAGTTGTTCGACGGCGATGTCGACCGCGGCGTTGAGCAGCTTCTTCTTGATCAGGACCATCGGCCCGGCACCGACCGCGGTGATCGGGTTGCTGAGCATGCCCATCAGCGCGATCATCGTGGTGGTGACGTCGACGATGACCTTCATCTTCAGCGCGAAGACGGCGTCGGCGGCGATGTTCATGCCCTCAGGCACCGGCTGCAGCAGATCGAGCAGCCTGTCGAGGTTCTGGGAGCGATTGGTGTTCCAGGCGCCGACGTAGGAGGGACCGGCCTGACCGCGCATGGCCATGGCCAGATCGCCGTTCACCTTGCGGTCCATGACCTGGATCTTGTTCTCGAGCTCGCCGCGGAACACGCGCACCATCTCCGAGCCCCGGCGCAGTTCGTCCTCATCGACGTCAGGCCACTCGAAACCGAG
This sequence comes from Microbacterium sp. PI-SA-G, assembly GCF_057215335.1. Classification (NCBI taxonomy): domain Bacteria; kingdom Bacillati; phylum Actinomycetota; class Actinomycetes; order Micrococcales; family Microbacteriaceae; genus Microbacterium; species Microbacterium sp. PI-SA-G. Next base: position 1,896,591 of record NZ_CM170103.1, read on the forward strand.
CTTCTCCATCACCCAGATCAGCTCGTTCGGCAACATCATTCCCACGGCTCCACCTCCACAGATGACTCTACGAGGTGCGGGCGGCACGCGGCGATGGGGAGAACCACCCAGAACGCTCCGTTCACGGCACGACCGCCCACTGCGTGAGGCCCGAGGTGAGCGACCCCGCCGCTCCGTCGCGCGGCGCGATGCCCGTGACGTCCTTGTCGATCAGGGTGACCGTGGGGTTCACGGCGATCGGCAGCACGACCGCCGCGCGCACGATCGTCGACTCGACCTGCGCGAGCTGCTCGCGCGCGGCATAGACGTCTGCGGTCTGTGCGAGTTGCGTGATCAGCGCGTCGCGCTCGGGGTCGGCGTTGCCGGTGAGCGACGCGGCCCCCTGGGTGCCCCACTGCGCGGCGATCTGCTGTGGGGTCTGCGGAATGGGCACGCGCGAGATCACGGCGTCCCATCCACCGAGTCCCACCGCGGTGTCGAGGTCGTCGGTGCCGCAGTCCTCGGCCTTCCAGCCAGCTTCGGCCGCGGCATCGCGCAGGGCCGCGAAGGCACCGGCCGCGAACTCGCTTTCCCGGTCATAGAGCACGCAGACCCCGGCACCGGCTGCGATGCCGGCGCTCTCACGGTCGACGGCCGCGTCCTCGGCGGGCGTACCCAGCGCGGTGGCGAAGCCCGAGTCCGCCGAGACGATGTCGTACGCGCGTGATCCGGGGGCGGACAGGATCGAGGTGGATGACGTGTAGGCCGACGCCCACACGCCCCCGCCCCGCTCGATCAGAGCGCGCGCGGGAACCGCACGCAGGAAGGCGGCGCGCGCCGGTGCCTGCGTGAAGATGCCGGCCGGGTTCAGCGACACGGCCCAGACGGTGCCGTCGTGCGACGTGTTGACCGTGAAGTCCTTGCGCTCGAGCTCGGTGATCGCCGCGCGGTTGACCGTGAGCGGGGCGACCTGCACCGCGTCGAGCGTCTGCCCGACCGCGGTGATGGGGTCGTCGCCCGGCGGGACCAGCTGGATGGTGGCGACCTGCGGCGTGACCAGCCCGCGGTACGACGCGTTCGGCACCAGCGTCACGCTCTGGCCGGCCTCCTCGGCGGCGACGTCCTGCACCCGGAACGGACCGCTCGACAGCAGCAGGTCGGCGGGGACGTCGCCCTCCTCGGGGAGCGTGAACCCCTCGTCCCACACCTTCCCGAGCGACGCGAGGGCGGCACCGTCGCCGTCCTGGATGGCGGTGATCACCGCCTGCTTCGCCTCCATGGCATCGTCGACCCCCAGTGCCCGCTGCGCGACGACGTGCGCGGGCACCGGCGCCGAGACGGCGCTCTGCCACCCGCGCGTCGGCTGCGGGAGGGTGACCTCGATCGACCGCGCGAACTCGTCGATGCGCGGGACCTCGGGTTCGGCATCCGCCTCGGCCTGCTCGCCCCCCAGGAGTCCGGATGCCGCGGCCCAGCTCAGCAGCAGATCGGCGGCGTCGAGCGGGATCCCGTCGGACCACGCGGGCTCCGCGAGGTCGTACCGCACGGTGAATGGGTCGTCGCTGACGATCGTGACGGTGCCGAACCCCTCGTCGGCGACGAACTCCCCGTCGACGATGTCGCCGAAGTCGGCGCGGATCGCCTCGGCGATGTCGAGGTTGCCCCGCGTCGGAGCGGCGGCGGCGTTGGCGGAGGTGAACGTGCCCGCCCACCCGGCCGTGATCTCGGTGCCGGCCACGACGGACTCCGGCAGCGCCGGCGCACACGCTGCCAGGGTCACCGCGAGCACGGCGGCGAGCGGTGCCGCGATGCGGCGTCTTCTCGTCATGGCGCGAGAGCCACGACCGGTCGACCCCGTCACACCAGGTCGGTGCCGGCGTCGCCTTCGGCCATTTCCCGGAAGCGCTCGCTCTCTTCGCTCTCGAGCCAGGCACGCGCGTGCTCCAACAGGACGGCTGGCGACTCCTCCGCCTCGACGGCCGAGCCGAACGGGCCCAGCGTGTCTTCCGACGGGCGCTCGTCGGCGCGCAGCACCGACTGCGTCGTCAGGTTGTACCAGTAGGGCTGTCCACCGCTCATCAGCTCTGCACTCCGCTCATGTTCCCGTTGTCCCTGATTCTATTCGGCGCGCCCCCCCACAGCGCCCCATGCACAGAGGTCGCGGCCCCGTCATCCGACGGAGGCCGCGACCTCGATGCGTGCGATGGATCAGCCGCCGGCGAGCTCGGCGTCCTTGTCGCGGATCGAGTCCGCCATACGGTCGAGCGCCTGCGCCATGTCGTTCACGGCCTCAGCCGCGTCGTCGAGGGAAGCGGTGAGCTCCGAGTAAGCGGTGGAGTACGCCTCCGACGCGTTCTCGGTCTTGAAGCCGTCCTGCACCAGGTCGTCGATGACTCCCTGCAGTTCCTTCAGTGTGTCCGTGACGGTGCTGCGCCCGTCGCGAAGACGCGCAGCCGCGCTCTCCATCTCGCTGTACGTTGCCCCGAAATCATGTCCGGCCATGAGAATCCGCCTCCCGCATTCGTTTTCATCAGGCCGTTTCGGCCTCTTGAGTCGAGGTTAGCCATAAAAGCCCGACCGGCAAACGGGGAGCGGTACCCATGGCACCTCTACCCATCAGAGGACAGATCAGCCACGAACGGCATCTGCATCGTGATGGCGCGACCGGCCTGCACGAAGATTCCTCGACCCACCGGGAAGTCCGCGCGCTTGACACGGCCGAACGGCGACTTGAAGATCGCATCGCCGTCGTACGTCTCGGGCTTGAGCACGATGCCCTGACGGCCGGACTTCCATTCACCCAGCACGCCGATGCTGCCGCTGGCGCGGCTGATCTCGGCCTCGCCGATGAGCATGTGATCGCTGTTGTTCATCGCCTGCAGCAGCGCACGCATCGGCCGGTCGGCCGGTCCGTCCGCCAGGTGCGGCATGTCCTCGATCACGATCAGGATGCGACCGGCGGCCGCGTCGCTCACCACCAGCTCGGCGAGCTCGGTCGCGAGCTCCTTCTCGTCCTCCGCCTTCGTGGCGCTGCGCACCCACGGACGGAAGTCCTTGAGCTCGGAGCGACGCGAACCGAAGTGGTACATGCGCACCGACGGGTCGAAGCGCTCCATGGCCACCACGAGCGCCTTGAGGGCGTTGGTGCGACCGGAGGCGGGCGGACCCGAGATGACGAAGGATCCGATCGGCTCGAAGCCGTGCGGGGCGAGCGTGTCGTCGGCGACGCCGAACACCGGCATCCCCTCGACCGTCGCCGGCATGTCCTCGACCGGGACCATCGTGGGCAGCGCGCCGATCTCGGGCAGATCGCGCACGCCCTCGGCGCGCAGCCGGTCACCCAGCTTCGCGAGCGCCTTGGTCTGCTCCACCACGTTCAGGGTGCCGCCGAGCACGGCGATCTGCGCCTCGTGCCCGTCGACGATGGCCCGGCCGGGAGCCGACTGGTCGTCGAGCACGTCACGCGGAGCGCCCAGCAGCATGTACTGGCTCGGGTCGCCCATGCGCAGCACCACGCGGCGGGAGATGTTCGCGGCGACGGCACTGGGCACCGCGTTGCCTCGGTCGGCGGTGATCACGGTGTGCACGCCGAGCGTGCGGCCCTCGCCGAGCATGCGCATGAAGATGCGGTAGAACGGCCCACGCCCCGGCGCGACCTCCCAGTCCTTCTTGAACTCGGGGTAGTTGTCGATCAGCAGCAGGATGCGTGGCATGCGGGGATCCACCAGCTCGCGGTACTCCTGGACGGAGGCCGCACTGGCCGCCGAGAACGCGGCCGCACGACGATCCATCTCGCCGTCGAGCGTGCGCAGCAGACGCTGGATGCGCTCGACGTCGGCGCCGTCGACGACCGAGCCCACGTGCGGCAGGGCCGACAGCGCACCCAGCGCGCCCGAGGCGAAGTCGAGGCAGTAGACCTGCACGCGACCGAGGTCGGGCCGCATGCCGGCGGCGGTGCCGATCGTCTTCAGCAGCGTCGACTTGCCCGAGCCGGACGTGCCGTAGATCACCAGCGAGCCGTCGCGGTCGGGCACGAACACTCCGGGCTGCTGCAGCTGCTTCTCGGGCACGTCGAGCAGCGCGAGCGGGATGCGCGTGTCGCCCTCGTTCGGCAGGTCGTGCAGGTCGACCAGCGGTGCGAGGTCGTCGAGCCACGGGCGCCGCGGACGCATCAGCTGCGCCTTGTCGGCCGCGTTGATGAGGGTGGACACGATGCGCTTCTGGTCGTTCGGGCCGAGGTCCTCGAGGTGCGAGTCCGACTCGGCCGGACGGTCGGGCTCCCACTCGCCGCTCGCGCCGAAGCGCAGCTCGGCCACCCGCACGTCCGCCGTGGCAGAGTCGTCGTCAGCCGTCCAGCCACCGGCGTAGGCCGACTGGAACGGCACGAGACGGCCGGGACCGGTCTTCGCGATGGCGCGACCGGGGATGGAGGCCGGGAACGTCGAGGCGATGCCGTCGTCGACCACGTCGCGCGAGTCGGCCTCATCGGCCATGCGCAGCGCGATGCGCAGGTTGGTGTTGGCGCGCAGGTTGTCCTTGATCACGCCGGCCGGTCGCTGCGTCGCCATGATCAGATGGATGCCGAGCGAGCGACCGCGCTGGGCGATGTCGACCACGCCGTCGACGAAATCAGGCATCTCGGACGCCAGTGCGGCGAACTCGTCGATCACGAGGACCAGCGCCGGCGGGCACTCCGGGTCCTGACGCTTCTCGAGCTCGAGCAGGTCCTTGGCCTTCTTGCGGTTGAGCAGGTGCTCGCGGTGCTGCAGCTCGGCGCGCAGGCTGGTCAGCGCCCGGCGCACGAGGTGCGGGCTCAGGTCGGTCACCAGACCCACGCAGTGCGGCAGCTCGACGCAGTCGGCGAAGGCGGAGCCGCCCTTGTAGTCGACGAACAGGAACGTGACACGGTCGGGGCTGTGGGCTGCGGCCATGCCCAGCACCCACGCCTGCAGGAACTCGGACTTGCCCGCACCCGTGGTGCCACCCACGAGCGCGTGCGGCCCCTGGGTGCGCAGATCGAGCGCCATGGCGTCGCTGGGTCCCTGGCCGATGATCGCGCGCAGGGTGCCCGACTTCTTCAGCCGCGGGCGCGGAGTGGGGCTGCGGTCGACGATGGTGTTGTTCTGCCGCCAGCGCTCGATCACGACCTGCGGGTCCTCGGCGATCGCGGGGTCGACAAGCTGCAGGAACATCACCGAGTTCGGGATGTCGGAGGAGTCGTGAACCACCGTGCTGGCGTCGACGACCGGGGCGAGGCGGCGGGCGAGCATCTGCATGTAGGCGTTCGAGACGCCCTCGACCCGCACGTGCTCGAAGTTCTCGCCGTTGCGGACCAGACCGACGTGGGCGTCCTCGAGGCCGGTCGTCACATCGATGTAGCTGCGGCACACCGCCGGGAGCGACTCGACCGTGGGTGAGACGAACACCGCGTGCACACCGTGATCGGCGCCGCGCTCGAGCACGTCGGTCAGGCGACCGCGGTCGACGGGGGCATCACCGGTGACGAAGACGACGACCGACACCGGTGGCGTCTTCTTGTGCTCGTTCGCCGCGCGCGAGACGTCGGTGCCGTAGAGCAGCGGGTTCCAGTCCTCTTTGAACGGCCCCCGGGGTTCGCCGCCGCCCTCGGCCGCCGCGGCCCGAGACACGTACTCCTCGAGCGTGCTCAGCAGGGCGGCACTGGTGGGTGCCGAGTCGGCGAGGGCCATGTCGCGGAACGGGCTGCGCTCGCTCGAGGTGTGCGGCATCCACTTGAGCCAGTCGAGCTCGGGCGTCCACGCCGAATCCGCGAAGGCGACCGCGATCAGATCGTTCGGGGCGTGGAGTCCGAACAGCTGCACCGCGACGCCGCGCATGGTGTCGGCGACCGGACCCTGGGGTCCCGCGATGCCGATCGAGCCGGCGTCGGCGAAGGTCTCGAACACCGGCACGTCGTCGACGAACGCGTATCTCTCACGAAGCCGGTCGACGCGGTCGATGAAGTCGGGCAGGCCGTCGGGCGACTCGGCGTCGTCGATGCGGTTGCGCGCCGGGAGTCGACAGCTGCCGAGCCGCAGGCCCAGGAAGTTCCAGTGCTCAGGGCGCCGCGTCCACAGCAGCGGCCCGAGCCGCATCGCGTGATCGAACACCTCGGCCACCGGCGGGGCCTCGGCGTTGCGCGCGCGCTCCTCCTCGGGCTTGCCGTGGAAGAAGTCCTCTTCCAGCTGCTCGTACTGGCGCTCGAAGAGGAGGAACTCGTGGTTCTCGCCCTTCTTGCTCTGCGCGGCCTGGTTGATGATGTTGCCGAACGCCATGAGCGGCGTCATCACGATCATCAGCAGCGAACGCGGGTTGCCGTTGAGCGCGTACAGCGCCATGCCCATCAGGATCGGCGCGATCAGGATCGGCCACGGGAACATGCGGCCGATCTTCTCGGTGGGCAGCCGCGGGACCTTGAACAGCGTGCCCGGGTAGCGCACCTCGACGCGGGGGCTGCGGTTGAAGAGCAGACCGCCGCCGCGCTCGATGATCGGGTCTTCGGTGGCCGAGCCGTCGAACGAGCGCGTCAGACGCAGCACCAGAGTGGTGCCGCCGATCACGAACGGCTCGCCCTCCTCGACGCGCACGCGCTGCACGGCCAGACCGTCGACCAGCACACCGTTGGCGGAGTTCAGGTCGACGACCTCGATGTGCGTGCCGACCTCGAGTCGCGCATGCCGCTTCGAGACCATGGGATCGACCAGGACGACGTCGTTGCCGGCATCGCGACCGAGGAAGACGGGGCCCGCAGCGATCGGGAACTCCTGCCCGGCGAGGGCACCCGAGATCGCGACCAGCACGCCCACCGTGTCGCGCTGCCCCGCGAAGGAGTAGTCGGGGCCGTAGTTGATGATGGATACCGCGAAGCCCGAGCCGATCGCCGCCTCGCCGATCGGCACGTCGGGCTGCAGCGGCACCAGGCGCTCACCCGTGGGCGGTGCGACGGCCAGCGTGAGCACGTCTCCCTCGGCGACCGGGACGGAACGGGTCGGATCCGCCTCGGCCACGTGCCGGGCGACGTCACCCGCGGTAGCGGTCGAGTCGGTCTTGATGACGATGTCGACCGGGTCGCTCGACTGTCGGTGCAGGGTCAGCTTCAGCCTCATGAGGGTCCCTCGGTTCCGTGGCGCCGCGTGGCGCACACCATCAGTCGTGCACGCACGGTCACATCCGGATCACGGCGGCGACGCGGTCGCCCAGCCGGATCATGTCGCCGTCCGTTGTGGCCACGGACGTGCCGGCAGCGACGCCGTACTCCGCGCCCGCACGGATCAGACCGGAGCCGTTCGTGGAGTGGCAGTCGGTGATCTCGAGTCCGCCCGAGACCGGACGCACCAGCATGTGGGTCTTCGACAGCGAGCGGCTGTCGTCGGTCAGCGCGATCGCGCGGGTTCCCGGATACTCGGACGCGTCGGGGTTGCGGCCCAGCAGCACCGGATCGGCGATCAGGATGCTCTCGCCGGTGTCGAAGCGCAGGCCGAAGCGCGGCTCGGGCTCGGGCGTCGGCGCGGGGGCGGGCTCGGGAACGGGTGACGGGGTGGGCTCGGGAACGGGTGTGGGGACGGGCTCGGGAGCCGGTCTCGGGCGTCGCAGGGCCGGTGCAGGTGTCGGCTCGGGGGTGGGAGTCGGGGCCGCGGGCGCCGCGGTCGGAACCGGAGCCGGGATCGGAGCCTGGACGGGGGCCTGCGGCTCTGGGCGCACGGGCGGCAGCTCGGGGGCCGCTGGGCGGTCTCCCTCCGGCATCCGATAGCCGCCGAGCACGGGCTTGCCCGCTTCGGTCGCGCGGGCCTCGGAGGTCGGCGTCGCGAGCGAGAGTCCGACCGTCGGGCGCTCGTTCGGCTCGTAGGGCCGCGCGACGCCCAGCACTCCGGCGCTCACGCGGTTTCCGGGCCGGTAGGCCGGCTGCACGCTCGGGTCCGACTGGGTGGCCAGCGACGGCAGGGCCGAGCGCTCGGGCGTCGGATCGGACTTGACCATCTTGCGCGCGACGCGCATGCGCTTCTCGTCGTAGGGGTTGAGTCCCTTGCGCACATCGACCAGCCAGACCTTGGTCGCCTTGTCGTGCAGTCCACGACCGCGCCCGTCGGGGTCGAACGTGGGCGAGACCAGCAGCAGCACCGGCCCCAGCACCGGCACGATGCCCGCGACGCCGAGGAGCACGAAGCGCAGCAGCACCGGGCCCGCCTTCGGTCGTTCGAGCGTGCGGACGTTGACGGTTCGGATTCCGGCGATGCCCTTGCCGATCGTCAGGCCCTTGCGGGCGTGCAGGATCCACTGCACGACGAGGAACACCAGGCTCAGCAGAGTCGAGACCGATGCCATGACCACGGCGAGCACGAAGTCGGGGTGGTTGATCAGCCCGTACGACGAGATCGCCCCGGTGGCGAACTTCAGCAGCAGCGGCACGGCGCCGAGCCAGAGCGGCAGCTGCAGCAGCACCCAGATCAGCGCATCGAGCGTGGCCGCCAGCGCGCGCCGGCCGAACGGGGCGCGCAGCATCCCCAGTGCCGCGGCGTACGCCGGATCCGGGCGCCCCTGAGCGTCGAGTCCTTCGATCGTCTGCGTCTTCTCGTCGATCTCCCAGATCATCCGGCGACGCACCCTCGCGTCGGCTCGGAGACCCGGCCGTCTTCGCGGCGCAGCAGCACGTCGATGCAGACGGGGCCCGCGGCGGCCGTGAACTGGGCCGTCGGGGTCTCGGTGCTCTGCGGGTCGACCTCACCCGAGATGTCGACGACGGTCCAGATGAACGAGTCGCCGTCCTTCGCGTCGGCGTTCACCCACGTGAACGAGAGCTGGTCGCCCTGGCGGGTGCCGGTCACATCGGTGACCTTGGGCACGAAGTCCGACACCACGTCCTGCGGCTCGGTCGTCTCGGTCGCCTCGGGCGGGGTCTCGATGTTCGAGACGAGCACGTTCAGTCCCACGATCGTGCCGACGACCACCACGACGGCGGCCACGGCGGCAAGGGCGATCCACAGTCCCCGTCGGTTGCGCGGCGGGCGGGCATCGGATGCTGTGCCGCCAGCGCCGCCGCCGACACCGACCGCAGGAGCGACGGGTGCAGAGGGGGCGGCGGGAGCGGGCGCCAGGGCGCTCGGGGCGACGACCATCGGCGGCCGTAGGATGGTGCGCTCGTCGGCGGATGACGTGGAGGGCGCGGAGGGCGCCGGCGTGTTGGGGGTCGGCACCCGCATCTGCGTGGCACCGGTGACGGCATCCGTCCGCTGCGGAGAGTCGTAGCGCGGCACCTCGGGCGAACCCGTGAGCGCACTCTTGGGCTGCGTGGCCGCGGAGGGGCGGGTGAGGGACGCGACATCGGGGTCGATGCTGACGATCTCACGGACCCGCGTCAGACCGTCGCCGTCGTCGTCGCGGTCCTCCGCCGGTGGGTGGTCGTCGACGATGTCGATCGGTGTCACCGAGTGCGACAGCTCGATCTGTACCTTCTGCAGTGCACGCGCGAACGCCACTGCGCTGGGGAAGCGGTCGTCGGGGTTCTTCGCCATGGCGCGCTCGAGCACCCGCTGCAGGCTGGCCGGCGAGTCCGGGCGTCCGAGGGACTGCAGCGCAGCCCGCTCGATGCGCTCGATGAGGTCGGCGCTGGAGTTGCGCTCGCCCGGTCGCTCGAACGGCGATCGCCCGGCCAGCAGCGTGTAGAGGGTGGCGCCGAGCGCCCAGACGTCGGTGCGCGGTCCGCTGGAGGGGACGTCGGCGAACGACTCGGGCGGCGACCACGGGATCGACATGCCGGACGCCTCGCCGGTCGCGCCCGCGGTCGATGCGATGCCGAAGTCGGTGAGGGCGGGACGGTTGTATTCCGTGACGAGAATGTTGGCGGGCTTGATATCGCGATGCAGGACGCCGGCGCGATGCGCGGTCTCGACCGCCCCCGCCACCTGTACGCCGACCCGCAGCGCCTCGGCCACCGAGAACGGCTCGCGTCGCGCGCGCAGTTGCAGGTTGGGCCGCGGGCAGTACTCCATGACCAGGTACGGCCGGCCGTCACCGGCGACACCGGCCTGATATATCGTGACGATCGCCGGATGCGTCGACAGCATGGCCATCACATTCGCCTCGTCGGCGAACTCCTGTGCGGCACCGCTGGTGATGCGGTCGGCCAGCAGCACCTTCACCGCGACGCGACGCCGAGGCATCTCCTGCTCGTACAGGAACACGTCGGCGAAGCCACCCGTGCCGAGCGGTTCCACATAGGTGAAGCCGGGCAGATCGGGTGGCGCAGAGGGGCGTCGATTCACGGGAGATCCTCGAAGGCGACCGTCACGCCGTCACCGAGGTCGACCACGTCGCCCGACAGCACGAGGGTCTGCTCACCCGGGTGCAGCCGCATGGGGTCGGCACCGGGGCGCAGCAGGGTGGATCCGTTGGTGGTGTGCAGGTCGATCACCACGACGGTGTCGGCCTCGGGGCGGATCTCGAGGTGGCTGCGCGAGATGTCCTGCTGCGGGCTCTCGACGGCGACCAGATGCGGCAGGTTCGCGCCGCTCGCCCGGGACGACCGCGGGCGGCGACCGACGATGACGGTGCGATCGAGGGTCACGACCTGTCCCGTCGAGACACGGATGCGACCGGCCGTGGCCGCATCGGTCACGGGCAGCACGGCGGTCGGGGCATCGTTCGCGATCGGCGGCTGCTGGCGCAGAGCGCGCAGCTCCGCGGCGGAGATCGTCGCACCGTCGTGGTCACCCGCTGCGGGCACGCCCGTCGGCGGGAGCGCGACCGGCGGTGTGCTCGCCGGAGGTGCGGCGACCGGGGGTGCGACGACCGGCACCGGAGCGGACGGGACGGAGTGCACCGTCGCGCCCCACAGCTGGTCGAAGTCCTCGTCGTCGGCGGTCAGCGTCTCGCCGGTCGCGCCGAGCGTCGCCTCGGGAGCGGGGATGTCGACCACGTCGAGCGCCTCGGTCGCGACATCGGCCGAGGAGGGCGGGGTCACGATGACATCCGCATCGTCGGCGGCGTCCTCGGGCGAGTCCTCGCTCGGGTCCTCGAGGACGGGAACGGGGACGGCGGACGGCGACGCGTCGGCGTCAGCATCCGCGTCCGCGTCCGCGTCAGCGACGTGCTCGACCGACTCGTGAACCTCGGGCTCTTCGAGCGGCTCCTCGGTCGGTTCTTCGACGGCGGGCTCGACGGCAGCGGGCTCCTCGACGTCAGGCTTCTCGACAGGCTCCTCGACGGCGGGCGCGGGCTCCGGGGCGCTCGGGGCCGCGACGACGACCGGCGACGGCCCGAGGGATCCGGTGAGAGGGGCGGCGTCGCTCGACTCGAGCTCGGCCGTCGCTCCGGCGCCGCGAACGACCCCGCTCTGCACGGGCAGCTCGATGTCGGCTCCGGCTGCCTCGACCGTGATGTCGATGCGGCTCGCGTCGGTGACGAACCGCTCGCTCCACGTCGTCACGTCGACGCCCGAGAGCTCCTGCGTGTCGCCGGAGGCCCCCTGCACCTGCGCGCTCACGTCGCCGCGCAGCGCGATCCGCACATCCGATCCCTCCGCCACCGCAGCGGCGAACGACGGCAGCGCGGCGAACGAGCCGCCCGCATGCGCCGTGAGTACATCGACCACGGTCGCGAGCGTCTTCTGCGTGGGCAGCTGGTCCCAGAGCCGGGTGATGACCTCGCCGGGCACGTCGGGCGGCAGAGCCACCAGGGCCCCCGGGATCACGATCAGGTACCACTGTCCCGGTCGGTAGATCGTCTGCATCAGCGAACCCCTCCTGCTGTGGACTCACGCGGACGCGTATCCATGTCGATGTCCGAGTCGGTCTCCAGGAGCGTCCCGGGCCGCGAGGCGACCGAGACGGCGTCCACGACGACGACGGTGATGTTGTCTCTGCCGCCCGCCGAGACGGCCTCGTCGACGAGGATGTCGGCGGCCGTCTGCGGGTCGGGGTTGGTCTGCAGCACCTCGTGGATGCGCGAGTCCGGCACCTCGGAGGTGAGCCCGTCGGAGCAGACCATGATGCGGTCGCCGAGCTCGGCCGGGAACAGCCAGTAGTCGGCGTCACCGGTGCTGCTCGCACCGATCGCGCGGGTGATGATGTTGCGCCGCCGGTCGGTGGCGGCATCCTCGACCGTGAGCTCGCCGGCTTCGATGAGCTCCTGCACGACCGAGTGGTCGACGCTGATCTGCTCGAGCTCGCCGTCGGCCAGTCGGTACGTGCGCGAGTCCCCGATGTTGACCGCGAGCCAGTAGCCCATGCCGTCGACCGAGGCGATGACGACGCCGCTGAGCGTCGTGCCCGCGCGACCGTTGCCCGCTGTGGAGAGCTCTTCGACCTGCGCGCGTGCCCGCGAGAGGGCCAGGCGCACGTCGTCGAGCTCGAGGGACGCCCGGCCGATGGAGCTGGAGAACTCCGCGATCACCGCGGCGCTCGCGCGCTCGCCCCCTTCGTGTCCGCCCATGCCGTCGGCGACGACGAACACCGGGGGGCTGGCGAGATGCGAGTCCTCGTTCAAGGCACGACGCAGCCCCGGATGCGTCGCAGAACCGGTCGAGACGATCAGCGCGGGCCTCATGCGTAACCCCCGATCGTCACGATGCGGTCGCCGATCTCGATCGCGTCTCCGAGCCGCACCGGCACGCGCTGACCGGCGGGGCACGCGATGCGCTGCCCGTCGCGGACGATCGTCATGCCGTTGGTCGAGTGCCGGTCGAGCACCCATCCGCCCGACGACTCGGCCCCGGCCTCGAAGTGCGTCTTCGACAGCGAAAGCGTCTCGTCGCGGACGGCGACGATGATCGCGCCGTCTTCGGCAGCGGGATTGCGTCCGAAGATCGTGCGGCGGGAGACCGAGACTCGGGTGCCGTCGTCCCACGTGAACACCAGACGATGCCCGGGGATGCTGATGCGGGTGTCCTCGATGTCGTCCGACTCGGCCGCGGTCGTGGTCGCCGGGGCCGCGGCATCCGGCGCGGGTGCTGCCGGCGCCACAGGAGCGGATGCTGCCGCCGGCGCGGCGGGAGCGGGCGCGGCGATCGAGCCGGGCCGCACGGTCGCGTCGAGGTCGTCGACCGGGGCGGATGCCGTCGCGCGGGGCGGCGGGGCGTCCTGCGTGATGCCGGGCACGAAGGCGATCAGCGAGCCGGCGTCGTCGAGCGACGGTGCGGGGGCCGCCGGCCGCAGCGGGGCGGGCGTCGCGGGCTGAACGACGGCGGGCGCCGGAGCGGCGGGCTGTGCCGCAGGTGACGGGAGGATCGGCGCGGCCGGCGTCGGGAGCAGCGGCTGCGCTGGCTGTGCACCCGGGTACGGGATGCCGGGGATCGCCGGAGCGGACGGACGCGGCGAGGCGGCCGGGAATCCGGGCGTGACCGACGGCATCGGCGTCGCGGGAGCAGCGCTCGTGTCGGGTGCGGTGGAAGACTGTGCGGGCGAGACACGCGCGTCGAGCATCAGCGAGCCCGCGACCTTGTCGTGCCAGCCCTGGAAGCGGCCGGATCCGTCGAACAGCGGCGTGAAGTAGCCCACCACGATCGAGCCTGCGAGGCCGAAGATGATGTTGCGCAGCAGCGTGCGTCCGAACCCGAGGGGCACGTCGCCCTGAGCCGACGCCAGTCGCAGGCCCTGTGCCCGCATGCCGATGGAGCCCGTGCCGCTCTGCATCCAGGTGTAGACGACGAACCAGCCCAGCAGCAGCAGCGAGACCAGCGGTCCCCCGATCGTGAGAGTGGCGAGCATGCCCTCGAGCGACCCCGTGAGCGTCGCGGCGACGGCGAGCCCGCCCCCGAGCACGATCACGAGGCCTGCGGCGATGAGCGCGTCAATCACGTAGCCGACCGCACGGCGGGAGATCGGCGCGATCTGGTGAGGCGCGGGCTGCGTCATGGGGTCTCGCTCTCGGGTGCGGCGGGTGTGCTGGTGCTGCTTCTCTCGATCGTGCCAGGTTCGCGCCGCACGCGCGCGGTCGCCGCCTCGCGGAGTCCCTGCAGTCCGGCCGAGATCTGCGATCCGCCCAGCAGCGAGCGCAGACTAAGGCGCGCTTTGGTGCGCTTCCAGAATCCAGCGTCCTTGCCCAGGCCGCCGACGATCGCATCGACCTCGGTCCAGAACGCCTCGACCTCTTCCGGGGTCGGATCGCTCGGGCCGAACACGTCGGCATCGGCCTTGTCGGCCAGCGCCACGACCTGCGGCAGGGCCAGCGACGACACCACGTCAGCGGCCTCCTCGGTGCGCGTGCCGCCGGGAGTGAGTCGGGCGCCGTAGTCCACGGCGCGGTCGGTGAGCTCGTCCCACCCGCCGCTGATGCGGTCGGCGGTGCGGGCAGCCGCGCGGCGCGCACGACGGCGCGAGGCCTTCCAGGCGCCGATCACGATGAAGGGCGAGGCGAGCAGCGCGATCACCGCGAGCGAGATCCCACCGATCAGCAGGATCGCCGCGATGATTCCTGCGAGGTTCAGGCTCTCGTCCTCGGACTCGCGGTCGTCGGGAAGCGTCGGCGGCAGATCGACCGGCTCCTGCGGCGGGGGCGGCGGCTGCAGAACCTGCGGCTTCGGGTCGACCCGCGGCTTGGTGTTCTGGTCGTTCGGGATCTGGTCCTCGGGCGGCGTGGGGTTGAAGGTGACCCAGCCCACGCCCTCGAAGTTGACCTCGACCCAGGCGTGCACGTTGTCGCCGGTCGCCGTGAAGACCGCGTCGTCGGCGTTCTCCTCGTCGGGGTAGTACCCCATGACCACGCGGGCGGGGATGTCGAGCTCGCCGGCGAGCAGGGCCATCGCGACCGCGTACTGCTCGTCGTCGCCGATCATCTGGTCGCCGCCGACGAGCGTCGAGATGCGCTCGGCCGTGTGACCGGCGCGCGAGAGCACCTCGCCCTCGAGACCGTGGCTGAAGAATCCGCCCTCCGAGAGGAAGTCCTCGAGCGCGCGGACCTGCTCGATCGCGGTCTCGGCCCCCGACACCGTCTCGGCGGCCAGCGAGGTGAGCTCCTCGGGGACGTTGCTGGGCTTGGGCATGGCGACCGTGCCGAACGGCACCTCGGCGAGCTGCTCGTCGGAGTACTCGGCGGGCATGATCGCGTCGACCGTGTACTCGTCGCCCTCGGAGAGAGTCGAGGTCGCGACCGCGGTCCCGGTCTCGGTGTTGACGTAGGTGCCCCGGCGCAGGTCCTCGGCGCGGTCGCCGGTGAACTCGATCTCGGAGAGCGCTCCGGCCGTCGGCATCCAGACCCCGTCGTACTCCTGGATCTCGACCTTGAGCGTGACCGGGATGCCCTCGACGTCGGCCGACATATCGGAGCGCACGGGGGTGAAGGCGCTCGACGAGGTGGGGCCGCCGTCGGTGACGTTGAAGACCATGCCGTCGAACTGGTCCATCACAGCGGTGCGGATGCGGGCGCCCTTGGGCAGGCCCTGCACCGTGAACAGGTCGGCGTCGACCTCATCGCGCACGTTCTTGCGGAACGACTGCAGCGGGCTGGCGTAGTCGCGGATGTTGAAGGGCGGGATGATCACGTCGCGGAAGACGTGTCGCGTCTCGGCGGGCGCGGCGACCGCGTTCGTCGCGACTCCGGCGCCACCGGCCACCGCGAGCACCGCGGCGCCGGCCAGCAGACGACGCGTGCGCATGTGCGCCGCGCGCGAAGGATCGACGTCGCCGACCGAGATCGCGGCGTTCTGCGGCGCCCAGATCTGCCGCAGCGCCATCCACGCGATGGCTCCCACCGCGAACAGGATTCCCTGCACGATCGGGAACGCCGGCTCCGGGGTGCCGAGCGCGATCACCAGCATGAGCAGCACGCCCGCCGGAATCAGCGCCCAGGCGACGGTCGACAGCCGCAGCGCGAACGACGCCGTGACCGTCGACACCACGAGCGCGAGCAGGAACGGCACCAGCAGGTGGCCGTCGGTCGCTGAGACCGGGGCGACCGTGGTCAGCAGCTGCTTCCAGGCCGTGACCGGACCGACCGCGAGCTTCTGCAGCGTGTCGAGGGTCGGCACGAAGCCGGCGATCGTGGTCTGCGGCAGGGCGAGGGCGCCGCCGAAGAGGAAGTACGCGGCGATCACCAGGCCCGTGATGATCAGCAGGCCCCACCGGCGCCAGAGAGCGACGGCCGAGATCGCCAGACCCAGCACGATGCCGCCGATCACGGCGGGCAGGAAGGACGGCCCGGCGAACGTCGGCCAGAACCCGATCAGCGCGACACCGACCAGCAGGAACGTCGCCCCGAGATCCAGGATCCAGCGACGCAGCGGAAGGACGGCGGATGCCGTCGACGAATCGGTCATGCGAGAACCTTCTGCAGGGCGAGGGGGACCTGATCGAGCGCGCCCACGGTCACGACGTCGGCCTCGCCGATGCGACGGAGCGCGGGTGAGGTGACGCGGGTGTCGGCGACGACCGCGAGCACCCGGGCGCCGTAAGGCAGGCGCGAGCAGGCCAGACGGAGGTCGTCGGTGCGCACCTTCGAACCGCACACCAGCACCACGACGCTGGCGAGCGGCATCTTGGCCGCGACCACGCCCGCGAGCTCGGCGATACCGCCCTCGCGGGGCTTGCTGTCCTCGAGAGCGGCGAGGGAGTCGAGCAGTTGCTTGCCGGTGCCGGCGGGCAGCTCACGGCCCTGTACGCGCACGTCGACACGCTGCGAGTCGCGGAGGGCGCGCAGACCGATGGAGCCCGCGGCCGAGATGGCGAGCTCGAAGTCCTGGTCGTCGGCGTAGTCGCCGGTCGAGCGCGAGAGGCCGATCACGAAGTGCGAGCGGCGGGTCTCCTCGTACTGACGCACCATCATGGTGCCCGTGCGCGCGGTCGACTTCCAGTGCACGTGGCGCAGGTCGTCGCCCGGCTGGTACTCCAGCAGCGCGTGGAACGAGACATCGTCGCGCGAGAGATCGGTCGCCGGCATCCCCTCCAGGTCGCGGAGGTAGCCGAGTGACTGACCGTCGAACAGCACAGTGCGCGGATGCACGTACAGATCGACCGGGTCGTCACGGCGATGCGCGCGCTCGAACAGCCCGAGGGGATCGCCGCGGACGACGCTCACCGGGCCCACCTTCACGACTCCGCGCCTCTGCGTCGGGATCGCGAACAGCTCCTCGGCCTCGTCACCGGGGGCGAGTCGCTGGATGCCGAACTCACCGCGGCCCGAGCCGACGGGCAGCACGACCCGCGAGGGCAGGATCGCTCGCGCGCCGCGGTTCGCGAGCGTCAGGGCGCCGACCGCCCGCTCCCCCACCACCACGCGGGTGCGGGCGAGGTCGAGCGAGACGTCGTAGGCGGTGCGGCCGATCAGGAACAGCGCACACAGGGCGACCGTGATGGCGATCACGACCGCAGCGACGATGAACTCCGACCACCCGGCGACCTGCCCGATGATCCAGAAGCCGATCGCCAGGCCCATCAGCACCCAGGCGAGCGGGCGGATCGCCGAGGCAATCAGACGGAGGCGCGTGAGGACGCGCGCGCCGAGGAGGGCCGCGATGTCACGCCATCCGGCGTCGCGGTCGACTCCGGCGGGTGCGGCCTGCACTGCCTCCGTGGTCATCATGCCGCGGTGCGCGCCTGCGGCGCCGCGACCGAGTCGAGAACGCGCGCGATCACGGTGTCGCTGGTGGTGCCGGCGAACTCCGCCTCGGCGTCCAGCAGCAGACGGTGCTCCCAGACGGGGCGCGCGAGGGTCTTGATGTCATCCGGCAGCACGAAGTGGCGCCCGTGCGCGGCCGCCCACACCTTGGCCAGGCGGATCATCGCGAGCGCGCCACGCACCGAGACGCCCAGGCGGGTCGCCGGGTCGAGTCGCGACGCCTCGGTGAGCTCGGCCACGTAGCGCAGCACCGCGGGCTCGACGTGCACGGAGGCGCCGAGGTCGGCCATGTCGGCCACCGCACCGGTCGTGATGACGGCGCCCAGTCCGGCCGACGGGTTGCGCTCCGACGCCCCAGCGAGGATGCTCTCGGTCACGGCCAGATCGGGGTATCCGATCGAGGTCTTGATCAGGAAGCGGTCGAGCTGCGCCTCGGGGAGCTTGTAGGTTCCGGCCTGCTCGATCGGGTTCTGCGTCGCGATCACCAGGAATGGACGACCCGCCTCGTGCGTGACGCCGTCGACGGTCACGCGGGACTCCTCCATGACCTCGAGAAGTGCGGACTGCGTCTTCGGCGAGGCGCGGTTGATCTCGTCGGCGAGCACGATCGACGCGAAGATCGGTCCCTTGTGGAACTCGAAGCGGTGGTTCTGCTGGTCGTAGATCGTCACACCCGTCACGTCGGACGGCAGCAGGTCGGGCGTGAACTGGATGCGGGCGCTCGTGCCCTGCACGGTCGCCGCCAGCGCCTTCGCGAGGCTGGTCTTGCCGGTGCCGGGGGCATCCTCGAGGAGCACGTGCCCCTCGGCCAGCATCGACGAGAGCACCAGGCTCACAATCTCGCGCTTACCCTGCACGGCCTTGTCGATGTTGTCCACCAGACGCTGGAACGTCCCCTGGAACCAGGCCGCCTGCTCGGGGGTCATGCTCATGTCAGTTGTGCTTTCTCTTGTGTGTGGGAAGACGTGCGTCGGCGGAGCCCGGGGCGGCTACCAGCCGCGTTTCTCGTAGGCCTTGCCGCCGATCTCCACCCAGACGTTCACGCCCGGGTACCCGAAGTAGCAGTTCAGCTGCACCGTGCCGCTGGCCGACAGGTTCTTGTTGTACGTGCCCGTACCGATCCGACCGCGGTCGGAGTGGCAGGTGATGTTGTAGTTGCCGGCGTTGAAGTCCTTCGTGTTGACCACGAGGTACGCGCACTCGGCACTGGTGCAGCCGTCCTGCCCCTGCGCGCTCGCGCCACGGGTGACCCACGCCCGCGGATCGGGCCGGTTGTCCGTGCGCGCCGAGTCAGAGGCGACGGGCGTCCACGCTCCCGTCGAGTCCTGGGCGCGCACTCGGATGCTGTGCGTCTGCTCGTACCCGTTGCCGACGGTGCGCGAGCCGCTCTGGGACCCCACGTCCTGCCACCCGTTGCCGATGTCGATCTGGGTGAGCGTGATCGGTCGGCCGTTGCCGGACCCGCGCGAATCCCAGGTCAGCTCGACGCTGGTGCCGAGGTTGCGGGCACGGGCGGTCGGGGTCGTCGGGGGGCCGTATGGGCGCGCGCCGACGGCCGCCGAGGGGCCGCCCGTGTAGGTGGTGCCGTCGACCGTCGCGACACCGCGCACCTCGACGTTGTAGTCCTGGCCGTTGGTGAGTCCGCCGATCACGCGGTTGCCCGGCATGCCCGCCCAGCCGCCGCCGTTGAGGCGGTACTGGTACGAGACCTCGCCCTCGCGGGCGCCGTTGCGGGAGCCGCCGTTGAAGGCGACAGTGACCTGCCGGTCGCCGGGCGCCACACTGGTGATCTGCGGCGGAGAGGGAGCGATGACTCCTCGGCGCGGGGCGGACATCGGGCTCCACGCGCCCCACCCGGCCTTGTTCTCACCGCGGATGCGGTAGGTGTACGCGGCTTCGGAGGTCGGTACCACGACGGCCTGGCTGCGCGTTCCGGCGCCGGGCGTGAGGGTGTTGCGCAGGGTCGACCCCTCCCACACCTCGAGCTGGAAGCTCCGGATCGCGTCACCGTTCGCCGGCACGTCGCCCCAGCTGACCTGCATCTGGGCCTGGTCGCCGACCGGCTGGAGTTCAGCGGTCGACGGAGCGCCCGCGGCCAGCGGGGGACCCGCGGGCACCTCGGACGCCGACCACCCACTCCACGTCGACGGCTCGGGTGCACGGTTGTGAGCCTGCACGCGCACCTGGTAGTTGCCGCCGTTCTCGAGCCCCTCCCACGTGAGGGAGTTGCCGGTGGCCTGCTTCTGCGTGATGCCCGACGGCGGTGCCGGCGAGATCTCGAGCGTGTACCGCTCGACCGGAGAGCCAGGGGTCGTCGGCGTGGCCCACGAGACTGCCAGCGACTTGTCGCCGAACTTGAGGGTCGGCGGAGTCGGGGTGTCGGGCCGCGCGTCCGGGCGAGCGACCGCCGAGGCACCGGACGGCTCGGATTCGCCGACACGGTTGGTCGCCGTCACCTGGAACGAGTACTCGACGTTGTTGGTCAGACCGTCGAGGGTGCAGGTGGTCGAGGCGCACTCCTTCGCGTACGCGCTCCCCTGCACCGACTTCACGGTGTACTTCGTGATCTCGGCGCCGTTGTTCGACGGAGCCCCGAACGACACCACGACCGTGCGGTCCTGCACGCTCGTCACGGTCGGCGCTCCCGGCGCCTCGGGCACGCCCTGCACCGTGACGATGATCTGGCCGGTGACCTCGCGCTCGGGGTCCTCGGTCGCATCCTGGATGCGGTACCGCACGACCAGCGTGCCGACGAAGTCCTCGCCCGGGGTGACCGAGACGTTGTCGCCGTCCATCGCCACGCGTCCGGCACCGGTCTCGACGTCGGCGGTCAGCAGCTTCAGCGGCGTCTCGGGGAACGGGTTGTAGTCGTTCGCGAGCACGGGAACCGAGACGGTCTTGCCCTGGTCGGCCTGCGCGATCGTGTCGGTGTTCGCGGCCGGCATCGCACGGCTCGATGCAGTCACCTGCACCAGCACCGTGCCCTCGACCGGCTCAGTCTCGCCGTCGGTGATGCGGAGCGTGAGGGTGGTGGCCGCGCCCTTCTTGGCATTCGACGCCGCCTGCACCGACAGCTTGTCGCCGTCGACATTGGCGCTGATGCCCTTGCCCTCGCCGCTGACGACCGCGTAGGTGTGGTTGCCGGCATCCTCGGGGTCGGGGTCGGTGGTGAGCGCCGCGAGGTCGAGCACCGTGGCATCCTCGCCGGGGGCCACACCCATCTCGCTGTTGACGAAGGTGGGGGGCTGGTTGTCGGGCGGCAGCACGTTGATCGGGATGCTCAGCGTCGCCTTGCGCCCCTCCGGGTCATCCGGTCCCGTGCCGTCGGTGACCTCGAAGGTCAACGCATCCTGCCCGAAGTATCCCGCCGCCGAGGTGTAGACCAGAGTGCGCTCGTCCTGCACCAGGTCGGAGCCATCGGAGTTGATCGCACTGACCTTCGCGTGCTCGGTGATCACGACGTCGCCCCCGCCGGCGACCGTGACGTACTCCGACAGCGGCACTTCCTTCGTCACGCCGCTCTTGACCTCGAGCGGCTTGGTCGAGGTGAGGGTCGGACGCAGGCCGTCGACCGACGGCACGAAGATGAACGCCGATGCCTGCAGGTCGTCCTGATCGGTGAGCGTGTAGCGGATCAGCTGCAGCTCGTCAGTGACCGTGACCCGGACCGAGCCGTTCTCGAGCAGCGTCGCCCCGGCGCCGACCTCGAGGTCGAGGCGGTCGGTGGTGCCGTCGGGGTCCTCGTCGTTCTCGAGGATGTTGAGGTCGGCGGTGAGCGCGCCCTCTTCGAGGTCGATCGGGCGCAGCCGGTCGTCACGTGCCACGGGTGCCTGCAGGGGCACGTTCTCGTCGACGGTGATTTGCAGCACCGCAGTAGCGGTCGCACCGCGCGAGTCGCTGACGGTGTACTGCAGCGACGTCTCGAGGCCGCGGTTGGGTGCCTCCACCAGCACGCGGTCGCCCGAGACCCGTGCCGAGAGTCCTTCGATGTCGGGGACCTCGAGGCCGTCCTCGACCAGCGAGACCTTGTCGCCCTCGGGGTCGGAGTCGTTGAGCAGCACCGGTACCGCGATCTCACGCCCGGGGCGCACGACCACGGCATCCTTCACCGCATACGGCGCCTGGTTGACCCGCTCCGCGGGGGCGATGCCGACGCGGATGGTGGCGGTGCCCTCCTTGCCGAGACGATCGCGCACGCGGTACTTGAACACGTCGACCCCGGTGGAGCCGTCGAAGGCCTCGTAGGTGAGGTAGTTCTGGGCGATCTCGACGATGCGGCCCTTGGTCGGGCTGGAAGACACGTCGATGAGCTCGACCGAGTCGCCGTCGGCGTCGATGCCGTCGAGCGGCACCGCGATGTTGGCCTCGCCGCCGCTGAGGGCACGGGCCACCAGGTCCTTGGGGCGCGGCGCGGCGTTGGTCTCGGCATCGACCGGGAGGATCTGGATCGTGACGTAGCCGGCGGCCTTCTGCTCGCGCGAGTCGACGACCTCGTAGGTGAGGTAGACGGTCTTCGCCTCGGCGCCGGCCTTGAAGCGCACCTGGTCCTGCGAGACGAACGCCTCGCCGTCTTCGGGCTCGACGGTCTCGATCAGCTCGGGGGCGACATGAATCGCGTCGTCGCTGGGGTGGGTGTCGTTGTCGAGCACCGGGATCGTCACCACGTCGCCCGCACGGACGATCGCCGTGTCGGGGTTGGCGAGCGGCTGCAGGATCTGCTCGGGCGCCGGGATGGGCACCACCACCACCTCGCCCTCGGCCGACTGCCGGCCGTTCGAGACGCGGTACGAGATGCGCACCTGCTCCTCGAGCGTGCCCTGGTCGGTGATGCGCAGGGTCTCGTGGTTCAGCACCGACACCGAGACGCCGGTGCCGGGCTCGATCGACACGGACTGCACCACCAGGATGCCGCCGGCCGGATCGGTGTCGTTGCCCAGCACGCCGATGAGCACATCGCCGCCGGACGGCAGCAGCGCCACATCGCGCACCGCGACCGGAGGCAGATCGACGTCGGCCGCCTCGGTGACATCGACGCGGACCAGTCCCTCGCCGTTCTCAGGACCCGCGGTCGCGAGGTACTGCACGTAGTAGACGCCGACGGCCGGAGCCGTGAACGTGAAGGTCTTGTTCGGGAAGTCCGGCAGGACCGTCGCGCCGGGCACCTCGTCGACGCGTCCGAGTCGCAGCGGCTCGCGCCCGGAGCTGGTGTCGTTCGCGAGCGGAGCGACGGTGATCTGCTCACCGACGCGCGTGACCACGTGGTCGGCGTTCGTCTTGGGCTTGGTCGTCCCCTGCGCGCGCACGTCGAGCGTGATCGAGGTCGTGGTGACCTCGCCGCCGCCGTCGGCGACCGTGACCTGCACGTCTTTCAGGCCCTGCAGGCTGGCCGTCGCCTTGTATGTGAGCTGACCGTCGGTGCTGAACTCGACCTCGTCGCCGGGCGCCGCCACGACCTCCTTGAGGTAGATGTCGTCGCCGTCCGGGTCGATCCAGTCCGGAAGGATGTTGTACGACACCGTTCCGCCGGACTCGACCGTGAGGGACGTCTTGCGCTTCGGGGTCGGCGCGGCGTTCTCGTCGAGCGGGTGCACGTCGACCGTGACGGTGGCGGTGTCCTTGCCGCCGCGTCCGTCGTCGATCTCGTACTCGAACGTCGCCGCTCCCGTGGCGTTGTCCGCGACGGCGATCTGCAGGGATGCACCGTTGTAGATCGGCTGCACCGTGCCCGTCGAGGGCTGCTGGCCGACGACCGTGGCGACGAGCACGTCGCCGTCGGGGTCGTTGTCGTTGTCGATCACGGGGAGCAGAGCGGATGCCCCGGGGCGCACGCCGAACGTGTCGTCTTCGGCGACCGGCGGGGTGTTGACCTCGCTGCGCTCGGGGAGGGTGGTCTCGACCGTCTCCTCGGTCGAGTCCTCCTGGTTCTCGGTCTCGCCCTCGGGAGGCGTCAGATCGTTCCAGTTGTCGACCCGCTGCAGGCTCTCGTTCGCCAGCCAGGCCGCGCCGCCGACGGCGTCATTCAGGATGATCACGTCGCGGTTCACACGAAACGTCAGGGTCTTGACGTCTTCGGCGCCGTCGACGGCCGCCTTCACGTCGTTGCCGTCGCCCGCGCATTCGCGAAGGAACATCGCGGTTCCCGCCCACGCGCCGTAGGTGCAGCCGCGCAGGTACACCGGAGCGGTCGGCGAGCCGGTGCCGCCGACATCGGTCGTCACGGGCTCGTCGCCGTTGAGCGGCACCCGCACCAGCTGCGATCCGGTCGCGACCGCCACCGCGTCGGTCTCGGCCGATGCCTCCTGCAGCACGGCGTTCCCGGCATCGGGGATGGTCGTGCGGAAGCCGCCCGGGGTCATCACGACGCCGGCGGCAGGGTCCAGGACCACGGCGGTCTCGCCGACCGCGGTGATGGTCGGCTGCTCGGAGGAGTCGATCTCGCCGACGGACTGCGTGGACGGATCCTGCGCTTCGCCCTCGGCATCGACCGGAACAGTGACGACCTCGCCGCGCTCGCTCGACAGGGCGTAGACGGTGCCGTTGCGTCCGACCGCGACATCGGCCTTCTCGCCGAGCTCGGCGACCGGTTCGGCCGCCTCGATCTCGAAGGAGGCGACGCCCTCGACCGGCACGACGAAGAGGTTGCCCGACTTCTGATCGAGGATCGCGGCCGTCTGATTTCCGAGCGCGACCTTCGCGGCCCCCGGGATGCCGGCGGAGTCGCCCAGCGAGACCCGCGCCGGGTCGACCGCGGTGAGCGTCGACGCGGACTCGTCGACGACGAGCACGGTGGCTGCGTCCTGCAGGATGTCGTAGTCCTCGCTCGTGGTGCGCAGACCGCCGTCGAGGGTGGTGGATTCGTGGTTGAAGTGCCCCACGAGCATGTCGGAGGTCTTCGTGATCCAGACGCCGCCGTCGTTCAGATCGACCTTCGTGGTCGGGAAGCCCTCATACGAGAGCGCCATGGTGGTGATGGCGATGACGCCGACCGTGACCCCGGCCGCCGACGCGAGCGCTTTCGGGCGCGACCGCATCCACGTCAATGCCTTCATTTCCCGGTCTCCCCCCAGGCCTCGCATGGTGAACTGCGATTCGCAGCGCGCACACGCGTGCGATATACAGTCATCCTAATCGCGTCACGAAACGGCTCAATGGGCAGAGTTCCCCATCAGGCCGCGTTTTTCGGTCTTTTCTGCCGCCGGTGCAGGCGTCACCACGCACTCCGTTCATAGTCCGTGCCGCCGATGGTCGCCCAGACGACATATCCGCGGCCGCCGTTGCCGTGGAAGCAGCTGATCTCGATCGCCCCGTTCGCGGGGATGTTCCACGACCGGCCGCCGGCGAAGCGGGCACCGCCGCCGGGCGAATTGCTGTTGCAGTAGACCTGGTAGTTGCCGGCCGGGAAGTTCTGCGTGTTGATCACGAAGTTCGCACAGGTGCCGTCGCTGCACTGCGAGTTGTTGACGGGAGTGCCGCGGGTGACCCAGGCGCGGGGTGCGGGCGGCGGGCCGGACTGCCCCGATGCGGCGGCTTCTGACGTCCACTGCCCCGCGGTGTCCTGCGCGCGGACCCGGATGCTGTGCCCCTCGTTGTAGCCGTTGCCCACCAGCGTGCTGCCCGAGATGGCGACGCCCTGCCAGCCACCGCCGTCGATGCTGATCTCGACGCTGCTGATGTCGCGCCCGTTGGGCGAGCCGCTCGCGTTCCAGCTGAGCTCGACCTGCGTGGCGAGGCCCTGGGCGCCGGCCGTCGGTGTGTGGGGCGCGCCGTAGGGGTTTCCTCGTGCCGAGTTCGACACCGCACCGGAGTAGGTGACGCCGTCGACTGTGGCGACGCCGCGCACCTCGACGGTGTAGTTCTGGCCGTTGGTGAGACCGCCGATCGTGCGGTCGCCGGGCACGCCCGCCCATCCGCCGCCGTTGAGCCGGTACTGGTACGCGACCTCGCCGGCTTTGGCACCGTTGCGCGAGCCCTCGGTGTAGGCGATCCGCAGGGCCCGGTCGCCCTCGGCCTCGATGCGCAGGCTCGTGGGCGCGCCGGGTGCGGTCACGCCACGGCGCGGTGCCGACTGCTCGCTCCACGCGCCCCATCCGGCCTTGTTATGTGCGCGGATGCGGTACGTGTAGGGCGACTCGGAGGTCGGGACGACGACGGCCTGACTGCGAGCCTGCGCGCCGGGAGTGATCGTGCGCACCGTGCGGCCACCCTCGAGCACCTGCAGTTCGTAGGCATCGATCGCGTCGCCGTTGCGATTGGGCTCCGCCCAGTTGACCTGCATCTGCGCCTGGTTGTTCACCGGCGAGAGCTCCTGCGTGGTGGGGGCACCGGCTGCGAGCGGGGGTCCTGCCGGAATCTCCGACGACGACCAGCTGCTCCAGCTCGACGGCTCGGGCGCGCGGTTGTGGGCCTGCACGCGCACCTGGTAGTCCGAGCCGTTCTCCAGCCCCTCCCAGGTGGTCGCGTTGCCGGTGACCTGCTTCTGCGTCACGCCCGAGGGCGGCGCGGGCGAGATCTCGAGCGTGTAGCGCTCGACGGGAGAGCCGGGCGTGCTCGGAGTGGCCCACGTGACCTGCAGCGACTTGTCGCCGAAGACGAGGCGGGGCGGGGTGGGTGTGTCGGGGCGGGCGTCGGGACGGGCGACCGCCGACGCCCCGGAGGGCAGCGACTCGCCGACACGGTTTGTCGCCGTCACCTGGAACGAGTACTCGACGTTGTTGGTGAGCCCGTCGAGCGTGCAGGTGGTCGACTGGCACTCCTTCGCGTAGGCGCTGCCCTGCGCCGACGTGACGGTGTACTTCGTGATCTCGGCGCCGTTGTTCGACGGCGCCGAGTACGAGATGACGACGGTGCGGTCCTGCACGCTCGTCACGGTGGGGGTGCCCGGTGCCGCCGGGACGTCCTGCACCGTAACCACGATCTGGCCATTCACCTCGCGGTCGGCGTCTTCGGTCGCATCCTGGATCCGGTAGCGCACCACGAGCGTGCCGACGAAGCTCTCGGCGGGCGTGACCGTCACCTCGTCTGCGGTGTAGGCGACCTGGCCCGCGCCGGACTCGGTCACGGCCGAGACGATCTTCAGCGGGGTCTCGGGGAACGGGTTGTAGTCGTTCGCGAGGGCGGGGACGGTGATCGTCTCGCCGGCATCCGCCTCGGCCACCGTGTCGGTGTTGGCCGCGGGCATCGCACGCGTCGAGGCGCCCACGAGCGCGGTGACCGTGCCCTCGATCGGTTCGGTCGTGCCGTCGGTGATCCGCAGCGTCAGAGTGACCGCCGTGCCCTTCTTGGCGCTCGACGACGCCTCGACGAACAGCGTGGAGTCCTGCACGCGTGCGGAGACCCCCTGGCCTTCGCCGTCGACGACCGCGTAGGTGTGCTTCCCCGCATCGTCGAGGTCCGGGTCGTCGGTGAGTGCGGCGAGGTCGAGCGGCGTCGCGTCCTCCCCCGGAGCGACATTCACCTGACTCTGCAGGAACGTGGGCTGCTGGTTCTCGGGCGGGAGCACGTTGATCGGAATGCTCAGAGTCGCCTTGCGCCCCTCCGGGTCGTCGGGGCCCGTGCCGTCGGTGACCTCGAACGTCAGCGCATCGGGCCCGAAGTAGCCGTCGGCGGAGGTGTAGACCAGCGTGCTCTCGTCCTTCAGCAGGTCGGCACCGTCGGCGTTGTTCGCGCTGATCTTCGCCTTCTCGGTGATCCGCACCGTGCCGCCGCCGGCGACCGTG
Source organism: Microbacterium sp. PI-SA-G (assembly GCF_057215335.1). NCBI lineage: Bacteria > Bacillati > Actinomycetota > Actinomycetes > Micrococcales > Microbacteriaceae > Microbacterium > Microbacterium sp. PI-SA-G. Next base: position 1,923,848 of record NZ_CM170103.1, read on the forward strand.
ACGTACTCCGACAGGGGCAGCGTCTCGGTTTCTCCGCTGACGACCTCGAGCGGTTTCGTGGAGGTCAGCGACGGGCGCAGACCCGCCTTCGAGGGGACGAAGAGGAACGCCGACGCCTGCAGCCCGTCGAGATCGGTCAACGTGTAGCGGATCAGCTGCAGCTCGTCGGTGACCGTGACGCGCACCGTGCCGTCTTCACGCAGGGTGCCGCCCGCGCCGGTCTCGATCTCGAGGCGATCGGTGGTGCCGTCGGGGTCCTCGTCGTTCTTGAGGATCTCGATGTCGGCGGTCAGCCCGCCGTCGGTCAGATCCGACGGCAGCAGCCGGTCGTCTCGCGCGATGGGCGCCAGCAGCGGCACGTCCTCGTCGACGCTCACCTGCACGGTGGCGGTGGCGGTCGCCCCGCGGGCATCCGACACCGTGTACTGCAGAGACGTCTCCATCTCGCGATCCGGCACCTGCACCAGCACCCGGTCGCCCGAGACGCGCGCCTCGATGTCGTCCGGCACGACGAGCCCGTCGGTCACCAGCGAGAGCGTGTCGCCCTCGGGATCAGAGTCGTTCTCGAGCACCGGCACGGCGATCTCGCGGCCGGGGCGCACCACGACGGCATCCTTCACGGCGTAGGGCGACTGATTGATCTGCTCGGCGGGAGCGACGCCCACACGGATCGTGGCGATGCCCTCCTTGCCCAGTCGATCGCGCACGCGGTAGGTGAAGGCATCGACGCCTGACGCACCCTCTCCTGCCTCGTAGCTGAGGTAGTTCTGCCCGATCTCGGTGATGCGGCCCTTCGTCGGGCTCGAGTCGATGCCGACGAGCTCGACCGAGTCGCCGTCGACGTCGAGACCGTCGAGCGGCACGGCGATGTCGATCGCGCTGCCGGCCAGTGCGCGCGCCACCAGGTCCTGCGGGCGCGGAGCGGCGTTGGTCTCGGCGTCGACCGGAAGGATCTGGATCGTGACGTAGCCGGCCGCCTTCTGCTGGCGGGTGTCCGACACCTCGTAGGTCACGTAGACGGTTTTCGGCTCGGGGCCGGCCTTGAAGCGCACCTGATCCTGCGAGACGAAGGCCTCGCCGTCTTCGGGTTCGACGAGCGGTTCGACGAGCTGCGGTTCGAGGTGCATCGCGTCATCGCTCGGGTGCGTGTCATTGTCGAGCACCGGGATCGTGACGACGTCGCCGACCCGCACCGTGGCCGTGTCGGGGTTCGTCACCGGCGCCAGGATCTCTTCGGGCGCGGGGATCGGAATGACCACGACCTCGCCCTCGGCGGACTTCGATCCGTTCGAGATGCGGTACTTCAGCCGCACCTCGCTCTCGAGCGCTCCCTGATCGGTGATGCGTAGCGTCTCATGATTCAGCACCGAGACCGAGATGCCGCTGCTGGGCTCCACCGAGACGGACTGCACCACGAGGATGCCCCCGGCCGGATCGGTGTCGTTGTTGAGCACGCCCAGGAGCACGTCGCCGCCGCGGGGCAGCAGCGCGACGTCGCGCACGGCCACCGGAGGGAGGTCGGACTCGGCCTCGGGCAGCACGTCGACGCGCACCAGCCCCTCGCCGTTCTTCGGTCCCGTCGTCACCTGGTACTGCACGTAGTAGACCCCGGGGCTGGGGGCCGTGAACGAGAAGGTCTTGTTCGGGAAGTCGGGAAGGATCGTCGCGCCCAGGGTGTCGAGCACCCGGCTCAGCCGCAGCGGCTCGCGGCCCGCGCTCGTGTCGTTCGCGAGCGGGGCGACCGTGACCTGCTCGCCCGCCTTCGTGATCACGTGGTCGGCGTTGGTCTTCGGGTTCGTCGAGCCCTGCGGCCGCACGTCGAGCATGATCGTCGAGGACGATTCGAGGCCGGACGAGTCGGCGACGACGACCTGCACGTCCTTGCGACCGGGCAGACTGGCCGCAGCCTTGTAGGTGAGCTGGCCGTCCTGGCTGAAGTCGACCTCGTCGCCGGGTGCCGCGACGACGTCCTTCAGATAGATGTCGTCGCCGTCCGGGTCGATCCAGTCGGGAAGGATGTTGTACGAGATCGTGCCGCCGGTCTCGACGGCCAGTGCCGTCTTGCGCTTGGCCTGCGGGGCGTCGTTCTGATCCTCGTCGTGCACCGAGAGCGTGACGACCGCGGTGTCCTTGCCCTGGCGTCCGTCGTCGATCTCATAGGTGAAGCTCGCCGTCCCCGAGGCGTCGTCGTCGAGCGTGATCTGCAGCGATCCGCCGTTGTTGACCGCCTGCACCGTGCCGAGCGAGGGCTGCTGATCGACCAGCGTCGCGACCAGCACGTCGCCGTCGGCGTCGTTGTCGTTGTCGAGCACCGGCAGGAGTGTCGTGCCGCCCGGCCGCACGCCGTACGAGTCGTCGGTCGCGACGGGCGGGGTGTTGATCTCGCTGCGTTCGGGGAGGGTCGTCTCGACGGTCTCCTCGGTCGAGTCCTCCTGGTTCTCGGTCTCACCCTCGGGAGGCGTGAGGTCGTTCCAGTTGTCGACCCGCTGCAGGCTCTCGTTCGCCAGCCAGGCGGCGCCGCCGACGGCGTCATTCAGGATGATCACGTCGCGGTTCACACGGAACGTCAGACTCTTCGCCTGTTCGGCGCCCTCCACGGCCGCCTTCACGTCGTTGCCCTCGCCGGGGCACTCGCGCACGAACATCGCCGACCCCGACCATGCGCCATAGGTGCAGCCGCGCAGGTACTGCGGCTCGGTCGGGGAGCCGTTCGCACCGACCGTCGTCTCTGCGACCTCCGCACCGTCGAGCGGAACGCGCAGCAGCGCCGTCGGGGTGGCCACGGCGACGGCATCCGACTCGGCCGATGCTTTCTGCAGCACCGCGTCCGCAGCGTTCGGGATCTCGGTGCGGAACCCGCCGGGAGTGGTGACCACGCCGGCGGCCGGATCGAGCACGACCGGGGTGACGCCGACCGCGGTGATGGTCGGCTGCGCGGCGGGATCGATCTCGCCGACGGATGCCGTGGACGACTCCAGCGGTGCGCCCTCGTCGTCGACCGGGATCGTGACGACCTCGCCGCGCTCGGCAGACAGCGCGAACACCGTGCCGTCGTGCGCGACGGTCACATCGGCGCCGTCTCCGAGCTCCACGAGAGGCTCGGCGGCCTCGATCTCGAACCCGGCGATCGCGCCGACCGGCACCACCCACAGGTCACCGGAGTCGTCGTCGAGGATCGCCGCGGTGCGGTTGCCGAGCTCGACCGAGGCCGCGCCCGGGATCGCCGCTGAATCGCCCAGCGACACCCGCGCCGGATCGATCGCCGTCACGGTCGAGGCGCCGTCGTCGACCACGAGCACGGTCGCTGCGTCCTGCAGGATGTCGAAGTTCTCGCCCACGGTGCGCAGACCGCCGTCGAGGATGGTCGACTCGTGGTTGAAGTGACCGACCATCATGTCGGACGTCTTCGTGATCCACACGCCGCCGTCGTTCAGATCGACCTTGGTCGTCGGAAAACCCTCATACGCGAAGGCCATCGTCGTGATCGCGACCATGCCGACGGTCACGGCAGCAGCCGATGCGAGCGTCTTCGGACGCGCGCGCATCCATGTCAACGCCTTCATACCCGGTTCCCCCAGGGTCAACACTCTTTGACTCTCACCACGGCTCGAGGCCGTCCGGCGCACCCGCTCATCCTAACCGCGACCGGTATACCGGTGGCGGGGCAGATCTGCCCATCAGCCCGCCGCCGTACGCCAGCACCCTTCCACGTGGTCGTCGACCATGCCCGAGGACTGCATGAGGGCGTACATCGTGGTGGGTCCGACGAAGCGGAACCCCCGACGACGCAGCTCCTTGCTCATGGCCGTGGACTCGGGCGTGACCGCCGGCACCTCGGCGAACGACGCCGGACGAGCCGACGCAGGCGGCGCGAACGACCACATCAGCGCGTCGAGCTCCCCCTCGGCCATACCCCGAACAATGCGGGCGTTACCGATCGTCGCCTCGATCTTGGCGCGGTTGCGGATGATGCCCGCATCCGCCATCAGCCGCTCCACGTCGGCCTCGCCGAACTGCGCCACCGCCTCGGGCTCGAACCCGGCGAACACCTCGCGGAATCGCGGGCGCTTGCGCAGGATTGTGATCCACGACAGCCCGGCCTGGAAGCCCTCGAGCGCCATCTTCTCGAACAGCGCCCGGTCGCCGTGCAGCGCGGAACCCCACTCCTCGTCGTGATAGCGCCGGTACTCGGCGTCGTCACCCGCCCAGGCGCACCGCGCGAGTCCGTCAGGGCCGAGGAGGAGGGATGTCATGGTGCGACGCTACCGGCCGCCACCGACATCCCCGATCCTCGATCAGTCCGCGAAGGTGGAGGCGTCGATCACGAAGCGGTAGCGCACGTCCGAGGCGAGCACACGGTCGTACGCGGCGTTGATCTCCGAGGCCGGGATGACCTCGATCTCGGCACCGATGCCGTGCTCGGCGCAGAAGTCCAGCATCTCCTGCGTCTCCTGGATACCGCCGATGTTCGAGCCGGCGAGAGAACGGCGTCCGCCGATCAGCGACATCACCTGCACCGGAGGCGGCTCCGCCGGAGCGCCGACGCAGACCATCGTGCCGCCCACGTCGAGCAGCCCGAGGTACGCGCGCATGTCGATCACGGCGCTGACGGTGTTCAGGATCACGTCGAACGACGACCGCAGATCGCGGAAGACCTGTCCGTCGGCCGTCGCGTAGTAGTGGTCGGCGCCGAGTCGGAGCCCGTCGTCCTTCTTGCTCAGGCTCTGCGAGAGCACGGTGACCTCGGCACCCATCGCGTGCGCGATCTGCACGCCCATGTGTCCGAGTCCGCCGAGGCCGACGACCGCGACGCGCGAGCCCGGACCGACGTTCCAGTGCTTCAGCGGCGAGTAGGTGGTGATGCCGGCGCAGAGCAGCGGAGCGGCGACGTCGAGCGCGAGCCCGTCGGGAATGCGCACCGCGAACTTCTCGGTCACGACGACCTGCTCGGAGTACCCGCCCTGGGTGATCGTGCCGTCGCGGTCGGTGGTGCCGTACGTGAAGACCGCACCCTCGGTGCAGAACTGCTCGTCGCCCCGCAGGCAATTGCGGCACTCGCCGCAGGAGTTCACCAGGCAGCCGACGCCGACCCGGTCGCCGACCGCGTGCTTCGTGACCTCGGTGCCCACCGCGGCGACCGTGCCCGCGATCTCATGGCCGGGCGCGAGCGGGTAGCTCTGCGGACCCCACTCGCCGCGCACGGTGTGGATGTCGGAATGACAGATGCCGGCATAGGCGATGTCGATCAGGATGTCGTGGGGGCCGAGTTCGCGTCGCTCGATCGTGGTCTTCTCGAGAGGGGCGGCTTCGCTCGGGGCGGCGTAGGCGGTGACGGTGCTCATCGTGTGCTCCTGCTGTGCTTCGGGCGCCGGATCAGCGCCGGATCGACGTTACACCCCGGTTTTGTGACCGGGCACGGGGGTTGTGCGAACGGTCGTGCGTACACAGCTCAGCAAGAACGTCCGCCGCAGACGCGATCCTGCCCCGAACGGAGCCGTTCGGGGCAGGATCTGCTGAGTTGTGAACGCGCGGCGTCAGCGCTTCTTCGCCTTGAGCGCCTTCTCCTGGATCGGGGCGTCGCCGGATGCCGCCAGCGCGGCGTAATACGCCCGGGCCTCGTCCTGACGCTCCTGCTCGATGCCCGAGGCGATCGGCGCACGCACGTGCTCGGGCTCGTACCCGAACGACTCGACCAGGTCGAGCGCGTGCGGACGCAGCCGGGCGCAGAGCCGGTCGATGTAGCTCGACACCGCCGCCGCGCGCTGCGTCGACAGACGGCCGTGGATCAGGTGCCAGGCCAGGTGCTTCTCGATCAACTGCAGGCCGAACAGGTCACGCAGCCAGGTCAGCACTTGCTTCGTGTCGGCATCCTCGATGGTGTGCACCGCGTCGGTGAACGCCTCCCACAGCAGCAGTTCGCCGTGCGCCCTGGCGGCCTCGATGAGTTCGGCCTGGTTCTCGTTGAACAGGCGCGAGCCGAGAGCCTTGTCCTTCGCACCCGGACGCAGCCGACCGGCGATGTCGGCGACCATCTGCTGCACGCGACCGGCCAGCAGCGCGTGCTGCTGCTCTTCGCGAAGCCCGTTCTCGACCGAGCGCGAGACCTGGCCCAGGTCGGCGAACGCCTGACCGAGCTGACGGAGTCCGGCACCGTGGAACACCTTGCCCGCCGTCATCCCGACCGCGAACTTCGCCAGCGCCGCGGCATCCTTGCCGGTGAACTGCCGGGCGTAGTCGGTGAGCAGACGCTTGCCGACCAGCTGCAGCAGCACGTTGTTGTCGCCCTCGAAGGTGGCGTAGATGTCGAGGTCGGCACGGAGTCCGACGAGGCGGTTCTCGAACATGAATCCGGCGCCGCCGCAGGCCTCGCGGGCCTCCTGCAGCGTGTCGAGCGCGTGCCACGTCGACAGCGGCTTGAGCGCTGCGGCGAGGGTCTCGAGGTCTTCGCGGTCGGCGGGAGTGTCGATGCGACCCGAGAAGACGCCGTCGAACTTCTGCAGGAACTCGTCGTGCGCGAAGATGTGCGCGAACGTCGTGGCCAGGCGCGGCAGCAGTCGGCGCTGGTGCTTGCCGTAGTCGAGAAGCACCACCTCGTGCCCGTCGACGCCGTCGAACTGGCGGCGCTGGGTCGCATAGGTGATCGCGATCTGCAGGCCGAGCGCCGAGGCCCAGGATGCCGCGCCGTCGAGCGAGACGCGACCCTGCACCAGGGTGCCGAGCATGGTGAAGAAGCGGCGTCCGGGGCTGTCGATCTCGCTCGTGTAACTGCCGTCCGCGGCGACGTCGCCGTAGCGGTTGAGCAGGTTCGTGCGCGGGATGCGCACCTGGTCGAACGACAGGCGACCGTTGTCGATGCCGTTGAGTCCGCCCTTGAGGCCGTCGTCCTCGCGGCCGATGCCCGGCAGATCGACGCCGTCGTCGCCGCGCAGCGGCACATAGAAGCAGTGCACGCCGTGGTTCACGCCGTTCGTGATCAGCTGCGCGAAGACGGTCGCCGCCACCCCGTGCAGGGCGGCGTTGCCGAGATACTCCTTCGTCGCGCCGCGGAACGGCGTGTGGATGACGAACTCCTGGGTCGCCGCGTCATACGTGGCGGTGGTGCCGACCGCGGCGACGTCGGATCCGTGGCCGATCTCGGTCATCGCGAAGGCTCCGGGGATCGTGAGGTCCATGACGCCCGGCAGCCACTTCTCGTGGTGCTCCTTCGTGCCCAGCTGCAGGATCGCCGAGCCAAAGAGGCCCCACTGCACGCCCGACTTGATCTGCAGGCTGGGGTCGGCGACGACGAGCTCCTCGAAGCCGGCGATGTTGCCGCCGTTGTCGTCCTCGCCGCCGAGGGACTTCGGGAATGCGCGGTGCACGGCCTTGTTCTCGACCAGCAGGTGCAGCTGGCTCAGCACGCGCTCGCGGTGCTCGTCCTTACCGAGCTCGTCCTTGCGCCAGAACGCGGAGTCCTTGATCATCTCGCGCGCCTTGCGGCGGGTGTCACCCCACGTGCCCATCAGCAGGTCGTTGACCTCTGAGACGTCGATGTGGGGAGTGTGCGAAGCGGGCTTCGACTCGGCGGGTGTCGTCGAGGATCGGACGGCGGCGTCGACCATGAGCATTCCTCTCGAAGAGAAGTAGGGGATGCTCACATGGTAGGTCTGCGACAAACCCTGGCGAAGTCACCTGTGTTGATCCTCCAACGCGGGGTCGGGACACGGGGCTGCCGTGTTGTGCGCAGGCGACAGGTGGGGTGGGGCGGGCTATCCACCCCCACCCACCAGGGGACGCGAACGGCCGCATCAGCGCGCGCGAAGCGGCCAGATGCGACCCCTCCCCAGGGCGCAGCATCCACCCCCGCCCACCAGGGGACGCGAACGGACGCATCAGCGCGCGCGAAGCGGCCAGATGCGACCCCTCCCCAGCGCGCAGCATCCACCCTCCCCCACCAAGGGACGCGAACGGACGCATCAGCGCGCGCGAAGCGGCCAGATGCGACCCCTCACAAACGCGCGCGCGACGGTCAGTTCGCCGCGACGACCGCGAGCACGGACTCGCCGTAGGCCTGCAGCTTCTTCGCCCCGATGCCGGTGATGCCGTCGAGGTCGCCGAGCGATGCGGGCCGGTGTTCGGCGAGGGCGCGCAGCGTCGCGTCGCCGAACACGATGTACGCCGGAACCCCCTGCTCGCGCGCGGTCTCGGCACGCCAGGCACGCAGCGCGTCGAAGAGTGCGCGATCGCCGTCGCCGACAGCATCCGCCGCCGCCGAGGTCTTGCGCGATCGCGTGGTGGTCGCGCGTCCGATCGTGTCTTTGCGCAGCGGCACCGCGGTCTCGCCGCGCAGCACTCCCGCCGCGACCTCACCGGGCGCGAGGGTGCCGTAGTCGCCCTGGGCGAGCAGGATGCCGCGGGCGAGCAGCTGTCGCACCACGCTCCGCCAGTCCTGGTCCGACAGGTCGGCGCCGATGCCGTAGGTGGCGAGCTTGTCGTGGCCCTGCTGGCGGATGCGCTCGGTCGAGGCTCCGCGCAGGATGTCGATCAGGTGCCCGGCGCCGAACGACTGATTGCGCTCGCGCTTGAGGCGCACGATCGTCGACAGCAGCTTCTGCGCGGGAACGAGCCCGTCGAACGTCTCGGTGTCTTCGAGGCAGGTGTCGCAGTTTCCGCACGGCTGCGACTCCTGACCGAAGTATCCGAGCAGGTTCTGCCGCCGGCACTCGACGGTCTCGCACAGGGCGAGCATCGCGTCGAGGTGCTGGCCCATGCGCATCTTGAAGGTGCGGTCGCCGGGGCTCTGGTCGATGAGTCGCCGCTGCTGCACGACGTCGCCGAGCCCGTACGCCATCCATCCGACCGCGGGCTGACCGTCGCGGCCGGCGCGGCCTGTCTCCTGGTAGTAGCCCTCGACCGACTTGGGCAGGTCGATGTGCGCGACGAATCGCACGTCGGGCTTGTCGATGCCCATGCCGAAGGCGATCGTGGCGACCACGACCACGCCGTCTTCACGCAGGAAGCGCGACTGGTTCTTCGAGCGCACCTCGGCCGAAAGCCCCGCGTGGTACGGCAGCGCGTTGAGTCCCTGTGCCGAGAGATAGGTCGCCGTCTGCTCGACCGACTTGCGGCTGAGCGCGTAGACGATGCCGGCCGCGCCCTCTTCCTGCGAGCGGATGAAGGCGACGAGCTGCTTGCGCGGATCGACCTTCGGCACGATCCGGTACTGGATGTTGGGGCGATCGAAGCTCGCGACGAAGTGCTTCGCGGTGTCGAGCCGCAGGCGTTCGGTGAGTTCCTGATGCGTCGCCCGTGTGGCGGTGGCGGTCAGCGCCATGCGCGGCACACCGGGGAACCGCTCGCCCAGGTCGCCGAGCGCGAGGTAGTCGGGCCGGAAGTCATGGCCCCACTGCGACACGCAGTGCGCCTCGTCGATCGCGATCACGCTGAGGGTTCCGCGCTGCAGCAGCGCCGTGGTCTGCGCGCTCGACAGCCGCTCGGGCGCGACGTAGATGAGATCGAGCTCGCCGGCGACGTACGCCCGCTCGACCTCGCGCCGCTCATCGATCGACTGGGTCGAGTTGAGGTACGCGGCACTCACGCCGTTGGCCCGCAGGGCGTCGACCTGGTCGTGCATGAGCGCGATCAGCGGGCTGATGACGAGCCCTGTGCCCTCGCGCACGAGCGCGGGCACCTGGTACGTGATGCTCTTGCCGGCGCCCGTCGGCATCAGCACGACGGCATCGCCGCCCGCGATCACCTGGTCGACGATCTCGGCCTGGTCGCCGCGGAACTCGTCGTACCCGAAGACCGTGTGCAGCGCCTCGCCCGCGGTCGGATACCTGCTGGGCGTGGCGCGGCGGACCGCCGGAGTGGATGCCGGACGAGCGGATGCCGCGGTGACGGGCGTCGTCGGCCCGGGGCCCCAGTCGAGCGGGGGCTCGAACCCGGCGCCCTGCGGCTCCCAGTCCATCGGCTCCGGCGGCTCGGACGGCTCCCAGCCGCCCTCGTCCCACGGCTCGTCGGCGTACGGCAGATCCGCGTACGGGTCACGGGGAGTCTGCGGCATCCCTCCAGCGTAACGACCCCCGCCGACGTCGGTCGCAGGCGTGTGCACAGGCCCCGATGTCGGCGGGCGGGCGTAGGTTAGGCGAAGACCACGAAGGGGCACCCGATGACCGACACCACCGTCCTTCGCAACGACGAGACCTCGCGATACGAGATCCGCTCCGACGACGTGCTCGCCGGCTTCGCGGAGTTCCAGATCCGCCCCGGCGCGATCCGCTTCATCCACACCGAGATCGATCCGGCCTTCCAGGGCCAGGGGCTGGCGAGCAGACTCGCCGCTTTCGCTCTGGCCGACGCCGCGGCATCCGGCGACGCGATCGTGCCGCTGTGCCCCTACATCGCCAAGTACCTCGAGACGCATGAGATCGAGGGCGCCGAGATCCGCTGGCCTCAGCGGCCGGCCACGACCGTTGCCGACCCCGAATGATCGGCGAGCGACGCCTCCTGATCGAACCGCGCGAAGTTCCGCTCGGCGGCGTGCGCGGCATGTCCGTGCTGCGCGCTCTGCCGCATCGCAACCTCCCCACGATCGGCGCGTGGTGCTTCCTCGACCGGTTCGGGCCGGCCGAGACGCGCATGCGCGTCGAGCCGCACCCCCACATCGGACTCCAGACGGTTGACGTGGCCGCTGGTGGGCGAGATCCGGCACCGCGACTCCCTCGGCAGCGACGCCGACCTGCGCCGCGGCCAGCTGAACCTGATGACCGCGGGCAACGGCATCTCGCACTCCGAGTACTCCGTCGGCGAGGGTGCGGTCCCGCTCGACGCCCTGCAGTTCTGGGTGGTGCTGCCCGAGTCCGCCCGTCACGGCGCTGCCGGGTTCGAACGCCATACGACACTGCCCGGGCTCACGCTCACGGCCGTGCAAGGACCGGATGCCGCGGCCACCGTCGTGCTCGGAGAGTTCGCGGGCGTGCGGTCCCCCGCCACGGCGCACACGCCGATCATCGGTGCCGAGATCGTGCTCGCCGCGGGGAGCACCGTGCGACTGCCGCTGCGATCCGACTGGGAGCATGCGCTCATGCTGGTCGAGGGCGACGTCACGATCGCGGAGCATCCGCTCGGGCGCAACGGACTTCTCTACCTCGGCGACTCCCGCGACACGCTCGAGGTGTCGACGAGCGCGGGCGCTCTGCTCTTCCTGCTCGGCGGCGAGCCGTTCGAGGACGACATCGTGATGTGGTGGAACTTCGCCGGACGGTCGCACGACGAGATCGAGACCGCGCGCGAGGAGTGGGAAGCAGCATCCGCGCGATTCGGCGAGGTCGCCGGGCATGATGTGCGCATTCCGGCGCCTCCGCTGCCGCCTGTGCGACTCATGCCGCGCAGTCGCGCGCTCTGAGGGGTGCGTCTCGCCGGGACCCGAGCGCTGCGAAGGAGATCCGCAGTGCGGAGGACGCTCTCACGCCCGCTCAGGCGTATGCACCCGCGCGAGAAACCGGTCGGTCCGCGGCGAGGGCCCGCGCGGATCCAGCAGTGACACGACCACGGTGACGCCCGCGGCGAGCGGGATCGTCCAGGCGGCGGGCTGCGCGAGGTATGGCGCGGCGACGCCCACTCCCCCGACCGCCGCGTGCACGAGCAGCGCGAGTCCGGCCGCGAGTCCGCCCGACAGCATCCCGGCGACCGCCCCGCGTGCGGTCAGCCCCCGCCACCACACGCCCAGCAGCACCACCGGCGACAGGGTCGACGCCGCCACCACGAACACCACGCCCACGCTCGATCCGAGCCCGGCCGGCGCGGTCAGCAGCGCGACCCCGAGCGGCACCAGCGCGCACAGCACGGCCGACAGGCGGAACGAGCGCACCGAGCCCGAGAAGACGTCTTGGCTGATGACTCCCGCGAGCGACACGACGAGTCCGGCCGACGTCGCCAGAAACGCGGCGAACGCCCCCGCGACGATCAGCGCGGTCAGCAGCTCGCCCATCAGCCCGGGGAAGACGCGCGACGGCAGCTGCAGCACCACGGTGTCGGCGATGCCGGGAACGGCCAGGTCGGGTGCGGCGATGCGGGCGAGCAGGCCCATCGTGCTCGACACCGCGTAGAACGCGCTCACCATCGCGATCACGATCACCGTGGTCCGTCGCGCCGCGACCCCGGTCGGGCTCGTGTAGAACCGCACGAGCACATGCGGAAGCCCCATCGTCCCCAGCAGCAGGGCGAGCAGGAGTGACGCGGTCTCGTAGGCGTCGAACCCCGACGGCCCGGCCTCGGCGGGGAACACCAGCGCCGGATCGAACTCGTGCGGCCCGCCGCTCAACGCGAACGCGATGCAGACCACGGGCACCAGCAGCGCGGTGAGCTTGAGCCAGTACTGAAACGCCTGCACGTACGTGATCGCCCGCATGCCGCCGGCCGCCACCGCCACGGCTACGAGCACCGCGACGGTCACCGCGCCGACCCACTCCGGCACTCCGGCGACGACGAGCAGTGTGATGCCGGCGCCGTGCAGCTGCGGCACGATGTACAGCCACCCGATGATGAGCACCGCGATGCTGGTGACCCGGCGGGCCGAGGTCGACGCCAGGCGGGCCTCCATGAAGTCCGGGATCGTGTAGGCGCCGCTGCGCCGCAGGGGTGCCGCGACGAACGCCAGCACGAGCAGGTACCCCGCCGCATAGCCGATCGGGAACCAGAACCCGCGGGCGCCGTCGAGCAGCACGAGGCCGGAGAGCCCGAGGAACGTGCCGGCTGACAGGTACTCACCGCTGATCGCCGATGCGTTCCACACCGGCCGCACAGTGCGGGAGGCCACGAAGAAGTCGCTGGTGGTGCGCGAGATCCGGAGTCCGTAGACGCCGATCAGCAGCGTCGCGATCACGACCAGCGCGACGCCGATCAGATCCATCACGGCGTTCATTCGCGGTCTCGCAGCGCCCGATATCGGCGCTCGTTGCGGTCGGCGGTGCGCACGTACAGCACGGCGAACACGACGATGATCGGGTAGAACGCGTAGGCCTGCAGCAGCCACGACAGCGGCAGTCCCCACACCACGAGCTCGTCGAGCGCGGGAATCAGTGCGATCCCCAGGGTCAGCGCGATCACCACGAGCACGAAGCCGGCGACGGTACCCAGCGCGAGCCGCAGCTGACTGCGCATCAGCGCCCGGGCGTACACCGCGTCGGCCTCGTCTACGCGGGCACCCGGCAGCGCGATCCCCCGGGTCGATGTCGCGGGTCGCCGCGCGGGCAGACCGGCCGTGACCCGCACCCGCTTCGGCGTCTCGGTCATCCCACGCCCTCGCCGCGCACGAGCGCCTCGCGCACCGCCGGCACCAGGCGCCGGCTGACGGCCAGCTCGGTCTCGCCGATCACCACGACCGGCTCGGCGCCCGACAGTCGCACCGCGGTCACGGCGGCTGTGCGCACGAGCGCGGAGCGGTGGATGCGCAGGAATCCGGCATCCGCCCACCGCCCCTCGAGCTCCGAGATCGGCACGCGCACCAGATGCCCGACGCCGTCGCCGGTGTGCAACCGCGCATAGTCCCCCTGCGCGCGCACCCAGCGCACCTCGCTGCGGCGCACGAAGCGCACGGTCGATCCGATGGTCACGGGCAGCATCTCGTCGTCGCCGGAGGCCGCGGTCTCCGCCAACTCGACCACCCGGTCGACGGCCCGCCGCAGCCGCTCGGCGCGCACGGGTTTGAGCAGATAGTCCGCGGCGCGCAGCTCGAAGGCCTCGACGGCGCGCGCCTCATCGGCGGTCACGAACACGACGGCGGGCGGATCGGCGAGGGTGAGCAGCGCCCGCGCGAGGTCGGTGCCGAGCAGGCCCGGCATGTGGATGTCGAGGAACGCGATCCGCACCGCGCGCTCCGAGAGCAGTCGCAGGGCTTCGACGCCGGAGGTGGCAGTGAGGATCTCGCCCACGCGCGCGTCGGTGCGCAGCAGGTGCACGAGCTCGTCGAGCGCCGGCTTCTCGTCGTCGGCGACGAGCACGTCGATCACGGGCGCACCCGCCTGCCGAAGGTTGCCATGATCAGTCGTCGTCCGGGTCGTGCAGCGGCTGCGATTTCGGGACGCGCATGCGCACCAGGGTACCCGCGCCGGTGTTCGTCTCGACGATCAGTCCGCCGTCGTCGCCGTAGAGCTGGCGCAGCCGCGTGTCGACGTTGCGGAGCCCCACGTGCAGGCCGTCGTCGACCGCGGTCAGCGTGGCCCGCAGGGTCTCGGGGTCCATGCCGACGCCGTCGTCCTCGACCGTGATCTCGGTGTGGGTGCCGTCGTCGCGTGAGGCGATGCGGATCTCACCCCCGCCTTCGCCGGGCTCGAGTCCGTGGCGCACGGCGTTCTCGACCAGCGGCTGCACCGACAGGAACGGGATGACGGTCGCGAGGGTCTCGGGCGCGATCTGCAGCGTGACCCGCAGGCGGTCGCCGAAGCGCGCGTGCTCCAGTTCGAGATAGGAGTGAATGCTGCCGAGCTCCTCAGCCAGCGTCGTGAACTCCCCCTGGCGGCGGAACGAGTAGCGCGTGAAGTCGGCGAACTCGAGCACGAGCTCCCGCGCGCGGGCCGGGTCGGTGAGGATGAACGAGGCGATCGCCGTGAGCGCGTTGTAGATGAAGTGCGGAGAGATCTGCGCGCGCAGAGACCGCAGCTCCGCCTCGGCCAGCTGCGTGCGCGAGGCGTCGAGTCCGCCGAGCTCGACCTGCGCGGCGCACCAGTCCGCGACCTCTTCAGCGGCGCGCACGAGAGCGGCCGGCACGGGGGCGGCGAACGCGACCACCACGCCCACGACGCGGCCGTCGACCACGATCGGAGCGCCGACCGCCTCGAGATCATCGGCCGACCGCGGCGCGGGGAACACCTGGCGCCGACCGGACCGCCGCACCTGCGTCGCGATGCGCAGCGCTGCGGACTCCAGCCCGTCGGAGGGGCCGTCGAACGACACCGTGTCATCGGCGCTCACGATCGCGACCGCCGCACTGCCCAGGAGCACGCGCAGATGTCGGGCGGCCTTGACGACATCGGGGCCGGCCAGCCCCGCACGCAGGTGCGGTGCCGCCAGACTCGCCTGATGCAGGGCGGCGAGCGCCGCCTGCTCGGCGTCGCTCCCGAGGTCGGGCGCCCGGCGCGCGAGACGCCGCGCGAGCAGCAGGAGCACCGAGAGCACGACCCCGCCGAGCACGCCGAAGATCGCAGCGAGAACGACGTCGGTCATGGGATCAGCCTAGGCACGGGGATGTCACGGGGCACTGCGGTTCACAACTCAGCAGATCCTTGCGCTGCGGCTCCGAAACGGGCGGAATCGCCGCACAATCCGCAGAATCTGCTGAGTTGTGAACAGTCAGCAGCAGCGCGCTCCGGGGTTGCGGTCCTGGTCGTCCATGCGCTGACGCCAGAACTGCCGCTCGGTCATCGGCTCCTCGTCGGGATGCTGCCGATGCTGATGGGCGACGTACGTCGCGTAGGCACTGTCGCCCATCAGGTTCGTCATGTACCAGCGGATGCCGCGGCCCACCCGCACCACGGCGCCGAGGAGCGCTCGCAGCGGGGTGGTCGCGGCATCCGGCCGAGTCGTGGTGACGACCATCTCAGTGACTCGATGCCTTGCGGTCGTCGGCCAGGATCGGCTCCCACTGCTTCTCGAGCTCGCGCTCGGTCGCGTTGGGGAGGAACCCCGCGGGGGCGAAGCGGCGCGAGGCGACCGGTGCGTCCTCGGTGTTCTCCCCGCCTCCGTTGCGGATGGCCTTGGCCGTGACGATGACCGCGGCCACCATCACGATGACGGCGAGGGTGACGAAGATGATCGACAGCGTCCCCTGCACGGCCGTGTTGCGGATGACGGCGTCGAGCACCTCGGGGGCGCCGAGCGACGTGTCGCCGGAGTCGCGCGCCTCGACGTAGCGGAAGTGGTTCGCCCAGTACCCGATCGCCGGGACCGGCGAGAGGATCTTGTACAGCGACGCCGTGATCGTCACGACCGCGGTGAAAGCGAGCGGCAGCCCGATGATCCACAGCCACTTGATGTAGCTCTTGCCGCGCTTGGCGACGATGGCCATCACCACGGCGAGCGCGATCGCGGCGAGCAGCTGGTTCGCGATGCCGAACAGCGGGAAGAAGGTGTTGATGCCGCCGAGCGGGTCGGTCACGCCGAGGATGAGGATCGCTCCCCAGCCGGCCACCATGATCGCGGTGCAGATCCACACACCCGGACGCCACGACACGTCGCGGAACTTGGGGAACCAGGCGCCGATCGAGTCCTGCAGCATGAAGCGGGCGACGCGGGTTCCGGCATCCACCGCGGTGAGGATGAACAGAGCCTCGAACATGATCGCGAAGTGGTACCAGAACGCCATCATCGCCTGCCCGCCTAGGGCCTGCTGCATGATGTTCGCCAGTCCGAGCGCGAGCGTCGGGGCGCCGCCGGTGCGCGAGACGATCGATTCCTCGCCGACCGCCTGGGCCGTGCCGGTCAGCATCTCGGGCGTGAGGTTCACCCCGGTGAGCCCGAGCGAGTTCACGAACGCGACTGCGCCTTCGACGGTGCCTCCCGTCGCGGCCGAGGGGGCGTTCATGGCGAAGTAGATGCCCTGGTCGATCGAGATCGCGGCGACCAGCGCCATGATCGCGACGAAGGACTCCATGAGCATGCCGCCGTAGCCGATGAAGCGCGACTGACGCTCCTTCTCGATGAGCTTCGGGGTGGTGCCCGAGGCGATCAGCGCGTGGAACCCCGACAGCGCTCCACACGCGATCGTCACGAACAGGAAGGGGAAGAGTGGACCGGCGAACACCGGACCCATGCCGTTCTCACCGAAGACGCTGACCGCGGGGACGGTGATCTCGGGGCGCACGAGGATGATCGCGCCGGCGAGCATGACGATCACGCCGATCTTCATGAACGTCGACAGGTAGTCGCGCGGGGCGAGCAGCAGCCACACCGGCAGCACCGCGGCGATGAAGCCGTAGATGATGATGCCCCAGGCGATCGTGGTGCGATCGAGCGTGAAGACCGCCTGCCCCCACTCGGTGCCGGCGACCCAGCCGCCGCCGACGATCGCGGCCATCAGCAGCACGAAGCCGATGATCGAGACCTCGGTGACCTTGCCCGGGCGCAGGTAGCGCAGGTAGATGCCCATGAAGATCGCGATCGGGATGGTCATGGCGACCGAGAAGACGCCCCACGGGCTCTCCCCGAGGGCGTTGACGACGACGAGTGCGAGGATCGCGACGATGATCAGCATGATCAGCAACGAGGCGATGATCGCCGCGGTGCCGCCGATGCGACCGAGTTCCTGCCGCGCCATCTGACCGATCGTGCGGCCGCCGCGGCGCATCGAGAAGAACAGCACCGTGTAGTCCTGCACCGCACCGGCGAGCACGACGCCGACGATGATCCAGATCGTGCCGGGGAGGTAGCCCATCTGTGCGGCGAGCACGGGGCCGACGAGCGGGCCGGCGCCGGCGATGGCGGCGAAGTGGTGGCCGTACAGCACGCGACGGTCGGTGGGGACGTAGTCCTTGCCGTCCTGCTTGACCTCGGCCGGGGTGGCCCGGCGGTCGTCGGGGCGGGTGATGTACTTCTCGATCACCTTGGAGTAGAAGCGGTACCCGATCAGGTACGTGCAGACGGCTGCGAACACGAACCAGATCGCGTTGACGGTCTCACCGCGGACGATGGCGAGCATCGTCCAGGCGACGGCACCCAGCAGTGCGATCGCCGACCAGATCAGGATCTTCGGCAGGGTCCAGCGGTCCGCCTTCTCGTGATGCTCGTCGGTCAGGGCGACCGGGGGGAGTTTCGGGTCGGTGACGATGTCGGGTCCATCAGCGGTTCCGGCGCCGCCGCGGCGGCGCGACGAAGGTGCGGTCATGGGGTTCTCCTCGGTGTGCGCATCATTGCGTTTCCCCACGGTAGGAAGCGCGCCCCACGCGCGTCATCCCGAAGAGCGGATGCTGCGACGAGCGGCATCGACGGCGCGACGAACGGGCTTTCTCACGGCGCCCGCCGCGCCCCGGCCTGAGCCGCGCAACTAGGCTGGAAGGGTGGCCCGAACCCCCGTCCTGCCGACCCGCGTGCTGCTCGTCTGCGCGGCCATCGGCGTCGCCACCGGCATCATCGGGGGCATCGCGGGGCTGCTGACGCCGGTCGTGCTCGTCGCCGCACCGTGGGCGTACGGACTGCTGCTGGGCTCGCACGTGCTGCCCGGAATCATCGCGCAGGAGGTGCTGCGCCGCCCGCTGGTCGCGATCGTGACCCACCTGATCGCGGCGCTCGTCGCCAGCGCGTTCAACCCGGCCTGGGCGCTGCGGTTCATCGGCACCGCGCTGCTGTTCGGCGCGATCCAGGAGGGCATCGCCGCACTCACCCGGTACCGCGCGTGGGGCGCCTGGCGCTTCTTCGTCTCGGCGCTGGTGATCGGCGTGGTCGTCGCGGCCGCCGTGTTCTTCGCCGCACACCTGGGCACGTTCGCGCTCTGGGCGCAGATCGCGTACCTCGTGATCTCGGTGTTCGGTCCGGTCGCGTGGACGGCGCTCGGGCTCGCCGTCGGCTCCGCGCTCAGTCGCGCCGGCGTCGCGCGTCGCTGAGCAGCATCCTGCGTTTCGATCGCCCCCGCCCCTTCCCCCTTCCCCCATTCCCCCTTCCCCCTGGTGAGGGGTCAGATAGCGTCGCGACGGGGCTCGAGATGCGGCGTGTACTGACCCCTCAGCGAGCGCGGGACCCCGACCGTGCCAACACAGGTAAGGCTCAGCTAAGTTAGAAGCGTCCGTTCCATCGACCCCGGGGACCGCCGTGCGCTCATCCGCGCCTCTTCTCCGCGTGCGTGACCTGTCGCTCACACACGCCGATGCGGCGCGCCCCTCGCCGGGAGACGTGTCGTTCGACATCGCGCCGGGCGAGGTCGTGCTGCTGCTCGGCCCCTCGGGATCGGGCAAGTCCACGCTCACCCTCGCGCTGAACGGGCTCATCCCGCATGCGCTGCCGGCGACCATGACCGGAACCGTCGAGGCGGGCGGGCTCGACACCGCGACAACGCAGACGGCGACGCTCAGCACCCACGTCGCGATGGTCTTCCAGGACCCCGACGCGCAGATCGTCACCGGCACCGTGTACGACGAGGTCGCGTTCGGACCCGAGAACCTGCTGCTCCCCCTCGCCGACGTGCGCACCCGCGTGGGGCAGGCGCTCACCCGCGTGGGCCTGTGGGAGCGACGCGACGAGAACCCCGACCGACTCTCGGGCGGCGGGCGGCAGCGGTTGGCGATCGCCTGTGCTCTGGCGATGGGGTCACCGCTGATCGTGCTCGACGAGCCCACCGCGAACCTCGACCCGCGGGGCATCGACGACGTCTACGCCGCCCTCACCGACGTCGTCGCCGAGGGTGACCGCGCGATCCTCCTGGTCGAGCACAACCTCGACGCCGCGATGGGCTTCGTCACGCGCACGATCGTGCTCGACCGTGCCGGGACGGTCGCGTTCGACGGACCCGCCGCCGAGGTGATCCGTGATCACGCCGACGAACTGGTCGCGATGGGGGTGTGGCTGCCGGCGGCGACGCTCGCCGCGCTGCGGCTGCGTGCCGACGGCATCCGTCTCGAGCCCCTGCCGCTGACGCCTGGCGAGCTGGCCGAAGCTCTGGCGCAGCATCCGCATGCCGTGACCGTGGCGCGTCCGGCGACGCCCGCGCCCCGTGCGGACGCGGCTCCCCTGATCCGCGCCCGGGGCCTCACGGTCACCCGGCATCGCACCGACATTCTGCACGGCATCGATCTCGACATCGAGAGCGGCAGCCTGACTGCGATCGTCGGGGCGAACGGTGCGGGCAAGACGACGCTGATCCAGGCGCTCGCGGGCGTGGTGCCGCCGCCGAAGCGCCAGGTCGACGTCGACGGACTCGACCCGGCCACCGCGTCGCCGCGGGAGCTCGCCGAACGCATCGGATTCGTGTTCCAGAACCCCGAGCACCAGTTCATCGCGCACACGGTCTTCGACGAACTCGCGCACGGACTGACGCTGCGCCAGGCGCAGGGCGCCCGGAGACGCGGCACGGCACCCGGTGAGCGGATGACGGATGCCGAGGTCACGGCCCGCGTCGAGGAGATGCTGCGTCGGTTCGGGCTCGAGCACAAGGCGCAGGTGCATCCGTTCCTGCTCTCGGGCGGCGAGAAGCGGCGCCTCTCGGTCGGCACGGCGCTGATCACGGCTCCGAGGGTGCTCGCGCTCGACGAGCCGACCTTCGGACAGGATCGCGCCCGGGCATCCGAACTCCTCGCCCTGCTGCGGGGTCTGCGCGATGAGGGCACGACGATCGTGATCGTGACGCACGACCTGCAACTGGTCGCCGAGCACACCACGCACACGGTCGTGCTCGCCGACGGTCGCGTGCATGCGGCCGGGCGCACCGACGAGCTCTTCCAGGACGAGCGTGTCTTCACAGAGGCGGGACTCCGGCTGCCGGCGCTGCAGCACGTGCTCGCCGCCCACGCACGGACGGCCGACGCATGAGCGCGACCGTGTTCGACCCGTACGCGGCGATGGCCGCGACCTCCCGCCGGCAGTTCCTGTACGCACTGAACCCGCTGGCGAAGGTCGTAGGACTCGCCCCGGCGATGGTGCTGCTGATCTTCGTGCGCGACCTCGCCACCCCCGCCGCGTTCCTCGCGCTCGGATACGCGCTGATCGTGCTGGGCGCCCGGGTGACACCGCGCATGCTGCTGATCCTCTTCGCGGCAGTGCCCCTCGCGATGGCCGCGGTCGGCGGCGGATTCTCGCTCTGGGTCGACGCCGCCCTCGTCGACCAGACCGCCCCCGCGCTGCAGATCGGCGGCTGGACGCTCTACTCCGGCGCCCTGCAGATCGGCTTCGCCACGGCTCTGCGTCTCGGCGCGATCGTGGCGCTCGCGCTCGTCGGCGGACTCACCACGAGCGGCCCCGACCTCGTGCGCGCGAGCGTGCAGCAGCTGCGGGTGCCGTATCGGATCGGCTACACCGCGCTGGCGGCGTTCCGCTTCGTGCCGCGCTTCGGCCATGAGCTGTCGGTGATCCGCGCGGCGCATCGCGTGCGCGGTCACCACGGCGGCCGCGGGCCCTTCGCCCGCATCGCGCGCGGCTGGGGCTACATCGTGCCGCTGCTCGCCGGCGCCATCCGCCACGCGGAGCGGGTTGCCCTCGCGATGGATTCGCGCGCGTTCGGCGCGCACGCCTCACGCACCGAGCGGCATCTGGTGCCGTTCCGCGCACGCGACGTCGTCTTCGTGGTGCTGTGCCTGGCGGCATCCGCCCTGATCTTCACCGTGTTCTTCCCCTGGAAGCTATCCTGAAAGGCGCGCGATGGCGTACAGCAAGTTGGTCAAACCCGAGACGACCGAGCTCATCCACCTGACGGTGGTGCGCAGTGAACGGCTGTCGGAGCACTGGATGCGCGTCACGCTCGGCGGCGGCGAGATCGAGAAGTTCCGGCCGATGGGCTACGACCAGTGGTTCCGGCTGTTCCTGCCGATCGGCGGCGACGCCGGGCTCGACCGCGTGCCGGCGAAGGCGAACAAGATGTTCGGGTACCTGAAGTTCCTGCGCATCCCCGAGGGCGAGCGGCCCGTGATGCGCAACTACAGCGTGCGCGCGTACCGCGCCACGACCGCCGGCACGGGCGCCGAGCTCGACGTCGACTTCGTGCTGCACGGCTCGGCCGCCGACGGCACGGCGGGTCCTGCGTCGCGCTGGCCCGAGACGTGCCGACCCGGCGAGCACGTGCTGATCATCGACGAGGGCCTCACGTTCAACCCGCAGCGCGGCATCGACCGGGTGCTGCTGGTCGGCGACGAGACGGCGCTGCCGGCGATCTCGTCGATCTGCGCGTCGCTGGGTCCGGATGCCGTCGGCACGGCGATCATCGAGGTTCCCTCCGACGACGATGCACTGGCCTTCCCGCATCCGTCGGGCATCGAGATCGTCTGGATCGTACGCCCGCACGACCTGCCTCCGGGTGCCCTCGCCCTCGACGCGCTGGCTCGCACCGCACTGCCCGATGCCCCGTTCCACGCGTACGCGGCGGGCGAGCAGTCCCTCGCCTCGGGTGCGCGCAAGCATCTGGTCGGCGAGCGCGGCGTCGACAAGAACGCGGTCAGCTTCTGCGGCTACTGGAAGATCGGGGCCTCGTCCCCCGCGTCGAAGGCGGCGCGCGAGGCCGCGGCGGAGCCCGCGCATGAGCGGGACGGATGCCGTGACTCCCGCGCCCCGTTCGGGCGGGCGCTTTCGCTTCCCCACCGCGATCCTGCTCACGTGCGCGGCGCTCGGTGTCGCCGGTGGACTTACGCCGGCGCGGTGATCGTCGGCATCGTGTATCCGCTTCTCGCGTGGGCGTCGTTCGACCTGGGCTCGCTCAGCATCGGCGTGCGCATCGCGTTCTTCGCCATCACGCTCGCAAGCTGCGTCGGAGCGACCGCCCTCGGCATCCTGATCGCCGATCGCCTGCGTCGGGCAGGGGTCGGGCGCCGACGCTGACGCATGCGCGTTCGGCGCTCACGCCCCGTCCCCGGCATCCCGTCGTACGCTGGTGCCATGCAGCCGGTGCGCAGTCCTGTGGTCATCGTCGGCGATCAGATCGGGGCGACGGCGAATGCATGACGTGATCGTGATCGGCGCCGGGCTCGCGGGGCTCCGCTGCGCCGGGCTCCTCGCAGCGGACGGCCTTGATGTCGTCGTCGTCGAGGCGGCGGACGCCGTCGGGGGACGCCAGCGCACCGACACCGTCGACGGGTTCCGGCTGGATCGCGGCTTCCAAGTGCTCAATCCGGCCTACCCGTCGCTGCGCCGCAGCGTCGATCTCGACGCCCTGGCGCTGGGGAGCTTCCCGGTCGGCGTGCGGGTGCGCACGGCGGACGGCATGAGCGAGCTCCGGCATCCGGTGCGGCATCCGCTGTCGATCGTGGCCACGCTGCGCAGCGGCCTGATTTCGGGGCGGGATGCCGTCGCGCTCGCGCGCTGGGCAGCACCGGCGCTGGTGCGCCCCCTCTCGCGCCTCGCTCACGACGATGTCACCCTGCACGAGGCGTGGGATGCCGCGGGACTCCGCGGTCCGCTGCGCACCGCCGTGCTCGAGCCGTTCCTCGCCGGGGTCCTGGCGGAGGATCGCGGCGAGACATCCAACGCCTTCGCCCGGCAGCTCGTGCGGTACTTCGCCCTCGGTCGGCCCGGCCTTCCTGCGCAGGGGATCGCTGCGGTCCCCGAGGAGCTGTCCGCGCGTGCACGGGCAGCAGGGGCGCAGATCCGTCTCGGTGCCGCCGCCGAACGGGTATCGGCGCACGGGGAGGGCGTGCAGGTGGAGGTCGCCGACGGCGATGCCGTCCGCGCAGCTCGCGCCGTCGTCGCGGTCGGACCCGATGCTGTGCCCGGCCTCACCGGGCTGCCCCGGCCGGCGACGAACGGGCTGCAGACATGGTGGTTCGCCGCCGCGAATGCGCCGACCACCTCCGCGCTGCTCACCGTCGACGGTCGCGAACGAGGTCCCGTCGTCAACACCGTGGTGATGACGCACACGGTGCCCTCGTACGCTCCGGCCGGTCGCCACCTCATCGCCGCGACGTGCCTGCTGCCGCGCGGCAGCGATCCCGCCGCCGAGAGCGATGTCCGCCGCCACCTGAGCGAGATCTGGGGTGCGGACGTCAGCGCGTGGCAGGTGATCCGCCGCGATGACATCGTCGACGCGCTGCCCGCCCAACCGTCACCCCTGGGCGCGCCGCGATCACCGCGCTACGCCGAGCGTCTGTACGTCGCCGGCGACCACCGCGACACCGCCTCGATCCAGGGCGCCCTCGCGTCGGGCGAGCGTGCCGCGCGCGCGATCCTGAGTGACGCGGGGTCAACCCGAAGCATCCCCTCGCGTCGCCGCTGACGGCCCGGCCTACACGGTCAACGTCGCAGCAGCGTCACGGAATCAGTGCTCATGCGGTCGCGAGTCCGTCGCCGGTCGCTGCATCCCAGTCCTCATCGACGCCTTCCGCGTACGCCTCGGCGTAGGCATCCGCCAACCGGCTCTCGCGCAACATGAGGGAATGCTACTCCGGTGGCACCGATCTTGCTACCGTCGCTGCCTCGCTCAGCGCTTGCCGGCGATCTGCCGACCGACGATCTCGCGCATGATCTCGTTGGTGCCGCCGTAGATGCGGTGCACGCGGGCGTCGAGGAAGGCGCGGGCGATCGGGTATTCGGTGATGTAGCCGTAGCCGCCGTGCAGCTGCACTCCGGTGTCGAGCACCTCCCACTCCCGCTCCGTGGCCCAGAACTTGACCTTCGCGGCCTCCTCAGCCGAGAGCTTGCCCTGGCTGTAGGCGAGCAGCGCGCGATCGATGTACGCCCAGAGCGCGTCGACGGTCGTCGCCATGTCGGCGATCTTGAAGCGCGTGTTCTGGAAGTCGATGATCCGCTCGCCGAACGCCTCACGGTCCTTCGTGTACGCGATGGTCCAGGTGAGCGCGGCCTGCGCGGCAGCGGCTCCGGCCACGCCGATCGACAGACGCTCGAGCGGCAGGTTCATCATGAGCTGCACGAAGCCCTTGCCCTCGACCCCGCCGATCAGGTTCTCCTCGGGGATGAACACGTCGCTGAACGACAGCTCGGCGGTGTCGTGCCCCTGGAAGCCCATCTTGTGCAGCTTCTTGCCGTGGTCGAAGCCGGCCATGCCGTTCTCGATCAGCACCAGGCTGAACGCGTCGGGGCGGTTGCCCTCCCCCGTCTTCACGAACGTCACCACGAGGTCGGCGGTGGCGCCCGAGGAGATGAACGTCTTGGCGCCGTTGACGATATAGCCGCCGTCGACCTTCTTCGCCGTGGTCTTGATGCCGCGCAGGTCGCTGCCGGCGCCGGGCTCGGTCATCGCGAGCGCGCCGACCACCTCGCCGGTGGCCATGCGGGGCAGCCACTTCTCCTTCTGCGCCTGCGTGCCCATGTGCACGAGGTACGGGATGGCGAGGTCATCCTGAATGCCGAAGGCTCCGGCGAGCGACCCGGCTCCCGCGGCGATGACCTCTTCGTTCACGACCGCGCGGAAGCGGTAGTCCTGCAGCATCCCGGCGCCGCCGAACTCCTCGGGAACGGAGAGTCCGATGATCCCGGCTTCTCCGGCGGCGCGCATCGTGTCGCGGTCGACTTCGCCGTCGGCATCCCAGCGCTCGATCGCCGCGCCCGTCACGTGGCGCTTGACGAAGTCCTTGACGAGGTCGCGGAAGGCCTCGTGATCCTCTTCGTAGATGTCGCGTTCCATCGCGTCCTCCTGAACGTCTCATGCGTCATTGCTGTCGCGATTCTATGTCGGAGCGTGCGCCGAACACAGGGCGTTGTGAGAATGCATCCCACAATTGGTGAGACTGGGTACCGCGATTGTCGGATGCCGCCACACGGCCCCGAACGCGGCGATCAGGGCACGTAGTCGGGCGCCGCAGGCAGTCCGAAGAACTCCTCGAGCGTGTGGAATCCGCCCGCGTGGTACGCCGCAGCCAGGTCAGGACCGACGTAACGGAGGTGCCACGGCTCCGGCGCGTACCCGGTCACACCCGAGCCGACGTCCTCGTAGCGCACCACGAATCCGTACTCCCAGGCGTGCTCGGCGACCCACGCGCTCTGCGCCGTGGACCCGAACGCATCGAGCCCGCCGCAGCGCGCGTCGCACGCCACGACGTCGAGCGCGAGACCGGTCTGGTGCTCGCTGTGCCCCGGTCGCGCCGAGCCGATGTCGGCCTCGGCCTGCCCCTGGTTGCGCACATGCGAGTCGTACGTCGTGACCTGCAGACCGTAGGAGCGGTATCCATTGTTCGCGCCGACGCGGCCGACGCCCGATGCCTCGGCTGCCTCGGCCATCTGTCCGACCGCCGCCGCGACGTCGCCGCGGACCTCTCCCGAGAGCGTCGTCATCTGCAGCGGGATCTCGCCCAGCTCGGCGGGTGCGTAGTCGGCCGGCTGGAGCGGACGTGCCTTATTGACCACGACCCACACCCGGGCAGGATCACTCAGCGAGATGCACGGGGCATTGCCCGCGACCACGGCTGCGCGAAAGGGCTCTCCGCCGCCGAATGCGGCGATCACGGCAGCGTCGTCACCGGCCGCGAGCCCCTGCTGGACGACGGGGTTCGCGCACGGATCGGCGGCCGTCGTGGCATCCACCTCGACCGTCGGCACCTGCACCACCGCGACCGGCTCGGGCATCTCGAGTGCCTCCGCGGGTGCGAGCGGTGCACTGGCAATCGACAGCAGGACCCCGAGCGCGGTGAGGGCGATGCCGATCGGCAATGCGGGACCGCGGAGGGGAGAGCGCGCGGCCGCATGCTGAGCGTGCGGCGTGGAGGGCATGAACCCATTGTCCCCCGAATGCGGAGAACCGCGTACGGATCGCTCGACGGGTCATCATACGTATGAGTAATCTGAGAGCATCATGCAGACCGTCAGCCTCCGCACCGGCACTCCCCTCACACGCTTCGGCCTCGGCGGCGCACAGCTGGGCAACCTCGGCCGGGTGACCACCGACGAGCAGGCCCGCGCTGCCGTCGACACCGCGTGGGACCGCGGCTCACGCCTGTTCGACACGGCCCCGCACTACGGTCTCGGCTACTCCGAGCAGCGACTCGGTGCGCTGCTGCGCGATCGTCCGCGCGACGAGTACGTGCTGTCGACGAAGGCCGGACGCACGCTGGTGCCGCAACCGTACGACGAAGGGCAGCTCGATGACGGCGGCTTCGCGGTGCCCGCCGCCTACCGTCGAGAGTTCGATTTCTCGCACGACGCGATCCTGCGCGGCATCGACGACAGCCTCGAGCGGCTCGGCACGGACCGGCTCGACATCGTGTACCTGCACGACCCCGACCAGCACTGGGAGCAGGCGTCGACCGAGGGCATCGGCGCGCTGATCGAGCTGCGCGACCAGGGCATCGTGCGCGCGATCGGCGTCGGCATGAACCAGTCCGCGATGCCCGCCCGCTTCGTGCGCGAGACCGACATCGACGTCGTGATGCTCGCCGGCCGCTTCACCCTGCTCGAGCAGACCGCCCTGGCCGACCTGCTGCCTGCGGCGCTCGAACGCGGCGTCGGCATCGTCAACGTCGGCGTCTACAACTCCGGTCTGCTCGCCCGCCCGCGCGTGTCCGCGGACGCGACCTACGACTACGTGCCCGCTCCCGCCGCGATCATCGCCCGGGCGAACGCCATCGCCGACGTCTGCGAGGAGTTCGGCACCGACCTTCCGACCGCCGCGATGCAGTTCAGCCTGCGGCATCCGGCCGTGTCATCCATCGTGCTCGGATGCCGCGACGGCCGCCAGGTCACCGAAGGCATCGACCGCCTCGAGGCGAGCGTCGACGACGACCTGTGGGAGGCGCTGATGACGCGCGGGCTGCTGCCGGGGGGTGTGTTCGGCTGAGGTCGGGCTGGCGCTTTGCGGAGGACATCTGCACTGCGGAGGGCCGGATCTCGGCATCCGACCTCCGAACGGCAGATCTCCTCCGCAACGCAGCGCCCGCCTCACCCCGCCGCGAGCTCGAGCACCCCGTCGACCCGACGCGGCACGCCGACCGGGCCGTCGCGCAGCTCGTCCGGAAGCACGTCGGCCGGGGCATCCTGCCAGGCGAGCGGACGCAGGAAGCGCCGGATCGCCGTGACGCCGACCGAGGTGTGCTGCGTGTTGGTGGCCGGCCACGGACCGCCATGGTTCATCGCCCACGACACCCGCACACCGGTCGGGTACCCGTCGTAGACGAGGCGGCCGACGAGGTCGCGCGCGGCCTCGGTCAGTTCGGCGCGGAGCTCTCCCTCACCCGGCTCCGAGTGGATCGTCGCGGTGAGCGAGTGCGGCACGGTCTCGAGTGCGGTGACGACGTCGGCGGTCGCGGAGTACCGCACGAGCACCACGAGCGGGCCGAACGCCTCTTCCGCGACGGCCGGTGTGACATCGGTCGCGTCGATCTCGAGCACGGCCGGCGTCAGGGAGAATCCGTCCGCTCCGGCCTGCGGCGCGACGAGGCTGCGTGCGCCGCCCTCGTCGATCAGCCGCGTGCGGATCTCGTCGAAGGCCCCGTGGATGCGCGAGTTCAGCAGAGTCTGCGCGGCAGCATCCTGCGCGCGGGCGACGACGTCGGCGACGAGCGCGTCGCCCTCGGCGCCGGCGGGCACGAACGCGATGCCCGGTTTGGTACACAGCTGCCCCGCCGATCCGGTCACCGAGGTATGCAGGCCGTCGCTGATCGCGGCCGTGCGCTGCGCCGCCGCGCCCGGGGTGATGACGAGCGGGTTCAGGCTCGACAGCTCGCCGTAGAAGGGGATCGGCGTCTCGCGCTCGTCGATGATCGCCTGCAGGATCCTGCCCGTCGAGAGCGAGCCGGTGAATCCGACGGCGGTGATGCGCGGATCCGCCACCAGGTCGGCACCGGCCTGCTGTCCGTAGACGATGCCGAACGTGCCCTCGGGGGCGCCGAAGGCCTCGGCCGCCCGCGCGAGCGACTCGAACGAGCGCTGCGAGGTGAGCAGATGCGAGCTGTGCGCCTTCATGACCACCGTGTTGCCCCCGGCGAGCGCCGATGCCGTGTCGCCGCCGACCACCGAGAACGCGAAGGGGAAGTTGCTGGCGCCGAACACCGCGACCGGCCCGATCGGCACGAGCATGCGGCGGACGTCCGGTCCCGCCCCGAGCGGGGTGGGTCCGGCGTGATCGATGATGGCCTCGAGATAGCCACCCTCGTCGACGGCGTCGGCGAAGAGCCGGAACTGGAAGACGCTGCGCGAGAGCTCGCCGTTCAGACGGGCGGCGGGCAGCCCCGTCTCGGCCAGCGCCGCGTCGACGAGGGTCTCGCGGTCGGTTTCGAGTCCGTCGGCGAGCGCGCGCAGCAGCCCGGCCCGCCACGCGCGAGGATGCCGGCGCAACTCCGCGAACGCGGCGGCGGACGCCGTGGTGATCGCGGCGACGCCGGCGGCATCCGTCGCGGTGAGGTCTGTGGCCGAGGCCGCGCCCGTGCGCGGGTCGGTGGTGGTGAGCGTGGTCATGCACTCGTCCTTCCGAGCAGGCCTCGCTGAGCGAGGTTGTGGAGCAGTGCGCCGATGCCGAAGTCCCACGGCGCAAGTTCTTCGCTGTGCTGCACGCGGTTCACCAGCGCACCGAGGTGTGGTGACGAGATGCGCACGACGTCGCCGACGTGATGCGTGAAGCCGTGGCCCGGCTCGTCGCGGTCGTCGGTGGGAGCGAACATGGTCCCCAAGTACAGCACGAAGCCGTCGGGGTAGGCGTGGTGCGCTCCGCTGGCCTGGCGCACGAGATCGGCCGGGTCGCGACTGATCTGCGCCATGTGCGAGGCGGCCTCCATGCGGAAGCCGTCCTCACCCTCGACCGCGAGGGTGACGCTCTCGGCACGCAAGTCGTCGAGTCCGAAGTGGTCGTCGAAGAGCCGGATCAGCGGACCGACCGCCGCCGAGGCGTTGTTGTCCTTCGCGCGCCCGAGCAGCAGGGCCGAGCGGCCCTCGATGTCGCGCAGGTTCACGTCGTTGCCGAGCGTCGCGCCGACGATCTCGCCGGTCGACGCGACGACGAGCACGACCTCGGGCTCGGGGTTGTTCCACTTCGACTCGGCCAGTATGCCGACATCCGATCCGCCGCCGACGGTCGCGAGCACGGGGGCCTTGGTGAAGATCTCGGCGTCCGGGCCGATCCCCACCTCGAGGTACTGGCTCCACAGTCCCGCACCGATCAGCACCTGCTTGAGACGCGCGGCCTCGGGAGACCCGGGCACCAGGTCGCGGACATCTCCGCCGAGCGCGTCGAGGATCGTGGCCCGAATGCCGTCGGCCGACTCGGCCTCGCCGCGGGCGCGCTCCTCGATGATGCGCTCGAGCATCGACACGGGGAAGGTCACGCCCGACGCCTTCACCACCTGCAGATCGATCGGCGAGAGCAGCCACGGACGACTGTCGTCGCGGGTGTCGATCGCGGTGTTCGCCCACACGTCGTCGAAGGAGCCGATCGCCGGTCCCTCTGCAGCACGCACGGCCGCGGCAGGATCCGGGATCTCGGTCAGCGCGGTCATCGTCGGGAAGACGGCGGAGACATCGTGCAGGATGCCGTCGCGCAGCGCCACCACGCTCGGCCCTTCCGGCAGCTGCACGCGTCCGACCAGCAGTGCGCTGCTCGCGTCGTCGGGCAGCACGCTGGGGCCGTCGCCGGTCCAGTTCTCACTCATCTGATCCTCGTGTTTCTCGTCGTGGGTGGTCCGTATCGCCGGAGGCGCGTTCACAATTCAGCAAGAACGGGCGGAAACGCCCCGGTCCGGCGCGAACCGGGCGGATTCGACGGGTTTCTGCTGAGTTGTGAACAGCGAACCCCGCGCATCAGCGTCGATGGAACACGCCCGCGCGCTTCTCGGCGAAGGCCGCGCGCCCCTCGGCGGCGTCCTCCGTGGCGAAGGTGATGCCCTGCATCTCGCGCTCATACGCGATGGCCTGGTCTTGCGGCATGTTGACCGCCGCGCGCAGATTCGCTTTGGCGGTCTCGGCGGCGATCGGCGGGCGTGAGGCGATCACAGCGGCGAGCTCGTGCGCGCGATCGAGCAGCGCGTCGGCGGGCACGACCTCGCTGATGAGCCCCCACGCGAGGGCGCGCTGCGCGTCGATCGCGTCGCCTGTCAGCAGCATCAGCGCCGCGTTGCTCGCCCCGATCGAGTTCGCGAGCAGCACCGACATGCCACCTCCGCCGATCCAGCCGAGTGTGATCTCGGGCGCCGCGAAGCTCGCGGTGTCGGCGGCGATGCGGATGTCGCAGGTCAGCGCGGCCTCGAGCCCTCCGCCGAACGCGTAGCCGTTGACCGCGGCGATCACGGGCTTTCGGAGTCCGCGCAGCGCATCGCAGTAGTCGCGGCGGTTGCGGAACTCCCACGGGGTCTCGTACTGGTTCAGCGTGGCGATGTCGCTGCCGGCGCTGAACGCGCGCCCGGTGCCGGTGTAGACGACCACCCGCACCTCGGGGTCGCCGTTCAGTGCGCGCACGATGTCGACGAGCGCGTCGCTCATGTCCTGCGTGACGGCGTTGAGCTTGGCGGGGCGGTTCAGCCGCACGGTCGCGACGTGGCCGACGGTCTCGACGACGATGAGGTCTTCGGTCATGAGCTCTGCTCCTCGGGG
Organism: Microbacterium sp. PI-SA-G; assembly: GCF_057215335.1. Classification (NCBI taxonomy): domain Bacteria; kingdom Bacillati; phylum Actinomycetota; class Actinomycetes; order Micrococcales; family Microbacteriaceae; genus Microbacterium; species Microbacterium sp. PI-SA-G. The sequence goes on from NZ_CM170103.1 coordinate 1,954,979, forward strand.
GTAAGGAGGGCGGCGAACCGCTCCTCGATCTCGTCGAGCGCCGACGCGGCGGGGCGCTCTGCGGCGACGGCCGCGCGGACGACGGCGGAAGCGGCGGACTGGAAGGGGATGTATCCCGCGACGCGCGGGCGCACCCACGCGGCCTCCATGGTCGAGAGCGTGCGGGAGTAGAACCCGTGCGCGGCGGCGTCGACCGCGGCATCCGTCCATGCGGCGCGACGCCCGGGCTGCCCGTCGTGCTGCGGGATGAAGCCCCGCTGCCGATCCGCGCCGAGCAGGTCGCGGAGGTGAGCGAGCAGAGCGGGGGACGGCTCGGTGCGTCGGGTGACCGCGATGCCGGTGCCGCCGATCGTCGACCCGATCCGTCCCTCGAACGCCGGCGCGCGATCGAACACCACGATCGGCGAACTGTAGTTCACGTAGCCGTAGATCAGCGGGATGCATCCGATGTCGCCGCGGTCGCGCATCCGGTCGAGCAGACCGATCGGGTTCAGCGCGGCGGTGCCGTCGGGCGCGTTGACCGAGAGCCGCGTCAGCAGTTCGAGCGCGCGGAAGGCGATGGCCCGGTCGAAGAACGGAGTCGCGTGGCCGGGGTCATCGCCGAGCGACACCGCGATCGAGCACAGCGACAGGAACGCGTGGGGTCCGGCCAGGCTGGTCGCGACGAGCCCGCGGTCGGCAAGCGCCAGCGCGTCGTCCCAGGTCTCGGGGGCGTCGGTCACGAGATCGCGCCGGCGCACCGAGACCTGGGTCGCGGCATCCAGCGGCAGAGCCCAGAGCCGACCGTCGAGCCGATACGAGGCGATGCTGGGGCCGACCGCGGCATCCGTCCACTCCTGCACCTGGGCGGCAGGAAAGAGGTCGTCGATCGGGCGGATGCTGTCGGCCGCGAGGGCGTCGCCGAGGTGCGGATGATCGAGCACGAGCAGGTCGTAGCGCCGGGCGAGGTCATCGATCGGCGCCGACTCGAACCCCTCGAGCGACTGCACCTCCCAACGGAGTGTGTCGCCGTCACCGAAATCGCCGGCGGCCGCCTCGAGCGCATGGCGGCCGCGCGGGTGATCCCACGTGAGGCCGACATAGCCCGTCACGACGGGACCGCCACCGGCGCGTCGGACTGCACGACGTCCCCCCGTGCAACGTCGGCCGGTGCGACGTCGGTCTGGGCCACGGCACCGGCGTCGAGCAGCTCCTGCGCGCGCTCGGCCGAGAAGCCGAGCTCGGTGAGGATCTCGGTCGTGTGCTCGCCGGTCAGCGGGGCGCCGCGGTCGATGCGCGCCGGCGTCTTGGCGAAACGGTACGGGAACCCGGGGGTCTTGATGTGTCCCTCGGTCGCGTGGTCGTACTCGACGAATGTGCCGTTGTGGATGATCTGCGGGTCGTTCACGAGCTCCTCGTAGCCGTAGACGGGGCCGACCCACATGTCCGCGGGCAGCAGCGTGTCGAGCCAGTGCTGCGTGGTGCGGGTGCGCAGGTGTCGGGCGACCGTCGCGTAGAGCTCGTCGCGATGCGTCCATCCGTGCACCTCGGCGTCGAGTCCGGCGAACGACGGCTCGTCGAGGATCACGCCGAGCTTCTCGAGATCGGCGAAGCCCAGCGCGAGGTACCCGTCGCTGGTTGCGAAGACGCCGTAGGGCGCACGGATGTAGACGTGCGCGTTCGGCTCGGCTCCACGCTTTTGGGGCACGCCGCCCACCGTGTAGACGCTGAGCTCCTGCATCTGCAGCGTCGTGAGCGCGTCGAGCATGTTGACGGTCACGAGCTGCCCTTCGCCCGTGCGCTCGCGGTGCAGCAGCGCGGCGAGCACGGCCTCGAACGCGGTCGACGCGGTCACGGCGTCGGCCAGATACTGGCCCGCGGGTGTCGGCGGCTCACCGGCGCGACCGGCCGACAGCATCGCGCCGCTCATCGCCTGCACGAGCAGGTCCTGCCCCGGGCGATCCTTGTACGGCCCGTCCTCGCCGTAGCCCGACATCGAGACGTACACGAGCGCGGGGTTGATCGCCGCGAGGCTCTCGTAGTCCAGCCCCAGACGGGCGGCCACGCCCGGGCGGTAGTTCTGCAGGAACACGTCGGCGCCCGCAATCAGGGTGCGCACGACCTCGCGCCCCGCGTCGGACTTCAGGTCGACCGCGAGCGAGCGCTTGTTGCGATTGAGCGACAGGAACGACACGTTGATGCGGTTGCCCTTCGCCCCGCCGGCCGAGGCGAAGCGCTGCCACTCGCCGGCCGTCGGCTCGACCTTGATCACGTCGGCGCCCAGGTCTCCGAGCCGCTGCGCGGCAAAGGGGCCGGCCATGGCGATCGAGCAGTCGATGACGCGGTAGCCGTCGAGGACGCCGCGGGGTGATGTGTCGGACATTTCCTACCTCTGTGTGCGGATGACGGGGAAGAGCGGGGTCAGACGGGGGTGTCGACGCCGCTCGCGGCCGATGAGCGCAGCAGCGCGTCGATCAGTTCGACCGAACGTGCGGCGACCGTGACGTCGGAGTTGTTCTCACGGCTCGCGCCGGTGATCAGCTCGATGAAGCGGGCGGGCGGGATCAGGCACTCGTACTCGCCCTCCCCCTCGGCGATCGCGACCTCTTCGCGGCGGCCGTCGTAGCGGCTGAGCGTGACGCGCTCGCGTTCGACATCGATCATCAGCACGCCCTCGGACCCGAACAGGCGGATGTCGACCTGGTACTTGTCGCCGTCGGCGAGCGTCGCCGCTCCCGACAGCGAGCCGAGCGCACCGTTGTCGAACCGGATGACCCCCGCGTCGAACAGGTCGACCGGCGCACCGGCGGTGAGCACGCGCCCGGCGACGGATGCCGCGCGCAGCCCCGTGAGCCAGAACAATAGCGCGGATGAATGTGTGATCTGCCCGTGCGCGTAGCCGCCGCCGTGCGCGGGGCTCGACCAGGTCGACGGGTCGGGCGCGGTGTCGGAGTTCCAGCGCTCGAGCATGTGCGTGGGGTCGGTGCCGAACAGCCCGCGGGTGGGCGAGGCCATGTGGCACAGGGCGTATTGGATGTCGCCGATGGCGCCGGCATCGAGCATCCGCTTCGCCGCGATCGTGAACGGCTTGTAGTTCCAGCCGTACGGCACGAGGAAGACGGTGCCGGCGCGCTCGGCCCTGGCCGCGAGGTCCCAGGCCTCGGCCGCGTGCAGCGTCATCGGCTTCTCACACAGCACGTGCAGTCCGCGATCGAGCGCCTGCGCGGCGAGCGGGTGGTGCAGGTCGTGCGGGGTCGAGATCACGACCGCGTCGATGTCGGCGTCGAGCAGCTCGGTCGCTTCCTCGGTGGCGAAGCCGAAGCCGAACTTCTCGCGCACGCCCTCGAGTCCGTCGCCCCTGCCGCAGACGCCCGCGAGCTCGACGTCGTCGCGGGCGGCGAACAGCGGGAAGTGGTTGCTCGTGGCCCACCAGCCGGCGCCGATCGCGCCGAGACGCACCGGCGCGGTCACGCGACCCACCGCCAGGTGCGCACGCCCGAGCGCTCCCCCTCGACGACCCGCCCCTGCTGCACGAGACGTTCGAGGTTCCCGGTCACCGGAAAGATGAGGTACTCCGCGGCGGCCGGCGGCCACGGCCCGAGGTCCGCCGCCGCCCGGTGGATGAGCTCGAGCGACGTCAGCTCTTCCCCCGCGGCGAGCACCTGCGCGATCGCGCGATCGACCCGTTCGGTGTAGGCGAGCGAGGCGTCGAGGAAGCCGTTCACGGCATCGCCCTCGTACACCGGATAGTGCGCGGTGAGCAGCAGGTCGGCGTCGAGCGCCCGCAGACGACGGATGCTGTCGACATACGCCACCGTGTCGCGATAGGTCGGAGGGAACGCCGGACGCCCGTCGGCGGTCGGCACGGTCTCGCCCAGGACGGCGTCCGAGATGAGCAGCGTGCGGTTCGCGGCATCCCACAGCGCGAGGTGGCCCGGGGAGTGCCCCGGCACCGACAGCACCTCGATGGTGCGATCGCCGAGGTCGAAGGTCTCGCCGCCGTCGAGCGCCCGGTGCACCGGCACGAGGCCGGTCGAACGGCGCACCTCGGCCGTCGTCTCGGGCGGATCATCGAAGCCGTCGCGGGCGGCGAACTCGCCGTAGCGGCCCGAGATCAGCAGCTCGACGTCTTCGGTCATCGGCACATCGGCCCGGCCGGCGAGGAACTCCACGTGCGGGGCGGCGGCGGCCAGGGCGGCGTTGCCTCCGGTGTGATCGAAGTCGCAGTGCGAGTTGATCACGTGCTGCAGGTCGGCGAGGTCGAACCCGGTCTCCGAGAGGGCGGGCAGCAGGGTCCCCTCGACCGAGTCCGCGACGCCGGTGTCGAAGAGGATCGCCCCCTGCGGTCCGGTGAGCAGGTACATGGCGATGAAGCGGGCGCCGAGCGGCGTTTCGATGCGATGGATGCCGGGGCGCAGCTGCATCATTCCCCCCAGGTGCCGAGGTCGACCAGACGGAGCCCAGCCCGCGGCGAGCGCACGTGCGGACCTGCGGGTTCCTGCCAGTCCGCCTCGCTGCGTGCGCGGGTGATGATGCTCTCATCGACCAGGATGCCGACGCCGGGGCGGTCGCCGAGCACGATGCCGCCGTCTTGGAACTCCTGGTCGAGGGTGAGCCCGAACGGCGAGCCGAGGTCCTGCACCTCGGCCGAGAGGTGGTTGGGCACGGCGGCCGCGGCCGCCGTCACGGCGTGGTTCGCGGTGAGGCCGACGGGACTGACCGGCAGGTCGCGGCCGTGCGCGGCGATCGCGACGCGGAGGAAGTGCGTGACTCCCCAGACCGCGCCGGCCTGCACGATGTCGGCGCCGCCCGCGTCGAGGAGGGGGCGGTACTGCTCGAGTCCGGTGAGGTTCTCTCCGGTGGCGACGGATGCCTTGATGGCGGCGCTCAGACGCGCGTGCCCCGCGGCATCCCACCGCCGGAGCGGTTCCTCGACCCAGGTGAGGTCGAGGTGCTCCTCGAGGGCGCTGACGTGCCGGACGGCCTGCTTGAGATTCCACGACTCGTTGGCGTCGAGCATCAGCGCGGGGGGTGCGCCGTTCACCGAGAGCAGGTCGGTGAGGATGCCGAAGCGGCGCAGGTCCGCCTCGACACTGCGCCCGCCCTTGAGCTTCGCGGCCGTGTACCCGCGATCGGCGAAGCGGCGGTAGAGGGCGGCGAGCTGATCGTCGTCGAGCGCCGCGTCGAGGCCGGACGCGTAGCCGGGCACGAAGCGGTCGCCCGCGCCGAGCAGACGCCACAGCGGCTCGCCCGCGAGCTTTGCCTTGATGTCCCACAGCGCCGTGTCGAACGCGCCGATGCCGCCGAAGGTCGCCCCGCCGTGCGATGACTTGAAGACGCGGGCGAGCATCGCGTCGTACAGCGTGGTGACCGCGCGGGGATCCTGTCCCTCGAGCGCGGGGAACAGCCGCTCGAGGTCGGCATGCGAGCCCATGCCCACGCCCTCGACGCCTTCGTCGGTCTCGAGGATCACCAGGGGCACGTCGGTGACCCCGGATGCGATGAATCCGTTGACGTCGCCGACGGGCCGTCCCCAGTCGTGGACGGTGCGCAGCGTGCGGTAGCCGGTGATCTTCATGTCGCCCTTGAGTGTGAGAGATCGAGGTCTGGAACAACGCGTGACGCGAAGTAGAAACACCATACATCATATGTCTGTCGTTTCGTGAGTGTCCACCCCCGGTCTCCCACGCGGATCAATAGAGTGTCAGGCATGACACCGCCCGCAGAGTCCGCCACCGGCCGCGCTCGCGCGCCGATCGACCGCATCGGCGCGACCGTGCTGAACGAGCTCGTCCAGTCGATCGTGACCGGCGAGTTCGGCCCCGGAGACCTGCTCCCGCCCGAGAGCGTGATCAGCGTGCAGTTCGGTGTGAGCCGCACCGTCATCCGCGAGACGATGAAGCGCCTGCAGGAGAAGGGCATGATCACGGTCGCCCAGGGACGAGGGACGCACGTGAACCCCTCGACCAGCTGGAACGTGCTCGACCCTTCCGTACTGTCGGCGATGATCAGCAACGACTCCACCCTCGGCGTGCTCGACGACCTCAGCGTCGTGCGCGGTGCCCTCGAGGCGGCGATGGCCGCGGCCGCCGCCCGCACGGTCGACGACGAGGCGCGGACGCGCCTGCAGGAGAACCTCGCCGAGATGCACGCCTGCGTCGACGACTCCGCCGCCTTTCGCGAGGCGGACCTCCGCTTCCACCGAGCTGTGATGTCACTCGCCGACAACGCGCTCGCCGAGAACATCGCCCGCGTGCTGATCGAGCACGCCGTCGGCAGCGACCGCTTCACCGGCGTCGACCCGGCGCACGCCTTCGAGCTGACCCTCGCCGAGCACGAGAAGATCCTCGACGCCATCTCCGCCGGCGACGAAGAGGCCGCCCGCATCGCCATGAGCGAGCACATCCTCGGCTCGTGGAGCCGCCGCCGGCTTCCGTCGAAGAAGCGTTCCTGACGGGATTGCCAGCGCGTGTTCAGTTTTACGTGATTTTCATTTAAAATGAACACGACAATAAACTGAACGAGGCGGTGTTGTGGACACTCTGGTCACGCAGGACTTCGCGGATCGGCTCGACGAGCTCGGGCTTCGGTTCGCCGAACCCATCGACCTCGCGGACCTCCCGGCTCAGGAAACGGTGCTCGCGACCCTGGTCCACGAACACGGCCGCGCCGAGTACCTGATCGGCTACTCGGACCCGCTCACCATCTCATCGAACGACTGGGTAAAGCCGCACTACCTCGGAAGTCACCGACTGCTGCTTTTCGGGCCCCGAGTCACCGAGCGCGGGGCGCAGATGTTTCGGAAGCTGGGCATCGACTACATCGATCAAGCTGGCAACGCCGCCGTCGATTTCGCCGGTGTGCACATCGATGTGCGCGGGCGCCGACCATCCCCCTCGGCGCGCATCAGCGGGCCCCGCATGACGCGCGGGGGTGTAAACCTCTTCAGCCCGAAGCGCTCGCAGGTGATCTTCGGTCTCCTCGCCTTCCCCGAGCTGACCAGCGCGCCGGTCCGGGTGCTCGCCACTGCTGCAGGCGTCTCACTCGGTCAAGCCCAGGAGACACTGGAACTACTGGCCCAATACGACTTCGCGGACGAGCGGCGCCAGATCACGCGAGGGCAACGCGATCGCCTCATCGACCAGTGGGTGGCGGCGTTCCCGGCGGGACTGGGGTCGTCAGCCAGGACGGGTCGCTTCGCGGGCGAATGGCGCGACACCGACGCGGGCACGACCTCTGCATCCATCAGTGGTGAGGCGGCGGTCCCCGATCTCCTCCGGCCGGAGACAGCCGTGCTGTACACCGACGATTTCCCCGTCGAGATGATCCGCGCGAACCGATGGCGCCGTGACGAGCAGCGGCCGAACATCCTCCTGCGTCATCGTTTCTGGCGTGCGCCGGAGGCCACCGCGACATCGGGGCTTTCGTCTGCTCCCTGGTTACTGGTGTACGCCGACCTGCTCGCATCGCAGGACGGTCGTCAACGCGAGGTCGCGGCAGATGTTCGGGCGAAGCACCTGTGATCGACCTCTCACGGGTGAGTGCTCGCTTCTACGATCTCGTCACACCGGTCGTCGATGAACTCGTTACGGAAATCGGAATCGACCCCGGCCGCATCCTGCTCGTCGGCGCAGCATGCCGGGACATCCTTCATGCCGGCTTCGGTCATACCTTCGCCGTTCGCGCCACCACTGACACCGATGTCGGAATCGCGGTGGATGACTGGACGATCTCCGAGCGGATCGAGTCGCGATTCCCCCGGAGCGGCAGCAACGGGATTCGATATCGGATCGCCGGCACTTCCGTCGACATCATGCCCTTCGGCGGCATTGAGGATCCCGAGGGCGTCAGCCTTCCCGCCGCTCGCGGCGAACAGCTTGTCGTCTTCGGGTTCGGTGACGTGTATGACCGCGCCATCCCGCTGCAGCTATCCAATGGCCGCCAGATACGTCTGCCGCAACCCGCCGGCTACGCGGCACTGAAGCTGCGCTCCTGGATCGATCGATCCGTTCACTATGGACACGATAAGGACGCGAAGGACCTCGCGCTCGCCGCCCATTGGTACCAGAACTCGCCCGTGATCACGGAGCGTCTCTACGGGTCGGACACCGGATTCGAGCTCTTACAGGAGCTCGACTTCGACGCTGAGATCGCCGCCACGAGGCTTCTCGCGCACGATCTGGCAGGGCAGCTTTCGCCCGTCAATCGCGAGGATCTCGCTCGCCGCTGGGCCGAGACCGACCCGCTGAGCCTCGCCCGAGACTTCGTGCTCCCCACCAGCGGCCCGCCGTCGTCAGATCTTGATCGACGCCGAGCTCACGTCGCGCAGTTGCGCTGGTGAGAGGCAACTGAGAGAACCGACCGAACATCGGTCATGTGATGTTTGCTTGATCGTTTTCGTAAGACGTAGTATGTTTCGACGCAGGGACCTGCACCGACGGGTCGCGCAGCACACTTCCTATCACCGTTGAGAGGTATCGCAATGAAGCGAAGGATCGTCATCCCCGCCGCCATCGGCGTCGCGGCACTGGCACTGACCGGCTGCGGCGGAGCATCGCCGAGCGGTTCGAACGAGGGCTCGGGCTCCGGCGACAAGCTCGTCGTGTGGAACTGGGGCGACGCCGACGAGGCCGCCGCCGCGTACACCGAAGACGTCAAGGCGGCGTTCGCCGAGAAGCACCCCGACGTCGAGGTCGAGATCGTCAACCAGCCGTTCGACCAGTACTACACGCTGCTCGGCAGCGCGACCGAAGCCGGCACCGGCCCGGATGTCGCGCTGTTCAACGGCGGCACCCAGCTGAAGAGCCGGGCCTCGACGCTCATCCCGGTGACCGACGAGCTCGCCGACCTCGAGGACACCCTCGCTGGCTGGCCTGCGTTCCAGGTCGACGGCGAGACGTACTCCGCGCCGATGTTCCTGCAGGGCTTCCCGATCTACTACAACAAGGCGCTGTTCACGGCCGCCGGCCTCGACGCCGACACCCCGCCCGCCTCGTGGGACGAGCTGACCGCCGCATGCACCGCGATCGGCGAGAAGACCGAGGCCTCGTGCTTCGCGCTCGGCAACAAGGAGGGCCTCGGCATCGAGTTCTTCCTCTCGGGCTTCGGCTCCGGAATCTTCACCCCCGAGGAATACGACGCCTGGATCGAGGGCGAGCGCGACTGGACCAGCGAGCACGCCGTGCAGGCGCTGCAGATGTGGACCGACTCGGCGGCCGACGGCTGGTACAACGAGGGTGCCAACTCCACGGCAATGTTCAACGACTCCTTCGACCTCTTCTCGGCCGGCAAGTCGGCCATGGTCGTCGGCCTCATGAGCGGCACGGCGCACTGGAAGCAGTTCGATGAGTTCCTCGGCGAGGACCTCGGGTTCATGATGCCGGTCGCGACCAACGACGGCACCACGCTCGCACTCCCCGGCGAGGGCGGCATCGGCTACGCCGTGCTCAACGAGGAGAAGAAGGACCTCGGCGTCGACTGGATCAAGGCCACGGTCGACCACGACGCGCTCTCCGCCTACTCGCTCGCCGGTGGTCAGATCACGTCCGACACCACGATCGAGCTCGACACCGACATCGCTTCGGCCAACGACATCGTCGCCGAACTCGGCGGCAGCAAGCCGCTGCTGCACACCGCGCTCGAGGCCGACACGCTCGACCTGCTGCACCGCCTCGGTCAGCAACTCCTCGGCGGCGAGGTCACGGTGCAGGACGCCGCAGCACAGCTGGCAGCGTCGGAGGGCTGATCTCTTGTCGACCGACACCACCTCGGCCCGGACCCTCGTCCTCGCGGACAAGGGTCCGGGCCGCGGGCGCCCCGCGCGCGGCAGCCGCCGCGACCTGGGCATCCCGCTGCGCAAGAAGCCGTGGACGTCCGAGCGCATCGCGCCCTACCTCATGGTGCTGCCGGTCATCCTGATCCTCGCCGTCTTCCGGCTCTACCCGCTCCTGCTCGGCGTGAACTACTCGTTCACGGGCGACAAGGAGCTCAACGGGCAGTTCGTCGGCTTCGAGAACTACCTCACGCTGCTCGGCGACGCGCGCTTCCAGGCCTCGGCCCGCAATGTGCTGGTCGTGATGCTGTTCGTGCCGATCCAGGTCGCCGTCGCCGGCATCCTGGCCACATTCGTCTTCCTGAAGATCCCGGGCCACCGCTTCTACCGCAGCGTCTACTTCCTGCCGGTCGTGCTGTCGCCGATCATCATCGGCGCGATCTTCAACATCCTGCTCGCCGCCAACGGACCGATCAACAACGCCCTCGGCGCGATCAACCTGCCCGGCGTCGACTGGCTCGGGCTCCCCGGCACCGCGCTCCCCTCGGTCCTGGTCGTGCACATCTGGGCCACCTTCGGCATGGCCTTCACGATCTTCCTCGCCGGATTCGCGACCCTCGACGCCGAACTGCTCGACGCAGCCAAGATCGACAGCGCCACCCTGTGGCAGCAGATCGTGCACGTGATCATCCCGAGCCTCAGCCAGACCATCCAGTTCGTGTTCGTCACGACCACGATCGGCATGCTCACGGGCCTCTTCGGGCTCCTGTACACGATGACCGCCGGCGGCCCGGGCGCGGCCAGCTACCTGCCCGAGTTCCTCATCTGGAAGCTCAACGGCGAAGCGCGTCCGGCGCTCGCGTCTGCGGCATCCGTCTTTCTGCTGCTGATCGTGCTCGTGATCGGGCTGATCCAGATCCGCGTGCTGCGTCGCGCCACGAAGGAGGTCTGATGCGCAAGGAACGCCTGAGCAAGTGGCTCATCGCCGTGCCCATGATGCTGCTGGCCCTCGCCACCATCGCCCCGATGCTCTACGGGCTCAACATCGCCCTGAAGACCCGCAAGGACTACGTGCTCGACCGTCTGGGCATCACCCAGACGTTCAACGTGCAGAACTTCATCGACGCGTGGACCAACGCCGACATGGGTCGGTACTTCGCGAACACGATCATCGTCACGGTGTTCTCCGTCGCGATCCTGCTCGTGCTGGCTTCGATGTGCGGCTACGCGCTCAGCCACCTCACGTTCCGCGGCAGCAAGGTCGCGTTCCTGATCGTGCTGGCGATGATGATGATCCCGTTCCAGGTGATCATGGTCCCCACCATCAAGGTGCTCAGTGACATGGGCCTGATCAACTCGTTCCCCGGCCTGATCATCGCCTACGTGGCGCAGTTCCTGCCGTTCACGGTGTTCTTCATGACGTCGTACTACTCGGGCATCCCGAGGGAGCTCACCGAGGCGGCACGCGTCGACGGCAACGGCCTGTTCGGCGTCTGGTTCCGCATCATGATCCCGGTCGGCAAGCCGGCACTCATCTCGATGGGCATCCTGAACGCGCTGTTCGTGTGGAACGACATCCTCATCGCGCTGCTCATCATGCAGTCGCCGCAGAACCGCACCGTGATGGTCGGCGTCAGCGCCCTGCGCGGACAGTACCCCGACAACGTGCCGACCTACATCGCCGGCGTGCTGCTCGCGGTGCTGCCGATCATCCTGGTGTACCTCGTCTTCCAACGACAGATCTCCGCCGGTGTGACCGCCGGAGCAACGAAGGGCTGACCCATGAGCACGGACCGGATCGAGGTGCATGTCGCCCCGGACGGATCCCCGTTCGCCGACGGATCGCACGGTTACCCCGCGAACGACCTCTCCCACGGACTCGCTCTCGTGCGCGCCCGCCGCGAACCGGGGCAGCGCGCCGTGATCTGGATGGCCGGGGGCGAGTACGCGCACACCGTGCCGGTGTCGTTCCACGGCGCCGACTCCTTCACAGCCGTCGTCGCGGTCGACCCGGCCGATCCGCCGGTGCTGCGCGGGTCGGTGCGCATCACCGGATGGCGTCCGGTCGAGGTGAACGGGGTGTCGGCGTTCGCGGCACCGTCGCCCCGCAGCGCCGCCCGCCGGCTGTACGTCGACGGCGTCGCGGCCGAGCGCCCGCGGTATCCGCGCGAGGGCTTCCTGCGGGTCGAGGAGCAGACAGGGCTCGACCCGGCCGGCAGCTTCGTCGGAACGCTGTTCGACGGCGCGGCATCCTTCCGCTTCGCCGAGGGCGACATCCCGGACCTCGCGCAGCAGAGCGCGGTCGAGATCGTCGTGCCGCACTACTGGGTGCAGGAGCGGATGCCGGTGACCGCGATCGACCGCGAGACCCGCACGATCACCAGCTCGCTGCAGAGCATCTTCGCGCTGCGCGACGACGCCGCGAAGCTGTTCGCCCGCTACTGGCTCGACAACGTCGCCGAGAGCTTCGGCGAGGTCGACGGCGAGTGGTACCTCGATGCGACCGGTGAGCTGGTCGGAGCATCCGGCCCTCACGTGCTCTACCTGCCGGCGCCGGGCGTCGACATCGCGTCCCTCGACGTGCGGATGCCGGCGACTGAGGCTTTCGTCACCCTCGACGGCACCGCGGCGGCGCCTGTGCGCGAAGTCCGCTTCGAGGGCATCCGGTTCGCGGAAGCGGACTTCGACACGGTGCCGCCCGCCGTGCCGCCGTTCGGAGTGCGCGAGGATCCGCAGCTGCCGGCGGAGCGACGCTACGCGGCCGACGTGCAGGCGGCGAGCACGGTTCCCGCCGCGCTGCGCTTCACCTTCGCCCGCTCGTGCGCCGTGATCGGCGGCGGCGTGGAACGCGTCGGCGGCTACGGCGTGAGCCTCGGACCCGGCACGCGCGGCACGCTGATCAGCGGGGTGGAGTTCCGCGATCTCGGAGCGGGCGCGGTGCGATCGGGCGGCGGCATCGATGCGCTCGCGGCCGACTACAACCAGGCGAACGAGGTGTCGGACTGCACGCTGCACCGCGGCGGCCAGGTGTACCCGAACGCGGTCGCGGTGCTCTTCCAGCACGGCTCGCACAACGTGATCGCGCACAACGAGATCAGCGACTTCCTCTACTCGGGCATCTCGGTGGGCTGGATGTGGGACTACCTGCACAGCCCGTCCGAGGGCAATCGCATCGAGGGCAACCACATCCACGACCTCGGCAAGGGCCTGCTCAACGACATGGGCGGTGTCTACCTGCTCGGCATCGCGCCGGGTACCGTCGTGCGCGGCAACCACATCCACGACGTGGAGTGCGCGAACTACGGCGGCTGGGGCATCTACCTCGACGAGGGCTCCTCGCACGTGGTGATCGAGCAGAACGTGGTGCACGACGTCTCGAGCCAGGCGTATCACCAGCACTACGGGCGCGAGGTGATCATCCGCGACAACGTGTGGGCGTTCGGGCGCAACGGGCAGATCTCGATCACGCGACCGGAGCCGCACGTGTCGTTCACCTTCCACCGCAACATCGTGGTCGGCGCGGGCATGCCGGCGTTCGTCGGTTACCCCGACCACCGCGACATCCGCAACTTCGGCATCGACAGCGACCTGAACCTGTTCTGGGACGACTCTCCGCAGGCGGGGGCGGCCCGCGCGGCGAACGCGGCGCGCGAGACGCAGCCCGACGGCAGCGTCGGCTTCGAGATCATCGAGGCGCTCGACGCCGAATGGGCGCGGCTCGGTCACGATCGGCACTCGCTCACGGCCGATCCGCTGTTCGTCGATGTCGCGGGGCGTGATCTGCGGGTGCGCGAGGGGTCGCCCGCCGAGGAGCTGGGAATCCGCGTGCCGGATGTGCGCGGCGCCGGGCCGCGGCCGGTGAGTGCGCGGCGGCATCCGCTCGCGGCGTCGACAGCCGCCGATCCGTTCCTGCCCACCCAGGGGTAGCTCGTCGCTTCAGTTGCCTCAGTCGTCTCTTTCTTCGAAGCTCGCTTGCGTTACCGTCGTTCGCATGTTCGAATGAAGCATGCGTTGGCAAGGACAGAAGCTCGAAGAGACCGATGCCGCCGCGCTCCCCGGCCTCGAGGAACGCAGGGGCGTGCTGCGCACCGTCACCACGCCGGAGTTCGCCGGCATGACGTTCCATGAGGTGCTGTCGAAATCGGCGCTGAACCACGTACCCGGCGCGTCGCGCATGCCTTTCGCGTGGACGATCAACCCCTATCGCGGATGCAGCCATGCCTGTGTCTACTGCTTCGCCCGCGGCACACACGAGTACCTCGACCTCGACGGCGGATCGGACTTCGACTCGCAGATCGTCGTGAAGGTCAACGTCGTCGAGGTGCTCGAGAAGGAGCTGCGCAAGGGCAGCTGGCAGCACGAGACCGTCGCCCTGGGCACGAACACCGACCCGTACCAGCGGGCGGAGGGGCGCTACAAGCTCATGCCCGGCATCATCGAGACGCTCGCGGCATCCGGCACTCCCCTGTCGATCCTCACCAAGGGCACGCTCATCCGCCGCGACATCCCACTGCTCGTGAAGGCCGCCGAGCGCGTGCCGGTGGACGTGCAGATGTCGATCGCGATGTACGACGACGAGCTGCAGAAGGCGATCGAGCCCGGAACACCGACCACGCAGGCACGCCTCGACACCGTGCGCGCGCTGGCGGACGCCGGCTTCCGCGTGACCGTGTTCCTGATGCCGATCATGCCGCACATGACCGACTCGGTCACGGCGATCGACGAGGCGCTCACGCGGATCAAGGCATCCGGAGCGCGCTCCGTGATCTACGGCGCGCTGCACCTGCGGCCGGGCGTGAAGCCGTGGTTCTTCCAGTGGCTCGGCGAGGCGCGACCCGACCTCGTGTCGTCGTACCGCGGCCTGTATCCGGGTATGTCCGCCGAAGCGCCCAAGCCCTATCGGCAGTGGCTCGCGAAGCGGGCGCGTCCGCTGATCCGCGCGCACGGTCTCGACGGACGACACGAAGACGACTACCCGCAGCGGGGAACCCGTCCGGGGCAGGGGCACGCCGAGTCGATCTGGCGCCAGGGCGGCGTGCAGAGCGCCGGCCGCTCGAGCGCGGCTGTCACGTTCCGGACCACGGGGTCGGGCTCAGTCGCCCCCGCGCAGCCCATGCTGTTCTGAGGCACGCCTTCCGGTCGGTGGCGACACCGCAGACGCGTAGGCTCGACAGTTATGGCTCTCGGCGCGACAATGCACACCTTCGACGTCTCACTCGCCGACACCGACCGGGGCGTCTACGAGGACTTCTCGCTGCGCGTGGCCCGGCATCCGTCCGAGACCGACGCCTACATGGTCACCCGCATTCTCGCTTTCGGACTCGAGCACGCCGAGGCCATCGCCTTCAGCGAGGGCATCTCGCAGACGAATGAGCCCGCCGTGCTCGTGCGCGACATGACCGGGGCGATCCAGGCGTGGATCGAGATCGGCGCCCCCGACGCCGAACGCCTGCACTACGGCAGCCGCCTGGCCGAGCGCACCGTCGTCTACACGCATCGTGATCCGGCGAAGGTGATCGCGCCGTGGGTGGGCAAGAAGATCCACCGCGCCGATGCGATCCGCGTCTTCAGCTTCGATCCCGGATTCGTCGAGTCGGTGGTGCCGCACCTCGATCGGCGCAACGCGCTCACGCTCACCGTGACCGAACGCGAGCTGTACCTCGACCTGAACGGCACCTCGCTGAGTTCGTCGATCCACGAGCACGAGATCGCGTAGCCCGGCGCCCGCCGCCCGGGCCGCCGCGCCCCACACCCGCGTTCACAACTCAGCAGAAACAACGCCGAAGGGCCCCGGAACACGTGTTCCGGGGCCCTTCGGGGTGATTCTTGCTGAATTGTGAACGGTTGGGCGATCAGCTCGTCAGGTCGGCGGCGGTCGGCACGCGACCGGCGATCTCCTCGATGACGTCGTCGTCCAGACGGGCGTTCTCGAACGGCGCGTCGATCTCGGCGCGCTCGAGCATCTCGGTCATACGACGCTGGCGCTGACGCGTGATCAGCGTGACGACGCGACCCGAACGACCCGCGCGACCGGTGCGACCCGACCGGTGCAGGTACGTCTTGTACTCGTCCGGGGCGTCGGCCTGCACGACCAGGTCGATGTCGTCGACGTGGATGCCGCGGGCGGCGACGTCGGTCGCGACGAGCACGTTCACGCGACCCGAGGTGAGCCGCTCGAGGTTGCGCGTGCGCTTGGCCTGGTTCAGGTCGCCGTGCAGCGAGACCGCGGGGATGCCGGCGTCGTCGAACTGCTCGGCGAGCATGTCGGCGTACGCACGGGTGCGGGCGAAGACGAGCGTCTTGCCGGCACGGTCGACCAGCGAGGTGAGGATCTCGGCCTTGTCGCGGTGCTCGATCACGAGCACGCGGTGCTCGATCTGGCTGGAACCCTGGTCTTCACCGGCGACCTCGAAGACTGCCGGGTCGATCAGGAACTCGTCGACGAGAGCTGCGACCTCACGGTCGAGCGTGGCCGAGAACAGCAGCTTCTGGCTGCCGTCCGCCGTGTGACGCAGGATGCGCTGCACGGGCTCCACGAATCCGAGCTCGCACATGTGGTCGGCCTCGTCGAGCACCGCGATGCGGCAGTCCGAGAGGTCGAGCTTGCCCTGGTTGATCAGGTCCTCGACGCGTCCGGGCGTGCCGATGATGATGTCGACGCCCTTCTTCAGCGCACCCACCTGGCGGCCCTGCGGCACGCCACCGTAGATCTGCGTGGTGAAGAGGCCGACGCTGCGGGCGATCGGCTGAATCGTGCGGTCGATCTGCAGCGCGAGCTCACGGGTCGGCGCGAGGATGATCGCGCGCGGCGAGCGTCCGAACTCACGGCGCTTGCCGGCCTGCGACTGCAGTACGCGCTCGACGAGCGGTGCACCGAAGGCGATGGTCTTGCCCGAGCCGGTGCGGCCGCGGGCGAGCACATCGCGTCCTTCGAGGACGGCGGGGATGCTGGCTGCCTGGATTGCGAACGGCGACGCCGCGCCCAGCTCGGCGAGCGTGTCGACGATGTTCGAGCCGAGCCCGAGGTCGCCGAAGGTCACACCGTCGACCTCGACGGCCGCGACGGACTTGGCCTCGAGGCGGTCGTGCACGACGTCCTCACCCGGCTCGAACTTCTTCGCGGAGTTCGAGTTCGAGTACGAGATCGGGCTCGACGTGGCGTTCCAGTCGTTGCGGCTCGGACGATCGTTGCGTGCCGGACGCCCACGCGTGTCAGACGTCAGCGGACGCGGACGCTCGGTGCGGTACGCGCCACCGGTCGACGGACGGCTGCGGTCGCCGCCACGGCCGGTCGTCGGGCGCTCGGAGCGCGGACGCTCGTCACGGCCACGCTCGTCGCGGGGGCCGTCGAACGAGCGCTGCGTGCGGTCGCGGTCGAACGCGCGGCGTGCGCGATCGGCGTCGAAGGTGCGCTCGGGACGCTCGGCTCCACGGTTCGGGCGGTCGTCTGTGCGGTTCGGGCGGTCGCCGTAGCCACGACCCTGCGGGGCGCTGCTGCGGTCGTCACGGCGCGGACGCTCGTCACGGTCGAAGCGCTGGCCGCCACGGTCGTCACGGTAGGTGCCGGCGCCGGTCGGACGCTGGCTGCGGTTGTCATGGCGCGAGCTCTCGCCCGAGCGGTGGTCGCCGTCGCGGAAGCCACGACGCTGGTCGCCGGCCGGACGCTCACGGTCGAAGCGCTGGCCACCGCGGTCGTCGCGGTAGGTGCCGGGACCGGTCGGGCGCTGGGCGCCACGGTCGTCGCGGCGCGGACGCTCGTCGCCGCGGTGGTGCGGCGTCTCACGACGGCCGGACTCGGCACGGTTGCGGATGCCGCGGGCCTCGTCGCGACCGGCGCGCTCCTGCGCGTTCCAGCGCTGCTTGGGCGCGCCCGACTCGGCCTCGGCCGGACGGTGTCCGCGGTGGCCGGCGCTGCGGCTGCCGGGACGACGGTCGTAGCCGCCGGCTGCGGGCGCGCTGCGCCGGTCACCGGCATCCGCGCGTCCACCGCGCTCGTCACGAGCACCGTCACGCGACGGGGCCGCGTGGTGACGGTCGTGGAACGAGGTCTTGTTGGCGCCGTAGCGCGGCTCGAAATTGCGGGCTGCTCGCCCGCCCTGGGGCTTCTTGCTCTTGGGCATTGTCGGATCTTTCGTTCTCGCACGAGAACAGCGCTGCACGCACACGCGCGCACCGCGAGCAGAACTCGGATGCGGGGAGAGCGGAGAAGGGGCTATTCCTGTGATGGTTCATGTGCGTCGATGGACGCTCACCATCGGCCCCTGGACTCACACTTCACACTCATAAAACGTCCGCGCCATGCGCGGCTGTCCGAAGCCGACCCGACGAGTCTACCGGACTCACCTGAGAGAGCGCCGGGCACCCTACGCTGAGGGGGTGATCTTCGTTTCTCCCACCGGCACCCAGGTCGCCCTGCAGCTCGGCGACGTCTCCGCTCGCATCACGCAGGTCGGCGCCTCGCTCCGCTCCTTGCGCGTCGGCGAGGTCGACCTCATCCCGTCGTATCCGGATGACGCACCGACGCCGTCCTGCTCGGGAGTCGTGCTCGCCCCCTGGCCGAACCGCGTGCGCGACGGCGCGTGGGACGACGCCGGCACGTCGCGACGCCTCGCGATCTCGGAGCCGAAGCTCAACAACGCCAGCCACGGCCTGCTGCGTTTCACCGCGTACGACATCGCCCAGACCGAGACGGCTGTCGTGCTGAGCGCGATGATCGTGCCGCAGACCGGCTATCCCTACCTGATCGAGACCTCGGTCGCCTACACCCTCACGGCCGACGGCATCGAGGTCACGCACACGCTGACCAACCGCTCGGCCGATGCCGCGCCGGTGGCGCTGGGCACGCATCCGTTCCTGATGATCGGCGGCGTCGACACACACGATCTGGTGCTGACGGTGCCTGCCGAGACTGCGTTCGAGGCGGACGAGCGGATGCTGCCGACCGGTACCCGTCCGGCCGACGCCGCGATGCGTGAGGGCGTGCGCCTCGGCGACATCGACCTCGACACCGGATTCACCGATCTCGCGCGCGACGCCGACGGACTCGTGCGGCATTCGCTCACCGCCCCCGACGGACGCCGCCTCACGCTCTGGCAGGGCGAGGGGTTCGACTTCGCGCAGGTCTTCACGACCGACAAGTATCCGGGGCAGGAGCTCGCGGTGGCGATCGAGCCGATGACCGCTCCCGCCGACGCGTTCAACAGCGGTCTCGGCGTGCGCCGTCTCGCCCCCGACGAGAGCTGGACGCTGCGCTGGGGCATCACCTTCGCCTAGCCTTCTTCCTTCCGCCGAGACTCCGCTTTCGCGCCGACTCAGTCCGCGGAACGCTGACGCAGCTCGCGACGTGTGAGCGCGTGCGCGTTCTCCGCCGCGGAGGTCGAACCCGCAGCATCCGAACCCGCAGCATCCGAACCGTCAGCATCCGGGCCCTTGCGAGCGCGGCGCCGCTCCTTCGCTCCCTCGACGAGGTTGTAGAGCGTGGGCAACACGATCAGGGTCAGCACTGTCGAGGAGATCAGTCCGCCGATCACGACGATCGCGAGCGGCTGCGAGATGAAGCCGCCGTGCCCGGTGATTCCGAGCGCCATGGGCGTGAGCGCGAAGATGGTCGCGAGCGCGGTCATCAGGATCGGGCGCAGACGCTTCTCGCCACCGGCGCGCACCGCATCGACGGTCGACAGCCCCTTCTCGCGATACTGGTTCACGAGGTCGATGAGCACGATCGCGTTCGTCACCACGATGCCGATGAGCATCAGCACACCGATCAGCGAGGCGACACCGAGCGGCACACCCGTGATGATCTGCAGCAGGATCGCCCCGGTCGCCGCGAACGGCACCGAGATGAGCAGCAGCAGCGGCTGACGCAGCGACTTGAACGTCGCCACCATCACCACGTAGACGATCAGGATCGCGGCGAGCATCGCCAGTCCGAGCTGCGAGAACGAGTCGGCCTGCTGCGAGGCGACTCCGCCCACCTCGGCGGAGGCGCCGTCGGGCAGATCCGCGGCGGCGAGCGCGGCGGTGACCGAAGCCGTCGCGACAGCGAGGTTGTCGGATGCCGGGGGCACCGTGATCGTCGAGGTCCGACGGCCCTGCTCGGTGGTGATCGACGTCGGCCCGTTGCGCTGCTCGACGGTCGCGATCTCCTGCAGCTGCACGATGCCGAGCGGGGTCGGGACCGCCAGCGTCCGGAGCGCGTCGACCGTGGTCGGGGGCTCGGGGGCGACGAGGTACACCGTCAGCGCGGTGTCATCGATCTCGACGGAACCGAGCTGCTGGGGACGCATCGTGTTCGAGACGATGGCACCCACGGCGACCTCCGACAGTCCGCGCTGAGCGGCAGCGTCGCGATCCACCACGACGGCGATGTACGGCAGCGATGCGGCGAGGTTGTCGGTCACCTGGCCGACGCCGTCGCGCCCGTCGAGCTCATCGAGCACGGAGCTCGTCGCGGTCTGCAGGTCATCGGCGTTCGACGCGGACACCGTGATCTCGATGTCGCTGGAGCCGAAGCTGGCGGATGCCGCGACGGAGACGTCACCGACCTCGTCGCCGAGCCCGTCGATCGCGTCCTGCACATCGGCGCGCAGCTTCTCCTGGTCGGCGTCACCGTCGGTGAGCACTGAGTAGGTGACGCCCGCTCCGCCGGAGAACGCGTCGCGCAGGGCGGAGCCGCTCGAGCCGATCGACGCCTGCACGTGCTCGATGCCGTCGAGACCGAGCAGAGCGTCCTCGACGCTGACCGCGGCATCCGATTTGGTCTGCAGGCTCGCGGTCGGACCGAGGTCCTGCGTCACCGTCAGGGTGTTCTGACCGGAGTCGCCGAGGAAGTTGACCTTCATCAGCGGCGCAGCGGCGATCGTGCCGCCGAGCACCACGACCGCGATGAGCACGGTGATCCAGGAGTGCTGGAGGGTCCAGCCGAGGATCGGACGGTACGCGCGCTGCAGTTTGGTGGGCGGTGCGTCCTGGTGCTCCGGGTCGATCGCCACGCCGTTCTCGTCGAGCAGCGGCTTGCCGGGGCGCAGGAACCAGTACGCCAGCACCGGCACGATCGTCAGGGAGACCAGCAGGGAGGCGACCATCGCGATGGCGACGGTCACGGCGAACGGTCGGAACAGCTCGCCGACCGCGTCGCCGACGAACACGAGAGGCAGGAACACGGCGACCGTGGTGATGGTGGATGCTGTGATGGCCATCGCGACCTCGCGCACGGCGAGCCTGATGGCATCGCCCTTGTCGGCGTCGCCCACGTAATGCCGCTTGATGTTCTCGATCACGACGATGGAGTCGTCGACCACGCGACCGATCGCGATCGTGAGCGCACCGAGGGTGAGGATGTTCAGCGAGTAGCCGAAGGCCTGCAGACCGATGAAGGTGACCAGCACCGAGGTGGGAATCGAGATCGCGGTCACCAGCGTCGAACGCACGGACAGCAGGAACACCAGGATGACGAGCACCGCGAACACGAGGCCGAGCAGGCCTTCGGTTGCGAGACTCTCGATCGACTGCTGGATGAACGGCGCCTGATCGAAGATGATCGTGAACTCGGCATCCGGGAATGCCTCGCCGATCTCGTCGAGCGCGGCGATCACGCCCTTCGAGACGTCGACCGTGTTCGCGGCCGGGAGCTTGGTGATCGAGATCGAGAGGGCGTCCTCGCCGTCGACGCGCGAGATGGAGGCGACCGGATCGGATTCCTGCGTGACGGTCGCGACGTCGCCGATGGTCGCCGTCGTGCCGACCAGCGGCAGTGCGGCGATCTCCTCGACCGACGTGATCTTCGCGCCCGTCTGGACGGTGAGGGTCTGCCCGTTCTCAGTGATGTCGCCACCGGGGAAGAGTGTGCCGTTCTGTTCGAGTGCAGAGGAGATCGCCTGCGTGCTCTGGCCTTCGGCGGCGAGTGCAGCGACGTCGGGGGTGATGCTGATGCGCTGGCCGACACCGCCGATGATCTGCGCCGCGTTGACGCCATCGACGTCTTCGAGATCGGGGATGGCGACGCTCTGGAGTTCCGCCTGTGCGTTCTCGGCATCCTCGAATCCGGTGACGGCGACCTGGATCACCGGGAAGTCGTCGATCGAGACCGCGAGCACCTGGGGGCTCACGTCCTCGGGCAGCTGACCGGAGATGCGGTTGAGTGCCTGCTGGATCTTCTGCTCAGCCGTCGCGAGGTTCGTTCCGTAGGCGAAGGTCGCCTGCACGATCGACGCGTTCGTGGTGCTGGTCGCGGTCGTGCCCTCGAGCCCCGGCACACCCTGGATGGCCGACTCGACCGGGGTGGAGACGTCGTTCTCGACAACCTCCGGAGACGCCCCGGGGTAGGTGGTCATGACCATCAGGTTGGGCAGCTCGAGCGAGGGGATCAGCTCCTGCTTAAGGCTGCTCAGCGCCAGACCACCGAACACCGCGGCGACGATCGTGACGAGGGCGATGAGCGCGCGGTTCTTCAGGCTCAGGACGGCGAGATTCGACAAGGCTGTTCCTCGGTTCAGGGTGCGGAGGGCGCGGTGGCGGGAGCGGAGACGGGATCACCGAGGATCCGCTCCAGAGTGGTTTCGATGAAGGCGCAGTCGAGCGGGGTGTCGCGGATCTGCGTGCTCCACATCACCCCGTCGATGAAGATCATGGCGGCGGTCGCACGGTCGGCCCCGTAGACCGGTGCGACCAGGCTCACGAGCTGCTCCGACAGGTGGTGCGCGAGTTCGCGCAGTCGCGGGTCGTGGACCGCCGCGGTGACCACGGCGCGCTCGGCCTGCACCGCGCGGGCGTCTTCGAGGCTCTCGGCGATGAGCGCGGCGAGGACGGCGGGGGTGACTCCGCGGTCGGCGAGCACGAGACGGATGCCGTCGAGACGCGTGTCGACCTCTTCTGCGAGCACACCGAACGCGGCGGCACGCAGGTCGTCGAGGGTGTCGAAGTACTGCGTGGTCGCACCGAGCGGAACCTCGGCACGGGCGGCGACGCGGCGGTGCGTGAGGGCGTCGGCTCCGACCTCGACGATCAGCTCGGCGGCCGCGGTGACGATCTCGCGGCGGCGCGCTTCAGGGTCGCGTCGTCGACGCATCACCTTCGTCATGCCCACCCCCCCCGAACATCCGTACATGTACATTTGTACATTCGCCCGGTGGGAAGACGCTGGGAGCAGCACCAGCCAAACGCGAATCATGACGCGAAAACACGAGATCGACGCAGAAGTGATGCCGTGGTACTACCCCGGCGTCGTCCTGTGGGACGAAATGTGCCAGGAAGGCCCCGCGCGGCTTGGGCGCGGGTCACGGCGCTCCCTACTGTGAGAGCGACTCGACGCCCGGCCGCCTGTCTCGGCCCGCGGCATCCTCTTCCCTCTCGCCACGCACAGGAGCTTTCGCATGCCATCCACACCCATCGTCCAAGCCTCCGGCATCACCCGGGTCTTCGGGTCCGGAGCCGACACGACCCACGCGCTGCGCGGCGTCGATGTGGCCTTCGGATCCTCCAGCATCACGGCGCTGATGGGTCCGTCCGGCTCGGGCAAGTCGACGCTGCTCTACAACCTCGCCGGCCTCGACGAGCCGACGACCGGCCGCGCCCTCCTGCTGGGCTCCGACGTGGCCGCGCTCAGCCGCGCGCAGCTCGCCGAGTTCCGCCGCGACCACGTCGGCTTCATCTTCCAGCAGTACAACCTGATCCCCTCGATCACCGCGTTCGAGAACGTGGCACTGCCGATGCGCCTGGCGAAGACGAAGATCGACACCGCGCACATTCTGCGCACGCTCGCCGAGGTGGGCCTCGAGGGCAAGGAGAACCGCAAGCCCAGCGAGCTCTCGGGCGGTCAGCAGCAGCGTGTCGCTATTGCGCGCGTGATCGCCTCGCGTCCCGAGATCGTCTTCGCCGACGAGCCCACCGGCGCCCTCGACACCGTGACCGGTGCCGCGGTGCTCGGTCTGTTGCAGCGATCGGCCAAGCAGTACGGCCAGTGCGTCGTGATGGCGACGCACGACCCCACGGTCGCCGCACAGTGCGACCGCGTGGTGTTCCTGCGCGACGGCCAGCTGGTCTCCGAGATGGTCTCCCCCACCAGCGAGAGCGTGGCCGAGACGCTCGTGCAGCTGCGCAAGGCGGCCTGATCGTGCGCCATCTCGTCATGGCCGACCTGCGGCACTCGATCCGGATCTGGGCGGGCTCGCTCGTCGTGCTCGCCGTCACACAGCTCTGTGCGATGTGGGCCATGGGCTTGCTGTTCATCGGCGTCACGAACTTCGGGATCGCCACCGCTGACGCGTCCACGCTGCCGACGGTGACCACCTCAGCGGGTGAGACCCTGACGCCGGAGATGTTCCAGTTCCTCCCTTCCGCCATCGTCACGGCCATGAGTATCAGCTTCCTCATCGTCGCGATCGTGACCTCGATCACGGTCCGTAACGTCCTGAACGCCATCGTCTACCAGCGCCGGCGTGTGCTGGCGCTCTGGCAGCTCGCCGGCATGACTGACGGGCAGATGGTCGGTGTCCTTCGCGCCCAGGTCGCCCTGCTCTCGCTCGTCGCCTTCGTGCTCTCGGCGACCGCGGCCCTGCTCACCGGAGGGCAGCTCCCAGAGATCCTGCGCGCCGGAGACCTCCTGTACACGCCGCCGATGTCGACCTGGGGCGTGTACCCCGGCTTCGCCGTCGGAGCCCTGGCGTCCGCCCTGATCTGTGTGGCCGCTGTTCGTGGCGTCAGCAAGGAGCTGCGCGCGATCAGCCCGCTCGAAGCGATCCGCTCCGAGGGCGTCCGCGAACTGCCGATGAACCGTCGCCGATGGATACGGATGATCATCTGCGGCGCGCTCGCGGTCTTCTTTAACATCGTCACCGTGACATCCGCGAAGATGGAAGACGCGACCAACGGCTCCCTCCTGGCCGGCATGCTCGGCATCGTCGCGGTGACCGCCGGCGGGCCGTTGGTCGTCATCGGGATCGTGCGCGCCTGGACCAGGATCGTTCCGGAGCACCTGTCGGGCTCCTGGTTCCTCGCGCGGAAAACGCTGATCGCGTCGACCTCCCGATGCGTGGCGTCAGCCGGCTCGATCGCCGTCGCTGTGTTCCTGTTTACCGGGATGTTCTCGCTGCAGACCGCAGGAGGCCAGGACGCCGAGTTCGTGTCGTTCGCGCTCCTCGTCGGCCTCGCCCTGGCGATCTCGGTCACCGGATCGGTGGTGCTGGTGTTCATGGCCGGTCAGCAGCGCGAGCGCGAGATCCACCTGGCGGAGCTCGCCGGCGCGACACCGGCGCAGCAGATCCGTCAGGCGCTGTTCGAGGCGGTGATCGTCGTCGTCACCGGCAGCGGCATCGGCCTGTTCCTGTCGGCCGTCATGATCGCGGTCATCCAGCCCGCTCTCGCCGCCACGACCGGGTCGGCCGCATTCGCCATCGGCTGGGGCTACTTCGCCGGCATCGCTCTCGTGCTGCTGGTGCTCAACATCCTCGCCACCATCGTGCCGACGATGATCGCGCAGGCCGCGCGTGACCGGATCGCCGTTCCCGCGTGATGCGTTCGCCGCGGTCTGAGTCGACCCGTGACTCAGACCGCGGCGCCGAGCGCGAGGCCCGCGCCCGCCGCGAGCAGTCCGAGCAGCAGCATCCCGATCGCATTGGCGGCGGATGCGCCCCGCTCGCCGTCGCGCCAGAGCAACACGGTGTCGAGCATGGCCGTGCTGAAGGTGGTGTATCCGCCGAGCAGGCCCGCCCCGACGATGATCGCGGAGTCGGGAAAAGCCGACGCGACCAGACCCAGAGCGAACGATCCCGAGACGTTGACGAGCAGGATCCCCCACGGGAACCGCCGGCCGGCCAGTCGCGCGACGCCCAGGTCGGCGAGATACCGAAGCCCCGCGCCGAGGCCTCCGGCGAGCGCTGCGGCGACGAAGAGCAGCGGGCTCACGCGGCAGCTCCCTGCTGACGGCGCGGGCGTCCGATGCGCAGCCCTGCGGCCGCGGCGCCGACTCCCAGCACGAGCGACCCGGCGGCGTACGCGGCGGCGATGAGCGGAGCATCCGTCCACAGCGCGAGCGTGCCCGTCATGAATGCGCTGTAAGTGGTGAACCCGCCGAGCACTCCGGTGCCCAGCAGCAGACGCATCTCACTCGACGCCGGAAGGCGAGCCGCCAGGATGCCGAGCAGCAGCGCCCCGAGCACGTTCGCGATCAGAATCGCCACCGGCACTCCGCCCGCGTCCGGGACGACGAGCCCGAGAGCGAGACGTACGGCGGTGCCGAGAGTGCCGCCCGCGACGACGAGCAGGAGGCGGCGGGCATTCACGTTCGCCACTGTAGTCGCCTGCTGGCAGCGCGCCCCACGAATGTCAAGCCGCTGGGCACGAGGCGGTCGAGCACGTTGACTGAAGACATGAAGCCACTGTGGAAGACCGATACGATCCTGCCCGTCGGCTCGCCCTTCGAATCGGGTGCGCACCACGATGTCGTGATCGTCGGGGCGGGGCTCACCGGTCTCACGACCGCCGTCATGCTCACGCGTGCGGGGCTCGACGTGGCCGTGATCGACGCGGGCGAGGTCGCGCAGCTCGCGACCGGGGGCAACACCGGCAAGGTGTCACTGCTGCAGGGTCAGAGGCTCGCGCAGATCCGCCGCCACCACCCGGCATCTCTCGTGAAGGCGTACGTCGACGCCAACCGCGACGGCATGGACTGGCTGACCGCCTTCGCCGACACCGCGGGCGTCTCCTACACGCGGCGCACCGACCACACCTACGCGCAGCAGGTCGACGGCCTTGAATCCGTGCGCGCTCAGCACGATGCCGCCCGCGAGGCGGGACTCCCGACGCGGATGCTGACTCCCGGCGCCCTGTCATCGACGCCGTTCCCCGTGGCCGGTGCCGTCGCGTTGGATGACCAGGTGATGATCGACCCGGTCACCGTGGCCCGGGCGCTCACCGACGAGCTGATCGCGGGCGGCGGAACCCTGCACACCGGCGTTCGGGTGACCGGCGCGCGCGCGCTGCCCTCAGCACGCGTCGAAACGCCCGAGGGACCGATGTTCGCCGACCACATCGTGCTCGCGACCGGCTACCCGATCCTCGACCGCGGTCTGTACTTCACGAAGATCAGCGGCATGCGCTCGTACTGCGTGTCGTTCCGGGTGCCGGGGGCGGTGCCCGACATGACCTTCCTCTCGGTGGACAGCCCGACCCGGTCGATCCGCCCGGTCTCCGATGCCGACGGGCCCGGGAGCACGGCTCAGCTGATCGTGGGCGGCAATGACCACCCCGTGGGGCGGGCCGACAGTGAGGCGGCCGCGATCGACGACATCATCGCGTGGACGCATCAGTACTTCCCCGACGCGGTCGAGACGCACCGCTGGGCGGCGCAGGACTACACCTCGCACAACCAGATCCCGTTCGTCGGCGCGCTGCCGCGCGGGCTCGGTCGCATCCGCCTCGCGACCGGCTACGCCAAGTGGGGCCTGTCGAACGCCCCGGCCGCCGGCCAGCGTCTCACGACCGAGATCCTCGAGGTCAGCCGTCGCGACCGGCCGCAGTGGATGATCGCGCTGGGCACCCGCCTGACGAAGCCCGCCGATCTCGCCAAAGCTGCGTCCGAGGGGATGAAGGTCGGCGCGGCCGCGGTCACCGGATGGGCGAAGGCCGAAGCCACCGCTGTTCCCGTGGCACAGCCGGCCGAAGGTCAGGGCGTCATCGCGAACCGGGCGGGGCGGCCGGTGGCGGTCTCGACCGTCGACGGCGTCACCCGCGCCGTGTCGGCGGTGTGCCCGCACCTCGGCGGCGTCGTCGACTGGAACGACGCGGACTGCACGTGGGACTGCCCCCTGCACGCCTCGCGCTTCGCCCCCGACGGCACGCGGATCGAGGGGCCTGCGCTGAACGACCTGCGCCGGCTGCCGCGCACGACCGAGGGCTGATCCGCGGAGTCAGCCCAGCGGTGCATCCCACCCCTGCTGGGGCGTCTCGCAGCTCTCGCGGAACACGTACTGCGAGGCGAGGCGCCGCTGGCTGCTCGACCAGTCGATCGCCGGACGACGCTGGTCGGGCGGCAGGTAGCCGAGTCGGTACACCGCCATGAGTTCGAGATCGTCGGGCACGCGCAGCAGCTTCACGATCTCGTCCCAACGCCCGGGCACCTCCATGGGGAACGAGATGAACTGGATGCCCATGCCGAGCTCGACCGTGGTGAGCCAGATGTTCTCCATCGCGGCGCCCATGCTGAACAGCGAGTAGAACGACGAGAGCTGTCCGGGGCGATACTCGCTGCGATCCAGCATCACGCCCAGCAGCAGCGGTGACCCGGCGACCAGCTTGCGGTTCTCGCTGCCCAGCGTCTTCGGCACCCCGAACGTGTTCATCAGCGTCTGTCCGCGTTTGGTGAACACCTGGCTGGTGAAGGGGCGCAGCGCCGCGGGCAGCTTGTCGAACAGCATCCCGTTGCGCTTCTCGTCCATCTCGGCCTGACTGAAGCGGAAGTACGGCTTGTAGCGCTCGAAGAACGTGCCGTTCGACATCGCCTCGGTCATGCTCTCGCCCGAGATGCGGGCGACCTCGTCGATCGTCTCGCGGCTCTCGATCACCACGAATCGCCAGGGCTGGCTGTTCAGCTGCGACGGTGCGCGCCCCGCCGCCTCGAGCAGCACCCGCTGATGCTCCTCCGACACCGGGTCGGGGAGGAAGGGGCCGTTCGTGGTCTTACGGCGTCGGATGGCGTCGAGGAGTTCCATGCAGTCACTTCCGGTCGGAGGGGCGAAGCGAGCGGATGAGGCTCGCGAGGAAGAAGGGCGCGGCGGTCAGCGCGATGAGCGGATGCCGTCGGCTGTGCGTGCGCACTCGAGGGATGATCGCGAGCGGCACGGCGGCGGGCGCGAGCAGGAGAACTGCCGAACGGCTGGTGCCGCGGGGGCTGCCCCACCAGCCGAGCACGATCGCGACTCCCGTGGTCACGCAGGTGGCGATGTAGAGCGCGTGATGCACCCACCGGAAGTCGCGGGTGTCGATCAGCCGCATCGCGACGGCGACGCCGAGGGCGCAGTTCGCGGCATACGCGGACGCCGCGACGATGAACAGCGGCACCGCGTTCGTGCGCGCGCGGCGGGCCGTTCGGGTCATGCGACGACCCTACGCCCCTCGTGCGACATCGTCCCGACCCGCGCCGAGCGCGGGCCGGGGGATGCTCACAGGTGTGCTTCCGCGAAGATGCGCAGCGCGTCGCGCACGAACTCGGCGCCCTGCATACCGCCGGCGGCGGTCGCGTAGTTCGCGCCGAAGCGCGGATCGGCGACGTACATCTCGCCGAGCCCGATCACGTACGCCCTGGCGTCGCCGCCAGGGGTGGACGCGGGGGTGCCGGGCACCTCCCTCAGCCACTCGACGTGACGGCGCGCGATGCTCTGCGCCGTGTCGGATGCCGGATCGATGCCGCTCTCCGCGACGGCGATCCAGTCGCGCCCGAGGTCGGACACGCGCTGCTGCCAGTCGGCGCGCTCGGAGTCGGTCATCCCACGCCACCAGCTGTCGCCGTCGGCGTAGGCCTTCGCGCCCCAGCGCTCCTCGACCTCCTCCCGGTACTGGGTGTGGTCGAAGCCGTCGAACATGTTCTCTGCCATGAGGTTCTCACCTCCTCTCACTGCCTCGATGGTGGACTCGACCGCCGCGATCTGTCGCGCCAGCCGTGCCTGCTCCTCGCGCAGCAGCGCGAGGTGGGTCTGAAGAGCGGATGCCTCGCTGCGCTCCCGCGCGAGCACATCGGCGATCTGCGGCAGCCCGAGCCCGAGTTCGCGCAGCAGCAGGATGCGCTGCAGGCGCACCAGAGCGGGGCCGTCGTAGTGCCGGTAGCCGTTCGCCGCGATCCGCGACGGCGGCAGCAGACCGATGTCGTCGTAGTGACGCAGGGTGCGACTCGTCGTGCCCGCGAGTCGGGCGATCTCCTGGATCGACCAGTCGTCCGCGCTCGTGTCCGGCTCCTTTCGCTGCTGTACCGGTGTCGATGTCTCCACGATAGAAGTTGACGTAACGTCAAGGTCAACACCGCAGTGACCGAAAGGCTTGACACGGTCGAGATATATCGTGTTACCGTCGATCAACACGATATATCGTGACCGTCGACACAGGAGAAGCAGACATGACCGAGAAGTGGCTCATCGCCCCCGGCGAGGAACGCGTCATCGACATCGAATCCGCGACCCGGCTCAAGGTGGGCCTCGTCGGCGGGCAGGTCGATGTCATCGCGCACGACGAACCCAACGTCCGCATCGAGGTGCACGGCGTGACCACCAAGGACCTCCGCGTCGAGGTCCGCGACGGCGAGATCGAGATCGACCACCCGCAGCTGGGCTGGGACAACTTCCTCGAGGTCTTCCGCAACTTCGGCTCCGGTGGCCCCCGCGCCGAGGTCAGCGTCGCTGTCCCCCGCGCCATCGCTCTGAACCTCGGAGTGGTCAGCGCCGGTGCCCTGGTCTCCGGCCTCCGCAACGACGCCCGCCTCAACACCGTGTCGGGCGACCTCATCGTCGACACCCTGATCGGCGACCTCACGGTCAACTCGGTCTCGGGTGACGTGCAGGTGCGAGGGCTGACCGGATCGATCAGCGCCAACAGCGTCTCGGGCGACGTCGCGGTCACGGGAACGGTGCGCAAGGCGACCATCGACATCGTCTCCGGCGCGACCCTCGTCGATGCCGCGGGCGACGTGAACACCATCAACGTCAACTCCGTCTCGGGTGGCACGACCGTGCGCCTCGACGAGTCGCTCGCTGCGAACTACGTCATCCGCTCGCTCACCGGCCGCCTGCTGATCGACGGGGTTCAGCGCAACACCTCCGGCCCCAGCAACTACACCGGCACCAAGGGCGAGCTGGCAGGACGCTTCGTCGACCTGCGCGCCAACTCGGTCTCGGGTGGCGTCACCGTGCTCCGCCGCGCTCCCGAGTCCATCGAGAACGACCCCGAATGGGAGGAATCATGAGTCCCGCCGTCTTCTCTCACGGCGACCTGCGTCTGTACCTCCTCTCTCTGCTCGCGGAGTCGCCGCAGCACGGGTACGGCATCATCCAGTCGCTCACCGATCGCACGGGCGGCACCTACACGCCGAGCGCCGGCACGATCTACCCGCGGCTCGCGAAGCTCGAAGAAGAGGGCCTGGTCACCAAGACCGTCGACGGCCGCACCACGATCTACGCGATCACCGACGCCGGGCGCACCGAACTCGCCTCGCGTGAGTCCGATCTCGCCGGCATCGAGTCGGGCCTCGCGGACTCCGTGCGGCTGATCGCGAACGAGGTGCGTCAGAGCGTGAAAGACGCGATGAAGAGCCTGCGGGCCGACCTCGCCTCCGCCGAGAACGACGAGCGCGCGGCCGCGAAGGGCCGACCGCGTGAGGCGTCCGACAACCCGAAGGCGGTCAGCCGCGAAGAGATGCACCGCGCCGATGCCGTCATCAACGCGTTCCGCGCCCGCGTGCGCACGGATCTGCGGACCCATGTCGCGCAGGGCGGCGTGCTGCCGGCATCCGTCGTGTCCGAGCTCGAAGACGCGCTCGACGCCGCAGCCCGCAGCGTCACGGTCAAGCTGGCGCAGCCGTAGCATCCACTCGCGCGCCGGGTGTCACGAATGGCCGCCTCCCCTCGGGGATGGCGGCCATTCGCGTCCCCTCTCTTATGCGCATAGCGCGGCAGGGGTCACAGATGGCCCCTTCACCACCTGGGACGCGGCCATTCGCGTCCCTGCCCCGAGGCGCCCCGCCGAACTACTCCGGCCAGATCTCCTTCTGCGAGTCGGGCACGGGCTCGCCGAGCGGCACGACCAGCACCGATCGATGCTGTCGATGCGTCAGTCGCGCGGCCACGGATCCGGTGAAGAACTCGCGAATCGACTCGCCGATGCCGCGCTTGCGCGTGCCGACCACGATCAGCTGCGCGTCGAGCTTGTTCGCGAGCTGCTTGATCGCGAGCGCCGGGTCTCCGACGAGCTGTCGCGCCGTCCACGTGATGCCCGCGTTCTCGAGCACCGCGGCCGCCTGGCTCTGCACGGTCTCGAACTCGGCCGCTCCGGCGTCGAAGTTGATGTCGATGGGAGCGGAGTGCACGTAGCCGTCCGGGTCCTCGTAGGTCACGAATCGCGTGACGTCGACGTGCGCCACGACGAGCGGCACATCGAGCAGTCGGGCGAAGCGCAGCGCCTCATCGATGACCCGCCGCGGCTGGTCCGGTTGCAGGCCGACGATGACGGCTTTCTGCAAAGCAGCGTTCTGTGCGCTCTCGTCGGACGGAGTGGACGTGTGATCGGTCATCGGATCGCTCCTGTCACCAGCCCGGCGTCAGCCGGGGTGTCTTACCCGCGTGCTATTCTGAATGCTACTCTTACCGGCTGCGCGCCGGTGTCGTGAATGCCTCGGGCTCCTGTCGCCCGCAGCTTAACTCGTGAGGGGGTCTCGCGCATGGGCCGTGGCCGTCAGAAGGCGAAGCACACAAAGATCGCCCGCGAACTCAAGGCGTACAGTCCGTCGGTGAACTATTCCGCGCTCGAGCGCGAACTGGGGCATCCGACAGACGAAGACGCCTATGTCGACAAGTGGGCTGATGACTATGCCGACGAAGACGAGGACGAACTAGAGAAGGCCTGACCGCCGTCTCTCTCGTCACCCCCGTGCGACCCACGGGGGTTTCGTCATGTCCGGGCGGGTTTTCTGCGACCGCCGTCGGACCTGAGAGGATCGTGGCATGCCCCACGTCGTCTCCCTGTATCGCCACCCGATCAAGGGCTTCACCCCCGAGTCCGTCGATTCGCTGACAGTCCGCGCCGACGGACGTGTCGCGGGCGACCGCGTGCTCGCCTTCCGCTTCGCCGACGCGGCGACGCCCGAAGATCGTGACGGGCTCGACCACTGGCCCAAGGCGAAGGGCCTCTCGCTACAGGACTTTCCCGCGCTGGCCGCCCTGCGCACGCGGTACGACGACGCGACCGGGCGCGTGCGGATCGAGCACGAGGGCGCAGTGCTCGTCGACGCGGGCCTCGATGACGACGGCCGCGCGCAGGTCGCGGATGCCGTCACCGAATTCGTGCTCGCGACCCCCGAGGCGCGGCGGCTCGGCCGCCCCGGTCGCCTGCCGCTGGTGCTCGTGGGCGACGGCGAGACTCCGCGCTTCCAGGACCGGGCGCGCGGCTACGTGTCGGTGCACAGTCGCGGAAGCGCCGACGCCCTCGCCGCGGCCGCAGGCACGCCGATCGACGACCGCCGCTTCCGCTCCAACATCGTGATCGACGGTGTTGACGCCTGGGCCGAGCTCGCCTGGGCGGGCGAAGTGCGCATCGGCGACGTGACCCTGCGCACAGAGGGTCCGATCGTGCGCTGCCTCGCCACTCACGCCAACCCCGACACCGGAGTGCGCGACGTCAAGGTGCTCACCACCCTGACCGCTGCGTTCGCGCAGGGCGAGCCGACGCTCGGTCGCCTGCTCCTGCCCGCCGGCGTATCCGATGACGCACCGTCGGCCGGAGTCATCCGGATCGGCGACGAGGTGCGGGCGCATGGGACGTCCGCCTGACGCCCGTCACGCTCAGGTCATCGGGAGAGTGGCCCGCACCACCCACTGGTCTCCCTCGACGAGCTGACTGAACTCGCCTCCGAGTACGCCCATCCGCTCTGCCAAGCGGGTGGAGCCGAACCCGCCCGAGGGGAGACGGTCGCGTCCACGCGAAGAACCGTGGGCGTTCGCGACCTGCAACCACGCCGTCTGCTCATCCGCTCCGACGCGAATGCGCACGGGGCCCACCCGTCCGTGCTTCATGACGTTCGTGGTGCTCTCGCGCAGTACGCGCGACAGCGCGGCATCGACCAGCCGGGGCATCGGCTGGTCGAGCTCTGCGGTCACCTCGGGCGAGTACCCGGCGTTGCGCAACGTCGTCGTCATGTCCGACAGCGTCACCTCGAGGTCGTCGATCCGCTCCGCTGAGGTCTCGCCGACCCCCGGCACGATGAGCCGACGGATGTCGCGCAGTGCGCGCCGCGCCGCGTCGCCGATCTCACGCTGGATCTGCGCGCGCATGGCCGGGTCGTTCTGACGTTCCATGACCCGCGCCTGCATCGCGATCACCGTCAGATCATGCGCGATGACGTCGTGCAGCTCGTCGGCGATGAGGAGCCGCTCTTCCCGGCGGGCCTGGGCCATCGCTGACGCGTGCTCCTGAACGGCCGTGTTCAGTCGTTGCTCTCGCCCTCGCGCCGAACGCAGCAGGAATCCGGCCAAACCCGAAACCACCGCGACGAGAAGCCCGACTCCGATGACCACCGGCTCTGACGGTTGCAGAATGACGATCTTCGCCGCACTCAGCAGCAGCAGCCCCGCGAAGACGAAGATCAATCGTGTGGAACCCGTGCGGACCACCACTCCCGCGGCAAGGGCAAGTGCCGTGAATGCCGGCCCGTCCCACCCGGAAAGGAAGGCCGGAACCATCGCCACAGCGAACAGCGTCACGGCAAGCGGTGGAGAGAACAGGAAGACCGCGAATGTGGCGGTGAGCGCCAGGTCGAGAAGGGTGAGCGGGGCGAAGAGCCGGCCCTCCAGTGAGCTCCCGATCACGGTCGACAGCACAGCCCCACCGACCGCGATGGCCAGGACTGTCTGCTCCGCACGGTTCAGTCGCTCCGCGGCATCGAATCCTCGTGACGCGCTCGAAGGCTCGAGGGCAGGCCGCACTTTGCTCATGCTCTCGATTATCCCGTCACGGACGGATCCTCCGCTGCGACGTTCGTACCGCCTGTCGCCTCGTTCGTCGCTCCTCTGAGGGCCCTCCGCGACGAAGGTAGGCTCGAGGTGTGGGGCTTATCCGAGTGGCGATCGTCGATGACGACCGACTCGTGCGTCGAGCGTTGACCGTCTTCCTCGAAGAGGCGCATGACATCGAGGTCGTCGGTGAAGCGCCGGACGGCATCGCCGGCGTCGCCCTCGTGAACGAAACACGACCCGACGTCGTCCTCCTCGACATGCAGATGCCCCGGATGGGCGGCGCCGAGGCGGCCGCCGAGATGGCAGCCACTTGCCCGGCCACCCGTGTGCTGGCGATCACGACGTTCGGAACGATCGAGATGATCCTGCCGATGATCCGCGCCGGGGCGGCGGGCTATGTGCTGAAGGACGCCGAGCCGGAGACGATCGTCGAAGCCGTGCGCCTCGTTCACGTGGGAGCGATGGCGCTCTCCCCCGCCATCACCGCACGTCTGATGGAGACGGTCGGCGGCGATGTCGGGTCGAACAGTGAGTTCTCGCCGGAGGAACGCCTCTCCGACCGCGAGCACGAGGTTCTCACGCAACTCGGCCTGGGCCTGTCGAATGCGGAGATCGCCGGCAGCATCCACATCGCCGAGAGCACCGTGAAGACCCACATCAGCAGCATCATGACCAAGTGGGGTCTCAACAGCCGGGTGCAGATCCTGGTCCGCGCAGCCCGTGGGGGGCTGATCCGCTTCCACTGACGCGGCGCGTCTCGCTCACCAACGGCCGTTGCGGCGCTCCCACTCGTCTTCGATCGTGCGGCGCCGACCGGCGACGATGCCGGCGGGGATCGACACGATCAGCACCCCCGCGATGACCAGCAGCGGCACCTGCCATCCGGTCGTGGTGTCGTGCAGCAGGCCGATCAGCAGCGGGAACACGGCGGCGACCGCGTAGCCGATGCTCTGCACGAATCCGCTCAGCGCGACCGCGCTCTCGGGGGTCCGGGCCCGGATGCTGAGCAGCACCAGACTCAGCGGGAACATGATCGCGCTCAGGCCGAAGAAGCCCACCCACAGCGGCAGCGCCACGGTCGGCGCGAACAGCAGTCCGGCCAGACCGATCAGTCCGCCGGCGACGGCCACAAGGAACAGCGGCCGTGTGGCCTGGAATCGCACCACGAGGATGGGCACGATCAGCGAGCAGGGCAGTCCGATCAGAGCGAACAGCGACAGCAGCAGACCGGCGGTCGCCGGCGTGACGCCGCCGATGTCGACGAGCAGCGTCGGCAGCCAGGCGAACGAGACGTAGGCCATGGTCGACGAGGTGCCGAACACGAGCGCGAGCGCCCACGCGAGCGGCAGACGCCACAGTCGACCGAAGATCCGCGGGTTCGCCGGCGCTGTGGCGATGGGGCCCGTGGCGACGGCGACCGCATCTTGCATGTCGTGCCGGCCGTCGGTCGGGTCGATGTCCTCGTCGGCGGCAGGCCGGGCGGCAGGTGCAGCATCCGATCGACTGCGCAGCAGCAGCATGAGCCACGGCACGAGCGCGACCGTCGCGAACACACCCCACATACCCAGCGAGATGCGCCAGCCGAGCGAATCCGCGAGGGGCACGGCGACCAGCGGCGGCAGGAACGTCGAGATCGCGAGCGTCGTCGAGTAGACCGTCATCATCACGCCGATGCGGTCGGGGAAGTACTTCTTCACCAGCGGCGGCAGCAGCACGTTGCCTGAGCCGACGCCCGCGAACACCAGTGCCGTGGTGGCGAGCAGGCTGATCGAATCGATCGAGAGCCCGCGCAGCAGCATGCCGGCGGCCATCAGCATGATCGCGGCGACCGCGACCCGCTCGAGCCCGAAGCGGCGCTCGAACAACGGTGTCAACAGGCCGAAGATCGCGAAGCACACCGGCGGCGCGGCGCCGATCAGCCCGACGACCACCGACGACACGGGGAAGTCACGGGCGACGTGGTCGATCACGGGCGACAGAGACGCCACCGCGGAGCGCAGCGAGAACGCGACCAGCACGATCCCCACCAGGGCGAGGGCACGCCCCTGCCACAGCGGTCGGCCCATCGGAGAACTCACGGGCCCGGTCATCAAGACGTCTGCGATCCCTCGACCCACGCCAGGTATTCGTCGCTGACGGTGCCGGTGACGTAGCGGCCGTCGAAGCAGCTCATGTCGAGATCGGTCATCGCCGAGCCCTCCGTGATCGCAGCCTTCAGGTCGTCGACCTCCTGGTACACGAGGTGGTCGCAGCCGAGCACCTCGGCGATCTCGGGAATGGTGCGTCCGTGCGCGATGAGCTCCTGCCGCGACGGCATGTTGATGCCGTACACGTGCGGATGCCGCACCGGAGGCGCTGCCGACGCGAAGGTCACTGAGAGCGCGCCGGCGTCACGCGCCATCTGGATGATCTCCTTCGACGTCGTGCCGCGCACGATCGAGTCGTCGATGAGCAGGACGTTCTTGCCGCGGAACTCGGTCGACATCGCGTTGAGCTTCTGACGCACGCTCTTCTTGCGCACCGCCTGGCCGGGCATGATGAACGTGCGGCCCACGTAGCGGTTCTTGTAGAAGCCCTCGCGGTACTCGATGCCGAGCTTGCGGGCGACCTCCATCGCGGCGGGGCGCGAGGAGTCGGGGATCGGCATGACGACGTCGATCTTGTCCATCGGCACGTGCTTCGCGATCGTGTCGGCGAGGCGGTCGCCCATGCGCAGGCGGGACTCGTAGACCGAGACGCCGTTCATGATCGAGTCCGGACGCGCGAGGTACACGTACTCGAAGGCGCACGGTGTGAGCTGCGTCGTCGAGGCGCACTGGCGGGAATGCATCTCGCCCTCGGTGGTGATGAAGATCGCCTCGCCGGGCTCGACCTCGCGCACGACCTCGTAGTCGCCGTTCTCGAGCACGAGCGACTCGCTGGCCACGACCCACTCGTCGCGTCCCTCGGAGCCGGCGATCGTCGAGCTGCGGCGACCGAGGATCAGCGGACGGATGCCGAAGGGATCGCGGAAGGCGAGCAGACCGTATCCCGCGATCACGGCGATGACCGCGTACGCGCCCTCGATGCGCTCGTGCGTGCGGGCCACGGCTTCGAAGACGCGCTCGGCGTCGAGGTCGACGGTCGAGGTGGTGTTCTGCAGTTCGCCGGCGAGCACGTTGAGCAGCAGCTCGGTGTCGCTGGAGGAGTTCAGGTGCCGGCGGTCGCGCTTGGCCATGTCGGCGGTGAGCTCACGCGTGTTGGTGAGGTTGCCGTTGTGGATGAGGATGATGCCGTACGGCGCGTTCACGTAGAACGGCTGCATCTCCTCTTCGTTCGACGCGGTGCCCTTGGTGGCGTAGCGCACGTGACCGAGGCCGACGTTGCCGAGCAGCGCGCGCATGTCACGGGTGCGGAACGCCTCGCGCACCATCCCCTGCGCCTTGGCGTTGTGCATGACGCCGTTCGCCTCGGCGGTAGCGATGCCCGTCGCATCCTGCCCGCGATGCTGCAGCAGCAGGAGTGCGTCGTAGATGTCCTGATTGACCGGGGCAGACCCCACCATTCCGACGATGCCGCACATGGGGGTTTACTTCGCTCCGTCCGCGTAGGCGCCGACCAGGCGCACTGCTCCACCGTCGACGCCCTTGGCGCCCTGTTCGAATTCTCCGATCGGGCGGGCACTC
This sequence comes from Microbacterium sp. PI-SA-G, assembly GCF_057215335.1. Classification (NCBI taxonomy): domain Bacteria; kingdom Bacillati; phylum Actinomycetota; class Actinomycetes; order Micrococcales; family Microbacteriaceae; genus Microbacterium; species Microbacterium sp. PI-SA-G. Next base: position 1,993,099 of record NZ_CM170103.1, read on the forward strand.
GTGTGCACCGTGCCGACCTGCCATGCGGGCATGCCCTCTGCCTGGAGCGCGGCGATCGCCGCATCCTTCGTATCGTCGGCGATGACGGCGAGGAAGCCGATGCCGAGATTCCAGGTGCCCTCCGCCGACTCGAGCGTCGAGCCCGCCATGTCGCTCAGCACGCGGAAGACCGGGCTCGGCGACCACGTGCTGCGATCGACCTCGGCCCAGCTGCCCTGCGGGAGCACGCGGGCGAGGTTCGCGGCGATGCCGCCGCCGGTGACGTGGCTCAGTGCGTGCACGCCGCCGGAGAGGGCGTCGATCAGACGCAGCAGCGGCAGCGTGTACAGACGCGTGGGCTCGAGCAGGGCCTCGCCCCACGTCGAGCCGAAGTCGGCGGCGTTGTCGCCGTAGCCGATGCCGGCGTTCGTGACGATGTGACGCACGAGCGAGTAGCCGTTGGAGTGCAGACCGCTCGAGCCGATCGCGATGACCGCGTCTCCGTCGTGCACGCGGTCGGCGCCGAGGATCGCATCGGCCTCGACCACGCCGGTCGCGGCGCCGGCGACGTCGTAGTCGCGCGGGCCCAGCAGGCCGGGGTGCTCGGCGGTCTCGCCGCCGACGAGTGCGGTGCCGGTGGCGGAGCAGGCCTCGGCGATGCCGCGCACGATGTCGGCGATGCGCTGGGGCACCACCTTGCCGCACGCGATGTAGTCGGTCATGAAGAGGGGCTTCGCGCCCACCACGACGATGTCGTCGACGACCATCCCGACCAGGTCCTGGCCGATCGTGTCGTGCTTGTCGATGGCCTGCGCGATGGCGACCTTCGTGCCGACGCCGTCGGTGCTGGTCGCGAGCAGCGGTCGACGGAAGTCGCGCAACGCGCTGGCGTCGAACAGTCCGGCGAATCCGCCGACACCGCCGAGCACTTCAGGTCCGTGCGTCGCGCGCACGGAAGACTTCATCAGCTCGACGGCGAGATCGCCTGCAGCGGTATCGACGCCGGCTTCGGAATAGGGATTGGTGGGGGAGGCAGCCACCCCTCCAGCCTAGCGCCCGCAGCAGCCCTCGATCTCCGGATGCCGCGGCGACGACCGCGCTCCCCGCACGGGAACGGCGCGACGGAGCACGAGGCTCCGCCGCGCCGTTCGCGCGCTGCTCAGTTCTGTTCCGTGACGGTGTCTCGCGCCTGCTCCGCACTGCCCTTGACGGTCTGTGCGGCGTCGGTCGCCTCGTCCTTCACATGGGTCGCGGCATCCGAGACCTGGTCCTTCAGAGCCGCCGCGGCGTCCTGCGCGGGTTCCTTCAGGTCCTGGCCGATGGTCTTGGCGACCTCGGAGGCCTCGTCCAGCAGCGGCTGCGCCTTCTCCTTGACCTCGGCGGCCAGCTCCCGTTCCTTGCTCGATGCCGGGATGACGGCCGCGACGACCAGTCCGACGGCGAACGCCAGCAGGCCCACCCCGAGCGGGCTGCCCTCGGCCTTCGCGGTGACCCGTCGACCCGCATCGCCGACGGACGATGCCACCGACGACCCGGCGCCCGAGATCGAGCCGCCCGCGTCATCCGCCGCTCCCATGACCCGGTCGACGGCCGAGCGCATCGCGCCCTTTACCCGTGCGGTCTGCCGGTGCATGGCCTTGGTGGGGTTGACCTTGTCGGCAAGGGCGTCGACGTCCCTGCCGAACTCCTGCCGAGTCCGCTCGATGTCCGCGCGGATCGCGTCCGGTGAATCGCTCATCGGTTCTCCTCATTCCTCTTCACGGCGTCGGGGATGCGCTTGACGGTGTCGACCGTGCGGGGCGCCCCCTCGATGCTCTTCAGTTGCTTGCGCCCTGTCACGAACAGGACCAGGGCGATGACGCCCCAGATGACGGCGACGATCACGGCAGACCAGCCGAGACCGGTGAGATGTCCGAGCGCCCACCAGAGCGCCACGGAGAGGAAGAAGACGGCCATCAGCGCGGCATAGCCCGCGCCGCCGAGCATTCCCGCTCCGCGCCCGGCGCGCGTCGCCGACTGCTTCAGCTCCGCCTTCGCGAGCTCCATCTCCTGCCGCATGAGAGTCGACAGGTCGGAGGTCACCTCTCCGAGCAGATCACCGAGCGATGTGGTCTCGGCCTTCTGCTCCGACGGCGTGGCATCGGTCATGGTCGCTCCTCTCCGAGGGAGCCGCGTGCGGCATCCGTCTCGTTGAAGACCGGGGTGTCAGCGCGTGCGTCGTTCTCGCCGTCGACTCCCCACGGTGCGGTCCCCGCGTCGATCCCGCTCATGCCGTCCGGGGCGCCGGGGATGGTGCCGTCGGTCGGGATGGGTCCGCTCTCGGAGCCGGCTCCGGCGGACGCCGGGACGGCGCTCACCGTCGCCGCGGCGGGGACGGCGGGGTTGATGTCCGCCGACCCGGCGGCCGAGCCCGTCGACGCGAACGGCGAGGATCCGGCGGGGGATGCGCCGGGAGATGTCACTCCCGAAGCTCCTGTTCCGGTTCCTGACGACGAGCCCGACGCGGACTCCGCTGCACCCTCCGAGAGTGCACGGGTCAGACGCCCGGCGACGAGACCCGCGAGTGCCGCCGCCGCGATGAACATGCCGGGCTTGCGGCGCGCGTACGACTTCACCTCGCTGAGCAGCGAGCCGGGGTCGCGGTCGCCGATCCATCCGGCGACGCCCTGCACGGCGCCCGAGGCCTGGCGCACCAGGTCGGAGGCGACGCCGCCCTGGGCGTTGTCGGCCATCGAGTTCAGCTCGCCGCCGACCGACTTCAGGCCGTCGGCCACGCGGCGCTGCTGCACGGCCGCTTGCTCCTGCAACTCGGAGCGGGTCTGGTGGTAAAGGTCCTTCACCTGGTTCTTGGCTTCGTGGGCGACCGCTCCGGCCTCCGACTTCGCCGTGTCGAGCACTCCGCCCGCCTGTTCGGCGGCCGTGTTCGCCACGCCTGAGGCTTCGTGCGCTGCGGTCTGGACGGTTCCGGACGACTCCGACGTGCCGACGCCCGACGCGCCCGCCGCTCCTTCTCCATAACTCTGCGACATCGTTCATTCCCTTCGGCTGTCACCGGCGATGACCGGTGTGGCACAAGGTTTACCCTGGAGTTTCCGCGTCACAAGCAGGGTTGACGTCGCGCCCTCCGAAGGTCTAACGTGGCCGCCGCGTCGCCCGGGATGCGCCCGGGCGCGTCGAACGCCTAGACAGTGCCGGGAGCGACGTCAAGCCCCGGCTGTCTTCTTGTCACGGTGCCCCGCGCGCCGCCTACGATGGGGCCATGGCCGACAAGCCGCAGTGGCTCATCCGCGAAGACGCGAGCGTTCCCGTCCTCGTCGCGCTCGCGCTGCGTCAGGCGCTCGGCCTGCGCGTGCCCGAAGACCTGCCGTCGCTGCGTGACCTGCCCGTGCGCGCACCGGATGCCACCGACGCCTCGGCCGCGCTCGAGGGGCAGTGGCGCGAGTACTGGGATATGACGGTCGAGCCGCGGGCGCATCGCTCGGAGGTGCCGCTCGAGCTGATCGACGGCTTCGACACGCTCGTCGCACTGCCGGCGACCGGTGCCGAGCAGTTGACCGAGGCGATCGTGCCGCACGCGGCATCCGCTCTGGACTACGCGCGGTCGGCACACGATCGCTATGTCGGGTCGATGACGAACAGCAAGGGCGGCGACGCCTATCGCGCGTATGCCAGCGCGATCGCGGAGTTCGAGCGCGAGGTCGGGCGGCGCGCCCACTCGTTCGAGCTGAACGTGCAGGTGCTGCCGTTCTCGCAGCGGGGAATCTGGTGGATCGGCGCGCTCACGGTCGCCGTGACCGACGGGCTGCGCCGAGACGTGGTCGCCTTCGACGGCGCCATCCGACCCGTGATCGCCGAACTGGCCTGAGGGCGCCGCTCAGTCGGATTCGATGATCGTCTCGCGGTCGACGCGCACGACGCGGTCGTGACGTCGTGCGACGCGCTCGAGGATGAGGCCCGTGATGCCACCGAGCGCGATGCCGGCCGGCACGGTCCACAGCAGCAGGAAGCCGAACACCTGGCCCGCCGGGTAGACGACATCGAGCGCGGCCGACTCCTCGAAGCTGCCGGTGAACGTGAGGATGGCCGCGGCGATGAGGCCGAGCACGCCGCCGATGGTCATCAGCACGCCGTACCGCGGCACGTGGCGCACGGTCGCTTCGACGGTCTGATGGGAATCGGAGGAGGACATGGTCCTATTCTCCCACCGCTCCGGAGCATGCGCACGTTGCAGGGAGAATTACCGGATCACCCGCGTCACGCCTCGGTCGTGACCTCCGCCGACTCGGCAGTGCGGCTGCGCCGGCCGATCAGCACGCCGCCCGCACCCGCCAGGGCCACGACGACCAGTCCGCCGACGATCCACGGCCACACGGGCGCGGCGTCGGGAGCGGCCGCAGTCGTCACGGCGGTCACCGCGGTGGCGGCATCCGATTCGGGTTCCTCCTCGACCGGAGCGGCGACGCCGCACTCGGCGTTCACCGGGATCACGGCGGACACCGGGTCGAGCGCCTCCCCTGCCGCGTACGTGCCGAAGGCCGCAGCGCCCGCCTCGGTGAGCGTGGTGGGGATCGCGTCGAGCGTCAGCGTGCCGTCGACGATCGCCGCGTCACTGAGTGCGAACTCCGCGAGTCGCACGCCGGGCTGGTCGACGCTGGCGCCGTCCTGGGTGGTGCCGATGATGTCGAAGACCAGGTATCCGGTGTCGCCCGCCAGCTCGACGCGGGCGTTCGCGAGTGTGGTGTTCAGCGCCCCGCCGTGACCGGTGAACGCGATGCTTCCGCCGTAGGTGACGAGTCCGGTGCGGTGGGCGTCGTCGAGCGAACCGGTGCCGTTCGTCCACACGTAGTCCGGGTACTCGTAGGCCACGTCGGCGAGGGTCCAGCCGCCCTGCGCGATGCCCTCGATGTAGGTGCGGAACGACTCCTTGTATCCCCAGTTCAGCGAAGCACCCTCGACGGTGCACGCGCCCATCACGGCCGGCTCCCGCGTCAGCGTGAACTCCAGCCCTCGGCTCACCGAGCCCTGCAGGGTCAGGGTGTGCGCGCCGTCTTCGAGGCTGGCAGGGAGTGATCCGTTCCAGCTCGCGACACCCGAGGCATCGGCGGTCACCGTGTCGAGCAGCACGGGGGTCGAGTACACGACGACCTTGATGCCGGTCTCGTTCGGCTGGAATCCGGATGCCGAGAACGTCGCCGCCTTGCCCGACTGGAGGGCGGCAAGGTCGGCCTCTCCGATCTGGATGCCGGTGCTCGCCGGCGGTGCAGCTGGGAGCGTGTCCGTGGCCTTCACGACTGCGGCGGCCACGGTGCCGGTCGTGCCGACGGGGGCCGCGGCGACCGAGCCGATCGTGAACGACACGGGGTCGAGCGTGGTCGAGAAGCCCGAGAGCACCCGGTCGCGTCCGTCTGCGGTGAGTGTCGCGGGCGCCGACGAGTACGTCACGGCACCGTTCGCGGTGACCACTGCGGCCCGGCTGAGGTCGAGCGTCGCGAACGCGACCTGCACGCCGCCGTGGGTCACGAACAGGGTCGCCGCATCCGCCGAGCCGATGCGGATCTGCGGATTCGACACGGTCACGTCGAGCACGCCCGCGTGGCCGGTGAACCGCACGGAACCGCGATACACGACGCTGCCGAGGCCGGTCGCGGGGTCGTAGTCGCCGCCCACCGTCTGACCGAACTGGAACAGTCCGCCCGAGCGGGTCGCTCCGCCTGAGACATCGATCGCACCCTTGGCGATCTGGCCGGTCACGTACTCCGAGAACGAGCTCGAGATCGCCCAGCGCAGCGAACCGCCGGGAACGGTTGCCACCGGCGCGGTCGGGGTGGTGGGCGGAGCGGTCGGCGGGGTCGGCACCTCGGGCTCCTCGGGCTGCGCGCCGAGCAGCGCCGTCCACTGCTCGTCGGTGATCATCACGGCCGTGCGGGCGTGGATGGTGTCGGCCGTGGGCAGCGAGTGCTGCTTCCAGACGATCACCTCGTAGGTCTTCGCGCGGTCGAGCAGCGCGGCGGCGGCCGTGAGATCGGCCTCGAACGCTCCACCCGTGATGCCGCGCACGTACTGCATGGCCAGGAAGCCGCCGCCCGCGGTGATGTCGGCCTCGGTGCCCGTCTCGATCAGGGCGACGTAGGCGCCGGTGATGTCGCCGAGCCTCGTCGCCGATGCGGTCACGGTCAGTCCGTCTGCCGCCGTCGCCGCCTTCACGCTCGCGGCGACCGTGGCGACCGGGGGCGTGGAGCCGTAGTCCAGGGGTACGCTGCGCTCCTGATCGGCGTTGACGACGCCTCCGGCGCCGTAGGTGTAGACGCCGTACGCGCCCGGCGTGGCCGCGGCATCCTTCAACGTCAGCGTCGCCTGGAAGGTGCCGTCGGCGGCGATGCCGACCCACTGCGAGCGGATCGCATTCTGATACTGGGCGGGAACCTGCGCGAGCACGCTCTCGTCGAGCGCCCAGGCCTGCGAGCCGACCGACCGCGTCGCACTCGCAGCGCCCGCAGACGGCTGCCACGTCTCGGCGAAGTTGCCGAACACGACGTACGTGCCCTGGGGAAGGTTCGCGGGGATCGGAACGCCGCGGCCGCCGACGTTGGCGGTCAGGTCGTAGCCGGAGCCCTTCACGACGATCGTGTCGCCGGCCTGCAGCGCGACGCCCTGCGCCGGGGTGGTGCCGTCGGCGAGGAACACGGCGATCGCGGGAACGAACGGCTCGGGCTCGGGGGCCAGCGCATCCCAGTCCGCGTCGCTGATCGCGAGGGCGGTGCGCGCCAGGATCGTGTCGGCGTTCGGGAGCGTGTGCTGCGTCCACACGATCACCTCGTAGGTGCGGGTGCGATCGAGCGCAGCGGCTGCCGCGGTCAGGTCGACGGTGAAAGCGCCACCGGTGATGCCGCGGACGTACTGCATCGCGAGGAAGCCGCCGCCGGCCGTGACGCCTGCTTCGGTTCCGGTCTCGATCAGTGCCGCATACACGCCGGTCGCGGCGCCGAAGTCGGAGCCGTTCACGGTGGCGGTGAGGCCCGAGGCATCGGCCGCGACGGCCGAGGTCACCGCGAGCGCGGGAGATTCCGTCGGCGTCGGCTCGACCGGGTCGGGCTCGACGGGGTCGGTCTCCTCGATGCCGTACACCGCATCCCACTGCGCGTCGGTGATGCTCACGTCGCCACGACCGTAGATGGTCGCGCTGTCGGGGTTCGAGTGCTGCTGCCACACGAGCACCTCGTACACCTGCGCGCGGTCGAGCTTGTCGACCGGCGCGGTCAGCGTGAACGAGCTCGCCCCCGCGGTCACGGCCGGGAACGGGATCGCGAAGGCGGCGTATCCACCCGCTCCGCTGAGGCCGGATTCGCTCCCCCGCACGATCAGGGCCGCATACGCGCTCGTGACGTCAGGGAGGCCGGTGGCGTCGACCTGCACGGTGACCCCCGCGGTGCTCGCCGCGGTCACCGAGGTGGCGACGGCGGCACCGGCGGCGTGCGCGGGCGGCGCGATGACGGCACCGGCTGCGAGCAGCAGGAAGGACAGGAATGTGGCGAGCAGAACGCGGATGCGGCTGCTCGCAGAGGATGCGGTGGCTGTGGTGTTCACGGGTCTCCACGGCTCCGGGCGCGCAGAAGAGACGCGCGTCGGCGGTGCCGCAATGCAGTCGGGGAGGGCGGAATATCGGGTGACGGTCGGCTCAGTCGAGCCCGATCCTGAGCGTAGGGGTGGAGCAGGAGATGCGTCAAGTTTTAGGATAGCCTTGCCTAATGCGCCGCGCTTCTGCCGTCCTCCTCGTCATCGTTCTCGGGCTCGGTCTGACCGCCTGTGCAGACCCGGACGCGAGCGCCGCTCCCGCGGCATCCGAGGCGGCCGACGCGTGTCCGCAGGCATCGATTCCCCTCGCCGACCTCCCCCTCGTCGACGACGTGCGCGCCGTGACCGGGGGCTCCACTGCGTGCCTGTCGAGCGACGCGATCGAGCCGGTCGACGACGACACGGCGCCTGCACTCCCCGTGACGGTGACCGACAGCGAGGGCCGCCAGGTCGAGATCTCCGACGTCGACCGCATTCTGCCGATCGACATCTCGGGCACCATCGCCTCGACCGTGTTCGCCCTCGGCCTCGGCGATCAGGTCGTGGGCCGCGACGCGTCGACGATGTTCACAGGCACCGAGGAGCTGCCCGTGGTGACGAAGACCGGGCACACGCTCAACGCCGAGGCGATCCTCGAACTCGCGCCGACCGTCATCCTCACCGACACGACCATCGGACCGAAGGAGATCCGACAGCAGCTGCGCGACGCCGGCATCGCGGTCGTCGTCATCTCGAGCGACCGCCGACTCGACACGACCGACGAGCTCGTCACCGAGATCGCCACCGCGCTCGGCGTGCCCACGCGCGGAGCGGCCCTGATCGAGCGACTCGACGCCGATCTCGCCGCGGAGCTGGCCGAGATCGCCGACGTCGTACCCCCCGAGGTCGAGGACCGTGCGCGCATGCTGTTCCTCTACGTGCGCGGCAACGCGAACGTGTACTACATCTTCGGCGAGGATTCCGGAGCCGATTCGCTGATCGACGCGGTGGGCGGCGTCGACGTCGCCGCCGAGATCGGCTGGGAGGGCATGAAGCCGATGACCGCCGAAGCACTCGTCGCGGCGCAGCCCGATGTGCTCGTGATGATGACCGACGGGCTGAAGTCGGTCGACGGCGTCGACGGCCTGATCGAACGCATCCCCGCGATCGCCCAGACGCCTGCCGGCGTCAACCGCCGCGTGATCGACATGGCCGACAGCGAGATCCTCAGCTTCGGCCCCCGCTCGGCCGACGTGCTCGGCGCCATCGCTCGCGCGCTCTACGCCCAGCCCACCACGTGAGCGGCGAGGTCGTCACGCGCACTCCTGCGAGCCATCGCGGGCTGCGCTTCACACTCGTGAGCGTCGGCCTGCTGGGCGCGCTCATCGTGACGTGCCTCGTGTCGATCACGAGCGGCCAGTACACGCTCTCCGCCACCGACCTGATCGGCGTGCTGCTGCGCGGCGTCGGCATCGACTCCGCCTGGGCACCGGAGTCGGCAACCGACTACGGCGTGATCTACACCCTGCGTCTGCCGCGGCTCGTGCTCGGGCTGCTGGTCGGCGCGGCCCTCGCCGTGTCGGGCGTGCTCATGCAGGCGATCTTCGGTAACCCGCTGGCGGATGCCGGCGTCGTCGGCGTCTCTTCGGGGGCGGCGTTGGGTGCGGCGGCCAGCATCACGCTGGGCCTTGCCTCGTTCGGGATGTGGACCACGCCCGCGTTCGCCTTCCTGGGCGGGCTGGCCGCGGTGCTCGCCGTCTACTTCCTCAGCCGTTCGGGCGGACGCACCGAGGTCGTGACCCTGCTGCTCACGGGCATCGCCATCAACGCGATCGCCGGGCCGGCATGGCGTTCCTCACGTTCCTCGGCACCACGTCGACCCGCGAGCAGATCGTGTTCTGGCAACTGGGGTCGCTGAACGGCGCGCTCTGGTCGAACGTCTCCCTGGTCTCCCCGCTGGTGGCGGTCGGGGTGGTCGTGGCGCTGATCGTCTCGCCGCGCCTCGACCTCTTCGCCCTCGGCGAGCGCACCGCGCGTCACCTCGGCGTCAACGTGGAGTTGCTGCGGATGCTGGTGATCGTCACCGTCGCGGTCCTGGTGTGCGCGGCCGTCGCCTTCGCGGGCATCATCGGTTTCGCCGGGCTGGTCGTGCCGCATCTGATGCGCATGATCATCGGCCCGGCCCACCTGCCGCTGATGATCGCCTCGGCGCTCGGCGGTGCGCTGCTGATCGCGCTGGCCGACCTCGTCGCGCGCACCGCGGTGCCGCTGGCCGACCTGCCGATCGGCATGATCACGTCGCTCGTGGGCGGGCCGTTCTTCCTCTGGCTGCTGGTGCGCACGCGGCGCCGTTCGGGCGGGTGGGCATGAACGCGCGGCTGCGGGCGCGCGGCATCACGGTGCGCGTGAGTGCCGACCGGACCATCCTCGACGACGCCTCGATCGAGATCCGCGCGGGCGAGGTGCACGCGCTGATCGGGCCCAACGGTGCGGGCAAGTCGACGCTGTTCGGTGTGCTCGCCGGCGATGTCGCTCCGCACGAGGGATCGGTGACACTCGACGACGCCGCACTCACCGGCATCCGTCCGCAGGATCTCGCCCGCGCCCGCGCGGTGCTGCTGCAGGAGAACGCGGTGTCGTTCCCTTTCAGTGCCGAGCAGGTGGTGCGGATGGGTCGTGCGCCCTGGGCGCGCACCGACGCAGCGGACGATGACGACCAAATCGTGGCAGCGGCGATGACGGCGACCGAGGTGCTGCCGCTGGCCGCCCGCGCGGTCACCTCACTGTCGGGCGGCGAGCGCGCCCGCGTGGCGTTGGCCCGCGTACTGGCGCAGCGCACCGGCATCCTGCTGCTCGACGAGCCGACCGCCGCCCTCGACCTGAAGCATCACGAAGACGTGATGCGGTTGATCCGCGCGCAAGCCGATGCGGGCATCGCGGTCGCGATCGTGCTGCACGATCTGAACGCCGCCCTCGCCCACGCCGACCGGGTGACTCTGCTCGACGACGGCAGGGTCGCCGCCGGCGGCACCCCGGCCGAGGTGCTCACCGCCGCGCGGATCGAAGCGGTCTACGGGCAGCCGGTCGACGTCTTCCCGCATCCGGTGACCGGCGTGCCGCTGGTGGTCGCGCGGCGGTGAGCAGCCGGGCGCTCAGGAGACGTGCACGGGCACGCGCACCTCTGCCCCGCCCGGCGTGGAGACGCGCAGCACATACTCGCCCGGCGTCGAGGGGGTCTTGAAGGCATCGGTGAGTCGACCCTCGGGAAGCGCTCCGCCCACAGGCGTGATCAGCCGCAGGGGAGTGATCGGCGAGGAGACGCCGTTGCGTTCCCATGAATAGGTGAGGTCCCCGACGCGTGCGCCCTCGACGACGACGCTGATCTGGGTGATGTACTTGGCGACCGCCGCCTTCACGGTCACCACCCCGAGGTACTGGGAGCCGGAGGTCGCCTCGCCCGAGACGAGGGCGATCTGGCCCGCCAGCCCGGTGCTGTCCAGCGTCGCCTGCTCAGAGGCCCGGAGGTCGTCGACCGGCGCGGCCGATGCCGAGGTGCCGACGGCGAGGCCGGCGATGAGGACCGCCGCTCCGATCGACGCCTGGACCGGACGCGCGACGCGCTGCAGGATGCTTTTCTCGTTCATGAAATTCCCCGTTCTTCTCGATGTGTGGCAGCAGTCAATCAGCCGCTGAGCGCCTGCAGGCCGGATCGGGGATGCAACATCGGGCGGTCGCGCATGAGGGAGTCGCATGCGTCTCGCCGCCTGTCAGCGCGCGGCCGTCCGTATTCTTGGACTCAGATCAGGAACTTATGAGTTAAGAGAGTTCCGCAGCGGGCGGGGGAAGCGAATGAGTCGGTATTGGGATCTCACGGGCGATGAGCCGGCGCTGCGCGGCCCCGGCTATCGCGTCACCCGAGCGCGGCTGCGGGTGCTCGTCGACGAGGCGAAGAGGGTGATGAGGCGGTCGGGCGTCGGCCCCTCTTCGACGCTGATCGTGCGGCTTCCGGCGAGCGCGTCGTTCGTGGCGCGCCTGTTGGCCGCATGGGAGCTCCGGGTCTGCGTCGGGGTCATCGACCACCGCGCCGAGAGGGGGACCTACGCCGACCTCGACGCATTCGCCACGCATGAGGTGTCGGTGGTGGGCAGCCGAGCCTCCGTCACTCCTCTCGCCCCGACCACGTCTCGCCGACCGGTGCCCGCAGGCACGTTCGGCATCCTGCAGTTCTCGTCGGGCACGACCGCTGCTCCGAAGCTCGTCGTCCGCACCGAAGAGGCGATCGTCGCCGAACTCGACCGGTACGAGCGCTTCGGTGCGGCCGTCGACGCCGCCCGGCAGAGCATCGTGCTGGCTTCCTCGGTCGCGCACAGCTGGGCGCTGTTCGCCGGGCTGCTGCTGTCGCTGCGCGCCCACCGCGAGGTCGTCTTCCCCGTCCGCTCCAATGCGGGCGAGCTCGGCCGGGCCCTGTCGACCGCCCCGTTCCCCTCCGTCCTGCTGGGCACGCCGCCGCACCTGGCGGCACTGCGATCGCTGAAGACCGTTCCCCGGGGTCTGGAAAGAGTCCTCATCGCCGGGGCGCAGCTCGGCGAGGCCGAGACCCGTAGCTTCGTCGCGGCGTTTCCCGCGGTGCAGGTCGGGCAGGTGTACGGGATGACGGAGACGGGAGTGATCGCGGCCGACTGGAACGGCGAGCACCCGGGGAGTGTCGGCCGGATCGCCGACGACCTCGTCCCTCGGGTGGACTCCGCCGGCCAACTGAGCCTGCTGCTTCCGTCGTCGCCGTACCTCGATCACGTCCGCACACAGCGGCACCCCACCCCGTATCTGCTGGAGACCGGCGACATCGTCGACCTCGACAGCGAGGGATGCCTGCGCGTCGAGGGGCGCATGAGCGGATACGTGACGTTCCGCGGCATCCCGTTCCACTCCACAGCCCTCGAACGCCACCTGGCCGCGCACCTGGCGGGCCGGGGTGACGCCATCGCCGTGCTCGCCGACGAGCGCATCGAGGTCTACGTCGAGGGTGGACAGCAGGCGCTCCACGCCGTCGCCGCCGCCGTCGGCTCGCTGCCGCCCGAGATGTCGCCCGACGCGGTCCACCTGGTGTCCGCCATCCCCCGCACTCCCGCGGGTAAGGCACTGCGGCGGCGAGAACTGCTGCAGGAGCTCGTGGTCGACTGAGACCGCGTCTCGGTCAGCGCAGGGGCCGTGTGACCTCGAGCAGGATCGCCGCCTGAGCGATGCGCGCGCCGGCGTCATGGCGCACGTTCCACACCACCGAGTCCTCGATCCAGAAGGTCTCCCCCGACTTCATGACGCGGCGGCCGCGGTACCCCGCGCAGTAGTCGCGCTCCTCGAGGTCGGCGAACAGGCGGGCTCGCTCCTCCCGGTCCTGACCGGCGCATGCCGAGAGGCGCGAGGGCAGGCCGACGAACTCTTCGGCCGGATACCCGAAGAGCTCCAGTGCGGTGTGATTCGCGTAGATGAATCGCGGGTCCTCGGCGATGTCATGAGCCAGCAGGGCGAAGGGAGCGCGCCGATGGATCCACTCTCCGCGCTGCGCGTCGACGTCAAGGCCGGGCGGAACCGGGAAGGGCTCTCCGAGCAGGGTCCGGTAGGAGTTCTCCAGCGCCCTCAGCAGGGGCGCGTCATTCAGCGTGTCCACCCGTGCATCAGACCACGGGGCGCGGGTCAGGGGCGAACCGGCAGAATATCAGCGAGGTCGGCGCGGGTTCCCGAGGCGTGGATGCGCCCGGCGCTCGCGGCATCCGACCAGTGCTCTGCCCCGGTGGCGACCGCGATCCAGGTGGCGGCATCCATCTCGACGACGTTCGGCGGCGTGCCCCGGGTGTGCCGCGGGCCCTGGATGACCTGCACGGCGCCGAACGGCGGCACCCGCACCTCGACGCTGTTGCCGGGTGCCTTCTCGTCGAGCAGCTGCAGCAGGTAGCGCACCGCGGTGGCGAGATCGGTGCGTGCGGGCTTCGCGCCCGCCGCATCCGCCGAGCGCACGGCGTCGAGCGCACGGCGTCCGTCGATGATGTCGATCTTGCGCGAGGGCATGGGAACCAGGGTACGCGGACGCGGTCGCGCGGGCACGCGCCGCCCGTTCACCGAGTGCACGGCCTAGGCTCGGAGCATGAGTTCGCAGCATCCGGAAGGCGCCCGCGCCGAGCTGCTCGCTGCCGCGTCGGCGGCATCGTGGAACCGATCGTTCCCCGCGCTGCTCGACCCGGAGACCGCGCACGATGCCGCGGTGCTGATCCTGTTCGGCGTGCTGGATCATCAGCCCGCGCCCGCCGGTTTCGCCCCGGTCGCCCGCGACCTCGACGTGCTGCTGCAGCGGCGCGCGTCGACGCTGTCGTCGCACCCGGGTCAGGTGTCGTTCCCGGGCGGGCGCACCGAGCCCGACGACGCGGATGCCGTGGCCACCGCGCTGCGCGAAGCTCAGGAGGAGACGGGGCTCGACCCCACGGGCGTCGAGATCCTGGCCACGCTGCCCGAGATCCCGCTCGCCGCCAGCAACCACCGCGTGACCCCGGTGCTGGGCTGGTGGCGGACGCCCTCGCGCGTCGCGGCGGTCGATCACGCCGAGACCGTCGAGGTGTTCCGCGTTCCCGTGGCGCAGCTGCTCGACCCCGCGACCCGCTACACCTCGGTGCGCCCCTACGGCGACCAGACCTTCCGTGCGCCGGCGTTCGACGTCGACGGCACGATCGTGTGGGGCTTCACGGCGATGGTGCTCAGCGGCCTGTTCGACGCGGCCGGATGGACCGTGCCGTGGAACGTCGACGACGAGCGACCGGTCTGAGCCTTCGCCGCTCCGCGAGCGTCGGTAGTCTGAACGGGTGAAGATTCTCGTCCTCGGTTCCGGTGCCCGTGAGCACGCGATCATCCTCGCCCTGCGGGCAGAGCAGACGGAGCACGAGATCTTCGTCGCTCCCGGCAATGCGGGCATCGCGCAGGACGCGACGCCGGTGCAGCTCGACCCGCTCGATGGCGGTGCGGTCACCACGTTCGCCAACGAGCACGCGATCGACCTCGTCGTCATCGGTCCGGAGGCCCCGCTCGTGGCCGGGGTCGCCGACGCACTGCGTGGCCGCGGCATCCCGGTGTTCGGCCCGGGCAAGGCCGCCGCGCAGCTCGAGGGATCGAAGTCCTTCGCCAAGCGCATCATGGACGAGGCCGGTGTTCCGACCGGCCGTGCCGCCCGCGCGACCACGGTGGCCGAGGTCGAGGCCGCGTTCGACGAACTGGGCGCCCCGCACGTCGTGAAGGCCGACGGTCTCGCCGCGGGCAAGGGCGTCATCGTCACCTCCGACCGCGCCGAGGCGCTCGCCCACGCCGAGCAGTACCTGCCGTCCGGGCCGGTGCTCATCGAGGAGTTCCTCTCCGGCCCCGAGGTCTCGCTGTTCTTCCTGAGCGACGGCGACACAGTGCGTGCGCTCAGCCCCGCGCAGGACTTCAAACGCGCGTACGACGGCGACGCCGGACCCAACACCGGCGGCATGGGCGCGTACTCGCCGCTGCCGTGGCTCGCGGAGCAGTTCGGCAGCGAGCAGGAGTTCACAGCCCAGGTCACGCGCGACGTCGCCCTTCCGGTGATCCGCCAGCTCGACGCCGAGGGCACCCCGTTCATCGGGCTGCTGTACGCGGGACTCATCCTGACGCCGGCCGGTGTGCGGGTGATCGAGTTCAACGCGCGCTTCGGCGACCCCGAGACGCAGATCGTGCTGCCGCGCCTGGTCACCCCGCTGTCGGAGCTGCTGTTCGCGGCGGCATCGGGCACGCTCGAGGATCAGCCCGAGCCGGTCTTCAGTGACGAGGTCGCCATCACCGTGGTGCTCGCGAGCGAGGGTTACCCCGAGGCGCCGCAGACCGGTCGCCCGATCGAGGGGCTGGCCGACGCCGCGGCGGTCGAGGGCGTGCGCATCGTGCACGCGGCGACGGCGAGTCCGGATGCCCCCGGCGGATCACTCATCGCGACCGGTGGCCGCGTGCTGAACGTCGTGGCCGTGGCATCCGACTTCCGCACCGCCCGCGATCGCGCGTACGAGGCGATCCGCCACATCCGCCTCGAGGGCTCGCACCACCGCACCGACATCGCCGCCCGCGTCGCGGACTGACGCGCGCGCCGCCCGCCCCCTCCCCCTCCCCCTCTACCTCCACCTCCGCCGAGTGCACGGCTTAGCGCCGAATGCACGGCCTCTTGACGCGAAGAAGCCGTGCACTCGGCGAGCGGGAGAGTGGAGCGCGGGGCGAGCGGGAGAGTGGAGCGCGGGGCGGGCGGGCGAGGGATGCCGGGGCTACAGCACCTTCGAGAGGAAGTCCTTCAGGCGTTCGTTCTTCGGGGCACCGAACAGGTCAGCGGGAGCGGCTTCCTCGACGACGACACCGGCATCCATGAAGACCGTGCGGTCGGACACCTCGCGGGCGAAGCCCATCTCGTGCGTCACGAGCACCATCGTCATGCCGCCCTCGGCGAGATCGCGGATCACCTGCAGCACCTCCCCCACCATCTCGGGGTCGAGCGCGCTGGTGGCCTCGTCGAAGAGCATGATCTCGGGGTCCATCGCGAGCGCGCGAGCGATGGCCACGCGCTGCTTCTGCCCGCCCGAGAGCGAAGCGGGCTTGGCATCCGCCTTTTCCGCCAGCCCCACGCGCTCGAGCAGCGACATCGCCCGCGTGCGGGCATCGGCCTTCGACAGTCGCCCCAGCTCGATCGGCGCGAGGGTGATGTTCTCAACGACCGTCATGTGCGGGAACAGGTTGAAGTGCTGGAAGACCATCCCGATGCGCTGGCGCACCTCGTCGAGCTTCACACTCTTGTCGGTCAGGTCGACGCCGTCGATGACGACCTCGCCCGAGGTGGGCTCCTCGAGCTTGTTGAGGCAGCGCAGCAGCGTCGACTTTCCCGACCCCGAGGGGCCGATGACCGCGACGACCTCGCCGTCGTCGACCGTGAGGTCGATGCCCTGGAGCACGTGGTTGCTTCCGAACGACTTGTGCAGGTTCTGCACGGCGATCTTGCTCATGCGGTGAACGTCCTCTCGAGGCGATTCGCGAGCAGCGTCAGCAGCGTGATCACGACGAAGTAGATGATGGCGACGATCGTCAGCACCTGCGCCGACAGGTACGTCGAGGCGATGATCTGACGCGAGGCGAACGTGAGTTCGGCGAGACCGATCACACTGATCAGCGACGTGTCCTTGAGGGTGATGATGCCCTGGTTCACGAACGACGGAATCATGATGCGGAACGCCTGCGGCAGCACGACCTTCTGCATCGTCTTCCAGTGGCCGAGTCCGAGCGAGCGCGACGCCTCGGCCTGGCCGGGATCGACCGCTTGGATGCCGCCACGGATGATCTCGGTCATGTACGCCCCCGTGTTCAGCGAGAGCGTGATGGCGCCCGCGACGAACGGGTTGAACTGCAGACCGGGGAACAGCTGTGGCACGGCGAAGAACACGAAGAACGCCTGCACCAGGATCGGGGTGCCACGGAAGACGTACACGTACGCGGTCGCCAGCCAGCGGAACGGCAGGAAGGTCGAGATGCGTCCGAACCCGAACACGATGCCCAGGACGAAGGCGGCGACCAGCGCGACGAGGGTCGCGAGGATCGTCAGCCACAGACCGCTCATGAGTGCGGGCCAGTACTGCACCGCGACCGAGATGATGCCGGTCGGCTGCGTGCTCGTCTCGCCCTCGCTCAGGTACGTGTCGACGATCTCGTCGTACTCGCCCGATTCCTGCAGGTTCGCGAGCCCCTCGTTGAACATCGCGAGCAGTTCGGGGTTCGTGCCCTTGTTGACCGCGAAGCCGTACTCGCCGCCGAGCTCCGGCTCGCCCACGAGACGGAATCCGGATCCCTGCTGGATGCCGTAGGCCAGCACCGGGAAGTCCTCGAAGTAGCCGACGGCCTGGCCGGCCTTCACGGCGTCGACCATGTCGGTCGTGTCACTGTAGGGCGTGACGCGGAAGCCGTACTCGTCCTGGTTCTCCTCGGCGAAGGTCTGGCCCTGCGTACCGGTCTTGACCGCCACGGTCTTGCCGTCGAGGTCGTCGAGCGACTCGATGTCGCTCGCGTCGAGCACGCCGAGCTGGATTCCACTGGTGAAGTACGGCTCGCTGAAGTCGAACGTCTGCTGACGTTCCTCGGTGATCGACATGCCGGCCATGACGGCATCCACCTGGTTGGACTGCAGCGCCTGCAGGGCCGCGTCGAACCCGAGCTGGCGGATCTCGACTTCGAAGCCCTGGTCTTCGGCGATCGCACGGAGCAGGTCCATGTCGATGCCGACGAGCTCGCCCTCGGCGTTCGTGAACTCGAACGGCGCGAACGTCGTGTCGGTGCCGATGACGTACGTGTCGGTCTCGGTCTCGGCGTGCGCGGCGGCGGTGCCACCGAGCAGCGCGCCGACGGCCACGAAGGCCGTCAGCACCGTGGCCGTGGCGACGCGCCCCAGTCGGTGCAGCCTCCCGGCCGCGGATGAGG
This sequence comes from Microbacterium sp. PI-SA-G, assembly GCF_057215335.1. Classification (NCBI taxonomy): domain Bacteria; kingdom Bacillati; phylum Actinomycetota; class Actinomycetes; order Micrococcales; family Microbacteriaceae; genus Microbacterium; species Microbacterium sp. PI-SA-G. The sequence continues at coordinate 2,011,126 of NZ_CM170103.1, forward strand.
GATTTCGGATCACGACGGGTGCTCCTCCGAGTCGGCGATGACGACCGGACGGGCGCCGAGAATCCACCCTAGTCAACAGTCGCGCCCGTCTCGGGCCCGGCTACAGCGTGATCCAGTACCGGCGGACGAGGGTGTAACCGCGCTCGGACTGGTCGCGGACGTCCTGCAGCACTCCGCCGTTGCGCTCGATCGTGCGCGCCGAGGCTTCGTTGTCGTCGTCGCAGGTGACCATCACACGGTCGAGTCCGAGCTCGCGGGCGCGGTCCAGTCCGAGAGCGAGTGCCGCGGACGCATAGCCCCGACGACGCCGCGACGCCCGGACCGCGTAACCGATGTGGCCGCCGACCTCGCGCAGGTAGTCGTTCAGCGTGTGCCGGAACGACAGGAAGCCGACGACCTCGCCCTCATCGAGGATCCAGTAGAGGTCGTTGTGCACGGCACCGGCCGGCAGCTGCGCCGTGGTGTCGGAGAGCATTGCCGCCTTCTCGATCAGGGCGTCGAGCGTCGCACGATCGGGGGTGACCGGCGCCGTCAGACCCGATCCGTCCACGTGGCCGTCGCCGAACTCGGCGACTGCGGCCGCCCAGCTGTCGAAGAGGGCGGTGGTGGGAGGCACGAGCGCAACGGTCATCGCACGATGAAATCACGCGCTCCGTCCGGACCGCAAAACGGGGTTGCGGCCTGAGCCGCGCGATATGCCGGAACTCGATGGCTCGCGGACCTGGCGACGGAGGACGCCGGTTCTAGGATCACACCATCATGGATGAAAGCGAAGAAATGCATGTCATCGAGATCCGAATCGGCATCTTGTCTCACGACCGAACAGCGAGAGACCTCCGAGGGGAGATCGCCGAGCTGCTGGAGCGTCAGCCATACGCCGCAAACCCTTGGTCGTTGACCGTCGTGGACTCCCCCGAGCTCGCAGTCGACTACAGCGAGCTGTTCGATCAAGCAAAGATCGAACGCGGCCTACAGTGAGCGCGCCACTGCGGAACTCGCCGTGACGCCGCCTGGCCTCCGCCGTTTCGATGGCCCGGAGGCCAGGCCTAGGTTCAGCCCTTCGCCGCCCCGGCAGACTGCGGCACACCGCGAAGGAACAGCGACGCGACGAGCGCGACCACGATCACGACGGCGGGCAGCAGGATCGCCTGCGCCATGCCAGCGGAGAACCCGTCGGCGACGGCATCCGGAAGCGTGCCGCCGCCGATCGCACCACCGGTCGCATCATCCATCCCCGGCAGGTTCGCCTCGAGGCGGGCCTGCATGAAGGCGGCGATCGATGCCGAGCCGACGACCGAGCCGACGGTGCGGGTCGTGTTGTAGATGCCGGCTCCGGCACCGGCCTGCGCCATCGGCAGACGCCGGGTCGCCGTCGTCGCGAGCGGCCCCCACATGCCGGCGCTACCGATGCCGAGCAGCGCCGAGGGGAACAGGAACATCCAGGTCGGGGTGTCCATGTTCACCAGCGCGGAGTACCAGAACAGCGCACCGCCGACGGCGAGGAGGCCGGGGATGAGGATGACGCGGGGGTCGGTGCGATCGAGGATCCGGCCGGCGAGGGGCGCGAGCACACCCGACAGCACAGCCATCGGGATCATCAGCAGCGCGGCCTGGGTGGGTGCGAGGCCACAGGCGGTCTGCAGGAAGAACATCAGCGGCAGAGACATGCTCGTCACCGTGAAGCCGACCGCGGCGATCGCGACGTTCGAGGCCGAGAAGTTGCGGTCGCGGAACAGGTCGAGCGGCACCAGCGGCTCGGACTTCGTGCGGCGCTGCTGCACGATGAACAGCGCGAGCACGACGACCCCGGCGATGATCAGGCCCCACACCGAGATCGGACCCCAGATGACGCCCCAGTCGTACTTCTCGCCCTCCTGCAGCCCGAAGACCACGAGGAAGATCGCGACGGCGCTGAGCACCACGCCGACGATGTCGAAGCGGTGCGGGTTGGTCTTCAGCTTGGGAACGAGACGCCACGCGAGCACGAACGCCACGACGCCGACGGGGAGGTTGACGAAGAAGATCCACTCCCACCCGAGGCTGTCGACCAGCACACCGCCGAGCAGCGGTCCCACCAGTGTCGCGACGCCCGCCGTCGCACCCCAGAGGCCCATCGCCGCTCCGCGCCGATCCGCCGGGAAGGTGCGGGTGATCACGGCCATGGTCTGCGGGGTCATGAACGCCGCACCCAGACCCTGCGCCGCGCGAGCGACGATGAGTCCCTCGAGCGACGTCGACAGCCCGCACCACAGCGACGCGAGCGTGAAGATCGCGAGACCGATCAGGTAGATGTTCTTCGGACCGAAACGGTCGCCGAGACGGCCGGTGATCAGCAGCGGCACGGCGTAGGCCAGCAGATAGGCGCTGGTGACCCACACGACGTTGTCGAGGTTGTTGGTGTCGGGGTCGAGCGCGGCCTTGATCGCCGGGTTCGCGACCGAGACGATCGTCGTGTCGACGAGGATCATGAAGAAGCCGATCACGAGCGCCCACAGCGCCGGCCACGGACTCTTCGGACGATGCCCCACTTCGAACGTGCCCGTGTCGGGTCCGGTCGTCTGGCGTGATTCGGTCATTGCTGCGCACCCTTTCGCTGAGTCAGGAAGCTCGGCGTCGAGCAGCATACGCCTGTTCGGAGAACGCGACGGCCGATCCTGGTCGGCTCGTCAGCTCGTCAGCTTGCGCAGCGCCGACCCCTTGTGCGCGGCCTCGTCTCCGCTCTTCTCCGACTTCACGATGTACGCGGGATCGTCGTCGGATGCCGTGAACTTCTGCCCCGCGAAGGTGAAGTCCTTCGTCTTCTTCTCCTCGACGGTGCCGTGCGTGCGCCCCTGCGACGTGTTCCAGCTGACCCGGTCGCCCTTCGACAGATTCTTCGTCATGATTCCTCGTTCCTCGTGTTCCGTCGAGCATCGCCCATCTGCGATCGCCGCGGCAGGGGTTGACATAATGGGCGGGTGAGCACACCTTCAGAAGGCACGGCAGAGAGCATCCCCGGCTGGCGGCACCTCTACTCGGGCAAGGTCCGCGACCTGTACGCCTCGGAGGATCCGGCCGACACCCGCATCCTGGTGGTGGCGAGCGACCGGGTCAGCGCGTTCGACTTCGTGCTCTCGCCCGGCATCCCCGAGAAGGGCGCGCTGCTCACCCGCCTGAGCCGCTGGTGGTTCGCGCAGCTCGACGATGTTCCGAACCACCTCGCCGACGGCGACATGCCCGACGCCGTCGCCGACCGCGCGATGCTCGCGCAGTCTCTCGAGATGCTGCCGATCGAATGCGTCGTCCGTGGGTACATCACGGGCTCCGGCTGGGCGGAGTATCAGGAGAGCGGCACCGTCTGCGGCATCCCGCTCCCCGCCGGACTGCAGAACGGCGACCGCCTGCCCGAGCCACTGTTCACTCCCGCGTACAAGGCGCCGATGGGTGAGCACGACGAGAACATCACCTTCGAGCAGACCGTCGAGCTCGTGGGTGCGGAGCGAGCGGAGGAGTTGCGCGCGGCCTCCCTCGCGATCTACTCCCGGGCCGCGGCGATCGCCGAGGAGAAGGGCCTGATCCTCGCCGACACGAAGTTCGAGTTCGGGACGGATGCCGACGGCACGCTGCGCCTCGCCGACGAGGTGCTCACGAGCGACTCCTCCCGTTACTGGGACGCCGAGGCCTGGAAGAACGGCACGACTCCGCAGGAGCGGATGGCGAGCTTCGACAAGCAGATCGTGCGCGACTGGCTGGCCGCGAACTGGGACAAGCAGGGCGAGCCGCCCGTGCTTCCGGACGACATCGTCGGGCGCACGGCCGACCGCTACCGGGAACTGCTCGGGCGTCTCGGGGTGTAGTCGGGGCCTGTGGCTCAATACATGCGGCGCACATCGGTGTGCGTGAAGTCGTCGCCCTTGTAGAGCAGCGGTTCGTCACGGGCGATCGCGAGCGCGTACGAGAAGCAGTCGCCGTAGTTGAGGCGGGCGGCGTGCCCGGAGCCACGGCCGTACGCCAGATTTGCGCGGCCCATCAGCCGTGCCTGATCGATGTCGACGGGCTGGACGGAGACACCGGCGTCTCGAAGCATCGCTTCGACCTCACGCATTCCGGCATCGCCCGCGATTCGACCGGCGACGATGAAAGCTTCCGCGAGCGTACCTGCAGAGATGGCGACCTGGTTGTCGGCGAGCGTCTGGACGAACTTCGGTCCCTCCGGCTCCCCCTTGAGGATCGCAATCAGCGCTGACGTGTCGACGATCATCGCGGCAGCCCGTTCTCGTCGTACATCTCATCCATGATCTCCTCGTACGAGGGTCCCGTCACCGGGAGCGCTCGGAAGCGCGCGACCACAGCCTCGATGGCCGCACGCTTGCGCTCGACCTCGGCTTCCTTCGTCTGCTGCAGCTCCGCGAGGCGCCGGCGGACGGCGTCTTCCACCGCACTCGTCTGACTCTGCCCGGTCAGCGCCGCGAGTTGACGCACGAGCTCATGCGTCGTCTCGTTCTTGATGTTTAGGCTCATGTCTACCATTCTACCTTTCGCGTCTACCCTGGTAGAAGCATCCAGGGAAAACTCAGGAATCGATAGTGTTGCTCCAGCACTCCCCCTTCCCCCGAACCTTCAGAGGAGCTCGCATGCCCGTGTGGAAGATCCACGGAAACGGCCGCACGGTCGAAGCCGGCGCCGTCGTCACCCCCGAAGAACGCCTGAACTGGCCCGCCACGATCGCGATCGGCGCCCAGCACGTGGTCGCGATGTTCGGTGCCACCTTCCTCGTGCCCACGCTGACCGGCTTCCCGGTGTCGACCACCCTGCTGTTCAGCGGCATCGGCACCATCCTCTTCCTGCTGATCACCAAGAACCGGCTGCCCAGCTACCTCGGCTCCTCGTTCGCGTTCATCGCCCCCATCACGGCAGCGGTCGCCGCGGGCAACATGGGCTCGGCGCTGGCCGGAGTCGTCGCCGTCGGAATCCTGCTGACCGTCGTCGGACTCGTGGTGCAGTTCGCTGGCCTGCGCTGGGTCGACGCGCTGATGCCCCCGGTGGTCGCCGGCGCGATCGTCGCACTGATCGGCTTCAACCTCGCGCCCACCGCGTGGAGCAACTACCAGCTCGACCCGGTCACCGCGACCATCACGCTCGTCGCGATCATCGTGTTCGCGGTGCTGTTCCGTGGCTTCCTCGGGCGCATCTCGATCTTCCTCGGCGTCGCGGTCGGCTTCGTCTACGCGGCCTTCACCGGCTCGTTCGAGGTTCCGAACGCCCTGCGCGGCGGCAAGACGCCCGCCGAGCTGATCGCCGACGCACCCTGGATCGGCCTGCCCGAGTTCCACCTTCCCGACTTCGTCGAGCCCGGCACCTGGTCGACCATCGCGATGTTCCTGCCGGTCGTTCTGGTGCTCGTCGCCGAGAACGTCGGACACGTGCGCGGCGTGGCCAGCATGACCGAGGACCCCGCGATCAACAAGAACACCGGTCGCGCGCTGATCGCCGACGGTGTCGCCACGACGCTCGCCGGCGGCTTCGGTGGATCGGGCACCACCACGTACGGCGAGAACATCGGTGTGATGGCCGCCACGCGGGTGTACTCCACCGCCGTGTACTGGGTGGCCGGACTCTTCGCGATCCTGCTCGCGTTCTCACCCAAGGTCGGCGAGGTGTTCAACTCGATCCCCGCGGGCGTGCTGGGCGGGGCGACCACCGCGCTGTACGGACTCATCGGCATCATCGGCATCAAGATCTGGGTCGACAGCCGCGTGGACTTCTCGCGCCCGGTGAACCAGTACACCGCCGCGGTCTCGCTCGTGATCGGCATCGCAGGCTTCTCGATGCAGCTCGGCGACTTCGCGTTCGGCGGCATCGTGCTCGGCACGGTCGCGGCGCTGCTGATCTACCACGTGGGCAACCTGATCGCGCGTGCGCGCAAGACCGGCGCGGACGACCCGCGGCCGCTCGAGCCGGTCGGTCCGCTCGGCGGCGACCCGGCGTAGGCGGCTGCGGCTGCGGCTGCGGCTGCGGCTGCGGCTGCGGCTGCGGCTCAGCGGACAGCCGTGCACAACTCAGTCGATGACGGCGAGCACCGCGTCGGCGGGGACCGCGGCCGACAGCTCGGCCCGCTGTGCCAGCGTTCCCGCGCGGTGGGCGGCGACGGTGGTCTCCATCTTCATCGCGTCGAGCACCGCCACGGGGTCGCCCTCAGCCACGGTCGACCCGTCATCGACGAGCCAGCGCACCAGCGTGCCGGGTGCCGGCGAGCGCAGTTCGGTCGGATCGGCCGCGGGCGGCTCGACCACCGCACCGGCCGCCTGACCGAATCCGGCGAGTAGCGCGGCCGGCAGACCCAACACCACGCGCCGGCCGTCGATCTCGACGGCGAAGCGCTGCAACGCGGCATCCGCCACGGGCTCCGGACGCAGCTGCAGGTCCAGTGCGGGCAGCAGCGTGCGCTCGATCCACTGGGTGTGCACCGCGAAGGTGTCGGTGGCGAAGGCCGGGTCGTCGAGCGCAAGCAGATCGAACGGCACGACGGTCGCCGGGCCCTCGACCACGAGCTCACGCAGGGCCCGCCGGGCGCGCACGAGAGCGGCGTCGCGGGATGCGGCGTGCACGATCAGCTTCGCGATCATCGAGTCGAACGCCGGCTGCACGACGTCGCCCTCCTCGATGCCGCTGTCCCAGCGCACGCCCGGTCCGCCCGGAGTGCGCAATCGATCGACGCGACCGGGGCTGGGCAGGAAGCCGCGGCCCGGATCCTCGGCGTTGATGCGGAACTCGAAGGTGTGCCCGGCCGGCGTCGGGGTCTCGGACAGAGACATCCCCTCTCCGAACGCGATGCGGAACTGCTCGCGCACGAGATCGACGCCGGTGACCTCCTCGGTGACCGGATGCTCCACCTGAAGCCGGGTGTTGACCTCGAGGAACGAGATCGTGCCGTCGGCGGCGAGCAGGAACTCCACGGTGCCCGCCCCGCGATACTGCACCTCGGCGCAGATCGACCGCGCGGCATCGTGGAACTGTGCGCGCTGAGCGTCGGAGAGTCCGGGCGCCGGGGCCTCCTCGATGAGCTTCTGGTTGCGGCGCTGCATCGAACAGTCGCGGTCGCCCACGACCACCACGCCGCCGAGCCCGTCTCCCAGCACCTGCACCTCGATGTGTCGCGGGCTCTCGAGGAAGCGCTCCACGAAGCACTCGCCCCGGCCGAACGCCGCGATCGCCTCGCGGGTCGCCGCGTCGAAGGCCTCGGCGACGTCCGCGAGCTCGTGCACGACCTTGAGCCCGCGTCCTCCCCCGCCGAACGCCGCCTTGATCGCGATGGGGAGTCCGTGCTGCTCCGCGAAGACCACCGCCTCTTCGGGTCCGGCGAGCGGCTGGTCGGTGCCGGCAGCGAGCGGAGCGCCCACTCGCTGCGCGATCCGCCGCGCGGTCATCTTGTCGCCCAGTGCATCGATGCTCTCGGGTGTCGGCCCGACCCAGATCAGACCGGCATCCTCGACGGCCCGCGCGAACGCCGCGCTCTCCGAGAGGAATCCGTAGCCGGGGTGCACGGCATCCGCGCCGGTCCGCCGTGCGGCGTCGAGCAGCGCGTCCACCGACAGATAGGTCGTCGCGGCCGTGTCGCCTCCGAGGCCGACGGCCTCATCGGCCAGGCGCACGTGCAGGGCATCGGCATCCTGATCCGCATACACCGCGACCGACGTGTACCCGGCTTCGGCGCAGGCACGGATGATGCGCACGGCGATCTCGCCGCGGTTCGCGATCAGCACCCTCGGCGGGGTCGGAACCGTGTTCATGAGGTCTCCTTGATAATGAAGCGCAGACGTACGCCCGGCGAGAGCTGACCGGCGAGGTCGAGACTGCGGTCGGTCACCGCGCCGATGATCGGGTAACCGCCGGTGAGCGGATGGTCGGGGAGGAACAGCACGGGCTGCCCGTCGGGCGGCACCTGGATGGCCCCGGTGACGGCACCTTCGCTGGGCAGCTCCCCGCCGATGGACCTCTCCAGCGGCACGTCGCCCTGCAGGCGGATGCCGACACGATCCGAGCGCGGGGTGACGGTCCACTCCTGGCTCGTGAGTGCCGCGATCGCCTCGGCGCTGAACCAGTCGTCACGGGGGCCGAGTGTGATCTCGAGCGACACGACGTCGCCGGGTGCCGGAAGGTCGCGCTCGACAGCCTCGGGCTCGACGGGACGCACGGCCGAATGACCGACGGCGACGACCGCGCCGGCGCTCAGCGGCTCGGGGCCGAGGCCCGCGAGAGTGTCGGCGGCGCGACTGCCCAGAGCCGCGGCCGCGTCGATTCCCCCGCGCACTCCGATGACGTAGCGGAGCCCGCGTTCCGGATGGCCGAGGGTCAGCTCATCGCCGTCGACCGTGGCGAAGGGCGCGCCGTGCGGCACATCGCGCTCGGCACCGTCGGCCGGGGTCAAGGTGATCGAGCCGACCGCGCCCGTGACCGCGGCGACGCCCGCTCCGCGGAATCGCAGCACCGCTCCGCCCACGCTCTCGAGCACCGCGGTGGTCGGCGCGTTGCCCACCGCCCGGTTCGCGTCACGCATCGCGCGCCGGTCGGCGGCACCGGATGCCGAGACGCCGAGGGCCGCGAAGCCCGGGCGCCCGGCATCCTGCACGAGCAGCTGCAGGGAGGGTCGGACGATCTCGACGGCCGGGCCGTCGACGACGCGCGGCTCCGCGGCCGGTTCGGGGTGGTGATCGGCGAGCAGCGCCTGCGCCCGCACCTGCGTGAAGCGCACCGCAGTGCCCGGCGACAGCAGCGCCGGCGGGTCGCGGTCGATGTCCCACATCACGGCATCCGTGCGACCGATCAGCTGCCACCCGCCGGGGCTCTCGCGGGGATACACCCCGGTGAACTGACCGGCGAGGGCGACGGAACCCGCAGGCACCCGCGTGCGCGGCGACGACCGCCGCGGCACGTCGAAGAGAGGGGCATCGCTCACGACGTATCCGAAGCCGGGGGCGAAGCCCGAGAACGCGACACGCCAGTCGGCCGCGAGATGGCGGTTCACGAGCTCGGCGGCCGAGACACCCAGCAGCGACGCAGCCTCGTCGAGATCCTCCCCGTCGTAGCGCACCGGCACCGTGACCTCGCCGACGCCCGGCAGCTGTGTGGCGTCGACCTCGGTCGCCGCCAGCACGGCCGCGAGATCGGCGGCCGCCACCTCCAGCGGATCGAAGCGCACGAGCACCGTGCGGGCCCCCGGAATGCGCTCGAGCACGCCCGGCACGCCCTCCCACGCGAGGTTCAGGCGCATCGCCTGGTCGAGGTCGGACGCCTCGACCAGCAGGGCACGATCGGATGCCGTGAGGATGCGCATCAGACCAGGTACTCCGCGTCCGGCACATCGGTGACGAACATGTACCCGGGCGCATGCGTGACGGCGAACGGCGGCTTCGAGGCCATGATCGCGGCCTGCGGGGTGACACCGCACGCCCAGAACACCGGCACCTCGCCGTCGCGCACCTCAGGGGCGTCTCCGAAGTCCGGCGTCGACAGGTCGGTGATCCCGAGGGATGCCGGATCGCCGATGTGCACCGGCGCTCCGTGAACGGCGGGAGTGCGCCCCGAGATCCGCACCGCATCGGCGACGCGTCCCGCAGGGATCGGTCGCATCGACACGACCATCTCGCCACGAAGGCGGCCCGCGGGCGTGCACGGGACGGAGGTGCGGTACATCGGCACGTTGCGGCCGAGCTCCTGGTGGCGGATCGGGATGCCGGCCTGCACGAGCCCGGTCTCGAACGTGAAGCTGCATCCGATGAGGAAGGAGACCAGGTCGGGATGCTCTGCCCACGCCGCCCGCGCATCGGTGACCTCCTCGGTCAGCTCGCCGTCGCGCCAGATGCGGTAGCGGCCGATGTCCGTGCGGATGTCGCTGCCCGGCGCGAGCCGCGACTCCACCTGGCCCTGTTCGATGACCTCGAGCACGGGGCACGGCTTCGGGTTGCGTTGCGTGAACAGCAAGGTCTCGAACGCCCAGTCGGCCGGCACCGCGATGAGGTTCGCCTGCGTCAGACCCGCGGCAATCCCGCTGGTCGGCTCGGCGTGCCCTCCGCGATGCGCGGTGCGGGCCGCCCGCGCGTCGGCGAGCTGATCGATGGTGGCGAGGACGGTCATGTCAGGCCTGCACGAACGGCGCGATCGTGATGCCGGCGTCCTGCAGCATCCGCTTCGTCTCGGCCGCCATCGCGACCGACCCCGGGCTGTCGCCGTGCACGCAGATCGACTGCGCTGCCACCGGCACGTCCGTGCCGTCGATCGCCCGGATCACGCCATCGGTGGCCAGACGCACCATCCGCTCGGCGACCGCCTCGGGGTCGTGCAGCACGGCCCCCGCCTCGGTACGCGAGACGAGCTGACCGTCGGGCTGATAGGCGCGGTCGGCGAAGGCCTCGGCGGCGACCGCGAGTCCGGCGCGCTCCGCGACGTCGAGCACCACACCCCCCGCGAGACCGAGCAGGACCAGGCTCGGGTCGATCGCCCGGATTGCGGCCACCACGTCCTTCGACTGCCGTTCGTCGCGCGCGATCGTGTTGTACAGCGCCCCGTGCGGCTTGACGTAGGCGACGCGTCCGCCGACGGCAGCAGCGAGGCCCATGAGCGCGCCGAGCTGATACTCGACGTGCGCCTGCAGGGTGGCCGAGTCGATGTCGACCTTCGTGCGCCCGAAGTTCTCGTAGTCGCGGTACCCCGGGTGCGCGCCGATCACGACGCCGCCCTGCACGGCCGCCGCGAGCGTCTCGCGGATGCCCTCCGGGCTGCCGGCGTGGAACCCGCACGACACGTTCGCGCTGGTGACGAGCTGCAGCATGCTCTCGTCGTCGCTCACGATGCGGTCGGCGACGTTCTCGCCGAGGTCCGAGTTCAGGTCGATCGAGGTCATGCGATCACGCTCCGATTCCGAGGAGGGCGAAGATGGGGCCGACCGAGACGGCACCCATGTACCAGGTGAGGGCGGTGACGAGGGTTCCCGCGATGAGCAGCCACAGCGGGTACTTCTTCGTGCCGAGCAGGTCGCGGCGGAACCACCCGATGTACATGAACACGGTGAGTCCGATCGGCAGGATCAGGCCGTTGAAGCCACCCACGAACACGAGGATCGCCGCCGGCGCCGTGCCGATCGACAGGTACACGATCAGCGACACGACGATGAAGGCGACGGTCGCGAGCTGCAGCGGCCAGCCGCCCCGGAGCTTCTTGGTGTACGTGGAGAGGAAGGTCGCCGACGTGTACGCGGCTCCGATGACCGAGCTGATCGCCGCGGCCCAGAAGATCGCGCCGAAGATGCGCAGCCCGGCGTCGCCGAGCACCGCGCCGAACGCCTGCCCGGCCGGGTTCGCACCCTGGCCCGAGAGGTCGAGGGTGACGCCCGAGGCGACCACGCCCAGGATCGCGAGGAAGAGCACGTAGCGCATGATGCCGGTGACGAGGATGCCGTTGGCCGCGGCGCGCATCACGGGACCGGCGTGCTCCGGTCCGGTATGACCCGAGTCGAGGTAGCGGTGCGCGCCGGAGTACGTGATGTATCCGCCGACGGTGCCGCCGACGATCGTGGTGATCGTGGCGAAGTTCAGCTCGTCGGGGACGAACGTCTGGCGCAGGGCCTCACCGATCGGCGGCTGGGCGATGATCGCGACGATCACGGTCATGACGATCATGCCGACGCCGAGCACGACGAGCACGATGTCCATCACGGGACCGGCCTTCTTCACCAGGAAGATGATGATCGCGAGCGCGGCGGTGAGCACGCCGCCGAGCTTGGGGTCGATGCCGAGCAGGGCGTTCAGCCCGAGCCCGCCACCGGCGATGTTGCCGATGTTGAACGCGAGCCCGCCGATCACGACCAGGAGCGCGATGAGGTGCCCGGAGAACGGGATGGCGGCGTTGGCCAGCTCGCCCGCACGCTTTCCGGAGGAGGTGATCATGCGCCACACGTTCAGCTGCACGGCGATGTCGACGATGATCGAGACGAGGATCGCGAAGGCGAACGCCGCGCCCATGGTCGCCGTGAAGGTCGCGGTCTGGGTGATGAAGCCGGGGCCGATGGCGCTGGTGGCCATGAGGAAGATGGCACCGACGACGGCACTGCGCCCCGCACGCTTCTTCGCGGCTGCGAGGCGGGTTTCGTCTTCCGGAGAGAGGGAGGCGGTGGACTGCTCGGACATGTGGGGGTTCCCATCGTCGTTGGTGGGTGTCGATTGCACCCAGTGTAGAGCGGATAGACCTCGATTGTTCAACAAGATTGTTTCGGTTGTGCTACAACAGCATTGCTTTCGTGTGATTGCTCTGCAGGCTCCGACGACGATCCACGGCATCCGGCCCCTACGATGAAGGCATGAATCACCAGGGCATTCTCGCCGACGTGCTGCGTCAGCGCATCATCGACGGCGACTTCGCCCCGGGATCACGCCTGTCGGAATCGGCGCTCGCCGAGCAGTTCGACGTCTCGCGCAACACGCTCCGCGAGGCCTTCCGGGTGCTCGCCGAACAGGGCCTCGTCGAGCACATCCCCCACCGCGGGGTCTCGGTCGCCTCGCCCACCATCGCCGATGTGATCGACATCTACCGGGCGCGGCGGGTGATCGAGTGCGCGGCGCTCCGTCAGTCCGAGCCGCAGCATCCGGCCGTCCAGCTCATGCGCGATGCACTCGCCGAGGCCGAGGAGCAGCTGCCGCACGAGGACTGGCGCCGGATCGGCAGCGCGAACATGGCCTTCCACGATGCGATCGTCGCCCTGGCCGACAGCGCACGCCTCGCCCGCACCTATCGCGACGTCGCCGCCGAACTGCGGCTCGTGTTCCTCGAGATCGATGAGCCCCGGTCACTGCACGAGCCGTTCGTGCGACGGAACAGGGCGGTGCTCACCACACTGCTCGAGCGCGGGCCCGAAGCCGCCGCCGACGAGCTCGAGCGCTACCTCACCGCATCGGAGCGCAGCGTGCTCGGCGCGTTCGCCCGCATGGGCCGCTCCTGATCGCGCACTGACCCTGCGCTGATCCCGCCAGCCCTCAGCCCTGGGGGTCGCGCACCGCGCGCGACGCTCTCAGGCGCAGATCGTCCTCGCGCGGCGGGAGGTGCAGCGGCAGCGGCGCGGCGGGCTCGGGCAGCGCGTAGAGGCGATACATCCAGCGACGGGCGTCTTCAAGCGGAAAGGAGTCGCCGTAGACGGCGTACTTCATGAAGATGCCCTCGAGCGTGCTGCGCAGCATGATCTCCTCGAGCGCCGGGTCGGCGGCGCCGCGCTCGCGGAACATGCCGCGCACGATGTCCTCCGACCCCTCAGCACTCTCGGCGTGCTTGTCCTCCGACTCGGCGTACAGACGCAGCGTCGCCGGCTGCTGCTGCATCGAGAACACCGCACGCTGCACCGGCAGGGCGTAGGCGGTGGCCGAGAGAGCCCCGTCGATGACCCCGGCCAGGCGCTCGTCGGCCGTGCCCGCGACCTGCGGAATGGAGAACAGCGTCTCGAACCACCGGTCGATCACGGCCGAGATCAGTTGGTCCTTGCCGCCGAAGTGGTAGCTGACCAGCCCCTGCGCGACGCCGGCCCGACGGGTGATGTCGGCGATGCTGGCGTCAGACACCCCGCGCTCGCTGAACGCCTCGATCGCGGCCTGCACGATGGCCTCGCGAGCACGCTCGCGCGCCGCTCGATTCTGCTCTTCCGAGCGCGCCACGGGGTACCACCTCCTGCGTCAGCCGATCGACTTCCGGTTTGGTTCCCCCACCGGATAGATTAGTCACTGAACACTCATTCAATCTATGAGCGTTCCGAGACTCACGGGTGCGGGCTTGTCCTGGAGGGGCGTCAAGCCCGCACCCGTGCATCGGGTCCGTCAGCGACCGCGGGCGACTCAGGCCGAGGCGCGCACCACGAGTTCGGTCGGCAGGATCGTCGTGTGCGCGGGCTCGCCGCCGGCCAGACGCGCGAGCAGCACGCTCGCCATCGTCTCGCCCTGCGCGTACATCGGCTGACGCATCGTGGTGAGCTGCGGATCGGTCGACATCGCCACCGCGGAGTCGTCGAAGCCGACCAGCGCGATGTCCTCCGGCACCCGCACGCCCGCGCCCCGCAGCACCATCAGCGCGCCGCGGGCCATCAGGTCGCTCGCCACGAAGATCGCATCCGGCCGCCCCGCCGCGAGGATTCGCCGCGCGGCATCCGCTCCACTGGCCTCGCTGTAGTCGCCCGCCTCTTCGGCGAAAGGGGTCAGCCCGGCATCCGCCAAGGCGCTCCGGAACCCCTGCAGACGGTCGATCGACGACACCATGGTGAGCGTGCCCGCGATCGTCGCGATCCGCGTGCGGCCGATGTCGATCAGGCGACGGGTGGCCGCGCGGGCACCGAGGACATTGTCGACGTCGACCACGTAGTCGCCATCACGCCGCCGCACCGGACGCCCGCCGTAGACCACGGGCACCGCGTCGGCGATCCGCTCGATGAACGCGTCGCTGGTGTGGTGCGACACGATCAGCGCCCCGTCGACACCGCCGTTGCGCACGAAGCTCGACATCTTGTCGCCCGGGTCGTCGCTGGCGATGAGCAGGTTCAGCAGGTAGTCGGAGCTGCGCAGAGCCCCGGTGATGCCGGCGACGATCGCGGCGAAGAACGGGTCGCCGAAGAAGCGCGTGGTGTCCTCGGGCACGATCAGCGCGATCGCCTGCGTCTGATTCGATGCGAGCGTGCGCGCGGCGCGGTTGGGCACGTAGCTGAGCTGCTCGATCGCGGTGCGCACCGCGACCAGCGCCTCGGGGCTCACCGCGGTCGACCCGTTCACGACGCGCGACACGGTCGATCGCGACACCCCGGCGGCCGAAGCCACCTCTTCGATCGTCGCTCGTGACGGCACGGTTCTCCCTCTGTTCCGGCGGCGGATCGGATGCGCCGCCCGACGCGCCGCCGCGCTCAGATGCGGCGTGCGGCGATGATGCGAGCGTACTCCCGCGCCGAGTCCTTCAGACTCCGCTCCTGGGTGTCGTAGTCGACGCGCACGATGCCGAAGCGCTTGTCGTAGCCCCAGGCCCACTCGTAGTTGTCGAACAGCGACCAGTAGAAGTAGCCGCGCACGTCGACCCCCGCCTCGACCGCGTCGAGCACCGCGTCGAGGTGCAGGCGCAGGAACTCGGTGCGATCGGCGTCGTGCACGCGCGTCTCGCCGTCTTCCTGCACGGCGACGTCGTCATACGCCGCGCCGTTCTCGGTCATCGACAGCACCGTGCCCGCAGGCTGGGCGTACTCGGTCCACACGCGCTGCAGCAGGCGGGTCAGTCCCTCGGGCTGCACCTCCCAGTTCTGCGCGGTGCGCGGCAGGCCCCGCTCGACGTTGTGGATGTTCTCGTGCGAGGGGTAGGGACTGCGCACCTTGCGCGCGGTGTCGGGCACACTCGCCGCGGTCGACGTCTCGGGCGCCGTTCCCGACACCAGGTCACCGTGGTAGTAGTTCACGCCCTGCGTGTCGATGTGCTGCGCGATCGTCTCGAGGTCACCCGCGTGGATCGCGGACTCGAACCGCTGCACCGCATCGGCGTCGACCGCGCGGATGTCCTCGACGATGTCGGCCGGGTACTGCCCGCGGTAGATCGGGTCGAGGAACCAGCGGTTGAACTGGCCGTCGATGCGGCGTGCGGCGTCGACGTCTCCGGCGTTCTGCGGGTCGGCTGGATCGGCCACCGTGTGGTTGAGCGTGATGCCGAGATTGAGGCTCGCGTCGCGCGAGCGCAGCTCCTGCACGGTCCGGCCGTGCGCGAGCAGCAGGTGATGCGAGGCGAGCAGCCCCTCGGCGATGCTCGTGTGCCCCGGCGCGTGCTCGCCGCCGGTGTACGAGAGGAACGACGAGCACCACGGCTCGTTCAGCGTCGTCCACACATTCACGCGGTCGCCGAGGGCGTCGTGCATGGTGCCGGCGTACTCGAGGAAGCGGTCGACGGTGTCGCGGTTCGTCCATCCGCCCTGCTCCTGCAGCGCCTGCGGCATGTCCCAGTGGTACAGCGTCAGCCAGGGCAGGATGTCGGCCTGCAGGAGCTCGTCGACCAGTCGCTGGTAGAAGTCGACTCCTGCCGGGTTCACCGCGCCGCCGTCGGGGCGCACCCGCGACCACGAGGTCGAGAACCGGTACGTCTGCAGCCCCAACTCGCCCATCAGCGCGACATCGTCGCGATAGCGGTGGTAGTGATCGCACGCCACGTCGCCGTTGTCGCCGTTGATGACCGCGCCCGGCACGCGCGAGAACGCGTCCCAGATCGATGCGGTGCGCCCGTCCTCGAACGCCGCCCCCTCGATCTGATACGCCGCGGTGGCGGCGCCGAACAGGAAATTCTGGGGGAAAGCACGGGTCATAGGGGTCATCCTTTCACCGCGCCCGCCATGATGCCACTCACGAGCTGCCGCCCCGCGACCACGAAGAGCACGAGGAGCGGAAGGGTCGCGAGCACGGCACCGGCGAGGACGATGGAGTAGTCGATGTAGTAGCCGGACTGCAGCTGGCTGAGTGCCGTCTGCAGGGTGGGGTTGGTGGGTGAGAGCACGATCAGCGGCCACAGGTAGTCGGTCCACGCGGTCATGAACGTGAACAGACCGAGGATCGCCATCGCAGGTCGGGCGGCCGGGATGCCGACGGTCAGGAAGGTGCGGAACTGGTTGGCGCCGTCCATGCGCGCCGCCTCGATCAGCTCGTCGGGGATGACGTCGACCAGATACTGCCGCATGAAGAACACCCCGAATGCGGTGACCAGCGTCGGCACGATGACCGCGCCGATCGTGCCGGTCCAGCCGAGCTCGCGCATCACCATGAACAGCGGGATGATGCCCAGCTGCGTGGGGATCGCCATGGTCGCGATCACGAAGATCATCAGGCCGTCGCGCCCCTTGAACCGGAGTTTGGCGAAGGCGTATCCCGCCAGCGTCGAGAAGGTCACGACCGAGATCGTGATGATGCTCGAGATGAGGAACGAGTTGCCCAGCGCGAGCCAGAACGGGATCGCGTCGAAGACCCGTGCGGCGTTGGCGAGGAAGTTCCCGCCCGGGATGAGCGGCGCGGTCTCACCGCGCGTGGCGTTCGTGCCGCTCGCGACCACGAACGACCACCACAGCGGATACACGCTGCCGATGATGAACGCGGCGAGCAGACCGTAGGTGAGGAATCCGGGGCGGCTGCCGATGCCGGCGGTCCCTCCGGCGAGTGCCCGCTTGCGGCGGATCTTCTCGGGCACGCTCAGTGCCTGGGTGGCGGTCATCGCGTCTCCTCCTGGGTGGTCGAGCGGACGCGGCGGCGCGCAGCCCGGTTCTTGCGGTCGTCTCCGGTGGAGATGCTGCGCGAGATCATGAAGTTGATCAGTCCGATCCCGACGATGAGCAGGAACAGCAGGATGGCGACGGCGGAGGCCTGACCGAGATCACGGCGGAAGAACGCCAGATCCCACAGGAACAGCACGGTCGTCTGGAACTGCCGGTCGCTGCCGCCGATGCCGCCGGCGGACGACACGTCGAACAGGCGGGGCTCGGCGAAGATCTGCAGACCGCCGATCGTCGCCGTGATGATCACGAAGATGAGGGTCGGGCGGATCGTCGGGATCGTGATCGAGAAGAACCGGCGTCCGGCGCCGGCGCCGTCGAGGGCGGCCGACTCGTAGAGATCGCGCGGCACGGCCTGCATGGCGGCGAGCAGGATCAGGGCGTTGTACCCGGTCCAGCGGAAGTTGACCATCACCGCGATCGCGATGTGCGACAGCGCGGTGTCCTCCTTCCACTGCTGATCGGCGATGCCGATGACGTTCAGCAGGTTGTTGGCGAGACCGTCGGCCTCGTTGAAGATGCTCGAGAAGATGATCGCGATCGCGACGGGCGTCACCACGAACGGGATGAGCACGCTCATGCGCCAGAACGTCGGTGCGCGAAGACCCCGGTCGAGGAGGTACGCGATGAACAGGGCGATGGCCAGCTGCGGGATCGCCGACAGCAAGAAGATGCTGAGGGTGTTGAAGATCGAGTTCCAGAACATCGAGTCGGCGAGGATCGCGGAGAAGTTGCCGAAGCCGACGAATTCCCCCTCACCCCGCAGCAGGTCCCATTCATGGACGGCGACCCAGACGGTGTAGATCAGCGGGAAGAGGCCGACCAGCCCGAAGAGCAGGAAGAACGGCGAGATGTAAAGGTACGGGCTGGCGTGCTGGTCGAACCGCGAGACGCGGTGACGCCAGGGCCGCTTCGGCGCGGCCTCCGTCGACGGTCCGGTTGCCGCGGCCTGCTGCGCCGCGGGCGGGGCGGTGAGAGTCATGGGGTTCCTGTCTCAGGAGGACGGATGGATGCTCCGGTCGCAGTTCCTGTCGCCGGCGGGGCGCCGAGCCGGCAGGAACTGCGACCGGAACGAGGGCAGGTCAGTCGACCAGCTTGTCCAGGAGCGCGAGCGCGGCATCCCAGGCGCCCTGGGTGTCGGTCTCGCCGCGGTCGAGCCCGCTGAGGGCGGGGCCGAACACGTTCTCCTGGATGACGGAGTCGTCGGCGCCCTTGAACTGCGCGACGACGCCCTGGGCACGCTCGGCGAGGATGGCGCCGGTGGGAGCGCCGTTGAAGAACTCGTTCGGCGTCGCGTCGGCTGCCAGCGTCTCCTGCGCCTTGACGGTGGAGGGGAAGTTGCCTGCGGCGGCGGACTGCTTCACCTGCTGCTCGGGCTGGGTCAGCCAGTTCGCGAGCTCAGCCGCGGCCTCCTGGTGCTGCGAGGACTCCGAGACGGACAGCCACGCGCCGCCCCAGTTGGCCTGGCCGCCGGGGAACACGTCGGCGAAGTCCCAGCCGGTCGACGCGTCGCCGCCGCCGGCCTCGACCTGACCCTGGACGATGCCGAGCATCCATCCCGGGCAGACGAACGTGGCGAAGGATCCGTCGACGAATGACTTGCCGCCGTTCCAGTCCCACGCCTTCTGCGCGGCGGACTGTCCGCCCTCGGTCGCCGCCCCGAGCATCGCGAAGCGCTCTTCGAGTTCGGCGTTGCCCTCGACGTTCAGCTCGCCGTCGGCGGTGTAGTACCCCTCCTCGAGCTGGTTGACCATCGCGTTCCACACGAACCCGGAGTGGTCGTACCAGGCCTTGCCGGTCTTGGCGGTGTACTCGGCACCGACGGCGAAGTAGTTCTCCCAGTCGCCGTTCAGCAGCTCGGCTACCGACTCGCGGTCGCTCGGAAGTCCGGCAGCCTCGAGTGCGGGTCCGTTGTAGCAGATGCCGCTCGGACCGATGTCGGTGCCGTAGCCGATGACCCGACCGTCGGGGTCCGTCACCTGGTCGTACTTCCACTCGACCCAGTCGTCCTTGCGGTCCTCGATGCCGTGCTCGCGCAGGTCGATGAAGGTGTCGGGAGCGTCGGCCATGATCGCGCCCAGCCAGCCCTCCTCGATCGCGACGATGTCGCTGAGGCCCGATCCGGCGCCGATCTTGGTGAAGGCGTCGGTGCGGGCGTTGCCGCCGGTGTCGATGTTGTTGGCCTCGATGGTCACTCCGGGGTTGAGTTCCTCGTACTCCTTGTAGAGGTCGTCGTAGCCGAAGGTGCCGAACGTGGTGATCGTCAGTGTGACGTCGCCGTCGGCGTCTCCTCCGCCACCGTCGCCGGATGCGGCGCAGCCGGCGAGGGCGAGAGAGGCGACGGATGCCACCGCGGCGGCGGTGAGCATGCGATTGCGGGCACGGGTGTTCACGGTTCACTCCTTTGTGGGGTCGTGCTGGTGTGGTGCGTCAGGACTCGTGGGACGAGCTATGGGAGCGCTCCCACGGGTTGGTGAGTCACTCTATGAGAGCGCTCCCACGGATGTCAAGGATCCATTCACGCATTCGCCGACGAGAACGCGGGTAGCCTTGCTCGGTGCCCTCCGCCGAGCTTTCCCCCGCCCTCGTCCGCGCCGCCTCGCTGATCCGCAGCATCCCGGATTACCCCGAACCCGGCATCGTCTTCCGCGACATCACGCCCCTGCTGGCCGACGCCGAGGCGCTGCAGGCGACGACCGCCGCGATCCTCGAACCCTTCGCCGGGCAGTTCGACGTGGTGGCCGGCATCGAGGCGCGCGGGTTCATCCTCGCGGGAGCCGCGGCGATCGCCGCCGGCACCGGGCTCATCCCGATCCGCAAGGCGGGCAAGCTGCCCCGGCCCGCGGCATCCGTCGACTACGCCCTGGAGTACGGCACGGCGACGATCGAGATGCACGACGACCTGCCCGCCGGATCCCGCGTGCTGCTGATCGACGACGTCCTCGCGACCGGAGGCACCCTCGCCGCCGGACGCCAGCTCGTCGAGCGCCTCGGCAGCCACGTTGTGGGCATCTCGGTGCTGTTCGAGATCGACGGCCTCGGCGGCCGCGACCTGATCGGCGACCTGCACACCGTCTTCCACGCCTGACCCGTCCCCGCCCGCACCTGCGCGACGCGGGCACAACGCGGGCCGGTAGACTGGGGCCGCCAGCCTTCCCGCGACTTCCGGAGCCTTTCATGCCCACCATCGTCGTCGACGTCATGCCCAAGTCCGAGTTGCTCGACCCCCAGGGGAAGGCCGTCTCCGGCGCATTCACCCGCCTGGGCGTCGAAGGATTCACCGATGTGCGCATCGGCAAGCGCTTCGAGCTCACCGTCGAGGGCGAGGTCACCGACGAGCTGCTCGCCGAGGCCAAGCGCGTCGCCGACGAGGTGCTCTCGAACTCCGTCATCGAGGACGTCGTCGGGGTCGAGGTCGTCGAGTGACCGCGCGCATCGGCGTCGTCACCTTTCCCGGCTCTCTCGACGACCGCGACGCGCAGCGCGCCGTGCGGCTCGCCGGCGCCGAGCCGGTCGCACTCTGGCACGGTTCGCACGACCTCGAGGGCGTCGACGCCCTCGTCCTCCCGGGCGGATTCAGCTACGGCGACTACCTGCGCGCGGGTGCCATCGCGTCGCTCTCTCCCATCATGTCGGAGGTGAAGGATGCCGCGGCCAAAGGTCTTCCGATCCTCGGGATCTGCAACGGATTCCAGATGCTCGTCGAAGCGCACCTGCTGCCGGGTGGCCTGATCCGCAACGACCACCAGCACTTCGTGCGTCGCGACCAGAAGCTCGTCGTCGAGAACGCCGACACCGCCTGGACCAACGCGTTCCGCCGCAACCAGGAGATCGTCATCCCGCTGAAGAACGGCGACGGCGGATACATCGCCGACGAGGAGACGCTCGACCGCCTGGAGGGCGAGGGCCTCGTGGCCTTCCGCTACGCCGGCGTCAACCCGAACGGCTCGCTGCGCGACATCGCCGGGCTCACGAACGAGGCGGGCAACGTGGTCGGTCTGATGCCGCACCCCGAGCACGCCACCGAGGCAGGGTTCGGCCCCAACACGGCGGTCGCCATGCGCAGCGGCATCGACGGCATCGGGTTCTTCGCGAGCGCGATCGCCGCGGTCGCCCGCGTCGCCGCGTAACGACCCGCACTCTCAGCGGCGTCGTCGCCGACGCAGGAGTGCTGCGCCGATGAGCGAGGCGCCCAGCGCCACGCCCCCGACGATGCGCGGCGTCACCGTACCGGCCGCGTCGCCCTCGGCATCCGGACCAGCATCCGGACCGGCATCCGAATCTCCCTCGGCACCGAGCGCGAGCGTCGGCCCGCCATCGTCGGCCGCGAGTCGGAACGGGTTGTATCCGGTAATCGCGAGCAGGTACCAGGCGGTCGCTCCGGTGTGCAGACTCGCGTAGTACTTGTCGCCGAAGCCCGAGTCGAGTCCGTCGGTCGAGGTCGCCACGATCCCCTTGCCGTCGCCGTTCGCAGACTCGCGCTGCGCGAGCTCGGCGCTCGAGAGCAGGGAATCGACCTCCGCGGCATCCCCGGGCTCTCCGCGCAGCCGCAGCGCGAGCGCGAGATGCCCGCTGCCCTCGAACCAGACCTTCGAGACGTCGGCGTCGCTGAACGACGGGCCGCGGTACGGGCCGTCGGCGGCCTGCAGGTTGTCGAGGGTCCAGGTGAGCGCGTCGTCGTATCGCCCGTCGCGCGTGGCGAGAAGACTCCACGTCTGCGGGTCCTCGGGGATCGGCTGCGGGTTGATCGTGGAGCCGTCGAGGTGCGTCCCGGTCGACAGGTGCCCGTCGGGATGCTGCATGGCGGCGACGAAGTCGGAGGCGATCGCCGCGCGATCCGCCCACACACCGTCGCCGGTGAGCTGGGCTAGCTGCGTGAAAAACCCGGTCACGTCGATGTTGTGCTCGGTGGACTTGAACGTGAAGGGTCGGCCCCCGGCATCCTGTCCCCCGGTGTACCCGAAGGGCGCACGATCGGTGTCGGCCGTGTTGTTCTCGATCCATTCGCCGAGTCGCAGAGCGCCGTCGAGGTACTCCTGCTCGCCGGTGAGGTCGTACAACCGGGCCAGCGCCATGCCGACCCAGGCCTGGTTGCCGGTGAACGAGCCGGACCCGGCGACTTCGACACGACCGTCGCGCAGGCTCGCGGGTTCGTACGACGCCCGCGTGCGGCCGTCGTCGTACACGGGATCGTTCGCCTGCAGGAAGAGCAGTGCGTCGCCGATCGCCCGTGCGCGGCGGACGTCGTCGGGCAGCCCTCGCGCGGCATACGCCATGATGATCAGCGCGTCGTCGTACACGAACGATGAGGTGAAGTCCGACGTGGGGGTGGTGAAGTATCCGCCCTGGTAGCTGCGGGGCAGGCACATGCCGTCATCGCTGCAGTACTCGTCGACCCGCGCGTCGAGGAACTCGTACGCCAGTGCGGCGGAGCGCGCGTAGTCGACCGAGTCGTCCGGACTCGTGAACCAGCCGTCGTCGGCGACCGCGGCCACCGGTGCGCCGGCCATGGCGACCACGGCGGCGACGAGGGCAGACGCGAGGATGCCGCGTGACACCGAGCGTCCCGAGGACTGCCTCATGCGAATCCCCCCTGGCCGTGCGACAGCGCCGCGATCGTCCATGGCCCACGGTACTCCTGTCGAGGGCGGTCGGCGGCCCCGCGCCCGCGTATAGCAAGGCCAGCAGAGCGGTGCAAGGCTTTTGCCGCGACCCGACCGCGAGCGCACGATGGGGACATGCCCTCCCCCACCTCGCCGGCGATCGCGTCGTACGCGCCGATCGGCGACGGGCGGACGCTCAGACCGACCGGAAAACAACGAAAGGACGCACCATGACCCGCGACCAGTACACGTTCGTCAACCCCGCCGAGCTCTACGCCGACATCACGCCCGAGAAGCAGCACATGCCCGAGCCCGGTCTCGACGCCGACCTCGCCCCGAAGGCCGACCTCGGCGAGGAGAGCTACCGCGGCAGCGGACGCCTGCAGGGGCGCAAGGCGCTCATCACCGGAGGCGACTCCGGCATCGGCGCCGCGACCGCGATCGCCTTCGCCCGCGAGGGTGCCGATGTCGCGATCTCGTACCTGCCCGAGGAGGAGGAGGACGCCAGCCGCATCGCCGGCATCCTGCGCGAGGCCGGAGCCACGGTCGCGCAGCTGCCCGGTGACCTGCGCGATCCCGAGTACTGCCGCTCGCTGGTGGCAGATGCCGCATCCGCCCTGGGCGGACTCGACATCCTCGTCAACAACGGCGGCAAGCAGATCTACCAGGAGTCGCTGACCGACATCACCGACGAGCAGTTCGACGACACGTTCAAGACCAACGTCTACGCGATGTTCTGGATCACGAAGGCGGCGCTCGCGCACCTCACTCCGGGGTCGACGATCATCAACACCACGTCGATCCAGGCGTACTCGCCGTCGGGCATCCTGGTCGACTACGCCTCGACGAAGGCCACGATCAATGCCTTCACGAAGGGCCTGGCCGAGCAGCTCGCGCCGAAGGGCATCCGCGTGAACGCCGTGGCGCCGGGACCGATCTGGACGCCGCTGCAGCCCAGCGACGGACAGCCGCAGGAGAAGATCTCGAGCTTCGGTGAGGACACTCCGCTCGGCCGGATGGGCCAGCCCGCAGAGCTCGCTCCCGCGTACGTCTTCCTGGCGTCGGCGGAGTCGAGCTACGTCGCAGGCGAGACGCTGAACGTCAACGGCGGCATGCCCACCCCGTAATTCCTGATCGTGGGAGGAGGCTACTGCAAGCGCTTGCAGTAGCCTTCTCTCATGACCCAGCTTGAGCAGATCGCAGCCCCCGGTTCCGAGTGGTGGCGCAGCGCCGTCATCTACCAGATCTACCCGCGCTCGTTCGCGGATGCATCGGGCGACGGCATCGGCGACCTGCCCGGCGTCACCGCACGGCTCGACGCGCTGCAGGACCTCGGCGTCGACGCGATCTGGCTGAGCCCGTTCATGACCAGCCCGCAGCGCGACGCCGGCTACGACGTGGCCGACTACCGCGACGTCGACCCGCTCTTCGGCACGCTGGCCGACTTCGACGAGATGCTCGCCGAAGCGCATGCGCGCGACATCCGCGTGGTCGTCGACCTCGTCCCCAACCACTCGTCGGCGCAGCACGCCTGGTTCCAGGAGGCCCTGAAGGCCGCACCCGGCAGCCCCGAGCGCGCGCGCTACATCTTCCGCGACGGCCAGGGTGAGAACGGCGAGCTCCCGCCGAACAACTGGGAGTCGGTGTTCGGCGGCGGCATGTGGGAGCGCATCACCGAGCCCGACGGCACGCCGGGGCAGTGGTACCTGCACATCTTCGACCCCACGCAGCCCGACTTCGACTGGAACAACGACGAGGTGCGCGAGGAGTTCCGCTCGATCCTGCGCTTCTGGCTCGACCGCGGCGTCGACGGCTTCCGCGTCGATGTGGCGCACGGCATGATTAAGGCCGACGGACTGCCCGACTACACGCCCCCGGCCGACGCCGACTCGATGGGCGGCGGCGAGGCGCACGTGCCCTACTGGGGCCAGGAGGGCGTGCACGACATCTACCGCGACTGGCACGAACTGCTCGCGGAGTACGACGGCGACCGCGCGCTCTGCGGCGAGGCCTGGCTGCCGACGCTGAAGAAGACCGCGCTGTGGGTGCGCCCCGACGAGATGCATCAGACCTTCAACTTCCCCTACCTGCAGACCTCCTGGGATGCGACGGAGCTCAGCGACGTCATCCGCGAATCACTCGAGGAGTTCGGAGCCGTCGGCGCTCCCAGCACCTGGGTGCTGTCGAACCACGACGTCGTGCGTCACGCCACCCGCCTGGCGCTGACCGCCGACAACCCCCAGGGTGAGGGCATCGGCCCGAACACCCCCGACAAGCCCGACACGGCGGTCGGCCTGGCCCGCGCTCGCGCGGCGACGACGCTGATGCTCGCGCTGCCCGGTTCGGCCTACCTGTACCAGGGCGAGGAGCTGGGGCTTCCGGAGGCGATGGAGATCCCCGACGGCTTCCGTCAGGACCCCACCTGGTTCCGCACCAACGGCGAGCGCTACGGTCGGGACGGATGCCGCGTGCCGCTGCCCTGGACGGCCGACGGCGAGGCCTACGGCTTCAACGACACCGGCCGCTCGTGGCTGCCGCAGCCCGCGGAGTGGGCAGCCTACGCGCGCGACGTCGAAGCGGCCGACCCCACCTCGACGCTCTCGCTGTACAAGGAGCTACTCGCCGCACGCCGCTCGTACGGCTTCGGCGGCGGCTCGCTGATCTGGGAAGACGCGGGAGCGGATGCCGTGGCGTTCCGTCGCGCCGACGTTCACGTGATCGCGAACCTCGGTACCGCGCCTCTGGAGCTGCCGAGCGACGCCCAGATCGTGCTGCGCAGCCAGCCGTTCGACGGCACGACGCTGCCCGTCGACACGGCGGTCTGGTTCACGCGCGGCTGACGCCGGGGTCGCCGGCTGGGTCCGGCTCCGTTCCGGTCGCAGTTGCCGCCGCCCGGCTCCCGGATCGGCGGCGGGAACTGCGACCGGAACGGGCGGGACGGGCGGGCGAGCGGCGCGAACTGCGACCGGAACGGACGGGCGCCCGGAGGGGATACGGAGACGCGGATGACGAGCATCGATGAGGTCGCACGCCTCGCCGGGGTGTCGACGGCCACCGTGTCACGCGCGCTGAGCGGACGCGGGCAGGTGTCGGCATCCACACGGGATCGCGTGCAGGCGGCGGCGCAGTCGCTCGGCTACGTCGTGTCGTCGCGCGCCTCGAGCCTGGCATCCGGGCGCACCCGCAACATCGGCGTGATCGTGCCCTTCCTCGACCGCTGGTTCTTCAGCACCGTGCTCTCGGGCGTCTCGGCCGAGGCGATGCGGCAGGGCTACGACATCACGCTGTACAACATCACCACCGACCGAGCCGTCCGTCGTGACGTGTTCGCCACGTTCCTGCGCCGTCAACGCGTGGATGCGGTGATCGCGGTGTCGATCAAGCTCGACGAGGACGAGACCCAGCGACTGCTCGACCTCGGTCTGCCGGTCGTCGCGATCGGCGGCCCGCACCCGCGGCTGCGCACACTGATGGTCGACGAGGCCGCGGTCGGCGAGCTCGCCACGCGGCATCTGCTCGAGCTCGGGCACCGGATCATCGGGCACATCGGCGCGGGCCCGGCGTTCGACACCGACTTCCGCGGGCCGACGCGGCGACGCGTGGGATTCGACCGCGCGCTGACGGCGGCCGGCATCCCCCACGACCCGACGCTGGTGGAGCTCGCGGACTTCACGATAGAGGGCGGATACCGCGCCGCGGCCCGCCTGATCGAGCGCGCGGGGCCGCGTCCGACCGCCGTGTTCGCGGCATCCGATGAGATGGCGATCGGCGCGATCCTCGCCGCGCGCGATCACGGACTGCGCGTCCCGGAGGACCTGTCGATCATCGGCATCGACGGGCACGAGCTGGGCGCGTTCTTCCGTCTGACCACCGTCGACCAGTTCCCGCTCCGGCAGGGCGAGCGCGCGGCGGCGGCGGTGCTCGCGCAGCTCGACGGCACGGATGCCACGGCGGGCACTGCCGATCTGCCGCACGACCTGCTGATCCGCGGCTCGACAACGCACCTCTGACGAGACCGACGCGATGCCTCGCATCGCGAGCGGCCGACCCCCATACTGGGGCGATGGACGCGCTCAATGACTTCGTGGTGTTCGCCGGCGACAAGCTGTGGACGTGGGCGGTGCTGCCCCTGCTCCTGGTGCTGGGCCTGTACTTCACCTTCCGCTCGGGGGTCGTGCAGTTCCGGATGATCCCCGAGATGTTCCGGACTCTGACCGACCGCACCCCGCGCAACGAGAACGGCGAGCCGCAGTCGGTATCGGCCTTCCAGGCGTTCACCATCTCGGCCGCATCGCGCGTGGGGGTCGGCAACATCGCCGGCGTCGGCACCGCGATCGCGATCGGCGGGCCCGGCGCGGTCTTCTGGATGTGGACGATGGCGTTCATCGGCGGCGCCTCGAGCTTCATCGAGTCGACCCTGGGCCAGGCGTTCAAGGTCCGCGACAAGGACGGCTTCCGCGGCGGGCCCGCCTACTACATGCAGCACGGCCTCAAGGCGCGCTGGATGGGCATCGTGTTCGCGGTCGTGCTCATCCTGTGCTTCCCGCTGTCGTTCAACTCCCTGCAGGCCAACACGATCAGCGCGACGATCTCCGGCAGCTTCGGCGGCGAGGTGACCTGGATCCCCTGGGTGGTCGGCGGCGTGCTCGCCATCCTCACGGCGCTGGTGATCTTCGGTGGCCTGCGGCGCATCGCGTCGGTCAGCCAGACCCTCGTTCCGGCGATGGCCCTGCTCTACCTCATCCTCGGTCTCGTCGTCGTCGGCATGAACATCGAGCGCCTCCCCGAGGTGTTCGCCTCGATCTACACGCAGGCGTGGGGCACGCAGGAGGTCGTCGGCGGCACCATCGGCGCGATCATCATGGTCGGCGCACAGCGCGGCATGTTCTCGAACGAGGCAGGTCTCGGGTCCGCTCCGAACGCGGGCGCGAGCGCGGCCGTCACCCACCCGGTCAAGCAGGGCCTCGTGCAGACGCTCGGCGTGTACTTCGACACGTTCCTCATCTGCTCGATCACGGCGTTCATCGTGCTCGTCGCCACCCCAGACCTCGCCGATGCCGAGCGCGGGATCGTCCTGACGCAGAACGCGCTGGTGAGCTCGCTCGGGTCGTGGTCGAACATCCTGCTGAGCGTCATCATCTTCCTGCTCGCCTTCAGCTCGATCATCGGCAACTACTACTACGGGCAGTCGAACATCGAGTTCATCAACGCCAAGCCGATCGTGCTCACGGTGTTCCGCACGGTCGTCGTGGCCGTCGTGTTCCTCGGCTCCATCGCCTCGGCTGACCTGATCTGGAGCACGGCAGACGGCATCATGGGCGTGATGGCGATCGTGAACCTCATCGCGATCGGACTGCTCTCCGGGATCGCCTTCAAGCTGCTGCGCGACTACTCCGAACAGCGACGGGCGGGCCTGGACCCCGTGTTCACGCGCGCACGGCTGCCCGAGGTCACCGGCATCCAGTGCTGGGAGGACGAGCTCAGCGTGACCGGGCCGATCCCGGTCGTCGAGAGTCGGCGTACGCCCCGCGGCTGAGCATGTAGTCGCGCGTGCCGAGGGGGGCGTGAGCCGCCCCCTCGGTGCAGCCGCATTGCAGGACCAGGGTTAGAGTCGGTTCGAGCGCGATTCGTCGTGCTCCCACTTCTTCCGTGTCGGCGTGGCCGGCACCTGCACGCTCGTGCGTCCTCGCGAATCGTCCCCCCGGAGCATCCATGACCGCCATCACCCCTGCGCGCGACGACGCCGCGCGCTACCGCATCGAGCCGACGGTCCTGCAGGCACTGCGGAGTCCGCGGCTGCTGACGCGCGAGGTGCTCGCCGGACTCGTCGTCGCACTCGCGCTGATCCCCGAGGCCATCGCGTTCTCGCTGATCGCCGGCGTCGACCCGCGCGTCGGCCTGTTCTCGTCGTTCATCATGGCCGTGGCGATCGCGTTCGTCGGCGGCCGCCCGGCGATGATCACGGCCGCGACCGGGGCGGTGGCCCTCGTGATCGCGCCGGTCGTGCGCGAGTACGGCGTGGACTATCTGATCGCGACCGTGCTGCTGGGCGGCGTGATCCAGATCGTGCTGGCACTGCTCGGCATCGCCAAGCTCATGCGCTTCATCCCGCGGTCGGTCATGGTCGGATTCGTGAACGCGCTGGCGATCCTGATCTTCATCGCGCAGCTGCCGCAGCTGTACGACGTGCCGTGGCTGGTGTACCCGCTGGTGGCGGTCGGCCTCGTGATCCTGGTCCTGATGCCGCGGATCACGAAGGTCGTCCCGGCGCCGCTCGTGGCGATCGTGCTGCTCACGGCCGCCGTCGCCGTGTTCGGCTGGAACGTGCCGACCGTCGGCGACCAGGGCGAGCTGCCCGAGAGCCTGCCCGCGCTGTTCTTCCCCGATGTGCCGCTGACGTTCGAGACGCTCGGGATCATCGCGCCGTTCGCGCTGGCGATGGCCGTGGTCGGTCTGCTCGAGTCGCTGATGACCGCGAAACTCGTCGACGAGATCACCGACACGCACTCCCCCAAGACCCGCGAGGCCTGGGGGCAGGGCGTCGCGAACATCCTCTCCGGCGCATTCGGCGGCATGGGCGGCTGCGCCATGATCGGCCAGACGATGATCAACGTGAAGGCCTCGGGCGCGCGCACGCGCATCTCGACGTTCCTCGCGGGCGTGTTCCTGCTGATCCTCGTGCTGGCGCTCGGCGACGTGGTCGCGGTCATCCCGATGGCGGCGCTCGTGGCCGTGATGTTCCTGGTCTGCTTCGCCACGTTCGACTGGCACAGCATCCACCCCGCGACGCTGAAGCGCATGCCGAAGAGCGAGACCGCCGTGATGCTCATCACCGTGATCGCGACGGTGTGGACGCACAACCTCGCGATCGGCGTGGTGCTGGGAGTGATCGCCGCGATGGTGATGTTCGCGCGGCGGGTGGCGCACTTCGCGACCGTGACGCGCGAGCTCGTCGACGAGCAGACCGTGCGCTACACCGTCGACGGCGAGCTGTTCTTCGCGTCGAGCAACGACCTGACCACGCAGTTCTCGTACGCCGACGACCCGGCCCACGTGGTGATCGACATGAGCGGATCGCACATCTGGGACGCCTCGACGGTCGCGGCGCTCGATGCGGTGGTCACCAAGTACGACCAGCGCGGCAAGACGGTCGAGATCGGCGGGCTCAACGACACCGCCGCCGAACTGCACCGGCGCCTGACGGGGCGGCTCGACGGCGGGAGCTGAACCGGGTCAACGCCGGCTCAGCGCGTCACTCCCCGTGCGGGAGCGCGTGGAAGCGACGGTCGAGGTAGACCAGCGGACGCCCCTGCGGGCCCGACAGTACCTCGAGCACTTCGGCGATCACGACGCTCGACGAGCCGACCGGCACGGTCTGCAGCGTGCGGCACCGCAGCGCGGCGCGGGCGGTCGGCAAGTACGGCTCGCCGGTCGGCAGCGACTGCCAGCCCTGCTCGGGGGTGAAGCGCTCCGACCCGCTCACCGCGAACAGCTGCGCGAGGGCGGAGTGCTCGTCGTCGATCAGGTGCACGACGAAGGTGTCTGCTCCGAGGATCGCGCCCGCCGAGCCGGTGGCCCGGGTCACCGAGAACACGATCGCGGCGGGATCGACGGCGACCGAGGCGACGCTCGACGCCGTGAGGCCGACGGGCCCGTCGGAGGTGGATGCGGTGATGATGGCGACGCCCGCGGGGTGGGTGCGGAACGCGGACTTCATGCCCTCGCCGACCGGGCTGGGCGTCGGGAACTCGGTCACTCGGCGCCCTCCTGGGGCGGGAGCACAGAGATCACCGGGTGGTCGAACGCGTACGCGCCGACCTTGGCCGCCCCGCCGGGCGAGCCGATCTCGGAGAAGAATTCCACGTTCGCCTTGTAGTAGTCCTGCCACTCGTCGGGCAGGTCGTCCTCGTAGTAGATGGCCTCGACGGGACACACCGGCTCGCACGCGCCGCAGTCGACGCATTCGTCCGGGTGGATGTACAGCGAGCGTTCGCCCTCGTAGATGCAGTCCACAGGGCATTCGTCGATGCACGCGCGATCCTTCACATCCACGCAGGGCAGGGCGATCACATACGTCATCAGGCAACTTCCTTCGGGTCAGTCAACGATAAAACCTCAAGTACCCTTGAGGTCAAATCGACGCCAGGGAATCCGCCGGGAGTTCCCGCGCGAGAAGGGATGCGCATGACGACCCACACCCCCGACGACGCCCCCGCGCACACCGCCGAGGAGCCGCTCACGATCGGCGAGATGACGCGGCGCACCGGCGTCGCGGCATCCGCCCTGCACTTCTACGAGAGCCTCGGCCTGATCGCCTCGACCCGCACCGCGGGCAACCAGCGTCGTTACCCGCGGCACATGCTGCGCCGGGTGTCGCTCATCTCGGTGGCCAAGCGCCTGGGCATTCCGCTGGCCGACGTGCAGACGGCGTTCGCCGACGTGCCGCTCACCGAGACGCCTACACACGACGACTGGCAGCGCGCCTCACGCCGGTGGAAGCGCGAGCTCGAGAAGCGGCGAGAGGGAATCGAACGGCTCGAGCGCGAGCTGACCGGATGCATCGGCTGCGGCTGCCTCGCCATGAAGGCGTGCGGTCTGCTCAACCCTGACGACGAGTTGGGCAGCCAGGGCGCAGGCCCGCAACGCCTCCGCGAGGAGATCGAGGACTGACCCTCCGGACTGACCTCTCCGGGCTGACGCCTAGGCGACGTCGAACGCGGCGGCGAGCAGCGACTCCTCGCGTGACGACGGTCCCACGAGCAGCTCGAACGCCCCGGACTCGACCAGGCGCACACCCGCCGCATCGACGATCGAGCAGTCCGCGACCGGCACCTCGACCCGCACCCGCGACGACTCCCCCGGCGTGAGATCGATCTGGCGGTAGGCCTTGAGCTCGCGGTCGGTCCAGCTGACGCTCGTCACGGCATCGCGCACGTACACCTGCACGGTCTCGCGCACCGGCCGATCGCCCGTGTTCGTCACCGTCACGTGCCCGACCACCACGTCGTCACGCTGCAGCGACGACTGCACCAGCTCGAGGTCGGAGTACGCCACGGTCGTGTACGAGAGCCCGTCACCGAATGCCCACGCGGGCGCCTGGGTGAGGTCGGCGTACCGGTCGCCGTGCTGTCCGCGGATCTGGTTGTAGTACGTCGGCTGCTGGCCCACGTGTCGCGCGAACGAGATCGGCAGGCGCCCCGACGGCTCCACCGCACCCGAGATGACGTCAGCGAGCGCACGCCCGCCCTGCATCCCCGGGCTCGCCGCCCAGATCACCGCGGCCGCGCGCGAGACCGACGCCGGCAGCACCAGCGGCTTCGAGGCGAGCAGCACCACGACCACGGGCGTGCCGGTGGCGATCACGGCATCGAGCAGCGCGTTCTGTCCGCCGATGAGCTCGAGGGTCGCGGTCGACCGGCCTTCGCCGACGAGCTCGATGCGGTCGCCGACCACGGCCACCACGACATCCGCGTCGGATACCGCAGCCACTGCCTCGGCGATCAGCTGCTCGTCCGGCGCGGACGGCACGGCCACCGGCGGGCGGGGCTGCCCGTCGGGGAAGAGCGCACCCTGCGGGTCCTGCTCGAGGGTGAGGATGTCGGCGCCGCGCGCGTGCGCAACCGACCACCCGTCGACCCCGCGGAGGCCGTCGAGCACGGTCGTGATCATGTCGCGCGGCTGCCCGTCGAGCCACCCGGCCTGCCCCGAGCCGCCGGCCCAGTCGCCGAGCTGCGTCTGGGCGTCGTCGGCGAGCGGCCCGACCACGGCGACGTTCAGCGGAGCCGCGGCGTCGAGCGGCAGTGTGCCGTCGTTCTCGAGCAGCACGAGCGAGCGGCGGGTGATCTCGAGGTTCAGGTCTGCGTGTGCGACGCTGCCGACGACGGCATCACGCTCGGCGGCGGGCAGACGCGGGTCCTCGAAGAGCCCGAGCTCGAACTTCAGCGTGAGGATGCGGGCGGCCGCCACGTCGAACGCGTCTTCCGCGAGCATGCCTCGCGCGACGGCATCCAGCGCGCCCTCGAAGAACCTCGGCGTGGTCATGATCATGTCGTTGCCCGCGTTCACCGCGGCCGCCGACGCATGCGTGTGGTCGGGCTGCACGCGCTGCTCCCACACCATACGGCCGACGTTGTCCCAGTCCGTGATGAGGGTGCCGGTGTAGCCCCACTCGCCGCGGAGCACGTCGCTGAGCAGCCACTCGTTCGTGGTGATCGGCACGCCGTCCATGGTCTGGTAGCCGAGCATGAAGACGCGGCATCCCTCGCGGGCCACCCGCTCGAACGGCGGCAGGAACCACGAGCGCAGCTTGCGCCGCGAGATGTCGGCCTCGCTCGCGTCACGGCCACCCTGCGTCTCGGAGTACCCGGCGAAGTGCTTGGCCGTCGCGAGGATCGCCGTGGAGTCGTCGAGCCCGTCGCCCTGGTATCCGCGCACCATGGCCGAGGCCAGCTCGCCGATCAGGAACGGGTCCTCACCGAAGGTCTCGCCGACGCGCCCCCAGCGCAGGTCGCGCGCGATGCACAGCACCGGAGAGAACGTCCAGTGGATGCCGGTGGCCGCGACCTCGACCGCCGTCGCGCGCGCGACGCGTTCGACGAGCGCGGCATCCCACGACGCCGCCATGCCCAGCTGGGTGGGGTAGATCGTGGCGCCGGGCCAGAACGAGTGTCCGTGGATGCAGTCCTCGGAGACCAGCAGCGGAATGCGCAGGCGTGTCTGCGCGGTCAGCTCGTTGGCCCGCAGGATGCGTTCGGGCGACGTGTGCAGGATCGAGCCCGCGTGCCGGCGCAGGATGTGGTCGTCGAGATCGTCGCGCGCGTCGAGCTGCAGCATCTGCCCGACCTTCTCCTCGAGCGTCATTCGGCCGAGGAGGTCGGCGACCCGCTGCGGGATCGAGAGCGTCGGGTCCTGGTACGGGAGGGCCGTGGTGGCGTCAGCGCGTGTCATGGTGCAGCCGAGGTTACTGGTCAGTAAGTAACATGGCAAACGCACCGAGAGAGGGGACGGCCGATGACCGATGAGACAGCGGCGCCACGGGCACGACCCGAGACGCAGGCGAAACGCGAGCAGATCCTCCAGGCCGCGGTCGAGATCTTCGGCAGCAAGGGATCGACCAACGGCACCCTGGCCGACGTCGCCGAGCAGGTCGGCCTCACCCACGCGGGCGTGCTCCACCACTTCGGATCCAAGCAGAAGCTGCTGCTCGAGGTGCTGACCTCCCGCGACCGCGCAGACGTGGCCGACCTCGCCGGCGCCCGCGTGCCCGACGGTGCGGAACTCTTCCTGCATCTGGTGCGCACGGCGTTCGCCAACGAGCTGCGGCCCGGCATCGTGCAGACCTACACCGTGCTGTCCGCCGAGTCGGTGACCGAGGGCCACCCCGGGCGCGAGTACTTCGAGCGCCGCTATGCCGGGCTGCGCGCCGAGGTGACCGCTGCGTTCCACGAGCTCTGCGCGCAGGAGGGCGTGGACTCACCCGACACCGTCGCCGCCGCAGCGGCCGGCATCCTCGCCGTGATGGACGGCCTGCAGCTGCAGTGGCTGCTGCACCCGGATGCCGTGCAGCTCGGCGCCGCGAGCGAGTTCGCCATCCGCGCCATCGTCAATGCCGTGCTGCACCCGGGGCCTGCGCTGACGACCTACACGTGATCATCCCTGAACGACCCTCCGCGTGATCCATGCCCGCGGATAGGCTCGGGGGCATGACGATCGATCTCGAAGCGCTCTACATCGACCTGCACCATCACCCCGAGCTGTCCTTCCAGGAGACCCGCACCGCCGGCATCGCCGCCGGTCACCTGCGCGACCTGGGGCTCGAGGTGCATGAGGGCATCGGCGTGACGGGCGTCGTGGGGATCCTCACGAACGGCGACGGCCCTGTCGTGTGGGCACGGGCCGACATGGACGCACTCCCCGTGAAGGAGCAGACCAACCTGGCGTACGCCAGCACCGCGACCGGCGTCGATCCGGCCGGCAACACCGTGCCCGTGATGCACGCGTGCGGACACGACATGCACGTGACCGCGATGATCGGCGCGGTCGAGCGGCTCGTCTCCCAGCGCGACGAGTGGTCGGGCACGCTGGTCGTGCTCATCCAGCCCGCCGAGGAGTACGGCGCCGGATCACGGGCGATGCTCGACGCCGGGCTGCGCGACCTCGTGCCGCACCCCGACGTGGTGCTCGGACAGCACGTCACGCCGCTGCCCGCCGGCACGATCGGCGTGCGGCCCGGAACCCAGATGGCGGCGTCGGACGGTCTCACCGTCACGCTGCACGGCCGGGGCGGACACGGCTCGCGCCCGCACTCCACCATCGACCCGATCGTGATGGCCGCGGCCACCGTGATGCGGCTGCAGACGATCGCCTCGCGCGAGGTCGACCCGCGCGACGTCGCCGTCGTCACCGTGGGCTCGATCCATGCGGGGCTCAAGAACAACATCATCCCCGCCGAGGCCACGCTCGAACTGAGCCTGCGCTACCCGAACGACGCGATGCGCGACAGAGTCCTCGCGAGTGTCGAACGCATCGTGCGAGCCGAGGCCGCCGCGTCGGGCGCCGAGAAGCAGCCCGAGATCCGCACCGACCACACCCTCCCGCCGACGATCAACGACGTCGACGCGACCGCGCGCGTCACGACAGCACTCAAGCGGGCGCTCGGCGAGGCCTCGGTCGTCGACCCGGGCATGTTCACCGGCAGCGAGGACGTGTCATGGTTCGCCCGCGACACCGGTGCGCCGCTGGTGTTCTGGTTCTGGGGCGGCGTCGACCCCGCACGTTTCGCTGAGGCGACCGCGGCCGGCACGCTCGACCGCGACATCCCGACGAACCACTCGCCGTTCTTCGCGCCGGAGATCCACCCGACGATCGAGGTCGGCGTCACGGCGCTGTCGGCCGCGGCGCGGGAGTTCCTGGGCTGAGGCGCGGGGGCGGTCTCGGGCCTACCGGCCGTACGGCGGCAGTGTCGGCACCAAGGATGCGGCGAGCGCGAGAATGGCGCGGGCGGCGTCGATCGCCTCGTCCACGTCGTCGACGCTGATCTCCGGGGTGTCGAGATCCGGATACTCGCTGTCATTCCGAGTCCGCCTCATCCAGTCGAAGGGCTTGATCGTCGCGCCCATCGGGGGAACGAACTGCGCCACGGCCGCGTCGTAGACAGCGAGGTGGCCACCGCGGGATGTGGAGCGCAAACCCTGGGCAGCCAGACAGGCGGACAGAGCTTTTCGCGCCGCGTCGTACGCAGAGGTGAAGGCCTGATCCGGATCGTCAGCGCGCAGAGTCGCCGCGGACGCCACGTGTCGTCGCGCACGCTCGAGCAGCAGATTCGCGTGCTCGAGGTTGGCCGAGACGTGCTCGACGTGCTTCTTCGCGAGAAGTCCATCCATCACGTCGCGGCCCTTCTCCCATCTGAGCATCCGCGTCATCCCGACGACCGGTCAGCCGTGAGGTCCAGCTTCACCAGCGGACGGCTCTGCACGGTGCGAAGGAAGGCCTCGTCGGCCCGCTTCCATCGATCGAGGCTGACCGATCGCATGTTCACCTCTCGTCCGAGCAGCGCCCGCGCTTCT
Organism: Microbacterium sp. PI-SA-G; assembly: GCF_057215335.1. Classification (NCBI taxonomy): domain Bacteria; kingdom Bacillati; phylum Actinomycetota; class Actinomycetes; order Micrococcales; family Microbacteriaceae; genus Microbacterium; species Microbacterium sp. PI-SA-G. The sequence goes on from NZ_CM170103.1 coordinate 2,047,581, forward strand.
GCGGCGGCGTCGTAGACCGCCGCTCGATCGGGTTTTCCGACGATGAGCACGTCGATGTCTGCGGGATCAGCGCCCGCCTCGCCATACATTCGTGCCGCCCAGGAGCCATAGACGTAAGCATCCTCGACCCCTCGGACATCGGCCAAGAGCGCGGGCAGGATCACCTCCGGGCCGTACGCGTACTCGACGATCTCCCTGACCGGACGAAAGAGGGGATGCTCGGTGTTGGCGCTGACGTAACGGTTGCGTCCGGATCTGCGCTCCGTGAGGAAGCCCGACAGCACGAGTCGGTCGACTTCGCGGTGCACCGTCGGCATCGAACTCTGAACGGCGGCAGCGATCTCCGTCAGCGTCCGTTCTCGCTCCGGAGCGAGCAGAAGGCTCGCGAGAAGACGTCCCTGGAGGTCTGACCGAAGCAAGGGCGCGATCGCCGGAACTGTCGCTTTCACAAAGCGAAAGATATCAAACATTTTGTGAAACTGACGCGCGGACGGCATGCGCGCCAGGACGGACGAGGCGGCGTCAGCCGCCGATGGCGTTCATTCCGCGCGCAGGCTGCAGGAACGACGGGTCGTTGATCGCGTGCCCCGGCAGCTTGCCGTGCACACACGAGCGCAGCATCGCTCCGATTCCCGCGGCCCGTTCGTCGGCGCCGGATGAACCCTCGCCGCGCAGCACGTCGATCAGGTCGTACTCCGCGTTCGAGAACAGGCAGTTGCGCAGCTGCCCGTCGGCGGTCAGACGCAGCCGGTCGCACGCCCCGCAGAACGGCGCGGTGACCGAGGCGATCACGCCGACCTCGTGGGGTCCGCCGTCGATGCGCCACTTCTCGGCCGGCGCTCCCCCGCGTCCCGGGACGGGGTCGAGCTGCCAGCGCTCGCCGAGCTTCTCGAGGATCTCCTCACGCGTGACCATCGACGCGCGATCCCACGTGTGGCCGGCGTCGAGCGGCATCTGCTCGATGAACCGCAGCTGCGCGCCGACTTCCATCGCGAACGCCACCAGATCAGTGAGTTCGTCGTCGTTGACCCCGCGCATCGCGACCGCGTTGAGCTTGAGCGGTCGGAGCTCCGATGCCGCCGCCGCCGCGATGCCCTCGAGCACGTCGTCGAGGCGGTCGCGACGGGTCAGGTCGGCGAAGCGCTGCCGGTCGACCGTGTCGATGCTGATGTTGAGTCGCGTCAGCCCGGCGTCGATCAGGGCGGGGAGCTTCTTCGCCAGACTGATGCCGTTGGTCGTCATCGCGACCTCGACCGGCCCATCCACGCCCTCGATGCGGGCGACGCGGCGGACGACGTCGATGATGTCGGCGCGCAGCAGCGGCTCGCCGCCGGTCAGGCGGAAGGTGCGGATGCCGAGGGAAGCCGCGACCTCGGCGACCTCGATGATCTCGTCGGTGGAGAGGATGCTGGTGCGGGCGAGCCACTCGTTGCCCTGCTCGGGCATGCAGTAGGTGCAGCGCAGCGAGCAGCGGTCGGTCAGCGAGATGCGCAGATCGCGGTGCACGCGCCCGTGCGTGTCGATCAGTGCCCCGCTGGTCGGCACGGCGCTGGTCGCGGTGTCCGGCGCGACGGCGGGCGCTCGCGTGCCGATCACCACCGGCACGGCGGTCATCGTGCAGCCTCAGTCCCCGTCATCCTCCGAGACTAACCCGCGGCATACCGCGTGGGGCCCGTGGGGCGTCGATGAGCGGCATATTGCCAGGGCCTCGCCGGGAATCCCAGCCGGTGTCGCTCAGCCCGCCGGCACGAACCGCACGTGTGCCGGATCGATCCGCAGTCGCAGCACATCGCCCGGCGCGAGGCCCGCCGCGTCGGCCAGCGGCACGTCGACCGCGCACGAGGAGGTCTGCACGCGCACCCCCGCAAGAGTCGGCTCGAGCCGGGTGATCGCGGTGCGCCAGGATCCGCCGTCGCGCCCCCCGACACTTCCGCCATCATCCCCGGTGCCGCCCGCGATCCGTACGTCTTCCGGCCGGAACACCGCGGCGAGCCGCGCGCCGTCGACCGCCGCGAGCGCCTGCGACGCGGCATCCGCACTGGTCAACCGCAACCCCTCGGCGACGAACGCCCCGCCCTGCGCCGCCCCCACGATGCGGTTGACGCCGGCGATCGCCGCGACGAAGCCGGATGCCGGGGCCGCCAGCACCGCACGCACGGGTCCGCTCTGCGTGACCCGCCCCGCTTCGACGACGATCAGTCGGTCGGCGAGGGCGACGGCATCCGCCGCATCGTGTGTCACGGCGACCGTGGTGGTGCCCTCGAGCTGGTCGCGCAGCATCCGCCGAATTTCACCCGCGGTCTCGGGGTCGAGTGCGACCAGCGGCTCGTCGAGCAGCACGGCCCGCGGCGAGGCGGCCAGCGCGCGGGCGACGGCGACGCGCTGCCCCTCGCCGCCCGAGAGCTCTCGCGGCATGCGATCCCCCGCACCGGGGAGGCCGACACGCATGAGCCATTCATCGGCGGCATCGCGCGCCGTGCGGGCGTCGACCCCGCCGGAGCGCGGCCCGAATGCGACGTTCTCCCGCACGGACAGGTGCGGGAACAGCCGCGCGTCCTGCCCCAGCAGCACGATGCCGCGCTGCATCGGCGCCGTCTGCACGCGGGGCGAGGCGACACGGTCGACGACACGATCTGCGACCGCGATCTCGCCCGCCTGCAGCCGCACGAGTCCGGCCAGCGCCTGCAGCAGTGTGGACTTGCCCGCACCGCTCGGTCCCATGACCGCGACCGTCTCGCCGACCGCGACGTCGAGTGTCACGTCAACCGCGAAGTGCTCTCTCGCGACCACCACGTGTGCGCGCAGACCGCTCATCGTGCGGCCCCCGGTCGCCATCCGCGCACGAGCAGCAGCACGGCGATCGCGGTGGCGAGCAGCAGCAGGGCGAGCGCGACGGCCGCGCCCTGCGTCACCCCGGCGCCGTTGAACGCGGTGTAGATCGCGAGGGGCATGGTCTGGGTGACGCCCGGACGATTGCCCGCGAAGAGGGCGGTCGCGCCGAACTCGCCGATCGCGCGGGCGAAGCACAGCACGACCCCCGCGACGATGCCCGGCGCCGCGAGAGGCAGCGTGATCCGGCGCAGGATCGTCCAGCGCCCGGCGCCGAGGGCGGCCGCGGTGCGCTCGTAGTCGACACCCGAGGTGCGCACGGCGCCCTCGACGGCCAGCACGAGGAACGGCAGAGCGACGAACGTCTGCGCGAGCACGACCGCGGGCGTGCTGAACGCGAGCCCGAGCCCGCCGAACCACCCCGCACGTCCGAACAGGTAGAGCAGGGCCACCCCGCCCACCATCGGCGGCAGCACGAGCGGCACCGTGACGGCAGCCCGCAGCACCGCCGCGAGCCGCGGGCCTGATCGAGCGATGAACAGTGCGAGCGGAACCCCGATCGCGATGCACAGCAGCGTCGCGATCAGCCCAGTGCCCAGCGAGAGGCCGAGGGCTGCGAGCGCGGCATCCGACGTCACGTCGGCGACGAAGGTCGCCCACTCCACGCGGGCGATCAGTGCGGTGAGCGGCAGGACGAGGAACGCCAGACCGATCACCGCGGGGATCGCGAGCGCGCGCGGCGCGTACCCCTGGACTCCGGATGCGCCGGCGGCAGTCATGGCGCGCCGAAGCCGAAGTCTGCGAGGATCGCCTGTCCGGCATCCGACAGCACGAAGGCGACGAACGCCTCGGCCGCGCGCGGATTCTCGGCATCTGCGAGAGCGGTGATCGGATAGTGGTTGACGACATCGGCGGCGTTCTCGGGAACGATCACCTCGAGGTCGTCGCGTCCGATCACATCGGTGGCGTAGACCAACCCCGCATCGGCCTCGCCGGCTTCGACCTTGGTGAGCACCGCCGTGACGTTCTGCTCGAGGCTCGATGCCTCGACCCTCACGCCCGCGCCGTCGAGCAGGGCGGTGGATGCCGCGCCGCACGGCACCTCGGGGGCGCACACCACGGTGGTGACGTCGGCGAGATCGGCGAGGCCTTCCACGCCGCCGGGATTGCCGGCGGGAACCGCGATCACGAGGGTGTTCGAGGCGAACAGCTGCGGGTCGGTCGCGGCATCGGCGGCCTTCTGCATGGTCGACTCGTCAGCCGAGGCGAACACGTCGGCCGGCGCGCCCTCGCGGATCTGGGTGACCAGCGTGGCGGATCCGTCGTAGACCGGGCTGATCTGCACGTCGGGATTCTCTGCCGTGAAGGCCTCGGCCATCGCGTCGAAGGCGCCGGCGAGAGAGGCCGCGGCGTAGATCGTGAGCGCTCCGGTGGGGGCGGCGTCGGTGTCGGTCGGGGCTGGCTCTGCGGATTGTGTGGCCCCGGCGCACCCGGCGAGCGCGATGGCCGCAGCGACGAGGGCGGCGGCGGCAGAACGGCGGAGAGTACGGCGCATGTCAGGCCTTCGGGACTTCGACGACGACCTGGGTCGCCTTGACGGATGCGGTGGCGAGCGAGCCGACCTCGAGGTGCAGTTCGCGCGCGGCCTCGGCCGACATCAGCGAGACGACGCGATGCGGTCCGGCCTGGATGTCGACCTGCGCCATCAGGCCGTCGATCTGCACGCGGGTCACGATGCCGACGAAGCGATTGCGGGCGCTGGAGTGGGCGTCGCCGGCGGCCGTCGCCTCTGCGGCGAGCGCGATCGCCCGCGCGGCCAGAGCATCACCCGGGATCTCGGCGGGCACGGCGTCGGTCACCGGGAGCAGGTTCTGATCGATCCACCGGCGCACTGTGTCATCACTGACGCCGAGAAGCTGCGCGGCGCGCGCGATGCGGTAGGTCTGCATGGAGGGATGCTACCGCAGATGCGGGATTTTCAATCACTTCTCGCCGCTCGTGCGGACGCAGTTCGCGCGATTACCACCCGCTCGGCACGCGGGCAAGGGCTACCCGCTCAGGTGCGAGGTGGCATACAACGGGAGTATGCAGACCATCATCTATGCCGGTGACGAATACCTGACTGGTGACGAGATCGCCGATGCTCTGTTGGCGTACAGCAGGGCGCTCGGCGAGGACGAACGTGCGGAGATCGTCGAGATACCGGTGCGGGAGGACGACGGATCGATCGCGACGGCGAAGTTCCTGATCGGTCCCGCGAGCCAGATCGTCACGAAGACCGTGAACGGCCACGGACCCGAACTCGAAGACCCGGAACTCGTGTGTCGGCTGTGGGAACTGACCCGCGGCGTTCAGGCTCCCTCGGGTGACGCGCTCGACATGTCTCGCGACGAGGCATCCGACCTGGGCTGACTCGCGCAGCATCCCCGTTCTACGTGGCCCCGGAGGGGGAGGGAATGGCCGCCTCAGCGCGGACGAAGCGGCCATATGCGACCCCCGGCGCGGACGCCGGCTGAGGGAGGGGACGCGAATGGCCGCCTCGGCGCGCGCGAAGCGGCCATATGCGACCCCCGGCGCGGACGCCGGCTGAGGGAGGGGACGCGAATGGCCGCCTCGGCCCGCGCCAAGCGGCCATGTGCGACCCCCGGTGCGAGCGCGAGCAGCAGATCATAGCGACCACGCACCCCGAAGGGAACGGCGCGAAGATTTCTCCTCCCGCGGATACTGTCGTGAAGCGCGACAGCACCCGGCCAGCGCCCCGACGGAAGAATCCGGAAGAATCCCTTGACTCACGCACAGCTCTCCCGCCCGTTCCCCCTCGGTCACAGCATGATCGCCGACCGTTCGAACTTCGCGGTCTACTCCGAGACCGCCGACGCCGTGTACGTATGCACGTTCGCAGACGACGGCTCCGAGACACGCACCGCACTCACCGAGCGCACCGGCCACGTCTTCCACGGATTCGTCGACGGCGCCGGGGTCGGCACGCGTTACGGCCTGCGCGTCGACGGACCGTGGGATCCCGCCCGCGGCCTGCGTCACAACGTGCACAAGCTCCTCCTCGACCCGCACGCCACCGCGATCGAAGGCGGATACGACTGGTCGCAGGCGGTGTTCGGGCACGACATGAACGACGCCGAACAGCGCGACGACACCGACTCCGCGGCATCCGTCCCCCGGTGCGTCGTGACGGACGGCAGCTTCGACTGGGAGGATGACGCGGCCCCGCGCACGCCTCTCGATCAGACCGTGGTCTACGAGGTGCACGTGAAGGGCTTCACCCAGCAGCATCCGGATGTTCCCGAGGAGATCCGCGGCACCTACGCGGGCCTCGCGCACCCCGCCGCCATCCAGCACTTCCTCGATCTCGGAGTGACCGCGGTCGAGCTGCTGCCGGTGCACCAGTTCGTGCAGGACAGCCACCTCGAGGAGAAGGGTCTGCGCAACTACTGGGGCTACAACTCCATCGGGTTCTTCGCTCCGCACGGCGACTACTCATCGGCCGGAGACGGCGGCGCGCAGGTCGCTGAGTTCAAGAACCTGGTCAAGGCGCTGCATGCTGCGGGGCTCGAGGTCATCCTCGACGTGGTCTACAACCACACCGCCGAGGGCAACCACATGGGCCCGACGCTGTCGTTCAAGGGCATCGACAACGCCGCCTACTACCGGCTGGTCGAGGGCGACGAGGCGAACTACTTCGACACCACCGGCACAGGAAACAGCGTCAACGTGTCGCATCCGGCCGCCCTGGGCCTGATCATGGACTCGTTGCGGTACTGGGTGACCGAGATGCACGTCGACGGGTTCCGCTTCGACCTCGCCACCACGCTCACCCGTCAGGGCGGGGATGCCGAGCTGCACAGCGCCTTCCTCACGCTGATCCACCAGGATCCGGTGCTCGCTGCGGTGAAGATGATCGCCGAGCCGTGGGACACCGCGGGGTACCAGGTCGGCGGATTCCCGGCGGACTGGTCGGAGTGGAACGGCAAGTTCCGCGATGACGCCCGCGACTTCTGGAACGGCGGCGACGCGACGCTCGGCACGACCGCGCAGCGCATCCTCGGCTCGCCGGATGTCTACGAGGCCAGCCGGCGCTCACCGCTGTCGAGCGTGAACTTCATCACCGCGCACGACGGGTTCACCCTCGCCGACCTGACCTCATACGCCGAGAAGCACAACGAGGACAACGGCGAGGACAACCAGGACGGCGAGAGCGACAACAAGTCGACCAACGGCGGCGTCGAAGGTCCCACCGACGACGAGGCCGTCAACGCCGCCCGCGACCGCAAGCGCCGCAACCTGCTGGCGACGCTGCTGCTGTCGGCCGGCGTGCCGATGCTGCTGGGCGGCGACGAGCTCGGACGCACGCAGGGCGGCAACAACAACGCATACTGCCAGGACAACGAGATCTCGTGGTTCGACTGGGACTCGGTCGACGAGGATCTGCTCGCCTTCACGCGCACGCTGATCGCGCTGCGCGCCGAGAACCCCGCGCTGCGGCCGGTGTGGTTCCGCCACGCGCCCGATTCCGACAGCAGCGACACCGTCGACATCCTGCGCGCTGACGCCGAGGGCTTCGACGACACCGACTGGGACAACCCCGACGCCCGCACCATCACCTTCGTGTTCGCGCACGAGGGGGCGGATGCGTTCGCGCTGCTGCTGAACGCCGCAGACAACGGCGTGGAGTTCACTCTGCCCGCCGCTCCGCACGGTGACTGGTCGCTCGCGCTGTCGAGCGATGTCGAGCAGGCCGTGGCCGACGAGGCGACCTCGCTCACCGTCAAGGAGGGGTCGTTCACCCTGCTGCGGTCAGCGGTGCACGCCGGCTGACACACCGACGAGCGGGCGACGCGGGTGGCCGAGAGGATCGGCCGCCCGCGTCGTGTCGTTCGCCGCTGCGATCACGAGGCGAGTTCGGCGGCGATCTGCTCGATCCGTTCGAGGACCGTGCGCACCGCGCGCCGCTCCGTCGCCTCGGGTCGCGCGAGGCAGTCGATCTTACGCCCGATCCCGGGCACTCCCAGGGGGCGCAGGACCACATCCGGATGACGGCGCAGATCGGTCGTGTAGCGCGGCAGCAGCGCGACGCAGTCGCTCGCGGCGATCACACTCGCCGCGATGGCGAAGTCGTTGATCCGGTGCGCGACGTGCGCCTCGTGCCCCGACACGGTCGCGATCACGCCGATCGCCTGCTCGAGCGGGAAGCCCTCGTGCACAGCTACCCAGTCCGCATCGCGAAGCCGCGACGGCTGCACGACGCTCTCGCCCGCGAGCGGATGGTCACGCCGGACGGCGACATCCAGCGGCTCGAAGAACAGCGGGTGTGCGCGCACCCACGTCGGCCATTCGGGGCTGCCCGCGAGGCGATGGGCGATGACCAGATCGTGATCCGCGGTCAGGGACGCGAACTCCGTCTGCGCGACGTCGAAGTCGCTGAGCGCGAGCGTCGCAGCATCCGACCCCCCGGCGGAGGAGAGCAGGGGCCCGAACAGCGCGAGCCCAGCGCTGTGGAATGCCGCGACCGACACGCGACCCTCGGCGACGCTCGCGAAACCCGCGACGGTCTCGTGTGCCCGGGCCAGAGCGACATCGACCTCGACCGCCGCGTCGGCCAGCGCCTGCCCGGCCGCGGTCAACGCCGTCCGACGACCGCTCCGGTAGGTCAAGGGCGCGGCTGACTGGCGCTGGAGCGCGCTGATCTGCTGCGAGATCGACGATGGCGTGACACGTCGAGCCACCGCGACGGCCGCGATGCTGCCGCGCTCCCCGACCTCGCGAAGTGCCCGCAGCTGTGCGATTTCCATAAGTTCAAACTAACGTGTCGCGTCAGAAGCTTGTGTCTTGTGGCGCGAGTCCCCGCGCAGCGACGATGGACCGTGCCCATCCTTCTCGTCCGCTCGCGCGTCGACCTGTGCCTGCTGCTGGTCGCGATCGCCTGGGGATCGACCTATCTCGTGGCGAAGGAGCTCATCGCTGACGGCGCCGTCCTCGCCCTCCTCGCCGCGCGGATGCTGTGCGCCGCCGGTGCGCTCGGCCTGCTGCTGGCTCTGCGGCGCAGTGCCGTCACTTCCTCCGAGTGGCGGGCGGGCGCGATCCTCGGCCTGCTGCTCGCGGCCGTCTTCGCCCTCGAGACCTTCGGGATCGCGCATACCAGTGCGACGAACGCCGGACTCATCATCAGTCTGACGATCGTGTTCACGCCACTGCTCGACGCCGCGGTCACGAAGCGGCGGCTCCCGCGGCGGTTCCTCGGGGCGTGCGGCGTGGCGGTGATCGGTGTGGCGCTGTTGGCGAGCAACGGCACGCTCCAGCCGCCGGCGCTCGGAGACCTCCTCATCCTGGGCGCCGCCGTTGTGCGCGCGGTGCATGTGACCTCGATGCACGCGCTCACCGCGGGCCGGACGATGGACTCGCTCCGCCTCACGACCGTGCAGATGACGACGTGCGCCGCCGTCTTCGGCGTGACGACCCTGTTCCACGGGCCGTCGATCCCCACCTACCTGGGCGGCCTGGATGCCGGCGCGCTCGCCCTCTTCGGCTATCTGGTGCTCGTGTGCACGGTGTTCGCATTCCTCGTGCAGACGTGGGCGGTGCGGCGCACCTCACCGGCGCGCGTGAGCCTGCTGCTCGGAACCGAGCCGGTGTGGGCCGCGGTCGTGGGCGTCACCATCGCCGGCGACGCGTTCGGTCCCCTCGGCGCGGTCGGGATCGCCCTCGTGCTGCTGGGCACGGCGTGGGGCCGGAGCATCGACGCGCGCCGAGTCGACGGCACCCCGGCGGTCGTCGGCTCTCAGCCCACGCGCACGAGTGAGAACGCGTAGACCGTCGGGGCGCCCTCGAGCGCGAGCTGCACGGTCAGGCCCGTCTGGGCGGTCGTGACATCGAACGCGACCGTCGAGTTCGTGCAGACGACCGGCTCACCCGCGGGCTCGGCCGCGATCTCAGCCTCGAGTTCGGCGGTGGTGACGGAGATCGTGCCCTCACCGCGGCAGGCGAACTGGGCCTGGTACGAGCCGGGTTCCAGGGAGGTGAAGTTCGACGTCTGGTTCGGTGAGGTGTTCTCGCTGATCCAGCCGGAGTACCCGACCGCGTACCCCGCGGTCTCGCCGTGCGGCACCGCGGAGTCGGCCCAGTCGGGGATGTCCTCGATCGGCATCGGCAGCAGCGCTTCATCGGCTCGTGCTGCTGCATCGGCCGTCGGTGTCGGTGTCGGTGTCGACCCGGACTCGACCTCCGAGATCGACGGGGCGGGCGCTCGCTCGGGGTCTGTGGGCTCGTCGCTGCATCCCGCCAGCGTCATTCCCGCCAGCAGAAGCACTCCGACCGTCACCGCTCGTCTCATCGCCATGCCCCCACGCTACGGGCCGCGCTCGCCAGGCGGGGTTTCGGGCGGTGCCCCTTGATCCGCGTTCACAATGCAGCAAGAATGCGTCGAAATTCGCCCTGCAGCCCCCGATCCGGGCCCTCGTCCGCAGTTCTTGCTGAGTTGTGAACGGCCGATCGCTCCGCCCGCGCCCACCCCGCCGGGCATACCCTGAACCCATGCATCCCCTCGTCGCGCCTGCGCCGGCCCTGGAGCCGACCGAACTCGTCCGTACCGCCCGCCACGCGGTGCTCACCGGCATCGGCGAAGAGGGGCAGCGTCGGCTGAACGCCGCCCACGTGGTCGTCGTCGGCGCGGGCGGACTCGGGTCCCCCGTGCTGCTCGCCCTCGCCGCGGCCGGCGTCGGCGCGATCACGGTGATCGACGACGACGTGGTGGAGCTGACGAATCTGCAGCGCCAGCTCGCCCACCGCGTCGATGACATCGGCACGGCCAAGACGGCGTCGGCCGCGCGGGCGATCACCGCTCTCGCCCCGCAGACCGTCGTCACGCAGCGGCCCGAGCGCCTCGACCCCGCCAACGCCGAGCGCCTGCTCGCCGGGGCCGATGTGGTGGTCGACACGAGCGATTCGTTCGAGACCCGCCGCGCTGTGGCAGCCGCGACTGAGGCACGGGGGCTTCCGCTGGTGTGGGGCGCGGTGCAGGAGTGGCATGCGCAGGCGACGGTCTTCTGGTCGGATCCGCCCGAGGGCGACGCCGTGGTGCTGACCGATCTCTTTCCGCTGGGCACCGAGGGCGAGCCGCCCAGCTGCGCGCAGGTCGGCGTGCTCGGGGCACTGTGCGTGCAGGTCGGCGGGATGCTGTCGAGCGAGGTCGTGAAGCTGATCACCGGTGCCGGGCAGCCGTTGCTGGGTCGCCTGGCGATGATCGACGCACTGAACGGACGCCAGCACGAGATCGCGATCCGTCCGTCCGTGCCGACCGCCGCGGCGGTGTCGGCATGACCGCCGCGAAGACGCCCCGCACGGTCGAGGAGCAGCTCGCCCGCGTGCTCGCCGCCGCACGCCCGCTCGACCCCGAGACGCGACCGGTCGGCGACGCGGCCGGACGCACGCTCGCGCAGCCCGTGACCGCGGCGCACGACATCCCCCTGTTCGACAACTCCGCGATGGACGGCTTCGCGGTGCGCGCGGCCGACGTCGCCGGGGCATCCGCCGACCACCCGGTCACCCTGCGCGTGGTCGCCGATCTGCCCGCCGGGGTCTCGACCGACCCCGCGCTCGCACCCGGTCAGGCGGCCCGCATCATGACCGGCTCGCCCACCCCCTCCGACGCCGACGCGATCGTGCCCTTCGAAGACACGGCGGGCGGCTTGGCCGACTCGCTCGGCGAGGTGCGGGTGTTGCACGCGCCGACGAAGCCGAACGCTTTCGTGCGCCGTCGCGGCGCTGACCTGCGCGCGGGCGACGAGGTCGTGCCTGCGGGTGAGCGGCTCGGCGCGTTCCAGATCGCGGCCGCGATCGCCGCCGGGGTGTCCGAGGTCTTCGTCGCGCGGCCCCCCCGCGTGGCCGTCGTCTCGACTGGGAGTGAACTGCTCACGCCGGGCGAGGAACCCGCGCGCGGCCGCATACCCGACTCGAACGGGCCCCTGCTCGCGCAGCTGGTGTCCGACGCCGATGCCGAGGTCGTGCTGGTGGCACGCGTCACCGACGACGCCGATGCCGTCCGCACGGTCACCGCCGATGCCGTGGCGCGGGGTGCCGACGTGATCGTCTTCACCGGGGGCGTCAGTGCGGGCGCATACGAGCCCGTGCGCGGCGCCTTCGACGGCGGCGGTGAGGTCGAGTTCACCCCCGTCGCGATGCAGCCGGGCAAGCCGCAGGCCTTCGGCGTGCTGGCCTCGGGTGCGCTGGTGTTCGGCCTGCCGGGCAACCCGGTCAGCGTCGCGGTGTCGTTCGAGGTGTTCGTGCGCCCGGCGCTGCTGGCCCTGCAGGGGCGCACCGACATTCATCGGCCCCACGCTCCTTTCACGGCGGCCGCCGCCTGGACCACCCCGCCCGGGCGCCGCCAGTACCTGCCCGCGATCGTCGACCTCGCGGCCCGTACCGTGCGCCCGGCCACGGCGGGCGGATCCGGATCACACCTGGCCGGGGGTCTCGCTCGCGCGCACGCGTTCGCGATCGTCCCCGCCGAGGTCGATGCCGTCGCCGAGGGCGACCTGATCGATGTCATGCTGGTCGGATGAGCTTCCCTCACCTTGACGCGGCCGGCCGCGCGCACATGGTCGACGTGACCGCGAAGCAGCCGACCGTGCGTTCCGCGACCGCCCGCGGGTTCGTCCGCTGCAGCCCCGATGTGATCGCGGCACTGCGCGACGGCACCGTCCCGAAGGGCGATGTGCTCGCGGTCGCCCGGATCGCCGGCATCCAGGCCGCGAAGTCCACCCCCGCGCTCCTTCCGCTCGCACACGTGATCGGCGTGCACCGGGCCAGCGTCGAACTCGACATCGTCGACGACGGCGTGCAGATCGAGGCGACCGTCGGCACGGCCGACCGCACGGGCGTCGAGATGGAGGCGCTCACGGCGGTCTCGGTCGCAGCCCTCGCGGTGGTCGACATGATCAAGGGCGTCGATCGCTCGGTCGTGATCGAAAATGTGCGCATCGTCGCGAAGGCCGGCGGACGCTCGGGCGACTGGGTGCGTCCCGGTGAAGACGCCCCGGTGTCAGGAGACGCGCGATGACCCGGGTGCGCTACTTCGCCGCCGCCGCGGAAGCCGCCGGTGTCGATTCCGAAGAGCGCGGCGAGACCACGCTGCTCGCCCTGCGCGCGGCGGTCGTGGCGGAGCATCCGGCCCTCGCCGACATCCTGCCCCGCTGCGCCGTGATGGTCGACGGCGTGCGCTCCGACGACGACATGCCCCTCGACGACGCACAGCTGATCGACGTGCTGCCGCCGTTCGCCGGCGGCTAGAGCGCGATCGCGGTCAGCCGCCGACGCCCTTCCACGACGTCGATCCGTCGGATTCGAGCTGACGCTTCCACACCGGCAGATCGCGCTTGATTGCCTCGATGATCTCGCGGCACACCTCGAAGGCCTCGGCGCGGTGCTCGGATGCCACGGCGATGACGACGGCGGCATCCCCCACGTCGAGCTTGCCGATGCGGTGGCTGACCGCGACGACGGCGGGCGCGCCCGACGCGGACGCGGCCTCCTGCGCGATGCGCTGCAGCGTCGCCTGGGCATCGGGGTGAGAGCTGTACTCGAGCCCGACGACCGGGGTCTCAGCATCGGGATCGTTGTCGCGCACGCGCCCGACGAACGTCGTCACCGCGCCGAGCCGGGGGTCCTCGACCGCGGCGAGATGCGGGTCGAGTTCGAGGCGCTCTTCCGAGATCGCTGCGATTCGTACGTCGTTCATGTGTGGTCTCCGCCCGCTACCTGATCGATGATGTGCGCGGCGACGCCGAGCACGAGGGGTACGCCCGATGCGACGGCGCGAGTCGAACCGGGAAGGTTCACCACGAGCGCGCCCTGGGGGTCGATGATGCCGGCGAGGCCGCGTGACAGCAGCGACAGCGGGGTGTCGGCGAGTCCGCTGCGGCGGAGCTCCTCGGCGATGCCGGGGACTACGCGAGAGATCAATGGGCGCGTGCCCTCGGGCGTCAGGTCACGAGGGCCGACGCCGGTGCCGCCGGTCGTGATGATCAGCTTCACGCCGCGCGCGGCCGCCCGACGCAGGGCATCGGAGACCGAGGCCGCCCCGTCAGGGATGACCTCGGCGTCGGGGCAGTGCCACCCGGCATCCCGCAGCAGTCCGACGGCGATCGGTCCGCCGCGATCCTCGCGCTCTCCTGCGAAAGATCGGTCCGAGACGGTGATCACACACGCGGGGAGCGACGTCATGGCTCCACCCTAGGGGGTGGGGTCCGGCGTCGCACCGGGCTCATGTGACGCGGATGAGCGAGCGCTGCCAGCCCGACGAGCCGTTGGGCGCGATCGGTGCGCGCTCCTCGATCTGCGTGTCGCCGTTCTTGTTGATCGCGCGCACGGCCACGTAGTGGGTGCCGGGGGTGGCATCCCACTCCATGAACCACTGCACCCACGTGTCCTCGTTGATCGGGGTCGAGAGGGTGACCGGCACCCAGTCGCCGTTGTCGATCGAGACCTCGACACGCTCGATGCCCACCGACTGCGCCCAGGCGACGCCCGCGATCGGGATCTTGCCCGCCGAGACGGCCTCACCGATCTTGGGGGTGTCGACGCGCGAGGCGAACTTGATCGGAGCCTCGGCGCTGTAGCCGCGGGGCGTCCAGTAGGCCTCGTCGTCGGCGAAGGTGGTGACCTTGAGCTCGGTGAGCCACTTGGTCGCCGACACGTAGCCGTAGAGACCGGGCACGACCATGCGCACCGGGAAGCCGTGCTCGAGCGGCAGCGGCTCGCCGTTCATGCCGACCGCGAGGATCGCGTCGAGGTTGTCGTCGGTCAGTGCCGACAGTGGGGTGCTGGCGGTGTAGCCGTCGACGCTGCGCGAGAGCACCATGTCGGCGCCCGACTTCACGCCGGCCTTCTTCAGCACCTCGCGGAGCGGAACGCCCAGCCACATCGCATTGCCCACGAGCTCGCCGCCGACCTCGTTCGAGACGCAGGTCAGTGTGATCGCGTACTCGTCGAGCCCCATGTCGAGGATGTCCTGGAAGCTCAACTCGACCCGCTGGTCGACCATGCCGTCGATGACCAGACGCCAGGTCTCGGGGTCGATCGTGGGCACGGTGAGCGCGGTGTCGACACGGTAGAAGTCGGCGTTCGGGGTGAACAGCTTGCTCAGACCCGGCACGTCGAGCTCGGCGCCTGCCGGCACCGTCACCTTCGTGCGGGCGGCGGGGAGCTTGAGGGCGCTGCGGATGGATTCGACCGAGCCGACGGCCATCGTCACGGCGCGCGAGGTGATGCCGACGACGAGGGCGGATGCTCCGGCGACGGCTGCGAGCACGA
The DNA here is from genome assembly GCF_057215335.1 of Microbacterium sp. PI-SA-G. Lineage (NCBI taxonomy): Bacteria > Bacillati > Actinomycetota > Actinomycetes > Micrococcales > Microbacteriaceae > Microbacterium > Microbacterium sp. PI-SA-G. Next base: position 2,062,731 of record NZ_CM170103.1, read on the forward strand.
AGAAGCGACGACGGTCGATGCCCTTCGGCGCGGGGTCGGTGGTGCTGTCATCCGTGGTGGTGGCGCTGCTCTTCGCAGCCTCATCGGCCCGGGACGGGACGACCGCCGCGCGCCAGGCCCGCAGGCGACGCACCAGCAGCATCAACAGGAAGGAGCCCACGATCGTTCCGAGCACCGGGGGAAGGAAGGCGAGAGGGGTGACACCGGCGCGGGTCACGATTGCCGCGGTCGAGAGGACACCCGCGATCACCAGGGCGATCACGCCGAGCGGCGGACGCACGAGCTGCAGGATGCCGGCGATCGCCGAGGCGATGACGACAGCCAGACCGAGACCCGCGAGCAGGGCGATCTTGTCGTATTCGCCGAAGGTCGCGATCGCGAACTCCTTGAACGGCTGCGGGACGATGTCGATCACGAACCCGCCCACCGCGAGGATCGGACTGGCCGCGCGGGCGAAGATCAGCGCGAACAGCTCGGCGGTCGCCAAGAAGACCGCACCGCCGATCACGCCCGCCAGGGCGGCCCATGCGATGAATCGTTTGCCACTGCTGCGCTGCGCCATGACCGTCTCCTCCAGCACCCGAGTCAGGCGCTCTCGGGTGTTATTCGGAGCAGCGGCCGGTTCGGATGGGAGTCATGGGTCAGACGCCGACGATACGCGGGGGCGGCGGCGGTCCGAGCTGCCGCTGCGGCACCCCGTGCGCCTCGCGGTGCAGACGCTCCATCCGGCTGTCGAGCTCGGCCGCGGCATCTGCGGCACTGCTGAGGCTGTCCACCAGATGTGAGGGCACCTGGTTCGAGAACTTGTAGTAGATCTTGTGCTCGAGGCTGGCCCAGAAGTCCATCGCGATGGTGCGGAACTGCACCTCGACCGGAATCGACAGCGCCCCGGTCGACAGGAACACCGGCACCTCGATGATCGCGTGCAGACTCTTGTAGCCGTTGTCCTTGGGGTGGGCGATGTAGTCCTTGACCGTGCGCACGGTCACGTCATCCTGCGCGGTGAGCAGATCGAACAGCCGGTACACGTCGGCGACGAAGCTGCAGGTGACGCGCACCCCGGCGATGTCGGTGATCTCCGACCGGATGCGCTCGAAGTCGGGCTCGTCGATCCCCTTCCGGGCGATCTTCTCGACGATGCTGTCGGGCGTCTTGAGCCGACTCTTCACATGCTCGATCGGGTTGTACGCGTGGTGGTGCGTGAACTCGTCGCGGAGGATCGAAATCTTCGTCTCGACCTCCCGCATCCCGAACTCGTACTCCCGCAGGAAACGCTGGAATTCGTCACGGAGTTCGCGGGTCTTGCGTATGGAGTCTTCGGTGACCGAGAGGGTCGTCATGCCCCCGACGTTACGGGTTCGTGATCGGAAACCGCTGTGGATCGTCGATGTGTCGTGCACCGCTTTCCGCCCGCCCGTAAGGATTCCGTGAGGGCCGCCCCGGGCCCCGTAGGGATTCCGTGAGGATCGCGTGAGGATGCCGTCGGCGGGCGTAGCGTCACCCGACGTGTCAGACGAAATCCGAGACAGCGCGGCCGCTCCGCCGCTGGCCAAGCGCATCCTCATCGGCGATCCGCTCACGAGCCAGCAGGTCGACGACCAGCTGCTCCCCAAGCGCATGGCGCTGCCGATCTTCGCGTCCGACGCGCTGAGCTCGGTCGCGTACGCGCCGCAGGAGCTGGTGATGATCCTGCTGATCGGCGGGCTGACCTTCCTGTCGTTCACGCCGCTGGTGGCCGCGGCGGTCGTCGTGCTGCTGATCGTGGTGGTGCTGAGCTACCGCCAGCTGATCAAGGCGTACCCCTCGGGCGGCGGCGACTACGAGGTCGCGTCGAAGAACCTCGGCGAGATCCCCGGCGTGATCGTGGCCGCCGCATTGCTCGTCGACTATGTGCTGACCGTGGCGGTGTCTGTCGCCTCGGGCGTCGACAACATCATCTCGGCGGTGCCGGGGCTCGACCCGTTCCGCGTCGAGCTGGCGGTCGGCGCGGTCGTGCTGATCATCATCGTCAACCTACGCGGGGTGCGCGAGGCGTCGCTCGTGTTCGCGATCCCCACGTACGTCTTCATCGGATCGGTCGGCTTCATGATCGTGACGGGTCTGGCGCGCACGTTCCTCGGCGACGCCCCGATCGCGTCCAGCGCGGAGTTCGCGGTGCAGGCCGAGGACCTCAGCCAGGCGGCCGTCATCCTGCTCATCCTGCGCGCGTTCTCGAGCGGATGCTCCGCGCTCACCGGCGTCGAGGCCGTGTCGAACGGGGTGCCCGCCTTCCGCGCGCCAAAGGTACGCAACGCCCAGTCGACGCTCGTACTGATGGGGTCGATCGCCGCGTGCCTCTTCGCCGGACTCACCGCCCTCGCGCTGATCACCGGCGTGCACTACGCCGAGAACCCGTGCGACCTGATCGGCTTCGACTGCACCAACCCGCAGCCCAGTCTCATGGCGCAGATCGCGAGCGCGACGTTCGGCGGCGGCAGCATCCTGTTCTTCATCGTGCAGGCGGCCACGGCGTGCGTGCTGCTGCTTGCAGCGAACACCGCCTTCAACGGCTTCCCGCTGCTGGGCTCGGTGCTCGCGCGCGACGGCTACGCCCCGAAGTCGCTCAACACCCGCGGCGACCGACTGGTGTTCTCGAACGGCATGATCCTGCTCGGCATCGGCGCGATCCTCGTGCTCGTGGTGTTCCAGGCGCGGCTGACTACGCTGATCCAGCTGTACATCATCGGGGTGTTCGTGTCGTTCTCGCTGGGGCAGATCGGCATGGTGCGGCACTGGCGGCGGATCCTGCGGGAGCCGGTGATCGCGGGCGCGCAGGGCGAAGCCGCGGCATCCGATCGCCGATCCGCCCGCGTGGGACTCGTGATCAACTCCGTCGGCGCGGCCATGACGGTGCTCGTGCTGCTGATCGTCACGATCACCAAGTTCACGCACGGCGCCTATCTGGTGTTCTTCGCGATCCCGATCCTCGCGTTCCTGATGCTGGGGGTGAAGCGGTACTACCGCGACGTTGACCACGAGATCGAGATCGACGACATCACCCGCTTCGGCGCGACCGGCGACGTGGCTCTCGTGCTCGTGAGTCGTCTGCAGAAGCCCGTCGTGAAAGCCGTCGACTACGCCGTCGCCGCCAAGCACGGCAAGACGATCGCAGTGCACGTGGCCGTCGATGCGGATGCCGCCGCAGAACTGCAGCGCCAGTGGGCCGACCACCTGATGCCGATCCCGCTCGTGATCCTCGAATCGCCGTACCGGTCCTTCGCGCAGCCGGTCACCCAGTTCATCAAGCAGTACCGCGCGAAGCACGGCTCGTCCGTGGTGACGGTGTACCTGCCGCAGTACATCGTCGGGCACTGGTGGGAGTCGTTCCTGCACAACCGCCGCGCGCGCCGCATGGCCAATCAGCTGATGCTCGTGCACGGCGTCTCGATCACGCTCGTGCCGTGGCTGCTCGACTCGTCGGAGCTGATCTACGGTCGCCGCTCGCGTCCGCTGCCGGGGCAGGAGCGCGCGGGGCGTCCGGTCGTGGTGTCGGGGCGGCGTGCGCATCGGCCGGCCGGGCCGCCGAAGGAGTAGGCGCAACCGTCAGGCCGTGATGATGCCCTCGATCACGAACGTGTAGAGGTCGCGGACGATGTCGGTCGCCTCGAGGCGGTCCCGCGAGCGCACCGCCATCTCGAGCGCGTCGACCACCGACCGCAGCATCGCGGGGTTTCGGGGCTTGCTCAGCGCATGGATGCCGAACACCAGCGCCGTGCGTTTCGACGCGTGCAGGCGGCTGACGTACGGATTCCGCGAAAAGCCCGTCAGCAGATCGATGAGCTCCCAGAGCGCTTCGGCGCCGACGATCTGATCGCGCTCGCCGGTCTCCCACAGGGCGCGGACCGCTTCGGCCTCGCGCGCGAACTCGGCGATCTGCTCGTCCGTCGCCTGGGCGATGCCGACGTCCACGCCGATCACCGACAGCCCCGAGCACTCGCCCGCGACCGCCATGAACCACGCCGGGGTCGGGGTGATCACCACCGAGGCGCGGTTCCTGCGGTGTTCGATCAGGTGCATCCCGTCGAGCACGCCGAGCGCGGCGCGGACCGTCGCACCCGACACTCTCAACCGCTGCGTCAGTGCCGACACCGAGAGCGGATCGCCCGGGCGCAGTTCACCGGTCTCGATCGCCACCGTCAGGGTGTGCACGACATCGTCGGTGCGCGAGCTGATCAGGGGTGCGCCCGTTCCGTCCCCGCTGAGCATGCGGGTGGAGGTCAGTGATTCGACCGCGGCATCCGACATGTCAGCATCCTGTCATCTGCCGCTATGAGCCGGCGGCGGCGGCCGCGGCCTCAGCGGCGGCTTCGCGCAGGGGTTGGATGGATGTCCGCAGGAACATCCCCTCGATATGGGGGCGGGCGCCGACCGCGTCGCGGCGGTGCAGCAGTTCGCGGAGTTCTTCGAGTGAGCGGCGGATGTCGTCGGCGATCGGCTGCGGTGTGCGATCCACCGGGATCGTGCGCGTCAGGTGCAGGGCGAGCTGGCCGTCGATGATGTCGATCATGACGCGGTTCTTCGTCGCGAGGATCATCGACCCCCAGAACGAGTACCAGTGCGACCGGATCTCGCGGCTGCCGGCACGGGTCATGTCGAACGCCAGGAGCTCGTCGATGCGGGCGTCGAAGTCCGCGATCTGCTCGTCGGTCAGCGTCGGGATGGACTTCAGGGCGCAGTAGCCGACCAGCGCGGCGGCGGTCTCGACGCGATCGGCCTGCGCGTCGAGGTCGACCGGAGCTACCCGCGTGAAGCGGTTCGTGCTGATCTCGATCAGCCCGATGTTGGCCAGACGCGTGAGAGCTTCGCGGATGGGTGTGCGCGAGATGCCGTACTCCGCCTGCAGATCCTGGTCGCGGATCTCTTCCAGCGGCAGCATCCGACCCGACACGATCTCCTCGGCCAGGCTCGCGAAGACCTGGTCGCGGATCAGTTGCCGCGGCCGGATCGGCAGGGAGTCGGTGGCATCGTCCACGGCCACAGACTACGCGCGTGGGTGCGCTCTCACCAGACGTATCAGACACTGAAATATCACCGGAGATGGGCCGAAGTGCGTACGGTCGAGGGAGAGGGCAGCGATCCTTCTTCTTCGGCACCACCCCCATCTGTGCCGCAGTGTCCCCCGTATCCCCCGTACACGGGTCGCTGCCCTTTTCTCATGCCCTCGGCGGGCCGGTGCGGCAGGGGTCGCAGATGGCCTGAATCAGGGCTGGGATGCGGCCACTCGAGTCCCCTCCAGGGGGTGGGCGCGCGGGCTCGGCGCGGCCGGGGTCGCACATAGCCGCAACAGCGCCCCGGATGCGGCCACATGAGTCCCCTCGCGGGGGAGACAGCGCGGGCTCGCCTGAGCAGGGGTCGCACCTGGCCGGAACAGCGCCCCGGATGCGGCCACATGAGTCCCCTGCCGACCCCCTCACCCCGCGACGAGCAGCAGCACGAGCACCGCGGCGACCACGGTCGGCACGGCGGCGACCACGCCCCACAGCATGAAGTGACTCCAGCGGATCGTGACGCCGAGCGCGACGATCCGGTGATGCCAGAGCAGGGTGGCGAGCGACGCCCACGGCGTGATCAGGGGACCGAGGTTCACACCGATCAGCAGCGCCATGAGAGCGACCGGATCACCCGCGGCCGGCTCGAGCACGAGGTAGGCGGGGAGGTTGTTGATCGCGTTGGCGCTCACCGCACCCAATGCGGCGAGCCGGAACAGGTCGCCGGCGGAATCCCCCGAGGCCACGGGCGCCGTGAGGACGTCGAGCATCCCGAGGGCATGCGCCGCCTCGACGATCACGAACAGCGATGCGGCGAGCGCGAGCGCCTGCCACGGCACCAGCGACAGCCGAAGCGTTCCGCGCCGTCGCACCGCGAACAGCACGATCAGCGCCAGCGCGGCGACGGATGCCGGAATCCACACGTCGTGGGTGAGCGCGAGCAGCGGCATCAGGACGAGAAGGATGCCGGTGGCACTCCAGAACAGCGTCGGATCCGCCGGTTTCCGCGGCGCAGGGGTCTCGTAGGCGCCGAACACGGTGCGGCGATGCACGAGCGTGAGGATCACGACGGGCACGAGGATGCCGACGAGCGTCGGCGCCCAGCTCAGCGCGAAGAACGCAGCCGGTCCGTCGCCGATCGACTCGGCCGCGAGCAGGTTGGTCAGATTCGACACGGGCAGCGCGAGGGATGCCGTGTTGGCGAGCCACACGGTCGCCAGCGCGAACGGGATCGGTGAGACGCCGATGCTCTGCGCCAGCACCACCACGACCGGGGTCACGATCACCGCGGTGGTGTCGAGCGACAGGAATACGCAGCTCACGACTGCGAGTGCCACGACCAGCGCCCAGAGCACCAGCACCCGACCGCGGCCCCAGCGCGCGAGGCGCTGCGACACGACATCGAACACGGCGGCGTCGCGGGCGAGTTCCGCGACGATCGTGATGGCGACCACGAACCCCAGAACAGGGGCGATGCGCTGCCCGAGCGCGCCAGCATCCGCCGTCGGCAACGCCCCGCTGAGCACGCACACGACCGCGACGACGACGAGCGCGACGACGATCCCCGTCCCCACGCCGATCCGTCGCCTGGTCGCACCCACTCCGAGAGCATAGATCCCCCGGGGCGGGGTTCTGGTCGCACTTCGTGCGTGCCCGTCGCGTTCCGGTCGCACTTCGTGCCGCCTCCCCGCGCCCGCGGCGGCATCAACTGCGACCGGAACGGCGGGGAGCGCGGCACCGCCCGTGAGCGATCCGCATGGATCACCGCACAGCGCGTAGGGGAACCGTGAGGATCGACGAAACCCTTCCCGCGCGGGAGTTGTATCGACTTCGTGCTCGACATCATCTACCTCGCGCTGACCTTCGCGCTGTTCGCCCTCGTCTCGCTGATCGCGAAGGGGGTGGAACGACTGTGATGGTCTTCGGCATCATCGCCGCGGTGCTCGCCGTCGCCGCGATCGTCTACCTCGTGGTCGCCCTCGTCGCCCCGGAGAGGTTCTGATGTCCTCCGAGATCTGGTTCGGCATCCTGCAGGCCGCGGCACTGATCGTCGCCCTCGTCCTGCTCTATCGTCCGCTCGGCGACTACATCGCCCACGTCTACTCGACGCCCCGTGATTCGCGCGTCGAGCGCGGCCTCTACCGGCTGATCGGCGTCGACCCCTCCTCCGAGCAGACGTGGCGGGCCTATGCGCGCAGCGTGCTGGCGTTCTCGGTGGTCGGCGTCGTGCTCGTCTACGGCCTTCAGCGGCTGCAGGCGTTCCTGCCCGAATCGCTCGGACTCCCCGCCGTGCCCGAGGGGCTGGCCTTCAACACCGCCGCGTCGTTCGTCGCCAACACGAACTGGCAGTCCTACTCGCCCGAGCAGACCATGGGCTACGTGGTGCAGCTCGCGGGCCTCACGGTGCAGAACTTCGCGTCGGCCGCCGTCGGCCTCACGGTGGCGATCGCCCTGATCCGCGGTCTCTCCCGCCGCGGTTCGACCACGATCGGCAACTTCTGGGTCGACCTGTTCCGGGGTCTCGGACGGCTGCTACTGCCGCTCGCGCTGATCGGCGCCTTCGCACTGCTCGCCGGCGGCGTGATCCAGAACTTCGCCGGATTCACTGACGTCACCACCGTGTCGGGTGGCACGCAGACCATTCCGGGCGGCCCGGTCGCCTCGCAGGAGGCCATCAAGCTGCTCGGCACGAACGGCGGCGGGTTCTTCAACGCCAACTCCGCCCACCCGTTCGAGAACCCGACCGCTGTGACCAATATTCTGCAGATCCTGCTGATTCTCGCGATCCCGTTCTCGCTCCCCCGCACGTTCGGCCGTCTGATCGGCGACCACCGTCAGGGCTACGCCATCGCGGCTGTGATGGGCACGATCTTCCTCATCTCGACCTTCGCCCTGTCGGCGCTCGAGCTGGCGGGACGCGGCACCGCACCCGAGCTCGCCGGAGCGGCGATGGAGGGCAAAGAGGTGCGCTTCGGCATCCTCGGCTCCACGCTCTTCGGCAGCGCGAGCACCCTCACCTCCACCGGCGCCGTCAACTCGATGCACGACTCGTACACCGCGCTCGGCGGCATGATGCCGATGCTCAACATGATGCTCGGCGAGGTCGCTCCCGGCGGCGTCGGCTCGGGGCTCTACGGAATGCTGGTGCTCGCGATCATCGCCGTGTTCGTCGGCGGGCTCCTGGTCGGACGCACGCCGGAGTACCTCGGCAAGCGCATCGGACCGCGTGAGATCAAGCTCGCGAGCCTGTACATCCTCGTGGTGCCCGCGCTCGTGCTCGGCGGAACCGCGCTGAGCTTCGCGATTCCCGGAATCCGCGCCGACGTCGAGGCCACCAGCATCCTGAACCCGGGCGTGCACGGCATGAGCGAGGTGCTCTACGCGTTCACCTCGGCCGCGAACAACAACGGCTCGGCGTTCGCCGGACTCACCGCCAACACCCCGTGGTTCAACACCGCGCTGGGGGTGGCGATGCTGCTCGGCCGATTCATCCCGATCGTGCTGGTGCTGGCGCTCGCCGGCTCGTTCGCCGCGCAGGAGCGCATTCCGGCGACATCCGGCACGCTCCCCACCCACCGGCCGCAGTTCGTCGGCCTGCTCCTCGCCGTGACGGTCGTCGTCACCGCGCTCACCTACTTCCCGGTGCTCACGCTGGGCCCGCTCGCTGAAGGACTCGTCTGACATGTCTCTGCTCACCACTCCCTCCTCGGATGCCGCGTCGGCACCGGAACCCGCCGCCGACACCACCCCGGCTGCTCCCGCCCCGCGCACGTTCGGCTGGTCGGCGCTCGTGCAGGCGATGCCCGGCGCGCTTCGCAAGCTCAACCCCGCCACGCTCGTGCGCAATCCCGTGATGCTGCTCGTCTGGGTGGGCGCGGCGTTCACCACCGTGCTCGCGATCGCTGAGCCCTTCCTCGGCGGACCCGGCGAGTCGGGCGGCACCCCGGTTCCGCCGCTGTTCACCGCCGGCATCGCGGTGTGGCTGTGGCTGACCGTGCTGTTCGCGAACGTCGCCGAGTCGGTCGCCGAGGGCCGCGGCAAGGCGCAGGCCGCGAGTCTGCGCCAGACCCGCACGAGCACCATGGCGCGGCGCCTCGTGACGCCCTCGGCGGGAGCGGGCACCCCGTCGGTGGAGTCCGAGCTCGAGACCGTCGAGGTGTCGTCGGCCGAACTGCAGCGCGACGACGTCGTGCTCGTCGAGGCGGGCGACCTGATCCCGGGCGACGGCGACATCGTCTCGGGCATCGCGACGGTCGACGAGTCCGCCATCACGGGCGAGAGCGCCCCCGTCATCCGCGAATCCGGCGGCGACCGCAGCGCCGTCACCGGCGGCACCCGCGTGCTGTCGGACCGCATCCTCGTGCGCATCACCTCCAAGCCCGGCGAGACCTTCGTCGACCGCATGATCGCGCTCGTCGAAGGGGCGAGCCGGCAGCGCACGCCCAACGAGATCGCGCTGAACATCCTGCTCGCGAGCCTGTCGATCGTGTTCGTGATCGTCGTGCTCGCACTCAACCCGATCGCGGCGTACGCGGCCTCGCCCGTCAGCATCCCGGTGCTCATCGCCCTGCTCGTGTGCCTGATCCCCACCACGATCGGCGCCCTGCTCTCGGCCATCGGCATCGCGGGGATGGACCGGCTCGTGCAGCGCAACGTGCTCGCGATGTCGGGCCGCGCGGTCGAGGCCGCCGGCGACGTGACCACGCTGCTGCTCGACAAGACCGGCACCATCACCTACGGCAACCGTCGTGCGCACGAGGTGGTGCCGATGCCCGACACCGAGGCTGCAGAGCTGCTGCGCGTCGCGGCGCTGTCGTCGCTCGCCGATCCCACACCCGAGGGCGCCTCGATCGTCGAGCTCGCCGACGGCCGAGGGATCCAGGTGGACCTGCCGGCGGATGCCGTGGTGGTGCCCTTCACGGCGCAGACCCGCATGAGCGGACTCGACCTCGCCGACGGCACGCAGATCCGCAAGGGCGCGGGGTCGGCGGTGACGGCCTGGATGGAGCTTCCCTCGGCCGCCGAACTCACGAGCCGGACCGACGCCATCGCCGAGAGCGGCGGTACGCCGCTGGTCGTGGCGGTGAAGGATGCCGCAGGCGGGCGCATCCTCGGGGTCGTGCACCTCAAGGACATCGTCAAGGACGGGCTCCGCGAGCGGTTCGACGAGTTGCGCAGCATGGGTATCCGCACCGTCATGATCACCGGCGACAACCCCCTCACGGCGAGGGCGATCGCCGCCGAGGCCGGCGTCGACGACTTCCTCGCCGAGGCGACGCCCGAGCAGAAGCTCGCGCTGATCCGTCGTGAGCAGGAGGGCGGACGACTGGTCGCCATGACCGGCGACGGCACGAACGACGCCCCCGCACTCGCGCAGGCCGATGTGGGTGTGGCGATGAACACCGGCACGTCGGCGGCGAAGGAGGCCGGCAACATGGTCGACCTCGACTCCGACCCGACCAAGCTGATCGACATCGTGCGCATCGGCAAGCAGCTGCTGATCACGCGCGGAGCGCTCACCACGTTCTCCCTCGCGAACGACATCGCCAAGTACTTCGCCATCATCCCCGCGATGTTCATGGGGGTCTTCCCCGGGCTGGCGGTGCTGAACGTGATGCAGCTGCACTCCCCGGCATCCGCCGTCACCAGCGCGATCATCTTCAACGCGATCGTGATCGTCTTCCTCATCCCGCTCGCGCTGCGCGGGGTGGCCTACCGTCCGGCCAGCGCCAGCAGCATCCTGCAGCGCAACCTGCTGATCTACGGTCTCGGCGGCGTGATCGCCCCGTTCATCGGCATCAAGCTGATCGACCTCGTGATCAGCCTCATCCCCGGCTTCTGACGCCTCGCTCGCCGCATTCTGACGCTTCCTGAAAGGCACTCCATGTCCTCCACCCGCACCACCCTTCGCACCACCGGTGTCGCGGTGCGCGCGATGCTCGTGCTCACGCTCGTGCTCGGCGTCGGCTACACCCTCGTGGTGACCGGCGTCGGCCAGCTGCTGCTTCCCGCGCAGGCGAACGGCTCCCTGCTCGCCGACGACCGGGGCAGCGCGCTGATCGGCCAGTCCGCGACCGACGCCGACGGCGACGCGCTGCCGCAGTACTTCCAGTCGCGTCCGTCGGCGGCCGGCGACGGCTACGACGGCGCCGCGTCGAGCGGCAGCAACCTCGGCCCCGAGAACGCCGACCTGATCGCCGCGATCACCGAGCGTCGCGCCACGATCGCCGAGCGCGAGGGCGTCTCTGCCGACGAGGTCCCCGCCGATGCCGTGACCGCGTCGGGCTCGGGCCTCGACCCGCACATCAGCGTGGCGTACGCGCTGCTGCAGGTGCCGCGCGTCGCCGAGGCGCGCGACCTGCCCGAGGCAGAGGTGCGGGCGCTCGTGGAGTCTAGGATTCAAGGGCGGGATCTGGGATTCCTCGGCGAAGAGCGCATCAATGCCGCCGAGCTCAATCTCGCTCTCGATGAGCGGGAGGGCGCATGACACGAGAGCGACGCGGTCGACTCCGGGTGCTCCTCGGGGCGGCCCCCGGCGTCGGCAAGACCTTCGAGATGCTCGGCGAGGGCCGGCGACTGCTCGACGAGGGTCGCGATGTGGTGATCGCGGTCGTCGAGACGCACGATCGAGCGGCGACCCGTGCCCAGACGATCGGCCTGCCCGAGGTCCCGCGGCGGTCCGCCGAGCACCGCGGCGTGGCGCTGACCGAACTCGACCTCGACGCCGTGCTCGCCCGCGCTCCCGAGATCGCCCTGGTCGACGAGCTCGCGCACACGAACATCCCCGGATCGCGGAATCCCAAGCGCTGGCAGGACGTCGACGCGCTGCTCGACGCCGGCATCGACGTGATCACCACCGTCAACGTGCAGCACGTCGAGTCGCTCAACGCCGTGGTCGAGAAGATCACCGGCATCGCCCAGCAGGAGACCATCCCGGATGCCGTGGTGCGAGCCGCCGACGAGATCGAGGTCGTGGATCTCGCGCCGCAGTCGCTGCGCGACCGGCTCTCGGCGGGGCTGGTGTACCCGGCCGAGCGCATCGACGCAGCGCTGTCGAACTACTTCCGGCTGGGCAACCTGACCGCCCTGCGCGAACTCGCCCTGCTGTGGCTCGCCGACGAGGTCGACAGTGCGCTGCGCAGCTACCGCGCGGACCACGGGATCGAGGGAGCCTGGCAGGCGCGCGAGCGCGTGGTCGTGGCGCTGACCGGCGGAGCCGAAGGCGAGACGCTGGTGCGCCGCGGCGCCCGCATCGCGGCACGATCGGCCGGCGGCGAACTGCTGGCGGTGCACATCTCGACGCAGGACGGCCTGCGCGACGAGACCCCGGGCGCGCTGGCCGCCCAGCGCACCCTCGTCGAGTCGCTCGGCGGCAGCTACCACCAGATCATCGGCGACGACATCCCCGGCGCGCTCGTCGACTTCGCGCAGGGAGCGGATGCCACGCAGCTCGTGATCGGCGTCAGTCGGCGCAGTCGCGTGATGGCGGCGCTGACCGGACCCGGCATCGGCGCCGAGGTCATCCGCCGCTCGGGCGACATCGACGTGCACATCGTCACACACGCGGCGGCGGGCGGACGCGTCGCCCTGCCGCGGATCACGGGCGGGGCGCTCGGGTGGCGGCGACAGGTGCTCGGCTTCGCGGTGGCGGTGCTCTTCGGACCCCTGCTGTCGTGGCTGATGTTCACCTTCCGCAGCCCCGAGTCCATCACGTCCGAGGTCCTGGCGTATCAACTGCTCGTGGTCGTGGTGGCGCTGATCGGCGGCATCCGCCCCGCCGTGTTCGCGGCCGTGCTCTCGGGCGTCACGCTCGATCTGCTCTTCGTCGCGCCGCTGTTCACGATCACGATCGCGCACCCGCTGCACGTGCTCGCCCTCGGGCTGTACGTGGTCATCGCGATCCTGGTGAGCCTCATCGTCGACCAGGCCGCCCGCCGTGCGCGCACCGCCAAGCGCGCCACCGCCGAGGCCGAGCTGCTCGCGGCCGTCGCCGGCAACGTGCTGCGGGGCGACAACGCGGTGCTCGCCCTGGTCAGTCGCACGCGCGAGGCGTTCGGTCTGAGCGGCGTGCGGCTGCTCTCGCCGACCGACGAGGTGCTCGCGTGCGACGGCGAGCCGCTCGCCGACGGTCGATGCACGCGCATCCCGGTCGGCGCCGACGGCTCTCCGCGCGCGGTGCTCGAGCTGCACGGCGATCCGCTCGACGGCCCGGCCCGCCGCCTGCTCGACGCGATCGTCGCCCAGCTCGCCGCCGCGATGGAGCACACCGATCTGCGTGCCACCGCGAAGGAGGCCGAGGCCCTCGCCGAGACCGACCAGATGCGCAGCGCCCTGCTCTCGGCGCTCAGCCATGACCTGCGGCGTCCGCTCGCCTCGGCCGTCGCGGCGATCGGGGGCCTGCGCGGCACACAGGTGCTCTCCGACGACGACCGCGCCGAGCTTCTCGCCACGGCCGACGAGAGCCTCGCCACCCTGTCGACGCTCGTCACCGACCTGCTCGACGTGAGCCGCGTGCAGGCCGGGGTGCTGGCGGTGTCGGCGACGCCGATGGATGCCACGGGCCCGGTGCTCGCCGCGGTCGACGAGCTCGGCCTCGGACCCGACGACGTCGACCTGGCCCTCGACCCGGCGCTGCCGCTGCTGCAGGCCGATCCGGTGCTGCTGCAGCGCGTCCTCGTGAACGTGCTCGCCAATGCCCACCGCTTCGCCCCGCAGGGGACCCGCGTGCTCATCTCGACCAGCGCCCTCGGCGAGCGCGCCGAGATCCGCATCATCGACCGCGGCCAGGGCGTGCCGACCGAGAGGCGCGACAGCATCTTCCAGCCGTTCCAGCGCTTCGGCGACACCGACAACACCACCGGACTCGGGCTGGGCCTGGCGCTCTCGCGCGGCTTCGCGGAGGGCATGGGCGGTAGCCTGACTCCCGAGGACACCCCCGGTGGCGGACTCACGATGGTCATCTCCCTGCCGCTCGCGGTCGAGGCCACCCCCCTTCGTCAGACTCAGGAACCGCGGGAGACAGAGGCACAGTGAAGCTCCTCATCGCCGACGACGACCCGCAGATGGTGCGGGCACTGCGCATCACCCTCGCCGCCCACGGATACGAGGTCGTCGTGGCCGCCGACGGTGCCGCCGCGATCGCCGTCGCCGCGCAGACGCATCCCGACCTGATCATGCTCGATCTGGGGATGCCACGGCTCGACGGCATCGAGGTGATCCAGGCACTGCGGGGCTGGACGAGCGTGCCGATCATCGTGGTCTCCGGACGCACGGGCTCCGCCGACAAGGTCGACGCCCTCGACGCGGGCGCCGACGACTTCGTCACCAAGCCGTTCCAGGTCGACGAGCTGCTCGCACGCTTGCGGGCGCTGTCGCGTCGGGCGGCTCCCGCCGGAGGCGAGTCCGCCGTGAGCTTCGCCGACGTGGTGGTGGACCTGTCGACCAAGACCGTCACCCGCGGCGGATCACGCGTGCACCTGACGCCGACCGAGTGGCGCATGCTCGAGCACCTGTCGCGGCATCCCGGAGCACTCGTGACTCGGCAGGACCTGCTCAAGGAGATCTGGGGCAGCGAGCAGGTCTCGGACTCGGGCTACCTGCGGCTGTACATGTCGCAGCTGCGCAAGAAGCTCGAGCAGGAGCCCAGTGCGCCCGTGCATCTGCTCACCGAGTCGGGGATGGGCTACCGCCTGGTGCTCTGACCCCGGCGGCGGCGCAGCGACGCGATGACCCCGACGGCGACGAGGACCACGGCCACGATGATGGCGGCGATCGCGGTGACGGTGCTCTCGGGCTCGCCGGTCAGGCGCCCGACGGCGAGCCACGCGAGGCCCCACGAGGTCGCGAGCGCGGGAGCGATGCGTCCGGTCAGCCACGCGCTGGCGACGCCGATGACGAGGACGACGGCGAGCACGGCGACGGCCCACACCTCGGCCTGACCCGCCCAGCTCTCGGGCGCGATCTGGGTGAACCACGCGGCGGTGTTCGCGACGGTCGCGATGGTGACCCAGCCGAAGTGCAGCCCGTTGGCGCCGTCGACGAGGATGCGCTCGGGCCACGTGCGGGGGCGCTCACGCCCGAGGATCACGATCACACGCGCCAGGGTGGCGAGCAGCAGCGCGATCACGAGCACGGTGAGAGGCAGCGTGAAGTACTGCGCGGTGACCAGCCAGAGCCCGTTGAGGACCATCGAGGCAGCGACCCACCCGCCGACGGCGCGTTGACGCTCGTTCGCGCGCTGACCGGGGAGCGCCTGCCACACGGTGTACGCGATCAGGCCGATGTAGATGAGCGACCAGATCGAGAACGCGGGGCCGGCGGGCGCGAGGTACGAGCCCTGCGCCGAGAGCGCGCCGCCCTGCAGCTCGTTCACCGAGGTGCCGCCGAGAGCTCCGGATCCGACCGCGGCGGCGATCAGCATGAACGTGGCCGCGGCGATGGTCACGCTCTGGCGGATGATGTCCTGTGTGCGGGATTCCATGCAGGGGACGATACCACCAACACGCTAACCAAGTTAGCGATATCCGCGATTCGCGAACAGCGGGTCAGGCGGCCACCGCGGCGTCGATCAGCACTTCGGCCGCGGCGCGGGCCTGCACCGCCACCTGCGGATCGGCGGAGATCGCCGCGGTGCTCTGCGCCCCCTCCGCGAGGATCGACAGCTGCGCGGCCAGGCTCACCGGCGCACCCGTGTCAGCCACGAGGCCAGCCATGTACTGCTGGAACGACGCTTTGTGCGAGCGCACGATCTGCGCCACCTCGGGGTTCGTGCCCCCCAGCTCGCCGAACGCGTTGATGAACGCGCACCCGCGGAAGCCGTCGCTGCAGAACCAGTCCTCGAGGTACCCGTAGACGGCGAGCAGCCGCGTGCGCGGGTCGGCCCCGGCATCCGCCACCGCACCCGACAGCCCCGACTCCCACTCCGCATGCCGGCGCGCGAGCACGGCGGCCACGATGTCGGTCTTCGCGGGGAAGAGCGCATAGAGGCGACGCAGCGACACGCCGGCCTCGGAACGCAGCTCGTCCATGCCGACGGCCGCGAATCCCTTGCGGTAGTACAGCTCCTCCGCGGCGGAGAGGATGCGTTCACGTGCCTCGTCTTCGGTCATAACCAGAAGTTTACTTGACATGAGAACGCACGTTCTCTATGTTGGACATATCGAGCGAGAACGATCGTTCTCACCGGAACCGAAAGGACCAGGATCATGGGTTACATCACTGTCGGAGACGAGAACTCCACCCCCATCGAGCTCTACTACGAAGACCAGGGAGCCGGCCAGCCCGTCGTCCTGATCCACGGATACCCCCTCGACGGCCACAGCTGGGAGCGCCAGACCCGCGAGCTCCTCGCGCAGGGCTACCGCGTCATCACCTACGACCGCCGCGGCTTCGGCGGATCATCCAAGGTCAACACCGGCTACGACTACGACACCTTCGCCGCCGACCTCAACACCGTGCTCGAGACCCTCGATCTGCGCGACGTCGTGCTCGTCGGATTCTCGATGGGCACCGGCGAGCTCGCCCGCTACGTCTCCCGCTACGGACACGAGCGCGTCGCCAAGCTCGCCTTCCTCGCCTCGCTCGAGCCGTTCCTGGTGCAGCGCGACGACAACCCCGAGGGCGTCCCGCAGGACGTGTTCGACGGCATCGAGGCTGCCGCCAAGGGCGACCGCTTCGCGTGGTTCACGCAGTTCTACAACGACTTCTACAACCTCGACGAGAACCTCGGCTCGCGCATCAGCCAGGAGGCCGTGACCGGCAGCTGGAACGTCGCGGTCGGCAGCGCACCCGTCGCCGCCTACGCCGTGGTGTCGGCATGGATCGAAGACTTCCGCGAAGACGTCGAGGCCGTGCGCGCCGCCGCCAAGCCGACCCTGATCCTGCACGGCACGAAGGACAACATCCTGCCGATCGACGCGACCGCCCGCCGCTTCCACCAGGCCGTGCCGGACGCCGACTACGTCGAGGTCGAGGGTGCGCCGCACGGCCTCCTGTGGACTCACGCCGACGAGGTCAACGCCGCGCTGAAGGACTTCCTCAGCAAGTAGGCCCGCCGCCCGGCGTCCGGACCTCGAACCTCTGCCGCATCTCAGACGCTCTCCCCCGAGAGTCCGAGATGCGGCAGATTCGTGCGTGCGGCGTGACCGGTCTCTGCGGCACTCAGCCGCGCATCGCGACGCCGCGGCGCCAGTAGCCCATGAACGCGACCTGCGAGCGGTCGACGCCGAGGTCCTTCACCAGGTGCCGGCGCAGCGTGGTGACCACGCCGCTCTCCCCCGCGATCCAGAAGTAGCAGTCGGCGGGGGCGTCGTGAGCGGCGATCTCCTCGCCGAGGCTGGAGTAGTCCGGCGTCTCCCACACCAGGTCCTCGCCCTCGAGGTCGCGCACCTCGACGTGCGTGTGCGCGTCACCCAGATGCGTGAGCACCGTCGGGATCAGCTGCGTGCCGTGCGCTCCGCCGTCGGTGCGGGCGAGCCAGTGCACGTCGACACCGGACGGGGCGTCGATCGAGAGGATGTCATCGGTCGACGGCACCTCGATGAACGCGGTCCCGCGCAGGTCGCGCGCGGCGTCCTCCAGGATCCGCGCGATCGCCGGGGCCGCGGTCTCGTCACCGGCCAGCAGCACCGATTGGGCGGTGCCCGGGGCGTACTCCGTGCCGCCGTTGCTGACGACCCCGCGGCGCGGACCGATCAGGAACAGCTCCTGGCCCGCTGTCGCTGCACTCGCCCAGAGCGAGGCCGGACCGGTGAGCCCGGGCTCGAGGTGCAGCACGAAGTCGACGTCGACCTCGGTGCCCTCGGGCATCATCCGCAGCTCGCGCACGGAGTAGGTGCGCATCGACCCTCGCTCCTCCTGGGGCACCGCGAGGTACGAGCCCCACCAGTCGCTCGTGTCGCGATCGAGCGGCGGCAGGATGCCGGATGCCGGCGGGAAGATCAGCTTGATGCGGGCGTCGAACACCTCGCCGGGCGTTCCGAACTCGGCCAGCTCCTCGCCGCCGAAGGTCACGCGCACGAAGTTCGGCGAGACCCGCGCGACCGCGCGCACGCTGGCACGGGCGAGCACGTACGGCGTCCGTTCGGCAGTCGCGGTGGTCGTCGCGGTGGTCGTCGTCTCTGCGGTGTCAGCGGACATGATGCCTCCCGATGGGTGTGACCATCGGCTTGCCGGAGACCGGGTCGACGGTGATCTGATTGGCGAGGCCGAAGACCTCTTCGACGAGCTCGGCCGTCACGATGTCCTGCGGCGCGCCGGTCGCGTGCACGCGGCCTTCCTTCATCGCCACGAGCTCGTCCGCGTAGCGGGCCGCCAGGTTGAGGTCGTGCAGCACCATCACGATCGTCGTGCCGCGGGTGACACTCAGATCGGTGAGCAGATCGAGCACCTCCACCTGGTGTGCGACGTCGAGGAAGGTGGTCGGCTCGTCGAGCAGCAGAATGTCGGTCTCCTGTGCGAGCGCCATCGCGATCCACACGCGCTGACGCTGGCCGCCCGAGAGCTCGTCGACGCTGCGATCGGCCAGCTCGGTGGTGCCGGTCGCGGCCAGCGCGTCGGCGACGACCTCGTAGTCGTGGGCGCTCCAGCGCGCGAGCACCTTCTGGTGCGGGTGACGACCGCGGCCGACGAGGTCTGCCACCGCGATGCCCTCGGGCGCGACCGGCGACTGCGGCAGCAGCCCGAGGATGCGCGCGACCTCTTTGGTGGGGCGCGCGTGCACGGACTTGCCGTCGAGCACGACCTGCCCTTCGCTGGGCGAGAGCAGTCGCGCGAGCGAGCGCAGCAGCGTCGACTTGCCGCATCCGTTCGCCCCGACGATCGTCGTGATCCGCCCGGGCGCGATCTGCAGGTCGAGCGCGTCGATGACGGTGCGGTCGCCGTACGCGAGGGTGACGCCCTCGGCGGACAGGCTGTGCGAAACGGTCACAGTGACCCTCCCGAGCGGTTGGAGCGGACGAGCAGATAGATCAGGTAGGGCGCGCCCAGCACGCCCGTGATGACGCCGACCGGGTAGCGCGCGCCGAGCGCGAACTGGCCGATCAGGTCGCCGCCGAGCACCAGGACGGCACCGACGAACGCGCTGGGAAGCAGCAGGTTCGCGCCGGGACCGGTGAGGCGAGCGGCGATGGGTCCGGCCATGAACGCGACGAAGGCGATCGGCCCCGTCGCCGCGGTGGCGAACGCCAGCAGGGCGACGGCACCCAGCATGAACAGCAGCCGCGTGCGGTTGACCCGCACGCCCAGACCCGATGCCGAGTCATCGCCGAGCTGCAGCGCGCCCATCGATCGGCCCTGTGCGAGCAGCAGCGGAACGATCACAGCAGCGGCGATCGCGACGGGCGCGACGCGGTCCCACGAGGCGTTGTTCAGGCTGCCGGTGAGCCACTGCATCGCGGTCTGGATGTCCCAGTTGGGTGCCCGCGAGAGCACGTACGAGATCACGCTCTGCAGCATGGCGGCGATGCCGATGCCGATCAGGATCAGTCGGGTCCCGGCGAAGCCGCCCTTGATCGAGAGCAGATAGATCGCACCCGCCGTGACCAGAGCGCCGATCAGCGCGAACACCGAGACGACCGGTCCGTTGAGTGACAGCACCACGATGCCGATGACAGCCGCGGCACCGGCGCCGTCGGAGATGCCGATGATGTCGGGCGAGGCCAGCGGGTTGCGCAGCAGCGTCTGGAAGCACACGCCCGCGATGCCGAACGAGACGCCGGCGAGCACGGCCAGCACGGCGCGCGGCAGCCGCAGCTCGCCCACGGTGAACGACGCACCGGGCACCGTCTCGCCGAAGATCACGCGGATCACCTCGCCGGGCGTGTAGAACGTGTTGCCGATCATCAGCGCGACGGAGAAGAGGGCGAACAGCACCGCGGCCAGCGCGATGCTCGCGACGGAGTGACGACGATGGCGCGCTCGGCGCCCGGCCATGACCGCGGCGACCCGGTCGGCGTCGATGGCGGGTGTCTGCGGGGCAGTGGGAATGCGGTCGACGACGCTCACAGCTCCCTCACCTTCTGTCGGCGGACGATCCAGATGAAGAACGGGGCGCCGACGATCGCGGTGATGATGCCGACCTGGATCTCCTCTGACGACGGCGCGATCACGCGTCCGATGATGTCGCTCGCGAGCAGCAGGGCCGCTCCGGCCAGCGCCGAGAACGGCAGCAGCCAGCGGTGGTCGGTGCCGATCAGCATGCGGCAGATGTGCGGGATGACGAGACCGACGAAGCCGATCGGTCCGGCGATCGCGGTGGCGGCTCCCGCGAGGACGACCGCGCCGACGGCCGACATCAGGCGCGTGCGGAACACGTGCTCGCCCAGGCCCTTGGCCATGTCGTCACCGAGGGCGAGCGAGTTCATGCCGCGAGCGCTGGCGATGCAGATCAGCGCACCGATCGCGAGCACCGGAGCCGTGAGGGCGATGCGCGGCCACTCCGCTCCTCCCACGCCACCGATCTGCCAGGACTGGAACGTCTGCAGCAGATCGACCCGCGGCAGCATGATCGCGCTGATCAGCGACGCGAAGGCGGCCGATGTCGCGGCTCCCGCGAGGGCGAGCTTGAGGGGCGTGGCACCGCCGCGGCCGAGCGAGCCGACCGTGTAGACGAAGGTCGCCGCGACTGCGGCGCCCACGATCGCCAGGGCCATCTGACCGTAGGGGTCACTCAGACCGAGGAAGGCGATGCCGACCACCACGGAGAGCGAGGCGCCGGTCGTGACCCCCAAGATGCCGGGGTCGGCGACCGGGTTGCGGGTGACCGCCTGCATCGTCGCGCCGGAGAGCGCGAGCGCTGCCCCGACGAGGATCGCGAGCACGGTGCGCGGCAGACGCTTGATGATCGCGGCCTGGGCCAGCGTGTCATCCTGCCCGGCGAGAGCGGCGAAGACGTCGTCGACGCTCACCGACCGCACGCCGAAGCAGACCGAGAGGAGGCACAGGGCCAGCAGCACACCGACACCGGCGAGCAGCCAGAGGGTGCGCTTCCATGCCGGGCGCCGCAGGTCTGCGGTGCCCGGCAAGGGAGCGGCGAGGGTGGTGGCCACGGGTGTCAGTGCCTCGAGGGGTGTTCAGTGCGCGGAGAGTCCGCGACTCACTGCGCGGCAGCCAGCGGAGCGGCCAGCATGCCGAGATACTCGTTCAGGCCCCACGAGATCGAGAGCGGCGACGGGTTCGCGGACGCGGCGATCGGCGACGAGTCCGGGAGGATCGCGATCTGTCCGGCCGCGATGGCCGGGATCTTCGACAGCAGCGGGTCGGCCTGCAGGATCGGGATGATCGACTCGTCGCCGTAGGTCACGAACACGTCGACGTCGTTGAACTTGTCGGCCTCTTCGGCGCTCACCGAGAGGTAGAACTCGGTGCTGTCGGCGTTCTCCTCGACGATCGCGGGCAGCGGCAGGCCGATGCTCGTCAGGTAGCCGGGGCGCGTGTCGATCGCGGTGTAGTAGCCGACCTGGCTGAGGTCGGTCGGGTCGATGTAGGCGAACAGGACCGTCTTGTCCTTGAGGACGCTGTTGGCCTCGAGCGCGGCGTCGGCATCGGCGTGCAGGTCCTCGATCAGGGCCTCGCCCTCCTCGGCCAGGCCGAGAGCCTTCGCGTTCAGCTCGATCATGTCGTCGACCGGGGTGCCCCAGGCGACCTCGGGGTACGCGACGACCGGAGCGATCTTGGAGAGAGTGTCGTACTCCTCCTGCGTCAGGCCGGAGTATGCGGCCAGGATGACGTCGGGCTCGGTGTCGGCGACGGCCTCGTAGTCGATGCCGTCGGTCTCGTCGAAGAGCACCGGGGTCTCGCCGCCGAGCTCGTCGAGCTTCTCCTCGACCCAGGGCAGAATGCCGTTGTCGTCGTCGTCGCCCCACGTCGCCTTGCTCATGCCGACCGGCACGATGCCGAGGGCCAGCGGCACCTCGTGGTTCGCCCAGGCGATGCTCGCGATGCGCTCGGGCTTCTCGGTGATCGTGGTCTCGCCGTAGACGTGTTCGATCGTGACCGGGAAGGCGGAGTCGTCGGCCGGGTTCCCGCCGGCGGACGAGCTGTCGTCGGCGGCGGGCGTCGCGCAGGCCGTGAGGCTCAGAGCGATCGCGGCGGCCGTTCCGGCAGCGGCGAGGAGTCGAGAGGTGCGCACAGGCATTCCCTTCGGGAGGAGTGGAGGGGTGGCGACGCAGAACGCGTCAGGCTTTGGTAAGCCTCGCCTAATCTAACAGAAGGTTAGGGTGACCTCACACTCGGTTTCGCCGCATTCCCCGCCCGCACACGCAGAAGCCGGCCGGACCCCGAAGGGTCCGACCGGCTTCCGGACGATCAGTGCGCGCTCAGAGAGGGCGGATGTTCGCAGCCTGCATGCCCTTGGGGCCACGCTCAGCGTCGAATTCGACCTTCTGGTTCTCGCGGAGCTCCTTGAAGCCCGAGCCAGTGATCGCAGAGTAGTGGGCGAACAGGTCGTCCGAGCCGTCATCGGGAGCGATGAAGCCGAAGCCCTTTTCCGCGTTGAACCATTTCACAGTGCCAGAGGCCATGTGCTTTCTTCTTTCTGTTGATCTAGCCGCTGTTATACACGGCCTGTGCATCACACCAAGATCCGGTGGATACGTTGATTCGTCGCTCTCCAGGAGGAGGCGGCGGAGTTTTCAGGGGATCCGTGCCGAACCGATCGGCGCAGAATTCGGATCCAGATGTCGGGCCACACACGTCGCAGCAAGCGTTCGCGGGCCGGTGATGAATGACGCCCCCGGAAAGGGGCACGTTGCCAACCGTAGCACGCCCAGCGGCTTCTGTGTCAGTCGCGTCCTCTTTTTCTCCGAATCGGTCCCGGTGCTGAGCACCGGGACCGATTCGTCCGTGAGAGGGGGCTCGCCGCAGAGGCGGAGCCGAGAGGCGGTCAGGCCTCGACGTCGCCGCGCCAGGCACCGGTCTCGGCGCCGCGCTTCTCGATGAACTCCTTGAAGTTCTTGAGGTCCTTCTTCACTGCGTGCGAGCCGGCGCCGACGAGCGACCCCAGCTTCTCGGCGAGGCCCTCGGGCTCCCAGTCGATCTGCACGGTGACGCGCGTCTCGGCGTCGGACAGCTTGTGGAAGGTCACGACGCCGGCGTGCTCGGTGTCTCCGCCGATGCTGTTCCAGGCGACGCGCTCGTCCGGGTGCTGCTCGGTGATCTCGGCGTCGAACTCGCGGGTCTGTCCGGCGACCTTGACGACCCAGCGGTTGTGGGTGTCGTCGATCTGCGTGATGGACTCGACCTCGTCGAGGAAGTGCGGGAAGCTCTCGAACTGCGTCCACTGGTTGTATGCGGTGTTGACGGGGACGTCGACGTCGATGGTCTCGATGATCTGTGCCATGGAATGCTCCTCAACTGCTCGTTCGTTCGTGTTGCTCCATTCAGCGCTCCTCGTCGAGGAATTGCGACGGGGTTGACATCGGGCGGTGCGACACCCGAATCTCCGCGCACCCTGTGCGGGGCCCTGCACACCGACCCGGGTCCGTCGCCGAGACGGGACTACCGTGGGAGCCATGCGCATCCACGCCGCGATCCGGGCCTCCCAGCGCTCCTCCCTGCTGCAGGTGGTGAAGTCCGCCGCGGCGACGATCGGAGCCTGGCTGATCGCCGGAGGGGTGTTCCCCGGTCAGCTGCCGGTGTTCGCCGCGATCGCCGCCCTGCTGGTCGTGCAGCCGAGCGTGAATCAGTCGCTGTCGAAGGCACTGGAGCGCAGCATCGGTGTGATCGTGGGCGTCGTCATCGCGGTCGCGCTCGGGCTGCTGCTGGGCTCACCGAGCTGGATCGTGCTGCTGGCGATCGTGGTCGCCATGCTCGTCGCCTGGATCTTCCGCGCGACGCCGGGCACCGGCAACCAGGTGGCGATCTCGGCGATGCTCGTGCTCGCGCTGGGATCGAGCAGTCCGGAGTACGCGATCGCCCGCATCGGCGAGACGCTCATCGGCGTCGTGATCGGCATCGTCGTGAACGCCCTGATCGTGCCGCCCGTGCTCGTCGCTCCCGCCCGGCGGGCGCTGGGGCTGCTCGGCGCCGAGCTCGCGGCGAGCCTCGATCGCCTCGCCGATGCCCTGCCGCAGACGCAGCAGCCGGCACGTCTGCAGGAACTCATGCTCGAGGTGCGGCTGCTGCGCCCGATGAAGGATGCCGCGGAGGCGGCGATCGCGGCGGGCGAGGAGTCGCTCACACTCAACCCTCGCCGGTCGACGCATCGCGATGACCTGCGCGAGATGCGCGCGCTGCTCGAGCGGCTGTCACCGATCGTGACGCAGACGATCGGCATGACGCGTGCGTACTTCGACCACTACGACGACTCGATCGGCGAGGAGCCTGCGGTCATCGCGATCGCCGAGCAGCTGCGGCGCGCGGGTCACGACGTGCGGCTGGCCGTGCAGATCGCCGACGTGTCGCCCGAACCCGAGGCGCTCACATCGGCGATCCCGGCGCTGACGGCTCCGCTGGTCATCCGTCCGCCGTCGTCGCAGCACTGGATCCTGATCGGATCGCTGATGGAGGACCTCCGCCGCATCCGCACGGAACTCCTCGACGAGGAGTAGACCCGGGGGTCAGTCCTCGAGTTCGGGCTCGTCGGCGACGACATCGTCCTCGTCGCCGGCGCCGGTCGGGGGCACGGTGGGCGGGTTGCCCTTGCCGTCCTCGGCTCCGAGGTTGTCGTTCTCATCCGCGCCGGGGGACGGCTCGCTGCTGATGTCGTTCCGCGAGGTGTCGATGTCGTCACGGGTGTCTTCGGTGCTCATGTCCGTGTCCTTTCGTGCCGGGGTGGTGAGCATTCAGGCTACGGTGCACGGCGCCCGCGCACCCGGGGCTTGACAAGGGCTGGGCCGACGCGGCGATCGCGGTCTAGCCTGAGGGCATGTCCGTCATGACGCTGCCGGAGGCGCTCGGTGAACTCGCCGCCCTCGAGGATCCGAAGATGCGCGCCGCCAACGAGAAGCGCGGCGACGACCACGGCATGAACCTCAGCAGGCTGCGCGCGGTGGCGAAGAGGATCAAGACCGATCAGCCCCTCGCGCAGGAGCTGTGGGCGACGGGAGAGACGTCGGCGCGGCTGCTCGCTCTGTTGATCTGCAGGCCGCGCGAGTTCACGGCCGACGAACTCGACGCCATGCTGCGCGAGACCCGCCCGCCGAAGGTCAACGACTGGTTCGTGAACTACGTCGCGAAGAAGACACCGCTCGCAGAGGAGATGCGTCTGCGCTGGTTCGACGATGCCGACCCGACGGTTGCCGCCGCCGCCTGGTCGCTCACCGCGGAGCGCGTCGCGAAGAACCCCGAGGGCCTCGATCTGGAACACCTGCTCGACCTCATCGAGCGCGACATGAGAGATGCGGCGCCGCGCCCGCAGTGGACCATGAACGAGACGCTCGCGCAGATCGGCATCCATCATCCGGCCCTGCGCGCCCGCGCTCTCGACATCGGTGAACGGCTGCAGGTGCTTGCCGACTACCCCACCGCGCCCGGATGCACCTCTCCCTTCGCGCCGCTGTGGATCGGCGAGATCGTGCGGCGCCGCGAGGGCTGACTGCTCGCGGCATCCGACCCGATGCCGTCAGGGGGTGTCGCCCGCCGTGCGCGGCCTTGCGAGCGCCACCATCGTCCCGGTGTCGGTGAACTCCTGCTGGATCTCGTCGTCATGCCGGTAGGTCGCGAGACTCACGCCCACGGCGGCCACGAGCGCGAACACGAACGCCGGCAGCAGTTCGTAGAGACCCGTGTCGAACGCCTTCCAGATGAACACCGTCGCGGCGCCGACGAACATGCCTGCGAGAGCTCCCCAGGTGGTGAGCTTGCGCCAGAACAGGCTCAGTAGGATGATCGGCCCGAACGCGGCGCCGAAGCCCGCCCACGCGAACGACACCAGCCCGAGGATCGTGTCGTTGGGCGTGATCGCCAGCACCGCGGCGATCACGGCGACCGCGAGCACGCCGATGCGCCCCAGGACGACCAGCGTGCGACTCGACGGCGGCGTCTTGCGGAACACCCGGTACAAGTCCTCGACGAGGGCCGACGAGCAGACGATCAGCTGGCTCGAGATCGTGCTCATGATCGCGGCGAGCACGGCAGCGAGCACGAGACCGGCGACGAAGGGGTGCAGCAGCGTCTGCGACATGAGCAGGACCACCGTCTCGGGATTGCCGAGGTCGACACCCGTCTTGGCGATGTACGCGATGCCGACGAGGCCTGAGATCACCGCGCCGGCGAGTGACACGACCATCCACGAGATGCCGATGCGGCGGGCGCTCTTCGCCTCCTGCGGCGAGCGCAGCGCCATGAACCGCACGATGATGTGGGGCTGCCCGAAGTATCCGAGACCCCACGCCAGTGCCGAGACGATCGCGAGCAGCGTTCCGCCCGTGAGCGCCGAACCCGAGAGCAGCGAGAGGTGGTCGGGGGCGACCTCGGTGATGAGTGTGCCGGTCTCGGCGAGTCCGCCGATCGCGACGATCGCAGCCACCGGAACGACGATCAGCGCGATGACCATCATGAGCCCCTGCACGACATCGGTGAAGGATGCCCCGAGGAAGCCGCCGAACAGTGTGTACGCGAGCGTGACGCCGGTGACCAGCAGCATCCCGGTCAGGTAGTCGCCGTCGAACGAGCTCTCGAAGAAGACTCCGCCGGCGACCATCCCCGATGAGATGTACAGCGTGAAGAAGACGAGGATGACGACGCCCGAGACGATCCGCAGCAGGCGCGTGGTGTCGCGCAGCCGGTTCTCGAAGAAGCTGGGCACGGTGATCGAGTTGCGCGAGACCTCGGTGTACGCACGCAGGCGCGGGGCGACGAGCAGCCAGTTCAGATAGGCGCCGATCGTGAGCCCGACCGCGATCCAGGCCTCGATCAGGCCCGAGACGTAGATCGCGCCGGGGAGGCCCATCACCAGCCAGCCCGACATGTCGGAGGCTCCGGCGCTGAGGGCGGCGACCCACGGCGGCAGGTTGCGGCCGCCGAGCATGTAGTCCTCATGATCGGAGGTGCGTCGGAACGCGATCCAGCCGATCAGGAGCATGCCGGCGAAGTACAGCCCGAGAGCTGCGAACGTGAAGATCTGGTCGGACATCGTCGTCCCTCCCCCGCGGTGTCGGTGACCGCGTCCGGTCGTCCTTCGATGATGCCAAAGGCCGGTGCCGTCGCCCACCCCCGTCCCGGCGCGTCGGCGCCGCCGCGGGCCCGTCACTACGCTGGTCGGATGAGCACGCACGTCGCCGCAGAGCCCGGTCAGATCGCCCCCGTCGTCCTGTTCCCCGGCGATCCGCTGCGGGCGAAGTGGATCGCCGAGACCTTCCTCGACGACGCACAGCTGTACTCCGAGACCCGCGGGATGCTGGGCTACACCGGCACCTGGAACGGACACCGCGTCTCGGTGCAGGGCTCCGGCATGGGGCAGCCGTCGATGGCGATCTACGCCACCGAGCTGTTCGAGTCGTACGACGTGCAGACGATCGTGCGCGTCGGATCGTGCGGCGCGCTCACCGAGAAGCTCGCGGTGCGCGACATCATCATCGCCAGCGGGGCGTGCACCGACTCGGGCATCAATCGTGTGCGCTTCCACGGCCTCGACTATGCACCGGTCGCAGACTTCGGGCTGCTGCGCGCGGCCGTCGAGGCGAGCGAGAACGGGCCGCCCGCCTCGGCCGTGCACGTGGGACTGCTGCTGTCGAGCGACCAGTTCTACAGCACGCGCCCGGAGTTGAGCCAACCGTTCGTGCAGCACGGGGTGCTCGGCGTCGAAATGGAGACCAGCGGGCTGTACACGCTCGCCGCGTTCCACGGTCGTCGCGCCCTGAGCATCTGCACCGTCTCCGACCACATCGTCACGGGCGAGGAGACCACGGCCGTCGAGCGCGAGCAGACCTTCGGCGACATGATCCGCATCGCGCTGCAGGCGGCGTTCGCGGGCTGAGCCGCGCCGCATGCCGCGCGTCGCCCGTTCACAACTCAGCAGAAACGCCCGGGATCCAGGTCTGATGCCGCCTCGCGGGCGGCTCGAGCGCGTTCTTGCTGAGTTGTGAACGCCCGCAGCTCGGTACCGCGGCCGGATGGGATGATCGAGGGATCATGCCCTCGCTCCTCGACGCCCCTCTTCCCGACGGATCCGATGCGGATGCCGTCTATCTGGCGTTCGTCGAGTGGGCGGAGTCGACCGGCATCCGGCTCTATCCGGCGCAGGACGAGGCGGTCATCGAGATCGTCTCGGGCAACAACCTCATCCTGTCGACGCCGACGGGCACCGGAAAGTCGCTGGTGGCGATCGGGGCGCACTTCGCCGCGCTGAACCGGGGCGTCCGCAGCTTCTACACCGCGCCGATCAAAGCCCTCGTCAGCGAGAAGTTCTTCGCGCTGGTCGACGTGTTCGGAGCGCAGAACGTCGGCATGATCACCGGTGACTCCTCGGTGAACGCCGATGCGCCGATCATCTGCTGCACGGCCGAGATCCTCGCGAACCTCGCGCTGCGTCAGGGCTCGGCGACCGACGTGGGCCAGGTCGTGATGGACGAGTTCCACTTCTACGCCGATCCCGAGCGCGGCTGGGCGTGGCAGGTGCCGCTGCTCGAGCTGCCCCAGGCGCAGTTCGTCCTGATGTCGGCCACGCTCGGCGACGTCACCACGCTCGCGAACGACCTGACGCGCCGCACGCACCGCGAGACGGCGACCGTCACCGGCGTCGAGCGCCCGGTGCCGCTGCACTACTTCTACGAGCAGACGCCGATCCACGAGACCGTCGAGGAGTTGCTCAACACCGGCCAGGCCCCGATCTACGTCGTCCACTTCTCGCAGGCGGCCGCGATGGAACGCGCGCAGGCGCTGTCGAGCTCGAAGGTGGCGACCCGCGAGCAGCGCGACCGGATCGCCGAGCTGATCGCCGAGTTCCGCTTCACGACCGCGTTCGGCAAGACCCTGTCGCGGTTCCTGCGCGCGGGGATCGGCGTGCATCACGCCGGGATGCTGCCCAAGTACCGCCGCCTGGTCGAGCAGCTGGCGCAGCGGGGTCTGCTGCGCGTGATCTGCGGCACCGACACCCTCGGCGTCGGCATCAACGTGCCGATCCGCACCGTGCTGCTCACGGCGCTGACGAAGTTCGACGGCACTCGGATGCGGCAGCTGAACGCCCGCGAGTTCCATCAGATCGCGGGGCGGGCAGGACGCGCGGGCTTCGACACCGCGGGCACGGTCGTCGCGCAGGCGCCCGAGCACGAGAGCGACAACGTCGCCGCGGTCAAGAAGGCGGGCGACGACCCGAAGAAGAAGCGCAAGATCGTGCGCAAGAAGGCGCCGGACGGATTCGTGTCGTGGGGCGAGCCTTCGTTCCGCAAGCTGATCGACGCCGTGCCCGAGACGCTCACCTCGCACATGCAGATCACGAGCGCGATGATGCTCAACGTGATCGCCCGCGGTGGCGACGTGTTCGGCAACATGCGCTCGCTCGTCTACGACAACCACGAGCCGCGCACGCGTCAGCGCGAGCTCGCGATCCGGGCACTCGGCATCTACCGCACGCTCCGCGAATCGGGCATCGTCGAGCGCACGCCCGAGGGCGACATCCGCCTGACGGTCGACCTGCAGCCGAACTTCGCCCTCAACCAGCCGCTGTCGCCGTTCGCCCTGGCTGCGTTCGAGCTGCTCGACCCCGACCCGTCGAAGGGCACCGGAACCCAGCAGTATCAGCTCGACATGATCTCGATCGTGGAGTCGACGCTCGACGACCCGCGCGCCGTGCTCAGCCAGCAGGAGTTCCTCGCGCGCGGGGAGGCGATCGGCGCGATGAAGGCCGAGGGCATCGAGTACGACGAGCGGATGGAGCTTGTCGAGCAGGTCACGTATCCGAAGCCGCTCGAGGAGCTGCTGACCGCCGCGTTCGAGACGTTCAGCGCCGCGCAGCCGTGGATCCGCGACTTCGAGCTGCATCCGAAATCGGTCGTGCGCGACATGTACGAGCGAGCCATGTCGTTCGGGGAATACGTCGCGTACTACAAGATCGCGCGGTCTGAGGGCGTCGTGCTGCGCTACCTCTCCGACGCGTACCGCGCCGCCTCGCAGACCATCCCCGAGGAGCTCAAGAACGACGATCTGCGCGACCTGATCGAGTGGCTCGGCGAGCTCGTGCGGCAGGTCGACTCCAGCCTGCTCGACGAGTGGGAAGAGCTGCGCGCGGGCATCGACGCGGGGTCGCTGAGCGCGGCGAAGGGCGACGAGCCGATCGTGCCGCCGGCCCCCAAGCGGCTCACGAGCAACATCCGCGCATTCCGCATCCTGGTGCGCAACGAGCTGTTCCGTCGGGTGCAGCTGGCCGCGCGCGAAGATGTGGATGCCCTCGCCGAACTCGACCCCGGCTTCGGGGCAGACGCGTGGTCGGACGCCCTCGACGGATACTTCGCCGACCACGACGAGATCCTCACCGGAGCGGATGCTCGCAGCTCGCAGCTGCTGCTCCTCACCGAGGGCACCGAGTCGTGGACGGTGCGCCAGATCCTCGACGACCCGGCCGGCGATCACGACTGGGGCATCGCGGCCACCGTCGACCTCGCCGCCTCCGACGAGGCCGGCGCGGCCGTGGTCACGGTCACGAGCGTCGACCGGCTCTGACCCGGAATCAGGCCCCGACCGGCAGAACCGAGCCGCGCGCTCAGGCCTGCATGACCGCGAGCACGTTGCCGGCCGGGTCGCGGAACCAGGCGATGTCGGGCCCCTGGCTCTCGCCTCGCAGGATGCCGCGAGAGTCGGTCGGGAACTCGTCGTCGCTGTAGATCTTGCAGGTCACACCGCGCGCGATGAGCTCGTCGACCGCGGCGTCGATGTCGTCGACCGGGAAGTTCAGGATCGTGAAGCTCGCAGGCGAGTGGTTCGGCTTCTCGTACACGAGGATCGTCGCGCCGCTCGACAGCCGCACATCGAGGAACCCCATCGCGTTGACCTCGACGTCGAGCCCGAGCGTCGATCCGTAGAACTCCTTCGCCGCCGAGATGTGGTCGACGCTGAAACCGCTGAACGCCCTGTCCACTGTGAAAGCCGTCATGCCTCCAGCATCCGCCGATGTGCCGCGCTTGTCGAGAGGGTGATCCCGCTCACCCCCTCGACGCGCCCCGCACCAGCCGCGCGATCAGCTCTGGATACGCGACTCCCGCTGCGGCGAACATCCGCGGCACCTGCGACGCCGCCGTCAGCCCGGGCATCGTGTTGACCTCGTTCAGCACCGGTCCGTCGTCGGTGAGGAAGAAGTCCATGCGGGCCACCCCCGCGCATCCCAGAGCGTCGAACATCGCGATCGCCGCGCGCTTCAGTGCCGACGTCTCGGCGGCATCGAGTGCGGCGGGCACCGTGAAGTGCGCGCTCCCGTCGTACTTCGTGGCCGTGTCGAAGAGCCCGGCGGCACGGATCTCGAGCGGCGGCGCCGCCCACCGGATGCCGCCCGTCTCGCACAGCACGGCCACGTCGATCTCGCGTCCGCGAACCACCTCCTCCACGAGGATCCGTCGGTCGTACCGGGCTGCCTCCCCGAGCGCCGCGAGCAACTGCCCCTCTTCGGTCACGAGCCCCACCCCGTAGCTCGACCCCGCCGACGCGGGCTTCACGACGACCGGTCCGTCGAACTCCACGTCTCCGATGTCGGCCGCCGCGACCAGGCGCCCCCGCGCCGTGCGCAGCCCCACCGCGTCGGCCACGAGCTTCGTGGTCCACTTGTCCATCCCGACCGCCCCCGCCCGCAGCCCCGACCCGACCACGCGGACGCCCGCGAGCGCACACAGCGCCGCGAGCGTGCCGTCTTCTCCGGGCGCTCCATGCACTGCGGGGAATACGACCTCCGCCCACTCGAACAGCGGCAGCGCCTGCGTCAGCGACGCGGCCGCGGTGACGCCGGGCGGCACGCCGTCGGCCCGCCAGATCCCCTCCCGATCGATCGTGACGCACCGCACGTCGTGGTCGCCCATGCGCAGCGCCGCGGCCACCGCCGAGGCGGAGGCGAGTGAGACGTCGTGCTCGGCGTTCTTCCCTCCTCCGATCACCAGCACCCGCGTGGTCATGCGACGCTCCTCTGCACGCGCGCGCCGATGCCCGTCACGATCGTGTGCGGAATCGTCCCCGCCCACCGCGCCCACTCCTGCACCGACGGCACCGCGCCCCCCTCCGGTCCGAACACGCACGCGACCGCACCGCGCGGCACCGCCTCCTCCCCCGTGTCGACGACGATCTGGTCCATCGACACCCGCCCCACGAGCGGATGCCGCCGCCCCGCGATCTCGACCGCCGCCCCCGCCGACAGCTCCCGCGGGATCCCGTCCGCATACCCCACCCCGATCACGGCGAGGTGCGTCATGCGGTCGGTCACGTACGTCGCTCCGTAGCCGACCGCCGATCCCCGCGGCACGACCGAGGTGTGCACGACAGACGCCGTGAGCCGCCCCGCCCCCTGCAGCGCGACGGTCTCGGACGGATCGATGCCGACCAGCCCCGCGCCGATGCGCACCATCCCGAAGTGCGTCGCCGGGTCGGTCAGCGCCCCCGACGTCGCTGCAAGATGCACGAGCACCGGGCCAAAGCCGGCCCGCAGCACGGCGTCTCTGGCCTGCCGCATCCGCAACACGGCAGGAGCGTTGAGTCGGGCATCCGCCTCGTCCGCCCGCGGCAGATGGCCCATGACACCCACCACGTCGATCCGATCTCGGGCGCTGCGCGCGAGCTCCAGCAGCGCCCGCCACTCGGCGAGCGGGCTCCCGCCGCGGTTCATGCCGGTATCGACATGCAGGTGCACGCGCACCCGTTCCCGAGCGTCGGCGACCAGGTGCCGCAGCTCGTCGACCGAGCCCACGGCGATGTCGACACCGTGTCGCGCCGCCGCCGCGGCATCCACCCCCGCAGGATTCAGCCACGACAGGATCGGCACCCGCATCCCCGCCTCGCGCAGCGCCACGGCCTCGGCCACATCGGTCATCCCTAGCCACTGCGCGCCGGCCTCGACGGCCGCGGTGGCCACGGTGAGCGCGCCATGGCCGTAGCCGTCGGCTTTGACGACCGCCATGATCAGCGCGTCGGTGCCGGACCGCACGCGGCGCACGTTGGCGCCGATCGCGTCGGGCAGCGTGCACAACGTCGGCGCCTGCAGGCGAGAGAGCGTGGGGGCGAATGGTGCGAGCACAGCGGTCATCGGTGCATCCTCGGGTCTTCGGTCGGGTCGGTGTACATCTCGGGGCAGCCCTGCTCGTCGGCGTCGGGGCGCAGCTCGTAGTGCCAGGGCTCGTTCGCGTAGGTCTGGCAGAGGCCGTACCGCCAGCCGCGCTGCGCGATCCAGTCGAGCGTCGGCAGCGGACCCAGGTCGACCGCATCGCCCGACACGTGCGCCGAGGTCGATGCGCTGGCGACCCAGCGTGCGGCCTCCTCCGCGGAGCCGTACTGCGCCACGGCGTCGTGCAGCATCCGCTCCTGCAGCGCCGGCGAGCGCCATCCGCTGTTCACGCGCAGCACCACATCGTCGGCGGCGGCATCGGTCGCGGCACGCTGCAGTGCCTCCAGCAGAGCGGGGTCGAGGTTGCCGACCGCCACCCGATCGGTCTCGAAGACGGTGGGCTGGTCGCCCTCGCGGATCACGCCGTCGGCCTCGCTCGGGGCGATCACGGAGCCGGTGACCTGTCCCTGAGAGCCGGTCGTACCCGGTGCGCCAGAGGATGCGGTGACGGATGCCGCCGACAGCGACTGCTGCACGGCGAGGACCACGATCACCGCGACGGCGAGCGCGACGGCCGCGATCAGGAGCCGCCGCACGCGGATCGCTCCACGAGGGGGAAGGATGGTGCTGTTCATACGTCCAGTGCACCCGGGCGTCCGTTGCCGGGGCGTATGCGCTTTTGCATACGCTCGCGATATACCGGGGTGCGTAGGATCGGACCCCATGGGGATCCAACCGTGCGGGTGCTGATCGTCGAGGACGAGCCGTTCCTCGCCGAGGCCGTGCGCGACGGGCTGCGTCTCGAGGCGATCGCCTCAGACATCGCCGGAGACGGCGACACCGCGCTCGAACTCCTCGGCATCAACTCCTACGACATCGCGGTGCTCGATCGCGATGTGCCCGGGCCGAACGGCGACGAGATCGCCCGGTGGATCGTGGCCTCCGGCAGCGGCATCCCGATCCTCATGCTCACCGCCGCCGACCGTCTCGACGACAAGGCGTCGGGCTTCGAGATCGGCGCCGACGACTACCTCACCAAACCGTTCGAGCTGCGCGAGCTGGTGCTGCGCCTGCGGGCGCTCGACCGTCGGCGCCAGCGAGCGCGTCCGCCGGTGCTCGAGGTCGCGGGTCTGCGACTCGATCCGTTCCGCCGCGAGGTCTACCGCGACGGGCGATACGTCGCCCTCACCCGCAAGCAGTTCGCCGTGCTCGAGGTGCTGGTCGAGGCCGAGGGCGGCGTGGTCAGCGCCGAGGAGCTGCTCGAGCGGGCGTGGGACGAGAACGCCGACCCGTTCACCAACGCCGTACGCATCACCGTGTCGTCGCTGCGCAAGCGTCTGGGCGAGCCGTGGCTGATCCTCACCGTGCCCGGCGTCGGATACCGGATCGAGACGGATGCCGGAGGCGAGGATGCCTAGGCGTCGCGGCATGAGCGCCCGGCTCAAGCTCACGCTGAGCTACGCGGGCATCGTCGTCGTGTCGGGCGTCGTACTGCTCGCCGCGGTCGCCGTGTACCTGCTGCGATACGTGCCCGACACGATCGACGTCTTCCCCAATCGCTCCGACCTCATCCGCGCGTTCGTGCCGGCGGCGATGGTCGTGATGATGGCGCTCTTCGCGCTCGGACTGGCAGGGGGCTGGATCCTCGCGGGACGGATGCTGGCACCGCTGGAACGCATCCGGCGGGCCGCCCGGCTCGCCGCGCAGGGGTCGCTGTCGCACCGCGTCGACCTGGAGGGACCGCGTGACGAGTTCCGTGACCTCGCGGATGTCTTCGACTCGATGCTCGAGCAGCTCGAGGCGCACATCGGCGAGCAGCAGCGGTTCGCCGCGAACGCCTCGCACGAGCTTCGGACGCCCCTGGCGATCTCGCAGGCGATGCTTGAGGTCGCCCGCACCGACCCGAACCGCGACGTCGACGCGCTGATCGCGCGCCTGCAGGTCGTCAACACCCGCGCGATCGAGCTGACCGAGGCGCTGCTGCTGCTCAGCCGCGCAGATCGCCGCTCGTTCACACGCCACACGGTCGACCTGTCCCTGCTCGCCGAGGAGGCGGTCGAAGCCCTGCTGCCCCTCGCGGACCGACGCGGAGTCACGATCGAGGTCACCGGCGTCGCCGCGCTCACGCGGGGCTCGGCCGCCCTGCTGCAGCAGCTCGTGTCGAACCTCGTACTGAACGCGGTCGTGCACAACGTCCCCTCGGGCGGACGGGTGGCCGTACGCACCCACGTGCAGGAGCAGGCCCTCGCGGTCGTGGTCGAGAACACGGGCGAGGTGATCCCGGCGCAGCGCCTCGCCACCCTGATCGAGCCGTTCCAGCGGGGAGCCGAGCGCATCCGCGGCGACGATCACCCCGGCGTCGGGCTCGGGCTCGCGATCGCCGACCGCATCACGCGCGCACACGACGGCACGCTCGTGCTCACCCCCCGCGCCGAGGGCGGGCTGATCGTCACGGTGTGGTTGCCGCGGGCGGACTGACGGGCCTCCTCGCGCGGCAGGCCTCAGCGCGCCGGCGCCGCCGATGACGCGCGCGGGATCAGCGTCGGCAGCGCCCGGGTCAGGGTCCCCGCCGCACCTCCGAGCAGGTCGAGCGCGCTCGCGGCGATCTGATCGAACGGCGTGCGCACCGATGTCAGCGGCACCGGCAGCATCGCGGCGAGGGGGATGTCGTTGTACCCGACGACCGACACGTCCGGCCCGACGACGAGGCCCGCAGCGGACGCCGCAGCGACGACCCCGATCGCGAGGTTGTCGTTCGCGGCGAAGATCGCCGTGGGGCGGGATGCCGGGTCGGCGAGCAGTTCGCGGCCGGCGATGTGCCCCGACTCGATGCCGTATCCGGTCGAGATGACCCGGGCGTCCGGCAGGCCGATCCCGGCCTCCGCGAGCGCACGCCGGGCGCCGGCCAGTCGATCACGGGCACTCGAGGTGAACCACGGGCCGGTGATGACCGCGATGTCGCGGTGTCCGAGGTCGACCAGGTGCCGGGCGGCGAAGTATCCGCCCGCCTCGTCGTCGCCGAGCGCCGATGGGCTCACTCCGTCGGTGCGCAGCACGAGGGCGTGAGGCACGCCCCGCTCCCGCAGCGATGCCGGCAGGGTGTCGTCGAGCCGGGCCGTGGCGAGCACGAGTCCGTCGACGTTGCGGTCGAGCAGCGTCTCGGTGGCGCGCTTCTCCTCGACCGGGTCGTCTCCGCAAGTTGCGACGACCGCGAAGGCGCCGCGGGCGCGGGCCGTGCGCTCGACGGCCTCGAACATCAGGGCCATCACGTGGTCGGTGAGTCGGGGCACGAGGACGCCGATCGTCCCGGTCGCGCCGCGACGCAGCCCCGATGCGAACATGTTGCGGCGGTAGCCGAGGTCGTCGGCTACCCGTCGCACGCGCTCGGCGGTCTCTGATCGCGACGGAGGGGTGCGGTCGTCGAGCACCCGACTGACGGTCGAGATGCTGACGCCGGATGCTGCGGCGACGTCTTTCAGCGTGACGACGTGTCGTCCCTGCAGCTCGTCCACGGCATCCCCCTCGATCTCGCACGACCGGGGTGTTGACATCCCCCGCCTCTCCGATCATACTTGCAATCGTTCCTGCAAACGTTCCCGCGAACGTTCCCACCATTCTCGAAGCCGAGAACATCAGCGAAGAAGCTCCAAGGAAAGGACCGATCATGACCCTCGACCTCCGCGGCCTCAACCCCGCCCCCGTCACCCCGTTCACCGAGGACGGCGCCGTCGACTACGACGCCATCCACCGCCTCGGCTCCTGGCTCGGCTCGATCGACGGGGTCAAGAGCCTCGTCGTCCTCGGCCACGCCGGCGAGGGCACGTTCCTCACCGACGAGGAGCAGCTCGACGTCATCCGCGCGTTCGTCGCCTCGACCGACGGCCGCGTGCCGGTCATCGCCGGCATCACCAAGGAGGGCAACAAGACCGCCGCACTCGAGGCGAAGGCCGCCGTCGACGCCGGTGCCGCCGCGGGCCTGGTCTACCCCTCGCACGGATGGCTGCGCTTCGGCTACCAGCAGGGCGCTCCGCAGTCCCGGTACCGCGAGATCCACGAGGAGTCCGGCCTGCCGCTCATCCTGTTCCAGTACCCCGACAACACCAAGGCGACCTACGACCTCGACACCCAGCTCGAGATCGCCGGACAAGAGGGCGTGTTCGCCACGAAGAACGGCGTCCGCAACATGCGCCGCTGGTACACCGAGATCCCCGCGCTCCGCGCCGCGTACCCCGAGCTGCAGATCCTGTCGTGCCACGACGAGTACCTGCTGCCGACGATGTTCGACGTCGACGGACTTCTCGTCGGCTACGGCAACGTCGCCCCCGAGCCGCTCATCGAGCTCATCGCCGCCGGCAAGGCGCGTGACTACGAGGCCGCGCACGCCATCCACGAGCGACTGCTACCGGTGACGCAGAACGTGTACCACCGCGGCTCGCACATGGAAGGCACCGTCGCTCTGAAGTGGGGCCTCGTGCAGCGCGGCATCCTGGATCACGCCACCGTGCGCACCCCGCTCCTGCCCCTGCCCGAAGGAGCGGAGTCCGAGATCGCGGCCGCCTTCGCACTCGCCGGACTCGGCACGGTCGCCGTCCCTGCCTGACACCCCAGGTGGGGCGGTCGCCCGAGGCCGCCCCACCCCTCTCTCCTTCCGCCCCCGTGGGCGAACCCTGCAGTCAACGACGACTCGAAGGACACGATCATGAACGAACGCACCACCGCCCGTCACGCCTCCACGACACCCGGCACTGGCTACGGGCGGGTCTCGACTGAGACGATGAAGAACATCGTCACCTCACGCAAACAACGGCGCCCGTTCTGGCAGCACCTGGCCCTCATCGGCCCGGCGTTCGTCGCGGGCGCCTGGCAGTTCGGCCCCGGCAACCTCACCACCGCCGTGCAGGCCGGCAGCGGATACCAGTACGCCCTGATCTGGGTCATCGTGGTCTCGACGATCCTCATGATCTTCCTCACCGACATGGCCGTGCGGCTCGGCATCAAGTCGCCGACCTCGCTCATCTCGTCGATCAAGGAGCACCTCGGCGGATGGGTCGGCGTACTCGCCGGCATCGGCGTCTTCCTCATCACACTCTGCTTCTCGGTCGGCAACGCGGTCGGGTCCGGGCTCGGACTCTCGATGCTGTTCGGCGGCAGCCCCATCATGTGGACGGTGATCTGCACCGCGGCCGTGTCGGCACTCCTGCTGCTGCGCAACGTCTACCGCGTCGTCGAGAAGGTGCTCGTCGTGATCGTCGCCCTGATGGCGATCGCCTTCATCGCCTCGGCATTCATCTCCAACCCCGACTGGGCTGCTGCCGGCGTCGGGCTCCTGCCGACCTTCCCCGGTGGCGCCTGGCTGCTGATCGTCGCCCTCGTGGGTACGAACTTCTCCATCAACGCCGCCTTCTACACCGCCTACGGCACCAAGGAGCGCGGTCGCACCGAGGCCGACTACCGCGACGTGACGATCGTCGACACCATCCCCGGCATCATCGCGCCCGGCATCATGACCGCACTCGTGATCGTGGTCGCGGCATCCGTCCTCGGCAAGACCGGAGAGGCCGCCCCCACCGTCGTCGCCCTCGCCGGGATCTTCGAGCCGCTCGCGGGGCCGGTCGGCTCGACCGTGTTCGCGCTGGGGTTCTTCGGCGCCGCGTTCTCCTCGATGATCGCGAACGCCACCGCGGGCGGCACGATGCTCTCCGACGGCCTCGGCCGGGGCGCATCGTCGAATTCGCGCACGGCGAAGCTCATGAGCGCCGGCATCCTCGCCTTCGGGATCGCCGTCACCGTGGCCTTCCAGCAGTCGCCCGTGCAGCTGATCGTGATCGCGCAGGCGCTGACCGTGTTCGTCGCCCCGGTGCTCGCCGCACTGATCCTCATCATGGCCAACCGCGGCACGCTGATGGGCGACATGCGCAACACCTGGTGGCAGAACGCCGCCGGTGTGATCGGCCTGCTCGCGGTGTTGGCCCTGTCGGTGCGGCTGCTGGTGACGCTGATCGGATAGGTGCTCGGGTCGGGCTCCTCCGTTGCATTTCGGAGGGGATCTGCACAGCGGAGGTCGGATTCCGCGAATCCGACCTCCGCACTGCAGATCCCCTCCGGTATGCGGCAGGCAGGCACAGACCGGATGCTGCGCCTCAGCTTCGCGGCGGCCCGACCGACCCGCGCTCGATCAGCTCCTGCGCCAGGGTGTGCACGACGGCAGGGCCGGCCTCCCCCTCGATGCGCGCGATGAGCAGACGCGCCGCCCGGGCCCCGAGTTCGCGCTCGGGCTGCGAGATCACGGTGATCCCGGGCTCGGTCACCGAGGTCCACGGGGCGTCGTCGAAGGCGACGAGCGAGATGTCGTCGGGAATGCGCAGGCCGAGCTCACGGATCGCGCGGAACGCCTGGATCGCGATGACGCTGTCAGAGGCGATGATCGCGGTCACGGCCGAGTCCCCCTCGATCAGATCGGTGACCATGCGCCCGATCCCGTCGATGTTGGCCCCGAGTCGCACGAAGGCCAGGGGATCCGCGACACCGGCGGCACGCAGCGCAGTGCCGATGCCGCTCACACGATCGTCGATCACCGACGAGGCGATCCCCGGGCTGAACCGCAGTGACCCGTCCGCGTCCCACACCGCGCGGGCCTCGACGGGCTCCGGGTCCTCGAGCGTCGACACGTACGCGATGCGGCGGTGTCCGGCATCCAGCAGCACCTGGGCGAGACGCCGCGCTCCGTCGCGATTCGCCGCGATCACGGCTTCGGCGTCGAAGCCGTAGACCACGCGGTCGAAGAACACGACCGGGCGGCCGGCGTCGATGATCGGCGTGTAGTTCGAGGCGCGCAGCGACGATGCCGGCGCGATGAGCAGTCCGTCGACGCGTTTCGACAGCTGCACCTCGATGGCCGTCTCCTCGGCGTCGGGCTGCTCGCCGGAGTTCGAGAGGATCAGGTCGTACCCGGCTGCGTCGGCGACGTCGGATGCTCCGCGGGTGGCCTGCGCGAACGCGGGGTTCTCGATGTCGCCGACGATGATGCCGATGGTGTTCGAGCGTCCGGTGCTCATGCTGCGGGCGACCTCGTTCGGTCGATAGCCCAGTTCAGCCGCGGCATCCCGCACCCGCTGCCGCACCTTCGCGCTCACCGCGCCGTACTCGCCGAGCGCCCGTGCAGCGGTCGCTTTCGCGACTCCTGCCAGCGCTGCGACATCGGCCACGGTCGCCCCGCGTCGCCCCTCACTCTGCGCACTCACCGAATGCACCCTCCCTCTTGACGCGGACTCTCAGCATATTGACGAGTCCTGCCGACGCGTGTACTCTCCTGGAAACACCCAATTGAGACCGGTCTCAATTTACACCGAGATCCGCTCACCTCCCCCACCCCGACACAGCAGTCCCTTCGAGAGGAGCCACATCGTGGCCAAGAAATCCTTCCGCCGCATCGCGGTCGCCGCCGCAGTAGCCGGCGTTCTCGCCCTGACCGGATGCGCCCAGAGCGGCGCCGCCTCGTCCGGCGACGACGCCGGCGAAGAGAACCCGTACGGCCTCATCACCCCCGGCCAGATCCGCGTGGCGAGCCTCGGCGACTCCAAGCCGTACACCTTCACCGACGAGAGCGGTGAGTTCACCGGATTCGACGTCGAGCTGTTCACCGACGTCGCCGAGCGCATCGGCATCGACGACGTCGTCTTCACCGGCCAGGACTTCTCCGGCCTGCTGTCGGCCGTCGCGAACGGCCAGTTCGACGTGGGCGTCGCCGCGATCGGCATCACCGAGGAGCGCGAGCAGACGGTCGACTTCTCTGAGGGCTACCTGGCCGGATACCTGACGGTCATGGCCAGCCCCGACAGCGACATCACCGACGAGGACAGCCTGGCCGGCAAGCGTCTCGGCGTCGTGCAGGGCACTCTGCAGGAGGCGTACGCGGTGAAGAACTTCACCGACACCGAGCTCGTGCGCTTCCCCGACAACAACTCCGCGATCTCCGCCGTCAACAGCGGCTCGGTCGACGCGCACTTCCTCGACTTCGAGGCGGCGAAGGAGTACGCCGAGCAGTACGGCCTCGAGAACGCCATCGACATCCCGTCGTTCGACGCCCCGGCCGGCTTCGCGATCGCCAAGGGCAAGGACGAGTTCAAGAAGGCCCTGGACGACGCCCTGCACGAGGCGATGGAGGACGGCACGTGGAAGGAGCTCTACGAGAAGTGGTTCCCCGGCTCCCCGATGCCCGACCAGTACCTGCCCAGCGCTGAGCAGGGCCAGGGCGACGACGGCGAGTAGTCGCCCCCAACGGATGCGGGGCTTCGGCCCCGCATCCTGACTAGGAGATCCTCATGGACTGGCTCGACAAGATCATCAAGACGTTCCTCGATTTCGACGCGATGTGGCAGGTGATGCCGCAGCTGCTCGGAACGGGTCTGGTGAACACCCTCATCATCTCGGTGGCGGCCACGGTGCTGGGCATCGTGATCGGCATGATCCTCGCGGTGATGGGAGTGTCTCGCACCGCCTGGCTGCGCATTCCCGCCCGCATCTACACCGACATCTTCCGCGGCCTTCCCGCGATCCTCACGATC
Organism: Microbacterium sp. PI-SA-G; assembly: GCF_057215335.1. Classification (NCBI taxonomy): domain Bacteria; kingdom Bacillati; phylum Actinomycetota; class Actinomycetes; order Micrococcales; family Microbacteriaceae; genus Microbacterium; species Microbacterium sp. PI-SA-G. The sequence goes on from NZ_CM170103.1 coordinate 2,104,493, forward strand.
CTGCTGATCGGTCAGGGATTCGCCGCGCTGAGCCGACAGGTGTTCGGCCCGTCGCCCTACCCCCTCGGCATCCTCGCCCTCAGCCTGATCGCCGGCGCCTACATCGGCGAGATCTTCCGCGCCGGCATCCAGAGCGTCGAACGCGGGCAGCTCGAGGCGTGCCGCGCGCTGGGCATGACCTACGGCAGCGCGATGCGGCTCGTGGTCGTCCCGCAGGGCATCCGCCGCGTGCTGCCGGCGCTGGTCAACCAGTTCATCGCGATCGTGAAGGACTCGAGCCTGGTGTACTTCCTGGGTCTGCTGGTGAGCGAGCGTGAGCTCTTCCGCGTCGGGCAGGATGCCGCCGTCCTCACCGGAAACCTGTCGCCACTGGTGATGGCCGGCGTCTTCTATCTCGTGATCACGGTGCCGCTGACCCACCTCGTCAACTACTTCGACAACCGCTTCCGCACGGGTCGTCGCAGGGCGGCCCCGCCCAAGAGCGGCCTCGAAGAGGTCGCCGAACAGCAGCCCCCGCTCAGCCCGGTCTACACCCGAGGAGAGAACACATGACCTACACCTCGCCCCTCCCCGTGACCGACGGCCACTTCTATGAGGGCTCCCGTCTGCAGATCGAGAACCTCGAGATGGCGTACGGCGACATCGACGTGATCCGCGACGTCTCGATCACCGTCGAACCCGGCACCACGACGTGCATCATCGGCCCCTCGGGCTCGGGCAAGTCCACGCTGCTGCGCGGGGTGAACCGCCTGCATGAGCCGAAGGGCGGCCGCGTGCTGCTCGCCGACGACGATGCGCTCGCGCTGAAGCCCGACGTGCTGCGCCGCCGCGCGGGTCTCGTCTTCCAGCACTTCAACCTCTTCCCCGATCACACCGCACTCGAGAACGTGGCGCTGGCGCTGCGCAACGTGAAGCGCAAGTCGAAGGGCGAGGCCGAGCGCATCGCCCTCGCCCGACTCACCGAGGTGGGTCTCGCGGAGCGCGCCGATCACCGACCGCGGGACCTCTCGGGCGGGCAGCAGCAGCGCGTCGCCATCGCCAGGGCCCTCGCCATGGAACCGGAACTGATGCTCTTCGACGAGGCCACCAGCGCGCTCGACCCCGAGCTCGTGAAGGGCGTGCTGAATCTGATGGCCGAACTGGCGCAGCGCGGCATGACCATGCTCGTCGTCACGCACGAGATGGGCTTCGCCCGCAAGGTCGCCGACCAGGTCGTGTTCATGGACGAGGGCCGTGTGGTCGAGGCCGGAACGCCCGAGGAGATCTTCGACGCCCCGAAGAGCGACCGGCTGCGGCTGTTCCTCTCCGAGGTGCTGTAGTGGCGATCCGCACCGCGATCATCGGCTTCGGCACGGCAGGGCGGATCTTCCACGCACCGTTCCTCGCGGCGAGCGCGGCGTTCGAGATCGAGGCGATCGTCACCGCCGACCCGGATAGGGCGGCGCAGGCTCGGCAGGAGCACCCGCAGGCGCGGGTGCTCCCCGACACCGAATCTCTGTGGAGGGATGCCGCCGACATCGACCTCGTCGTCGTCGCCTCTCCGAGCGGCACGCATGCCGCGCTCGCCGAGGCGGCACTGCGGGCAGGATGCCACGTCGTCGTCGACAAGCCCTTCGTGGCCGATGCCGCACAGGGCGAGGCGCTCGTCGCTCTCGCCGCCTCTGAGGGTCTGATGCTCACCGTCTTCCAGAACCGGCGGTGGGACGGCGACTTCCTCACACTTCGAGAGCTGGTGCGATCCGGACGACTGGGAGAGATCCGGCGTTTCGAGTCGCGGTTCACCTGGTGGCAGCCGCAGGCTCCGCAGGGGTGGAAGGCCGATGCCCCGGCATCCGACGCCGGCGGCATCCTGTTCGACCTGGGCCCGCATCTGATCGACCAGGCCCTGCAGCTGTTCGGTCCCGTGCGCGATGTGTACGCCGAGATCGATCGCCGGCGCGAGGGTGTGGCCGCTGACGACGATGTCTTCCTCGCCCTGGAACACGAGAACGGTGTCCGCTCACACCTCTGGATGAGCGCTGTGGCTCGCACCCCGGGGCCGCGATTCCGCGTGCTCGGGTCCGAGGCGGCGTACACGTCGTGGGGGCTCGACGGACAGGAGCCCGCGCTGATCTCGGGTGCGCGCCCCGGCGACCCCGGATTCGGTGAAACGCCGGAGGCCGCGTGGGGAACCCTCGACGCCGGCGAGCACAGCGAACGGATTCCGACCGTTCGCGGCGACTATGGGGCGTTCTACGCCGGAGTCGCATCCGCGATCAACGACGGCGCGGCCGTTCCGGTCGACCCGACGGATGCCGTGGCCGGGCTGCGCGTGATCGCGGCCGCGCATGCGGCCGCACAACAGAAGTAACGACAGAAGAGAAGTAAGGAAGAACATGTCTGCAACTGGATCCGAGAAGATCGTCGTCATCGGCGGCGGCATCCTCGGCGCATCGACCACGGCGCACCTCGCGCGGGCCGGCGCCGACGTCACCCTCGTCACCCGCGGCGCGCTGGCCGACGGGGCATCGGGCCGTTCGATCGCGTGGCTGAACTCCTCGGGCGACCGCTCGACGGAGTACCACTACCTGCGCCTGCTCGGCATCGACCGCTACCGCACCTGGAGCGCGACCCGACCCGACAGCAGCGCCTACCTGCGATTCGACGGGGCGCTGAAGTGGGCGGGTCCGGGTGAGAGCTTCCGCTCGACGTTCGACTTCGAGCGGGCTGGCGGGTACGACGCCGTGTGGATGGACCGGGCTGACGTCGCACGCCACGCGCCGGATGTGAACGCCGATGCGGTGGCCGACGAGGGCGCGATCTTCAACCCCGGCGAGGGATGGGTGAACCTGCCGCACGTGATCGCTGCGCTCGTGGACGAGGCGCGGAACGACGGAGCGACGATCATCGAGAATGCCGGCGAGGCACGCGCCGAGGTTCACGACGGCGCGGTCGTCGGTGTCGTGCTCGAGGACGGAAGCCGCATCGCCGCCGACCGCGTGGTGCTCGCGACCGGACCCAGCGTGCCAGGTCAGCTCGCCGAACTGGGCGTGGTGGTGCCCGATGCGTCACCTGCGGCGTTCGTGCTCTTCACCGAGCCGGTGGACTTCGAGGTGCGCACGGTGCTGAACACGCCGCGGGTCGCCGTGCGTCCGACCCCGGATCGCCGGCTCGTGCTCGATGCGGGCTGGGCCGAGGAGTCGGTCATCGTCGGCGACGACGGCTCGATCACGGTGCCTGAGGAGTCTGTTCAGGGCCTGCTCGACGAGGCGTCGAAGGTCCTCGCAGGAGCGCCGACGCTGGTCGCCGGGCACATCGGCGCCGGGTGGAAGCCGATTCCCGGAGACGGTGATCCGGTCGCCGGCGCCGTCCCCGGCATCCACGGTCTCTTCACCCTGTTCACGCACTCCGGCGCGACCCTCGGGCTGATCCTGGGGGAGCTCATGGCCGAACAGGTGCTCACCGGCACGGCGTCGCCCGTGCTGTCGGCCTTCCAGATCGACCGCTTCGCTGACGAGGAGCTGCCCGCCGAGGTCGGCACCGACGCGTGGTCGCCGGTGGCGCAGGGCTGACGCTCGGGGCCCGCTGGCTGTTTCTCTCTCGCATTTCGGAGGGGATCTGCGCAGCGGAGGTCGGATTCGCGAGATCCGACCTCCGCTCTGCAGATCCCCTCCGGTGTGTGGCAGAGCGGATGCTGCGCGCCACGGTCGCGCTGTGGATAACTCGAACGGCCACCCGTGCATTCGGGCTACTTTGTGGCGGTGATGCCGAGACCCTGTGCTGCCCTTTCTGTCCTGCTGATCGCGTTCGCGGCGCTGACGACGAGCGGATGCGCTCCCGAACCCCGCCCGCCCCGCACCGCTGCCTTCGCCTCGGACGAGGAAGCGTTCGCCGCGGCCGAGAAGGTGTACCGCGCGTATGACAAGGCGGGCAACGCACGCATCGCGGGGAAGTCGTCGCCCGACCCGCAGGACTACTTGATCGGTGAGGCGCTCGAGGCTGACATCGATGGCGTGCGCGATTTCGATGAACAGGGCTTGCGGTTGTCGGGCGAGGGCGCAGTCGCGTCTTTCATCGGGCTCGAAGCGGATCTGAACGGAGAGAGCGCGACGGTCACAGCTCTTGCATGCCTCCAGGTCACCGGGATCAGATTGCTCGATGCGACCGGCGCCGATGTAACTCCTGCGGAGCGCCCTGACGTTGTCGCGCAGTCAGTCGAGTTCTCCGCCATCGACGGCGGTCTCCGCATCTCGGCCGAATCCGCCGCGGATGCCGACCGATGCTGAGTCTGCGCGGTCCCCACTCGCTAGTTCTGGCGCTGTCTTTGGTCTTCCCATTCGCCATGCTGCCGGCGCTTGCTCCGATGACGACCTGCACGAAGCAGCGGTCTCAGGCGAGCCTCTGCTCCTCCGTGGACGGCTCCTCGCTCACCGTCTCCGGCTCCCGCTCGACTCAGTCCTCCGACTCCCCCGGCTCATCGACGCCCGACGGCTCGACAGACTCGGGAACCGACGCCCCGAATCCCCAGGGTCCCAGCGCCTACGATCGCTGCCGCGCCGACGCGAGCCGGGCGCGCGTCTGCCTCAAGCCGCGGCCTCCCGCCGAGGATCTCCCGTCCGCCGCCCCAGCGACCCCCGCGATCACGATCACGGATCTCGCCGCGTTCTCCCCCGCGACGGCGATCCCCGCGAGCGAGCCCCTCGGCGTCGGCGTCGTGGGGCTGCCGACGAACTTCGTGGCGACAGCATCCGTCCACACCCGCACCGGCAGCGTGCTGGGCATCCCCGTCACCGCGCGCTTCACTCCGGCGGGCTTCGACTTCCACTACGGCGACGGCACTACGGTCACGGTCTCTTCCGGCGGGGAGACCTGGACGGCGCGCGGCCAGGCGCAGTTCACCCCGACCCCCACGAGCCACGTCTACCGCGGCCGCGGCACCTACGCCGCCGACGTCACCACGCGCTACACCGCCGAGATCGACGTCGGGACGGGCTGGGTCCCCCTCGACGGACAGCTGTCCGTGCCCGGCCCGCCCCAGCAGATGCGCATCTTCGAAGCGCACACGGCCCTCGTCCGTTACACGTGCGCAGAGCGCCCCACGGCTCCGCACTGCTGATGTGGGAGGAGATCTGCATTGCGGAGGCGAGATTCCGCGAATCCGACCTCCGCTGTGCAGATCTCCTCCGCTACGCCACAGGCCCCGAAGGGCGAACGGGCCTCAGGCCACGTTCCCCCGCAGCGCTGCGATCTCCCGACCGTACGTGCGCGCGTCGGTCTCGGCGTTCTCCTTGAGCTCGCGGGCCGTGTCGGCGAACGCGTCGAGCGCCGGGTTCACACCCACGAGAGTGAACGGACGCTCCACGACACGAAGGTCGAGCCCCCACACGTCTCCGAGCACGCGGCGCAGCCATCCGGTCGAGTGATCCCAGCCGTGCTTGGGCGTACCGGGCGCGTAGTTGCCGCCGAGCACGGTGACCAGCGTCGCGGGCTTGCCGCGCAGCGCGGTGCCGCTCGGGTCGATGCGGGGGTCGGTGTAGGCCAGGTCGAACCAGGTCTTGAAGTGCTGCGAGACCCCGTAGTTGTAGAGCGGAACCGCGAACAGCAGCGCGTCGGCACCGATGAGCTCGTCGGCGAAGCGGGTCGCGAGCGCGCGGGCCTCGTTCTGAGCGGGTGTGCGCTGATCGGCCTCGACGAAGCCTCCGGTCACCGCATCTGCCCATGCGGTCGCGGGCACCGGGTCGGCGGCCAGGTCGCGCCGGGTGACGGATGAGTCGGGGTGCGATGCCGTCCACTCGGCTTCGACCAGATCGGCGAGCGATCGGCTGGCGGACGACGCGGGCAGGATGCTGGCATCCAGGCGGAACAGGGACATGACAAGCCTCTCGTTTTCGTAGCCGCTAGGTTTTTCTTAGCGGCAGTGGTTAACGTAGCACGAGTAGGATGGGGGCATGGCCGGGATCGAGGAAGAGCTTCACGCGTGCGACGCCGCCGTCACGCTTGCCTTCAGCGTGCTCGGTAAGCGCTGGAACGGCATGATCGTGTCGACGCTCGGCAGCGGCCCCTCGACCTTCGTGGCACTGCGCCGCGGAGTCGTCGGCATCAGCGACACGGTGCTGTCGGATCGCCTCGCCGAACTCGCCGACACCGGTCTCGTCGTCCGCACCGTCGACGCCGGCCCGCCGATCACCGTGTCATACGCGCTGACCGAGAGCGGGCAGGATCTGCTGCCGATCCTCGATCAGCTCGGCAACTGGGCGTCGATGAACCTCGAGCGCCGCGCGCGCTGAGCCCGCGGGCTCACCAGGGGCTGGGCTCGTAGTCCTTCAGGAATACGCCCTGCACGTCTTCGCCGGCCTCGCCGCGCACGATCGGGTCGTACACCCGTGCGGCGCCGTCGACCAGGTCGAGAGGCGCATGGAAGCCCTCCTCGGCCAGGCGGACCTTCGTGTAGTGCGGGCGCTCGTCGGTGATCCAGCCGGTGTCGACCGCGGTCATCAGGATGCCGTCGGTCTCGAGCATCTCGCCGGCGCTGGTGCGGGTGAGCATGTTCAGCGCGGCCTTGGCCATGTTGGTGTGCGGATGCCCCGGCCCCTTGTACCGACGGGAGAACTGCCCCTCCATCGCCGACACGTTCACGACGTACTTGCGACGGGAGTCGGATGCCGCCATCGACGCGCGCAGGCGGCTGATGAGCAGGAACGGCGCCGTGGTGTTGGCGAGCTGCACCTCGAGCATCTCGAGCGGATCGACCTGGTCGATCGACTGCACCCAGCTGTTGGTGCGGTTCACGTCGGGCACGAGCCCGCCCGCGTCGATCGCGGTGCCGTCGGCGTGCTTCTGCAGCGATGACGACCCGGGCGCCATCGCGAGCCGCGCGAGATCCTCCGCCGTCAGCGCCTGCCCGCCCTGCTCGGCCACAGTGCCGCCGAGCGCTGCGACCGACAGGAGCGGGTGCGCGTCGACTGACGCCTGCAGCGCCTGCGGATGCGGATCGGCCGTGTGCCCGAACGTCTCCATCTCGGGAAGCGGCCCGTCGGGCAGCGGCTGCAGCTCGGCATCCGCGAGCAGCGAGTACGAACCGGGCGAGCGGCGCACGGTCTGCGCGGCGTTGTTGATGAGGATGTCGAGCGGACCCTGAGCGGTGACCGAGTCGGCGAGACCGATCACCTGCGCAGGGTCACGCAGGTCGATGCCGACCACCCGCAGCCGGTGCAGCCAGTCGGCCGAGTCTGGCAGCGCCGAGAAGCGGCGCACGGCATCGCGCGGGAAACGCGTGGTGATGGTCGTGTGCGCCCCGTCGCGCAGCAGCCGGAGCGCGATGTGCATGCCGATCTTCGCGCGCCCGCCGGTGAGCAGCGCGCGCTTGCCGGTGAGGTCCGTGCGGGCGTTGCGCTTGCCGTGGCTGAAGCGCGCGCAGCCGGGGCAGAGCTGGTGGTAGAACGCATCGACCACGGTGTACGGCTGCTTGCAGATGTAGCAGTTGCGCGGCTTGAGCAGCTCTCCCGCGATGGGGGCGTCGACGACGCTGGTGGCCAGGTCGTGCCCGCGGGTCTCGTCGTCGATGCGATCCGGGGCGCCGGTCGCGGTCCGGGCGACGACGGCCTTGTCGGCCTCGGCGATCGCGTCGCGGATCTCCTTGCGTCGCACCCGCTTGACCGCCTTGAACATGGCGGCCGTGGCGTGGCGGACGGCGACGAAGTCGGGGTGCTCGTTGTCGATCTTGTGGAGGCTCGAGAGCACGCGCAGCGTCGTGGCGAGATCGTCGGGGTCGATGCCGGTGCCGAGCACGTCGCGCAGCTCGTCGCTCGCGCCCGCCTCGTCCGCAGGGTCCCTGAGCGCGTCGTAGGGTCCAGGCGCATCGGTCATTGTGCTGATTTTACGCGAGAGTCCTGCACGGTCGCCGTACACAACTCAGCAAGAACTGCGGCCGGCGCCCCGAAACAGTCCGCGAGCGCCCGGGAAACGCACGTTCTTGCTGAATTGTGAACGCGAAAGGGGCGAGCCCGGACTCCCGGACCCGCCCCCGTCGCGTGAACTCAGTGCCCGGCTGCGCCGACCACCACGAACTCGTTCGGCACGACGTCGAGCGTCGCGTCGGCCGAGACCTCACCCGTGTGCAGGTCGACCGCGAGGATGCGGTTGCTCGCGGGCTCGGTCACGTACGCGATGTCGCCGACCACGCGCAGGCCCGGGTGCGGCTGCTGCCACTCCGTCGGGCTCTCCCACGCCTCGATGACGTTCCAGGACTCCTGCACGGTGCCGGTCTCGTCGAGCACGTTGAGGCTGCCGTCCGATCCGAGGACGATGATGTTGTCGTGCGCGTCACGGCCCACGCCGCGCCACGTGTACTCGACGCCCTCGGGCAGGTCGACGACCGACAGCTTCTGCGCGTCGGTGTCGATCAGCGCGAGCTGCGAGAGGAAGTAGCCCTCGGAGTCGGGGTCGGCGTTGTAGTCGGCCGCGGCGATCGCACTCGTCTCGCTGACGTAGGCGTTGCCCGACCGGCCGTACTCGTCGGGTGCGTCGAGCTTCGTGAACACGCCGTCGTCGAACAGCAGCACGCCGTCGGTGCAGCCGAACATGACGACTTCGCCCTTGAGTGCTCCCTCGCCGTGCACGCTGGGGCATTCCTCGTTGCGGGCGATCTCGGCGCCCGATGCGTCGAGCAGGCGCACGCCGCTGCGCGTCTCGGCGTTGCCGAGGGTTGACAGAGTCGTTCCGTCCGAGAGCTCGATGGCGACGCCGTGGTGCGCCTCCTCCGACGAGATCGTGTCGAAGTCGGGCAGCGTGCCGGTGCCGATCGAGTCGGTGTCGAACACCTTCACCTCGCCGGTGCCGTCGTCGAACAGGGCCGTGCGGCCCTCGTGCGGGGTGACGTGGCCGGGGGTCGTCGCCTCGAAGACCTCGCCGGTGAACTCGACCGTGTCGGTTGCGAGGCCGGTGTCGAGCAGGTGGAAGCCGTCCTCGGCGGTGACGAAGACGTGTCCGTCGTGGTCGCCGGCGCTGTTCACGCGCAGGAAGCCGTCGAGGTCGACATCGCCGATCGGGTCGAGGGTCTCGCCGTCGAGCACGACGATGCCGCCCTCGTAGGCGACCGCGACGCGGGTGTCGCCCTCGTGGTTCTCGGTCTCCGCCGAGGCGGTGTTCTCGGATGCCGGGGGCGATGAGGTCGCGCATCCGGCGAGCGCGACGACGGCGAGCGCGCCGATCGCGCCGACCGCGAGACGGCTGCGGGCAGGTCGGTACATGTGGGGTGTCTCTCTTTCGTGGGGAGGGTGCGCGGGGCGCGCGTGACGGGTCACCGTCGAGGTTTCGGGGCACCGACCGGTCGGCGGCATGAGGCCGTGGTCGATGCATCTCACACTATTGAGAACGATTCTCAATCTCAAGTCGAGCGCGGCGATCCCGAGGAATTCACCCGGCATCCCGCTCCGAAAACACCGCGACGTCGGTGGCCCGGCGTAGGGTCTGACCATGAGCCGCACATACGGAGAACCCCGGGGAGTCGTCCCCTCGTACCTGCTTGCGCGCCTGGCCGAGTCCGGTCGCTTCCCCCGGGCCGCCGCCGCCGCACGGCAGACGCTGACCGCCGGGCGCCCGCCGTTCCGCGCTCGCCTCGACCTGTCGATCGACGAGAACGGCGATCTCGTCGCCCAGCTCTCCGACGCCCCGAACCGCACGATCAGCGATGCCGGCAACACGCAGACGCTACCCGGCGCCGTCGTGCGCACCGAAGACGACGATCCGGTCGACGACGTCGCGGTGAATCAGGCGTTCGACGGCCTCGGCGCGACGTTCGAGCTGCTGCTCACGGCCTTCGGGCGCAACTCCCTCGACGACGCCGGAGCCCCGCTCGACGCCACCGTGCACTACGGCCTCGACTACGACAACGCCTTCTGGGACGGCGAGCGCATGGTGTTCGGCGACGGCGACGGCGAGGTGTTCCAGAACTTCACCGCCTCGACCACGGTCATCGGGCATGAGCTCGCGCACGGCGTCGTGCAGCACACCGCGAACCTCGAGTACCAGGGCCAGCCCGGCGCGCTCAACGAATCGGTGGCCGACGTGTTCGGCGCCCTCACCGAGCAGTACCTGCTGAGCCAGACCGCCGACCAGGCCTCGTGGCTGATCGGTGCCGAGATCTTCACCGACGCCGTGCAGGGCGCCGCGCTGCGCTCGATGATCGCGCCCGGTACCGCATACGACGACGACGAGCTGGGCAAAGACCCGCAGCCCGCGCACATGAGCGACTTCGTGCGCACCACCGAAGACAACGGCGGCGTGCACATCAACTCCGGCATCCCCAACCGCGCCTTCGCGCTGTTCGCGATCGACCTCGGCGGCAATGCCTGGGAGCGCGCCGGCACGACCTGGTATCGCGCCCTGACCGGCGGGCTGTCGAGCACCGCCACCTTCACCGAATTCGCCGACGCCACCGTCGCCGCGGCCACCGAGATCGACGACGACACGGCCGCCGCTGCCCGACGCGCCTGGTCGACGGTCGGGGTCTACCGAGACGAACGGGTGCCCTCCACCGACTGACGCCGGCGACCGAGGCCGGCGCACCCGCGTATCTTTGAGGGCGGGCGTGGGGCTTGGCCAAGGAGATGGCGTAGTGATACGTGTGGTGATCGTCGACGACGAAGCACTCGTCCGTTCAGGGTTCCGATTGATTCTCGGCGCCGCCCCCGACATCGAGGTGGTCGATGCGGTCGACGGCGGGGAGGCGACGGAGTCGATACGTCGCGAGCAACCCGATGTCGTGCTGCTCGACATCCGGATGCCGGGCCGCAGCGGCCTCGACATCCTGAGCGACATCCAGAAGATGCCGTCGCCGCCGGTGGTGGCCGTGCTCACCACCTTCGACTCCGACGACTACATCACCCGTGCGCTCGGTGAGGGAGCGGCCGGGTTCCTGGTCAAAGACACCGATCCGGAGCAGCTGCCCACCCTGATCCGCTCGCTGGCCGCGGGTGGGATCGTGATGTCGCCCCAGGTGTCGCGCACCGTGATCGACGGGTATCTCGGCGCCGGAGACCGCACCTCGTCGCGCCTGATCGACACGCTCACCCACCGCGAACGACAGGTCCTGACGCGCGTCGCCGCGGGGCGGTCGAACGCCGAGATCGGTGCTGACCTGCACCTGAGCGTCGGCACGATCAAAGACCACGTCAGCGCCATCCTGGGCAAGCTCGGCGTCTCCACCCGACTGCAGGCCGCCCTCCTCGCCGAGCGGAGCGGCCTGACCCACGCCCCCGCCGCCGAGCGGCGATGATGCGCTCGTGGCGGGTCGCCCCCGCACTGGTCGACACGCTCCTCGTCGCGGCCGCGGTCTTCGAGTGCCTGCACTACTACCTCGGCGCCGACGCCCCTGTGCCCGTCGCACTCGGGATCATCGGGGCGGCCGGGCTGTTCTTCCGCCGCCGCTGGCCGTGGCTGTCACTGCTGCTCGTGGTGCCCGCGCTGATCTTCTCGTCGGCCTTCATCGCCGGCCTGGTCGCGCTCTACTCGGTCGCCGTCGCCGAGAGCCGCCGGTGGACGATCATGATCACGGGCATCGTCTTCGCCTCGGCCGCCGCTGTGCTGCTCGGCAGAGTGCTGATCGGCGACACCCTGGCGCTCCTGCACGTCGACCTCATCGGATGCCTCGCCTTCGCCGTGCTCGCCATCGCCGCCCCGATCGCCCTCGGTCTGCTGGTGCGCACGCGCCGTGAACTCACCGCTCGACTGCACGACCTCGAGCAGGCCGCCCACAGCGAGCGACGGCACGCCGAAGAGGAGATCCTCGCCACCGAACGCGCACGGATCGCCCGCGAGATGCACGACGTGGTCTCGCATCAGGTCAGCCTCCTGGCCGTCCAGGCGGGAGCACTCCAGGTCGACACGTCCGAACCTGATGTGCGATCCGCAGCCCGCACGATGCGCTCGCTCGCCGTGAAGACGCTCGACGAGCTGCGCCAGATGGTCACGGTTCTGCGGGTGACCGGAAGCACCAGCGGTCAGCTCGCCCCGCAACCGACCCTCGACGATCTCAGCGACCTCATCGAGAGTTCCGGCATCCGCACCCTGACAGCCATCAATCTGCCCGCCGAGCTGCCCGCCAGCGTCCCGAGGACCATCTATCGCACGGTGCAGGAAGCGCTCACCAACATCCGCAAGCACGCTCCCGGGGCCGACGCCACCATCACCGCACGCACCGCCGGGGGCTTCATCACCCTCGCCGTGCACAACAGCCCGGCCACATCGGAGTCGATGAACCTGCCCTCCGCCGGGCACGGACTGATCGGACTACGCGAGCGCGCCGAGCTGCTCGGCGGCCGCCTGACGACCCGCACCGACCGCGAGGGCGGCCACACCCTCACCCTGCGCATCCCGTACACCTGAGCGCTGGGCCGTTCCGAACACCCGCACGGCGTTGCGGTGGTACAGCTTGTCGATCACGGTACGCGGCAGCGCCAGGCCAGGGACCTCGGCGTCGAGGGCGCCGATGCGCTGAGTCTCGGCGGTGGCGAGGTAGCGCCAGTCCGACGTCCAGATGCCGTGCGCGGCGCGACGGAACTTCTCGGGGTCGGCGTGCGTGTTGAAGGTCAGATCGGTGCCGTAGAGCACTCGGTCCTGGTAGCGGATGAAGAAGTCGCGCACCTTCTCGCGGTCGCGCAGCGACTGGTGCTGCAGCTGACTCACGCGCGACGACGTGTCGACGACGACCTCGGGGAAGCGATCGAGGAACACCCCCAGCCGGTCGACATCGTGCTCGAGGCTGCCCAGGTGGGCGGCGACGAACGGCAGACCGGGATGAGCGGTGAGGAAGCGGTCGCGCATGGCGATCAGGTCGTCGTGACTGGGCAGATCGGGATGACGGTGCATGTGGTACTGCGGACGGCGGCCGAAGTACCGACGGTCGCCGTCGGTCGTCATCTCCTCCAGCGGCAGCCAGCAGTTGTGCGGTTCACCCTGATGACCGATCAGCACCAGGCCCAGGGAGCGCACCTCTGCCGCCGCAAGCGCCAGGTCGGGGTGGTCGAGCATGACGAGGCGCCCCTCGGCATCCCTCGCACTCATGCCGACGTCCTTCCAGACCTTCACCGCACGCGCACCGTCCATGTGCGCGTCAGCCAGCCCGGCGGCCACGCGCTCGACCCACCCCGGCTGCCCGAAGCCGCTCATCGAGAACGTGGTGGCCCAGTGCACGCGACCCGGATAGGCCGCGGCGAGCCCCATCGCCACCGCGCGCTGTTCGGCGATCCCGGGAAAGTCCGGGCAGTCGACGTTGATCGTCATGAGCTCGAAGCCGTCGTCGCGTGCCTGCTCGATGAAAGCGGTGTCGTCGAGATTCGCGTGCACGTGGGCGTCGAACTTCGGGATCCGCCCGAAGTCCTCCATGCCGTACGGCTCCGACTCGAGGTCATCCTGCTGACAATCGACCGTTTCCCCCCGCGTCGAGAACACGCGCACCTCACATCACTTTCCCCGCAGCGCCGAACAGCGCTCCCCACTTCAGCGTCGCGAGGTGGCGTGCGGCGCGATATCCGTCACCCGGCCGGAACGGCCCCGTCATCCGGCCGGAGCCGCGGCACCGTGGTGCCGGGCGGTGCCGTGCCCCTGCGGCGAGCACGGCCGCTCGACGCGCGAGGGTGAGCATGGGAGTCTGGGGGGATGAGCGAGAACCCTCGACCGACCGACGCCGACGCCGATGTCGACGCCGACGTCGTCATCGCCGTCGTGCGCTCGGGCGGGATCGCCGGCATCCGGCGCCGCTGGCGGGTCGAGGCCGAGCCCACCGCCGCCGACGAGTGGATCGCTCTGATCGACCGGTGCCCGTGGGACGACGACGACGCGGATGCCGCCACCGGCGCCGACCGCTTCGTCTGGAGCATCCAGGCCCGCACCCCTGCGGTGCAGCACGAGCGCGAGCTTCCTGATTCCGCCCTCGCGGGGCCGTGGCTCGAGCTGGTGCAGGCGGTGCGTGCGGCGCAGCGGCGCTGACGCCGGTCCGGGGCGAGAATGGTCGCATGGGACTGTTTCAGAATCGCCCGGAAGAAGCCGAGACCCAGTGGGCGGGTCTGCCGTCGGAGCCGCGCGAGAACGACGGCACCGAGGTGCTCGACACGGTGCCGGGCGTCGATCCGATGAGCCTCGACTTCGGCGGCTCGATCAGCTCGATCGTGTTCCCGGTCGCGCCTCCCGCGCCGTCCGCCTCGTCGATCGACGACAGCGAACCCGCCGACGATCCGCTGCCGGAGGGCCCGACCGCCGACTAGCGGCGGACGACCCGCGTCACTCGGCGCGCTGCGCGGCGTCGAGCTCGACGCGTGTGCGCGGCAGGGCGTCGGGGTGCTCGCGCTGCAACCAGGTCATGATCTTCTCGCGCACCTCGCAGCGCAGAGCCCACTGATCGTCGGAGTCCTTCGACGACATCACGAAGCGCACCGTCACGAAGCCGCCCTGCGAATCGGTGACCAGGGCGCTCGACGACCGGCCGTCCCAGGCGGGCGACGCCTCGACGATGCGCTGGAACTCGACGCGCAACTCCTCCATCGGCACGTTCCAGTCGAGGTCCATGTAAACGGTGCCGAGGATCTTGTCGGACCTCCGCGTCCAGGTCTCGATCGGGGTGGTGGTGAAGTAGCTGCACGGCACGACGAGCCGCCGCTCATCCCAGATGTACACGACGACGTACGACAGGTTGATCTCGCCGATCCGGCCCCATTCGCCCTCGACCACGACGACATCGCCCACGCGGATCGCATCGGTGAAGGCGACCTGCACTCCTGCGATGAGGTTGCCGAGGATCGACTGTGCCGCCAGACCGGCGATGATGCTGACGATTCCGGCGGAGGCAAGCAGGCTCGTGCCCACCGCACGCATCTCGGGGAAGGTGAACAGCACGGTCCCGAGCGCGAGCACCGCGATCGTGACCAGGACCAGGCGGTGGATGACGAGTAGCTGCGTGCGACGGCGGCGCGCCTCGGGTCCGACGAGCAGTGTCTCCTCGCGCGAGATCAGGCGCTCGAACGCGAGGGAGACCGCGGCGGCGAGCAGCCAGGAGCCGGTGAGGATCGTGGCGATCAGGAAGAGCCGTGAGACCGCGGGCCACCACGACTGCGAGGCCGGCTCGGTGATCGCGCAGGCGATCCACACCGCGACGACGGCGGTGGTCGCGATCATCGCGTTGCGCACGCGCCGGGCGACGTCGCGCACCCACGCCAGCCGTCGGCCCACGAGCGCGGCGATCAGCGCCAGAAGGAGCAGAGCCGCCGAGGCGGCCACGATCGCGATGACGAGGGCCGAGACGGTGCCGAACCAGGAGTCCCATTCGAAGCCGGAAGACATTCGTCCACCCTAGGTCGGGCATGTGAACGGCGCGAACCCGGAGAGCGTCGGTTGACAGTGCGGGCATCGGGGCCTCACCCTGGCCACCCCGGTCGGGTGGCGTCGTGGGCCGCGGCTACGGTGGAGGGATGACGATCACCGCCGCCGCAGACGGCTCCGCCCTGGGCAACCCCGGCCCGAACGGCTGGGCCTGGTACATCGACGACGACAACTGGGCAGCCGGCGGATCCCCTCACGGCACGAACAACCAGGGCGAGCTGCAGGCGGTGCTCGAACTGCTGCGTGCGACGGCGGGCATCGACGAGAAGCTCATCATCGAGTGCGACAGCCGGTACGTGATCGACTCGGTGACCAAATGGATGCCGGGCTGGAAGCGCCGCGGCTGGCGCAAGTCCGACGGCGGACCCGTGCTCAACCGCGAGCTGCTCGAGGGCATTGACGAGGTCATCCGCGGACGCGACGTCGAGTTCTCGTGGGTCAAGGGGCACGCCGGGCACCCGCTGAACGAGGCCGCAGACGAGCGTGCGAACGCCGCGGCGACCGCGTACAAGCAGAAGCAGGAGCCGCGCCGGGGCCCCGGCTTCTCGAGTGGATCCGGTGCCGGTGCGGCGGTCGCGGCATCCGCTCCGGTCGCGGCGGCAGCGTCGGGGTCTGCATCCGCGCAGTCCCCTGCTGCCGCGGAGCCGACCCCGCCCGCGCAGCTGTGGGCCGAGGCCTCCGACCTCCTCGACGGACTCGACGCTCCGCGCGCCGAACCGATCGACGTCCATCTCAGCCTCACGGGCGAGGAGCACGCCCGGCTGCGCGATCGCGCCGAGGCGCAGGGCGTCTCGCTCGAGCAGGCTCTGCGTCGCCTGATCTGACCGCGCGTACACTCGCACCATGGCTTCTGCTGCTCGCACGATCGGCCGCGTCTTCCTGGGCTCCGCCCTCGTCTTCGCCGGCATCTCGCATCTGACCTTCGCACGCGACGAGTTCCAGGCGCAGGTGCCCGAGTCGCTGCCGCTCGACCCCGATGCGACGGTCATCGCGTCGGGCGTCGCCGAAGTCGGCCTCGGGGCGGCGCTGCTGTTCGCGAAGAAGCGGCGCGGACTGGTCGGCACCATCGCGGCCCTGTTCTTCGTGGCCGTGTTCCCCGGCAATGTCGCGCAGTGGATGCATCACCGCGACGGCTTCGGACTCGACACCGACATGCAGCGCTTCGGTCGGCTGTTCTTCCAGCCGGTGCTCGTGGCGCTGTCGCTGTGGTCGACGCGCAGCGCGCGCCGCTGAACGAATCCGCCTCTGAACGCATCCGCCGCCCACCGATGACGCCGTGCTCCGGCGGTCGTCCGTAGACTCGGCTGATGGCATGGACGGCGGCGACGCAGCGGTGAAGGCGCGTACCGTCTTCGGCCTGCTCCGGCTGAGCGCGGCCGCTCTCTGCCTGGTCGCGCTGATCCATCGGCTGAGCTGGGGCCTGGCGTCGAACACCATCGCCAGCCAGAACTTCTTCGCGTACCTCACCAACCAGTCCAACATCATGTTCGTCGCGCTGCTGATCGCCGCCGGCGTGGTCGCCCTGCGACGCGAACGCGACCCGCGCTGGCTCACCATCTCGCTCGCACTGGTGCTGACCTGGACGATCACGGCCGGCCTCGTGTTCGCTTTGCTGGTGTGGCAGGCGGGGCTGCGCGGCATCCGCATCGACGTGCCGTGGTCCGATCAGGTGCTGCACTTCTGGCTGCCGGCCTGCACGGTCATCGCGTGGGCGCTGGCGCCGGGCCACCGCACCGTACCGTGGCGCGTGATCCCCGTGACCCTCGTGTACCCCCTGATCTGGGGGGCGTTCACGATGATCCGCGGTCCGCTGATCGGCTGGTACCCCTATTACTTCCTCGACCCGCGGCAGGTGAGCGGGCCCTCGGAGTTCCTGATGTCGTCGGGCATCGCGCTGGCGACGTTCGCAGTGGTCGCGACGGCGATGGTCGGGATCAGCCGGATGCCGGAGCCGCACCGACGACGCGCCGATCAGCGGTCACGCCAGGCCGTCGCTCAGACGTAGACACGCAAGGACGCGAGCGCGGCCTCGACCGCCTCGGCCTCCCCCAGCTCAGCGAACTCCTCGGCGGCCGAACCGCCGACGATGCCGACCAGCACGTTCTCGCCGGTCGCCGGTCGCAGATTCACCCAGGTGCGGATCAGCGCGTCGCTGACGACGGTGTGCCAGAGCGCCGCATCCGACTCTCCGAACGGCTCGTCGAACTGCAGCCAGATCGTCTCGATGGCCCCCATACCCAGGGCGGCGATCGCGCCGCGGTTCGCGAAGGGCAGCGGCGGCTCGAACTCGATGCCCTGCTGCTGCAGCACGCCCAGCGGGACGGTCACGACGACGCGATCGAACGACAGCGCCTCGCCCGTGCCGAGCCGCACGCTCACGCCGCTGTCGTCGTACGCGAGTCCGGCGACCGTCGACGACAGGCCCACCCTCACGCCGTCGAGGGTCTGATCGATGAAGGGAGCGAGGGTGTCGCGGGCCGCCTGCTGCTCGCCGAACGTGAGCGCCGGCGGGAACCAGCTCGAAAGCCGGTCGGCGTCGGCTCCCGTGTGCGTCGCGAGCAGCGCGAGCAGCGCGGCGGTCGCGGGATCGGCCGGGTCGACACCCGCCGCGGTCAGCGCGTCGGCGAGCGAGGTGTCTTCGGGGCCGGCCTGAGCCGCGGTGACGGCGGCCTGCAGGGGCTCGGCCGCGACGGGCTCGACCTCACCTTCGGGCGACAGCCACTGCGCGCCGGAGAGATCGACGATGCCGACCTCGCTTCCGCTGAGACGGTCGAGCAGGTCGGCGTCGGCCTCGCCGAACAGCCAGGCGCCCAGCTGCACCGGCATCGGCCAGTCCTCGCCCGTGACCGACTGCACGCGTCCGCCCACGCGATCGCGGCCCTCGAAGACCGTGACCTCCATGCCGGCGCTCGCGAGTCGCGCGGCGGCGGTCGCTCCGGCGAGTCCGGCGCCGACGACGGCGATCCGTTCACCGTCGTCCGCCAGCTCGCGGATCTCGTCGACGACGCGTTCGCCCGAGCGGATCGCCCCGCGCATCGTGCCCGGTTCGTCTTCATCCGTCGCCTCGCCCGCGAAGAACAGCCGGTCGCTGACCGGCGCCGCGAGAGCCGTCCGCGTGCCGGCGATCACGCCGACCGGGGTGAAGCTGGCGGCGCCCCACGAGAACGGGTCGGTGCTCCACGCACTGCGCACTGTCGCCGTCGGGACGGGAACGCCCACCTCGGGCTCGGGGGTTCGCGTCGCGGTCGGCGACGGGGAGGGGCCGGGCGTCGGCTCGGGGGTGCACGAGGCCAGCAGCACCGAGACAGCCCCGGCGCCGGCGCCCAGAAGCAGAGTGCGGCGAGTGATCCTCATCGTTCCGCCACTTTATCCCGCCTCGCGCGCGCGTGCCCGACTGTCGGCGTTCACAACTCAGCAAGAACGGCCGCAACGCGCCAGAACCGGCCGATCCTCGGGGGATCGGCCGGTTCTTGCTGAATTGTGCACGCGCACCGGCGCGCACCACGCGCGCGCACTCCGCTCAGACGGCGAGCAGCTCCCGCTCCAGCCGCGCGTACGAGGTCTCCATGCCGTCGGCCATGCCGGTGGCGAGGATCATGTCGCGCGTCTCCTTGTCGGGGTACTCGATGTACAGCGTGATCAGGGTCGCGCCGTCCTCCTCGTACAGGTTCAGGTCGTTGAGCGTCTCGACCGGCATCCCGATCATCCGCTCGGTGTTGACCGCACGGCGCGGGGCGTCGATCAGCAGCGCCTCGCCCTCGAAGCCGAACGGCTCGCCCTCGGTGTCGCCCACCGGCGCCCACGAGGTGATGTAGCTCTGCCCGACCTCGGTCGCGACGGTGCACTCCGTCATCTCCCAGCCGTCGGGTCCGAGCAGCCACTGCTTCATGAGCTCGGGGTCGTTGTGCGCACGCCAGACCAGGTCGCGCGGCCCCTCGATCAGACGCGTGATGCGCACATGCGTGTCGTCGAGCTTCTCGACCTGCGTGCCCTTGCCCTGCGCGTACTCGCGCAGGTCCTGCAGCACGGCGTCGAGCTGCGACATCGCCATCGTCGTGCCCTCGACAGCGCCCATCGCGACGACCTGTTCGAGCGCGGCGGCCGAGTCGAAGTGGCTGACGTTGACCATGCGGGTGCCCTCGGCGGTCGACTCAAACCGGAAGGTCATCCGCATCGCGGGCAGGTCGGGGATCGCGGTGCCGTCGTCGTCGACGAAGGAGTCGATCACGTCGAAGCCGTGCGGGGCGTCGATCGAGAGGAACTCCCACGCTCCCGACGGGGTCTCGCCGCGCGGGCCGTGCATCGTGTAGAGCGCGCGTCCGCCGACGGTGTGCTCCCAGGCGCGGAAGGTCGCGGGCCATCCGGGAGGACCCCAGAAGCGCTCGAGCTGGCGCGGGTCGCTGTATGCAGCCCAGACCCGCTCGATCGGCGCGGCCAGGTCGGCGATCACGGTCATGGTGAGGTTCTCGGCATCGGTGGTGACGTCGGTGACAGGCATTGTCAGTCTCCTTGTTCTTGTCGTGGGGTGTTCTGGGTGTTCTCGGGCTTCTCGGGCTCGGCGAGCAGATCGTCGAGTCGGGCGATGCGCGACCGCCACAGCTCTTCGTATCGGGCGAGGAGCGCCCTGGCGCGGGCGATCATCTCGGGGTTCGCGCGGACGAGCCGCTCGCGTCCCTCGGCGCGCTTGACGATGAGGTTCGCGGCTTCGAGCACGGCCACATGTTTCTGCACCGCGGCGAACGACATCTCGTATTCAGAGGCGAGGGTCGAGACGGACTGCTCCCGCTCGATCGTCCGGCGCAGGATGTCGCGCCGGGTCGACGTCGCCAATGCGTGGAACACACGGTCGACCTCCGCTTCGCTCAGTTCTCTTTGTGCAACCATTTGGTTGTACGTTATGCCTGCACGGGGTGTGTGTCAAGAGGTGTTCGCGAACTCCATCCACATGAATCCATCCCCCACGATTCGGGCGTAGGCTGGAGAGAAGGACGGACCGTCCGGAAAGATCTTTCGGCCCCGTGCCCGCCCGGAAGTGGAGTCACCCGTGGCTCAGTACGACGTCTCGAACCGCTCGGCGATCGTGACGGGAGCAGGCAGCGGAATCGGTCGCTCGACCGCCCTCCTGCTCGCACAGAACGGCGCATCCGTCGTCGTCAACGACCTCAACGCCGACAACGCGCACGCGGTCGTCGACGAGATCCGCGCCGCAGGAGGCACCGCCGAGGCATCCGTCGGCGATGCGACCGACGTGGCCTGGATCGCGTCCTCTGTCGAACTCGCGAACACCCTCGCGCCGCTGCGTATCGGCGTCAACAACGCCGGCATCGGCGGAGCATCCGCCCCCACCGCCGAGTACGAGGACGACGCGTGGGACAAGGTCATCGCGATCAACCTCAACGCGGTCTTCCGCAACATGAAGGCGCAGATCCCGTCGATCCTCGCGAACGGCGGCGGATCCGTGGTGAACATCGCATCGATCCTCGGCAGCGTCGGCTTCGCGAACTCGCCCGCGTACGTCGCGGCCAAGCACGCGGTCGTCGGCATGACCAAGTCCGCCGCCCTCGAGTACTCGGCGCAGGGCGTGCGCGTGAACTCGGTGGGCCCCGGCTTCATCGACACCCCGCTGCTCGCGACGATGGATGCCGCGGCCCGCGACTTCCTCGTGAGCAAGCACCCGATCGGACGCCTGGGCCAGGCCGACGAGGTCGCCAACCTCATCGCGTTCCTTGCGAGCGACGCCGCGAGCTTCATCACCGGCAGTTACCACCTGGTTGACGGCGGCTACACGGCTCCCTGAGTCTCAGCATCCCCATTCCGGATCCGGAATGGGGATGCCGGCGCCGCGGACTACTCGAACGCAGCGAGACGCAGCGTCGCAGTGGCGCTGTGTGCGGCCATCCCCTCGGAGTCTGAGATGACCTGCACGGCGTTGGCCAGCTGCGGCGTCGCCTCGCGCGTGATGCGCTGATACGTGAGCGGCTTGAGGAAGCGCGACACCGAGAGCCCGGCGCTGTGCTTCGCGCCGCCGGCGGTGGGCAGCACGTGGTTGGTGCCGGCCATGCCCTTGTCGGAGTACGCGACCGTGCTCCAGGGTCCGAGGAAGATCGAGCCGTAGTTGCGAAGCGTCTCGTGGTACCAGGCGTCGTCGGCGGTGATGAGTTCGAGGTGCTCGGGCGCCAGGTCGTCCATGAGCGCCGCGGCGGTCTCGCGGTCCTTCGCAACGGTGACCATGCCGTAGTCGCGCCATGCGGCCCCGGCGATCTCGGCCGTGGCGAGCGTCTCGAGCTGCCGGTCGATCGCGGCGATCACCGCGCGTCCGTGCTCCTCTGACGTCGTGACGAGGGCGGCCGGGGAGTTGGGTCCGTGCTCGGCCTGACCGAGCAGGTCGGCGGCGACGATCTCGGGGTCGGCGGTCTCGTCTGAGATCACGGCGACCTCACTGGGGCCGGCGAGCAGGTCGATCGTGACCGTGCCGAACAGCTGACGCTTGGCCTCGGCGACGAACGCGTTGCCCGCACCGACGAGCATGTCGACGGGGAGGTCGCCGAGCAGTCCGTATGCCATCGCGGCGAGCGCCTGCACGCCGCCGATCACGAACACGCGGTCGACACCCGAGAGGTGCGCGGCGTAGACGACGGCGTCATTGGCCGCACCGTCGGGCTGCGGCGGGGTGCACGCGATCACGGTCGGGACCCCGGCGGCCTTCGCGACGCCGACCGTCATGAAGGCGCTCGCGGTGAGCGGGAAGCGCCCGGCGGGAAGGTACGCGCCGACGCGGGCGACGGGGATGTACTTCGCCCCCGTCACGATGCCGGGAACCAGCTCGGTCTCGAAGTCGGTCAGGTGCTCCCGCGACACCCGGGCGAACGCCTGCGTGCGCTCGGCGCCGAGTTCGATCGCGGCACGGAGGTCGGGAGCGAGGCGATCGCCGCTCGACGCGATCTGCTCGGCCGTGAGCTCGATGTCGGTGCCCTGGTAGTTGTCGAGCTTTCGCGCGTAGTCGAGCACGGCGTCCATGCCGCGCTCGCGGATGTCGGCGAGCATCCGGGTCACGGTCTCGATGACGGCGGGGTCGCGCTGGGCGGCCGGCGCGTCGATCAGCGGGGTCTTGAGGTGGTGGAAGGCGCCCTCGTGCTGGGCGAGGACTGCGGAGGAGTAGAGCATGCACGACAGGCTAGGTCGCGGCCAGCCATGCGACAAGCCATATCATCCGAGGCGAAGCATCGGGTTTACCATTGGCTGTGACCATCACCCAGCTGACCGCGTTCCTGGCCGCTCTCGAGCACGGCTCCTTCACCGCCGCGGCCACGCATCTGGCCATGACCCAGGCCTCGGTGTCTGAACTCGTCGCCCGCCTCGAGCGCGAACTCGGCGTCACCCTGTTCACCCGCGGCAGCCGTCGCCTCGTGCCCACCGCCGCCGCGCTGGAGTTGCGCCCCCACGCGACCCAGGCCGTCAGCGCGGTGCAGAACGGCATCGACACGATCCAGGCGCTGACCTCGCTCGACCGCGGCACGTGCACCTTCGGGGTGCTGCGCAACGCCGCGTACTACGCCCTCGCGGATCTCGCCGAGACGTTCCACCACCGGCATCCGAACGTGCGCCTGCGGCTGGTCGGCATCAACTCGGCGCACGTCGCCCGGTCGATCGCGAGCGGCGAGCTCGAGGCGGGACTGGTCGTGCTGCCGATCGACGAGGACGGCCTCGAGGTGCGCCCGCTCTTCCGCGACGAGGTGCTGTACGCCTCGGCCACTCGGGCCGCCGACGCGGGGTCGGTCACCATCGACGAGGCCGCCGCGGCGAAGCTCGTGCTCTACGACGCGTTCGCCGGGTGGGACGACCCCACGCGGCGTCAACTGCTCGAGCGCGCCCGACTGCAGGGGCTGACCATCGAGCCGGCGGTCGAGGTCGAGCACGTCGAGACCGCGCTCAGCCTGGTCGCGGCGGGCACGGCCGACACGATCGTGTCGCGGTCGATCGCCGAGTCCGAGGGGTTCGCCCCCGGCATCCGCACCTTCGCCTTCGCCGAGCCGATGCACGACACGATCGCCCTGGTGCAGCGCGAGGGGATGCTGCTCTCGCCCGCGACCCAGCGGCTCGCCGAACTGGCAGAGCGGATGCTGCGCGAACGCCTGCCCGAACACCAGGGCCGCACCGCGCTCGGCTGACCCCGGCTCGGCGGGGTCAGTACAGGTCGGCGCGGCGGTCGTCGAAGAGGTGGTTGTGCGGCGGCAGCGACTTCTCGCGCACGGCGGTGAGCGACAGCACGGCGGTCGCCCCCATCACGGCGCGGAACGCGACGATCCAGCCCTGCTCGTCGATGATGGCCGTGCCGTCGGTCCAGTCGACCCCGCGCTCGGAGCCCCAGCGGTCGGCGATCACCACCGGCAGCCGTGACGAGCGTGCCGCAGCCATGGCCTGGATCAACTCGGGTGCATGCTCGCCCTCGGGCCTGGGCACGAGCGGCCAGTTCACCGGCAGCGCCAGGATGTCGGCGCCGGCGAGCGCGAGGCGACGCGGCACTTCGGGGAACTCGTTGTCGTAGCAGAGCGCGACCCCGAGCCGTCCGAAAGGTGCGTCGACGACGAGCCCGGCCTCGGACCCGCGGTCGAAGAGCAGCGTTTCGGCACCCCACAGGTGCGCCTTGCGATAGTCGGCCAGGCGCGCATCGCGCGTGAGCACGGCGGCCGTGTTGAAGAGTGAATCCCCCGCGCTCTCCGCGTAGCCGACGACCACGACAGCATCCGTCGGGATGAGCTCCTGCACCGTCGCCCAGCGCGGGTCACTCGCGTCGAGAGCGGCAGCCCACGCCTCGGCGCGATCGGTGAAGACGTACCCGCTGGTCGCGAGCTCGGGCAGCACGATCAGCTGCGCACCGCGGCGGGCGGCGGCCGAGACGGCGTCGCGAATGCGGGCGAGGTTGCCGTCGACGTCGCCGAGCACGATCTCGGGAGAGAGGGCGATGGCGCGGATCTCCGCGGCCGGCACATCCGGCGAAACAGCCGGAGACGCCGCGGCAGCAGACACGCGGGAGCGCGAGGGGCCGGACGCCCCTCGCGCTCCTGTGTACTCGTTCATCGGTGGTCAGTCGTCCGCGGTGGTCAGTCGTCCTCGGTGGCGGTGACCATCACGCCGAGCGGCGCCAGGTATCCGTTGGGGTCGATCGTCCAGTCCGCGGCGGCGGCGGCCTCGACGACCTCCGGGGCCCACTCGAGGTAGACGCGGTCGTCGCCCGCGTTGATCACGAGCACCGTGCCGGAGCCGGTCTCGTCACCCTCGACGCAGGTGTACGAGCGCCAGGCGCCCTCGGGTACCGAGAAGGCATCGCCGGGGCCCAGGTTCACGGTCGTCGACGGGTCGCCGTTGAGGGTGACCTCCCAGCGGCCGGTCTTGAACAGCAGGGCCTGGGTCTTGTCGTGGCGGTGACGCAGCACGCCCTGACCGGGCTCGGCCTTCACCCACGCGAGGTTGAAGGAGTGGGGCTCGTGCACGTTGGGCACCTGGCGGCGGTTCTCCGACATGCCGTAGCCGATCGCGGTGGCGAGTTCGACGCGGCCGCCCTCGACCGCGGCGCACAGCAGCGCCGCAGCAGAGTACTTGCGGTCGCCCGGCTGGATCACGCGCGAGCGCATGTCCTCGACCGTGAATGTCGTGAGCTCGTCGATGTAGTGCTGCTTCATCGGGGTGATGAGCGCGACGTCGTCGGGGAGCACATCGCCGGCGACCGTGTCGATCAGACGGTTGTCTGCCGTGAGGTGGAGTCCGTACGACTCGGCCTCGCGGAGAACCGAGGGGCCCCAGATGATGCCGCCGTTGTCGTCACGACCGAGCACCGTGTACAGGATGCCCTCGTCGGGACCCTCGTTGGTGAATCCGCGGAAGATCCAGGTGGGGATCGTCACGATGTCGCCGTCGTGGCTGATGTACTCGCCCTGCTTGCCGTCGACGCCCCAGCGCAGCCGGAACTCGCCGCCCAGGTTGATGAACACCTCGGCCGTGAAGTGCAGGTGCAGGTTGTTCGAGATGCCGTTGGGCATGCCCGCGGCACCCGTGTTGAACCCGTGGTTCTCTTCGAGGTTCACGTACTGGTTCGCGTTCTGCGAGACTCCGGCGCCGATGAAGGCGTAGTTCTCCTTGCGGTCCGACCCCGGGGTGCGGCAGTCGATGAAGGCCGAGTTGCAGGGGACCCAGTCCGTCTTCCGGATGGTCCGTCGCTCGATCTCGGTGCTGTCGACGGTGACTTCCCTGTCGACGATGACGTCGGTCATTTCTTCTTCTCCCTGTTTCTGAAAACGTGTCGATCAGTGCTGATCAGTAGATGTTGGTGGGGCCGACCGGCTCGTCGCCGCGCATGCCGGCGATCTGGGCCCGGAGGGCGATGTCGTCCCACAGCCGCACCTCTTTGACGAGGGCGCCGTTGTGGAACGTGAACTGCGAGATGCCGAGCACGTCGACCGGCTTGCCGGTGAGGGGCCCGTAATTGGCCTTGCCGTTGTAGGCGCCGGTGAACTTCCACGTCACGGCGACGCGAAGGCCCGCGTAGCGCACGTCGTAGTTGGTCTGGATGTCGCGGATCTCGAACTGCCCGCCCGGGAAGGCCTCGAGGAAGTGCAGCAGCGCGCGGCGGTAGCCCTCGGGCCGGATGACGATCTTGTTGCCGACGGTCTGCAGCACGAGGTCGCGGTGGAAGAACTTCTCGACCTTCTGCAGGTCGCGATCGTTCCAGACCGTCTGGATCATGTCGATGACGGTCTCGACCTCGGAGCGGTGGTCGTCGGGCCGGACGCCCGAGTCACCCCGGGCGATGGGGTCGGCCGGGGCCGGCTCGGTCCACGAACCCGTGTAACCGCGGAAGGCCTGCGCCCGAGCGAGCTCGTCGACGTCAGCCCCGTTCTCCAGTGCACCGGCGAGCGAGTCGCGCACGACCCACTCCTCGACCATGCGACCCCGGCGGTACAGGCAGTTGGCGATGGTGAAGCTGTGGGCCGAGGTCTGCAGGTGCCCCGACATCACCAGGTGCGAGCTGAGGAACGCGTCGTCGCCGCGGGCCTCCCAGATCACGTCGGCGGCCTGGCCGGTGCGGTCGGGCGTCGCCGAGATGCGCATGAGCGTGCCCTCGATGACCTCGTCGCGGTTCGTGGAGGTGCCGTAGGCCCCGTGCACGATCGAGTCGGGCTCGTAGTTCTCGCGGATGTAGTGGATCGATCGATCGACCCAGATCAGGTCGGTGACTTCACGGATGAAGTCGTCGGGGTCGGTGTACGGCAGGTAGGCGACCGGGTCGAGAGACACGCTTTTCACTCCTTCGAGATGCGAGCCCGCGGTTCATCCGTGATCACGGGCTTCGTTTTCGCCAGTGTATGCGTATGCACAGAGCAATGCAAGAGTCGTCCCAGCGCACACGGTGTCATCATGGCGGCGGAGCGGGTCAGACCGCGCGCGCGAGGGCGAGGGTGCGCCGGGGCACGAACACCGACTCGAAGCGGGAGTTCTCGCGCGCGGCATCCGGATCCTCGATGCGGCGCACGATCAGGTCGGCCGCCGCCCGCGCCATTCCGGCGATGTCGTAGCCGACGGTCGCGAGGTCGATGATCGGCCAGGCTGCCTCGGGCAGATCGTCGAACCCGATGATCGAGAGATCGTCGGGCACGCGCAAACCGGCCCGGTGGGCGGCGTTGAGCGCGCCGTAGGCCACCACGTCGTTGCCGCAGAACAACAGCGTCGGACGGTCGTCGGCGGCGAGGATCTCGGATGCCGCGGCCTCACCCTCGACGGCGCCGTAGGGCACGCGGCGGGTGTCGCTCTCGGCGAGCGCGAGGCCGTGCGCGACGAGCGCCTCGCGCAGCGCCGTCTCGCGGCTCTGCGCCGTGCTGGTGTTGCTGGGTCCGAGCACCGCTCCGACGCGACGGTGCCCGAGTTCGACAGCGCGGCGGACGGCCTCGCGGTACCCCGGAACCGGATCGACGACGGTGGCATCCGCATCGACCAGCGAGCCGGTGCGGTTGAAGTACACGAACGGCAGACCGCGGTCCTTGAGGCGCAGCGGCGCGACCGAGTCGACGGTGGTGGTGGCGAGGATGACCCCGTCGAGGCCGTTCGCCAGCAGACGTTCGACGATCGTGCCGTTGTCGGCCGACTCGGTGTGCAGCATGAGCTGGTAGCCGAGCGCCTCGAGTTCACGATGCACCGGAGCGATGATGTGCGAGTAGAACTGGTTGTCGAGATCGGTGAGCAGCAGACCGATGCGCCGCGTACGTCCCGACGACAGTGCCCGGCCGGCCTCGCTGGGCACGTAGCCGAGCAGTTGAGCCGCCTCGCGCACGCGCACCTTGGTCGCATCCGAGACACGCGCATCGTCGCGCAGCGCGCGCGACACGGTCGGTTGAGAGACACCCGCCAAGCGGGCCACATCACGACTCGTGACGACCATCTGACGCCTCCCCCTCGATTCGACGAATTCTACTGCTCTTGACGCCGGAATGCATACGCGGTCATAATCAGCACATACGTATGCAACGAAAGGACGGGCCATGCCCTTGCACCTGAAGACCGCGCCGACGAAGACGTTCGCGGACACCGCTCAGCAGGACGTCGCGGAGCGCGTGCGGTCGATCATCGGCGACATCCGCGAGAACGGCGACGCCGCCGTGCGCCAGTACGCCGAGAAGTTCGACAACTGGAGCCGCGATTCGTACCGGCTCTCTGACGCCGAGGTCGACGAGATCATCGGGACGCTCCCCGCCCAGGTGATCACCGACATCGAGTTCGTGCAGTCGCAGGTGCGCCGGTTCGCCCAGGCGCAGCGCGACTCGCTGGTCGACATCGAGGTCGAGACGCTGCCTGGGGTCTTCCTCGGGCAGAAGCACGTGCCGGTGCAGGCGGCCGGCGCCTACATCCCCGGCGGCAAGTACCCGCTCACGGCATCCGCGCACATGACGATCATCACCGCCAAGGTCGCCGGCGTCGAGCGCGTCGTCGCATGCACCCCGCCCATCCGCGGCGAGATCCCCGCCGCGACCGTCGCCGCCATGAAGATGGCCGGTGCCGACGAGATCTACATCCTCGGCGGTGTGCAGGCCGTGGCCGCGATGGCCGTCGGCACCGACACCATCAAGCCCGTCAACATGATCGCCGGACCCGGCAACGCCTACGTGGCCGAGGCGAAGCGCCAGCTCTTCGGCGAGGTCGGCATCGACCTGTTCGCCGGTCCCACCGAGATCCTGATCGTCGCCGACGAGCACGCCGACCCGTTCTTCACGGCCGTCGATCTGCTGTCGCAGGCCGAGCACGGACCCGACTCCCCCGCCGTGCTGGTCACCACCTCGCAGAAGCTCGCCGAGGAGGTCATGGACTGGATCGAGAAGATCCTCCCCGGCATGCCCACGCGCGATTACGCCGGCCCCGCCTGGCGCGACTGGGGCCAGGTCATCGTCGCCGACGACCTCGACGAGGCGTACCGGATCGCCGATGCCTTCGCGTTCGAGCACGTGCAGATCTTCACGCAGAACCCGCGCGAGGCGCTCACGAAGATGCACGACTACGGCGCCCTGTTCCTCGGCGAGAACACGTGCGTCTCGTACGGCGACAAGGTGATCGGCACCAACCACGTGCTTCCCACGCTCGGCGCCGCCCGCTACACCGGCGGTCTCTGGGTGGGCAAGTACCTGCGCACCGTCACCTACCAGGAGGTGCAGAACACCGAGTCGTCAGCCGAGCTCGGCGCCGTCTGCGGTCGCGCTGCCCGCGTAGAGCTGTTCGAGGGGCACGCCCGCTCGGGCGATGCACGCGCCTGGCGCCACGCCGGCACGGAGTTCGACTGGATCCAGGAGAGCCACGCCGCGGTCGGTTCGGGCGCGGACGCACGATGACCGACCTCGCCGGTCGGCATGCCGTGATCACCGGCGGCGGCAGCGGACTCGGGGCGGCCATCGCCCGGGCGCTGCACGCCGCCGGTGCCGACGTGATCGTGGTCGGGCGCGATGAGCAGAAGCTCGCCGGGGTCGTCGCCGAGCTCGGCTCGCGGGCACGGGCGGTCGCGTGCGACGTGTCGGACGCGGCATCCGTCGACGCCCTGCGGACAGCGCTCGACGACACCGAGGTCTCGATCCTGGTGAACAACGCCGGCATCCCCGGCCCCGTCGCGGCGCTGACCGACATCGGCGTGGAGGACTGGGACGAGGTGTTCGCGGTGAACGTGCGCGGCACGTTCCTGCTCTGCAGGGCGCTGCTGCCGGGCATGGTCGCGCGCGGCGACGGCGACGTGATCAACGTCGCCTCGGTCTCGGGCAAGCGTCCGCTCGCGCATCGCACCCCGTACGCGGCGTCGAAGATGGCCGTCATCGGGCTCACCTCGACGCTCGCGTTCGAGGTGGGACCGGCGGGCGTGCGGGTGAACTCGCTCTCTCCCGGACCCGTGCAGGGGCCGCGCATGGAGCGGAACTTCCGGCTCGAGGCCGAGAGATCGGGCACCACGGCGGATGACGCGGAGCAGGCCTTCGTGTCGCGCGCAGCTTTGGGACGCATGGTGACCGAGGCCGAAGTGGGTTCGGCCGTGCTCGCGATGCTGGCGATGCCCGGCATGTGCGGTGCCGACGTCGATCTGTCGGCCGGGATGGTGGCGTGATGGGTTCGCAGGCTTCGCCGGGTTCGCGGGGTTCGCTGCGGCAGCGCGCGCTCGCGGGCGAGAAGCTGATCGGTGCGCTGCTGCGGATGCCGTCGGAGGAGCTCGTCGAGATGCTGGCCGTCGCGGAGTTCGACTTCGTGCTGATCGACTGCGAGCACGGCCCGGCCGACGTCATCGCGCTGCGCCAGCACATCGCGGTCGCCGCAGTGCACGGGGTGCCGGCGATCGTGCGGGTCGGCGAGGGCGATCGCGGACAGATCCTGCGCGTGCTGGATCAGGGCGCGGAGGGCATCCTCGCCCCGCACCTCGACACGGCGGACGACGCGGCGGCCCTCGTCGACGCGTCGCTGTACCCGCCGGCGGGCTCCCGCGGATTCGCCACCTACAGCCGCGCGGGCCGCTTCGGCGAGGACGCCCCCGGAGCGCACCGCGACCGGATGCTCGAGGACACACTCGTGCTCGGCATGATCGAGTCGCCGCGGGGCGTCACGAACGCCGCCGCGATCATCGCCACCCCGCGGCTCGACGGCATCATGGTCGGCCCGGCCGACCTCGCCGCGAGCTCGGGAGCGGATGACACACCGGTGCCCGAGGCGATCGCCGCCGTGCATGCGGCTCTCGCCGAGGCGGGGTCGCTGCGCATGGACATCGTCGGCACGCGCGCGGCCGCCGATGCCGCGTTCGCCGCGGGCGCTGACCTCGTGGTCTACAACCTCGCGTCGTCGCTCATGCGGCATCTGCGCGAGCTCGCGGGGTCTGCGAACTCCGCAGGCTAGGACCCGGCGACCCCGGCAGCCCACGACCGCACCAGCGCTCCGAAGGCGTCCGGGCGCTCGAGCGGCAGCAGGTGCCCCGCGTCGAGCGTCACGAGTCGGGCATCGGGCAGCTGCGTCACGATCTCGGTGTGGAAGTGCGGCGGACAGATCACGTCGTCCAGCCCCGACACCACCAGCGTGGGCGTCGACACCACCGGAAGCCGCGCAAGCAGATCACGCCGACTGAGCTGCAGGTGCAATTGCGCCCGCAGCCGCGTCGCGCCCGTGGCATCGCCCATCGCGAGCGTGCGCTCGACCAGGTCCGGCCGATCCCGTACGACGTCGGGTCCGAGCAGCGCCGGCATGATGCTCGACTGCAGCTCGCGCGGCTCAGCCCCCCGGTCGAGCCGCGCGAGCCAGTCCCGCCAGCCGTCGCGCTGTGCCTCGGCCGGCGCCTTCGCGTTGGTCGACACCAGGCACAGCCCGACGAGACGTTCGGGCGCGGCGACGGCGAGCGCCATCGCCACGATCGCCCCGAGCGAATGCCCGACGAGCACGAAGCGCTCCGGCAGCTCCGCGCCCAGGGCGGCAACCTGCGCGTCGATGTCGTCGTGGTCGAGCGTGGGGCGGATGACGGGGTCGAGCCCGGCATCCGCCCACAGGTCGTGCGTGCAGTTCATGCCGGCGAGCAGCACCAGCGGTGGCATGTCAGCCCTTCACGGCACCGTCTGCGAGTCCGGCGACAAGGTATTTCTGCGCGACGAACGCGATCACGAACACCGGGATGGTGAGCAGCATCGACGCGGCTCCCGCCTGTTGCAGCATCGGCAGGGTCTGCCCGAGCTGGGTGGCGATGAACACCGGCACGGTCTTCGACGAGGTGTCGGTGAGCACGAGCGCGGTCAGGTACTCCTGGAACGCGAACAGGAACACGAAGATGCCGGCGGTGAGGATGCCGGGACCCATCAGCGGGATCATGACGCGGCGCAGCATCCCGATCCTCGTGCAGCCGTCGATCATCGCGGCCTCGTCGAGCTCTTTGGGGATCTCGGCGAAGAAGTTGCGCAGCAGCCAGATCGTGAACGGCTGATTGATCGCGACCAGGGCGATCGCCAGCGCGAACGTGGTGTCGTAGATGCCCAGCGCCCGACTGATGTCGTACATCGGCAGCACCACGGCGAAGCGGGGCAGCGCACGGAAGATCAGCGCGACCACGAGCAGCAGGGCCGAGACGTAGCTCGGGAACCGCGACAGTGCGTACGCGGCCGGGATGCCGATGATCAGCGCGAGCGTGGTCGAGACCACGGCGACGACGAGGGTGTTGACCAGGTAGTCGGCGAAGTAGGTCGTCTGCCAGAGATCGACGAACGCCTGCAGTGTCGGCTGGTAGTCCCAGAGCACCGGCGGGTTCGAGAAGGCGACGTCGGTCGGCTTGGTGACCGACAGCGTCATCCAGATGAACGGGCTCAGCATGACGATGCAGAGGATGCCGAGCAGCAGACCGGTGATGACCGGAGGACGACGCATGCCGGTGCGACGACGCTTGGGTCCGCCGCCGGTGACGATGGCCCTCGTCGAGAGTTCTGCGGAGGTGAGACTCATCGTTCGGCCTTCGCTTCCTTGAAGATGCCCCGGATGAACGGGATCAGCATGATGAGGATCAGGAGGATGGTGAGGACGTTGATCGCACTGCCCAGACCGAGGTTCTCGGCGCCGTCGGCGAACGCCACCGAGTAGACGTAGAGCATGATCGACTCGTTCCCGATGTTCTGCGCCTGTGGCGACAGCGGGATGAGGTTGTCGAACATGCGCAGGACATCCATGATCGTGATCAGCGTCACGAATCCGAGCACGCCACGGATCGTCGGGATGATCACGTTGATGTGCGTTTGGAAGCCGTTGGCACCATCGATCTTGGCGGCCTCCTTCAGCTCGTTCGGCACACCCTGGAGTCCGGCGAGGATGATGAGCATCGCGAACGGCAGCATGTGCCACACGGTGTTCGCGATCACGAGGATCGCGTTGGGCACCTGGTCGGTGAACCAGAGCACCTGTGATCCGCCGAAGAACCCGATCAGGCGGTTCACGACCCCGCCGAAGTTGTCGTCGAAGAGCCACGAGAAGGCGACGGCGCCGACGAGGTTCGGCAGCACGTACGAGACGAGCATGATGCCGAGCACGAGGGGCCGCGACGTGGTGATGCGGTTGATGCCGGTGGCGATGATGTACCCGAACACCAGCAGGATGACCGTGGTGACCACGGTGACGGCGATCGTGAAGAGGACCGCCTTGTGGAACCGGGGGTCCGTCAGAGCGTCGCGGAAGTTCTCCAACCCGACGAAGGTGCCGGGCGAGCCGTACCGAACCTGTTCGAAGCTCCACTGCACCGTGCGCACCAGCGGGAGCACGAGGAGTGCACCCATCACCAGCAGGCTCGGGAAGAAGAGCAGCCAGAATTCGCGTGCCTTCATTTGCGTCCTCCCTTGGACGGACTGTGGCCTGAACTCGCGCTCAGGCCACAGTCATGGACGGTCGGGGGTGGTCAGCCGGCGATCTTCTCGCCTGCGGCCTGCATCTGGGCGAGTCCGTCGTCGACCGGGATCTGTCCGTTGAGGACCGAGACCAGGATCGGTCGGATCTCGTTGGTGATGTCGGCGATGATCGGCGACACGATCGGCGGCATGGCGCTGGCGATCGAATCGTTGGCGGCAGAACCGTAGGGAGAGTTCTCGTCGGTGACCATTCCCTCACGCGCCGGGTAGGCGGCGGGGACGGAGGCCTTCGATGCGTCCTCACTGACAGCGGACGCCATCATGACGAACAGCATGTCGTGGTCGAGCCTGGTGTTGAAGGGGATGGACCAGCCGTCGATCGACAGGCGGTTGTAGGAGTACTCCGCGTCGGCGGTCACCTTCGGAGCGGGCGCGAAGCCGAAGTTCTCGAACAGCTTCGAGTTGGTCTCGAGCGTCAGGTCGAACATGCGGCCCGAGAACATGATCGACATGGCCGCGGTGCCGTTGAACATCTGCTGCTGCACCTTGGGCTGGTCGAAGGTGGTGACCTGCGGGTCCATGTAGGGCTTGAGCGCGAGCATCGCCTCGACGGCCTGCTTGGCCTCGGGGGTGTCGAGCGTCACCTCGCCGTCGGCGGAGACGAAGTCGGCACCGAGCGAGTTCATCGCTCCCTGGAATCCGGTGGAGACGTCGGCGGTGGCGAGCCACGGCAGCGCGATCGGGTACTCCATGAGGCCGGCGGCCTTGATGGCGTCGGCCGCGGTGATCATCTCGTCGAAGGTGGTCGGGACCTCGAGGCCGAGGTCCTCGAAGACGTCGGTGCGGTAGGCCATCACGAACATCTGGGCCTGCATGGGGATGGCGTAGATGTCGCCGTCGTACGACATGCCCTCGACCATCGACTCGCTGATGTCGCCGAGGCCGTAGTCGTCGGCGTACTTGTCCCAGAGGTCGTTCAGCGGAACGAGCTTCTCTTCCTCGCCGAAGCCCGGGATGACGAATCCGTAGGTCTCGATGATGTCGTAGGTGCCGGTCTCGCCGGCGAGCGTGGCCGTGGTCTTGGTGACCTGGCCGCCGAAGTCGATCGGGTCGTGCTTCAGCGTGACGCCGTCCTTCGAGCAGCTCGACACCATCGTGTCGGTGAAGGGGTCGATCGCGGAGGAGTTGTAGGCGAGGACGTTGACCGTCGTGTCGCCTTCAGGAGCCGTGTAGTCACACGACACCGTCGTCGAGTTTTCGTTGTCGGTGCGGGAGCCCGCACCACAGCTGGTGAGGGCGACGATGCCCACGGCTACGAGTGCGAGAGCCGGCAGTGCCCGATGCTTAGAGTGTCCCATGACGCTGATGGTATACGTATGCAGTCGACTTAGGGAAGCCTATGTTCCCGGAATGTTCACCGTTGGAATACGTATACGGGAATAAGGCGCATCATGCCCGAGGTCGTCGACCCTCGAGGACTCCGGCCAGCAGCACGGCGACCAGCGCGGCGGCCGGGGCCACGATGAGTCCGGCGCGCAGGCTCTCGGTCTCGGCGATGAACCCGACGAACGGCGGCGACAGCAGGAAACCCAGTCGCAGCAGCCACGAGACGATGGTCAGCCCGACGCCGGCGCGGAGCCCTGGCAGCTCGTCGGCGGCATGCATCGCGGCGGGGATGAGGGTCGCGATGCCGAAGCCGACCGCCGCAAAGCCCGCGATCGTGCCGGGCACGCTGGGGAACAGCAGTGCGAGCGTCATGCCGGTGGCGGCGATCAGCCCGCCGACACGGGCCACGGCGCGCTGCCCGAATCGGTCGGTGAAGGAGTCGCCCAGCATCCGTCCGACGAACTGCGCGCCGACGAGCGCGATGAATCCGAGCGGGGCGATGGCGGCTGCCGCTCCGAGGGATTCGGCGAGATACAGCGTCGCCCAGGAGTTGCCGGCATCTTCGGCCACGGCGCCGGCCATGGCGATGAGCGTCAGGGCGATCAGCATCATGACCAGCCGCGGAGTCACGACGCGGCGCAGGGCGCCCGCCAGTTCGGCGGGCTCGGCGGTGGCGCGGGCGTCGGAGTCGGTGCCGGGGTCCGCGTCTGGATCGGCGTCGTCAGCGTCGTCAGCGTCGTCAGCGTCGTCATCGTCGTCATCGTCGCGACCGGGCAGGCACAGGCGCAGCGCGAGCAACGCCACGAGCGCGAACACCGCGGTCGAGATGCCCAGGTGCACGCCGAGGGGCAGCTGCAGTGCGATCGCTGCGGCCGCCATGCCGCCGCCGAGCACCGCGCCGATCGACCAGATGGCGTGGAAGGTGTTGATGATCGAGCGGCCGTAGCGACGCTGCACGCGCAGACCGTGGGCGTTCTGGGCGACGTCGGTGATGGCGTCGGATGCTCCGCCGATGAGCAGTGCGCCTGCGAACAGCAAAGCCGACGGGGCGAGCGCGGCCGACAGCAGACCGAGGGCGGTCAGCACGGTGCCGATCACGGCGATGCGGGCCGAGCCGAATCGGCGGATCAGCACCGCGGCGAGCAGCCCCGCGGCGATCGCTCCCGCCGGGAACGCCGCGATCGCGAGTCCGTAGCCGGCGTTGTCGAGCCCGAGCGCGGATTTGATCTGGGGATAGCGCGGCAGGATGTTGGCGAACAGCGCCCCGTTCGTCAGGAACAGGGCCGACACGGCGAGTCGCGCACGCCGTGAGGCGCGGTCGGGATCGAGGCGTCGAATCGATTCGGCGGAGGTCACGCTCCGACCCTATCGGCGGGATGGATTCACGACGAACCGGCCCCCTGTCGCACCCCGGGCTTACGCTCAACACATGACCGAGCTCACACAGCCCACCGGCCGCGAAGAGAACCTTCGAGCGGTGCCGCGCGCCGATGGGAGCACTCCGCGCGCGCTCGTGCTGGGGGCCACTGGCTACATCGGCGGGCGGCTCACTCCGCGGCTGCTGAACGCGGGCTACCGGGTGCGGGCGCTGGTGCGCGACGCGGCCAGGGCGGCATCGTTCCCCTGGGGCGCCGACTGCGAGATCGTCGAGGGGTCGGCCGATGATCCGGATGCCGTGGCCGAGGCCATGCGCGACGTCGACGTCGTCTACTACCTGATCCACTCGATGACGGCGGGCAAGGGCTTCGAGGAGACGGATGACGCGGCGGCCAGCGCGGTGGCCGAGGCCGCCGTGACGGCCGGAGTGCGCCGGATCGTGTATCTGGGCGGACTGCACCCGGATGACGCGAAGCTGTCGCCGCACCTGCGCTCACGGGTGCAGGTCGGCGAGACGTTGCTCGCATCGGGCGTTCCGACGCTGGTGCTGCAGGCGGGCGTCGTGATCGGATCGGGCTCGGCTTCGTTCGAGATGATCCGCCACCTCACCGACGTGCTGCCCTACATGCCGGCGCCCAAGTGGGTGCGCAACCACATCCAGCCGATCGCCGTCCGCGACGTGCTGCACTATCTGCTCGGTGCCGCACGCGTCGACGACGACGTGAACCGAGCCGTCGACATCGGCGGACCCGACGTGCTGCGCTACGGGCAGATGATGAACGGCTACGCGCTCGAGGCCGGGCTGCCGCAGCGCGCGATCGCGGCGCTGCCCGTGCTCACGCCGGGGCTCGCCTCGCACTGGGTGAACCTGGTGACCCCCGTGCCGCGGTCGATCGCGCGTCCGCTCGTCGCATCGTTGCAGAACGAGTGCGTCGTGAAGGATCACGCGGTCGACGACCTGATCCCCCGCCCCGAGGGTGGGCTCACGCCGTATCGCCGCGCCGTGGCCATGGCGCTCGGCCGCGGCGCCGCCGACACGATCGAGACCAGCTGGCAGGACTCCGAGGTGTCGGGCGCACCCAGCGATCCGCTGCCGAGCGACCCCGAGTGGGCCGGGCGCACCGCGTTCACCGACGCCCGCTCGCTCGACACGAAGGCGACGGTCGACGACCTGTGGCGCGTGATCGTGGGCATCGGCGGCGAGAACGGGTGGTACTCCTCGCCGTTCCTCTGGGCCGTGCGCGGGTGGATGGACCGACTGGTGGGTGGCGTCGGACTCCGTCGCGGACGCCGCAGTCGCACCGCCGCGCGGGTGGGCGACGCGATCGACTTCTGGCGCGTCGAGGCGGCCTCGCAGCCCGGCTCGGACGACGAGCAGGCGGGTCTGCTGCGACTGCGCGCCGAGATGAAGGTGCCCGGAGCCGCGTGGCTCGAGCTGCGCGCCATCGCGACCGAGAAGGGCGCGCGCTACGAGCAGCGGGCCGTGTTCTTCCCGCGAGGGCTCGGCGGGCGACTCTACTGGCTGGCCGTGCTGCCGTTCCACGGGTTCATCTTCGCGGGCATGGCGGCACGCATCACGGCGGCGGCCGAGGGCACGGACCGCGTGGATCGCACGCGGGACTGATCTGGCTGGGACTGAGCTGCTGGGACTGAGCTGCTGGGACTGAGCCGGGCGCGCTAGCGCGGGCGGCGCCGTCCGATGCCCGCGAACACGGAGTGCAGCAGCGGCAGGCCTGAGACGCAGATGAGCGTGATGCCGAGCGGCTCGATCGTCGGGACGAGCAGCGCGCCGCCCACGAGCATCGCGGCGAAGAGCACGCCCGAGCCGATGCGGCGCGCCAGACCCTCGAGCCGGTCGAGTCGACGCTCGAGACGTGAGGTGTCGAACGAGACGGTGCCGTCGTCGATGCGGCTGATGACGTCGTCGATGCGCTGCGGCAGTCGCATGGTGACGTTCGCGGTCTCCATGGCGCGCGAGGTCAGATCCTGCACCACGTTGCCGGTCTCGTCACGCAGCAGGCGACCGGCGTAGGGCTCGGCGGCATCCCACACGTTGAACGCCGGGTTGAGACCACTGCACATACCCGAGGTCAGCGAGACCGCGCGGATGAGCAGCAGCATGTTCTCGGGCAGCTGCAGCGGGAGCGAGCGCACCATGTCGCCGAACTCGTCGGCGAAGGCGGTGAGCTCGCGCGGGTCGACCCTGCTGAGCTCGGCGAAGCCCATGCCGCCGAAGCGGGCGAAGAGGGTGGAGAGTGCGCGTTCGAGTTCGCCCGTGTCGGCCGACGGCAGCAGCACGCCGATCTCCTGCGCTGCGGCGACGAGTCCGCGGCTGTCGCGCGCGGCGACCGCGATCAGCAGGGTGCGGAGTCCGGCGCGCAGGCTCGCGGGCACTTCGGCCATCATGCCGAAGTCGATGAATGTCAGGCGGAAGTTGCGGCCCCCGGCATCCTCCGCGAACTCGACCGGCGTCACGAAGATGTTGCCCGGGTGCGGGTCGGCGTGCACGAAGCTGTGCGTGAACACCTGGTCGAACATGACCTCGGCGAACGCGTCGGCGACCTCGGACGGGTCGATGCCGGCGGCGCGCAGCGCGTCGATGTCGTTGATCTTGATCGCCGTGACGTCCGACAGCGTCAGCACGCGTCGCGTCGAGCGCTCCCACACGATCTCGGGGGTGTCGATGTGCGGGTCGTCGGCGAAGTTCTCGCGGAACCGTTCGGCGCTGGCGGCCTCGTGCAGGTAGTCGATCTCCTCGAGGCTCGTGGAGGCGAACTCCTCGACGAGCGCGGGGGCGTCGACGCGATCGGCGACGATGCGCACGCGGGTGAGCCATTTGCCGACGCGGCGGAGGGCGGCGAGGTCGACCGCGACGATCTCGTCGATGCCCGGACGCTGCACCTTCACGATCACGTCGCTCAGCCCCGTGTCGGCGGCATCGGCGGCGGAGAGCCGGGCGCGATGCGCCTGACCGAGGGATGCCGCGGCCACCGGATTCTCGTCGAACCACGCGTAGGCCTGGCTCAGCGGCATCCGCAACTCGGCCTCTGCGGCGGCGCGGATCGCGGGGTACGGCACGGCCGGGACCTCGTCTTGCAGGCCCTCGAGCTCGGCCGTGATCTCGGGCGGCAGCACGTCGAGTCGCGACGACATGAACTGACCGACCTTGATCATCAGTCCACCGAGCTCGACGGCGAGGCCG
This sequence comes from Microbacterium sp. PI-SA-G, assembly GCF_057215335.1. Classification (NCBI taxonomy): domain Bacteria; kingdom Bacillati; phylum Actinomycetota; class Actinomycetes; order Micrococcales; family Microbacteriaceae; genus Microbacterium; species Microbacterium sp. PI-SA-G. The sequence goes on from NZ_CM170103.1 coordinate 2,143,679, forward strand.
TGAAAGCGCCGGGCGAACTTCTGCATGCGCGACGCCCGGGTGCGCTCGGCGATCGAACGCAACCCGAAGCGTGGCAGCACCAGTTCGAACCACCAGATCTTGGCGAACTCGCGCGAGGCGAAGGCCAGGATGCGTCGGTATCGGGCGCGATGGGCGCCCTGCGCCGCGGCATCCGTCATCGGTGGTCCTTTGCTGCTGTCGTCGGTCAGTCCTGAGCGAGGATCGTGTAGAGCTTACGGCGAGCGTCATCGAGGATGTCGATCGCACTCTGCACCTGCTCGGGGCTGCCGCTGCGACCCACCTGTGCGGCTGCCGCGGCAAGGTCGACCCCGGCCTTGGGCAGTGCGCTGAAGCGGGCATCGGTGCGGTGGCCGTCCTTCTCGGCGGAGGACTCCCACGGAGCGGGCGTCGCGGAGGACTCGTGCGCGACGTCACGACCAGCGACGGTGAGCGAGTAGGTCTTGCGACCGTTCTGCTCGTCAGCGGTGATGAGACCCTCGTCGGCGAGCAGCTGCAGGGTCGGGTAGACCGATCCGGCGCTGGGCTTCCAGGATCCGCCGCTGCGCTCGGCGATCTCGTTGATGATCTGGTAGCCGTGCATCGGCTTCTCGGCGAGGAGCGAGAGCACCGCGGCGCGCACGTCGCCGCGGGCCATCCGGGAGCCGCCGCTCGGGCGGGACTCGAAGGACTTGCGCAGCTGCTCCATGGCGTCGAAGATCGCCGATGCAGGGCCGCCGGGGCCCGAGCCGAAGCCGGATCCGCCGAAGGGGTTCGAGGGGAATGCGTTGTTCATGATGACCTCCCAGAAGTGGTGAGCGATAGTCAACGATATATCGTTAGCCTGTGCGTGGGGTGGGAGTTTCGAGCTCCCCTCGCACCGCTCGACCGTGGTTTTCAGCGGGCGAGCGTGAGGATCTCGGCGCCGGTCTCGGTCACCGCGACGGTGTGCTCGGTGTGGGCCGTGCGGCATCCGGTGACACTGCGCAGGGTCCAGCCGTCGGCATCGGTCACGAGCTCCTTCGTGTCGGCCATGACCCACGGCTCGAGCGCGAGCAGCAGTCCCGGGCGCAGGATGTAGCCGCGGCCGGGGCGTCCGTCGTTGGCGACGTGCGGGTCCTGGTGCATCGTCGACCCGATGCCGTGGCCGCCGAACTCGAGGTTGATCGGGTAGCCGTCGGCGCGCAGCACCGTGCCGATCGCGCGCGAGATGTCGCCGATGCGGGCGCCGGGTCGCACGACGGCGATGGCGGCGGCGAGCGCACGCTCGGTCGCGTCGATCAGCGCGAGGTCCGCGGGGGCCTGCGTCTCGCCCACGATGAAACTGACCGCCGCATCGGCCGAGATGCCGCGGAGTGTGACGGCCAGGTCGAGGGTGAGCAGGTCGCCGTCGGCGAGCGCGTAGTCATGGGGGAGCCCGTGCAGCACGGCGTCGTTGACCGCGGTGCAGATGTAGTGGCCGAACGGGCCGCGGCCGAACGAGGGCGCGTAGTCGACGTAGCAGGATTCGGCACCGGCATCCTCGATCATCTGCTTCGCCCACCGGTCGATGTCGAGCAGGTTGGTGCCGACGGTCGCGCGCGTCTTCATCGCCTGCAGGATGCTGCCGACCAGGGCGCCGGCGTCGCGGGCGCGGTCGATCTCGGCGGGGGTCAGGATCTCGATCATGGTTCTCGTTGCTCTCCGTGCTGCGGGATGCGTGTCGTACCGATAACTATCCCGGTAATTCTATCCCGGTATTACTATGGGCATCATGATGGTCCGGATGCCGCTGACTCCCGCCGAGCTCGAACGCGGAGAGCGCCTCGGCTCGCTGCTGCGGCGGGCCCGCGGCGAGCGCTCGATGCTGAGCGTCGCCCTCGACGCCGGGGTCTCGCCCGAGACGCTGCGCAAGATCGAGTCCGGTCGCGTCGCGACTCCGGCGTTCTCGACCATCGCCGCGATCGCCGCAGTGCTCGAGATCTCGCTCGACGCCGTGTGGGCCGAGATCGAGCCCGCGCGCGAGCCCGGTCACGGCCGCGTCGCGTCCTGATCTCCACCTGCACAGCACCACCGCACGGGTGATTATCCCCGGATATCGCCTTTCGGGCACCGCTGGATTCGCGGTGCGCGCAAGCATTGCGACATGACTTTCTTTTCAGACTCCGGGAACGCATGCATACTGTAAGCATGCCCAACGTCCTGATTCGCGATCTCGACTCGTCCGTTCACGCGGTACTCGCAGCGCGGGCCGAGGCACACGGACAGTCGCTGCAGCAATTCCTCACCGCGGAACTCACTCGGCTGGCCCGGCAACCGACCCTGACTGAGCTGTTCGCCGATCTCGCGGACCGACCGGCGGACCCTCCGATCCCGGCGAGCGCCATCGTCGACGCAGTCCGAGACGGCCGCCCCACCTGATGCTGGTGGTCGATGCGTCCGCCGTGGTGGACCTTCTCACTTCCACCGGGGTCACCACGCAGCTTCACCGACGACTTCAGGCAGAGACGTTGATCGCCCCGGATCACCTGCCGATCGAGGTCGCTTCCGCGCTATGGGGCCTCAACCGCGGAGGGCTCCTGAGCGATGCGCGTCTCGACGCTGCGGCATCTGATCTCACCCGGCTACGCGTCGATCTCTCGGCGACACTCCCCCTTGTCCCGCGCGTGCTGGCGCTCCGCCGCAACTTCACCGCCTACGACGCCGCCTATGTCGCGCTGGCGGAGCTCGCCACGTGCACGCTTGTCACGCTCGACCGTCGCATGGCGCGCGCAGCCAGCAAGCATTGCACCGTAGAAGTCATCACCCGATAGAAGGAGCACCATGCCGCACGCCCTGGTCACCGGAAGCTCGCGCGGCATCGGTCGCGCCATCGCGCAGACGCTCGCCCGACGCGGCGATCGGGTCGTGGTGCACTACGCGTCGGACCGGGCGGCGGCCGACGAGACGCTGGCATCGCTCGAGGGCAGCGGGCACGCGATCGTCGGTGGTGACATCGGCGATCCGGCCGGGGCGCAGAGCGTGGTCGACGGGGCCGCGGCGGCGCTGGGGTCGATCGACATCCTCGTGAACAACGCGGCGGTGGCGCCGAACGCGGGCAACGCGCATGCTCCGGCATCGGCGTCGTACGCGCAGTGGCAGCAGGCGTGGCTGCAGATGGCGCAGGTGAATCTGCTCGGCGCCTCGAACGTGACGCTGCTGGTGGCGCAGCACATGATCGCGACGGGCGCGGGCGGGGCGATCGTGAACGTCGGCTCGCGCGGCGCGTTCCGCGGCGAGCCGGAACACCCCGCCTATGCGGCGACCAAGGCGGGACTGCAGGCGTTCGGGCAGTCGATGGCGCTGGCGCTCGCGCCGCACGGCATCTCGGTGACGTCGGTCGCGCCCGGCATGATCTCGACCGAGCGGCAGGCCGAGAAGCTCGCCGGCGAGTCGGGCGAGCGCATCAAGGAGCAGAGCCCGTTCGGGCGTGTAGGCACTCCTGCGGAGGTGGCGGATGCCGTCGCCTACCTGACGTCGGGGGCGTCGACGTGGGCGTCGGGCAGCATCCTCGATCTGAACGGGGCGTCGTACTTCCGCTGAACCGCATCCGGCTCGCTGTGCTCAGATTCCGCGCCGCCGGACGTGGCGGGTGGTGACGATCGCGGTGAACACCCCGGCGGCGAGTATCACGACGCCCGCGAACACCCAGGCGAGGTCGTACGGAAGCAGGTCGACGCCGTAGCGGATCTGGTGCAGACCGAGCAGCTTGTGGTGGACGAGCCCGTCCCACAACTGGAACGCGCCGAGTCCGACGAGGTAGCCGCTGACCGCGATGCCGCGCGCGAAGGTGCCGCGGCGGCGCGCGTCGAGCGTCAGGAAGAACCCCGCGACGAAGGCGAGGAGTTCGCCGGCGTGCAGCAGCCCGTCGGCGAAGAGGCCGACCGCCGGGGTGGAGCGATCGTAGAAGTGGTGCCACGCGAGGATCTGATGGAACACGATCTCGTCGATCGCCACCATCGTGCCGACGCCGAGCAGGAAGGCCGCCCAGAAGCACTGGTGGCGGAAGACGGAGAACGCCTCGCCCTCATAGCGGTGCGGGTCGCCGGCGGGCCGTTGCATCACGCGACTCCTCTCTCGACGGACTCCGCGGGCATGCGCGGGCGCCGGGCGAGCCGTCGCCCCGACACCCGGTACCACTCGCCGAGCACCAGCGCCATGAGGGCCAGGTCGACGATGTCGCCCGCGTAGAACATCAGCTGCGCGCCGGCCTCGACCTCCGCCGTCGGGATACCGGGGAGTGGCGACGCGTACATGAGCTTGGCCAGCACCCCGTGCGCGGCGAGCGCGAGCACCAGCACGATGAGCCGGGTGCGGATCGGAGCGCGGTGCGGGTTGGGATCGATCGAGACGAGGGATGCCGTGAACAGCGTTCCCGTGAGCAGGAAGTGCCCCATCAACACGAGGTGGAACACGGGCACCTGGGCGATGGCGTGCAGCGGCGTGAGGTAGAGCACGGCCATGCTACCGAGGTTGATCGTGGCCGCGACCTCGGGCATCGTGAACACGCGCGCCGGGGTGCTGCGGAGAATGCGACTGAGCCGTCGCGCGGTGAGCAGGTCGAGCGTGCGCAGAGCGAGCGTGATGGGGGCGCCGAGGATCAGCAGGAGCGGTGCGACCATGCCCATCAGCACGTGGGCGACCATGTGCCCGACGAAGCCCGAGAACACCGAGGTCGTCAGCGGCCCAAGCAGTGCCAGGAGGACTGTGGCGCAGCCCAGCATCCAGCAGAGCGTGCGCGTCCACGGCCAGTCGCGGCCACGGCGGTGCTCGGCGAGCACCGAGGCGAGGTAGCCACCGACGGCGACCACGAAGGGGAGCACGAAGATCCAGAGGATGCCGTCGCCGCCGCCCCCGCCGGAGCCTGCGTGCACGTGCATGGGCGTCATGTCGGCTCCTTCCGCGTGGGTCTGATCTGGGGGCCTGATCTCACACGGTAGAAGCCGAGAATCCGCGGCGCCTCGGGCTTGACACCGGGGCATGGCGACCGGTGCGCGGATTGTCCGACTTCCCAAATCGAACGTTTAACGATAGATTCCTGTTGTTCTTCGAGGATTGGTGGCGATATGGGTAAGACGACGATCGTCGTGCTGCGCGTCGTGATCGCGTTGGCGTTGCTGGGTTCTGTGGCGGTGCAGGCGCTGATCGCGCCACTGCTGTGGCTGGACCTCGGCGAGGAGGAGCTGTGGGGGCGCATCCTGCTGGTCTCGATCGTGGTGCTGGGTGTCGGGACGATGCAGGTGTTCGCGGTGTGCGTGTGGATGCTGCTGAACCGCATCGGTCGCGGATCGATCTTCTCGGAGTCGTCGTTCCGCTACGTCAACGTGATCATCGGGGCGATCCTGGCCGCCGCAGCGCTGGCTCTGGTGCTGGCGATCGCGCTGGCGCCGGGGCAGACGGCCCCCGGGATCGTGGGGCTGATCTGCGGTGGAGCGCTCGTGCTGGGGGGCATGGCGCTGCTGGTCGTGGTGATGAAGGCTCTGCTGCGACAGGCGATCGATCGCGAGGCGGAGGCGCGCTCGCTGCGCTCCGAGCTCGATGACGAGGTGATCTGATGCCCGTCGTGGTCGACATCGACGTGATGATGGCGCGTCGCAAGATGAGCGTGGGCGAGCTGGCCGAGCGGATCGGCATCACTCCGACGAATCTCGCCGTGCTGAAGAACGGCCGGGCGAAGGCCGTGCGGTTCACCACCCTCGATGCCCTGTGCGCGGTGCTCGAGTGCCAGCCGGGCGATCTGCTGCGGTGGGAGGCCGGGGCTGAGGGCTCGCCGGAGGCCGAGGGCACCACGGAGTAGCGGGGTTCAGGCCGCCATGTCGAAGCGGGCGCGACCGCCGAGGCGGGGCGTGCTGGCGGGGTCGACGTAGCGCGGCGGAATGAACCACACTCGTGCCCCGGTGCCGGGTCCGTCGATGCGGATCTCCCAGCCGTTGTCGTGAATGCGGTGGTGACAGGTCTCGCAGAGCAGCACGCCGTTGGAGAGATCGGTCGGTCCGTGATCTCGTTTCCACCAGCGGATGTGATGGGCTTTCGTCATCTCGGGTGGCAGCCCGCACATGGCGCAGCCGTCGTCTCGCTCGACCAGCGCCAGGCGTTGGGCGCGGGTGAAGAGCCGTTTCTCGCGGCCCCAGTCGAGGATCTCGCTGTCTCCGCCGAGCACGCAGGGGATCACTCCCCCGCCAGCGGCCATGCGCCGGGCAGCCCCGGCGCTGATGACCTGGTCGATTCCGTCGATGGTCGCCGTTCCGCTCCCCGACTCGAGGTCGTCGAGCCCGAGCCGCACGACGACGGTCGCCCCGGCGAGCGGCACGCGCCGCGCGTCGCAGTCGAGCACGTGCCCGCAGAACACCGAGAGCGCGTCGGCCTGGATCATCGCGACGGTGCGGCGGTCAGCATCGGGTGCGTCGGGGTCGGGAGAGTTGTGCCGGGCCGCGAACGCCGCGGTCACGAACCCGTGGATCGCCGCGACGATCGGTGCGGCCGTCTCGGCGTCGAACTTGGCGGACAGATGCACCATGCCGTCGCGCTGGAAGAACGTCAGGGACCGGCGACTGCGCTGCTCTTCGGCTCGGGGCTCGACGCCGTCGGGGTCGAGCCAGGCCTCAGCGCGCACGATCAGGCGACGCACCTCGTCGAGGCTGAGCCCGACCGCGGCATCGCACAGTGCGCGCTCGGCTTCAGCGATGCGCACCGCACCCGCCACCACGCGGCACCGATCGAGCAGCGCGATGATCAGTCCGGCGGCGGCCACTCCGAGTGCGCCGGAGGCCATCGCCTCGCGCACACACGGGTACTTGGCCGGCAGCCGAGCGCCGAGCAGATCAGCACGCGGCGCCGTGGCCTCTCCGACGGCGATCAGGCGCGACGCGTCTCCGGTCGACATTCCCGTCGCCGCCGCGATCATCTTGGCCGGCGTGCGGAAGCCGTGCTGCTTCGCGAGGCTGTCGGCACCCAGCTCGGTCCGCGACTCGCGAGCGATGTGTGCGGCCACATCGGCGTGCACCGCATCGATCCGTCGCTGCAGTTCGCCCAGCACCTCACCGACCGCGACGAGCTGCGTTCTCGACAGGTCACCCGCGTCTGCGGCCTGCGACCAGGCGTCATCAAGGCGAGCCATCGCCTCGTGCAACCCGGTCGGTTTCGCCATGCTCCATTTTATCCCGGGCAGGGCCGGGTTTCGAAGATTTGTTCGGTTATGTATCGGCATATCGGGATATTCCGTGGGAGTTGTCGACCGCCCGCAGCCAGCCGACACAGCCCCCTAGGTCTAGGGGAATCGCTCAGAATCGCCGCCAATCGCGAGTACTCACGTCAGCCCCACCTGATACTCCGGACGCATGTCGATTCCCACAGACCCGTCCCTCTTCCGCCGAACGCTGCTCTGGTTCCTGCTCGCCTTACTCGGCAACATCGCGATCGTTGCGCTGTCCGTCGTCGCGAGCACGCCCCCAGCCAACCTCCCGCCCCTGGCCGTCCTACACTTCCTGCACCCGTTCGCCGCACCGATGTACTCACCCGAGTTGCTGTTCTTCACTTCAGTCCTGGGCGCGCTGAGCGGACTCCGGATGGCGAAGGGCGAAGCGGACGACGACGCCGCTCGCCTGATCGCATGGGGTGTCCGAGTCACCCTCGCATTCGTGCTGAGTTTCGCCGTCGTGATCGTGGTCGTGACGCCCCATCGGCTGGCGATCGTGCTGTTCGCCGTGCTGCTGGGATACGTGACGTTCGTGCTTGCTGAGCACATGGCACCGCCCAAGACCAGGACGCTCGAGGAACGGCTCCGCTCCGCCCAAGAGGACCTGGCGGCACGCGAGGGCTGGGCCGCGGCGTCCCTGGGTCAGGGCTGGAGGAAGCCGACCGCTCGATCCGGTCTTCGATTCGCGTTCTTTGCCGCCATCCCCATAGTTGTCCAAACGGGTCTCAGCCTGTGGATCAGCTCGATCATCTGGGGGCCGAGCGCCGTCTGGTCGCCGCAGTGGATCGCAGCGTGCGCGATGATGACTTTCGGCGTGCTCATCCTCACGGCAGCCTGGCTCATGGGAGCCGACAAGGCGGAGGCGCCGCAGCTACGTGCGTGGCTCACGGTCTCATTCGTCGCCCTCGGCGCGGGGGCGAGCGCTGCCCTGGCAATCGTGTTCTTCACCGAGTCGGCCGACGCCGCCCCTCTCGGTTGGTTGATCCTCGGGATGTCGGCGGTGTGGGCACTCGTCCTGTGGAACCGACGTTTCCGCCCCCGCGCGCTGATCGATGTCGCTGTGACGCTCACGGCGCGACACCTCGACCGCACCTCGAGACACGAGGCTGCATTGCGCGCCGGCTGGGAAACCGAGAAGACGGGCGCCGCTGGCTAAACGTGCGCCTCGACGGCGCCACGAGAGCACCGCGCACCGCCCGACCCCAGAGTTCACTCCCCCGCACCCGTCCGTTCACGCAACCCGCCTATCTTGAGTGCGGACGCGCGACCGCGCTCACGAAACCAAACAATCTTTGTGCCTTCACCACAAGAACGGGTAGTGTCGCATCGACATACCTCGAAGGCGAGAAAGGGACGAACATGGTCGACAGGCAAAAGAGGCGCTGGGCGCTCATCGGAATGACGGCGGCGGCGGCGATCGCGCTCACCGGATGCACCGCAGGCAGCGAAACCCCGTCCGACGGCGAGAGCGGCAGCAGCGAAGGCGGCGGCTCGGGCGACACGCTCATCGTGTACACGAACTCCAACAGCGACGGCCGCGGCGAGTGGATCACCGAGCAGGCGGCGGAAGCCGGCATCGACATCGAGATCGTGGGCCTCGGCGGCGCCGACCTGACGAACCGCATCATCGCCGAGAAGAACAACCCCGTGGGCGACGTCGTCTTCGGTCTGAACAACATGTTCTTCGAGCAGCTCAAGGCCGAAGAGGCCATCACCGGGTACGAGCCCTCGTGGAGCGGCGAGGTTCCCGCCGACGCCGGCGACCCCGCGGACGGCGCGTTCTGGCCGCTCGTGGAGCAGGCGATCGTCACGGTCTACGACGAGAACCGCATCACCGACGCCCCCACCGATGAAGAAGACCTCTGGACCGACGAGAAGTTCGCCGGCCGCTACGAGGTCAACCCGGCACTGGGTCAGGCGACGCCGCAGCTGGTGCTCGCCAGCATCCTCTCCCGCCACCTCGACGAGGACGGCGACCTGGGCGTGAGCGACGAGGGCTGGGAACTGGTCGAGTCCTACTACGCCAACGGTTCGCCCGCGGTCGAGGGCACCGATCTCTACGCCCGCATCACGCGTGAAGAGGTCGACTACGGAGTGCTCCCCTCGAGCGGCATCGCCGGCCGTGACGAGGAGTACGGCACCGCGACCGGCATGATCGTTCCCGACTACGGCGTACCGTACGTGACCGAGCAGATCGCGCAGATCAACGGCACCGGCAACGAGGACAAGGCGCACGAGTTCATCGACTGGTTCGGCAGCGCCGAGGTCCAGGGCGAGTTCGCCGCCGAGTTCAACGCGATGCCGGTCAACGAGGGCGCGGTCGCACAGGCCAACCCCGAGGTCGTCGAGCTGCTGAGCACGCTCGACCGTCAGGACATCGACTTCGGCTTCGTGAGCGAGAACCTCGGCGCCTGGGTCGAGAAGGTCACGCTCGAGTACATCGGCTGACGCCGACCCGTCCCCGTCACATCCGGCAGAGAGAGAAGACGATGATCCGTTTCGACAACGTCGAGGTCACCTTCGGCGATCACCGTGCGGTCTCGCACCTCGATCTGGAGATCCAGGAGGGTGAGTTCTTCACCCTCCTGGGTCCGTCCGGCTGCGGCAAGACCACCGCCCTGCGTGCCCTCGCAGGGTTCATCGAACCGACCGGCGGCAGCATCCACATCGCCGGCCGTGACGTGACCCGTGTGCCGAGCGAGAAGCGCGGCGTGGGCATGGTGTTCCAGAACTACGCGCTGTTCCCCAGCATGAACGTGCGCGAGAACATCGGCTTCGGCCTCACAGTGCAGAAAGGCGACCAGAAGGTCTCGAAGGCCGACCAGAAGCGCCGCGTCGACGAGGTCGCCGACCGCACCGGGCTGGCGTCGTCGCAACTCGACAAGAACGTCTCAGAACTCTCGGGCGGACAGCAGCAGCGTGTGGCCATCGCCCGCGCACTGGCTCTGACCCCCAGCATCCTGCTGCTCGACGAGCCGCTATCGAACCTCGACGCGAAGCTGCGCGTGCAGCTGCGTGAACAGCTGAAGGAGCTGCAGCACGAGGTCGGCGTGACCACGGTCTACGTCACGCACGACCAGGAGGAGGCGCTGACCCTCAGCGACCGCATCGCCGTGCTGGATGCCGGAACGCTGCAGCAGGTCGGCACCCCCGAGGAGATCTACGACCGCAGCGCGACCCCGTTCGTCTGCCGGTTCATCGGCGAGAACAACCGCCTCACCCCGGCCCAGATCGTCAGCATCGGCGGGAATCTGGATGCCACGGCCGAGACGTATGTGCGCCCCGAGAAGCTGCACCTGGCCGCGGCATCCGACACCGCGTCCGCGGCCGCATCGCTCGACGGCACCATCGTCGGGCGGACGTACCACGGCAGCCACAGCGTCTACACGGTCTCTGCCGAGGACGGCACCCTTCGCGTGAGCGTGCCCGCTGCGGCGAGCGCCCACCAGTACGACGCCGGCGATGCCGTGCGCGTCGACGTCGACCCGCGCTGGGTCCTGCAGTACCCGGCGGCGTGACATGAGCGACCCAACGAAGCCCTCTCAGCCGGTGCCGCCGCCCTCCGCGGCGATGACCGACGTTCCCGGTGCCCTCGCGACCGATGCCGCCGAGGCGTCGGAGCCCAGCATCCGTCGCCGCCGCGGCCGCCCGGGCAGTGTGAAGGCGATGCTGCGCTCCCCGCTCGCGTGGGTGACCGGCATCGTGGTGATCTGGTTCGCCGCGGCGTTCCTCGTGCTGCCCAACGCCGCCCTGCTCGGGGTGACGTTCTTCCCTGACGGGCAGTTCAGCATCCGCGCCGTCGAGAAGCTCTTCGGCAGCGAGCGCGCACTGAAGACGCTGGGCAACAGCTTCCTGCTGGCGATCACGCTCGCGATCACGGTGAACGTGGTCGGTGTGTTCATCGTGCTGGTGACGCAGTACTTCAAGGTCCGCGGCGCGAAGCTGCTGTGGCTGGGGTACGCGACCACGCTGATCTACGGCGGCATCGTGCTCGCCGCCGGCTACAACTTCATCTACGGCCGGTTCGGCTTCTTCACGAACATGATGGTCAACGTCTGGCCCGACCTCGACCGCGACTGGTTCTCGGGCTACTTCGCGGTCGTGTTCGTGATGACGTTCGCGACCACGACGAACCACATGCTCTTCCTCTCCTCGTCGCTCGGCAAGGTCGACTACGCGTCGATCGAGGCCGCGAAGCTGATGGGCGCGTCGACGTGGACGATCCTGCGTCGCATCGTGCTGCCGGTGATGAAGCCGATGCTGTTCGCCGTGACCGTGCTGACGTTCCTGATCGGGCTCGGGGCGCTGACCGCTCCGCTGGTGCTGGGTGGTCCGGACTTCCAGACCGTCGCGCCGCTGATCATCGATCTGTCGCGCAGCCCGATCACGCGTGACATCGCAGCTCTCCTGGCCATCGTGCTCGGCATCGCGACGATCATCCTGCTGGCGATCATGAACCGCGCCGAGAAGTCGGGCGTGTACTTCTCGGTCGCGAAGGTGGCGACGCCGATTCAGAAACAGCAGATCCGCAACCCGTTCGCGAACGTCGTCGTGCACCTGATCGCGTATCTGCTGTGGGTGATCTACCTGATCCCCGTGGTGCTGATCGTGATCTTCTCGTTCGTCGATGCGCGCAGCATCCTGGCCGGGTCGATCACGTTCGACAGCTTCACGCTCGACAACTACATCACCGTGTTCTCGAGCGCGGCGGCGATCCGTCCGTTCGTCGTCAGCGTCGTCTACAGCGCGCTCGCGGCGATCATCGTGGTCGGTGGGCTGCTGTTCGTGGCGCGGCTCATGCAGAAGCACCGCAACCTGCTGACCACGGCCATCGAGTACGTGCTGCACATTCCGTGGATCCTGCCGATCGTGCTGATCGCCCTCGCGCTGGTGATGGCGTTCGACGAGCCGCAGGCGATCGTGGGCAACATCGTGCTGACGGGAACGCCGATCCTGCTGCTGGTCGCGTACATCTGCGTGAAGATCCCGTTCACCCTTCGCCTGCTCAAGGCCGGGTTCGCGTCGGTGCCGGATTCGCTCGAAGACGCCTCGCGCATTCTCGGCGCCCGCTCGCTGACTACGTTCCGCCGGGTGCTGATCCCGCTGGTGCTGCCGACGGCGGCCGCAATCACGGCGCTCAACTTCAACAGCCTGCTCGACGACTACGACGCGGCGATCTTCCTGTACCACCCGCTGTACAAGCCGCTGGGTGTGGCGATTCAGGAGAGCACGCGCGGCGAGAACAACCTCGACGCGATGCCGATCACCTTCGTCTACACGGTGCTGCTGATGATCATCATGGGTGTCACCATGTATCTCGTGTATGGACGAGGTTCGCGCGCCGGAGCGCCCCGCAAGCGGAAGACGCGCGCGTGAGCGGGACGGATGCCACCCCTCCCGCCCTGCGGGTGACCATCAGTGACGTCGCTGCGGCGGCCGGCGTCTCGCGGGCGACCGCGACCCGGGCGCTGAAGGGCGAGGGCAGGTTCGCCCCCGACACCCGCGACCGCATCCTGGCCGAGGCGGAGCGGCTCGGATACGTGCGCAACACGATGGCCGCCGAGCTCGCCGCCGGCCGCACCGGCACCGTCGGGCTCATGCTGCGTGACGCGAGCAACCCCGCGTACGGTCTGCTGTTCTCGCGGCTGCAGGACGAAGCGCATCAGCGCGGACTCGACCTGGTCACCGTCACCATCGGCGCCGACGAGCAGGGTGCGAAGCAGGTGAACGCGCTGCAGCGTCTGCTCGGCATGCGCGTCGCGGGGCTCATCGTCGCGACCGGTGGCATCACCGCAGCTCAGCTCGAGCCGTTCGCCGATCAAGTGCCGATTTTGCGGGCCGGGCGTGTGGAGTCGGCGGGACGCATCCACACCGCCCACTACGACGACGAGGGGCACGGGCGTCTGCTCGCCTCACACGTCGTCTCGCTCGCGCACCGGCAGGTCGTGGTGCTTGCCGGCTCGCCCGAAGCCTCGTACCCCGAGCATCTGCGTGCGCTCGCGATGCGCGACGTGCTGATCGACGCGGGAGTCGCGGTCACCATGATCTCGGCCGGCGCCCGCCCCGACGAGGGTGTCGACGAGGCACTCAAGGCCGTGCGCGCCGGGGCGACCGCCGTGATGTGCGCCTCGGACTACCGCCAGCTCGCCGTGATGCGCGCCGCTCGCGCGGCCGGCATGAGCGTGCCCGATGATGTGAGCGTGACGGGGTGCGACGGCATCCTTCCCGGCGCCGATCTGCTCGGGCTCACCACCGTGCGCATTCCGGTGGAGGCCGTCGCGGCCGCCGCCGTCGAGACCATGCAGGCGCTGCTCACCGCCGTGGACGATGACGACGAATCGGATGCCGTGGTGCGCCGCTCGTTCGCCGGCACCCTCGTGCCCGGAACCACGGCCGCCGCCGTCTGAGCGTCCGCTGTTCTTGACCGCCTTTTTCTTGACCGCTTTGCCGTTCGCTGACCAGGAAGAGACATGATCCTCACCGAACACCCTCGTCCGTCGCACACCTTCGTGCACATCTCTGACACGCACCTGCCGGGTGAGCGCGCGCCGCTCTACGGCAGCGGGGCCGATGCCGATTCGAACCTCGAGCTGATGCTCACGCGGTTGATCGGCTCGGGGATCCGCCCTGACGCGCTGCTGTTCACCGGGGATGTGGCCGATCGCGGGGATGCCTCGGCGTACGCGCGACTGCGGGCGATGGTGACGCCGGCGGCCGAAGCGCTGGGGTGCGAGGTCGTCTGGGCGGCCGGGAACCATGACGACCGCCGTGCCATGCGAGAGGAGTTGGGACTCGCGGGGGCGGGGACCGATCCGATTCTCGAGGTGCGGTGGTTCGGAGGGATGCGCGTCATCGTCGTCGATTCGACGGTGCCGGGCGCGCATTGGGGGGAGGTGCCGTCGTCGCAGCTTTCGTGGCTGGAGGGTGAGCTGTCGACGGCGGCACCGGCCGGAACGCTGCTGCTGATCCATCACCCGCCGCTGCCGACGGTGCTGGACTTGGCTGTGACGGTCGAGCTGCGGGATCAGCCGTCACTCGCCGCGGTGCTGCGCGGGTCGGACGTGCGAGGGATCCTCTCGGGGCACGTGCACCACCCGTCGTTCGGAACGTTCGCGGGGATTCCGGTCGCGGTCGCGTCGTCGAGCGCGTATGGGCAGGATCTCGCGCAGCCCCTCGGGGCCACTCGCGGGCAGGATGCTGCGCAGGGCTACAACCTCGTGCACGTGTATGAGGAGACGATCGTGCACTCGGCGGTGTCGCTGGAGCTGGGTGGGGACGTCGGGGAGCCGGTCGCGGCGGAGGAAGCCGGAAGGCGGATCGCGGGGCGCGGGATTGGGTGGCGTGGGGTCGGGTGACGTGATGGGGCGCGTGGCGCATTGCTTCGGGAGGAGATCTGCGTTCGGGAGGACGAATTCGTGGAATCCGTCCTCCCGGAGTGAGTTTCTCCTCCCGAAGGGGTGACGTGCGGAGCCTAGGCTCGCGGCGACGCTCTTGGCAGATCACGCGCCGAGCGCCCCGATCGGGACCACGTGTACTCCGTCCGGTCGTGTATACCCATACTGACCGCCGGTGATCACCACCCTCGCCGCAGGTCCCGGCGTGCGCGCGGGATCGAGATTCGCGACGAAGCGGTCCAGTGATGCCGCTGCTTCGTCCTCGCGCGAAGCAGCGAGCTTCACTTCGACGGCGATCCATGACCCGTCCGGCAGCTCGATGATCGCGTCCACCTCGCGTCCGGCGCTGTCTCGATAGTGGCGGACGACCCCACCCAGGGGCTCAGCGTAGATCCGCAGATCTCGGATGACGAGAGACTCGAACAACTGACCGAAATACTCCGGGTCTGTCAGCAGCCTTTCGTCATCTGCGCCCACCGCTGCCGCAGCGAGCGACGGGTCGATGAAGTGCCGACGCGGGGCTTTGCGAACACGGTCGCGGGAGCGCAGGTGGGGACCCCAACTCGGTTGGTCTTCTATGACGAAGACGCGCGCGAGCGCTCCGAGGTAGCCCTGGACCGTGGCGTCCGTCATCCGCTCCGCGCCGGTCGACGCGTCTCGCGCCAATGCGGCAACCGCCACTTCGGTTGCCGTGCTCCTTCCCAGAGCTCGCATGACCCGCATGACGGCATCGGGGTTACGGCGCGGTTCGTCGTCGAGACGGGCGAGGTCAACGCGCGCGATGTCCTCGAGGTAGGAACGCAGGCGCACGAGCACCTGCCGCTGCGGCAGCTCTCGGAGCCCCGGCCATCCACCCCGGACCGTCGCTCGCGCCAAGTCTGCGACAGACAGGTGCGAAGCCGCGGAGATCGCGGCTTCAGGCTCCGAGAAGAGCCGTTCGAGACTGACCTCAGCTGTCGAGTCACCCGACTCGGCGAGCGACATCGGCCTCATCCGGAGACGCAGGATGCGTCCCGCGCCGGAGTGCCGCGTCACATCGTCGGAGGGCACCGCCGAGCCCGCGAGGAGATAGGAAGCATCGGACTCCCTGTCGACGGAGGCCCTTACGAGATTCCATACTCGGGGAGCAAGTTGCCACTCGTCGATGAAGCGCGGCTTCGCGCCTTCCAACAGTCGTGATGGATCGATGTCTGCGATCCGAAGGGCCGCGTCATCGATGTCGAGCTGAACGCTGCTTGCCGTATGGTGGCGGCCCGTCGCAGATTTCCCGCACGCGCGCGGTCCTTCCAGCAGAACCGCGCCGGGGTGCTGCAGAACGTCCGACAGCTGTCGGTCGATGATCCGGGGTCTATAGGAGGGCACAGGAGGATCGTACGCCGCAAAGTAGAGAAAGTCGACAATTCAGAGAGGAAAAAGTCGACGGTTTAGAGAGGAAAAAGTCGACGTTTCAGAGGGGAAAAAGTCGAACCTGCGAACAGAGGGACAGGGAGTTCGCGGAAGTGACCCGGCGGCCTACGGCTCCGGCGGGCGGGATACCGCGACGTCGATGAGCCCGAAGGGGAAGGGGCTGAAGATCGAACCGGATCCGGCGACGAAGTCCTCGACCGGCATCAGTCGGAACCAGAGTTGCGAGATCACGATCGCGGTGACGACGAGCACGCCGACTCCGATCATCGTGCGGTCGAGCGTGCGCAACGCCGCACGCTGGTCGACAGCGTCCGCCACTCGTCCGATTCCGACCAGAACCAGCAGCGCGATTCCGACGTAGAGGAACGGGCTGGGTCTGAGCGCGAAGTCGACGCATCGCGTGACCTCCGTTGCGCCCTCGACGAGGGTGCCGGCGCAGTAACCCCTGCTGCTCCCCATGAACAGGGGATAGATGAATGCAGCGACCACCGAGAACACGAGAACGCGACGAATCCTCCGGATCACCGTCGGACCGGCGGGGTGAGCGTCTGCGTAGTCGCGGAAGGCTTCTTGCGCTGAATTCACGGGCGACGGCACGGTGCCCTCCTTCGACATCGGTCCGTTCATCCTGTCGCAGCATTCGTCGCGAGGGAAGGGCTGGAGCGCATCGCCGTTCCGTCAAGCTTTCGCAGACGGTCAGGCGATGCGCTCGCAGTCGACATCCTCGCTCACGGCACGACGATGACCTTGCCGGAGATCCGGCCCTCCGCGGCTTCTGCGTGCAACGCGGGCAGCTCGGTCAGAGGGATGCGCCGCGTGACCTCGAGGTGCAGGTCTCCGCTGTCGACGAGTGAGACGAGCTCGCGCAGCTTCTCGGCGTCGCTTCGCACGAAGACGACCACGGACCGCACACCGCGGTGGGCGTCGTCGGGTGCCGGCATCCAGGCGGTCGTGCTCACGACGACTCCCCCGTCGCGGACCAGTCTCACCAGGGCGGTGAACTCGTCGGGCTCGATCGGGGCGAGGTTGAGGAGCATGTCAACCGGCTCAGACACCGCATCGAGCACGGAGGTCGTGGTGTGGTCGATGATTTCGTGCGCCCCGGCTGCCTTGACGGCATCCGCACTGCGCGGACTCGCCGTCGCGATGACGTGAGCGCCGGCCCGGGCAGCGAGCGCGATCGCGTACTTGCCGACCACTCCACCCGCACCGACGATGAGCACACGCTGCCCCGCCCGCAGGTCGCCGTCATCGAACAGCGCCTGGCGTGCAGTGAGTGCGACCGAGGGGAACGCCGCAGCATCCGCGAGGTCGACCGTGGTCGGTGCCGCCACCAGTGCCTCCGCCGGAGCAACGACGTATTCGGCTGCCCCTCCGTCTTCACCCATCGGCAGGAAGCCGACGACCGCGTCGCCGATCGCGAATTCGTCGACGCCTTCGCCGACGGCATCCACCGTGCCCGAGACGTCGTATCCGGGAACGTGCGGAAGCGTCACGGGGATGGGCAGGAAGCCCGCCCGCATGCCGTTGTCGGCTGCGTTGAACGCGGATGCTGCGACGCGAAGCCGCACCTGACCGGCGCCGGGCGTCGGCTGCTCGATCTCGCCGTACTGGAGTACCTCGGGTCCGCCCACTTCGTGGAACCGTACTGCCTTCATGATCTTCTCCTTGTGTAGGTGCTTCGAATTCGAAGCATATGGAGACGGTAGCACTGCTTCGAATTCGAAGCAACACGTATACTGGACGAATGAGCACACCTCCGCGCAGCCTCACGCCGACCGAGCTCTCGGCCTACTTCGCCTTCACCGAGGTGAGCAGCCTGCTACGGCACTCCGTCGAGAAGCAGCTGAAGGATGCCGGGCAGCTCAGCTACGTGCAGTTCCAGCTGCTCGCACGGCTCGGGGATGCTCCGGACGGCAGGCAGCGCATGACCGACCTCGCCGATGGCGTCGTCTACAGCCGGAGTGGGCTGACCTATCAGGCGCAGCTGCTCGAGCAGCGCGGCCTGGTCACGCGGGCGCCGTCACCGGAGGACGAGCGCAGCACGATCGTCGCGATCACTCAGGAGGGGCGCGGGGTGCTCGCGCAGGTGTTCCCGGGGCATATCGAGACGGTGAAGACGCTGTTGTTCGACTCGCTCGGCGCGGAGGACGTCGAGGGGCTGAAGAGGGTGCTCACGCAGGTGAGTGCGCACTTGCGGGCGAACCCGCCGCGGTCGGCGGGGAGTCGGCGGAAGGGGTAGTCGGCGCTGGGCTTGCCGAAGCGCCCTAACTCCGCAGCACCGACTCCAACAGCCCGGGGAACAGCGCGTCCAGGTCGTCACGGCGAAGCGTCAGCATCCGTCGCCGCCCGTTCGCTTCGTTGCGAATGACGCCGGCCTCGCGCAGCACCTTCATGAGGTGCGACTTGGTCGACTTCGGCAGATTCGGGTCGGTGGCGTGGCAGGCGGCCATGTCGAGCGGGCCGTCGGCGAGCTGGCGAGCGATCGCGAGACGCTCGGGGTCGCTGAGTGCGAAGAGCACGTCCGTGAGCTGGATCTCGGAGCGCTCCGGGTGCGGAAGGTCGCCAGGCATAGTTCGAGAATAGTTGAACAATTGCCGGATGGCGAGTACGCTCCGATAGTTCGATGATTCTCGAACTATAGAGGAGACGTCATGACCCGTACCGAGCCGATCGCAGCTCGCACCCCGCACCCTGAGCGCCCTTCCTCGGGTCCTGAGCGAGCGAAGCGAGACGAAGGGCGCTTCGCTCGCTCAGGAACCGGCCAAGGGCGCGCCCGGTTCGGGTTCGTCCTGGCGATCGTGGCGCAGATCCTGATGATGGCCGGGGCGAGTGCGCCGTCGCCGTTCTATCCGGTGCTCGCACAGGACATCGGGTTCGACGCGATCGTGATCAGCGCTGTGTTCGCCGTCTACGCCGTGGCGCTGCTGCTCACGCTGCTCACCGCCGGTTCACTCTCGGACCACATCGGACGCCGCCCGGTCGTGGTCGCCGGACTCCTGATGCTCGCCGGCAGCATGCTGCTCTTCTGGCACGCGGATGCCGTCGCGCCGCTGTTCCTCGCGCGCATCCTGCAGGGCGTCGCGAGTGGCCTACTGATCTCGGCACTGTCGGCCACGGTGCTCGACTTCGCGCCGGAGGGTCGCCCTGGTGTCGCGGCGCTGTGGAACGCGCTGAGCCCCGGCGTCGGGCTCGCGCTCGGCGCGCTCGCGTCGGGCGTGATGCTCGACGTGAGCGGTGAGGCACTGCTCGACGTGTTCGCTCCGCTGACGGTGGCATACGTCGTGCTCGCGGTGCTGTTCTTCGTGATCCCCGAGACCGCGCCGCGCAGGCCGGGCGCGTGGGCGTCGCTGAGCTTCCGGCTGTCGATCCCTCCGGCGATTCGGGCTGACTTCTGGCGCGGAGCTCCCGCCGTGATCGCGGGCTGGGCGACCGGTGGGCTGTTCCTCTCGCTCGGCGCGAACATCGTGCGGGGCGAGCTCGGTGGCGAGGCGCACACCTGGCAGGGGCTCGGCGTGGTGCTGCTCGCCGGCGTCGGCGCGGTGACGGCATTCGTCATGCGGAAGGAGGCCGCGCGGACCTCCGTCTTGTTCGGCACCTCAGCCCTCGCGATCGGGACGCTGCTGTCGCTGATCGCGCTGGGCGTGGAGTCGCTGCCGTTCTACCTCACTGCGGCCGCGGTCACCGGGATGGGATTCGGCACGGCGTTCTCGGGAGTGGTCGCGTCACTGGCGCCGCGGATTCCGGCGACGCAGCGGGCGGATGCTTTCGCGGTTCTGTATGTGCTGGCGTATCTCGCGTTCGGCGTGCCGGCGGTGATCGCGGGGGCGCTGGTGGGGGTTGTCGGGCTCGAGGCGGTCTGTGTCGGGTATGGGGGTGTTGTTATTGCGCTGGCCGGTGTGGCGTTCGGGTTGCGCGTGCGGGCTGCGGTAGAGGTCCCCGCCGGGGGCTCAGAACTCGATCATCGGCGTGACCTCGACGTTGATGACTCCGATTGCTACCCAGACTTCAGCTGATCGCCGCCTGGATCTGCCCGGCAAGCTTCTCGACGGCCTTGCGGTTCTTCACGCCGTCCATCAGTGCCGGGGGGCGGTTGTGGTGCACGTTCAGCGCGAGGTGCACGTCGGAACCGGATGCTGCGGGCACGACGTTCGCGCGTCCGAGGAGCTCCCAGTTGAAGAGACTCTTGCGGGTCTGAAAGTCGATCTGCGAGCCGTCGGCGCTCTCGCTGAGCACCTTGCTCTTGTTGTCGGCGAGAACGCGCTGCACCGCGGCAGCCGTCGTCGCCACGCCGGCGTTCGAATGGAAAGTGGTGGTCGCTTCTGCGGACATCGTGATCCCCTCCAGGTCATGGTGTGCCTTCACCCTAACCAAGGGGGCGCTCGGCCCGCGGAGTACTGATCACCGCGAATGCCAGAGTTCCAGCGGCAGGTGACGTGGTGCGTAGGAACGCTGCTTGCCCGATGCGCATCATTCCTAGCGGACGTTGCCACGACGCATGAGTGATGCAGCATATCGATATGCTGCGTCGCGTGAGCACTACGACGCCGGCCCGACTCTCGCTCGAACTGAACGTCAGCCAGAAGCGCATCCGCGGCTTCCTTCGGGAGCAATACGGCAGGCTGCCCGAAAGCGTCGCCCGATGGGAACTCGAGGACAGTCAGGCCGACGCCGTGCGGACTCGGTTCCCTCGGCAGCTCCGACCCACCGACCCGACGCTCTGGACACTCGAGATCGGCGACACCGTGCTGCGACGAGAGATCCACGCCGCTTACGGAGGTCAGGAGCAGGGCGGAATCATCACGCCGAAGTCGATTCCCGACATCCTCGTCATCACCAGCCCGGAAAGCGGAGCGAGGCACGGGTACGACGCGTTTGAAGGACTTCAGGAGGATGGCTCATTTCTCTACACGGGTGAAGGTCAGCGCGGAACCCAAGTGTTCGCGCGTGGAAACAAAGCTCTTCGAGACGCAGCCCGAGACGGGCGCACCATCCGCCTGCTGACAAAACAAGGCACCTCCGTCACGTACGTCGGGGAGTTCACAACGGGAGAGCCAGCGTTCAGCATTGAGACAATCCCGGACTCCGACGGGAATCCTCGTGACGGAATCATCTTCAAGCTCGTGCCAGTCGACGCCGATGTGGCAGCACTCGATGCGCCATCCACGCCCCTCGCGGAACGGGTACAGGCCTCGTCGTGGACGCCTCCCGAGTCGTCGTCGTACGTCGTCGGGGCACCACTGATACCCGGTGAGCGCGTCGTCTCGCGAATCGAGTTCGAGTTGCAAGAAGACTTCGGGAAGTGGATCCAGTCGCGTGGTGAGACTCCTCAGCGCCTTCGCCTCAGCTCCGCAGGAGCCACGATCGAGCCGGATCTCTATGTCCTGGAGTCTGGTTGGGTAGTCGAAGCGAAGAAGTCGCCCGCTCGTGAATACGTCCGCACCGCAATTGGGCAAGTCCTCGACTATTCGCTACTCGCTCGGGAATTCGGCATGCCTGCGGTTCCCGTCGTCTTGCTTCCCAGTCGACCGATCGCACATCTCGAGGCCTTGTTGTCCGAGTTGGGAATCCTCTTGATCGTCCGGGACGACGAGGGTTTCTTGGTCATTGAGTAGGCGACCCGGCCACAAGTTCCGCGACAGATGGCAGATCCGGGGCGGCCCAATCGAGGTCCGGCAGATCGCTGCGACGAACCCAACGCAGTTCATCATGATCGAGGCTCCGGGTCGGTGGCTCTCCGAGCAACCTAGCGCGAAGACAGATGAGGCGGATAGTGCTTTCGCCGACCACGGTGTCATCCGTTCGAAGCGGGGCGGAGACCTCGATGGAGGTGCTGAGCTCTTCGCGTATCTCTCTCACCAAAGCCTCGCTGTGCGTCTCACCCTTTTCGAGTTTGCCTCCGGGGAACTCCCATTTCCCTCCAGCGGTCTTCTCCGGTCGGCGGCGGCACGCAAGGATCAGGCCATCACGCTCGATGACAGCTGCAACGACCTCGATAACGCGGCTCTCGCTCACTATGCCTCCGTAAGCAAGCTAACAGGGTTGTTTACCAGCCTTGAAGCCCGAAACCTCGAAACCGTGGGCAATGCTTCCCGTTCGACATCAGGCGAGGGTCGGCAACGAACGAGGAGTGTTCTCGGAGCTCTTCGCCGACCCTGCTAGCGTCGCATCATGCCGTCGCCGCAGACTCTCGCCGCCCTTCGCGCTTTCGTGGCCGAACGGGACTGGGACCAGTTTCATTCGCCGGAGAACCTCGCCAAGAGCGTCTCGATCGAGGCCGGTGAGCTCCTCGAGTGCTTCCAGTGGTCCCCGGACTTCGACCAGGAGCAGGTGGAGGCGGAGCTCGCGGATGTTGTCACCTACTGCGTCCACCTCGCGAACAAGATCGGCGTCGACCTTGACGAGATTGTCATGAAAAAGTTGGAGTCGACGAAGGCGAAGTACCCTGTCGAGCTGGCCAAGGGCCGCATGACGAAGTACACCAAGCTGTCCGAGGCACCAGAGTGACAGGTTTCAGCATCCAGCGCCTTCCGTTCCGCCGTGACGCTGTCGATACGTGGGCTGGCGACGACACTCGACACACCAACTGGCCAGTCGTCTATGTGATCGAAGGTGACACCCAGCGCAGTTCACCCGGGCTCTACGTAGGTGAGACGGTGAGCGCCGCTACACGGATGCGTCAGCACCTTGCGGGCTCAAAGAAGAACGAGTCCCTTGAATCGATTCGCGTCGTCGTGGATCACACGTTCAACAAGTCAGTGTGCCTCGACCTCGAGTCTCATCTCATCCGCTGGTTCTCGGGCGACGGTCGGTACCGCATCCTCAACGGCAACGACGGCCTGACGGACGCGCAGTACTACGACCGCGACCTCTACCGTGAGTCTTTTCGTGACGTGTTCGAGGCGATGCGAGCAGAGGGGCTCTTCTCGCGGAGTATCCCGCAGATCGAGAACTCCGACCTCTTCAAACTGTCGCCCTTCAAAGCTTTGACAGACGACCAGGGCATCGCGATCATGGACATCCTGGAGGGACTGCTCGAAGATCTTCAGGATCCCGGCGCCCGATCAACGCTCGTAGTCCAGGGCAACCCGGGAACTGGCAAGACGATCATCGCGATCTTCCTGATGAAGTTGCTCGCCGACATCCGCGATTACGACGACCGCGACGGCGTCGAGCCGGACTCGATGTTCTCAGAGTTCTTCGTCCCCGAGAATCGCCAGCTGCTCAAGACCCTTCGCATGGCGCTCGTGATCCCGCAGCAGTCTCTGCGGATGTCGGTGAAGAAGGTCTTCAAGAAGACACCCAAGCTCGATGCTGCGATGGTGATGTCGCCATTCCAGCTTGGCGAATCCGACGAGGCTTATGACCTCGTTCTCGTTGACGAGACCCACCGACTCGGACAGCGAGCCAACCAGGCGTCGGGCGTGCAGAACAAGAAGTTTCGCGAGATCAATGAGGCTCTGTTCGGAAGCGATGATTCTCGGTACACCCAGCTCGACTGGATCAAGGCTCAGAGCAAACATCAACTCCTGCTCGTCGATGGGGAACAGAGCGTGCGGCCCCACGATCTTTCTCCGGCGGCACTCAACGCCGAGATCAGTGGGTCCAAAGACGCGCATCGCTTTTTCCGTCTGACGACCCAGATGCGCGTGCAGGCCGGCGCAGACTATGTCGAATTCGTCCGCGCCCTACTGCGGGATGAAGCGCCATCGCTCCCCGTCCTAGGTGAGTATGAACTCCGCCTCTTCGACGACCTCGGAGAGATGCGCGATGCCATCCGGCAGAAGGATGCTGAGCTCGGTCTTTCCCGCCTCGTCGCAGGCTACGCGTGGGATTGGGTGTCGAAGAAGAACCCGGAAGTATTCGACATCGAGCTTGATGGTGAGCGCATGCGATGGAACGGCACGGATAAGGACTGGATCAACTCAAAAGGATCGCTCGAAGAGGTCGGCTCGATCCACACCGTTCAGGGGTACGACCTGAACTATGCCGGCGTCATCATCGGACCGGACCTCCGCTTCGACCCGGCAACCCGACGAATCGTCGCTGATCGCGAAAGCTATCGCGACAAGAAGGGCAAGGAGAACACCGGGCACCTCAAGGATGCGTTCGGAGACGATGACCTGCTGACGTTCATCCGAAACATCTATGGTGTGCTGTTGACGCGCGGGATGCGCGGAACTTACGTCTACGTGTGTGATCCAGCGCTGAGAGAGCGTTTGTCGGCGGCGCTCATGCGCTAGCTTGGACCGCCCCGATCCTCCCTAACGAGCTCGCCCGCTGCCCCACGGTGGGGGCGTTCTGATTCGAATCCCCGAGGGCGCCGCCCTTCACGATCGTCCAGATACACATAGGTCGTATCGAGTATATTGCTCGTGTCCTCATATGTGGACTTAGATAGCTAGATGGAGCCTCCGTTCACGAACGACCCGGCGGGTTCCCGCGCCTTCGACGCCAGCTTCTCGATATCCACCAGCGAGATCCCCGGACGCCTCTTCATCATCGCCTGTTCCCTCGGGATTGCTATCGGGGTCGTCGTGACTGCTGCGATGCTGCTCGCAGCCACCGCGTTCGCGACCGCCAGCACATTCGTCGTGCCATTCGTCGCCAAATTCGAGGGCTTCCGCGATACGGGAGGCACGAACGCGGTCACCGTCACCGGGTCCTGGGCGATGGCAGGTGCCCTGACGGTCGTCCTCACGTTCCTCTTGTCATCCTTCGTACTTCGACGCTTCAGATCATCGGCTGACAGCAACACCCGGGCGTGAATCACTGAGAGGAGCGAGCCTGCAGGGCGAAGGGGCCAACGTAGAGGGGCCCCTTCGCCCTGCTCGAACCTTTGCAGGTCTACCGACCTCGAAGCACGAGCCACGTCACGGGGCCGCAATCCCCCGCAGCAACACCCCCACCGTCGCATCCACCCGCTCATCCCCCAGCGGCCGTCCCAGCAACGCCGCATAACTCGCCATCGCCACGAACTGGTCCGCGATAGCGGCAGCATCCGCATCCGCCCGCACGTCCCCCGCCGACACCGCCAGCGCCACCCGCTCCGTGACCCGCTCCCGAATCGGCGCCGCCAGCTTCTCGTTCAGCGCGAGCCCGAGCTCCGGATCCGACGCCGTGATAACGATCAGCGCCCGCGCGATCGCGACCCCGTCGGGATCCGCCAGCGCCGCACTCATCGCCGAGAACCACGACCGCAGATCCGCCGCGAGGTCGTCGGTGAAGGGCACCGCGACATCCGCCCCCGGTAATCCGCCCTCGAGCAACGCCTCGCCGAGGATCGCCGCCTTCGACGGCCACCACCGGTAGATCGTCTGCTTCGACACCTCCGCGGCTTCGGCGAGACCTTCGATCGTCACGGCCTCGTATCCGCCGCTCGACAGCGCAGCGCGCATCGCGTCCAGCACGGACTGACGGGCTTTCTCACTGCGAGGTCGGGGCACCATCCGAGCGTACTCGGGCGTATGCTGAATCATAAGTAGACGCACCGTTGCGAAACTCGAACAAGGAGAACGAGCATGGCCCTCACCGCACACTCCACCATCGCCGACTGGATGAACGACCCGACCGGCGGGCCGCTCATCCGCAGCCTCTTCGAGAAGACGGGCGCCGACCCCGAGCTGCTCACCCCGGTGCTGGGTCTTCCGCTGCAGCAGCTCGTCGCGATGAGCCAGGGCGCCATGCCGCAGTCGATCGTCGACGACCTCGTGCGCGCGGCCAATGGCGGCGAAATCCCCGAAGACACCGAGGGCAGCGGCTGGACCGAGAAGCCCACCGCCGGACGCTTCGCCGGCAAGACCGTGATGGTGACCGGCGCCGCATCGGGCATCGGCAAGGCCACCGCCTCGCGCATCGCCCGTGAAGGCGGACGCGTGATCGCCAGCGACATCGCCGCCGACAAGCTCGAAGCCTTCAAGGCCGAGCTGCCGGATGCCGACATCACAACCGTCGCCGGGGACCTCACCAAGCAAGACGCGATCGACGCCGTCATCGCCGCCGCGGGCGACCGCATCGACGCCCTCGCGAACGTCGCCGGCATCAACGACGACTTCTCCCCCGCGGGCGAGACGACGGATGCCGTGTGGGACCGCGTCATCGCGATCAACCTCACCGCGCCCTTCAAGCTCATGCGCGCGGTGCTCCCGATCATGGAAGCTGCGGGCCGCGGTTCGATCCTCAACGTCTCGAGCGAAGCGGGCCTGCGCGGCAACTCCTCGGGCAACGCCTACACGGCCAGCAAGCACGGCATCATCGGCGTCACCAAGTCGGCGGCGTTCATGTACGGACCGAAGGGCATCCGCGTGAACTCGGTCGCACCGGGCGGCGTCGCCACCGGCATCCCGATGCCCCCGAACATGTCGGAGTACGGCTCCGGACGCCTCGCCCCGTTTCAGCAGGCGATCCCGACCGTCGCGACGGCGGAGCACCTGGCCGCGTCGATCACGTTCCTGCTGTCGGACGACGCCGTGAACATCAACGGGGCGATCCTGGCCTCGGATGGTGGGTGGTCGGTGCAGTAAGCGCCACGGCCATCGGGCTGGATCAGAAACGCCTCGGAACCAATTCGGGGAGAGGCGTTTCTGATCCAGCGTGAGAGACAGGCGCGGGGCCTGTGGAGTTCGCATTCACCCCCAGCCGACTCGAATCCTAGAGGCGCCTTCAGCTTCCATGGTCGCGGGGCCCACAAGCGATGTAACGCTGAAAGAGGTCTTCTAAGAATTCGAGATCCGTAAGCCTCGATATGCTGGCTCGAAGTTCGCCGCAGTCGCGCCTCTGAGAGGCTGACTGGCGAGAAATCATGCGCGGAGGGGACCCGATGTCGAGTAAGCCGATCCTGCTGTTTCTGCATGGAGTGGGAACGGGAGATCCCGACGAAACATGGAGAAAGCAGCTCTCCGAGTCGCTGACCGCTGTCGGTCACTCCGGGCTTGACCAAACCGAGGTGATCGCACCGAAGTATGCGCAACTACTCACGGGATCGGACACAAAAGAACCGCTACCTGCTCGCACTACGACAGGTCTCTCGGGTGAAGAAGCTCGAACCAATAGGCGCGAGTTCGAGCGCAGAATCAGTGCCGTCGAGTTCAGGCTCGGTGAACAGACGATGGGTAACGGGTACATCGGCGGCGATGCCATCGTCAACTACGCCGTCGACATCCCCTTTTTCGAGCAAGCGCGCAATTACCTGCGGAACCTGAGCGTCCGCGCACACGTCCTCAATCGCATCCTCGGCCAGATCCCCGAATCCGGCGACCTTGTGATCGTCGGCCACAGCCTCGGCTCGGTGATCGCGGCAGACCTGATCACGCGGCTCCCGACCGAGATTCGGGTGGTTGGGATGATTACGATCGGCAGCCCATTGGCGAGCGCAAGCTTCGCCGTCGACAAGCTTCGAGACGTACTGCGCGAGCCACCGACGAACTTGGACTGGTGGGTGAGTTTCTGGGATGGGCTCGACCCCGTCGCGGCACGTCGAGGAGTCTCTTCCGCCTTCCCCTGGATGATCGACTTCCAGGTGCCCACTTTGACGTTGAGCCCTCTCAACGCTCATCAAGCTTCCAACTATCTGCGTCGGGATGTCGTCGCCGAGGCGGTCGGGTTCGCGCTGTTTGGCTCGAAGTCTCGTGAGGTTGCTCCGTCGGAACGTTCTCTTGATGTTCCACTGAACGCGGCTGAGACCATCGCGCTGCTAGCACTACGGCTCTCGCATCTAATCAATTCAGAGTTGGAAGGCGAGGTTCAGCAGCGCCACGCAGGTGCCATCCGCGCAGTGCAGTCCAAGGCGATCGAAGCGCTGAAGACCCATCGGGCCGATCTGAGCCAGCCACTGCCCTCCGCTATCGCGAGGTTGTCTGTCGACCTTTCCGACTCTCGCTCTGTGGCCGCTGAGCCGGCTCCTCTGACGCACCTCACCAAGGAAGAAGCCGTCGTCCCGCTGGTTGTTCTCGCGGCCGAGAACATCATGCTGCCGTTCGAGATCGCCGTTGAGCCCAAGAAGCGTCAGCGCGCCATGGAGAATCTCACGGCTGAGCTCGGTCTGACGACGCGATTCGGCAAGGATCTTTTCGCGGCCGCAAAGGAGGCGCGTGATGCGTTGGCGGGCACCTCGAACACGAACCTATGGATCAAGTGGGGCGCGGTGAGCGTGGGTGCAGTGGCGGTCGTCGTCGCTACGGGAGGCCTCGCTCTGGCCGCCGCCCCCGGGCTCGCAGGTGCCGCAGCGATCACTAGTGCGCTGGCAGCCTTCGGGCCTGGCGGCATGATCGGCGGGCTGCTATCCGCGGGCGCGCTTGTCACCGCTGGGGGAGGCGGCATCGCCTTCGGCCTCGCGAGCCCCGGCACTTCACCCGAAGCTCTGGAAGAAGTCATCGCGCGCCAAGTTTCTGCGGAGCTTCTGCGAAAGGCGCAGAAGCTGGAGAGCGATCCCGGCGTATGGCGCGATCTCGTCAAGACAGAGATCTCAGTGCGCCGTGAACTCGAGCGTCTGGACGAATATTCGGACCCCAACGCCCCGACCATCAAAGACCTACGTCGGAAGCTAACGACCGTCGAGCGCGCGTTGACTGCGCTAAGCGAGCACGGGCTCGCCCCACGCATGACCGCGGAGACCGCCGACGACCAGCAAACAATGGAGCGCGGCTCCTGGCTGCGTATCGGCCGCTAGTCACTCCTGATACGAACTCGCGTCGTTTTGGACATGCGGATGCAGTCATCGCGACCCACGTGGGCCGGGCGCGGGTAAACCTGGCTTGAGCGGGTGGCCCGGGTAGTAGAGCAGCCGCGATGAGCATCGCCGCCTTTGCCGACGGCGTTGTCGCTCTCCACACATGGTCGAGCATTGGGTGTTGGTCCAGCCTCGCTCATCTGACGAACTAGCCAGCCTCACCCGCTTCCGGATCCTCATGGCTAAGAATGCGACGCTCGTCCGCAAGCACTTCGTAGGTCCGGGAGTGCGCCGAACAAAACCATCCCTCCTCGAATCGCCGTGTCCCCTCGGAATCGCCGCAGCGTTGCTTTGTGAGCCGATCGGATTCTTCGCAAGGGTGCTGCTTACGCGCCTGAAGCTCGAGTGGAGCCTTATGCGAATGCGGCGCCCACGACCGCTTCGGATGGTCACCGCATCGCCACTGCCACTTGCCACCCTGCTCAAGCTTGCCTGGAGCATCCGGCCGATAGACGGAGTCAGCCGTCCATATGCGGTACACCGTGATGTCCTCGAGGCGGTGCCATTCGCCGTCGTCCTGCACCCCGCAGTATGTGCATTGATTCAACTGCTCATGGTTCGGTTTGATTGTTCGGTCTTCGACGTCGTCGAGCCGGTAGGGCGTTTCAACGAGCATGTCTCGGTAGAGCACAGTCGGTCCTTCTCTCCTGGAATCTTTCGGCAGGCGCTCAGCGGGCCCGGCTTGCTTCACGGAGCAGCTTCGCCACTTCCGGCGTCATCGAATAGTGCTCTCCGTCCCAGTCCCAGACATAGTGCCAATCGACACCCCGAGGGGTCAGGTACATAGGCAATTTGGCGCGCCGGATCGCCTTTCCCACACCACCCAAGACACCCGCGACACCCGCGACACCTTTCGGGTGAGCCAATGCCGCAGCCAACTGCTCCGGCGTAAAAACCGCGGTCTCTGTCTTTGCCGTCCGGCTCAGATACGTCAGGATCGACTGACCGGGACCCGAGACCTCGGCCCAGAACGTGGCGGCAATCGCTTCTGCGTCTCCCGTGAGCACCCATGACGGAACGGTGCCAGAGGGTAGGCGTGTTGGGGTCGAGGACTCGGCGACATCAGCAACGAACTCACCGAAGCGAATGTAGAACTCTTCCACTCTGCGTTCTGGTACGTGGACGGTGATTGGGATCATGACGACCTTCTAGGTAGGTTGCAAGCGGGGTTGAGATTTCAGCATGCACCATGTTCCCTACGAGCGCAAGCTCGCTTGTAACCTCAGTTGCTAATCGACGTCCGTTTCTGCACTCCGGGGCGGATACTCGGGCGGCGCTCAGATCTCGCCGGGCACCTTCGTCGGAGGCGACCAGCCCTGCCTGCGGGTGAGCTTGATCTTGACCGAGGCCTCGGCGCTCGCTTCGGCGATGAACAGCAACTGGCCTTTCGCGCTCAACGTCAGCCCGACCTCAATCTCGGAGACGCCCCATCCGCTCGCCCCGTCGTCGATCCCCTCGCCGATCTCGGCCAGCTTCCGAACCGTCTCGTGCCAGTTCGCTTTAATCGTGTCGACGCTCGCGTCGACGACGCGTGACCCACGTCGGTTCGGCTCTGGTTCACCCTCCGCCCGGAAGGACCTCTCCCCGGACGCAGGGGCGAGGATCTGAACCGTCCAGTCATCGATTTTGTCGCTCATGCCATCTCCTCGTTTCGGACCGTGCAGCGGGCCGTACGTCATCCGAAAAGTCGCTCGCCGCGTCTGGCAGTCACTGTAGTCAGGGGCGACCGATCTCGTCGATGGGTCCGACGGTCTTCGCCACGAACAGGACCTCGATGCCGACGATCCGTCCGGCGCTGTCGACGTCGACGTAGACCGGGAGCTGCAGCGGGCCAGCCTCGAGGTCGATGGTGCGATCGGTGGATGCGTCCCTGAGGTTGATGTCTGCGGCGTCGACATCGGGGTCATAGGTGAACTCCAGTTTCCTCTTCATGGCTCCTACTCCAGCGGTTCTGTACGGACGCAGCGGCAACCACGCCCGAGTGTCGAGCAGCCACCGATATGTAGCATCCGCGCGTCTTGCCCTGTCCTCATATGTGGTCTTGACTCGGCAGAACAGCAGGTGCGTTGACTACACCGAAGGGACCCCCATGTTCGGACCAGGACTCGACCTCACCGCCCTCGTCACGTGGCTGCTCCTCGCCGCCGTCGTCGCAGTGATCGTTGTCGTCGTGCGCAGCACTCGGCCCGGCGGCCTGCGAGCCTTCGGCTGGATCTCCGTTCTCGGCAGCGGCCTGCTCGCGTTCCTCAGTGCATCGGTGGCGACGAGCCCGGTGCTCCTCGCACTTTTCGTGTGCTGCGGCAGCATCTTGGTGATCAGTGCAATCGTCATGGCGGCTCGCTGGATCAGTGGCGCTCGACGGATTCGCGAGCAGGCGCAGGGCGATGGGATCGCCCACGAGACCGCATCGCCGAAGACGGTGGAGTGATCACTGGAGTCACTCGCCTCCGATTTCTGGCGCCTCTCCTCGGCACCCACTTCGTCTTCGCTGCGGCGCCTACACGCTGATGATCTGACGTCGCTCTTGTCCGCACCACCGATATTCCGCTATACAGAGCTGTGGCGCACTGGGGCGTCGCACGCGACTCGTCGCCTCACCCGAGAGGTGCATTGCCATGACTCTGCTCCCGCCTGCCTCCTGGCAACCCGATCCGCATGACCCGATGCAGCTGCGGTGGTGGGACGGAGCACAGTGGACATCCGCCGTCGCGCCGGTCCCCGCAGCTCCAGGCGGCGCACCGCTCTCGGCAGCACCTGAACCGCAGGCCGCCACCGCTCCGAAGAAGCGCGGCCGCGCCTGGCGCATCACCGGCATCGTCGTCGGAGCACTCGTCGTCGGCGGGATCCTTGCGCGGATCTCGCCCATCGCGATCCTGCTGACCGCTCTCGTCGTCGCGGGCATCGCGCTCTTCGTGATGATCTCGCGCCCGCTCCCCGCACTCGGACTCCGCTCGCGGACCTCGGGTGGGGCAGCACTCGGCGTCGCGGCACTGCTCGTGCTCGGCGGCGGGATGGCGAGCGCCAACTCCACGCCGGTGTCGCCGACGGCATCCGTGGCTCAGCCGCTCGCCAGTGCGCCGACTGCCTCGGCGACGCCGACGCCCACTCCGACCCCGAAGACGACCGTCGTGACCGAGACGGTCGAGACGCCGATCGCGTTCGAGCGCTCCACGGTCGATGATCCGCAGCTCGACCAGGGCGTCAGCGCGATCGCGATCGTGGGTGTCAACGGAGTCCTCGTCACCACCTACAGCCTCACGATGGTCGACGGCCTGGAGGTCGCGCGCGAGGTTGTGAGCGAGGTCGTGCAGACGGCTCCGGTGCACGAGGTCACCGCGATCGGCAGCAAGGCTCCGTACGTGGCGCCGCCGGCTCCCGCCGCACCCGCACCGCTCGTGCAGCAGAACAACGGCGGATGCGACCCGAACTACAGCGGCGCATGCGTGCCGATCGCGAGCGATGTGGACTGCGCCGGTGGAAGCGGCAACGGCCCCGCGTACGTGCAGGGGCCCGTCACCGTCGTGGGGTCAGACGTCTACGACCTCGACCGTGACGGCGACGGAATCGCCTGCGACTGAGGTCTCGCAGCGTGGCGGTCAGGCACCGTCGGGCTTGAGCGGCCAGGCGGCCCATCCCTCCGGCAGGTCGCGAAGGATCCGCTTCGCCGCCGTGATGCGTTCCTTCGAGGCTTCACGTGATCGCCCGCTCCGGGCGCCGCCGTCGGGAAAGCTCGAGGAGTACTCGACCCACGGGTTGAAGCCTCGCTCGACGTTCTCGCGGTAGTTGCCCGTGACCACCGCGAACACCTGCTTCTCGAGGTCGTCAGCCTCGCCGTCCCAGGTGGAGTCGCATGCGTCGCATCCGCACACCGGGTAGTAGAAGTCATGCAGCAATCCCGCGTGAACGTAGACCGCGGGGTAGGCGGTGAAGACGAGGGTCAGCGTCGCACACGACGGATCGCCCGGCCGAATCCGCACCGCTCGCACGATGTCGGGCTTGGAATGCAGCAGGTCGGACGCGACCTCCACCCCTTCGTCCACCTCGACGTCATACGTCTGACGCAGATGCTCGATGAGCGCGTCGGCGACCTCGTGGAGCGGAGCGAAACGCTCGAGGTGCGTCTCGACGGAGTACGAATCCTCTGGGGGTGACCCCTCCCAGCGACGCCCGTAGTCGATGATCGCGCCCGATGCGTCGCGGAAGATCGGCGCATCGATCGGCGGGCGGACGTACGGATTCATCGAGCCATCCTCCCGCAACGGCTGGCAGCGGTCCACCAATGATCTTCTATCTTGTCCAACAACCACACGTGTCCTCATATGTGTGCTTGACTGCCTGTGGGGAATGGGACTCGGCCGGCAGAGCGAGTCGGCATATGAGCGCGTCCGCGTCTTCGGACGGACAGCAGCTCAGCATTAGGAGGGTGACCGGATGAACGCAGGCGAGCGCGCGAAAAAATGGTCCCTCGTCGGGATCGAGCTGTTGCTGCTCGGAGGCGTGATCGCCTTCATCGCCGGCGGCCTCATCGCCGAGGGCGTGGTGCGAGCAGATGAGCGCGGCACGTCGGGGAGCCCGAGCGTCCTGCTGCTGCTCCTGACTGCGGGCGGCGCGGTCATCGCGCTTTCGGGACTGATGACGGTCATCGTCCATGGAACGAAGTGGCGGATGGCACGGGCCGACGCGCGAGCATGAGCGTGCCCGCACGACTCCCCGAACTCACCTCTCGCGAGACCACGGTGCTGGAGCAACTGGGACGCGGCAAGTCGAACGTAGAGATCGCGGAAGCTCTTCACCTCTCGGAGAGCACAGTCAAGACTCATCTCGGATCGATTCTGACCAAGTGGGAAGCGCGTGATCGACTTCAGGTCGTTGTGCTTGCGGCGTCGGCGGGACTGCTCACGTTCGAGTGATCCCGCGCTTCCTCCGTCCTCTGCCCAGACCGCGACCAGCCGGGAAGCCGGGATGCGGCATCGCTCCGGGCCACCCTGGGGCTGCAGCAAGCCGGGCCGGGCTCAGTCCCTGCCGGCATCTCGCCTGCCCGAACGCGCGGACAGCACCAGGAGAACCCGCCGCCAATACGGCTCGACCAGGAACAGCGGTTCCTCTCGACGTGCTTCCGCCGAGACCAGGATCGTCGTGACCGGCGCGAGGATGGCCAGCAGCGGACCGGCCCACAGTGCCGCCGTCCCGGAGAGCGCAGCGATCCCCACGACGGCCAACGCGGTCAGTATCCCCGCGGCCGTTCCCGCCCAGGCGAACGGCCGTCGCACGCTGACGCCGAACATCAGGCCCGAACTCACGGCAAGCGCGGCGATGAGCAGGTGAGTGAGAACCGCTGGGCCATGCGTCATGTGAACCACATAAGCACACATGTGGGGACAGTCGTGATATCTCGGAGACCGACGCGCGGGCGCCGTTCAGAACGCCCCGGAGAGGCCGACTACCCCCTGGCGCTCCGCCGCCGCCACGCCACCGCGAACACCACGGCCGCGAGCAGGAACACCACGCCGTAGATCATGCGTCCGACCGGAGGCAGCGCGAATTGCGGCAGCGCCAGGGCGGCCAGCACTCCGAGCGGCCAGGTGCCCCACGCCGCAGCCCCGGCGCGCGAGGCGACGATCGCCACGCACACCATGCCCGCTGCGACCAACAGCAGCCCGACGCCGAACAGCATCACGGCGACGCCGTTCATGCGGATGCTGCTGCTCAACGCGACCACATCGATCGACGATTCGGCGAGCGCCGCACGCCCGATCTCGTGCAGGGCGAACGTCTCGGCACCGTAGTACGGCAGCACGAGGGCGGCGCCGATCGCGGTCCCGAGCCGAGCGATGCGCGCCACCGGCGACCGGCGTCGCACCGAGTGGTCACGCAGACCCGACTCCACGACGGCATACGCGAGGAACGCCAGCACCACGAACGCCGCAGCTCCCGCGACGTGCGCGATGAGCCAGCGCGGGTCGGCGAACGCCTCGGCCATCGCCGCAGGCTCCTCCGTCACATCACCCCACGGGCGCACGAGCTGGAACGTCGCCATCAGCACCCCGGCGATCACGGCATACACGGGCACGACTCGTTGCGGCATCCGCTCCTCCTCCATCAGACTGCGTCGTCGAGGCTAGGCGGGCCTGGTGAACGGCGGTGGAACGACCCTCAGCCGACTGCGTCGCGCGGCACGGTCTCGCGATCGACGAAGTCGACGATCGTCTTCGTGAACAGCTCGGGGTCCTGGATGCTCCACACATGGCGCATCTTCGGCGCGATCCACGTGCGCGTCTGGGGCATGGCCGCTGTCAGTGCCGCGAACGCCCGCTGCACGTCGCGGGGCTCCTTCTCTCCGGCGATGGCCAGCATCGGTCCCGTGTAGTCGAAGGGACCTGCCGGCATGGATCCCGCGAAGATCTCGCCGTACATGCGGGTCGCCGTCCCACGGCTGACACCCCGGCCGGCAGCGATGAACTGCTCGTGCGCATCGGCGGGTATGCGGAAGAGCTGCGCCTGCATCTGCCAGAACCACCGTCGATCCCACGCGCGCAACTGCAGCTCGGCCAGGCGCCGCTGGTGGCCGCCGATCCCGACCATCATCGCCCCGGTGACCAGGCACGAGCGCACGACATCGGGATGCCGCGCCACCAGGTGCACGGCGATCACCCCGCCCATCGACAGCCCGACCACATGCGCTCGCCCGTCGACCGCGCGCTCACGGATGATCACCGCGATGTCGTCGGCGGCGCCATCCAGCCCCGGCCATGCCTCACCGGCGCGGCCGTTGAAGCCGATGATGTCGGGCGTGATCACGTGCCGACCGGCGAGCGCATCGACCTGCGGCGCCCACATCCAGGCGCCGACGTTGCCGCCGTGCAGCAGGATGATCGACTCGCCCGCGCGCTCGCCGTGCTCGATCGGGTACCCGGCGTTCATCGGTCGTCGCCCTGCGCGATGACCCGTCGGCGGGTGGCTTGCAGCCAGTTCAGCTCCGCCTCGCCCTGTGCGATGCCCGCGTCGAGCGTCGCCATCCGCAGCACGGCACCGAGGTCGCCCTCGGCCGTGGGGAGCGCGCGCAGCTGGTCGAGCCCTGCACGGATCGCGGCCTCGCGCTCGTCGAGGAGCGCGATCACTCCGTCGACGCCGAGCGGTGCGGCGAAGAAGAGCCGGGCGAGGAACGGCTCCTTCGGCTTCAGGTGTTCGAGCGGCGCACGCAGCCACGCGGTGAGTTCGGCGCGGCCGGCGTCGGTCAGCGAGTGCACGCGGCGATCGGGCTTGCCCTGCTGCGGGATCGTCTCGGTCGTGATCGCGCCGTCGGCCTCGAGCCGGTCGAGCGTGCGATACACCTGCGACTGATCGGCGTTCCAGAAGTGGGCGACCGACCTCTCGAACGCGCGACCGAGGTCGTACCCGCTCTGGGGTGCGACGTCGAGAAGGCCGAGGATGGCGTGGCGGAGTTGCATGGTCATAGAGGACCACACATATATAGGACCGCGCAGGTATTCTCGAGAATCAGACGGCTTGCGTCCCGAACCGCTCCCCCGACACGATCTGCTGCGCGACCCGTCGGAGCGCGAGCAGAAGCGGCTCGACGAGCACCGATCCGAGCACGACGTACCCGACCGCTGCTTCGGCGGACTCGGTCGGGACCCCGGCGATCTCGGCCTCGGCGATGTCGCGGATGCTCTTCAGGTACACGGGCATCGTTGCGAC
Organism: Microbacterium sp. PI-SA-G; assembly: GCF_057215335.1. NCBI lineage: Bacteria > Bacillati > Actinomycetota > Actinomycetes > Micrococcales > Microbacteriaceae > Microbacterium > Microbacterium sp. PI-SA-G. The sequence continues at coordinate 2,180,115 of NZ_CM170103.1, forward strand.
GGGCACCTCGAAACCCGCGCTTTCGAGGCGCTGCAGCGCGACGGCGACGCCGTGCAGCACGGCTTCACTGCAGCGACCGGGCGTCCAGCCGAGACCTTCCACGAGCTGCTCGGCGGCGGTGAGATCGAGTGTGTCGTCGATCGCGGGCGTGACCGCGGCGTGGGCAGCGCCGAGCAGGAAGCCGGGATTCTCGGGCGGATTGTCGAGCGCGTGCAGCACGCGTCGCGTCTCGGCGACGCTGACCCCGGCATCGAGCAGCGCGCGGATCACCCGGAGCCGCTGCACGTGCGCCTCGCCGTACGCGGCCTGCGTCGGCGCGGTGCGCTCGCCCTCGGGCAGCAGATTCTCGCGCAGGTAGTACTTGATCGTCGGCACCGTCACCCCGGTGCGCGCGGACAGTTCAGAAATTCTCATGGCCACCTCTTGACTTCGATAGTAGCGCTATCCATTATGGATAGTGCCGCTATCGAGTACAGGAGACACCATGTCGAAAGTCGTCCCCGGACGCATGACGCACCGCCACGAGGGCGAACTCGTCGTGTTCCACATCGGAATGCAGATCAACCGCTGGTGGCGATTCGACCAGTGGATGCCCGTGTTCTCGGCCATGCCGAAGATGCTCACCGAACTTGCCACCGACCCGGATTCGGGCCTGCTCGGGTTCCATGTGCTCATCGGCGGTGGCGGGCCGTACATCGTGCAGTACTGGTCGTCGATCGACAAGCTCTACGCCTACGCGTCGAGCCCCGCGCAGGAGCATCGCCCCGCCTGGACGGCCTTCAACAAACGCGCCCGCAAGGCCCCGGGCGCCGTCGGCATCTGGCACGAGACCTTTCTCGTCGAACGCGCCGAGAGCATGTACGTCTCGACGAAGCCGATGGGACTCCCGGCCGCCACCGAACTCGTCGAGGTTGGACGCCGGCACGATCGGGCGCAAGCGCGGTTCGACGACGGGCGGACGGCGGCGGCGCAGCATCCCGAGGTTTCGGGGTGAGGTGGTGACGATTCACTCCCCGGGAGGAGTCCCGCCGGCCGGCCCGCCCATGCCGCCAGACGCCGCCTGCTGCGTCACGCTGTTCGCGTAGTCGTTGCGGGGGTCACGGTAGATCGTGTGCACGTGGCCCCAGCCGGAGGTGTTGACGCCCGCGACATCCGCCCCGGCCGACCCCTGCTGCGCGGCGAACTCGATGTAGACGTCGGGGCCCGAGATCTGGAAGTAGATGCCGTCACCCTCGGTCATGTCGTAGACGGTCGCGCCCGACCAGTTGATGTACGTCTCGTCGAGCGTCGCCTCAATGGTCGCGAGTGCGTCGGCCGTGGTCTCTTCGTCGGCCAGGCCCACCCAGTTGGCGATCACAGCGAGCAGCAGCTGCTTCTGCTCGTCAGTCAGGTCGGCTCCGAGCAGCCCCGTGCCGGTCGGATAGTCGCACGTGCTGCCGGGTGCGCACACCATCGCCGCGGTCTCGGTGCCCTGGTAGAGCTCGGCCTTCTGCTCTTCGGTCAGGCTGTCGTAGAACGCGAACGCGGTCTCGTAGATCGTGCCGAACGGCTGCACCTCGTTGCCGTCGGCGTCGGTGTAGACCGCGGGTTGCACGCCCAGGTGCGTCGGCGCGAACGTGATGGCGTCGGTGGCTCCGTCGAGAGTCGCGTTGATGCCGAGGTGGTGCCCGCCGAACTGCACCTCCCACGCACTGCTGTCGCTGGGGTCGCCGAAGAAGGCGATGCAGTACTGACCGAGCGAGTCCTCGGTGCTCGAGCTGTTGTCGAGCAAGTACTGGTCACCGTTCATGATGCCGACGACGGTCGCGTAGCCCTCGTCGCTCAGCAAGCCCTGCAGCACCTCGAGCGCGGCGGTCTTCTGCTCGTCGCTCAGGTCGGCGAGGTTGACACCCGCACGCTCGACGAACGTCACGGGAAAGTTCGACCACGACGTCGTCTTGCTCTCGTCGTCGTAGGAGTACAGCACGGCCTCACGCTGCTCATCGGTCAGTATCGCGAGAAACGCCTCGGCGGCGGCCGTGGTGCTCGAGATCGTCTCGGCGGTCGTCGTCGCGGTCGTGCCGTCGGCGGTCGATGTCGTCTGCGATGTCGAACTGGTGGCGGTCGCGGTGTCGGTGGTCGCCGATACGGTCGTCGCACAGCCGGCGAGAGCCACGGTCATGAGAGTGATGCCGGTGGTGAACGTGATGAGTGGATGCGCGCGTCGTGCGGATCGGTCGGACTGCGCCTCGCGGCGCCGGAAGCGGGGGAGGTGGTTCGGAGTGGTCATGAGAACGATCGTGCACGGCGCCCTCAGGTGGATGCTATGTGCAATCTATGTTGTTTCTATGAGGCTTGCCCAGCGCTCAGCGGGGCATGCGCCGCACGGCCGCGCGCACGAGCGCCGCATTGCCCGGGGCGCCCTGACCGTCGGGCAGCGTGAGACAGTCCTCGAGTCCCATGCGGGTGTCGAAACCGTGCTCCACCGCCAGATCGAACGCCGGCCACGACGAGCTCTCTTCGCCGTGCAGCAGGATCGGGATGCCGGGGGCGACCCGCCGCGCGTGTGCGATCAGCCCCTGAGCGTGATCGCGCACCACCTCGGCGGCCTCGTCGGGCAGCTCGATCAGCACGCGATGGCAGGCCTCGGGCTGGTCGGAGTGACGCCAGGCCTCCAGGCCCGCGCCGTCCCAGATGCCGGCTTCGACGCCGACGCCTCGGCCGCGCAGAGCGGCAGCGACAGCATCCGCCCCGGCCTCGTGCCAGTTGACCGACGCGTAGTCCGGAAGCTCGGTCCACCCCTCGATCGCGGCGACCCGCCGATCGACGTCGGGCTCGGCCCACTCGGCGGTGGTCACCCCGATCGGCACGCCGGGGCACGCAGCGCGGATCGCCCGCAACCACCGTGCGACATCGTCGGGCGCGACGCTGTCTCGGCCGGCGGCATCCTTCGGGTGCATGTGGATCTCGTGCGCCCCGGCCTCGATCGCTCGCGCCGCGTCGGTCGCCACGACCGTCTCGTCGGCACTCAGCCACGGATGCTGCGCCACATCACGCGCGCCGTTGATGCACGCCTGCAGGATGATCGCACGCGGGCCGGCCCCGCCGTCGGTGTCGGTGTGGGTTTTGGGCACAGCGGTCAGCCGATGATGTCGCGGGGGTGGCGGTCGAAGGCGCTCTCGTCCTGCGACGGGCCCTCCTCGGTGCGCACGGTGTGGGCGACCTGCCGGGTCATCGCCGCACTGCGACCGACCTTCACCGCCTCGTCTTCGGTCTCGAAGCCGGAGCCCAGAGCTCGCGACTCTCCCTCGATCCGGTTGAACCAGATGCCGTCGCGCTGATACGTCTCGATGTCTCCTGCAGCCATGCGGGGATCCCTTCTGTTCGTCTCCTTTCTACGATGCCCGATGCTGTGATTCGAGCCCCTTGACACGCGATGCGGGCCGCACGCGGCGGTGAGAATCAGTCTTTCGGCGGGGAGTCAAGGGACAAGACGCACCAGAACGGCCCCGTTACGTTCAGATCATGCCGGATCGCCCTGCATTGACGAGGAGCCCCCGATGACGTTGGAAGTGATGTCGCCGACCGAGGCTCTCCTCGACGGTCGGTACATTCTGAAGGAGCCCGTGGGCAAGGGCGGCATGGCCACCGTGTACCGCGCGGAGGACTCCCATCTCGGACGCACGGTCGCGATCAAGATGATCCACCACGACGACGCCATGGACTCGGCCGACCGCGCGCACACCGAGAAGACCGTGTTGGCCTCGCTGAGCCACCCGTCGCTGGTGACGCTGTTCGACGCGCAGCTCGACCCCGGACGCCCGCAGTACCTCGTGATGGAGTTCGTCGACGGACCCACACTCGGTGCGCGCATGGCCGTCGGGCCGATCCCCGGACCGCAGCTCGCACGCATCACTCGCGACCTGGCGCAGGGACTCGCCGCCGTGCACGCGGCCGGCATCGCGCATCGGGACGTGAAGCCCTCGAACGTGCTCATGACGCACGTCGGCGATCGCGACGGGGAACGCTGGGTCGCGAAGCTCGCCGACTTCGGCATCGCTTGCGAACTCGGCGGATCACGCATGACCACGCCCGGCATCGTGCTCGGCACGCTCAGCTACATGGCACCCGAACAGCTGCGCGACACCGACCCCGGCACCGCGGCCGACATCTTCTCGCTCGGCCTGGTCGTGCTCGAAGCGTTGACCGGCGAACAGGGCTACCCCGGACTCGGTTCGGGTCGGTCGGCGGCGATCGCGCGGCTGATGAACGCGCCCACGATTCCCGAGACGGTGGACGACGAGTGGCGTGCGCTGCTGGAGCGGATGACACGGCTCGAGCCCAGCGAACGGCCGACCGCGCAAGAAGTCGCGCAGGCGGCGCGCGACCTCGAGCGCAGTGGAGCGGTCGGGGTGGGTGCGGCTTCGGTGGGTGTGGGTGCGGCTGTGCCGGCTCCGGTGGCGGCTGCGGCGGTGGCGGTGGCGCAGCCCCGTTCGCGCGCGGGTTCGCGGCCTACCGTGGCTGAGGAGATGGCGGAGTCACCGTCATCCGCCTCGAGGACCAGGGCAACGGCGGTCATCGCACCCGTGCGCGCATGGCAGAGAAGCCGCCGGGCGGTGCTCGGCGGACTCGGGGTGGTCGCTGTTGCCGGACTCATGTTCGCGGGGTCGACCCTGATGGCCTCTCCGGAGGCTGACGGCGCACGCTTCGTGTCGCAGACCACCGTGCGGACGGCGGCGCCTGTGGAGAACGTGGCCGAGACGCCCGTGGTGACCGAGCCCGTGGTGAGTGAGCCGGTGGTACCGGTGACGCCGGTGACCCCTGTGGAGACGGTGGAGACCGTGGATACCGCGACGGATGACGGGAACCAGGGGAATGGGAACGGGAACCCTGGGAATGGGAATGGGAACCCTGGGAACGGGAACCCCGGGAACGGGAACGGGAACAAGCCCGACAACGCCGGGAAGCCGGACAAGAGCAAGTAGAGGTTGCTCCGGGCTCCCATGCAGGGGACGCAACTGGCCGCATCCCACCCGCCGAAGCGACCATATGTGACACCTGCCTTGGGGCAGTCGAGCGCGCACCGGAGCAGGGGCTGAAGTGGCCGCATTCCACCCGCGGAAGCGACCAGATGTGACACCTGCCTAGGTGCAGCCCCTGCGCTCACGCCATCAGGGGACTCAACTAGACGCATTCCACTCGCCCAACCGACCAGATGTGACACCTGCCTAGGCGCAGCCCCTGCGCTCACCGCAGCAGCGGACTCAACTAGCCGCATCCCACCCGCGGAAGCGACCACATGTGACACCTGCATAGGGCAACCCCGGCGCGCACCGCAGCAGCGGACTCAACTGGCCGCATCCCACCCGCCCAAGCGACCACATGTGACACCTACTAGATGCGCAGGGGGCCTGTATGGCCGGCATTCCACCCGCCGAAGCGACCAGATGTGACAGCTAGCCTGGAGGCCGTCCGCCCCACGCCCCGCGCCCCCGTACGGCCGCGCCCATCGCGGCGAACGCGTCAGCTAGTACGGGACGCGGAGTCGCGAAGACCACGCGTACGAACCCCTCGTATCCGCGCCCGAGCAGTCGCCCCTCGGTCAGCACGACGTCGGCCTGCTCGCGGAAGAACGCCGCGGGCGGCCCGTCGATCTCGAGCTCGCGGACGCCGATCCAGCCGATGTATGTCGCTTCCGGCATCCGGTACACGGCACCGGGTAGCTCGTCCGCGATCAGCCCACCCAGCGCATGACGTGAATCGTCGAGATACCCGATCACGTCGTCGAGCCACGGCTTTCCCGCGCCATACGCGGCGGTCGACGCGACCACGCCCAGTGTCGCCGCTCCGTGCTGCACCGCGAATCCGAATCGACGGTACAGGTCCTGGTCGGCGTCGTTCGAGGTGATCAGCTGCGCGGTCTTCAGCCCGGCGATGTTCCACGCCTTCGACGCGCTGGTGCCCGTGATCGTATGGGATGCCGCGGCATCCGACACCGCGGCATACGGCACGAACGGGTGACCGGCATATCGCAGCGGTGCGTGGATCTCATCGGCGAAGACCCGTCCGCCGTGACGCTGAACGATCTGCGCGATCGCCTCGAGTTCGGCGCGGTCGGCGATCGTGCCGGTCGGGTTATGCGGATTGCAGAGCACGAGCGTGCGGGCCCCGGCGGCGAACGCCTCGTCGATGCGCTCGAGGTCGTGCCGCCAGCGTCCGTCGATCTCGATCCCGGGAACTTCGACCACCGGATGCCCCACCGTCGGCAGGTATGTCAGAAACGGCATGTACGCCGGCGTCGGCACGATCACGGCCGAGCCGGGCGGCGCGTACTCCTGCACGGCGACGCCGAGAGCGGCCATCACATCCGAGACCGGGTGCACCCGCTCGGGATCCACCGGCCAGCCGTATTCACGTAGCATCCACCCGGCCGTGGCCTCGCCGAGATCCGCCGCGACGGGAGGGGCGAGGTATCCGAGATTCTCGTCGTGGATCGCGCGCTGCAGCGCCTCGGCGACGACCGGCGCGACTCCGAAGTCCATCTCGGCGACCCAGGCACCGATGTGCCCGGGGTGCAGACTCCACTTTCGGCTGTGCGGCCGATCGAGTTGCGCGCGCGATCGGGCGTCGAAGGGGTGCGGCGTGGTCATGGTGGTCGTCAGCTCACGCGCACAGACAAGAGCGCTGGCCGTCATCCGCGAACCGACGCGCGTCGCTGTCAATGTTCAGGGTCCTCGTGCGCGGAAGACTCCCGGTGGTCGTGGTCTGAATCTCGGTCACGGGTAACTCCTTCGCGGCGGGTTCCGACCAATCTACGGACGGCCACGGACACGCGCATGTCGCGTGTCCGTGCGTGACGTGGGGCTGTTTGGGGGAGTCGCGCGGTCGGGGGACGCAGATGGCCGGTTTCCGCGGGGTGATGCGGCGATCTGCGTCCCCTCGCCTCAGAGCAGGGGACTCATCTGGCCGCTCGAGGGACGTGGATGCGGCTATTCGCGACCCCCGCGACCTATTCGTCGGAGCGCACGCTAGTCAGCCCCTAGCATCCGCCCGTCGGCTCGCGCGCTTCGCGCCCGGATCGCCTGATGCTGACCGCGGAATGCAGATACGCGACGGCGACCGCGAGCAGAACCGCGGCGACTCCGAGACGCACGACGAACGGCACGGCCCGCCCGACCCCGTCAGCACCCACGCGCTCTGGATCGCGAACAGCGCAGACATCACCCCGCTCGCGAAGGCCGACGTTGTCATCCGCCACCACGGCCGCGGCGCTGAGCTCTCGCCCAAGCCGCGGAAGCAACGGGCGGAGAGCGCGACAATTCCGCCCCAACCCGCGATAGCCCAGACAGCCGCCGCAGAAAGGTTGCCGGCGGCCGCGAGCAAGACCCCGCCCATTCCCACGAGCACCGCCGCGCTTATAACGACGCCGAACTTGCTCTCTGCGGACCTGAATCGCATGAGTGGATCCCTTCGCTCTCGGTTCGGTGTGTGTGGACATGGGCCAGTGTAGTCATGCGACTACGGATGGCAATATTCTGCGGTGGCGTGATGGAGTGGGGAGTTGGGGAAAGGGGCGTGGATGGCCGCGTAGCCCCCGCGGATGTGGCCATCTGAGTCTCCTCCCTCGGAGCAAGGGTCACATTCGGCCGCTTCAGGGGCGTGGATGCGGCCATTCGCGACCCCTCACGCGGACACGCACGCACCTCCCCAGAGCAAGGGACGCATCTGGCCGCTTCAGGGGCGTGGACCCGGCCATTCGCGACCCCTGCGCAGGCACGCACGCACCTCCCCCCGCGCAAGGGTCACATGTGGCCGCTACAGGGGCGTGGATGCGGCCATTCGCGACCCCTTGCGCGAGCCCGCCACCCCCCGCCCCGCGCCTCAGCCCTGGCGCACGTCCAGCACCCAGGTCACACCGAAGCGGTCCGTGAGCATGCCGAACCCAGCCGACCAGGCCGAGGCGGCCAGCGGCTCCACGATCTCGGCGCCGTCGGCCAGTGCGTCCCAGTACCGCGCGATCTCGTCGAGCGTGTCCCCCTGCAGCGACTGGAAGAACGTGCGATCGGTGACCGTGGTGCCGTTCTCGCGTCGGGTCGTCCCGGCGGTCGCTGCGGCGTCGGCGTCATCCTGCCCGGGGATGTCGTAGGCCATCAGGCGGATGCCGTCGGCCGAGGCGACCTGGCCGAACACGACCTTGTCGGCTCCGGGAACGCCCGCCGGCATGCCGAAGTCGCCGTACGTGGCGATCGTGACGTCTGCGCCGAAGACGGATCCGTAGAACTCGAGCGCCTGTCGTGCGACGCCGCGGAAGTTGAGGTGCGTGGTGGTGGTGAGAGTCATGAGATGCCTTTCGAAGAGTGTCGCGACGGGCGATTGTGCCGTCAGGATCCACGATCACAGCAGTAGAGGTCAGATTCGGTCCGCTACTCGACGCAGAATGGAGATATGACCGGAAGCTCCTCGCGCATGCTCGCGCTGCTGTCGCTGCTGCAGTCCCCGCGCGAGTGGCCGGGCGCCGTGCTCGCCGACCGCCTCGACATCAGCGTGCGGACGGTGCGACGCGACGTCGATCGTCTGCGCGAACTCGGCTACCGGATCGGCGCGATCAAGGGGCCCGACGGCGGATACCGCCTCGAGGCGGGGTCGGAGCTCCCGCCGCTGCTGTTCGACGACGAGCAGGCCGTCGCGATCGCCGTCGCCCTGCAGAACGTGCCCTCCAGCGGCATCGACATCGATGAGGCCGCTTCCCGCGCGCTCGCGACCGTGCGGCAGGTGATGCCGTCGCGGCTGCGGCATCGGGTCGACGGCATCCGCTTCACGGGTGAGGCGAACAGCATCCGGGTCGATCCGGCCGTGCTCGAGGCCGTCAGCGCGGCGACGCGTGACCGCCATGTGCTGCGCTTCGACTACGGATCACGCACCGACCGCCCCGCCCGGCGCACCGAGCCGCACGCCGTCGTCGCCCGCGAGGGCCGTTGGTACCTGCTCGCGTGGGACCTCGAGCAGGCGGACTGGCACACCTTTCGACTCGACCGGATGACCCCGCGCATCCCGACCGGCCCCTCGTTCACGCCGCGTTCCCTGCCCGCGGCCGATGCGCAGACCTACCTGGCCGCGCGCGCCAAGGGGTCGGATGCCGAGGACCGCTGGCCGTGCACCGGTGTGGTCGAGCTCGATCTTCCGGCGCGCGACGTCGAGCCGTGGATCGGCGACGGCACCCTCGAGGCGATCGACGAGGCGTCGTGCCGGATCACGGTCGGCTCGTGGTCGTGGACCGGAGTGCTCGCCGCGGTCGCGCGCTTCGATGCGCCGTTCCGGGTGGTCGGGCCGGCGGCGCTGCGCGATGCGGCGGAGGTATTGGCGGGGCGGTTCGGCGCAGCATCCGTCGGCGCGGGCCAGGCGCACTGACTCGCCAGGGGTCGCGGACGCAGCAGGGGCCGCAGATGGCCGCTATGGATGCTGTGACCCGGCCATTCGCGTCCCCTCCCCAAGCCCACTCACTCCGCAGGGGCCGCAGATGGTCGCCATGGATGCTGCAACCCGGCCATCTGCGTCCCCTCCCCCCGTCCCACCAACCCCCCACTCCCCGCCCCGGTAGACTGAAGACGCCCCGCCGGCCCCTTCCTTTGGAGTGCGCGTGACCACCGCCCCTGCACCTGTCCACAAGCACGTTCCCGATTCTGTGGAGAACGCCACCGCGACGCCCGAGAAGGAGCAGCCGTACGGCGCCCTCGGCCTCAAGGACGACGAGTACGCCCGCATCCGCGAGATCCTCGGCCGCCGCCCCACGTCGGGCGAGCTGGCGATGTACTCCGTGATGTGGTCGGAGCACTGCTCGTACAAGAGCAGCAAGAACTACCTGCGCCGCTTCGGCCAGAAGGTCTCGGATGAGATGAAGGAACGCCTCATGGTCGGCATGGGGCAGAACGCCGGCGTGGTCGACGTCGGCGAGGGCTGGGCCGTCACGTTCAAGGCCGAGTCGCACAACCACCCCAGCTTCATCGAGCCGTTCCAGGGCGCGGCGACGGGTGTCGGCGGCATCGTCCGCGACATCATCTCGATGGGCGCCCGCCCGGTCGCCGTCATGGACGCCCTGCGCTTCGGCGCGATCGACCACCCCGACACGGCCCGCGTCGTGCACGGCGTGACGAGCGGCATCAGCTTCTACGGCAACTGCCTCGGCCTGCCGAACATCGGCGGCGAGACGGTCTTCGACTCCGTGTACCAGGCGAACCCGCTGGTCAACGCGCTCGCGGTCGGCGTGCTCCGCCACGAAGACCTCAAGCTCGCCAACGCGACCGGCGTCGGCAACAAGGTCGTCCTCTTCGGCGCCCGCACGGGTGGCGACGGCATCGGCGGCGCCAGCATCCTGGCATCCGACTCCTTCGACGAGTCCGGCCCGACCAAGCGCCCCGCGGTGCAGGTCGGCGACCCGTTCGCCGAGAAGGTGCTCATCGAGTGCTGCCTCGAGCTGTACCGCGGCGAGCTCGTCGAGGCGATCCAGGACCTCGGAGCCGCCGGCATCTCGTGCGCCACGAGCGAGCTCGCCGCCAACGGCAACAGCGGCATGAAGGTGTCGCTCGACAACGTGCTGCTGCGCGATCCCTCGCTGACGGCCGAGGAGATCCTCATGTCGGAGTCGCAGGAGCGCATGATGGCGATCGTCGCGCCCGAGAAGCTCGAGGCATTCATGGCCGTCGTCGACAAGTGGGAGGTCGAGACCTCGGTGCTCGGCGAGGTCACCGGTGACGGACGCCTCATCATCGACTGGCAGGGCGAGCGCATCGTCGACGTCGACCCGTCCACCGTCGCGGTCGACGGCCCCGTCTACGATCGCCCGGTCGCATACCCGACGTGGATCGACGCGCTGCAGGCGGATGCCGCCGAGAACCTGCCCCGCTCGTCAGACCCCGAGGTGCTGCGCGAGCAGTTCCTCGCGCTGGTCGCATCGCCCAACCTGGCCGACACGAGCTGGATCACCAACCAGTACGACTACTACGTGCTCGGCAACACCGCCCTGAGCTTCCCGGATGACGCGGGCATGATCCGTGTCGACGAGGAGTCGGGACTCGGCTTCGCGATCTCGACCGACGCGAACGGCCGCTACAGCCAGCTCGACCCCTACGTCGGCGCGCAGCTCGCCCTCGCCGAGGCGTACCGCAACGTCGCCGTCACGGGCGCCGTCCCCACCGCCATCACGGACTGCCTGAACTTCGGGTCCCCCGAGAACCCCGAGGTCATGTGGCAGTTCGGCCAGACGGTCGACGGCCTCGCCGACGGATGCTTCGAACTGGGCACGCCCGTCACCGGCGGCAACGTGTCGTTCTACAACCAGACCGGCGACGTGCCGATCCACCCGACCCCGCTCGTGGGCGTGCTCGGGATCATCGACGACGTCTCGCGCCGCATCCCCTCGGGCTGGCAGGACGTCGGTCAGAACATCTACCTGCTGGGCACCACCGCGACCGAGCTCTCGGGTTCGGCGTGGGCCGACGTCGTGCACCAGCACCTCGGCGGACGCCCGCCCGCCGTCGACCTGCCCGGCGAGCGGCGACTCGCCGGACTGCTCGCGGCAGCGCGCGACGAGTGGCTGATCTCGTCGGCGCACGACCTCTCTGAGGGAGGGCTGGCGCAGACCCTCGCCGAGGGCGTCATGCGGTTCGGCGTCGGAGCCCGCGTGTGGCTGAACCCGATCATCGAGCGCGACGGGGTGGATGCCGCGTCGGCACTGTTCTCGGAGTCGAGCGGTCGCGTGATCGTGACGGTTCCCCGCGAGGACGACGTGAAGTTCCAGGGCCTGTGCGAAGGACGCGGATACCCCGTGCTGCGCATCGGCGTGACCGACAGCGAGCCTCAGCTCGAGGTGCAGGACGCGTTCACGGTCTCGGTCGCCGAACTGCGTGAGCGCTCGCAGGCCACGCTGCCGTCGTACTTCGGTCCGACCGTGACGGAGCCGGTGGCGTGATGAGTGACCTCGAGCGTCGTGACGCCGGTGGCGACGCGGAACGTCGGCGCGAGTCGGGGCGGCCGGAGCGGCCGGAGCTGAGCGAGGACTACGGCGATCTCGGCGAGCGTCGCAACCGGCGGATCCGGGTGGTGGCGTGGACCGTCATCATCGCGCTGATCCTCGGTGGCGGCGGCGCGACGGTGATCTCGCTGATTCCTTGGTGATCTGAGGGACTCGGGGCTTTCGGGCGTGCGGCGTCGGCGTGCGGCGTTCGGGGGGAGATCTGCAGTTCGGAGGTCTCGTCCGCGTAAATCCGCCTCCGAAGCGTCGATCTCCTCCGCACCGAAGGCACTCGGTCGCGCCCGTGACTCATCAGCGCGCCCGCCGGTCACCGCGCGACTTCTCCTCCACCTCCACCTGCCGCGCACGACTTCTCCCCCGATCGCGCACCGAGCCGCTCGAATGTAGGTGCCCCCGCGGAGGATCGACGCATCACGAACAAGGGGGACGCATGAGCGAGGGCAAGCTGGATCTGATCGCCAAACTGCTGGCGAAGGCCGAGAGCACGACGCCGGAGGAGGCCGAGGCGCTCACGGAGCACGCCGAGCGGCTGATGGTGAAGTACGGCATCGAACAGGCGCGCATCGATGAGCGACGAGCGCAGCAGGGGCAGTCGCGCGAAGAGATCGTTCAGGAGCACGTCTCGTTCTCCGGCTCCTACGCCCGCGACATGCGCGAGCTGGGCATCGGCGTCGCGCGCGCTCTCGGCACGCTGCGGCTGCTGCAGGCCGACGTCGGCACTGTGTCGATCCTGTATCTCGTCGGCTACGCGTCTGATGTGCAGCAGGCGCGGGTCCTCACGGCGAGCCTGCAGGTGCAGGGGATGGTGGCGATGCGCACCTGGTGGGCGGCCCAGCGCGAGGACTACCGCTGGTGCAGCGAGAGCGATCGGCGCCGTGCGCGCAGCGGGTTCATCCGGGGCTTCGGCGCCGGGGCGGCGAGCCGCATCGCCGAGAGCAGACAGTCGATCATCGACGACGCCGGCAGCGGGACCGATCTGGTGTTGAGTTCGCGCCGCGATCGGGTGGATGCTGTCGCCGACGCCATGGGCTCCCGCCGGGCGCGCGCGCGGCAGGGAGCGGATGCCGGCGCTTTCGTGCACGGACATCGGTCGGGACGCGTGGCGCACACCGGGGGTACGTCCGTGTCGGCCGGTCGCGGAGTGACGCGGTGAGGTCGGGTTGAAACGCGTGCGCTCGCGTTCGCCGGCGGTGTCGGAGCCCGGGCGTACAGTTTCGGGATGACCATCGACCTGCGCGCGCTGTTGGCGGAGCGTCGTGCACAGGCAGCGGCCCGGGTCGCGGCGACCTCCGCGGCGCTGTCCGAACTGATGCACGACCGCGAAGGCTCGAACGACGACGACGAGCACGACCCCGAGGGCGTCACGCTGTCTTCCGAGTGGTCGCGTCTGACGGGGCTCGCCGAGGCCGCGGCATCCGAACTTCGACAGGTCGACGACGCGCTCGCTCGGATGGATGCCGGCACGTACGGCACCTGTGCGAACTGCGGTCGGCCGATTCCGGAGGGGCGGCTCGAGGTGCGACCGTTCGCAGAGCACTGCGTCGCGTGCGCCGAGAAGCTCGGGCGCTGACCTCCTTCTGCCGGCCGCGTGCGCTGAGTAGCATGCGACTCATGAGCATCAGACTCGAGAATGTCGGCATCGCGGTGCGCGATCTGGAAGAGACCATCTCCTTCTTCACCGACCTCGGGCTCACGGTCCAGGGGCGCGACGAGGTGAGCGGAGAATGGGCGTCGACAGCGGTCGGGCTCGATGGCAACCACGCGAAGATCGCCGTGCTGCAGACGCCCGATGGGCAGGGCAGCATCGAGCTGTTCGAGTACATCCATCCGGAGGCGATCGAGACGGAGCCGACGCTGCCGAACGAGATCGGTATGCACCGCATCGCGTTCTCCGTGGACGACATCGAGGAGTCGCTCGCGATCGCCGCGCGGCATGGATGCTTCCCGCTGCGAGGAGTCGCGAACTACCAGGACGTGTACAAGCTCACGTACCTCCGCGGCCCCAGCGGCATCGTGGTGATGCTCGCGCAGGATCTCACGAAGCGCTGACCCTCGCTCGCCGCGCGGGAGGGGTCACACATGGCCGCATCCTGCCCGCTGAAGCGACCATTCGCGACCCCACCTGAGCAGCGCGACGGCACGCCCACGCGGCAGGGGTCATACATGGCCGCATCCCGCCCGCCGAAGCGACGATTCGCGACCCCACCTGAGCAGCGCGACGGCACCCCCGCGCGGCAGGGGTCACACATGGCCGCATCCTGCCCGCTGAAGCGACGATTCGCGACCCCTCCCCAGGCAGCGCAACAGGCACCACAACAGGCACCCACCCCCCTCACACCACCATCCCGCGCCAGATCACCTCGATCGCCGCACGCAGCCGCGCGACCACGGCGGGGTCGTCGATCCGGTCTCCGCGCACCACGAGTTGGTAGTACGCAGCCCCCGCGATCGCGTCGAAACAGGCCTCGATGTCGAGGTCGTCGCGCAACTCACCCCGCGCGATGCCCGAGCGCAGCGCGTTGTGCAGCGGCACGCGCCGACGCGACACGTGCGACTCCCAGTACGCCTTCTGCAGAGCGCGGTCCGACATGACCAGGCGGATGCGCTGGCGGAAGCGCTCCTCGGAGTATCCGGGTGCCGACGGCGCAACACCTCCGTCGCCGAGCCCGAGCCCCGCGAGCAAAATCTCGTGCAGATCGTGCCCCTCGGGATACTCCGGCGGAAGTTCGCGACCCACGTCGAGCGCGGCCGCGATCAACGTCGTGAGCGAGGGCCAGCGCCGGTACAGCGCCGCCCGGCTCACGCCGCTCCGCGCGACCACGCGCGACACGGTCACCTCGACGCCCTCATCGATGATCGCGAGCGTCGCCGCGACGATCTGGCCGTCGATGTCCTCATCGCGCGGACGCCCGGGGCGGCGACGAACCGCCGTCCCGGCATCCGTCTGCGTCAGCGTCACGCGTCGAGCGCCCGCGCGCGCAGTCTGGCGATCGTGTCGTCCGAGAGCCCCGCGGCGCGCAGCGGCGCCAGCGGATCGCCGTGCCGTTCGCGCAGCGTGTCGAGCAGAATGCGCATCGACACGTCCATCGGCCCGTCGAGGCTGACGCGCATGCGCTCCTCGTCGAACCCGATGCGGGCGAGCAGCGGTCCCATCACTCCGCGGGTGCGCTGCATGATCGCCGACATGTTCGGCCCGGTGCGCGCGTAATCCGTGACGATGTCGTCGTCAGATGCCCCGAGCGCCAGCAGCAGCATCGCGGCGAGCACACCGGTGCGATCGCGGCCGGCGGCGCAGTGGAACGCGGTCGTGCCGGGCGAGTAGGCGATCACGTTCAACGCGGTGACGAGCTGGGGGGCCGCAGCATCCACCATCGCGAGGTACGACGCGCCCATCGACTCGTGCGTGAACTCCCGGTGCTCGCGCATCGAGTCGCCGACGTTCGCCATCAGGGCGATGTGGTGGTACGTGACCGCGCGGGTGGCGAGCGGTCCGCGTCCGCTGATCTCGACCTCGTCGTTGGAGCGCAGATCGATGACGGCGGTGAGTCCGTTGGCGACCAACTCGTCGGCGACCGCGTCGGTCACGAGCGCCAGATCGTCGGTGCGGATCGCGAGCCGACTGCGCAGCACACCCCCGTCGACGGCGATGCCGCCCAGGTCTCGCAGGTTGACCGGCGCGCTCAGCTCGATCAGCGGGGCGTCGATGATGCTCATGTGATTCTCCTTCGGATGAGGGCGCTGCCCTGGTCGATCACCGTGACGAGCACGATGATGCAGATGATGATGGCGCTGAGGTGGCCGTAGTCGTACATGCGCATCGCGGTGGTCAGCTCGAGGCCGATGCCGCCGGCGCCCACGAGGCCGAGGATGGTCGCGCCACGCACGTTCCCCTCGAACAGCAGCAGCGTGTACGAGGTCAGCAGCGGCGCTGCCTGGGGCAGGATGCCGTACTGGATCACCTGCCGCTTCGACGCGCCGACCGCCTCCATGGCGACGACGGGTCCGCGATCGACCTGCTCCATCGCCTCGGCGAAGATCTTGCCGATCGACCCGATCGAGCCGAGGGTCATGGCCAGGATGCCGGCGAACGGTCCGAGCCCGACGGCCGAGACGAACATCAGCGCGAAGACCAGGTCGGGTACCGAGCGGATGACGTTCATCACCCAGCGCGTCGGGTAGTACAGCCAGGCGGGGGCGATGTTCGACGCCGCGCAGACCGCCGCGAAGAGCGCGAGCACGGCGCCCAGCACGGTGCCGACGACCGCCATCTGGAACGTCTCGAGGAGCAGCGCGAGGATGGTGCCGATCTTCGAGAAGTCCGGCGGGAACAGGCGCGAGAGGAACTCGCCCATGTTGACGGTGCCCTCGCCGAGCTTGACGAAGTTGAACTGGGCGCCGTTGAACGACCAGATCAGCAGCAGCACCGCGACCGGCAGGCCCAGCAGGAAGCGGGCGCGCGGCACGCGGAACGCGCTCTCGAGTCGCGTGCGCTCCGCGGCGCTGAGCACGGGCTTGGCGGTGGACCGGCCGGAGCCGGTGCGCGCCGCGCGGTCGGGCCGCGGCTTCGGGTCGGCCGTCGTGGTCATCGCCGTGCTCCTTCGGGGGTGTGGTCCTCGTCGTTGTCGTCGTCGTCATAGAGCGGAGCGAGGGCCGCGGCATCCAGCTGCGACGTCGCACCCGACACCAGCACCTCGCCGTGACGCAGCCCGATGATGCGGTCGCTGTGCGCGAGCGCGAGCGGCAGCACGTGCAGGCTCACGAGCACCGGGATGCCGTCGTCGGTGGCGATCTCACGCAGGAGTTCGAGCACCGAGTCGGCCAGCTTGGGATCGAGTGAGGCGACCGGCTCGTCGGCCAGGATCACCTTCGGCTGCTGCATCAGCGCGCGGGCGATCGCCACGCGCTGCTGCTGTCCGCCCGAGAGCGAGCGGGCGGGCTCCGACGCCTTGTGCGCGATGCCGACCCGGTCGAGCAGCTCGAGCGCGCGCCGGCGGTGGGCGCTCGAGAATCCACCGACCATGTTGATGGGTCCGGCGCCGTGCAGCGCGCCCGTGAGCACGTTGGTCAGCACGCTCAGGCGCGGGATGAGGTTGAACTGCTGGAACACCTGACCGACATCCGACCGCAGGGTGCGCAGCTGACCGCGACCGAGATTCGTGACGTCGTGCCCGGCGACACGCGCCGAGCCGCCCGCGATCGGCGCGAACCCGGTGAGACTGCGCATCAGCGTGGACTTTCCCGACCCCGACGACCCGAGCAGCGCGACCATCTCTCCGGGGAACAGGTCGAGATCGACCCCGTCGAGCACCGTGTTCTCGTCGTACGCGACGGTGAGGTCACGGACCGTGACGAGCGGCAGCGCCTGGCGCAGCTCGGCGGTCGAGGTGCGCTCGACGGACGGGCCCGTGGGGGCGGATGCCGCAGCATCCGCCCCCACGATCGACGGTGTCGTCACTTCAGGTCCTCGAGCTCGACGCCCGCGACCGCGGCGATCTCGGCGAAGGACGCGAAGTCCGCACCGGCCGGGTCGACCTTCAGCGGCGACGCGGCGAAGGATCCGTAGGCGCCCAGCTGCTCGGCGTTCTCGGCCGAGAAGACCTCGGCGATGCCCTTCTGGATGAGCTTGCGCGTGTCGGCATCGAGCGACTGACGCCCGAGGACCGCCCCTTGGATGCTCATCGCCGGGCTCTCGCCGACGCCGCGCCACTCGCCCTCGGCGAACGGGAACATCGGTGCGCCGAGCTCGGTGAGCATGACGGCGGTGCACGCGGCATCCACCTGTCCCTGCTGCAGGGCGGCGAAGCTGCCCTCGTGGCCGCCGGCGAAGATCGCCTCGTAGTCGGTGTCGCGCTCGAGGCCGGCCTCGTGGAGCATGTAGACCGGCATGAAGTAGCCCGAGCTCGATGCCTGGTCGGCGAAGGCGACGGTCTTGCCCTCGAGGTCCTCGACGGTCTGGATCGGCGAGTCGTTCAGCACGACGCAGGTCGAGACCGGCTTGCCGTCGCCCTCGAACGCGACCAGCGCGTCGACCTCGCCGGTGTTCACGGCGAGCGCCGAGGGGAAGCCGCTCATGATGCCGATGTCGACGTGGTCGGCGCGGATCGCCTCGACCACGCTGAGGTAGTCGGGCACATCGATGACCTCGACCTCGCGGCCGGTCGCCTTCTCGAACAGCTCGGCGAACACCTCGATCGGGTTCTCGGCGGTGGGGTCTTCGCCGACGGGGAGCGTGGCGATCGTGATGGGGGCGTCGGGATCGGCGGGGGCCGCCTCGGCGCTCGGGCTCTGGCATCCGGTGAGGGCGAGGGCGGCGAGGCTGAGCAGGCCGACGGCGGGCAGGGTGAGGCGGCGCATGATGACCTTTCGGGAGGGATGGCCCCGGAATTCCGAGAACATCGGTATTCCAACTCCTGAAGATGTCGCGCAATTACGAGACCGCCGTACTCGGAACCGAACGCTGCGTGAACGGCTGGTGACGGAGGTGGGGGTGGTGTGTTGTTTGGGGCTCGCGAGGGGTCGCAGATGGCCGCTGAGGATGCTGGGATGCGCCCATATGCGACACCTGCGCGCAGGGCGGGGACTGGCAGCGCGCAGGAGGGGTCGCAGATGGTCGCTATGGATGCTGGGACGCGGCCATATGCGACACCTGCGAGACGCGAGCGCGCGGGGGCAGCCCCGCTCAGA
The DNA here is from genome assembly GCF_057215335.1 of Microbacterium sp. PI-SA-G. NCBI lineage: Bacteria > Bacillati > Actinomycetota > Actinomycetes > Micrococcales > Microbacteriaceae > Microbacterium > Microbacterium sp. PI-SA-G. Next base: position 2,198,806 of record NZ_CM170103.1, read on the forward strand.
CCCTCAGCGCAGCGCGCAGCGGCGCGAGGCCGGGCGCCGACAGATCCACGCGCAGCCGCGTGCCGCCGGTCGAGGTGAGCACGAGCATCCGTCGCCGTCCGCGACCGACGACCCGGTGCGAGGCGATGTCGCCGTGGTGGATCATCCGCTCGGCACCGAAGATCGTGCGGAACCGGATCGCGTCCGGACCGGGCTCGACATACCGGTTGCGATACGCCCACAGCACGAGCAGCCCCGCGACCACGAGCACCACCGAGGCGATGCGGAACGGCAGCGGGTCGCGGATCTCACCGTTTCCGCTGCCGAAGCCGAGGATGCCGGCGAGGAGTCCGAGCACGAGAAGAAGCACCGCACCGAACCCCCAGAACCGGTGGAGCCTGATGCGCGGGATGACCGTCGCCCCGGGCTTCGTCCGCACGAAGAACCGGCGCACGACGATCAGCACGAAGATGACCGCCGCTGCGAAGAGGACGATCTTCAGCACGAGGGCGGTGACCATACTCCGACGCTATCAATCACTGGCGTGCGCCGGGGGCGCGCGAAGTAGGCTGAGCACATCATGGAACCGTTCTTCGCGTGGCTGGGCAACTACTGGTGGCTCATCTTCCCCGTGATGGGGATGGCCGGCGGGGCTGCCAAGGCGTGGGAGCAGAACGCCAAGCGTCGGCATGAGCGCCGCCTCGAGACGCTCCGCCTGAAGACGCAGCTGAAGACGGCCGAGATCGAGGCCCGCAACGCCACCCGGCAGGCGAAACAGCGGGGCCCGACGTTCGTCGACACGACGGCGACCGTCCCCTCGAACGATCTGCTGGGCCGACTGTTCACCGAGCACGACGAGATCACCGCACGGTGGCTGGACTACGAGCTCGACGTCGCGAAGCTGATCGCGTTCCCGGCCATGAGCGATGGCCGCCAGCCCCTCACCGCCGCCTTCCTGCGGGCGAAGAAGACGGCCGACGCGCTGCGTCCCCTCTCTGCCGAGGCGAAGGTCAGCGAGCACCAGATCGCCGAGTACCTGCAGGCCGTCGGCGACTACGCGGTCGCGTTCGAGATCGCCGAGAAGGATGCTCGTCGCCTGCGCGACTCGACCTTCACGGCACCCGAGCGCAAACGCCTGGATCGCGCGCAGCAGCTGCTGAAGGTCGCGGTCGACGAGTCCGCCACGCAGGCCGAGCGCAACGTCGCGTACAAGCGGGTGCGTGAAGAGCTCGACGGCCTGATCCTGCTCTCCGACGAGGCCGTCACCGTGCTCGAGAAGCAGGTGGCGCGCGAGATATCGGCGCCGGTCGCTCCCGCGCCCGCGTCCGCCGCCCCGCCGGCGCACACCCCTGAGCGCGCACCGGAACCCGCACCGATGCCGATCGCCGAACCCCTGCCGCCGCGGAAGGAGCCCGCATGATCCCCGAGAACGTCACCGGTCCCGTCGCGCACCATGCCGAGACCCCCGTGTGGTGGCCCGGATGGGGCGGCCTGCGCTACACCGACGGCCACGCGGGCGACCTGCTCACGTTGCGCGACGACGGCGTGACCCGCCAGCACATCGACGACGAGTACCTCGCGTTCGCGCGTCCGCGCACGGCCGGCGGATTCGTTGCCGTCGGCGCCCGCACGCTCTATCTCGCCGACGAGGTCGACGGCGAGACTCGCGCCGTCGCGACGCTGCTCGACAACCCCGCGGTGCGCATGAACGACGGATGCTGTGACCCCCGCGGCCGCCTGCTGACCGGCTCGATGGCGTACGACTCGGCCCCCGACGCGGGCGTGCTGCTGCGGCTCGACGCCGCGCTCACGGTGACCACCGTGCTGCCGAAGACCACGATGTCGAACGGCATCGCGTTCACGCCCGACGGCCACCGGCTCTACCACGTCGACACCGGCGCCCAGCGGATCGACGTGTTCGACGTCGTCGAGGGCGAGGTGCGTGGCCGCCGCGAGTTCGCGCACATCGCTGAGGACGACGGCAGCCCCGACGGCATGACGGTCGCGGCCGACGGCAGCATCTGGGTTGCGCTCTGGGGAGGATCCGCCGTGCGCGGCTATGCTCCGGACGGCTCGCTGATCGAGCGCATCGACCTGCCCGTCGAGCAGGTGAGCGCCTGCACGTTCGGCGGCGACGACCTCGGCACGCTGTTCATCACGACCTCGGCGCAGGATCTGCCCGACGACCACGGCACCGACGCCGGCTCGGTGTACGCGGTGCGGCCCGGGGTGCACGGCCTCCCGGTCCTGCCGTTCGCGGGCTGACCCGCCCGACCTTCCCCGCCCGACCTTTCCGCCCCCGACTTCCCCGCTGCGCGGGCTCGCGCCCCGGCATCCGATCCCTGAGGAGCACCATGCAGCGCAAGACGATCGTCATCACCGGAGCATCCGACGGCATCGGGGCCGCGTCGGCGCGGCAGCTCGCCGGGTCGGGACATCGTCTGCTGCTCATCGGCCGCTCGGTCGAGAAGACCGCGGCGGTCGCCCGCGAGACCGGAGCCGAGCACCTCACCGCCGACTTCGCCCGGCTCGATGATGTGCGCACACTCGCGAGCGACATCGCCGAGCGGGTGGGTGACGACGGGATCGACGTGCTGGCGAACAACGCCGGCGGCATCTTCGGCGACCAGACCCCCACGGTCGACGGCTTCGAGAAGACCATCCAGGTGAATCATCTGGCGCCGTTCCTGCTGACGAACCTGCTGCTGCCGCAGTTGCTGAAGGCCCGGGCGTCGGTCATCAACACGTCGAGCGTCGGGCACCGCCTGTTCGGACGCATCGACGTCGACGACCTCGACAACCGGGCGAACTACAGCGCGAACAAGGCCTACGGCGACGCGAAGCTCGCCAACGTGCTCTTCGCCAAGAGCCTGCACACGAAGTTCCACCCGCAGGGACTCAGCGCCGTGGCCTTCCACCCCGGCACGGTGCGCACCAACTTCGCGTCGGACTCGTCGACGATCATGCGACTCGTCTACCGCAGCCCGCTCAAGCACCTGCTGCTCATCAGCAGCGAGAAGGGCGGCGCGCACCTGACCTGGTTCATCGAGGGGACACCGGATGACACCTGGCGCTCGGGCGCGTACTACGACGAGCGCGTGCTGAGCACCCGGGTGAACCCGCAGGTCGACGACGCGGATCTCGCCGAGGCGCTGTGGCAGAAGAGCGCGCAGCTCGTCGGGCTCGATCGCCGCTAGGCGGGGGGCTTAGCCGGGCAGAGGGCTAGGCGCGCGGAGGGCTAGGCGCGCAGGCACACGAGGGCATCCTCGACGGCGCGGCAGAACTCGCAACTCGCGAGGTGCCGCTGGACCCGCGACCGCGCAGCATCCGCCATCTCGTTCCGGACGTACGCGGTCAGCGTCTCGACGATCTCCTCGTGCGTCGCATCCGACGGGGCGTCGCGCACCTGCGCGCGAATCCATCCGCTGCGTAGCGCCCCGCGCGCCCGATAGGTCAGCGCGGCCACCGAGTTCGCCTTCAATCCGAGCATGTCGGCGACGCTCCGCGGCGGCATCTCCTCGACCTCGCTCAGCCAGAGCGCCTGCTGCCATCGCTCCGACAGCGAGCGGAAGGCAGACGTGATCGCCGCGTCATCCGTCATCCGTCTCTCGTCGACCGTGCCGACCGTCGACGGCAGCCGGTCGAGCTCATGGATCGGCGCTGTCGGCGGCATCCGATCAAGCATCGTGTTGCGCGTATTCCTGATCGTGGTGAACAGGTACGGCCGCAGGCGGTTTCGGGGACCGTTTCCCGCCCACAGCGTGCGCATGATGCGGATGAAGGCCTCACCGACGACGTCTTCAGGATCGGGCCGCGGCGGACCGAGACTGCGGGCGTACCGCACCGCGTACGGAGCATGCCGCCGCCAGAGATCGGCGAAAGCCTGCCGGTCACCGGCCCTGCTGCGATCGAGCAGCTCGGCCTCGTCGTCCTCGAGGTCGTGCTCCGCGCGCGCTCTGTTCTGTGTCCCCAGCATGAATCTTCCCGACTCCCCAGTCCCCGACTCCCCGCAGCGCGAGGGGTCTGCGCCATCGTGACACCGGCGCGTCCACACTGATCGGGGCCGACTGTCGACGCGGTCATCCGCCGGTCGTCGGCATGCGCGGGGCGGGGTATCCTCGTTCAGGGCCGCGTGGCCCGATGAGAGCGCGAAAGGCGGTGATGGCGATGACCGGTGATAGTTACGACGTCGCCTCGGCCGCGTCGCGACTCCGTGCCCTCTCGCGCTGATCTCTGAGCATCAGCGCGTTCGCACGTCGTTTCCCGCAGCCGTCGGTGGCGTCCTCCGCATCCTGACGAATCCTGCGCACCCGGCTGATGCCGCGCTGCGCTCCTGCGAGAACGGAGCCTGACCATGGCCCTCATCGACAACGGCGTGTACGTCGACGGACGTCGCGTCGAGACCCTGCAGAACCTCGACGAGACCTCGCGTGCCCTCCACAGCCTGGGCGGCGTCGCGTGGATCGGTCTGTACCGACCGAGCCCGCAGGAGGTCGCCTCGGTCGCGCGGGAGTTCGACCTGCATCCGCTCGCCGTCGAAGACGCCCTCGCCGGCCACCAGCGCTCCAAGGTCGAGCGCTACGGCGACACGCTCTTCGCCGTGCTGCGCCCCGCCCGCTACCGCGACGAGCAGGAGTCGATCGAGTTCGGCGAGCTGCACCTGTTCATCGGACCCGACTTCGTCATCACCATCCGCCATGCGGAGTCGCCGAACCTCGCGGCCGTGCGACAGCGCATGGAGGCGAACCCCGAACTCCTCGCGATGGGCCCCGAGGCCGTGCTCTACGCGATCCTCGACGAGGTCGTCGACGGGTACGAGCCGATCGTCTCCGGACTGCTCAACGACATCGACGAGATCGAGGACCAGCTCTTCGGCGACAGCGACGACGACGCCCTCTCGCGCCGCATCTACGAGCTGTCGCGCGAGGTCATCAACTTCCAGCGGGCGGTGCACCCCCTCACCGGGATGCTGGAGTGGCTGCGCCGCGGATCGCACAAGTACCGCATCGACGAGGAGCTGCAGCGGTCGCTGCGCGACGTGCTCGACCACACGATTCGCGTGAACGAGCGGGTGGACTCGTTCCGCGCGATCCTCGAGAACGCGCTGACGGTGCACTCCGCGCTCGTCGCCCGGCGCCAGACCGAGGCCGGGCTCGCGCAGAACGACGAGATCAAGAAGATCTCCTCGTGGGCGGCGATCATCTTCGCTCCGACGCTGGTCGGCACGGTCTACGGCATGAACTTCGAGGTGATGCCCGAGCTCAGCTGGGCGTTCGGCTACCCCATGGCGATCGGCGCGATGGCGACGTTCGCGGTGGCCCTGTACGGGGTGTTCAAGTACAAGAAGTGGTTGTGAGGCAGGGGCTGCGCCGGGGGGCGTTGCCGCGCAGGGGACGCAGATGGCCGCAACGCGGGGAGGGATACGGCGTGTTGCGACCCCTCCCGGCGCGGATGCCGCGGGCGCGCTGAGCGCAGGGGACGCAGAAGGCCGCAACGCGGGGAGGGATACGGCGTGTTGCGACCCCTCCCGCGCGGATGCCGCGGGCGCGCTGAGCGCAGGAGACGCAGAAGGCCGCAACGCGGGGAGGGATACGGCGTGTTGCGACCCCTCCCGAGCGGATGCCGCGGGCGGGCCGAGCGCAGGGGACGCAGAAGGCCGCATCGCGCGGAGGGATACGGCGTGTTGCGACCCCTCCCGGCGCGCGTCGGCGCGCGGGGCGCGGCGCGAGAACCCCGCTCAGTCCTCGACGGCGGTGAAGGTGTCGGCGTCGTCGCCCTCGCGGTCGCGCACCTCGACCCCGTCGACCTCGAGGTCCTCGTCGAGCTGCACCAGGATGCGTGAGTCGGGGAACTGACGCGGCGCGACGAACGCGAGCAGCATGGCGTCTGCGAAGACCACGACCGACGTCGCCTCGAGGTCGTCGCGCAGGTCGGTCTGCTCGATCACCGGCGCCTCGTCGTCGGCGACGGCATCCTCGATCTCGACTGCGACCTCCTCGATCACCGCCCGCCAGCGCGACTCGCTGATCGACAGGATGCGGGTGATCGCCTCGAGCAGCGCATCGTCGTCGAGCTCATCGTCGTCGTCGTGGAGTTCGGGATCGACGTTGACCGTGACCTCGGTGCCCGCGGCATCCAGACTCGCCCGTCCGTAGACGAGTCCGTTCGCGGCGGTCGGCTCGTCGAGCAGGCCGCTGTCGGCGATACGGGCGAGAAGGGAGTCCAGCGAAGTCGAGGGCATGGATCCAGTCTCGTGCATGCGCGCCGATTCAGGGCATGGATGACGCGGCACTCAGCGAAACGAAAACCTCAGTATTCGGTGTTGCTAAGTACCGGTACCTAGTGTTACTTTGTACCGGTACCCAGCAACACTGAGTACCGGATGGAAGGGAGAGCGTCATGGGAAAGCAGATGACCGAGATGCTCAAGGGCACGCTCGAGGGCATCGTCCTCTCACTGCTGGCCGAACAGCCGGCGTACGGCTACGACGTCACCGCACGACTGCGCGATCACGGCTTCGTCGACATCGCCGAAGGCACCGTCTACGCCGTGCTGGTGCGGGTCGAGCAGCGCGGACTCGTCGACGTCGAGAAGGTTCCCAGCGAGAAGGGTCCGCCCCGCAAGGTGTACACCCTCAACACGCAGGGCCACACCGAGCTCGAAGAGTTCTGGAAGACCTGGCGGTTCCTCGCCGGGCGCATCGAGCACCTGAACCCGAGCACCAGCACCAGCACCAGCACGAACACCAGCACCAGCACCGACACGAAGGAGAACTGACCATGGCCGCGAAGTGGATCGAGGCCCTCACCGGGTCGCTCGAACAGAAGAAGCAGTACCGACAGGCGAAGGCGCGTCTCGACGCACTCCCCGAGCCGTATCGCGCGACCGCCGATGCGCTGCACCGGTACTTCATGTACTACGGCGGCATCACCGACGGCGACACCCTCGTGCAGATGATCGTCGACCAGGCCGACCTGTGGGAGCGCGCCGCGATCGACGGCACCCCGGTCAGCGCGATCATCGGCGACGACCCGGTCGAGTTCGCCGAGAACTACGCCCAGGCGTACGGGGGAAAGCAGTGGATCGACAAGGAGCGGGCGCGCCTGATCGCGGCCGTCGACAAGGCCAACGACAAGGCCAACGTCAAGGCGCAAGGCAAGGAGAAGGAGTCATGACCGCAGCGATCAGTGTGCGGGGCATTGAGAAGTCCTACAAGGACCTGCACGTGCTCCGCGGCGTCGACTTCGAGGTGGAGCGCGGCAGCATCCTCGCCCTCCTCGGTTCGAACGGTGCCGGCAAGACCACCATGGTGCGCATCCTCTCGACGCTGCTGCGAGCGGATGCCGGGACAGCGACCGTGCAGGGCGTCGACGTCGCCGTGAACCCGGTCGGGGTGCGAGAGGATCTCGCTGACCGGGCAGTTCGCCGCGGTCGACGAGATCCTCACCGGACGCGAGAACCTCGTGCTCGTGGCGAAGCTGCGCCACCTGCCCGACGCGGCGAGCATCGCCGACGATCTGCTCGCGACCTTCCGCCTCACGGATGCCGGAGCACGCAAGGTCGGCACCTATTCGGGAGGGATGCGGCGGCGCCTCGACATCGCGATGAGCCTCGTCGGGCGCCCCGAGGTCATCTACCTCGACGAACCGACCACCGGCCTCGACCCCGAGGCGCGCATCGAGGTGTGGCAGGTCGTGAAGGAACTCGCCGACACGGGGACCACGGTGCTGCTCACCACGCAGTACCTCGACGAGGCCGAGCACCTCGCCGACCGCATCGCGATCCTGCACGAGGGACGCATCATCGCCAACGGCACCCTCGCCGAACTCAAGACGCTGCTGCCCCCGGCGACCGTGGAGTACGTCGAGAAGCAGCCCACGCTGGAAGAGATCTTCCTCTCGCTCGTGGGCCCCGCGAAAGACTCAGAGAACCAGGAGAAGGCAGCATGAGCACGCACTTCGCCGTCGACACGGCGACACTCACCGGCCGCTCGATGCGGCACATCTTCCGCAGTCCCGACACGATCATCACCACCGCGGTCACCCCGATCGCGCTGATGCTCCTGTTCGTTTACGTCTTCGGCGGCGCGCTGCGGCAGAGCACCGGCGCCGAGAACTACGTGAACTATCTGCTCCCCGGCATCCTGCTCATCGCGATCGCCTCGGGCATCGCCTACACGGCGTTCCGCCTGTTCACCGACATGCAGAGCGGCATCTTCGAGCGCTTCCACTCCATGCCGATCGCCCGATCGAGTGTGCTGTGGGCGCATGTGCTGACCTCGCTGACCGCGAACGCCATCACCCTGGCGATCATCTTCGGCGTCGGATTCCTGATGGGCTTCCGCACCGGGGCGAGCGTCTGGGCGTGGCTCGGAGTCATCGGCATCCTGATGCTGTTCACCCTGGCGCTCACGTGGCTGGCGATCATCGCCGGACTCAACGCGAAGACGGTCGACGGCGCGAGCGCGTTCTCGTATCCGCTGATCTTCCTGCCGTTCATCAGCTCGGCGTTCGTGCCGACCGACACGATGCCCGCACCCGTGCGCTGGTTCGCCGAGAACCAGCCCGTCACCTCGATCGTCACCACGGTGCAGGCGCTGTTCGCCGGCGACCCCGTCGGGAGCGAGATCTGGGTCGCGCTCGCGTGGTGCCTCGGCATCCTGATCGTCGGATACGTCTTCGCGATCATCTCGTACCGCCGGAAGGTGAGCTGAGCAGGGCTCACCGCAACCCGACCGGCCCCATGACCACGCGTCGCTGCGAGCGCACCCACCGCACACCCCGGTCGCGGCGCTCTGCTCGGGTCGCGAAGCGGTAGCGATACGAGACCGCACGCACCCACCGCGGTCGTTCGCCGTCGAAGGGGTCGACGCGCAGGAGCTTGAGCGTCGCGGCATCCGCCTCGAGCAGCCGCAGCAGGAACACCGTGAACCAGTCGTCGAGCGAATGCCCGAGCGGCAGGAACCACATCAACCAGTCCAGGCGCAGGTGGTACGGGGCGAACTGCCGCGGAATGCGCCGCACGTCACCCGGCTTGCCGCGGAACTCGTACTCGCGCCACTCGGCGGCGTCGTCGTCGGCCGCCCCCTCGACGACGATCTCCACGCGCTCCTTGGTGACCGAGCCGAAGGCGCCGTACGCGTTCGCGAGCTGCCAGCGGTTGAAGCTCGCGTTCATCATCTGGCGTCGGGCGAACAGATTCTGCAGCGACGGCCAGCTCACCACGAGGTACAGCAGACCGACGGCGGTCGTGATCACGAACCAGTACAGCGGGATGCCGGGCCAGGATGCCGCAGCGCCCGACTCGCCCGACTGCACGCCGATGCCCGGGAGTGCGATGGCCGAGAACGCGACGACGATCGTCGCCCAGTTCAACCACGCGAAGTTGCCGGTGAGCACGAGCCACGCCTGCGTCGCGATCACGATGGATGCTGCGACGGTGCCGATGATCTGCGGCACCGGCCCCTCGATCCACAGCGACAGCAGCGGGGCGAACAGGAAGAACGGCACCACCAGCTGCGCGACGTGGTTGCCGACCACCTCGGCCCGATGCACCCACCGCGGCAGCAGGTGCGCCTGGCGGCTGAGCGGGCCCGGCATCGGCTGCGTCTCGTGGTGGTACATCAGGGCCGTGAGGTCGCGCCACTCGCGTCCCCCGCGGATCTTGATCATGCCGGCGCCGAACTCCAGCCGGAACAGCAGCCACCAGAACAGCACGATCACGACGGTCGGCGGCGGCTGGTCGTTCGAGCCGAGGAACGCCGCGAGGAAGCCGGCTTCGAGCAGCAGCATCTCCCACCCGAAGCCATAGAACGTCTGGCCGATGCTGACGATCGACATGTAGCCCAGCCACAGCGCGAGGAAGCACAGCATCGGCACCCACGGCGGCCCCCACTGCGGAACTCCCAGCACCAGGAGCGCCGCGACGACGATGCCCGACCAGCACAGCACGACGAGTCGGCGGTCGGTGTAGCGGATGCGCAGGAAGAGGGTCGGATGCAGCAGCCGCCGCCGTTCCTTCTTCTGCCCGATCCAGTCGAGCAGCGCCGGCACCGGGAGCAGCCCGTGCTCACCGAGGAGCGGACGGAACTGGTTCAGCGTCGACACGAACGCGACGAGGTACAGCGCCGCGATGCCCCTCTGCAGGACCTCGCGGGCGAACTCGAAATCGACTGCCGCGAACCCGTCCACGGCCACAGGCTAGGTCTGCGGCCGCGGACGGATCAGGGGGTTGCGCTCAGGCCGTCCGCAGGGCAACGGTCGGCGACAGGCGAGCCGCGCTCACCGCGGGGTACAGCCCCGCGAGCACCCCGACCACGAGCGCCACGGCCGGCCCTCCGACGAGCACCGTGACCGGGATCGTCACCGTCTGGCCCTGGATCGTGGCGTACACGACCACCCCCAGCCCGCCGAGCATCGTGCCGGCCAGGCCTCCGAGCCCGCCCAGCACGATCGCCTCCCCCACGAACTGCCCGGCGATCTGCCCGGAACGCGCCCCCAACGCCCTCCGGAGTCCGATCTCGCCGCGGCGCTCCAGCACCGCGACGACCATCGTGTTCGCGATCCCGATGCCCCCCACCAGCAGTGCGATCGCGGCCAGGCCCACGCCCAGGCCCGAGAGCGAGTCATCCGCCGTCGCGCGCGCACCGGCGAGGTCGCCCAGCCCCGACACCTGCACGAGTTCCGACCGCGGGTTCGCGGCGCGGGCGACGGCGTCGCGCACCTTCTCTCCGGTGCGCCCGTCGGCCATGCGCACGTAGATCGAGGCGATGGTGTTCTTGCCGTCGCTCGACACATGCTCTGCAGCCCACCGGTCGCCGAGGAAAGCGGTCTGATCGAGCTCTTCCGCCAGCCCCGCCGAGCGCAGGATGCCGATGACCGAGTACCACTGCGCCCCGATCCAGACACGGGCACCCGGCTCGGTGATCCCCATCCGTGCCGCCGCGGCCGAGCCGAGCACCGCCACCGGCAGCGACCGATTCGCCTCCGTGAACCACGCACCCTTCGCCACCGAACCCTCCACCGACGAGAGGAAGTCCGGGCTCGCCGCCGACGCCGTCAGCCCGTTGCCCTGACTCGCGGGGATCAGGTCGTTGCGGTACACGCCGATCCCGTCGGGCACCTGCTGGAGAACGCCCACCTCCTCCGCCCCGGCGATGCGCCCGATCATGCCCGGCGCGGTCTGCGGCAGGGGAATCGGTTTGTCGTCGGGTCCGTACCCGGGCTGGACCACGAGCATGTCGGCACCGAGCGAGTCGAGCTTGGACAGCAGCTCGGCCTGATTCGACGCGGCGATACCCGTGATCGCCGTCAGCGCGGCGATGCCGACCGCCACACCGAGGGCCGAGAGCGCCGTGCGCATCTTGCGGCTGCGGGGACCGATCAGTGCGGTGCGGATGCTGTCGCCGACGCTGAGCCGCGGCGCGCGCCGGCGTACGGCGGTCATTGCACACCCCCGACCGGAACGCTCTGCCCGGTGTCGCTGACGATGCGCCCGTCCTGGATGCGCACCTGCCGATGCGTGCGCGCGGCGATCTCGAGGTCGTGCGTGATGATCACGACCGCCGTCCCGGCCTCGGCGATGGCGGTAAGCAGCTCGAGGATGCGCTCTCCCGTGGCCGAGTCGAGCGCGCCGGTCGGCTCGTCGGCGAACAGCACCGACGGGTCCCCCACCACAGCCCGCGCGATCGCGACGCGCTGCTGCTCACCTCCCGACAGCTGACCGGGGCGATGGTCCAGCCGTGCTCCCAGCCCGACCCGCTCGAGCGCCACGGCCGCGCGCCGTATGCGCTCCGCCGCGCTCACCCCCGAGTACAGCAGACCGAGTGCGACGTTCTCGACGGCACTCAGCGCGGGCAGCAGGAAGAACTGCTGGAACACGAACCCGATGCGGTCGCCCCGCAGAGCGGCACGTTCGCGTTCGCGGAGCGCCGCGACATCCGTCCCGTCGATCAGCACCGTGCCGCTCGTCGGATCGTCGAGGGTGCCCAGGATCGACAGCATGGTGCTCTTGCCCGACCCCGACGCCCCCACGACGGCGACCAGTTCCCCGTCGGCGATGGCGAGGTTCACCCCGTGCAGCACCCGCAGCGGCGGGGAGCCCGGATACTCCTTGACGACGTCGACGAGTTCGACGACGGCACCGCTGGTAACGGCAGCCGGCATCACGGTGCCACCACCACGGCGTCGCCCTCGGCGAGGTCTCCACCGACGATCTGCACCCGGGTGTCGGCGATCAGCCCGGTCTCCACGGCCACGCGCTCGATCCTGCCCTTCGCGCGCAGCACGTCGACCGCGTACCCGCCGTCGGCCGTCGCGACCAGGGCGGTCACGGGCACGACGATCGCGTCCTTGACCTCAGAGGCGGCGAGCACGACCTTGACCGCGCGCAGGCCGATGCCCTGGGCGACCGCGGGGTCTGCGAGGTCGACGGTCGCGATCGCCGGGGTGGTCTTGCCCTCCTCCTTCGTCGGCTGCCCACCCGGATCGATCGAGGTGAGAGTCGCCGGCGCCTCGGTGCCGTCGGGCAGAACGATCGTCACCGGCGTCGCCGGCAGGATCTCCCGCGACTGCGCATCGGTGAGCGCGGTCTCGACGCGCAGCGTCGTGCCGGTGTACGCGAGCGGACTCGCGCCGTCGGAGTCGCCGAGCGTGGCCGTGACCGAGCTCACGCGCACCGATGCCGCGTTGACAGCGACCGCATCGCCGAGCGCGAGCACGCCGTCAACCGGAACCCCGATCGACTTCTGCCAGGCCCTGATCGACGACTCGGTGATCGCGGTGAAGTGGTCGTCGACCGTCAGATCCCGCCCGAAGCCGAGATCCGCGAGCGCCTGCTCCAGCTGCCGCACGTCGGGTCCGTCGGTGACACCCGCGCTCAGGTCACGCCAGAACGGTCGGTCGCCGCGGATCGCGATCACCGGTGCACCGTCGACCTCGTAGACGGCCTGACCGACGCCGATCGTGTCTCCGGCTTTCGGCAGCCGAGTGACGATGCCGGCGCGCCCGGGCAGGTCGATCGCCTGACCGTAGCTCAGGTTGCCGTTGAGCCGGAGGTCGGAGGTGAGTGTCGTACGCTCCGCTTCGGCGGTCACCGGCGCCTTCGCGGCGTCGGGTGCGGCCGTCGCCGAGCGCCACGGCTGCAGGACGGCGAGCGTCACTGCGCCGATCACGAGGACCGCGGCGACAGGAGCGATGATCCGCACGCGACGGCGGTTCATCGGTCGGTCCCGCCGACGCCGCCGACCGCGACGCCACCGGGGAAGTACTCGGACGCGAGGGCCACCCAGTCGAAGTCGAGCGCGTTCATGCTCGCCTGCGTGATCGCGGGGGCGACCTCGCCCGCCGCGGGCGCGCACGCCTTCAGCAGGGCTTCGGCCTCGTCTTCGGTGATGCCCGTCGGCAGCTCGAGTTCACCGTCGGCGTTCGGGTCGGCGAAGTCGGCGTAGCCGTTCTTGCGGGCGCAGGTCGCGAAGGCGAGGGCGGTCGTGGTCTGATTCTTCGCCGCCTCCTTCAGGTTCTGCAGGGTGTCGGAGCCCCCGAGGTCTGGGGTGGCCTGCGTGAACTCGGGCACCTCCTTCTCGCATGCGGTCCAGGCCTCACGCTGTCCGCCCTCGTCGGGGTAGGAGTCGGCGCTGCTGGCCGCCAGCCAGTTCCCGTCGTCGTCCGAGAACGTCATGCTCATGCCCTCCCCGCCCTCGCCCAGAGAGATCGTGCCGTTCGATTCGCTCGCTCCGTCGAGCGGCGTCTCGCCGCCGCCATCCGGTGCGCCGGGCTGGAGGAGGCCGACCATCCCCGCATCGAGGATCTTCGCCGTCTGGCCCTCACCGGTGAGGCAGGTCACGAAGCGGGCGGCAGCCGCATCGCCGTCGGTGGGCGCCGACGATGCGGCACCCTGACCGGCCGGTGAGGAGCACGCGGCGAGCGCCAGGGCCGCGAGGATGACGGGGACGGCGACGAGCGAACGGCGCCCTCTCAGCTGAAACATGTGGTTTCCCTTCTTCCGTCCGCGGTTCGTCCGCGACACTGAGGTCAGTTCTACGGAGAGGGTGGTTGGGTGTGGGTATGAGTGCGCCTAACCGGAAACTAACCTCGGCGCGCGCATCCTCGGACCGAGGGGATGCGATGAGACTGCTGCTGGTGGAGGACGAGGCCGATCTGGCCGACACGCTGGCCGACGGTCTGCGGCGCGAGGGGTATCGGGTCGATGTCGCCCGCGACGGGGCGAGCGCGCTGGTCGCGGCCGCGGCGGCCGACATCGACGTGATCGTGCTCGACCGCGACCTGCCGGTGCTGCACGGCGACGCCGTGTGCCGCACACTCGTCGCGCAGCAGTATCCGGCCCGCATCCTGATGCTCACCGCGGCAGGCACCCTCAGCGATCGCGTCGACGGCCTCGACCTCGGCGCCGACGACTACCTCGCGAAGCCGTTCGCGTACGTCGAGCTGCTCGCACGCATTCGGGCGCTCGCCCGCCGCACGTCGCCGACCGGATCGAGCGCCGTCCGCGAGTTCGCGGGTGTGCGCCTCGACAGCACCCGGCGCGTGGTGGAGCGCGACGGGGTGCCGATGCGGCTCACCCCCAAGGAGTTCGGCGTGCTCGAGGCCCTGCTCGTGGCCGAGGGCGGATACGTGAGCGTCGACGAGCTGCGCGACGAGGTGTGGTCCGAGCCGCAGGAGCGCACCCGCGGCGTGGTGAAGATCGTGGTGCACACGCTGCGGCGCAAGCTCGGCGCACCGACCGTGATCCAGTCGGCGGCGGGGCATGGCTACCGGATGGGAATCTCATGAGACGCCTCAGCTTTCACACCCGGCTCGTGCTCGTCATCGCGGGGGTGTTCGTGGCCGTGGGCGCCGGCCTGCTCACCGTGCAGTACCTCGTGGTGCAGCAGCTGTTCGATTCGGCGATCACGGTCACGGTCGAGAGCTGCCTGCCCGCCGGTGAGGACGGCAGTCTTCCGACCCCGGATGCCGACACGAACACCGAGACGACGCCGCCGGACTCCACCGGGTGCTCCCTCTTCGACAGCGTGTCGTTCACCGGGAACGATGCCGAGGCTCTGGATCCCTCCTCGGCGGATGACGTCGGCGGCGCGGTCCTGCAGCAGTCGAACTTCCTTGCCGATGAGGTCGGCGGCGGGCTGCTGACCTCATCGGCCGTGGTCCTGGTCGCCTTCACCGGAGTGGCTGCGCTGCTCGCGTTCTGGCTCGCACGCCGGTCTCTCGGCCGCATCCGTGAGGTGACCGCGACGGCCCGTGACATCTCGGAGCGCGATCTCGGACGCCGCCTCGCGTTGCCCGGACCCGACGACGAGATCAAGGAGCTCGGCGACACGATCGACGGCATGCTCGACCGGCTGCAGTCGGCGTTCGTCGCCCAGGACCGCTTCGTCGCGAACGCCTCGCACGAGCTGCGCACGCCGCTGACGACCACGCGCACGGCGCTCGAGATCCCGCTCGCGCAGGGCACCGTGCCCGCGGAACTCGAGCCGAACCTGCGGCGCGCGCTGCGCGCGACCGAGCAGAGCGAGCGGCTGATCGCGGCGCTGCTCACGCTCGCACGGTCGCAGACCGGGCTCGAGCATGTCGAGACCGTCGAACTCGCCACCGTCATCGCCGATGAGATCGGCGACCTCGTCACGCACCGCGTGGTCGTGCATGTGAGCGCTCGGCCCCTCGAGATCTCGGGCGACGGCGTGCTGCTCGGCCGGGCCCTGCGCAACCTGCTCGACAACGGCATCCGTCACAACGTTCCCGGCGGCGATCTCTGGGTGCGGTGCCGCCGAGAGGGCGCGGATGCCGTGATCGAGGTCGAGAACACCGGAGCGGTCATCGCGCCCGAGACGGTCGCGCAGCTCGCGGAGCCGTTCTACCGCGGCGATACCACGCGGACTTCGGCTGGACCCTCCGGCATCGGCCTGGGCCTGGCGCTCGTGCAGAGCATCGCCACCACGCACGGCGGAGCGCTGCAGCTACGAGCGCGGGCAGACGGCGGGCTGTTCGCCACGCTCCGTCTGCCCGCCTGAGCGGCCGCCTGGGCCGGTCGATCGCCGGGCGCGAACGCACCGCGCCCGGGCGTGAACACACCGCGTCGGGCGGCGAACACACCGATGGGCGGAGGGTCCCTGAGGATTCCTCCGCCCATCGGCGAGAGATCCGCCCGACGTGCGGGCGAGACGGCGGTGCGTCAGCTGCTGACGACCCAGTCGAACTGGTCGCCGTACTCCTCGAGCCAGGCGTCGACGGCATCCGCTTCCTTGCCCTCACCGAACTCGTTCACGACCATGTCCTCGAGCGCACCGTACTGTGCGTCATCGAGCTTGATCTTCTCGACCAGCTCAGCGGCCTCGGGGAACTCCTCGGCGAAGCCCTTCGTGCCCAGGAAGTGCAGGCCCTCGGCCTCGCCCATCGCGCCCATCGGGTCTTCGAGGTCCTTCAGCGGGAAGGCGTCGTTGGCCCAGAACGGACGCCACAGCGTCACGACGATGTCCTCCTGCGCATCGGTCGCCGTCTTCAGCTCGGTGAGCATCGCGGCGGTCGACGAGGTGACCAGCTCGTACTCGGAGTCGAGTCCGTACTCGGGAAGCATCTTCTGGGTCTGCGCAGTAAGACCCGCGCCCGGCTCGATGCCGTAGATCTTGCCGTCGAACTCGGCCGAACGGCCCGCGAGGTCGGCGATCGACGTCAACTCGGAGTACTCCGGCACCGCGAGCGTGAGCTTCGCGTTCTCGTAGTACGCACCGAGGTCCTCGATGTCGTCACCGTACGTGTCCATGTACGACTTGTGGGTGAGCTCGGGCCAGGCCGACGGGTACATGTCGACGTCACCCTGCGCGAGGCCGGTGTACAGCGGGCCCGCCTCGGTGAGCGTCTTCATCTCGACCGTGTAGCCGATCTTCTCGAGCTGGTCCTGGATCAGGTACGCGGTGCTGAGTCCGTCGGTCCACGAGGGCAGGAAGCCCAGCGTGATCGTGCCCTTGTCGCCCGAGCCGCCGGTGCTCTCGCCGCCGGTGCCGCCGGTGCCGCCCGTGCCGTCGCCGCTGCAGCCGGCGAGGGTCAGGGATGCCGTGATGCCGATGGCCGCGATGCTGAGGATCTTCTTCTTCATGTGTCGTCTCTCTCTCGGTTCCGTATGTCTGGGTTGCTGTGTTGCTGTGTTGCTGTGATGCGGGTGTTGCGTTTCAGGAAGGGTCAGGAAGTGGGCACCGGCGTGCGGGTCTCAGCCGGTGTGGAGTCGGATGCCGCGGCGGCCGCCTCGTCGCGCTGACGCTGCGTGCGTCGGCGGGCGAGCATCCCGAGCAGCGACGACGGGTTCTGGCCCGCCGCGCCGAGGGCCGCGGTGACGCGGTCGAGGAACACGGCGATGAGCACGACGCCCAGGCCCGCTTCGACGCCCTTGGGGATGTTGATGGTCGAGATCGCCTCGACGACCATCTTCCCGAGGCCGTCGGCACCCGCCATTCCGGCGATGACCGCCATCGACAGCGCGAGCATGATGACCTGGTTGACCCCGGCCATGATGGTCGGCATCGCGAGGGGCAGCTGGATGCCGCGCAGGATCTGGCCCGGCTTCGCACCGAACGCCTGCCCTGCCTCGACGGTCTCGGAGTCGACGCCGCGGATGCCGAGCTCAGTCAGTCGCACGCCCGGAGGCAGCGCGAAGATGACGGTCGCGACGAGTCCGGGAACCACGCCGATGCCGAAGAAGACGATCGCGGGGATCAGGTACACGAACGCGGGCATCGTCTGCATGAAGTCGAGCACGGGCTTGAGAACCGCGCGGACCGAGGCGTTGCGCGCCGACCGGATACCCAGCGGCACCGCGATCAGCACGGCGACCACGGCGGCGACGAGCACCAGCGCGAGCGTCTGCATCGCGGGCACCCAGAGGTCCATCGCGACGATCAGACCGAACGACACCAGCGTGCCGATCGCGAGTTGCCACGAGCGCACGACCCACGCGATGAGCGCGGCGAGCACGA
This sequence comes from Microbacterium sp. PI-SA-G, assembly GCF_057215335.1. Taxonomy (NCBI): domain Bacteria; kingdom Bacillati; phylum Actinomycetota; class Actinomycetes; order Micrococcales; family Microbacteriaceae; genus Microbacterium; species Microbacterium sp. PI-SA-G. Next base: position 2,216,765 of record NZ_CM170103.1, read on the forward strand.
TGATGACGACGAAGTGCGGGCTGAGCAGCGCGCGGGTGAGGCCGTCGACGAGGAAGTTGACGATGAACGAGATCACGTCGAGCAGGCCGTCGAGGTTCGTCTTGATCCAGTCGACGCCGGCCGCGGCCCATTCACCGACGGGAATGCGAAAACCATCCATCAGCGCACCTCCTCGGGGGTCGAGGCCGATGCCGGCGGCTCGGCGGTCCATCCGTCATCGAGCACGGCGTCGATCTCGGCCTGGGGCATCGGAATGAGCGGCAGCGTCAACTCGCCGGTCGCTCCGGGGCCGGGGCCCAGGGCGGCGAGCAGCGTGACACGGGGGATGACGCCCGACAGGCGCCCCTCGGCATCCGTCACGGCGAGCGGCAGCGGCGACTCGACCGAGGGGATGAACAGGTTCATCAGCACCTCGTCCTCGCTCACGCTTTGCGGCACGGGCTTGATGATGTCGCGCAGCGTCGAGACGCCGTTGCGCACCAGCTTGACCGCATCGCGGTCGGTGACGATGCCCAGCAGCTTGCGGTCGCGGCCGGTCACATACGTGGCCGACATGTACGCGTCGCGCATCTGGCGCAGCGCCGTGCGCGGTCCGGCGGTCTCGGCGACCACGGGGCGTGCGCGCTCCATGACGTTCGCGGCGGTGAGCACGCGGGCGCGGTCGACGTCCTGCACGAACTGCTCGACGTAGTCGTTGGCCGGGTCGGTCAGGATGTCCTCCGGCGTGCCGATCTGCACGATGCGACCGTCGCGCATCACGGCGATGCGGTCGCCGAGGAACATGGCCTCGTTGAGGTCGTGGGTGATGAAGACGATGGTCTTCTGCAGCTTCTGCTGGAGTTCGAGCAGCTGCTCCTGCATCTCGCGGCGGATGAGCGGGTCGAGCGCGCTGAACGCCTCGTCCATCAGCAGGATGTCGCTGTCGGCGGCGAGCGCGCGGGCGATGCCGACGCGCTGCTGCATTCCGCCCGAGAGCTCGGACGGGAGCTTGTCGGCCTGCCCGTCGAGGCCGACCAGGGTGAGGATCTCGGCGGCCTTCGCGAGCCGCTCCTCCTTGCCGACGCCCTTGAGCTCGAGGGGGTAGGCGACGTTCGCGGCGACCGTGCGGTGCGGCAGCAGGGCGAAGTGCTGGAACACCATCGAGATGCGGTCACGACGGATCTCGCGCAGGCGTCCGGCCGGGATCCCGGTGATCGGGTCGCCGTTCACGGTGACGGTGCCGTCGGTCACGTCGTGGAGGCCATTGAGCATGCGGATGATGGTGGACTTGCCGGAGCCGGAGAGGCCCATGATCACGAAGATCTCGCCCCGGTTCACGGTGAAACTCGCGTCGATGACGGCGGCGGTTCCTGCGTCTCCGACCGCGGATCTGCTCTCACCGGCCTTCAGCCGACGGACGGCCTGGTTCGGATTCTTCCCGAACACCTTGTACAGATTGCGCGCTTCTAGTGCGATTTCGGACACGTTTCCCCTGCGGCTCGCCTTCGGGTGGCTGAGCCTGCTTCGGTTACGCCCGGGTGAGACTCACAGGGCCGTTCGACATGTTCGCTGTGGCGGCACGGACAGCGGATTTCGGATCCGCCGTAGAGAGCATCGACCGTACGTCCACGCCTCTTCGCAGCACAGCTCATCGAAAGAAGGACGTGGCCGCGGACTGGTCTTCGGGCCGTCAGGCCCACGTTCCAACGTAACGAAATGGCCGGTCAGGGGCAAATCCCGGTGCGCGGAGGGCCGTGAGTTTCGGCGTCTGACCGGGGGATTGCGGGAATGTCTGCCCCCTTGCCGTGCGGGTGCGTCGGATGCGAGAATGCGGCGGTTTCGGGGGGTTCAGGGGCGGCGGATGCTGCGCATCACGGTGAACTTCGGCGTGCGATGCCGCTGCTCCGTCGCCCCGATCAGCCGCGTCAGCTCGGCCCGATACCCGAGCGACGAGTTGAACACCGTGAACAACTCTCCGCCCGGACGCAGCACCCGCGCCGCGGCTTCGAACAGCCGCGTCGCCGCCCCCGTGTGCACGCTGCTGCCCAGGTGGAACGGCGGATTCAGCAGCACGACATCGACACTCGCCGGCGCGAGCTCGGACGCGGCGTCATCGTGCATGACGATCACGCGGTCGGCGACCCCGTTCGCGGCAGCCGTCGCCTGAGCCGATGCCATGGCCGCCGCCGAGCGATCGGTCGCGATGACGCGCGCGTCGGGGTGCGCGAGGGCGTACGAGACCGCGAGGGCGCCGGTGCCGCAGCCGAGGTCGAGCACGGTCGGGGGTGCTGCTGCCGAGCCGCCGTGCACAACTCCGTCAATCCGCGCCGCATCGGCCGATTCGGGGCCGGTTTCGGCCGCACCCCGTCCGTTCTTGCTGAGTTGTGAACGCGCGAGGCCGAGCACCTCGAGCAGAACCCGGGTGCCGATGTCGAGTCGGGCGCCGGCGAACGCCCCGCCGTACGCGGCCAGAGTCAGCCCGTCGTGCTCGGCGACCACGGGGAACGGCAGCTCCTCCGGCACCGATCTCGGCTCGGCGGCGATGATCAGCCGCGACTTCCGCGCTGCGCGCTCGGCCTGCACACGCGCGAACCGGCCGGCGAGCACCTCGTTCTGCGTCAGCGTCATGTGCTTCACTCGTCCGCCCGCGATCAGCACCGCGTCGGGCGCCGCCCACCGCGCGACCGCATCGGCGATCTGCTCGAGTTCGGCGAGGGACTTCGGCAGCTGCAGCAGCACGAGGCGCGCGCCGTCGAGCAGGGTGCCGTCGAGCTCGTGCGACGCGAACCCGTCGAGGCCGAGTTCCTCCGCATTGCGCGTCAGCGCGCGGCGCCCGGTCGCGAGATCCTGATGCACGCGGATGCCGTGGCCCCCGGCATCCGTCAGCGCATCCGTCAGCGACAGCGTGATCGCGCCGTACTCGTCGCCGATCACCGCGATCTCGTGACCTGCGATGCCGTGCTGCGCGGCGAACTCCTGCGCGCGTTCGACCAGCAGCAGATCGGTGGCGTCGTACGCCTGCAGGTTCTCCGCCTCGACATCGGGCCAGCGGCGCAGTCGGCTGTACGAGAACTCAGGCATCCGCCCACTTTACGGCGCGCTGCTGGGCGAGGACCCGCCCCGCCCCTTGCGCAGGAAACGCCGACGAAACACAATGGACATCAACTAGATCATTCTGATCTGTTTAATGAGTGCATCGACGCACGAGGAGTTTTCGCATGACCCTGACCATCGCCGGACTTCAGCATCACGGCGTGCCCGGCGATGTCGACGCCAACCTCGACATCATCACCGCAGCCGCCCGTGACGCCGCCGCCCAGGGCGCCCGCGTGCTCGTGACCCCCGAGATGTTCGTGACCGGCTACAACATCGGCGATCGCCTCGCCCCGCTGGCTTCCGCAGACCTCGTCGACAGAGTCGCCCGCATCGCCGTCGACACGGGCATCGCCATCGTCGCCGGACTGCCCGAACCGCTCGCTGACGGCCGCATCACGAACTCCCTCGTCGTGATCGACCGCGACGGAACGGAGCTCCTCCGCTACCGCAAGACGCACCTGTTCGGCCCGCTCGATCGCAGCCTGTTCGTCGCCGGCGACACGCTCCCGGGGATCATCGAGATCGACGGCGTACGCCTCTCGGTGCTGATCTGCTACGACGTCGAGTTCCCCGAGACGGTCCGCCGCACCGCCCTCGCCGGCGCGGATGCCGTGATCGTGCCGACCGCGCAGATGGAGCCGTTCGCCCACATCGCCGAACGCCTCATCCCCGTGCGGGCGTGGGAGAACCAGATCCACGTCGTCTACGTCAACCGCGTCGGCTCCGAAGGCGACCTCACCTACGTCGGCCGCAGCAGCATCGCGGGCCCCGACGGTGAGCCGCTCGCCGTGCTCGGCCCCCGCGAGACCGGCCTCATGATCGCCACGATCGATCCCGAGGCGACACAGCGTGCTCGGCAGGAGAACCCGTATCTCGCCGACCGCCGCACCGAGTTGTACTGACCCCTCCTCCTCGTCCGCTCGCGGACACCCCTCGTGAAAGAGACCCCATGACCGTCTCCCCCCTCGCCGAGCCGCGCCAGCGACTCGACGGTCAGCTCGGCACCGGCTCCATCGTCTTCATGGTGATCGCCGCTGCCGCTCCGCTCACCGTCATCGGCGGCAACGTGCCCATCGCGATCGGATCCGGCAACGGGCCGGGCGCCCCCATCGGATTCGCTCTCGCCGCCGTCATCCTGCTCGTCTTCTCGGTCGGATTCGTCACGATGACGCCCTTCGTGAAAGAAGCCGGCGCCTTCTTCTCCTACGTGACGGCCGGACTCGGCTCGCGCCTCGGGCTGGGCTCAGCCTTCACCGCTCTCGTCGCGTACACGGCGATCCAGGTCGGGATCTACGGCTACATGGGCTGGGCGGTCGACGACCTGGTCACGTTCTTCGGCGGGCCGAGCCTGCCGTGGTGGCTGTACTCGTTCCTGACGATGGCGATCGTCGCGGTGCTCGGATACCGTCACATCGACCTCAGCGCCAAGGTGCTGGGCGTCGCTCTGGCACTCGAGATCCTCGTGGTCGTCGTGCTCGACGTCGTCATCTTCGCCACGGGCGGCGCCGAGGGGATCGCGCTCGAGACCTTCGACCCCGCCTCCGTCTTCTCGGGTGGGATCGGCGTCTCCGTGCTGTTCGCCCTGACCGGATTCATCGGCTTCGAGGCGACCGCCGTGTTCCGCGATGAGGCCCGCGACCCCGAGAAGACCATTCCGCGGGCGACCTACCTCGCCGTCATCATCATCGGCGTCTTCTACGCCATCTCGTGCTGGGCGCTCGTGACCGGAGTCGGGGCAGGCAACGCGGTGGCCGTCGCACAGCAGACGCTCGCGGGCGAGGGCAACCTGCTGCTCGACACGACCACGCAGTATCTCGGACCGATCCTGCGCGACGTCGTGCAGGTGCTGCTGATCACGAGCCTGTTCGCGTGCGTGCTGTCGTTCCACAACGTCATCGCGCGGTACCAGTTCACGCTCGCGCAGAAGTCCGTGCTGCCCGCTCGGCTCGGTCACCGTCATGCGTCGCACCACTCCCCCGCGTTCTCGTCGGTCGTGCAGACGATCACGGCCGCGATCCTGCTCGCCGTGCTGGCGCTGCTGGGCCTCGACCCCCTGGTCGGGGTGTTCGGCTCGATGGCCGGTGTCGCCACCGTCGGGATGGTCCTGCTCATGCTCACCACCTCGATCGCGGTGCTGGTGTTCTTCGCCCGTCGCCCCGAACTCGCGACCGGACGCGTGTGGGGCGCCCGGGTGTTCCCGATCCTCGCCGTCGTCGGACTCGCGTTCGCCCTGTGGCTCGTGCTGTCGAACTTCACCCTGGTGACCGGCGGCAGCGTCGCGGTGAGTGTGGCGCTCGCCCTCATTCCCGTCGCGGCCATGGTCGTCGGTATCGTGGGAGGCAGGCGCTTCCGGCTGGACGCCGACCGCCCCGAGCACACCGCCGACACGGCGGAGGAGCCCGTGACGAGCTGAACCCCGGCGGCGCGCGCGGCGGGGACACGACAACGAGGGAGTGCGATGGACCTGGCCTCTCCCGCGCTCGGATCGATCCGCCGCACGACCGCCGTCGACACCGTCCGTGCGCGCATCTCGCTCGCCGTCGAACTCGGCATGCTCGCACCCGGCGACCGGCTTCCCGGCCCGGATGACACGGCACGCGCGTTCGAGGTGAGCGAGATGACCGTGCGCCGCGCCTACCGGCTGCTGAGCGACGAGGGTGTGGTGGTGCGACGGCCGGGGCGCGCGGGCGGCACGTTCATCGCCGATGCCCCGCCGGTCGGAACGGTCGTCGAGATCGACGCGTACCGTGCGGATGCCGCGCACGTGCACGGACTGATCGACCAGCGCGCCACGCTCGAGGCCGGACTTGCGGCGCTGGCGAGCGCGGACGCTTCGCCCGAGGTTCTGACACGGCTCGATGCACTGATCGCCGACATGCGCACCGCGCCGGACTGGACCGGCTTCCGCACCGCCGACAGTGCCTTCCACGCCGTGCTCGCCGAGGCCGCGGGGGTGCGCGGGGCCGCCGAACTCCACCGCCGCGTGTCACACGAGCTGTACGCGTACTTCATCCCGTATCGCATCGACTACCTGCGCGCATCGAATGAGGAGCACGTGCTGCTGGTCGCCGCGCTGCGTGCCGGTGACGCCGCGACGGCCAGTCGGCTCGCGTTCGACCACGTCGCCGAGCTGCACGCCTCGATGTACGTCGGCCTGCCGCGCGCCTGACCTGGCTGCGCGGCGGCGTCTCGCCCGTTCGGCGTTCACAATTCAGCAAGAACGTCGGCCGCGCCGCCGGTCAACCGCGCCAGGGCGGGGTTCTCGGCGCCACCCGTCGCTTTTTTGCTGAGTTGTGAACGGGCACCCCCGAGCACCCCCCGCAGAACCCACCCTTGACACGTCCCAGCCTCCATGGTTACCTACTCAAGTAAGTAACCCACCAACCACGCGGAGGACCTGTGATCGACGAAGGCAAGCCGCTCTTCCTGCAGATCGCCGAGCAGATCGAAGACTCGATCGTCGGCGGTTCGCTGGCCGAAGAGGCGCAGGCGCCGTCGACGAACGAACTCGCCTCGTTCTACCGGATCAACCCCGCCACCGCAGCGAAGGGAGTCGCCGTGCTCACCGACAAAGGAGTGCTCTACAAGCGCCGCGGCATCGGCATGTTCGTCGCGGAGGGCGCGCGTGAGCTGCTCCTCGGCGAGCGCCGGGCCGCGTTCGCCGACCGCTACATCGCCCCACTCCTCGCCGAGGCCCGCACGCTCGGGCTCGACGCCGACGACCTCGCGGCACTGCTCCGGCAGCGCGCCGCCCAGACCGCCACCCAGACCACCGCGCAGACGACCGACGCAGAAGGGAAGACCCCGGCATGACCGCCGTGATCGAGGTGCAGAACCTCACCAAGCGCTACAAGGACAAGCGAGCACTCGACGACGTCTCGCTCTCCATCGAAGGAGGCGCCATCTATGGGCTCCTCGGCCGCAACGGCGCGGGCAAGACCACGCTGATGTCGATCCTCACCGCCCAGAACTTCGAGTCGTCGGGCACCGTGCGCGTGTTCGGTGAGCACCCGTACGAGAACTCGCGAGTGCTGGGCCGGATCTGCTTCGTGCGTGAGAGCCAGAAGTATCCGGATGATGCGTACCCCAAGCATGCGTTCCGGGCGGCACGACTGTTCTTCCCGAACTGGGATCAGGAGCTGGCCGACGAGCTCATCGCCGAGTTCCAGCTGCCGATGAAGCAGACGATCAAGAAGCTCTCTCGCGGTCAGCTGTCGGCGGTGGGCGTGATCATCGGGCTCGCCTCGCGCGCCGACATCACGTTCTTCGACGAGCCCTACCTCGGACTCGACGCGGTCGCCCGGCAGATCTTCTACGACCGCCTGCTCGAGGACTACGCCGAGCATCCGCGCACGGTCATCCTCTCGTCGCACCTGATCGACGAGGTCTCGAACCTCATCGAGAAGGTCATCGTGATCGACAACGGACGCATCCTCCTGCACGAGGACACCGACGCTCTGCGCGACCGCGCCATCACGGTCGTCGGCGATGCCACCGCGGTCGACGCGTGGGTCGGCGCCCGCGAGGTGCTGCACCGTGAGTCGCTCGGACGCGTGGCCTCGGTCACGGTGCTCGGCGCGCTGACGCCGACGGAGCGGGCGGAGGTCGTGGCATCCGGTCTCGACCTCGCGCCGGTGTCTTTGCAGCAGCTGGTCGTGCGACTCACCCAGAAGGCCGGGGTCGACGCGGCCACGGCAGACCACGCCACGAAGGAGGAGGTGCGCTGATGCGACGCACACTCAACGTCATCCGCCTGCAGCTGATCAACCGGCAGACCTTCATCTGGGTCCCGCTGATCGTGCTCGGCTCGGCGGTCGTCATCTCGGTGCTCATCTACGCGATGATCCCGATCGACACCCCCAAGTACGGCGGCGGCGGCCAGGCCCCGCTCTGGTACTTCTTCGCGATCGGCATCTCGGCGATGACGCTGACGTTCCCGTTCTCGCAGGCCATGAGCATCACCCGGCGCGAGTTCTTCATCGGCACGATGCTGACGGCGATCCTCGGCAGCGCGTTCCTCGGGATCGTGTTCCTGATCGGCGGTGCCATCGAGATGCTGACCGACGGATACGGCCTCAACGGCTACGTCTTCTACCTGCCGTGGCTCTGGGAGTCCGGACCCGTGGGGGCGTTCATCGTGTTCTTCACGCTGGCGCTCCTCCTGTTCGTCGTCGGGTTCACCGGGGCCACGATCGTGAAGAGCTGGGGACCGATGGTGCTGGCGTTCGTCGGACTCGGTCTGGCGCTGATCCTGGTCGGACTCGCGTTCCTCGCGACGCGGCTCGACCTGTGGCCGCAGGTGTGGACGTCGATCCTCGACCTCGGCGCCGTCGGCCTCGCGCTCTGGGGCCTGGTGATCACCGCAGTGCTCACGGGCGTCTCGTTCCTTGCTTTCCGGCGGGCGATCCCCTGAGTCGAGGGCTGCGCGGCGGCGGCTCGCCCGTTCGGCGTTCACAACTCAGCAAGAACGTCGGCCGCACCGCCCGTCGCCCGCACCAGGCCGGGGTTCTCGCGCCACCCCGACGCGTATTTGCTGAGTTGTGAACGGGCACCCCCGCGCACCGCCACGCACAGCCGCAAAGATCACCGAAGCTGGCTGAACGCCTCGGCCTTCTGCGTCGGTCCCGCGATCAGCATGAGATCGTCGGCCTCGATGACGGTCTCTGCCGTGGTGTACGTCCAGTCCTGCCCGGGGCGCTTGACCGCGGTGATGGTGACGCCGTAGGTGGAGCGAATCCGCGCTTCGCCGAGGGGTACGCCGGTGACGGTGCGGTTGGCTGCCGCCGTGACGAGCGCGAAGTCGTCGCCGATCTCGATGTAGTCCCGCATCGCGCCGCGGACCAGATGCGCGACGCGCTTGCCCATCTCCTTCTCGGGGTACACAACGTGGGTGACTCCGAGCTGTTCGAGGATCGTGCCGTGCGCGTCGCTGACGGCTTTCGCCCAGACGTGCTGGATCCCGAAGCGCAGAAGCAGTGACGTGGTGAGGATGCTCGCTTCGAGGTCGCTGCCGATCGCGACCACGACCCGGTCGAAGCTGGGGATAGCGAGCTGCTGCAGAACCTCTTCGCTGGTGGCATCGGCGGTCACCACGTGGGTGAGGTGGCCGTTCAGGCTCTGCACGATGTCTTCGCGGCTGTCGATACCGAGCACCTCCGTGCCCTTCGACATGAGCTCGAGCGCGAGCGCCCGGCCGAAGCGGCCCAGCCCGATGACGGCGACGGAATCGGCCTCGGCGGTGCGGGTCAGATCTCTCCCGCCGAGAAAATGCTTAGCCAATGATGGGCCTTTCTTTGGGGAGTTCGTAGAGCACCCGTCGTTCCCTGAGCGCCAGGGCGGATGCGAACGTGATCGGCCCGAGTCGGCCGATGAACATGAGCAGGACGAGGATGAGCTGCGCCGCAACCGGCAGGTCGGCGGTGATGCCGGTCGAGAGGCCCACGGTTCCGAATGCCGACACGACTTCGAACAGGACGCGATCGAGCTCGATCTCGGTCATGAGCACGATGGCGATCGTCGCGCTCATGACGACGGCGACCGACAGCAGTGCCACCGTGATCGCCTGGCGGTGCACCGCTCGCGAGAGCCGCTTGCCGAAGACGTTGACCGAACCGTCACCGCGGATCTCGGCCAGGATGATGAAGAAGAGCACGGCGAAGGTCGTGACCTTGATGCCACCGGCCGTTCCCGCCGGCCCGCCGCCGATGAACATCAGCGCATCCATCCCGATCAGAGTGGCCTCGTCGAGTGCTCCGATGTCGACGCTGTTGAAGCCCGCCGTGCGGGTCTGAACCGACTGGAAGAAGCCGGCGAGCAGTTTCGCGTGCCACTCGAGCGGACCCAGCGTGGCCGGGCTGTTCCACTCGATGGCCGTGATGTACGCCGTACCGGCGACCAGGAGGGTGACTGTCGCGGCGAGCACGATGCGGGTGTTCATCGTCCACTTCACCGGGAATCGCGCGTGCTTGCGCAGCTGCATGATCACCGGGAAACCCAGGCCGCCGAGGATCACCGCTGCGGCGATCGGCAGGCAGATGAACGGATCAGCGACGAACGACATGAGGTTGTCGCTGAACAGCGCGAACCCGGCGTTGTTGAACGACGACACGGCGTGGAAGGCGGCCAGCCAGGCGGCCTCTCCGATCGTGTGATCGAATCCCGTCGCGAATCGGGCGAACAGCAGCACGAACACCACGGCCTCGATGGTCAACGAGATCCGGACGACGCCGAGGACGAGGCCCTTCACGTCTTGGAGCCCGACGCTCTTCACCTCGGCCGCCGCGAGCAGCGTAGAACGCAGGGAGAGCTTGCGCATCACCGCGAGACCGATGACCGAGGCGAGTGTCATCACGCCGAAGCCGCCGATCTGGATCAGCACGAGGATCACGACGTGTCCGAACGGCGACCAGAAGGTCGGGGTGTCGACGATGATGTGGCCGGTCACGCACGCGGCCGACACCGCCGTGAACAGTGCTTCGATCAGCGTCGCCCCGCCCGGCCCGGTCTTGGCGATCGGGAGCGAGAGCAGTCCGGTCCCGAGAACGATCGCGAGGACGAACCCGCCGAGCACCGCCTGCGCCGGGTGAGGCCGCCACCGTCGACGTCGACCCGCCGACGGAGACGCGAGGAGGGTACGGGGCACGAGCAAACTCTAGTGGGAGCGCCACTTCGCATCGGGGCTCAGGATGCTCAGCCACTGCATCACGCAACATGAGGACGATGCGCGGATGCGCGAAACGTGATGACCGTTCGCGCACGACTCTCGTCCACACGGGTGAAGGGTGGCGTCGGCCGGGTCGGCGTCAGGCACAGTGGGCGTCGTCGGTGGAGTCCCCAGCGAAGCCGACCGGCGGTCCCGCGGAAGCCCCCCGGCTGGCCCGGGACCGCCCCCTGAGTTCTTCCGTTCCGTCCTCACCGGAGGTCAGATCCGGTCGTCGGCCGCCAGCACGTCGACCTGCCACGGCCGGCTGTCGGGGTCGTTCGGGTCGTGCGCCTCGACGGCCTCCGACATCACGTCCTCGACGCGTTCGAGCATCGCCTCGAACTCGGCGGGGGTGAGCCGCACCACGCGCTGTGAGAAGGTCGCGTGCACCTCGGTCGTGCGTCCGCTGACGTACTCGGGGGTCCAGGCGATCACGCGTCGCATCAGCTCCTGATGCTCCTCGGCGATCACGCCGAGCATCACGCCGCTGAGCGCCTCGTCGGGCACCGGGCTCTCGGGTCCGCCGAGGCTCAACGCCTGATGACGCGCCTGCCACACGCGGTCGCGGCGGTCGCGGGCGCGCTCGGGCGCCTCTTCGATCAGCCCCGCGTCGGCCAGCACGCGCAGGTGAAAGCTCGCGCTGTTCGCGGCCACGCCCAGCTCGTCGGCGATGTCGGCCGCGCGCAGGTGGTCGCGCCGCCGGAACAGCTGCAGCATCTGCCGACGCAGCGGGTGCGTGTACGCCTTGAGCATGGCCGTCGTCATCCAGACCGGATCGGGCCGCTTCTGCTCGCTCATCCCCTGAGTGTATCCGCACTCGTAATTGCGCAATAAGACTTGCGCAATTACTCTTGCGCATCTACTCTCGACCCATGACCACCGTGACCGCACCCCACCGCCTGTGGCGCAATACCCGCTACCTCACCTGGCTCATCAGCGACACGAGCAAGGGGCTCGCCGCCGCGCTGTTCGGCTTCGCCGTGCCGCTGCTGGCGCTGATCGTGACGAACGACCCCGCCCAGGCCGGCATCATCGGCGGCGCGGGCATGATCGCGCGCCTGCTGACGACACTTGTCGGCGGCATCCTGGCCGACCGCCACCCTCGCATCGGTCTCATGCTGACCGGGTCTCTCGTGGGCATCGTGCTCGCCGGCGCCTTCACCGCGCTGGCGCTCACCGGCGACCTGACGTTTCCGTCGCTCCTGGTGCTGAACGTGCTGCTCGCCGCCCGCAGTGGGCTCTTCGACGTCGCCGGCGAGAGCGCCATCAAGGAGATCGTCCCGGACGAGGCGATGGGCCGCGCGCAGGCGGCGAACCAGGGGCGCGATGCCGCACTGCAACTCGCGGGCGGCCCGCTCGGCGGACTCCTGCTGGGTGCCGGCGGCTGGCTCGTCGGCGCGGTCATGACCCTCTGCCACGGGATCGCCGCGATCACCGCCTGGATGCTGGGGCGCGGAACGCGCGCGGGATCCGAGCCTGCACGCGACACCGACACCGACACCGCACCGGCACCCGAACGCGCGCCGCGCAACGCCTGGCGGGAACTGCGCGAAGGCTTCACGTGGCTGCTGTCGCGCCCCGACCTCGGCGGCGTGCTGCTGATCATTACCATCATCAACCTCGGCTTCAACGCCGCCATCACGACGGTCATCTACGCGCTGCAGCAGGCCGGCTACTCCGAGCTCCTGATCGGCTCGATGTCGGCCGGCATCGGCGCGGCCATGCTCGGCGGCGCCCTGGTCGCTCCGCTGCTCGTGCCGCGCATCGGCGCCGGGGTGCTCGCCATCACGGGGCTCAGCGTGGCCGCGGTCGGTGCGGTGACGCTCACGACCGTGACCGAGCCGTGGGCGATCGCCGTCGTGCTGGGGGCCTCGGTGCTGCTGCTGCCCGCCCTCAACGCCAGCATGATGGGCTACTTCATGGTGGCGACGCCGACGCACTTGCTCGGGCGAGCGAACAGCGCCGCGGGCGTGCTCGGCATGGGCGCGATGCCGTTGGCTCCGCTGATCGCCGGCTTCGGACTGACGTGGATCGGACGAGAGTCGACGATCCTCGTGTGCGCGGCACTGTGCGTGATCGCGGTGGCGCTGGCCGTCGGCAACCGGGCGCTGCGCGGGCTGCCGGTCGAGGCGCGCTGGGCCGAGCACGCCCAGCAGTACGAGGACCGGTGACACGCGACGTCGACTGTTCTATCGTGACGGGGGACGGATGCCGCGGGCGACGACGCCCAGCGGGGATGGGAGAGCGATCATGACCGACAGCGAGATCATCGAGAAGCCGCTGCCCGCGCTGCGGCTGGCCGCACTCACCGTGCGGGTGGCGACGCAGCCCGAGGTGGTCGGGCAGGTCGGGCCGCTGTTCGATCGGGTCGCCGATGCGCTGACGGCGGTCGGCGCCTCGCTGTCGACCCCCGTCGCCGTGTACGAGATGGATGAGCACGGCGTGCGCATCACCGCCGGCTACGCATCAGACGACCCCGCGCCGGACGGCCTCACGATCGTCGAGCTGCCGGCCGCGGCGAGCGCGGTCAGCCTCACGCACCTCGGGGTGATGGCGACGATCGGTCTGAGCTGGTCGACCGTGTTCGAGGCGATCACCGAGCGAGGGGCCCGAGCCGAGGGTCCGTGCCGCGAGGTGTACCTGCGGGCGGAGTCCGAGGACCAGGTCGACTGGATCACCGAGCTGCAGCAGCCGATCGCGCGGGGCTGACCCGGAGTCGCTCAGTCGCCGGGCCCCAGGCGACGCGTCAGAGCGCGCCGGTGAGCGCGGCGATCCCGAGCAGCAGCGAGACGAGCGCGAGGACGAGCGCGATCGAGATCAGTACGACGTGCACGATGAGGAACCGGCTCGCCTTGCCGTTCGCGTCGCGGGAGCGCGGGTCCTTCGCGACCCGCTTGTAGAACTGGGGCCAGACGACGGCGTTGAAGGCGGCGTTGAGGAAGAGCACGATGGCGAGGGCGGTCACCTCTCCACGGTATCGGTTCGTGGCGCGGCATCCGGGCGCGGCATCCGCTCAACTTCTTGGACTGCGACATGTATCAGAAAGCTCTTGCCGTGCTCCTGCTCCATGTGATCACAATGGGCTTCATGATCGACGGTGCACCCGGCGCCGCTCTCGATCCTGCTTCGGACGACGGACCCGCGCGCTGGCTGCGGGCCGCCGAGCTCTTCGACGCATGGCGCGAGGGCGACGGTCACGCGATGGACGACCTGGTACGGCTGATGACCCCCGTGCTGTGGCACGTCGTGCGCGCCTACGGGCTCGAGCGCACGCTCGCCGAAGACGTCGTGCAGACCACCTGGCTGCGGGTGGTGCGCGGGCACGACTCGATCGCCGACCCGCGCGCGGTCTCGGCCTGGCTGACCACCACCGCCCGGCGCGAGGCGTGGCGCGTGGGCAAGGCGCAGGGTCGCGTCGACACGACGGAGCCCGACGACCTCGACGCCCTGCTGCCCGTACAGACCTCCCCCGAGGAGCACGCCGCGGTCTCGGAGGAGCGACAGCGCCTGTGGTCGGCCGTGCAGCATCTGGCGGAGCGGTGCCAACGGCTGCTGCGGGTGATCGCCTTCGAGGATCGCCCCGACTACGCGCGCCTCGCAGAAGACCTGGCAATGCCGATCGGCAGCATCGGACCGACCCGTCAGCGGTGCCTGGCCAAGCTGCGCAGCCTGCTCGACGCCCCGCCGACACCGCGATGGGAGGGCCGGTCATGATCGCCCCGGATGCCGATGACGCCGCGCTCTTCGCTCATCTGCGTGACGTGTGGCGTGAGGCCGACCCGGTTCCGGCCGACCTGGTCGACCGCATGGTCGCGGCCGTCGCCGCCGACGGACTGAATCGCGAGTACGCCCTGCTCACCCTGGTCGAGGGGCCGGTCGGCGCGGTGCGCGGCGAGGCCGACGCCCTCACCCTGCAGTTCAGCGACGGCAGCACCAGCATCCTGCTGCATGTGACGAGCACGGCGTCGGGTCGCCGCCGGGTCGACGGCTGGGTCGACACGGCCGCCGCCGAGATCGAGCTCACGCAGGGCGACCGCACGCGGACGACCGTGCCCGCCGAGACCGGACGCTTCGCGTTCGACGACGTGCCCCCCGGACTCACGCGGGTGCATCTGACGACGCGGGTGGGCGACGAGACGCGCACCCTGTCGACCCCGCAGTTCGAGTTGTAGCGCCGGGTCCGACCGGGCGGGCGCAGGGGTGCGGCATGCGCACCGGAGAGGATGACCCATGGAGCAGCCCAGAGGATGGACCTGGCAGGACCGCGCGGAGGGATCGATCCGACGCGGGTCGGCGTTGGATCCGAGTTCGGAGCCGGTCCACGGCATCCGCGCCTATCCGACCGCCTACCTGCCGGATCGTCTGCTGATCATCCGCGATGCGGCCGATCAGGAGGAGTCCGATCAGGAGCTGCGCACGCTCCGCGACGCGGCCGACACCTTCGGCTGGCTGCTCGAGTTCGACGGCGCCGAGCGTGAGGTGGCCGAACTCGTTCCCGGCGTGGCCGGGTTCCTGCGCGCGCGGCTGACCACGCCCGACGAACCCACCCGCGGAGAGTCCCCGGTGGCTCCGGATGCCTGGCGCGTGCTGCAGCGGGCCCGGCGGATGTCGCGTTCGACCATGCCGCGCACCGGACTCGAGCACGTGCTGTCGATCGACCCGGTCGGGCTCAACCCGTTCAGCCGCACGAATCCCTTCAGTCGGACGAACCCGTTCAGCCGCACCAACCCGGTGCGCGGCGAGGGCGCGGGCGGCAGCGACGACTACCTCGAGCCCGGGCGCGGGGCGCGTCAGCCCGTGACCTGGCTCGGCCCTGCGCCGCAGCGGAATCCGGCGCCGAAGCGCGGTCGGCGGCCGGTGGTGGCCGTGCTCGACACCGGCTGCGGGGTGCACTCCTGGCTGCCCGACGACATCGTCACCCGGCACATCGAGCTCGACGGGGTGCCGGTGGGGCTGACGGACGAGGCCGACCCGGAGCGCTACCCCGACCTGTACGGGCAGCTCGACGGCGAGATCGACGCGGTCGCCGGTCACGGCACGTTCATCGCCGGCATTATCCGGCAGACCGCTCCGGATGCCGACATCCTCTCGATCCGCGTCGCCGGCGCGCTCGGCGTGATCGACGAGAGCACGCTGCTGCACACGGTCGCGCAGGTCGTCGAGCTGCTGCGCCGCTACCGCGAAGACCCGAAGACGGGGCATCCGATCGACGTGCTCAACCTGTCGCTGGGCTACTACCACGAGACCCCGGTCGACGGACTGTTCAGTCGCACCCTGTACGAGCTGCTCGCGGCGGCGCGCGCGTTGGGATGCGTGGTGGTGTGCTCCGCCGGGAACGACGCGATCGACCGGCCCGCGTTCCCCGCATCGCTCTGGCCGTGGCCCGGATCGGAGAACGGGATCGTTGCGGATGCCGGGGCGCCGCACGTCTCGGTCGGCGCGCTCAACCCCTCGGCGCGGTCGATCGCCCTGTTCTCGAACGTGGGGCCGTGGGTGCAGGTGTACGCCCCGGGCGCCGCGGTGGTCAGCACGTCACCGGCTTTCGTCGGAGGAACACAGGCGGCTACGCGCGCAGACCTCACCGGACTGCGGCGTCAGACGATCGACCCCGACGACTACCGCGGCGGATTCTCGGTGTGGAGCGGCACGTCGTTCGCGGCCCCGTACGTCGCGGGACGGATCGCCGCACTGCTCGGCGCCGTGGGTTTGGGCGGTGCCGGGGCGGATGCGGCGGCCGAGGCCGTGCGAGCGGTCGTCGAGACGCTGCCGGCGCCGGGGGACTGAGGGCGGGCCCTTCCCCCGCGGGGCGGGGCACGGCATTGTGGGGGAATGCCCCTGTCCGCGAGCGAGCTGCACCGGCGCGGGGTCGAGGCGGCCAACTCCCGACGGTTCGCGGCGGCCCGGCGTGCGCTGGCGACGGCATCCGCCCGCACGCATGACCCCGACCTGCGTGCGCGCATCGACGGGACCACCGCATACGTGCTCGCGCAGACGGGGCGTCCGGCCGATGCCGAGCGGCTGTGCCGAGAAGCCCTCGAACGCCCCGACCTGCGCCCCGAGACGACCGCCGTGATCCACGGGCAGCTCGGCACCCTGCTGATGCACTCCGGACGACTCTCGGACGCCGCCACGATGCTCACGCGCGCCATCGACACGATGAGCAGCCTCGAGGGCGACACGACCGAGCTCGCGAACTGCCTGATGAACCGGTCGATCGTGCGCATGCAGCAGCACGAGCTCGATGCGTGCGTCGCCGATCTGCAGCGCGCGATCGCCGTGTACGAGGCGAACGGCGACGACGAGCCGCTGGCCGAAGCACGACACAACCTCGGCTACGCGGCGCTGCTCGGCGGCGACCTGGTCACCGCCCTGGCGCTGATGACCCGCTCGCGTCCGACTCTGGCCGCGGTCAGTGATCTCGCGGCGGCGATCAGCGACCTCGACCGCGCCGAGGTGCTGCGCGATGCGGGACTTGCGACCGAGGCCGAGGCGCTGCTCGCCCGGGTCGCGGTGCAGTTCGGGGCGCAGCGCATGCGGCAGGCGCGCGGCGAGGCCGAGTTCCATCTGGCGCGGTCCCTGCTGCGCCATGATCCGCCGGCCGCAGAGCGGGTCGCCCGCACGGCCGCGGGTCGCTTCACGGCACTCGACAGCGCGGGGTGGGCGGCGCGCGCCGACGCCGTGCGACTCGAGGCGCGGTTGCGGCGCCGCCCCGACGGCGCCACGCTCCTGCCCGACATCGAGCGCACGGTCACGGCCCTCGACCGCGGCGGATTCCGCACCGAGGCGGCCGCGTTGCGACTGAGCTCCCGACGTGCGGGCGGGGGACGCATGCCGCGCATCGACGCCGCCGCCCCGGCGCCGCTGCGCCTGCGGGCGCACGAGGTGCGGGCGGCCCGTGCCGCGTCGGCCGGACGCACGCGTGAGGCGCTGCGGTCTGCGGCATCCGGCCTCGATCTGCTCACGACGTGGCAGCAGTCGTTCGGCGCGCTCGACCTGCAGGCGTCGGTCGCGATGCACGGCACCGAACTCGTCTTCGCGGGGCTCACCGCCGCCGCCCGCACGAAGGATCCGGCGACGCTGTTCGCGTGGTCGGAGCGGGCGCGGCACCTGAGTCAGCAGGTGGCGCCGGTGCGTCCGCCGCACGACGAGCAGCTCGCCGCCGACCTGGCCGAGCTGCGGATGCTGCGCGCCGATCTCGCGGGCAGTGACTGGACGACCGACGCCCGCGTGCGCGAGCTGCGCGACCGGGTGCGCGAGCGGCAGTGGTCATCGACGCACGCCGCCGGCACCCGCGAGCGCCTCGATCTGGCCGCGGCCATGGCGCACCTCGACGACACGACCGCGGTGCTGTCGTACGTGTTCACCGGTTCTGCCCTGCATGCGGTGGTGGTCACGGCATCCGACGCCCGCCTCGTCGACCTCGCCTGGCCGCGTGTGCAGGCCGCTCTCGACGGACTCCGCGCCGACCTCGACATGGCCGCACTCACCCGCGGCGGGTCAATGTCGCCCGTGATCGCGCGCTCGCTCGACGCGCGACTCCGGCTGCTCGACGAGGCCCTGCTGACTCCGGCGCACGCGGTGAGCGGACGGGCGCGACGCCTGGTCATCACGGCACCGGGCATCCTCGCCGGAGTGCCGTGGGCGATGCTGCCCGGCCTGCACGGCACGCCGTTCACGCTGGCGACCTCGGTTTCACGGTGGGGTGCCGATCGCCTTCCGGCAACACCCGCGGGCCCCAGCCCCGCATCGACACCCCCGCTCCGCGTCGGCCTCGCCACCGGCCCCCGCGTCGCGCGCGGAGCCGAAGAGATCGCGCAGGCCGCCGCCGCCTGGACCGGTCGCGCTGCCACCACCCACGTGCTCGAGGGCGATGCGGCATCCGTCTCGGCCGTCACCGCGCTGGCCGGCGACTCCGACGTGCTGCACATCGCCGCGCACGGGCGCCATGCGGTCGACAACCCCCTGTTCTCGGGGTTCGAGCTGGCCGACGGCACCCTGTTCGGCTACGACGTCGACCTGATCCCCCGCACACCCGCCACGGTCGTGCTCTCGGCGTGCGAGCTCGGTCGCTCGTCGGTGCGCTGGGGCGAGGAGGCCCTGGGCATGACGCGGGTCTGGCTGCACGCGGGCACGCGCTGCGTGATCGCGGCGCCGGTCGTGGTCGCCGACGACGTCGCGTGCGAACTGCTCAGCGCGGTGCACGACGAGCTCGCCGCCGGCGCCTCACCCGCCGATGCCCTCGCCGCGGCATCCGTCTCGACCGGCCACCGGGCTCCCTTCCAGAGCCACGGCAGCGGATTCTGAGAACTTTCGCGCGCGCCGATGTATCAGCGCGCACCCATCCCGCTCCTGATGTGCGGAAGGTGCTGATGCGGAGGCTCCGGGGGGTCGGAGTGAGAGGGAGGCGCAGTCGTAGGAGGGAGTTCGCGCTCTGGGGACGCGAACAGACACAGTCACCGACTTCTGGGGGTCGCGTTGTGCGGCACCCCTGCAGGGCTTCGACGTGCTGGGGACGTCGGAGCCCTGTGGGGTGCGCCCGCGACCGGCTCCGCCCGACCGGCCCCGCCCGACCGACTCCGCCCGACCGGCGTCAGTCCGCCAGCAGCACCTCGTGGCCGACCGCGCGCAGCGCCGCGACCGCCGTCGGATCCGCTCCGGCATCCGTGAGCACCGTGGGGAACAGCTCGACGCCGCCGACCGCGGCGAACGCCGAGACCCCGAGCTTGCTGCCGTCGGTGACGACCACGGCACGCCGTGCCCGCTCGGCCATCATGCGGTTCACGGCCGCCTCACGCTCGTCGTGGGTGCTGGCGCCCGAGGCTGCGTCCATGCCGTTCACACCGATGAACGCGATGTCGAGGCGCACGCCCCGCAGCAGCTGCTCGACGAACGGACCGACGAGCTCGTAGCTGCGGGAGTGGATCACGCCGCCGGTCACCACGACCTTGATCTCGGGTCGCGTGGCCAGCTGCGCGGCGATGTTGACCGCGTTCGTGACGACGGTGATGCCCGGTCCCGCGGCGAGGTCGTCACGGGCGGCGAGCGCGGCCGCGATCGCCGTGGTCGTGGTGCCGCCGGAGAGCCCGACGACCATACCGGGTGCGACGAGCGCGGCCGCGGCCTGCGCGATGCTGGCCTTCTGCTGTTCACGCAGGTGGCTCTTGTAGCGGATGGGCAGCTCGTAGGCGATGGCCTGCGCGACTGCTCCGCCGTGCGTGCGGGTGAGCAGACGCTGCTCGGCGAGGGAGTCGAGGTCGCGGCGGGTGGTCGCGGGCGAGGTGTCGAGCTGCGCGACGAGTTCGTCGACCGTCACCTCGCCGCTCTCGGCGAGCAGATCGAGGATGGCGTTGAGTCGCGCCGCGCGTTTCATCCCGCCACCGTAGCGGGCTGGGCGAGCGCGAACAGGCGCAGCAGCCGGGTAGCCTCGTCGGCGAGCGCGTCTCGGGCGGGCACGAGGTACTTCCGCGAGTCGACCAGTGCCTCGTCGGCCGCGAGCCGGGCCCGGATCGCGCGGGTGAAGAAGCCGTTCAGGTGCGTCGACACGTTGATCTTGGTCATGCCCGCGGCGACGGCCTGCGCGATCATGGCATCGGCGACGCCCGACGATCCGTGCAGCACGAGCGGCACCGGCCCTCCGTCACGGCCGCTGTGCTGCAGTGCGGCATACAGGCGAGCGATCAGGTCGAGATCGAGCGCGGCGGTGCGGTCGGTCATGGCGTGCGACGAGCCGACCGCCACGGCGAGCGCGTCGACGCCGGTCGCGGCCACGAACGCGCGGGCCTCGTCGGGGTCGGTCCGCACGCCGGGGGCGTGGGCTCCGTCTTTGCCGCCGACCTCGCCGAGCTCCCCCTCGACGTACACGCCGGCCGCGCGGGCCCGGGCGGCGACCTGCGTCGTCACGGCGACGTTCTCGTCGTAGGGCAGCGCCCCGCCGTCGAACATCACCGAACCGAAGCCGAGGGCGACCGCCTCGTCGACCAGTTCCGGACGCTCGGCGTGATCCAGATGCACCGCGACCGGGGTCTGCGCCCGGCGAGCGAGGGCGAGCGTCCCGAGGGCGATCGGCTCGAGGCCGCCGTGGTAGTCGGCGCAGTTCTGCGAGATCTGCAGGATCACCGGCAGGTCAGCGAGAGCGGATGCCCGCACCAGCGCCTCGGCGGTCTCGAGGTGGATCACGTTGAAGGCGCCGATTCCCGTGCCGGCCGTCGATGCGGCGGAGACGAGATCGCGAGCGGAGACGAGGGTCACGCAGGGTCCTTCCGGAAGAAGTCGGGATCGGGGCGCGAGACGACGAGCTGCTGCTCGAGTTCGGTCCAGGTGGGCGAGATGTCGCCGGCGAGCGGCATCAGCACGGCGGCCGCCGACCACGCCGTGGCGCGTCGGAGGATCGTCTCGGGGTCGTGTTCGCCCGCGTCGAGCAGCACCGCGCAGGCGGCGACGGCGGCGTCACCGGCGCCGGTCGGGTTGCCGGCCAGCGGGGCGTCGAGGCGGGCATGCCAGAGGTCGGATGCCGTGACCGCCAGCATCCCGTCGGCACCGAGCGACAGCAGCACGAGTTCGGCTCCGCGGGCGATCAGCGCGCGGGCTCCCTCGACCGGGTCGGCGAAGCCCGTGGCCTCGACCAGCTCGGCGCGGTTGGGCTTGAGCACCGCCGCCCCGGCATCGGCCGCGACCAGCAGCGCGGGGCCGGAGGTGTCGACGATCACCGTCGCCCCGGCATCACGTCCGACGGTGATCAGCACCGGGAGCAGCGACTTCGGAGCGCCCGGCGGGAGGCTGCCCGAGAGCACGAGCACGCCCGCCGTCGGCATCGCGTCGACCACCGCGGCGACCAGTTCGGCCCACTCCGCGTCGACCGGGTTCAGGCCGCGCTCGTTGACGATCGTCGTGTCACCGAGCTGCGCGTCGACGAGGGCGATGCTGCGTCGCGTCGCGCCCGCGACCGGCACGAACGAATGCGGCACGCCGCTCACCCGCAGGTCTTCGGCGAACTCCTCGCCCGTGCGGCCCCCGACCGTCGTGATCGCGTGCACCGCGGCGCCCTGCGCGTGGGCGACCCGCGCCACGTTGAGGCCCTTGCCGCCGGCCCGCACCGCACCGGTGTCGGCGCGATGCGTGCCGCCGACCGTGAGCGCGTCGACCTGCCAGGTGAGGTCGAGCGCGGGGTTCGGGGTGACGGTGACGATCATGCCGCGCGTTCCCGAGCCCACAGTGCGGCGCCGAGGAGTCCGGCATCGCCCGACAGCTCCGCCGGCACCAGCACGGGCAGGCGGTGAAAGCTCAGGCGGGCGGCCAGGCGCGTCCGCAGTTCACCGAAGAGCGCATCGCCGGCGCGCGACAGACCGCCGCCGATCACGACGGCTTCGGGCGCGAACACGGCGGTGAGCTGCGCGAGCGACAGGGTGAGCGCGTCGAGCGCCTCGTTCCACACGGCCGATGCCGCGGCATCCCCCGCCGCCGCGCGCGCGATCACGTCCTTCGCTCCGTCGGGAACGATGCCGGTGGCCTCGCGGTACCGACGCGCGATCGCGCCGGCCGAGGCGACGACCTCCAGGCAGCCCCGCGCTCCGCACGCGCAGACCGGGCCGTCGGCGACGGGCGAATGCCCGATCTCGCCCGCGTATCCGCCCGCGGTGTAGGGCGCGCCGCCGACCATGATCGCTCCGGCGATGCCCGTGCCGATCACGAGCATGACGGCGTCGTCGTACGCCCGTGCTCCGCCCAGACGGTGCTCGGCCCAGCTCGCCGCGCGCACGTCGTGGTCGAACGCCACCGGCACGCCCAGCCGCGCACTCGCCAGATCGCGCAGCGGGGAGCCGTTCCAGCCGAGATTGCTCGCGAAGACGCCGACCCCTGCATCCGCATCGACGATGCCCGGCACCACCAGCCCCGCGGCCTGCGGCTGCACCGTCGGGTGCGCGGAGCGCAGCTCGGCCGCCAGCACACCGAGTCGCTCGATCACCGCGTCGGTCCGGTCGCCCTCGACCTGCGGAGTCGGCGTGCGCCGCAGACCGAGCGCCCGGCCGTCGGCGTCGAACAGTGCCGACTTGATATCGGTCCCTCCGACGTCGAACGCGAGCACCGCCGCACCGGCGCCGAGCGCGGGCACGCCGTCCGCAGCGGGCGTCGCCGCGGCGTCAGAGCTGTTCATCGGGAATCCGGTCGGGCGTCGCGTCATGCATCCAGGATGACGGATCGCGTGAGGTTGCGCGGCTGGTCGGGGTCGAGGCCCCGCGTGACCGCACGCTCGAGCGCGACGCGATGCAGGCGCACCAGGTCGGCCATCGGGTCGATCGGGTTCTGCTCGAACCGTGCTCCCGTCGCCTCGACCTGCGCGGCGAGACCCTCGGGGGCGGCGCCGAACTGCCAGGTGACGCGGCCGGGGGCGGCGATCGCGAGCGGTCCGTGCCGGTACTCCATCGACGGGTACGACTCGGTCCACGACTGCGACGACTCGCGCATCTTCAGCGCGGCCTCGTGCGCCAGACCGATGGTCCAGCCGCGACCGAGGAACGTGTACTGCTCGGCATCGCGCAGCTCGTCGTCGAGCGGGGCGGCGAGCACGGCGGCGGCGTCGTCGATCGCGGCGGTCAGGTCTTCGCCGAGCGACGCGCGGAACAGTGCGAGGGCGGTGGTGGCGAAGCGCGTCTGCACGACAGACTGCTCGTCCGCGAAGGGCAGCAGCACCGCGTCGTCGACCAGCGACACCAGGGGCGACTCGGGGTCGCCGATCACACCGATCGTGCGCACTCTGCCCTTGATGCGGTCGACGAGTTCGAGCACCTCGGTCGTGGTGCCCGAGCGCGTGAGGGCGACGACGGCGTCGTAGCCGCGGTCGACGAAGGATTCGGACGCCGCGAAGGCGTCGGTCTCGCCATGCCCTGCCGTCTCGCGCAGCGTGGCGTACGACTGCGCCATGAACCAGGAGGTGCCGCATCCGACGACCGCGACCCGGGCACCCGATGCGGGCAGCAGCGCCTGCGCATCGCGGAGTCCGGCTGCCGTCGCCCAGGTCTCGGGCTGCGATTCGAGTTCTGCTCGCATGTGCGCGCCGGGCAGTGAGTCGGTCATGGTGACGCCTTTCTGAAGAATCTTTGCGCTTTTGTGATTGTTTGAAGCTGATTTCGATCATAGTATGACCCTCACGGAGATCCGCACTCAGGAACTTCTTGATTTGTACATGTACCTGACAAATAATCAGACCAAGTTCCACCTCGCACTGCCGCGTGTTCTGCCCGCAGCAGCGCACGCACCCTCCCCCGAACTGCGGCCCCACTCACCCGAGCGAGCACCGCACACGGACCGGCACCATCACACAGTGAGGAATGCAACACCCATGAAGAAGTCACTGCGATTCGGCGCGGTCGCCCTTGCGGCCACCGCCACGCTCACGCTCGCCTCGTGCGGGTTCGGCGGCTCCACCGGCGACAGCGGCGGCGGAGAAGGCGGCGCCACCACGCTCGACCTGCTCGTGCCCAGCTACTCCGACGGCACCAAGGCCAACTGGGAGACCGTGATCACGGGCTTCGAGGAGGCCAACCCCGACATCGACGTGAACCTCGAGGTCCAGTCGTGGGACAACCTCGAGAAGGTCGTCTCCACCAAGATCCAGGCCGGCGAGGCACCGGACATCTACAACGGCGGGCCCTTCGCCGGCTTCGCCGCCGACGACCTGCTCTACGACGTCGAAGAAGTCACCAGCCCCGAGACGTTCAGCGACTTCCAGGAGTCGTTCATCAAGAACGAGCAGCTCGACGGCACCACGTACGCGCTGCCGTTCATCGCCTCGGCCCGCGCCCTGTTCGTCAACAACGCGCTGCTCGCCCAGGCGGGCGTCGAGGCGCCGACCGACTGGGACTCGCTGCTCGATGCCGCGACCAAGGTCTCGGCGCTCGGTGACGGCGTCGCCGGCTACGGCATGCCGCTCGGATCCGAAGAGGCGCAGGCCGAGGCGGCCGTCTGGCTCTGGGGCGGCGGCGGATCATTCGGCGACGAGTCGGAGATCACGGTCGACACCCCCGAGAACCTCGCCGGTGCCGAGCAGATCAAGAAGATGATCGACGCCGGTGCCACCCAGGCCGACCCCGGTTCCACGCAGCGTTCGCCGCTGATGGACATCTTCATCCAGGGCAAGATCGGCATGCAGGTGGGCCTGCCGCCGACGGTCGGCCAGATCGAGGAGGGCAACCCCGAGCTCGACTACTCGATCGTGCCGATCCCGACGAAGGACGGCTCGCCGTTCACCCTCGGCGTCGCCGACCAGCTGATGGCATTCCAGAACGACGGAGACAAGGCCGAGGCGATCACCACGTTCTTCGACTACTTCTACTCCGCCGACGTCTACGTGCCGTGGGTGCAGGCCGAGGGCTTCCTGCCCGTCACGAAGTCCGGCTCGGAGGAGCTCGCCGGCGAAGAGGCACTCAAGCCCTTCCTCGACGTGCTGCCCGACGCGCAGTTCTACCCGTCGACGAACGCCCAGTGGTCCGCCACCGATGGCGCGTTCAAGTCGCTGTTCGGTCAGCTCCAGAGCCAGCCCGCGGCTGACGTGCTGGCACAGATCCAGGCGCAGGTCGACGCGGGCTGAGCCCGCTGAACGAGAGGTTCGAGCACACCATGACCCAGACCACAGAATCCTCGAACCTCGCGGGGGCGGCCACCGGCCGCCCCCGCACCCCGGGGGGCGACAGTCCCGTGCGGGGCAAGCCCACCGGCGCCCGCGGCAAAGACCTGCTGCAGGCGCTCCCCTGGATCGCCCCCGCGCTGCTGCTCATCATCGGCGTGGTGCTGTTCCCCGCCGGAGTGATGTTCTTCAACTCCACCCGCGACATCTCCCTCTCGGGCCTCGACAAGGGCTCGGTCGGGTTCGACAACTTCGCCACCGTGTTCGCGTTCGCCGAGTTCTGGCCGATCATCGGTCGCACCATCATCTGGGTGGTCTCGGTCGTGGTTTTCACGGTCGTGATCTCGCTCGGCCTGGCGCAGATCCTCAACAAGGCATTCCCCGGTCGGCAGATCGTGCGCATGGCCGTCATCATCCCGTGGGCGGCATCCGTCGTCATGACCACGATGGTCTTCTATTACAGCCTCGAGCCGTACTTCGGGGTGTTCAACAAGTTCCTCTACGACATCGGCCTGTCCGACGACTCTGTCGGCTTCGGCTGGACCAAGAACCCCGCCACGGCGTTCGCCTGGTCGATCGTGATCGCGATCTTCGTGTCGCTGCCGTTCACGACCTACACGATCCTCGCCGGTCTCCAGTCGGTTCCGGCCGACGCGATCGAGGCCGCGAAGATGGACGGCGCCGGCCCCGCCCGCACCTACTGGTCGATCGTGCTGCCGCAGCTGCGCAGCGCCCTGGCCGTTGCGATCCTGATCAACATCATCAACGTGTTCAACTCGCTCCCGATCCTGAAGGTGATGACCGGGTCGATCCCGGGCTACGGCGCCGACACGATCATGACGATGATCTTCAAGTACATCGAACTGCAGAAGAAGGTCGACGTCGCCAGCGCGCTGTCGGTCATCGCGTTCCTGATCGTGATCGTGATCGTCGCGATCTACGTCAAGACCGTCAAGCCCATGAAGGAGGTCTGATCGTGACCGTCACCGAGACCGCCCTCGTCACCACCACCGGCCCCGGCACCCCCGCCGCCGCGCTCCCCGGCCGCAAGCGCCGCTACACCGAAGACCAGGTCACGCTGCCCCGAGTCATCCTGCGCATGGCCGCCGGGTTCCTCGTGCTCGCGATCTTCGTACTGCCGTACCTGATCATGTTCTTCGGCTCCGTGAAGACGAAGCCGCAGATCCGCTCGGTCGATCCCACATACCTCCCGATCGAGTGGCACTGGGAGAACTACTTCACGATGTGGTCGACGCCCGAGACGCCGCTGCCGTACAACCTGATCTCGACCGTCATCATCGCCGTGTTCGCGACCCTGCTCGTGCTCGCCGTGTCGCTCCCCGCCGCGTACTACACGGCGCGGTTCAAGTTCCCGGGGCGCATGGTGTTCCTGTTCCTCGTGATCGTCACGCAGATGCTGCAGCCGGCCGTGCTCACCTCGGGTCTGTTCCGCCAGTTCACCGTGCTCGGACTCGGCGACACCTGGGCCGCGATGATCTTCATCAACGCCGCGTTCAACCTGTCGTTCGCCGTGTGGATCATGCACTCCTTCTTCGCCGGCATCCCCAAGGAGATCGACGAGGCCGCGCAGATCGACGGCGCCGGACGCTTCACCGTGCTGTTCAAGATCAACCTGCCGCTCGTCTGGCCCGGCATCGTCACCGCCATCGTGTTCACGTTCGTGGCCTGCTGGAACGAGTTCGCCGCCTCGCTCGTCATCCTCTCGACCGACAAGAACCAGCCGCTCTCGGTCGCACTCACCAAGTTCGTCGGGCAGTACGAGACGAGCTGGCAGTACGTGTTCGGCGTCTCGATCGTCGCGATCCTGCCCGTCGTCATCCTGTTCATGCTCATCGAGAAGCGCCTCGTCGGCGGCCTGACCGCGGGCAGCGTGAAGTAGGCGGGGCCGGGTCCCCTCGGCCTCCGGGGCGCGTGGGAGTGCGAGGATCGAAGGGGTGTCCGAGCGGATGCCGCGGAAGATCGAGGGGACACAGCATGAAGACACTCGTCATCGGAGCGACCGGCACCATCGGACGCGTCGTCGCGACCACGCTCGAGTACCGCGGGCACGAGGTCGTCCGGGCATCGCGCAGCGGTGAGGAGTCCGTCGACGTGAACGACGCCGACTCGATCCGCGCGCTGTTCGAGCGGGTCGGAACCGTCGACGCGGTGGTGGTGGCTGTCGGATCCGTGCCGTTCCGCCCGCTCGCCGACCTCACCCGCACGCACTACCTCGCCGCGTTCACGGGCAAGACGCTCGCGCAGATCGAGGTCGTGCGCCACGCACTCGACCACGTCGCCGACAACGGCTCGATCACCCTCACCAGCGGCGTGCTCGCACGCGAGCCGATCGCCACGGGTGCGGCCGCCGCGATGGCGAACGGCGCCCTCGAGGCGTTCGTGATCACCGCCGCCGCCGAGGCGCCCCGCGGCATCCGCATCAACGCCGTCTCGCCCGACGTGCTCGCGAGCTCGCCCGGGTACCACGCCTCGTTCCCCGGACACCGCCCGGTGTCAGATCAGGAAGTCAGCGACGCGTACATCCGCGCGGTCGACGGCGTGATCCGCGGGCGCATCCTGCCGGTCTGATCCGCTCGGCGTTCATAACTCAGCAGAGAACGGGCGTTCTGCCACCGAATCAGCCCGTTTCGTCGCCCCGCCCGCAGTTCTTGCTGAATTGTGAACGCGCGGCCCGCGCGCCGAACCCGGCCGGCGGAGGCTCAGCGCCCCTCGGCCGCCTCGGTGTGGTGGCGGATGACCTCGGCCACCACGAAGTTGAACCACTTCTCGGCGAACTCCGGGTCGAGGTGCGCGTCCTCGGCGAGCGCACGTAGCCGCGAGACCTGTTGCTCCTCACGGCCGGGATCGGATGCCGGCATCTCGTGTTCCGCCTTCAGCTGCCCGACCTGCTGCGTGGCACGGAAGCGCTCGGCGAGCATGAAGATGAGCGCGGCGTCGATGTTGTCGATGCTGGCGCGAAGTCGAAGAAGCTCGGCCCGGGGGTCGTCAGCGGCAGTCATGCCACCACTCTAGGGCCGCTGAGGGCCGAGGCCCTCGGAGGCTCCCCGCTATCGTGGGCGCATGAGCAACGACGAGTCGCCGGCATCCGCTCCTGACGAGAACGGCGGCGACCCGGCCCCCCGATCCGACTCGGATCAGGACGACGGCAACGACACCGAGAACCCGGGCCAGGCGAGCTCGACCGATGCGGCGATGGATGCTCCGGCCCCGCGTCCGCTCCGGGTCGACGAGGCCATGACGCCCAGCCGCTCGATCTGGACGCGCATCGACAAGCCGTTCGTGTTCGGCTTCCTCGTCACGCTCGGCGGTCTCGCGGCGATCCTGCTCGGCCTCGCGCTGTCGAACCTCGCCACCGTGCTCATCTACATCGCGCTGTCGATGTTCGCCGCCCTCGGACTCGACCCGGCCGTGCGGTTCCTGGAGCGCCGCGGGCTGTCGCGCGCGATCTCGGTGCTCATCGTGATCTCGAGTCTGATCGTGGTGGTGGGTCTGATCCTCTGGATGGTGCTGCCGATCGTGATCCAGCAGATCGCGAGCTTCGCGCGATCGGTGCCGGGCATGATCGGCGACTTCACGCGCACCGACATCTACGCCACCCTCGAGGCCCAGTTCGGCGACCAGTTCGAAGACCTCATCGCCGACGTGCAGAAGTTCCTCACCGACCCGGGCAACATCGCGGCGATCGGCGGCGGTGCCCTGCAGGTCGGCGCCTCGATCGCGACGGCCATCTCGGGCGTGATCGTCGTGCTCGTGCTCACCCTCTATTTCGTGGCGACGCTGCCCGGCATCAAGAACAGCCTGCTGCGCCTCGCCCCGGCGCGTGATCGCGTGCGCGCGGCCGACATCACCGATCAGATCACGGACTCGGTCGGCGGCTACGTGATGGGCATGGTGGTGCTGGCGTTCTTCAACGCGCTCCTCGCCTTCGCGCTCTACTTCTTCCTGGGCCTGCCGTTCCCTCCGCTGATGGCGACGGTGGCGTTCTGCATCACGCTGATCCCGCTCGTGGGTTCGGTGCTGTTCTGGGCGATCGGCACGACGCTCGCGCTGTTCACCGATCCGCTCGGCGCGCTGATCTTCGCCGTGGTGTACCTGATCTACATGCAGATCGAGGCGTACGTCATCACCCCGCGCGTGATGAATCGGGCCATCTCGATCCCCGGTTCGCTCGTCGTGATCGGCGCTCTCGCCGGCGGCACCCTGCTCGGACTCCTCGGTGCGCTCGTGGCGGTGCCGGTCGCGGCATCCATCCTCATCATCATCAAGCAGGTCTGGGTGCCCCGCCAGGACGCCCGCGTCTAGCGGGCGCGCGCCGCCCGCCCGCCCTGCCCCTGCCCTGCCCCCTGCCCCCTGGCCCTGCCCCCTGCCCTGCCGCCGAGTGCACGGCTTAGCGTCGAATGCACGGCTTCTTCACGCGAATAGCCCGTGCACTCGGCGCTATCCCGTGCACTGGGCGAAAATGCTCGGCGCTATCCCGTGCACTCGGCGGATTCCCCCGGAGGATCCCGTGCACTCGGCGAGCACCCACCGCGCCACCCCGCACGCAGAAGTGCCCGGACCCACCGGGCCCGGGCACTTCAGGAACAGCGAGACGACTCAGACGAGGTCGTTGTCTTCCAGCCACTTCTTGGCGATGTCCTCCGACGACTGCTGCTCGACCGAGCTCAGCACGTTCAGCGAGACGAGCTCCTCAGCGGTCAGCTTGGCGCTGATGGCGTTGAGCACCTCAGACACCTGGTCTGCGACGTCGCTCGAGACGATCGGCACCACGTTCGACGAGATGATCAGGTTCTCGGGGTCTTCGAGAGCGACGATCTCTTCGGTCTCGAAGGCCGGGTCGGCCGTGTAGATGTCAGCGACCTGGATCTGGCCGGCGAGCAGCGACTCCAGCGTGGTCGGGCCGGTGGCCGAGAACGTCAGGTCGACGCCGTAGACCTCCTTCGCCGCGGCCGGGCTGTACGGACGCTGCTCGAACTCGGGCGCCGCTCCGATCGTGACCGGTGAGGTCACCTTCGCGAGGTCACCGATCGTGGTGACGCCGTTCTCCTCGGCGAAGCTCTTGAGCACCGTGTAGGAGTCCTGGTCGGATGCCTCGGCGAAGTCGAGAGCGGTCAGGCTCTCGGGCAGCGCCTCCTGCAGGGCGGCGTAGACGTCGTCGGGGCTGGTGACGTCGATCTCGTCCTCCGAGATGTACTCGAGCAGGCTGCCCGTGTACTCGGGGAACACGTCGATCGCGCCGGACTCGACGTCGGGCATGTACGCGTCGCGCTGACCGATGCTGAACTGGCGGTCGACGGTCAGGTCGGCGTTCTCGAGTGCCTGCGCGTAGATCTCGGCGATGATCTCGTTCGAGTAGTACGCCTGCGAGCCGACGACGATGGTGTCGCTCGAACCCGAGCTCTCACCGGAGTCGGACGGCTCGTCGAGCGGGTTGCTCGAACCGCAGGCGGTCAGGGCGAGTGCGGCGGCGGCGACCAGGCCGATCGCGGCGACGGATCGCGTGCCTCGTGCTGTGAACATGGGATTCCTCTTCTCTGGGACTGCTGTGGAAACTCTGGGACTGCTGTGGAGGGACGAATGGTGAGTCGGACGATTCAGGTGGCGGCGGATGCGGTGGCCGGAGCGACCGCGCGCGGACGCCGCTCGGGCCGGCGCTCGCGCAGACCGGCCGGGACCGCGGCGTGCTGTGCGGCGGCGAGGAGCAGATCGACGAGCAGGGCGAGGGCGGCGACCAGTATCGCTCCGGCGAGCACCTGGTCGAACTTCTGCAGCGGGATGCCCTGGATGATCGGCCACCCGAGACCGCCGAGGTTCACGTATGCGGCGATGGTGACCGTCGCGATGACCTGCAGCAGCGCGGAGCGGATGCCGCCGACCAGCAGTGCCAACCCGAGGCGCACCTCGACCTTCCAGAAGATCTGCCACCCGGTCATGCCCATGGCCTTCGCCGCGTCGATGACCCGACGATCGATGGCCTCGAGCCCCGTGTAGGCGCCGGCGAGGAGCGACGGGATCGCGAGGAGCACGAAGGTGGTGATCGCGGCTTCGGGGATGCGCAGCACTCCGAGCAGCAGCACGAGCAGGATCATGAGCCCGAAGGCCGGGATCGCGCGCGCCGCACCCGACACGGCGACGGCGATCTCTCGCCCGCGACCGGTGTGGCCGATGAGCCAGCCGATCGGCACGGCGATGGCCGCAGCGATCAGCACCGAGATCGCGGTGAGTGTCAGGTGCTCGGCCAATAGCTTGGGCAGTGCGTAGTTGCCCGTCCACTGCGCGGGATTCGTCATCCACGCGAAGGCCTCGAGGAAGAGGTTCATGCGGGAGCCCCCACCGCGAGCACCCGGCTGGTCGCCTTCTTCGATGCCGCGCGGCTCCAGGGCATGAGCGCGCGGCCGAGGAGCAGCAGGATCAGATCGACCACCAGTGCGATCACCACGACGGCGATGATGCCGGCGAAGACCTCGGCGATGATGCGCCGGTCGAGGCCGTTGGTGAAGAGGTAGCCGAGGTTCGAGACGCCGATCAGGATGCCGACGGTCGCAAGCGAGATCGTGCTCACCGCCGTGACGCGCAGCCCCGCGAGGATGACGGGGCCGGCGAGCGGGAACTCGACCGCCCAGAACCGCCGGAACGGAGCGAATCCCGTCGCCGTGGCAGCCTGGCGCACCCCGTCGTCGACCGAGTCGAGACCGTCGGAGACCGCCCGCACGAGGATCGCGACCGCGTAGATGGTGAGCGCGATGACGAGGTTCGCCTCACTGCGCGCCGAGTAGCCCGCCACCGAGGGCAGCAGGATCAGCAGCGCGAGCGACGGGATCGTGTAGAGCAGACCGGTGAGCATGATGATCGGACCGCGCACCAGGCGATACCGCCACGCCACCCACCCGAGGGGCAGCGAAAGGATGAACCCGAGGATGATCGGCACGATGCTCTGTCGCAGGTGCACCACCGTCAACTCGAGGATCAGATCGAGGTTGTCGATGACCCAGTTCACGCGAAGCCGTCCTCCGTGCGGCCGGCAGCGACGGCATCCGTCTCGGGGGCCGACACGATCGAGCCCTGAGTGCGCCCCTCGGAGTCGACCACGACGGTGCCATGCGGGGTCTCTTTGAGGTGCAGCGCTCGGCGCCCGCGATCGGCGCCGATGAACGCGGCGACGAAGTCGTCGGCCGGATTCTCGATGATCTCGCTCGGGGTGCCCACCTGCACGATCCGTGCACCCTTGTCGAGGATGACGACCTGGTCGCCGAGCAGGAACGCCTCGTCGATGTCGTGCGTCACGAACACGACCGTCTTGTCGAGCTCGTGCTGCAGCCGCAGGGTCTCCTGCTGCAGGTCGGCGCGGACGATCGGGTCGACGGCGCCGAACGGCTCGTCCATCAGCAGGATGTTCGGGTCGGCGGCGAGTCCGCGGGCGACTCCCACGCGCTGCTGCTGTCCGCCCGAGAGCTGACTCGGGTACCGGTCGGCGAGCGACTGATCGAGCCCGACCGTGTCGAGGAGCGCGCGCGCCCGATTGTGCGCCTCGGGCTTCTTGACTCCGGTGAGGCGCAGGACCGTGGCGACGTTGTCGATCACCGAGAAGTGCGGCATGAGGCCGGAGTTCTGCATGACGTAGCCGATGCTGCGGCGCAGGAGAACCGGATCGCCGACCAGCACGTTCTCGCCGTCGATCTCGATGTCGCCCGAGGTCGGTTCGACCATGCGGTTGATCATGCGCAGGAGGGTGGTCTTGCCACACCCCGAGGATCCGACGAACACCGTCGTCTTGCGCGACGGGAGGACCAGGCTGAAGTCATCGACGGCGAGGGTGCCGTCAGGGAACTGCTTCGTGACGTTGCGGAATTCGATCATGACGGGGCTCCCGCCGCTCGGTCGACGAGGCGTGCGTCGGCGCCGCGGCTCCGACAGACAGAGGTCATGAGGCGATCTCGACGCGCGGGTCGAAGGCGACGTACCCGGAGAAGTCCGT
This sequence comes from Microbacterium sp. PI-SA-G, assembly GCF_057215335.1. NCBI lineage: Bacteria > Bacillati > Actinomycetota > Actinomycetes > Micrococcales > Microbacteriaceae > Microbacterium > Microbacterium sp. PI-SA-G. The sequence continues at coordinate 2,250,158 of NZ_CM170103.1, forward strand.
GCCCACGCGGTCGAATGCCGAGGGGTACGGGGTGGGGTACGACCAGGCGAGGTCCTTGTGCAGGCCGTCGTCGGTCTGCACCGAGAAGTACTGCGCCGCGCCCTTCCACGGGCACGTGTACGCCGTGGGGCTCTCGACGAGCGCACCCTCGGTGATGGATGCCGGAGGGAAGTACCAGTTCCCCTCGATCTTCACGAGATCGCTCTCGGGTGCTTCAGCGATGACGGTTCCTGCGAGTACAGCCTTCATGGTCTTGCTCCTCAGGTTCGGATTCGAGCGTATAAGAGGCCACTGACATCGCGCCTGGCTGGCGCGATGTCACGTCAGAGTGAGAAATATAGTGTGCGATCGTCGGGGCGCACAGAAGTGCTCCCTGCATCCACTCTCTGTTCGGAGCGGATGCCGAAACGGATTCCGCTCATGCCGAATCCCGCCCATAGGTCTCGAGCAGCCGCAGCCAGACCTCGCTGACCGTGGGGTACGACGGCGCCGCGTGCCACAGCCGCGTGATCGGGACCTCCCCCACCACGGCGATGGTGGCGGCGTGCACGAGCTCCGCGACCTCGGGTCCGACGAACGTCGCGCCCAGCACGACACCGCGGTCGGTGTCGACCACGAGCCGCGCCTGGCCGGCGTAGCCGTCCTCGTAGAGGCTCGACCCGGCGACCGCACCGAGGTCGTAGTCGACGGCGCGGACCGCATGCCCCGCCTCGCGCGCCTGGCGCTCGGTGAGTCCGACCGACGCGACCTCGGGGATCGAGAACGTCACCTGCGGCGTCGCGGCGTGATCCGCCGTGGCGACGTGGCGTCCCCACGGAGCGTCGTCGACGTCGGCGCCGTTCGCCCGCGCCACGATCACATCTCCCACCGCACGCGCCTGGTACTTGCCCTGGTGCGTCAGCAGCACCCGCCCGTTGACGTCGCCCACCGCGTACAGCCAGTCCGAGCCGGGAACACGCAGCGTGTCATCCGTCTCGATCCACCTGCCCGGCGTGAGACCGGCGATCTCGAGGCCGATGTCGTCGCTGCGGGGTGAACGCCCGGTCGCGGCCAGCACCTCGGTCGCGACCACAGTCGACCCGTCGGCAAGGGTGATCGTGACGCCGTCGTCGCCGCGGCGCACCGATGTCGTGCCCGTGTCGGTGTGGACGGTGACGCCGAGCTCGCGTAGCCCCGCCGTGACCCGTTCTCCGGCGAAGGGCTCCATGCCGCCCAGCAGCGAGCCGCGGGCGATCAGGGTGACCGTCGAGCCGAGCGCCGCGTATGCGGTGGCCATCTCGACCGCGACCACGCCGCCGCCGATGATCGCCAGCGAGTCGGGCAGCTCCTCGGCGCTGGTGGCCTCGCGGCTCGTCCACGGAGAGGCCTCGCGGAGTCCGTCGATGGGCGGGACGACGGCATCCGACCCCGTGCTGATCGCCACCGCATGGCGTGCGCGCAGCACGCGCGTGCCGCCGTCGGCGTCGGTCACCGTCACCTCGCGCTCGCCCGTCAGCCGCCCGTGGCCGCGTGCCAGATCGATGCCGGCGGAGTCGAGCCAGGACACCTGTCCGTCATCCGACCAGTTGCTGGTGAACGAGTCGCGGCGGTCGAACACGGCGCGTACGTCGAGCTTTCCCGTCACGGCCTCGGCCGCGCCCGCGACGTGCTGCGCGGCACGCAGAGCCTGCGCCGAGCGCAGCAGCGCCTTCGACGGCATGCACGCCCAGTACGAGCACTCCCCGCCGACGAGTTCGCTCTCGACGATGATCGCGGTCAGCCCGCCCTGCACAGCCCGGTCGGCGACGTTCTCCCCGACGGGACCCCCGCCCACCACGATCAGGTCGTACTCGTTCGTGGATGTGTTCTCAGCACTCATGTGCCCAGCCTCTCGTCGCGGGGGGTGTTGTTCAAGCCCAACGTCGGATGACGGGGCGGATGTTCCCGACGTCCCGGTGTTCACAATTCAGCAAGAACTGGCCCGGGGTCGGCGAAACGGGGCGATCCGGGCGCGGAACGCCCGTTCTCTGCTGAGTTGTGAACGCGCACCCGACGAGACCGGACGGCGATCCGCCCAAACCCGCCTCAGCGCACCGGCAGGAAGCAGGTCGGCGCGGGCACGGCGGTCTCGTGCCGGATGCCGAGGGGGGCGCCCGTGCGCTCATCGAGGTCGAGCAGCGTCATCGTGTCGGAGCGCTGCCCCGCGACGAGCATCTTGCCCTCGAACACCAGGTGATGACGCGGCCAGTCGACTCCGGAGTCGGCGAGCGCGAACGGCTCGAGCGTCTCGCCAGCGCCGCGCACCCGCAGCGCCGCGATCGTGTTGCTGCCGCGCAGCGCCGTGTACAGCGTGGCGCCGTCGCGCGTGCGGGCGAGTTCGGCCGGGAAGTCCACTCCCACCTGGGCGATCGGGCTCGACAGCACCGAAGACACCACGTGCCAGGTGCCGTCGACGGCCTTCGCGAGCGTGAAGACCTCGCACGAGTACTCGGTCACCACGTGCAGGTGGCCGCTGGGGTGCATGACCATGTGCCGCGGACCGGTGCCCTCGGGCAGCACGACCTCGTGGTCGAGGCGCAGCCCGGTGCCGGACGGGCGCCAGATGCGCACGAGGTCGAATCCGAGGTCGGTGGTGGCGATGCGGCCGTCGGGGAGGAACGCGGCGGCGTGCGCATGCGAGGCGCGGTCGGTGTTGCCGTAGGGGTCGGATGCTGCCGCGCCCACGCCCGTGGTCACGGCATCCTTACGCGTGGTCGACCCACCCGGGGTCTCGGGCACGTCGTCGGGCTCGCCGAACAGCGCCGCCCGGAGTTCCGCCGCTTTGTCGACGGCCGCGCGCACGAGGCCGCCCGACGCGTCGAGGCCGAGTCGCACGACCCGCCCGTCGCCGTAGCAGCTGGCGATCAGCGAGCCGCCGTCGGGAGCTGCGGCGATGTGGCACACGGACTCGCCGACCACCACGGGCTCTCCCAGGGGCGTCAGCGCGCGATCGCCGCTGCGCGCGAAGGCCTGCACCGCGGCATCCCCCTCGAGGGCGGCGTACACGACGTCGAGTCGCGGGTGGGCGGCGAGCCATGAGGGCGACGGCGTCTGGGTCACGGGTCCGCGGTACGTGAGGCTGTTCGCCTCGCGCCCGGAGTCGCCCGCGAGCAGCCCGATGCCCTCGGCCTGCCCGTCCATGCCGGGGCCGTAGCCGCCGAGCCAGAACCGCGTCACGGCGACGCGCTCAGTCGAGCAGGTCGTGTCGCACGATGACCTGGTCGCGCTCGGGGCCGACGCCGATCACCGAGATTCGGGTGTTGCTCATCTTCTCGAGCGCGAGCACGTAGTCCTGCGCGGCCTGAGGCAGGTCCTCGAAGGTGCGTGCGGTCGAGATGTCCTCGCTCCATCCGGGGAAGTACTCCAGCACCGGCTTCGCGTGGTGGAAGTCCGTCTGGTTCACCGGCACCTCGTCGAAGTGCTCGCCGTCGACGTCGTACGCGACGCACACCGGCACCTTCTCGAGTCCGGTGAGGATGTCGAGCTTGGTGAGCACGAGGTCGGTGATGCCGTTGATGCGGGTGGCGTAGCGGGTGATCGGCGCGTCGTACCAGCCGACGCGACGCGGGCGACCGGTGGTCGTGCCGAACTCGAAGCCCTGCTTGCGCAGCCATTCGCCCTGCTCGTCGAACAGCTCGGTCGGGAACGGACCCGACCCGACACGGGTCGTGTACGCCTTGACGATGCCGACGATGCGGTCGAGCGCTCCCGGGCCGACGCCCGAGCCGGTCGAGGCGCCACCCGCCGTGGCGGACGACGACGTGACGAACGGGTAGGTGCCGTGGTCGATGTCGAGCATGGTGGCCTGGCCGCCCTCGAACACGACGACCTCGCCGCGGTCGAGCGCCTGCGAGATGAGGTAGCCGGTGTCGGCGACCATGGGCCGCAGCCGGTCGGCGTACGACAGCAGGTCTTCGACGATCTCGTCGGCGGTGATCGCGCGGCGGTTGAAGATCTTCACCAGCAGGTGGTTCTTCTGGTCGAGGGCGCCCTCGACCTTCTGGCGCAGGATGTTCTCGTCGAAGATGTCCTGCACGCGGATGCCGACGCGGTTGATCTTGTCGGCATAGGCGGGACCGATGCCGCGGCCGGTGGTGCCGATCATGCGCTTGCCGAGGAAGCGCTCGGTGACCTTGTCGAGTGTGCGGTGGTATGCCGTGATGATGTGCGCGTTGGCGCTGACGCGCAGGCGCGACACGTCGATTCCGCGAGCCGAGAGCGCCTCGAGTTCGAAGAACAGCACCTCGAGGTCGATCACGACGCCGTTGCCGATGACCGGGTTCACACCGGGAGAGAGGATGCCGGAGGGCAGGAGGTGCAGGGCGTACTTCTCGTCGCCGACGACGACGGTGTGCCCGGCGTTGTTGCCGCCGTTGAACTTCACCACCCAGTCGGTGCGCTCACCGAGAAGATCGGTGGCCTTGCCCTTTCCTTCGTCGCCCCACTGCACGCCGACGATCACGATTCCTGGCATGGGTATCCCCCTGGCTGCTGACCGGGATTCCACCGGCCGGATGAGCTGGCCCGAACGGGCGGTCCCATCCTATCGGGAGGCCTCTGCGGCGCCTGCGGGCTGCTTCCGGTCGCAGTTCCTGCCTGCTGCGGGCGGCGCGGGCGGCGCGAACTGCGACCGGAGCCGCGTCGCACGAGGCGAGGCGGCGCGAACTGCGACCGGAAGCGGAGCCGGATGCCGCACCGGCCCGGCCCGCGATGTGACGGAAAAGCGACGGATGCTGGCGCTTCGCGCCGTCGACGGATGTCGGAGGCCGGTGCGAGGATCGGGGCATGCCAGAAGCAGTATCCGGAGGCCCCGGCGTTCGCACGCCGAGCGTCGCCCTGAAAGCGCAGGGACCGCTCGTCCTGATCGCCGCCCTCGTGACGGTCGTGCTCTGGGCGTCCGCGTTCATCGGCATCCGCGGGGCGGGTCCGCACTTCGATCCGGGCTCGCTCGCGCTCCTGCGCATGGCGATCGGCAGCGCGGTGCTCGCGATCATCGCGGTGCGCCACGGCATCCGTCTTCCCGATCGTCGGCACTGGTGGCTCATCGCGGTGTGGGGCGTCGGCTGGTTCTGCGTCTACAACATCGCCCTCAACGCCGCCGAGCGCACGCTCGACGCCGGCACCGCCGCGATGGTGGTCAACCTCGCACCGCTCATGGTCGTGATCTTCAGCGGACTGTTCCTGCGCGAGGGGTTCCCGCGACCGCTCGTGATCGGCGCCCCGATCGCCTTCCTCGGCGTCGTGCTCATCGGCATGAACTCGTCGACGAGCGCGGGTCCCGACATCACGGGGCTGCTGCTCGCCCTCCTCGCCGCCGTGATGTACGCCGGCTGCACCCTCGTACAGAAACGGCTGCTCAGCGCCGGGACCGATGCGACGACGCTGACGTTCCTCGGCGCGGTCGCGGGTACCGTCGCACTGCTGCCGTGGGCCGGCAGTCTCATCGGCGCACTGCAGTCCGCGCCGCTCGACGCCACGCTGTGGGTCGTCTACCTCGGCATCTTCCCCACCGCGATCGCCTTCACGACGTGGGCGTACGTGCTGCAGCGCAGCACCGCAGGCCAGACCTCGGCGACCACGTACGTGGTGCCGGCCATCGCGATCCTGATGTCGTGGGCGATCCTCGGCGAGGTGCCCACGCCGCTGATGTTCCTGGGCGGCGCGCTGTGCCTGCTGGGTGTGCTCGTCACCCGACTGCGCTGGCGGCGGCGAAGCTGACGGCTGGCAGCGCCGAAGCTGACCGCCGCCCACCCACCATTGCCGGCCGACGGGACTCAGCCCGGGAGCACCGACAGCGGCTGACCGTGCAGACGACGGAACCACTGCTCCGCGGCATCCCCGTCGCCGGCGAGGATCGCTGCGCGGATCTGCGCGAGGTGATCGGCGCGCGACGCGGGCGTGCCCAGCATGACCCGCGACCGGCGCAGGTTGCGCGTCACGAGCAGGTCGACCGCGCGCATGCCTGCCACCAGCATCGGGTTGCGCGACTGCTGCGTGAGGTAGCCCACGAACATGCGCGACGACAGCATCAGGTCGGCAGCGTCGTCGGCGGCGGACGCCTCGATCATGCGATCCAGCAGTGAGACCGCCTCCTGCCGCGCCTCGGCGTCCATGCGTCGCGTCGCCAGGTGCAGCACGATGCCCGCCTGCTGGTTCGTGTACTCGAGCGTGTGGGCGATCGACTCCGTGGTGACCTCGGTCACGCGGGTGAAGCGGTTCGGCGACACCTCCACGAGTCCGAGCCAGGAGAGATGCCGCAGGGCTTCCCGCACCGGTGTGCGAGAGATCTCGAGTGCCTCGGCGATCTCCTTGTCGCTGATGCGCTGGCCGGGAGCGAGCCGCCCCTCCACGATCGCATCGCTGATGGTCTCGAAGACGCGCTCACCCAGCACCTCGCCGTCGCCGAGCGGCCCCAGACTTTCCCGCAGCGTCGAATCGCCCATGATCGTGCCTTCCCTCTGCCGAGTCCCCGGATGACGCCCGCCCGGCGCGCGGGTGACGCGACGGGGAGTGCGGGTGACGACGGTTTTCGGGTTACAGCTATGTATACCCATATACAAACACGTGCGAAAGACGCCTCTCGCAACGAATTCCCCGACCGCTACAGTGGCGGCGGAGGCGATATGAAAACCTGGTGGCCCTACATCCGCATCGTCGGATCGGCTCTCGCCGTCGCCGCGATCATCGCGCAGCTGACGCGCTCCCTCGAGATCGCCCGCGCGGCTGACACCGAGTACGGCGGGCATCTGCCGACCGTCGTGGCGAACTTCTTCAGCTTCTTCACCATCGAATCGAACGTGCTGGCGGCCGTCGCCCTCGCGATCGGCGGCGTCTGGGCACTCCGACAGAAGAGCGACGCCACCCCCGAGCCGCAGTGGCTCGCGGTGCTGCTCGTCTGCGCCAGCACCTACATGATCGTCACGGGCGTCGTGTACAACCTGCTGCTGCGCGGCATCGCGTTGCCCCAGGGCGCCACGGTCGGATGGTCGAACGAGGTGCTGCACGTGGTGATCCCGATCGTCATGCTCGCCGACGTGCTGTTCGCCCCGCGGCGGCGCACGGTGACTTGGAGCGCCGTGGGAATCGCCGCGATCTTCCCGATCGTGTGGGTCGTCTACACGCTCGTGCGGGCGAACCTCGTCATCGCGCCGGCGTCGGGCAACGCCTGGTGGTATCCGTATCCCTTCCTCGACCCGCACCAGCCCGGCGGCTACGGCGCGGTCAGCCTGTACGTGCTCCTCATCGCGGCCATCATCGTCGGCACCGCCGCCCTGGTCGTCTGGGTCGGTCGCCGCCGGGGCGTCGTCGTCAGCTGAGCGGTTACTCTGGTCGCGGGGGCTGAACGTGATGTGCACCTCCGTGTGAACGAGGGAGCCCCAGATGAACGAGCCCTACGCCTCGAGCCCGCCGATCGGTTCGGCCCCGCCGCCCCCTCCCGCGCCCCCGGCGCCGCAGACCGCGGCACCGCAGGCACCGCAGGCACCCGCTCCGGCACAGGCCCACGCCCCGGTGGGTCTGCGCAACCAAGACGCCCCCACGGCCGCCGAGATGGCGCGCGCCGGCGAGGTGCTGCGCGTCGTCTCCGACGCCTACTCCGCCAAGATGGTGGGTCAGGAGCGCCTGCGCACCAGCCTGCTCGTGTCGCTCATCGCCGGCGGGCACATTCTGCTCGAGAGCGTGCCGGGGCTGGCGAAGACCACCGCCGCGAGCACCCTTGCCGATACCGTGAAGGCGCAGTTCAAGCGCATCCAGTGCACGCCCGACCTGCTACCCAGCGACATCACCGGCAACCAGATCTACGACGCGGCGACCGGCTCGTTCCGCACGGTGCTCGGACCGGTGCACGCGAACTTCGTGCTGCTCGACGAGATCAACCGCTCGAGCGCCAAGACCCAGAGCGCCATGCTCGAGGCGATGCAGGAGCACCAGACCACGATCGGCGGCGAGGTGCACCACCTGCCGCAGCCGTTCCTCGTGATCGCGACGCAGAACCCCATCGAGCAGGAGGGCACCTACGAGCTGCCCGAGGCGCAGATGGACCGCTTCCTGCTGAAGGAGATCGTCGAGTACCCGAGCCCGGCCGAGGAGTTCGAGATCCTCAGCCGCATCGACTCCGGCGTGCTCGATCCCGACCGGCATGTGGCGAGCGCGGTCTCGCTCGACGACATCCGGATGCTGCAGGATGTCGCGAGTCGCATCTACGTCGACCCGGCCATCCGCAACTACATCGTGTCGATCGCCTACGTCACGAGGAACCCGGCGCCCTACATCGGCGAGGAACGCGCGCGGTACATCAAGTACGGCGCGAGCCCGCGTGCGAGCATCGCGTTCCTGCAGGCCTCCCGTGCGCTCGCCCTGCTCCAGGGACGCTCGCACGTGCTGCCCGAAGACATCCGCGAGCTGCGCCACCTCATCCTCCGTCACCGGGTCCTGCTGACCTTCGAAGCCGACGCCGAGGGCATCCGCAGCGAGGAGATCATCGACCAGATCTTCGCCTCCGTGCCGACGCCCTGACCTCTCCATGGCCAGCCTGATCGCGCAGGTGAAGAGCAAGCTCTTCATCCACTCGTCGCGCAAATCGATGCATGCGCTCGACGGCGCCTACGCATCGCTGCTGCACGGGCGCAGCCTCGACTTCGAGGACCTGCGCAAGTACGAGTACGGCGATCAGGTGCGCGACATCGACTGGCGTGCCACGGCGCGACTGGGCACGCCGCTGGTCAAGCGCTCGCGCGCCACGCGCATGCACACGATCCTGTTCGTGGTGGACTCCGGCCGGTCGATGGCCGCCCTCGCCGCCGACGAGCAGTCGAAGAAGGACCTCGCGATCCTCGCCACCGGCGCCCTGGGCGTGCTGACACTGCGCCACGGCGATGACTTCTCGGCCGTGTACGGCGACGCCGACCGGGTGCGCCGCCTGGCCCCCGGTCGCAGCGAGGGCGCGCTCGAGCACGCCCTGCGCACGATCGACCGCGCCATCACCGACAGCACCGCCCCGAGCGACCGCGATGCGCTGCTGTCGTACGTCACCCACACGATCTCGCGCCGCATGATCGTGGCGATCGTGACCGACGAGGCGCCCATCACCGACGAGACCGAGCGCATGCTCCGCCGTCTGCGCGTGCAGCACGACGTGCTGTGGCTGACCGTGCGCGACGCCGACCCCGTGCTCGATCACCCGACCGGTCGCACCCGCAGCGACGTCGACAGCCTCTGGGAGGTTCCTGACTTCGTGCAGGGCGACCTCGGCATCGTGCAGGAGCTCACCCGGCAGACGCAGGCCGACGCCGCGCGCCTCGCCGAGACGCTCACGCGCATGGAGATCAGTCACGCCGTGCTCGACGGTCAGACCGATGCCGTGTCGCAGCTGCTGCAGCTGCTGAACCGGAGGTCGAATGCCCGGTACTGACGAGCTGTACCCGCCCGCGCAGTACGGGTGGGGATGGATGCTGCTGGCCCTCGGCATCCTGCTCCTGCTGATCACCGCCGCGTGGCTCGTGGTGCTCCTCACCCGACCCCGTCGCGCCGACACGACCGGAGACGTGACGCAGCCGCCGCTACGCACCGAGGACGTGCTCTCGCAGCTGCGCACGGAGTACTTCGCCGAGATCGAGAAGATCGAGACGGACTACCGCGAGCGACGCCTCTCGCCCCGTGACGCGAATCTGCAGCTGAGCCGCGTGGTGCGCACCTTCGTCAACGAGTACAGCGGGCTCGAAGCCCCGGTGCTGGCGCTCGATGACCTGCGGGCGCGCGGCGTGCACCCCGCCCTGCTCGATGCGATGGGCCGCCACTACTACCCGAGCATCTTCCGCCAGGGCCCGCCGATCGATCCGATCGCCGGCGCCGAAGCTGCACGGACGGTGGTGCGCACATGGCACTAGCCAACCTCTGGGTGCTGCTGATCGCGGTCGGGGTCGCGATCGTCGCCATCGCGCTCGGTCTCTTCCTCGGCCTGCGCCGCACCGGTCACAGCGACACCGCCGACGCCGCCCGCATCGCCCGCGCCGAGCGCCTGCGCGCCCTGCCCGCGTTCCGTGCGGCGCTGACCCGCCGCGTGGTCGCGCTGACCGGCATCCTGGCGCTCGGCGCCGTCACTATCGTCGCGGCCGGAGTCGTGGCCGCTCGACCGATGTCGTCGCAGACCATCCAGCCCGTCAACACCAGCCGCGACATCATGCTGTGCCTCGACGTGTCGGGATCGATGAGCGAGGTCGACGTCGAGGTTCTCACGGTGTTCGAAGAGCTGCTCGAGGGCTTCGAGGGCGAGCGCATCGGGCTGACGATCTTCAACAGCTCGCCGGTGCAGATCTTCCCGCTGACCGACGACTACGACTTCATCCGCGGGCACCTCGAGCGCATCGTGCAGAGCTTCGACTACGCCGAGGAGATCCCCGAGCACTGGGTCGGCACGCTCAACGGCAACGGGGCGTCGCTGATCGGCGACGGGCTCGCCGCGTGCACGCTGGGCTTCGATCGCCCCGACGACGAGCGCTCGCGGTCGGTCATCTTCGCCACCGACAACGAGGTCAACGGCGCCTCGATCGTCTCGCTCGAGGAGGCCGCTGCGTTCGCCGCGTCGAAGGACGTGCGGGTGTTCGCCCTGAACCCGGTGCAGGGGAAGGATGCCGACGTCAGCGCCGAGCTCGCCGCCGCCGCCGAGGCCACGGGCGGTGCGGCCTTCGGGCTGCGCGACACCACGACCGTCGCCGACATCGTGGCGCAGGTGCAGGAGCAGGAGGCGACCGAGCTGCGCGGCGAGGCCCAGGTGGTGTGGGCTGACACCCCGGATCTCTGGATCGTCGTGTTGATGGCCGGGCTGCTCGCGTTCATCGTGGTGCTGTGGAGGGTGCGACTGTGATCCTCCAGCCCGTGCTGAATCCGCTGCTGCTCCTGCTGCTGTTCGCGCCCGTCATCGCCCTGGTCGTCTGGGTGATCGTGCGCCCGTCCGCCGCCGGCGCCCGCGATGCGTCACTGGGCCGGATCCGCGGTCACCGGGCCCTCTGGGCGATACGCCTGGTCATGGTGCTCGCCTGCCTCGTGATGCTGCTGCGCCCCGGCATCCCCGGCGGAGCCACCCAGACCCTCGCGACCGACACCGACGTCGTACTCGTGGTCGACACCACCGCGAGCATCGTCGCCGAGGACTGGAACGGCGACCAGCCCCGTCTCGACGGCGTGCGCGCCGACGTGCAGGCGCTGATCGCGGAGTACCCCGGCGCCCGCTTCGCCCTGGTCACGTTCGACGCGGCAGCAGAGCTGCGGATGCCGCTCACCACCGACACCACGGCACTGGTGGGGTCGCTCGGCGTGCTGCGGCCCGAGGTGACCAGCCAGTCCCGCGGCAGCTCGATCGGCATCGCCGCACCGCTCGTCGCCGAGACGCTGTCGGCCGCGGCCGAGGCCTCGCCGGACCGGTCGCGCATGGTGTTCTACTTCGGCGACGGCGAGCAGACCGTGACCTCGCCGCCGGAGCCGTTCAGCGCGAGCGCGGAGTACACCGACGGCGGAGCGGTGTTCGGCTACGGCACCGCCGAGGGCGGGCCGATGCGGATCACGACGGGTGGCGTCGGCGGTGACGACGCCGAGTACATCGAGTACGAGGGAGCGAACGCGCTGTCGACCATCGACGAGACGAACCTCGAGACCGTCGCCGATCAGCTCGGCGTCGACTACCAGCACCGCGCGGCCGACGTCGCGCCCGAGCTGCCTGACGCGCCGTCGACCACCACCACGTACGCGGAGTCCGGCGAGGTGGGCAACGTGGTCGAGCTGTACTGGATCGCCGCGCTGCTGATCGTGGCGCTGCTGGGCGTCGAGCTCGCGCGGGCGACGATGCTGATCGCCCGGCTGCGGCAGCTGCGCGCCCCGCGCACGGACGGGGGTGCGCGATGACTGACCCCAACCCCGCCGCCGCTCTGCTCGAGGCGAATCGTCGGCGCCGCCGCATCCGTCGCTGGATCGCGATCGGCACCCTGCCCCTGACCCTCGCCGCTCTGCTGCTCGTGGGCAAGGTGCTCAGCATGTATGCCTTCGCGCACCAGTCGATCACCGCGTATGTGGTCGACGAGTACGCCGGGTCGGAGTCGGCCGCCCGCGGCCAGGAGTTCCTCAACTGGTTCGAGCCGGCCAAGGCGCCGTACAACGTCGGCACCGCGCTCGCGGGTGCCGAGAGGCTGCCCGAGGCGCGGGCGAAACTCGAAGAGGCGCTCCCTCTCGCGCAGGGCCTCGAGGTCTGCGCCGTGCGCATCAACCTGGCCTTCGTGATCGAGCGGATGGGCGATGCCGCCCGCGCCGACGGGGACGGCGCGGGGGCGGCGAGCCTCTATGGCGAGGCGCTCACGATCACGCTCGACACCCCCGACGAATGCCGCACCGACGAGGCGCAGCAGCAGTCGCCCGATCCGCAGCGCGACATGGAAGACACCCTCGACGACGCCGAGCGGCGCCTCACCGAGAAGCAGCAGCAGGAGCAGCAGCCCCCGCCGCCGCCCGAGGAGCAGCCGCAGCCCGAAGAGGAGCCGCAGCCCTCTGACGACAAGCTGCAGGAGTTGCAGGACAAACTCGACCAGGGCACGCAGGAGCGCGATCAGCAGCAGGACGGCGACGACCCCGGCGGCTCCGGAACGGACAAGCCATGGTGATGGATCACGAGAAGCAGCGCGCACGGTACATCGCGGGGACCGAGGGTGCGCCACCCGTTCCGCCGCCCGGGGGCTACCGCGGTGCACGGCGAGCGCAGGGTCCCGACTCATGGGTGCCGCCGGTCCCTGTCGCCCCGACCGCGGGCGACGATGAGAAGACCACGGCGAACGCGCTCGGGTGGATCGCGCTGGTCGCCGGCATCCTGTTCGTGCTGATCCTGTTCGGCACGCTGCTCGCCGGCGCCACCGACCTGCTCTACGGCGTGACGATGATCGCGCTGCAGCTGATCGTGGTGGGAGTCGTGATCGCGGCCCTCATCTCTCCGCGTGGACGCCGTCTGGGCGCGGTCGCGCTCGTCGTGACGATCCTGTTCAACGTGGCGACCGTCGGCGGCATGAGCGCGCTGCAGACGTCGGCCTCGGGCAACTACGACGGCGCCAAGACCGACGAGCAGAAGCACGCCGAGGCGTACCCCGGCATCAAGGGGACCAACCCGCAGGACGTACTGGCGCAGCAGTCGCTCGAGCAGGTGCGCTCCGACGCCGACGGCCTGTTCGCCGAGGTGCGGGCACGGCTCACCGACGAGTTCGGCTACACCTGGACGCAGGTCGGCGAAGAAGACCTGCGCCCGGAGCGCAACGGCTACGGCGGAGAGTCGATGCTGTACGAGTACGGCTCGGTGGGCTGGGCGACGAACGAGCCGATCCAGGACTACTCGCGCAAGCTGGAGGTGATGCAGGTGATCGACGAGGTCGTCGTCGATCAGGGCCTGTGGGATCTGTACAGCTTCAACGAGCCCGGGATGTCGGGCATCGACCCAACCATGATCGCGAAGCTGTACGGCACCGATGACCCCCGCACGCAGCACACGTGGGAGTACTACAGCGAGAACTACCCCGACCCGCTGCGCTTCTACGCCAACGTGTACGACCTGTCGAACGACGCTACGGGTGACTTCCGAGTCACGCGCGAGGCGCAGAGCGCGCGCACGGGCGAGCCGCTCGAGGGGCTGCAGCTGCAGGTCATCGCGAGCGCCGTGCTCAGCGACGCCGACCGCGCCGAGTTCGAGCAGAAGCTGACGGAGTACCCGGGGTTCTGAGCCGCGGCGGCGTTCCACGCCACGACTCCCGCGGGCGCGGCGGTGCTCCGGTCGCAGTTCGTGCCGCCCGCCGGGCTTGCGGTCGCCAGTCGGCGGTGCTCCGGTCGCAGTTCGTGCCGCCCGCCGGCGTTCCGGTCGCAGTTGACGCCGTCGGCGGCGGCATCCGGCGGCAGCAACTGCGACCGGAAGGCGCCGGGCATGAGGCGCCGGGCATGAGGCGCCGGAGACCCGGCGCGCAACCCTCAGGCGGCGAGGCGCAGCAGCATCCGCGCGATGACGAACCGCGCCTGACCCCGCGGGGTGCGCGGGTCGTATCCGAGCTGGTCGATCAGTGCGGTCAGCCGGTCCTGCACGCTCGAGTGGTGTCGGCCGAGGCGCACGGCGGCGCCGCGCACGCTCTGCTCGTCGACGACCGCGTCGAGCAGTTCGCGGCTGCGCGCGTCGAGCATCGCGAGCGCGGCCGCATCCGGATGCATCGGCCCCGAGTCCGCAGCCTCGGCGATCAGCAGGAACGCACCGAGGTCACTTGCTGCGACGATGGGCTCCTCCGGCGTGCTCAGCCGCACGGCGATCAGCGCCGCCGCCCACGAGGCGGGCAGTTCCTCAGCCGCAACGGCCGTGCCGACACCGAGCCGCACGCCCGGTGCGTCGGTCCACGCGGCCTCAGCCGCAGCATCCGCCGTGACGATCGTCGCCCGGGTGAGTCCGTGCCGGGTCGCGACCACGGCGGACGGATGCTGCGCCGGCGCCGGGTCGGGCGGCGAGGCGATCACCCGCAGCCGCCCGGAGCCGAGGCGGAGCCGTGACACCGCGGCTGCCCGTTCCCCCGCGCTCGCGAACGCACTGATGCCGAGTTCGACCGCGCTCTCCGCTCCGCCCGAATGCCGCGCGCGGATGATGCCCAGCGCGAGCGTCAGACGCTCCAGGATCATCGCGTCGTTGGTGTGCGGGGCGCCGTCGCGCTCGATCCAGGCGACAGCATCCGGTCCACTGTCGCGCAGCGTCCAGGCGTCCCCCGGATCGAGGGGCTCGATGCGCACCCCGTCGGCGCGCACTCGCACGATCTGGCGGGCGTCACGATGCCCGACGGTCGCGCCGCTGAGCACCGCGGCTCCGCGCAGCATGCTCTCGACGCCCACCGAGCGCGTGACGAGCGTGTCGAAGTAGGAGACGACTTTGAGCGTCTCGCTCGCATCGGGGTCGAGGGCGGTGAGCCGCCCCAGCAGATCTTGCATGTGGGCTCCATCGCGCGGGATTCCCACCCTAGAGGGTCGCGTCCGACCCCCTGGGGAGGGAGTCACGCGAACAGGCGGTTCACCCAGTTGTCGCGGGCGGCGAGCATCGCCTGGGCGACCGCGGAGTGCGGCGCGAACGAATCGAAGCCGTGGAACCCGCCGGCCCAGACGTGCAGTTCCGCCTGCACCCCCGCCGCCCACAGCGCCGTGGCGTAGGCGACGTCCTCGTCGCGGAAGACCTCGGCGCTGCCGCAGTCGATGAACGCCGGCGGAAGACCCGAGAGGTCGGTCGCCCGGGCGGGGGCTGCGTAGATCGACACGTCGTCGGAGCCCCGACGGTCACCGAGGAGCGCCGACCATCCGGTCATGTTGGAGCCGCGGTCCCACACGCCGACGCCGTCGATCTGGTGGGTGGACACCGTCTCGTCGCGGTCGTCGAGCATGGGGTAGATCAGCAGCTGACCGATCAGCTCCGGGCCGCGGCGGTCGCGGGCGAGGAGTGCGGTCCCGGCCGCGAGTCCTCCGCCGGCGCTGGCGCCCCCGATCAAGAGCCGATTCGGGTCGATGCCGAGCTCGTCGGCGTGCTCGGCGGTCCAGAGCAGCCCCGCGTAGCAGTCCTCGACGGGATACGGATCGGGGAACTCGGGCGCGAGCCGATACTCCACGGTCACGATCACGCCGTTGTAGCGCTCTGCCCAGTCGAGGAAGCCGACCACGCCGATCCAGCGGTTGCCGAGGATCATGCCGCCGCCGTGCGTGTGGAAGAAGCCGGGGCCGGTGCCGGTGCGGCCCTCCTTCTCGACCACGGAGACCGTGATCTCGTCTCCGCCGTGTCCGGCGATCGTCACGTCACGACGCGAGAAGCCGCGCTCGGCCAGCACGCCGAAGATCTCCTCCTCGCCGCCGAGCGGTGCCTGACGCATCAGCGGGATCATCTCCGCCGTGAGCGTGGGCGGCATCTGATCCCCGATCAGGGCCAGCGCGGCCTCCAATTCCGGATCGAACGGGGGGCGTGCGGTCGTCGTGGTCATCAGAACTCCCTTGTTCTCGGCCGTCGGTGCGGCGGCGTCCCGCCAGCATCCTGCACGCGTCGATCGAGGGTAACCCGCCATTCGGGGCGGTTCCGCAGCCGTGGGGCCGCCGGGTGGCGGGTGGCGGGTGGCCCCGCCGGGCCTCGCCGGGTTCCGGTCGCAGTTGGCGTGGCCTCGCCGGGTTCCGGTCGCAGTTGGCGCCGTCGGCGGCGGCATCCGGCGGCAGCAACTGCGACCGGAACCACCCGCTAACCAGCCGCGGACCACCCGCGACGCGCCCGGCGACGCTCAGGACGCGAGCGCCAGCCCCGCGGCGAGCGCGAACCCGAGCACGGTCGCGAGCCCCGTCGCCTCCTTCGCCTTCGACTGCGCCTCGGGAACCATCGAGTCGACCAGCATCACCAGCAGCGCTCCCGCCGCGAACCCGCCGGCCGCGGCACGGAAGTCGTCGCCCGTGACGCTCGCGAGCGCGAAGCCCGCCACGGTGGCGACCGTGCAGACGACGGCGACCCCGGCCCAGAGCAGCAGCACGCGCGACTTCGCCATGCCGCCCTCGAGCAGGTCGGCGGCCGATCCGATCGATTCCGGCAGGTTCGACACGACGATCGCGACCACGAGGGCCACGCTCACCGGTTCGCCCGACGCCAGGCCGATGCCGAGCACGAGTTGCTCAGGGATGCCGTCGAGCAGAGCGCCGACGGCGAGCTGTCCTCCGCCCGCCTGGCCCTTCTTCCGGGCCGCGCGGGCGTCGAGGATGCGGGCGGCGAGGTAGTAGCTGAGCGCACCCGCCGCGACTCCTGCCACGAGCGGGATCGGGCCCGCGAGCGCCAGCCCCTCCTCCCACAGTTCGAACGCGATCGACGCCATCAGTGCGCCGGCGCCGAAGCCCAGCACGATCCCGAGCCACCGCGGCGGCCAAGTGCGCAGCAGCGCGAGCACCGCACCGACGAACAGCGGCGCGGCGGCCACCGCACCCCACAGCACTGCATCGCCCATCGTCGACCTCCCGCGCACACTCTGCCACGTCGGGCGAGCAGCGCAGAAGCGGCCTGCACAGTGCTCGACTTTACGAGATCATCCCCGATCGCCGGAGTGGACGAGCACGCATCGTCCGTCCCGTGTCCCCGAGGCTGTTTCATCGTCGGATGACCCGCCACTCCCGTAAACGTTTCATTGACGATGCCCGACCCAGAACATTACGCTGATTCTCGTGATCGGCGCCGATCGCACCGGTCAGTTGCTCGAACTCGTTCTCGTGCCGGCGCCCGACCCCGCCCTCATCATCCATGCCGATCGACTGCGGCCCGGTCGATACAAGTACCTCTGAGGAGACCGCATTGTCCGAGACGAGTGTCCGCGACGAACACGACCACGACATCGACGCCTTCATCGCCAGCATCCGCCCCGAGTCGATGCGAGACGCGTCCCGTCTGCGCGAGATCGCGGATGCTCGGGCAGCTCGCGGCGCCGCGGAAGCGCGCCTGACACTGGCCATCGCTGCGGCCCGGCAGGCCGGAGACTCCTGGACGATGATCGGCCTGGCACTGCGAACCTCCAAACAGAACGCGTTCCGCAAGTACGGTTCAGCGGTCTGACGCTGCCGCTCTCCGCGCCGTCATGCGGCACGGGGCGACACGCCGCCCGCCGATAGACTGGGAAGCATGTCCAAGGTCCTCCAGTCCCTGCCCGTCGGCGAGCGCGTCGGCATCGCCTTCTCCGGAGGACTCGACACCTCCGTCGCCGTCGCCTGGATGCGCGAGAAGGGCGCCGTGCCCTTCACGTACACGGGCGACCTCGGGCAGTACGACGAAGACGACATCGCGTCGATCCCGGGCCGCGCCCTCGAGTACGGCGCCGAAGCCTCGCGCCTGGTCGACTGCAAGACCGCGCTCGTCGAGGAGGGTCTGGTCGCCCTCTCGTGCGGCGCCTTCCACATCCGCTCGGGCGGCAAGACGTACTTCAACACGACTCCGCTCGGTCGCGCGGTCACCGGCACGCTGCTGGTGCGGGCGATGAAGGAGGACGGCGTCGACATCTGGGGCGACGGCTCCACCTACAAGGGCAACGACATCGAGCGCTTCTACCGCTACGGTCTGCTCGCCAACCCGCGCCTGCGCATCTACAAGCCGTGGCTCGACGCCGACTTCGTCACCGAGCTCGGCGGCCGCAAGGAGATGAGCGACTGGCTCGTCGCCCGCGACTTCCCGTACCGCGACTCCGCCGAGAAGGCGTACTCGACCGACGCGAACATCTGGGGCGCGACCCACGAGGCCAAGACGCTCGAGCACCTCGACGTGTCGCTCGAGACCGTCGACCCGATCATGGGCGTCAAGTTCTGGGACCCCTCGATCGAGATCGAGACCGAAGACGTCACGGTCACGTTCGAAGCCGGCCGCCCGGTCGCCATCAACGGCACCTCCTACTCCGACCCGGTCGCCCTCGTCATGGAGGCGAACACGATCGGCGGACGCCACGGACTCGGCATGAGCGACCAGATCGAGAACCGCATCATCGAGGCCAAGTCGCGCGGCATCTACGAGGCACCGGCCATGGCGCTGCTGTTCATCGCGTACGAGCGTCTGGTCAACGGCATCCTGAACGAGGACACCCTCGCGACGTACCACGAGCAGGGTCGGCGCCTGGGTCGCCTGATGTACGAGGGCCGCTGGCTCGAGCCGCAGTCGCTCATGCTGCGCGAGTCGATCCAGCGCTGGGTCGGCCTGACGATCTCGGGCTCGGTCACGATCCGCCTGCGCCGCGGCGACGACTGGACGATCCTCGACACCGTGTCGCCGAACCTGTCGTACGGCCCCGAGAAGCTGTCGATGGAGCGCGTCGGCGACGCCGCGTTCGGCCCCGTCGACCGCATCGGCCAACTCACCATGCGCAACCTCGACATCGCCGACTCCCGCTCGCGCCTCGAGCAGTACGCCGGGCTCGGCCTAATCGGCGGAGCGACCGGCGACCTCGTCGGCCGCGTCACCGCGGGCGAGTCGGGCGAGATCACCGGTTCGGTGGAGTCGGTCGACGAGCGGCTCGCCGATGCCGTCGACACCGCATCCGAGGGTGCGGCGTTCGACTCCGGCACGGACTGACACTCCGGCGACACAGACACCCGAAGGGGGCGGATGCTGCGGCATCCGCCCCCTTCGTCGTGCTCGTGCCGTCCGTGCGCCGTTCACAATTCAGCAGATCTGCGCCGAGATGCGTCGCATCCGGCTCTACCGCGACGAGAACGCACGTTCTTTGCTGAGTTGTGAACGCAGCACCGGGCGCACCCTGTGAGTACTCCGAGTTATCTTGCACAACAGTGTGCACAATACGTACGATGGAGGCATGACCTCCCGTGCTCCCCGTCGCGACGCCGTCGAGAACCGACTCGGCATCCTCGCCGCCGCGCGCTCCGCCCTCGCGCTCGACCCGCGCGCCTCGATCGACGCCATCGCCCGCAGCGCCGGACTCTCGCGCCGCACGCTTTACGGGCACTTCGACGACCGCGAGGCGCTCATCCGCGAACTCATCGACCACGGCGCACAGCGCTTCAACGCGATCGCCGCCTCAGTCGCCGATGCCGACGCCCGCCTCGCACTCGCACGCCTGGCCGCACGGCTGTGGCACGAGGCCGCGCACGTGCAGGTCACCGCGGCCCTCGCCCTCGATGAGGCGCATGTCGAGCACACCGCGCAGGCGCTCGCCCCGCTCCGTCGCGCGGTCGTGGATCTCACGCGGCGCGGCCAGGCCGACGGCTCCTTCCGCGGCGACATCGACGCCCCCACGCTCGCACGCCTGATCGAGGAGATGGCCCGCATCGTGGTGTCGCGGACGGATGCCGCAGCCGACGCCGCATCCGGAGTCGCCGTGCGCGCGGTGCTGTCGATCGCCGGGCTGTCGTGGCGCGAGGCCGACGAGCTGCTGACGTCGAACCCCGCGATCCTCGCCGAAACCTCAGAGACACCCGAAACCCCCGAGGCCACCGCATGAGGATCACGCTGCACGCGGTGAGCAAGGGCCGCGGCGGGCAGGCTCTGCCGACGACGAGTCTCGAGTTCCACACCGGCGCCGTGCGCTTCGCCCTCGCCGAGACCGAGCAGCGGCCGACCGTGCTGGGTCTGATCGCGAGCGGACGCATGCGCCCCGACACCGGCCACGTGACGATCGACGGAGCCGCGAACGCGAAGGACATCCGCCGGCGTGTGGCCCTCGTCGACGCGCCGGACGCGAGCGATCCGCACGCCGACATCACTCTCGCGGGAGTCGTCGGCGAAGAGCTGATGTTCGCGGGCGTGGGTGCGACACCCCTGCACGCTCGACGCTGGCTGGCGCAGCTCGGCTACGAGGAGCTGCGACAGGTGCCCATCGGCGCGGTCGATCCGGCGGCACGGGTGCGGATCCTGTGCGAGCTCGCGGTGCTGCGCGAGGGAGTCGACGGCATCGTCCTCGTCTCTCCCGACCGGCACGGCGGAAGCCCCGACGGCTGGTGGCGCATCGCGTCGGAGTTCGCCGACCGTGGCTACGCGATGCTCGTGATCGTCGGCGGATCCGCAGCCGTCGCCCTCGAACGGATGCAGGAACTCGAAGCGATCAACGCATCCGGTCCCATCCCGGACTTCCCCTCCCTGCGCCAGGCTCCAGAGCCCGAGCCCGAGCCCGAGCCCGAGCCCGAGCCCGAGCCCGAGCCTGAACCCAACGAAACACCCTCCACGCCCGAAGACGGAGCCGCACGATGAAGGTCCCCTCGATGATCGCCGCCGAGCTGCGACGACTCACCGCCAGCCGTATGGGAGTGATCGCGCTGATCGCGCTGGTGTGCGTGCCGATCCTCTACGGCGGCCTGTACCTGTGGGCGAACCAGGATCCGTATGCGAAGTTCCCCGACGTCCCGGTCGCGCTCGTGGTCGGAGACGACGGCGCCCCCACACCGACCACCGGCAACGCCGCCCCTACGGGCGAGACCGTGAACTACGGCCAAGACGTCGCTGACAACCTGATCGAGGGCAACGCCTTCGACTGGCAGCGCATGAGCGCCGAGGGCGCGGCCGCGGCCCTCCGCCACGGCGACGTCGACTTCACCGTGACGATCCCGTCGGACTTCTCGGCCGCGCTGACGTCTGCCGCCGGCGATGCGCCGCATCAGGCACGCATCGAGCTCGAGACGAACGACGCGAACAACTACCTCGCGTCGTCGATGGGCACTCAGGCGGTCGAGAAGATCCGCAGCTCCGTCGCCGAGATGGTCGGCAGCGAGGCCGCCGAACGACTTCTCACCGGACTCAGCGATGTGCGCGACAGCCTGGTCTCGGCCACGGACGGCGCCACTCAGCTCACCGACGGCGCCGACGCTGCGGCATCGGGCAGCACGACTCTCGCCGACGGCACGGCCGAGCTCGCCGACGGCACTGCCCAGCTGTCAGCCGGGGCACAGCAGCTAGCCACCGGTGCACAGCAGCTCGCGTCGGGTGCGCAGCAGGTGAGCGACGGCAATCGGCAGCTCGCCGACACCGCCGATCGAGCCGGTGCCGCCGTGCAGCATGCGGCCGATGTTCTGCCGCAGGTGCGCACCGACATCGCCGACGTGCTCGCCGACCGCGGGCTGACCGGCGACGAGATCGACCAGGTGCTCGCCCGCCTCGACCCGGTGGGCGCTCGACTCGAAGAGGGCAACAGCCGGGTTCAAGCGGCGGTCGGCAAGGTCGATCAGCTGGCGACCGGAGCCGCGACCCTCGCCTCGGGTGCTTCCGATCTCGCGTCCGGCGCCGGCACGCTCGCGTCCGGCGCTGACGCGGCCGCCACCGGGGCGGCAGCCGCGAACGACGGCGCTGCACAGCTGCGTGACGGCCTGCAGACCCTGGCGTCGGGCACCGCCGAGCTGCGTGACGGGCTCGCCGCCGGGGTCGAGCAGATCCCGGCATCCACCCCCGAATTGCGCACGCTCCAGGCCGACACCATCGCCGACCCGGTGAAGGTGTCGAGCGACAAGGTGGCGTCCGCCGAGGACTACGGCGCCGGGCTCGCGCCGTTCTTTGCGGCGCTGTCGGCATGGATCGGCATCTACGCCCTCTTCCTGATCGTCAAGCCGATCTCACGGCGGGCGATCACCGCGCTGCATTCTCCGGTGCGCATCACGCTCGCGGGCTGGTTCACGCCGGCGATGCTCGGCGCGGTGCAGATGGTGGGGTTGATGGGCATCCTGGCGATCACCCTCGGGTTCACGTTCAACCACCCGCTGGGCACGCTCGGGGTGATGGTGTTCGCGTCGGCGACGTTCGCGGCGATCATCCTCGCGCTGAACGTCTGGCTCGGATCCGTCGGGCAGTTCCTCGGACTCGTGCTGATGGTGCTGCAACTCGTCACCGCGGGCGGCACCTTCCCGTGGCAGACGCTGCCCACGCCCCTGGCCGCTCTGCATCATGTGCTGCCGCTCGGGTACGTCGTCGATGCCATGCGTCAGCTGATGTACGGCGGCGATCCGGCGCGCGCGGCCTGGGATCTCGCGGTGCTCGGCATGTGGCTCGTGGGGGCGCTGCTCTTCGCGATGCTCGGGGTCACGCGCATGACGCACCGCCGCACGTTGCGCGATCTGCAGCCGAGCCTGATCGGCTGATCCGCGCGCACGAGTCGCATTCGTGTGTATAGGATGCGAGAGCGCGTACCCGAAACGCGCTCCGGGACTCGGTGGGACTGAGTCTCACCGTGCTACCCGAAGGTGTTCTCGACGATGATGACCGATTCGCAGACGATCGCCGTCCCCGCGCGCCCTCCCCTGGGTGTGCGGATCGGTCGCATCGCATTCCTGGTGGTGGCCGGCATCGTGGTGGTGGCGGTCGCCGCCGCGTTCTTCGTGACCTGGACCATCCAGCGCTCCTTCCCGCAGACGTCCGGCACTCTCGAGGTCGATGGACTCTCGGCCGAGGTCACGGTGCAGCGCGATGACCAGGGCATCCCCACGATCACGGCCGACACGACCGACGACCTGTTCTTCGCCGAGGGCTTCGTGCACGCGCAGGATCGGTTCTTCGAGATGGACTTCCGCCGCCATGTGACCGCGGGTCGGGTGGCCGAGATGTTCGGCGCGTCGCAGGCGGGGACCGATGCGTTCCTGCGCACGCTCGGCTGGCGCAAGGTGGCCGAAGCCGAGGTCGCCGCCATGGATGACACGACGCTGGGGTACTACCAGGCGTATGCCGACGGCGTGAACGCCTACCTCGCCTCGCGGTCGGGCGCGGAGCTCTCGCTCGAGTATGCCGTGATCGGCATGCAGAATCCCGACTACTCCCCGGAGCCGTGGGAGCCCGCCGATTCGGTCGCGTGGCTGAAGGCGATGGCCTGGGATCTGCGCGGCAACGTCGTCGACGAGACCGAGCGCGCGCTGCTCGCCGCCGAGCTCGACGCAGGAGCGGATGCCGGGGCCGACCCCACCGCCGTGCCGACCCAGCAGATGCTCGAGAAGCTGTACCCCGCCTATCCCTTCGCGGAGAACCCGGTGATCGTGCCGAAGGTCTCGACCGCACCCCCGGCCGGCACCGACACCGGCACCGACACCGGCACTGACACCGGCACCGACGCCGACGCGGCCTTCGCCCCCGGCACGAACGATCCCGGCACACCCGACGCCGAGGTGCAGCAGGCGCGCACGACCGTCGACTGGCAGCAGACCGCGAGCGTGGTCGAGGCCGCGAGCCTGATGATCGGCGACATGGGCGAGGGCATCGGCTCGAACTCGTGGGTCGTCTCCGGATCCCTCACCGAGAGCGGCATGCCGCTGCTCGCCAACGACCCGCACCTCGGCTCTTCGCTCCCCTCGGTCTGGTACCAGGTGCAGCTGAAGTGCTCGACGGTCGACGAGTCGTGCCCGTTCGACGTCAGCGGATTCTCGTTCTCGGGTCTCCCCGGCGTCGTGATCGGCCACAACCAGACCGTGGCGTGGGGCTTCACGAATCTGACGACCGATGTCACCGACCTCTACATCGAGAAGATCGAGGGCGACCAGTACTGGCGTGACGGCGCACTGGTGCCTCTCACCGAGAGCACCGAGACGATAGAGGTCGCGGGTGGCGACGACATCGAGCTCACCATCCGCTCCACCGCGCACGGGCCGATCATCTCGGGCCTGACTTCTGACTTCACCGGCATCGCCGACGACCCGTTGCCGGGTCTGGCGGTCGGCAACTCGGGTCCCACGGGCGACCAGGACCCCGGACCCGCGACGCCCGGCACCGAAGCAGACCCAGAGTACGCGGTCAGCCTGCGCTGGACCGCGCTCGATCCGGGCACCGCGGCCACGGCCGTGTTCGCCCTGTCGACCGCGCAGGACTTCGACGAGTTCCGCGCCGCCGCCGCTCAGTTCGACGTGCCGGCGCAGAACCTGGTCTACGCGGACACCGCGGGCAACATCGGCTACCAGGCGCCCGGACGCCTCCCGATCCGCGGCGCCGGGGATGGCTGGATGCCGCAGCCCGGATGGGACAGCCGCTACGACTGGACCGGCTTCATCCCGTTCGAGGAGCTGCCGACGTCGTACAACCCGAGCTCGGGCTACATCGTCACGGCGAACAACGCGATCGTCACCGACGACTACGGCTACTTCCTCTCCCGCGACTGGGACTACGGCTACCGCGCCGCGCGCATCGTGCACCTCATCGAACGGCGTGCGGCGGTCGCACCGCTCACGGCGCAGGACATGCGCGACATCCAGATGGACAGCGAGATGTGGATCGGCACACGGCTCGCCACCGCGCTCGATGACGTCGACGTGGCGGGCGCCGGCCCGAAAGCGGCGGTCGAGCTGCTGCGTTCCTGGGATGCGCAGAACACCGCAGCCTCCGGCCCCGCGGCCTACGCGAACGTGCTGTGGTCGAACCTGGTGCAGAACATCTTCGTCGAACGCGCGCAGCCGCTGCCGGTCGACGGCCACGGCCGACTGTTCGCCGTGGTCACCGCGATGCTCGACGACCCCGCCGACCCGCTGTGGACGAACGAGCAGATCGACGTCGCAGACCGCGACGAGATGCTGGCGCTGTCGGCCGAAGAGGCGTACGACGAGCTGTCGGCCCTGCAGGGGACCGACCCCACGTACTGGAACTGGGGCGAGCTGCACGCGATCACGCTGACGAGTTCCACGCTCGGCTCCTCGGGCATCGCGCCCGTCGAGGCGCTGTTCAACCGCGGCCCCTACCCGGTGAGCGGCGGTGCCTCGGTGGTGAACGCGACCGGCTGGGAGATCGGCGACGGATACGCGACCACGACTGTCCCCTCGATGCGCATGGTCGTCGACCTCGCCGACCTCGATGCCTCGACGTGGAACCACCTCACCGGCGCGTCCGGGCACGCGTTCCACGCGAACTACGTCGATCAGACACAGGACTGGGCCGACGGCATCCAGCAGCCCTGGGCGTTCTCGAGGAAGGCCGTGGATGCCGCGACTGTCGACACCCTCACGCTGACCCCGGCCAGCTGAGGCAGCGCTCCCAGCCATCTCGACTAGCGTTGACGGGTGCCCTCCAGTTATCTCGCCCCGAAAGGGACCCCGGCGACCCTGCTCGAGTTCGAGCATTCCGGAGCGACGCTGATCGCCGAGACGTTCGGTGAGGGGCCGCATCCGTTCCTTCTGCTGCACGGCATCGGCATGGGCCGCAGCGTCTACCTCGATGTGGTCCAGCGGCTGCGCGGACGCGTGATCGCACTCGACCTCCCGGGTTTCGGCGAAGCTCCTGAGCCCTCGCGCACCTTCACGATGGAGCGTCACGCCGACCTCATCGCCGCGTATCTGCGGCACGTGGGCTCCGAGCCGGTCGTGGTCATCGGACACTCGATGGGCAGCCAGATCGGCGCGGAGCTCGCGGCGCGGCATCCGTCTCTGGTCGCCGGGGTCGTGCTCGCGGGCCCCACCGTCAACAAGGCCGCCCGCAACATCGGCGCCCAGGCCCGGTACCTGATGAGCGATCTGGTCGGCGAGCGTCCGCTCGTGATCTGGCGCGGTGCCCGCGAGTACCTGCGCGGCGGTCCGCACCTGATCCGCAAGATCCGCGCGACGGTGGTGCACGAGCCCGAGAAGGCATTCGCGCGCATCGACTGCCCCGTGCTCGTGCTGCGCGGCGAGGATGATCCGCTCGCTCCGATGAGCTGGTGCCGCGAGATCATCGACGCGATCCCCGGCGCCGATCTGCAGGTCATCCCCGACCACGGACACGGCACGCTGATCAGCGACTCCGAGCCCGCCGCCCGCCTGATCCAGAACTTCGCCGACGCCCTCTGACGGGTCCGGCTCCGCGTTCACCTCCGGCGCGCGTTCACAATTCAGCAAGAACTGACGCCTCGGGTATCCGAAGCCCGGATCCGACCGATCAGCGCGAGTTCTTGCTGAGTTGTGAACGGCGACCCGTCGCGGCCCGCGGCCCGCGCACCTCGATGATCTCCCGCAGCGCCCGCTGCACCCCCGCTGCGTCGTTCAGTATCTCGGACGCCAGCGGGCGCACGGTGACATAGCCGAGACGCGCGGCCGCGATATCTCGGCGCCGGTCCTCTTTCTGCTTGGCCCACCCCTCGTGGAACTCCCGGCTGTCGCACTCGATGATCAGCCAGCCGTCGATGACGAAGTCCACGCGACCGACCCCTGCGATGAACACCTGCGTCTCATACGAGACTCCCATCGCACGCAGGAGCAGCCGCACGTACGTCTCGGGGCCCGATCCTGCCGATGCATCCACGAGTGGGCGCAGCGGCCGGAGGCGCGCGGGAAGGCCGGCGAAGACCCTGTCCAGCTCGACCATGCTCATCAGCCCGTGATGCATGAGGCTGTCCAGCGTGGCGATCGCGGCACGGGGCGGTTGGCAGCGCACGGCGTGCAGCACCGCGACCACGAGCGGAGCAGCGTGGAGCGGTACGTCGTCGCCGGACCACGGCGTCCAGTGGCGGACAACCCTGCGCCCCTTCACCACCTTCTGCCGAGACGACCCCGGCGTGACCAGCACATGGAGTTCGTCACAGCGGTGCACGAAGATCCCGAAGGAGGCGAGCAGCGAGAGGCATGTCAGCCGGGCGCCGATGCGGACCGCCTCCACGACGTCATCACTCGCCGTCGGCGACACGTACCGGTCGCGTCGCACATGCACGAGAGCAGCCGAGCGCACCGCCCCGGCGATGGCGCGGGCCGTCATGCCGCGCGAAACCAGATCGCTTCGCGTGAATGCGCAGCGGCCATACGCATCGGCAGCACGCTGCGCGACGCTCCTCCTGTCGGAATCCATCACAGCAGTGTGCGGACTTGCGCGCCGTCAGGAGGGGCATCTCCGGCAAGAGTGTCAACTTTCGCAGAACCCGTTACCTGTGCAGAAGCAGTGGCACGCGCGCCCGCCGTTCATAACTCAGCAAGAATCGCGCGCGGAACCCGCCCAGGCTCCGAAACGGCCACACAACACAAGCTCTTGCTGAGTTGCGAACACCGAACGCGCGAGAGAACCCGAAAACAGCCCCGAACTACCCCGCGGCGGGCGGAGTCTGCTTCGATTCGGCCAGTTCGTCGACCACGAGCGTGTGCTGATCGGTCGTACCGTTGCGATACGCCTGCCGCCCGACCATGTGCGCCGAGAGCGGGGCTGTGGCGAACTGCATCAGCACGACGGGGGCGACCAGCAGCAGTCCGAGCAGGATGCCGCCGACACTGCGCTGCGACAGCGCGACAGCGAGGCAGATGAACACGAGGCCGAGAACCTGCGGCTTCGTCGCGGCGTGCAGGCGCGAGGGCACGTCGTGGAAGTGCAGCAGGCCGACCGCGGCCGAAAGGCACAGGATCGCGCCGAGCAGGATCAGCACCAGCACCGACACGTCGATCACGACGTCGGGGATCATCAGACCGAAGACGTTCATGGTGCCGTGTTGTCCCTTCTCGCGACGAAACGGGCGACGGAGATCGAACCGAAGACCCCGACGGCGGCGATGATCAGCATCACCGGAATGCTGCGGGTGTGCCCGTTGATCGCCATCTCGGCGCCGAGCACGCACATCACCTCGGTGAGCAGCACGTCGGAGGCGACGGCGCGGTCGAGGATCGACGGTCCGCGAACGATCCGCACGAGGGTGAGGATCGCGGCGAGGCCGAACACGATCATGATCACCAGCAGCAGGGTGTTCATCGCACACCGCCCTTCTTCTGCGCCGCGCGATCGTCGTCGCGCAGCGCGCGGTACTGCGCGGGGCTGCCTAGAGCGCGCACGATCCGTCGCTCCCAGAGCAGCACGCCCTGGCGCTGCTTCTCGACGTCGGCCTTGTTGCGCACGCCGATCACGTGGAGGTAGAGGATGCCGCGGTCGCGATCGGCTTCGACGATGAGCGAGCCGGGCACCAGCGACGAGGTCACGGCGACGTGCGTCATCACCAGGTCGTCGGCGTATCGCAGCGGCACGCCGATGATCGCCGCACCCGGCTGACGGCGGAAGTCGAACACCTGCACGGTGACCGCGAGAGCGCCCCGCAGCACGGCGAACAGGAACTGCACGACGAAGAGCGCGGCGTACCAGACGTTGATCCGACCCGAGAGCGCGATGGTGGGCAGCCGGAACACGCGGGTCACGAAGATCGCCACGACCAGACCGGTCACCAGTGCCAGCACCGTGAACTGGCCCCATAGCAGCATCCACAGCACGACGAGCCACAGCAGGAAAGGTACCTGCGAGCCGATGTCGCGCCAGAGATGGCGACGGGTGGTGCGTGCGCTCATCCGTCCACCTCATCCTGCAGCTGTGTGAGGTTGACCGGCTGGAGCAGCCCGGCGCCGATGCGGTCGCAGAGCGCGTAGAGGGGTCCGGCGAAGATGGTGAGCGCCAGCGTGACGCCGACCATACCCGCGGTCGAGATCGTCATGATCCGCGGGATGCGGCGGCGCTCCTGCTGCTCGTCGGCGGCGGGTGCGTTGCCGAGGTGGGCGATCCGCCCCTCGGTCTCGCTCGAGTCCTCCTCTTCGCGCCAGAACGCGAGGTTCCAGGCGCGCATCAGGGCGTAGAGCGTGAGGAGCGAGGTCAGGATGCCGCCGAAGATCAGCACGATCATGAGCGGGGTGCCGACGGATGCCGCAGCTTCGAAGAGCGCGAACTTGCCGATGAAGCCCGAGAACGGGGGCAGGCCGCCGAGGTTGATGGCGGGTACGAAGTAGAGCACGGCGATGACCGGCGCGATCTTCAGCAGTCCCTTCACCCGCAGGATCGACGTGCTGCCCGCCCGACGCTCGATCAACCCCACGGCGAGGAACAGGGTCGTCTGCACGACGATGTGGTGCACGATGTAGTACACCGTCGCGCCGATGGCGGCTGGCGTGGCGATCGCCAGACCGAAGATCATGTATCCGACGTGGCTGACGAGGGTGAACGACAGGATCCGTTTGAGCTCGGCCTGCGCGACCGCACCCAGCACTCCCACCACCATGGTCGCGAGCGCGACGATCAGCAGCACCGTGTCGATGCTGTTCTCGGCGAAGAGCTGCGTCTCGGTGCGGATCAGCGCGTACACGCCGACCTTCGTCAGCAGGCCAGCGAACACCGCCGTGACCGGCGCGGGCGCCGTGGGGTACGAGTCGGGCAGCCAGAACGACACGGGGAAGATCGCGGCCTTGATGCCGAATGCGACCACGAGCATCAGGTGCAGCACCAGCTGCGTCTCCTGCGGGAGCTCGGTCATGCGCTCGGCGATCTGCGCCATGTTCACGGTGCCGAGCGCGCCGTAGATCATCGCGATCGACGCGAGGAACAGGATCGACGACACGAGCGAGACGACGATGTAGACGGCACCGGTGCGGATGCGCGACTCGGTGCTGCCGAGGGTGATCAGCACGTACGAGGCGACGAGCAGGATCTCGAACCCGACGTACAGGTTGAACAGGTCGCCCGCGATGAACGCGTTGAAGATGCCCGCGGCGAGGATCAGGTACGAGGGGTTGAAGATCGAGATCGGGGTCTCGTCGGTGCCGTCCGCGGCGCCCTGACCGATGGAGAAGAGGAGCACGGCGAGCAGCACGATGCTCGAGATCAGCACCAGCAGCGCCGCGAGCCGGTCGACGTACAGCACGATGCCGAACGGCACCGGCCAGCCGCCGACCGAGACCGCGAGGGGCTGACCGCCGTCGACGACGACCAGCAGCACGGCGGCGATCACCGACACCGCGGCCAGCGTCATCACCGTCACGGCCACCTGCAGGCGGGCGTTGCGCCCGAAGATCAGGGTGATCGCGGCGCCCAGGAGCGGGAGTCCGACGAGGAGGGGGACGAGCACGCTCATGAGCGGTCCTCCTCATCCGACGCACTCGGACCGTCGCCGGGTCCCGCCGAATCAGGCCCCGTGTACGGGCGCGAGGGCAGGTCGGTCGGGGCGTCGTCCTGAATGGAGGAATGGTCTCGCATGTGAAGCACCGTGATCGGGGCGGTCTGCACGCCCACGAAGTCGGTGGTGGCCTCGTCTTCCGTGTCGGACTCGTCGTCCATGAGATCTTCGTCGGCGTCGGTGCGCACGCGCAGCGCGATGTCGGCTTCGTCGTCCTCGACCGTGTCGGCCTGACCCAGCTGCCACGAGCGGTAGATCAGCGCGAGCAGGAACGCCGAGATCGCGAAGGTGATCACGATCGCGGTGAGGGTGAGCGCCTGAGGCAGGGGGTCGCTCACCCGTCCTTCCTCGCCGTAGAAGGGCGCGGCGCCGGGCACGCCCATGACGATCAGGAGCAGCAGGTTGGTGGCGTTCCCCAGCAGCAGGAAGCCGATCAGCACACGGGTGAGGCTGCGCTCGAGCATGGCGTACACGCCGCACGCGAAGAGCACGGCCATGATCACGATCAGGGTGAGAGAGACGTCCATCAGCGGATCACCCCTCCCCCGGTGGCGGAGCCCTGGGCGGTGGCCGAGGCGGGTCCGTGGGCGGCGGCGGACGGACCGGACGTCTGGCGCACGGCCGACTGCCGGTCGACCTCGGCGCCGAGGCTGCGCAGCACATCGAGCACGAGCCCGATCACGACGAGATAGACGCCCACGTCGAAGATCGTCGAGGTGACGAACTCCATGTGCCCGATGCCGGGGATCTCCCACTCCCAGAACGAACTGGTCAGCGGGGCGAGACCGAAGAACAGCGGGATCACGGCTGTGCCGACCGCGAGGATGAGGCCCGAGCCAAGCAGTCGCCCGGCATCGGTCGGGGCGGCGGCGCCCAGCTCCCAGCGTCCGCCCGCGATGTAGCGCATGACCAGGGCCATGCCGCCGACCAGGCCGCCGGCGAAGCCGCCGCCGGGCAGGTTGTGGCCGGCGAACAGCAGGAAGATCGACACCACGATGATGGTGTGGAAGAGGATGCGGACGATCACCTCGAGCAGGATCGACCTGTTCTCGGGCTTCATCTTCTGCCCGCCGACGAGCCAGGCCCGCGGACTGCTCTGGTTCTCGGCGGTCTGGAAGCGGATGCCGTCGGTGGTCTCCACCAGCGGCCGGCTGCGCGCCGCCTTTCGGGTGGCGCGCGGGAGCACCTTGGTGGCCGACAGCAGATCGGCGCGGTGGGTGACGAAGACGAGGGATGCCACACCGGTCGCCGCGAGCACGAGCACCGAGAGCTCGCCCATCGTGTCCCAGCCGCGAAGATCGACGAGCGCGACGTTCACGACGTTCTTGCCGTGCCCGATCTCGTAGGCGAGCTTCGGGAACATGGCCGAGATGGGATCAGACACGCGCGACTGGGTGGCGACGACGGCCACGAGCGCCATCGTGAGTCCGACCCCGATGCCCAGCAGTGCGCGCGGGATGCGGCCGACCGAGGCGTTGTGCTCGCCCATACGTGCGGGCAGGCGGCGCAGCACCAGGGCGAAGGCGACCATCGTGACGGTCTCGACGAGGATCTGCGTGAGCGCGAGGTCCGGGGCGCCGCTCGTGGCGAAGAGCGCGACCATGCCGAGGCCCGTGACCGACACGAGCACGACCCCGGTATATCGCTTCCGCGCCCGCACCGCGAAGACACCGGCCGCGGCCATGATCGGCGCAACGACGATCTGAGCGGGCGTGTGCCAGGCCGAGAGCGAGAACCGGTCGATGTCGGTCGCCACGAGAGCGGTGATCTCGGCGGCGACGAACACCACGAAGATCGTTCCGACGTAGACGGGCAGCGATCCGCGCTGCGTGAGCGTGGTGCTGAACACCGAGACGCGGTCGATCGAGCGCATGACCAGGTAGTACACGTCGGCCGCGGTGAAGGGGATCATCCGCGCCTTGCGGTCCCAGCCCGTGCGCCGAGTGAGCAGGAACAGACCGATGCCGAGCAGGATCGTCAGGATCGAGATGCCGAGCGCCGGCTCGAGTCCGTGCCAGAGCGCCAGGTGGCCGGGGCCCTCGGTGGCTTCGCCGGCATCGTCGAGCCCGGGGGTCGCGGTGACGGCGTAGCCCTGCAGCGCGATGTCGAGCGCCGGGGCGCCGATCCCGGCGGCGAGTGTCACGCCCGCGAGCACGATCGGCGCCGAGAGGAAGCCGACCGGCGGATCGGGCCATGCGGTCGTCGGCAGCTTCTCTCCCTGCGCGTCGCGCTTGGTCCAGAACGCTCCCCAGAGGAAGCGCGCGCCATATGCCGCGGTGAGCATGGATCCGAGCGAGACGCCGATGATCGCGACGAGTCCCCACACCGAGCCCGCGAGCGCGTCGTCGAGCAGGGCCGTGAGCGTGGACTCCTTGGCGACGAAGCCGAGCGTCGGCGCGATGCCGGCCATCGACGCGACGGAGATGAAGGCGGCGGTGGCCATCACCGGCGCTTGTCTGCCGACGCCGGAGAGCTCGTCGATGTCACGCGTCGACAGCTGACGGTCGATCACACCCACGATGAGGAAGAGCGCTGATTTGAAGAGCGCGTGACCGATCACGAGCGCCAGCCCCGCGAGTGCCGACGCCTGCGTGCCGTATCCGACCACGGTCGCGAAGAAGCCGAGCTGGCTCACCGTGCCGAAGGCCAGCACGCGCTTGAGGTCGGTCTCGCGGAGGGCCTGGATGCCGCCGAGGATCATGGTCAGGATGCCGACGCTGATGATGATCGGTCGCCACGGGGCGCTGAACGCGAAGACGGGAGCGAAGCGCGCGATCAGGTAGATACCGGCCTTCACCATCGCCGCCGCGTGCAGGTAGGCGCTCACCGGCGTAGGCGCCGCCATGGCTCCGGGCAGCCAGAAGTGGAAGGGGAAGAGCGCTGACTTGCTGATGGCGCCGACGAGCAGCATCACGATCGCCGCGTCGACGATCGGACCGGTCGGCACGACCTCGAGGATCTCGCGGATGCTCGAGGTGCCGGCATCCACCACCAGCAGCACCACGCCGACGAACATCACGAGACCGCCGAGCGTGGTCACCAGCAGCGCCTGCAGCGCGGCACGTCGGCTGGCGGCGCGACGACGGTAGTGACCGATCAGGAGGTACGAGAGGATGCTCGTGACCTCCCAGAACATCACGAGCATCACCAGGTCGTCGGTGAGCACGAGGCCGTACATGGCGCCGGCGAATCCGAGCAGGACACCGGCGAACTGGCCGATGCCGGCCGAGTCGTCGTGGAAGTACCAGCGGCAGTAGAGGAGCACGAGCGCGCCCACGCCGGTGACGATCAGCGTCATGATCCAGCCGAGCACGTCCATGTGCATCGACAGGTTCAGGCCGAGTTGCGGAATCCACGCGACCGAGACGAACGGAGACGATCCGTTCTCGAGCACCTGTGGGGTGAGGACCAGCGCGTGCACGAAGGCGGCGGCGGGCACCAGGGCGGCGATCGCGAACGCCTGCGCTCCGAGCCATCTCACCAGCGCGGGCATAAGCAGCGACCCGAGAAGGAAGACGGCGAGGAGCGTCAGCATATACGCGGCTCCTCGAAGCTCGTCGGCCGGTGGGGCTCAGGCGGGCGGATGTGTGTCCAGTTTACCGGGTCCCGGGGTCCCCGGGTCCCCCAGCTCCTGTGGCGGCCCGTCTCGGCACTCGCGTGGCAGAGTAGCGGCATGCAGCGCACGGGGATCCGGGAGACGGCGGGATGGCTCGCCGCCCTCGCGATCTCGCTGATCGTCAGCGGCCAAGTGGCGTCGTCGGCGCGGGCGGAACTGCTGTTCCGCGATGCGGACTCCCTGATCGTGGCGCTGTTCTCGCGATCGCTGCTCGACGGATCCGCCTCGGACTGGGCGATGTCGAGCGTGCTCTTCATCCCCGAGTCCGCGGCATTCACGATCCTCGACGTTCTCCTGCCCCTCGGTGTCGACGGGCTCTTCGCCGTGAGCGCGGTCGCCACCCTGCTCGCGCTCTACGGGGCGGTGCGACTGGTCGCCGGGCGTCGCCGCACCGGTGCCGCGCCGGTGGCCTGGTCGGTCGTGGCTCTCGCGGCGTTCGGTCTCCTGGCCGTCTCCGAGACCTCGGCGTCGCGCGACGCCCTCGAGCTCGCGTCGCTGTCGCTCACCACCACGTACTATTCCGCGACCGTGGTCGCCGTCGTGCTCGCCGTCGGGCTGATCCGGCGACACGTCGACGCTGCCGGCCGAGGCGTCATTCCGCTCATCGCTCTGGCGGTGCTGGCGCTGGTATCGACGCTCTCGAACCCGCTGTTCGCGGTGTGGGCGACGGTCCCGCTCTCCCTCATCCTGGCGCTCCTCGCCGTCCGCGCACCCGTGAAGCGACGGATGCTGACGCCTCTGGCCGTGCTCATCGGAGCGTCCGCGCTGGGATTCCTCGCCCGCATTCCGTTGTCGGCATGGATCGCCAACACCGGCGCGGGCTACGTCCGGCCCGACCAATGGATGCAGTCGCTCGGCTACTACGGCGAGCTCGTCGCCGACCGTCTGTCGACCCCGCTCGGCGTCCTCGGCACCCTGCTCGCCATTGCACTCCTGACGTTCGCCGTGGTTCGATCGGCGCGGCTGACCGACGCCGCGGCGCGTCTGGTCGCATTGGCGGCGTGGGTGCTTCCGGCTCTCGTCGTGATCGGCGCCATCGCTCTCGGCACGCACGCGGCGCGCTACCTGCAGCCCCTCGCATTCGCCCCGATCCTCGCGCTGGTCGCCGTGCCCCGCGCGTGGAGCCTCCCGCGGCGGATCGTCCGGCAGCTCACCGCAGCGATCGCCGTGCTGCTCGCCGTGGGCGCCGGTCTCAGCGTTCCCCGGCTGGCGGCGGCAGCCGGGTCACCCGATCCCGACCTCACCTGCGTGACCGACTGGGTCGACGAGTCCGGCCGCACCGGCGCCGGTCAGTTCTGGACCGTTCGGCTGCCGAAGCTGCATCTCGACGACCCCGCGCAGCTGGTGCAGGTCGACCATCAGCTGAACGGCTACGCCTGGCTGGTCGATCGCGCCGACTTCGGCGTCGGCGCCGTGTCGTTCCTGATCGAAGACGCTCAGACCGTGCCGTGGCAGATGCCGGTCTCGGCGATCCCGGCTGACGTCATCGACTGCGGGCGCTACCGCATCCTCGACTTCGGTGACGCGCTGCTGCCCCTCGGCGCGTCACACGGCTGAGCGCGCGGCGACGAGCTCGGTCGGCGGCGGTCCCGTCGTGGTGCCCGCGCGGAACTCGCAGGTGAAGTGCTGCGACTGTGCCGGCTGGCCGTTGAGCATATGGGCCACCTGCTCGCCCGCCGCGCGCCCCTTCTCGACGGCCGGCTGCACGCTGGTCGTCAGCACCTGTCCGCCCAGACCGTCGACCGCGATGCCGTCGAAGCCCGCGACCGAGACGTCTTCGGGCACGCGCAGTCCCAGTTCCTCCGCCGCACGGATCACGCCGACCGCGAGCAGATCGCTCTGCGCGATCACGGCGGTGGGACGATTCGGGGCACCGAGCAGGGTGCGTCCGACGATGATGCCCTCGTCGATCAGGCTGCCGGCTGCCGAGATCGCGATCGCATCGGGGAAGACCGATCGCAGGCCCGCCAGGCGGTCGATCGTCACGTCGACGGTCGCGGTGGCCAGGCGCTCCTCGGTCACCACGCCCCGCTCACGTTCGCTGTCGAGTGAAAGCGTCACGAACGCCACCTCTGTGTGGCCGAGATCCTGCACGTGCTGGGCGACTGCGGCGGACGCGGCCGTGTTGTCGAGCGTGATCCGCGGGATCCCCTCGCCTGCATCACCCTCGATCACGACCACCGGGAGTCCCCGGCCCCGTACGACCTCGAGCGAGGCGCGGGTCCGGCCGGAGCATCCGATCAGCACGAAGGCGTCGACCGGGGCGCTGGCCAGCGCGGATCCGTCTTCGCCGGGTTCGTCGCGCAGGAGCAGGATGCCGGCGCTGAGGTCGGCCAGCCCGTCGGTGAGGCCGTCCATCATCGCGGTCGTGACCGGGTCGAGGAACGCTGCGCGCAGGTGCCCTTCGAGCACGACGGCGACGATCCCGCTGCGCCCACGCCGCAGCGATGCCGCCCGAGGGTCGGGACCGGTGTACCCGAGATCGGCGGCCGCCGCGAGAACACGCTCGCGGGTCGCCTCGGCCACGTTCGCCTTGCCGCTGAACACGACCGACGCGGTCGACGTGGCCACCCCCGCCTGGCGCGCGACATCGGCGATGGTCGCCCGACGCGGCGTCTCATGACTGCTCATACTCCGAGAATAGCCCGGTTCCGTTCCCGTAGATCGAATCGATTCGATAGGCTGTGCGGCATGGAATCCGTCCTCTCCCGCTCCCAGTTCGTCCGCTGGCGTGCCGCGATCTTCGCGATCTTCTTCGCCAGTGGTCTCTCGATCGCCACCTGGGCCTCCCGAGTGCCGAGCATCAAGGCTGATCTTGACCTGAACAACGCGCAGGTCGGGCTCATCCTGCTCGGCATGGGTATCGCGTCGATCATCGGAATCTCCACGAGCCCGGCGGTGATGGCACGCACCGGAGCCCGTGCGGGAATGTTCGTCACGATGCTGCTCTTCGCGGTCGGCATCACGCTCGTCGGCTTCGGCTCCACGGTCTTCGCCTCCGTGCCCGTGGTGCTGATCGGCATGGTGCTCGTCGGGTTCGGAAACGGCAGCCTTGACGTGATGATGAACGTCGAGGCGACGGCCATCGAGCAGCAGATGGGCAAGACGGTTCTGCCCGTGTTCCATGCCTTCTTCAGCTTCGGCACGGTCATCGGCGCGGGCGTCGGCGCTCTCGCCGCGCTTCTGTCGCTCACCGTCGCGGTGCACGCCTCGATCATGGGTGTGCTGATCGCGATCGTCGCGGTCGTGTGCGTGTTCCAGGTGCCGAACCGCGAGGCCGCGCTCGATCCCGGATCCACCGAGAAGCAGCCCTGGCGCGCCCGCATGCATGTCGCCCTCGAAGCGTGGCGTGAGCCCCGCACCTACCTGATCGGCGTCGTCATGCTCGGCATGTCGTTCGCCGAGGGCGGCGCCAACGACTGGATCGCGCTGGGCACCGAGCAGGGCCACGGCTTCACTCCCGGTTCCGGCGCGATCGCCCTGGCAGTGTTCTCCGTCGGGATGACCGTGGTGCGCCTCTTCGGCGGTCCGCTGGTCGATCGCTTCGGGCGCGTCGTGGTGCTGCGCATCCTCGCGGTGGCGGCGGCATCCGGCATCCTGCTGTTCATCCTCGGCCCCACCCTGCCGCTCGTGCTCGTCGGTGCAGCACTCTGGGGGATCGGCGCCTCGCTGGGCTTCCCGCTGGGCATGTCGGCCGCGGCCGACGACCCCGCCAAGGCCGCCGCCAGGGTGAGTGCCGCCGCGACGATCGGCTACGTCGCCTTCCTCGGCGGCCCTCCCGTCCTCGGCTTCATCAGCGAGCACATCGGCCTGCTGAACACGCTGTTCATCCTGGTCGCACTGGTCGTGGCGTCCGGGCTGTTCTCGGGCGCTGCGCGTCCGCTGCGCGAAGACGAGAAGACGCCCGTCGCGGCGACCGTCGACTGATTCGGGACCGCGACGGTGGGCGGGTCGGATGCCGTTAGGCTCGACGAGTGCGTCTCGTCATCGCCCGCTGCTCCGTGGATTACACCGGCCGGCTCAATGCCCATCTGCCCCTTGCCACACGTCTTCTCGTGCACAAGGGGGACGGGAGTCTGCTCGTGCACTCCGACGGTGGCAGCTACAAGCCGCTGAACTGGATGAGCCCGCCGTGCACGCTGTCGACCGAGGAGCCCGGCGACGAAGAGGCCGGCGCCGGCGTGGTCGAGGTCTGGCGCGTCACGCACAAGAAGACCGGCGACGCGCTGCGCGTGCAGATCTACGAGATCATCCACGACACCTCGCATGAACTCGGTGTGGACCCCGGTCTGCAGAAGGACGGCGTGGAGGCCGACCTGCAGCGACTCCTCGCCGAGCAGGTGGAGCGCATCTCCGACGGGGCGACGCTGGTGCGCCGCGAGTACCCGACGGCGATCGGGCCGGTCGATCTGCTCGTGCGTGATGCCGACGGCGCCGCGATCGCGGTCGAGATCAAGCGCCGCGGCGACATCGACGGCGTCGAGCAGCTCACGCGCTACCTCGAGCTGCTCGGTCGCGACCCGCACCTGTCGCCCGTGCAGGGCGTGTTCGCGGCGCAGGAGATCAAGCCGCAGGCCCGCGTGCTGGCCGAGGACCGCGGCATCCGCTGCCTGGTGCTCGACTACGACGACATGAAGGGCATCGAGTCGGGCATCCCCCGCCTGTTCTGAACCCCGCGTCCGCCACGCTCACCGGCTGCTGATCAGGCGCGGGTGGGGTCCTTCGAGCCGCGCGATCGAGATCTTCACCTCAGCCAGCTCCCGCTCGACGCCGTCCAATCTGTCCTCGATGCGGTCGAAGCGTGTGTCCTGAGCAGAGAACCGTCGGTCGATCTTCGCGTCCTGCGCCTCGAACCGAGCATCCATCTTCGCGTCCTGCGCCTCGAACCGCGCATCCATCTTCGCGTCGGCCTGCGCGAACCGCGCGTCCATCCGACTGATCAGCCAACCGCACATACTGACCAGCGCAATGATGACGCTCACGGCGCTCCCGATCATCGTGATGACTTCGATCGACACGAACATCCCTCCATCCTGTCCCGGGATCTCGAGCGTGTCACGGCTCTCAGACCACATCCCCCAGCGTGAACACAACCCGTGGAGAGGCTGGCGAGATGCACGACTGTGCAGAGCAGGTCGGCGCGGGCGTCGGCGGCCCTAGGCTGGAACGCATGGCCTCTTCCCCCTACTCCTGCGTGCTGTGGGACGTCGACGGCACCATCGTCGACGCCTCGATCGGCATCCTCCGTCGTCTGAACGTCGCGCTCACGCACTTCGGCCACCCGGCACCCACGCGCGAACAGCTCGTGCACTGGATCGGTCCGCCCATGTTCCAGTCCTTCCAGGATCAGGCCGGAATGACGCCGGAGCAGTCCGCCGAGGCCGTCTCCTTCTACCGCACGCTCGGCAAGGCCGACGGGTACACGACCGACGTCACGACGTACCCCGGCGTGACCGCGCTCATCCACGACCTGCACGCGGCGGGCGTACCCCAGGCGACGGCGAGTTCGAAGCCCGAGAACCAGGTCGACGCCCTGATCGATCACTTCGAGCTGCGTCCGGCCTTCCTCACCACCGTGGGAGCGACGCCGGATGAGTCGACCCTCGCGTCGAAGACCGACATCGTCGCCGAGGCGCTGCGCCGGCTGACCGCACTCGGTGCTGACGTGTCGCGGCCCGTGCTGATCGGCGACCGCCACCACGACGTCGAGGGCGGCAACGCGAACGGCGTGCCGGTGATCTTCGTCGAGTGGGGTTTCAGCGAGTCGAGCGAGGGCGACGAGGCGGCCTTCCGTGCCGGCTCGGTCGAGGAACTGCGGGCGCTGCTGCTCCCCTGATCGCGCGCACCCTCGTTTCGGAGGGGATCCGCGCAAGGGAGGTGCTGCTGCGGCATCCGCTCCTCCGCTGCGCGGATCTCCTCCCGAACGAACGGGCTCGCACACCCCCGCAAGCACAGAACTCCCCGCCGGAACACGCGCATGCGCGAATTCCGGTCGGGGAGTTCGGTGAAATCTCCGCCTCAGAGGGGGCGGATGTTCTCAGCCTGCAGGCCCTTGGGGCCCTGCGCCACGTCGAACTCGACTCGCTGGTTCTCTTCGAGAGACCGGTAGCCGGATGACTCGATGGCGGAGTAGTGCGCGAAAACGTCAGCGCCGCCGTCGTCGGGGGAGATGAAGCCGAAGCCCTTCTCCGAGTTGAACCACTTGACCGTGCCCTGGGTGCTCATGTACTGCCTGTTCTGCTGGTGAAGAAGCCGACGCGGGTATGCCCCGACACCGCTAACGCTAGTGGAGGAGCCCCCGAGCGGAACAGTCACTTCGAGAAGGTAATCCAAATGTTGCACGAGCGGCATCTCGTCGTCATCCGCTGCGACGACGAGACGCCCCTCGATCACAGCAGGCTCTCGATGCCCTCCGCATCGACCAGCTTCTCCTCGGCCCGGCGCGCACGCTTGTCCTCACGTCGAGCGATGCGACGCTCGCGCCCGCCCTCGACGAGCGTATAGAGAACCGGCACGAGCACCAGAGTGAGGACGGTCGAGGAGACGAGTCCGCCGATCACGACGATGGCGAGCGGCTTCGAGATGAAGATCCCGCCTCCGGTGAGACCCAGCGCCATCGGGACGAGTGCGAACACGGTCGCCGATGCCGTCATCAGGATCGGACGCAGGCGCAGGCGAGTACCGTTCTCGACGGCTTCTTCCAGGCTCGCTCCGGCCTCACGCAGGCGGCTGACCAGGTCCATCAGCACGATCGCGTTCGTGACCACGATGCCGATGAGCATCAGGAGTCCGATCAACGCCGGAACACCCAGCGGAGTGCCGGTCACCACGAGGCTGAGGATCGCGCCGGTCGCCGCGAACGGAACCGAGATCAGCAGCACGAGCGGGCCGCGGAAGTTGCGGAACGTCGCGATCATGATCAGCAGCACCAGCATGACCGCCGCCAGCAGCGCGATTCCGAGCTGCCCGAACGCGTCACCCTGCTCTGCCGCGGTACCGCCCTGCTCGAAAGCGACGCCGGCAGGCAGATCCGTCTCGGCGATGGTCTTGTCGACCGTGGCACTGGCGACAGCGAGGTCGCCCTTGTTCGGCGTCACAGTCAGCGTCACCTGGTACTGGCCCTCGGCCCGGGTGATGGTCGGCGCCGTGCCCTCTTCGTCGATCGTGGCGATCGCAGACAGCGGGATCGGCGTTCCCACCACTTCGGTGGCCGCCTTCTGCTCCGCCGCACTGGCTTCTGCAGCCGCATACTGGACGGCGGCCTCGTCTCGCGACTTGCGCAGCTCGGTGATCTGCTCGTCGGCACCGGCGATCCCCGATCGGGCACCGTCGATCGCGCTCTCGAGCTCGGCGATCTGCTCGGCGCGTTCCTGTTCGGCCCGCTCGGCCGCCTCGTCCTGCGGCGAGCGCGGGTCTTCCGGCACGACCGGGGCTGACTGCAGCGCCGCCAACTGCCTGCTCAGGTCGCCGAGCTGCGGTACCAGTGTGGAACGCTGCTTCGATGCCTCGGACAGCTGCTTGCCGATCTGATCCTCGGACTTCCTGCGCTCCTCCTCGGCCTTGGCCTTCGCCTTGGCCTCGAGCGCCTCACTCGCCGCCTTCTGCGCTGCGGCAGTCTGCTGCGAGGTGATCGGGAGCAGGATCTCGCCGAGCTTGTCGGCGGTGCGCTCCGCGCCGGGAGTGCGCACGACGATATCGCGCTCCTGGCCCTCGAGCGTGAGCGTTCCGACCGGGGAACCCGCCAGCGCCTCCGACACGGCGGTCGCGATCATCGTGCGATCGAAGCCGAGCTGCGCGGCCATCACCTCGTCGACCTTCACCCGCAGCACGGGCTGATCTCCGGCGAGCGCGCTCTTGACCGACTTCACACCGTCAGCGTCGGCCAGTTCCTTCTCGAGCAGGTCGTTGGCGGTGCGCAGCGCGGCGACGTCCTTGCCGCGGATGTTGAGCGCGATGCCGTCTCCGGCACCGCCCGCCTGCGGGTCCTTCGAGGCGACGGTGATGTCACCGGCATCGGTCTTGTCCACTGCGCGCTGCACCGCGGGCTCGACGGTCTCGAGGGTGGCGCCGTCGTCGAGTTGCACGCTGTAGCTGATGGTCGTGGGCGAGCCCGCCACCGGCATCGTGATCGAGGTGGTCACGTCGGCCACACCGTCGACCGTGCTGAGCGCTTTCTCGACCGGCTCGGCGGCGGCGATGAGATCGTCGGCCGTCGCCGCGTCGGTGCCCTGCGTGACGGAGAGCGTCGGCTTGCCCGTGGATCCGAGGAAGTCGGTCTTGAGCACTCCCGCCAGCACCACGGTCATGACCAGCAGCAGGCCCGCGGCGACGAGCGTGATGATCGGATGCCGACGGGTGGTGTTCAGCGCGGGCATGAATGTCCGCTGCAGCCGGTCGGGTGCCGTGTGGATCTCATCGAGATCCGAGTGCGGGTCGGCGGCGCGAGCGACGTCGCTTCGGAGCATCGGTGCGGATGCCTCGGACGATGACGAACCGCGCTTTAGGAACCAGAAGGCGAGCACCGGCACGATCGAGAGTGCCACCACCAGCGACGCCAGCAGCGCGATGCCCATCGTGATCGCGAACGGACGGAACAGCTGCCCGGTCGAGCCCGACACGAAGGCGATCGGAACGAAGACGGCAACGGTGGTGATGGTCGATGCGGTGATCGCACCGGCGACCTGCCGCACCGACGCGACGACGCCGTCGACCGTGATGGGTCCGTCACCTCGACGACGGGTGATGTTCTCGATCACCACGATCGAGTCGTCGACCACGCGGCCGACGGCGATGGTGAGAGCGGCGAGCGTCAGGATGTTCAGGGTGTTGCCGCTCCAGGAGAGCCCGATGAGGGTGATCAGCAGGGACAGCGGGATCGACACGGCGGCGATCGCGGTGGAACGCCACGACCACAGGAAAGCGAGAATCACCAGGACCGCGAACAGCAGGCCGAGCCCGCCCTCGATCGACAGGTCGTGGATCGACTGCTCGATGAACGGGGCCTGGTCGAAGATGACGGCGAAGTCCGCGTCGAGCGTGGGCGCGAGGCGGTCGAGCTCGGCGTTCGCGGCGTGGGAGATGTCGATCACGTTCGCGCCGAGCGCCGGGATGACCTGGAGAGTCAGCGAGGGCTTGCCGTTCACGCGAGACAGACTCTGCGC
Organism: Microbacterium sp. PI-SA-G; assembly: GCF_057215335.1. Classification (NCBI taxonomy): domain Bacteria; kingdom Bacillati; phylum Actinomycetota; class Actinomycetes; order Micrococcales; family Microbacteriaceae; genus Microbacterium; species Microbacterium sp. PI-SA-G. Next base: position 2,293,267 of record NZ_CM170103.1, read on the forward strand.
CGGCACCACGTCGGCATGCACATCCGCGAAGTCCGCCATGCGCACGACGCCGTCGCGTACCGGGACCGGAAGTGCGGCGATGTCGTCGATCGTGGCGAGGCCCGAGCCCACCGTGATCGAGATCGGGCCGCCCGGGGATGCCGCCTGGCCTGCCGAGGCCGCGGCGCCGTGCGCCTTCAGGAGGGGCCTGAGGGTGGCCACGTCGACCTTGAGCCTGGTCACATCGGCCGCACGCAGATCGATGACGACGCGCTGCTCCTCGCGCCCGGACAGCTCGACGGAGCGCACGCCCGGCACTGCCTGCAGTGCGGGCACGACGGTCTGCGCGAGAGCGTTGCCGAACGCGACGGGGTCACCGCTCGAGGCCGCGCTCAGCACCATCGCCGGAGCGTCCGCGTTGCCGCCCGACGCCACCGTTACCTCGGCGGTCGACGGCAGAGCGGGTTTCACCGAATCCACGGCGGCGCGGATGGCCTGCAGCGTCTCGTCGTCATCCTGACCGAAGCGCCATTCGACGGCGACCTCCGCCGTGCCGCTCGATGTGGTGGAGCTCACGGTCGTGACGCCGGCGATCGCACTGATGGCCTTCTCGACCGGCTCGGTGACCGTGTCGACCATCTGCTCCGGAGCGAGGCCGACCACCTGGGCTGTCACATACGCCGAGGGTGCCGCCATGGGCGGTAGCAGCTCCTGTTTGAGACTGCCGGTGGAGAGAAGCCCGACGGCCGCGATGGCGAGGCTGATGAGACCGACCAGCAGTCGATTCTTGAGGCTGGCGCGCGTGAGCGAAGACATGAGACCTTTCGGACGATGTCGCAGAAGACACCCTCGCGAGGCGCGGCGGAAGGGGCGATGGTCCCGATGGACCGAGCGACTCTCCCAGCTTTCCGAGCCGCCGGTGTTCCGGCATCGTGCCCTGGTACCGCCGGGGTCGTCCCGGAGGACGATCTCTCGCGGCGGAAGCACCCCCAGAAAATGGTGTGGCCCTCACCGCGGGGGGAGCGATGAGGGCCGAAGACGACCGGAGGGTGCGTCAGATTCCAGCATAGAGGATGATCTCAAGCGTTGTCCCCCATTTGGGGGACAAATCGCAAAAAAGATGCGAAGATGAATGACAGCGGCCCCCTCGAATAGTCCATTGGGGACTGAACTACTCGAGAGGGCCCAATCGCATGCACGGATCGTCTCGCCTCTGGGGAAGGCAGCCCGTCGACTGGGGATGACGGTGACGATCGATTCCCCTGTGCATGCACCTTCACCATAGGGGAGGACGCGGAATCCCGCTATGGAATCTTGTTCCAGACTGCGGGTCCGGTCACGGTGAGGAACTGATCCGCACGGATCGCAGGTTTCGAGTGGAGACAGGACGCACAGCACGGATGCACATCCGGCGCCCTGTCTCCCTCGAATCCGCGGCGCTCGACGCTAGCCTGAGTCGGTGACCATGCTGAACAAGGACATGACGCTGTGCATCTCGCTGTCGGCGCGACCGAGCAACAACGGCACCCGCTTCCACAACTTCCTCTATGAAGCGCTCGAGCTCAATTGGATCTACAAGGCGTTCGCGCCCACCGACCTCGCTCAGGCCATCGCCGGCGTGCGCGGACTGGGCATCCGCGGCTGCGCGATCTCGATGCCCTATAAGGAAGACGTCATCGCGCTGGTGGACCGCATGCACGAGTCGGCGAGCGCGATCGACTCGGTCAACACGATCGTCAACGACGACGGAGTGCTCACCGCCCACAACACCGACTACTCCGCGATCGCTCAGCTGATCCAGCGGAACGCGCTCGACCCGGCGGCCACCGTGCTGCTGCGCGGGTCGGGCGGGATGGCGAAGGCCACGGCGGCCGCCTTCCGCGACGCGGGTTTCGCGCGCGTGACGATCGTCGCCCGCAACGAGGCCGCCGGTCGCGGACTGGCCGACCTGTACGGATTCGAGTGGGCCGCGGACGCGGACGGCCGCACGGCCGACATCATCGTGAACGTCACTCCCATCGGCATGGCGGGGGGTGCCGACGAGCACACGCTCTCGTTCGACGATGAGGCGATCGCCGCGGCAGCCGTCGTTTTCGATGTGGTGGCGCTGCCCGCCGAGACCCCGCTCGTGCGCGCCGGCCGGTCGGCGGGTGCGCAGGTCATCACGGGAGCCGAGGTCGCCACGCTGCAGGCACTCGAGCAGTTCGTGTTGTACACCGGCATCCGCCCCTCGCCCGAGCAGGTGCGCGCCGCCGAGGAGTTCATGCGGGCGCAGTGACCCGCGCCCGCATGACGAGCGCTACTCGCGCGTGACCACGACCTTGCCGATCGTCTTCGAGGTCTCGACGAGTTCATGCGCGCGGCGCAGGGTGGCCGCGTCGAACGGGTGCAGGTGCGTCGTCAGCGTCGAGCGGATCGTGCCGGCGTCGACCAGCTGAGCGACGAGGTTCAGCAGATCGTGCTGGTACGAGTCTTCGGGCTCGAACATCGGACGGGTGAACATCAGCTCCCAGTGCCATGTGACGCTCTTCGACTTGAGCGCGTCGATGCTGCCGCCGCTCTCGTCGATCGAGACGACCTCGCCCCGCGGACGGATCACCTCGGCGATGCGGTCCATGTTGCCCGGCGTGAACGACGTGAAGACGTAGTCGACGCCCGCCGGTGCGATGCGCTCGACGTCGGCGACGAAGTCGCGTCCGACGACGTGGTCGGCACCCATGTCCGTGACCCACTCGACCGAGTCGGGGCGCGACGCCACGGCGATCACTGTGAGTTGCGTCAGCGCCTTCGCGAGCTGGATGATCAGCGAGCCGACACCGCCGGCGGCACCGATCACGAGCAGCACGCCGGTGCTGTCGGCGTTCAGACGAAGCCGATCGAACAGGGCCTCCCACGCGGTGATCACCGTCAGCGGCAGCGCCGCCGCTTCGGCCGCCGTGACCGTGCGCGGCGCCAGGCCGACGATGTTCTCGTTGACCAGGTGGTACTCGGCGTTCGTGCCCGAGCGATCGATCTGTCCGGCGTAGAACACCCGGTCACCCAGGGCGAACCGCTGCGCCCCGTCACCCAGCGCGACGACGGTCCCCACCGCGTCGTAGCCGATGACCCGGGTGGCTGCGGCGCGGCGTCCGCGCACCTTCACGTCGACCGGGTTGATCGACACCGCGTCGACCTGCACGAGGATGTCGTGTCCGGACGGGCGCGGAGTCGGAAGGGTGGCGTCAGTGAGCGACCCGAAGTTCGACAGCGGTCCGCCGGGCGCGGCCACCACGGCCATGGTGTCGGGAAGATCGAAGATGTGCGCCGAAGCGGCAGTGTTGTGAGACATGCCTGGACCCTACGCCTCGGGTCCCAGTTACCCGCAAGGGATGCTGGTTTCTTTCGGGTACCATGGCGGCATGCTCCACAGTCCGTCGTGCTCGTCCGACTCGCCCCACGATGTCTATGACTCCCAGTGCCCGTGCCGCGGGGTGCTCGATCTGCTCGCCGACAAGTGGAGCGCGCTGGTCATCGGCGCCCTCGAGGACAAGCCGATGCGCTTCGGCCAGCTCAAGAAGAAGTTGACCGGCGTGAGCCCGAAGGTGCTGACCGCGACGCTCCGCCGCCTCGAGGACCGCGGTCTGCTCGACCGCGAGGTGTTCGCCGAGGTCCCGGTGCGCGTCGAATACTCGCTCACGGAGCTCGGTGTGGACGCCGGTCGTCCGCTGCGCGAACTGCGCGACTGGGTCGAGTCGAACATCGAGCGCTTCCCGACGCCCGCCTGATCCGAGCCGACCCGGGCGCCCGAGCTGAGACCTCAGTCGCGCGGACGATGCGAGCCGATGCCCGGCTCGTCGTTGTGGATCGATTCGTACTCGACGTCGGCTTCCGAGTCGGAGTCGACCTCGACAGCCCCGACCGCACCGGAGTCCGCTCCTGCACCGCCCGCGGGAACGTCTCCGCGCGGAACGTCGTCGAGGACGTCGGGGTTGTCGGCATCACGTGCTGCCACGAGGTCGGCGATGCGCGCCTCGCCATCGCCGTCCGCCGGCGATGCTACGTTCTCGCCCGAAACGGGGCGCTCGTCGGTGCCGCTCATCCGAGGGCCCTCCGCGTCTCGGTGGGGAACGTACCATCCGCCGGTGCAGCCCCATCCGACTGGCCTTCGACCACGTCCTCCTCTTCCGGGAGCGCCGGCTCCTCGGGCACCTCGGGGGTGTCGGGTGTGGGGACCTGACTGTTCAGGAATGCATCGGGATTCGACATCGTGTTCTCCGATCGCTGAGGGGACGAGAGTTCAGGATCGCGCGGATGCCGCAGATATACAGGCCCGTTGACAGCGCTCGGGCCTGGCGGTAGCTGGGCGCCCCTGCAGTCCGCTCACATCTCGTACACGGTGCGTCCGTCGATCACCGTCCGCACCACGCGGGTCTCGAGCAGCGACGCGGCATTCGAGGGGAACGGATCCGTGTCGAGCACAGCGAAGTCGGCCCCGTAGCCGACCGCGATCCGTCCGCGCCGGTCACCCTCGCCGATGGATGCCGCGGCATCATGCGTCGCATGCACGACGGCGCGATGCAACGGGAGCGCGTACTGCGGATGCACCGCGGGCACGGACGGATCGAGCGCGGAGGCCCGAGTGGTCGCGACGTGCAGGTTCGCGAGGGCGTCGAGAGGGGCGGTCGGCGCATCGGTCGAGAAGGCGAGGAGCGCTCCTGCGGCCTCGTACTCCGGCCAGGCGAAGGCGCGGTCGACGCGGTCGTCGCCGAGCTGTGCCGCCCAGTTCGCGAAGATCGCCGGATCGGCGTGCACGGGCTGCATCGACGCGGTCACGCCGAGGCGCGCCATCCGCTCCGCCGTGCCGGGGGCGGCGTACTCGAGGTGTTCGATGCGATGACGGCGCGGGATGTCGCCGTTGATCGCGATCGCCTGCTCGATGGCGTCGAGCGCGAGCGTGCTCGCCTGATCGCCGATCGCGTGCATCGCGATCTGCAGGCCCGCGGCATCCGCGGCGACCACCACCGGCACCAGCCGCTCCGCAGGCCAGATGGGCGCGGCGTTCGTGCCGTCGGCGTACGGCGCGCGCATCGCGGCCGTGCAGGCGTCGATCGTTCCATCCAGCACCAGCTTGATACCGACGACGCGCACGGCCTCGATCGACCCCCGCGCGCGGGCGATCGCCGTCTCGACCTGCTCGAGGTTGGCCGCGTCGTCTCCGGTGTTGCCGACGAACCAGTGCGCGGCGATGCGCAGGGGCAGGGCGTCACGTCGCTCCGCACGCTCGAGCGCCGCGAGTCCGAGTTCGTCGAACGCCATGTCGACCGCCCCCGTGACGCCCGAGGCGAGGTACGCCGCGACCGCGCGGTCGACGGCGGCGTCGCGCTGAGCGTCGGTCGCCGCCGCGTCGCGCTGCGCCCAGGCGTACTGCTGAGCGGCGGTCTCATAGAGCATGCCGGTCGCCTCGCCCTCGGAGTCGCGCTCGATGCGGCCGCCGAGGGGATCGGGGGTGTCACGCGTGATGCCGAGTTCATGCAGCGCCGCCGTGTTCACCCAGCAGGAGTGGTAGTCGTTCGCATCGAGGTAGACCGGGATGTCGGCGACAGCCTGATCGATCATCGCGGCCGTGGGCGCGCCGCCCGGCACCGCGTCGAACAGCCATCCGCGCCCGCGCAGCACGGTCGTCGAGGACTCACGCGCCGCACGCAGCCGGGCCTGGATCTCCTCGAGCGTGCGGGCGTCGGTCAGACCGATCTGCCCGAGTGACTCCCCCAGCATGAGCAGGTGCGTGTGCGCGTCGATGAAGCCGGGCAGCACCGAGCGCCCGCCGAGATCGATGATGTCGTCCGCCGACGGAGCATCCGCCTCCGTGCCGACGAACGCCAAAGTTCCCTCGTCGACCACCACGGCGTCGGCGCCCTCCGGCTCACCGGTGAAGAAGCGTCCGTTGCGGAACAGGGTGCGGGTCATACGGCGACCTCCGTGGGGGTGACGGGCGCGCCGCGTTCGGCGCGGGTGGAGACCAACGCGACCGCGCCGGCGGGGATCGCGAGCGCGAAGCTGGCGACGCCGAGAGCGATCGCGAATCCCTCGTAGCCCAGCAGGCCGACCAGTGCCGCGCCGATGACGGGCGTCAGCGCGGAGCCCACGAGATAGACCGCGAGCAGCGGACCGGACCAGCGACCATCGGCATCGAGGGCCGCCGATGTCGCCACGAAGTACATGAAGGCGATCGCGTAGATGGTGTTCCAGGCGACGAACACCACGATGAAGACGGTGGGATCGGTGACGTAGCCCTCGACGATCTTGAGCACTCCGCCGAGTACGAGCAGCACCACGAGCGGCACCGCACGACCGAGACGGTTGCCCACGGCCATCAGCAGCAGTGATCCGAGGAGCCCGCCGGCGGTCGCGCCGCTCAGCGCGAGACCGAGGCCTTCGGGGGTGAGCCCGGCCTGGTCCGCGCCCATCACGCCGGCCATGGCCCACAGCGAGTCCTCGCTGACCGCCCACAGCGCGAAGACGACGAGAAGCCCGAAGCCGGCGATGGTCGTGGAGCGCGAGCGCACCGACGAGACGCGCACGGTCCCGGTCGGCGGGATCTCGATGGGCATCGCGTCGCCGACCGCGGCCCCGGCCTGCGGGCCCAGCACAGGGGCGGCCGGAAGCCAGACCGAGACCGCGATGCCGAGCACGCTGAACAGGGCGAGCGTGCCGAACACGTCGATCGGCGCCAGACCGATCAGCGGGATCACGGCGAGCACCACCGTGATGACGGCGCGGTTGGCGAGTCCGTTGAATCCTGCGACGCGGTCGGGGTTGCGGAACGCGGCGAGCGCGGCGCCCGATGCGGCCACGGCCCCGCCCGCGCCCGCTCCGCCGATGAGGAGCGCCGGCAGCATCCCCGCGGGGAACAGGGCAGCCACGGCGAAGCCGATCGTGGCGATGCCGAGTCCGACCCGGGCGACGGCGCGACGGTGACGCCCGGCGCAGAGCGGCGCGATGGCCAGACCGGTCACGGCGGTGAGCAGCAGCGTGGCCGTGATGAGCCAGCTCGCGGCGAGCACGTCGATGCCGAGTCCGGTCTGGGCTGCGGTGATCATGTACGGCGAGAGATTGACGCCGAGGTAGCCCGCGATGCCGATCGCGAAGGTGGCCGTGGCGGTGGGCACGCGCAGGGGGACGCGGGTGGTGAGGTCGAGGGTTGTCATCAGACTCCAGGAGGGATGATGCACGAGTGTGCGGCGAGGTGGTGCTGGAGGTGCGAAACGGCCGACATTCAAAACGAATGGTGTTCGTCAACGAATGGTGTTCACTATTATGCACAGGAGGGGTCTCCGTGGGAAGAGGCGTCTTCACAACGATTTCGACCATTGAAGGAGAAGGTCCATGCCCCGGCCGTCCACTCCGCTGCTGTCGCCCGAGATCATCGGCGACGCGGGCCTCGCGCTCTCCCTGGCCGGCGAACCCTTCGGCGTCAATGCCATCGCCCGCCGCCTCGGCGTGCGCCCGTCGTCGCTCTACAACCACGTCGACGGGATGGACGGAATCGTCGAGCTCATGCGCGGCGAGCTCGTGCAGAAGTACCGCGTCGAATGGGAGGGCGGCACCTGGGACGAGTACCTGGTGGCGCTGCTGCGCGCCCAACGGCGGATGTACGCCGAGCACCCGCAGCTCGTGCCGCTCCTCGTCGGGAAGACCATCACGCACCCCGCCGTCATCGCCGCCTACGACGACCTCGCCACCGCCCTCGTCGACGGCGGCTTCCCCCTCGACGACGTGCTGCCCGTGATCGGGGTCATCGACGCCTTCGCGATCGGCTTCGGGCTCGACCTGGCCTCACCGGAAGACGTCTGGGACCCCTCGGACGAGACCCGGACGCTCGGGCTGATCCTCGAGGGATCTGCTCGGGGCGCGGCCCGGTCGGACCGCACGTTCGAGCTGGGCGTGCAGCTGCTGGTCGACAGCCTGCGCGCGCGACACGCGGGCTAGGCCCGCCTCGAGGTTTTGCGGGTCAGTGCTTCAGGAAGCGGATGCCGCCGGAGCCGCCGTCGACGCGCGCACGATCAGCTCTGAACCGAGCGTGGCCACGTCGTTGATCGCGACCCCGGCGATCGACTGCAGCAGCAGATCGACGGCGAGGGCTCCGCTGCGCTCGATCGGCATGCGTACCGTGGTCAGAGCCGGGGTCACGGCGCCCGCCAGGTCGATGTCGTCGATGCCGACGATGCTGACGTCGGCAGGGCAGCGGCGTCCGAGTTCGAGCATGCCGGCCTCGAGGCCGAGGGCGACGAGGTCGTTGTACGCCACGACGGCAGTGGCCCCGCTGGCGGCGGCCGGCGCGGCGGCGGCACGACCACCCTGGATCGACGCCGCGTGGTGGCTGAGGCGCGTGAGACGGATGCCGTGGCGCTCGCACGCGCGCTCGATGGTGTCGGCGCGGCGCACGTCGGCCCACGATCCGCGGGGTCCTGACGCGTAGGCGATGTGCCGGTGACCGAGCGCCACGAGGTGCTCGATCGCCTGCGTGGGGCCGTGCTCGGGGTCCATCAGTACGCACGGCACCCCGTCGATCTGCCGGTTGACCACCACGGTGGGAGCGGCACCCACGAGCGCCAGCACGTCGGCGTCGGGCAGGCGCGGCGAGCAGAGCAGCATGCCGTCGAGCTTGCGGGCCTGCTCGATCTGCTCGCGTTCACGGCGCAGATCCTCGTCGGCGTCGAACAGCACCATGCGGTGGCGCCCGTGCCACGCCTGGCCCTGCACGGCCTTGAGGAGTGTGGCGTAGACGGGGTTCGACACGTCGGGCACGACGACGCCGAACGTGCGCGTCGCGGTCGCGGACTGCGGGGTCGCGTACCCCAGATCGGTCGCGGCCTGCAGCACTCGCTCGAGCGTGGTCCCGGCGAGGCGATCGGGTTCGCCGAACGCGCGGGAGGCGGTGGCGATCGACACGCCTGCCCGCCGTGCCACGTCCGTCAAAGTCGCTGCCACGTTCACCTTCCGCTTCTTGCTCACTCTATGATCGTGCATCGTCGATGTGAAATGAGTTGACAAGTTTGTACAACTCATACATCATCGTTTACATGACGATCATCGCCGATCACCCTCAGCCCGATCGCGCCGGCATCCTCCACCTCGGACTCGGCAGCTTCCACCGGGCACACCAGGCGGTCTACACCGCCGCGGCCCTCCCCGCCTCCGGTGGCGACTGGGGCATCATCGGCGTCGCCTCCCGCTCGCGCACTGTCGTCGACGCGATGCACGCGCAGAACCTCCTCTACTCGGTCGCGACGATCTCCCCCGACAGCACCTCCCTTGTGGTGCCGGGCGTGCACACCGACGCCTTCGTCGGTGCCGAGCAGCCCGAGCGCGTCGTCGCGCAGATCGCCGACTCCGGCATCCGCATCGTCACCCTCACGGTCACCGAGAACGGCTACAGCTACTCCGCGGCCACCCAGCACCTCGATCTGGACGACGCGACCGTGCGCGGCGACCTCGCCGGCGGATCGGCCCGCTCGACCATCGGGCAGCTCGCCCGCGGTCTGCAGGCCCGCGCCGCCGTCGGGGGTGCTCCGATCTCGGTGCTCAGCTGCGACAACCTCGCAGCCAACGGAAAACACACCGAGAAGCTCGTGCGTGAGTTCCTGCAGGCGCTGCCTCACGGCGAGGGCGCCGACACGCTCGCCTACCTCGACACCGCGGTCTCGTTCCCGTCGAGCATGGTCGACCGCATCGTCCCCGCCACCACGCCCGAGCTGCGCGAGCGTGTCAGCGCGCTCCTCGGCACACGCGACGAGATCCCGGTTCCCGCCGAGCCGTTCACCATGTGGGCGATCGAGGACGACTTCGCCGGCGGACGCCCGGCGTGGGAGAACGGCGGCGCGGTCTTCACCTCCGAGGTGGCGCGCTACGAGCAGATGAAGGTGCGGCTGCTCAACGGCACGCACTCCCTCATCGCGTACCTCGGAGCGCTCCGCGGCGTGGGCACGATCCCCGAGGCGATCGGACTCGACGACATCTCGAGTGCCGCGCTCCGCGTGCTCCGCGGCGAGTACGAGCCGTCGATCGAGGTGCCGTCGGGCGTCGACATCCGCGACTACGAGACGCAGCTGTTCGAGCGCTGGGGAAACAGCGCGCTCGGCCATCGCACGAGCCAGGTCGGCACCGACGGCTCGGTCAAGCTGCGCCAGCGGGTGCCCGAGCCCGCCCTGCTCGCACTCGGTCGTGGCGAGATGCCGCACCTGATCGCCCTCACCATCGCCGGCTACCTCTCGTGCATCGCGCCGCTGGGCGGTTTCGACCCGGGCGCGCACGCCGCCGCGATGTCGGATGCCGCGCGCGAGCGCCTCGCCCCTCTCGCCGCCACCGCGCGCAGCGGACGCGAGCTCGCCGAGCGCGTGATCTCCGACTTGCAGCTGTTCGGCGACGGACTCGCCGGGCATGAGGCGTTCATCGGCCGTGTCGGAGAACTGATCGATACGATCCAGCGTCGAGGCGTCGAGTCGGCCATCGCCGACGCCGTCACGGCATCCCAGACCCTCACCTCATCACTCACCAGCGCGAAGGAGATGCAGCCATGAAGGCTCTCGCCATCCACGGCAAGGAAGACATCCGCTGGGAGGACCGCGAGGTCCCCACTCCCGGTGACGGCGAGGTGCGCCTGCGGGTGAACTACGTCGGCATCTGCGGCTCCGACCTGCACTACTACTTCCACGGCGCGAACGGCGAGTACACGATCCGCGAGCCACTGACGCCCGGACACGAGCTGTCGGGCGTGGTCGACCTCGACCCGTCCGGTCGTCTGGCGCCGGGCACGCCGGTGACCGTGCACCCCGCCCGTTACGGCCCCGTCGTCGCGGGCCTCGAAGACCACCCGCACCTGCGCCCGGGCGGCGACTACTTCGGCAGCGCCGCGGCAGACCCGCACCGTCAGGGCGGAGCATCCGAGATGCTGATCGTCGAGGCACCCATGATCCGCGTGCTCCCCGAGGGGCTGCCGCTCGAACGCGCCGCCCTCGCTGAGCCGCTCGCCGTCGCCATCCACGCCGTGAGCCTCGCCGGTGACATCACCGGCAAGCGCGTGCTGGTGATCGGCGCCGGACCGATCGGTCTTCTGGTCGTCGCCGCCGCACTGCACGCCGGAGCCGCCGTCGTCGGCGCGAGCGATGTGCGCACCGAGCCTCTCGACCGCGCCCGGGCTCTCGGCGCGACCGAGGTCTCGCTGGTCGGCCGCGACACCATCGAGAACGAGTCCTACGACGTGGTCTTCGAGTGCTCCGGCGTCGGAGTCGCGCTGACGCAGGCCGTGCGCGCCGCTCGCCGTGCCGGCTCGATCGTGCAGGTGGGCATGCTCCCGAACGCCGACATCGGTGTGAACCTCGCCCCCATGCTCGCCAAGGAGCTCACGATCCGCGGCGCCTTCCGCTTCTCCACCGAGATCGACGACGCGGTCCGCATGCTGGCCGAGTCCGACGCCCTCGACTCCGTCGTCTCCCATGTCCTCCCGGCATCCGACGCCGTCCAGGCGTTCGAGCTCGCTCGCGACTCGTCCGCCTCGGCAAAGGTCCTGCTGGCCCTCTAGCGCTTCACCCCGCGCCCCCGCGCACGACGCACACCACATCCACCCCCTCTGTTCCTGGTCCGAAGGAGTACCTCCCATGTCCGAACCGCAGTTGACGGCTCCGGCCGTCGATCCCGCAGCGAAGAGGTCCGTCCGCGACCTCGTGCGCGCCGCCATCTCCGGGTGGCTCGGCACCGCCCTCGAGTTCATGGACTACCAGCTGTACTCGCTGGCAGCCGCGCTCGTCTTCGCCGATCTGTTCTTCTCGTCGGAGGACCCGGCGATCGCCGTCGTGGCCGCGATGGCGACCTACGGCGTCGGCTACGTCGCCCGCCCGGTCGGCGCGTTCTTCTTCGCCCGCCTCGGTGACAAGACCGGTCGCACGAAGGTGCTGTTCTACACGATCCTGCTGATGGGGCTCGCGACCACCCTCATCGGATTCCTGCCGACGTACAACCAGGTGGGCATCCTCGCGCCGATCCTCCTCGTGCTGCTCCGTATCGCGCAGGGCTTCGGCGCGGGTGCCGAGATCTCCGGCGCCGGCGTCATGCTCGCCGAGTACGCACCGGCGAAGCGCCGCGGCATCATCGCGTCGCTCGTCGCACTCGGCACCAACTGCGGCACCCTGCTCGCGTCCGGCATCTGGGCGATCCTCCTCGTCGCGTACAGCGAGCAGGAGGTCATCGACTGGGCATGGCGCATCCCGTTCATCGGCAGCGCGATCATCATGCTCTTCGCCATCTGGGTGCGCTTCAACCTCAAGGAGACCCCGGTCTTCGAGGAGCGCGACGACGTCGTCGACGGCAAGGCGCTCTCGAAGGAAGACGCCCACAAGCTCGCCACCGAGACCGGCGACGTCCGCACCCTCGAGGCGATGCAGCGCAAGCCCTGGAAGGCATTCTCGATCGCACTCCTGCTGCGCTTCGGCCAGGCCGGCAACTCGGGCATGATCCAGACGTACCTCATCAGCTACATCACCGTCGTACTGCTGCTGGACCGCTCGATCGGCGTCAACGCCGTGATCGTCTCGTCGCTCGTCGCATTCATCACCGTTCCGCTCTCGGGCTGGCTCGGCGACCGCTTCGGCCGCAAGCGCATGTACATGATCTGGGCGATCGTCGCCCTCATCGTCATCATCCCGACGATGCTCATGATCAGCAGCGGCGTCACGCTGCAGGTCTTCATCGGCTACGTCGTGCTGCACAACCTCGCCGTGATGAGCTTCGCCTCACTCGAGAACCTGACGCTGCCCGAGCTGTTCGGCTCGCGCAACCGCTACACGTTCACCGCCATGGCGCGAGAGATCGCCGCCATCGTCGCGACCGGCGCCGGCCCCGTCATCGCCGCCGCATGGGTCTCGGCCGTCACCGGCTCGTTCATCCCGATCATCATCATGCTGTTCATCTTCACGCTGAGCGCGCTCATCGCGTCGATCTGGATGCCGGAGGTCGCCGGCCGCGACCTCACCGATCCGCGCGACGCGATCTGACCGACCAGACCACCGACCCGGGTGCGGTCGCCTCGGCGACCGCACCCACACCACTGAGGAAACCGATATGACCATCGAGCTCGTCGACGTCAACATCACCAGCCCCGGCCGCAACTTCGTGACGCTGAAGATCACGACCTCCGACGGCATCACAGGGCTCGGGGATGCCACGCTGAACGGCCGCGAGCTCGCGGTCGCCTCCTACCTCGCCGATCACGTCGCGTCGATGCTGATCGGCCGCGACGAGGACCGCATCGAAGACACCTGGCAGTACCTGTACCGCGGGCCGTACTGGCGCCGGGGTCCGGTCACCATGGCCGCGATCGCCGCCGTCGACATGGCGCTGTGGGACATCAAGGCCAAGAAGGCCGGGATGCCGCTGTACCAGCTGCTCGGCGGCGCGAGCCGCGAGGGCGTGCGGGTCTACGCCCACGCCTCGGGCACCGACTACGCCGCGCTCTCGAACGCGATCACCGGCTACAAGGAGCTCGGCTTCACCGCCGTGCGCGTGCAGACCGGTGTTCCCGGGCTCGGCCAGATCTACGGCGTCTCGGCTGCCGGTCCCGGTGTGCGCTACGACTACGAGCCCGCCAAGCGCTCCGGCGATCGTCCCGCCGAGGAGACGTGGGACACCCGCAACTACCTCAACCACATGCCCGGGGTGTTCTCGCAGATCCGCGAGGAGTTCGGCACCGACCTGCGCATCCTCCACGACGGACACCACCGGATGTCGCCGATCGAGGCCGCCCGCTTCGCGAAGGACATCGAGCCCTACGACCTGTTCTGGCTTGAGGACTGCACCCCCGGCGAAGATCAGACCGCGCTGCGGCTGGTGCGTCAGCACTCCACCACCCCGCTCGCGATCGGCGAGGTGTTCAACTCGGTGCACGACTACCAGACGCTCATCACCGAGCGACTGATCGACTACGTGCGCTCGGCGGTCACTCACACCGGTGGCATCACGGCGATGAAGAAGCTGCTCGACTTCGCCGCGATCTACGGCATCAAGTCGGGCATCCACGGCCCGACCGACATCTCGCCCGTGGGCATGGCAGCGGCGCTGCACCTCGACCTCGCGATCCATAACTTCGGGATCCAGGAGTACATGCCCCACAATGAGCAGACGCTCGAGGTGTTCCAGACCTCGTTCACGTTCGATCAGGGCTTCCTGCACCCGGGCGAGCAGCCCGGCCTCGGTGTGGAGCTCGATGAGGATGCCGCGGCCGGCCACGAGTACACCAAGGCGTACCTGCCGGTGAACCGTCTGCTCGACGGGACCGTTCATGACTGGTGAGATCGTGCGGGTCGCCCTGCCGCAGCGCTCCGTCGATTCGCGGCTAATCATCGTCGCCCGCGCGCAGCGCGCCGAGGACTACGACGCCGTGCTCGACGTGCTGGTCGACGCCGGCATCAACAGCATCGAGCTGACGCTGACGACGCCCGGCACGTTCGATCGGCTGCCGCAGCTGCTCGCGCAGTACGACGCGGTCGCCGACCTCGGCGTGGGCACCGTGACCAACGCGACCGATTTGGCGCGGGCGGTCGATGCCGGCGCGCGCTACCTCGTCACGCCGATCACCTCGGCCGCGTTCGTGCAGCAGGCGACGGATGCCGGTGTGCCGATCGTGCCCGGCGGCCTCACCCCGACCGAGCTGTTCGCGTCGTGGTCGGCCGGTGCTTCGGCCGTGAAGATCTTCCCCGCGGGGCAGGTCGGCCCCGGCTACCTCAAGGATCTGCGCGGGCCCTTCCCCGATCTGGTCGCGGTGCCCTCGGGCGGCGGCGATCTGGCGGGAGCCGCGGCCTGGCTGCAGGCGGGTGCCGCCGCCGTGAGCGTGGGCGGTCCGCTGCTCGGCGACGCGTTCTCGGGCGGAGACCTGCGCGCGCTGCGTGACCGGGCGCAGGCCTTCGTCGAGGTGTGCGCGCGGTGAACCTTGCAGCGCCCGCCTCTGTGGTGACCCTGGGCGAGACCATGGCGCTGATGCGCACGACCGAGATCGGCTCGCTGCGGCATGCCCACGGGATGGCGCTGGGCATCGGCGGCGCCGAGACGAACGTGGCGATCGGGCTGGCCCGGCTCGGCGTGCCCGTGTCGTGGCTCGGTCGCGTCGGCGATGACTCGCTCGGCGAGCGTGTGGTGCGCGAGGTGCGTGCCGAGGGCGTCGACGTGCGGGCCGTGATCGATGCGGATGCCGCGACCGGCCTTATGGTGAAGGAGCGCCCGTCCGCGGCATCCACCGCGGTGCACTACTACCGCGCCGGGTCGGCGGGGTCTCGGGTTTCTGACTCGGACCTGCCCGACGGCTGGATCGAGAACGCGTCGCTGCTGCACGTGACCGGCATCACCCCGCTCCTGTCGCCCTCGGCGCGTGACGCGGTGCTCGCCGCGGTCGATCGTGCGCGCGATGCCGGCGTGCCGGTGAGCTTCGACATCAACTACCGGTCGGCGCTGGCCGCGGCATCCGTGGCCGGTCCGATCTTGCGCGAGATCGCCGAGCGCGCCGACATCGTGTTCGGCGGTGAGGACGAGTTCGCGATCCTCTATCCCGAGGCGGCGGCGGTCGAAGCGGCTGCACTGCTGCGCGACGCCGGATGCGCGACGACGGTGCTCAAGCAAGGACCCGGCGGGGCGACGGTGTTCACCGGCGAGTCCGTGGTGGAGTCCCCCGGATTCCCGATCGACGCGGTCGACACCGTCGGCGCGGGCGATGCCTTCGTGGCGGGATACCTCAGCGCGCTGCTCGAGGGTGCGAACGTGCAGGCGACGCTCCGCCGGGCGAACGCCTGCGGCGCGATGGCGTGCCTGGTGCCGGGCGACTGGGAGGCCGCGCCCACACTGCGCGACCTCGAGCGGTTCCTGGCGGGCGACGCCGACCCCGTCCGGCGCTGACGCGCTGACCGCGTCACCCTCGCCCCGCCGGCATCCCTCGCCTCGGCATCCCTCGCCCCGCCCAGCATCCCCGCTCACCCCGGCATCCCTCCTCACCTCGCCGAGTGCACGGCTTCGCGGCGAGCGCACGGACTCTTTGCGCCAACAAGCCGTGCACTCGGCAGCATCCCGTGCACTCGGCAGGGAGGGCGCCGCAGGAGTCAGCGGATCAGGCCCGCCACCAGGGCGTCGATCACGTCGTCGACCGACGTCTCGGGGTCGATGGGCGTCGTCAGACGATCGAGCAGCAGGCCGTCGATGGCGTAGTGGAACAGGGCGATCTCGCGTCGCCCGCCCGGCAGCCCCGCCGCGGAGTTGAACGCGACGTCATCCTCGAACCCCGCGCGCTGCCAGGCTCCCAGCACGGCGGCGACTTCGGGGCGCCGCCCGCCCTCGAGTCGCAGTTCGAACAGCGCCAGAGTGACATCTCGATCGTCCGTGAGGCGACGCACGATGTCGCGGACGTAGTCGGCGAAGAGCGCAGGTCCTGGCTCGGCGGATGCGCGCCGCGCGAGGTCGTCCGCCGTCGGGGCGAGTCGCTCGCCGATGCGCTCGACCATTCCTTCGATCAGCGCGTCACGGCTGCGGAAGTAGTTCGATGTGGTGCCCGTCGGCACACCGGCGGCGACATCGACGGCGCGGTGAGTGAGCCCGCGTGAGCCTTCGCGCGCTAGGACCCCGAGCCCGGCATCCGCGATCGTCCGCCGCCGCGAGTCGTTCTTCACCATGCAACCGACCCTAGCGCAACCACGACAGCTGTTGTACTGTCAACCACAACAGATGTCGTGATGGAGAATCATGCGAGAACTGGTCTACTACGTCGCCGTCACCCTCGACGGCTTCATCGCCGGACCGAACGGCGAGTTCGACGCCTTCCTGTTCGAGGGCGACCATATGGATGCCATCAACCGGCGTTTCGCCGACACGGTTCCGACCGATGCGGCGCGGGCGCTCGGCATCGTGCAGGAACGTTCGCTGTTCGACACCGTGCTGATGGGGTGGAACACCTACGCCGTGGGAGGAGTCGCGAGTCCGTATCGGCACCTGCGGCAGATCGTGTTCAGCCGCACGCGGACGGCTGAGGGCGAGAACCTCGAGGTGACCGACGAGGATCCGACCGACGTCGTGCGGCGGCTCAAGCAGGAAGACGGCGGGGCGATCTGGCTCTGCGGCGGCGGTGCACTCGCCGCGCAGTTGGTCGGCGAGATCGATCGGCTGGTGCTCAAGCGGCAGCCGCTGCTGTTCGGTGCCGGCATTCCGCTGTTCGGCGGCCTTCCCTACGACCCGACGCTGTTCGATGCAGTCGAGACGACGGCCTTCGAGTCGGGCGTGGTGATGTCGGAGCTGGTGCGTCGCGGTTGATCGGTCGCGCGGCAGGACAGGTGATCAGGCCACGTCGAGGATGCCGCGCTCGAGCGCCTCGCGCGCCACGACCTTGTACCCCTGCTGCTCGAAGAACACCGTCATGCGGTCGGCCTCGACGCTGACGACGGTCCCCGCTCCCCATTCCGCGTGCTGCACGGCGTCGTCGGGGCGCAGGTCGTCCGAACCCCCGTCAACCCCTCGCGACGCGACCTCTCGCGGCTCACCCTCCCGTCCGTCCGCGGCGAGCGCATCGCACCGATCGCACGCGCCACAGGCATCCGGCGCCTCCACACCGAAGTAGTCCAGCAGCGCGATGCGGCGGCACCGCACGGCTTCGGCGTACGCCCGCATGACCGCGATGCGCGATTCACGGATGCGGCGCTGCGCATCGTCTTCGGCCCGCACGGCGTCCACGACGTCGTCGCGGGTGCGACCGGCCACCGCGGCGAAGCCCTTCGCGGTCGACGTGGCCGCCCCCACGGCGACGAGCGCTCCGAGCACGCGGGAGGCCACGCGCACCGAAACGCCGCCGACCTCTGCGACCGCCGTCGCGCGCACCCGGCCCTCGGCATGGGTCAGCGCCGTCCACACCGCCGTGACGGCAGCGGGCTTGGCGCGCCCCCCGGCGAAGAACGAGCGCACCGAGAAGTCTTCCGGGCGGTAGTGCAGCACGGCCCGCGCCGGCTCACCGTCACGCGCCGCGCGCCCGATCTCCTGCGCGTACGCGTCGAGCGACTCGGTGACGTCGGCATGCGTGACGAGTCGCACGTCGGGCTTGTCGATCCCCATTCCGAACGCCGAGGTCGCGACCACGACATCGAGTCGCCCCGCCGACCAGTCCTCGTGCACCGCATCGCGCGCTTTCGCGCTCATGCCCCCGTGATACGCGGCCGCGCGGCGCCCGCGCTCAGAAAGTTCCGCTGCGTACTCCTCGGTCTCGCGCCGCGTGGCGACGTACAGCAGCGCCGCTCCCAGTTCGGCGGCCACCTCGTCGATCACGGCCCGGCGCTTCGTCGCGTCGTCTTCGTATCGGCGCACGGCGAGGTGGATCTCGGGGCGGTCCATCCCGCGCACTTCCAGGTGCGGGTCGCGCATGCCCAGGCGTTCGATGATGTCTGTCCGCACCGGCGACGACGCGGTGGCGGTGAGAGCGAGGATCGGCGGATGCCCCAGGGGCCCCACCGCGTCGCCGATCCGCGCGTAGTCGGGGCGGAAGTCGTGGCCCCACGCCGACACGCAGTGCGCTTCGTCGACGACCAGCAGCCGCACGTCGGCCGCGACGAGCCGACGCAGCACCTCGTCACGGGCGAGCTGCTCAGGCGCGAGGAAGACGTACACGGGCTCGCCGCTCTCGATCGCGGCCCAGGCCTCGCGCTCGGCTCGCGCCGACGAGCGGGAGTTCAGCGCGACCGCCGCCGGGGCGTCGGGGGCGGCGTCGATCGAGGCGACCTGGTCGCGCTGCAGCGCCAGCAGGGGCGAGATGACGAGGGTCACCCCCCCGAGTTCGAGCCCGGCGATCTGGTAGACGGCCGACTTGCCGGCGCCCGTCGGAAAGACCACGAGCGTGTCACGGCCGCGGACGACCGAGGTGATCGCCTCGGCCTGCCCCGGCAGCAACGTGTCCCATCCGAACGCCTCGCGAGCGGTGCGTCTGGCGTCGGCGAGGGTCGGGGTCGTGGTCACGCGGCAGCATCCTTCGAGTCGGGGGTGGAGCGTCCACTCAAGCCGAGCGCCCGGCCCAACGCGAGGACCTTGACCTCTCGGGGGTGCCGCGATAGGCGACGCCGTGTCGCTCAGAAGCCCTCCGGCTCCCGCGGGGTGTACGCACTCTCGAGCTGCGCGAGCTCGGCCGACTCCAGCCGGATGCCGGTCGACGCCACCGCATCGTCGATGTGCTCGGCCCGCGTGGCACCCACGATCGGCGCCGTCACCGCCGACTGCTGCGCGACCCAGGCGAGGGCGATCTGAGCCCGCGAGACCCCGCGTTCTGCGGCGACCCGAGCCACCGCGTCGACGATCGCGCGATTCGACTCCTCCTCTCGGCGATACAGCGTGGCGCCGAACTCGTCCGTCGCGGTCCGTGCCGTCGTCTCATCCCAGTCGCGTGTGAGTCTCCCGCGCGCCAGGGGCGACCACGGCAGCACGCCGACGCCCGCATCGAGGCAGAGCGGATGCATCTCGCGCTCCTCCTCCCGCTGCAGCAGGTTGTACTGATCCTGCATCGACACGAACGGGGTCCAGCCGTTCTGCGCAGCGACGTGCTGCGCCTTGGCGAACTGCCACGCCCACATCGACGACGCACCGATGTATCGCGCCTTGCCCGCGCGCACCACGTCGTGGAGGGCTTCCATCGTCTCCTCGATCGGGGTCTCGGGGTCCCAGCGGTGCGTCTGGTAGAGGTCCACGTGGTCGGTGCCGAGTCGGCGCAGGCTCGCGTCGATGCCCGAGAGGATGTGCGCGCGGCTGAGGCCCGCCTGGTTCGCGCCCGGTCCCATGCGTCCGTGCACCTTCGTGGCGATCACCACCTGGTCGCGCTGGGCGAAGTCGCCGAGCGCACGACCGACGAACTCCTCACTCGTGCCGTCGGAGTAGACGTCTGCCGTGTCGAAGGTCGTGATGCCCGCCTCGAGCGCCCGGCGGATGAGCGGTCGACTGGTCTCCTCGTCGAGCGACCAGCGATGCGTGCCGCGATCCGGCGCGCCGAAGCTCATGCATCCGAGGACGATCGGCGAGATCCGCAACCCCGTCTTTCCCAACCGCACACTGTCTGTCGCCTCGAGCATCGTCGATCCCCCTCGCTGATCCTTGTGCGTCCAGCCTGGCACGCGGGTCCGACATCCGGTCCGATCACAGCACAGTCGTCAGCACCCCACCGTCGGCCCGCAGTGCGGCACCGTTCGTCGCCGACGACAGCGGGCTCGCCAGATACGTCACGAGACTCGCGATCTCGCGCGGCTCGATGAACCGCTGCAGCAGAGAGGTGTCGCGCACGAGTTGCGACTTCAGCGCCTCGACGGGGACCGACTGGAGCGCCGCGATCTGCTCGACGGCCGCCGCGACACCGTCGGAGTAGGTGGGTCCGCCCAGCACGGTGTTCACCGTGACTCCCGTGCCGCGCGTGAGTTTGGCGAGGCCGTTGGCCACGGCGAGCGCGGCCGCTTTCGTCGCGCCGTAGTGGATCATGTTCGTCGGCACATCCACCGCCGACTCCGTCCCGATCACGATGATGCGCCCCCAACCGCGAGCGAGCATGCCGGGCAGCACTCCCCGCGCCAACCGCACCGTGCTCATCGTGTTCAGGGCGAAGTAGCGCGACCATTCGTCGTCGTCGATGTCGTCGAAGTCCGCGACATCGAAGACGCCGGCGTTGCTCACCACCACGTCCACCTCGCCGAGCTCGTCCAGCAGAGCGTTCACCTGCGACCCCTCGGCCAGGTCCGCGGCGATTCCCGTGACATCCGCTCCGGGTACTTCGGCTCGCAGCCGCGCCACGGCCTCGTCCAGCCGTTCCGCCGCACGACCGTTGAGGACGACGGCCGCCCCCTCCGCCGCACACGACGCCGCCACCGCGTACCCGATGCCCTGCGTCGACCCAGTGATGAAGACTCTTCTGCCTGCGAGATCGAGATCCATCGTCCGCCCACCTTCCGCCGTTGATTACTTGCTTGAGAAAGTAACCGTACGGGATAATCACTTTCCTGAGCAAGTCAGCCCTAGGCTGGAGCCATGACGGAACAGGACCCGCTGACCACGGACGAACTCGACACCTGGTCGGCCCTCGCCACCCTCCTGGAGTGGCTGCCCGCCGCGCTCGACGCCCAGTTGCAGCGCGACTCCGGCCTCAGCCACTTCGAGTACGGCATCCTGTTCGCCCTCGCCGAGGCCGACGAACGCACGCTGCGCATGAGCGAACTGGCCGGCTACGCCAACAGCACGCTCTCGCGCCTCTCGCGCCGTCGCTCGGCTCGAGGCCAAGGGCTGGGTGCGCAGGGCGCCCGATCCGCGCGACGGGCGCATCACCCTGGCCACGCTGACAGATGAAGGAACGGATGCTGCACGCGCCGCCGCACCCGGCCATACCGCCCTGGTGCGCCGACTCGTCTTCGATGCGCTCACGCCCGCGCAGGCGACGCAGCTGCGCACAATGAGCAGGCGCATCACCGGCGCGATCCGCGACGAGAAGGGGTGGATGCCCTCGGTGTGACCCGACGGCATCCGTTCGACTACTCGATCTGGCCGATCGGCTCCCGCTTCTCCGCCTGGAACTGATCCTCGGCCCGGCCGCGCGCCCAGTAGGCCGAGATTGACAGCGACTCGCGCGGCACCCCGTGCTGCTTCAGCAGCGCACGCACCTGCTTGATCGTGCCGCGTTCCCCATGCGCGAAGACGTGCGGGTCACCGTCGGCCCACGCAAGGTCGCCGAGCGCGGCCAGGAGCTCGTCGTCGGTCCGCATCCACCTCACGATCACGCCCGCGGGCGCCTCGGGCAGGATGCGGTCGGCGTCGTGGGCGACCGTGAGCAGCACATGCCCCTGCATCGATGCGTCCATCGCCTCGAGCGCCGACGAGATCGCGGGCAGGGCGGTGTGGTCTCCGATGAGCAGATGCCACGCCGCCTCCGGATCCGGCCGATAACCACCGCCGGCACCGCTGACGACGATCGTGTCACCGGGCTGCGCGACCCGCGCCCATGGTCCTGCGACGCCCTCGTCGCCGTGCACGACGAAGTCGATCACCAGGCGACGCTCCGCGGGGTCGGCCGCGCGGATCGTGTACGTGCGCGGCGTCGGCAGCTTCTCCGGGCTGTCCACGCGCAGCGCCGCAAG
The DNA here is from genome assembly GCF_057215335.1 of Microbacterium sp. PI-SA-G. NCBI lineage: Bacteria > Bacillati > Actinomycetota > Actinomycetes > Micrococcales > Microbacteriaceae > Microbacterium > Microbacterium sp. PI-SA-G. Next base: position 2,315,391 of record NZ_CM170103.1, read on the forward strand.
GTCGTACGGAGGAGTGAGTCCGTGGCGCGGATCCGCGAACAGGATCTTCACGTACTTGTCGGTGTAGACGTTGTCGTTGAACGCGTCGTAGCCGTCTCCGCCCGCCGTGATGCGGATCAGGTCGGGGCTGATCTGCTGCACCTGCTGCACGGTGAGGACCGCCTGGGAGGGGCCTTTACGAGGCTGTTCTGACGTCATCTCCCCAGTCTGCCCGGCCTCGCGGGGCGCGAGGCCCGATCAGGTCAGCGATCTACAGCACGTCCTCGATCAGCGCGAACGTCCGATCCGGGTCCTCCAGGTGCATGTCGTGCCGCATGCCGTCGAGGTGACGGATGCTCCACCCCTCCCGCTCGAGCTCAGCGGCCATGGCATCGGGCAGCACGGCAGGCGAGTCGTCGGAGAGCACGATGGTCGAGGGAACGGCCGGAGGCGCGATGGCGACCGGGTGGAAGGCGACCTCGCGGAACACGCCCGTCGCCATCTTCGCGTCGAACTGCTTCTGACTCTGCTTCATGGCCGCGCGGATGTCGGCGCTGAGAGCCTCACGCGCCGCGGCGCCCTTCCGCGCCTGCAGAAGCCCCATGACGCCGAGCGTGAGCGGCGGCACCGCCCAGAACGCCTTGCCCGCGAGGCCGGTCGTCGGCAGCGTGAGGCCGAATCCGGGGTCGAGGTAGATCGCGTGGTCCGGCTGCAGCCGCGCCACCGCACGCACGAGCACCGCCCCGCCGAGGGAGTGACCGACCACGCTGTGCAGCCCCTGCGGCAGGGCCTCGGCGACGTCATCCGCGAGGTCGGCCAGTGCATAGGAGGTCGCTCGGTCGCTGTCACCGTGTCCGCGCAGATCGACCGTCGTCACCGTGTAACGGCCCGTCGCCAGCATCCGTTCGATCAGGGGATGCCACGTCGACTCGGCGGCACCGAGTCCGTGGATCAGTCCCACGTGCAGTTCGCCGGTGCCGGTCGTCGTCGAGTGCAGTCGCATGCCGCCATTCTCCTCCGCGGCGCGGGCGCCGGGCACACGAAGAAGGCCCGGTCCACCGGACCGGGCCTTTCAACTCGCTGTGCGCGAGGGGGGACTTGAACCCCCACGTCCATAAGGACACTGGCACCTGAAGCCAGCGCGTCTACCATTCCGCCACTCGCGCGAGCGTCTCGTTCCGAAGAACTCAACTTTTCGAGGATATCACTAGATTTCGGCCTCGTTGCACACCCGAAACCGGGGGTCGGCGGCGTTCCCCCAGGTCACCTGGCTACGATGGGCCTACCGGTCGGCATGCCAGAGGAGCCCAGTGGGACTACTTGACAGCTTTGAGAAGGGTCTCGAGCGCGCTGTGAACAGCGCCTTCGCGAAGACCTTCCGCAGCGGCATCCAGCCTGTGGAGATCGCTTCGGCACTGCGGCGTGAAGCCGATACGAAGGCTGCCGTCGTGAGCCGTGATCGCATCATCACGCCCAACAGCTACGTGGTGCGTCTGAGCACCGACGACGCCGAGCGCATGCGCGGTCTCGGCAACGCGCTGACCGATGAGCTGCACACTCTTCTCACCAAGCACGCGAAGGCCCAGGGCTACAGCTTCTCGGGCGCGCTGTCGATCTCGCTTGAGGCCGACGAGAAGGTCAGCACCGGCACCGTGCAGGTGAGCTCGGGCACGGTCGAGAGCCGCGTCAGCTGGCAGGCCGTGGTCGACGTCGACGGTCGCCGCCACACGATCACCAAGGCACGCACGGTGATCGGTCGGGGAACGGATGCCGACATCACCATCGCGGATGCCGGTTCGAGCCGCAAGCACGCCGAGATCCTGTGGGACGGCGAGCGCGCCATGATGCGCGACATGGGGTCGACCAACGGCACCAAGGTCGACGGCCAGAAGCTCCGCGAGGCCGCACTGCCCACCGACACCACCATCACGATCGGTCGCACCGACCTCGTGTTCCGGATCGTCCCTGTCGCCGCACCGTCGCGGCCCTCGGACGACTCCACCCGCGCGTTCGGAACGATGCCGTGAGTGAACTCGTCCTTCTGCTGCTGCGGATCGGCTTCCTGCTGATCCTGTGGTTCTTCGTGTTCGGCGTGGTCTACTCGCTGCGCGCCGACCTGTTCGGCGTGAAGGTGCGCAAGCTCCCGGTCGAGGCCGCGGCATCCGTCGGCAACGGCAACACCGCCGCCCCAGCCCCGGCGACTCCCGCCGCCAAGCCCGCCGTGAAGCCGGCATCCGCCAAGGCGTCGACCGGCCCCGCGACCGTCGCGACCGCCAAGCGCCTCGTGATCACTTCGGGGCCCAAGGCCGGACTCGAACTGCCCCTCAGCGCGGATTCCCTCACGATCGGCCGCTCCAGCGAGTCCGCCCTCGTGATCCGCGATGACTACACGTCGAGCCACCACGCACGCCTGATGCTGCGCGGCGACGCGTGGGCGATCCAGGATCTCGACTCCACCAACGGCACGTTCGTGGCCGGCCAGCGCGTCACCGGTCCGCCCGTCTCCCTCGCTCTCGGCACGCCCATCAAGGTGGGCGCCACGACGTTCGAGCTGCGAGCCTGACGCCCGCATGGTCTTCGAAGGCTCGAGCGCCGCGATCTCCCACACCGGGAAGATCCGCTCCAACAACCAGGACTCCGGTTACTCCGGGGCGAACCTGTTCGCCGTCGCCGACGGCATGGGCGGCCACGCCGGTGGAGACGTCGCATCGACCATCGCGATCGAGCGTCTCGAGCCGCTGGACCAGGGCTACGCCACCACCGACGACGCGCAGGCCTCGCTGCAGGCCGCGGTCACGACGGCTGCCGGCGACCTGATCCGCGCCGCCAGGGAGCGCCCCGAGCTCGCGGGCCTGGGCACCACCGTCAGCGCGATCATCATGGTCGACGACTACGCCGTGATCGGCCACATCGGCGACTCGCGCATCTACCTGTACCGCGACGAGGCGCTGACGCAGATCACCGCCGACCACACGTTCGTGCAGCGACTGGTCGACTCGGGTCGCATCACTCCCGAAGAGGCGCGCTACCACCCGCGTCGTTCGGTGCTGATGCGCGTGCTGAGCGACATGGACTCCGATCCCGAGCTCGACATGTTCGTGATGCCGACGCAGCCGGGTGACCGCTGGCTGCTCTGCTCCGACGGACTCTCGGGCGTGGTCGACGAGACCCGCATGCTCAAGGTGATGCGCCTGGGCATGGCTCCGGGCCGAACGGCCGACAACCTCCTCAAGCAGGCCCTCGACGGCGGAGCCCCCGACAACGTCACGATCGTGCTCGTCGACGTGGGCGGGCATCACCCGCTCTCCTCGGGCACCGCGACGATCGTCGGCGCGGCGGCCACGCCGTCCGGCATCCTCGTTCCTTCTGCTCGCCCGCAGCGCTCGAACTGGCTGCACCCGGTGCGCCAGGCCGCGAACGAGCCCAGCCACTTCGAGCCCGCCGCCGAGTACCTCGAAGAGCTCATCGAAGAAGACCGCCGGCGCGCCAAGCGCCGCCGCCTCGGCTGGATCGCCAGCACGCTCGTCGTGCTCGCCGTGCTCGCGTTCGCCGCGTTCGCCGCCTACAGCTGGACGCAGACGCGCTACTTCATCGGCGCCGATGAAGACAGCGTGGTGATCTTCCAGGGCGTGCAGCAGAACATCGGCCCGATCACCCTGTCGACCGCGGTGGAGGACACCGACATCCTGCTGGCGAACCTTCCCGAGTACCAGCGCTCGTCGGTCGAGCGCACGATCTCGGCCCGGTCGCTGTCGGATGCGATGGCCATCGTCGACCGCTTGCGCGCGGGCGCCGACGCCAACGCGCTGCCCACTCCCCTGCCGACACCGATGCCGACGCCCGCACCGACCGAGCCGGTTCCCGTCGAGACCCCGAACGGCGGTGAAGGATGAGTACCGACGTCTCGGTCGACACCAGCGTCATCAAGGCGCTCAGGCGCATCCGCACCCCGCAGAAGCAGCGCAACCGCGAGTTCTGGCTGCTGCTGTTCGCCCTGGCGATCTGCGGCGCATCGCTGACACTGGTGCAGCTCGGCGCCCTCGGTTTGATCGATCCGGTGGTCCTCGCGATCGGCGGAGGGCTCGCAGTGTTGGCCTTCGCGCTGCACATCGTGCTGCGCATCGTCGCCTCCGACGCCGACCCGTTCGTGCTGCCGATCGCCACACTGCTCACCGGCCTGGGCATCGCGATGATCTACCGCATCGACATCGCCAAGGGCTTCACCGGGTGGGGCGCGTACTCCACCAAACAGCTCGCCTGGACGGGCATCTCGCTGGCCGGCGCCATCGCGGTCGTGATCCTGCTGCGCAACTACCGCGTGCTGTTCCGGTACACCTACATCTTCGGACTCGTCGGCATCGTGCTGCTGCTGCTGCCGTTCGTGCCGGGCCTGCGCATCGACGACGCCAACGCGGCGGTGTGGGTCTCGCTCGGCGGGGTCTTCGCGTTCCAGCCCGGCGAGCTCGCCAAGATCAGCCTCGCGATCTTCTTCGCCGGCTACCTGGTGCGCACGCGCGAGAGCCTGACCTCGGTCGGCACCCGGTTCCTCGGCATGACCTGGCCCCGTATGCGCGAGCTCGGTCCGGTGCTGGTCGTCTGGGTGATCTCACTCGGCATCATCGTGCTGCAGCGCGACCTCGGCACCGGAACCCTCATCTTCGGCATGTTCGTCGCGATGCTCTACGTCGCCACGGGCAAGACCAGCTGGGTCGTGATCGGTCTGACCCTGGTGGTGGCCGGTGTCGCCGTGGCGACGCAGATCCTCAGCTACGTGCGCGGTCGCTTCATCAACTGGCTGTTCCTCTTCGACCCCGAGCAGGTCGACCCCGACGGTGCCGGATATCAGCCGATGCAGGGGCTGTTCGGCCTCGCGCACGGTGGCCTGGTCGGCACCGGATGGGGCCAGGGGCGCCCTGACGTCACCCCCCTCGCCCACAGCGACTACATCATCACCAGCCTGGGTGAGGAGATCGGCCTGATCGGGCTGTTCGCGATCCTCTGCCTGTACATGGTGTTCGTCAGCCGCGGCGTGCGCATCGGCCTCGCCGGGCAGGACGACTTCGGCAAGCTGCTCGCGACGGGCCTGTCGTTCACGATCGCCCTGCAGGTGTTCATCATGGTCGGCGGCGTGACGCGGCTCATCCCGCTCACCGGCCTGACCACGCCGTTCCTCGCCGCGGGCGGATCGTCCCTGGTCGCCAACTGGCTGATCGTGGCGCTGCTGCTGCGCATCTCCGACGGCGTCCGCCGCCAGCCGAGGGTGGTGATCGGATGACCCGTGAACTACGCCGCCTGAGCATCGTGATCCTGTTCATGTTCATCGCGCTCTTCGCTGCCACGAGCTGGATCCAGGTCGTGGAGTCCGACGCGCTCGCGCAGAACAGCAACAACACCCGCACGCGCCTCGACAGCTACGAGATCCAGCGCGGTTCGATGATCGTCGACGGCGTGACGATCGCGACCTCCGTGCCCAGCGACGACCGCTACCAGTTCCAGCGTCAGTACACGGATGCCGCGATGTGGGCGCCGGTCACCGGCTACTACAACCCCGTCCTCGACTCGCGCACCGGCCTCGAGCAGGCCATGAACGCCGACCTCTCGGGCACCGGCTCCAACGCCTTCCTGGCCGAGATCGAGCGCATCATCTCGGGCCAGCCGCAGAGCGGCTTCAGCATCGAGCTGTCGCTGAACACCGCGGCGCAGCGCGCGGCCTACGAGGCGCTCGACGGCCTCGAGGGCGCGGTCGTCGCGATCGAGCCGAAGACCGGACGCATCCTGGCGATGGCCTCCACACCCGGGTTCGACACGAATCTGCTGGCGACGCACGATGCGGATGCCGCGAACGCGACCTACGACCAGCTGGTCGCCGACCCGGCGAAGCCGCTGTCGAACCGCGCGATCGCCGGCGACCTCAACCCACCCGGGTCGACGTTTAAGGTGCTCGTCGCCGCCGCCGCGTTCGCGAGCGGCGAGTTCACGCCGGACTCCGCTCTGCCGAATCCCGTGGCCTACACGCTGCCCGGGTCCTCGAACCGCGTATCGAACGCGTGGGGCGGCACGTGCGGCGAGGGCGAGACGGTCACGATCGCCGAAGCGATCCGCCTCAGCTGCAACATCCCGATGGCCGAGCTCGCCGTCGAGCTGGGTGACGACGCGATCCGCGAGATGGCCGAGAAGTTCGGCTTCAACCAGAGCTTCTCCACTCCGCTGGAGTCCACGCCCTCGAGCTACCCGCGGGCGCTCGATGACGCGCAGACCGCGCTCAGCGGTTTCGGTCAGGGGCAGGTCACCGCGACACCGCTGCAGATCGCCATGGTCGCGGCGGGGATCGCGAACGACGGAGCGGTGATGAACCCGCACATGGTCGACACGGTGATCGGCGAGGACCTGTCGGTGATCCGTTCGTTCGAGAACAGCGAGTTCAGCCGGGCAATGGAGCCCGACGTGGCCGACGAGGTGACCGCGGCCATGGTCGCGAGCGTCTCAACGGGTGCGGCACAGGGTGCAAGAATAGACGGGGTCGACGTGGCCGGGAAAACCGGTACCGCTGAGAACGGCAACAGGCCGCATACATTGTGGTTCACCGGTTTCGCACCGGCGAACGACCCCACGGTTGCAGTAGCAGTCGTCGTCGAAGACGGCGGCGGTCAGGGACAATCAGGATCCGGCGACACCATCGCCGCTCCGATTGCGAAGAAGGTCATTGAGGCGGTGCTAGGCAGATGAGGCCGACGCAGGGTGTGTCGTTCGGTGGTCGCTACGAGCTGCTGTCGCGTATTGCGATCGGCGGCATGGGCGAGGTGTGGGAGGCGACGGATCACGTCATCGGACGAACCGTCGCGATCAAGATCCTCAAGGACGAATACATGGGGGACCCCGGGTTCCTCGAGCGATTCCGTGCGGAGGCGCGCCATGCGGCGCTGGTCAACCACGAGGGCATCGCCAGTGTCTTCGACTACGGCGAGGAGAACGGCAGCGCCTACCTCGTCATGGAACTCGTTCCCGGCGAGGCCCTGTCGACCGTGCTCGAGCGCGACGGCGCGCTGAGCGCCGACAAGACGCTCGACATCGTCGCCCAGACGGCATCCGCTCTGCAGGCCGCGCACGCCGCCGGCCTGGTGCACCGTGACATCAAGCCGGGAAACCTGCTGATCACGCCCGACGGACGCGTCAAGATCACCGACTTCGGCATCGCACGCATCGCCGACCAGGTGCCGCTGACCGCGACCGGACAGGTCATGGGCACCGTGCAGTACCTCTCGCCGGAGCAGGCGTCGGGCCACCCGGCCTCGCCCGCGACCGACACCTACTCGCTCGGCATCGTGGCGTACGAGTCGCTGGCCGGCCGCCGTCCGTTCACGGGCGAGTCGCAGGTCGCGATCGCGATGGCGCAGATCAACGAGCAGCCCCCGCCGCTGCCGCCGACTGTGCCGATCCCGGTGCAGAACCTCGTCATGGCGATGATCGCCAAGAAGCCGTCCGATCGGCCGTCGTCCTCGGCGACCGTCGCCCGTGCGGCCCAGGCCCTGCGTCGCGGCGACCTCAACTCCGCCGCCATCGCGGTGCCGGCCATCGCCACCGGTGGAATCGGCTCCGACGACGACGCGACGCGTCTGCTCACGTCGAGCAACACGCAGGGCGCCACCCGCATCCTGCCGACCACCGCGCAGCTGCCGACCGATGCCGACGCGGCAGGCGACGGCGCTGCGGCACAGAAGACCAAGAAGAAGCGCAGCCCCTGGACGTGGCCCCTGATCGCGCTGATCGCGCTGCTGGTGATCGTCCTGGCCGGAGCCGTGTTCGCGCTGCTGAACCCGGGCGACGACCAGACGGCCCCGCCGCCGACTTCCAGCGCGCCGGTCGAGACCACGCCGGTCGAGACGCCCACTCCCACGCCGGAGCCCGAGCCCGAGAAGATCGACATCGACGGACTCGGACTCGTCGGCCTCACGTGCGACGCCGCTCTGCAGTCCGCGCGTGACGCGGGGCTCGAGCCCGCCTGCGTCACCGGAACGACCACGGCGCCGTCGGCCGACCTCGTCGGAGCCGTCGAGCGCGTCGAGCCCCGCGGCTCGGCCGATCCCGGCGACGAGATCACCCTGTACCTCTACGCCGACCAGGTTGCCGTCGGCAAGCCGCAGAACCCGCCGACGTTCTCCGGAACGTTCACCGAGGGCGCCACGGCGACCCTCAACTGGACGGCGTTCTCGTGTCCCTCGGGCACCGGCAACCTCAGTGCGTACGAGGTCACGATCACCAACGCGACCTTCCCGAACGGGCAGACGGTGTCGAACTTCGACCCGAACACCCGCACGAGCCCGATCAAGGTCGACGCCGGCAAGGTCGGTCAGGTCGTCACCGCGACCTACCGCGCGTTCTGCGGCGACCGCCCGTCGGAGATGTCGAACCAGGGCCAGTCGGGTGCGATCACGGCTGATCCGAAGACCGACCCCGAGGACGGCGGCGAAGACACCCAAGGGTAGCCTTGTTCCATCGCAGTTGTCAGTCGTTCCAGGGGGGTAGTACGTGTCCGAAGAGCCGCGCATTCTCGCGGGTAGGTACCGCGTCGGCGAACTCATCGGGCACGGCGGCATGGCCAAGGTCTACCGCGGCCAGGACCTGACGCTGGGCCGCGAGGTCGCGATCAAGATCCTCGATCCCGAGCTCGCCCGCGACACCGCGTTCCGCACGCGTTTCCGCCTCGAAGCGCAGGCCGCGTCGCGCATGTCGCACCCGTCGATCGTGCGCGTCTATGACGCCGGAGACCCGTCCACGCCCGACAACCCCTCGGACGACCCGCCCTACATCGTGATGGAGCTCATCAGCGGGCGGCTGCTGAAAGACATCATCTCGGCCGGTCCGGTTCCGCTCGACGAGGCCGTGCGCTACGTCGACGGCATCCTCGAAGCACTCGACTACTCGCACCGCGCGGGCGTCGTGCACCGCGACATCAAGCCCGGCAACGTCATGGTCACCGAGAAGGGCCAGGTCAAGGTCATGGACTTCGGCATCGCGCGCGCGGTGTCCGACTCGTCGTCGACCGTGGCCGAGACGACCCAGATCATCGGCACGGCCGCCTACTTCTCGCCCGAGCAGGCCAAGGGCGAGCCCGTCGACTCGCGCGCCGACCTGTACTCCACCGGCGTCGTGCTCTACGAGCTGCTCACGGGACGCCAGCCGTTCCGCGGCGAATCGCCCGTGGCCGTGGCCTATCAGCACGTCAGCGAGACGCCGCTGCCGCCGACCGAGGTCAACGAAGACGCCCCGGGCGCGCTCGACCCGATCGTGCTGCGCGCCCTCGCCAAGGACCCGTACCAGCGGTATCCGGATGCGGCGTCCTTCCGCGCGGCACTCGACACGGCCGTCACGGGCAGCGCGCCGAGTCGCAAGCAGCTGGGCGCACTCACGAGCGAGCTCTACGGACCGAGCCCGCGTCAGGCGCAGGAGACCGCCCGGTCCCTGCGTCAGCTCAGCAGCGACAACACGATGACGCGCACGCAGTCGGGGCCTCCCGTCGCGTGGGTCTGGGCCGGAGTGGCCCTGCTCGCGGTGCTGCTGGTCTCGGTGACGTTCTGGGTCGTGACGATCAGCATGCGTCCGCCCGAGGTTCCCGTCACCTCGCGTATCGTGCCCGACCTCGTGAACGTGTCGTCGGAGCGCGCGCAGAACGATCTCGCCGAACTCGACCTCACGGCGAACCTGGTGATCGAGTCGAGTACGTCGATCACGAAGGGCAACGTCATCCGCACCGACCCCGAGCCGGGTGTGGTGCTGAACGAGGGCGAGGCCGTCACGGTCTACGTCTCGTCGGGCGTCGAGACGGTGGTGGTTCCCGCCCTGGAGGGCATGTCGCTGGCCGATGCCCGAAGAGCGCTCACGGCGGCCGGTCTCGAGCTGGGCACCGTGATGCAACGCAACGACAACGGCCTGCAGGCCGACACCGTGATCTCGGCGAGCGAAGAGGCCGAGGCCGAGGTGGCCCCCAAGACCGTCGTCAACCTGGTCGTCGCCAGTGGCAAGGTGACGCTGACGGACGTCGTCGGATGGACCGTCGAGGCCGCCACCGAGAACCTCACCGAGCTGGGTCTCGTGGCCACGCCCGTCGAATCCGCCGACTGCCCGGCCACGACCCCGCCGACGGTCTCGTCGATGTCGGTCGCGCCGGGCGACGTGCCCGTCGGGGCGACGGTCGAACTGCGGTACTGCACCGGCGGCTGACGAGTCAGCAGCCAGGCAGTCCAGCCATGGGGTCAGACCGACAGCGGATGCAGGTCAGCTGATCGCGCGACCGCCGCGGTGTCGCCGACCGAGTCGAGCCAGTTCGCGAGCAGGCGATAGCCGCCCTCGGTGAGCACGCTCTCGGGATGGAACTGCACCCCGACGATCGGCAGGCTCCGATGCGCGATGCCCATCACCGTGCCGCTCGACGTGCGGCCTGTCACGACCAGCTCCGACGGCAGGTCGCTCTCGGCCAGCGCCAGCGAGTGGTACCGGCCGACGGAGACCGGGGACGGCAGCCCCGCGAAGAGCCCTCGACCGTCGTGCGTCACGGCCGACACCATCCCGTGCATCAGCTCCGGGGCCTCGGTCACCTCCGCGCCGAAGGCCGCGCCGATCACCTGATGCCCCAGGCACACGCCGAGCGTCGGCATCCCTCCCTCCGCCGCGAGGCGCACCGCGTCGAGCGAGACGCCCGCATCGGCCGGGGCTCCCGGTCCGGGCGAGAGCAGCAGCGCGTCGAAGGTCGGCAGCATCGCGGCGAGGGCGTCGGCATCGACCGCATCCGACTCGATCAGGGTGACGACGGCGCCGAGTTCTTCGAGATACCCGACCAGCGTGTGCACGAAGCTGTCGTGGTTGTCGACCACGAGCACGCGGGTCATTCGAGATCAACCTCGCCGGGTGTGATCAGCGGGCTCACCCAGGGGAAGACGTAGAAGAACAGGCCGTACAGCACGGCGGTCACCAGGACGAGCACGAGGAACAACCGCACCCACCAGGGTCCGGGCAGCAGGCGCCAGAGTGCGGCGTACATCAGCGTTCTCCCTCTTCGCGGATCACAAGCAAGTCACTGTCCACACGCATGGCGTCCGCCCCTACACCGAGGGCGCGGCCGGCGGCGGCGGCGGTTCGGTCAGTGCCTTCGGGGGTCCCTCGGCGCGCGGCTGGAAGCTCTCGAAGACGCCGTAGGCCACGATGCGCTCGGCGAGCGAGTACAGCGGCGAGCAGGCGGTGAGCGTGATGTAGCTTTCGCCCGTCTCGACGCCGGGCAGCTGCGGCACGTCGGCCAGCACCTCGGTCTGCGAGGGCTTGACGTACTCGAGCGTGCGGAACCGGTAGGTGAACCACCCGTCGGGCGTCTCGACCACGATCGCGTCGTTCAGCTGCAGCTTGTCGAGCTGGTTGAACGGCTTGCCCCAGGTCGTGCGGTGTCCGGCCATCGAGAAGTTGCCGGGCTCGCCGGGCATCTTCGAGTTCGTGTAGACGCCGATGCCCAGGTCGTCGAGTGTGCGCGCGCGGGTCGTGCCGCCGTAGATGCCGAAGTTGTAGTCGGCGCCGAAGCGCGGGATGCGCATCTGGCCGAGGTTCTCGGTGTCGGCGGGCACTTTCGGGACGACCGGCGCGTAGATGACCTCGCCGTCGTTCGTGGCGACCACCGGTGGCAGCTCGGGAGGCGGGGCCTGCGCCCACTGCTCCGAGACCGCCGCACCCTCTTCGTTCTTCTGCGCGGCGATGATGATGTCGCCGATCCACATCTGCCAGGCCACGAACAGGAGCACGAGGACGCCGACGGTGAGCAGCAGTTCGCCGAGCACGCTCGCGAACGTCGCACGGGTGCGAGGCCGAGCACGGTGCGAGCGTCGCTCCCCCGGGGCGACGGATGCAGTCATGGCGCGATCCTACCGCGCGGTGCTGGACACAGGCCTTCTGCCGGCATCCGGCATCGAGTTCGGAAGGGTGTCGTGGGTAGACTGTCGGCATGGCCCGAGAACCCAAGAGCGAAGACCCTGCCGTCCAGCGCGCAGAAGGCGAAGCCGCACCCAACGCGGTGTGGTTCAAGCCTGTGATGATCGGCTTCATGCTGCTGGGGCTGATCTGGATCCTGGTGTTCTACATCTCGGGAAGCACCATCCCGATCCCCGGCCTCGGCAACTGGAACCTGGCGATCGGTCTCGGCATCGCCCTCATCGGGTTCCTGATGACCACGCGCTGGCGCTGACGCTCGCCCCCGACATTCGAAAGGCCCCTCGCATCGCGAGGGGCCTTTCTGCGTTCGTCCAAAAGTTATCCACAGTTCTCTCCACAGCCTGGGGAGAATTACACCGGTGTTATTCACAGGGGGGATAACCCTGTTAACAACCCTCGATCAGGACAAAATGATCAGCGGTGGCACGAAGGCGACGATGACGATCAACAGGACGACCGTCAGAGCGAGCAGGACGATCTGCCAGATCCGCTGCTCCGGGCGCTTCGTGCGGGTGAGGATCAGCGCGACGAGCGCACCGACGATCGCTCCGCCCAGGTGCGCCTGCCAGGCGATGCCGCCGACGAACAAGCCGAAGGCGAAGTTCACCCCGAGGATCACCAGCAGCCCGGTGACGTTGGCGCCGATGTGGCGGCCGATGATCAGCAGCGACGCCATGAGGCCGAAGATGGCGCCCGAGGCGCCCACCGTCGCGGTCGTCGGATCGAGCACGGCGACCATCACCGAGCCGCCGAGACCGCTGATGAGGTACAGCGCGAGGAAGCGCGCGCGGCCGAGAAGCGGCTCGAGGCTCTGCCCCAGCATCCACAGGGCGAGCATGTTCAGCGCGAGATGGATGAACCCGCCGTGCACGAACACGGCCGTGAGCAGACGCCACGGCTCGAACGGGTACAGCGACAGGCTCGGGTAGAGATACGGCGCCGCGAAGAGCAGCGCCTGCGTGATCTGGTCACCGATGCCGGGGATCAGCTGCAGCAGACCGATGAACGATGTGATCGCGAGCAGCGCATACGTGACGACCGGCTTGCCGCTGCGTGAGGCGACGAGGGTCGAACCGCTCCCCCAACGCCGCGCGGCGCGCTTCTGCGCGGGCGTGCGGTTCTGGCGATCCGCCTTCATGCACTCCGGGCAGATCACGCCGACGGCGGCCGGCGTCTGGCATTCACCGCAGATGGTGCGCCCGCAGCGCTGACAGAGAGCGAAGCTCTGCCGATCCGGATGCCGGTAACAGAAGTTGTCGCGGTTGCTCGCGAACTCAGGCGTCGTCATCCGGATCGGCGAAGACGGGTGTCAGGCCGCGACGATGTCGATCGAGTGCAGCACGACCGGCTCGACCGGACGGTCGCCCGCACCGGTCTTGACGGCGCCCAGCGCGTCGACGACAGCGCGCGACGCGTCGTCGGCGACCTCGCCGAAGATCGTGTGCTTGCCCTGCAGCCACGGGGTCGGGTCGGTCGTGATGAAGAACTGCGAGCCGTTGGTGCCCTCGGCCTTGCCGGTGATGGCGTTGCGACGCAGGCCGGCGTTGGCCATCGCGAGGATGTACGGCGCGTTGAAGTTGAGCTCCGGGTGGATCTCGTCGTCGAAGTTGTAGCCGGGGCCGCCGACGCCCTGTCCGAGCGGGTCGCCGCCCTGGATCATGAAGTTCGGGATGATGCGGTGGAACACGACGTCCGTGTAAAGGGGACCCTCGCCGGGCTTGCCCGTGGCGGGATCGGTCCACTCCTGGGTGCCGTCGGCGAGGCCGACGAAGTTCTTGACCGTCTTCGGGGCGTGGTCGCCGAAGAGGTTGATGACGATGTCACCGTGGTTGGTGTGCATGGTAGCGACGTGAGAAGCGTGAGGCATGGATCCATTCTCGCAGAGCCTGCGTGTGTGCGCCCTGCATCTCATGCATCTGGCAGGAGAAGTCAAGGGGTCAGCGATTCCCGCCCGTCATCCAGCCTCGTCTGGCAAGATGGGGAACCCGTACTCCAATCGACAGGAGAGCATCGTGAGCCTCAGCCGTAAGCGGAAGAAGCAACTGCGTCGTCTTCAGAAGGACGCGAACCAGCTCTGGGAGGCCCAGCAGGTGCTGGTCGGCAATGCCGCAGACGTCGCCCGAGAGGCCGGACGCCAGCTCGGCAGCTATGGCCGCGAGCAGGTCGTGCCCGTTGTTCAGCACGCCTATGACCACCGTGTCGCCCCGGTCGTCGACCGCGGCGTCAAGCTCGGCAAGCACGTCGTGGATGACAAGGTCGTCCCGATCGTCGGCGGAGTCGTCGGCACCGCGCTGACCGCGTGGGACGTCGCGAACACCAAGCGTCACCAGATCGCCTCCAAGGCGCGCAAGGCGGTCGCCCCGCCCAAGAAGACGGGCCCCGGCCTCGGCTCCATCGTCGCCATCGTGCTCGGTGCTGCCGCTGCTGTCGGCGTGCTCTACGCCGCATGGCAGACGCTGCGCGCCGACGACGAGCTCTGGGTCGCGGACGACCCGCTCAACGCACCCGACGCGTGAGCGTCGACCCCATCGATGACCCGCATGCGCGGGTGAAGACTGCCGCCGCGGAACGTAACCTCTCGATCGAGATCAGAGAGCGTCCCGAGGCCGGCAGTCTTTTCGATGCGGCGAAGCTGCTGGGCATCGACCCGTCGAGCATCGTGAAGACGCTCGTGGTGAAGCGGGCAGACGACACCTACCTGTTCGCGTTGGTGCCCGGGGGTCGCTCGATCTCCTGGCCCAAACTGCGGGCGGTCGTCGGCGTGAACAAGCTGCGGCTGCCCGAAGCAGAGCTCGCCCTCGCGGCGACCGGATACGAACGCGGCACCATCGTGCCGATCGGCAGCACCACGGACTGGCCGGTCTACGCCGACGAGACGATCGTCGGGCAGCGGATCGCCTTGGGCGCCGGAGCGCACGGGTACAGCCTGTTCGTCGATGCCGACGATCTCATCGCGGCGTACGGGGCGACTGTGGCGGACATCTCCGTGCCGGAGCAGGCGCGAGACTGACCCGCGTCCCCTGCACCGACGGTCAGAGCAGTCCGGCCATCCGCAGCGAGATGTCGACGAGCTTGACGCGCTGGAGGCCGGCGACGGAAGGCAGCGTGAACCACTCCGCCATATCGGTCGACCCGTCGGTCTCGAACTGCAGCTTCCCCCCGGTCACGGTGGCGCGGTAGACGATGCGCAGCGTGTGCAGGGGCTCCGCCGCCTTCTGCACGCGTCGGGTCGCCGGGATCACCCGCGAGTGGATGCCGAGGAGCTCGCCGACCTTGACCGTGTATCCGGTCTCTTCCCGGAGCTCGCGGCGCACAGCATCCTCCGGGGACTCCCCCGGCTCGAGCCCGCCGCCGGGCATCGTCCACGCCACGCGACGGCCCTCGGTCCAGCGCGCGAGCAGCAGCCGGTCGTCGTCATCGGTGACGACCGCGTATGCCGCGACACGCAGGTCCATGCACCACACACTATCCGCCTGGTGGCGCGGATCTGGCCGCATGTCGGCGGTGTGGGCGGGCGGGGTTTTGCTGCTCGCGGCAGGGGACGCGAACGGCCGCATCAGCGCGCGGGATGCGGCCATATGTGACACCTGCCGCGCGGGTGGCGGCGGTCGATCACGAATCGAGAAGCACCGCGCGGCCTCGGCTCCGTACGCTGGCCACAGAGCACACGATCGAGAGGAGCCGTCATGGCCGAGGACACCAAGAACTTCACCGCCGAGGAGCGCGAGGCCATGCAGGCCGCGGCGAAAGAGGCGAAGGCCAAGCGCTCACGGGCGAAGAAGACCCCCGAGGAGCAGCGCGCGGCAGGCGAGGCCGACCTCAAGGAAGCGATCGCCAAGCTGCCGGACGAGGGCGACCGCGCACTGGCCACCAGCCTGCACGAGCTGGTCATGGAGGTCGCCCCCGAGCTCATGCCGCGCACCTACTACGGGATGCCCGGATGGGGAAAGGACGGCAAAGTGCTCTGCTTCTTCCAGCCCGCGAGCAAGTTCAAGGTCCGCTACGGCACGTTCGGGTTCGAGCCGATCGCAAACCTTGACGAGGGCACGATGTGGCCGACGTCGTACGCCGTGCTGGAGCTCACGGCCGCGAACCGCAAGACCCTGACCGAACGGATTCGGCTCGCAACCAGCTGAAAGCGGAGGATGCTGTATATCGGGTCGCTCGACGCGGGAGGATGACCCGGCCGCTATCTCTGGGGGCATGACAACTCTCCCCAGAATCGGATTCGCGTCTTTCGCGGTGGCCAGCATCGCCGCCGTCGGCCTCCTGGCCGCCCCCGCACCCTCCGCCTCGGCACACGGCTTCGTCGGCGGGTCGGCGTCGTCTCTCATCTCGCGCGCGGCGTGGGCCGCCAACACCGATCGCGGGGCCGTGCAGTTCGAGCCACAGAGTCTCGAGGCGCCGAAGGGATTCCCCGCCACCGGTCCCGGCGACGGGAAGCTGGCATCGGCCGGTGGACTCTTCGGCGGCACGCTCGACGAGCAGTCGTCGACCCGGTGGGCGAAGAATCCCGTGCAGCACGGGCCCGTGCAGGTGGCCTGGTCGCTCACGGCGGCGCATCGCACCGCGAAGTGGAGCTACTACATCACCACGCAGGGATGGGATCAGAACGACGGCCTCGACCGCGCGGACTTCGAACCGCTGGCGAGCTTCGACGCCGGCGGGGGAGTTCCGCTGAAGTCGACCGTGCACACGCTGAACATCCCGGCGGATCACACCGGGTATCACGTGATCTACGCCGTGTGGGATGTCGCCGACACCGCGAATGCGTTCTACAACACGATCGACATCGACATCCAGGGGTCCGGGGGCGTGGCTCCGGTGGCTCCCGTCACGCCAGTCAGCCCGGTGGCTCCGGTCACGGCTCCGACGCCGACCCCGACCCCGACCCCGACGCCAACGCCAACGCCGACGACGTCGACCACCCCCGCTGCGGGCATCACCGCTTGGTCGCCGACCGCGAGCTACAGCCGCGGTGACCAGGTGCAGCACGACGGAGTGACCTATCGCGCGGTGCAGGCCCACCGGGGCTGGGGCGATCCGACGTGGATCACCGCCCGCTCACTGTGGGAGCCCGTCGCCGCCGAACCTGCGCACAGGCACTGACCGCGCAGCATCCACCCTCGCGTTTCGGAGGAGATCTGCCCTGCGGAGGACGGATGCCGCGAATCGGCCCTCCGCAGTGTGAATCTCCTCCGCACCGCGCACGCCGCCGCCGCCGGCACACACACCCCGAACCGACGCGAACCGCCCTCCCCGCGTGAACGGAGAGGGCGGTTCGTGTGCGGATGACCCGGGGTCAGGACTCCACGCGGCGTCGGCGGACGACCAGCACTCCACCGGCGGCGAGCAGCAGGAGCAGCAGCGCGATCAGCGCGACGGGCACGGCGGCACCGGTTCCTGCGAGGCCGTCACCCCCGCCTCCGCCGTTCGCGGCCGTCACCGTCAGCGCCGCCTCGGCACTGAGACCGGAGTCGGTGCCATCGGCGATCACCGTGTGCGCGCCGACCGAAGCCGAGGTCGGCACGGTGACCGTGGTGCGGAACCCGCCTGAGCCGTCGGCCGTGATCTCGCCCAGGCGGATCGGGTCGGAGTGCAGCGTGATCGTGACGACCTCGCCCGCACCGAATCCGCGCCCGGTGACCTCCAGCGAGCCACCCTGCACCACGGTGCCGGCATCGAGAACCAACTCAGCCTCGAGCACCGGGGTTCCGCGGACGTCGAGGGTGAGCGGCGCCGACTCCGAGGCGGTGAACTCCGCCGCATCCGCCGGCACGAACCGTGCGACGAAGGTGTGCGCGCCCGACGTGGCGATCAGCACCTCGGCGGTCGCGGTCCCGGCGGTGACCGTGGCCGATCCGACCACCGTCTCGCCCTCGACGAACTCGACCTTGCCCGCCGCATCTGCCGGCTTCACCGTGGCGGTGAGGGCGACGGTCTCGCCGGCCACCGGGTCTTCGGTGCCCGCGCTGATCGTGACCGAGGTGCTCTGCGGCGCCGTGGTCTCGGCGGTCACCCGGAGTGACGCCCGTGCCTCGACGTTCGAGACGTCGCCGAGCGCCACCACGGGGTGATCGCCGTCGACCGCATCGTTCGGCACGACGATGTCGCCCCGGATCGCGCCGCCCGCATCGGACGTCACGGTCACCGGCTCCTCATCGTCGATGCGGATCGAGACCTTCTCTTTCGGAGCGAACCCGGTGCCGGTGATCTCGACCGTGTCGCCCGGTCGTGCCTCGGCAGGAGCCACGATCGTCGGCTCGTACTCGGGCATGGGGTTTTCGACCGCGATCTGCAGTGCGGCATCGGCCGACTGCACACCGTCGTCTGCCGTGACCGTCACCGTGAAGGTGCCGGCCGTGGCGTACGTGTGACCCGCCGTGACCCGACCGTCGGTGACGTCGACGGAGGAGACGGGCGAGCCGTCACCCCAGTTGATGACCGCGGTGGCATCGCCGGCGCCGCCAGTGACCGTCGCGAGCGTGGCCTCGAAGGCCTCACCCGTGATCTGTCCGTCGACGGTGCCCGCCTCGACGCTCAGCGGCGTCGTGGCCGAGCGGTCGCCGTCCGAGGCGATCGCGAACAGGTGCACGCGTCCGTCGCCGAGCGATCCCTGCTCGGTCGGCATGGTCAGCGACTCGACGATCTTCGCCGCGCCGCTCTCGTCGACGTCGAGGGTGATCGGGGCCGTGGAGTAGATCGCGGTGTTCTTCGCTCCGCCGCTCTCGGCGCCCGTGCCGGAGAGCCGGCCCTCCGAGATCGTCAGCACCGTGTTGCCCTTGTAGGGGTTGCCGGATGCCCCGACCCAGTCGCCCAGGCTGATCGTCACCGTCTGCGTGCTGCCGTCGGTGAAGTGCAGCACGGCCTCCGAGTCGCGGTTGCTCTCGGTCGCTGTGCCGATGAACGCCAGCTGCGTCGCGCCGTCTCCGAGCGAGAAGCGCACGGTCTGACCTTCCCCGGTGATGTTGTCGGGCGCACCCGGTGCCACCGCCGGCAGATCGTACGTGAGCTCCGAACCCGGGATCGTGAGGGTCTCGCCCTGCACGAATCCGTCGGCGGCGAGCTTGTCGCGGTAGTAGCCGTGGCCCTGCGAGTCGCAGTTCGCCGCGGTCACTCCGAGGTCGCCGATGCAGACGTTGTTGAACGCGCCCACCAGCGTCTCGTCGCGGAAGACCGTGACCGTGGCCGTGGTCTGCGCCACCGCGCCACTCGAGTCGCGCGCCGTGACGACCGCGGAGTAGGTGCCCGGAGCCGTGAAGGTGTGCGGAGCGCTCACCTGCCATCCGCCCAGGTCGTCCTTCGCGAGCACGACGTCGGTCTGTTCGGTGCCGTCGCCGTAGTCGACCGTGACGGTGTAGCCCGCGGCATCCGTCTCGGTCCCGACGATGGTGGCGAGCTGACCGGTGAACTCGGTGTCGACCTGCACGCGCTGCGCCGGTCCTGCCGAGATCGAGAGTCCCGCAGCCGTCGATGCCGAGGCGAACAGCTCGACCTCTGACAGCGACAGCGTCTCGCTGGCCGACGTCAGCGTGAGCTTGACGCTCGTGTAGCCGTCGCTGCTCGCCGAGGTGAACGGCCGCGTCTGGGAATCCCAGGCGAAGGTCTCGCCGTCGCGGCTGTCGATCTCGGTCCACGTGGCGCCGTCGATCGATCCCTCCAGGGTCCAGCTCGACGGGGCATCCGCCTTCGCCGCACTGGTCAGTGTGTACTGGCCGATCGAGACGGGTCCGGACTGCGAGGTCCACACCAGCTCGGCCGTCTTGCCCGGGAACGAGACCGTCGAGTTCATGTTGTCGTCGACCAGCGAGCCGACGGGGGTGCCGTCGGTCGCCGCGAGCGCGCCGCGGCCGGGCTTCGTGGCATCCACCAGCGTGGTGGGCACCTCGAGCTGCTCACCGAGATCCTTTGCGCCCCAGGTCGAGGGGGTGTCGCTCATCGTGAAGTCGAGCGTTCCGCCCTCGCGCACGAGGTCGCCGGCGAAGGTGGTCTCGGTGATGGCTTCGCCGTTGATGCTGACGCCGGCGACGTAGTCCTTGCCCGCCGAAGCGCCGGGCGCGTTGATGACCAGGTCGCGGTCACCGATCGAGAGCGTCGCGCTGTCGAACAGCGGCGTGCCGATCGTGTAGTCGCCTGACCCGACCTCGAGCGGGTAGAAGCCCAGAGCCGAGAACAGGTACCAGGCCGAGAACTCGCCGTTGTCCTCATCGCCCGGGTAGCCCTGGCCGATGTCGGAGCCCACGAACAGCCGGTCCTGGATGTCTCGGATCAATTCCTGCGCACCCGAGGGGTCACCGGCCTCGGCGAGCACGTATGGGATGTGGTGCGCGATCTGGTTCGACATCCCGAGCATCCCGAGCCGCACGTCGCGTGCCTCACGGGCCTCGTGGATGCCGGAGTAGTCGGCCTTCTCGCGCACGGTGAGGAACTCGTGCATCTCGTCGATGAGTCCCTGACGCCCGCCGTAGAGCGCGGCCAGTCCGTCGACGTCGTGCGGGGCGTGGAACGCGAACGTCCAGGCCGATGCCTCGGTGAAGGCGCCGCCCCAGGCCTTGCGGTCGAACTCAGCGCCCGAAGTCCAGGTGCCGTCGGCGTTGCGCGAGGTGAACGTGCCCGCCTCGGGGTTGTACATCTCGACGTAGTGCTCGGCACGTGCCTCGAAGTAGGTCGCCTCCTCCTGCAGCTGCGCGACCCGCTCGGCCGGGACGTTCGGGTCCTCGGCCAGCGCCTTCGCCATCTCGGCGATGCCGAAGTCGTTGATGTAGCCCTCGAGACCCCACGACGCGCTCTCGTGCGTCGTCGCCTCGGTGTACCCGAGGAAGATCGACTGCCCGAGACCCTTGCGGCCGACGGCGTTGGATGCCGGGAGCACGGTGGCGTTCTTGACCGCCGCGTCGTAGGCCTCCAGTGCCGTCTCGGTGCTGAGCGAGCCGGCAAGGTACGCCTCGGCGAACGCCACGTCGGAGCTCGTGCCGGTCATCAGGTCGGCATAGCCGGGCGAGGACCAGCGGGCGATCCACCCGCCGTCGCGGTACTGCTGCACGAATCCGTCGACGAGCTCCTCGGTCACCTCGGGGTAGAGCAGGGAGTACAGCGGCCAGGCCGTGCGATAGGTGTCCCAGAACCCGTTGTTGACGTAGATCTTGCCGTCGACGATCGCCGCGTTGGTCTGCGTGTCGCTCGCGGCTCCGCTGGTCGCCGACACGGGGCTGGCGTACTTGTACTCGGGGTCGGCCTCGGTGCCCGTGTTCTCGAACTGCGAGTTCGGGTACAGGTTCAGGCGGTACAGGCTCGAGTACAGCGTGGTGAGCTGCGTGTCGGTCGCGCCCTTCACGTCGTGCACGACGCTGAGGCGGTCGTTCCACGCGTCGCGGACGGCGGCATGGGCCTCGTCGAACGAGACGCCGTCGAGTTCGAAACCGTGGTTCGCCTTGGCCTGGTCCTGCGAGATGAACGACGACGACAGGCGCAGCTCGACCGTGCGGTCGGTGCTGGTGTCGAAAGCCGCGTAGCGCGCGGAGTCGTTGCGGTCGCCCTCGGTCGTGGCGCCGGCCGTGGTCGGCTGACGGTCGAAGGTGCCGTGCACGAACATGCGCGTGCGGCCCGGCCAGCCGGACCCACCGTCGACCCAGCCCGAGACGGTGTCGCCCGAGATGGTGAGCTTGGAGTCGTCGACGAGCTGGTCGATCAGCACGGAGCTGTCGTCGCCTGTGAACTCGAAGCGGTATATCGCGCCGTGATCGGTCGCCGTCACCTCGGTGTTGATGCCGTTGTCGAACTCCACCGCGTAGATGTCGGGACGCGCGGTCTCGTTCTCGTGGTGGAACGTGAGCCGGCGGTCGTTCAGCGACGACGTCGGGTTCGCGTTCGCGGCGGGGAGCACCGCGATCTGGTTGCGGTCCCCCATCCAGATGCTGGGCTGGTGCGAGAAGCCGATGCCGTTCAGCGCCGGGAGGTTCTGCGCTGTGTTCGCCCGCTGGTACTGGTAGATCGTGCCGACGTTGTCGGCGTTGGTCATCGGGGTGATGAAGTTGAAGCCGTTCGGCCACGCGGTCGCCGGCAGGTTGTTACCGCGCGAGAAGCCGCCGGTCGAGTTGGTGCCGCGACGGGTGTCGACGTACGACACGAGTCCGTCAGAGGTGTCGAGCTGCTCGGCGGTGCCGATCTCGACGTCGTCGAGCCATCCGCCGAATGCGGTCTGGCCGGTGGGCACCTCGACGCCCTTCACCTCAGAGCCGGGGTGGTCGTAGGCGAGTCGGATGTCGCTGACAGTGCGCCCGGCGAACGCGCCGAGGTCGACCGTGACCTTGTTCCACTGGTTGGGCCACAGCACGTTGGCCTGACCCTGCTGGCGGGCGTTCGCGCCGTAGCCGTAGGAGTCGACGGCCCCACTGGTCGACAGCGCCGTGCCGTCGTCGAAGGTCAGATCGACGGCCACGAAGGTCGCCGCGTACGTCTGCTCGCCGTCGAGCTCGGGGAACACGAGATACGACAGCTCGCTGTCCTCCGCGACCGCGATGTCGACGCCGTCGTACAGCACGCTCGTCGACGAGGCGGGCCCGGCGTCGAGGTGACGACCGTTGTACTGCAGCGCCTGGGTGCCTGTGAAGCCGACGCCCGTCTTGGCGGTGTCGGAGCTCGTCGGCCCGTTGCCGATCTTCAGCAGGAGGTCAGCCGGCTCCGGTGTGGCGCCGTCGACCGCAATCGGCTCCCAGCCGGCGAGCTGCACGATGTTCGCCGTCGGAGTCTTCGTCGCCAGAACGTCGAGTCGGTAGTACAGGTGGGGCTCGCTGGGCGTCTCGAGCTCGAACGTGCGGGTCTCGCCGCGGCCCGAGAACTGCTCGCCGGAGCGCTCGTCGATCGTGATCCAGTCCGTGCCGTTGTCGGACGCCTGCACGCGGAAGTCAGCAGGGTCGCGTTCGGAGGCGTCGTTCGCCGAGGTCAGGGTGTACCGCACCATGGGCTGCGCCTCATCGAGCTGGTACTGCACCCACGCGGCGTTGGTGAAGGCGAGCCACTTCGACGACGCGTTGCCGTCGGCCACGGAGGCGGCGACCTCATTCGGGGAGTTCTCGGCGGATGCGGTGACCGCCGTCACGTCGCCGAGGATGCTGCCCGGGGTGAAGCGGCTGCCGGTCACGTTGACGGCCTCTCCCGTGCCGGTGAGCACGGGAGCTGCGTCGGCGGACTCGAACGACGACGCGAAGGTCCCCGCTGCCGGGGCGGCCGTGGCCGAGATCGGCGTCAGCATCGCCAGGCCCACGGTCGCGGCGACGCCGGCGGCGACCCAGGATCGGCGGGCGGATCGAACGGTGGTGGGGCTGGGGACCCTCATGCTTGCTCCTTGAACTCCACTGCAGTGTGTCGTCGGTCTGCGTGATTCTTAGGGCATCGCGCAGATTTATGACATCGCTGTCATATGCTGAGGACGCTATCACAGCGAACCGCGGAGACGGAAGAGTCACCGCTGCATCGCGGCGAGCGCGAGCCGACATAATGAGCTATCCGATCCGGATGGCGATCAGGGGAACGCATGAATCGACCAGAGGACTCCGCGATGCCGCGGCCCACTCTCGCGCAGGTGGCCGCACGCGCCGGCGTGAGCCTCAAGACCGCCTCCCGCGCGCTCGGCGGCGAGTCGTACGTGAGTGAGAAGACGCTCGCGAGCGTGCTCGCCGCGGCCGCCGCTCTCGACTATCAGCGCAACGCCGCCGCGAGCCTGCTGGCCAGCGGTCGCCTGGCCGACTCGATCGGACTGATCACCGGAGACTTCACCAACCCGTTCTACTCGGCGCTCGCGCAGGCGATCGAGGACGAGATCCGCACACGCGGCATGCACCTCTCGGTCGCGAACTCCCGCGAGTCCGCCGAACAGGAGCAGCGCGTGGCGCGTGACCTCGCCGATCGTCAGACCACCGCCGTGATCACGGTGTCGGCGATGACCGATCATGCCGACTACGCGCAGCTGCAGGCCCGCGGCATCCCGGTGATCTTCGTCGACCGTCCGCCCGAGCATCTCGCGGCCGACTCCGTGGTGTTCGACAACCGCGAGGGTGGCCGCCTGGCCGCGCGGCACCTGATCGACGCGGGGCACCAGCGCATCGCCTTCATCGGCGACTACGCGTGGCTGCCCACGTATCGGCAGCGCCTGGCCGGCATGGGCGACGTGCTCGACGACGCCGACGTGCGCTGGCGCGACCTGCTGCGCACCGACGCGCACGATGTGGCGTCGTCGCGGGCCTGCACCCGCGAACTGTTGGCGCTCGACGATCCGCCCACCGCGGTCGTGGCCGGGAACAACCGCATCCTGCTGGGTGTCATGGAGGAGATCGCCGACGCCGGCACTCCCCCGCCCGCGGTGATCGGCTTCGACGAGGCCGAGTGGGCGCAGGTGCTGGGCGTGAGCGTCGTCGCTGGCGACGTCGAAGCACTCGGACGCCAGGCCGCCCGGCTCGCGGTGGCGCGGCTCGGAGACCGCACCCGTGCCTACGAGAGCGTCGTCATCCCGATGCAGCTGATCGCACGGCGGTCGACCGCGCGCTGAGCCGGTCTACCGACCGGCTCAGACGAGCGCCGCCGCCTGACGGTGCTCCTGCTCGCGCAGCGCGTGCTCCACGGCCTCGACGTCACGCACCGCGCCCCGGTCGGCCGACGTGGCCATGGCGGCGTACGCGCGGAGCGCGAGAGAGACCTGTCGCTCCCGGTTCTTCGGGCGGTAGCCGCCCGCCTCGAGCAGGCGCGCACGACGTTCGGCGAGCACCGACTCATCGACCCGCAGCGTCATGCCGCGCGAGGGGATGTCGATGTCGATGATGTCACCGTCTTCGACCAGGGCGATCACGCCGCCGCCCGCCGCCTCCGGCGACACGTGCCCGATCGACAGTCCCGACGTGCCGCCCGAGAAGCGACCGTCGGTGATCAGCGCGCACACCTTGCCGAGCCCGCGTCCTTTGAGGAACGACGTCGGGTGCAGCATCTCCTGCATGCCGGGGCCGCCCTTGGGGCCTTCGTACCGGATCACGACCACGTCGCCCGGCTGCACCTTCTTGCCGAGGATCTTCGCGACCGCCTCCTCCTGCGATTCGCAGACCACGGCGGGACCGGAAAACACCAGGATCGACGGGTCGACGCCGGCCGTCTTCACGACCGCTCCGTCGACGGCGAGGTTGCCGCGCAACACGGCGAGGCCGCCGTCGACCGAGTAGGCGTGCTCGACCGAGCGGATGCATCCGCCCTCGGAATCGGTGTCGAGAGCCGCCCAGCGCTCGGACTGCGAGAACGCGCTCGACGAGCGCACGCCGCCGGGCGCCGCGTACCAGAGCTCGTGTGCTGCGTCAGATGCCCGGCCGCCGCGGATGTCCCAGTCGTCGAGCCAGTCGGCGAAGGATGCGGAGTGAATCGTCGAGACGTTCTCGTCGAGCAGGTTCGCACGCCGCAGCTCGCCCAGCACCGCCGGGATGCCGCCCGCGCGATGCACGTCCTCCATGTAGTACATGCGGCCGGACGCCGGGTTCGGCGCGATCTTCGCGAGACACGGCACGCGGCGCGACACCGCGTCGATCTCATCGAGACCGAACTCGATGCCGGCCTCGTGCGCCGCCGCCAGCAGGTGCAGGATCGTGTTCGTCGAGCCACCCATGGCGATGTCGAGAGCCATCGCGTTCTCGAAGGCCGCGAAGCTCGCCACCGCGCGCGGCAGCACCGACGCGTCGTCCTCGTCGTAGAAGCGGCGGGTGATGTCGACCGCCACCTCACCCGCCCGCTCATACAGGGCCCGGCGGGCGGTGTGCGTGGCGAGCACCGAGCCGTTGCCCGGAAGCGCGAGACCGAGCGCCTCGACCAGGCAGTTCATGGAGTTCGCGGTGAACATGCCCGAGCACGACCCGCACGTGGGGCACGCGTTCTCCTCGATGCGCTTCATGTCGGCGTCCGAGACCGTGTCGTTCGCGGCTTCGGAGATCGCGTCGACCAGATCGAGCGTGCGCACGGTGCCGTCGACGAGGGTCGCGCGCCCAGCTTCCATCGGCCCGCCCGAGACGAAGACGGTCGGGATGTTCAGCCGGAGCGCGGCCATGAGCATTCCCGGGGTGATCTTGTCGCAGTTCGAGATGCAGACGAGGGCGTCGGCCTGGTGCGCGTTGGCCATGTATTCGACCGAGTCGGCGATCAGATCGCGCGAGGGCAGCGAATACAGCATCCCGCCGTGGCCCATCGCGATGCCGTCGTCGACGGCGATGGTGTTGAACTCGCGCGGGATGCCGCCGGCCGCCGAGATCGCGTCTGACACGATGCGTCCGACCGGTTGCAGGTGCGTGTGGCCGGGCACGAACTCGGTGAAGCTGTTGGCGACCGCGATGATCGGCTTGCCGAAGTCGGCGGCGTTCACCCCGGCGGCGCGCAGCAGTGCGCGGGCTCCGGCGGCGTTGCGGCCATGAGTGACGGTACGTGAGCGAAGAGGGGTGGGCATCGTCCCACTCTGACGGCGGCGAGCGCGGGGCGGAAGACGGCGCTGATACTAGTACTGAGAGCACTAGGTTTGTTCCTATGGCGAGCGACGACGAACAGCGCAAGGAGCTCGGTGCGTTCTTACGAGCGCGGCGCGAGCATCTCGACCGTGCGGCGTTCGGTCTGCCGCCGGCGGGCCGTGGTCGCACCGTCGGGCTGCGCCGTGAGGAGATCTCGTACCTCTCGGGCGTCAGCGTCACCTGGTACACCTGGCTGGAGCAGGGGCGAGACATCAATCCGTCGCGGCAAGTGCTCGATGCCGTGGCCACCGCCCTGCATCTGACACTGGCCGAGCACGACTATCTGCTCACGCTCGCGGGGTTCGCGCCCTCGCGCCCCGGTTCCGTCGCGGCGGTGGAAACCGCACCTGCGCACGTGCAGCGCTTCCTTGACGCGCTCGAGGAGCACCCGGCCTACGCGCTGGCCCCGGACTGGGGCGTGACGGGATGGAACTCCGCGTACGAGGCGCTGTATCCGAACGTGGCGCAGACCCCGCCCGAGCAGCGCAACCTGCTGTGGCTGATCTTCACCGACGCGTCGGTGCGCACGCTGCTCGACGACTGGGATGTGACGAGCCGCCGCTTCCTCGCCGAGTTCCGCGCCGAGGTCGGTCCGCGACTGGGTGATCCGCGGTATCGGGACCTGGTCGAGCGACTGATCGCCGCGAGCCCGGACTTCCGTGAGAGGTGGGAGAGCCACGACATCCGCGGTTTCGAGTCGCGCGAGCGAGTGTTCCAGCATCCGGAGCTCGGCCGTCTGGTGTTCGAGCACCATCAGCTGCGCCCGTCGGACCAGCCCGACATCCAGCTCGTCGTGTACACGCCCGACGCGCAGACCCGGTCCCGGTTCGCTCAGCGCGACCGCTGAGCGCGCCGAGGGCTCAGGCGGCGATGAACTCCTGACGCACGGCTCCCTGCGTGGCCGACGCGATGTCGGCGAAGTCGGGGTCGCAGTTGAGGATGACCGCGTCGTTCTCGACCGCGTAGGCCGCGATCAGGCAGTCGAGGGCCGAGGCCGTCCGGGGCAGGTCGCTCACCCACAGGGCCTGCTGAATGTCGAGGGCCTGCGCGAGAGCGGGCCGCTGCCACGCGGGAAGCAGGTCGTCCATGTCATCCCGCAGCGCCCGATACTCCTCGGGCGTCCGCGCGGAACGGCAGTACTCGATGACCTGCGGCGGACAGGTGATCAGCAGATCGTGTATCGAGATCTCGCGGAGCCGCCGCGCGATCGCGGCGCTGCTGCCGGCCTGCCGCCAGACGCTGTTGTCGACCAGGTACGTGGTCATGCGACGGACTCCGTCGTCTTATGGGTCTGCGGCCGACGGGAGATGATCCGCTCGACCGTCGCGGGCTGGCGGCGAACGGCGACCAGAGTGCGCAGGGCCAGGTCGACGGTCGCCCGGTTCGAGGTCGTGCCAGCGGCCTCCTTGGCCCTGCGGAGCTCGTCCGGGTCGATGTCGATGGATGTGACGGTCATGAGGTTCTCTCCTCTCGGTGCACGAGGACGTGGCGACGCGAAGACGGGCGGGTGGAGACGCGGATCGCGTCGTCCACCCACCCGAGAGGATTACTTCTTGAAAGCGTCCTTGACGTTCTCGCCGGCCTTCTTGACGTCGGCCTTGCTCTGGTCAGCCTTGCCTTCGGCGGCGAGCTTGTCGTTGTCGGTCGCGTTGCCGATCGCTTCCTTCGCCTTGCCGGCGATGTCCTGAGCGGCGTTCTTGATCTTGTCGTCGAGTCCCATGATGGGCTCCTTTCGTTGCGGTGGGGGTGACGGCGGGGGTTCCCGCCGCCTTATCGTCGTGTGCGTTCGCGACCGACGATAAGTGGGTGTCGCTGGTCAGCGACGAGCCTTGTCGATCGCCTTCTTGGCCGCCTTCGCGGCCTTCTCGGCGTTCTTGTGTCGTTCCTTCTTGGCCTTGGGGTCGTTCCACATCCGCACCAGTTGGTGCCGCACGGACTCGCCCTTGTTGATCTGCACTCGGCCCGCGTTGCTGCCCACGATGTAGGCGACGAAGGCGATGGCTCCGATGACGAGGATCTTGTTGCGCATGATGCTTCTTTCCGGCTCAGTGTGCGGTCGAGGTCAGGACAGGCGTCGCTGGTCGTGTGCCAGGCGAGCACGCAGACCGGTGTGGATCGAGATGTAGGTCTCGGAGTCGCGGCCCGTGAGGGTGGCGAGGTTCGCGAGCAGCAGGTCGACATGGTCGATGAGCACGCGCGGGTCGGTGTTCTGACGCGGCGTGATCGACACGTGCAGCACCGGCGTGCGGCGGATGTCGTTCGCTGTGACGCTCGTCGACAGGATCTCGTCGCGTCCGGAGAGGGAGTTCTTCAGCGCATCCGACACGAACGACTCCGTGACGGTGACGCGACCGATCGGGTTCTGTGCGCCCGAGGAGCGCAGGACCGTCTTCGAGCGGTGGCCCGCGACGCTGGCGAGCGCGAGGATCAGCAGGATGATGACGATCACGATGGCAGCGACTGCGCCGACACCGATCCAGGTGGCCTGGCTGCCCGCGATCTGAGTCGACCCGAAGGCCTGGTCGAACCAGGACTCCGAGTTCGCCCCGGCCTCCTTCCAGATCTGAGTGGCCGTGGGCCAGCTCGTGATGGCGACACCGACAGCACCGAGTGCGAGGAAGATGATCCCGATGACCAGCAGCAGGGTGCGGTTCAGTGCACGATTCGTGTTGTTCACAGCTCGTCGTCCTTCTCTGTCGGGCGTTCGACGCGCACGCGGGTGCGCACGCTGCGGGTCAGCCGGTAGGTTCCGAGCTCCGCGTCGACGACCGACTGCACACTGCTCTTGTCGAGCGGGATGCCGGCGCCGGGCCGCACGGTGACGTCGACGCTGCGGTGACCCACACCCACGGTGATGTTCTCCCGAGCGATGCCGGTCTCATCCGACAGGTGCTGGGCGAGTGCGCTGGCGATCACGCCGTTGTCGACGACGACGGCCCGGTCACCCGCTTCGAGGGTGTGCTTCGACAGTCGACCGGGGGTGACCGCGAGCACGATGAACACGAGTCCGATCAGCGCGAGCACGATGCTCCCTGCGATCACGAGGCCAGCGGGCTGCGCGGTCGGGAGTCCGACGAGCCAGCCCCATCCGGCCACGGGGCCGGCGAGTAGCGCCGGCTGTGCCGCGAGGTACAGCACGACCTCCAGGCCGATGTAGGCCAGGGCGAGGATGAGGAGGATCACGGCGACGAACACCGCGACGGTGCGGGGTGAGTGCGTCTCGCGACGTACGACGCGACGCAGAACGGGAGTACTCATCGCACTCGTCTCCTTTCCGGGGTGGTGGCACCGGTGATGGTGAGGGTGATCCGGGTGACGTCCCGGCCGAGGATTCCGCTGAGACGCGTCTGCAGCTGCTGCTGCAGCTGACTCGCGCGCTCCAGCACCGGAACGGTCTGGGCGATGGCCGCGGAGTCATCGAGGTTCGGGACGGGGATGGGGGTGGCGATCCGGACGGCGATGCCACCCGGGTGCTCGGTGACATCGACCTTCACGACACCGCGGGGCACGCCGATCACGGTGGCGGACGTCTGCTCGGTGACCGTGCGGTACACGCGCTCTCTCACGTCGATGCGACCGGGGACGGTGGCCCCACTGGTGGCGACCCGCGAGGGGCCGCCACCGGCGGCGAGGTGCTGGTCGGCGCGCATCAGGAGGTTCGCCGCCCGGTGAAGGCGTCAGCGAGCCCGCGGACGTCGAGCTTGCCCGACACGACACGACCGATGAGTGCACCGATCCCTGCGAACAGAGCCATGAGGAGAAATCCCCAGAAACCGAACAGCAGCGCCGCGAGAGCGAGGAGGGCGCCGATCAGGGCGCCGGTGATGGTCGGGCTCATGAGACGCGAGCCTCGTCCTGGTCATCGTTCTCCGCGCCGGGGACGTGCACGTCGTTGACCTCGACGTTGACCTCGACGACCTCGAGGCCGACCAGACGGCTGATGGCACCCGCGACGGCGGCGCGCACGTTGCCGGCGACCTCCTGGATGGGGGCCGGGTACTCGACCACGATGGTCAGGTCGGCCGCGGCCTGGGTCTCGCCGACCTCGACCTTGACACCCTGTGCCAGGTCGGTGGCGTTGATCACGTCGCGGATGGCACCGAAGGCACGAGCGCCGCCGCCACCGAGGGCGTAGACACCGGGGACCTCACGGGCGGCGATACCGGCGACCTTGGCGACCACACCGTCGGCGATCACGGTCTTGCCCGCGGCGTGCTCATCAGCGGGAACGCGCGATGCCGAGAACGACGAGGAGCGGTCGACGCGCGAGCCGGTGCCGGCTGCCTGGGGCTGCTTCGGCGTGGCCTGCGCGAGCTCGGATGCGGCGGGGGTGGCGGTGTTCTGGTCCTGGTTGGCCATGACGTGTCCTATCTCAACTGGTGGGCCAGCCGAGCCCCTCAGGGGTTCGAGCCGGGAGCGTGTGTCGCGCTCATGAGTAAGACGTGCGTCGGCACGGATTCGTCACAAAATCGTTGGAGTCTTCCTTTCCCGCGTGATGACAGACGCGAGCAGCGGTCGCGGCGCCGTCACGCTCAGCGAGCACGCCCGAACTGCAGGAGGACCTTGCTGGAGAGCGTCGGATCGGCCGCCAGGGCGAATGCCGTCGCCGCCGATCGCCACGGCTTGACGTGGCTCACCACGGGCGCCACGGTGAGGGTCTTCTGCGCGAGCGCCTCGATGACCTCGTCGATCTCGTGGTTGAACCGGAAGGACCCGAGCAGGTCGAGCTCCTTCGCGATCGCGAGGGCGACCTGCACCGGCTGCGGACCGCTGGGCAGCAGACCGACCATCCCGACCACGCCGCCGCGGGCCGCCGCCCGGATCGCGGTGTCGAGACCGCGATGGCTGCCCGACGACTCGACCACGACATCCGCGTCGATCGCCGCCACA
The DNA here is from genome assembly GCF_057215335.1 of Microbacterium sp. PI-SA-G. Lineage (NCBI taxonomy): Bacteria > Bacillati > Actinomycetota > Actinomycetes > Micrococcales > Microbacteriaceae > Microbacterium > Microbacterium sp. PI-SA-G. The sequence continues at coordinate 2,346,752 of NZ_CM170103.1, forward strand.
TCGCTCTCGTCCGGCTGTTTCAGCGTCAGGTCGGCTCCCAGCTCCTTGGCGACCTCGAGGGGGCGGTCGTGCAGGTCGATCGCTGTGATGTGTCGAGCGCCACGCGCCTTCAGCACCGCGATGGTGAGCAGACCGATCGGACCGCATCCGACGACGAGAGCCGACAGATCGGTGACATCACCCACCCGGTTCACGGCATGCCAGGCCACGCTGGCGGGCTCGATGAGGGCGGCCTCCCGCAGATCGACCGCGTCGGGGAGGACACGGAGCATGCGCGTCGGCAGCGCGACACGGTGCGCGAACGCTCCGTCGCGATGCGGAAAGCGTGCGGCCGACCCGAGGTAGCCGCCCCCGGAGATGTTCGGCCGCGCGGCGGGGTGTCGGATGTACTCTTTCGCCGGAGTCGCGGGATGCACGGCGACGTGCGTCCCCTCCCCGGGCCCGCTGCCGTCGGCTGCGACACGACGGATCACGCCGACGACCTCGTGCCCGAGCACCATCGGCGCACGGAGCACCGACTCGCCGGCCGCGCCGTGCTGCCAGTAGTGCAGGTCAGAGCCGCAGATCCCGCCGTAGATGACGTCGATGACGGCCTCTTCGGGGGCGGGCACCGGCTCCGGGATCTCGTCGATACGGAGATCGTCAGCGCCATGGATCACGATGGCGCGCAGTGACGACGACATCACATCACCGCCGTCATCCCGCCGTCGACGAAGACGACCTGTCCGGTGACGAAACGCGAGGCCTTCGAAGCCAGCCAGACCACGGCACCGCCGATGTCCTCCGGCTCACCCCACCGGCCGATCGGCGTGCGCCCGAGCACCCAGGCGTTGAACGCGGGATCCTCGACGAGCGCCTGGGTGAGCTCGGTCCGGATGTAACCGGGGGCCACACCGTTCACGCACGCCGCTTCCGGCCCACTCAGCTGTCATGGCCTTGGTCAGGTTGCGCAGACCCCCCTTCGCTGCCGTGTAGGCCCCGATCGTCGGCCGCGCCAGATCGGTCTGCACGGAGCAGATGTTGACGATCGCGCCTCTCCCCCGCTCGACCATCGCTCGCGCCGCGGTTCGCCCCACGAGGAATGCGCTGGTGAGGTCGGTGCGGATCACGCGCTCCCAGTTCTCCAGACTCACGTCGAGAAGTGGCTCGCGGTGCTGGAGGCCCGCGTTGTTCACCAGGATGTCGAGCGGGCCGTCGGCCTCGATCCGCTGGATGCCGTCGATCACCGCATGCTCGTCGGTGATGTCGAACGCGGCCGTCGAGACGGCATCCGCGCCGAAGTCCTGCGCGAGCGATGCGGCCGTCGCGCGCACCACGGCGGTGTCGCGTCCGTGCACGACGACGTGTGCGCCCGCGGCGAGCAGCGACCCGGCAATCGCGCGACCGATGCCGCGACTGGAGCCGGTCACCAGGGCGCGCGTTCCCGTGAGGTCGAAGGGGTTGGACATGTGTCTCCGATCGGATCAGTAGAACTCGACGGTGTCGACGACGTTCTGCAGAGGAAGCCCGTCGAGGAACCGGGTGGCGTTGTCGGCGAACAGCTCCGCGATGCGGCGATCCTCGCGGGCGTCGAGCGCCGCCGTGTGCGGGCTGACGAGGACTCGGGGATGCGACCAGAGCGGGCTGTCGGCAGGGAGCGGCTCGACCTCGAAGACGTCGAGCGCGGCAAAGCCGACCACGCCGGCCTCCAGCGCGTCGAGCAGTGCGGACTCGTCGACGACGGTGCCGCGGCCGACGTTGACGAGGGTGGCCCCCGGGCGCAGCGCGGCGAAGAACCGCGATCCGACGAAGTGATGCGTCGCATCGGTTCCCGGCAGCGTGCTCACGACAGCCGAGACCTCGGGGAGCACGCTCGCGATGTCGTCCGGGTGCACCGTGCGCGAGACACCGGGGACGGATGCTCCGCTGCGCGAGGTGCCGATGACCGTGGCACCGAGCGCCGCCAGCTTCGCCGCCACGCGCTGCCCGATGCCGCCGAGTCCGAGGACGAGTACCGTCTGCTCGGACACCTGCGACATCAGCCACCGACCGCTCCATTCCCGGTCGCGCCTCTGCTGCGCCAGCCGGGGCAGATGCTTCGCCCCGGCGAACACACCGAACACCGCGAACTCGGCCAGCGCGTCGCCGTGCACCCCCGCTGAGGTCGTGAACACGACGCGGGCGAGAGCGTCCGCAGAGAGCCCGGCGGCTCGCACCTGACCGCCGCCGCCGGCCGCCATCGTGTGCACCCACCGCAGCGACGGGTTCGCGCGCACTGTGCGGGCGAGCGCCGCCGGGTCAACGTCGGGAATGCCGTACAGCGCGTCAGCCGAGTCGACCATCTCCTCATATGCGGTCTGCTGTGCCGGAGTCCGGCGGAACGACGGGTCACCCGAGAAGTCGGCGGGGTGCCGCATCGGCGGCAGCAGCGACGGATCGACGATCAGGTCGATGCGCGGCTCCCGCGCGGTCAGGAGATCGCGCAGGTCGGCGGCGAGCGGCGCGGCGACGGCGACCCGGAGACGCGCGCTCATCGAAGCTCACCCACGGCCACCGCGATGGCCCGGATCGCGCGATCGATGGTGTCGATGTGGGTCGCGAACGAGATCCGGAAAAACGGCGAACGGCCGTACGCGGAGCCTTGGATGACGGCGACGCCCGCGTGATCCAGCAGGTACAGCGTCACATCCTGATCATCTGCGAGCACCGGCCCGTCGCCCGTGCGCCGGCCGATCAGTCCGGAGCAGTCCACGGACAGGTAGAACGCTCCGTCGGGCACCAGCGGTGTCAGCCCCGCGATCGCGTCGAGACCTGCGACGGCGGCGTCGCGACGCGCGCGGTACACGGGCACGGTCTCGGCGATGAAGTCCTGCGGACCCGAGAGCGCGGCGGCCGCCGCGGCCTGGCTGATCGACGACGGGCACGAGGAGGTCTGCGACTGCAGTGTGTTGATCGCGCTGACGAGTGCGGGATCGCCGGCCGCGTAGCCGAGTCGCCATCCGGTCATCGCGTACGACTTCGAGACGCCCGACACGACGAGCACGCGGTGGCGCAGGTCCGGGGCGACGGCGGCGAGGCTCGGTGCCGGGGCGCCGGTGAACGTGATCTCGCTGTAGATCTCGTCGGACAGCACCGAGACGGCGGGATGCCGGCGCAGCACCCCGGCGAGCGCGGCGAGCTCCTCCTCGGTGTAGATCACGCCGCTGGGGTTGCCGGGACTGTTGAGGATCAGCCACGTGGTGCGCTCGGTGATGGCGGCTTCCAGCTCGGCGGCGGTGAGCTTGTACCCGGCATCCGCCGAGGTCTCGACGACCACGGGGGTGCCATCGTTGGCCCGCACCATGTCGGGGTACGACACCCAGTACGGAGCCGGGATGAGAACCTCGTCACCCGCATCGACGGTCGCCATCAACGCGAGGAAGATCACCTGCTTTCCGCCGCCGCCGACCGTGACCTCGGCATCTGCGTACTCGATCCCGTGCGTGCGCCGCAGCGCGCCGCGGATCGCCTCCCGCAGACGCGGGGTGCCGTTGACGGGCGTGTACTTCGTCTCCCCCGCCTGGATCGCGTCGATCGCGGCCTGCTTGATGTGCTCCGGGGTGTCGAAGTCCGGCTCACCGACGGTGAGGTCGAGGATGCTCCGGCCCTGGGCCTTGAGCTCTCGCACGCGTGCCGCGGCGGCCGTGCTGGGTGAGGGGTTGATGCGTCCGAGACGCGCTGCAGGCCGGAATGACGACGCAGCGGGGTCGCTCACGAGGACTCCTCGATGTCGGTGGTGAGGCCCTTCGCCTTCAGCACCTCGGTGAGGTTGCACAGCTCGATGGTCGTGCCGCCGGCCCAGTACTTCGTGATGAGGTCTGCTTCGTGGGCGTCGCGCGCCGCCGACAGCTCGGCTGCCTCGCGCACCTCTTCGCGGCGGACGACGACCACGCCGTCCGCGTCGCCCTTGACCACGTCGCCGGGGCGGATCAGCTCGCCGCCGAAGACGACGGGCTGGTTGAGCGCACCGAGGGTCTCCTTCACCGTGCCCTTGATCGAGACGCTGCCCGAGAACACCGGCAGCCCGAGCGCACGCAGCTCCTGCGTGTCGCGAACCCCGGCGTCCGTCACGAGTGCCGCGATCCCCTTCGCCTTGCAGGCGTTGCCGAGAACGTCGCCGAACATGCCCGCCTCGGCGAACTCGCCCGCCGACACGATCAGCACATCGCCGGGCTGGGCGTAGTGGATGGCGACCTGGAGCATCAGGTTGTCGCGCGGCGCGCACACGACGGTGAAAGCGGACCCGACGAACGAGGTGTCGCGGTCGATCGGCGTGATGTTCGACGCCAGCGCTCCCCGGCGACCCTGCGCCTCATGGATGGTCGCGGCTGTGAACTCGCCGAGGCGGGCGATGTCAGACGCGTCGGCACGCTCGATGCGGGTGGTGACATGAACCATGGTGTTGTCCTTACTCTGCGTCCTGCTGGCGGCGGTCGAAGGTGAGACCCCCGGGAACCTGGAAGGTGGGCATCAGCTCGATGAGACCGATGTTGACGTGCGAAGGGGCGTCGACCGCGAACTCGATCGCCGAGACGACGTCATCGACGGTGAGCGACTCGAAGCCTTCGTAATAGGTGGCCCAGGCCTCGGCGTCGGTCTCCGGCGTGCCCCCGAGATTGCGCGAGAAGATTTCGGTCTCGATGCGCCCCGGACTGAGTTCCGTGACGCGCACGCGCTTGCCGAGCGCATCGTTGCGGAGCTGCCGCGACAGCTGGTGCACCGCGGCCTTGGTCGCGTGGTACGCCGTGTGCCCGAAGAAGTTGTAGTGACCGGCGATGGACGAGATGTTCAGCACGTGCCCGCGGTCTCGCTCCACCATGCCCGGATAGAGCAGGCGCAGGATCTGCATGACCGCGGTCAGGTTCACCTCGATCAGGTCGTCGAGGTCCTCGGCGGAGGAATCGAGGATGTTGCCCGCCCGACTGACCCCGGCACTGTTCAACACGATGTCGGCTTCGATGCCCGTGAGTTGGCGGGTTAGCGCCTCGGTGTCGCGCACGTCGAGCGCGTGCGGGATGGCACCCTTCTCGGCGAGGGCGGCGAGACGCGTCTCGTCTCGCGCGATCGCGTGGACCGTGATGCCCTTCGCGAGGAACAGGTCGATCGCTCCGCGGCCGACGCCGCTCGTCGCGCCGGTGACGACGGCGACTCGGTAGTCGGAGAATGTCATAGCAGGGTCCTTCCGGTGGTTGAGGTGGCAAGAGCGTTCAAAGCCGTGAAGACGGATCGGACGCGACGACGGAGGTTCTCGAGGTCGACGAGCTCGGCGCGGGCACGAGCCGCGGCCTCGGGTGCCGACACCCGTCGGAAACGGAGTCGCTGCCCTGGGCGGATCTGGGCGAGCACGTCGAGCGATCCCGAGGTCACGACGGCGAGCACGGGGTAGCCGGCGGTGACGCCGCGGCCCCGGTGCAGGACCAGCAGTTCGTCTCCCGGCGGGACTTCGACGGCGCCCACAGGCACCCCCCGTGAGAGGACCTCGCCCGTCGACCGCCGTTCGGGCAGCGGTCCGCTCATGCGCAGCCCGATGTGGTTGCTCGTGGGCGTGACGAGGTAGGGCTGCTCGAACAGGCGGCCGGCGGTGTCCGCGAAGTCGTCGAGGTCAGGACCGTCGGTCACGTCCACGACGAATCCGGCAGCAAGCTGTGGCACGTCGAGACTGTAGAGCTCGGCTGAGAACGTGTCGTTGAAGATCGGCGGCGTCGATCGACGCAGCGCGATCGTGGATCCGCTGATGAACCGGCCGCCGAATCCCAGCACGGAGTCCGGCGCGCAGCTGCCGAGCAGGAGGGGCACATCGAAGGATCCGCGTACAGCGAGGTAGGCGCGCAGCCCGCCCTGGATCTGCCGCAGGGCGATCGTCTGTCCTGCGCGCACCGACACAGGCTGATTCGACGGCCTTCCGACACCGCCGATGGTGAGGTGCCCGTCGGCCCCGGTGACCGCGATGAGGATGTCGATGTCGGGGGTGAACTCGGCGTCGAGGGCCGTGATCTCCAGGAGCGGCGCTTCTTCGGGGTTGTCGACGAGGATGTTGGCGATGCGTGCGGACCGCTGGTCGAGCGCGCCGTTGACCGGCACACCGTAGCGCGGACCACGACGGCGTCCGAGGTCGGTCACCTGGGTCGATCCCGCTTCGAGGACCGTGAGCGATCCGGCGTTCATCGCGCCACCATCCGCGTGCCGAGCAGTCCCTCATAGGTGTCGCGGGCGATCGGGACGAAGCGGATGAGATCCCCCGGCTCGTAAGGCACGAAGGGTTCGGCGTCGAGATCGAGCACGCTGAGCGGGGTGCGCCCGATCAAGGGCCACCCGCCCGGCGCCGCCGCGGGCGTGATGGTCGCCTGCCGTCCCGCGACCGAGACGACACCCTGCGGCACGTGGGCGCGTGGACTCGCCAGGCGCGGGACGGGATGCGGGAACGGCGGTCCGTCGAGCATCGGGGACCCGCCGGGCGCGCCGAGGCAGCGCACGACGTAGGTCGGCTCGTGGTGGAGGCGCACGATGCGCTCCACACTGAGACCCTGTGCGTCGGCGACCATTCGCAGGTCGAGCTCGTCCTCGAGGTCGTACATCACGGGCACGTCGAAGGTGCGCGGCGTCTCGGTGAGCGGGCGCTCGTGGTCGATTCCCTCGACGACGTGGGTCAGATACTCGCCGAGTCGGTCGAGCGACACCGCCGCCGGATCGATCTCGATCAGTGCGGCGTCGTAGGTGGGGATCACACATTCGACGCCGGGAACGTGCGCGGCATCGACGAATCGAGCGAGGTGATGGACGAGCCTCCAGCCTGCCTCGCGATCAGGCAACGTGCTGACGACGCGCAGCGCGGAGTTCCCGCTGGGCGAGATCACGACAGATGCAGGTGCCATCATGCTCACTCACTCCAGCCAGTCCGCGAGGGGGGCGATCCGGACCCCGGCCGCTTCGAGGCCCTCACGGATCCGACGGGCGAGGTCGACGGCTCCGGCGGTGTCGCCGTGCACGAGCACCGTGTCGCAGGCGACGGGGATCAGCACGCCATTGCGGCTCTCGATGACGCCGTCGACGACCATCCGCACGGTGCGACGGCGGATCTCATCGCCGTCGTGGATGACCGCGCCCGGCTCGGTGCGCCGCACGAGAGAGCCGTCGTCCTCGTAGGCCCGGTCGGCGATGCCGACGATGCCGACGCGGAGTCCGACTGCCCGGGCGGCGTCGGCCAGCATGCCGTCCTGCGCGAGCACGATCAGCTCGGGGTTCACGCGGTGGGCGGCGGTGGCGACGGCATCCGCGTAATCCTCGCGGACCGCGACCAGATTGCCGAGGCGACCGTGCGGGGCGATGTGGCCGACCTCCGCGCTGTGGAAAGTGGCGATGGCCTGGAGTGCGCCCAGCTGGTACAGCACGTCCGTACGCACCTCGTCGGCGGTCAGCCCCATGTCGCGTCGTCCGAACCCCTTCAGGTCAGGAAACGAGGGGTGCGCGCCGATGCCGACGCCGCGCTGCACGCAGGCACGCACGGTGTCGTCCATGATCTGCGAATCGCCGGCGTGAAAGCCGCAGGCGATGTTCGCCGACGTGAGGGTGTCGAGCAGGGCCGCGTCGTCACCCATGCGCCAGGGGCCGAAGCCCTCACCGAGGTCTGCGACCAGGTCGATCGTGCGCGTCATCGTCCGCTCCTCTCCTCGTCGGTTCCGCCGTCCGGATCAGGCTAGGTCGACTGGCATGGACCAGTGCATTGTCGTGCCGTTTATGTGCCATGTACCGACCAATAGCCGCGAAATTGCAGTGCCTGACACCTTCTCCCGGCACAATGCATGCCAGATTCTCGCCGGTCCACGAGGCTTTCGAGCTACGATCGGCGCAGAAGCCCAGGTATCACCCGAGCAGCCCTGACGAGGTCCGTCGAAGAAGGAGCACACCCATGGTCGTTCCCGCACGACGCGTGCAGCGTCGCGTCACTCTCACAGAGATCGCCGAGGCCTGCGGGGTCGCGCCGTCGACCGTCTCGCGCGCGCTGTCGAACCCGAACCGGGTCAGCGCCGAGATGTACGAGCGGATCACGAGCAAGGCCCAGGAGATGGGCTATACCTCGGCACTGCTGCCCGCCGCGCAGAATCGAGTCGCCCGCGGCACGATCGCCCTCGTGCTCCCGAATCTCACCAACCCCTTCAACCTCGATGTGATCCGCGGCGCGCAGGCACAGATCCGTGCGGCGAGCTACCTGCACCTGCTCGTCAGCACCGAGGAATCGCTTCCGATGGAAGAGCAGTGGCTGCGCGAGATGGCCCGTACCGTCGACGGCATCGTCGTGTCGTCCCCCCGCGTCGACGATGAGACCCTGAGATCCGTCGGCCAGATCGCACCGACCGTGATGATCAACCGTGAAGCGCCCGGGCTGTCCGGCATCGTGATCGACACCCCCGCGGGGCTCGGGCAGGCGGTGCACTATCTCAACTCGCTCGGGCACACACGCATCGCCTACGTGCGCGGGCCGCACGGGTCGTGGACCGATCGCACACGCTTCGACGCGATCACGGCGGCGGCGGACGAGCGTGAGGTCGACCTCGTCGCGGTCGGACGCTACCAGCCCACTCTCGCCAACGGCGCGGCGGCCGCCGATGCGGTCGTGCTGACGCGCGCGACCGCGTGCATCTTCTTCAACGATGTCCTGGCCATCGGTGCGTTGGACCGGTTCCGTCAGCTGGGCGTCACGATCCCGAGTGATCTGAGCGTGGTCGGCTGCGATGACATCTTCGGCTCATCGTTCTGCCATCCCCCACTGACGACGGTCACGTCACCCGGCGAGAGCGCCGGCCGTGCGGCCGTCGACATGCTCATCGGACGGTTCTCGACCCGTGATCGCTCCGACCGCATCGACCACATCTCGGCGCACCTGACGGTGCGCTCCTCCACCGGACCCCTCACGCGCTGACCCTCGTCGACACGGCGAAGGCCCCGGGAGCGCGACACGCTCTCGGGGCCCTCGTGTGTTGAGACCTACGGGATGAGGATCGAGGCTGTGACCGCGTCCTTCTCCTTCTGCGTCTGCTGCACGTCGTCGATCTCGTCGAGCGTGTAACGCCGGGTCTCCTTCGAAGACAGCGCACACACGACTGCGATCACCATGAGGCCGAGGGCGAGCAGCGACGGACCGAACCAGTTCTTGAGGTCCTCGCCCGCCAGCGCCGTCGACGCCACCGGACCGATCGCGCCGGCGATCGCGAAGCCGATCTGCGTACCCATCGCGAGTCCCGACACCCGGATGCGGTTGGGGAACATCTCGGCGAAGAAGGCGGGCCACGCGGCGTTGGCCGTCGAGTAGAACAGGCCGTTGCAGAGGATGCCCAGGGTGAAGATCAGTGCCCAGTCGCCCTGGGTGATCGCCCACAGGTAGGGGCCGGTCGTGACTCCGGCGCCGACGGCGCCGATGATGAACACGGTGCGGCGTCCGATCAGGTCCGCCACATACCCCGCGACCGGGGTGTACAACAGGGCGAGCAGGCTGGCCAGCACCGGAACCCAGAGCATCATCGACCGATCCAGCTCGTACCCCGTGGTGGCGAACGCGATCGAGAATGTCGCGAACAGGTAGCTGACTCCGGCGATCATGGCGCAGCCGGCGACCCGGATGATCGTGAGCCAGTGGAATCGCGTGGCCTGCTTGATCGGTGCGAGCTGCACCTTGATCGCCTGGGTCTCGAGGAAGGCGGGCGGCTCTTCAAGCTTGCGGCGGATGACGTAGGCAACGACCACCACGATGGCGGAGAGCCAGAACGGGATGCGCCAGGCCCAGCCGAGCAGCTGCTCCTGCGGAAGCGCGGCGAACGGGATGAAGACCGCGGTCGCGAGTAGACCGCCAGATGCGGATCCGCTGGTCGTGAAGCTCGTGGCGAAGGCCCGGCGGTGGTCCGGTGCGTGCTCGAGGCTCATGGTGATCGCGCTCGCCTGCTCCCCCGACACCGACAGTCCCTGAAGGATGCGGATGAGGACCAGGAGCACCGGTGCGGCGATGCCGATCTGCTCGTACGTCGGGAGGCAGCCGATGAGGAACGTGCAGATGCCGATGCCGAACAGTGTGAGCATCATCACGAACTTGCGTCCGAAGCGGTCGCCGATCGGTCCGAGGATCATGGCGCCGATCGGGCGCACGACGTAGCCGACGGCGAAGGTCGCGAGGCTGAGCAGAACGCGGATGCCCTCCGGCAGCTCCGGAGGGAAGAAGAGCTGGTTGAAGACCAGAGCGGATGCCGTGCCGTAGACCGCGAAGTCGTAGTACTCGAGGGTCGTGCCGACCCAGGACGCGAGCGCGGCCTTGACCGGCGTCTTCTTGGGTGTCGAAGTTGTCGTCATTTCGTCTCCACTGGCAGATTCCCAGCACATCGACGTTCGGGGATCTCGTCGATGACCGCGAGGCGGTCGTGCTGGTCAGTTCTCATGGGCGGCGGAGTCGCTCGCTTGCATCGAACTGTAGGAATCTGCTGACGATCACAGCAAGCGTTGTGCCAGAGATTTGCCGTGAAGGCCAGACGTCGCGCCGTACTTCCGGGGGTTTCACCCGTGGCCCACCCGTTGCGTGCCACGGTCCGTGCCAACATTTTTGCCAAGCATCATCGAAGACACAGGGGTATCAGCCCAAAGAAGAAGGCCCGCGGCAGAGCCGGGGCCTTCGTCATACTGTCTCAACACAGTGTGGAGCCTAGGAGATTCGAACTCCTGACATCCTGCTTGCAAAGCAGGCGCTCTACCAACTGAGCTAAGGCCCCGTGAGGGATTTTCTTGAGTTAAGGGTGGGGCTACCAGGATTTGAACCTGGGACCTCTTCATTATCAGTGAAGCGCTCTAACCACCTGAGCTATAGCCCCGTCAACCTCCGAAACTTTACCGGAAGATCACGGATTTACCCAATCGGGGGCGGGTGCCCGGGCGGGTCCCGCCCCCGATGAGGATCACCGGCCGGGGCGGATGGTCACACTGCCCGCGGCGAGCGACACGTCGATCGTGCGACTCGACCCCGCGGACTGGTCGATCTTCGCGTCGAGGGATCCCGCACTGATGTCCTGCGTGATCCTGTACGACTCGTCCGGAACGGTGAGGTCGACCGACCCGGCGCTCACGTCGATCCGCGTCTGCTCGGGCGCCGTCCCCGTGAACTCCACGGCCAGATCGCCCGCCGAGACACCGAGTCCGACCTCGTTCACGCCGTCCAGCACGACGTCGGCGCGACCCGCGCTCATGTCGACGTCGAGACCGGCGGCTGACCCCTCGACATCCAGGGCTCCGGCACTCACGTCGATGTCGAGCCTGCCGAAGTCGCCGATCACATCCAGGCTGCCGGCGTCGAGGGTGAGCTTCGCGTCGAGCGCCTCGTCCTGCAGCTCCTGAGGAAGCGTCAGCACCGCCGACTCCTCGTCGTCGAACCCTCCGCCGAACCACCAGCCGAAGATCGACTCCGGGCTGCGAACGACAAGTTCGGCTCCCTCACGCTCAAGCCTCCACTCCGGACCGCGTCCGTTGGTGACCGCCAGTCGGGCCTCGTCGACGTCGCCGAACTCGATGCGCATGTTGCCCGCGTCGACGTCGAGGTCGATGCTGTCGATGCCGTCGACGTCGACGCTCTGCACCGAGTCGCCGCGCTCGCTGGAGTTCAGGATCGTCCCGGCGGCCGCAGCCGCGGCCGCACCCCCGGAGCCGAGCAGCGCGATGCCGCCGACAATGGCCGTGATGATCGTGATCGCCTTCGCACCCGAGGAGCGACGCACGTCTCCGGTCGGATGGGCCTGCGGGGTAGCGGGCGGCGGCGTCGTCGGCTGGTGAGGACTGCCGGCACCGGCGGCGGGCGGCGGCGGAGTGAGCGGAGAGTGTCCGCCCGCGAAGTCGTTCTGCTCGGTGGTCATCGTGCCGTTCCTGTCTGTCCGGTGGAGGGCGCGGTGCCTCCGGTGTTCTCGATGTGGGCCAGGGCGGCGAGGACGCGACGGTTGCCCGACTCCCCCTGCTCGAAGCCCAGCTTCTGGAAGATCGCGGTGATGTGCTTCTCGACGCTGGCCTCCGAGAGGAAGAGCAGCGCGGCGATCGCCTGATTCGACTTCCCCTCGGCGATCAGTGCGAGCACCGTGCGTTCGCGCTCGGTGAGGCGCAGCATCCGATCATCACGATTGCGACGGGTCAGCAGCTGCGCGACCACCTCCGGGTCGAGCACCGTGGCGCCCTCCGAGATGCGCTGCACTGAGGCGAGGAACTCCGATACATCGGCGACCCGGTCCTTCAGCAGGTAGCCGAGCGGTCCGCCCGGGGCGGCGATGAGGTCTGAGGCGTAGCGCTCCTCGACGTACTGCGAGAGCACGAGGATGGCGAGCGACGGATGCAGCGACCGCAGCTGCAGGGCGGCGCGGATCCCCTCATCCGTGAAGGTCGGCGGAAGCCGCACATCGAGGATGCAGAGCTCAGGGTCCCCATCGGTGACGGCCTCGGTGAGTCCGTTCGTGTCGGGGAGCGCCGCGACCACGGTGTGTCCGGCATCCTCGAGCAGGCGCACGAGTCCTTCGCGCAGCAGGACCGAGTCCTCGCAGATCAGGATGCGCATGGCACGTTCACCTCCAGGCTGGTCGGTCCGCCCTGCGGGCTGTCGAGGCGGAAGGTGCCGCCGGCGGCGAGGATGCGGTTGGCGATGCCGTCGAGGCCGCCACCGGGCTGCACCTGTGCGCCGCCCATGCCGTTGTCCTCGACGCGGGCCCACAGGGTGTTGCCCTCGCGCAGTCGTACGCTGACCCTGGCCTCGCTGGCACGGGAGTGCTTGGCGGCGTTGGTGAGCGATTCGGCGATGGAGAAGTACACGGCGGCTTCCGCCTCCCTCCCCGGCCTCACGCTCCCTGAGCCCGACGAAGGGTCCATCCGCACATCGAGGTGCACGGGGATGTGCGAGCGCCCGGCGAGAGCCGACAGCGCAGCGTCGAGCCCCCGGTCGTCGAGCACAGAAGCATGAATTCCGCGGGCGAGCTGCCGCAGCTCCGTGATGGCGGCCTTGGTGGAGGTGTGTGCTTCGGCGATGAGTTCCTTCGCGGCATCGGGATCGTTGTCGATCTTCTGCTGCGCCAGGCCCAGCGTCATGCCGACCGAGACGAGTCGCGGCTGCACGCCGTCGTGCAGGTCGCGTTCGATGCGGGTGCGCTCCACGTCGGCGGCTCGCACGGCCCCTTCGCGCTGCGCACTGGTGGTGCGCACGCGTTCGGTGAGCTCGGCCTCACGGCTGCGGATCACGATCGCGAGCGACAGCACCCGGTGCAGCAGGGCCAGGCCGACCATGCCGGCGAGCGACGCCGCGATCCCGAGGATGCCGATGACCGGAGCCCACGCGACCGGGATGCCACCGCCGCCGAACGGCCCGATGACGGCATCCGAACCGGTGAGAGGCGCGAACGAGATGATGACCGACCACACCAGCGCCCAGGCGAGGCGCAGCACGATGAATCCGAGCACCGCGACGATGGCGAAGTTCGCCAGAGCCCGCCACATGCGTCCGTCGATCGCCTGGCGTCCGAGCGAGCGCAGCCAGCCGACGAAGCCGGGGCGGTCACGCGGCCGCCAGCGCAGCGGAGCGATCGGTGCACGGTAAAGAGCGCCCACCCGCGCGACCTCGAACCAGCCGACACCGAACAGCGCGTAGACGAACGCGACGAGCAGGATCACACCGATACCGGCGACGAGAAGGAGCCCGAGTCCGGTGCTCAGCATCCCGGTGAGAGCGGTGAAGATGATGCCGCCGATGACCCCGATGCCGGCGAGGTGCAGGATCGTGAGGACGATGCGCAGGGGCGGCTTCTCGGCGGTCGCCGGTGGAGGCGTGGCGGTCTGAGTGGTCATGCTTCCAAGGTACGGCGGCGCCTGTCGCCCCGACACCGAGGAACCCCGACACTCGTCTTCGGGTCCCTACCTCTGAGCAGTGCGGGGTCTCAGCGAGACCCCGCAGCCACAGAACAAGCTAGTTCGACATGAAGCCGACGAGCAGGCCGCCCGTCACCTTCACCGCGAGGTTGTAGATGCCGGCGATCACGGCGCCGAGCACCGTGAACACGATCAGGTTGAGGATCGCGACGACCGCCGCGAACGCCATGACCTGCGGCAGACCCACGAGCTCCGACAGAGCGATCGATCCGTCGGAGAAGCTCCGCACGAACTCATCGGCCGTCGTCATGATCCCGGTCGCCTCGAGCACGAGGTAGATCAGGAAGAACGAGACCATCGTGACCACCGCGAGCGCGACGGCCCCGAGGAACGAGAGCTTCACAGCCGACCAGAAGTCGACGTACACCAGGCGCAGGCGAACCTGCTTGCCCCCGGTCTTGCGTGTGGACTTCTTCGCCAGCTTGTCCGCTACTGTGCTCATTCGTCTGCTTCCTCAGAGATCTCGGTCGGCTCGAAGACGGCCGCTGCGGGCTCCGACTCCCCCTCGCCCGATTCATCGTCCTCGGTGAGGCCCCGCTCACCGTTGCGGGCGATGGCGAGGATGCGGTCGGCTTCTGTCGTCCGTGCGAACACCACTCCCATGGTGTCGCGACCCTTGGCGGGCACCTCGGCCACGGCAGAGCGTACCACCTTGCCGCTGGACAGAACCACAAGGACCTCGTCGTCATCCGAGACGATCAGACCGCCCGCGAGAGTGCCCCGATCGTCGTGGAGTTTGGCGACCTTGATGCCGTATCCGCCGCGTCCCTGCACGCGATACTCCTCGACCGCGGTGCGCTTGGCGTAGCCGCCGTCGGTGACGACGAACACGAATCGACCGAGCGCGGCGACCGATGCCGAGAGCAGTGCGTCGCCCTCGCGGAACTTCATGCCCTTCACTCCGGCGGTCGGACGCCCCATCGGACGCAGGGCCTCATCGGTCGCGCTGAAACGCACCGACATGCCGCGGCGGCTGATCAGCAGGATGTCATCCGTGGCGTCGACGAGCAGCGCGCTGACCAGTTCGTCCTCGTCGTTCAGACGGATCGCGATGACGCCGCCCTGACGGTTGGTGTCGTACTGCTCGAGACGCGTCTTCTTGACCAGGCCGTCGCGCGTGGCGAGCACCAGGTAGTCGGCGACCTTGTAGTCGCGGATGTCGAGGACCTGCGCGATGTTCTCGTCGGGCTGCAGCGCGAGCAGGTTCGCCACGTGCGTGCCCTTCGCGTCGCGACCGGCCTCAGGCACCTCGTAGGTCTTCGCGCGGTAGACGCGTCCCTTGTCGGTGAAGAACAGCAGCCAGTGGTGCGTCGTCGTCACGAAGAAGTGCTCGACGATGTCATCCGCCCGCAGCTGCGCGCCCTTGATGCCCTTGCCGCCGCGGTGCTGCGAGCGGTAGTTGTCGCTGCGTGTGCGCTTGATGTAGCCCTCGCGCGTGACGGTGACGACCATCTCCTCTTCGGCGATGAGGTCTTCCATCGAGACGTCGCCGTCGAAGCCGTGCAGGATGTGCGTGCGACGCTCGTCGCCAAAGCGGTCGACGATCGCGGTGAGCTCCTCGCGGATGATCCCGCGCTGCAGCATCTCGTCGGCGAGGATCGCCTTGAACTGGGTGATCTGCGCCTCGAGCTCGGTGGCCTCGTCGAGGATCTTCTGTCGTTCCAGGGCCGCGATCCGGCGCAGCTGCATCGCGAGGATCGCCTCGGCCTGCTCCTCGTCGATGTCGAGCAGACGCTGCAGACCCTCGTTCGCCTCCTGCGTGGTCTGCGACCGGCGGATGAGTGCGATGACCTCGTCGAGCGCGTCGAGCGCCTTCAGATATCCGCGCAGGATATGCATGCGCCTCTCGGCCTTGGCCAGACGGAACGTCGTGCGACGCACGATCACTTCGATCTGATGCGTGATCCAGTGCGTGATGAAGCCGTCGATCGCGAGCGTGCGCGGCACGCCGTCGACGATCGCGAGCATGTTCGCGCCGAAGTTCTCCTGCAGCTGCGTGTGCTTGTACAGGTTGTTCAGCACGACCTTGGCGACCGCGTCGCGCTTGAGCACTACGACGAGACGCTGACCCGTGCGGTCCGAGGACTCGTCACGGATGTCGGCGATGCCGCTGATCTTGCCATCGCGGACGAGGTCGCCGATCTTCACGGCGACGTTGTCGGGGTTGACCTGGTACGGCAGCTCGGTGATCACGAGGCACGTGCGGCCCTGGATCTCCTCGACGTTGACGACGGCGCGCATCGTGATCGATCCGCGACCGGTGCGGTATGCCTCGTGGATGCCCTTGGTGCCGAGGATCTGCGCGCCGGTCGGGAAGTCCGGGCCGGGAACGCGCTGGATCAGCCCGTCGAGCAGCTCTTCGCGCGTGACCTCGGGGTGATCGAGCGCCCAGAGTGCTGCGTCTGAGATCTCGCGCAGGTTGTGCGGAGGGATGTTGGTGGCCATGCCGACCGCGATGCCGACCGAGCCGTTGACGAGCAGGTTCGGGAAGCGGGCCGGGAGGACCGTCGGCTCCTGGGTCTGACCGTCGTAGTTGTCCTGGAAGTCAACGGTGTCTTCTTCGATGTCGCGCACCATCTCGAGCGCGAGCGGGGCCATCTTCGTCTCGGTGTAACGCGGGGCCGCGGCGCCCATGTTGCCGGGCGAGCCGAAGTTGCCCTGCCCGAGCGCGAGCGGATAGCGCAGAGCCCACGGCTGCACGAGACGCACCAGGGCGTCGTAGATCGCGGTGTCGCCGTGGGGGTGGTACTGCCCCATGACCTCGCCGACCACACGGGCGCACTTCGAGAACGACTTGTCGGGGCGGAACCCGCCGTCGTACATGCCGTAGATCACGCGGCGGTGCACCGGCTTGAGTCCATCGCGCACGTCGGGCAGGGCGCGACCCACGATCACGGCCATGGCGTAGTCGAGGTAGCTGCGCTGCATCTCGGACTGCAGGTCGACCTGGTCGATCTTGCCGTGGTCGTGCGCCGGGGGCTCGGGGCGTTCTTCGTCAGTCATGTGTCAATCTCTCTGGGTCGCGACCTGGTCTGAGCGGGGAGGCTCAGATGTCGAGGAAGCGGACGTCCTTGGCGTTGCGCTGGATGAAGCTGCGGCGGGATTCGACGTCCTCGCCCATCAGCACACTGAAGATCTCGTCGGCGGCCGCGGCGTCCTCGATGGTCACCTGGCGGAGCGTCCGCGTGGAGTGGTCCATCGTGGTCTCCCACAGCTCCTTGGCGTTCATCTCGCCGAGACCCTTGTAGCGCTGGATGCCGGCGTCCTTCGGGATGCGCTTGCCGTTGTCGAGGCCGAACTTCAGCAGGGCGTCGCGCTCGGCGTCGCTGAACACGTACTCGTGGGCGGAGTTCGACCACTTGAGGCGGTAGAGCGGCGGCATCGCGAGGTACACGAAGCCGGCTTCGATGAGTCCACGCATGTAGCGGAACAGCAACGTCAGCAGCAGCGTGGTGATGTGCTGGCCGTCGACGTCGGCATCGGCCATCAGCACGATCTTGTGATAGCGGGCCTTCTCGATGTCGAAGTCCTCGCCGATGCCCGTGCCGAAGGCCTGGATCATCGCCTGGACCTCGCGGTTGCCGAGCGCCTTGTCGAGGCGCGCGCGCTCGACGTTCAGGATCTTGCCGCGGAGCGCGAGGATCGCCTGCGTGTGCGGGTCACGGCCCTGCACGGCCGAGCCGCCGGCCGAGTCACCCTCCACGAGGAAGATCTCGCTGATCGAGGGGTCCTTGCTGGTGCAGTCCTTGAGCTTGTCGGGCATTGCCGCAGACTCGAACACGCTCTTGCGACGTGCGGTCTCGCGCGCCTTGCGGGCGGCGAGACGGGCGGTCGCGGCGTCGAGCGCCTTGCGGATGATGTTCTTCGCCTGCGCCGGGTTGCGGTCGAACCAATCGCCGAGCTGATCGCCGACCACCTTCTGCACGAACGCCTTCGCCTCGGTGTTGCCGAGCTTGGTCTTCGTCTGACCCTCGAACTGGGGCTCGCCCAGCTTGATGGAGATCACGGCGGTCAGTCCCTCGCGCACGTCGTCGCCGGAGAGGTTGTCGTCCTTCTCCTTGAGGATGCCGTTGGCGCGAGCGTACTTGTTCACCAGTGTGGTGAGCGCGGCGCGGAAGCCCTCTTCGTGGGTGCCGCCCTCGTGCGTGTTGATGGTGTTCGCGTAGGTGAACACGTTCTCGGTGTACGAGGTCGTCCACTGCATCGCGACCTCGAGCGAGATCTTGCGCGCGGTGTCCTCGGACTCGAACGCGATGATCTCGTCGTTCACGACCTCGGCGTGACGCACCTTGTTCAGGTACTCGACGTAGTCGACCAGACCGCGCTCGTAGAAGAAGACGTCGCCGGGCTGCTTCGTCTTCGCCAGGCCCTCCTCCTCGACCTCGTAGGCCGATGCCGCGCGCTCGTCGAGCAGCTCGATGCGGAGTCCCTTGTTCAGGAACGCCATCTGCTGGAAGCGGGTGCGCAGGGTGTCGTAGTCGAAGTCGATCGTCTCGGTGAAGATCGAGGAGTCCGGCCAGAACGTGATGCTGGTTCCAGTCTCGTCGGTCTCCTCCCCCTTGATGAGCTTCTGCTGCGGAAGGCCACCATCGGCGAAGCTGTGCCGCCAGACGAAGCCCTTCTGCTTGACCTCGACGTCGAAGCGGGTCGACAGCGCGTTCACGACCGAGGAGCCCACGCCGTGCAGACCGCCCGAGACCGCGTACGCGCCGCCGCCGAACTTTCCGCCGGCGTGCAGGATCGTGAGCACGACCTCGACGGTCGACTTCGACGGGTCGGAGGAGTGCGGGTCGACGGGGATGCCGCGGCCGTTGTCGATGACGCGCACGCCGCCGTCTTCCAGCAGCGTGACGAAGATGGTGTCGGCGTAGCCGGCGAGCGCCTCATCGACGGAGTTGTCGACGATCTCGTAGACCAGGTGGTGCAGACCCCGGGGACCCGTGGATCCGATGTACATGCCGGGGCGCTTGCGCACCGCTTCCAGTCCTTCGAGGATCTGGATGGAGTCGGCACCGTACTCGCCGGGCTGCTTGATCTTGGGGGAGATCGACGTGGACCGGGTCTCCGACTCGGCTTCCGGGTTGGGGGTTCCCCCGTTGGTCGATTCCGTCTCGTCAGCAGGGGATTCAGGCGTCATCAGAGGGCATTCTCCACATCGATATCACGAACTCCCATTCTAGCGGGATTCGGAAGCAAAATCCCGCTGAACGGCCGTGTGTGGCCCTCTGAGCCTCTCGAACCCCCCAGATGGTGCCCTACCCGTAGGTATCGCGCGGACCCCGCCCTGGGACGACTCTGGGGCCCCATTTCCACGAGGGAACGTCCGGCCCGATGAAGCGCAGGTTCTCGACGCCCGCATCCGGATACCGCCGGCCGATCTCCGTGATGATGGTCGCGCGCATGTACTGGAGGTTCTTCGCCCAGGCCGTGGAGTCGCACTTCACCGTCAGCAGACCGCGCTCCAGCGACACCGGCTCGGAGTGCTTGGCGGTGTCGGCGCCGGCGAGATCGGCCCACTGTCGCACGAGGTCCTCGCGAGCGAGCGGCGCCGACCAGCCGGCGTCACGCGTCAGCTTGTCGAGCACCGCGCCGAGAGCACCAGGATCGCGTCCCGGTGTGAACGGGGCGTTGTCGTCGTCGGCGACGATGCGTCGCTTGCGCTTCCACGACGTGGAACTCGGCTTGAGTCCGCGCAGCCGCAGGTAGGTCGCCACTGTCTCGGGAACATCGGATGCCGCGGGCGCGGCGTTCACCGCAGGATCAGTCATTCGACACCTCCGCCCGCTCGTCGCTGATCGTGCCCGCCGTGATCCGCACGACATGGGCGTGCAGCACTGCGGGGATATCCTCCTCCACGGCCGCCGTCACCACCACCTGCTCATAGCCTGCGGTCAGGTCAGCGAGACGCCGGCGTCGATCGGAGTCGAGCTCGGCGAACACGTCGTCGAGGATCAGCACCGGATCCCCCGCGGGTGACTCGCTGCGCAGCAGCTCGGCCGAGGCCAGACGCAGCGCGAGTGCCATCGACCAGGACTCTCCGTGCGAGGCATAGCCCTTGACGGGCAGAGCGCGCACCCGCAGGATCAGGTCGTCGCGGTGGGGTCCCGTGAGCGTGAGGCCGCGCTCGAGCTCGTTCGGACGCTTCGCCAGGAGCGCGGCGCGGAACATCTCGGCGATGTCGCCGGAGGTCTCGTCCGCTGCCTCCACCCCGTCCTCGGGATCGGCGCCGCGCACCGACAGCGCCCAGTCGAGCTGAGGTCGATGGTCTTCACCGGCGATCGCGGCATACGCCTCGGCGACCGGGGTCTGCAGATCGGTCGCGAGCCGTTGGCGGGCGATGATGATCTCGGATCCGAGCGAGACGAGCTTGTCATCCCACACGTCGAGCGTGCTGAGCCCCTCGCCCTTGACCCCCCGCGCGCGCGCCGACTTGAGCAGAGCGTTGCGCTGCTTGAGCACGCGGTCGTAGTCGGCGAGGACCGATGCCAGCCGGGGTGTCCGCTGGATGAGCAGCTGATCCATGAACCGACGTCGCGCCGACGGGTCGCCCCGCACGATCTGCAGGTCTTCGGGGGCGAAGAGCACGACGTGCGCGTAGCGCGGCAGTTCGTTCGGCTTCGACGGCGACCCGTTGATGCGGGCCTTGTTCGATCCCTGCTTGTTGAGCTGCACCTCGATCAGCACACGGCGCTCCCCGTGTGCCAGGCGGGCGCGGATGATGGCGAACTCCTGCCCGTCACGCACCATGGGCGCGTCCGACGAAACCCGATGGGAGCCCAACGTGGCGAGGAAGACGACGGCCTCGGCCAGATTCGTCTTGCCCTGACCGTTACGACCCACGAGCACGTTCGGACCACGGTGGAGGGCGAGGTCGGCGGTCGCGTAATTGCGAAAATCCACCAGACTCAAGTGCTCCACGATCACCTGGTCAGCCTACCTTCGGGGTCGGACACTGCGTTCCGACCCGGAGCGATCAGCGCAGCAGCAGGTTCGGCTGCAGGAGGTACTTGAACGAGTCGAGGCCGGCCTGGTCGACCGAGGTCTGGCTCGTGATCAGTACCGGGCTGAGCTTGTTGGCGTTGTCGCTCGAGGTGAACGTCACACGGACGAACTGGCTCTTGACCGCACCGAGTGCCTCGATCAGGTACTGGGGGTTCAGGCCGAGAGTGACATCCTCGCCACCGTTGAGGATCGCGTCGACCGACTCGGATGCGCGTGCGTGCTCGCTGCCCGAGGCATCCATCGTGACGCTGTCGTTCGTGAACGTGAACCGCAGCGGGGCGGCACGATCGAGCACCAGGGCCACACGACGGACCGCTTCGACCAGGTCGGCGGTGTTGACGACCGCGTAGTGGTCGGTCTGCTCGGGGAACAGTCGACGAACCGGCGGGAAGTTGCCCTTGATCAGCAGCGACGTGACCGTCTTGTTGCCCGAGGTGAAGGCGATGATCTCGCGGTCGCCGGCTCCCGAGAACGCGATCTGGATCTGCCCGGCGTGCCCGAAGGTCTTGCCGACCTCGAGGAGCGTGCGTGCCGGGACGAGAGCGGACTGCTCGACAGCCTCGCCGTCCCACGGCACGTCGCGCAGCGAAACGCGGTAACGGTCGGTGGCCACGAGGCTCAGGCTCTGCCCCGAGACCGCGAGCTGCACGCCCGTGAGCACCGGAGTCACGTCATCGCGTGATGCGGCGAAGCCGACCTGCGAGATCGCGGTGCCGAAGTCGTCGGCCGGAACCACACCAGACGACCCGGAGACCTCGGGGATCGACGGGTATTCCTCGACCGGCATGGCCGCGAGGGTGAAGCGCGCCGAGCCACAGGTGACCGTGATTCCGCCGTCGTCTTCGACAGCGATCTCGATCGGAGCGTTGGGCAGGCGGTTGGCGATGTCGGAGAGCAGACGGCCGTGGACGAGGATCGTGCCCGGGGTCTCTACCGTCGCCTCGATCGTCGTGCGAGCGGAAGCCTCGTAGTCGAATGCCGAAAGCGTGAGGCCTGAGGCGTCTGCCTCGATCAGTACTCCGGCGAGGATCGGCTGGGGGTTCCGCTGCGGCAGAAGCTTGACGACGAACGAGACTGCCTCGCTGAAGACATCGCGGTTGACCTGAAACCTCACGGGTGCTCCCTTGTCGTCGTTCTGCGACGTGTTCGTCGTCTGTCCCTGTGCAGGGCTTCCCATGCTAGCCCCACAGTCCTGCCGTTCCCTACGCCTCGAACATTTGAGATTCGGATCGGCTCCCCGGCACTGTGAGGTGATCGGATCGCGCTTCTTCAGGGTTAACTCCTAACGGTGTTAACCGCTGTGGAATCTGTGGATAAGTCGGTGGATAGTAGTCGCCAGTAAGGAACTACACGGCTGTCACTTGTGGAATCCCTGAGGAATACGCGGGTGGAGGGGGATCCGGTCGACTCGGTCTCCCCCGGAGTTATCCACAGGTTTCCGAGTTTCCCCCACATCCGTCCCGATCGGCGGGTGCTTCATCCACAAGTTATCCACATGTGCATAGAGGCATCTATCCGGCGTCCGTCTGCGCGTGTCGGAGACGAGAAAGGGGCACTGCACCCGTTCGGATGTCGTGCCCCCATCGTGTGCGCTGCGTCAGCGTCGTCCGAGCTGCGTGGTGATCTCGGTGACCTGGTTGTAGATGGAGCGGCGCTCCTTCATCAGTTCGCTGATCTTCTTGTACGCGTACATCACCGTGGTGTGGTCGCGGTTGCCGAACAGCTGACCGATCTTCGGCAGCGACAGGCTCGTGCGCTCACGGCACAGGTACATCGCGATCTGCCGCGACGTGGCGATCTGCTGTGACCTGCTCGAGCCGTAGAGGTCGTCGACCGTGAGCTTGAAGTACGCCGCGGTGGCGGTGATGATGTCGGTCGGCGAGATGATGTTGTCCTCTGCCGTGTCGACGATGTCGCGCAGCACCGTCTGCGCGAGCGAGATGTCGAGGGCGGAGCGGTTCAGGCTCGCGAACGCCGACACGCGGATCAGGGCGCCCTCGAGCTCACGGATGTTCGAGGAGACCACGGTGGCGATGTACTCGAGCACCTCGTCGGGGATGTGCATCGCCTCGCTCTGCGCCTTCTTACGCAGGATCGCGATACGCGTCTCGAGGTCAGGAGCCTGCACGTCGGTGATGAGGCCCCATTCGAAGCGGCTCCGCATGCGATCCTCGAAGCCGGTCAGATGCTTGGGGGCCACGTCGCTGGTGATCACCACCTGCTTGTTGTGATCGTGCAGCGTGTTGAAGGTGTGGAAGAACGCCTCCTGCGTCTCGGCGCGACCCTGCAGGAACTGGATGTCGTCGATGAGGAGGATGTCGACCTCGCGGTAGCGCGCCTGGAACGCGGCACCGCGGTTGTTCGCGATCGAGTTGATGAAGTCGTTCGTGAATTCCTCGCTCGAGACGTACCGCACCTTCACACCCGGATAGAGGGACTGCGCGTAGTCACCGATGGCGTGGAGGAGGTGGGTCTTGCCGAGCCCGGAATCGCCGTAGATGAAGAGAGGGTTGTAGGCCTTGGCCGGAGCCTCGGCCACGGCGACCGCCGCCGCATGGGCGAAGCGGTTGGACTGGCCGATCACGAAGTTGTCGAACGTGTACTTCGGGTTCAGCCGTGACTCATGACGCATCTGCGTCGGCTGCTCCATGGGCGACTCGACGCGGATGTGATCCTGGTGCCGGGCGAAGTCGCCGTCCTGCCGGCCGAACTCGCCGACCGAGATGGGAGCGGTCGGCTGCTCCGCCAGCTCGTGGTTCACCACCACGCGGTAGGAGGTGACCTCTTCGCCGATGTGCGAGAGCGCCTCCATGATCGGCAGTCGGAGCCGCTTGTTGATCTGAGCGGCCGTGAGATCGTTCGGCACGTCGAGGTACAGGGTGGCCGCCATCACGCCGGCGGGGACCGCGAGGCTCAGGAACCCCTGGAGCTGCGGGGTGACGCGGTCGTCATCGGCCAGCAGCTCCTGCACCGTGGTCCAGATGGGGACGTCGGGCTGGGCTGGTGAGGACATGGCGCTCCGGACGAGTCGGTGAGGGCCCGTTCGTACGCGAGAGCCCTGTGGATAACTTCGGTTGCCACGGTAGTCACCGTTGCTCGGAACGGCAACCTGCCCCCGAAAACACGCGCGCGTGTCATGCGCATCGCGCGCACCGGGGTTGTGGATAATGGCTGTGCGGTTCTCACCGGAGGGCGACATCGGCGCGCAGATTTGCTCTGCGCGCCGTCAAGACGTACCCTTACTTGGTTGACTTATGCCAATTTTTTGGCAGTTCCCCATGTCTCCGGTCGCAGTGAACCCGGTGGCAGTATTCCCGGAGTGATTCCATGACTAAGCGCACTTTCCAGCCGAACAACCGTCGTCGCGCCAAGAAGCACGGCTTCCGCGCCCGCATGCGCACCCGCGCCGGCCGTGGCATCCTCGCCGCACGCCGCGCGAAGGGTCGCACCGAGCTCTCCGCGTAAGCCGCTGTGCTCGCCCGCCCGTATCGACTGACCCGCGGGAGCGACTATCGACTGGTCGTTCGCCGCGGATCGCGTTGTGGCGGGGCGCGCGTCGTCACCTCGATGTTGTCGACGGGCGAGAGCAGAGCCGTGAGGTTCGGTTTCATCATCAGCAAGCAGGTGGGCAACGCGGTGGTGCGTAACTCTGTGCGTCGACGGCTCAAGGCTGTCTGTGCAGAAGCGCTTCCCGGCGTACCCGAGGGCACGGATGTCGTCATCCGTGCCCTTCCTGCGTCCGCGACCGCGACGTATGACGAGTTGACGGCGGATGTCACTCGATGCCTGGGTCGTCTGCAGCGTCAGACGCTCGAGGTCTCGGCATGACCGCGTTGCCGGCGTCATCCATCGGCACGGCTGATCTGAAGGGCCGCGGCCTCTGGCGCAGCATCCCTCTGGTGCCCAGGAATCTCGTTCTCGGGTTCCTGACCGGGTACCGCAAGGTCATCTCCCCGATGTATGGGGATGTATGCGCCTATTACCCATCCTGCTCCGCTTACGCTGTAGGTGCGGTGCAGCAGCACGGCGCCGCTCGGGGAACCGCGCTGTCGCTATGGCGCATCCTCCGCTGCAATCCCTGGACTCGCGGTGGCGTCGATGACGTACAGCCGAGTAAGCACTTCCATTACGACCTGACTGCACTCGGTTTCGTCGTCCCTTCCCGAAAGGACTGATCGGTGGGTCTTGATTCCCTGCTCGCCAGCGCCACACAGTCGCCGGCCCCTTCCTCCGGTGGTTTCGATCTGATCGGGACCATCCTCTGGCCGCTGAAGTGGGTCGTCGAGCTCGTGCTCGTCGCCTGGCACTGGCTGCTCACGACGGTGGGGCTCCCCGCTGCGTCCGGTCTGACCTGGGTTCTGTCGATCGTCGGCCTGGTGATCGTCGTTCGCGCGGCGCTGATCCCGCTCTTCGTGAAGCAGATCAAGAGCCAGCGAAAGATGATGGAAATCGCCCCTGAACTGCGAAAAGTTCAGGAGAAGTACCGCGGTAAGAAAGACCAGCTCTCTCGTGAGGCGATGAGTCGCGAGACTATGGGCCTCTATAAGAAGCACGGCACGACGCCGATGTCGAGTTGCCTGCCACTGCTGGTGCAGATGCCGATCTTCTTCTCGCTGTTCAGCGTGCTGAGCGATGTGACCAAGCACCACGCCGCCGGAATCGGCGGTGTCGGTCTGCTGAACGCCGAGCTCACCGAGCAGTTCTACGATGCGAAGCTCTTCGGTGTCGCGTCTCTGCACGAGACCCTCGGCAACGCCGTGGATGCCGGCAACACCACCGCCATCATCATCCTCGTCACGCTCGTCGTGCTGATGATCGGCTCGCAGTTCTTCACCCAGCTGCAGATCATCTCGAAGAACTTGTCGCCCGAGGCCAAGACCGGCCAGGCGTACCAGATGCAGAAGATCATGCTCTACGTGCTGCCGC
This sequence comes from Microbacterium sp. PI-SA-G, assembly GCF_057215335.1. Classification (NCBI taxonomy): domain Bacteria; kingdom Bacillati; phylum Actinomycetota; class Actinomycetes; order Micrococcales; family Microbacteriaceae; genus Microbacterium; species Microbacterium sp. PI-SA-G. The sequence goes on from NZ_CM170103.1 coordinate 2,372,621, forward strand.
TGGGCTTCATCTTCTCGGGTGTCTTCTTCCCGCTCGGCGTGGTCGTCTACTGGTTCATCTCGAACCTGTGGACCATGGGCCAGCAGTTCCTCGTCATCCGCGAGATGCCGACCCCCGGATCCGAAGCCGCGAAGGCTCGCGAAGAGCGTCTGGCCAAGAAGGGCAAGGCCATCGATTCGTCGGGCAAGGTCATTCCGATGGCTGCGTATGAGGCCGAGCAGCAGCGCCTGCTGGCCGAGGCCGAGAAGGCCAAGGCCGAAGCCCCCAAACGTCAGCAGCCGGTGGGCAAGAAGCGCGCCAAGAAGAAGGGGAGTGCGTGATGACCGACAGCATCACCACCACGAACGTCGAGCCCACTGCGGCTCAGCTCGAGAACGAGGGCGATGTCGCCGCAGACTACCTCGAGGAGCTGCTTGACATCGCTGACATCGATGGCGACCTGAACCTCGATGTTCGGCAGGGACGTGCCTACGTCTCGGTCGAGGCCGAGGATGATGGTCTGGCTCTTCTTTCGGCACCCGACACGGTGCAGGCTCTGCAGGAGTTGACGCGTCTTGCCGTGCAGAACAAGACCGGTGCGTTCTCTCGCCTGATCCTCGACATCGGGGGATCACGCGATACGCGCCGTCGTCAGCTGGAGACCCTCGTCGAGGCCGCTGCCGTGAAGCTGGACGAGGGTGCATCGCAGGCGTCGCTCCCCGCCATGTCGAGTTACGAGCGCAAGCTGGTCCATGACATCGCGTCGGATCGCGGGCTCGTTTCGGAGTCGTATGGCGAGGGTGCTGACCGTCACACGGTCCTCCGTCGTCGTTGATGTTTCACGTGAAACATCCCGCGTTGGATGTTGATGCACGGTGCCGGTCGTGAGTAATGATGCTCTTGAGGCGGAGCCGGCAGTTGCTGCACAGCTTTTCGGCGATCGAATCGACCTCGCGCGCGCATTCACCGAAGCTCTCGCTCGTGAAGGAGAGACGCGCGGTCTGATCGGGCCGCTGGAGTTGCCGCGTCTGTGGACTCGTCATATCCTGAACAGCGCGATCGCAGCACCCGTATTTCAGGGGTCTGTCGCCGACATCGGCTCCGGTGCAGGGCTACCCGGAATCGTGCTCGCGATCGCTCGACCCGACGTGCACTGGACGCTGATCGAACCGATGGAACGCCGAGTGACGTGGTTGACCGAGCAGGTCGATGCGCTGCAGTTGAACAACGTCGAGGTTCTGCGGGCCCGTGCCGAAGATGTGGACCGCCCGAGGAGCTTCGACGTGGTCACTGCCCGCGCGGTGAGTGCACTCAGGACACTGATTCCCCTTACCGCACCTTTGGTTCGTGACGGGGGAGAGCTCGCCGTCCTCAAGGGGATGAACGCAGTCAACGAGATCGACGCTGCGGAGAAGCAGATCCGCAAGTTCGAGCTGTCCGACGTGCGCATCGAGGTGCTCGGTGAGGGAGTGCTCACGGAGACGACGCGGGTCGTGCGGGCGCGGGTTCGGTAGTTTCTCTGCTTTGGTCCTCTGCGTCTCTGGGGTTGTGAGCTTGTGGGGGCGGGTGCAGGGGTGTTCCCTCCGCTCGCAGAGCGGGGACCCTCCCACTTCGTGGGCCCCTCCCGATGCTCGCGCCGGGAACACCCCTGCACCCTCGTGCTCTGCGGGATGGATCGCGCGTGCGGTCGACGGCGCTGTAGCGGTTGTGCATGGTCCTAGCGGTGGCGCTCGGTGTCGATGTTTCACGTGAAACATCGACGCTCCGTAAGTTGTTACCGACGTTCGGGGCCCTGACGAGGAGTACATGATACCGGGCACGTGACGGTCGTGCGGAAACAAGGGGGGTGTGCTCTGGGCGGGGAGCGGAGTAGCTGCAGTGAGGTCTGTCGTGGCGGGCCTGCGTGCGTGGCATGTTTCAGGTGAAACATAGGTCCGACGTCGGTCGTCGGGCCGAGTTCCTGCTCGGCTACGGGGCTATCGCTGGTGCAGGTGCCTCTCCGCAGAGGGCTGGCCCCGTCGTTATGCGGTACGGGATCGGTAGATTGCTGTTGAGCCCGGTTTCTCACCGCCGAGACTCCGGCGACCGATGACGTGGTTCCGTGCGTCAATAAGGTGCGGCAACGCGTCACACCAGTGAACTCACTCTGAGCATCCGGTGCTTTGGAAGGCGCGGTGCCGGCATCACAACCTGCATCAGGCCTGGCCACCCAGAACGCCGCCGCTGACCGTTCTCTGTCGCGGTGCGCCCTCGACCAACGGCGCGGACGGGCATGTCGGTGTTTCACGTGAAACAACAGGCCCGTCCTCGGTCACAGCCAACCCGCGATCGCCGAACCAGGGCGTCTCAGCATCGAGCCCGGCGGAAGACCGTCACCCGCAGCATCGTCACGCAGCTCGCTGGCCCAGCACCCCCGATCCATCCGCCATGTTTCACGTGAAACATGCCCCACCGGTTGACCGTCGGTTCTCCGCCCCGCCGCGTGGTCGATCAGTCTGGTGCTGCGGGTCGGCGGTGCCGGCGGTGTCGGTGGCGCAGATGGAGACGTTGGTAGGCAGCCGCATGTGCGGTGCACGGGTCCGATGCTGGTCGGACGGTCAGGGCAGCGCTTGGGTGTGTGCGATCTCTGGGTACCGGCACCATCCAGCTTGGCTCCTCCGAAGGCACCGAGCGTGGTTTGCGTACGCACGGCGTCGCTTGATGAGACATCCGGGTGGATGTGAGTGACTCCCGCGATAGTGCTGCGTGCGTTGCCGCCGATCGCGGTGCGGGGATCTTGGATGGTCGTCGAGTTGTTGGGTAAGCGCAGGGTACCGGCAGTAGGGGAGCGGAGTGCGTCACCGGGTTGCGCTTTGGGTTGCCCAGTGGTCGATGAGTCCGGGCAGACGGGTAACCGATTGGCGGACAGGCTTCCGGAAGGGATCGAGACGCGCGCTACGGTCTGGCACCGTAACAGTGTTGCCGGGTTGCCGGGCGACCGGATGCGTCACCTCTCTTAAGGGGGGCGTAACGGGGCCACGCCCTCACTGCGTCGAGCTGATGGTGATGTCCAAGTCGGCGCAGCGGAAGCCTCGAGTGGTGAGCGGCGACGGCGTCAGTTCGCTGGGCCGATGTGTCCGACGCGCGCGGTGGACCTGGCGAAGCCTCGATCCGGATCCACAAAGCTCAGGGTCCGAGGTTCTTATCCGTCCCGTCGGAGGATACTGACTGAGTTCCGGGTGCCGCTGGGCTCTCGCCTGGTTCTCCGGTGCGGACTGTTTCACGTGAAACACTCACTCGGAGGCCTAGCAATCCGGGCATCCCGGCCCTGCAGGCGGTGAACGTCTGCGGTAGCGATTAGAGTGGAATGCGGCCCCGGAAGGAGTGGATGTTTCACGTGAAACAGTCCGAAAAGGCATCCTCGAACGAATCGTTCGGCATGGATACACCGCTCGCGCGGGAACTCGCAGACCTCTCGGCTCGCCGACGCAACCTCGAGTCCACGAAGGTGGAATTCTCGGGGGAAACCCGCGTCTTGACGGTGTCGAATCAGAAGGGTGGCGTGGGGAAGACCACGACCGCCGTGAACATCGCTGCAGCGCTGGCCGGGCTCGGCGCGAAGGCCCTGGTGATCGATCTCGATCCGCAGGGCAACGCGTCCACCGCCCTCGGGGTGCCGCACAGCGCTGACACTCCGAGCGTCTACGACGTTCTGATCGATGACACGCCGCTGGCGGATGTCGTGCAGCAGAGCCCCGAGAACCCGAACCTCTTCTGTGCGCCGAGTACCATCCATCTCGCTGGCGCAGAGATCGAGCTGGTGTCGCAGGTTGCGCGCGAGCACCGTCTCCGGCGGGCGCTCGAGGTGTACCTGGCTGAAAGCCCGGTGAACTTCGTGATCATCGACTGCCCTCCGTCGCTGGGGCTGCTGACGATCAACGCCTTCACCGCGGCATCTGAGGTGTTCATCCCGATCCAGTGCGAGTACTACGCGTTGGAGGGACTGAGCCAGCTACTCGGCAGCATCCAGATGATCCAGAAGCACCTCAATCCCGCCCTGCATCTCTCGACAATCCTGTTGACGATGTTCGATGGGCGCACGCGGCTTGCGCAGCAGGTCGCGGACGAGGTGCGCACACACTTCCCGACACAGGTGCTGAAGACCGTGATCCCGCGGTCGGTTCGCGTGTCGGAGGCACCGAGTTTCGGGCAGACCGTGATCGCCTACGATGGGCAATCCGCCGGCGCGATCGCGTATCGCGAGGCCGCTGTCGAGATCGCGTCGCGTCACGCGGCGCAGAGCAAGGAGAAATGATGGCGAAGCGCACTGGATTGGGCCGTGGAATCGGCGCTCTCATCCCGACGGCGGATCAGTCTGCTCGTCCCGTCGACGTGTTCTTCCCGGGGGCCAGCCTCCGAGCGGAATTAGAGTCGACCGCACCCGAGGCCGGCGTAAGTGAGCCTACTCCGGACCTCGCCGTGGTGCCGGGCATCCACCTGGTTCAGATCGCTCCGGACTCGATCGTGCCGAACCCCCGCCAGCCGCGCACGCACTTCAACGTCGAGGATCTCGCCGAGCTGGTGCACAGCGTCCGGGAGTTCGGGGTCCTGCAGCCCGTCGTCGTTCGTCAGAACAGTGACGGCGACTACGAGCTGATCATGGGGGAGCGTCGTACGCGCGCTGCTCGGGAAGCCGGCCTGGAGACGATTCCCGCGATCGTCCGCGAGACGGCCGACGAGGATCTGCTTCGCGACGCCCTCCTCGAGAATCTGCACCGCTCCGAGCTGAACCCGCTCGAAGAGGCGTCGGCCTACCAGCAGCTGCTCGAGGACTTTGGGATCACACAGGAGGAGCTCGCCACACGCATCGGTCGCTCGCGCCCCCAGATCAGCAACACGATCCGCCTGCTCAAGCTGCCCGTCCCGGTGCAGCAGCGCGTGGCCGCCGGTGTGCTGACGGCGGGCCACGCTCGTGCGATCCTCAGCCTCGAGAACCCCGAGGCCATGCAGCGCCTCGCCGACAAGGTCGTCAACGAGGACCTCTCAGTTCGCGCGACCGAAGAGGCCGCGAAGAACCTGTCAGCGGGCGCGACAAAGCCGACCAAAGCCACGCCGGGAGCGCGTCGTGCGTACCTCGACGAGGTGGCGGGCAAGCTCGGAGACCGCCTCAACACCCGGGTCAAGATCGCGCTCGGAGCGCGCAAAGGCCAGGTCACCATCGATTTCGCGTCTATTCAGGATCTGAACCGCATCCTGCAGGAGATCGGCGAAGAAAGCTACGGCAACAACTAGTCAGTTCCGCGCCTCCGTCCAGAGGCCTAGACTCACCGCAACGACGGGGGAGGCAACATGTCGGCAACACCCACAGGATCCGCTCTGCGAGGACGCGTCATTGCGGTCAGTATCGCCGCAGCACTCGGCGGGTTCCTTTTCGGATTCGATACCGCAGTCATCAACGGTGCGGTCGACGCGCTCGCGGGTGACGTCTCGGGCTTCGACCTCGGTGTCGGACTCAAGGGCTTCGCCGTCTCGTCGGCCCTGATCGGGTGCGCGATCGGTGCCTGGTTCGCCGGCCCGTTGGCGAACCGCTACGGACGAATCCCTGTCATGGTCGCGGCGGCCGTCCTGTTCCTGCTGTCGTCGATCGGTTCGGGTCTGGCGTTCGGCGTGATCGATCTCATCATCTGGCGTATCGTCGGTGGACTCGGAGTCGGAGCTGCCTCGGTGATCGCCCCGGCCTACATCGCCGAAGTGTCGCCGGCGAAGATGCGCGGCCGCCTCGGATCGCTGCAGCAGCTGGCGATCGTGACCGGTATCTTCACCGCCCTGCTCTCCGACGCGATGCTCGCGAATGTCGCCGGGGGCGCGGCAGAACCGCTCTGGGGCCTGGATGCGTGGCGCTGGATGTTCATCGCCGAGGCGATCCCCGCCGTCGTCTACGGAATCCTCGCGCTGAGACTGCCGGAGTCGCCACGGTACCTCGTGGCGAAGGGACAGCTCGACAAGGCATCCGAGGTCCTCACCGCCGTCACCGGCACGCTGGATGTGAAGGCGAAGATCGCCGAGATCACCGGGACGCTGAACACCGAGAGAGGGGAATCGCTCCGTGATCTGCGCGGAAACCGCCTCGGTCTCAAGCCCATCGTGTGGGTCGGAATCCTGCTGTCGGTGTTCCAGCAGTTCGTCGGTATCAACGTCATCTTCTACTACTCGACCACGCTCTGGCAGTCGGTCGGGTTCGGCGAATCGCAGGCGTTGACCATCACCGTCATCACGTCGGTGACGAACATCGTCGTCACGATCATCGCCATCCTGCTCGTCGACAAGGTCGGTCGACGCATCATGCTGCTCGTCGGCTCGGTCGGCATGACGGTGTCGCTCGGCCTGATGGCTCTGGCGTTCTCGTTCGGCACGCTCGACGCCGCCGGTACCGTAACGCTGCCGGACCCGTGGGCGACCGTCGCGCTGATCTGCGCCAACGCGTTCGTCGTGTTCTTCGGAGCCACGTGGGGCCCCCTGGTGTGGGTGCTGCTGGGAGAGATGTTCCCGAACTCGATCCGCGCCGGCGCTCTCGCCGTGGCTGCGGCGGCGCAGTGGGTGGCGAACTTCTTCATCTCGACGACGTTCCCCGCGTTCTCGGCCATCGGCCTGCCCTTCGCCTACGGCTTCTACGCGTTCTTCGCGCTGCTGTCGTTCTTCTTCGTCTACTTCAAGGTCGCAGAGACCAAGGGCAAGGAGCTCGAGGACATGCGCGAAGACACCAAGGTCGAGCGCCGGAGGCGTCCGAGTCGGACGTAGGCTTGGAGCATGACCGAGTCCGTTCCCCGCCGCGCCAGCCTGGAAGTGCTGCGTGCAGAGGCGTCGGACGAACTCGCGGTGCTCGTGCAGGAACGACTGCTCGGCGGGGAAGACCCGTGGGAGTTCATGGAAGAACTGCCGAGCGTCGACGAGCTCGTCGTCTACCTTCTGCGTGCTGACAGCATCAACGCCAATGACGGGGTGCGCCCCAACGCGGCCCGTCACTACCGCGTGCTTCGTCAGATCGCCCTCGAGTATCCAGAGCTCACTCCCGCGGTCTGGGGGTTGCTCGATGAGAAGCAGCGCCATCGTCGCTGGGATCCGACCGTCGCCGACGCGTCCTGAGTCGCCGTGCCTCGCGTTCTCGTCACCTACGACCCCACGTGGCCGCAGCAGTTCGAGGCTCTCGCGGCGCTGCTCCGGGAGGCCGGCGACTCATCATGGACGATCGAGCACATCGGGTCCACGGCTGTGCCAGGGATGCGCGCGAAGCCGATCATCGATCTTGCCATCAGGATCCGCGATCTGAAGGATCTGGAGCGACACCAGCCGGCCTTGGAGCAGGCCGGTTGGCGAAGCAGCAGCGGTGTGCGCACCCATCCGGTGCTGGTGCGCGAGGACGACGGCATTCGCACGGCGATCGTGCACTTCTTTCTCGCCGATGAATGGGAATCGGTGAATCAGCGACTGATGCGCGACTGGCTGCGTGAGCATCCCGACGATGTCGAGCTCTACAGCCATGCGAAGTGCGATGCCGTGGCCGCTGCCGCTCGCGGAACATCGACCTACAACACCGCGAAGACGCCGGTCATTCAGGAGATCGTCGATCGGGCTCGCGCCTCTCGAGGAATGCCGCAGGTCCCTGTCTCAGACAAGTGAGATGACACGAGAAAGGCCGCCGCCTCCCGAGGGAGACGACGGCCTGTGTCAGGGGGGATCAGCCGATGAACGCGGCGAGATCCTTCTCGAGAGCGAACTTCGGCTTGGCGCCGATGATCGTCGTCTTGACCTCGCCGCCGTGGAAGACCTTCATCGCCGGGATCGACGTGATCTGGTACTTCATGGCGAGCTCAGGGTTCTCGTCGACGTTCAGCTTGAGAATGGTGATCTTCTCGGGGTTGTCAGCCTGGATCTCGTCCAGCACCGGAGCGACCATGCGACACGGGCCGCACCATTCCGCCCAGAAGTCCACCAGCACGGGACCGTCGGCCTGCAGTACGTCCTGCTCCCAGGTCGCCTGGCTCGTAGCCTTTGCACTCATCAGGGTTCTCCTTCTTCGAGGTTCGTGTTCTACAACAGCAGACGGGCGGAAACTGTTCCCGGCCGCTCAGGCGGTGAGGACTTCGGCGGCTTCCGCAGCCGGGACCTCGACCGAGATGTCTTCGAGATCCGCGAGGAAGTGCTCCGCGTCGAGGGCGGCGACCGTGCCGGAACCGGCGGCGGTGATGGCCTGGCGGTAGCTCGGGTCGATCACGTCGCCCGCAGCGAAGACACCGGGGATCGAGGTGACCGACGAGCGACCGTCGACCCAGATCGTGCCCTCGGCGGTCAGCGTGAGCTTGTCGTGCACGAGGTGGGTGCGCGGGTCGTTGCCGATCGCGACGAACAGACCGTCGAGAGCGAGCTCGCGCTCCGAGCCGTCTTCGGTGGAACGAAGCTTCACGCCACTGACCGCGGTCTCGCCGATGATCTCGGCGACCTCGCTGTTCCAGATGAACTCGATCTTCGGGTTCGCGAACGCGCGCTCCTGCATGATCTTCGAGGCGCGCAGCGTGTCCTTGCGGTGGATGACGTAGACCTTCTCCGCGAAGCGCGTGAGGAAGGTGGCCTCCTCCATCGCGGAGTCGCCGCCGCCCACGACCGCGATGGTCTTTTCACGGAAGAAGAAGCCGTCGCACGTGGCGCACCACGAGACGCCGTAGCCGGACAGTCGTTCTTCGCCCTCGATGTTGAGCTTGCGGTACGCCGAGCCCGTCGCGTAGATCAGCGTCTGCGCCTCGTGCACCGCTCCGCTGCCCAGCGTGACCCGCTTCACGGTGCCCGCGAGATCGAGCTCGGTGACGTCGTCGTAGAGAACCTCGGTACCGAACTTCTCGGCCTGCTCCTGGAACTTGGCCATGAGCTCGGGGCCCTGGATGCCGTCGGGGAAGCCCGGGTAGTTCTCGACCTCGGTGGTGTTCATCAGCTCGCCGCCGACCTCGACCGAGCTCGCGATGAGCAGCGGCTTGAGGTTCGCTCGGGCCGCGTAGATGGCAGCCGTGAATCCGGCGGGGCCGGAGCCGATGATGATGACCTGACGCATGTGCTCTCCGTCTTAGAAACTGCAGTCGAATGACCTTCGACTGCTTCAACCCATGGTAACCGCGCGGCATTCCCTCGTCGGGGTCGCCTCGCAGGTCAGGTGCGGGTCAGCGCCCCGGCAGGAATCGGCGAACGAGCGTACCCGCTGCCTTGAGCTCGGGAGCCCGCAGCAGGGCGAGGATGCCGAGGTACACGACGACCACGGCGAGGCCGATGATCGCGGTTCCGATCGCGCCCTGGAAGCGATCGGAGGTGGTCCATCCGTCCACGCCGCCGAGGAGGAGGAAGACTCCCCAGCCGGCGAAACCGGCGGGGACTCCGGCGAGGGCGAAGCGGGCGATCGCGGCCATCCACGAGCCGACTCGCAGGCCGCCGATCTTGCGGTGCAGCAGCCACGTCGCCACGATGGTCTGCACGATGCTGGCGATCGACTGCCCGAGAGCGACGGCGGCGGCCAGAGAGGTGAGCGGGATGATGCCTGCCTCGCGCAGTCCCAGTGCCCCGAGTGCGGTGCCGACGATCAGCACGCACTGGAAGATCGTGAACCAGAACGGCGTGCGGGTGTCGTCATAGGCGTAGAAGGTCCGCTGCACGATGAACAGGATCGTCAACGGGATCAACCCGAAGAGGTAGGCGATCAGCACGAGAGCGGCCGCCTGCGCGTCGTCGGCAGACTCTGTGAACACGCGTGAGGCCGGAATCGCGGCGGCGGCGACCGCAGCGGTGGCCGCGACGATGAAGAACAGCAGTGTGCGGATGCTCTGCCCGATGTCGGCACGCACGTCGTCGTGCCTGCCCGCGGCGGCGTGAGCGCTGATCTGTGTGAAGTACGGCGTACCGATCGAGAGCACGATGACCGAGTACGGGAGCATGAAGATCAGCCAGGCGTTCGCCGTGACCGTCGCCGAAGCACCGAATCCGGCGACCTCACTGACGATGAATCCCTGAAGGAAGCCGGCGGCCAGGCTCGCGAACGCCATCAGGAAGGTCCATCCCGCGAGACGACCGACGTTGCCGAGCCCGACACCGCGCCAGCGGAAGTCCGGCTTCAGGGCAAGCCCCGTACGTCGCCAGAACACCAGCAACACGACGGCCTGCAGGGCGATGCCCAGCGTGGCGGTACCGCCGAGGACCGTGATCATCTCGGGTGTCCAGTCCGCAGCCTCCTGCGACACGGGGGCGAAGACGGCACCGAGGACGAGGAAGCCGACGATCGAGACGACGTTGTTGACGACCGGGGCCCAGGTGAACGGACCGAAGATCTTGCGAGCGTTGAGCGCCTCGCCGAGCATCGCGTACAGGCCGTAGAGCAGGATCTGAGGCAGGCACCAGTAGGCGAGGGCGGTGGCGAGGGCGAGGGTCGTCTCGGTCGCTCTGCCGGCCGCGAGGTGCACCAGCCAGGGTGCCGCCGCGGTCGCGACGGCCGTCACGACCGCCAGCACCACGGTGCCGAGGGTGAAGAGCTTCGAGATGAAGGCATTGCCGCCGTCGGCATCTGCCGTGGCTTTCACGATCTGCGGAACGATCACGGCGGTCAGGATGCCGACAGAGATCAGCGAGAACACGCTGTTCGGCAGCTGGTTCGCATAGGTGAACGCGTCTGCCGCCTCTGAGGCCACCGATCCGAGAACACCCACGAGCACGATGCTGCGCAGCAGCCCGGTGATGCGGGAGACGAGGGTTCCGGCGCCGATGACGGCGCTGGCGCGGCCGAGACTACTCACGTCCGTCCTTGCTTTCGGGAGGGAACGGGGTGGCGATGCCGGCATCCTCGGGGGCCAGACCCTCGATCGCCTCACGCCGACGGCGTCGCACAGTTCGAACGACGCCGAGTGTGATGAGCAGGGCGATCAGCCCGCCGAGGAGACCGAGGCCGATGCCCTCCCACTCGGCGCGCACCGCGACACGGACGTTCTCGGTGTCAGCCAGGGGCACGCCGCTCGGGCTGGACAGGCTGAGACGCAGAGTGAGCTCTCCGCTGCCGACACGGGCAGACACGGGGACCTTGACCCGCATGCTGGTGTTCGGCTGCACGACGGCATCGGTGACCGACTGCACTTCGAGGCGGGGATCGGACGGTGCGACCGTCAGGCGGATGTTCACCGGCCACGGCAGGTCGTTGCGCACCCCGAACGGCAGGTCTGCGGCGGCCGTGAGGAGCTGGATCGTGCTCGAGGGCGGGATGCTGACGGCGCCGAGCATCGTCTGCGTCGCGGCGCGGTGGCGGGCGAGCGCCTCGTCGAAGGAATCGGCCGGAATGCTGACCGCGAGGGTGCGAAGGATGCGGATGCGCTCGGGGCTCAGCATCAGCTGCGGGTCGGTGAGGATCGACGAGAACGCGGTGAGGGTCTGCTCGTCGGTGAGGAGCTCCTGCACGGCGGGGACCAGCGCGGGATCGACCTCGCCGGCCACGGTGACGGGAGTCGCGGGAAGGGCGCGCAGCGCGGCGAGGGAGAACCCCGCGGAGTCGGCGGTCGAGATCGCCTCGCGCAGCGCGGCGGGAGTGCGCGTCTCGCCCCGGTCGAGGCCGACCAGCAGCGGAGCGCCGGGCATGCTCTGTGCCGCGAGGAAGAGGTGGGCGCCGGCAGCAGCGAGCTGACGCTGCCGGGCGTCGGCGTCGGGTTCGGCGGCCGCGAGCGACAGCGCGCGCGACGCGGCTGCTTCGGTGATGAGCACCTCGGCATCGCCCGACATCCCGTGTGACGAGGTGCGACCCGTGGTGACGGACGACGGAAGGATCGTGGTGGCCGTGCCCCCGAGATAGGCGGCGAACGTGCCGAGGTCTGTCTGAGTGACTCCGCTGCGCGGCCAGAGGATGCCCGGCGTCGCGCCGTCGACCTCCATCAGCGCCTCATCGTCGGGGAGGTTCGGTGAACCCGTCGCGTCGGGCGCGGGCGTGGGGCTGCCGTTGTCGTCGCCGTCGGGGTCCGCGTCGCCCGCAGGGGTGGGTGCGGTGCTCGGGAAGTTCGCCGGGTCGAGGGAGGACTGGAGCGTGGTGGGCTGCAGCAGGGCGGGAAGCTGCGCCTGGGCTTGCGCCGTGGCATCCGCATCGCCGAACTGGAGCGCGAAGCGCGCGTTCGGGAGTTCGTCGAGCCGGGTGAGCCAGTCGGTGGCCGAGGCCGGTGCGGCGGTTCCGAGCACGCGGATCGCCGCCGGGATCGCGGGATCGATCGCGAGGATGGCGGCGGTGCCGGTGACGCCGTCGAGCTGTGCGGTGAGTGCGCCGTCGTCGGCGGTGAGTGTGGACAGCTCGTTGGCCGTGAGCAGTGCGCCGCCGGTGGGTGTAGCCGTGATCGGCACCACCACGCCGACCTGCGCGGCGGCCTCGCCCGTGGTCACCACGAGCACGCTGGTCGCCGGATCGAGGTCGGACAGCAGATCATCGGTGTCTTCGTTACCGGTGGAGGCGCCGGTGAGGGAGGCCCGGAGGGGGTAAACGCCGGGCGCGAGGTCGGCGATCGCCTCGGCGGGCACCGAGACCGTCGTGGTACCTGTGGCGTCTCCGTTCACGGGTGTGGTCGACTCGGAGGCCAGGGTCGCGAAGGTGCCGGTGGCATCGCCGTCGTCGATCCACGAGGTGACGGACGCGTCGTCGGCCAGCGGAGTGCGGTTGAGCTCGACATTCACGCGCGCGGCCGAGATCGTGTCGCCCGTCTCGTTCTGGAGGGTGACGACCGCCGAGGTGGCGCCGCCGGCGATCACGGCGCCGCGTGCTCCCGCCGACACGAACAGTTCGATGCCCTCGTCGGCATCGGCCGGGGCATCTGTCGCGGCCGTGGCACCGGCGGGTGCGAACAGGCCGGTGGCTCCGAGAGCGATCGCGAAGACAGCGGTCCTGCGGGCGAGCCTGCGGAGGCGCGCACGGAGGCCGGCGTCATCGGGGGTGGTCACGGTCATCCAGGTCTTCCTCGAACGCCCAGGACAGGGCTGTTCGTGAGTACTGACCCTGTGATTCTAGGAGGCCGGACAAAGGAGAACGCTGAAGACGCGTAGAGTGACGGCCGTGTCCGCCACCGCAGCCCCCGTTCCCGACGCCCGACGATGCGCTGATCTCGCCGCCGATCTCGATGCCGCGGATCTGCGTTCCGAGCCGCTCCGGCGTCTGTGGGGGGAGGAAGCGGATGACGCGCTGGCCCGTGGCATGCGCGAGCCGATCCTGCGGGCGATCGCCGGCGACGAGGGCGTTCTTGCGACTCTGGGCCGACTGTTCGTGCTCGGGATGCCGCAGCCGCGCGCCCGCGTGGCGGCCTCTCTGCCGCGCCTCGGCGTCGACGGACTCCTCGCGCTCGGGCTGGCCACGGCCGACGCAGATGAGGTGACGCCGACGGCCCTGCTGCGTCCCCAGTCGTTCGTCGACGCCGACGGCGTGGGGGAGTGGTGGATCACCAGCGATCTCGACGAGGTGGCCCTCGACGGCGTGCTTCCGGCCGACCACGTCCTCGGCGTGGGCGGCGCCTCGCGCACGCTCGCTGAGATCGTCGTCCCGCTGCCCGTCGAACGGGCTCTCGACCTGGGCACCGGCTGCGGCATCCAAGCTCTTCTGGTGGCACGGCGTGCCCAAGAAGTGGTGGCGACCGACATCTCGGCGCGCGCTCTCGCCTATGCCGAACTCAACGCGCTGGTGAACGGGGTGTCGAACATCACGTTCCGCCAGGGCAGCATGTTCGAACCTGTCGCGGGCGACACGTTCGACCTGATCGTGTCGAATCCCCCGTTCGTGATCACGCCGCGCGGTGAAGGCGTGCCGGAGTACGAGTACCGCGACGGCGGACTGATCGGCGACGCACTCGTGGAGCAGTTCGTGCGCACCGCCCCCGCGTTCCTCACGCCCGGCGGCATCGCCCAGCTGCTCGGCAACTGGGAGTCGCACGCCGGCGTCACCGGCCTCGCCCGTCTGGAGGCGTGGACGCCGGCCGAACTCGACCTCTGGGTGATCGAGCGCGAGCAGCTGTCGCCCCTGGCCTACGCCGAACTGTGGATCCGCGACGGGGGCACGACGCCGCGCGACCCGGCCTTCACGCCGCTGCTCACCGCCTGGCTCGACGACTTCGCCGCGCGCGGGGTCACGTCGATCGGCTTCGGCTACGTGCTGCTGCGGCGGGGGAGTGGCACGCCGCTGCGCCGGGCCGAGCGCCTCACGCAGCAGGTATCGGGTGTCGGCGCGGCACTGGCCACCGGCATCCTGGCGCACGATGTGCTCGCTCAGGGCCTGCCGCAGATGCTGCTCACCGCACCCGATGTCACCGAGGCGCGGCACCTGCTGCCCGGCAACGACGACCCGAGCGTGATCGAGCTGCGGCAGGGCGGCGGCTTCGCGCGCACCGTGAACGTCGACCCGGCGCTCGCCGCCTTCGTCGGCGCCTGCGACGGCGATCTGACCGTCGGCCAGATCGCGTCGGCCCTGTCGGACCTGTTCGATGTGCCATACGCCGACCTCTGGGCCGACCTCGAGCCGCGCATCCGGGCACTCGTATTCGACGGGTTCCTCCTCACCGACTGAGCGGCACTCCGGGTCACGTTTGGGTAACGGAGACGACCGGGTATTGCGCGCATGATTCCCCGCTGTTTCACTCCTATTACAACTTTCAATTTCTACTGAAGTTTCATTGATTGTTGAATCGCCGCGTTCTAGCGTGCTGGAAAGCCCCCTGCGAAATCCCGCAGGAATGAGCCAGTCCACACTCGAAGCGGCACCGTCAGGTGTGGCTCAAGGAGGAGTTATGCACAGCACTGCAAGACTGATGATCGCCGCTTCGGCGGTCCTGGCTCTGTCGCTCGCGGGATGTTCCGCGTCGACGCCGGACGGAGATGACGCAGGCGACGTCGACCCCATTCGCTTCGCCGTCGAGCAGCCGGACAGCCTCGTCCCCGCCAACCAGTTCACGGCGTACAACATCGTCATCGCGATGTTCTCGCCGTTGACGGACGTCGACGATGCGGGGGAGATCACCTACGTCGCCGCCGAGTCGGTCGAGTCCGATGACGCGAAGCTCTGGACCATCACCCTGCGCGAGGGGTGGACGTTCCACGACGGCACGCCCGTCACCGCGCAGAACTACGTCGACACCTGGAACCACGCCGCCTACGGCCCGAACGCGTGGGTGAACGGGGCGCAGCTGGCGGGTGTCGTCGGATACGCCGATCTCAACCCCGCCGAGGGTGCCGAGCCGACCGCGACCGAACTCGCCGGACTCGCCGTCGTCGACGACCTCACCTTCACGGTCGAGCTCAATGCCCCGGACCGCCAGTTCCCGCTGCAGCTCACCGCCGGTCAGACCGGTCTCTACCCGCTGCCGTCCGACGCACTCGCCGACATCGCCGCCTGGGAAGAGGCGCCGGTCGGCAACGGACCGTTCGCACTGGTGGACGGGTGGTCGCCGACCGATCCGATCGACGCCGTCGCCTACGAGGACTACGCGGGCACCGAGCCGAACATCGGCGCCGTCACGTTCGTGCCGTACCTGGACACGGCGACCGCCTACACCGACGCCCTGGCCGACGAGGTCGACATCGTGGCGATCGCCGGCGCGCAGGTCGCTCAGGCCCGCACCGACTTCGGAGAGCACGTGCACGAGCTCGACGCCCCCGGCGTCGACTTCCTCGGATTCGACCTCACCGACCCGCGGTTCGCTGACCCCCGCATCCGTCAGGCGATCTCGATGGCGATCGACCGCGAGGCCATCAACGACGCCATCTTCGGCGGCTCCCAGGTGCCTGCGACCTCGCTCACCGCGCCCAGCATGCCGGGCGATCCCGAGGGCGTCTGCGGCGAATACTGCGAGTTCGACCCCGAGGCCGCTCAGGCGCTGCTCGAGGAGGCTGGAGGCTTCGAGGGCGAGCTCGCGGTGCACTACATCGCGAACTGGGGCCAGGAGGACCTGTTCGAGGCGATCGCCAACCAGCTGCGCCAGAATCTCGGCATCGAGAGTGTCGTCGCGACTCCGTCGGTCGACTTCGCCGCCTTCGTCGACAGCGTCGGCGCGCACCAGGTGAACGGTCCGTTCCGCGCCCGATGGGGTGCGCTGTACCCCAGCCAGCAGAACACCCTGACCGCGGTGTACACGGCGACCGGCGAAGGCAACTTCGGCGCCGGCGGGTACTCGAACCCCGAGGTCGACGCCCTGCTGCAGGAGGCGAACTCCGCCGCGACATTCGAGGAGTCGTCGGAGGGATACGTGAAGGTGCAGGAGCGCATCCTGGAGGACTTCCCCACGGTGCCGCTGTTCGGCAACCGCTACCTCTACGTCACCTCTGAGCGCATCTCCGAGCTGTCCACGGTGTCGGGGAGCGTCGACCTGAGCTCGGTCGTCACCTCCGCGGCATCCTGATCCGACCCAGAGAGAACGACACCTCGTGCACGAATCCCCCGCGGCACCGACCGCCGGCACGACGGAGGACATCCTCCGCCGTGCCGGCGCGGCGCCGAGCCACACCGCCTTCCCGACCGTCGATGCGCTGAACGCCGAGATGGAAGAGCTGCGGTCGCGGCATCCCGACCTCATCCGGATGCAGCGGATCGGCACCAGCCGGCTGGGGGAGCCCCTCTCGCTCTACACGGTGGGGTCGGGCACACGGTCGGCGCTCATCGTCGGCGGGGTGCACCCGAACGAGCCGATCGGCTCGCTCACGATCCTGCACCTGACCGAGCAGCTGACCTCGGACGCGGGTTTCCGCGAGCGGCTCGACACGACCTGGCACATCGTGCCCTGTGCCGACCCCGACGGGATGCGGCTGAACGAGGGCTGGTTCGCTGATCCGTCGGACCGCGAGCGATACGCGCGGGAGTTCTACCGCCCCGCGCCCGACGAGCAGGTCGAATGGACCTTCCCCTTCTCGTACAAGAAGGCGTACTTCGACGCCATGATGCCCGAGACGCAGGCGCTGGCGCGGGCCATCGACACCGCGCGCCCCGACCTCTACGTGCCGCTGCACAACAGCGAGGGCGGCGGCGCCTACTTCTACCTCTCCCGTGCGGTGCCTGAGCTGTATCCGCTGCTGCACGCCCTGCCCGCATCTCTCGGGGTTCCGCTGCACACCGGAGAGGCCGAGGGAGCGCACTTCCGCGTACTCGCACCGGCCGTGTACGAGATGGGCACGCTGCAGGACGCCTACGACTGGACCGAGGCGTACGGCCTCGACCCCTACCCGCCCGGATCGGCGGGCGACGCGTCGACGTCGTACGCACAGAAGTACGGCACGCTGTCGCTGATCGCCGAGCTGCCGCAGTTCAGTGACCCGTCGGCCGACGACACCACGATCACCGATGTCCGGTACCGCGACGCCCTGCGCGAGTCCGGCGAACGCCTGCAGGACGCCGGCGCGCGGCTCACCGCACTGATCGCCCACGTGGAGCCGCACCTGCGACTCGACACCCCGCTGCTGCGCGCCGCCCGCGTGTTCGCCCCGGCCGCGATCGCCGCAGGAGAGGAGAACGTCGCTCGGGCCGACCAGGAGACCGACCGGCTCGCCACGGTGTCAGAGGTCGAGGCACTGTCGGGCCTGGTGCGCCTGCACCGCCTGCGCTGGGGCGGGATGCTGGTGCGCGCGCTGCGCGCCGAGGTCGACGCCGGCACCGCCGCCCCCGAGCTGCGTCGAGTCGCCGTCGAGGCGCAGGAGCTGTTCGACGGCTGGCTGACGGAGGCACTCGGGCAGGTCTCATCGACACCGTTGCCGCTGAGCTCCGTCGTGGGCGTGCAGTACGGAGCGATCCTGGCCGCGCACGCGCAGCTCGAAGGGGCCGGCCGGTGGGACTCGGACTGAAGCTGCTGCAGCGCCTGGCGGGATTCGCGATCGTCTTCTTCGGAGTGACGTTCATCATCTACTTCACGGTCTTCAGCATGCCGGGCGACCCGATCCGCGCGCTCGCCGGAGACCGGCAGCTGCCGCAGTCGGTGATCGATGCGCTGAACGCCCGCTACCTGCTCGATCAGCCGCTGTGGGTCCAGTACACGAACTACATCGGCAATCTGCTCACCGGCGACCTCGGCGTCGATCTGCGCGGTCGGGCGGTGGCGGATCAGCTGGCGTCGCGCTGGCCGGTGACGATCACGCTCGCCCTCACCGCATGGACGATCCAGATCATCCTGGGCCTGGCGGTCGGCATCGTCTCAGCGCTCAAGCGCGGCACGATCATCGACCGCGGACTGCTCGTGCTCGCGATCGGCCTCAGCTGCATTCCGGTGTTCGTGCTGGGCATCACCGCGCAGATCGTGTTCGGCGTGCGGCTGGACTGGCTTCCCGTCGCCGGCATCCGCGAGGGCTGGCCGCTCGCCTATCTGCTGCCGTCGCTCGTGATCGCGCTGTTCGGGCTGGCGTCGGTCTCGCGGCTGGTGCGTGGGTCGATGATCGAGAACCTCGACGCCGACTACGTGCGCACGGCGCGCGCCAAGGGCATCAGCGAGTCCCGCGTGATCGGCCTGCACGTCATGCGCAACTCGCTCATCCCCACCGCGACGTTCCTCGCCACCGACCTCGGCTTCCTGCTCGGGGGGGCCGTGGTGATCGAGGGCATCTTCAACCTGCCCGGCGTGGGCAACCTGCTCTTCCTCGCGATCCGCGATCACGAGGCCACGATGGTCGTCGGCATCTCGACCGCGCTGATCGTCATCTTCCTGCTCACCTCGCTGATCGTGGACGCCCTCCACGCGCTGCTCGACCCGAGGATCCGTCGTGCCTGAACCGCTGAATCCGACACCGGGCACCGCGAAGATCACGGTGCCGAAGACCACGGCCATCCCGCTCGTCACCCGCCGCGAGGGCGCTTTCCGCCTGCTGGTGCGCCGACCGCTGTTCTGGATCGCCGGCGTGGTGCTCCTGGTCATGGGCGCGTTCGCGGTCGCCCCCGCACCGTTCGCGGCGATGTTCGGCAACGGCGATCCGCGCGCCTGCGACCTCGCCGACAGCGCGGGCACGGCGAGTGCGGGGCACCCGTTCGGCTTCGACGTGCAGGGGTGCGACATCTGGGCGAACGCCGTGCACGGCGCGCAGAGCTCGCTGGCGGTCGGGTTCCTGGCCACCGGAATCGCGCTGGCCATCGCGCTCGTGCTCGGAACACTCGCCGGGATGGGAGGGGCGATCGCCGACTGGATTATCTCGCGGCTGACCGAGGTGTTCCTCGGCTTCCCGTTCCTGCTGGCCGCCATCGTCGTGCTCAATGTGCTCGGCGCCCGCAACGTGCTCACCGTCGGGCTCGTGCTGGGCGTGTTCGGGTGGCCGATGATGGCCCGACTGATGCGCGGATCGGTGCGGTCGGTGGCGAAGGCCGATCACGTGCTCGCCGCCCGCACGATGGGGCTGAGCACCGGACGCATCGTCTCGCGATACGTGCTGCCGAACGCCGTGCAACCCGTGCTGCTGCTCGCCACCCTCACCATCGGTGCCGTGATCGTCGCCGAGAGCACGCTTACCTACCTCGGCGTCGGCCTGTCGTCGCCCGCGATCTCGTGGGGGCTGCAGATCGCGGCCGGCTCACGCGTGTTCCAGTCGGCCCCGCACGTGCTCGTGCTGCCGAGCGTGATGTTGGCGCTGACGGTGCTGGCGATCGTCGCGATCGGCGAGGAGCTGCGCAGCGTCTTCGATCCCCGGGAGCGACGGTGAGTGGCATGCTGATCGGTACGCCGCCGGAAGGGGAGAACGCATGACCGAGGATCGCACCGCAGCCGACGAGCGCGAGCACTACCGCCGACAGTTCGCCGAGGACATCTCGCTCATCTGGGAGATGGCCGGCACCTCGCGCATGGACGGCCGAGTGCTGGGCTACCTGATGATCATGGATCGCCCGTACATCTCGTCGGCCGACCTCGCCGCGGCGCTCGGCGCCAGCACGGGCGCGGTGTCGATGGCCACGCGTCGCCTGATCGACACCAACTTCATCCGCCGCCACTCGCTCGCCGGCGACCGCAACCACTACTTCATGGCGGAGGAGGACCCGTGGGGGAGCTTCCTCGCCAACGAGCGCCGCTACTTCGACCGGGAGATCCGCTCGCTCGACACGGCCCTGCGCTGGCTCAGCCCCACCGAGACCGATGCGGCCGTGCGACTGCGCAACGGCCGCGACTACCTGGAGTGGGTGCAGGACTACCACCACAAGATGCTCGCCGACTGGCACGAGCACAAGCGCGCTCGCGATGCGGGCGAGGACGAGGTGTGACGAATGAACGACAGTGTGACGAATGAACGACAGTGTGACGAATGAACGACACTGAACCCGTCCTGCGCGTGCGCGACCTGCGTGTGTCGTTCGGCACGCGCACTCCCGTCGAGGTCGTACACGGTCTCGACCTCGACGTGGCGCCGGGCGAGGTCGTCGCGGTCGTGGGCGAGTCGGGGTCGGGGAAGTCGGTGACCGCGCTGTCGGTGATCGGTCTGCTGCCCGATGGCGCGACGGCGACGGGTTCGGTCGAACTGCACGGCCGCGAGCTCCTGGGCCTGTCGCCGCGCGAGCTGCGCCAGGTGCGCGGCGCCGAGATCGCCCTGATCTCGCAGGACCCGGTCGCCTCGCTCAACCCCGTCTTCACGATCGGCTTTCAGGTCGTCGAGGCGGTGCGCTCGCATGATCGGTCGCTGAGCACGAGTGCCGCGCGGCGGCGGGCGATCGAGCTGCTCGAGCTCGTGGACATCCCCGAGCCCGCCCGCCGCATGAAGCAGTATCCGCATGAGCTCTCGGGCGGACAGTGCCAGCGGGTCGGCATCGCGATGGCACTGGCCTCCGATCCGCAGCTGCTCATCGCCGACGAACCCACCACCGCGCTCGACGTGACCGTGCAGGCCGAGGTGCTCGACGTGCTCGCCCGGCTCGGACGCCGCGATGGCCGCGCCATCCTGCTCATCACGCATGACATGGGAGTGGTCGCCGAGCTCGCCGACCGCGTGGTCGTCATGCGGCACGGGGCGCTGGTCGAAGAGGGCACTGCACGCAACGTGCTGCTGACGCCATCGGCCGGATACACCCGGCAGCTGCTCGACGCCGTGCCGCGGATCGGCTCGCGCGGGTCGGCCGCCGCGCTCGATGAGGCGGCTCCGGTGCTCGAGATCGACGGCCTCGTCGTCAGCTACGGCAACCGCCTGCGCGGCACCTTCCGCGCCGTCGACGGCGTCAGCATGCGGGTGCAGAAGGGCGAGATCCTCGGACTCGTCGGCGAATCCGGCAGCGGGAAGTCGACGATCGGTCGGGCCGTGATCGGTGCGGCACCCGTGAGCGCGGGGACCATCGTGGTGGAGGGCGTCGACATGCGCACCGCCTCGCACGCGGAGCGTCGACGCACTCGGCGACGCGTCGGCGTGGTCTTCCAGAACCCCGCGCTCTCGCTGAACCCGCGCTACACCGCGCGGCAGAGCATCGAGGAGCCGCTGCACAGCATCCGCGGACTGCGCGGCCGCGAGCTGAGCGACCGGGTCGAGGAACTCCTCGAATCGGTCGGGCTCGAGGACCGCGCCGACCGGTACCCGCATGAGCTGTCCGGCGGGCAGAAGCAGCGCGTGGCGATCGCGCGGGCGGTCTCGCTCGACCCCGCGCTGCTCATCGCCGACGAGCCGACCAGTGCCCTCGACGTGTCGGTGCAGGCGCAGGTGCTCGAGGTGTTCCGAGAACTGCAGTCGCGCCTGCACTTCGCATGTGTGTTCATCAGCCACGATCTCGCGGTGATCGACGAGCTGTGCGACAGCGTGATGGTGCTCAACACCGGGCGCGTCGTCGAAGCGGGGTCGCGCACGCAGGTGCTCGAACACCCGCAGGACCCGTACACGCGCCGGCTTCTCGCCGCGGCGCCGGTGCCGGACCCGGATGTGCAGCAGGAGCGGCGGGCCGCGCGGTTGGCGGCGGTCGGGTAGGCGGGGGTTCGCGGGCGGGGGTCGCAGATGGTCGGTTCCGCGGGGGCGTTGCGGCGTGTTGTGACACCTCCCGGATGCCGGCGCGGATGCCAGAGCGGATGCCGCGGGCGGAATAGCCCACGGCATCCATGCGTTCGAATACACCATGAAGGCTTTCGGATTCCTCTCGTTCGGGCACTACGGCGATGTGCAGGGCTCAGCGACCCGCACCGCGGGCGACATGCTGAAGCAGACCATCGAGATCGCCGAGGGTGCCGACGAGATCGGCGTGAACGGCGCCTCGGTGCGCGTGCACCACTGGGCGCGGCAGGCCGCATCGCCGATGCCGCTGCTGTCAGCCATGGCGGCGCGCACCCAGCGCATCGAGGTGGGCACGGGCGTGATCGACATGCGGTACGAGAACCCCCTGCAGTTCGCCGAAGAGGCCGCGGCCCTCGACTGGATCGCCGACGGCCGAGTCGCGCTCGGCGTGAGCCGTGGGTCACCCGAGACGGCGCTGCGCGGGTACGAGGCGTTCGGCTTCCGTGATGAGGAGGACCCCGAGCGGGGCAGCGTGCTCGCCCGCGAGAAGTTCGACATCTTCCTGCGCGCGATCGACGGCGAACGTCTCGCGGCGGGCGACCCGCGGATGGTCGGACCGGGGCAGTACCTCGCGATCGAGCCGCAGTCGCCGACCCTGCGCGACCACATCTGGTGGGGTTCCGGTTCGCGTGCGACGGCCGAGGAGACCGGGCGCAAGGGCCTGAACCTGATGAGCTCGACGCTGATCACCGAGGCCACCGGGCAGCCGTTCGACCAGCTGCAGCGCGAGCAGATCGACCTGTTCCGCGCCGCGTACAAGGAGGCCGGTCACACGGGCACACCGCGTGTGTCGGTGAGCCGCAGCGTCTTCCCGCTGATCAGCGACATGGACCGCGCCTACTTCGGTATGCGCAGCGCCGACTCGGGCGATCAGATCGGTGTGATCGACGGCTTCCGCTCCACCTTCGGCAAGACGTACGCAGCTGAGCCGGACGTGCTGATCGAGCAGCTGAAGCAGGACGAGGCCGTCATGTCCGCCGACACGCTGCTCCTCACCATCCCGAACCAGCTCGGCCCCGAGTACAACCTGCACGTGCTGCAGGCCTTCGCCGAGCACGTCGCTCCGGCGCTCGGCTGGAAGCCCAACACCGAAGGCCCCGTGCAGGGCGATCCGGTCTAGCCCTGCCCTTCGGGGGCCGGGCCTGGGCCCCGCTCACCCTACGAACTCGGCGGACCGAACAGCTCCTCGCCGTGCTCGTGCAGCAGCCGGTACGCGTCGGCGAAGGTCTCGGGCTCCTTCTCGCCCGGCCTCCCGTAGCGTGCGATGAGCAGACCCAGCAGTCCTCGGGCGGGCGGCGTGAGCGGTTTCAGATGGTCGGCGACGCCCGGATGCGGCGTCGACTGCTCCGGGTTCGGCGGGGTGTAGGCGGGCGTGGTGATGGGCCAGTCTGCCGGATGCCGCGGCTGATCAAGATTCACGACGCTGAACAGTGTGTTCGCCGTCGCATCGCGCTCGTTCAGCGGCTCGAGCCCGTGCAGACGCGACAGCGTGGCCGTGACGGATCCGTGGTGCATCTCGTCGTGCACGATCGTGCCGCGCTTCGTGTACGCCGAGACGGCGATCGCCGGCACGCGGCATCCGAGCCGATCGAAGGAGAAGCCCATCTCGCCGGCTCCGGCGTCAGAGGTGGGCGGGGTGGCGGCGGGCGGCGGCACGTGGTCGTAGCATCCGCCGTGCTCGTCGAACGTGATCAGCAGCAGGGTGTTTACGGCGTTCGACCCGGTCGCTGAGGCGCTCGTGCGCACAGCCTCGTAGATGTCATGGATGAGCCGATCGCCAGCGCGCACATCTGAGATCGCGCTGTCGAACACCGGTTCACCCCCGACCTCGCTCTCACGCGGCGACCCGAACGGCGGGTGGAAGTCGTTGTGGTCGTAGACCATGCGCGGCTCGATGAAGGCGTAGGCGGGCAGCGTGCCCGCCTTCGCGTCGGCGTAGAAGTCCTCCATGGTGCCGAAGTGCTCGGTGCGCCAGTACTTCTCGAGCACGGGCGCGTGCAGCATGCCGGTGAACGACACGAGCTGCAGCTTGTCGATGTAGATCTTCCAGCTGAGCTTCTCGTCTTCGAGCCGATTGAACACGGTGGGGGCCGCGGGCGCGTCGATCCACTTGTCGTACCCGCCGCCCGCCTGGTTCGTCACGAAGCCGTGCGAGGTCGACGCGTGGAAGAACGACCGGTTGCAGAACGTCTGCGAGGGGACCGCCGCGTACCAGTTGTCGAAGACGGCGAACTCGGCGGCCAGCGTCGACAGCACCGGGAGCATCGCGGGGGAGAAGGAGCCCATGATGTGGCGAGCCTCATCCGCGCTGGGCTCCTTGCCCTTGCGCAGTCGCCGGAAGTTGATGATGTAGTCCTCGAGGAACCCCGACATCGTCGCCTTCGTGCCGGCGGTCGGCGCGTTGAACGGCGCTTCCATCTGATCGACGAAGAGCTCGGCGTTGCTCTTCGGGTCGACGGTGCCGAAGATCTGCGTGTTGACGTGCGGGTACTCCTCTCCCGGGTCTGGGTCGGGGTGGCTCATGATGCGGTCGGTCTCACCGACGTACACGTGCGCGTCGACGACCGTGCCGTCGGGTGCGGTGTTGCTGTGGGTGCCGAACGCGAGACCCTCGAACGTCTCGCCCGCTGGCAGGTCGTCGGGGGAGTAGAGGAAACCGAGCAGGTTGTCGAAGGAGCGGTTCTCGCCCATCACCACGACGATGTGCTCGAAGCCGGGTTCGCTGCGCGGGGTCAGCGCGGCGAAGTGGTCGGGGTCGGCCGCGAAACCGTCTCGGCTGTTCGCCGCCACGGTCGCTGCGATCGCCGCTGTTCCCGCGCCGCCGACCACGGCTCCGGCCAGCGCCGCACCGCCCATCTTGAAGAAGCCGCGACGCGACGTGTCGGGTGACGGGCGTGGGGTGGGTTCGTCGGCGCTCACGAGGCGATCCTACGACCGGGCTGTTCTGACGCGGGCACCGTCACACGCCCCCGGTACGCTGGAACCCATGCTCCACATGGCTGACGGCCTCGCTCGTCTCGCAGCGCTCGCTGAGGATCCGGTCGTCCGCACCCTGTCCACGGTCTTCGCCGACGCCGGCTTCGATCTCGCCGTCGTGGGGGGACCGGTGCGCGACGCGCTGCTGGGTCGCACGACGCACGATCTCGACTTCACGACGAACGCCTCGCCCGATCAGATCCTCGCGATCGTGAAGCCGGTCGCGACCGCGCACTGGGACATCGGCCGCGCGTTCGGCACGATCGGTGCCCGGGTGCAGGGTGAGCAGGTCGAGATCACGACCTACCGCGCCGACAGCTACGACGGCGTGACCCGCAAGCCCACGGTGGAGTTCGGCGACTCGATCGAGGGCGACCTGGTGCGCCGCGACTTCACGGTCAACGCGATGGCGCTGCAGGTGCCGTCGGTGAAGCTGGTCGACCCCACCGGCGGCGTGGAGGACCTCGTCGCCGGCATCCTGCGCACCCCCGCTGATCCGGCCGTCTCGTTCGGCGACGATCCGTTGCGGATGCTGCGCGCGGCACGCTTCAGCGCCCAGCTGGGGTTCCGCGTCGAGGACACGACGTTCGACGCCATCGCCCAGCTGCGCGAGACGCTGTCGATCGTGAGCCCCGAGCGCATCCAGTCCGAACTCGTGCGGCTGATGCAGACCGACGATCCGGTGCGCGGGGTCCGCGTGCTGGTCGAGAGCGGACTGATCGAGGAGTTCCTGCCCGAGGTCAGTGCGCTACGCCTCGAGGTCGACGAGCACCACCACCACAAGGACGTGTACGAGCACTCGCTGACGGTGCTCACCCAGGCGATCTCGCTCGAGCACACGCGGCATCCCGGCGCCGAGCCCGATGTGGCCCTGCGCATCGCGGCCCTGCTGCACGACATCGGCAAGCCGCGCACGCGCAAGCTCGAGGACGGCGGTGCGGTCACGTTCCACCACCACGACATCGTCGGCGCCCGCATGGCGCGCAAGCGGCTGCAGTCGCTGCGCTTCGACACGGCCACGACCGAGGCCGTCGCGACGCTGATCGAGCTGCACCTGCGCTTCTTCGGCTACGCGGAGGGCGCCTGGACCGATGCTGCGGTGCGCCGCTACGTGCGCGACGCGGGCGATCTGCTCGAACGCCTGCACATCCTCACCCGGGCTGACGTGACCACGCGCAACAAGCGCAAGGCCGGGCGCCTGGCCGCCGCGTACGACGACATCGAGTCGCGGATCGCGGCCCTGCGTGAGCAGGAGGAGCTCGACTCGATGCGGCCCGAGATCGACGGCAACCGCATCCAGAAGATCCTCGGCATCGCGCCCGGGCGTGAGGTCGGTGAGGCGTATCGCTTCCTGCTCGACCTCCGTCTCGACGAGGGTGTGCTGGGTGAAGACGTGGCCGAGCAGCGCCTCCGCGCATGGTGGGCGTCGCGCAGCTAGCCTCCGCTCGATCGACACCGATGCCCCGCGTCGTCGCGGCGACACCCGAGATAGGGGGTGACTCGCGACCGGGCTGCCTCATACACTGAGGGCACGCTCCACCGTCGACGAACGGAGACGGCATGACTGCACTGTGGCAGGATTCGCGGGATGCGGCGATCGGCGCCTCGCGGCTGATCATCGAGCGTGCGCATGAGGAGCTCCTCGCGGGGAATCTCGACGATCGCCGGCTGGCGCAGGTGCGTCCGCTCGTGCGGGAGTCGTGGGAGCGATCGTGGCGTCGACGCGTCGCGCCGGAAGAGGCGCCGACGCTCGAGATCCCGAGTGACGAGATCGAGGCGTATCGCCTGGCGCATCCGCTCGCGTCAGCGATGGACATGATCCGCGCCCTGCTGCTGCCCGGCAGCTCGGAGGATTCCGGGGTCATCGTCGCCGTCGGAGATCAGGCCGGACGACTGCTGTGGATCGAGGGCGATCCGCACGTGCGTTCCATCACCGACGACATGGGCTTCGTCATCGGGGCGAACTGGGCGGAGGATGCCGTGGGCACCACCGCACCCGGCACCGCGCTGGCTCTCGCGCAGCCCGTGCAGATCCGCGGCGCGGAGCACTACAACCGGCTCGTGCACCCGTGGTCGTGCACCGCGGCTCCCGTGCGCGACCCCGAGACGCAGCGGGTGCTCGGCGTCATCGACATCACCGGCGGCGCCGAGGTGGTCAGCACCCAGGCGCGACTGCTCGTGGATGCCACGGTGCGCGCCGTCGAGTCCGAGATGCTGGTGGCGCGCCTGCGCTCGCGGAGCACGACGCCCCGCCGGACGCATCAGCCGCCCGCCCGCACGCGGGCAACGAAACGAGCGGTGCTGCACGTGCTCGGCCGGGATCGCGCGCGGCTCGAGACCGAGTCGCCGCACGAGGAGTCGATGACCGAGCTCAGCGCGCGGCATGCGGCGATACTGCTGATGCTCGCCGTACACCGACAAGGTCTCTCGGCGGAGCGTCTGTGCGAACTCGTCTACGGCCCCGGGGTCTCGCCCGACACCCTGCGGCCCGAGATGGTGCGGCTGCGCAAGGTGCTCGAGCGCAGCGCCCCCGATCTCGTGCCGGAGTCACGCCCGTACCGTCTGCCGATGCCGCTCGAGACCGATGCGCACGACGTGCTGTCGCTGCTCGACCGAGGCGCACACCGGGTGGCGCTCACCGCGTATCGCGGGCCTGTCCTCCCGGAATCGACGTCGCCCGGTGTACAGGAGTTCCGCGAGTCGGTGCGCGGCGCGCTGCGCGAGGCGATGCGGTCCGAAGCCAGCCTCGACGTGCTCCTCGAGTACGCCGAGATCCCCGAGGGCCAGGCCGATGCCGAGAGCCTGCGTCTTGCGCTCGAGATGCTGCCGGCGCGCTCGCCGAAGAGGGCCGGTCTCGTCGCTCGCATCGAACGGCTCGAATAGCGCCGCCCCGCCCACGCAGAGGGCCCGGAGCGCGCAATATATTGCAACGTTGCGCACCGGGCTGCAACCCTTCGAGGCCTACCGTCGGAGCACAGCCGCTGCACCGACGCGCGGCCCGTCGAAGGAGTCACGATGACCATCGTCGAAGAAGACGTGTCCACCGCCTACGCCGCTCCGGGTCAGTCCGGCGCCCTGGCGACCTACCGCCCGCGCTACGGCCACTACATCGGCGGAGAGTTCGTCGATCCGGTCAAGGGCCAGTACTTCGAGAACGTCAGCCCCGTCAACGGCAAGCCCTTCACCGAGGTCGGCCGCGGCACGAGCGAAGACATCGACCGCGCGGTCGATGTGGCATGGAAGGCTTTCGCGAGCTGGGGCAAGACCAGCCCCGCAGAGCGCTCCGTCGTGCTCAACAGGATCGCCGACCGCATCGAGCAGCACCTCGAAGAGATTGCGGTCGCCGAGACCTGGGAGAACGGCAAGCCCGTCCGCGAGACGCTCGCCGCCGACATCCCGCTCGCGATCGACCACTTCCGCTACTTCGCCGGCGTGCTGCGCGCTCAGGAGGGCGGCATCAGCCAGCTCGACGAGAACACCGTGGCGTACCACTTCCACGAGCCGCTGGGTGTGGTGGGGCAGATCATCCCGTGGAACTTCCCGATCCTGATGGCGGTGTGGAAGCTCGCTCCGGCGCTCGCCGCGGGCAACTGCGTGGTCATCAAACCGGCGGAGCAGACCCCGGCATCCCTGCTCTTCCTGTTCGAGATCATCGGCGACCTGCTTCCCGCCGGAGTGGTGAACATCGTCAACGGCTTCGGCATCGAGGCGGGCGCTCCGCTGGCGCAGCACAAGCGCATCCGCAAGATCGCGTTCACCGGAGAGACCACCACCGGGCGCCTGATCATGCAGTACGCGTCGCAGAACCTGATCCCGGTGACGCTCGAACTCGGGGGCAAGAGCCCGAACGTGTTCTTCGAGGACGTGGCCCGCGACACCGCCGACCCGTTCTACGACAAGGCGCTCGAGGGTTTCACGATGTTCGCGTTGAACCAGGGCGAGGTCTGCACCTGCCCGTCGCGCGCGCTGATCCAGCGCTCTATCTACGACGGCTTCCTCGCCGACGGACTCGAGCGGGTGAAGAAGGTCGTGCAGGGCAACCCGCTCGACCCGGCCACGATGATCGGTGCGCAGGCGTCGAACGACCAGCTGGAGAAGATCCTCAGCTACATCGACATCGGCACGCAGGGCGGCGCGCGGCTGCTCACCGGCGGGGAGCGGGTCGACCTCGGCGGTGACCTCAGCGAGGGCTACTACGTCGCCCCGACGGTGTTCGAAGGCACCAACGACATGCGCATCTTCCAGGAGGAGATCTTCGGTCCGGTGCTGTCGGTGACCTCGTTCGAGGGGTTCGACGACGCCATCTCGATCGCGAACGACACCCTGTACGGCCTGGGTGCCGGGGTCTGGAGCCGCAGCGGTGACACCGCGTACCGCGCGGGCCGGGCGATCGAGGCCGGCCGCGTGTGGACGAACACGTACCACCAGTACCCGGCGCACGCGGCGTTCGGCGGGTACAAGCAGTCGGGCGTCGGGCGCGAGAACCACAAGATGATGCTCGATCACTACCAGCAGACGAAGAACCTCCTCGTCTCGTACGCAGAAGGCCCGATGGGCTTCTTCTGAGTCGTCACTCCGGGCGGGCGTCTTCCCGCGCCCGCCCGGCTCCCTCGTCAGGAAGGCAGGACCATGGTCAGCATCGGCAGCCATCAGCGGGTAGACGTGACCGATGCCGCGGCATCTCTCGTGCGCGACCTGACCCTGCAGCACGGGCCCCTGATGTTCCATCAGTCCGGTGGATGCTGCGACGGATCATCGCCCATGTGCTACCCCGTGGGCATGTTCATCACCGGTCCGGGCGATGTGCTCCTCGGCGCGCTGGACGTGGGGTTGGAGGCCCCGGTCGAGGTGTTCATGTCGGAGTCGCAGTTCGAGTACTGGAAGTACACCCACCTCACCATCGACGTGGTGCCCGGCCGCGGTGCGGGGTTCAGCGTGGAGGGGCCGACGGGGATGCGGTTCCTGATCCGGTCGCGCATGCTGAATGCGGTCGAACTGGAGTACTTCGGACTCGCGTCGACCCCATCCATCTGAATGAGTGCAACGTGTTGCAACCTTGCGCGGCATACCATTCACTCAACGCTCCGCTGCGTCAGTCCCCAGCTGACCGCGAGCGAGACGGCTCAGCCGTCCTGCAGAGGAAGAATGAGATCATCCTCTGATCCCGAGGGGGGATGGGGTGGATGTCGGTCCCCAAACGACACCCACCCCCACAAACCCTCCCGGGATCCCTGCGCCCCGTCAGTTCAGTCGGCTCCAGAACCACAGCGTGCCGAACACAATCAGGAAGACGATCGGCACCCACGTGCCCGTGCGCTTCAGCCGTCGGCCCTGCTGGGCGACGCCGGGCGGGGGAGTGAGCAGTCCGGCGGGAGGCGCGAACGGCAGCTCCGCCGACGCGCTTCCGCTCGCGATGAAGCCGGCGGTCGGATGATTCGCGTGCAGCCGGTCGTCGCGCCAGCGGGCCCACTGGTCGAACTTGGTCATCAACGCGCCCACCGCGCCGAAGAGCCACGCCCAGGTGGCGGCATCGAGCGTCGAGGCCTTGCGCGGCGTGTACAGGAACATCCAGTCATCGACGATCTCGACGTCGAGCTGCGCGGCGTTGTCGATGAAGCGGGCCATGATGTCGGGCGTGAAGAGATACAGCGCGTCCTGCTCGTAACCGGCGGGGCAGTACAGCGTGAAGTGCTGATCGAAGTCGCCCTCGAGCGAGAGCCGCTGCTCCTTCTGGAACGACGCCGGCAGGTTGGAGCCGAATCCGTTGTTGCCCACGGCGTCGAGCACGATGTTCGGCAGGGGCACATCCAGCTTCACGGCGACGTATCCCCAGCGGTGAGTGACGGAGTTCTTGCCCGAGCGGACCGTGTACTGGTAGTTGCCGAACTCGACGAAGCGCGGGGTCGTGCCCCGCAGCACGTCGGTCGATGCGCGTGAGTGACCGAGGCTGAAGATCATGCCCGGCAGCGCGGGAGCGGCGATCCTCGGCTCGTACGTCAGTCCGTTGGCCTGCGCGAACCGGTGCAGGCGATAGCGGGTCTCGCGGCCACGCCGCCAGGCGAGCAGCGCGATGACGGCCGCGGCGGTCAGGCCCAGCCCGATCAGAGCGACCGGAACGAGCGAGCCGCCCGGACTCTGGCCGATCGACGCGAACCCGACCACCACCATCACGAAGACCGGCACCACGATCACGACGGCGGCGACGGAGATGATGATCCCGACGATGAGACCGGCGGTCGGCGCAGAGCTGCGGCGGGCACGCGTCTCGGCCGCGAACGCGCGCACGGCGGCGGGGTCGGTGGGGTTCGTCAGCGCCCCGGCATCGAAGGCGATCGGATGCTGCGGCACGCTCATGCGCCGTTCACCAGGTCGCCCTGCCATCCGAGGTCCGCGCCCTCGGGGATCGGCAGCGCCTCGATTCGGTCGTCGGCGCAGATCGCCCGGATGAGTTCGGCGGAGCCCGCGACGACCGTCGAGTCGAAGTCGATCTCGCTCACCATCACCCACGCCCGGTCCTCGGGCCAGAGGATGTTCGGGGCCTGCGCCGAGGGCGCGAAGCCGTGTTGCTCTCCCGGAATATCGCGCCAGGGAGCGTCGAGGACCCACGCAGGATCGATGAATGCCCGCGGCGACCCGGAGAACAGCACGTACGCGCGGTTCGGAAGCGAGAGCCGCGGGCCCTGGGAGATCTCCTTCGACAGGATGCCCTCCTGCCACGTCGGCTTGCGGAAGACGTTGTTGAACGGATCGTGCGTGCTGCGGTTCAGCATGGCCTGATGGTTCGGGTCGTCGCTGACCTCCACGAACGCACGAGACGGTGCGTGACCGAGGTGTCCGAGCAGCCCGCCGAAACCCTCCCAGAGCGCGACGACACCGGCGTCGGGAGTCTCGGTGTGGGCGGCCAGATGATCGGCCACCGCAGCGAGCTGCTCCGGCGCGAGCTCGCCCTCAAGGGGAGCCGGGAACTCGCGTCCGTCCGGCGCGCTCCGCACGCGCCAGTCCGTCTCGGGCGGCGTGCGCACGATCCGGTTCCATTGGGCGAGGGGATGCATCGTGGTGCCGAAGGCCGCGGCGGTCTCCGCCCAGGTGGCGGGCGCGTCGACGAGGCGGTCGAACAGGGCGGACCGCTCCTGCTCCGGCATCCGCTCCCACTCGGCCGACGTCGGAACGGGGCGATCGGGGAGGGAGCGCACCGACGCCGTGTGGAACACGCGGGCATAGGCGGCATAGCCGCGCGGCACCACGCACTGCATCGACGAGAAGTCGTCGTCGAGACGTTCGCGCAGCCAGTCGCCGACGCTCGGGTTCTCGATCCACTCCATGACCCCACGGTACCGGGCAGGCATGTCCTATGATCCGAGCGACGGGATCGACGCGTGTCCGAGGAGGCAGCATGGCGGAGAACGAGAAGAACCGCGCCATCCGACTCGCACCGGACTATCCGCTCATGACGGAACGCCTGCTCCTGCGGCCCATCACCATCGACGATGCTGCGGCGATGCACGCGTACAAGTCCGATCCCGACGCCGTGCGCTACGTGCCCTACGGACCCCTCGACCGTGCGGAGGTCGAGCGCCGCATCGCGACCACCTGGTCGACCACGCGCTTCACGCAGCAGGGCGACGCGGTGTGCCTGGCCGTCGAGGAACGAGCGACCGGGCGGCTGCTCGGCGATGTGGTGCTGTTCTGGCGCAGCGAGCTCGACCGCTCGGGCGAAGTGGGCTACATCTTCGACCCCGCGGCGGCGGGGCAGGGGTTCGCCACGGAGGCCGTCGGGGCGCTGCTCGCGCTCGGCTTCGACGGGCTCGGCCTGCACCGGATCGCCACGCGCATCGATGAGCGCAACACCGCGTCGGTGCGGGTCGTCGAGCGCCTGGGCTTCCGACACGAAGCGCGTCTGGTCGAGAGCGAGTGGTTCAAGGACGGGTGGGTGACGATGCTGATCCACGCCCTCCTCGCGGCCGAGTGGCGTGACCGCGACGCCGCCGAGGGCTGACGGCATCCCCCATAATCGAGGGGTGACTGTCACTGCAACGCTCCCTTCCCTCGACGGCCGCCGCTTCGCGATGGTCTCCTCGACCACCTCGGCGGTCGACCCTGACGCCCCCAGCGTCTTCCAGTACTGGGAGCGGGACGGCGCGATCTGGGGCGACTACGTCGGCGACACCGTCACTTTCGGCCGCTTCGTCGGCACCCGCACGGGCGACACGATCTGGGTGTCGTTCGTGCATGTGCTCGTCGCCGACGGCACCGTGGTCACGGGCGACGGCGAGAGCGAGATCGAGCTCACCGATGACGGGCGCATGCGCCTGGTCGAGCACTACGAGATGCACGGGCTGCCGCAGCTCAGCGTGTGCGAGGAGATCCCCGCGGTCTGACGCGTTCGCTTCGCACCGCTATCCGAACGAGCTCTTGCGGTCTGGGCGGTCCTCAGCCCCAGCCTTCGGTGATGATGCCCGATCGTGACGTCAAGATGGTGGATGTGCCGGCTTTGTCGGTCATGACGGTGCGCACAGTGTGAGGACATGCTCCCTCGAGTCCGCTGATGATCATCTCGTACCTTGTGTACGAGTCGCCGATCGTGGACGGTTTTCCCGAGCCGTTCAGCGGGTAGTACGTGGCGGTCGTGGCTTTTCCGAATCCGTCGCCGTCCCCGACGTGCTGGCCCTTGTCGCGGATATTCAGTATCGTCATCGGCACTGAATAAAGGGGGAAGTCCGGCTGCAATTCCACCGACCATTCTTTGCCGTCGGTGACGGTTGCGATCACCTCGGCGGGGACCGTGACCGTCACAGCGAAGTCTCTTGTGTCAGGCCGATACTTGACGGTGGGCGGCGCGGTCGATGCGGATTTCTCCTCCGCGTCCGGCGACGTGGAGGGTATCTCGGCAGCGGGAGTGTCGCTGGGAACCGCAGTCACGACGATCGTCTGCGATGAGCAGTCGTCGCTGCCCTCGTAGCACACGGTGAGTTCGTGCGACGCTCCGGCGTCCAGCGTCGTCGGGCGAGGGGTGATCTCCACTCGTCCATGGAACGCGCCCAACTGGGTGGTGATGACGCGAGGCCCTCGCTTCATCACTTGGCCGGCGGCGTCGAGGAACAAGAACGTCATCGGCTTCCCGTCGAAGGCGAACGACAACCCTGCCCCGGCACTCCAGCCCGTACCGCTGATATCGATCGGGCCGACCGCATCGGCGCGCAGCGTTGACGCCACGGTCACCTTCGGTTCCGTGTGCGCGGTGGGGTAGTTCACCGTCGACAAAAGTGTCGTGGTCGTCGTCCCCTCCTGGTACGCATGAAGCTCCAACGTGACATCCACGCCAGCGGGGACGGGATGCAAGTCCGGCACACACGCCCAATATCCGTATGCAGAGACCGTTGAGAAGCACAGGTCGAGGAACGCCGGCTGGCCCTTGATCCCCACTCCGACGATCGTTCCCGGGATGCCTGTTCCGCGGATCTCGGCAGCTCGATCCACCCGCACCGGGGCGCTGCCACCGGGCAGAGGAATGGCACCGGGCAGAGGAATGCCACCGGGCAGGCCGCCGCCACCGGGCAGGCCGCCGCCACCGAGCAGGCTGCCGCCGCCGAGCAGATCGCCGTCCCCGAGGTGACGAGATTCCCAGGTACCGGGCCCTCCGATTTCGGAAACCTCGTCGGGCGGCGTCTGTGGAATGGTCGTCACCGGCGACAGGAATGACCACGGCAGCACTCTCCCGGTCGGCGGCACACTGGCGGGAACACTCGCGACGGCGAACGACCCCAACTTCTCGAACGTCTGCAAAATCGTTCCTGTCAACGCCAGCGGGTGCGGATTGGTCTTTCCCGTCACCTGATTCACGCGTCCGGCAAGCTCGGATTCGAACAGCTCAGCGTCGATCCGGTTGAATCTGGTGCCCGCGCGAGCGGCGCGCTCGCGCGCCTTCCTCTCCGCAATGATCGGCAGCACGTGGTTGACCAGATACGACCGCGCGAACGCTTCATAGCGTGCGTTGCTTGCCGCGATCACCTTCTCGACCGCGGCCTTCGCGCCGGCCATGAAACCCGTCCGCAGCGCGGCCAGGTTCTCCTGAGCGGCCGTCACGACCGATGCCTTGTTCTTGGCTGACGATTCGGCCGAATCCCCCAGCCGAGCAGTGGACTCGTCGATCGCGGACTGCGCCACCAGCGCATTCCAGATCACCCGCTTCTGCGCTCGACCGTATGCGCCCTGCAGCGTCTTCATGATCTGAGGGATCGCCTTGTCGACCAGCTGATTGGTCGCCGCAGAGGTGAACGCCCCTGCGATGTCGGTGGCCCAGCTCCCCGCCAGAAGCGCGCGCTCGGAAAACTTGTCGGGCGCGACGATCGCCGAGACGGCACCTGTCAGATCCGCCACTGCACCCAGGATCATCGCCGGAATCCCCAACTCCGGCGAAGCGATCGACCCGATGCCCAGCACGTCGGCAATCAGATGCATCGTCGAGACTGCGATATCCGTCCTGCTCCCCGCCTGCGCAGAGGACACGAAGCCCATCACGTCCGCCGCCCCCGGAACCGCCTCGAGCAACTCCAAGGGACCGTTGAGATCTTTCGAGCCGGCCTGGAACGCCAAGGCGACCCAGCCGAGCAGCTGCAGCTCGTCCTCATTGTCGAGAGAAGCATCGACGACCTTGCTCAGATGAGTCTCGATACCCGCGTCGAATTCAGGGAGACCTCGAAGGCCCGGGATTTCACCCATCTCACCGGCTGCCCCAGCACCTTCACGGACAAGACTCTCGATGCGCGGAACCACCTGCCCAGCCACCGTCGATCGGGCGAACTCCGTCATCTGCTCCGTGTCCAGAGCCGACAGGAACCCATCGAATGCGCCGAGCGCACCCGCCGACTGCGTCTTGGCCTTCGCTCGGAAAGCGTCCGCTTCGGCCTGGGAAGCGGGAACCGAATGGCCCGGAGTGCACGTGGACAGGCAGAGTCCGGTGGATGGGGTTCTCGGGGCCTTCGGGTCGATGATCAGGTGTCTCGACTCGAACGGTGACCTGAAGTCATCCGGCGTCAACTCATCGAACGTCACCGCCGGTGCCAGATCGAAATGGGTCACGATCTCGACCTGACCGCCAGGTGGCCGGTATCCGTTCGAAAGGTAAGACGGTCGCAAGGCTTCCCCGAGCTCCTTCTGAATGGCATTCTCTGTGACCGAGCTCCAGGCCAGTGATGTGCGAGCCGTCACGGTCTCGGCGCGAACCGACGACGCATTCTCGTAGGCCCAGCGTGCAGACGCGATCTCGAACGGGTTCATATTTAGCGTCGGATACTGCTCGGACGTGAAGACACCCTGCGCGAGCAGAGTGGCCTGCGCGTTCGCAAGATCCCTCGGCGACCCCACCGTCAAGAGCTCCTCCGTCATGATGTCCATGTGGTAGTCGGCGGGTTGTGTGCTCGGCAGCTGTCCTGGTCTGTACGCCTGCGGCCATACCTCGTGGAAGCTGGGCGCCAGGTGATCCGAGCCGCCGAGCGCGCCCATGAGCGCGTGCGCCGAATGCAGCAGCTCATGCCCGAAAGCCGTCGCATCGCTGAGCATCTGCATGTTGCCCGCATCGTCGTAGTAGCCGTTGACGTCGTCGGTGAAGGTGATGTACGACGACGATCCCCGTGCGGGGTCCAGGCTGGCGTCATCTGACAGCGGCGCACTGGATTTTCCCGGTGCTGTCGGGAAGATCACAACCTTCACATCAGAGGGTTTCGGGGCTGCCGATTTGTCCGTCCATATCGTGCCCTTCTCGGTGCCGACCTGAAGGTCCGGGATGGCGGAGAGCAGCGTCCGTCCCGCTTCGCTGTGATTGAGCCGAGCGACGATCGTGGCGAAGCGGTTCAGCGAACGCTGCATCGAATCGCGGTCTTCCCGAGCGGGCCAGGCGCCCGGGAGCATCCAGTGACCGGGAACCTGCGGGAATCGATCCGCCACGGCGATCCCCGGTGACACGACCCACGCATCCAGCGTCCCGGCCAGCATGCCGGGACCGTTGTCGATGCCCAGAGACACGTGCTGCGGACTGGAATCCGACGCGATCGGTGCGCCCGGCACCGCACTCACCGGGGCGGCATCAGCTCGATCCCCCGGAATGATGGTTCCGGCGACGACGGCCATGATCGCCACGATCGCGTACGCCCACCGTGTCGACCGGCGCGGACGCGCCCCCGCACCCTGTCGATCTGCCAGCCCGTTGATAGTCATGGCACCAAGCTAGAGTCGCCACCGCAGCGCGTTGATATATAGCGCGCCCCGCGCACGCTACATATCGGAGCCCGACTCCACGCCGCGGATGGACGAGAGGTAGACCCACGGTCAGGCGCGTCTCACGCTCTCCTGAGCGCTCAGCGCGGGGGCAGGGTGTCGCGCCCCGGTGAGGCCGGCGTCCAGCGGGTCATGCCCAGCGGTGCGATCTCGCTGCGGCGTTCGGGAAGGTCGCCGGGGAGCAGGTAGGGCCGGCGGATGACCTCGTCGAGCACGACGACGCTGACCACCGTGCGCACCTCGGGCAGCTGCGCGATGACCCCGGTCGAGAACTCGTGCACGCCACTCACGTCGACGGCGCGAATCAGCAGCATCGCGTCGTGCTCTCCGGTCGTGATGGCGCACCACTCGACGTCAGGCATCTCGAGCACGCGTTCGCGAAACGACGCCCAGGCCTGGGGCATGACGGTGACGAACACCAGGGCGCCGATGGAGAGTCCGGCCTTGGCCTGGTCCACGCGGGCGCTGAACCCCGTGATGACCCCGTCGTGCACGAGCGACTCGACGCGCGTGTAGGCGTTGGCACGCGAAATCCCGACACGATCGGCCAGAGCGGCGATCGAGATACGACCGTTATCGCGCAGGACTTCGAGAATTCTGTACGCGATCTCGTCCAAGGGGGCAGCAGTTCGTCCAGTATGCTGCGACGGTTCCGCATCCTTGCTGGACATATTGCTCCTCTGGTCAAAGCGATCTGGACAGACCTTGTCGGTGATGTGCATCCTTGCTGGACACATCGTCGCATATGATGCGAATCTGTTCACCGGTCGTCCACTTTCGAGCCGACCACACCCGAATGTACTCCTCGCCTCTGGAGGCCCCATGTCGTCACGTCGCAGCACGTCAGTCATCGCGTTCGGAGCGGTCGCGCTCTTCGCGCTCGCCGGTTGCTCCGGGGGCAACTCCGCGAACAACGGCGGAGAGTCGTCGGGTTCGGAGTCGCTCGTCATCGACACCGCCTTCTCGATCGAGACGGCCGACCCCGGCCACACGTACGACCCGACCGGCAACATGATCGCCAAGGCGCTCTACGAGACGCTCGTCGACTTCGAGGGCTCCGACGTCTCGACCCCCGTCCCGGGCCTGGCCTCGTGGGAGCAGAACGAGGGCGCGACCGAGTTCACCTTCACGCTCGAAGGCGACCGCACCTTTTCCGACGGCACGCCGATCGAGGCGAAGGACGTCGTCTTCACGCTGCAGCGCATCCAGGGCATGACCGATGCGAAGCCCAACTTCCTTCTCGGCGGCCTCACGATCACCGAGGTCGACGAGAAGACCATCACCATCACGTCCGAGACCCCGATCCTGCAGCTGCCCGCGATCCTCGCGAACCCGGCACTGGGCATCGTCAACTCTGACGTCGTGATCGAGAACGGCGGCTCGATCGACGGCGCCGACTCGGCGCAGGCCTTCCTCGACGGCGAATCCGCCGGCTCCGGTCCGTTCGTGCTCGACACGCTCGACCTCAGCTCGCAGGTCGTGCTGACCAAGAACGACGAGTACAACGGCGACGAGGAGTCGGCGTACTCCCGCGTCGTCGTGCGCAACGTCTCGGAGAGCGCCACGCAGCTCGCCAACCTCAAGGGCAGCGACTCGATGGTCGCGATGGACCTCAACGGCGACCAGGTCTCGGGCCTCGGCGACGGCCTGACGGTCGAGTCGGTCCCCTCGGGTCAGACGATCTTCCTGCTGCTCAACCAGTCCGATGCAGTCGCGGGTGAGCTCGCGAACACCAAGATCGCCGAGGCGATCCGCTACGCCCTCGACTACGACGCACTGCTCGAGCTCGCGGGCGCGGGCGCCGAGCAGGCGACCGGCGTCATCCCTCCCGGATTCGAGGGTGCGCTCGACAGCGGCATCGAGCAGGACCTCGACAAGTCGAAGGCGGCGCTCGCCGAGGCCGGCTACACCGGTCAGACGCTGAAGCTGCAGTTCCCGAACGACTACCCGGTCGGCGGCGTGGAGTTCACCCCGCTCGCCGAGCGCGTGCAGGCCCAGCTCGAAGACGCCGGCATCGCGGTCGAACTCGCCCCGGCGCCGTTCGCGACCGAGCTCGACGCCTACGTCAACGGCACCGAGGGCTTCGGCCTGTGGTTCTGGGGTCCGGACTACGCGGACTCCGCCAACTTCCTCCCCTTCGGACCCGGTCTCAAGGTCGGACTCCGCTCGGGCTGGGAGGCCACCGCTGACCCGGCCATCGCCGCCATCGCCGCGGATGCCGCGAGCAGCACCGATGCCGATGCCCGCACCGCGGCATTCACCGCGTTCGCCGAGGCCCTGCAGGCCGAGGGTCCGTTCGTGCCGCTGATCGTGCCGGGACGCAACATCGCGACGTCCGACACCGTCTCGGGCGCCGTGTACAACTCGGTGTGGGAGATGGACATCGCCGAGATCACCCCGGCCGGCTGAGCGGTACCCCTCTCATGACGACAGTGGCGGTGCAGAGGCAGGCGCAACGGCGCCGGTCCCCTCTGGTCAGATACCTGCTGCGGCGGGCCGGCACCTCCCTGCTCCTGCTGGTGGGCGTGACGATCGTCACGTTCGCGCTCACCAACCTGGTGCCGGGAGACCCGGTCTCGGCCGCGCTCGGCGAGGGCGCGTCGCAGAACCCGGAGACGCGTGAGGCGTTCATCCGGGCGCAGGGTCTGGATCAGCCGCTGTTCGTCCAGTACTTCATCTATATGGGGAATCTGCTGCGCGGGGACCTCGGCACGTCGCTGGTGACCGGTCGCGCGGTCACCAGCGACCTCGCCACGGCGGTGCCCGCCACCATCGAGATCGCGATGGGCGCGATCATCCTCAGCCTCGTCGTCAGCATCGTCCTCGGCACGCTCGCCGCGTACCGTCGCGGCCTCGTCACAGACCAGGTGATCCGTGTGGTGACGCTGGTCGGACTCAGCGTGCCGACGTTCTGGCTCGCGCTCGTCAGCTTCTACGTCTTCTTCCTCGAACTGCGCATCGCGCCGGGCTCCGGTCGCATCTCGCCCGCGATCACTCCGCCGCCGCGGGTGACCGGCCTCTACACGATCGACTATCTGCTGAACGGCGACGCGGTCGGCTTCTTCGACGCGCTCGCGCACCTGGCCCTGCCGGTGATGGTGCTCTCGCTCGTCACGATCGGTCTGCTCACCCGCTTCATCCGCACCTCGGTGCTCGAGGTGCTGGGCAGCGACTACGTGCGCGCCGCCCGCGCCAAGGGGCTCCCCGCGATGCGCGTGATCCTCGGTTACGTGCTGCGCGGTGCCTCGCTGCCCATCCTCACCGTCGTCGGCGTCGCATTCGGGGCCCTGCTCTCGGGCACGGTGCTCGTCGAGTCGGTCTTCGCGTGGCCCGGGCTCGGCACCTACGCCTACAACTCCGCCGCGAACCTCGATCTGCCCGGCATCATGGGCGTCGGTCTCGTGGTCGGCGTCATCTACCTCCTCATCAACTTCGTCGTCGATCTGCTCTACGGCGTCCTCGACCCGAGAGTGAGGATCGCATGAGCCGTATCGACGCCGTCTCCGGACGCGGCCGCTTCCGCTTCCGCTGGCCCCGCGCCTGGCGCACGCCGCTGGGCATCATCGGCACCGTCATCGCCGGCGCCTGGGTGATCATCGCCTTCACCGCGCAGTGGTGGGTGCCGTTCGGCCCCAACGCGCAGGTGCTCCCTCGACTGCAGCCGCCCGGGATCGACTCGCTGCTCGGCACCGACGGCAACGGGCGCGACATCTTCTCGCGCCTGATGACCGGCGCCACCGTGAGCCTCCCGCTCGCGCTGATGCTCGTGATCGCCGCCATGGTCATCGGCACCGTGGTCGGTGCGCTCGCCGGGTACTTCGGCGGATGGCTCGACGAGACGCTCATGCGCATCACCGACCTCTTCATGGCGTTCCCGACCGTGATCCTCGCGATGGTGGTCGCCGCCTCGCTCGGCCCGTCGCTGTTCAACGCCGTGATCGCCGCGATCGTCGTGTCGTGGCCGCAGTACTCGCGCGTCACCCGCAGCATCGTGCTCGGCCTGCGCGGACAGAACTACGTCATCGCCGGGCGCCTTCTCGGGCACTCACCGGTGCGCACGCTGTTCATCGACATCCTGCCGAACATCGCCGGCCCCGTGCTGGTGCTCGCGACGCTCGACATCGGCGCGGCCATCCTGCTCCTCTCCGGACTCTCCTTCCTCGGGCTCGGCGCACAGCCGCCGACAGCCGAGTGGGGATCGATGATCTCGGGTGCGATGCAGAACTTCGACGCCTGGTGGCTCGGCGTCTTCCCCGGACTCGCGATCCTGACCGTGGTGCTCGCGTTCAACTTCCTCGGTGACGCGATGCGCGACGTCCTCGACCCCACGGCCGAGATCGCGCACGAGAAGCAGGCCGACCACAAGGCATCGGCGGGGGTACCCGCATGAGCGCGCACGGCGGCACGCCGCGGACCGGGGCGACCCTCAGCATCCGCGATCTGACCATCGACATCGGCCGCCCGCTCGTGACGGGGGTGTCACTCGAACTCGAAGCCGGGCGCATCCACGGTCTCGCCGGAGAATCGGGCTCGGGTAAGACGCTCACTTCGTTGGCCGTGCTCGGACTGCTGCCGCGCCAGGCGCGGACCGGCGGATCGATCTCGCTCGGCGGCGAAGAGCTGCTCGGACTCGGTCGGCGCTCGCTCAACCGCATCCGCGGCAAGCGCATCGCGATGATCTTCCAGGACCCCTCGGCGTCGCTGCATCCGCAGCTGCCCGTGGGTCGTCAGCTCACCGACCACATGCGCGTGCACCTCGGACTCAAGGGCGCCGCGGCCCGTGCGCGGGCCGTCGAGCTGCTCGAGACCGTGCAGGTGCCGAACCCGACCGAGGCGTTGAAGCGCTATCCGCACCAGTTCTCGGGGGGCCAGCGCCAGCGCATCGCGATCGCGTGCGCCCTCGCCTGCGATCCCGAGGTGCTGCTGGCCGACGAGCCGACGACCGCGCTCGACGTGACCGTGCAGGCCGGCATCCTGCAGCTGCTGCGCGATCTCGCGATCGAGCGGAACCTCGCGGTGCTGCTGGTGACGCACGACCTCGGAGTGATGAGCGCGATCGCCGATGAGGTGGCCGTCATGAAGGACGGGAAGATCGTGGAGCGCGCCGACCGCGCGACCCTGTTCCGCTCGCCGCAGCACGAGTACACGCGCACGCTGCTCGCGGCGCTGCCCGGCTCGCGCCTCGAAGGAACGATGGATGCCGATGGAGAGGACCCCCATGAGTGAGGTCGCCGTCCTCGACGCGCAGGACATCGTGGTGCGCTACCCCGGGAACCCTCCCGTGGTGGCCGTCGATCGCGTCTCGATCCGCGTCGCCCCCGGAGAGACCGTCGCGCTCGTCGGCGAGTCCGGCAGCGGCAAGTCTTCCCTGGCGCGCGCGGTCGTCGGCATCGAGAAGACCGCCGCCGGCACGGTGCTCTTCCGCGACGCTCCGGTGTCGCCCCTCGGCATCCGCCGCCGCTCGATCGCCCTGACCGGGATCCAGATGGTGTTCCAGGACCCGTCCACCTCACTCAACCCGCGCCGTCGCGTGGGTGACCAGATCGCCGACGGCATCGCCACCGCGAAAGCGCGCGGTGCCGCCGGCTCCACCGTCGACGACTGGCTCGAGCGTGTGGGGCTGCCCACGCAGGTCGCGTCGCGCTACCCGCACCAGTTCTCGGGCGGACAGAAGCAGCGCATCGCCATCGCGCGGGCTCTCGCCGCCCGGCCGTCGCTGCTCGTGGCCGACGAGCCCATCTCGGCGCTCGACGCCTCGACGCAGACGAGTGTCGCGGGCCTGATGCGCGATCTCGTCGCCGAGGCGGGAGCGGGCATGCTGTTCATCTCGCACGACCTCGCCGTGGTGCAGCGCATCGCCGACCGCACGTTCGTGATGTTCGGCGGGCGCGTGCTCGAGTCGGGTTCGACTGATCGCGTATGGGCCGATCCGCAGCATCCGTACACCCGTGCGCTGCTCGCGGCGATCCCCGAGCCCGACGGCGAAGGTCGCATCCCGGTGGCGCCGACCACCGAGGAGCGCATCATCTGGTCCGAGATCCCGCCCGTCCTGAACTGACGCGGGCGTCGGGTGCGGCGCGGACCTGACGAACGCGCTGTATATCGGCTGGCAGACGTTGTATATCGGGTGAGTTCACTCGCGCGGGTACCGTGGCATCGTGAGGCCGTCGAGCTGCTTTTCGTTCACCTTGCTGCTACGAGTGCAGCAGAAACGGGCAGCGAACCGGTGGGCGATCTTCTCCGTCGGCATCGTGTCTCAGATCGTCTTCAGTGCGACATTCTTGGGCCTTCCCGCTGCGTCGCTGTTCGTTCAAGGCTCTCTCAAGCTTTCGACCGGCGGACTCGCGTTGGTGTTGGGCGCGGCCAGTATTGCTGTGGTCATTTCCGAGTTTCCCTGGGGTATTGCGGCGGATCGTTGGGGTGAACGCCGCATTCTGCTCACCGGAGTGATGATGGCGATGGTCACACTCGTGGCGGTCGCTGTCACGTCGTCGATGCCACGACCCTCCGTGTGGGCGCTCACTGTCCTACTGTTCGTCGCAGCGGGAGCTGGCGGCGCGGTCACGGGTCCTAGCGGTAGCGCGATCCTCGGCTGGTTTGCGGAAAGCCGTCACGGAACGCTTGTGTCCTTGCGCGTCGCGGCCGTCCCGGCTGGCGGGGCGATCGGAGCGCTTGCATACTCCGGACTGCTTTCGCGTTGGGGGGCGCCCATCGCCTTCGGCACGTTCGGCGCAACCTGCGCCATCTGCGCCGTACTCATCTGGGTCTTCGTCTTCGACCCCCCGAAGCGCCCGCAGCGTGTCGCCGCTTTTGACGAG
This sequence comes from Microbacterium sp. PI-SA-G, assembly GCF_057215335.1. Taxonomy (NCBI): domain Bacteria; kingdom Bacillati; phylum Actinomycetota; class Actinomycetes; order Micrococcales; family Microbacteriaceae; genus Microbacterium; species Microbacterium sp. PI-SA-G. The sequence goes on from NZ_CM170103.1 coordinate 2,416,654, forward strand.
GCCCTCACCAGCTCTGCGCCTGCACTGCGCCGAATCGGAGTGTGGCGTGTTGCCACAAGTGGGCTGCTTCTCGACATCGCACAGTTCCTCATCCTGACTTTCGCTGCGGCGATCCTCGCAGAGCAATACGGCTATTCGCCGTCCGCGGGTGTAGCGGCCGTCGCCATCATGCAGCTCGTCGGCGGGGCGCTCCGAGTCGCGGCAGGTGTCGGCACCGACCTCATTCGATGGCTGAACCGCGCGGTCGTGGTGCGAGGATTGGCGCTCGTGCAGGCGTTAGCCCTGACGGTCGTCGCGCTCGGCCCACAGGTGCCACTTTCGATCACTCTCATCGCGATGATGATCGCCGGCATCGCCAGTTGCGCGTGGCAGGGCGCACACTTCACGCACATCGCCGCGCTTGCTGGACGCGGGCAGGCCGGAACGGCGCTCGGGCTGAACAACGCCGCCACATCGCTGGGCGCCTTCATCCCACAAGTCGTCGCCGGAACGCTCGCTCTCGCCATGGGATGGAGCAACACCGTACTCCTCCTCGGAATCATCCCGGCGATCATTGCCGCCTTTGTCTTCCCCCGTGACTCCCGCGCCGGTCGCGCCGGTCGCGCCGGGCGCGGCGCCGACGAGTTCGCGACACGCCCGTGAGTCCGCTACACTGGGCAGGTTGTCTGCCCTGAGCCCCTGCGCTCATCACAGGGCCGGCGCATTCACACACCCTCCTGTTTCCGCGAGATACGCGGAAACCGTTCTAGTCCGAAGGAGGTGGGTAAGTGACGCACCAGTACGAACTCATGGTCATTCTGACCCCCGAGATCGACGAGCGCCAGGTCGCTCCCACGCTCGACAAGTTCCTGAAGGTCATCACCAACGATGGTGGCTCGATTGACAAGGTCGACATCTGGGGTAAGCGCCGTCTGGCCTACGAGATCCAGAAGAAGAACGAGGGCATCTACGCCGTCGTCAACTTCACCGCTACCAGCGAGGCCACGCAGGAGCTCGACCGTCAGCTCAAGCTGAACGAGCAGATCATGCGCACCAAGGTCCTTCGTTCGGAAGAGGCTCAGGCGATGGCAGCATTCGAGGCCAAGCGCACCGAAGAGAAGGCAGCCCGCAAGGCCGCCAAGGCTGCGAAGGCCTAAGCACCATGGCCGGCGAAACCGTCATCACCGTTGTGGGAAACCTCACGGCCGACCCCGAGCTGCGCTACACGCAGAACGGGCTGCCGGTGGCGAACTTCACCATCGCATCGACGCCGCGCAACTTCGACCGTGCCGCGAATGAGTGGAAGGACGGCGACGCGCTGTTCCTCCGCGCATCCGTCTGGCGCGAGTTCGCCGAGCACGTGGCAGGTTCGCTGACGAAGGGCATGCGCGTCATGGCGCAGGGCCGTCTGCGTCAGCGCTCCTACCAGGACCGCGAGGGCAACCAGCGCACCGCGATCGAGCTGGAGGTCGACGAGATCGGCCCCTCGCTTCGGTACGCGACCGCGCAGGTCACCCGTGCGGCATCGACAGGTGGCGCCGGCGGTGCCGGTGGTGCCGGCGGCGGACAGTCCCGTCCCGCGCAGCAGCAGCAGGTCTCCGAAGAGCCGTGGTCTACCCCCGGCTCCTCGACCAGCGCAGATGCGTGGAGCACTCCGGGCAGCTTCGGCGACGACACCCCGTTCTGAACAACTTCTGGATCCGATTCCCGTTCGCGGGAACGGCATCCGCTCATCATTAAGGAAAAACAATGGCTGGAAAGTCGAGCGGCGACCGCCGCAAGCCGCGGAAGGGTGGCAAGCCCACCGCTCCCGCGAAGTCCATCCGGGTCGGTCTCATCGATTACAAAGATGTCGCCACCCTTCGCAAGTTCGTCTCGGAGCGTGGCAAGATCCGCGCCCGTCGTATCACCGGTGTCTCGGTGCAGGAGCAGCGTCTGATCGCCACGGCGGTCAAGAACGCGCGCGAAATGGCGCTCCTGCCCTACGCTGGCGCCGGCCGCTAAGGGGTATTGAGATGGCAAAGCTGATTCTCACGAACGAGGTCGCCGGGCTGGGTAGTGCCGGTGACGTGGTCGAGGTCAAGAACGGGTTCGCTCGTAACTTCCTCATCCCCCAGGGCTACGCCACGGCGTGGACCCGCGGTGGCGAAAAGCAGGTCGCATCGATCCAGGCCGCGCGTCAGGCACGCGCGATCCACGATCGTGACGACGCTGTCGCACTGAAGGACGCCCTCGAGGGCACCAAGGTGCGTCTCGCCGTCAAGGCCGGCGCTGCCGGTCGTCTCTTCGGATCGGTCAAGACCGATCACGTCGCAGACGCTGTCGCCGCATCGGGCCTCGGCTCGATCGACAAGCGCAAGGTGCACATCACCTCGCCGATCAAGGTGACCGGTGACCACGAGGCCACCGTTCGTCTGCACGACGACGTGACCGCAGTCATCACGCTGCAGGTCGTCGCCGCCAAGTAATTCGGTTCGTTCGAACGCCCTCTGTCCTTCGGGACAGGGGGCGTTCGGCGTCTCCGGGATCGACAGAGCTGCCGTTCCTCCCGGGAGGGGTCACAGAGGCGGCGGATGCGGAGTGGCGCCCGCCCTGCACCGGTGTTCACCGCGTTCGCCTGAGGCCCCCTGGAGGGCCGCTCCTGGGTCTCGCCGAGATGCGGCGACGGCCTCTCGATCGTGGGGGCGAGAACGCGGCTCCGCGTGACGCGCCCGGCGAAAACTGAGCTTGACTTTCCCCAAGTTCTACACATGTCTCATCCGGTGAGGAAACCTTCAATGAAGGATTGAAGTTGATTTTCATCCACAGGCTGGGGAAAGGATAAACACCAGTTCAGCGTTCATAAAAAAGATCGCCTCCGGAATCATCCACCGGGTTATCCACATGGGTTGTACACAGACTCTCCGACTTTGTTCGCACGCTCTCCACAGAGTTATCCACAGGCCGTGTTGCATGTGGAAAGCGTCGCTCGTAGCTTGGTCCAGCGACCCAATGTCGGGGGCGTCTGGTTCGCTGTGTTGAGGGCGGCCCGGAGTCCAACACCGATACCGCACCGCCTGTCGCGGCGGGGCACGAGCATGAGTCGCATCGAAGGGAGCAGAGTGTCGATCGCAGACATCTCAGACGAGCGCCTCGGTGGCAAGCGAGGTCCGGAACGCACCCCTCCGCACGACCTCCTCGCCGAGCAGAGCGCCCTCGGCGGCATGCTCCTGTCGAAGGATGCCGTCGCCGATGTGATCGAGACGCTCCGGGGCGCCGACTTCTACATCCCCAAGCACGAGCTCATCTTCGAGGCGATCCTGTCGCTGTACTCGCACGGTGAGCCGACCGACGTCGTCGCCGTCACCGACGAACTCATCAAGACCGGCGAGCTCGGTCGCGCGGGCGGCGCCGACTACCTGCACTCGCTCACCTCGATCGTCCCGACCGCAGCCAACGCCGGCTACTACGCGGGCATCGTGTCGGAGCGCGCCATCCTGCGCCGGCTCGTCGACGCCGGCACGCGCATCGTGCAGCTCGGCTACGCGGGCGAGGGCGACGCCACCGACATCGTCAACACCGCCCAGGCCGAGATCTACTCGATCACCGGTTCAGAGACGGCCGAGGACTACGTTCCGCTGCAGATCGCCGTCGACGCCGCGCTCGAGGAGATCGAGGCCGCGAGCGGCCGCGACGGTTCGATGACCGGTGTCCCCACGGGGTTCAAGGAGCTCGACGAGCTCACCAACGGTCTGCATGGTGGACAGATGATCGTCGTCGCCGCCCGACCCGCGATGGGTAAGTCCACGCTCGCGCTCGACTTCGCGCGCTCGGCGTCGATCGGTCACAACATCCCCTCCGTCTTCTTCTCGCTCGAGATGGGCAAGAGCGAGATCGCGATGCGTCTGCTCAGCGCCGAAGGCCAGATTCCCCTGCAGAACATGCGCAAGGGAAACCTCGACCCCCGCGACTGGACCACAGTCGCCGCCACCCGCGGGCGCATCAACGACGCACCGCTCTACATCGACGACAGCCCCAATATGACGCTGGTCGAGATCCGCGCGAAATGCCGTCGGCTCAAGCAGCGCGAGGGGCTGCGCATGGTCATCATCGACTACCTGCAGCTCATGACGTCGGGTAAGCGTGTCGAGTCCCGTCAGCAGGAGGTCTCGGAGTTCTCGCGAAGCCTCAAGCTGATCGCCAAGGAGCTCCAGGTTCCGGTCATCGCACTGTCGCAACTGAACCGTGGTCCCGAGCAGCGCACCGACAAGAAGCCCGCGATCAGCGACCTGCGTGAGTCCGGCTCGATCGAGCAGGACGCCGACATGGTCATCCTGCTGCACCGCGACTCGGTCTACGACAAGGACGTGCGTCCGGGCGAAGCCGACCTCATCGTCGCCAAGCACCGCAACGGCCCCACCGCGACCATCACCGTCGCGTTCCAGGGCCACTACTCCCGCTTCAAGGACATGGCCCCGGGCGGGGACTTCAACTGAGGCGTCGGGCTGGCACCACCGGTCTTGCGGCGATGATGAATGGGACGTTCAGCCCCGCAGCGGATCGGAGAGCCGGAATCTCGCAATCGACTGCTCCACAGCTCCGCGCGCCGACGGCTCGGCGTCGACGATCGCGAAGTCGAGCGCCGGCGGATGCTGGGTGGCCCGGCTCAAGGCTGCGCGGATGGGCCCGGCCAGTGCTTCGCCGGCCTGCGCCCCAGGACCGGCCAGCACGATGACCTCCGGGTCGACTGCCAGAGCCAGGAGGGTCACTCCCTCAGCGATCGACTGCCCGATGCCCTGTGCGACCTCGCGAGCAGCGGCGTCTCCGTCGCGCGCCGCCTGTACCAGTTCGCGCAGAGTGCGCGTCTGACTGCTCAATGCTTCGTCGATCGACCTGCCCCAGGCGATGGCGGGGGAGGCGCCGAGCTCGCCGGCCGCGCCGGTCGCGCCCAGCTGAACGGTTCCTCCCATCACGATTCCGGCCGAGATGCGTCGTCCGATCGAGAGGTAGAGGAAGTTGCCGACCGCAGAGGCATCGCGCGCCGACAGTTCGGCGACCGCCGCGAGCTTGACGTCGTTGCCGAGTGAGACGTCGGCCTGCGGGAACCGGCGCGCGATCTCGGTGTCGAGACCGGCATCGACCCACCGAGGCACCACGACGGATTCGCGGAGTCCGCCGCCCGGCGCGACGATGCCCGGCACGGCCACCGAGATCGCGAAGACCGGCGGAGAGCCGGGAAGACGCCCGACGGCGTCGCGGACGGTCTGTTCGATGGCGTCGACGGCGGTGCGAGGATCGCCGAGGTCGTCGAACTCCAGGCGAGCGCGGGTGATGATGTCGTTCGCCAGATCCGCCACCAGGACGGCGACCGAATGGGGGCCGGCGTCGACGCCGACGCAGACACCCGCATCGCGAGCGAAGCGGAAGTGACGCGCCGGGCGGCCTGCTCGACCCAGGGTGCTGTCGCCCTCCGACGTTCTCACCCAGCCATGGTCGACCAGCCCGCTGAGGGTGTTGGAGACGGTCGGCCGCGACAGCTGGGTGGCGGCGGCGAGCTCACTGACGGTGAACTCGTGATCGGGCTGTTCGGTGAGATACCCGAGCACGCTCCGGGTGTTCAAGCGACGCAGCGTGGCGACATCGCTTCCGGGTACGTCCTCAGACACGGCGCTTCCTTCCTCGGGCAGTGGTCGACAGCCTCGATCGTCCGATGGTTGACAGTCACCGAGTCTATATGTAATGTACTTTCGAAACAGCCATTCATAACCTGGTCCTGCACCCGATCGCGAAACGAGAGTCATGCAACGCCGCACCCTCCGCCCCCTCATCCTTCTCTCCGCCACGACGTTCATCCTCGCGGGCTGCGCTCCTGGCGCTGCCGCGCCGGGCGGTGACACCGAGCGCGAATCACCGAGTCTCGAGATCGGCACGGATGACATCACGCTGCGGCTGATCTCGACCCCTGAGTCAGGTGCATCGACCGAGGCCACGATCGAGGCATTCGAGGCCGCATACCCCAACATCACCGTCGAGTACCAGCAGACGAACTACGAGGACTACAACAAGAGCGTCAACCTGGAGCTGAACTCGGACTCGGCTCCTGACATCGTGCTGCTGAACAGCGTCAACAACACGGTCAAGAACGATCTGGTGTTGGACCTCGACCCCTACGCCGACCTCTACGACTGGGCAGACCGCTACCCCGCGAACCAGCTGAACCAGTGGCGCGTCGCCGAGAACGGCACGACGCTCGGCGACGGTGCGCTGTACGCGGCGCCGGCCGGCTTCTCGGAAGTCGGCTTGTACTACAACAAGGCGGCGCTGAGCGATCTCGGATTCGACGCGCCGACCACCCTCGACGAGCTCGAGGAGCAGATGGCCGCGGCCGCGGATGCCGGGATGCTGCCCCTGCAGCTGGGAAACGCTGAGGGCCACGCGAGCTTCATCGTGCAGAGTATCGGGCAGTCGACGGACGGCGCCGGGCCGTACGCGGAATGGGCATTCGGACAGGAGGGCTCCTCCTTCGACACCGACGGCAACCGCGCGGGCGCCGAGGCTCTCGTGGACTGGACCGAGAAGGGCTGGATCACCGGCGAGGCGAACGGCACCGACCTGCAGGGCGCGGTCGATGCGTTCATCGCGGGTGAAGGCGTGTTCCTCGTCGACGGCAACTGGGACGCGTCGAAGATCGCCGACGGCCTCGGCGAGGATGCGGGCTTCGTTCCGTTCCCGGGCGCCGAGGTGACGGCCATCGGCACGTCGGTCGCCTACGCGATCTCGTCCGCCTCGCAGTATCCGAACGCCGCGGCGGCCTTCCTCGACTTCCTCGGATCCGAAGAGGCCTCGGCCAACCAGTTCGCGCAGGGCTTCATGCCTGTCGACCCGTCTGCGGCGACGCCGGAGGAGGACACGCTCCAGGCCGAGCTCGTAGCCGCATGGACGGCCATCTCCGAGGCGGACGGACTCGTCGGGTTCAACAACAACGCGACCTCCACGATGAACGACACCCTCACCGCCACCACGCAGGAGCTCCTGGCCGGCCGCACCTCCGCAGCCGACTTCATCGCCACAGTGCAGGCGGACTGGGAAGAGACGCATGGCACTGATTGATCGGTCGCCGACCACACGGTCGTCTCACGGCGGGCTCGATAATATCGTCGAGCCCGCCGCGGGCGCCCGTCGGCCACCGTCGTCGCGGCGCACGCGTGACCTTCGCGCCGTCATTCTGTTCATCGGTCCGGCCTTCGTGGCGTACGCCCTCTTCATCGCCGCGCCCTGGGCCCACAGCGTCTGGATCTCCCTCTTCGAATGGGACGGTGTCGGTGCCTCGACCTGGGTCGGTCTCGACAACTACGTGCGGGTGCTCACCGATCCCGAACTGCTCGCCGCCCTGCGCAACGGCGTCGGTCTGATCTTCTTCTACACCGTCGTGCCGATCGGGCTGGGTCTCGTGATCGCTGCGCTCTTCGCGTCGCGGCGCGGGCGAGGGGACGGGTGGGTGCGGACGATCCTGTTCCTCCCGCAGATCCTCCCTCTGGTCGCGGTGGGCGTCATCTGGCGCTACCTCTACTCCGGCGACGGGCCGATCAACCAGCTTCTGGAGGCACTGGGCCTCGAGAGCCTCACCCGCGCCTGGCTGGGCGACTTCGACACCGCCTTCGTGGCCGTCGGCATCGTCGGCACCTGGGTGACGACCGGTCTGTGCACACTGCTGCTCTTCACGGGCATGCAGAAGATCGACTCGACGCTCTACGAGGCGGCGCAGTTGGATCGCTGCGGTCCCATCCGACAGTTCTTCCACGTGACGGTGCCGGGCGTGCGTGCAGAGATCGTCGTGGCCTGCACCGTCACGATGATCGCCGCCCTGGCGAGTTTCGACGTCATCTTCGTGACGACCGGCGGGGGTCCCGGATCCGCCACCACCGTGCCAGGAGTGCTGATCTACCGCCTCGTGTTCACCTCGAACCAGGTCGGCCTCGCCTGCGCGCTCGCAACCGTTCTCAGCATCATCATCCTCGTCATCGTCGGGCTCATCGGCCGCGCCGGAAGGGAGCGGTCATGACGACCACTGCGTCCCGCATCTCTTCTCGCATCTTCCTGATCGTCGCTGTCGCGACCGTGATCGTGCCGTTCCTGGCGATCCTGAGCGCGGCTCTCCAGCCGACATCCATCCTGGTGCCCCGCCTGGAATGGCCCACCGATCCGCAGTGGGGGAACTTCGCCGAGGCGTGGACCACGGCGGGATTCGCCGACCTGCTGCGCTCGAGCCTCATCATCGCGGCGACCGTCGTGCCGATCACCCTTGTTCTCGCCACCCTCGCCGGATACGGCATGGCCGTGCTGCGATTCCGGGGACGCGCGCTCCTGTTCGCGTTCTTCATCGCGGGGCTCGCACTGCCGTACGAGGCGATCGTCATCCCGCTCTACTTCGATCTGCGCAGCATCGGTCTCATCGACACGTACTGGGCGGTGATCCTTCCTCTGATCGGTGCTTTCATGCCCTTCGGCATCTTCTGGATGCGCTCGCATTTCGAGTCGATCCCGGTGGAGCTGTCCGAGGCCGCCGAGCTGGACGGCGCGTCACGCGCGCGCATCCTGTTCCAGGTGCTGCTGCCCACCGCCCGGCCCGCACTGACCACACTCGGACTGCTGACGTTCATGTGGGCGTGGAACCAGTTCCTGCTGGCGCTCATCCTGCTGCGCGACCCGACCATGCGAACGGCACCGTCGGGGCTCGGAGCGTTCGTGCAGCAGTACGGCGAGAACGTCCCGCTGCTGGCCGCGGGAACGCTGATCGTGATCGCCCCGATCGTGATCCTGTACTTCGTCTTCCAGCGACAGTTCATCAGCGGAATGCTGCAAGGAGCGGTGAAATGACCGAACTCGACCTCGTGCTCGAGCACCCCGAGTTGCAGGCCACACCGGTCTCGCACCGACTCATCGTCGTGGGAGCCGGTTCACGCGGAACCAACTACGCTGCCATCGCGACCGCCTCGGGTCGCGCCGTCGTCACGGCTGTCGTCGAACCCGATCCCGAACGGCGTCGGATCTTCGCCGAGCGCTTCGGCATCGCCCCGACGGCGACCTACGCCGAGTGGTCCGATGTCGTCAGGCGTCCGCGTATCGCGGACGCTGCCCTGATCGCCACTCCGGATGACGCGCACGTCGAGCCGGCGGTCGCGTTCGCCGATGCGGGGTACCACCTGCTGCTCGAGAAGCCCATGGCTCCGACCGAGGCGCAGAGCGCGCGCATCGTCGACGCCGCCGACCGCAACGGCGTCCTGCTCCAGGTATGCCACGTGCTCCGCTACAGCGAGTACACGCGTCGGGTGAAGGAGGTCATCGACAGCGGCCGGATCGGCGACATCGTGTCGGTCGAACACCTCGAGCCGATCGGCTGGTGGCATTTCGCGCACTCGTACGTGCGCGGGAACTGGCGCTCGGCGGAGACGTCCAGTCCGATGATCCTCGCGAAGTCCAGTCATGACCTCGACTGGTTGAGTCACATCGTCGGTCAGCCGGTCACGAAGATCAGCTCGTTCGGGGGGCTTCATCACTTCACGCCGGCCAACAAGCCCGCGGGGGCGGCGGAGCGCTGCGTGGACTGCCCTCTCGTGTCGATGTGCGCCTACTCGGCCCCGCGGATCTACTCCCGCTTCCTCGGAGATCCGGTGGGAGAGAAATGGCCTCTGGCCGTGCTGACGACCGACGTCACGGCCGCTGGAATCGCGCGAGCGCTCGAGACGGGCCCCTATGGGGAGTGCGTATACAACGGTCAGAACGATGTCGCCGACCATCAGGTCGTCAACCTCGAACTGCGTGACGGCGCGACCATCTCGTTCACCGTGACCGCCTTCACCGAACTCGACTTCCGCAAGACGCGGATCTTCGGAACGCTCGGCAGCATCGAGGGCGACGGACGCAGCATCGTCGTCACCGACTTCCGTTCCGCGGAGACGACGGCGATCGAGGTCGCCCTCGACGGCGGAGCGAGCGCCGCCGACGGTCACGGCGGAGCCGACACCTCGCTGATCGAGCACTTCCTGACACTGCTCGATCAGCCCGACCGAGACGCCGCCAGACAGCACGCGCACGCGAGCCTCTACTCGCACCGGCTCGCGTGGGCGGCAGAAGAATCACGTCGGCGTGGAGCCGTCGTGTCACTGGACGAGTCGACCGGACTCGTCACCGACTGATCGAAAGGAACTGGTCCGATGAAGCACCGCACGATCCTGACCGTCGCGGCTGTCGCCGTGGCAGCACTGATCGGAGGGTCCGCGTCTCCCGCGGTCGCCGCCGACGCCCCGCCGAACCCGCCGTCCAAGCCCGGCTACACGCTCGACTGGGCCGAGGAGTTCGACGAGCCGAGCCTCGACACGACGACGTGGACGCCCTACTACCTGCCCCATTTCGCCGATGTGCGCGAGGACGCGAAGGGTCGGTACACGATCGCGAACGGGGTGCTCACGCAGCGCGTCGATCAGGATCAGAAGCCGTGGGCGCCGACGCGCGACGGCACGGTCCGCAGTTCCGCACTGCAGACGTACAACGCCGACTGGTGGCACAAGTTCAATGCGAACGCGACGCTGGCGCGCAGCGAGCCGACCTTCGACGGATATCAGGTGAAGTACGGCTACATCGAGCTCCGGGCGAAGCTCTCGACCGTCGGCGGGGGCGGACACCAGGCGCTCTGGCTGGTCGGCACCGAGGACCGCACGAGTGGATCACGCAATCCTGAGATCGACATGCTGGAGTCGTTCTTCTCACACGGGAACACCTGGCAGATCGCCTCGCACTCCTGGGGGTCGCCGGACTTCAATCCGACGGATCGCTCATGCGTGTGCGCGGTGCCCGGAACGCCCAAGGGGGAGTTCCACAACTACGGCATGGAGTGGACCCCGACCGAGCTGAAGTTCTACTTCGACGGCACGCTGATCAAGACGATCGCGGACGCGCCGAATCAGTCGATGGGGATCATCCTGAACATCTACACCGATGCGGGATCGGGCGTGCACAACGACGTCTGGCCCAAGAGCTGGCAGGTGGACTACCTGCGCGTGTTCAAGAAGACCGGCGGGTACTACGAGTACGAGACGCTGAAGGACCGGCAGAACGGTCGTCTGCTGAACGTCGAGAACCGCACGGGCCAGGTCGAGTCGTCCGCCGTTCCGGCGACCGCGTGGAGTGCGCACTGGATTCAGGAGCGCACCCCGGACGGGTTCGTCCGGTTCAAGAATCGTTGGACGGGAGCGTACATGCACACCGAAGGCGCCACGGGCGTCGTGCAGGCCGGAACGGTGCAGAGCGGATGGTGGTCGGCGCAGTTCTCGAAGGAGATCGTGGACGGACATCACCGGCTGAAGAACCGCCAGAGCGCGGGCTACATGTACGCCGACGGCGCTCTGGCCCGCTACGGAGCCGTCGCTCCGTCGACATGGACGAGTCAGTGGAAGATCGCTCCGGCTCCGGTGAGCTGAGAGTGGATCATCTGAGACGCAGCGCCGCGATCGCGGTGCTGCTGGCCCTCGGCATGGGGATGTCGGGATGCTCGGACCCGGGTCCGAGCGGGGATGCCGCGGCGCCCACCGCGGCATCCCCGGCCCCTCCGAACCGCAGCGATGACGCTGAGGTCTCCGCTCCCGACGCCCTCGCCGGCCAGACGTTGTGGAGCATCGACGGCACCGGCGAATCTCTGCCCGACGATGACCCCGACGTCCAGGCGGTGCGCACCCTCGTCACCGTCCACTCCGGTGCCGTCGACGACCGTGGGCCCGACACCGTCGATCAGGCCCTCGAGGACGAGTACGCGGCATATGCTCCGCAGTTCTCGGCGGCGCTCGACGGGGTCGACTGGCGCAGCCGGAGCATCGCGCGCACGCTCGACAGCGATGTGGTGAGTGAGCAGGCGGGTCTGGCCTGGCTGCAGTCGACCATCAGCGCCGACCGGCGATCTGCGACCGCCCAGTACGAGGCGTTCATCGTCTTCACCGCCGCGGACGATGCCTTCTTCGCCGAGAACGACATCGAGCCCGGGCGCGAGTACAGCATGTCGCGCATGGTGGAGGCAGAGAAGATCGACGGCGTGTGGCTGATCTCGGATGTGCGCGAGTCGAGCCTGCGTCCGCGCGGTGAGCCCGACGAGTGAGGGTCGCAGACCGCACGTCACCCGGCCGGCGCCCCGACCGCTCCCGCAGGCCGCTGACGATCATCCAGACCGCATAGACACCGAGTGCGCCCACGAGGACGGGCACGATCACCGCTCTGAGCTCACCCGTGATCAGCTGTGGCACCCAGCCGACCCACGGGAGCGCGTACCAGAGCGTGCCGCGGACCTGCACCTCCTGCACCCAGCCAGGGTCGGGCGAGGGGTTGGCGTCGCCCTGCGTCACGAATAGTCCGAACGGCGCAACTCCCGTCCGTCAGTCGTTCGATGCCACGACGTCGGAGCGACGCCCTTGGAGGAACCACACCGTGGGCCTGAGGGCGGGCGACTTGTCAAGGCAGTTCTCCGGCCGCCTGCGACGAGCGACGATCAGCCGATCACACGGCGGCAGACACGAGCATCGGAGTACTCATGAGAAAGACCACTCGGACGTGACCGAGATCGCCACGTCAGGCAGCTTCCGGAGCGCGTCGCCGCACGACGCGTCGTCGCCCCTCGGCTCCCGGTTCTTCGGCGGGCTGTTACGCGGCGGCATCGCGGGACTTCTGCTGCTGCGGCGGCCCAGACCCATTCACGCCCGCGGTGCCGTCTTCGAGGGGGAGATGACGATCCTGCGACGACGAGACCCGTCGGGAATCGGGTGGATCGATGATCCGCCCGACGGTCAGGTCGAGATCGTCGCGCGGGTTTCGCGCTCGGTAGGGCTGCCCCCCGCGCTTCCGGACGTGTACGGCATCGGAATCCGCTGGGAGCATGAGGGGGCGCCCGTCGATCTGGAACTCTCGTCGACCGGCATCGGCGTTCCGGGCCGATACCTGCTGATGCCACGACTCACACCGTCGCGCGTCACGCTGAGCAGCCTGCTGCCCTATCGGACCGCCCGCGGACCTGTGCTCCTCTGCGCGCGGACCGTACCCGCGCGAAGGCTCCCCGGCGATCTGGCGGGCCTTCGGCGGAGCGTGGATGAAAAGCCCTGGACGCTGCGCCTGTACTTCGCGTCTCCTCAGGGGAGATGGCATCCCTTCGCTGACATCCGTCTGACGCGCTCTCGCCCGGACGACGACCCGACGCTGCGCTTCGACATCGACAGGCATCCTCTTCCGGGCGCCGGAACCTATGCCTGGGTGCGCGCGCTGCGGCAGCCGTCTTACCGGCTCGCTCAGCGCGATCGACGAACCACGGAAACGGTCAGCCGATATTCGCCGTGATCCGCGCCAGGTGGGCGGCTGACTCCTCCGTCGAGCGGGTCCTGCCGCTTACTCCGGGCCGCTGCTCCCACGGGCGGGGGCCATCGGCGTGCCGGTACTCCACGCCCGCCGCGTCGAGGCGGGCGAGGTGCTCGGTCAACCGGGGAGCGAACTCGGCGTATTCGCGGTCGCCGTCGGTCCAGAGAGCTTCTGCGACGGCAGCCAGACGCGGGAATGCCCGGTAATCGAGCCCGCGCATCGAGTCGATGTGCTCGGTCCAGAGATTCGCCTGGCCGCCGAGCACATGCTTTGCCTGGTCGGCGTCGAGTTCCGCGGGCACCGGGTCGAAGGAGTACGCGGTCTCGACGGTCGTGACGGTGCCGGTCGGAATGGGTTCGGTGGCCAGGTCTGACTCGCGGTAGTCGAGATAGACGGTGTCCTCCGGGCACGCGATGACGTCGTGCCCGGCGCGCGCGGCAGTCAGCGCTCCGACCCGCCCACGCCACGACAGCACGGTCGCGCCGTCGGCCAGGCCGCCCTCGAGGATCTCGTCCCAGCCGAGAAGCTTGCGGCCGCGTGACGCGAGGTGTGCGCCGATCCGGGCGACGAACCAGCTCTGCAGCTCCTCCTCGTCATGCACCCCGAGCTCGCGCATGCGCTCCTGGGTGCGCTCGTCCTCCACCCATTGGATCTTTGGGCACTCGTCTCCGCCGATGCAGATGTACTCCGAGGGGAACAGATCGATCACCTCGTCGAGCACGCCGCACAGGAACGCGATGGTCGATTCCTCGACGTTGAAGATCACGGGATTCACACCCCAGAGCGTCCACGGTGTGGTCGGGGCGTTGTCTCCCACACCGAGCTCCGGGTACGCCGCCACGGCTGCCTGCGCGTGACCGGGCAGTTCGATCTCGGGGACGACGGTGATCCCGCGCGCCGCGGCGTACGCGACGATTTCGCGAATGTCGTCCTGTGTGTAGAAGCCGCCGTGCGGTCGCCCGTCGGCGTCGGAGCCGTGGGCGGCGCCGAGCTGGGTCTCCGGACGCCAGCCGCCGATCTCGGTGAGCCGAGGGTAACGGGCGATCTCGATTCGCCATCCCTGGTCGTCGGTGAGGTGCAGGTGCAGCGTATTGAGGCGGTGCATCGCCAGCAGGTCGATGAAGCGCAGCACGTCGCGCGTCGGTGCGAAGTGTCGGGCGACGTCGAGCATGGCGCCTCGCCACGGGAACTTCGGTGCGTCTTGCACTCGGGTGGCAGGGGCGGTCCAGACGGTGGTCGTGTCGGGGGAGCGCCGGTACACCGCCGGCGGGAACAGCTGCAGCAGCGCCTGCACGGCCCAGTGTGCGCCGCGCTCGGTCGAAGCCGTCAGCCGGATCGACCCAGGCAGCACCTCGAGCTCGAACGCCTCGGGCGCGAGCGACGGATCGAGATCGAGCCGGATGCTCGGCGTGTCCGCACCGTCCACCGGGGTCGGGACCTCGGCGACGGAGACGGGCAGCACGAAGCCGGTCGCCGCGCGCAGTCGTTCCTGCAGTCGCAGCACGGGCTGTGTCAGTTCGGGGTGGGTCGACAGCGCGGTGTCGACCGTGAGGACGAACTCTCCCGGCTCGGTGGTCCGGGCGGTCGGCCGGGGCAGAAGGGTCGGCATGGGGGCAACTCCCTGATGAATTCGAGCGGCATGAATTAGTTGGTTTCATGCCCCAATAATTGGTAAATAAAGTGACCTAATACGACGGGCAGAAAACTCCGCCGTGGCGAAACAATACCGTCATATCGCAGAAACGTAACAGCTCTGAAGATATGAACATAATGATTGACAACGGATATGAAACAGGGGTGTACTAACTTCACCGCTCGGCACATCGACGTATCCGTCGCGGTACCCCCACCTACCAAGGAGAGTTAAGTGGCAATCAGGAAGTTGGCGACATTCGGTGCGATGGGCATCGTCACGGCCCTCGCGCTCAGCGCATGCTCGGGTTCCTCAGGTGCAGGCACTGCCGCCGCCCCCAGCGACGGAAAGGTGCCCGAGGTCGACGGCGCGGGCGAGAAGATCACCGTGTGGGTCATGCAGAACGACTACAGCGCCGAGACGCTCGACGCGATCAATGCGAAATTCACCGAGGTCACCGGAGCCGAGGTGAGCGTGCAGTCCCAGACATGGGACGGCATCACCACGAAGATCACGACCGCCCTCGCGACGGACTCCCCGCCCGACGTCCTCGACGTCGGCAACACGCAGATCGCCAGCTATGCCGCCAACGGCGGTCTGCTCGACCTCACGCCGTACGAGGACGATCTCGCCCAGGGGCAGACGTGGCTCGACGGTCTGGTCGAGCCGGCCACGGTCGACGGAACGCTCTACGGCGTTCCCGGATTCGCCGGTGCGCGCGCGGTCATCTACAACAAGAAGATGTGGGCGGATGCCGGGGTCACTGAGGCGCCGACCACCTACGAGGAGTTCACGGCCGCGCTCGACAAGGTCAAGGCCGCGAATGCGCAGATGCCCGACTTCTCGGCGTTCTACCTGCCGGGGCAGTACTTCTACGCCGGCATGCAATTCGTGTGGGATGCCGGGGGCGACATCGCGACCGAGAAGGACGGGGAATGGACGTCGGGTCTCGGTTCCGACGAGGCGATCGAGGGACTCGAGGCGTTCAAGACGTTCCAGAACGAGTACTCCACGGCCGCGTCTGCGACGCTCGACACGTTTGAGCCGAACCAGAGCCAGCTTTTCGCCGACGGCAAGACCTCCGCGATCCTCAACACCAACACCGGCGCGATCCTGAAGATCAACCCGGCGCTCGAGCCCGACCTCGGCACCTTCCCCTTCCCTGGGATCTCGGGTGAGGCGCAGCCGGTCATGCTCGGC
This sequence comes from Microbacterium sp. PI-SA-G, assembly GCF_057215335.1. Taxonomy (NCBI): domain Bacteria; kingdom Bacillati; phylum Actinomycetota; class Actinomycetes; order Micrococcales; family Microbacteriaceae; genus Microbacterium; species Microbacterium sp. PI-SA-G. The sequence continues at coordinate 2,432,834 of NZ_CM170103.1, forward strand.
GGATCGGACTGGGCGGTTCCGGCGAAGTCGCGCAACTCCGACCTGGCGCTGAACTGGGTGAAGATCGCAGCGAGCCCGGAGATCCAGCGGGACTTCGTCGTGGGCGTCGACGGCTGGATCCCGAACAGCGTCGAGGGCATCGAGTTCGCGCAGGAGTCGCTGGACGAGGTGAAGTCGAGCTTCTTCACCGCCGCGCTGACGTCGAAGGCGACCCCGGCCAACGCGAACTGGACGACGATCGAGAGCAATAAGGACATCAACAGCCTGTTCTCCTCGATCGCCTCCGGCGCGAAGCCCGTCGAGAAGGCGGCGAGGGACTACGACGCCGCCGCCGACAAGACCCTCAACATCCCGTGATCCGAGGGGATGCCGTGCGCTCACGCCGCACGGCATCCCCTCGCATCGAATTCTTTCTGCCGCCCGCGCGCGCGGCACCTCCGCTCTGACGAAAAGCCCGACCTTGGTCACCACCTCCACGGAGCCCCCGCCGACGGCTCCCCGCCGCGCTCCCCGGTCCGCTTCGTCACCGCAGAAGCGGCGCTCCGGCAGCCTGACCCGCACATCCGCGCCGTTCTGGCTGCTGACCCCCGCCGGGCTGATGATCGTGTTCGTCACGCTCCTGCCGATCGGCTTCCTCGTCTTCACGTCGTTCACGAACTACAACCAGCGGACGCTCTTCACCGGCGCCTTCGACTTCGTCGGCCTCGACCAGTACGCGGCCGTGGTGTCGGACCCGGAGTTCTGGCGGTCGCTCCTGCGCACCATCGTCTTCACCGCGGCCCTCGTCGTCGGCAGCGTCGCGATCGGCGCGGGCATGTCGCACCTCATGACGCGACTTCCCTCGGGCATCCGCCACCTGACCACCGTGGTCCTGATCCTGGCGTGGGCGATGCCCAACGTGGCCTCGTCGATCGTGTGGTCGTGGCTGTTCCAGCCGCAGTACGGCGTCATCAACTGGATGCTGACGCAGCTGGGGGCCTTCGGCGATATGACCAGCCGCGACTGGGCGTCCGATCCCGTGCTCGTCTGGGTGTGCATCTGGCTGCTCGTGGTCTGGGGCGCTGTCCCCTTCATCGCACTGACGCTGTACGCGGCAGAGACCCAGGTCGCGGTCGAGCTGAAGGAGGCGGCGCGCCTCGACGGTGCATCCGAGTGGAGCATCTACCGCGTCGTGGTGCTGCCGTCGATCGGGCCGACCATCCTGCTGGTCACGATGCTCTCCATCATCTGGGACTTCAACGTCTTCAACCAGATCTGGCTCATCTCCGAAGGTGGCCCCGACGGGGCGACGTCGACCCTCGGCGTCTTCACCTACACGACCGCCTTCTCGGGCAACCTGCAGATCGGCGCCGGCTCGGCGATCGCGGTCGCCTCGACGATCATCCTCGCGGCGCTGAGTGCCGTGTACATCCGACACCTCGTGCGTTCGGGAGAGGACCTCTGACATGACCACTCGAACCCGCCGTCTGCGTCGTGTGCCCTGGATCAGCAGCAGCATCGCGATCCTGTTCTGCATCGTCTGGGCGTTCCCCGTCTACTGGATGGTCAACACCGCCTTCAAGCCGCGGTCGGAGATGCTCAGCAGCACACCGCACTTCTTCCCCGAGGCGCCGACGCTCGACAACTTCTTCACCGCGATCGGCAAGGGGCAGTTCCTCGTCTACCTGCAGAACTCGGTGGTCGTCGTCGCGGGCGCGGTGATCTTCGCGATCGTGCTCGGCATCTTCGCGGCCGCAGCCCTCTCGCGGTTCCGCTTCCGCGGACGTCGGCCGATCCTCGTCCTCATCCTCATCGTCCAGATGCTGCCGGGGACGGCGCTGCTGATCCCGCAGTTCCTCATCTTCAACTCGATGGGACTGCTGGGCACCTACTGGGGTCTGATCTTCGCGTACGTCGCCAGCGTGCTGCCGTTCTCGATCTGGGTGATGCGCGGGTTCTTCCTGGCCATCCCGATCGAGATCGACGAGGCCGCCCGCATCGACGGCGCGTCGACCTGGCAGGTTCTCACCCGCGTGCTCTTCCCGCTCGTGATGCCGGGGATCATCTCCAGCAGCGTGTTCGCCTTCATCGCCGCCTGGAACGACTACATCGTCGCGTTCACCTTCATGAAGGACCAGGCGAACTACACCCTCCCGGTGTGGCTCAACTCGTTCACCGTCTCGGTCGGCGGCGAGATGGGCACGGACTACGGCGGGCAGTGGCCGCGGCCACCCTGTTCTCCCTTCCGGTGGTGGTGTTCTTCATGATCATCCAGCGCAACCTCGTCACCGGCATGTCCGCCGGTGCCGTCAAGGGCTGAGCGTCCCGGATGCGAGCGGGGGAGCACGAGCAGGATTCCGTATGGACGCAGGGCTCTGCCGAGAGACAATGGGCTGTGGCCGACCTCCGCATCACGACCAAAGCGCTTCCCGAGCACAACCGGCTGCGCAATCGGGCGATGCTGCTGCAGACGCTCTTCCACGAGGGGCCGCGCAGCAGGGCCGACATCGCACGGGGATCCGGCCTGAACAAGGTCACCGTCTCGGCGATCGTCGGCGAGCTCATCGACCAGGGCATCGTCGTCGAGGTGGGTCACTCGGCAGACGTGCGCGTCGGCAAGCCGGCCACGCTGGTGGCCATCGATGACGACTCGCGATCGATCATCAGCCTCGACCTGTCCGATGCGCTGTCGTTCCGCGGGGCCGTGATGAATCTGCGGGGTGAGATCTCTCACCAGCGCCAGGTCGGCGTGCTCACTGAACGGGGTGATGCGGCGATCGCCCGCGCCGTCTCCCTGGCGGAGGAGATGCTGGCGAAGGCGACCGCCCCCGTGCTCGGCATCGGTGTGGGGAGTCCGGGGATCGTCGATCGAGCCGGAGTCGTGCGCTTCGCGCCTCACCTCGGATGGTTCGACGCCGACCTGCGCGGCGCGCTCGCCGAACGGTTCGGCCTTCCCGTGCACGTCGTCAACGACGCGAACGGCATGGCCCTGGCGGTGCACACCTTCCGCGGGAACGACGGCCGCGGCATCCTCATCGTCACCATTCAGCGCGGCGCGGGAGCCGGACTCATCGTCGGCGAGACGCTGGTCGACGGCATGGACTTCACCGCCGGCGAGATCGGCCACGTCGTGGTGGACCCGCGGCGCGAGACCGCCTGCCTGTGCGGGCGGTCCGGCTGCCTCGACTCGATCGTCGCTGTTCCGCAGATCCGGGAACGGCTCGAGCGCGGCGAGGAGCGCGACGTCGTCATGGCGGATGCCGCAGACGCGCTCGCCGCCGCTCTCGCCCCGATCATCTCCGTGCTCGGCGCGACCCGCGTGGTGCTCGTCGGGCCCGACGACATTCTCGACGACGAGTTCGCCGCGCGAACACGCGCGACCCTCACCGAGCGCACCCTCCCCGCCACCACCAGCGTCATCAGCGTCGACATCGGATCCGACGGCGGCCTGCTCGCCCTGCAGGGCCCTCTCGTCGCCGTGTTGTCCGCCGAGCTGGGCATCTCGTGAGCGACGGCAGAGCGCCGACGGCCGCAGCGACGAAAGCGAACCCGAAGAAGATCGATGCGACCGGCGCGTCGCGCGATACCGAGAAGGCGCTCCCCGAGCACACCCGTCGAGCCAACCGCTCGCTGATCCTGCGGACTCTCTTCCGCAACGAGGCGATGAGTCGGGCTGATCTGGCGAGGGCGACGGGCCTCTCACGGGTGAGCGTGTCGCGCATCGTCGACGATTTCTCCGCCGAGGGCCTCGTGCGCGAGACCGGGCCGAGCCCGGAGGGCAGAGTGGGAAAGCCGAGCACCCTCATCGCTCTCAACCCCGACTCGTACCACGTGGTCACGCTCGACCTGTCGGCATACGCCGAGCTGAGCGGCGCGATCATGAACCTCGACGGCGAGGTCGTGCACTCGCTGAGCGTTCCCACCGGCGGCGCTCTCGGTGCGGCACTGCTCGATAAGGTCTGCGCCCTGGCGTCGGCGCTGGTCAAACGCTCGACCGTGCGCGTTCTCGGCCTGGGCGTCGGCTCGCCCGGTGTCGTCGACACGGCCGGGGTCGTGCGCGAGGCTGTGGCCTTCGAGTGGCACGATCTCGACGTCGCCGCAGCTCTCTCTGCTGTCGTTCCGGTGCCGGTTCATGTGGCCAACGACGCCAATGCTGCGGCGCTGGCCGCGCGCACCTACGGCCAGCCCGGCGTCGGCAACCTCGCCCTCGTGCGCATCGGGCAGGGAATCGGCAGCGGCATCATCGTGGAGGGAGCGCTCGTCACCGGTGCGCGTTTCACCGCTGGCGAGATCGGGCACGTGCTCGTCGACGAGGGTGGTGCGGTCTGCCGGTGCGGTCGCCGGGGATGCCTCGAGGTCGTCGCCGCCGTGCCCTACATCCGGCGGCGGCTCGCGGAAGCGGATGCCTCGCCCCACAATGTCCTGTCGCAGGCGGGCCGAGCGCTCGGACAGGTGCTCGCTCCCATCGTCGCCGCGCTCGGAGTCGAGCAGGTCGTCCTGTCCGGACCGCTCGACATCGTCGAAGGCGTGTTCCTCGAGGAGACCAGGGCGGCGATCGAACACCACTCTCTGGCGATCGTCACCGACGATCTCGAGATCCGCGTCGCGGTGCGGGGCGATGACATCGTGCTGCTCGGCGGCGCCGCTCTGGTGATCGCCGAGGAGCTCGGCATCCGCTGACGACGAACGCAGACGGCGCAAAAAATGCATCTTTCCCGATCCACCGTTGACAGCCGAGGCTCATTCGGCATATCTTGCTAATACGAATTACCCACGCGGCACCGACGCCCGGAGCGGACAGAAGAGCATGAAGGCCAAGAGCACCAAGCCCAGCCAGCGCGACATCGCGCTGGCCACCGGGGTGTCTCAGGCGACCGTCTCGTTCGTGCTCACCAACAGCTCGGTGAAGAACGGGATCTCCGACGAGACCCGCCGTCGCGTCGAAGAGGCCGCGATCGAACTCGGCTATTCCCCGAACGTCGCGGCACAGTCGTTGCGCGGCGGCCGCACCGGCCTCATCGGAGTCCACACCTACGAGCGCATCTTCCCCGTCAGCCCCGATCACTACTACCACCCGTTCCTGATCGGGCTCGAAGAGGAGGCATCCGACCTCGGCGTCGACCTGGTGCTGTTCACCTCGGCGCAGAAGTCCACGGGCGCCCGCTCGGTGTACCACGACGGTCACAACCGCATGCGGCTCACCGACGGGGCCGTGATCCTGGGTGCGCGCAAGGACGACCAGGATCTGCGCCGCCTGTCGGAGGAGGGGTTCCCGATCGTCTCGATCGGACGCCCGGCGCACTCCGCCGCGCCCGTCGCATCGGTCGCCGCCGACTACCGCACCGCGGTCGCGAAGACGGTCACGCAGCTCGCCTCGTCGGGTCATCGGCGCACGCTCTACGTCGGGCACACCGAACGCCTGACCGCCCGCCAGGACCGACTCGACGGATACGTGGCCGGGGCCGAGGCGAACGGCTTCCGTCCGTCGCCGCCCGCCCTCCTGGACCCCGTGCGGATCGACGTGGCATGGCTGAACTCGGTCGTCGACGCGGGAGTCACCGCGATCCTCGCCGAGACGACGGCGCATGCCCAGGCGATCTTCTCGGTCGCCGCCGCTGCCGGGGTCATCGTGCCCGCGCAGCTCTCCCTGGTCAGTCTGGACGTGAGCTCCAACCCCGGAAGCTTCGTCCCGTGGAGCCACATCACCGTCCCTCGCCATGAGCTGGGACGCCGATCGCTCCAGGTGCTGAACGATCTGCTCGAAGGACGCGTCACTCCGGACCACACGGAGACGCTTCCCTGCGGGCCGGCGCTCGACACCACCATCGCTGCCATCCGACCCTGAACCTGGGTCACCCGCTCAGATCCCTTTCCATTCTCATTAGCTAATACGAATTAGGAGCCGACATGGACGTCGCATACCCCCGATCGCCGCGCAGAGGCACGCTACCCCGAGCAGTGAAGACCCTGGCGGCTCTGAGCGCCGTCGCGGCCCTGGCCCTCACCGGATGCTCGTCGACGTCGGCAGAGCAGCCGGCGCCGGAGGACAAGGAGCTCACGGTGTGGTTCCCGGGCAACAACCCGGTCGAGATCGAACTCGTGACCAAGACCATCGTTCCGGCATTCGAAGAGAGGACCGGCGCCAAGGTGAACGTGACCTTCCTCGACTACAGCGACCTGTCGACGAAGCTGAACGCCGCCTTCGCCGGAGGCACGGCCCCCGACGTGTTCGGGCACGGTCCGGCCGCGGTGGCGGACTTCGTGGTGAACCAGCGCATCGAGCCGCTCGACGACTATGTCGACAGCATGTCGGCCGACGACCGCGACGACATGGCGAGCGCGCTCGACGGCGGCAAGGTCGACGGCACGCAGTACCTCATGCCGCTGTCCCTTCAGGGCGTCCTCCTCGTCTACAACAAGGACGACTTCGCCGCCGCCGGCCTCGACCCCGAGGAGCCGCCGACGACCTGGGAGGGCGTGCTGGATGCTGCCGAGCAGCTCACCACGCGCGATGCCAGTGGAGCGGTGACGCACTCGGGACTCCTGCTGCCGAGCCAGCCCGTCGGCAGGCAGCAGGCGTTCTCGACACTGCTGGCTTCTGCGGGCGGATCGCTGCTCTCGAAGGACAGCTCGAAGGCCGCGTTCGATTCGCCCGAGGGTCTGCAGGCGCTCGAGTTCTTCGTCGACACCTACCGCGGCCCGGACGCGGTGTCGTCGGGCCTCGGCGCCAACTACATCGACACGCCCACGGCCCAGCAGCCGCTGGCGACCGGCGAGGCATCGATCACCGCCCTCTCCGCCCAGGCCGCGAGCCAGCTGCAGAAGACCTTCCCCGACCTGAACCTCGGGGTGATTCAGCCCCCGAAGTTCGAGGACGCCGACGAGGGATTCGCCACGGGCGGCGCGGGAGCCGGCCTCATGATCAACGCCGACAGCGAGCAGAAAGAACTCGCGTGGACGTTCATCGAGTACATGATCTCGTCGGAGACCGCCACGGCGTACACCGAGGGGATCGGCACCGTCCCGATGCGCGAGACCGCGATCGAGTCGGAGTACGTGAAGTCGAGCCCGATCATCCAGGCGTGGCTCGAGGCCAGCCCCCAGCTGCGGGCCAACCCCAACGTGCAGGGATGGGTGCAGATCCGCGACACGATCGACAAGTATCTCGAGCAGGCGCTGAACGAGACGCTGGATCCCCAGGAGACGCTGACGCAGATGGCCGCGGCCGTCGACGCGATCCTCGCCCAGAACCAGTAGTCCCCCGAGGGGTCTGGGGCGAGCGCCCCGGATCCCTCGGCGACGGAGGAGATCATCATGAGCACGACACCCGTCATTCCGCCGCAGGCTGCCGCGGAGTCCGCCACCAAGGTGCTGACGACGCAACGGCGACGCGGCGTGAAGAAGCTGCGGCCCGCCAGGTCGCATCCCAGGCGCTGGAGCCGCCTGAACTGGGTCGGACTCGCCTTCGTGGCCCCCGCCGCGATCTACATCGTCGTGTTCCATCTGTTCCCGGTGCTGTACGGGCTGGTGCTGAGCTTCACCAAGTACAGCCCCCTCGCCCGCGGCGGCCCCGAGTTCATCGGCACCAAGAACTACGAGGCGCTGCTCACGAACCCCGAGTTCGGCAACTCGCTCCTCGTCACCGGCAAGTACGTGCTGATGGTGCTCCCCGCCACCGTCATCATCGCGCTGCTGCTCGCGCTGATCGTCAACCGCCCGTTCAAGGGCGTCGGCATCGCCCGCTCCGCGCTCTACATTCCGCACATCGTCTCGCTGACGGCCGTCAGCATGGTCTGGCTGTGGATGTACTCGCAGAACGGTCTCTTCAACGAGATCCTCGGCTTCTTCGGAGTCCCCGGCCAGGCGTGGCTGCTCGATGAGGACACGGCCCTCGTCGCGGCATCCGTCATGCGCATCTGGAAGGCCCTGGGCAGCAACATGGTGCTGCTGCTGGCCGGTCTGCAGTCGATCCCGCGCGAACTCTACGAGGCCGCCGAGATGGACGGCGCCGGCAAGTGGCATCAGTTCCGCTACGTGACCCTCCCGGGGCTGCGACCGGTACTGGTCTTCGTCGTCGCGATGGACATCATCGCCCTGGCGCAGAGCTTCGCCGAGATCTTCGTCCTCACCCAGGGCGGCCCCCTCGGCTCGACGACCACGGCGAACTACCTCATCTACACGCAGGCGTTCCAGTACAACCAGTTCGGTGCCGCGTCGGCGATGGCGTTCGTGCTCTTCGCCTTCATCGCCGGATTCTCCATCCTGGCCGTCCGCGGCCTGACCGGGAAGCAGAGCACCCGATGACCCCCGTCATGACCCACCGCACGCGCCGCCGCGTCTCGGGGTTCGGCAAGCTCGTCCTCGTCTTCGGCGCGGCGCTGCTGGTCCTCGCTCCCTTCCTGTGGATGGTGAGCCTGGCGTTCACTCCCGCCGATCAGGCGTTCGGCAGCGTCAGCCTGATCCCCGCCGAGCCCACACTCGACAACTTCACGACCGCTCTCACCGAGGCGAACATGCTGCGGGCGCTGGTGAACTCCGGGGCGGTCGCGGCCATCGTCGTCATCGGGAACTGCCTGTTCGCGGTGCTCGCCGGCTACGCCTTCGCCATGCTGCCGTTCCGCGGGAGCACGGCGGTGTTCTACACGATCCTCGCCACCACAGCGATCCCGGCGTCGGTCACGCTGATCCCGCTGTTCCTGATGACGAAGAGCTTCCCGCTCGCCGGAGGCAACGACCTCCTCGGGCAGGGCGGCACCGGTCTGCTCGACTCGATCGCCGGCCTCGCGCTGCCGAGCCTGATCGGGGCGATGAACATCTTCCTCGCCCGCCAGTACTTCTCGGGATCGGCGCCCGATCTCGCCGAGGCCGCGCGCATCGACGGGGCCGGCGAGTGGCTGATCTTCCGCAGGATCTACCTTCCGCTCGCGAAGCCGCTCATCGCCGTCGTCGCGATCTTCTCGTTCGTGGGCGTGTGGGACGACTTCCTGTGGCCCCTGGTCATCACAACGTCGCGGAGCAGCCAGACGGTGCAGCTCGCCCTCGCGCAGTTCCTGTCGAGCGGCAACGTGCAGTACGGCCCGCTGATGGCCGGTGCGGTGCTCATCACCGTCCCGGTGCTCATCGTGTTCATCCTCAACCAGCGCGGGTTCATCTCGGGGCTCGCCGACGGAAGCGTGAAGGGATGACACCCGCGCGTCGCGCCGTGCTGCCCACTCCTCCCGCCCGTCAGAACGTTCACCGCGGCCCCGCCGCGTCGACTGGAAAGTAGCGTCATGCCGATCCCCCACATCAACCAGCAGCCGGACGTCCTCGTGGTCGGAGGTGGACTCGGCGGCGTCTCCGCCGCGCTCTCGGCGCTGAAGAACGGCGCCTCGGTCGTCCTCACCGAGGAGTACCCGTGGCTGGGCGGTCAGCTGACCAGCCAGGGCGTACCCATGGACGAGCACACGTGGATCGAGCAGACCGGAGCGACGGCCACGTACCGGGCGCTTCGCGACGGCATCCGCGAGTACTACCGGCGCTGGTACCCGCTCACCGAAGAAGCGCGCGCCACGCGGTACCTCAACCCCGGCGCGGGACTCGTGAGCGGGATCTGCCATGAGCCGCGGGTCGCCGTCGCCGTGCTCGATGCCATGCTCGCGCCGTTCCGCAGCTCGGGTCGGCTCACCGTGCTCGAACGGACCGTCGCGGTGTCGGCGACGGTCGACGGCGATCGGGTCTCGTCGGTCACCGTCCGCTCGCAGGTGACCGGCGACGAGTACGAGATCGCGGCGACGTACGTCATCGACGCGACCGAGCTCGGCGACCTCCTTCCTCTCACCGGAACGGAGTACGTGACCGGGTTCGAAGCCCAGAGCGACACCGACGAGCCCAGCGCGCCCGCGGTGGCGCAGCCCGACAACCAGCAGGCCTTCAGCTGGTGCTTCGTCGTGGACCACGTCGACGGCGACCACACGATCGACCGGCCGCAGGACTACGACAGCTGGCGTGCGGTGCAGCCGGACTTCTGGGGAGCACCGATGATCTCGCTCACCGGTCCCGACCCGCGCACGCTCGAGACCTTCACCCGCACCTTCACGCCCACCATGGACGACGACCCGCTCGCCGAGACCGCCGACCAGAAGGCGAGCGGCGGCGACCGGGAGCTGTGGAAGTTCCGGCGCATCGCCGCGCGCAGGCTCTTCCGCCCCGGCGCCTACGAGAGCGACCTCGTGCTCGTGAACTGGCCCATGATCGACTACCTGGGCGGAACGCTGCCCGACAACCCCGACGCCGCGCGGCACCTCGAGGCGTCACGGCGACAGTCCCTGGCGATGTTCTACTGGCTGCAGACCGAGGCCCCGCGACCGGACGGCGGCACCGGATGGCCGGGGCTGCGCCTGCGGGGCGACGTCACCGGCACGGAGGACGGTCTCGCGCAGGCGCCGTACATCCGGGAATCCCGCCGCATCCGGGCGAAGCGCACCGTCCGCGAGCAGGACCTGTCGATCGCGGTGCGCGGCCACGGTCGCCCGGCCACCTGGGAGGACAGCGTCGGCGTCGGCATGTACCGCATCGACCTGCACCCGACCACCGGCGGCGACAACTACCTCGACGTGGCCAGCGCGCCATTCGAGATCCCACTGGGCGCTCTGATCCCGCGACGCACGCGCAACCTGCTTCCCGCCGGCAAGAACATCGGCACCACGCACATCACGAACGGGGCGTACCGCCTGCATCCGGTCGAGTGGAACATCGGTGAATCGGCCGGTGCCCTTGCGGCGTTCTGCCTGCACAACGACACCGAGCCGCACGCGGTCGAGGCGTCGACGGCTCTGACCGCTGACTTCCAGCGGGCGCTCACGAGACAGGGTGTGCAGCTGCACTGGCCCGACATCACGGGGTACTGATCTCCGTTCGGCCCCGCCCGTCCACGACTCCTCCAGAAACGACTGCACCATGAAGATCGACCGACTGGTCATCACGCCCATCGCCTTCCGTGACCCGCCGCTGCTCAACGCGTGGGGGGTGCATGAGCCGCTCGCCCTCCGCACCATCGTCGAGCTGCACCTCGAAGACGGGACGGTGGGCATCGGCGAAGGCACGGGGGAGCGGCACACTCTCGACCGGCTGATCGCCGCAGCCGCTGCCATCCGCGGGGTCGACGTGCACGCCACCACTCTCATCGAGTCTCTGGTGCACGGCCTCGCGCCCGGGGCGGAACGGCTCGCTGCCCCGGCATCCGGCGCAGCGACGAAGGCGTTCTCGATCATCGAGGTGGCCTGCCTCGATGCGCAGGGCAAGCTCGCGGGGGTGTCGGTGAGCGAGCTGCTCGGCGGACGCGTGCGCGACTCCGTCCCGTACAGCGGCTACCTGTTCTACAAGTGGGCCGCGCACCCGGGCGAGGAACCGGATCGGTGGGGCGAGGCGATGGATGCCGCGGGCATCGTGCGCCAGGCGCATCGGCTCGTCGATGAGTTCGGCTTCTCGTCGTTGAAGCTGAAGGGGGGCGTGCTGCCTCCCGAGGTCGAGATCGAGACCATCGGTGCGCTGGCCGACGCCTTTCCCGGGCACGCCCTTCGCCTCGACCCCAACGGCGCGTGGTCGGTGGACGTGGCGGTGGAAGCCGCTCGTCGCCTCGACGGGGTGATCGAGTACCTCGAAGACCCCGTGCTGGGAACGCCGGCGATGGCCCGCGTGGCCGAGCAGACCCGTGTGCCGCTCGCCACGAACATGTGCGTCGTGTCGTTCGAGACCATCGCGCCGGCGGTCGACAGCGACGCGGTGAAGATCGTGCTCGCCGACCACCACGCGTGGGGCGGCCTGCGCCACTCGCGCGAACTCGCTGCGATCTGTGCGGCGTTCGATCTCGGGGTGTCGATGCACTCGAACTCGCATCTGGGCATCTCTCTCGCCGCGATGACGCATCTCGCCGCATCGACCCCGAATCTGGCGTACGACAGCGACACCCACTACCCCTGGAACATGGACGACGACGTGATCGAACGCGGCTCTCTCACCATCCGCGACGGTGCGGTGGCGGTGCCGGATGCTCCCGGGCTCGGGGTGCGCCTCGACCCCGCGCGCCTCGCCCAGGCGCACGAGCGCTACATCCGATCGCGTCGCACCACCCGTGACGACACCGGATACATGCAGACGGTCGACCCGACCTTCGACCCGCAGATGCCGCGGTTCGTGCTGCTGTGACCCTCTCTGGAGAAGGAATGACGATGACCTCGACCCTGACCGCCCTCGACGGGCTCCTCTACTTTCCGGTGACTCCGTTCGCCGCCGACGGCTCGGTCAGCGAGGAGCAGCTCGACGCCCACCTGCGCAGTCGGCTTCCGTACTCGCCCGGTGCGGTCTTCGCGGCCTGCGGCACCGGGGAGTTCCACAGCCTCAGCGCCCGGGAGGTCGCCCTGGTGGTCGCCACCACCGTGGCCACGGTCGCCGGACAGGTGCCCGTCGTCGCCGGCGCCGGCGGACCGCTCGGGCACGCGATCGAGTGCGCACGGGCCGCGGCCGACGCGGGGGCGGACGGTCTGCTGATCATGCCGCCGTACCTGGTCACCGGGCCCGATCGCGGGCTCGTCGCCTACGTGGAGGAGATCATCGCGGCCAGCGGTCTGCCGGCCATCGTCTACCACCGCAGCACCGCGCAGTTCTCCCTCGCGGCGGTGCGGGCCCTCGCGGCGAATCCCCTCGTCGTGGGCTTCAAGGACGGCGTCGGCGACATCGGCCGCACGCAGGAGATCGTGCGAGCGGTCACCGCCGAAGGCCGCTCGGACCTGCAGTTCTTCAACGGCCTGTTGACCGCCGAGCTCACCCAGGCGGGATACCGCGGACTGGGCGTGCCGCTGTACTCCTCGGCAGCGTTCGCGATGGCCCCCGCGGTGGCGATCGCCTTCTACGACGCGTATCGCGGGGGCGACGAAGCGCGCCGACTCGACATCCTCGACCGGTTCTACCTGCCGCTGGTCGCGCTGCGCGACGAGGTCCCCGGGTTCGGGGTGTCTCTGGTGAAGGCGGGCCTGCGGGTGCAGGGACACGACGTCGGCTCGGTGCGGGCGCCGCTGGTCGACCCCGACGCGCGGCAGCTCGCCGAGCTCGAACGCATCCTTGCGGTCGGCGAACGCCTGGCGGCCGCGCAATGAGCGTCAACGAGACGGTGGCGCTCGCCGCCGCAGCCGCGCCCGCCATCGCCTCGGCGCCGCGTGCCGACCGCGCCCGCTGGCTGATCGCCGTGGCGGATGCCGTCGACGCGTCGGCGGACGAGCTCGCGGCCCTCGCCGACGCCGAGACGTTTCTGGGCGAGACACGGCTGCGCGGCGAGGTCGCCCGGACCACCGGGCAGCTGCGTCTGTTCGCCGAGGTGCTGCTCGAGGGCTCGTATCTCGAGGCCACGATCGACCATGCCGACGCGGATCAGACGCCGCCGCGCCCCGACCTGCGACGCCTGCTGATCCCGCTCGGCCCGGTCGCGGTGTACTCCGCCTCGAACTTCCCCTTCGCGTTCTCGGTCCTCGGCGGCGACACGGCGGCTGCGTTGGCAGCCGGAGCACCGGTCGTCGTCAAGGCTCATCCGGCGCATCCGAGGCTCTCCCGACGCGTCGTCGAGATCGGCACAGATGCGCTTCGGCACGCCGGTGCTCCCGAGGGAACGCTCGGGATGGTCGAGGGATTCGACAGCGGCGTCGATCTGATCCGGCATCCGTCAATCACCGCTGCCGCCTTCACCGGCTCCGAGACCGGAGGCCGTGCCCTGTTCGACCTGGCCGCCGCGCGGGAGGTGCCGATTCCGTTCTTCGGAGAGCTGAGCAGCGTGAACCCGGTGGTGATCACTGCCGACGGGCTGCGCGATCGTGGCACGGACCTCGCGCTCGGTCTGGTGACGTCGTTCACTGCGGGCGCCGGTCAGTTCTGCACGAAGCCCGGGCTCGTCTTCGTGCCCGCCGGCGCCGGGTTCGGTGAACAGGTCGCAGAGGCGCTCGGGGGAGCGCGCGTGCACCGGATGCTGACATCGACGATGCAGGAGCAGCACGCCACGCAGGTGGGCGCCGCGGCGGCGGTGACGGGCGTGCGGACTCTGGCCCCGGCACCGGACTCGGCACCAGACTCCCTCGGCGACGAGAGCGCGCCCGTGCTGCTCGCCACCGACGTGGAGACACTGCTGACCCACCAGCCCGAACTCCTCGCGGAGCACTTCGGGCCCTCGACGCTGCTGGTGGAATACCGATCGACGGCCGAGCTGCATCGGGCGCTCGCCGCTCTTCCCGGAGGGCTCACCGCGACCCTGCACGCCGGCGACCGGGAGCCCGTCGGTGACCTGGTGGCGGCGCTCGAACGCGTCGCCGGACGGCTGCTGTTCGCCGGTTGGCCGACCGGGGTCGCTGTCACCTGGGCGCAGCACCACGGCGGGCCGTACCCCGCCACGACCTCGCAGTTCACGTCGGTGGGGGCCACGTCGATCCGCCGCTTCCTGCGCCCGATCGCGTATCAGTCGGCGCCCGAGAGCGTTCTGCCGGAAGAGCTGCGGGATGGCCCGTCGTCCATTCCGCGACGGATCGACGGCGTGCTCCGCGCCCCTGAGGTGGGGTGACGGCATGGTCCGCTCGAGCGTGTGTGCGTACCCCTGGGATCTGCTCGGCGATGATTCCGCCGCAGACCGGTTCGCGGCGCTGGGCGCCGATCGGGTGATGCTCGCAGCGGCGTACCATGCGGTGCGCGCCGGCACGCCTCGGCATGCCACGCGCCGGGTGGTCGAGGCCCCGCGGTCGGCGCTCTACATTCCGGTACGCGAATCCGCGTGGAGCGGACGGCGGCTTCGACCGGTGTCGGCAGCGGACTGGATGGGCGCAGACACGGACTCGTTCGGGCATGCCCGCGCGGCCCTCGAGCGGGTGGGCCTCGCCACGGACGCGTGGGTGGTCCTCACGCATGACGATGCGCCGACGTCGGCGGCCACGGCCGACCTCCGCGTGCGCAACGCCTTCGGCGACACCCTCGCGCACGCGCTGTGCCCGGCGTCGGCCGAGGTGCGGGAGTACTGCGTGACGCTGGTCGAGGAGGTGGTCTCGGTCGGCGTGGAGCACATCATGCTCGAGGCGATGGGCCCACTCGGGATCGAGCATGCGGGCGCGCACGACAAGACCAGCCTCGCCGACTGGACCCCGATCGATTCCGCGCTCCTGTCGATCTGCTTCTGCGCGGTGTGCACCTCGGACCTGGCCGCCGCCGGCGTCGACGCGCATGCGGCGGCTGCGACGGTGCGCGCCGGCGTCGGCTCCCGAGCGCTGACCGTCGAGGAAGCGATCGGCGAGTACGCCGCCCCGATCCTGCGCACGCGCCGGGCCGCGGTCGCGCTCCTGCTCGACGAGGTCGTCGGCGCCGCGCGGTCAGCCGGAGCCTCGCGGGTGTCGGCACACGCGGGTCTCGATGAATGGTCGACGAGCTCGTTCGCCTTCCTCGGTGACGGGGTGGCCGCGGTCGATGCGGTCGTCCTCTCGGAGAACACGATCGACTCCCTCGATGCGGCAGCGATCGCCGCGCTCCGCGCCCAGGGTTCCGGGGCGATCGCGGCATACCTGTCGGCGCCGCCCGACTGCACGTCCGAGCATCTTCGCGTCCGCTGGCGCGAGTACATCGACCGGGGCGTGGACGAGCTGGTCATCTATCACGGCGGACTCCTGTCCGCGCAGAGGGCGGCGTCCGTGACCACGGCGCTCGCAGCGATCACGGCGGCCACCGAGGAGCGGACATGAACGGAACACCGCAGCGCATCGTCATCACCGGCGGTGCCGGCACGCTGGCGTCGATGCTTCGCCCCCGACTGGCGCGACCCGATCGCACTCTTCACCTGATCGACGTGCGCGACGTGCAACCCGAAGCCGAGCAGGCGAGGGGCGAGTCGAGCGCACGCGTCGATCTGCGCGACCTCGATGCTCTGACCGAGGCGTTCGCGGGCGCGTCCCTCGTGATCCACTTCGGCGGTCACGCGCGCGAACGCTCCTGGGAGGAGATCCTCGACGTCAACATCCACGGCAGCCGCAACGTCCTCGAGGCGGCCCGACGGGCAGGCGTTTCGCACGTCATCCTGGGCAGCTCGATCCATGCGGTCGGTTTCGCGCGCACCGATGCCGTCTCGCAGACCGAGAATCCACTGCCGCGCCCCGACAGCTACTACGGGGTGGGCAAGGTGGCCATGGAGGCGCTCGGCAGCCTGTACGCCGACCGGTTCGGCCTGCATGTCCTCTCGCTGCGCATCGCCAACATCGCCGATGCCCCGCACAGCGCGCGGGGTCTGTCGCTCTGGCTCTCGCCGGACGATCTGGCCCGAGCCGTCGAAGCCTTCCTGCTCGACGCGACGCCGGGCCACCTCATCGCCTGGGGGGTGTCGTCGAACACCCGTGGAGTGCTGGATGATCGGGCAGCGCACCGGTTCGGTTTCTTCGCGGCCGACGATGCCGAGCAGTTCGCAGATCAGGTCGACCCGACCGTCCACTCCTGGGACGACCTGCTCGCCGGCGGGTTCCTCGCGCCCGGGCGTGAGCTCGGCGAACCGTTCTGACCCGATCACCGCCATCGCACCGCCCGCCACTGCTCCCGCCCGCCATCGAGAGAAGCCGCCATGCCCCGCACCGATCTCGCACTGCCCGAGCTCGAGAACCTTCGCCCGACCGTCGACGAACCCGACGACTTCGACGACTTCTGGGCGCGCACGCTCGATGAGGCGGCGGAGTTCGACCTCGCGCTCGTGGTCGAGCCCGTCGAGTCCGTCTACCGGCTGGTGACGATTCACGACATCACCTATGCCGGGTTCGGGGGCGATCCGATCCGCGCCTGGCTCACCCGCCCCGCCGACGCCGAGGCACCCCTGCCGACCGTGGTGGAGTTCATCGGGTACGGGGGAGGGCGAGGTCTCCCGGGACAGCACCAGCACTGGGCGTCGGCGGGATACGCGCACCTGCTCGTCGACACCCGAGGCCAGGGAGCGAACCAGGGCGACGGGGGCGCGACCGCCGACCCGCACGGCTCGGGACCGGCGACCTCGGGGTTCACGACTCGCGGGATCGAGAACCGCGACGACTACTACTACCGGCGCGTCTTCACCGACGCTGTGCGCGCGGTCGCGGCGGCGAGGGCGCTGCCCGGAGTCGATCCGCGCCGCGTCGCGGTGCGTGGCGGAAGCCAGGGCGGAGGCATCGCCCTCGCGGTCGCCGGCCTGGTGCCCGACCTGTTCGCGGCGATGATCGACGTGCCGTTCCTGTGCCACTTCCGCCGCGCGGTCGACATCGGCGGCCGCGACCCCTACCTCGAGATCACCCGCTACCTCTCGGTGCACCGCGGGTCGGTCGAGAACGTCTTCGCGGTGCTGTCCGCCTTCGACGGGGTGCACTTCGCCCGGCGCGCGCACGCCCCGGCGCTCTACTCGGTCGGGCTCATGGACCCGACCTGCCCGCCCTCGACCGTGTTCGCCGCGTACAACCACCACGCCTCGGCGCAGAAGGACATCGCCGTGTATCCCTTCAACGGGCACGAGGGAGGCGGGTGGACGCAGACCCTCCGCCAGACCGCGTGGCTGAACGAGCTCGTCGCTCGCGCGGGGGACTGACCTGCCCAGCGGGCACCCGAATCCACCCATCCGCATCATCGAACAAAGGAGTCAGAGATGCATCATTCAATGAAGGGGCGCAGAGGCGTCGGAGTGTTGGCCGCCCTCGCCTTGGCCCTGGGATTCGTGGTCGCCGGCGGGCCGCCCGCGTATGCGGCGCCCGCGACGATCCAACCGGTGCCCGTCACTGCGGCGCACTCCGTCTCGACCTCGTACTCGCTGACCGTGAACGGCGTCGCCGTCCCGGTGAACGGATACGCGAGCACGCAGGAGCCCTACGACTACGCGGAGTTCGCGATGGGCTCCGGCACGGCCGAGATCACCGTGACCAAGCTCGACGGTAGCGCGGTGACGAAGACGTACATCACGCCCATCAAGGACAATCATGTCGCCACGCACAGCGGGCCGCGGTCGACCTTCACGATCTCCACGCCCAAGTATCTGATCGTGAAGCTGGACACGGGTCGCAGGCTGATCATCTCGGCCGAAGCCGCCGAGACGAACGTGCCGGCGACGAGCGGTGCGGGGATCTTCCGCGTCGGCTCCGCCGCCTATCCCGCCGACGCGTCAGGAGGCACGCTGTCGACACCCGGCGTGCAGGCGGCCATCAATGCGGCCAGCGCGTACGGCACCGCAGCCGGGACTCGCGGCATCGTGTACGTACCTGCGGGCGTGTATTCGTTGGGGAACATCGAGCTCCGCAGCAACATCGACGTGTATTTCGCGCCGGGGTCGGTGTGGCGGATGCGGCCGGACAAGAGCCTGTACACGGTCGACGCACACAAGTCCTCGCAGAACAGGGATCTGACGTGGTGGATCCAGACGGAATTCGGCTCGGAGAATATCACGATGCGTGGTCGCGGAACGCTCGACGGCAACGGGAAGGCAGCGTTCGCGGCCGGATTCGGCATGAACATCCTCGCGCCGATCGCGACGAGCAACTTCCGGCTCGACGGCCTGACGATCCGCGAAGCGGCGAGCTGGGCCGTGATCCCCACCCGCTCGAACGACCTGCAGTTCACGCATATGAAGATCTTCAACCGCTTCGACATGGGAGAGAACGACGGGATCGACGTCATCGAGTCGCAGAACGTTCTCGTGCAACACGGAATCGCAATCGGTCATGACGACCCGTACAGCACGAAGAGCTGGCCCAAGAACGTGGGCATCACCATCAATTGGCCGGGCGATCCCGAGATCGTGCAGAACGTCACCTTCGACCGCCTCATCTCGTGGACCGGATGCTTCGGCTTCAAGGTCGGTCAAGGCGTGGTGTCGAATCACACCGACGTGAGGTTCACGAACAGTGTCATCCACGACTCGTCGGTGGGCATCGGCATCAACCACCAGTCGGGGGCCGGCACCGCGGGCGACATCGAGTTCCGGAACATCGACATCGAACGCGTCACGAAGACCAATAACGTGTGGCGCACCTGGGCGCTGTTCCAGATCGGCGATGCCTACAACGACGGAGCCGGACCGATCGACGGCGTCACCGTCAGCCACATCAACGTCCGCGACGACGGAACGAGCACGCCGATCCTGAGCGGATTCAGTCCGACGTCGAACATCCGCAACGTGGTGTTCGACTCCATTCGGATGCCGGGCAGCTCCGGCTATGCGATGTCGCTGGCTGAGCTCGGATTCACCAATCCAGTCCACACCGCGAACATCGTCGTGCAGTAGCGCCGCGCAAATTACGAACATGTTCGTTACGGGTGATATCGTAACGAACATGTTCGTTTGCGCGTCATCCGTCGTCGACAGACCGACCCGGGACGCGTCTACTCCAGGGAGCTCTGCATGACCACCACAGCCATCACCGATGTTCGGATCTTCGACGGGGAGCAGGTCCTCGAGGCCACCACCGTCGTCATCGAGAGCGGTCTCATCGTCGGCATCGGTGACCCGGTGCCCGACGGCGCCGAGATCGTCGACGGCTCCGGACGCACCCTCCTTCCCGGCCTCATCGACGCGCATACGCACACCGACAGGAAGAGCCTGGGTCTCGCGCTCCGGTTTGGTGTGACCACGGAGCTGGAGATGCAGGGCGCGAACACCCGATTCCGTCGGGCCGAGATCGGGGCCGACGACTCGGTCGCCGACGTTCGCTCATCGGGCTTCGGACTGACGCCTCCCGGCGGGCACCCGGAGGAGCTCTTCCCCGAGGGATTTCGGCCCGGTCCGCCTGCCGGGGCTCCGGCTCCGGCAGGCCCGCGTCCGGTCGCGGCTTTCGTCACCACGCCGGAGGAGGCGCGGGCGGTCGTCCCGCGGCTAAAGGCCGACGGATCCGACTACATCAAGTTTATGGTCGACGACGGTTCCGTCGAGGGCCACCCCGGCATCCCGATGCTCGACCAGGCGACGCTCGACGCCGGGGTCGCCGCCGCTCACGAACAGGGCCTGCTCACCATCGCGCACACGCTCACGGCGGATGCCACGCGCATGGCGCTCGACGCCGGTGTCGACGGACTCGCGCATCTGTTCGTGGATGAGCCGCACACCGACGCGATCGTGTCGGCCATCCGCGATGCGGGAGTGTTCGTCACCGCCTGCGTCGTCCTCAACGCATCGATGATCGGCATCACCGGAGTCGAGCTCGCCGACGACCCCCGGGTCTCCTCGCGTCTGCCCGAAGAGTGGGACACCACCTTGCGGTCCAGCTTCGGGCACTACCCGCAGGGGAGCCTCGCAGACGTCCTCGCCACGGTGAAGGCGTTGCACGACGCCGGCGTCGACATCCTGGTGGGAACCGACGCCTCCGTCGCGCTGCCGTTCATGGGAGGCCTCGCGCACGGTGCCAGTGTGCACCAGGAACTCGGCTACCTCGTGCGCGCAGGGTTGACGCCGGTCGCCGCCCTCGCTGCCGCCACCTCGGTCACGGCCCGACGCTTCGGCCTCGACGATCGCGGACGCATCGCCGTCGGGCTTCGGGCTGACCTGCTCCTCGTCGACGGAGACCCGACGGTCGAGATCGGCGACACGCTGAACATCCGATCGGTCTGGCGTCGCGGCACCCGACTCGCCGCCTCGCAGGGGAGCGGTCGGCAGCCCGCGGAGGCGTGAATGACGCTCGATACACTGGGCCGGTGAACGACACGCGGGGCAAACGGCGGGCGCGCACGGCCAAGCCGTCGTTGTCGATGGAGTCGATCGTCACCGAGACCATCAGGATCATGCGTGCCGAGGGGCTCGAGCGGGCGACGATGCGTCGGGTCGCTGACGCGCTCGACACCGGCCAGGCATCCCTCTACGTCTACGTCGACAGCACCGTCGGACTGCACTCGGCCGTGCTCGAGCATCTGCTCGGTTCGCTCACCGTCCCGGTCGACGGTGGATGGCGAGTGCCACTCCGACAGGTTCTTCGGAGCTACGCCGAGATGCTGTTCGAGAACCCCGGGCTCGCCCGATCAGCGCTGCTGCAGCGCCCGACGGGTCCGAACGCCGTGCGCCTCTACGAGCGCATCCTGTCGCTGCTCCTCGCGGGCGGCGTCGAGCAGGATCGGGCAGCATGGGGCGTCGACCTGCTCCTGCTGCACGTGACGGCCAGCGCGGCGGAGCACAGTCCGGCGGGCGGCCGGAGCACGAAGAGCCGCGTGGCGCAGAGCGACGGGCTCGGTGCTCTGCGGGGAGCGTTCAGGAACGCCGACGCGGGGGAGGCGCCGAACGTCGTGCGGTTGGCCGACGCCCTGGTCGCCGGCACGCCGGTGAGCCGGATGACATGGGCACTCGACGTTCTCATCGACGGCATCGCGAGCACTCCGGTGCCGTCCGATTAGTCGAGAAGTATCCGTCACCTCCTTCCTGATGGTACCCCCCGGGGGTATGCTCGTCCCATGAAGAACCGTTCCACGGCGGCCGCCGCCGTCACCCTCACCGCCCTGCTCGCCCTCTCCGGTTGCGCCGGCACCACCGGCTCCGGAGGCGACATGCCGGGCATGGACCACGGCAGCAGCTCCGGTCCGGCAGCCGAGGGCGAGGCCAATGACGCGGATGTCATGTTCGCGACCATGATGCGGGAACACCATGTACAGGCCGTCGAGATGTCAGACCTGATCCTCGGCAAGGACGGCGTAGACGAGCGCGTGCGTGCGCTGGCCGAGAAGATCAAGGCCGCCCAGCAGCCCGAGATCGAGAAGATGGAAGGCTGGCTCGAAGAGTGGGGTGTTGATGCCGCGGACTCCGGCGCGATGGACCACGGCAGCGGCATGATGAGCGCCGACGACATGCAGGCTCTCGAGGATGCCAGTGGTGCCGACGCTGCACGTCTGTTCCTCGAGCAGATGATCGAGCACCACGACGGGGCGATCGACATGGCTCAAGACGAAGTCGACGACGGCCGAGACAGCGAGGCCGTCGCTCTGGCGCAGGAGATCATCGAGGCGCAGACCACCGAGATCGTCGAGATGGAAGCGATCCTGGCGACGCCCTGACCACGGCTGAGCGGGTCAGATCGGCGTCGAGGTCGATGTGACGGAGAGATGCTCGGTGACGAACATCGTGATCGAGAGGGACGTGCTCAAATCGACTCAATCCCGTCATGATTTCGCAGTTGCAGTTGTGGGGCCATCACCGTGCATTTAATCGGGCGGGTCATACGTGCACCCGGCGATCAGCGCTAGCCAGCCGAATGCCGCGCTTCCACGGGACTGCGCTGGTGAGTTTCGGGCTGGCTGTCCTAGCTGCAGACCAAGGCGGCGACGTGACGCACACAGTAGGTTGTGATCCGCGACGCCGCGCGGTTGGTGAGCACGACACCGCGAGGCATCCAGTTGGACCGAACAGATCAGTCAGCCCCGGAAGCTGGACGCGTCGTGAACGCTTAGCGCGCGATGAAAAAGATCACGCCCACCACGGCGATGGCAGCTACACACAGCACAATCCAGCCGATCCAGCCGTCCCTGAGCGGCCTACCGAGCGCTGGAGGCATCCCCAACTGCTGCCGTATCGCGGCTGCCTGGAGTTCGAGTTCTGCGGATTGGGTTCGCAGTGCCCGAGGCGGACCATGCGGCCAGCGCAGACCATCCTGCTCGCGGTCCACTAACCGGCGCTCGAGCTCGGCCAGCCGGCCTTCCACCGCAACACGCTGATAGTCGGTGAGGTTCTCTGAGCCCTCGTCCTCGCGGTCGCTCAAGAACAGCTCGGCTCTGTGAACTAGGTCACCCGAGGCTCAATGATCGCTTCGCCATGATCGAGGGCATACTTGCGCGCTCGACGTAGCTGTATCACCGCGAGAGGTCCGAAAGCGATGATCAGTGCGACGAACAGAATCACGAGCACGAGAGAAAGCACTTCGGTCGGATCATCAAGGAACCGAATGAGCTGCACGGTTCCGATTCCACCCATCAGGCCGATCAGTTGCGCGAGTTGATAAGCCTGCGCGACCGCTGAGAGGGCCGCAAACCGGGGGGCGACGGCCTCAGTCTCGGCGGAAAGGGAAGTTTTCTTGCCGCGAACGATGATCTTTCCAAGTTCACGTATTCGGTCGAGGTCGCCGTCGACGAGGTCTCGCTGCTGCCGCCCCAGACGCACGCTCACGAAGGTGCAAGAGATCGCCGCGGCCATGATCGCAAAGAGCAGCGCATAGAAGATCATTCCCCACCCCGGCGCCTCCCCCTCGTCGAGCGCCAAGATGAGAGCAGTGATTCCCGCAGCGCTCACGACCAGGGACACCAAGCCGGTCACAATAATGCGGCGTAGGTCACGGTGGAGGTCGGTACGCGTGTACACCGCACCCTCGGTCCGCAAGGACGAGGGACCCTCCGTCCGCCTCATCACCGGACCGAGCCCGACAGCGACGGCCGTAAGTCCGATCCCAATGATGGCGAACAGCGGTACCACCCACCAGGGAGTTCGACTGAGGACGACGTAGACGCTCAGCAGAACCGTGGCGAGCACCTGGGCGCCAACCGTCGTGAGCAGCGATCGACGATAGGCGCGCCGGGCGCTGTCGGACTGTCTCGCATCCCAGAACATCAGCATGCTGCCCAGCAATAGCGGCGCGATCACGTATGTGGTCATCGCAGTCGTCGCCAGAAGGATCCACTCACCCCCACCCTCTGCCTGCAGCGCAAGCAGGACCCCACCGCCCACCAACAACGCCACCGTCACAACAATCGCACCGATGATCGCCAGAATTCGCATGCCGTCTCCCCAGACTCGCCCCAGGACTCAGGGTGCCACAGTCAGGCAGCACGGCGCACTCATTCGCCAGCGGCCAATCGGTACGGACCAATCGCTCGTCCCCGCTGTCGGGCGGTGAACACGGCTCGAGAGGTCGACGTGCCTCTAGGTCGCCGCGACCCGCAGTCCTCCTCCAGTACGCCCCGTCCCGACATGCACGCCAAGATCCTGTTCTCTGGGAGGCTTCCGATATGACAACGTCATTTTTCCAAGCGCCTACGCCGGTCCATCGCGCCGACCGACTCGCCGCGTCCCTAGGCCTCGACCCTGCCCGCTTCTGGATCAAGCGTGACGATCTGATCGGACTGGGCGGAGGCGGGAACAAGGTTCGAAAGCTGGAGTACAGTCTCGCCGAAGCCATCGAAGCGGGTGCCGACACCCTCGCGACAACGGGCGCGGCTCAGAGCAACCACGCTCGCCTCACCGCGGCGGCTAGTTGCGCGGCTAGGGCTCGATGTAGTTCTCGTGCTGAGCGGCCCGCCCGCCGAGCCCACCGGCAATGTGCTCCTGGATCAGCTGTTCGGGGCGTCCGTGGTGTGGGCAGGTCAGACGGATGCGGACGTCCACGCCGATCGCACCGTAGAGACTTTGAAGGATCAGGGGAAGCAGCCGTATCGCATCCCGTGCGGCGGCTCGCGTACGCATGCGCCCGGGCAAGGCAGTCGATGACCAAGTTCGAATGCGCGCCGGGCTTCATCTATCGCTGGCAATACATCGAAGTACACTAAGTACACAACCGTTCACAGGAGGTGTCATGAGCGAGACCAACCCATTTCGACCTACGGCTGGGGCCGAGCCGCCTCAGTTGATCGGACGCGCGGGGGTCCTCGATGAGTTCGTTTACGGACTCCGTATTCGCTCCGGCGCCCCGGGTTTGCTCACCATCTTCACCGGCGCGCGCGGCATCGGCAAGACCGTGATGCTGGGCGAAGCGGAAGACGCCGCTCTTACTCAGGGGTGGATCGTGGTTTCTGAGACCGCCACCCGAGGGTTCTTAGGACGGATAGGCGAGTCGATGCGCTCGGCATCCGAGAGCATCGGCGTCGGGCCCGCCGGCCGAAGAATTACTGGTATCAGCGCGGCAGGCTTCTCCGTCACGACAGAACTTCCCCCGGTGCAACAAGCGGGATGGCGCCAGGTCGGCGAAGAGCTGCTGCGCCACCTGGATGCGCGCGGAACCGGGCTAGCTATCACCCTGGACGAGATTCACGGTGCGGATCGCGACGAGCTTGCCCAGCTGGCAGCATCCGTTCAACACTTCATCCGCGACGGCCTACCCATCGCTCTAGTCTTTGCAGGTCTCCCCGCGGCAGTATCTGACCTTCTGAATGAAGGTGTGGCGACGTTCCTCCGACGCGCCGACCGTATCGACCTGCATGCCGCAGCCATCGATGAAGTCGAAAGCTCATACCTTGAGACGTTCTCCGCCCTCACACCTCAGCTGGACCCGGCCCTACTCCGAATCGCTGCGGAATCTACCGGCGGCTACCCATTCCTGATTCAGCTGATCGGCTACCACCTCTGGCAACTCGCCGAAGCCACCGACGCGCCGCTCACCGCTGAGGACGTGCAGCTCGCTCTGTCCGCCGCCCACCGTCGCAACACCCGGGTCGTTATCGAAGCAGCTCTCTCGACCGTGTCCCAAAAAGACTTGGCTTTTCTGCAGGCTATGGCAGAAGACGATGCGCCGGCCTCTACCGCTGATATCGGGCAGCGGCTTGGAGACAAGAAGAACACCGTCGGCAACTACCGCGCACGACTCATCGACGCAGGCCTTATCCAACCGGCGGGACGAGGCCGACTGGAGTTCGCTATCCCAGGACTTCGAGAGCACCTCCGGCGCAACTAACGGCGTCATCGCGCCGCAGGCCCCCGAGATAGGCTCCGAGGTCTTCGACCCTCGGTCACGCACGCTGGCTGGCTGGCTGGCTGGCTGATCCGCACGCAGTAGCAACGACGCCGCACAGTCATCGCCGCGAACGACTCGCAGTGATCAAGGAGCAGCAATCTGAGGTGTGGCGCGCAGGGTTGAGCGTCGGCGGCGGCCATGCTGCCGATAGTCGACGGTGGGAGCTCGAAGACGAAGCGCGTGCGGTGGAGTCGCGATTGGCTGAACTCGCTGATTGAGGATCGCGCCGCAATGCCTCGGCGGGTACTCACCCGGCTCGTGATGGACTTGACGCATGCGTAGGTTCGTAGGAGTTCTTGCTCTGGGTGCGTCGGTGGGAGTAGTCGCCGCGTGTGCGGGGTGTTCCACTGACTCGCTGGTCTGGGGCTCCGAAGGTGCTGCTGTCAGGGCCGTGGCTGAACGTGTCATCGACGACATGCAGTCCTCGGGCGATTCCTCACAGGTGTGTGCGGACACGGATCCCGAGGTGGGGTCATCCCAGCTGTGGGAGACGCTGGCTGCCGGTGAGCCCGAGAGATACACAGACGAGGAGTGGAAAGACTACGCCGACGCATCCCCCACCTGGTTCATCAACCTCTCCCCGACCGATGAGGCGATCGGCGGAAGAGAGGTGCCGAGTTTTCTGTTTCTGCGCGGCTCGGGAGAGAGCCTCTGTGTCGCGGCTATCGAGTGGGGCGAACTCACCACCTCGCCTTAGTCGCCGACATTCGGCAGCTGCAGCGCACAGAGGCTGAGCCTCTCTCACTCGCGGACACCGCTGTGCTCGGCGGCTCCGCGGGTCGCGCCGATCGTGGCGAGCAGGCGCAGGGCATCGTCGCTTGGTGACCCGGGCTCTGCGCGGTAGACGATCAGCTGCTGCCCGGTCGCACCGCGCACGTCGAAGGCGTGGAACTCGAGGGTGAGGCGCCCCACATCGGGGTGCACGAACACCTTGGCCTCGTGGGTCTTTCCGCGGGCATCATTCTGAGCCCAGAGCGCGGCGAAGTGCGCACTGCCGGCCCGAAGTTCTTCGACCAGCGTCAGAGTCGCGCTGTCATGCGCGTCGTAGCCCAGTGCCAGTCGGATGTTGGCGACGCTCGCCTGCGCTGACCGTTCCCAGTCATCGAAGAAGGCCGCTCCGGCAGGGTCGAGGAAGACCATGCGAGCGAGGTTGCGCGTATCGGCGAACGCCGAATAGAGGGCCCGAGCCAGGGGATTCATGGCGAGCATGTCAAGGCGCCGATCGAGGACGAACGCGGGAGTGTCGGGCCAGGCGTCCAGCAGTCGCAGCAACGAGGATTCCACCTGCTCGACGACCGGCGACGGTGCCGGCGCGGGTGCTGTGCCCGCAAGGCGATACAGGTGCTCACGGGCATCGGGCGTGAGGTCGAGTGCGCGACTGAGGGCGTTGAGGACGGATGCCGAGGGGTTCTCCTCGCGCCCCTGCTCCAGTCGGGCGTAGTAGTCGACGCTCACCCCGGCGAGCATCGAGACCTCCTCGCGGCGAAGTCCGGGTACCCGACGGACCCCGCTCCAGCGGATGCCGGCGGCGTCAGGACTGACGGCAGCGCGTCGCGCGCTGAGGAAGAGTCCGAGATCGTTGGTCGCCATACAGACAGCTTGCCCGCATCCGAGCGCCGGATACAGGGTGCGCCACTGCCTGGGTGCGCCACTGCCTGGGTGCGCTGCTGCCTGGGTGCGCTGCGGTCTGCCTGGGCTGCGCGCGGATCCGCAGGCTGGGGACCAGGATCTCCATCCGGGGGATCGAGGAGGACACATGAACGACGCATTCACACCCGAACTGCTCACCCGCATCATCGACAACCAGGCCGACTACGCCCAGCCGCTGCTGTTCGTCGGCGCACGGATCCACCTGTTCGACTCGCTTGTCGACGAGATGGAGCACGCCGACATCCTGCTCGGTGAGGGATTCATCGTCGGCACCGGACCCGGCATCGTGACCGCGGCAGGAGACGACAACGCGCTCGTGATCGACTGTGCCGGAATGGTGATCGTGCCCGTCGTGGTCGACGCCCGCGCAGCGCTCGGGCTCAACGCCGACCGCTCGGCGGATGTCGGAACGCTGTGGCCCGGCAACACGGGGAGCTTCGCGGTCATCGACGAGGAGCTGGCCACCGATGCGCCGGCTGCCGTCGCGGTGATGCTCGCTCGACCCGAGTCGGTCGCCGCAGTCGTCATCGACGGCAGGGTTGTGCTCTGGAACGGGGAGCGGACGGTGAACGCCCCCGCGCGCGTGGACCGGACGCACACGGGCGAGGTGGCTCCATCCACCAGCCCCTACGTCGGGATGTGGATCGACGAGACCGACTTCCTGCACCAGGAGCTGGCCCCCGACGGTCGCTACGACGAGACGCGTGGCGGACGACCGCACGCGTTCCAGGGCGCCTACTGGATCGACGGCGACCGCATCGACTACCTCGACGACCTCGGGTTCTGGGCCTTCGGCGAGTTCGTCGACGGTGTCCTCCACCACGGGCCGTACATCCTCAACCGACGCTGATTGAAAGGCGACTGCGATGACTCACCACACCACCCACCCCTACGTCGGAATGTGGCACACCTCCGACGCGCACGTGCGACACGAGCTGCTCCCCAACGGGCGCTACGTCGAGGCGCGCGGCACGCGGGAGGCCGCGTACACCGGCCGATACTCCGTCACCGGCGACCACATCGACTACGTGGATGACACGGGGTTCACCGCCGACGGCGACTTCGTCGACGGCGTCCTTCATCACGGCGGCATGATCCTGCGTCGCCAGTAGCGCGGTCCCTGTCGCGGTCGGGAGGTGTCGACCCCGACCGCGGCAGGCACCCCTTGCGATCGCGGAACGCTCCGAGCCCCTCGTGTCAAGCCCACACCCGAAGGATGTGGTCGCGGGTATGAAAGCCTGCATGCATCGAACCTCGCGCAAGGCCTTCCTGGGTCCATTGATCATGCTGCCGCTGCTGTGCGCGGTCTTCTTCACTGCCGTCTCTCTGTTGACCATCAGGTCGTGGGGATTCTCGGTCGCGGCTGGCGTGGTGGTGTTCTTCGCGAGTTTCATCGCCTTGGCGGTCGTCTACGTGACTGTCGACCCGGGCGGTCCGGCGGCGTCTGACGGCGAGGTCGACCAGGAGTGATCGGCACCCTGTCGACCTTCGTCAGAACCCCGGACGCTCGTCCGTGCTCAGCACCGACATCAGCACGGAGTCGACCCACTCGCCGTCCCAGAACAGTGTGTGCCGCTGGCGCCCTTCGTGGCGGAATCCGGCCTTCTCGTAGGCGCGCTCCGCTCGCGGGTTGAACGAGTACACGTCGAGTGAGACGCGATGCAGTCCGATGCGCGTGAACGCGTAGTCGAGCACGGCGACAGTCGCCTCCGTGCCCACCCCGCGTCCGGTGGCGGTCGGCGTCAGGGCGATGCGGAAGTTCATCGACGCGTCGGCCCCCTCGAGCTCGTTCAGCACGACCTCGCCCAGATAGGTCCCGGTCGCGGGATCGATGATCGCCCAGTCCGCACGGTCGGCGCGGGAGTGCACCGACTCGAGGTGCCCCGACACCGCCTCGCGGGTGAAGGTCTCGCGGGTGCCGGTCAGTCGCATGGTGTCGGGGTCGGCGAGCCCCTCCATGACGCCGTCGAGGTGCTGGGGTCCCAACGGCTCGAGTCGAAGCCGCGGGGTGGTCAGCGTGGCGACGGATGTCAGAGCGAACTGGTCGACGCTCGGGGTGGTCATCGTTCCTCCGAAGGGGCGGGTGGGATGCTTCCAGTGAACCGGTCATCCGGCGATCCCGCCAGCGCGATCAGCTCGTCCAACCGCCGCGCGTCGTGCGGAGCCCGGCCCTGCGCGTCGTTGTCGAAGTACACGTAGACGTCTCGGCCCCCGGCATCCGGAGCCGTCCAGGCCGCGACCCGCTCCGCCCACTCCTGCAGCTGCGGCTCGGTGTACCCGCTGTGGTACAGCACCTCCGCACCGTGCAGCCGCACGTAGACGAAGTCGGTCGTGAGGGTGTCGAAGAGCGGCCAGCGCCCCGCCGTGTCGGCGACCGTCAGCGCGACCCCGTGCTCCTGCAGCAGCGCGATGCAGCGTTCGTCGGCGAAGGTCTCTGACCGGGGTTCGAGTGCGTACCGAATCGGCTGGTCTGCCTCGATCTCGAGCCACGCCCGCCCCTCGAGCCGCTCGTCGTGGTCCTGCGCGAGCACGGCCGCTTCGCCCGTCGTGCGCGGCAGCGAGCGCAGGAACGCGTCGAGTCCCTCGGGGTCGAACAGCTGGCGCTCCGGCAGCTGCCACAGGATCGGACCGAGCTGGGCGCCGAGAGCGAGGACTCCCGAGGCGAAGAAGTTCGCCAGCGCCTGCGCCGAGTTCTGCAGGCGCAGCATGTGCGAGATGTACCGCGACCCCTTCACCGCGAACACGAAGTCGTCGGGCACGCTGTCGCGCCACCGTCGGTAGCTCTCGGGCCGCTGCAGCGAGTAGAACGAGCCGTTCAGCTCGACCGAGGTGAACTCCTGGCCGATGTACTCCAACTCGCGGCGCTGAGCGAGGCCCGTCGGGTAGAAGTCGCCGCGCCACCGCGCATAGCGCCAGCCGGACACGCCGACCCACGCGCGTCCGCGATCGTGTGCGTCGGTCTCTGCCATGCCAGCACCGTACGCATCCCGTCGCCTGCGCTCCAGCGCGTTGACCGGGGCCGCGTCTGCCGCTAGGCGGGATCCGGCGCGATTCGGCGGGATCGGTCGGGACCAGGCGGGATCAGTCGGCGAGCTGCGACGACAGGTCGTCGGCGATGCGCGCGATCTCGTCCCGTCCCTCCGTCAGTCGCGCGGCCCCGGCGTCGAGGGCCGTGAGCGCCGCAGCATCCGCTCCGTGCCGACGGGCGAGGCGACGGTTCGAATGCAGGTTGATCAGCGCACCCGCGATCCCGGCACGCAGCGCCTCAGCCGCGACCGCGAGATCGGCGAGCAGACTCCGGTTGCCGATCTCGTCGAGCAGCCGCACCTCGGGGGTCAGCCGGATGCCGACGGCTCCGACCTGCGCCGACGACTCTGCCGCCGCGATGGCCGCGTCACGCACCCGCGCGTCGCGTGCGGGGTCGTCGGTCGGCAGCGCGAGGGCCGCACCGAACTGCGCCGAGGCGACGCCGTCGGCCTCCACAGCCGCCAGCGCTTCGGCACGGATGCCGACGAGACGCGCGCTGCACTCCGTCGCCCGCGGTGCGTCGGTGTACTCGGCGACCATGCGCAGCAGGGCGGCTCCGATCGCCAGCATCACGCCCGCCGCCGCTCCGCCCCCGGGCGCCCCCTGCGCCTCACCGAGCTCGGAGAGCCAGCCGTCGAGCGGTGTGGACGTCGGGATGTCAGCGGAATCCTGCATGCGCGACACCCTATCCGGCGGCACCCACCAGGTCACACCCGCGGCAGCACCGTGGCGGCGATGGCCGCGTTGATGACCACCGAGGTCATGGTGCGGGTCACCGCGCTCGAGGCCGCGGCGGCACCCCAGTCGCCGCGCTCGAACTCCTTGCCGCGCGTGTAGACGTCTCCGCTCCAGGGGATCTCGCTGTGGAACTGCGGCAGGGTGCCGCTCGCCGAGAGCAGTGCGATGCTCGCCGCGGTGCGCTCATCGGCTGGATCGCCGTCGACGAGAGCCGCGCGCACCCGCTGCATCAGCGCGACGCGGCGGTTGCTGCCGAGTGCGAGCGTCGTGGAGGGGAAAATGCCCAGCATCTTGCCCTTCTCACGGCTGATGTCACCGCGTTCGACGAGTCGGTCGAGCACCGGTTCTCGCAGCACCGGGCCGATCGCCGCGAGGACGGTCTGCACGTCGCGCGGCTTTTCGGCGATGTACGCCAGGGCGGGGTCGAGGAGTGCGTCCGGCGCATCGCCGGCACCGATGGCGTGTACGCGGGTGGACAGCCCCTTCTTCTGGATCTCGATGCGGCCGGCCAGCGCGAGGTCGGCCAGCACGGCGCCGCCGAGGACGTAGAAGCGGATGTTCTCGCCCGCGATACTGCCCGAGTCGGGCTGGAACAGCAGGAGGAGGGTGTCCTCCACCAGCAACGGCTCGGCCGACACCCGCTCGCCGGTCCCGGGTTCGACGGCGGTCTGGTTCGTGTCATCCGACATGCGGTTCTCCTTCAGTGTTCGACTTCAATGATTCAGCCGCCTCGGCCGTCTCGCTCGCGGGCGCGGTCGGGAGCCCCACGGCCAGGGCGCTCATCCGGGCGATCACGTCGAGCTGTGCCTCGTTGTACAGCTCGACGACGGTCTCGAGGAACGTCTCCTGGGTCGCCTTGCGGCCCTTCGACAGGTGGGCGTCGGGCTGCATCAGCCACGGATAGTCCGCGAGCTGACGGGCGAGTTCCGGGGCCAGCGCCTCGGCCAGGCGCTGCCGCGTCGCGTCGTCGGCGTCGGGCGCGAGCGCATCGAACTCGGCGTCCGCGGCGATCGGTTCGGTGTCGACCATGCGCTTGAGGTCCGACATCGCGGATTCGTCGTAGAGCTGCGAGTAGACCAGCATCAGTGAGCGCTCCGGGGCGGTCAGTCTGCCGGCCACGTCTTCGAAGCCGGCGGGGACATCGGTCGCTGTGGAGCCTTGCAGGATGGCGCGGATCTCGGCGCGGGCACGCTGGAGTCGTTCGATGCTCGCTGTCAGATCGGCGTCGATCGCGAGGAGGGCCGGCGCGGCATCCGCCCCTCGTCCGAACCCGACCGCCTCGATCTGGGTGAGCGGTACGCCGAGATCCCGCAGCCGCCGGATCTGCAGAAGGCGCACCAGATGCCGCGCGCGGTACTGCTTGTACCCGTTCGAGAGGCGCTCGGGCTGCTCCAGGAGGCCGGCGCGGTGATAGTGCCGCACGGTGTTCACGGTCGTTCCGGCGAGATCCGCCACTTCGCGTGTGCTCCACGCCATGGTTGTCGCATCCTCTCGTCGTGTGAGGCGGCCGCCGTCGCGGCCGCCACTGACACCCATTCAAGACCCTGTTCCCGGAACAGGGTCAAGGCCTGCGAGATCGCGGATCCTGCCCGCTTGACCGTGTGGTGAGAACACGGTCTTGACTGCTCTCATCACCCGACCGAAAGAGACGAGACATGGACAACCCGTATCCCTGGCTGCAGGACTTCATCAACCAGGTTCCCGAGCTGCTGCAGCCGCTGATGGTCGCGCTCGTCGCCGCCATCCCCTACATCGAGGGAGAAGGCGCCGCGGCGTTCGGGATCATCGCCGGCATCAACCCGATCGTCGCCGCACTCGCCGCCATGGCGGGCAACATCCTCTGCGTGATCGCCGTCGTGCTGCTGAGTTCGCGCATCCGCGGCGGCATCGTCGCGCGTCGTGCGGCGCGTGCCGAAGAGCGGCCCGTCGTGCCGGTCGCCGCCGGGTCGAGCCTCGGCGCGGCGCCGGTCGACGCCGAGGAGCGCGACGACGGAGACGCCGAGACGCCGACGGATCGACCCTCGAAGGGCCGCGCGAAGCTGACCCGCTGGATGGTGCGCTTCGGAGTGCCCGGCGCGAGCATCCTCGCACCGCTCGCACTGCCGACGATGCTGACCGCGGCGTTCTTCGTGGCATCCGGTGTGCGCAAGGAGTGGGTCATCCTGTGGCAGGTCGTCGCGATCGTGCTCTGGACGGGCGCGGTCGCCGCGGCAGCGACCGGGCTGCTCACTCTGCTCGGGTGGTGAGCGTGGCGCGAACCGCCCTCAGCGACGGATGCCGACGTAGACGGTGTTCGACGAGACGCCGCCGGTGAGGCGGTTGTCGAAGTCGACGACGTGAGCGCGGGCGTCGTCGAAGACCTCGGCGAGAACCGCCATGAACTCGTCGTCGGGCGGATCGTCCGACCAGAGCGCGAAGACGCCGCGCTCTGCGAGATGCTGCGCGAGAGCGGCGAGACCGGTCGACGAGTACAGGTCGGAATGGCTCGGGTCGAGCGTGTGCCGGGGGGAGTGGTCGACATCGAGCAGGATCACGTCGTGCGGCGTGGACGCAGCATCGGGAGCCTGCCGCATGACCGCGAAGAAGTCGTCGTGCGTGAGCGTGGTCCGTTCGTCGTCGACCAGAGCGGCGGATACGGGCAGCAGCTTGCGCTCGTGCCAGCGGATGACGGCGGGGAGCGCGTCGATGACTTCGAGGCGAGTCACGCGCGAGTCGTCGAGCGCGGTCACGGCGGTGTACCCGAGACCGAGTCCGCCGACGAGCACCCGCAGGCGATCACCCGACGCGGCGGCCAGCCCCAGGACGGCGAGCTCCACCTCGGCGACCGTGAAGAGGCTCGACATCAGGTACTCGTCCTTGAGCTTGACCTCGTAGATCATCTCGTGCGTCGCGGGGTCCGCCCGGCGGCGCAGTGACAGCTCGCCCATGCGGGTGGTCTGCCAGTCGAGCTCTTCGAACCGTGCGATCATTCCGAGGCCTCTCGTGGACAGGCTTCCCACCTTACGTGGCCGCCCGGCCGCGCGACCCGGTTCGCGCACGCACGTCGTCACTTCGACCGGACTTTCGGCTGACGCCGAGCGGACAATCGGCCTATCGGCGATGCGGCGCCCGATGGGAGTCTGCTTCCGAGCGCAGTCACCATCTCGTTTCTGCTCTGACTATCGGGAGTCCACATGCAGACCATCTACTCAAGCTCGCGACGGGTCGTCGCGGCCGTGCTGATCGCGGTTCTCGTCACCTCTGCGGTTCTCAGCGCGCTCCGGGGCGTCGACACATCGGCGATCGTGGTGATCGCGAGCGCCGCGGTCGCCTCCCTGCTTCTCGTCATCGTGATCGCGGGTCCGAAGCCTCGATTCGGCGTCGAGATGCTCGCCTTCCTCGTCTGCGCTCTCGCAGTCGCCGTCTCGTGGGGCGCCGCGGTGCTCGAGCCCGGGTACCTGGTCTATCTGCCTCCTCTGGTCGTGGCGATCGGGTTCGCGACCATCGCGCTGATGCTCCGCACGGAGGCGGGGGCGGCCGCAACAGAGGATCGGCTGTGACGCCGATCCCCACAGGGGTCGCTCGAAGCATCCAGGACGCCACGGCCCTCGACCGTCTCGGTTGGCGGCTCTCGCTGTCTGCCTGCCTTCCGCGCGGCTCGCACGTACACGGATGAGGCGCTAGAAGCTGATCAGTCCGGCACGGGCGGCCAGCACGAGAACCTGCACGCGATCGCGCGCATCCCACTTCGCCATGATCGAACTGAGGTAGCCCTTGACCGTGCCTGTCGAGAGATGGAGCGACCTGGCGATCTCGGTGTTGGACTGGCCCCTGGCGAGCTCATCGAGCACTTCGGTCTCGCGCTCGGTCAACGCCGGGAGCCTGATCGTCGCCGACCCGGGACCCGATCCGTCGCGTATTGAGGACAGCAGCCGCTCGGTGACCGGCGGCGAGAGCACGCCACCCCCGGAGTGGATCTCCCGGATGGCGGAGATGATGTCTTCAGGATCCGTGTCCTTGAGCAGATAGCCCGATGCGCCGGCATGCAGCGCCGCGAGCACGGGCTCCATCGTCCCGAACGTGGTCAAGGCGATCACCCGTGTCATGGGGAATCCGGAGGTGATCTCTCTCATCGCCTCAATGCCGCCGACGCGGGGCATCTGCAGGTCCATCAGCACGACATCGGGCCGGATCTGCGCCGTCAGAGCCACCGCTTCCGCTCCGTCGGCGGCGACACCGGCGACCGTCATCCCGGACTCGCTCTCGATGAACACGGAGAGAGCGCGCCGGACGAGCGACTCGTCGTCGGCGATCAGCACACGGACCGTCCCCATGGAATCAGCCTACGCATCACCGACCGGTCGACCGGCGGGATCCGCCTGTGCCCGGGGTAGCCTAGACGCTCAGCGAGAGGTTCAGGAGACGACCAGGAGATGGGCGCACCGCGACGACGGCTGATCGCAGCTTCGGTGGGCGAGCTGTTCATGGGTTCCTCGTCGCTGTCCAAGGCCGAACGTCTGATCCTCGGGATCGTCGTCGGGGCCGGTCTGGTCGCGGCCCTTCTGACCCCGGTGTCTCCGAGTGAGAGCCTTGGGGAGAGCCTCTTCGAAACGCTGCTCATCGTCGCGTTCGGCGTCTTCCTCTGGGCGCCGCGGATCGCCGCCGCGGCCCTGCTGGCGGCGATCGCGTTCTCGTTCACGATCGACGAGGTCGCGCCGGCGCTCCTGGCCGGAGCGATCGCGGTCGGGCTCGTCGCGCGCACCTGCACCAGGGCGTTCGTGTTCGGGTACTCATCGGTGTGCGTGGTGCTGGTCCTCGTCGCCGCGCTCACGCAGGGCGATATCGCGCTCGGTGGGACGCTCGTCATCCTCATCACAGCCGGACTTGCTGCCGCGGTGGGAGCGTTGCAGCGATGGGCGATCACCAAAGAGCGGAGGTCGGCCGTCCAACTGGCGGCGCGAGCTGAACAGGAGGAGGCGGCCGCGCATGCCGAACGGCAGCGGATCGCCGATGAGCTTCACGACGGCCTCGCACACGATCTGACGATCATCGCGATGCACGCCAGCGTGCTCGAACGCACACCGGGGATCGAGGAACGACGACAGTCGCAGCAGGCAATCTCCGCCGCCGCGAGGAAGGGACTCGCGGATCTGCGCTGGATGCTCGGGCAGATGGATGTCTTCCAGGGCAACGAGAATCTTGTCGTCGGGGACCTGGCGTCCGCGGTCTCGGAAATGGTCGACGAACTGACGGCTGCCGGCTGGGTCGTCGCTCTGCAAGGCGCGGACCTCACAGCGGACGACCTTCCACGACCTGTCTCGACAGCCCTCGCCCGCATCGTGCGGGAGGGCGGAACGAATGCCCTCAAGCACGCGAGCCCCGGTCGCGCGGAGCTCAGCTTCGTCAGTGAAGAGGCCTTCGTCGGCGTGCGCATGATCAACGACATCGGTCTGGGGGAACGCCATCGCCTTCCCCCGGGTGGCTATGGCACGGTGCGCATGGCCGAGCGCGTGCGAAGCCTCGGCGGCACGCTCGATGTGGGGGAGAAGAACGGACGTTGGATCCTTGAGGTTCGCTTGCCGCGAGGCATCGCGGTTCCGACCCGATCAGGGATCTGAGACGGTCACGGCGCTGGGAGACCACGTCGCCGCTCGGCGCACCGACGCCGCACCAGCCGCCCGCGTCACGGTCGAACGCGGACCGTGCGTCCCTCGAACGTGACCAGGTCGCCGTCGTGCAGCTGCCGCCCGCGCCGGCGATCGACCTCGTCGTTCACGAAGACGTAGCCGTCGATGATGACCTCTTTCGCGTCGCCGCCCGAGTCGAGCAGACCCGAGAACTTCAGGAACTGCCCGAGGCGGATCATGTCGCCGCCGATGGAGATGTCGTCGATCCGGCCGCTGTTCGTCATCCCTGAATGCTAGTCGCCCGAGAACCGCGCGTGATTATGCGTCGTGCTCCCCGGATCTGGCAACCCCCTCATCTGGTATCCCATCGCTCCGTACGGTCATCACATGCACCCAGACCCTTCCGCCCCCTGACGCCGACGCACCAGACGTGTGATCACCGCGACCACG
This sequence comes from Microbacterium sp. PI-SA-G, assembly GCF_057215335.1. NCBI lineage: Bacteria > Bacillati > Actinomycetota > Actinomycetes > Micrococcales > Microbacteriaceae > Microbacterium > Microbacterium sp. PI-SA-G. The sequence goes on from NZ_CM170103.1 coordinate 2,469,966, forward strand.
ACGGTGATCTCCGGGAGACGTCGGGCGGTCCAGCGTCGGGCCGTCCGTGAGATCGTCTCCGCCTAGCACCGGCGGCGCGAGCGTCACTCTGACGCCACGCCGCCGGTCACCAACTCGAAACCACTTCATCCCGAGACTGTCCTTGCGGACAGGGCGATCCCGTGCGGCGGACGGGGGCGCACCGAGGCCTCGATCGCGAGGCTGGGGATATGGACATCTCCTCATCCCCGCCGCCGCTGCAAGCGCGCGGACTGCACAAGACATTCCGTGGTCGCACTCGCGTCGACGGAGTCACCTTCACCGCTGACGCCGGACGCGTGGTGGGCCTGCTCGGGCCCAACGGCGCCGGCAAGACGACCACGATCCGGCTGCTTCTCGGACTCGTGGCATCGGATGCCGGTGAGGCGCTCGTCTTCGGACGCCCCTACCGCGACCTCGAGCGGCCGGCCGCAATGGTCGGCGCCGTGCTCGACGCCGGCGGACTGCACCCCGCTCGCACCGGGCGTCAGCATCTGCGCATCGCCGCGGCGCGCGCCGAGGTCGCCCCCGAACGCGTCGACGCCGTTCTCACCGAAGTGGGCATGACGGCCGACGCCGACCGTCGGTCGGGCGGGTACTCGCTCGGAATGAAGCAGCGCATAGCGATCGCCGCAGCGCTGCTCGGCGAGCCGCGGCTCCTCATGCTCGACGAGCCGTCGAACGGCCTCGACCCCGCCGGCATGCGCTGGCTGCGTGATCGCCTGCGGGCCTTCGCAGATGCGGGCGGCACCGTGCTCCTCTCCTCCCACCTGCTGTCGGACGTGCAGGACATCGCTGACGACATCGTCGTGATCACCGACGGACGGGTCGTCGCCGACGTGACACTGGCCGATGCCGTCGCCACCGCGAGCGGAGACCTCGAGGGCTACTACCTCGACGTCACCCAGACGGCGGAGGTGCGCTGATGTTCCGTGCAGAACTCATCGGACTGACCACGACGACCGCGACCAAGGTCAGCGCCCTCGTCGCCGTCATCGGCCTCATGTTCACGCAGCTGACGTTCGTCACCCTGCTCCCCGCGCTGGCTCGCGGCGACATCGGTCCCGGCGCCGCGGCGCTCGGAGCCGAGATCCCGGTACTCGACCTGACCTCGGCCGCCGCACAGCTCGACACGATCAACCCGCTCGGGGCGTCGATGGGAAGCGGATCCATCGGCATCGCGCTCATCGCCATCGTCTTGCTCGGCGCCCTCGCCGGCACCAGTGACGACCGCTACGGCGGGATGGTCGGCGCCGCTCTCGCGTCCCCGCGCCGAGGACGCATCGTCGCCGGCAAGGCGATGGCTGTCGGACTCGTCGGCATCGTGATCGGCGCGGCCATGGCCGTCGCCAGCCTCGCGACACTGCTCGCCACACTCGCGGTGACGGGGATCCCCTTCACCGCCGGCATCGGCGACGTGGTCGCCACCCTCGGCCGCGGTGTCGGGGCGATCGCCGGCCTCGCCCTGATCGGGCTCGCGGTCGGAATTCTCGTGCGCACACAGCTCGCCGGCATCATCGCCATGCTCGCGATCCTCTTCGCCGAGCCGATCATCACCGGCATCGCCCAGCTGATCACCGGCGGCTCGCCGGTCTGGACGCAGTTCCTGCCCGCCGCCCTCGCGCAGAACGTCATCCACGGCGGTTCGGCCGAGGTCAGTGTCGGCGTCGCTGCGGCCGCACTGGTCGCGCTCTCGGCGGCGGCGCTCGCCGCGGCATCCGTCGCTCTCTCCCGACGCGACCTCTGACCCGCATCCCCCGAAAGGACAGGACACATCATGAACAGCACCAGTACGCCATCCCCATCCCCATCCCCGAACCTGCCCACAGGCCGTCGCCGGGTGCGGACGGTCATCGCGATCGCCGCCACCGCCGTCCTGGTGGGCGGAGCGATCACCGCCGGCGCGCTCTTCCGTGCCGCCGACGCACCGGCCGCCTCGGCCGACGAGGCAGGCGCGCTCGAAACCCGGATGCAGTCGCTGGTCGATGCCGGCTACCCCGCCGTGCTCGCGTCGGTGACCTCGCCCGACGGCGACGTGCAGAACGTCGTCGTCGGTGAGGGTGACATCGCGACCGGCGAGGCGCCTCCGCTCGACGGAGAGGTGCGGATCGCCAGCAACACCAAGATGCTGGTCGCCACGGTCGTGCTGCAGCTGGTCGATGAGGGGCTCGTCGACCTCGAGGCGCCGATCGAGACGTATCTGCCGGGCCTGATCCGGGGCGAGGTGCTCGACGGGGCCGGCATCTCGGTCCGTCAGCTGCTTCAGCAGACGACCGGCCTGCCCGAGTACGCCGATCAGATCGCCGCCGACGCCTTCGGGGCGCAGAAGCTGTACATCTCTCCGCGCGACATGCTCGACATCGCTCTGAGTCGCCCCGCGGGGTTCGCGCCGGGCGAGAAGTGGGAGTACAGCAACACGAACTACCTCATTCTCGGATTGCTGATCGAGGCGGTCACCGATCGAGCACTCGCCGAGCAGATCGACGAGCGCATCGTGCGCCCGCTGGACCTGGAGCACACGTACTTCCCCGCGCCGGGAGAGCGGGAGATCCGCGGCGAGCACCCTACGGGCTACCATGCCGAGAAGCCGGGAGAGCTGCGCGACTTCTCTGCCATGGACACCTCGTTCGCCTGGTCTGCGGGTGCCATGGTCTCGACGCCCGGCGAGCTGAACACCTTCATGGCCGCGCTGTTCGACGGCGAGCTGCTGAGCGATGAGACGCTCGACATCATGCAGACCGGCGTGCCGGCGGGCGACGAGCTGTGGCCGGGGGCCGCGTACGGTCTCGGCGTGCAGAGCTATCCGCTCAGCTGCGGCGGGGTGGCCTGGGGGCACGGCGGCGATATTCCGGGCACCCAGACCCGCAACGCGGTCGGCCCCGACGGCACCGCCGTCACCATCGCGGTGACCGCGCTGCCGTGGGCCCTGGTCTCGCAGGAAGACGAAGAGGCTCTGCTCGAGCAGTACCGGATCGTCGTCGCCGCGCTCGACGAGACGCTGTGCGACCGGTGACCGGAGCGCCCTTCACGCCGGGCCCCGTCTCCCTCCGGGGGCGGGGCCCGGCGTGGTTGACTGAGGCCATGTCCTCTGCGGAGCCCCCCTTCCTGCGCGCTGAGCTCGTGCGACGGGCGATCCCGCCGGTGCTGGTGTTCGCGGCCGCGCTCGGCTACATCGGCGCCGACCTCTGGAGCGACGAGCTGCCCGCCGCGGTCCCCGGCGACCTCCCGCCGATCCTGCACGCCGGTCTCGTCGCGCTGCAGGCGGGGTTCCTCCTGTTCCGCCTGCGGGCGCCGATCGCCGTCTTCGTCGCCGTGGTGCTCATCGACGCGGTGATCCTGGCCACGTCGGCGGGCGAGTTGGGTGTCGGCTCGCTGGGCGTGATCTTCGCCGCCTACGGCATGGTTCGTCACAGTTCGAGGAACCGGGCTGTGTGGGCGCTGGTCTTCGGTGCGCTGGTCACCACGGTCGTGGGCGGGGGTGCCATGATGCTCGGATCCCGCGAATCGGTCCTCATCCTGATCGTCACCGTCGCCGCGCGCATCGCGCTGCAGTACGTGGCTCCGGCGGCCGTGGCGGAGTACTTGCGTGGGCGTGAGCGTCTCGCCGACGCGCTGCAGGAGCAGGCGCGCATGGCCGAGCACGAGCGCAGTGAGCGAGCGGAGCGCGAGGTGCGGGCCGAGCGCGAGGCTCTCGCGCGCGAGCTGCACGACATCGCCGGACACCATCTCTCCGGGATCATCGTGAGCGCCCAGGCGGCCACCGCACTGACGCGCAGCGACCTCGACCGCGCGCGCGAGATGATGCAGACCGTGCAGGACGACGCCCGCATCGCGCTCGCCGACCTGCGCCGCACGGTGGGGCTGCTGCGCAGCGACGACGGTGAGCCGTCGGGTCGTCCGAGCCCCGTGCCCACCGTCGCCGGCATCGGCACGCTCGTCGACGTGGCGCGCGAGCGGGGTCAGCGCGTCGCACTCGCCGTCACCGGCGATGCCCGCCCACTCGGCGCGCTCGCCGAGACCACCGCATACCGGATGGTGCAGGAATCCCTCGCGAACGCGGCCCGCCATGCACCCGGGGCCGGATGCGAGGTGAGCGTGCGGTTCGGATCGGATGCCGTCGACATCACCGTCGTCAACGAGGCACCGGCACAGGGCGCCGCGCCGGCAAAGGGAGAGGAGTCGGGGGTCCGCTACGGCCTCTCCGGCATGGCCGAGCGCGCCGAGCTCATCCACGCACGGCTCTCCGCCGGCCCGACCGACGACGGCGGATGGACCAACCGCCTCACCATTCCTCTCGACGGACGGAGCTCCGCATGATCCGCGTCCTCATCGCCGACGACCAGGCCGTGGTCCGCGCCGGTCTCGCCGTGATCCTGGGCACCGAGGCAGACATCGATGTCGTCGGCGAAGCGGTCGACGGCGCCGACGCGGTGCGTCTCGCCCGCAGCCTCCGCCCCGATGTGGTCTGCATGGACATCCGGATGCCGGGCACTGACGGCATCGCCGCCACCCGCGAGATCGTCGAAGACCCGACGCTGTCGACCGACGTGCTGATCCTCACCACGTTCGACGTCGATGCCGACGTGTTCGCCGCACTCGAAGCCGGTGCCGCCGGGTTCCTCCTCAAAGGCGCCGACGAGACCACTTTGCTCGCGGCCGTCCGCTCGGTGGCCGCGGGCGACGGAACCCTCGATCAGCGGCTCACCCGGCGCATCCTGCACGAGTTCGGCGAACGCCGTCGCGCGAGCAGCACCCCGGTTCCCGCGGCGGGGCTGCCGCTGACCGAGAGGGAACTCGACGTCTTGCGACTCCTGGCCGAGGGACTGTCGAATGCCGAGATCGCCGACCGGCTCTTCGTGGAGCCCACCACCGTCAAGTACCACCTCGCCGGCATCCTGCAGAAGACCGGTGCGCGTGACCGGCTGCAGGCGGTCCTCTGGGGGATCCGTGCCGGAGCGGTCCAGCCGGGCTGAGCTCCGCCAACAAGAACAGCTGGCAAACGAGGCCCCTGGGAGCGGTCCCGCGGCGTAGCATGAGCCCGTGGCTACCAAATTCAACCCGGCCGAAGTCATCAAGCAGGTCACCGAGCGTCTCTCAGAGCGCTACCCGGAGACCAGCCGTGACACCATCGCCACGCTCGCGACCGAAGAGCTCGGCAAGATCTCCAGCAGCAAGGTGACCGACTACTTCACGGTGCTCACCGAGCGGGCCGTGCGCGAGCGCCTCCGCGCCTGACCCACTCTCTGCCAGCCAGCTCAGGAAGCCGGACTCTGCGCGGCCTCATCCGGATGATTCGGTGTCCAGCCGAGCCATCCGTCCGGGGTCTCGGCGACGCTCCAGGCGCCGCAGGCGAAGACCGACGACACGCTGTACACGTCGACCGTGTCGTCGATCGAGTACGCGGGTGCCGATTGGCGCGGCACCTCGACGCACTCTGCAGCCGACAGATCTTGTCCGCTGTCGACGGCCACCGAGGCATCGTCGGATTCCGTCGACTGCGTGATGCGGATCGCCGAGCTGTCCCCGGGAAGCCACGGCACGGTCAGGTCTCCGTCGGCCTCCAGGGCTGCGGCGTCGGCGAACTCCGCGGACTTCTGCTGGTGGACGAGTGAATCGACGATGCTGCACCCCGAGAGGGTGACGGTGACGGTGGCGACGACCGCGGCGACCGCGAGTCTGGGCAGGAGGGAAGTTCTCATGACTCCAGCCTCGCGACACGCAGCGCCCGCGTCGTCGCCCGCCAGGCTGATCGCGGCTACATCGTGAGACGGATCTTCGTCACTCCTCGGGGGTGTCGAGGACTTCGTCGATGAGCGTGATGCCGCCGGAGCTGCTGGCGGACTGCATGAGCGCTTCGATCCACTTGACGTTGAGTTCGGGAGTCTCGGGCTCGTCGAAGGTGAAGCGGAGCGGGATCGAGGGGTGCAGCCAGATGGTGCTGCGTCCGTTGGATTCGTCTCCCTCGGCGTGCCGCCAGGAGAGCGTGAACGACTCGTTGCGACGGAGCTTGGTCGCGACGACGACTTTGAGGTGCGCGAGGGCGCGTTCCTCGATGTGGATCGGATTCTCCGACCCACCGTAGTGAAGTGTGGCCATGCGCCGACCGTATCCCATATATCGGCGATCCACCTCGTGGCATGACGTGAGGCGTCGTGAGGGCGCGCTCAGTGATGCTCGGGCATGTCGTAGTCGACCTGCGAGTGCGACTCTTCGGACTCGGACTCGGCGGCCATGGGGCGGGCGATCGCGTCGATCCGCTCCTGCATCTCGACGACCGCGTCGCTGTTGTCGGGCGGCGTGACCTCGGAGTTCGTCGATTCGACCACGAGGATCGTGCTCGGCGTCAACAGGAAGGACGCTTCGACGGTGTTGCCGTCTGGGCTGATCGACGTGAGAGTCACCGTGTCGGACGTCTCGTTGTTGGCCAGGAGGCGGGCATACTCCAGCAACGTCTCGGCTGCCTCGTCGCCCATGAGGAGTGATTTCTCTGCATACGTGACGTGTTTCATGCAGGCACCATAGGACCGGACGTGAACCTTCGTCTCGGGTCTTGACAGCGCGATCGATTCGGGCCGCGTCGCGCTCATCGAGAAGAGTCAGACGTGCAGGCGCTCGACGGGAGCCGAGTGTGAAGTGTGCTCCTGCCCGGTGTCGGGCTCGTGCACGAGATACAGTCCCGAGGGCGAGTTCGCCGTGAACGAGAGAGCATCGACCCATGCCCGGTTGATCGCCGGCTGTCGGCTGCCCGCGTACTTGAACACGAGGTTGCTGCCTTCGTGCACCCACACCGTGGTGCGTCCGCCGCCGATGCTGGCGTCTTCCCGCCACGAGAACGGGAACGGCTCACCGCGACGCAGCTTGGCGGTGATCACGAGCTGCAGATGGGTGAGCGCTCGATCCTCGATCTCCGTCTTCGGTCCACTTTCGTAGACGAACTTGCCCATGATGTGTCATCCCTTCGTGCTCAGTAGTCCCAATCCGCGCCGGCGAGTGCGGGTTCGTGAATCGGTTCCTCAGCCGTCTCGCCCTGCACCGAGATCACGATGCGGCTCGCCGCCGTCACGAACACGCTCATGAAGACCACGCCGGTCAAGGCCATGCCGGTGGTGAAGTGCACGAAACTTCCGGCGGACCGCGCCGCACCCTCCAGCCGCGACATGAGTTCGACGAGGTCCTGCCCGGGTGTCAGCACGAAATCGCTGCCGTTGATGGCGACGTGTGTGGTCAGAGGTGTTCTTAAGTCGCTCATTACATGAACCTACGCAGGAAACCCTCTTTGCACGAGGGGCCTTGCTATCCGGGGCGAGAGCGAGAACACATCTCAGCGACTCATTCCCGGAGGGAGAAGCGGGCGCGCGGGCGGGCAGCCCTCTCGAAGGCCGGGTTCCCATACCCGTGCCTCGAGAGGGCTCGCCACAGGGGGAGTGTGGCGTCGCCTCGCTGCGTGGCGTAGCGCCCCAGACGCTCCGCATGTAGCCCCAGCTACGAAGAAGACAGTACCACGCCTTGTCCCCCATATGGGGGACAGGGCGGAAATGTCCCCGGGTACCCGGGGAGCTGCGGTAGAGATCGTGTGGGATGACGCGGGATGACACGACGACGCCGCCGACCCGGGGAGCGGTCGGCGGCGTCGGGGGCGTCGTCAGGACGGGCGTTGCTCAGTCGGCGTCGGTGCCCACGACGGCGAAGTCCGCGCCGAAGTCGATGTCGATGGAACGGTTGTCGGTGGTGAGCACCGAGGCGTCGTACGGGCTGACGTCGTCGCCGTCGACGTCGAGATCGGTGATCATTCCCTCGGCCTCGTCGAGCGCGGCGGTGACGAGCGCGCGGATGGTGTCTTCGTCGAGGCTGAGCGTCGGACCGGTGTCGTCGCCGTCGGCCGCGTCGGTTCCGACCACACTCGTGGCGAGGTCGGCGTCGACGCGCACCTCGGTCTCGTCGCCGTTCGCGGCGGTCAGCTGCACCTCCCACGTGCCGTCGCGCTTCGCGTCGATCGAGGTCACATCGCCCTCGGCGGCCTCGCGGGCGGCGTCGGCGATCTCGACCAGCTCGTCAGCCGATGCCGTGCCGATGCCGGTGACGGGGCCGCCGCCGTTCGACGGGGTGCCCTCGTCGCGGTCGCTGTTGTCGTCACTGTCGCCGCGCGGGCCGGCGGGCTGCCCACCGCGATCGTCGTCGTTCGGGCCGTCGGACATTCCGGGACGGTCGTCCTCGCCGAACTCGTCACCGATCGCCGCACCGACGGCGACGCCGCCACCGGCGAGCACCACGACTGCGGCGATGCCTCCGCCGATCAGCAGGGCGCGCTTGCGGCGGGGCTTGGCTTCGGGGGCCGCGGCCTGCGCGGTCGGGGCGGGAGCGGGGGCTGCGGCATCCGGAGTCGGAGCGACCGGGACGGTCGGGGAGTCGGGAGTGCTGCCGTGGATCGGCTCGGGCGTCTGGTCGGGGGTGGGTGTCTTGTCGTCCATGTGACGATCGTCTCGCGGCACCGCTGAAGCCCTCCTGAAGCGACCTGAAGACCTCTTCAGGAAGGCGCGAGCGGCAGCGTGACGACGAACCGCGCCCCGCCCCACCGTGAATCGTCGACGACGACCGTGCCTCCGCTCGCCGCGGCGATGGCGCGCACGATCGCGAGCCCCAGACCGCTGCCGCCGGCGTCGCGGCTGCGTGCCTCATCGAGGCGCACGAACCGCTCGAACACGCGCTCGCGCTCGTCTGCCGGCACTCCGGCGCCGTCATCCTCGATCGTGAGGAACACGTGCCCGTCGACGGGTGTCACCCCGATCACCAGGCGTCCCTCGGCATGCCGTGCGGCGTTGTCGGCGAGGTTGCGCAGCAGCTGACCGAGCAGGCGCGGATCCCCGGTGACGCGCGCCGCGCCGATCCCGCTGCCGTCGACGTCGAGCCCCAGAGCCCGCAGCCGGCGCACCTCGCCGAGCGCGAGATCGTCGAGGTCGACCGACTCCTCACGCGTGGTGACGCCCTCGTCGAGCCGGGCGAGCAGGAGCAGCGACTCCATGATCCCCTGCAGGCGCAGCCCCTCCTCCGACACGACCTCCGCGAGCTCACCGATGCTCGTGGCGCCGGGGTGCGCCTGGGCGAGCTCGGCGTGCTGACGGATGGTCGCGAGCGGTGAACGCAGCTCGTGCGAGGCGTCCGACACGAAGCGCCGTTGCGCGGTCGCCGAGGCGTCGAGCCGATCGAGCATGCCGTTCATGGTGGTCGCGAGTGCCGCGATCTCGTCGGCGGAGTCGGGCACCGCGACGCGTCGGTCCAGGTGCTCGGCGGTGATGCCGTCGACCTCGCCGCGGATGCGCGTGACCGGGCGGAGAGCACGTCCGGTCACCAGCCAGGTCGTCACGGCGACGAGCAGCAGGAGCAGCGGCACCGCGACCGCGAGCAGAACCCCGACCGTCGCCAGCGTCTCGGCGTCGTCTTCGGCCGAGACGGCGAGCACGAGGGTCTGGTCGCCCTCGAGATCGTCGGAGACGACCAGCATCCGCTCTCCGTCGACCGTCGTCGTCTGCGGGTCGTCCGAGACCGGCAGCGGCGTCGATCCCAGTCCATCGCGCGCCTCGTCGCTGGCGCCACGCACCGCGCCGTCCGCGCCGATGACCTGCACGATCTCGTCGTCGAGTTCTTCGATGTCGCGCCCGCCGGGTCCGCCGGGTCCGCCCAGGCGGTCGCCGAGCTCCTCGAGGCGCTGCTCGGCCGCGCGCTCGGTGCTGCCGTGCACGCTCGCACTCAGCACGCCGTAGAACGAGACCGCGCCGATGAGCAGGGCCACCGCGACGACGACCGTCGCGCCGAGGGTCGTGCGACCGCGCACCGACCGCCACCAGCGACTAGCCACCGTCGGCCGCCAGCCGGTAGCCCGCACCGCGGATCGTCTCGATCGCCTCACGGCCGAACGGCTTGTCGAGTTTGCGACGCAGGTGGCCCACGTAGACCTCGACGATGTTGGGGTCGCCGTCGAAGTCGTCGTCCCACACGCCGTCGATCAGTGCGCGCTTCGAGAGCACCTGTCCGCGGTGGCGCATCAGATGCTCGAGCACCGAGAACTCGCGAGCGGTGAGCGTCACGGCGGTATCGCCTCGCCACACGCGGTGCGATGCAGGGTCGAGGCGCAGATCGCCAGCCTCGAGGATCGTCGGGCGCGCGACGGCACCGCGGCGGATCAGGGCGCGGATGCGGGCGACGAGGATCGCGAACGAGAACGGCTTGGTGACGTAGTCGTCGGCTCCGGTCTCGAGCGCCTCGACCTGGTCCCACTCGCCGTCCTTGGCGGTCAGCATCAGCACCGGCGTCCAGTTCTCCTCGGCTCGCAGCGCCTCGCACACCTTCCACCCGCTCATGCCGGGCATCATCAGGTCGAGCACGATCGCGTCGTACCGCGTCTCGCGTGCCCGCCAGAGTCCGTCCGTGCCGTTGTGCGCGACGTCGACCGCGAATCCCTCGGCCTCGAGCCCCCGGCGCACGCCGTCGGCGAGGCGCACCTCGTCGTCCACCACCAGGATCCGCATTTCTCCAGTGTGGCGGGCGAACGCTGAATCGCGCCTGAAGCGGCGCCCTTCCGCCGTCGAACGGCGCGGAGTACGGTCAGGGGCATGGCGCGCCTCATCTACTCCATGATCACCTCGCTCGACGGCTACGCCAGCGGACCCAACGGAGGGTTCGACTGGGGGCTCGACGCCGATCTGCACGACTTCATTCGCGAGCAGTTCGACAGCGTCGGCACCTATCTCTACGGGCGGCGCATGTACGAGACGATGGTCTACTGGGAGACCGCGCACCTCGAACCCGACCAGGAGCAGGCGGGCATCGACTACGCGCTGAGCTGGCAGAAGGCGGAGAAGGTCGTCTTCTCGCGCACACTCGCGGAGGTGTCGAGCGAGCGCACCCGCATCGAGCGCGAGTTCGACGCGGCGACGGTCGCCCGCTGGAAAGAGCAGTCGCCGCACGACCTCACGATCGACGGGCCGACGCTCGCCGCGCATGCGATCCGCGCAGGACTCGTCGATGAGTTCCAGCTGTTCATCGGGCCCGGAATCGTGGGCGGCGGGCTGCGGTTTTTCCCCGAAGGCGCGCACATCGACCTGGAGCTGCTCGAGGACCGGCGCTTCGACAGCGGCGTGATGTTCCTGCGCTATCGCGCTCTGCAGCCGTGAGGGGTCGCGGGGGCGAACCGGCACGAACTGCGACCCGAAGCGCGCCGAGTAGCCTGAACGAGTGACCGAGACCCCGCCCTTCAGCCCCACGATCGCGCTGCTCACCGTGGCCGCCGGGTGGCAGGAGGCCTTCGCCGCGGCACTGAAACCGCTCGGCCTGACCTCGCGCAAGTATGCGCTGCTCGGCCACATCCGCGGCACGCCGGGGATCTCGTTCAGCGAGCTGGCCCGTCGCTCTCGCATCACCGCGCCCAGCGCGCACGTGGCGGTCGCCGCGCTCAAAGACGAGGGACTCGTCGACGACGCCACGGCTCGCGCGGGCGCCGCGTCTCAGCTGCAGGTGACGGAACGAGGCCAGCAGGTGCTGGCGGATGCCGCGGGCCGGGTCGCCGCCCTCGACGAGTCCTTCGCCGCCGCGCATCCGGGCCTCACCGAGGCACTCCGCGCGCACCTCATCGACGTGATGGGCGCACCCCGCAACCTTTAGGTAGACTAAAGGTGTGGAACATCTCCTTCTCTCGGTACACGTCCTCGCCGGCATCCTCTTCATCGGCCCCGTCGCCGTCACCGCCAGCCTCTTCCCGCGGTTCGCACCGCAGCCGGCCGACGGTGGCGCGCCCGATCCGGATGCCGCCGGCCTCGGCGTGGCGACAGTGCTGCACCGGATCACCCGTGTCTACGGCATCCTCGCCCTCACGGTGCCGGTGATCGGCCTCGCGCTCGCCGCCGTGCAAGGCAGGATCGGCGAGATCTGGATCACGATCGCCATGGTGCTCACCTCAGTCGCGGGAGGACTGCTGGCACTGCGCATCGTGCCGGCGCAGCGCGACGCGCTCGCCGGCACCCTCGATGCCCGTGGCGGCCGCACGATGCGCATGATGACCGGGATGTTCAACCTGCTCTGGGTCGCCGTCGTCGTGCTCATGATCGTGCGACCGGGTGCCGAATGAGGCCCCTGCTGCGGGTGCTCGACGTGCTCTCGGTGCTCGAGCTGCTGAGCATCGCCGTGCTGCTTCTCAACCTGCTGACCGTGCATGTCGACGGCGTCGCCTCGGCGCTCGGGCCTATCCACGGCGCGCTCTACCTCGCCGTCGCGGTCACCGCGCTGTTCGGGCGCGATCTGATGCTGCGGACGCGACTGATGGCGCTCATCCCGGTGCTCGGCGGCGTGCTGACGCTGATGAACGTGCGCAGGGAAGCGCGGCGGTGACGCTCGGCCGCGGGGCGCGCGACGAGACCCCCCGGCGTCACGACCCCCCGCGTCACGACCCCAACGGTCGCAGGAACTCTTGACGCACGTCTGACATGTCCGCATCGTCACGCGAGGGGTGCACGCGGTTCGTCAGCAGCACCCCGAATCCGCCGCCGGCGAGGTCGACCGCGAAACACGTTCCGGTGAAGCCGGTGTGGCCGACGGCATCCGTCTCGCCCATCCAGGCTGCATCGCGCACACGCAGCCCGAGCGCCTGACCGTAGCCCGCCTCGGCGCGCGCGACCGGCGTCGTCATGAGGCGGATGCTGGCCGCTGACAGCACGCGCCCGCCCCCACCGACCCCGTCGTCGCGGATCATCCGCGCCAGTGCAGCGACGTCGTGCACGGTGCCGAAGAGTCCCGCGTGGCCGGCTGGCCGCCCGAGCGCATGCGCCAGCTCATCGTGCACTGCGCCGCGCACGAGCCCGCGATGCGGCTGCACCTCGGTCGCGACGGACAGCTGCGGCGCCGGCGTCCAGGTCAGCGTCGCCGCGCCGAGCACCTCGGCCGCCGCAGCGACGAGTTCGGCGAACGGTCGACCCGACACGCGTTCGAGCACCTCACCCACCGCGATGAATCCCACGTCCGAGTACCGGTGCGTCGTCCCGGGCGATGCGAGCAGTTCACTGCGCAGCACTGCCGCCCGCAGTTCCTCGCCCACGATCCCCGACCGCCACAGCGCACCCTCCGCGGGCAGCCCCGAGGTGTGCGTGAGCAGGTGCCGCAGCGTGATGCGGTCGGCGCCCGCCCCGCTCCCGACCGCCACGACACCGGCGACCGGCTCGTCGAGGTCGAGCAGCCCGGCATCTCCCAGCCGCAGCGCGGCCACGGTCGTGAAGATCTTGGTCAGCGACGCGAGGTCGAACAGATGCGCGTCGGTCAGCGGGGTGTCGTCGCCGTCGGCCGGGGTGCCCAACACCGTGAGCTCGGCGGCGTCCGATCGGCGGATGCTGCGCAGCGACGCCCACGCCGATCCCGGCGCCCCGTTCACTACGCCCGACTCACTTGCTCATGCCCGAGGTGAGCCCGTTGATGATCTGCTTCGTGGCGAGCAGGAACAGCACCACCAGCGGGATCGTCGCGATGGTCAGGCCGGCGAACAGCTGCGGCCAGTCGGTCGAGTACTCGCCGAAGAAGCGGGTGAGCCCGACGGGCAGCGTGTACGAGTCGCGGTCGCGCAGAAGGATCAGCGGGTAGAAGAAGTCGTTCCACACGGGCACGAAGCGGAACACGATCACGGTCGCGAGTGCGGGTCGGACGAGCGGCAGCAGGATCTGCAGGAACGTGCGGAAGGGGCCGGCGCCGTCGATGCGCGCGGCTTCTTCGAGCTCGATGGGCAGAGCGCGGAAGAACACCGTCAGCACGAACGTCGTGAACGGGATGCCGAGGGCGCCGTAGACGAGGATCAGGCTGAAGACGTTGCTCGTCATCCGCAGCGAGTCGAGCAGATAGAACAGCGGCAGGATCGCCAGGTGCACCGGCAGCATGAGTCCCGACAGGAACACCGCCTCGATGCCGCGGAAGAACTTCGCCCGCGCCCGCGCGAATGCGTAAGCGGCGAGGACCGACACGACGGTGGTGACGATGACCGACCCGACGGTCACGGTGATCGAGTTCACGAAGTAGGTGTCGAACGATGCCGTGATCCAGGCGTTCTGGAAGCTCGTGAACGTCGGCGGGACGGGAAGGCCCAGCGGCTCGGTCGCGATCTGCTGCTGCGTGCGCAGCGAGTTGTTGACCATGAGCAGCAGCGGGCCGATCGCGACCAGCGCGTATCCCCACAGGAAGATGTTCGCGAGCAGGCGTCCGAGGAACGAGCTGTCGGAGGTGCGGCTGGTGCGGCGACGCGCGGCCGAGGGGCGGCGACCCGACACGATCGCCTCGGTCGTCGGCGCGGGGCGTGGTTCGGTGGCGGTGGTCATCAGAACAGCTTTCGTTCGGCTCGGCGCATCGTGGAGGTGATGATGACGGAGATCACCATGATGAAGATGAAGAGCACCGTCGCGAGGGCGGAGGACACCCCGATGGAGTTCGGGTTCCCGGACTCGAAGGCGGTGCGGTAGAACAGCAGCATCATCACGTCGGTCGAGCCCGCCGGTGCGCCGTTCGAGCCGGCGAGGGCGAACGGGATGGCCATCGCCTCCATGCTGCCGATGAAGGTGAGCACGGTGATGATGCCGATGGTCGGGGTGAGCATCGGCAGCGTGATGTAGCGGAAGCGCTTGCCGGCGGTGGCGCCGTCGAGCGACGCGGCCTCCTCGATCTCCTCGGGGATGCCGCCGAGGGCTGCGCCGTAGAGCAGGATCGGGAAGCCGATCCACTGCCACGCGCTGACGAGCACGATGACCCAGATCGCGAGCTGCGGGTCGCCGAGCCAGGGGAGTGCGAGGCTCTCGAGGCCGACGCCGCGCAGGATCGCGTTGATCGGGCCGAACAGCGGCGACAGCATCAGCGACCAGAGGTAGCCGATCACCATCGGGCTGACCAGGTAGGGCAGCGCGAAGATCGTCTGGAAGAAGCGCTTCGTGCGCTTGCGGCGGTGCAGCAGAGTCGCGATGCCGAGGCCCAGCGAGTTCTGGAAGACGAGGGCGCCCGCGAACAGCAGCAGGTTGTGACCGAAGGCGTTCCAGAGCTCCGAGGCGTAGGGCTCCTTCGTCAGGAGCGTGATGTAGTTGCCGACGCCGGCGAAGCCGCCCTGCTTGGTCCCCTGCCAGTCGAAGAACGAATAGCTGAGCGCGGCGAGCATCGGGTACAGGATGAGCACCGCGAACAGCGCCGCCGCCGGCAGCACGAACAGCAGCGCGGTCGGCGTCGTCAGTGCGATGCCGGCCCGCGAGCGCCGCGGCTTCTCCTGGCGGAGGGGGAGGGTGAGGGCCATGATGTCTCTTTCACTGCGGGGTGGGGGCGCCAGGGCGACGCCCCCACCACCGTCGGATCAGGATGCGGGGGTGAACCAGGTGGAGACCCCGGACTGCAGGTCGGATCCCAGCTGCTCGGGCGTCTTGTCACCGAGGAACATCGCCTGGATGTCCGGGCCGAGCACCGCGGTGCCGGTCGGGTCGCCGTAGCGGAAGTCGACCAGCAGCAGGTACGGAGCGGGGTTCTCGGTGTACTGCTCGTTCATCTCCTGCATCAGCGGGTCGGAGTACTCCACACCCGGCAGGGCGGAGAACTGGTCGACCTCGTCGGCGACCAGCTGGCCGAACTCCTTGGTGGTCATCCAGTTGAGCAGCTCGGTCGCGGCCTCCTGCTGGTCGCTGGAGGCGTTGATGCCGAAGCTGCCGTCGGCGTAGCCGGGGGTGACGGCGTGGTCGAGTGCGCTGTCGGGAGCCGGCGGCACCTCGTAGACGCCCCACTCGGTGTCGGGAGCGGAGTTCTGGAACGTCGGCAGGTCGAACGAGCCGCCGGGCCACTGCGCGGCCTGGCCCGAGGTGAACTGCAGCACCGCGTCGGCCACGGCGATCGCGTTGACGTTCTTGTCGAGGTACTTCTGCATGTCCTTGACGATCTGCAGCGAGGCCACGTACGCCGGGTCGGTGAAGTCGGCCTCGCCGGCGAGCACCTTCTCCTCGAAGTCCGCGCCGCCGTAGTTCGCCGAGCCCACGATGTCGTGGAACATCGGCAGCACCCAGTCTTCGCGGGCGCCGAGCGCCATCGGCGTGACGCCCTCGCCGAGGAGCTCCTCCTGCAGGGCGATGAACTCGTCCCAGTCGGTGGGTTCCTCCAGGCCCATCTCGTCGAACATGGTCTTGTTGTAGAACATCTGCATGGTCTGGTACGCGAACGGGACGCCGTAGGTGGCGCCGTCGTCCTTGCCCTGAGCGGCACGCAGCACGGTCGGGTCGAACTGGTCGAGACCGTCGACGATGTCGTCGATCGGCACGATCTGCTCGGACTGGATCGCGGGCTGGATGCCGCCGTAGGCGCGCAGCATCGCGATGTCGGGTCCGTCGCTGCCTTCGAGACCGGTCGCGAGGATCTGGTTGTACTCGGTGGGCTGGAAGCCCTCGAACTCGATGGTCACACCGGGGTGCGACTCCTCGTACTTGTCGAACACGGCCTCCCACTTCGGAGACGACGACGCCTGCCACGACCAGATCGAGAGCGTGACGTCTTCTTCGCCGCCGCTACCCTCTCCGCTCGACGCCGAGGGCGCGCATCCGGCCACGGCCAGGCCCGTGACCAGGAGACCTGCGGTGAACGCAAATCGGGTGGTGCGGTATCGCATGGGGTTCCTCTCGGTTGTGAGAGCCGTCGGCCGGACCGGGGCGTCTCTGCTGTGAAAGCCTCCGCCCACTTTGGGCAACTTTTTACAGAAACTCAAGAGCAATTCGAAAATTACTTCCATTCGTAACACGGCCGTGTCATCCTGGTGCCGTGTCCACCAGTGCGATGACCGCCATCCATCAGCGTCTGTCGGCGCTCACCCCCACCGAGCGCCGCATCGCCACGCACGTGCTGGCTGATCCGCAGAGCGTGGTCGAGAACTCCATCACGCACCTCGCCGCCGCCTGCGGCACGTCGGTCGCGAGCATCGCCCGCTTCACGCAGAGCCTCGGCTTCTCGGGCTACCCCGATCTGCGCCGGGCCCTCGCCACCGAACTCGACCGCAGCGCCACCGACCGCGAGCGCTTCCAGGTGTCCGAGAGCGACGTCAGCCGACACGACGACGCACTCACCACGGTGCGCAAGATCGCCTTCGCCGAGGCATCCGCCATCGAGCAGACCGCGCGCCAGATCGACATCGACGAACTCGAGCGCTGTGTCGACGCGATTCGGGCGGCGCGGCGCATCGACATCTACGGCGCGGCGTCCAGCGGACTCGCCGCGCAGGACCTCGAGCAGAAGCTGCACCGCGCCGGTCTCGTCGCCCAGGCACGCACCGACCTGCACCTCGCCCTCACCGGGGCCGCACTGCTCGACGAGCGCGACGTGGCGATCGCGATCTCGCACTCCGGGCGCACGCTCGAGATCGTGCAGTCGGCCGAGGTCGCCGCGCGCGCCGGTGCCACCACGATCGCCATCACCAACAACCCGCGCTCGCCGCTCGCCCGCGTCTGCACGCTCGTGCTGGTGACGGCCGTGTCGGAGTCGACCTTCCGATCCGGCGCGATGGCCAGCCGCATCGCGCAGCTCGCCGTGCTCGACTTCCTGTTCACGCGCATCGCTCAGGCCGACTACGACACGATCTCCGACAACCTGCAGCGCACCTACAACGCCGTCACCGACCACAGAATCGACTGATCGCATGCTCCTCGGAATCGACCGCCTGATCCGCCGCAACATCCCCGCCGACCTGCTCACGCGCCTCGGGGGCAGCCGCATCGGCATGGTGACCAACGATCTCGCGCTGACCTCCGACCTGCAGCGAGGGCGGCAGCCGCTGACCGCCGCGGGCTGGACCTTCACGCGTCTGTTCGGACCGGAGCACGGGCTCAGCGGCCGCGCGCGTGAGGGCGAGTTGGTCGACGACCGCACCGATCCGGTCACCGGCGTCGAGGTGCGCAGTCTCTACGGCGCCGACGTGCGCCCGACGCCCGCCGACCTCGCCGACCTCGACGTGATGCTGATCGATCTGCCCGACGTGGGCGCCCGCTTCTACACCTACATCTGGACCATGAGCCACGTGCTCGAGGCCTGCGCCGACGCCGGCGTCGCCGTGGTCGTGCTCGATCGCCCGAACCCGATCGGCGGACGACTGGACCGGGCCGAGGGGCCGATGCTCGACGAGCGCGCCCAGTCGCTGGTGGGGCGGTGGAGCATGCCCATCCGGCACGGCCTGACGATCGGCGAACTCGCGCGGCACTGGGTGCGCACGCGGAGGATCGACGTCGACCTCACCGTGATCGAGGTCGAGGGATGGACCCGCGACGCCCCGATCGGTTGCGGGGAGCGGACCTGGATGCCGCCGTCACCGAACCTGCCCAGCCCCACCACCGCGCTGCTGTACCCCGGCACCTGCCTGGCCGAGGGCGTGAACGTGTCGGAGGGCCGCAGCACCGCGGTGCCGTTCCGTGTGATCGCCGCGCCGTTCCTCGACGGGGAGCGCTACGCCGCAGCCATCGCCGCCGCACGGTTGCCCGGTCTCGTCGCCGTGCCGTACGGCTTCACCCCCCTCGTGCGCGACCACGCGGGCGAGGCCTGCGAGGGCGTCATCCTGCACATCACCGATGCCGAGGCGCTGCGCCCCGTGCACGCGGGAGCCCGCCTGCTGTCGCTGATCGAGGAGCTGCACCCCGGCGCCCTCGAGGAGCGGTCGTTCGTGCCGATGCCCGGCGAGTCCGACTGGTCGCCGCTCGAGAAGCTGTTCGGCGTGCAGGGCGCCTTCGCCCAGATCGTCGCGGGGGAGTGGGACGACCCGGCGCGCTTCGCCGTGCCCGAGTGGGCGGATGCCGTGGAGCAGGACCTGCTGTACCGCTGAGTGCGGTCTTCGCACCGCAACATGCGCATACCCGGCATCCTCACGAATCGTCAAGCCCCGTCGCGGTCTCGATGCCGTGCGGCACGGTGGTGCCATGACCCACACCCGACCCGCCGGCGCGATCGCGCACTTCCTCGACGAGCAGCGCGCCGAGATCATCGACCGCCTCTCGGAGTGGGTGCGCATCCCGTCGGTGTCGGCCGACCCCGAGCGCCGCGACGAGATGCTGCGCTCGGCGGAGTGGATCGCCGACGAGATGCGCGATGCGGGCATGCAGGTGCAGGTCCTGCCGACGGGAGACTCTGCGGCGGTGTACGGCGAGCTCCGCGGCGACCCCGGCGCGCCGACCGTGCTCGTGTACAGCCATCACGATGTGCGCCACGCCAAGCCCGAGGAGTGGAGCGTGACCGGGCCGTTCGCGCCGCTGCTGCGCGAAGGGCGGCTGTACGGACGCGGGGCGTCGGACGCCAAGGGGCAGGTGCTCGCGCACACGTGGGCGCTGCGGGCGCACTGTTCGACCCGCGCCGACCGCACTCCGCGAGCCACCGTGAGGTTCATCATCGACGGCGAGGAGGAGATCGGCTCGCCGAGCCTCAAGAAACTGCTGGAGGAGCGCCGCGAGATGTTCGCGTGCGATGTGGTGGTGTTCTCCGACACGGTGCAGTGGAGTGCAGATTCTCCGGCGCCCGTCACGTCGATGCGGGGCACCATGACGGCATCCCTCACGGTGCGGGGGCCTGATCGCGATGTGCACAGCGGCGTGGCATCCGGTGTCACCGTGAACCCCGCGATCGCCCTGGCGCAGGTGCTGGCCGGTCTGCATGACGACGACGGTCGGATCGCCGTTCCGCACTTCTACGACGACGTCGAACCGGTCACCCCCGAGCGCGGGCAGGAGTTCGCTGCGCTGCCCATCGATCTCGAGGCGTGGGTCGCGGGCACCGAGACGCGGGTCATCAGCGGCGAGTCCGGCTTCACGCTCGCCGAGCGGCTGTGGGCGCGACCCGCGATCGAGGTGCTGTCCGTGCTGGCCGGCGAACCGCAGGGCATCGAGCGCTCGGTGATTCCGCGCGAGGCCAGCGCGTCGATCAGCATCCGGTACGTGCCAGGGCAGCGCGCGGCGACCGTCGCCGAGCAGCTGCAGCGCTATGTCGCCGAGGCCATGCCCGAAGACGCGGAGTACACCTTCGAGGTGCACGAGGACCTGGCGCAGGAGCCGTACGTGTCGCCCCCGGGTCCGGTGCTCGACGCGCTCGAGCGCGCCCTCACGCTGGGCCACGGGACCGCCGTGCAGGGCCGCATGGGCAACGCCGGCGGCGGTCCGGCGGACCTGCTGGCGCACGAGCTCGATGTGCCGGTGTACTTCCTCGGCACCGGGCTGCCCGAAGACCACTGGCACGCCAGCGACGAGAGCGTCGATGTGCGGATGCTGCTGCAGGGAGCGGCATCGATCGCGCACCTGTGGCGCGAGATCGGGGCGATGGCGGTCGAGGAGCGCGCCGCGAGCTGACTCGCTCCGGCCCGGCCGCGATGAGACCCGCTTCCGGGTCAGGCGTCGGTGCGGAAGCCGGTCGCCTTGTGCGTGCCGTCGCAGAACGGCTTGATCGTCGAGAGCCCGCAGCGGCAGAGTGCGACCGTGCGGCGGCGGCTCTCGAGCGGCTGGCCCTCGTCGTCGTGCAGCTCCACGTCGCCGCGCACGAGCAGCGGCCCGTCGGGATATGCCGTGATCGTGACCGGTTCGCGGTCGGCGCTCATGACGCGACCCGCTCGCGGAGCGACGACGCGCCCCGACTCCAGCACTCGAGCATGTGCTCGGCGCCCCAGCCGTCGACGGTCAGGCACGCCGATGCGCCGAACATGATGTCGCCCAGCAGCTCGGGGTGATCCTCGGCGAGCGTTCCGGCGAGGTCACGTGCGGCGATCTGCTCGTGCACCGCATCGGCCTCGACGTGCTCGTCGAAGTACGCCGTCACGTCGTCACCGAAGCCCAGGCGGCGCAGTCCGTCGCCGTACAGCCGGTTGGGGATCGACGAGGTCATCTCGAACGCGGCGAGGTGCCCGACGATCGCGCCCAGCAGGCGGCGGTTGAGCCCGAACATCGACATCGTGTTGTGCGAGGCCAGCGTGATCGCGGGCGCATCGTCGACGTACGCGCCGTAGGTGTCGTCGAGGCCGGCCCCGCGCATCGCGGTGGCGAACATCGTCGCGTGCACGCGTTCGGGGCGGCCGCCGCCGTACTCGTCGGACTGGATCTCGACCAGCGCGGCTTTGGGCCGCCCGTGCAGACGCGGGATCGCCCAGGAGTGCGGGTCGGCCTCGCGCAGCGTGTAGATCGAGCGCTGGATGAAGAACTCCGTGGCCTGCTCGGTGGTCGCCTTCTTCGCCAGGTAGCGCGACAGGCTCGGGCCCGTGTCGGCTTCGGCCAGCGCGAACAGGGCGCGGCCCACAGCGTCGACCGTGGGCTCGGGCGAGTCGGGCGCGGGGACACGCTCGCGCAGCACGGCCTCGAACGCGGTCTCGAGCAGCTGACGCGTGGCGACCAGTTCGGGATCCCATTCGAGCGACGCGTCGAGTTCAGGCAGCGAACCGTATGCCGAGGCGTAGAGCAGGAAGAGCGCGAGCTGGATGTCGTCGTCGCGCACGATGTCGTCGGTCATCGCCAGCGCGGTCTCGGCCTGGGCATGCAGGTCGGGCGACTCCTGTCCGACGAGGCGGCTCAGCACGGCGGCGCTCAAAGGCCCCCGCGCGGTGATGTCGGAGACGGTGGCGGGGACGGCAGTCGAGGTCATGTCACGCAGTCTCGCGCGCGCGAGCGCTGTCGGGAAGGGTCTTGACGCGGGCCGCTCGATGCGGCATCCGACCGGCCGTAGGCTGGACTCATGACCAAGAACAAGCTCTGGACCGTCCTCGGTGTCATCCTCGCCGTCGTGATCGCCTGGTGGCTGGTGAGCGCCCTGTTCTCGGTGCTGTGGTTCATCGCCAAGCTCGCGATCGTCGCCGTGGTGGCGATCGTCGTCTACTTCGTGATCCGCAGCATCTTCACCCGCGACGCCGACTGACGCCCGACCGGCTCAGCCGGCGACCTTCGCCCCGATGCGGTACTGCGCCGCGCGATGGGTGTCCTGCACCCGGTCGCCGCGTCCGTGCAGCTTGTGGCGCAGGGTGCCGGGTGTGTACTCCTCTGGGTAGAGCCCGCGCTCGCGCAGCACCGGGATGACGTGCTCGATCACGTCGGCCCAGGTGCCCGGGGTCACCGCGTACGCGAGGTTGAAGCCGTCGATGTCGGTCTCGTCGACCCAGGACTGCAGCTCGTCGGCGATCTCGACGCCCGAGCCGATGACGGTCGGGCCGAGGCCGCCGATCGCGTTGTGCCGTCCGAAGTCGCCGACGGTCCATTCGCGGCCGAGGTCGGCCTCCTCCTTCAGATGCTGCAGCACCGACTGGATCGCGTTCGACTCGACGTTGCCGACCGGCTCGTCCTCGCCGTACTGCGACAGGTCCACGCCCATCCATCCCGACATGAACGTGAGCGCGCCCTCGGGGCTGGCGTACGAGAGGTACTCGGCGTGCTTGGCCGTCGCCTCTTCGCTGGTCGCCGCGGTGATCACGGTGAGCAGCGTGTAGATGCGGGCGTCGTAGCGGTCGCGCCCCGCGGCCTCGAGTCCGTCGCGGATGCGCTTCACGGTCTTCGCGAGCACCTCCTTCGAGGGGGCGGCGACGAAGATCGCCTCGGCGTTCTCTGCCGCGAACTTCACGCCGCGGGGGCTCGCGCCGGCCTGGTAGATCACCGGGGTGCGCTGCGGCGACGGCTCGGAGATGTGGATGCCGGGAACGCTGAAGTGCGTGCCCTCGTGCCCGATCGGGTGCACCTTCGACGGGTCGGTGAAGATGCCGCGTTCACGGTCTTCGACGACCGCATCGTCTTCCCACGAGCCCTCCCACAGCTTGTAGAGCACCTCGACGTACTCGTCGGCGTGGTCGTAGCGGTCGTCGTGGGCGAGCTGGTCGGTCTGCCCCATGTTGCGCGCGGCACTGGGCAGATAGCCGGTCACCACGTTCCAGCCGATGCGGCCGTTCGTGAGGTGATCGAGCGTGCTGAGGCGGCGGGCGAACGGGTAGGGGTGCTCGAACGCGGTTCCCGCGGTGATGCCGAAGCCCAGGTGCTCGGTCACGGCGGCCATCGCGCTCACGAGCAGGATGGGATCGTTCACCGGCACCTGCGCGCCGTTGCGGATCGCGGCCTCGTTCGTGCCGCCGTAGACGTCGTAGGTGCCCAGCACGTCGGCGATGAAGATGCCGTCGAACGTCGCGCTCTCGAGCAGCTTCGCCAGATCGGTCCAGTACGTGATCGTGTTGTACTGGCGCGAGCGGTCGTCGGGGTGCCGCCACAGGCCGGACGACTGGTGGGCGACGCAGTTCATGTCGAAGGCGTTGAAGCGGATCTGACGAGTCATGGACCCATGAAACGGGATGACTCCGCCCGAGGCCACCCTCGGCGACACGGTCCGACACATTCGCCGCAGGTCAGCCGGCGTCCGACTCCTCGACCAGCCTCGGGCTCGGGTCGGGCGGCAGGATCTCGACCCGCTGCCGCGCCTGCGACTGCGCCCGCCACCAGATCACGAATCCGACCGCGGTGAACAGTCCGTAGAAGACGTACATCAGGCCGGTGGCGTAGTACCCCGAGCTGAACAGCAGCGGCACGCCCACCACGTCGACGGCGATCCACAGCAGCCAGAACTCGGTCCATCCCTTCGCCATGCCGTAGGTCGCCAGCAGCGAGCCGACGAATGTCCAGGCGTCCGCCCACACCGGCTCCCACGACCCCAGCGCGCGGAACAGCGGGGTCAGCGCGAGCGTGCCGATGATGAGCGCGGCGACCAGCCCCACCCGTGCGCCGGTCGGCGCCCAGTGCGGGCTGATGCGTCCGCCCTCGGCCTGACGCCAGCGCACCCAGCCGTAGATCGCGACGGCGATGAACATGACCTGCCGCCCCGCCTGTCCGAGCAGATGCGGCACCGAGGGATCCGGGCTGAGGATCGATCCGAGGAAGACGGTGAGCAGCAGCACATTGCCGACGATGCCGACCGGCCACGCCCAGATCCTGCGCCGCATGCCGCCGATCGCGCTCGCGAGCCCGAACGCGTTGCCGACCACCTCACGCACGAGCAGCGTCTGCCCGCCGGGCAGCACCCAGGTCGAGTTGAAGGCGTCGACGAGCCAGGTCAGCGGATCCATCGCGAGGTCAGGAGGTCGGTGCTGCGGCCGGCGTCGGCCGGTCGTCGAGCGTCAGCTGCAGGAAAGAGAGGTCAAGCCAGCGGCCGAACTTGGCGCCGACCTGGGGCATGCGTCCGGCCTCGACGAAGCCGAGCCGCTCGTGCAGGGCGATGGATGCCGCGTTGCCGCTCTCGACCGCCGCGATCATCACATGGATGCCGCGCTCGCGCGCCCGCTCGATCAGCGCGACCATGAGCGCGGTGCCGATGCCGCGGCCCTGCCCGTCGCCGCGCACGTAGACGGAGTGCTCCACCGTGTGGCGGAAGCCGCTGTGCGGGCGCCATCGTCCGTATGACGCGTAGCCCAGCACGCCGGTGTCGTCGGCGGCCACGATCACGGGGAATCCGTCGGCGGTGCGTTCGGCCAACCAGGCGGCGCGGTCGTCGAGGTCCACCGGATCCTCGTTCCAGATCGCGGTGGTGTGCACCACGGCGTGGTTGTGGATCGCGGTGATCGTGTCGAGGTCCGCGGCGACGGCATCCCTGATCTGCACGGGTGTCTCCTGGTCTGCGCTTCGGGCGCGCATCGCCGACGTTATCAGGGCGGCGGGCGTGCGCGGCGCGCGCGCCCCGACACCAAGATGTCGGGGGTTTTGGCTGAACCGCGTCACGGATGGAGCTCTGTGCGGTCATGCCCCAGGAAGTAAACCGTTCGGCGCTCTGCCGAACGGCAGAAAGAAAGTCGATTGTGAACGCTTTGAGAAACAGAAATGAGACCGGCGACGCGCCGGTCATGAGCCTCGGCAGACGAGTCGGAGGACGCATCGCCGTCGTCATCGCGGGGGTGCTGATCGTCGTGGTGAGCGTGATGCTGGCGGTCGTCGCCTTCCTGGGCACAGCCTACGCAGCGCCGAACAAGGTCGCGATGTACGGGGCGGCGATCATTGTCGGGATCATCGTGGCCTCCGGGCTGTCATGGATCGCGTTCCGCTGGACCCGCCGCCGCCGCGCGAAGGGTACTGGCTGGGGTCGTCGCAGCCTGACGAGTTCGATCGTCACGGGCGTGACCGCGCTCGTGCTCGTCGCGACAACGGCTGTTCTCGCGGCGCCGAGCGACACCTCTCACGCTTTCCCTGCCCCGGATGACGTCGTCGGGTCGGCGGAGACGCAGCACGTCGACCTGTCGACGGGCTCGCGCATCGCGTGGTGGAAGACCGAGGCGAAGACCAAGTCCGGCAAGCCTCCGATCATCGTCCTTCACGGTGGACCCGGCCAATATCAGGGCGGCACGATGGGCATTGTCGAAAAGCTCGCGCAGGACCAGGGAGTCGATGCCTACTACTTCGACCAGGTCGGTGCAGGCTTCTCGGGGCTCCTCCCCGCCGACGAGTACTCGATGCAGCGGTTGCTCGACGACCTTGACGCCTTCCGCAAGGAGGTCGTCAAGTCCGACAAGATCTCGCTGGTCGGTCATTCCTTCGGCGGCTTCTATGCCGAGGCATACGCGTCGAGTCACCCGGAAGTCATCGACAAGGTCGCACTCCTCGCGCCGCTGTCATACAGTTCCGGTCTTTCCGAGGAGGAGGAGGCGAAGATCCCATCAGCGCCCGTCGGCGACAGCCCACCCTTCGACCCGAGCGTTGTCAGTCCCGTGATTCTGGTCAAGATCTCGATCGCGTCCAAATTGCAGAAGATCAACCCGTTCGCCTCAGAGGCCTTCATGTCGCAGGAGGAGCAGATGAGCGCGCTCGGCAGCTTGAGCGGAGACAAGTCGCGAGCGAACGCCATCGCCACGATCGCGGTGAATGACACTGCGTGGCCGATCTTCGAGGATGTCGTGGCTGACGTCACCAAGACGGCACTGCCGACGCTCATCGTGCGACCGGAGTTCGACTCCATCAACTGGTCCGCTCTGCGTCGGTATCGCGACGTGAACCCCAATGCGACCATGGTGTTCGCTCCTGGCCTGGCTCATCTCGACGTCGACGCCGATGACCTTGCGGTCTACGACCCGCTGCGCGCCTTCTTCGCAGGCGAGGACCTGCGAAAGTCCGACTTCCCCGTCTACGACGGTGAGGAAGACCCGCACTTCTTCTACGAGAACAAGAAGTAGGCCTCACACGCAGAAACACGACGCCCGTGACCGACTTCGGTCACGGGCGTCGTGCTGTCTCCAGTGTTTCGGAGAGCCCCGGCCTCAGACGTGCACGTCGGCGGGCGACTCCTCGCCCTCGTGGAAGTTCGCCTTCTTGCCGAAGAGCTTCGCGATGCCGAGGATGATCCCGACGACCACCAGTCCGGCGGCGAGACCCGCGACGGCCGAGAACAGGGTGTCGCCGATCCACACGATCACGCCGCCGGCCGGCTCGAGCGCGTGCTCGATGGCGTGCAGGATGTCGGCGCCGAAGTGCACGCCGACTTCGCCGAGGTTGACGAGCAGCAGGTGTCCGCCGACCCAGAGCATGGCGACGGTGCCCAGGATGCTGATGAAGCGGAACACCGCGGGCATCGACCGCACGATGCGCATGCCGGCATGCCGCACGCGCGCTTCGCGGTTCTTGGCCATCTTCAGCCCGATGTCGTCGATCTTCACGAGCAGAGCGACCGCGCCGTAGACGACGCCGGTCATCATCAGGGCGATCACGGCGAGGATCGCGAGCGTGGTCCAGACGTCGAGGCCCGCTTCGAGGTTCGAGAGTGAGATGAGCATGATCTCGGTCGAGAGGATCAGGTCGGTGCGTACGGCGCCCCACACGAGCTTGTTCTCATTGCGGGCGGTCTCATCGGCGTGGCCGTGCTGCACGCCGAACCACTCGAGCACCTTCTCGGCGCCCTCGAAGCAGAGGTATGCGCCACCGAGGATCAGCAGATACGGCAGCACCCACGGCGCGAAGGCGGTGAGCAACAGCGCGACCGGAATGATGATCACGAACTTGTTGGCGAGCGAGCCCAGCGCGATCTTCGCGACCACCGGCAGTTCACGCGCGGGCGTGATGCCCTGCACGTACTGCGGGGTGACCGCGGCATCGTCGATCACGACCCCGGCGGCTTTGGCCGAGGCCTTCATCGCGGCGCTCAGGATGTCGTCGACGACGGCGAGCAGACCAACCGACATGTGTTCCCCCTGTGTTGAGTGCAGACGAGAAACTCTACCGACACCGGGGGTCTTCTCAGGTGCGCGCCCCCTCGGTGCTGGCCAGAGCACGCTGCAGCGGCTGGTAGTGCTCGACGACGGCGCGACGATACGCCTCGACGTCGCCGGCGCGAGCGGCGGCGAGCATGTCGCCGTGCGCCTTCGCCGTCTGGTGGATGTCGTCGGGCTGCGCGATGCCGAGCTGCGGCAGCACGGCGGTGTGCACGTCCCAGAACGCGCCCACGAGCTGTCCGACCAGACGGTTGTCGAGCGCGCCGAAGAGCCGGGTGTGGAAGGCGCGGTCTTCGTCGAGGAAGTACTCGCCTCGGGCCGCCTTGTCGACCATCTCGTCGACGAGCTGGTCGAGTTCGCCATCGACGTTCTCGCGCGCGGCGGCCACGATGAGCTCAGCCATCGACAGATCGAGGGCGAGCCGCACCTCGACCACTTCACGCAACGCCTGCAGAGACCCCTCGGGAGACAGCACCCCGCGGAAGACCAGTGCTTCGACCATCGGATCCAGAGACATCGCTCCGACGTACGTGCCGTGCCCGTGTCGCACGTCGACGATGTCGAGCGTCGAGAGTGTGCGGATCGCCTCACGCACTGATGACCGCGAGACGTCGAGGTCAGCGCACAGCTCGGACTCCGTCGGAAGCGGGTCGCCAGGGGTGAGGCCACGGGTGAGGATGAGCTGCTTGATCTGATCCGCCGTCGTCGAACGCCGCATGCGCGACGCCCTTCCCGTGGTGGACTTCATCTGGTTCCTCTCGTCCCGGCCGAAACGCTCCGATCATCTCACTCTTGTGATCTGCTCGAACCTGTGTTTAGAGTACATCAGACATCAGATGTCCTCAAGATGTCCCCTCACCCACCCTGGAGCACACATGAACCGACACATCACTCGCCGCCGTGCGGGTCGATTCGCGACGATGGTCGCCGGCACGGTCGCCGCGTCCCTCGCCCTTGCCGGCTGCGGTGGCGGCACATCCGCCGACCCGGAGGAGTCCGGCGCAGCAGCCGAAGTCGACCCCGACGGCATCATCGAAGCCGGCATCTCGTACACGTTGAACGGCAGCTTCGACCCGATGATCGCCTCAGGTGCGGTCACCGTCTCGGTGAACTGGCACGTCTTCGAGGGGCTCGTCGACCTCGACCCCGTGACCAAGAAGCCATACGCCGCGCTCGCCGCCGACCTGCCCACGAAGGTCGACGACACGACCTACGAGGTCGACATCCGCGAGGGCGCGACCTTCCACAACGGCGACCCCGTCACCGCCGACGACGTCGTCTTCAGCTTCGAGCGTGTTCTCGATCCGGCCAGCGGCTCGCTCTTCACCACGTACATCGACTTCATCGACACCGTCACGGCCGTCGACGAGGACACGGTGCAGATCACCACCGACTTTCCCTACTCGCTGATCAACGATCGCCTCGGCATCGTGAAGATCGTCCCGAAGGCCGTGGTCGAAGCCGACCTCGAGGGCTTCGGCGCGAACCCGATCGGCTCCGGTCCTTACTCGCTCGTGTCCGCCACCCCCGAGGACAAGATCGTGTTCGAGCGCTTCGACGACTACAACGGTCCGCGCCCGGCGCTCGCCGCGGGCATGAACTGGAACCTGCTCTCCGACGCCTCCGCCCGGGTGACCGCGATGTCGACCGGCACGATCCAGGCCATGGAGGACGTGCCCTACATCGACGTCGACAGCCTCGCCGCCTCGGCGGATGTCGAGAGCGTGCAGTCGTTCGGACTGCTCTTCATGATGTTCAACACCCAGGCAGCGCCGTTCGACGACGTGCGCGTGCGCCAGGCGATGTTCTACGCGCTCGACATGGACAAGATCATCGAGACCGGCATGCTCGGCAACGCCACCCCCGCGACGTCGTTCCTGCCCGAGACGTACCCGAACTACAACCAGGCGTCGACGGTCTACACCTACGACCCCGACAAGGCTCAGGAGCTGCTCGACGAGGCGGGCGTCTCGGACCTCGCGATCACTCTGCTCACGACCGACACAGGCTGGGTCAAGGAGGTCGCGCCGCTGATCAAGGAGTCGCTGGATGCCGTCGGCGTAGACGTGACGCTCGACATCAGCCAGTCCGCCTCGATGTACGAGAAGGTCGATTCGGGCGACTACACCGTCGCCGTCGCCCCCGGTGACCCGTCGGTCTTCGGCAGCGACCCCGACCTGCTGATGAACTGGTGGTACGGCGACAACGTGTGGAGCAACACCCGCACGAACTGGTCGAACTCCCCGGAGTACGCGCAGCTGAGCGAGCTCCTCGGCACCGCCATCCAGCAGGAGGGCGACGAGCAGCAGGAAACCTGGAACCAGGCCTTCGACCTGCTCTCCGACGAGGCAGTCCTGTACCCGCTGTTCCACCGCAAGCTCCCGACCGCGTGGAGCGGCCAGCAGCTCGTCGGGTTCGAGCCGGTTCCGACCACCGGACTGTCGTTCCTCGACGTCGGCGTCGCGGCACAGTAGTCCGACCGAACCAGCGGGGGCGCGCCGACGGTGCGCCCCCGCTCCACCCCTCCTGAACCCGGAAGGAGCGGCTCGTGTCACACACGCTCCGCCTCATCGGCCGACGACTGCTGCAGTTGCCGCTGATGATCCTCGGCATCACGTTCCTCGTGTTCTTCGTGATGTCGTTCTCCCCCGTCGACCCGGCGCGCACCGCGCTCGGCGAGACCGCATCACCCGAAGCGCTCGAGGCCTACCGCGAGAAGCAGGGCCTCAACCTGCCGCTTCTCGTGCGCTACGTGAACTTCCTGTTCGGCATGGTGCAGGGAAACCTCGGCACCTACTCCGCCCGACAGCTGCCGGTGATCGACGAGGTCGTCCGCGCCTTCCCGGTGACCATCGCCCTGACCTTCCTCGGGCTCGCCATCGCCGTCATCGTCGCCCTCCTGATCGGCGTGCTCGCCGCGGTGTACCGCGACCGGTGGCCCGATCAGATGATCCGCGTGTTCGGAGTGGCGGCCCTCTCGACGCCCTCCTTCTGGCTGGCGATCCTCCTGATCCAGCTGTTCACCCTCACACTCGGCATCCTTCCCGCCTCGGGTCCGCTGCCCGACCCCGCGACGGACTTCGGCGGATGGCTGGCGCGCATGAC
This sequence comes from Microbacterium sp. PI-SA-G, assembly GCF_057215335.1. Taxonomy (NCBI): domain Bacteria; kingdom Bacillati; phylum Actinomycetota; class Actinomycetes; order Micrococcales; family Microbacteriaceae; genus Microbacterium; species Microbacterium sp. PI-SA-G. Next base: position 2,500,291 of record NZ_CM170103.1, read on the forward strand.
GCTCCCCGCCGTCGCCCTGGCCGTCCCCGTGATCGGCCAGCTCTCGCGCGTGGTGCGCACCTCGATGGTCGAAGAGCTCGACCGGGACTACGTGCGCACGGCGCTCGGCGCCGGCATCCCGCGATTCATCGTCGTCGGGCGCAACGTGCTGCGAAACGCCCTGATCACCCCGGTCACGGTCCTTGGCCTGCGCATCGGGTACCTGCTCGGCGGGGCGGTCGTGATCGAGATCATCTTCGCGATCCCCGGCATGGGAACCGTCATCCTCAACGGCGTGACCAACAACGAACCCAACCTCGTGCAGGGAGTGACGCTCGCCGTCGCCGTGGCCTTCGTGGTGATCAATATCATCGTGGACCTCCTGTACGTCCTCATCAATCCCCGAATCCGGGCGGTGTGACATGCGACGCAAACTCACAGAACGACTCTCTCTTCCCGGCCTCCGGTTCGGGCGGCTCTCGCTCGGATCGCTGATCTGCATCGTGGCGCTCGCGATCATCGCGTCGGCGGCGATCCTCGCACCGTTGCTGACTCCGTATGACCCGCTCGCCTCGGGCGCTCCGGTGCAGCCGCCGAGCCCCGAGCACTGGTTCGGCACCGATCGTCAGGGCCGCGACATCTTCACGCGGCTCGTCTACGGCGCCCGCTACTCGCTGGTGATCGGGCTCGGAGCGACCTCCGTCGCGCTGGCCGTCGCCTGCGTGATCGGCACCATCGCGGCCACGGCGCCGCGATGGCTCTCCGAGATCGTGATGCGGGTGATGGACATCGTGATGTCGTTCCCCGGCATCGCGCTCGCCGCGGTCTTCGTGGCGGTGTTCGGCAAATCGCTGCCGGTGCTGGTGCTCACGATCGCATTCCTCTACGTGCCGCAGCTGACCCGCATCGTGCGCGCCAACATCCTCGACCAGTACGGCGAGGACTACGTCTCGGCCGTGCGGGTGATGGGATCCGGCACTCCACGGATCATCGTGAAGCACGTGGCCCGCAACGCCATGGCGCCGGTGCTGGTGTTCGCGACGGTCCTGGTCGCCGACGCCATCGTCTTCGAAGCGTCGCTGTCGTTCCTGCAGGCCGGCGTTCCCGACCCCGAGCCCTCCTGGGGCAACGTGATCGCGGCCGGCCGCAACCTGCTGATGAGCGGAGCCTGGTGGGCGACGTTCTTCCCGGGTCTGCTGATCATGCTCACCGTGCTCTGCCTGAACATCCTGTCCGAGGGCATGACTGACGCGATGGTGTCGCCCCGGGCGCGCAAGATCACGGCGGATGCCGCGAACACCGAGGAGTCCACGCACGAGCTCGAGGAGGCCGCGGCCGTCGACGACACCCACGTGATCGCCACGGTCGACACGGCCGTGAACCTCTCGGTACCCAGCGGCGTGCCCGACACCCTCGTGCCCCGCACGCCGACGGTTCCGCTCGAGGAGCGCCTGGCGCGGCTGCGCGAGCGCGAATGGGAGCGCATGGATCGGCTGGTCTACGACGGTGAACCGACTCCGCTGCTCGAGGTCGACAACCTCCGCATCTCGTTCCCGCGGCATGGTGACGTCGACGTGATCGATCACGTCAGCTTCACGGTGCGTCCCGGCGAGACGATGTCGCTCGTGGGCGAGTCCGGCTGCGGCAAATCGATCACGTCGCTGGCGATCATGGGGCTGCTCGACTCGAAGGCCGATATCCGCGGACGCATCCTGTTCGACGGCAAGGATCTGCTGACGATGTCGGCGAAGGAGCGCAACACGCTGCGAGGCCACGACATCGCGATGATCTATCAGGACGCCCTGAGCTCCCTGAACCCGGCGATGCTGATCCGCTCGCAGATGAAGCAGCTGACCTCTCGCGGGGGAACGCGCACTGCCGAGGATCTGCTGACGCTGGTCGGCCTCGATCCGGTCCGCACGCTCGCCTCGTATCCTCACGAGCTGTCGGGCGGTCAGCGCCAGCGCGTGCTGATCGCGATGGCACTCACCCGCGACCCGCGTCTGGTGATCGCCGACGAGCCGACCACCGCGCTCGACGTGACGGTGCAGGCTCAGGTCGTCGAACTGCTGCTGCGCCTGCAGAAGGAGCTCGGGTTCGCGATGCTCTTCGTCTCGCACGACCTGGCCCTCGTCGCTGAGCTCACCCACCGCGTGACGGTGATGTACGCCGGGCAGGTCGTCGAGCAGGGAACCACCCGTGAGGTGCTCACCCAGCCCGTGCACGAGTACACCCGCGGTCTGCTCGGTGCGGTGCTGTCGATCGAGGACGGATCCGATCGCCTGCACCAGGTGTCGGGTGTCGTGCCGTCGCCGCGCGACTTCCCCGCCGGTGACCGGTTCGCGCCGCGGTCTTCCGACCCGACCCGCTATGCGGGGGTGACGCCGGTGCGCCGGCAGATCCGTGGGACCGAGCACTTCTACTCCGCGCATCCTGACGATGCGCCCGTCGAGCCGATCGGAGCAGGACGATGAGCGATCCCGTCATCGAACTCAAGGACGTTCACGTGCGGTACAAGACCCGCGCGTCGACGCTGTTCCGACCGGCCTTCGTCGACGCGCTCGACGGAGTCTCGCTCACGGTGCGGCGCGGCCAGACCCTCGGGATCGTCGGCGAATCCGGATCAGGCAAGTCGACCTCGGCGAAGGTGCTGATCGGACTCGAGAAGCCGACCAGTGGGCAGGTCGTGTTCGGTGGAGAGCCCGTGCGCTCCTTCACCCCGGCGGTGCGCAAGCGTCTCGGCCGCATCCTGTCCGTCGTCTTCCAGGATCCGGCGACCGCACTGAACTCCCGCATGACGGTACGAGACGCCCTGCTCGACCCGCTCCAGGTGCACCGTCTCGGCGATGTGAACTCCCGCCACCGCAAGGTGCGGGATCTGATCGGACTCGTGGGGCTCCCCGCATCCGCTCTCGACGCCCTGCCGAGCCAGCTCTCGGGCGGGCAGCGTCAGCGCGTCGCGATCGCCCGGGCGCTCGTGCTCGATCCGCAGGTGATCGTCGCCGATGAGCCCACCTCAGCCCTCGACGTCTCGGTGCGCGCGCAGATCCTCAACCTGCTCACCGATCTGAAGGAGCAGTTGGGTCTCGGGATGGTCTTCATCTCGCACGACATCCAGACCGTCCGCTATCTCTCCGACGAGATCGCCGTGATGAACAAGGGCAGGGTCGTCGAGTTCGGCGATGCTGCCCGCGTCTTCGAGGCACCCTCCGACGACTACACCAGAACGCTGCTGGGCGCTGCGCCCTCGCTGCTTGAACCGACCCCCTGAAACGACCGGAACACACATGTCTGCTGCCTCCATCGCCCCCGTCTTCGCGGGCGTCGTCCCGCCCGTCGCCACCCCGATGCTGCCGGACGGCACCATCGACCACACCTCGCTCGCGCGACTCGTCGATCGGCTCATCGAGGAAGGCGTCTCCGGCCTCTTCGCACTCGGCTCCACCGGCGAGACCGCCTACTTCACCGACGACCAGCGCGTCGAGTTGCTGCGCACGATCGTCGCCGCGAACGAGGGTCGCGTGCCGATCATCGCCGGAGCGATCGAGCTCACGGCGCCCCGCATCATCGCCACCGCACGTCGCCTGATCGACGCCGGTGCGCAGGCCATCGTGACCACGGCCCCGCTGTACACCCTGAACTCGCCGACCGAGGTCGCCGACCACTTCCGCACCATCGCCGCGGCCATCGACGCACCGCTCTGGGCCTACGACGTGCCGGTGCGCGTGCACTCCAAGCTCGGCGTCGACCTGCTCATACAGCTCGGCTCTGAGGGGGTCATCCACGGGGTCAAGGACTCCTCGGGCGACGACGTCTCATTCCGCCGTCTGATCGCCGCGAACATCACAGCCGGCAGCCCCCTGCAGCTGCTCACCGGGCACGAAGTGGTCGTCGATGCGATGGCGCTCGCCGGGGCGCACGGCGTCGTCCCAGGGCTGGCCAACGTCGAGGCGGCGGGATACGTGCGTCTGTGGAACGCCGCACAGGCCGGAGACTGGGTCGCCGCGCGCACCGAGCAGGAGCGCATCAACCGACTCTTCGACATCGTGTTCGAGCCGAAGGGGCTGTCGGGCGACGCGACCGGAGTGGGCGCGTTCAAGGCCGCCATGCACGCGCGCGGCATCATCGACCACCCGACGATCGCCGACACCGTGCAGACACTCGACGACGCAGCAGTCGCCGGGATCCACGGCATCCTCGCGGGGCTCGGGCTCGCCCCCGTCGCCGGCGCCGTCGCCTGATGACCGAGGTCGTCCTCGCCGTCGATATCGGCGGCACGAAGACGGCCGTGGCTCTCGCCGATCGACAGGACCGGCTGCTCTGCGCCGAGGTGGCCGCGACGCCGGCGGCCTCGGGCCCGGCCGCCGTGGTCGCCACCGTGATCGCGTTGGCCGAGAAGCTGCTGGCGGGTGGCGACCGGCGTCTCGCGGGGGTCGGCATCGGCACTGCAGGAGTCGTGGATGCCGGGACCGGCACGATCGTGTCGGCAACCGACACCTTCACGGACTGGCCGGGCACACCGCTCGCCGCGCTCGTGCGGGCCGGGCTCGGTGCGCGTCTGCCGGCGGATGCTCCGGTGTCGGTGCAGAACGATGTCGACGCGCATGCGGCGGGGGAGTACGCCCACGGTGCCGCGGCCGGGGCGTCGAGCGCGATGATCGTCGCGGTCGGCACCGGGGTGGGGGCTGGGTTGATCCTCGACGGTCGCCCGATCCGCGGCGCGCACCACGTCGCCGGCGAGATCGCGCACATTCCCACTCCGGGCGCGGAACATCTGTGGTGTCCGTGCGGGCGGCGAGGTCACCTCGAGGCCATCGGCTCCGGCATCGGCATGCACCGCCACTTCGTGTCGCTCAGCGGAGACCCCACCATCGTCGATGCGCGCGGGGTGGCGGCCGCGGCGGCATCGGGCGACCCGATCGCTCGACGTGCGCTGGAGGAATCCGCGGCTGCCGTCGGGCGGGCGCTCGCCGCGGCGGCGACGCTCCTCGACCCCGAACGCATCGTCATCACCGGCGGCGTGCCGAACATCGGCGATTCCTGGTGGCGCCCGATGCGTGCGGCCTACCGGTCCGAGGCCATCGACGCGCTGCAGAACACCCCGATCCTGCCGGGTACGCTCGGCGACGACGCTCCGTTGCGGGGCGCCGCAGCATCCGCCTGGAGGACCCAATGAGATTCACCGACACGCTCGACCGCCTGCGAGGCGGTCTCGTCGTCTCGTGCCAGGCGTATCCCGGTGAGCCGATGCGCGACCCCGGCACCATGGGCCAGGTCGCGGCGTCCGCGCTCATCGGCGGGGCCGTCGGCATCCGGGTGCAGGGCATCGCCGACATCCGCGCGGTCGCCGACCTGGCCGTGCCGATCATCGGTCTGTGGAAGGACGGTGACGCCGACGTGTTCATCACACCGACCCTCGCGCACGCGATCGCCGTGGCGGATGCCGGCGCCGACGTCATCGCGATCGACGGCACCCGGCGCACCCGCCCCGACGGACGCAGTCTCGCCGACACCATCGCCGGAATCCGCGCGCACACCGACGCGCTGATCATGGCGGACTGCGGTTCTCTCGACGATGCCCTGGCCGCGGCCGATGCGGGCGCCGACATCCTCGGTACGACGCTCTCGGGCTACACGGGCGAGCGACCGAAGACCGTCGGTCCCGACCTCGACCTCATCGGCCTGATCGCCGCACGCACTCCGTTGCCGATCATGGCCGAGGGCCGCATCCACACCCCCCGGCAGGCCGCGGCCGCGCGAGCCGCCGGCGCGTTCTCGGTCTGCGTCGGGACGGCCATCACCCACCCCGCCACGATCACCTCGTGGTTCGTCGATGCTCTCTCAGGAGACCGCGCATGACCGCTCCGATCCTCGTCAGCGCCTATCCGGTCTCGCCCGCGCACGGCCGGTGGGATCCACAGCTCGAAGCAGAACTGCTCCCCGCGATCTGCGCTCTGCCCGAGGTCGCCGGTCTCGAGGTGCCCTGGATGGGCGGCATCCACCCGCACGATGACGCGTGGTTCCTCGCGCACGTGCCCGCCGTCTCGCTCGCCGTGACCGCGATCCCGCACGTGATGGGCCAGGTCGGCCGAGATGCCCGCTACGGCATCGCCTCGAACGACGCCGAAGGCCGAGAGGCGGCGATCGCCGACCTGCGACGCATCGCCGACGACGTCGCGCGCATCGGGCAGGAGAGCCCTGCGTCGGTGGCCGTGGTGATGCTGCACACGGCGCCCCAGACCACCGGGGTGTCGGACGCGCTGGTGCGCTCCCTCGACGAGATCGCCGGGCTCGACTGGTCGGGCGCACAGCTCGTGATCGAGCACTGCGACGCGCACGTGCCCGAGCAGCAGTACGAGAAGGGCTTCCTGCCGCTCGCCGATGAGATCACCGCCATCCGACGTTCGGGCGCGCCGGTCGGTCTGTGGCTGAACTGGGGACGCTCCGTCATCGAGCTGCGGGACGCCGACGCGGTGACCGCGCAGATCTCGGATGCCGCGGCATCCGGCCTCCTCACCGGGCTCGCCTTCTCGGGAGCCGCACCCGTGCAGAGCCCGTACGGATACCCGTGGATCGATGCGCATCTGCCGATCGTCTCGACCTACCCCGAGTCGCTCTCGCTGCTCGACGACGCGCACGTGATGGCGGCGCTCGTCGCGGCAGGCGACGTGCCCTGGCTCGGGCTCAAGGCCGCGCGGCGGCCCGATGACGTGACGGCGGCCGACGCGCTGGCGACGGTCGAACGCAACCTTCGGGTGATCACCGGCCGCTGACGAACAGCCCGCCCGAAACTCACAGCCCGCTCCCAGGGTCACGGGACCAAAACAGGCCGCTCGTGGGTTCTCCTCTAAGACGCCGCAGCCAGCGACGTCGGACAAGGAGTCAGATCATGTCGAACGACTACACCAAGACCCCCGAGGCGGTCAGCGCCCTCACGCACCTGCAGTACGAGGTGACGCAGGAGGATGCCACGGAGCCGCCGTTCCGCAACGCCTACTGGAACACCAAGGACGACGGCATCTACGTCGACGTCGTCTCGGGCGAGCCGCTGTTCTCGTCCACCGACAAGTTCGACAGCGGTACCGGATGGCCGAGCTTCACCCGCCCGATCGACGCCGATGCCGTCACCACCCGCACCGACCGCAAGCTGTTCATGAAGCGCACCGAGGCGCGTTCCGCGGTCGCCGACAGCCACCTCGGGCACGTCTTCGACGACGGCCCCCGTGACGCCGGCGGCATGCGCTACTGCATGAACTCCGCGGCGCTGCGGTTCATCCCGGCTGACAAGCTCGAGGAGGAGGGGTACGGTCGCTACAGCCGCCTCTTCCCCGGCATCACGAGCACCACGATCACCACCGACACCGCTGAGGAGCAGTCATGACCGACACCGGAACCATCACCCGCACACCCGGGACCGAGACCGCCGTCCTCGCCGGCGGCTGCTTCTGGGGCATGGAAGACCTGATCCGCCGTCAGCCCGGCGTGCTCGACACCCGTGTCGGCTACACGGGTGGCTCGAACGACCACGCGACCTACCGCAACCACCCCGGCCACGCCGAGGCGGTCGAGATCGTGTTCGACCCGACCAAGACCACGTACCGCGACATCCTCGCGTTCTTCTTCCAGATCCACGACCCGTCGACGAAGGACCGTCAGGGCAACGACCGCGGGTCCAGCTACCGTTCCGCGATCTTCCCGCTCAGCCCCGAGCAGGAGCAGGTCGCGCGCGACACGATCGCCGACGTCGACGCCTCGGGTCTTTGGCCGGGCAAGGCCGTCACCACGATCGAGCCGGAGGGCCCGTTCTGGCAGGCCGAGGAAGAGCACCAGGACTACCTGATCAAGTACCCCAACGGCTACACCTGCCACTTCCCGCGTGCGGGCTGGGTGCTGCCGAAGCGCGCTGAGGCCTCTGCGGTCTGAGCATCACGAAAGCCCTCCGTCCTTCGGGTCGGAGGGCTTTCTCGTGCCCGTCAGGACTGTGCGAGGAACGCTAGTGCCGCGCTCCGGAAGTCGCGCGAGCCGGGCGCGTTGAAGTGGTTCCGGCCCGGGATCTCGAAGAACTCACCACCCGGGGCGGCGGATGCCAGGGCGCGCGAGCCTTCGATGATCGCGTCCTCCGACCCGGTCGCGAACAGGATCGGGCGGGTCGGGGCGTCCTCGGGGTCGGGGTCGATCGTGCCGGAGGCCCGCATCCCCTCGGCCAGGGCGACGAGCGCGCCGAGGTCGTTGCCCGGCACCCGCTCAGTCAGCGCGATGTAGTTCTGCGTGGTCTGGTCTGCCACGGGGGTGCCGTCGGCGAGATACGCCCGCACCTGATCGAGGTCGAGTCGCGCGAGCGGGATGCCGTCGGGCACACCGCCGAGCACGGCCCGACCGATGCGCTGCGGCAGATCGCGCACGACCTCCCAGCCGACGCGCGCGCCGAGCGAGTAGCCGACGTATTGCGCGTCGTCGACGAGGTAGGCGTCCATCACGGTCTCGACGTCGGTCGCGAGGGTGCGGATGCGGTAGCCCTCGGGCTCATGCGGCTTCTGGCTGAGTCCGTGCCCGCGCTGGTCGAGAGCGAGCACCCGGTAGCCGGCCTTCGTGAGGTCGCGCACCCAGCCGGTGAGCCCCCAGTTGTCGCGCGCGTTCGAGGCGAAGCCGTGCACGGTCACCACCACCGGGGCGTCGACGTCGCCCCACGTGTAGGTCGCGAGGCGGGTGCCGTCCGCGGCGTACACCTGCTGCGGTTCGGGCATGCTGGTCAGGTCGGAGAGAGGGACAGCCACGGCATCCATTGTGCCCCGGTCCTGCGGTCGAGCGAGCAGGCATATCGATATGCCGGAAGATACGCCCCGGGACCGAACTAACCTGAAGGCTCCGCGCGCAGAATCGACCGCGCGCCACCTCACCAGGGAGGTTCCGATGGGGCGTGACACCGACGAGATCGAGCGACGACTGGCCGACGTCGATGCGAAGATCTCCCGACATCCACTCGCCTCGACGCCGGTGACCGACGCGTTCGCCGTCATCGAGAAGCACGGCAAGGAGCACGAGGATGCGATCGCACAGGAGCTGCGCGATCGCGATCTGCCCACGCTCGAGGAACTGGGCAGGCTGCAGGTGCGAGGGACCTTCAGCTGGTGGAAGCTCCACCGTGATCGGCGAGCGCTGCTGAAGAAGCTCGGCCGCACGGACGACGCATGATGCGGATACTCCGCGGGATCAGCGCTCCGCGTGCACGATGAGCCAGCGGGCGACCGCGTCTTCGTCGCCGGTGTTGTGGATGCGGTGGGGCACTGAGCACGGGTAGCTGATCGAGTCGCCGGGGCGGAGGATGACGCGTTCGGCGTCGAAGTCGATCGTCAGCTCGCCGGAGACGACCGTGCCGACCTCGTAGCCGTCGTGGCGGAACAGGCCCATCTCGGCGTGCGCGCTCGCTCCTGGCGGATAGGTGGACTCGAAGTAGTCGATCCCGGGCGTGCGGCCGGGCGAGACGCGACGGAACAGCACGCCGCTCTCGAGAGTGACCGATGACGACTGGCCGGCCCGGACGAGTGCAAAGCCGCCCGCGGTGGCCTCGACCTCGGCGAGAGGTTCGACCGACGTGTCGAAGACCGCGGCCAGCGGCACTCCGAGGGCGTCGGTGATGGCGATGAGGCGCGAGACGCTCGGACGCATCACGCCCCGTTCGATCTGCGAGACCGCGCTGGGCGAGATACCCAGTCGGGCAGCGAGCGCCCGTGCCGACATGCCCTCACGCTTGCGCAGATCGCGCAGGCGGACGCCGACGTCGAGTCCGGCGGCCTGCGGGGCGAGCGTGTCCTCGACGTTCGACATGCCCCGAGTCTACGGATATACCGCCGGGGTGTGAAGCGGGAACTTCACAGCGCTGTTACACACGCGAAACCTGCGGCGCTGTGTTAATCAATAGCTTCATTTCCAGTACTACTTCACCGGACCCCGCCGCCGTGGTCTTCCGTCTTCACGGCCCCGGCTCGCCGAGGCTCTTCCGGAAGGTACGAGAAATGACGACTTCACTTCCCCCGACACCCGCCCGCACTTCGACACCACCGCTGACCAAACCGCAGGACATCATCGAGGCGGCCGGTCATCCGGCCGGCTCCGGCAACATGAAGCCGCACTACGACCCTCGGCTCGCGAACGAGGACCTCGCCCCGCTGCGCAAGCAGAAGTGGTCCTGGTACAACATCTTCGCGTTCTGGATGTCGGACGTGCATTCGGTCGGCGGGTACGTCACCGCCGGCTCGCTGTTCGCCCTCGGCATCGCCGCCTGGCAGGTGCTGGTCGCGCTGGTGGTGGGCATCGTGATCGTGCAGATCTTCGCCAACCTGGTCGCCAAGCCGAGCCAGAAGACCGGCGTGCCGTACCCGGTCATCAACCGTGCGATCTTCGGCGTCAAGGGTGCCAACATCCCCGCGATCATCCGTGGCGTCATCGCGATCGCCTGGTACGGCGTCCAGACGTTCCTCGCCGCGCAGTCGCTGAACATCATCTTCCTGAAGTTCATCCCCGGGTCGGCTGCTCTGCTCGATGTCGGCTTCCTGGGGCTGTCGGCGCTGGGGTGGATCTCGTACGCGATCCTGTGGGTCGCGCAGGTCGCCCTGTTCTGGAAGGGCATGGAGGTCATCCGCCGCTTCATCGACTGGGCGGGTCCCGCCGTCTACGTCGTCATGATCGTGCTGGCGATCTACCTGGTCTCGCAGGCGGGCTGGGAGAACATCAGCTTCGACCTGTCCGACCCGAGCCAGCCGGCTGTCGGCTTCTGGGGATCCATCGGTCTCATGTTCATGGCCATCGGCGTCGTGGTGTCGTACTTCTCCGGCCCGATGCTGAACTTCGGCGACTTCGCCCGATACGGCAAGAGCTTCGCCGCCGTCCGCAAGGGCAACTTCTGGGGGCTCCCGGTCAACTTCCTCTTCTTCTCGCTGCTCGTCGTGATCACGGCATCCGCCACCGTCCCGGTGTTCGGTGAGTTGATCACCGACCCGATCCACACGGTCGAGCGCATCGACACCCCGGTCGCGATCCTCCTGGGCGGACTCACGTTCGTCACCGCGACGGTGGGCATCAACATCGTCGCAAACTTCATCGCCCCGGCATTCGACTTCTCGAACGTCGCACCGCAGAAGATCTCGTGGCGGATGGGCGGCATGATCGCCGCGGTCGGCTCCGTCTTCCTGCTGCCGTGGAACTGGTACTCCGACGCGACCGCCATCCACTACTCCCTCGGTGTGCTGGCCGCGCTCATTGGACCGCTCTTCGGCCTGCTGATCGCCGGCTACTACATCGCCGCGAAGCAGCGCATCAAGACCGACGAGATGTTCTCGATGTCAGAGAACGGCCCGTACTGGTACCGCAACGGCTACAACCCCAACGCCCTCAAGGCGCTGGCGTGGGCGGGGCTGCCGACCATCGCCATCGCGATCCTCCCCAAGATGATCGCCGACCTCGGCTTCTTCGACGTCTCGTGGCTCGGCAACTTCACCTGGTTCATCGGCTGCGGACTCGGCTTCGTCGCGTTCGTCCTCCTCGAGCGGATCGACCCGAAGGTCCCCACGTTCGAGGGCGAGACCGAGGGCATCTCCGACGGCACCGTCGACGGGGCGGCCGACACCGCCGCGTCGCAGCCTTCGGCGATCTCCGGAACCATCGAGACCGTCACGGAGGCGCGTTCGTGAGGATCACCCTCATCAACCCGAACACCTCCCGGGCGATGACCGCGAAGATCGCGGTCGCCGCCCGGGAGGTGGCCGGGCCCGGCGTCGAGATCCGGGCGATCTGCCCGGATGACGGACCCGACGCCATCGAGAGCCATGTCGACGAGGTGTTCGCCGCCCAGGCGGTGATCGATCTCATCGAGCAGGACCTGCAGGACGGCGGCAGCGACGCGTACGTGATCGCGTGCTTCGGAGATCCGGGACTGGATGCCGCGCGCGAACTCGTCGACGTTCCGGTCGTCTGCATCGCCGAGGCGGCGATGCACATCGCCGCGGTCTCCGGACGCTCGTTCGGAGTGGTCACCACCCTCAGCCGCACGCTCGGCCGGGCGCGCGACCTCGTCGCCCGGTACGGCATGACCGAGGCGTGCGTGTCGCTGGTGGGCACCGGCATCCCCGTCCTCGAACTGGAGGACACCTCATCGCAGGCGGCCGAGCGGATCGCGGCGCTGTGCATCGAGGCGGTCGCCGCCGAGGCCGACGTGATCGTGCTCGGCTGCGCCGGGATGACCGATCTCTGCCGCACGCTGAGTGACCGGGTGGGCGTGCCCGTCGTCGACGGCGTCGGAGCTGCCGTGGGCATCGCGGTCGGCATGGTGCGGATGGGCGTCGGCACCAGCAAGCGCGACGAGTATGCGGCACCACCCCGTCGCCCGGCACCTGCACGTCAGGCGGTCACGGCGTGAGCGGCGCGGACGGGTCGGTGCTGCGCATCCGTGCCGCCCGGGCGTGGATCGAGGGGCGGATGCAGCCGGCCGAGGTCACGGTCGAGCACGGCGTGATCGCGTCGATCGATGTTCCCCGCGGGGCTCCGCGCGGTGCGGTCGTGGTGGCCGACGACGCCGTGCTGCTTCCGGGCCTGGTGGACTCGCACGTGCACGTGAACGATCCGGGCCGCACCGAGTGGGAGGGGTTCCGCTCCGCGACCCTCGCAGCCGCGGCCGGAGGCATCACGACGCTCGTCGACATGCCGCTGAACTCGCTGCCGCCCACCACGACCGCCGACGCCCTCGCTGTGAAACGGGCGACGGCCGCACCCTCGGCGCACATCGACGTGGGGTTCTGGGGCGGTGCCGTGCCCGACAACCTCGACGCGCTCGCGGAGCTGCACGCCGAGGGCGTCTTCGGGTTCAAGTGTTTCCTGTCGCCGTCGGGCGTCGAGGAGTTCCCGCACCTCGACCTCGCTCAGCTCGAGGCCACGATGGTGGAGATCGCGCGGCTGGACTCCCGCCTGATCGTGCACGCCGAAGACCCGCAGCTGCTGGGTGCCGACGGGCCTCTCGGGCGCGACTACCGCTCGTTCCTCGACTCGCGGCCCGCGGCGAGCGAGGCGTCGGCGATCGACGCGGTCATCGCGGCCGCTCGCCGCACGGGCGCCCGCGCGCACATCCTGCACCTGAGCGACGCGTCGGCTCTGCCCGCGATCGCCGCAGCCAAGGCCGAGGGCATCGCGCTCACGGTCGAGACCTGCCCGCACTACCTCACGCTCACGGCCGAGGAGATCCCCGACGGCGCGAGCGCGTTCAAGTGCTGCCCGCCGATCCGCGAGGCGGCGAACCGCGACCTGCTCTGGGACGGACTCCGTGACGGCACGATCGACGCGATCGTGAGCGATCACTCGCCGAGCACCGTGGCGCTGAAGCACGCCGGCGACGGCGATTTCGGACTCGCGTGGGGCGGCATCTCGGGGCTGCAGCTCGGGCTCTCGGCGGTCTGGACCGAGGCGCGACTGCGCGGCATCGCCCTGGAGACCCTGCTGCCGCTGTTCACGACCGGGCCCGCGGCGGTTGCCGGACTCGACGGCGTCGGACGGATCGTCGAGGGGGCGCCCGCGCACCTGACCGTCTTCGGTCTGGACGACCCGTTCCCGATCCGGGCGGCTTCGCTCCTGCATCGCAACCCAGTGACGGCGTACGACGGGCGCACCCTCACCGGGCGCATCCGCCGCACGTGGCTGCACGGGCGCTCGGTGTACGACGCGACCGAGGGTGGCGCGGGCGAGGCGCCGCAGTTCCGCGCCCCGGCCGGCGGGCGGCTGCTGTCGGCTGCGGTGGCGCCGGTTCGGGCGAGTTCCGGTGCGGCGGTGGCGGCATGACCGCGCGCGTCCGTACGGCAGCGCCGTTCGCCGTGCTGCAGCCGGGGGTCGGGGGGATCACGGGCGATCACTATGTGCCCGCGACACCCGAGAACGTGTCGTGGGGGCGGCTGCCGTGCGCGACGGATCAGCCGGTACGGCGGATGCGGTCGGGCGAGACCGTCACGATCGACACGGTGAGTCACGAGGGGATGCTGCCCGACCAGGGGTCGGACCCGCCGGCGTACTTCGAGTCGTGCGGGGTTCCAGCCGACCAGATTCTGCGCGACGTGATCGACATCGCCGCGACGGTGCCGCGTGACGCCACGCACGACGGCCCGCACGTGATCACGGGACCCCTCCTGATCGAGGGCGCGCAGCCCGGGGATCTGCTGCGGATCACCGTCGTACGGCTGGAGCCTCGGGTGCCCTACGGGGTGATCTCGAACCGGCACGGCAAGGGTGCGCTGGCGGGGGAGCTTCCGCGCGACGCCGATGCGGTGAGCGTGTTCACCGCGGTCGAGCGGCGCGAGTCGGGACTCGTCGGCGTGCTCCCCGTGCGCGCCGGGGGACCGCCCGTCGTGGAGTTCCCCCTCGCGCCCTTCCTCGGCACGATGGGCGTCGCCGTCGCGGGTGACGAACGGCCGCATTCGGTGCCGCCCGGTGCGCACGGCGGCAACATCGACATCAACCTGCTCACGGAGGGGGCGGTACTCCACCTTCCCGTGCAGGTGCCGGGCGCGCTCGCGTACGTCGGCGATCCGCACTTCGCGCAGGGCGACGGCGAGGTCGCGCTCACCGCGCTCGAGGCCTCGCTGCGGGCGACGCTGCGCTTCGACGTCATCCCGCGCGCCGTCGCGCTCGCCGAATTCGGTGAGGTGACCGGTCCGCTCATCCGCACCGCCGAGTACCTGGTGCCGACGGGGCTCGACCCCGACCTGGGCGAGGCGATGCGTGCGTGCGTCCGTGCCGCGATCGCGCTGATCCGCGCGCGCTGGGGTCTCGACGAGCACCTGGCCTACGCGTATCTGTCAGCGGCGACCGACTTCGACATCTCGCAGGTCGTGGATGTCGTGTGCGGGGTGCACGCCCGCATCCGCGAAGCCGACTTCCGGGAGGTGGATCGTGACCTCGACCATGACCGATGAGACGCGGGTCGGGCGCATCCCCGCCGACCTGCTGCACGCCTTCGAATCGTACGAGAGTGCGCTGCACGCCGACGACCTCGAGGCGCTCGACGCCGCGTTCGCGCCAGGACCCGAAACGATGCGCGGCGATCCGGCCGGACTGCTGGTGGGTCACGACGCGATCAGCGCCTTCCGCGGATCCCGCGGCGGGGTGCCCGCGCGCACGATCGAACGTCTCGAGTACCGGCCGCTCGACGACAGCGGCGACACGGCGCTGCTGATCTCGGTATCGCGCTACGCCGCGGGCGGCACGGGACTGCAGACGCAGGTGTGGCAGCGGATCGACGGACGCTGGCTGATCACCGCCGCGCATGTCACCCCGCGGGCAGCGGCACTCGACCGCTCGATCTGGCGCAGCGTCGGCGATCCGCTGCGACCCGGGGCCGCGACGGGACCGCTCGCCGGACTCAGCGTGGCCGTGAAGGATCTGTTCGCGATCGCGGGAGACCGCATCGGCGCCGGGAATCCGACGTTCCTCGATGAAGCGGCGACCGAGACCACCACGGCTCCGGCCGTCGTCGACCTGCTGCGCGGAGGAGCGTCGCTGCGCGGCATCGCCCGCACCGACGAGTTCGCCTATTCCATCGCTGGCGACAACGCACACTACGGCACACCTCCCAACGGCGCCGTTCCCGGAGCCCTGCCCGGAGGCTCGTCGAGCGGGCCGGCATCCGCCGTCGCCGCGGGTCAGGCCGACGTCGCGCTCGCCACCGACACGGCGGGATCGATCCGGGTGCCTGCGTCGTACCAGGGCCTCTGGGGCCTGCGCACGACGCACGGCCTGGTCTCCCGCCAGGGTCTGCTGCCCCTGGCGCCGAGCTTCGACACCGTCGGGTGGATCACGCGCGACGGCGAGACGATGCAGCGCGTCGCCGACTGGTGCCTGCGCGACGACACGTCGACACCGGACGACGAGTTGCCGGGGCGGGTGCTCGTGCTCGACGAGCCGCGGGCGATCGCCGAGCCCGCGACCGCCGGGGCCCTGCGTGCACTGGTCGCCCGCCTCGGCGCGCTCGACGATGCGCCGCGCGTACGGCGGGCCGCAATCGGTCCGCTCGATGCGTACCACGACGCGTTCCGGGTCGTGCAGGGTGCCGAAGCGTGGCAGACGCACGGCGACTGGGTGCGCGCCCACCCCGGCGCGCTCGGGCCCGCGGTCGCCGAACGGTTCCGGTTCGCGGCATCTGTCACCCGCGACCAGGAGCACATCGCGCGGACCGCGCTGGTCGAGCTGCGCGAGCGGATGACGCGACTGGTGCGCGACGACGTGCTCCTACTCCCCACGGCGCCAGGGCCGGCGCCGATGCGCACTGTCGGACGCGATCGTCTCGATGCGGTCCGGCAGGCGACCCTGCGCATGACGACGCCCGCCGCGATCGCGGGTCTCCCCGCCCTGTCGGTGCCGCTTCTGACCGTGCCCTCCCGATCCGGTCCGCTGCCGGTCGGGGTGACCCTGGTCTCACGGCCCGCCTCGGAACGCGCGCTCGTGCGCTTCGCGCGGCGCCTCTCCCGAGCACTCGAAAACTCCACATCCTCATGAACAACGCAGTACCCCGGAAAGAAATCGCAGTACCGGAAAGACAACGCAGTACCCCTGAAAGACAGAACGGACCCGCAAATGACCGACGCACTCCTGCCCGCCCAGATCGACCCGCCCGCCCGCCTGCTGATGGGCCCGGGACCGATCGGGGCGTACCCGAGCGTGCTGCGTGCGCTGTCGGCTCCGCTGATCGGCCAGTACGACCCCTTCATGACCGCCGCGATGACCGAGACGCAGGAGCTCTACCGCGGGGTGTGGTCGACCCGCAATGACGCCACCGTGCTGATCGACGGCACCTCGCGGGCGGGCATCGAGGCGGCGATCGTGTCGCTCGTGCGTCCGGGCGACCGGGTGCTCGTGCCGATCTTCGGACGCTTCGGTCACCTGCTCGCCGAGATCGCCGAGCGCGCGCTCGCCGAGGTGCACACGATCGAGGTGCCGTGGGGTCAGGTGTTCCCGGTGTCGGTCATCGAAGAGGCGATTCAGCGGGTGCAGCCCACGCTGTTGGCGATCGTGCAGGGCGACACGTCGACGACCATGAATCAGCCGCTCGACGAGCTCGGTGCCGTGTGCGCGAAGCACGGAGTGCTGTTCTACTGTGACGCGACGGCATCCCTCGGCGGCAACCCGTTCGAGGCTGACGCCTGGGGCCTCGACGCCGCGACCGCCGGACTGCAGAAGTGCCTCGGCGGACCGTCGGGGTCGTCGCCGCTCACCCTCTCGGACCGCGCGGTCGAGGTCGTGCGCTCGCGCGCCCGGGTCGAGGCGGGTATCCGCGAGGACACCGACGTCGCGGCCGACGACTTCGTGCGATCGAACTACTTCGACCTCGGCATGATCCTCGACTACTGGGGTCCGCGCCGACTCAACCACCACACCGAGGCGACGTCGATGCTCTACGCCGCCCGCGAGTGCGCGCGCGTGCTGCTGGCCGAGGGGCGTGATGCGGTGATCGACCGGCACGTGCTCGCGGGCCGTGCGATGCTCGCCGGGGTGCAGGGCCTCGGGCTCACCGTCTTCGGTGA
The DNA here is from genome assembly GCF_057215335.1 of Microbacterium sp. PI-SA-G. Taxonomy (NCBI): domain Bacteria; kingdom Bacillati; phylum Actinomycetota; class Actinomycetes; order Micrococcales; family Microbacteriaceae; genus Microbacterium; species Microbacterium sp. PI-SA-G. The sequence goes on from NZ_CM170103.1 coordinate 2,517,822, forward strand.
CGTCCCGCACAAGATGAACAACGTCGTCGCGGTCGAGATCCCCGACGGCGTACCGGGTGATGTCGCGCGCCAGGCGCTGCTGACCGACTTCGGCATCGAGATCGGCACGTCGTTCGGTCCGCTGCACGGCCGCGTCTGGCGGATCGGGACAATGGGCTACAACGCCCGAAAAGACACAGTGCTGACGACGCTCGCGGCGCTCGAGGCCGTGCTGCGTCGCTTCGGGGCCCGTGTCGCTCCGGGCGGCGGGGTCGATGCGGCGCTCGACGTGTACGCGGGCGCGGCGTGATTCCGCTGCTCGACCGACTGCTGACCACCTCGGGTGCCGACCCGACCGACATCACCGCAGCCGCCCGGCGGGTGATGGCCCGATGCCTTGAGCTCGCCCGCGTCACGGCGACCGACGGTGCCATCGAGCGGGTGTATCTGTCGCCCGAGCATGCGCGTGCGAACCGGATCGTCGCCGGCTGGATGCGCGAGATCGGCATGACCACGCGACAGGATGCCGCGGGCAACCAGATCGGCCGACTCGATGTGGTCGGCCGCTCCGGGTCGCCTGCGGGTGCGCCGGCCGTGATGCTGGGCTCGCACCTCGACACCGTGCCCGACGCCGGGCGCTTCGACGGCGTGCTCGGGGTGCTTCTGGCGATCGAGACCGTGCGGCTGCTGCGGGTGCCGACGGATGCCGGGTGGGCCTCACCGTTCACGTTCGCGATCGAGGTGGTCGCGTTCGCTGACGAGGAGGGAACGCGATTCGGCACCGCGCTGCTGGGCTCATCAGCCGTGGCCGGAAGCTGGGATGACCGGTGGTGGTCGCTGACCGATGCTGCCGGCACCACGCTGCGCGAGGCGTTTCGGGACTTCGGGCTGGACCCGGGGCGCATCGGCGAGGCCGCGCGGCGGCCGGACGAGCTGGTCGGCTACCTCGAGGCACATATCGAGCAGGGACCCGAGCTGCACGAACGCGGCGAGGCGCTGTCTGTCGTGTCGTCGATCGCGAGTGCCCGGCGGTTCCAATTCACGATGTCGGGGGAGGCGCGGCATGCCGGCGGCACCCCGTACGACGCGCGGCGCGACGCACTGCTGGGGGCGAGCGAGGCGGCGCTCGCCGTGGAACGAATCTGCCGCGCCGAGCATCACATCGTCGGCACGGTCGGGCAGTTCGAGGCTTTCCCGGGAGCGGTGAACATCGTCCCGGGCGAGGTGCGGTTCAGCCTCGACCTGCGCGGTGAGTTCGACGCGGAGCGCGACCGCGTGTGGGAGGCGCTGACAGACGAGATTGACGGCATCGCCGGGCGTCGGGGGCTGCACTGGCAGTCGCGCGAGGTGCACCGGGCCGCGGCGGTGATGTGCGCCCCGCTGCTGCAGGACGTCGTGCGCGCCGGCATCCGATCCACGCTCCCGAACGGCGCCGACGACCCGGCCGTGCTCTTCAGCCGCGCCGGGCACGACAGCATGGCGATCGCACGCATCACCGGCGTCGGGATGCTGTTTCTGCGAAACCCCGACGGCATCAGCCACCACCCCGACGAGGATGTCAGCGAGGCCGACGTGTGCCTCGGCATCCGCTCGCTTTCCGAAGCGGTGCTGCACCTCGGCGCCGAATCCCGCACCACCCTCGAGAGGATCCACTGATGACGACCCCGATCACCCGCCCGCGCTCCGGGGAGCGCGCGCCGACGGTCACCCTCTGGATGATGATGGTGCTCACGTTCGTCACCGGAGTCGTCGACGCCGTCGGCTTCCTCGGCCTCGACCGCGTCTTCGTGGGCAACATGACGGGCAACATCGTGGTCCTGGGCATGGCCGTCGCCGGGGCGGACGACCTGCCGATCCTCGGGCCTGCGATCGCGCTGGGCACCTTCACCGTGGGTGCCTTCATCGGCGGCGTCTTTCTGCGCACGCGACGCAAGCAGTGGAGCGCCGCCGTCTCGACGCTGCTCGGATCGGGAGCGCTGGTGCTGGGGCTGCTCGGCGTCGCGTTCCTCGTTCCGGCCTGGGCGGATTCGACCGCACTCGAGCTGATCGCCTCGTCGGCCACGGCCGCCGCCATGGGTGTACAGGCCGCCGTCGCCCGCAGCCTCGCGGTCGCCGACGTCACCACAGTCGTCGTCACCTCGACGCTGACCTCCCTCGCCAGCGAGTCACTCGTCGACAGCGGGATCAAGGGCTTGTGGAACCGCAGGTTCGCGGCGATCGCCATCATCTTCGCGGGAGCCGTGGTCGGCGCACTGCTGCTGCGCCTCGGCATCGCTGTGCCGCTGCTGCTCGCGGCCGCGCTGACGCTCGTCGTGGTCGGGCTCGGACACCGGATGCTTCACACCCCGGCCGCCGTGCAGTCCTGAGGCGCTTTCGCATCTCGCCGTGAAGCATCGATGCGGTGGCCGTTGGCCGACGACGCGTCAGCTGCGACTCGCTCGGAGACCGCCGTCGATGAACGAGACCATCCAGGCGAAGCTGTCGTCGATGTCGGTGTTCATCTGGAACCCGTTCGCGGCTTCCAAGGTCGCGAATCCGTGCAGGAAGCTTCGCAGCATTCGGATGGCGTGGATCTCTTGAGCGGGGTCGAAGCCGTATCCGGGGAGGATCGCGGCGAACGACGCGAGCGTGCGCTCCAGGGCGACGGCGAGAGGGTCGTTCGGGCCCGTGGGGGTGGCGCCGACCGTCGCGGCGTATCGGCCGGGGTGTTCTTTCACGTAGGTGCGAACGGCGTGGGCGGCGGCTGTGAGAGCATCTCTGCCGGCTCGTCCCTGCATGGCATCGCGGAGCGCATCACCCAGTTCGGTCGCGCCGAGGATCGCGATGCGATGAGTGAGATCTCCGAGGCCGTCGACGTGCTTGTAGAGTGACGGCGCCTTCACGCCCAGCCGCTCGGCTACGGCGCTCATGCTCAGCGTGTCCGGGCTGATCTCGTCGGCGAGGTCGGCCGCGGCTTCGGTGACCGTGGCCGCGATGAGTCCCGCCCTAGGCATTGTTCGACGATCGGGTCATGGTCTCGGCGAGGAACGGCACGACCAGGGCGAGCACTGCCGCCGGAGAGTCGGCGTGCGGGTAGTGGCCTGCGCCTTCGATGACCTCGACGGTGCCGAGGCCGGCAGGAAGATCGGCGACGATGCGCATGCCCTCGGCGCGAGGGTCTGCCCAGTCCGGGTCGGCGCTGCCTTCGATGATCAGGACCGGGCTGCGGACCCCCGCCAGCATCGCACCGGCGTCGGCGGGCGTGGTCTTGGTCATCGCGTGGAGCACTGCCATCCGCTCCGGCTGACCCATCGTGGTCTCGATCCGGGCGCGCTCTGCCACCCAGTCGGCGGGCTTGGTGGGGATGGCGATGTCCAGGTATCGCATCCACCCCGTGAGGCTGCTGCTCATCATCACCCGCAGGAGTTGCGCCATACCGGCGCGAACATGTCGCTGGCGCAGCATCCCGACGATGTCGAACGACTGCTTACGAGTGAAGGGGGCGAGTTCGACGATGCCGACGATCTCGTCGGGTGCAGTGGCTGCGGCGATCGTCGCCGCGCCTCCGCTGATCGAGTGCCCGATGATCACAGCAGGGCCGCCGAGGTGGTGAACGAGCGCCACCAGGTCGGCGGCGATGTCGGCGCGCTCGTAGCTCGACCAGCTGGTGCTGGAATCTCCACAGCCGCGGATGTCGACGTTGGCGACTCGGTACCCGGCGGCGACCAGCTCGGGCACCATGAATCGGTACGAGTGCCTGCTGTCACCCATGCCGTGGGCCAGGAGCACGAGGGGCCCGGCGCCGGTGATGTCGTAGGCGATGGTTCCCTCGTCGAGGGTGAGATGTTCGAGCACGACGTCCTCCGATGGCTAATGGATGTAGCCATAAGCTATTGGGCGTAGCCACGAATGTCAAGTGCCTCTGGTTTCCTCCGCGGCTCCGGCACCGGCGTCCGGGGCGGCGCGATGAGCGAGCCGGAAGGCGACGCACCGGCCCTGCGCCTGGATCCGCTGCTGCATGAACCGGCGCGGCTGGCGATCCTCGCTGCCCTCGCGCCTGCCGACTACGTCGACTTCTCAGCACTTCTCCGCATCGTGGGGGTCAGCAAGTCAGCACTGTCGAAGCACATATCCGCCCTGACCGATGCGGGTGTCGTGGTCGTGTGGAACATCCCCACCGACAAGCGAGCGCGTCGGATCGCCCTCACCGATGCTGGACGAAAGTCATTCGACGCCTACCTGCAGCGCCTCGAAGAGATCGTCCGATCGGCGCGCGGCTGAAGTGGCCCGAAGCCCAGACGCCGAGTCTGACATGCTGGAGTCATGGAACCGGAGTCACCCGAATCAGATTCCAACGCCGACGCGAGACTCACCCGAGCCCGGGACACCGTCACTTCGTCGGCGATGCAGATCATCAACGCCCTGGGCAGCATCCTCACGCTCGCCGGAACGACGGCCCACCCGAATCAGCCGCTCTGGCGTCGCCTCGACGTCTTCGCGCGCGCCGACCTCAAAGGCGTCCTCGGCAACGACGTCCAGGCCGACATCGTGCACCACCTCCGCCCGCTCGTCTCACTGCAGAATCGGGTAGCCAGCGCGCAGTGGCAGATCTCGACGACCCACGAGGCGGCAGAGCAGGAGACCGTCACCGGGCGCGGCAGCGGCAGCACGACGACGACCACGATCGCCGCGATTGAACTTCTCGCCGACGTCTTCACCACCGTCGCCGAAGCGATCGGCTCCCTCGACACACGCCTGACGGCGCAGACCGTCTTCAGCGCGCCGATCCCGATCTCGCTCCCCGCCTATCTCCGCGAGATTCAGACGGCGACCGCCCAGATCTCGACGGGCCCGGACGCCGTCTGGACCTGGGAATCGCGCCCCGACCCGATGGACTGACGATGAGATCACTGCGATACGCCATCAACGTCACGCTCGACGGCTGCTGCCACCATGAGGCGGGTCTTCCTCCCGACGAGGAGTCGATGAGCTGGTGGACCGCAGACGTGGCGGGGGCTGACGCACTGATCTTCGGCCGCACGACGTTCGAGATGATGCAGTCGGCGTGGCGAAAGCCGGCCGCGGGCGTGTGGCCGGAATGGATGCGCGAGTGGGAGACACCGTTCGCCGAGACCATGGATCGGGCGAAGAAGTACGTCGTGTCGAGCACCCTCGCCGACGTCGACTGGAATGCCGAGCTCCTGACGGGGGAGCTGGGGTCCGCGATCCAACGGCTCAAAGCGCAGCCGGGCGACCGGCTCTCGGTGAGCGGGGTGACGCTCCCGTTGGCGTTGGCCGACCGGGGGCTGATCGACGAGTACGTCTTCCTCGTGCATCCGGTCCTGGCCGGCCACGGGCCGTCGTTGCTCGCCGGCCTGCGCGAACGCATCCAGCTCGAGCTCGTCGATCGCAAGGAGTTCCGGTCGGGCCTGGTGGCGCAGCGATTCCGGCCGGTGCCCGCGAGCGCCTGACGAGAGTTCGCCCCTCGGCGGTAGATGCTCGGTCACATCCGTTCATGCGGACGTAAGCTCCTCGGTCGATGATGGGGCGATGCGACGATGGATGCGTGCTTCCGCGGTTGCGCTGATCGTGCTGGCTTCCTTGTCGGCGACCGGGTGTGGGATGGCCTGCCATCAAGCGGGCTACGTGAACACTCTCGACATCCGCGTCACCGAATCACCCGAGCGGCAGGTGGCGTCGGTCGAGGTTTGTTTCGATGGCGAATGCGTCACCGGCGACCCTGTGGAGCCGGATGCCGCAGCACTGCACTCATCGCAGTGGGTCTTCGAGCTCTTCGTGGCGGCGCCGACGAGTGTCAGGGTGAGGATGCTCGATTCATCCGCTGCGGAACTTGTGACCGAGGACGTCGACCTCGTCTGGGTTCCGACCTGGACGCCGAACGGGCCGGGATGCGAGAACCGCTCGACGACCGACCCGCTGTTCATCGAACTGCCATAGGTGCGATGGGGGTCTCGGCGACGTCGCTAGGCTGACCGGGTGACCACGATGCGCGCGATCGCCGAGAAGGCCCGCCGCGCGAGCGCCCGGGCGGCGCGCGAGGCGACGCGGCGCTCCGCACTCCCGTTCTGGATCGCCGGGGCGACAGCCGCCGGCATCCTCATCGTCTTCCTCGTCGCCGGTGGGCTCGCAGCGGCGGAACGCGTGCCGACCGCGGTCGATGCGGGCAGTGAGGTGCGCACCTCGCTGTACTCGGTGACGGTCATCGACGCCGAACTGACCGACGAGGTCGCCGAGGAGTTCCTCGAGGCGGATCCCGGCGAGACCCTGCTGGTCATGACCGTCGAGATCGAGAACCTGTCCGACCGCCCGATCGGAGTCGGCACCGCGGCGAACCGGGTCGAGTCGAAGCTCGTCAACTCCAGGACCCCGCTGCTGGAGGTGCCCGAGGTCACCGACTCGTTCTCGACGCGCGCCTGGCGAACCGACGCCTCGGCGGGCGGGGTCGTCCTGCAGCCCGGAGTGCCCAGCGAGCTGCACATCGCCTGGTCGGTGCCGGATGACGCCTTTCCTGACGGCATCGCCGAGTTGAACGTGTTCGACGCGAACGCCCAGGGCGGGCAGATCATCCTGTCGTCGTCCGTCATCTCGTGGCAGCGGAGTGACCAGGTCGCCCGCGTCACCGTCGATCTCGGCGAGGGCTCATGAGACGCGTCCTGCCCTGGGTGCTCGGAGCCGCACTGGTACTGGCCGCCGGCGTCGTCACCACGACGATACCGAGCGAGGACTCACTGCTCGAGCCGATCGTCGTCCGCGGTGATGCGGGCGAGACGGTCACCTCGCGATCACTGGCCGTGACGGTGACCGATGCCGTGTTCGCCGAGCGCCTCGAGGTGGCCTCGGCCGACTGGAGCGCCGACGGCAACTGGCTGCTGGTGACGCTCGACGCGTCGGCCGCGCAGACCGAGAAGGATGCCGTGATCGGCCTCGCCACGCTCACGATCGACGTCCGCGTGTTCCAGGCGAGCGAGCGGCCGCCGACGTCGCTGCTGCAGACTCGCCTCCACGTCGGCACCGACGTCACCGGCACCCTCGCTTTCGAGCTGCCCGCCGAGCTGCGGTCGGGTGTCGCCGAGCTGCAGATCACTCCGGCCGCGTTGACGCCGCAGCTCGACGACGTGATCTCGGTGCCGCTCGACCTCGATCAGCTCGAGAGCACGGCACGGTTCGCGCTCGAGGCGCCGGGGTGGGCGCTATGAGCTGGTGGCGGAGGCAGCGCCTGCCGCTCATCGCACTCGCTGCGGCCGCGCTCGCGGTGGTCGGGGTGCACGTGTGGCTCGACGTGCTCCCTGCATCGACCCGAAGCTCGCAGACGATCACGGTCGCGGACCCGGAGGCCGACATCGCGGGCCAGACGATCAGGCTCGATTCGGCGATGTGGTCGGAGTTCGATGCGCCGGACGGCTCGCGCACCATCAGCATCCGCGTCGACGCCCGCACCGGGACGGATGCCACGACCTGCGGCACGTTCTCGCTGACCGAGGTCGACGGCGGACGCACCTGGGAGAACGCGCGAACCCTGCTCGACGTGCCGACGGATGCCGGCGAGCGCGCCTGCCTGGAGGAGTCAGGCCCCTACGGGATCCTCGCGGTCTTTCTGCTGCCCGCCGATGCCGAGGGGCCGTTCTGGTTCGACATCCCCGGCGACGACGGCGAGATCGCCCGCTTCTCCGTCGAGCCCTGAGCCCGACCCCGACCCCGATCCCGAGCCGGGTTTCAGATCGAGCGTCGCCTCGGCGGTGCGCGCCTCGAGGCCTGCGCTCGGCCGGCCGACGACCGCGTCGTAGGCGGTGGCCACGATCGCCACGCGCAGCGGCTCGGCGATCACGGCCACGGCGACCGAGATCAGTGGCAGGAACGCCGCCCAGAACGTGGTCTCATGCCCGCCGATGACCTGGAGCAGACCGCGGGAGCCCGCACGTTCGGCCCAGGCCCAGAGCGCATACGCCAGAGCCGTGGCGCCGAAGAGGACCGGGCCTCCCCGCCACACCAGCGCGACCGCCGCCCAGAGGCTCTCGAAGCGCAGCAGCACCGAGCGAGCGAGCGTCGACGCGGTGCCGCGCAGGGCCGATTCCGCACCGCGAAGAGGTTTCGGTGTCGCGTCGAACGTCGTGCCGTAGACCACTCCGGCCACGGTGAGCCATGCCGCCGGGACGAGCACCACGGCGGCGACGAGGCCGACCACCCACAGCAGCCCCTCCCAGATGACGGCGACCGGAAGGACGTTCGCGGCGAACCAGTCGCCGAGATCGTCGAGCCACACGATTCCCGCGCGGCCCGACAGCCAGCCCCTCGCGTCGGCCCACCACTGAGCCACGAGAGTGAACAGCATGAAGGTCCAGAGCACTTCGGCGTACGCGGCGAGCGCCAGCGTCCAGGACGGCAGTCGCTCGCGCAGACGCGTCAACAGCATGCGGGCGGCGAGGGCGATCACGAGCACGGTGACGGGAAGGATGCCGACCGAGACGATTCCGCCGCGATCACCGAGCAGGTCGTAGTCGAAGCCGGCTTCGCGGAGCGCGATGTCGCTCGCGATCCGGAAGAACTCGATCTGATCGGCCTCGAGCATCCCCCACGCCGCGTAGAAGGCGAAGAACGGCAGGATGGCGGCGAGCACCGCCGCGCCGAAGGCGCGGGGCCCGATCGGAGCCTCCGGGGCACTGTGCGGCAGCGACGGGCGCACGGCCAGGTACATCGCGACGTACGACACCAGCCGGACGGCCACCGCGAGAGGCAGCAGAAGGAGCCCGCCGAGCGTGGTCTGTCCTCCGACGAACCCCGCGAGCTGCACCAGCAGCTGGTGCGCCGCCTCACCGCCGAGGTACCACGCCGCGAGAGCGGGCCAGTGCCGCGCGAGGATGCGCCCGAACGTGCGCAGAGCCGGTGCCATGTGCTCCACCGTAGCGGGCGTGCGATCGGACGCACCCGCGCACGCAGAAGGGGCCGACACCCCGGATGTCGGAACGGTTCCTGAGAACCGTCCGAGATCTGGTGTGTCGACCCCTGAAGCGGAGCGGACGCTCGGATCAGACCGTGCGGCGCAGCGCCTCGCCGAGCGTGGCATCCACGTTCGTCCAGTACTGGAAGAAGCGCTCGCGGATCTCGTCGATCGTGATGGAGCGGCCCTGACCCGTGAGGGTCTCGAGGAACCGGGCGCGCTGCTCGTCGTCGAAGACGACGCGGTAGAGCGTGCCCGCCTGACCGAAGTCGTCGTCATCGAGGTGCAGGGTCGCGGCGGCGCGCATGAGCTCGCCGTCGGTCTCCCAGCTGGCCTCGACGCCGGCGGCCGGGTCGGCCTCGGGTCCGCCTGCGGCGCCGAACGAGTTCGGCGTGTAGGTGCGGTGCTCCGCCGGGTTGTACTTGTACTGCATCTGACCCTCGTGCATGTAGTTGCGGGTCTCGGTCGCGTGCGGCTGGTTGACCGGCAGCTGGTTGTAGTTCGCGCCGATGCGGTAGCGCTGCGCGTCGGAGTACGCGAAGACGCGGGCCATCAGCATCTTGTCGGGCGAGATGCCCGTGCCGGGGACCTGGTTGACGGGCGAGAACGCCGCCTGCTCGATCTCGGCGAAGAAGTTCTGCGGGTTGCGGTTCAGCGTGAACGTGCCGACCTTGATACGCGGGTAGTCCTTCTTCGACCACGTCTTGGTGAGGTCGAACGGGTTGAAGCGGTAGTCCTTGGCCTCCTCGTAGGGCATGACCTGCACGTACACGTCCCACGAGGGGTGCTCGCCACGGTTGATCGCGTCGTAGAGGTCGCGACGGTAGTAGTCGGCATCCGATCCGGCCAGCTTCTCGGCCTCATCGGCGCCCATCGCCTCGACGCCCAGGTGGGAGAGGAAGTGGTACTGCACCCAGAAGCGCTCGCCGGCGGCGTTGATCCACTGGTAGGTGTGCGAGCCGTAGCCGTTCATGTGGCGCCAGCTGCGCGGCAGGCCGCGGTCGCCCATGAGGTACGTGACCTGGTGGGCGGTCTCGGGCGAGAGGGTCCAGAAGTCCCACTGCATGTCGGAGTCACGCAGACCCGAGTCGCCCAGACGCTTCTGCGAGTGGATGAAGTCCGGGAACTTCATCGCGTCGCGCAGGAAGAAGGTGGGGGTGTTGTTGCCCACGATGTCGAGGTTGCCCTCGGTCGTGTAGAAGCGCAGCGAGAAGCCGCGCACGTCGCGCCAGGTGTCGGGCGAGCCCTGCTCACCGGCGACGGACGAGAAGCGGATGAGCGTCTCGCTGGTCGCGCCCGGCTGGAACGCCGCGGCCCGGGTGTACATCGAGACGTCTTCGGTCACGACGAACTCGCCGAACGCGCCGCCGCCCTTGGCGTGCGGGTTGCGCTCCGGCACACGCTCGCGGTTGAAGGAGGCGAGCTTCTCGACCAGGTAGCGGTCGTGCAGGACCGTGGGGCCGTCGGCTCCGACGGTGAGCGAGTGCGCGTCGCTCGCGACCGGGGTGCCGGTCTGTGTGGTGGTGGGAGGTTTCGTCATGGTGTTTCTCCTTCTGCGCGCAGGCGCGACGAGGAACCCGTCTCGGGCGTGAGGCGGGCGCGCGCGTCGCTCACTGAGCGGCGTTCTGGCAACTGGGGCACAGGCCCCAGAAGGTGACTTCGGCTGTCTGGACGGTGAATCCGCCCGTTTCGGACGGGATGAGGCAGGGTGCTTCGCCGGTGACGCAGTCCACATCACCGACCGCACCGCACGCGGTGCAGACGATGTGGTGGTGGTTGTCGCCGGTGCGACGCTCGTAGAGCGCCGCGGACCCTGCCGGTTCGATCCGGCGGATGAGCCCCGCCGTCGTCAGATCCGTGAGGATGTTGTGCACCGACTGGATCGACGTGGTCGGCAGCACGCCCGACACGGTGCGGAAGATCCGCTCCGCATCCGTATGAGCCATGGAATGCAGCGCCTCGAGCACGGCGACGCGACCGGCGGTGGCCCGCAGGCCCGCTTCGCGAATCGTCGTGTCGAGGTCCGTATCCATGTCTCCGACCCTACACCCTGTTTTGAATGATTCAAAACAGGAATGCCGGCATGTCGGTGTGTGATCGGATTCACCCCCCGAATCGTCGGCTCGCCCGCGAGCCAGCCCCGATCACCCGCGCGTGATCGTGAATCCCTCCCCGCGAACGCGCACTCTGCCACCCTGCACGGCCTGCCCGCGTTGCGATCCGTCGAACGTGTACGAGCGTCCGGAGCCGGGAGCGAGCGCGGTGACGCGCTCGTCCTTGTGCGCACTGTTGGCGTACAGCACCGCCGCGCCCGTCGTGGTCGCGTATACGGCCGTGGCCACGCGCGGCTGGATCACGAGCGCGTCGAGGCGTACGTCACCGCGGCTCGTGCAGCGCACTGTGACAGGTCCGTCAGGCAGATCGCCGCCCAGCAGCTGGGGCACCAGCATCCCGTCGGCCTCGGTGAGACCGCGGTCGCCCGCCCCGCCCGCCGGCGTCGTGGTGCTCCACAGCTTGCGTCGCCCGCGGAACACCTCCCACACGGCATCGCCGGCATCCGGCGCCTGACGCCAGATCAGACCGTGCAGGATGCCGCCGGCCTCGGTCACGTCGAACTCGACCCACTCGTCCGCGGCCAGCCGCACGAAGGATCCGCCGGACAGATTGCCCTCGCCGATCCAGGCGCCGCTGTCCGGGGTCTCGACAACGGCGCCGGGCGAGAGCCGCGCGGCTTCCGCGTCGAGCACCCGCAGCCCCGAGAACGACGTCAGGCCCATGATCGACGTCGCGACCTCGGCCACGTCGCGGTTAGCATCGAGCAGCAGCATCGTGAGCAGTCCGTGGATCGTCGACTCCGCACCCGAGTTGCGGTTCACACGGCCGTCGGTCTCGACCCCGTCGAACGTCACCCCGGTCGCCGGGTCGTACACCGGCACGCCCGCGGTGTTCGCGCCGAAGAACCAACCCGCCGCGAGGCCGGCCAGCACGCGCAGACCTTCGCCGCCTACGGCCGCCGCCTGCAGCGCCCCGGCCACGCGTCCGTGCGCGCCGTAGGCGATCTGCGCCTCGGCGGGCAGCGGAGCCCACGCGTTGTGCGGGCCTCCCGATGCGAGCACCTGCGGGGTGAAGCGTCCGGCATCAGCCAGTGCCGCCGCTGTCCAGTCCTGCCGCCGCAGCAGTGCGCCCGCGCGGGCGAGTGCCTCGGGGGCGGCCGCACCCCACGCGTGCCAGAAACCGAGCGACCCGGTCCAGGGCAACACCGCTCCGAACGGCCAGCCCGCGGCCGGATCCGTTGCCATCGCGGCGACGCCTTCACCGTAGGTCTGCAGCGCCTGGCGGCTGCGCGCATCGCCCGCTTCGGCCGATGCCGCAAGGCCGAGCATGGCCTCGGCCGTGGCATCCGCCCCTCCGGCGATGAGCCAGGCGGGGAGTCGGCGTCCGTCGCTCTGCACCCATTGCCCGGCGCGCGACAGCGACTCGCGCCCGAGCGCGTCGAGGCACAGGTGCAGTCGTGCGAGCAGGAATGCCGCGAACTCGGGGTCGTCGTGGCGGAACCGTGCGTAGCCCTCGCCGAACGCCCACACGGTGCGCGCCAGCCAGTACGACTCCGCCGAGTCCGAGGGGTCGGGAAGCTCGACCGGGATCGCGCTGGGCGTGAGCGTGCCGTCCTCCTGCTGCCAGAGCACCACGCGGCCGGCGTTTGGCCCGCTGGCGGTCTGCAGGTAGGCGAGAGAGCGCAGCACGTCGCGCGCGTCGTCGCGGCTCTGCGTGTCGCCCGACGCATTCCAGTCGCGCAGGAACACGACGGCTGCCCGGGCGATGTCGTCGGCGTTGTAGGCGCCCTGCGTCCAGTACCCGGTCACCGCGTCGCGCGTGCCGCCGCCGACCGGACGGTAACCGCCCGCGCCGTCGGTGTCGGCGTAGGTCCAGGGCGCGCGCACTGTCGGGGTCGTGTCGATGTCGTAGGTCGTGTGGGTGCTGCTCGCGGCGACCGGCACCTCGGCCAGCAGGAAGCGCAGGTGCGCGAGGTTGGTCAGTCGCGGGCGGCGCACGGCGCCGGAGCGCAGCGCGGCGGCCGTGCCGGGGGTGCGGTTCGTCGCGCCGACGGCGGCGTCGACGGGGATCAGGGCGAGGGCGGATGCCGTGGCCGCGAGGGTCAGGAAGGTCCGGCGTGAGGTCTCCATGGCGTCACTCCCCGGCTTCCACGGCGGAATCAGCAGTGGTGCGCAGCACGCGACCCCACGGCTCGGCGGGGTCGTGGATCGCCACGGCGAGTGTCGTGTCGGACTGCCCGTAGTACGCGAACCACTTGTCGCGGAACTTCACGAGCCCCTCGACGAAGGTCACGTTCGAGACGAGCCCGTTCCGGTCCTCGAAGGTCTGTGGGCGCAGCCACGGTTCCTGCAGGCGCGCGATGACCGTGGTCGGCTCGTCGGGGTCGATCGCGATCTGCCCGCAGCGGTAGTCGACGTCGACCGTGCCGTCGTCGTGCACGGTGCGGGTGGCGCCGTTCGTGAGCATCACCAGCAGTCCGTTGTCGGTGACAACCGGCGAGGTGCCGATCTCGACCAGCGCCTCGTCCCACGTGCCCGCCGTGGGCGAGTACATCGGCTCGGTGTCGGGCGTGCCCGGTGTCCAGTGGATCAGGTCGTCGCTCGTGGCCCAGTAGATCGCGCCCTCGCCGAAGTACATCCACCACTTCCCGTGCATCTTCTGCGGCACGATGACCCCGGCCTTCGACCAGTTGAAGCCGCGCGGGTCCATGGTCTTGAAGGTGTCGAAGTCCTCGAACAGCGGCCCGTGCCGGGTCCACGTGCGCAGGTCGGTGGAGGTCGCCAGGCACAGCTGCGCGCTGCGCCGATCCCACCCGGTGTACGTGAGGTAGTAGGTGCCGTCGATCAGCGCGATGCGCGGGTCCTCGCAGCCGAACTCCTCGTAGTCCTCTTCGGGCGACAGGATCGGTGCGTCCTCGCGGGTGAAGTTCACGCCGTCGCTCGAGCGCGCGAGACCGATGTGGGAGATGATGTCGTCGGCGTGCGCCCGGTACAGCAGCAGCACCTCGTCGCCCTCGACGAGCGCCGCCGGGTTGTAGAGGTTCGACGACTCCCAGCTGTCGCCGCGGGGGCGCAGGATCGGGTTGCCCTCGTACGGGGTGAACGGACCGAGGGGGAAGGATGCTCCGGTGAACATGGGTGCCCTTTCTGTCTGGACGGTGTGCGGTCAGCCTTTGACGGCCGCGCCGAGGTCGGTGGCTCGGAAGAACCGCTGGAAGACGATGAACAGGATCACGACGGGGAACGCCAGCGCGGTGGCGCCGGCGAGGATCGCCCCGTTCGGATTCGCCGTGGACTGCGCGACGTTGGAGATGTAGTTGGCGAGAGACACGGCGAGCGGCTGCAGCGTCGCATCCTTCGTGATGAGGAAGGGCCACAGGAACTCGTTCCACGGCCCGATGAAGGTGACGAGGATGACGGTGACCAGCACCGGCTTGATGAGCGGAATCGCGACCGAGGTCAACAGCCGGATCTCGCCCGCGCCGTCGATGCGCGCCGCCTCGAAGATCTCCACCGGCAGCGCCTTGAAGAACTGCACGAAGATGAACACCGCGGTGGTGTTGATCGCGAACGGCAGGATCATGCCGAGGTACGAATCCCCCAGCCCGTAGCTGCGGGTGATCTGCACGTACAGCGGGATCATCAGCAGCTGGAACGGCACCATCTGCACGAGCAGCATCAGCACCCAGATCACCCCGCGGCCGCGGAAGTCGAGACGTGCGATCGCGTAACCGGCGAGCAGTCCGAACACGACGGTCCCCAGCAGCACGCCAGCGGTGAAGACCAGCGAGTTCAGCAGCGAGCCCACCAGGTCGATGCGCGAGTCGATCGCGACGAAGTTGTCGACCGTCCAGCCGCTGGTGGGCAGCAGCTCGCTCGGCGAGTTCGTCGGGTTCTCCTGGAACGCCCCGACCAGCATGAAGTAGAACGGGAAGGCGAACCCGATGGCCGCAATCGTGAGCAGGATGATGCTCAGGATGCGGGGAGCCTTGCGTGTGCGTCTCATCATCGCTCCCTGGTTGCGCGGTTGGCCGCCAGCGACAGCATCCCGACCAGGATCACCAGGATCATGCCGATCGCCGCCGCCGTGTCGGGGTTCTGCTGCTGGATGCCCAGCTGATAGATGAGCAGCACCGGCGTGGAGGAGGCCCCGTCGGGGCCGCCGCCGTTGGTCAGCAGGTACGGCTCGGTGAAGAGGTTGGCGCCGGTGATGATCGAGAGGATCAGCACGAGCGTGGTGGCGCTGCGGACGCCGGGGACCGTGACGTGCAGGAACCTCTTGAAGGCTCCGGCGCCGTCGGTCTCGGCCGATTCGTACAGCTCCTTCGGCACGTTCTGGAGGGCCGCGAGGTAGAGCAGGATGTAGAAGCCGAGCTGCTTCCACGTGACGTACAGCGCGATCATCGGCATCGCCAGACCGCTGTTCACCAGCCACGAGGGGTCAGGGGCGAGCGGGCCGAGGATGGTGTTGATCAGACCGTTGCCCGAGAACAGCAGCATCCACACGCCCACGAGCGAGACGCTCGCCGTCAGGTACGGCACGTAGAACGCCACCCGGTAGGCGGCGACCCAGCGGATGCCGGTGTTCAGCGCCGCGGCCAGCACCAGTGAAAGCACGGCGGTCAGCGGCACGTTGATGACGAGGAAGACCAGAGTGTTGCGGAACGAGTCCAGCACACGCGGATCCGTGAGCACCGTGACGAAGTTGTCGAAGCCGACGAACGGACGCTCGACCTCGACGTTCGGCGCGGTGAAGAAGTAGTCGTGGAAGGCGATGTAGATCGCGAACGCGAGTGGATACGCGAAGATCGCGATCACGAACACGAGGTACGGCAGCGCGAACAGGCCGCCGATCGGTTGCGCACCCAGCCATCGGGTGCGCAACCGCCGGTTGTCGGTCATCAGATCACTCGGCGACGAGGTCGTCGATCTTCGTGGCCGCGTTCCCCAGGAACTCGTCGATCGATTCCTTGCCGAAGATCACCGAGGCGGAGTACTCGTCGCGGAACGCCTGCCAGGCCTCGACCGAGTTGGGGATGCTGGGAACGTCGGCGGTCGACTCCGCCTGCTCGGCGAAGGCCACGTAGTTCGGGTTCGCCTCGAAGTAGTCGGCGTAGTTGTCGAGCAGGTCGGTGCGCATCGGCATCTGACCGGTCTCTTCGAGCAGCTGGCCGTCGCTCTCGACACTCGTGGAGAACTTCAGGAACTCCCACGCGGTGCCCTGGTTCTCGCACGCGGTGAACATCGACACGCTCTTCGAGTCGGCGAAGGTGGTCGGGTTCTCGCGGCCGTCGCTCGTCGGCACCGGCATGAAGCCGACGTCGACGGTCTCGGCGTACGACGGGATCGCCCAGGGGCCGGCGAGCTGCATCGCGGTGGTGCCGGCCGACATCGCGTCGTCGGTCGAGGCCTCATTAGGCGAGAGCTTGTCCTGGTAGAAGGTCGACCAGAACTCGGCGACGGTGCGCCCGGCATCCGAGTCGATCGTGGCCTTGCCGTCCTCGACGAGCATGGTGCCGTCGGTCTCGGCCAGGTAGAGCGGATAGAAGTCGAACCACGGCTGATAGAACTCGCTCGTCGGCGCGGGCCAGATCGCGCTCTGCACGCCCGATGCGACGATCGCGCGGGACTTCTCGAGGAACGCGTCGTGCGTGTTCATCTGCGGGTTCTCGGGGTCGATGCCGGCCGCGGTGAAGAGCGCCTTGTTGTACATGACCATGACCGGGTTCGACTTCCACGGCAACTGGTAGAAGCTGTCGTCGGTGGCGTACGCGTCGACCTCGCCGCCGCGCTCGGTGATGTAGTCGCTGCCGCCCTCCATCGTGCTGAGGTCGACGAGCCCGCCCTGCTTGACCCAGCCCGACACGGCTGCCGGGGCGACGTTGTACACCAGGCACGGTGCGGTGCCGGCGGTGATCGCGGCGGTGATGGCCTCCTCCGACGACGACCCCGCGGGGATCTCCTGCGCGGTGACCTTCTCGTCGGGATGCTCGGCGTTCCAGGCCTCCACGACGGCGGTGCCCCAGGCGACCTCCTGCTCGTTGTTCGAGAGCCAGACGTCGATGGGACCGGTGGCGTCGGCTGTGCCTTCGCCCCCTCCTCCGCCGGATGAGCATCCGGTGGCGACGAGTGCGACGACGCCGATGAGTGCTGCGGCACGGATCTTCTTCATGGTGTCCTCCTCGACACGGGTGATGACGCTGGGGGTGATGCGGATGCCGACTACGGGGTCTGCGCGCCGCCTTCGGTGCTCTGGCGGAAGTGCACGACGTTGCAGTCGACGACCTCGGTGCGCGGGTGTGCGCCGAGGATGTCTGCCCGCAGGAGGCGGGCGGCCGCACGACCTCGCGCGGCGGGGTCCGACGAGACGCTGGTGAGCGCCGGCGACAGATGAGCGGACAGGTGGTCGTCGTCGAAGCCCGAGATCGCCAGGTCGCGGGGGATCACGAGCCCCTGCGACCGGGCGTACGAGAGGCCGGCGATGGCCATGGTGTCGTTCGAGTAGAGGATCGCGGTCGGGCGATCGTCGAGGGCGAGCAGCTCCTCGGTGACATCGCGTCCGCTCGCGGCGGTGAAGTCGCCCTCGCGCAGCAGCTCATCGGTGCCGAGCTCGGCGACGTAGGCGTCGGCCCTGGCGCGCGAGTGCACGTACTCGAGTGGCCCCGAGACGTGGGCGATGCGCGTGTGCCCGACC
Source organism: Microbacterium sp. PI-SA-G (assembly GCF_057215335.1). Taxonomy (NCBI): domain Bacteria; kingdom Bacillati; phylum Actinomycetota; class Actinomycetes; order Micrococcales; family Microbacteriaceae; genus Microbacterium; species Microbacterium sp. PI-SA-G. Next base: position 2,535,484 of record NZ_CM170103.1, read on the forward strand.
GCTCGCAGGTGCGCGATGAGCTCGCGCAGGGGGGCGGCGTCGTCGGTGCGCACGCACGAGAAGTCGTGTGGCTGGTCGTAGGCGCCCACCAGTACGGTCGGCAGGCCGAGTTCGTCGAGCAGCGGAACGCGCCAGTCGTCGGTCCGCAGGTCGAGCAGCAGAGCGCCGTCCGCGCGGCCGTGGCTGAGAGTGCGGTAGGCGCGTTCCTCGGCGTCGCGTCCCGACACGACCTGCAGCAGCAGTGCGGTCTCGGTCTCGGCGAGCACCGACTCGACGCCCGCGATGAACGCGGGGAAGAACGAGTCGTTCGCGATGACCTCGGGGTCGCGGGCGAGCACCACCGCTATCGCATTGGCCCGGCTGGTGGCGAGGGCGCGGGCGCTCTGGCTCGGCACCCAGTTGAGCTTCTCGGCCGCGGCGAACACCTTGGCCCGGGTCTCTTCGGAGGTCGGACGGTTGCCGCTCAGCGCATGCGACACGGTGGCCTTGGTGACGCCCGCTTCACGGGCGACGTCGGCGATCGTCGTGCGGCTCATGTCACCTCCTCGGGACCCGGCGCAGCGCGAGTTGAACCGGTTTGCACGAGTGTAAACCGGTTTGCGTAGGCGTGTCAATGGCGTCGGGGGCGGATGCCGGGGGCGGATGCTGCGCCGGATGCCGGGGCCGACGGTCAGACGAAGCGGACGGTCTGCTGCAGGCGGGTGCGCACGTCGAAGAGTTCGTTGCCGCCGATCGCGCGCGCGCCGGGGACTCCCTGGCGCAGCACCGTGCTGAGCGCACTGCGCCGCACGACCACGACCGGCACGCCGCGACTGGTGCCCAGCGGAGTGACGGCCTGCGCGAGGTCATCGTCCGGAAGCACGATGATCGCTCCGCCGAAGCGCACGCGCGCGGCCTTCGCCACGGTCCGCATGCGGGCGAGTGCCGCGGTGACGGGTGCGCGCGTGCCCAGGCTCGGACCGGTGATCTCACCGCGACGGAAGTTGACCACGCCGCCGAAGTCCTCGCTCATCACGCCGTACAGCCCCGACGGGCTCAGCACCACGTGGTCGAGCTTGTCGTCGGCATCCCGGCCTGCGGCCACGTCGTGCCACACGGTGAAGCCCATGCCGAGTGCCGAGACCGTGCGCGCGGTGGACTCCTCGGCCAGAGCGTCGGCGAGCATGCGTCGCAGTTCGCGCGGGGCGCCGCGCACCAGCGCCGGGTCGTACGGGTCGGGCACGTCGACCCCGCGGCCGGCCCATTCGCGGATCAGCACGAGGTACCGCTCGCGGCGCCAGCCGCCCGGGTGCCCGTACGAGCGGGCGCGCGGACGGGTGTCGGTGCGGGCCGACGTCGGCGGACGCCATCCGCTCCACTCCGTGTCAGAGCTGACGCCGGTGCGGCGGTCGTAGGCGGCGCGGCCCTCGGGCGTGCCGATGAGCTCCCACGCACGCTGCACCTGGATGAACACGGCCGCGTCGCCGCCCGTGTCGGGGTGCGTCTGGCGCAGTCGCAGGCGATACGCCCGGCGCAGCTCCGTGTCGTCGACCGACGGCTCGACCCCGAGAACCTCGTAGGCCGACGCAGAGAGCGGACTGTCGAACATCGCACTCCTCTCGCGACCGCGCATCCAACATATCCGTCCCGCTTGTGCGTTCCCCGATCCCCGCCCCCTCCCGCTCCCACCCCTCCCGCCCCCACCCGCCCCCACCCGCCCGCTCCCACCCCTCCCGCCCCCCTCCCGCCCCCGAGTGCACGGGATGCTGCCGAGTGCACGGCGTCCGTGCGCGAAGATCCCATGCAGTCGACGCGATCCCGTGCACTCGGCGACTTCGACGCCGAGTGCAGAGACCGAGATCAAGCCGGGGATGACACGCTCCGAATCGATTCGATACACTGGGATACCGCGCTCTCGCGTACTTCCCCCGATCCGCATCCGATCTCTCTGCGAGCTCCCCCTCATGGCCACCTCCCTCACCACGGGTCGCCCGTGGCGTGTCATCCTCGCCTTCTCGATTCCGCTCCTGCTGGGCAATGTCGTGCAGCAGCTGTACCACTTCGCCGACGCCATCGTCGTCGGGCGGCACCTCGGCGTCGCCTCGCTCGCGGCCGTCGGGGCCACCGGTCCGCTGCTGTTCCTGCTGCTCGGATTCGCGTGGGGACTGACGAGCGGATTCGCGATCCCGATCGCGCAGGCCTTCGGCGCGCGCGACGACGCCGGGGTGCGTCGCTCGGTCGCGACGGGAGTGATCCTCTCGGGCATCACCAGCATTCTGCTCACGGTCGGCGCTCCGCTGATCGCCGGACCGCTGCTGGTGCTGCTGCAGACACCGGCCGAGCTTCTGCGCGAGGCGACGACGTTCACGCAGATCAGCTTCCTCGGCGCGGGCGCGACCATGTTCTTCAACTACCTCTCGGCGATCATCCGTGCGATCGGCGACTCCCGCACGCCGCTCGTCTTCCTCACCATCTCGTGCGTCCTCAACGTCGGTCTCGTCGTGCTCATGGTCGGTCCCCTCGAATGGGGGGTCGGCGGGGCGGCGCTCGCGACCGTCATCGCGCAGGCGATCTCGGTTCTGCTGTGTCTCGAGTTCGTCCGCCGGCGACTGCCGATGCTGCACCTGCGGCGGGGCGACTGGCGCGTCACCCGTGAGGACTTCGCCGAGCACCTGCGACTGGGTCTGCCGATGGGCTTCCAGGCGTCGATCATCGCGATCGGCACGCTCACAGTGCAGGTCGCCCTGAACACGCTCGGCGCCGAGGCCGTCGCCGCGTACACGACCGCGTCTCGCGTCGACAGCCTCGCGGTGGCCATGCTCTCGTCGCTCGGGCTCGCGGTGTCGATGTACACCGCGCAGAATCACGGCGGACGTCGTCCCGACCGCATCCGCCGCGGGGTCATCGAGGCGACCTGGATGTCGATCGGTGCCGGCATCGTGCTGGGCGCCCTGCTCATCGCGTTCGGCTCGACGATGGTGCGGCTGTTCGTCGGCGAGGGGTCCGACGAGGTCGTCGAGCTCGCCCACCTGATGCTGATCGTGAACGGCTGCGGCTATTGGGCCCTGGGGATGCTGTTCGTGCTGCGCGGTGCGCTGCAGGGGCTCGGCCACACGTTCGTCCCGACCGTGACCGGTGTGATCGAGCTGGTCATGCGTGTGGGCGCCGCCGTCGTGCTCGGCGCACTGATCGGGTTCGTCGGTGTCGCGCTGAGCAATCCGCTGGCGTGGGTCGGGGCGATCGTGCTGCTCGTGCCCGCCTACGTCCGCGCGCACCGGGCACTCGGGCGCCTGCCGGTCGCACCGCTCGAGGCGACCGAGACCTCGGCCATGGCGATCATCGGTCCGACCGACGGGTCGATGGTCGTCGATGCGGTCGTCACGCAGCCGGTGCGCACCCTGCGCTCGTCGCGTCTGCGGCGGCTGAGACTGCGTCGCTCACGGTCGCGCGCTCGTCGCTGAGCGCGCCAAAGATCCTCCCGAAGGATGACATCGATCGCACCTGAGACGGATGGCGAATCACCGACGCTTTCCTACTGTGGAGGGTGCGGGTATTCCGCAACGGGGGGAAGTCACCATGTCATCGTTTCGAGTCGTCCACGAGCTGTCCGCCGTCCTGGTGCCCATCGGCATCGTCGGCGCGGTGCTCGCGGTGGTGTGTGCGATCGTCGCGGGGGTGGCGATTGTGCGCGGTGCGGGCGGACTCAGTGGGGGAGCGGTCGGGGTCTGGATCCCGTTCGCGCTTCTGAGCTTCACCGCATCGTTCGCGAATCAGTGGCTGCCGCTCATCGTGGCGGTGGCGGCGCTGATCGCGATGCTGGTACTCGGCGGTGTCATCCGAGCGATCGTGAAGGGTGCGACGTCTGCGTCGTCGCGAGGACGGGTCACGGCTGCCGTGACCGTTCCTTCCACCCTCCCGCTCGTCGCTCCGTGACCGGAGGGTCCGGCTGCCGTCGGTGCTGATCAGGCCGACGGCAGCCGGATGGTCCCGGTGGCGAGTCGCTCGGTGGGCATCCGGTCCCGGTTGTAGGTGATCTCGCTGTAGCCGTGGGGCGTCGGGATGCCGTCGTCATCCAGACTCACGAACACGATCTTCTCGATCGTGAGGATGCGCTTGCGCGTGATCATGTTGCGCGCCACGGCCCGCATCGTCAGCGACGTGCGGCCGAAGTGCGTGGCCTGCAGGCCGATCTCGATCAGGTCGCCCTGTACCGCCGATGCCTCGAAGTTGATCTCGGAGATGTGCTTGGTCACGGCGCGGTAGTTGCCCAGCTGCACGATCGCGTAGATCGCGGCCTCCTCATCGATCCACTTGAGCAGGCTGCCGCCGAAGAGCGAGCCGTTCGCGTTGAGGTCCTCCGGACGCACCCATTTGCGGGTGCGGAAGTTGATCCCGTCTTCGGACCACTGCCATGCCGGCGCCTGCTGCGCGGCACCGCTCTTCTTCTCGTCATCCTTCTTCTTCGCAGCATCTCTCTTGGCCATGTGCCCGAGCGTACGAGCGCCATGAGTCCGCGCTGTTACGCCTCCGTTTCCTGCAGGGAGGCGGGCTCTCTGCTCCCGGCAGAGAAGCTGAGGGCAGAGAAGGGCGTGTGAAGGATCGGGGCGTCGGATGCTGGGGGCATGAGCGAAGACACCTCCCTCCCGCACTTCGGCCCCGAAGCCCGCCGCGAGCTCTTCCACGAGCGCGTGCTCGTGCTCGACGGCGCCCTCGACGACGACAACGGCACCTTGCTCATGACGCAGCTGCTGAGTCTGTCGGCCGAGGATCCCCGCACCGACATCGCCCTGTGGATTCACTCACCCGGGGGATCGGTGCCGTCGATGCTGGCGATCCGCGACATCATGAACCTCATCCCGAACGACGTGGCGACGCTCGCGCTCGGACTCGCCTGCAGCGCCGGCCAGTTCCTGCTGTCGGCCGGGACGACGGGCAAGCGCCGTGCACTCCCGCATGCCCGGATCCTCATGCATCAGGGGTCGGCGGGCATCGGCGGATCCGCGGGCGAGATCGAGACGCAGGCCGATGATCTGCGACTCACGCGTGACACCGTGCTGGGGCTCATCGCGAACGACACCGGGCAGCCGGTCGAGCGCATCTTCGAGGACTCGCTGCACGACCGCTGGTACACCGCGACCCAGGCCAGGGAGTATGGGTTCATCGACGAGATCGTCTCGTCGATCGCGCAAGTGATGCCGCGTCAGCGCGAGCGGGTCGGACTGGGGACGAGCGCATGAGCGGCTACACGATCCCGAACGTCATCGCGCAGCATCCGCGCGGAGAGCGCGTGATGGACGTCTACTCGCACCTGCTCGCCGAGCGCGTGATCTACCTCGGAACGGGCATCGATGCCGGTGTCGCGAACGCGGTGATCGCGCAGCTGCTGCATCTCGACGCCGACAGCCCCGACAGCGGCATCCAGTTCTACATCAACAGCGAGGGCGGGGATCCGGGCGCGGCGCTCGCGATCTACGACACCATGCAGCACATCCGCCCGACGATCGCGACGACGTGCGTCGGGCAGGCCATCGGCCCCGCCGCGCTGCTGGTCACCGCCGGTGCCCCGGGGGACCGGGCGGCGCTCGCGGATGCGCGCATCGTGCTGCACCAGCCGGCCGGGCAGTCGCGCGGCGCGATCCCCGACCTGATCCTCGCGGCCGACGAGGTCGTGCGGGTGCGGTCCGACATGGAGGAGATCCTCGCCAGACACAGCGGCCGCTCCGTTGCCGAACTGCGCGCCGACACCGACCGCGACCGCGTGTTCACGGCGTCGGCTGCGAGGGACTACGGGCTGATCGACTCCGTGCTCGGCGCCCGCGTCGGCTAGGCCGCGAGGGCGCAGGGCTCAGGCCGCGAGGGCGAGCGCGCCGCGCGTGACCGAGACGGATGCCGACACCGGCGCCGAGACCGAGACCGGTGCCGAGACCGCGCCCGAGCGCAGCTCGTCGGCGATGGCGCTGGTCAGGTCGATCAGAGTGGTGTCGAGCGCGCCGGCGATCGCCGCGATCATCTCGCTCGACGGCTCTTTGAGCCCGCGCTCGACCTCCGACAGGTACTGCGGCGAGACGCCGGCCTTCTCGGCCGTAGCGGAGAGGATCTCGTGGCGCTGGTGTCGGCGCCGCCGCAGCTGGTCGCCCAGCAGTTGACGCCAGAGCGGCTCGGGCGGGCCGGGGTGCGGGCGGTCGGACGGAGAGACGCGGGGGAACGGTGCGATGTCGGCCATGCCTCACGATAATTCCCCGCCTCCGGTGGCTTCGAGGGGTTCTGCTCAGAGCAGAAAGGTAGAGGCCACCGAAACGCGATATATCTCCGTTCACATTCATGCCCGATGGGTGTCGACGCCTCGTTGCTACCGTCACAGAGTCGGCGGATCGGATGATCGGGGTGGTGCCGCCGAGGTGTCTTCATCGGGGGATGGGGCACATGCCGGGAGGTGGGCGCGATTCGCATCGCCCCACCTCCCGGGTCCGATCGCACATCGAGAGAAAGCGGAATCGCAGCGCCATGATCAACGGGTTCAAGGAATTCATCCTTCGAGGAAACGTCATCGACCTCGCGGTCGCCGTCGTCATCGGAGCCGCGTTCACGGCGATCGTGACCGTCCTCGTCGACGCACTCATCAACCCGCTGATCGGACTGTTCTTCCAGGCCGGCAGCCTCAAGGACGCCCTGCAGGTGGTGGTGCCCACGATCAGCGGCGGCACCTCGACGTTCTCGTTCGGCCTGATCCTGTCGGCCCTCATCAACTTCCTCGCCGTCGCCGCGGTGGTCTACTTCGTCTTCGTGCTGCCGATGAACCACGTCAAGGGACGCATGCCCTCGGCGCAGGCCGTCGTCGAAGAGAAGGCGCCCGAGCCCACCGAGCGCGAGCTGCTGGCGCAGATCCGCGACCTGCTGAACGACCGCCGCGGGGTCTGATCCGTCACACCCCCCCGCTGGCGCGGCCGATTCGGCGTGCGCCTCCACACACCTGCCCCTCGGCCGTCGCATGGACGAGGCGCGGGCGCGAGCCGTCCCGCCCCTCCCTCCAGGCAGAGGCACTCCCCTCAGGCTCGCGCGAACAGGGACGGAGCCCCGTATGCTCCGTCCCTGTTCCACATGCGCCTCGGTGGTCTGAGAATCACCAATCCCACTCGAGCGTGATCACTCCGGGGCCGAAGTTGAACTCCGCGTGCGACACGCAGTCGCCGTTGAGCGGTACGGCATGGGTGCGCGTCTCGCCGTCTTCCTCGACGATGACCCGGCAGCGGATCGGAAGGCACTTCGGGTCGAAGACGGCGTAGAGCAGAAGCTCCGCCTGCTTCCGCGTCGCGACGACCGACGTGCCGTCCTGGGACTCGAACCCAGGGGGAACGAGAGAGCGGCGTTCGGTCAGTGCCAGCTCGCCCTGACTCAGCGGCGCGCGCAGTCGCAGCGTGGCGCGCAGCAGTAACCGCTCGGCGTCGATCACGACGTCGACGAGGTCGCATCCGATCGTGCCCTTGATGTCGAGCCCTGTGAGCTTCGAGAGCTCAGGCCGGTAGTAGTGAACGGTCGCCTCCTGGGCGCCGTCGCGCCGCGCCTGCCACAGGGTCCGGTTGACCGAGCGCGCGGTCGTGCCGTCGGCATCGAGATAGACCCCGACGGCTCCCGACCGCTCCAGCAGGTCGGGGTCGGGCTCTTCGTCCCCTTCCTGACGCGTCAGCTCGATGAGCTCGGCGTAGGTGCGTTGGCGGGAGCGTCCGACCCGTCGAGACGGCCCGAGTGTATCGCTGAGCTCCCCGTCGTCGAGGTAGAGGATCTCCTCGAGTTCGCGGACGATGTCGATCGATGCGGCACGCTCCGGCCGACGTGCTCCGGACTGCCAGAACGACAGCGTGGAGATGCTGATGTCGTAGCCGCGATCCATGAGGCGCTGACGGATCGATCGCAGCGAGATCTTGCGCCGATCGAGTGCCTCACGCAGGGTCGACGCGAAGAGCGACACAGCCCCCGCGTCGGATCCGGACTCGGTTTCTGCGGACGGTTCCTGCCGGAGGGTCATGAAGGGGATTCTCCTCCATGCGGAGGCTCCCTGTCCTGGGGGTCTGAGGCGCGCGGTCGGCGCCCGGTCTACAGCGCTCGTCTCACCTCGGGCAGCAGCTTGCCGAGGATGCCCCGCAGCTGCTCTCGTTCCGTCTCGGTCAGCGGGTCGAGCACGAGTTCGCGCACCTGCTGGACGTGCTCGGGTGCGGCAGCGCGCAGCACGTCGCGCCCCGCCGGCGTCAGCGTCGCCGAGAGGGTGCGCTTGTCGCTGCGGCAGGAGGTGCGCGCCACCCACCCGCGCTCCTCGAGCGAGTCGAGGGCGTGGCTGAGGCGTGAACGGCTGAGTCCGGCGATCTGAGCGAGCTCGGTCATCGTGACGGCGCCCTGTCCTTGACCGGCGAGGGTGGCGAGAATCGCGTATCGGGAATGGTTCAGGCCGACCTCGTCGCGCAGGGTGCGGTCGAGCACCTGCGGCAGCAGTTGCACGAAGCGGATCACCGGAAGCCAGGTCGCCATCTCGTCGTCGTCGAGGCGACGTGGATGCCGCGACTCCGCCATGGTGCGCTCCTCCTGTGTCGTCACGCTGCCGACAGGTCGATGGTGTGCGCGGTGTGGTCGCGCTTCGCCTGCAGGTATCGGGTGTTGGCCTCCGACAGGTGCACTTCGGTGGGAACCCGCTCGGCGACCTGGATGCCCAGGGCCTCGAGCTGCACCGCCTTGTCGGGGTTGTTGCTGAGCAGCCGGATGCGGGTGGCGCCGACGGCGTGCAGCATCTGCGCCGCGACCGTGTAATCCCGCTCGTCTTCACCGCGACCGAGCGCGAGGTTCGCCTCGTACGTGTCGAGCCCCGCGTCCTGCAGGGCGTACGCGTCGAGCTTGGCGTACAGGCCGATGCCGCGTCCTTCCTGGCGCAGGTACAGCAGGAACCCGCCCTCGGCGGCGATGCGCTCGACCGCCTCGCGCAGCTGCGGTCCGCAGTCGCAGCGCTCCGATCCGAACACGTCGCCGGTGAGGCATTCGCTGTGCGGGCGCACGAGCGGCGCCACGCCACCCGTCGCCATCCGGTCGAGCGCGGCACGCCAGTCACCGAGCCCGAGCAGCAGGTGCTCTCGCCCGTCGACCAGGCCGTCGAACGTGACGACGTCGGCGGTGGTGCCGAACCCGTCCGCGAAACGCAGGGGGACGCGCACGCGGGTCCGCTCGGTGGCGACGGTTGAAGTTTCAATCATGGGAGGTGAAACGCGTTCGGGGTGGGTCTATTCCCGTGAATGCGTCAGAAATCGACACGAGCGGAGTCCGCGATTCCACGAGTCGGTACCCTCACAGCATGACCAACTTCGTCTCCGCCGATGAGCTGCACGCCCTGCTGACCGAGGGCGCGCCGGTGCAGGTGCTCGACGTGCGGTGGCGGCTCGATCGACCGGACGGGCACGCGGACTATCTCGCCGGCCACATCCCCGGTGCGGTGTATGTGTCGCTCAGCGAGGAGCTCGCCACGCACGGTGCTCCGACCGAGGGGCGTCATCCGTTGCCGTCGACCGCGGCGCTGCAGGCGGCCGCGCGCCGCTGGGGTGTCCGCACGGGTGACGCCGTCATCGCGTACGACGACGCCAAGGGTCTGGCCGCATCGCGCGCGTGGTGGCTGCTGCGCCAGGCCGGTGTCGACGTGCGCGTGCTCGACGGCGGCATCCGGGCCTGGCAGGCGGCGGGGCACGAGGTTGCGACCGACGAGGTGATCCCGACTCCAGGCGATGTCGAGCTGAGTGAGATCGGCGCGGACGCGCTCACGATCGACGAGGCGGCGGAGTTCCCGGCATCCGGTGTGCTGCTCGACGTGCGTGCCCCCGAGCGCTACCGCGGCGACGCCGAGCCCCTCGATCCGGTGGCCGGCCACATCCCCGGCGCCCGCAACCTGCCGACCGGGCTGCATCTCGACGCCGAGGGCAGGGTTCACGATCATGACACCATCCGGGCGACCTTCGCCGCAGCCGGGGTGACCGCCGACACTCCGGTCGCCGCCTACTGCGGGTCGGGCATCACGGCCGCCCACAGCGTGCTGATCCTGGATGAGATCGGGATCGACGCGCGCGTGTTCCCCGGTTCGTGGAGTCAGTGGTCGAACACCCCCGACCGCCCGGTGGCGACCGGCGATCAGCCCGGCTGAGCGGCGGCGCCCCCTCCGCGCCCCCGCGTAGACTGGGAGAGACACCCCGGAGGACTCCACCCAGTCATGTCTGCCCCCGCTCACGCGCTCACCATGCGCCACATCCAGCTGCTGCGCGCACTCATCGCGGCCGCTGCGGCGCTGATGATCACCTTCTCGTCGGACCACTCCGCTCCGATCGGCCTCGCCGTGTTCAGTGGCTTCGTCTTCGTGACCGCGCTCGCGCACATCCTCGCCGCCTGGCTCGTACAGCCCGCCGGTGCCCGCTGGCCCTTCGTGCTGCTGGCGGCGTTCGGCGTGATGGCCGGAATGGCGACCGGTGTGCCGATGTGGCGCACCGACGACCTCTTCTTCGTGGTGGTGACGGCGTGGGCGGTCCTCACCGGCGGCATCGAGCTGCTGGCGGGTCTCCGTGCCCGCCGCAACGCCGACCCGCTGGCCCGCGATGCGATCACGGTCGGTGCCTTCGGCATCCTCCTCGCCGTCCTGCTGATGCTGATCCCGGCCGGCTTCCTGCAGGAGTACTCCATCTCGGGCGCCGGTGACTTCGTGCTCTCGGGCATCATCCTCGGCGTCGGCATGTTCGGCGGCTACGCAGCCGTCGTCGCCGTGTTCCTCGCCATCGCCGGTCTCACGCCTCGGCGTGCGGACGCCGCCCTGACCACCGACACGGACTCGGCTGCACCCGAGACCACCTCGGCCCCGACGACCCCGAACGGAGGAGAGCGATGAGTGACGAGAAGCCCACCCGCCGCGACATCCTGCGCCCGCTGCACCTGCTCGGGATCGCGCTGGCCTGCGGCATCTTCGCCATGGTGGTCACCCTGGTGACGACCGGCGCCTTCACGCTGAAGGTGAACACCGCCATCGCGAACGGCACCTACGACGGGCTGACCCCGGTCGTGCTGGGGCTCGTCGTCGGCGGCGGAGCGTTCATCGCGGCGCTGCTCATCCTCGCGATGCTGCTGCTCGCGATCGATCCCGCCGAGGTCACGAAGACCGTGGACCGCCCGGTGCTCTTCGACCCGTTGCCCGACGCCGAGCCAGGGTCGTCGGCATCCGGCGCGCCCACCGACCGCGAGGAATAGTCCGTCGGCGATCGGGCTTGAGCCTGAAGTGACTGCCTCCGTCGATCGCTCCTCCATCGGGTTGCGCTCTGCGCGCGGGCCCATCCTCGGCGCGCTGATGCTCGCCACCGGCCTCATCGCGATCGATGCGACGATCCTCGCCACCGCGGTGCCCAGCATCGTGCGCGACCTCGGCAGCTACCAGCAGTTCCCCTGGCTGTTCTCGGTGTATCTGCTCGCCCAGGCGGTGAGCGTGCCGATCTATTCCCGCTTCGCCGACACCGTGGGCCGAAAGCCCATCATCCTGCTCGGGATCGCGCTGTTCCTGCTCGGCTCGGTGCTCTGCGGCATCGCGTGGAGCATGCCGTCGCTGATCGTGTTCCGTATCGTGCAGGGGCTCGGCGCCGGAGCCGTCGCTCCGATGGCGATGACGATCGTCGGCGACATCTACACGGTCGCCGAACGCGCCAAGGTGCAGGGATATATCGCCAGCGTGTGGGCGATCTCGTCGGTGATCGGCCCCGCGCTCGGCGGACTCTTCTCGCAGCTCGACGCGTGGCGGTGGATCTTCTTCGTCAACATCCCGCTCTGCCTGATCGCCGGGTGGATGCTGGTGCGCCACTACCGCGAAGAGAAGCAGACTCAGAAGCACCGCATCGATTACGCGGGGGCCGTGCTGCTCACGGTCGGGCTCACCGGCATCATCCTCGGCATGCTCGAAGGCGGCAACGCGTGGGCGTGGATCTCGGTGCCCAGCGCGATCTGCTTCGGCGTCGGCATCCTCGCGCTCGTCGCGTTCGGGTTCGTGGAACGGCGCGCGCCCGAGCCGATCGTCGACCTGCGCCTCGCCTCGCGGCGGCTGATCCTCACCACCACGATCGTGTCGCTCGGGGTCGGGGCCCTGATGATCGGCGTCACGAGCTTCGCGCCCGCCTACCTCGAGGGATCCATCGGCATCGCTCCGCTGCTGTCCGGGCTGGCCGTCGCCGCGCTGACACTCGGCTGGCCGGTCTCGGCCGCCAACGCCGGGCGACTGTATCTGCGCATCGGCTTCCGGCGCACGACCCTGATCGGAATGAGCATCGCGACGGTGGCGGCGATCGCACTCGCGGCGGTGTCGCCCTGGCCGAACCCGTGGACGATCGCGGGGGTGGCGTTCCTGCTCGGGTTCGGACTCGGGTGGAGTGCCGCCCCGACGCTGATCGCCGCTCAGTCCTCGGTCGGGTGGGGCGAGCGCGGCGCCGTCACCGGCATGAACGCGTTCGCGCGCTCGGCGGGCAGCGCGGTGGGCGTCGCGATCTTCGGCGCCATCTCGAACTCCGTGATCGCGCAGGGCGCCGGACCCGACGACTCCGACACGATCATCCAGGCGTCGTTCTGGGTGTTCGTGGCGGTCGCCGTGACCGCCGTGCTGACGCTGCTCGCCGCCGCCTTCATGCCCCGCGACCGCGTCTCGGACCAGTCTCCCGCTGCCGATCCGGCGCCGAGTGCACGGGATCTCGCCGACTGAACGGGTTGTTCACGCGAATACCCCGTGCACTCGGCGCAAAGCCGTGCACTCGGCGTCAGGGGAGTGGGGGGTGGAGTGGGTGGGAGCGGGGAGGGCGCGGGGTCAGCGCGCGAGACGCTCCGCGACTCCGGTGTAGGTCGCGGGGGTCAGGGCGAGCAGGCGCTGCTTGGCGGCATCGCCGATCTCGAGACCCTGCACGAACTCCGCCAGCTCCGCGCCGCCGACACGGTGCCCGCGCGTCAGCTCCTTGAGCAACGCGTACGGGTCGGTGATGGTGGAGCGTCCGGCCACGACCTCGGCTCGGATGACGGTCTGGATCGCCTCGGCGAGCACTTCCCAGTTCACGTCGAGATCGGCCAGCAGCACGTGACGCGACAGCGAGATCTCGTTCAGTCCCCGGCGCAGGTTGTCGAGCGCGAGCAGCGAGTGCCCGAACGCGACACCGATGTTGCGCTGCGTGGTCGAGTCGGTCAGGTCGCGCTGCAGTCGACTGGTCACCAGCGTCTGCGAGAGCGAGCCCAGCAGCGCGGCCGAGAGCTCGAGGTTGGCCTCGGCGTTCTCGAAGCGGATCGGGTTGATCTTGTGCGGCATCGTCGACGAACCGGTCGCGCCCGCGATCGGGATCTGCGCGAAGTAGCCCAGCGAGATGTAGGTCCAGATGTCGGTCGCGAGATTGTGCAGGATGCCGCCGGCGTGACGAACGCGGTCGTAGAGTTCGACCTGCCAGTCGTGCGACTCGATCTGGGTGGTCAGCGGGTTGAAGCCCAGGCCCAGGCCTTCGACGTATTCGCGGGCGATGGTCGGCCAGTCCGCGTCGGGGTCGGCGGAGAGGTGCGCGGACCACGTTCCGGTCGCGCCCGAGAACTTGGCGAGGTAGTCGGATGCCGCGATCTGCGCGCGCACGCGCTCGAGACGCCACGCGAACACGGCGATCTCCTTGCCCATGGTCGACGGCGTAGCGGGCTGACCGTGCGTGCGCGACAGCATCGCGGCGTCGGCGTGCTCGACCGCGAGTTCGCGGAGCTTGGCGATCACGCCGTCGAGCGCCGGCAGCCACACCTGCTCGACCGCACGCTTGACCGTCAGCGCGTACGAGACCGAGTTGATGTCTTCGCTGGTGCAGGCGAAGTGCGTCAGTTCGGCGATCGCGTCGAGGCCCAGGGTCGACAGGCGGTCGCGTACGAGGTACTCGATCGCCTTCACGTCGTGGCGCGTGACGGCTTCCTTCTCGGCGAGCCAGTCGATCTCGGTCTGGCCGAAGTCGCGGTACAGCGCGCGCAGGCGCTCCTTGACGTCATCCGTCAGGGCGGTGGTCTCGAACAGCCCGCGGTCAGTGAGAGCGATGAGCCACTCGACCTCGACCTCGACCCGTGCCCGGTTGAGTCCGGCCTCCGAGAGGAAGTCGGCGAGGCCCGAGACGGCGGCGCGATACCGTCCGTCGAGCGGGCTCAGGGGCTGCGGCGGAAGCGAAGGCTGGAAAGTCAGGGGAGTCCTCCTGATCGGGCCCGTCAGATGCGGGGTGTGCGGGGCGGACGCAGGGCGGGTTCGAGCTGGCGGAACAGGCCTCGGGTCGCTGTCTCGATCATACCGAGCACGGAATCGAACATGTCCGTGCCGGCGTAGTACGGGTCGGGGACGTCGTGAGTGGAGGCATCCGCGTCGAATGCCATGAGCAGGGTGACCTTTCCCTCCTGATCCTCGTCGGAGGACCACTCCCGCAGGATCCGCTCGTGCGTGCGGTCGAGCGCGACGATGAGGTCGTTGTCGGCGAACGAGGCCAGGGTGAACTGCTTTGCGCGGTGCTGCGTGCCGTCGTATCCCCGCCGAGCGAGGGAGTCGATGGTGCGGTGATCGGCCTGTTCGCCGAGATGCCAGTCACCGGTGCCGGCGCTGCGCGACACGATGCGCGAGCCGAGTCCCTGCCGTTCGGCGAGATCGCGGAACACCACTTCGGCCATGGGTGATCGGCAGATGTTCCCCGTGCACACGAAGATCACGCGAAAGGGATCCGGGGATGTCACGCCTCCATTCTGCCTGCCCCGGAGCATCCTGCACAGCGCGGTGGTCTGCCACGGGTCTCCACGGGTGGCGTGATCCCGGTGAGGCAGGGGTCTGCCGGTCCCGGATGCTGGTCGCATGAACCCCTTCGTGAACGCGGTATCCGCCGGCTCGGATGACATGTGGGCCTGGTTCGCGGCATCCCGCGAGATCATCGCCGCGATGCGCGCCCTCGACGAGACGGGCGCGGCGCTGTTCGCTCTCGCCGATGAATCGGAGTGGCACTCCGACGGCGTGCAGGCTCTGAACTCCGTGCTGGAGCGCTTCCAGCACCGCACACGCTCCGAGGTCGGCGACCTGCGCATGCGGCAGTGGGAGCTGGAACGGGCGGCAGCCGCATGAGCGACGGGCTGCAGATCGATCACGGCGGTGCGATCGCGGTCGACACCGAGGTGCTGCGTGACATCGGCTCGCGCGTGCTGGCGCTGGCGGCGCGGCTCGATGATGCGCAGGAGGCCATTCGCCGCGCGCAGCGCATCGTCGCGATCACGCCGATGCTGCTCGAGCGGGTCGACGTCGGAGCCCTACGGTGGAGCGCCGAGCGGGTCGGGGCCCTGCTCACCGAGACGCAGGAGGCCGGGGCGGCGACGCTGCTCATGGCCGACGCATTCGAGGTGGTCGAGCTGCGCGCGCAGGCTGACGCGCTGCGGATCACCGATGCGGCGGGGGCGGCGGCGGTGCGGGCGCGACTCGACCGGCTCCTGGCATCCGACCCGCGTCTCGGGCGCATGGCCGACCGGCTGGTGGCCGACTGGACGGACGAGCGCTTCGAGGGGCTGGCGATCCCCTGGTACGCGGCCGGGGCGGCGACGCCGCAGATCTTCCTCACGGGCGCCGTCCTGTCTCTGCTCACCGGACTCGGCAAGGTCCGCGCCGGTGCACGGCTGACGGGCACGGCGGATGCGGTGGCTGTCACGCCTGCCCGCACGACCACGCCGACCGGACCGCCCACCTCACTCGCCGACGCGCTGCGGCGCTTTCCGAAGGCGGCAGGTGCACAGGTGGGAGTGGAGCGGTACACGATGCCCGATCGCACGCAGCAGTTCGCCGTGTACGTGAAGGGAACGCAGACCGTCGCGTTCGGCGGGGCCGAGCCCTGGGACATGCGCTCGAACACGCAGCTCTACACGGGCCAGAAGTCGGCCTCGTATCAGGCGACGCTCGACGCGCTCGAGAAGTCGGGGGCGAAGCCGGGTGACCGCGTGGTGGTCGTCGCGCACTCGCAGGGGGCGATGGTCGCCGCGCATCTCGCGATGGAGAGCGGATACGACGTGCAGCTGCTGGTCACCGCCGGAGCTCCGGTCGAACCGACCGTCGGCGACGACCAGCTGATCGTGCAGCTGCGGCACACCGACGACGTGGTCTCGTCGCTCGCGGGCGGCGGGTCCCCGGAGGGCACGGGGTCGCCCGACAGCTTCACCGCGAGACGCGTGGCCGATCCGCTGTTCGGGCTGCAGGACTTTCTGATCCAGTCGCACGGCCATGACGAGTACGTCGAGACCGCGGAGATGGTGGACGCCTCCGGCGACCCGCGTCTGGAGGCCGTCGACCGCGTCTGGGCCGATCTCGAGGGGGCGGTCGAGATCACCTCGACCGACTACCGCGCCGAGCGCGAGTGAGACGCGTCCAGCTGTGCTGTTCGCTCAGTCCCGGCGACGGGATCGCTTGCTCTGCGGGCGCAGGATGAAGCCGAAGAGGCCGTTGATCAGCGAGATGAGGATCGCCGCGAGCACGCCCCACCAGAAGTCGCCGACCGTGAGGCCCCAGCCGAAGCCGCTCGTGATCCATGCGGTCAGCCACAGCAGGAAGCCGTTGATCACGAATCCGATCAGGCCGAGCGTGAGGATGTACAGCGGGAACGCGACGATCTTCACGACGGTGCCGATGATCGTGTTCACCAGGGCGAAGATCGCGGCGACCGCGAGCAGCGTCAGCACGAGCTGCAGGGGCTCTCCCGGAGGGAAGGCGATGATCATGACCTGCAGGGCGGGGATCAGCGTCACGACCCATAGGGCGAACGCGTTGACGACGACTCTGATGATGAAGCGCATGGTCCGCTCAGTCTTCCATGATCGTCCCGCGATGTCAGCGGTCGCGCGTCCTCCGGCTGTCTGCATCGAACTCGTCGGGGACAGCCGTGCTCATGCGATCAACTTCGATCCGTGTCGCGCGTCCTCCGGCTCGTAGACTCGACCCGTGACCGACCCGATCCTGCCCCGCATCCGTCCCGCCATCGCCGCGCTCGCGCCGTATCGCCAGGGAAAGCCGGCAGGGCCCGACGCCTTCAAGCTCTCGAGCAACGAGAACCCCTTCGACCCGCTGCCGTCGGTCGTCGAGGCGCTCGCGCACACCACCCCGATCAACCGCTACCCGGATGCGACGGCCGGCCGTCTGCGCGCCCGCCTCGGCGCGCGCTACGCCGTGACCGCCGAGCAGGTGCACGTCGCCTCGGGCAGCGTGTCGATCCTGCATCAGCTGATCCTCGCGACGGCATCCGTCGGCGATGAGGTCGTCTACGCCTGGCGCTCCTTCGAGGCCTACCCGAGCCTCCCGCTCGTCGCCGGCGCGACCGGCGTGCAGGTTCCCCTGGCCGCCGGCGCGCGTCACGACCTCGATGCGATGGCGGATGCCGTGACCGACCGCACCCGCGCGATCATCGTCTGCACGCCCAACAACCCGACCGGCCCCATCGTCACGAGCGCCGAGTTCGCCGCCTTCGTGCAGCGTGTGCCCGCGGACGTGCTGATCATCCTCGACGAGGCCTATGCCGAGTTCGTCACGGCGCCCGACGCCGTGAACGGTCTCGCGGAGCGCATCTTCGAGAAGCATCCGAACGTCGTGGTGCTGCGCACCTTCTCGAAGGCCTACGGTCTCGCCGGTCTGCGCATCGGTTACGCGATCGGGCACGAGAAGGTGCTCGATGCGGCGCGCACCACCGGCATCCCCCTCTCCGTCACCTCGGCCGCCGAGAACGCCGCGATCGCGAGCCTCGACGCCGAGGGCGAGCTCCTCGAGCGGGTGGCGGCGATCGTCGAGCGCCGAACGCGACTGGTCGCAGGTCTTCGCGCGCAGGGGTGGGACGTCCCCGACGCGCAGGGCAACTTCGTGTGGCTGCCGACCGGTGAGAGCACCGACGAGGCGGCGGCGGCTTTCGTCGCGGGCGACCTGGTCGTGCGGCCGTTCCCGGGCGACGGGATCCGCGTATCCGTCGGAGAGCATGAGTCGGTGGACAAGGTCCTACAGGTCGCGGAATCCATTGTGCGGACCCTCCAGCCTGTGCCGACCAACCTCGGATAGCGTGGAACGGTGACCTCGTCAGAGACTGAACTCGTCCGCGTCCTGGAGAAGGACGGCCGCTTCGCGCCCAGTCCCGCCGCCGAGCGATACCTGCCGCTGATCGAGGCGATCGGCGATGCGGAGCTCGAGCAGTTCTACCGGGACATGGTGGTGATCCGCGCGCTCGACACTCAGGCGACCAACCTGCAGCGTCAGGGGCAGCTCGCGCTGTGGCCGCCGAGCCGCGGGCAGGAGGCCGCTCAGGTCGGCTCCGGTCGCGCCGCCCGCGCGCAGGACACGATCTTCCCCTCGTACCGCGAGCACGCGGTCACCCGCATCCGCGGCGTCGATCCGCTCGACATCATCAAGCTCATGCGCGGCGTCTCGCACGGCGGATGGGACCCCACGGACCCGAAGAACGGCAACACCCGGCTGTACACGCTCGTGCTCGGCTCGCAGGTGCTGCACGCCACGGGGTACGCGATGGGGCTGGCCTTCGACGGGCGCTCCGGCACCGGCGACGCCGACCGCGACGAGGCCGTCATCGTCTACTACGGCGACGGTGCCTCGAGCCAGGGCGACGTGCACGAGGCCATGGTCTTCGCGGCGAGCTACCAGGCCCCGACCGTGTTCTTCCTGCAGAACAACCACTGGGCGATCTCCGTCCCGGTCTCGACGCAGTCGCGCGTGCCGCTCGTCGAGCGGAGCGCCGGCTACGGCATCCCCAGCATTCGCGTCGACGGCAACGACGTGCTCGCCAGCTACGCGGTCTCGCGGGTCGCCCTCGACGAGGCGCGCGGCGGTGCGGGCCCGCGGGCGATCGAGGCGGTCACGTACCGACTCGGCGCGCACACCACCAGCGACGACCCCACGAAGTACCGCGGCAGCGCCGAAGAGGCATCGTGGGCGGAGCGCGACCCGATCACCCGCATGCGCGCGTTCCTCGAGGGCAAGGGTGCCGCGGCATCCTTCTTCGACGAGGTCGACGCCGAAGGAGCCGACGCCGCCGAAGACCTGCGTGCCCGCACGGTCGAGCTCGGCCCGCCGCCGGTCAGCCGCATGTTCGACCACGTGTACAGCGACCCGCATCCGCTGATCGAGGAGCAGAAGGCCTGGCAGGCACGGTACGAGGCGTCGTTCGAAGGAGACCAGGCATGACCCTCGAGACGATGCCGCTGAGCAAGGCGATGAACGCCGGCCTGCGCAAGGCGATGGAGAACGACCCGAAGGTCCTGCTCATGGGCGAGGACATCGGCAAGCTCGGCGGAGTGTTCCGCGTGACCGAGAACCTGCAGCGCGACTTCGGTGAGCGTCGGGTGCTTGACACCCCGCTCGCGGAGTCCGGGATCGTCGGCACCGCGATCGGCCTCGCGATGACCGGCTTCCGTCCGGTCATCGAGATCCAGTTCGACGGATTCGTGTTCCCCGCGTTCGACCAGATCACGACCCAACTGGCGAAGCTGACGAACCGTCACGAGGGCCGGATCAGTCTGCCGATCGTGATCCGCATCCCCTACGGCGGACACATCGGCGCGGTCGAGCACCACCAGGAGAGCCCCGAGGCGTACTTCACGCACACCCCGGGGCTGCGGGTGGTCTCGCCGTCGACGCCGAACGACGCGTACTGGATGATCCAGGAGGCCATCGCCTCGAACGACCCCGTGATCTTCATGGAGCCCAAGAGCCGCTACTGGCCCAAGGGCGAGGTTGACCTCGAGTCGTCGGCCGCACCGCTGCACGCCTCACGCGTGGTGCGCCGGGGGAGCGACGTGACTCTGGTCGGGCACGGCGCGATGGTCACGACCCTGCTGCAGGCGGCGGCGCTCGCCGAATCGGAGGGCACCAGCTGCGAGGTCGTCGATGTGCGGTCGCTGTCGCCGATCGACTACGCGCCGATCCTCGACTCCGTGCGCAAGACCGGTCGCATGGTCTACGCGCAGGAGGCGCAGGGGTTCACGAGCCTCGGCAGCGAGGTCGCCGCGACGGTCATGGAGCGCGCTTTCTACGCGCTTGAGGCTCCGGTGCTGCGCGTCTCGGGCTACGACACCCCGTTCCCTCCCGCCAAGCTCGAGGGCGTCTACCTCCCCGATGCGGACCGCATCCTCGAAGCCGTCGACCGCTCACTCGCCTACTGACACCGACGCTCGAACGGCTCGACTGCAGCACTTCCCGAAAGGCACGCTCATGAGCACGCAGAACTTCACCCTCCCCGACGTCGGCGAGGGCCTGACCGAAGCCGAGATCGTGGCCTGGAAGGTCGCGCCGGGCGATACGGTCGCGATCAACGACGTGCTGTGCGAGATCGAGACGGCGAAGTCGCTCGTCGAGCTGCCGTCGCCGCACGCCGGCGTGGTCGGTGAGCTGCTGGCCGCCGAGGGCACGACGGTCGAGGTCGGCACCCCGATCATCACCTTCACCACGGCGGATGCATCGGCGGAGCCCGCGGTCGCGGTCGCCCCCGCGCCCGAGGAGGGCGGCGGCTCGGTGCTCGTCGGCTATGGCACGGGCGGCGGAGCCAGCTCGCGTCGCAAGCGTCCGGCCGAGCGTCCGGTGCGCTCGTCGGTCGGCGTGATCGCCAAGCCCCCGATCCGCAAGCTCGCGCGGGACCTCGGCGTCGACCTGACGACGGTCACCCCGAGCGGTGCCGACGGCGAGGTCACCCGCGACGACGTCATGAAGCTGGCGTCGCAGGCCAGCGTGTTCCGCAACATCGAGACCCCGGAGTGGGGCGAGGTGCGCGAGGAGACGGTGCCGGCACCGCAGAGCGCTCCGGCCGGTCTGGCCCGCGGTGTCGCCACAACTCCCTCCGGCGCATCGAACGACGACGGTCGCACCGAGTCGATCCCGGTCAAGGGCGTGCGCAAGGCGACGTCATCCGCCATGGTGCAGAGCGCGTACTCGGCCCCGCACGTCACCGTGTGGAAGGAGATCGACGCCAGCCGCACGATGGAACTCGTCAAGCGCCTCAAGGCATCGCCGGACTACGCCGACATCCGCGTCTCGCCGCTGTTGATCATGGCGCGCGCGGTGATCTGGGCCGCCCGCCGCACGCCGATGGTGAACGCCGCGTGGGTCGAGACCGAGCACGGCGCAGAGATCTCGGTGCGCCACTACGTGAACCTCGGCATCGCGGCCGCCACGCCGCGCGGCCTGCTCGTGCCGAACATCAAGGACGCGCAGGACCTCGGCATGAAGGACCTCGCCCGGGCGCTCAATCGCCTGACTCTCACCGCGCGCGAGGGCAAGACCTCGCCCGCCGACCAGCAGGGCGGCACCATCACGATCACCAACATCGGAGTGTTCGGGATGGATGCCGGCACGCCGATCATCAACCCCGGTGAGGCCGGAATAGTGGCCATGGGCACGATCAGCCAGAAGCCGTGGGTCGTCGACGGTGAGGTCCGCCCGCGCTGGGTGACGACGGTGGCCGGGTCCTTCGACCACCGCGTGATCGACGGCGACGGCATGAGCCGCTTCATCGCCGACGTGGCATCGGTCCTCGAGGAGCCGGCGCTGCTCGTCGACTGAGCTGTCGCCCGCCGGAACGGCGGCGGATGCTGCGCCGAAACCTCGCGCGACCTACGCCGAAGGCCGCAGGCGCAGCTCCGCGAGCAGCGGCACCGCGCGCTCGCGCGCCGCACGCCGCGCCGTCGCCACCGCGCCGACCGACACGACCTCGGCCCCGAGCGTCGACGCCAGCAGCTCGGGCGCGGGCAGATGCAGCTCGTCGGGCAGGATGCGTCGGGCTGCCGCGAGCACGGGTTCGATGCTCTCGGCCACCGCGCCGCAGACGATCACGCGTGCCGGGTCGAACATGCTGCCCAGCACGCCGACCACGCGGGCGACCGTCGCGCCGACGCGTTCCGCGATCAGCAGAGCGTCGGTGTCTCCGGATGCCGCGAGCGTGAGCAGCAGGCGGGCGTCGACGTGCGCGCTGCCGACCACGCGTCCGACCGCGCTGTCCGTCGCGATCTCCCCGCTCGCCACTGCTGCCCGTGCCTGCTCCTGCGTCGAGTAGCGCAGCCCGATCGCCGATCCGACGCCGATGATGTGGTCGAACACGACACCCTCGCCGACGCCGCCGTGCGCACCGTGGAGCACGTGTCCGTCGATGACCACACCGCCGCCGTAGCGCTCACTCGCGAGCAGGGCGACGTAGTCTCGGCATCCGATCGCCGCCCCCTCCGTGCCCTCGGCGATAGCGGCGAGCTGTGCGTCGTTCTTGATTTCGACGACAGGCGCCCAGTCACGCAGCGCCTCGGCGAGTCCGGGGTTCGTGCGCTCCCAGAAGCCCTCGGGGTGCGGGGGCGAGATGCCGGAGCGATTGACCGGTGCCGCGACGCCGACGCACAGCGCGAGCACGCGATCGGGCGACACCTCGGCCTCGGCCAGCGCGGCGTGCAGGTTCTCGATGATCGTGGCGCGACGGGCGGCGACGGACTGCGTGGGGTCGACCTCGATGCGGTGGTGCACGAGCGTGCGGTCGATCGGGTCGGCGACGGTGACGGCGAGGTGCGTGTCGCCCGCGTCGACGCCGATCACGACCCCCAGGTCTGGGGAGAGCCCGAAGCGTCGGGCGGGGCGGCCCGAGCGATAGCTTCCGGCAGCGCGAGCATTGGGGAGTTCGCGCAAGACCTCGGCGCCCACGAGGGTGTCGATCGCGTCGATGGCGGTCGAGCGGGTCAGTGAGGTGCTCGCCATGACGTCGGTGGCGGTGAACTCCTTGGCCGCCCAGGCGAAGTCGAGCACGGCGCCGACGCTCGCACGCCCCGTGCCGAGCCCCGCGGATACTTCTGTCACGCCCCTTGACCTCCCTGTCCTGCCAATGAGAGAGTACCTCCCGACAGAGTAGATTCGCTCACTAGATTTAGTTCGCGCATCTACAGATGAAAGGACGACGGTGTCTGGAAGAAGAACACGCGCGCTGCGGATGATCGCCGGGGGCCTCGGGCTCACGCTGGTCGGAGCCGCCCTCACGAGCTGCGCAGCCGGCTCCGGAGCGGAGACCATCCGCTTCACCTTCAGCAAACGCGAGGCGATCGAGTTCATGACCGAGCTCGTCGCGGAGTACAACTCCTCGCAGGACGACGTGCGCGTCGAGATCGACACTTCGGGCGTCGACGTCGTCTCGGCCAGCTTCGTGCGGGGCAACCCGCCCGACATCATGCTCGCGAACTACAACTACGAGGTCGCGCGCTTCGTGCAGCGGTGCGCGCTCATCGACCTGTCCGAGACGGATGCCGCAGCGAACATCCGCGAAGACCTGCAGCCGCTCATGGAGCAGTACGGGTCGTGCGAAGGTCGCACCAGCGCCCTGCCCTACTCGGTGATGGCGGCATCGGTCATCTACAACAAGCAGATCTTCGAGGAGCAGGGGCTCGAGATCCCGCAGACCTGGGACGAGCTGATCGCGGTCTGCGATCAGCTGAAGGCCGCGGGGATCGACCCGTTCTACGCCACGTTCAAGGACGACTGGACCGTCGCGCAGGGCTGGTACGACTACACCGCCGGCGGCTCGGTCGACGTGATCGAGTTCTTCGACGCGCTCGCCGAGGAGGGCACCGAGGTGGGCGCGGACTCGGAGGTGTCGTTCGAGAAGGACTTCGCCGAGCCGATGGAGCGCATGATGCAGCTCGCGACCGAGTACACCAACGAGGATGCCGCGAGCCGCGCCTACGGTGACGGCAACCTGGCCTTCGCCAAGGGCGAGGCGGCCATGTACCTGCAGGGTCCGTGGGCGTTCAGCGAGATCGCGAAGACCGATCCGGATCTCGCGCTCGGCACGTTCCCGCTGCCGATGACCGACGACCCTGCCGAGCTGGGCGTGCGCGTCAACATGGACCTCGCCGCGATGATCCCCGAAGAGGCCCGCAACCCCGAGGCCGCCCGGGACTTCCTCGAGTATCTGTATCTGCCCGAGAACATCGAGGCCTACAACGCCTCGCAGCTCGGCTTCACGCCGACGAAGGATGCCGCGCCGCCGGACGATCCGCGTATCGAGGGCATGACCGAGTACTACGAGAACGGTCAGATCTACCAGGGTCCTTCGGTGCTCGTTCCCAAGACCCTTCCGATGTTCAACTACGCGCAGGCGATGGTGCTCGGCGCCTCGACGACCTCGACACTGCGCACCATGGATGCGGACTGGGCGCGCATCGCGTTCCGTGCGCCGATCCCCACGACACAGGATTCCGCATCGGCTGAGACAGATCCGGCACAGGCTGAGACAGAGGAGTCCACGCCATGACGACCACGGCCCCCACCACCGACACCACCGCGGTGGTCACCGGCGGTGACCGCACGCTGCGGCGCCACACGAAACGCGTCGAGCCGATCTACTATCTCTTCCTGCTGCCGACGCTGCTGCTCTTCACGCTCGCGATCACGGTGCCCGGCGTCATCGGCATCTTCTTCAGCTTCACGGACTCCATCGGCATCGGCGAGTGGAGCTTCAACGGGTTCACGAACTACATCGCGATGTTCAGTGATCCGGCGATCCTGCAGAGCTACCTGTTCACGTTCGGCTTCTCGATCGCCACGGTGATCGTCGTCAACGTGATCGCCTTCATGCTGGCGGTGGGGCTCACCTCGCGCATCCGCTTCAAGACCGGGCTGCGCACCGTGTTCGTGATCCCGATGGTGATCTCGGGCATCATCATCGCCTACGTCTTCAACTTCCTGTTCTCGAACTCGTTGCCCTCCGCGGCGGCCGGGTCCGGCATCCCGTGGTTGGAGACGAGCCTGCTCGCCAACCCGGATCTCGCCTGGGTCGCGATCGTGATCGTGACCGCCTGGCAGGCCGTGCCGGGAACGCTGCTGATCTACATCGCCGGTCTGCTGTCGGTACCCGGCGAGGTGTACGAGGCGGCGAGCATCGACGGCGCCAGCAAGACCCAGCAGCTCACCCGCATCACGATCCCGCTGGTCGCCGGCTACGTCGTGATCAACATCATCCTCGGATTCAAGGGCTTCCTGAACGCCTACGACATCATCGTCGGACTCACCAACGGCGGGCCCGGCACCTCCACCCGCAGCGTCGCCATGACGATCATCGCGGGCTTCAACGGCGGCGACTACGCCTACCAGATGGCCAACGCGACCATCTTCTTCATCGTCGCCGTGCTCATCTCGCTGCTTCAGCTCTCGCTGACCCGCGGAAGGAACGCCCTCTGATGTCGACGCAGACGATCACCCCCCAGACGCACTCCGGCAAGAAGCCGCGCATGAAGATGGAGCGGGTCAACTGGTCGGGAACGATCATCCTGATCCTCTGTGCCGTGACGGTGCTGCTGCCGCTGTACGTGACCATCTCGATGGCGTTCAAGACCTCGGGCCAGTCCGTCGACGGCAACGCGTACTCGCTGCCGGCGCCGTTCAGCATCGACGGCTTCGTGCAGGCGTGGAACCTCACGAAGTTCCCCGTCGGCGCCGCGATCTCGTTCCTGGTCACCGCCGGCACCGTGATCGCCACGATCCTGCTCGCGGCGTTCGCCTCGTACGCGATCGCGCGCAACTGGGATCGCAAGCTGTTCCGCTGGTCGTTCTTCTACCTGCTGGCGGCGATGTTCATCCCGTTCCCCGTGGTGGCGCTCCCGCAGATCCAGCTCACCGGACGATTCGGACTCGACAATCCGCTCGGCGTCATCATCCTCGCGACGATGTTCCAGCTGAGCTTCAGCGTGCTGCTGTTCACCGCGTTCCTGCGGTCGATCCCGATCGAGCTCGAGGAGAGCGCCCGCATCGACGGCGCGACCACGTGGCAGACGTTCTGGCAGCTGATCTTCCCGCTGCTCGCCCCCATGAGCGCGACGGTCGGCATCTTCGCCTTCCTCTACGCCTGGAACGACTTCATGCTGCCGTCGCTGATCATCTCCGATCCGGCGATGCAGACACTGCCCGTGCGACAGAACCTCTTCCAGAACCAGTTCAGCAACAACTACAACGTCGCCTTCGCGTCGTACCTCATGGCGATGGCGCCGGCGATCCTCGCCTACCTGTTCACGCAGCGCTTCGTCATGGAGGGCGTGACGCAGGGCGCCGTCAAGGGCTGAGCCACCCGACCACCGACCGTTCGACCGACCGCAACAACAGAAGGAGCGACACCCTCTCATGACCGATGCGACTCTCACCGAGACCCGCACAGACACGGCTGCCGCCTGGTGGCGTCAGGCTGCCGTGTACCAGATCTACCCTCGCAGCTTCGCCGACGCGAACGGAGACGGCCTGGGCGACATCCCCGGCATCCTCTCCCGCGTGGACTACCTCGCCGACCTCGGGATCGACGCGATCTGGCTGAGCCCGTTCTACCCCTCCGAGCTGGCGGACGGCGGATACGACGTCGCCGACTACCGGAACGTGGACCCGCGCCTGGGTACGCTCGAGGACTTCGACCGGATGGTCACGGCGCTGCATGCCCGCGGCATCCACGTGATCGTCGACATCGTGCCGAACCACAGCTCCGACCAGCACGCGTGGTTCCAGGAGGCGCTCGCCGCCGGCCGCGGGTCGGCCGCCCGCGAGCGGTACATCTTCCGTGAGGGGACCGGACCCGACGGCTCCGAGCCGCCCACGGACTGGGTCTCGGTGTTCGGCGGCAGCGCGTGGCAGCGCGTCGAGGACGGGCAGTGGTACTTCCATCACTTCGCCGTGGAGCAGCCCGACTTCAACTGGGATCACCCCGAGGTGCGCGAGGACTTCCTGAAGACGCTGCGCTTCTGGTCGGATCGCGGGGTCGACGGCTTCCGGGTCGACGTCGCGCACATGCTCACCAAGGACCTCACCGAGCCGCTGCCGTCGCAGCTCGAGCTCGACGCGATGGACCGCACCACGGGTACGCATCCGATCACCGATCGTGACGACGTGCACGAGATCTACGCCGAGTGGCGCGAGGTGTTCAACTCGTACGACCCGCCGCGCACCGCTGTGGCCGAGGCGTGGGTGGCGACGCCCGAGCGTCGGGCGCGCTACGCGTCGGCGTCGGGGCTCGGCCAGGCGTTCAACTTCGATCTGCTTGAGGCTGACTTCGACGCGGCGCAGTTCCGGTCGATCATCGACGAGAACCTGCAGCTGGCGCAGCAGTCGGGGTCATCGACCACGTGGGTGCTCTCGAACCACGATGTCACCCGCCACGCGACCCGTTACGGGCTCGCGCCGCTGAACGGGCGCGCGGTCAAGCAGGGCACCGAGTGGGTCGCCGCCGGGGGACCGGAGGAGATGCTCGACCGCGATCAGGGGCTGCGCCGCGCGCGTGCCGCCTCGCTGTTCATGCTCGGGCTTCCGGGCAGCGCCTACCTGTATCAGGGCGAGGAGCTCGGCCTCCACGAGGTCGCCGAGATCACGCCAGAGCAGCGGCAGGACCCGGGGTTCTTCCGCGGCGCCGAGTTCGACGGTCTGGGCCGGGACGGATGCCGGGTGCCGATCCCGTGGTCGGCGGACGGCGTCTCGTTCGGCTTCGGCCTCGCCGAGGCGCATCTGCCGCAGCCCGAGTGGTTCTCGGCGTACGCGGTCGACGTCGAAGCCGAGGACCCCACGTCGACGCTGAACCTGTACCGCGAGGCGTTGCGGCTGCGGCATCCGCTGCAGACCGGCGAGACGCTGGAGTGGATCGAGACCGGACGCCCCGATGTGCTGCGCTTCGCCCGCCCGAACGGGTGGCAGGTCGTGGCGAACTTCGGCACCGAGCCGTTCGACCTCGGCGCGGATGCTGCGGGAGTGGTGTTGTCGAGTGTTCCCCTCGCGGGACCCCTGCTCGCGGGTGAGGCCACGGCGTGGATCGCGCCCGCGGGGCTCGTGCTCCCGGACTGAGCGTGTTCTGACGCCGCGAGGTGTCGCGAATGGCCGCTTCCCTGCCCGGGAGGCGGCCATTCGCGCCTCCCGCCGTGCACCCGCTTTGATAATGGTTCTCATTAGCGCGTAGAGTGGAGGGATGAAAAAGCTCTTCGCTCCCCTCGCCCTCGCATCCGTCGCAGCTCTCGCGCTCGCCGGATGCTCCTCTTCGCCGACCGCGGCGACCGAGGGCGATGCGGGCGGCACGATCCAGGTCGTCGCGAGCACGAACGTCTACGGCTCGATCGCCGCGCAGATCGGTGGGGACCGTGTCGACGTCACCTCGATCATCGAGTCCGCCACGCAGGACCCGCACTCGTACGAGGCGACCGCCCGCGACCGGCTGACCGTGCAGAAGGCCGATCTCGTGATCGAGAACGGCGGCGGATACGACTCCTTCGTCGACACCCTGTTGCAGGACGCGAAGGACCCGCACGTGGTCACCGCGGTCGAGTTCGCGCACGACTACCCCGGCAACGAGGGCCACTCCGACGAGGCGCACGCTGAAGATGAGCATGCCGAGGAGGAGCACGACCACGCCGAGGATGCGGAAGGCCACGAGGGCCACGATCACATCGAGGGCTTCAACGAGCACGTCTGGTTCGACCCGCACGCGATGATCCACGTGATCGAGGCCGTCACCGACGAGCTGTCGGAGCTCGACCCCGACGGCGCCGCCGACTTCGAGGCGAACGCCGCCGACCTCACGGCCGATCTCGAGGGCTTCGAGGCCGACCTCGAGGGGCTGCAGTCCGCCGCGGCGGGCAAGACCGTCTTCATCACCGAGCCGCTGCCGGGCTACCTCGCCACGGCGGCCGGTCTCACCGACGCGACGCCCGAGGGTTTCGCGGAGTCGGTCGAGGAGGGCACCGATGTCGCCCCGGCCGTGCTGCTCGAGTCGCTGACCCTGATCGAGGGCGGAACACTCACCGCGGTGCTCACCAACGCCCAGACCGGTGGGGCCGAGACGCAGCGTGTAGAAGACGCCGCGAAGGCCGCCGGTATCCCGGTCGTCGCCTTCACGGAGCTGCTCGAGGAAGGATCGTCGTACTCTGAGTGGATGCGTGACGCGATCCAGAGCCTCGCCGCCGCGATCCAGCCGTGACGGGCGGCCTTCGACAGGCACCCCACGGCGGAGAGACGGCCGAGAGTGACGCGACCCCGGTCCTCGAGATCGCGGACGCGTCGCTGCATCGCGACGGGCGGGAACTCTGGTCAGGACTCGATCTGACCGTGCGCGCGGGCGAGTTCATCGCCGTGCTCGGACCATCGGGCTCGGGCAAGACCACGCTGCTGCGCAGCATCCTGGGCCTGCAACCGCTGTCGTCGGGAACCATCCGCGTCGCCGGACAGCCGGTGCACCGCGGAAACGCGCGTATCGGGTACGTGCCGCAGCAGCGGTCGCTGGCGCCTGACACCAGCATGCGCGCCCGCGACCTGGTCGCGCTGGGCGTGCAGGGCAGTCGTTTCGGACTCCCGATCCCGCATCGCGGTGACCGCGCCAAGGTCGATCGACTGCTCGAATCGGTCGGTGCCGCGCACTTCGCCGATCGCCGGGTCGGGATGCTGTCGGGCGGTGAGCAGCAGCGACTCCGAGTCGGGCAGGCGCTCGCCGACGAGCCCTCGCTACTTCTCTGCGACGAGCCGCTGTCGAACCTCGACCTGGCGAACCAGCTGGCCGTCACCGACATCATCGACCGGCAGCGACGGGATCGGGATGCCGCGGTGCTGTTCGTCACGCACGACATCAACCCGATCCTCGGCCGGGTCGACCGCATCCTGTACATCGCGGGCGGGCGCTTCCTGCTCGGCACCCCCGACGAGGTGCTGCAGACCCGCGTGCTCACCGAGCTCTACGGCACGCCGGTGTTCGTGCTGCGCGCCGGTGACCGCCTGGTGGTCGTGGGCGTGCCCGACGCCGAGCCGCATCACACGCACGACGACGACCACGGCGGTGCCGCATGAGGCCGCTCGTCGAGTGGAGCGACGTCTTCTCGTTCCAGGACTACGGCGAGCTGGTCGCACTGCTCGCGAACTCGATCGTGGCGGGTGCCGTGCTCGGCATCGTCGGCGGTCTGATCGGCGTCTTCGTGATGCAGCGCGACCTCGCGTTCGCGGTGCACGGGGTGAGCGAGCTGTCGTTCGCCGGGGCGGCCGCAGCGCTGCTGTTCGGCGGCAGCGTGGTGGTCGGCTCCCTCGGGGGAGCGCTGGTCGCGGCGATCCTCATCGGCGTGCTCGGGGCCAAGGCACGCGACCGCAACTCCATCGTCGGGGTGCTCATGCCGTTCGGCCTCGGCCTCGGAATTCTCTTCCTGTCGCTGTACGACGGGCGCAGCGCCAACCGCTTCAGCCTGCTCACGGGGCAGATCGTCTCGGTGTCGAGCCCCGACCTCGGCTGGCTGATCGGCATCAGCATGGTCGTGCTGATCGGTCTGCTCGTGATGTGGAACCCGCTGCGCTTCGACTCGCTCGACCCGGAGTCGGCCGCGGCGCGTGGCGTGCCGACGCGCACGGTGAGCCTGGTGTTCATGGTGCTGCTGGGGCTGATCGTCGCCGTCAGCGTGCACATCATCGGCGCACTGCTCGTGATGGCGCTGCTGGTCACTCCCGCCGCAGCCGCGATGCGCGTGACCGCCGGGCCGGTGGCAGTGCCACTGCTGGCCGCGCTGTTCGGCTTCGTCTCGGCCGTCGGCGGCATCCTGCTCGCGCTGGCCGGAACGCTGCCCGTCAGTCCGTACATCACGACGCTGTCGTTCCTGATCTACTGCGTCTGCTGGATCGTACAGCGCACCCGCGCCCGCGTGAAGCGCGTTCGCGCCTGACCCGGTTCCGCGCGGTGCTACGCTGTAGCGCATGGTAGCTCCGACGAACGTCCGCTTCAGCGAGCGAGTCAATGATGCGCTCACTCGGTACGTCCACCTCACCGGTCAGACCAAGTCCGGCGTCATCAACAGCGCGGTGGAGGAATGGCTGAGGATGCAGGAGCATCCGAAGATCCGCTACGCAACGGTGGAGACGGGAGAGCGGCGAGCGCGGCTGGTCGACGGCCCGGAGGTCTGGAGCATCGCTGAAGCCTGGTCGGCGCACGCGCCCGGCGAACGGAAGCCCGAGGTGCTGAGCTACGCGCTCGGACTCGTGGACGACGACGTCGAGGCGGCTCTTCGGTACTGGGCTGACTATCGCGACGAGATCGATGCGCTGATCGAGCGCCACCGCGCCGCGCAGGACGACGCGCTCGCGGCATGGGAGAGGCGTCAGGCGATTGACGCCGCCTGACCTCAGGATCCTGCTCGACGAGCACTACCCGGGTTGGTTGGCCGAGGCGTTGCGCGCCGCGGGTGTCGATGCCGTAGCCGTGGTCGACCGCGACGACCTGCGCGGCGCCCCGGACACGTCGGTGCTCCGCGCCGCCGTCGTCGAGGAACGCACCGTCGTGACGGAAGATGTCTCCACGTTCACCGTCGCCATTGACCGGGTCGGTCGTCATCACGGCGTCGTCTTCTGTCATCACGCGCGCTTCCCTCGGACTCGGAGCGGCCTGGATCGACTGAGGCGAGCGCTGATCGCGTTCGTGTCGGCTCCGCCCATCCAGTCCGATCAGCTGTCATTTGTGTGGTGGCTGGCGGCTGACCCCGGTTCCGCGCACTCCCAGCCCTCGGCAATGCCCGACGATTAGACTCTCCGTATGGCTCAGCGGAACACCTGGCAGCGCGAACGCGTGCGCGAAGCGCTCGCCGACGCCCGCGGATTCGTGAGCGCGCAGAACCTGCACGCGTCGCTGCGCGACGACAACACCGGCATCGGACTCGCGACGGTCTATCGCGCCTTGTCCGGACTGGCCGCCACGGGCGACGCCGATTCGCTGCAGAGCCCCGAGGGCGAGGCGCTCTACCGCGCCTGCACCACGCAGGGCCACCACCACCATCTGATCTGCCGCTCCTGCGGACTGACGGTCGAGATCGAGGCCACCGACGTCGAGCAGTGGGCACACCGCACGGCCGCCCTGCACGGCTTCACGGATGCCGCGCACGTCGTCGACATCTTCGGTCTCTGCACCCCCTGCGCCAAGAAGCGCGAGACCCCCGGGCAGCATCCGCGTGAGCCTGCTCACTCCTCCGAGGCAGTCGCAACGCCTCACCCGTTCGCCGCGATCGGCCTGGGTGGGCGTGGCGATCGGCGTCGCCATCATCGCTGCGCTGTTCCTGATCGACCAGTTCCTGCCGGCGCTCTTCCCCGCGTCGCTTCCCACGCGCGCGCAGGACGGGCTGACGCTCGCGCTCAGCGTGCTGATCGAGGCGCTGCCATTCGTCATCCTCGGCGTCGTGCTCTCGATCGTGGTGCAGGTGTGGCTGCCGGCCGATGTCATCCAGCGCTGGCTCCCTCAGCGGGCCTGGGCGCGGCGCGCGGTACTGTCGCTGCTGGGCATGCTGATCCCCGTGTGCGAGTGCGGCAACGTGCCGTTCGCCCGTGGACTGATGATGCGCGGGCTCGCGCCGGCCGAAGCGCTGACCTTCCTCATCGCTGCGCCGATCGTGAACCCGATCGTGATCCTCACCACGCACGCCGCGTTCGGCTGGGACGGCGGCATTCTGGTCGCCCGGCTCGTCGGCGGATACCTGATCGCGAACCTGATCGGCTGGATCTTCAGCCGCCACCCCGACCCGAACGCGCTGCTCACCCAGCGCTTCGTCGACACGTGCGATCGGGTCACCCACGAGCACGGCACCCCGACCAAGCGCAGCCTGACGCAGTTCCTCGTGGAGTTGCGCGCCGTGATGCCCGCGCTCGTGATCGGTTCGGCGCTGGCGGGTGCCGTGCAGGTGCTGATCCCGCGCGACATGCTGCTCGCGATCGGGTCGAACCCGGTGCTGTCGATCGTGACGATGATGGTGCTGGCGATGACGGTCGCGATCTGCTCGAACGTCGACGCCTTCTTCGCGCTCTCCTTCGCCTCGACGTTCTCGTCGGGCGCGCTGATCGCCTTCCTGCTGGTCGGCCCCCTCGTCGACATCAAGATGCTCGCGCTGATGCGCACCACCTTCACCGGTCGCACCCTCGCGATCATCGTGGGGGTCGTCGTCGCGTCGGCATTCGCTATCGGGATCGGGGTGAACGTCCTTGTCTGATTCCGTCTTCACCCGTCCGCGCACCCGCGCCCTCGCCTCGCGCTGGCTCGGAGTCGGTCTCGCGACTTTGCTCTCGGTGCTCACACTCGGACTCGGGGTCACCGGTCGCCTCACGCTCTACATCAGCCCCGAGACGGTCTGGTTCGCCTGCGCCGCGGCGGTCGTCACCCTGGCCGGTGCTGTCTGGTCGTGCACGCTGCCGCTGGGTGTCGAAGACGATCACGGCCACGATCACGGCCACGATCACGGCCCGGTCGCCGCCGCGGATCCGGTGACGGATGCCGGTGAGACCCCCCGCGCGGTCTCTCCGCGCCGCACCCTCGCGACGGTCGGCGCCGTGGCCGGGGGAGTGGTGGCCTCGGGTGTGGTGCTGACCGCGCTCGTGTTGCCGCCGGCGACGCTCTCGGTCGAACTCGCGATGTCGCGCGCGGGGGAGCAGACCTCGCTGTTCGCCGGAGCCGACACGGTGGCGCTGGGCGTGGCCGACACCTCGACGTTCGGGGTCGGAGACTGGGCGAGCGTGTTCGCGGCCGCCACCAACACCGCCGCGTACGACGGCGCCCCGGTGACGCTCACGGGGTTCGTCACACCGGCGGCCGGCGACGACGGCGTGAACCTGACGCGACTCGTCATCACGCACTGCGTGATCGACGCGCAGACCGCGACTCTGCCCGTGACGGTGGATGCCGGGGACTACCCCACCGGCCAGTGGATCGAGATCACCGGCACGGTGCGCGCGGACGCCGACGGCTCGCTGCACGTCGACCCGACCGATGTCGTCGAGATCGACGAGCCCGGGGACCCGTATGAGTACTGACGACCAGCGCCCTGAGACGCCGGCCGTCCCGCAGACACGAGCGGAGATGCGTGCGGCGCGCGAGGCCGCGGCGGCGCAGGAGGCGGCGCGCGAGGAGGCTGCCGCGCCTGTCGCGGCATCCGTTCCCGCTCCCGTTCCCGTTCCCGAGCCCGTTCCCGAGGCCATCGCCTCCCCCGCATCCGAGGAGCCTCCGCCCCCGGCAGCGCCGTCACCCGCGGCAGCACCGCGCCCGCGCCGATCCCGTCGCTTCCTGCTGACGATCGCGGCGGTACTCGGTGTGCTCGTCCTGGTCGGCGCAGGGTTCGGCGTCGTCAGCCTGACGCAGGGTCCGCGCATCACCGATGTGCAGTCCGACCCCGAGCAGGCGATCGAGTCGTCCGGCAGCCGGGTCATCCTCACCGCCAACCAGTCGCTCACCGCCATCGACCCCGCGCAGGTCACGGTCGAGCCCGCGGTGCCGTTCACGGTCGACGCGGCGGGCCGTGGCATCGGCATCCGCTTCACGGTCCCGCTCGACGACGCCACGAAGTACACGATCCGGGTGGCCGATGTGCGCGGCGCCGGCGGAGGACCGTCCTCGGTCCTCACGACGACCCTCACGACCCCGGAATCGAGCATGTTCCTGCTGCGCCGAGACGTGAACGGCGAGGACATCATCTTCCGCACTGACCTCGGCGGCAAGAAGGGCGTGCCCGTCTACTCGCACGACGAGATCAACGACTTCCGCGCGACGTCGAACCGACTCGTGGTCGCCCTCGCCGAGGGCGACGCGTCGAAGATCCTCGTGATGGACCGCGACGGCACCAACGAGCGCGAGCTCGAGTTGCCCGGTGAGGGCTACGTCGGCGCGATCCAGGTCTCGGAACGCGGCGGGCTCGTCGGCTACAGCTACTCCGACCGCGAGCTCAGCGACACCGAAGGACGAGCGAGCGTTCTGGTGACGCAGTCGCTGACCGGCGACGACGAGCCGCAGATCGCCGAGGTGGCGGGCGAGGAGGCCAGCGTGTTCTCGTGGCAGTTCGTGCCCGACAGCGCCGCCGTGCTCTTCATCGACTTCGACGGCGGGCTTTCGCTGATCGACCGCTCGAGCGACGCCGGCGTGCAGTCGCTCGGTCTCGCCGCCAACATCCAGGGCGTCTCACGGGGCACGTACACCGCGATCGTCGAGCGCCTCGACGGCACCGTGGTCGAACTCAACCTCACCGACGGGTCGGAAGTGCCGTTGGAGGCGTCTGTGCCCGACTACGGCATCGCGACGACGATCACCCCGTTCCCCGGCGGAACGCTGCGCCATGTCGTCGCCCGCGACGAGTCCGGCATCCCCGAGGGCCAGGCGATCGTGCGCGTCGCGGAGGACGGCACCGCCGAGCCGCTGATCGAGGTCGGATCCACCGACTCGATCCTGCAGGCGTGCGCCTCGCCGAGTGGGCAGTACGCGGCGGTCGTGATCGCCCCGGATCTGGCCGAGAACCCGTACGACGGCATGCTGCTGCCGCTGCCCGAGAACATGGAGACGCACCTGCTCGACCTGCGCACGGGCGAGGAGATGGTCGCACTCACCGGTTTCGATGCCTCGTGGTGCCAGACGGCGCCGCGCTTCTGACATGACCCCGATCGCCCCCCTCGGGTCCACGCCGCGAAGCGATCTGCGGCGGGCGACCCGTGACGATCTCGGCGGACTCCCCGTCGATGTCGCGCCGAGGCTGCTCGGCGGCGAGCTGCGCACAATCGTCGCCACGGCGCGCGATGCCGGGCTCGAGCCGGTCGAGGTGCGGCTGCGCATCACCGAGGTCGAGGCGTACCACGGGCAGGGCACCGGTCCGATGCCGGACCCGGGGTCGCACGCACGCATGGGGCGCACGGCCCGCAACGCCACGATGTGGGGCGAGCCCGGGCACCTCTACGTGTACCTGAGCCACGGCATCCATTCGTGCGTGAACGTGGTGTCAGGGCCCGAGGGTGAGGCGGGAGGAATCCTGCTGCGCGCGGGCGAAGTCGTCGGCGGGACGGATGCAGCGGCACTCCGCCGCGCGGCGGCACTCCCGCTACGGGCCACCGCCCTCAGGGATCTCGCGCGCGGCCCCGGGCGTCTCGGACAG
Source organism: Microbacterium sp. PI-SA-G (assembly GCF_057215335.1). Classification (NCBI taxonomy): domain Bacteria; kingdom Bacillati; phylum Actinomycetota; class Actinomycetes; order Micrococcales; family Microbacteriaceae; genus Microbacterium; species Microbacterium sp. PI-SA-G. The sequence continues at coordinate 2,571,409 of NZ_CM170103.1, forward strand.
GTCGTGGGGCTGCGGCATCCGCTCCACGACGGCATCGACGTCGTCACGGGCGAGGAGTGGCACGGGGCCCGCGCGGAGCTGTGGCTGGGCGAGCCGCTCGCCGACGTCGCCGTCGGGCCGCGCGTCGGGGTGGCCGGCCTGGCCGGGACGGCGGCGTTCCCGTGGCGGTTCTGGGTGCCGGGAGACGCGACGGTGTCGACGTTCCGCTGGGGACGAGGCGCGCACGCGGCGAGCCTCGAGCATCCGATGCCCGACACGCCCGGGCCGGGAGCCGTGCTAAACTGACTCCTTGTCTGCGCACACTCCTGTGCGCAGTTCGCGTGCTGTCCGGTCTTGAGGGACCGATCAGCGTGCAGACAAGGGATCTTGGGTGGGGCCGTCCGGCCTCACGGTAAAGAAGGAGTCACCATCATGGCAGCAGTGTGCCAGGTGACCGGAGCTGTTCCCGGTTTCGGTCACAACGTCTCGCACTCGCACCGCCGGACGAAGCGCCGCTTCGACCCGAACGTGCAGAAGAAGACCTATTTCGTGCCGTCGCTCGGTCGTAAGATCACGATCAACGTGTCCGCCAGGGGCATCAAGGTCATCGACGTCCGCGGCATCGAGAACGTCGTCAAGGACCTCAAGGCGAAGGGTGTGAAGCTCTAATGGCCAAGAAGGCTCAGGACATTCGTCCGATCATCAAGCTGCGTTCCACGGCAGGTACGGGATACACGTACGTGACCAAGAAGAACCGCCGCAACACCCCCGACCGCCTCGTGCTGAAGAAGTACGACCCGGTTGTCCGCAAGCACGTCGAATTCCGAGAGGAGCGTTGATCAATGGCTAAGAAGAGCAAGATCGCTCGCAACGAGCAGCGCAAGGTCATCGTCGAGCGTTACGCCGAGCGTCGCGCCGAACTGAAGAAGACCCTCGTCGACCCGAACGCGACCGACGAGGCCCGCGAGGCCGCTCGTGTCGGCATGCAGAAGCTGCCGCGCAACGCGTCGCCGGCTCGCGTGCGTTCGCGCGACGTCATCGACGGCCGCCCCCGCGGTGTCCTCACGAAGTTCGGCATCTCGCGTGTCCGCTTCCGTGACATGGCACACCGTGGCGAGCTGCCCGGCGTGACCAAGTCCAGCTGGTAAGTCCCAGTACTCGAAAGGGGCGAGGATCTTCGGATCCTCGCCCCTTTCGCGTACCCCGGTGTGCGGGAAGGGCGGACTTCTCCGTCGCGGGCGGTCTCCAGCCCCGGCATCCTCCGCCCATGCCGAAGTTCTCCGCCTGACGAGTCCTCCTGCACGCCACTGCCAGCCCGCCGTGTGTCCCCCGAACTTGTTCACAGTGGACGGCGTGGAGCCATGAGAACGCGGCGGACCGTCATGATCGACCGATGGATGTCGTGCGAGTTCTGGCCGCTGGACAGGGGATCGCGCGCGTCACGACACTGCGACGCTCCGGCATCACCGAGCACTCACTCCGCCGGGCGTTGCGTGGCGGGGAGGTGGTCTCGGTGTGCCGCGGATGGGTGGCGCTTCCACACGCCGACCCGATGCTCGTCGCGGCGGCGAAGCGGGGAGTCGTGCTCAGCTGCATCACGCTCGCCGCGAGGAGAGGACTGTGGGTGACGGCTGCCTCTGAAGCGCACGTCGCGGCGCCGCCGAAATCGGGTCACGCGAACGCCGTTCGAGGCGTCGTGCACTGGAACAGGCCGACCTTCGCTCGTGATCCTGATCGCCTGGAGGACTCGATCGAGAACGCACTCATCCTCGTCGCCCGGTGTCAGCCGTACGAAGATGCGTTGGCGACGTGGGAATCCGCGCTGAGAGCGGGCGCGGTGGATCTCACCGCGCTCGAGCGGATGCACCTGCCGCCGCCCGCGAGAAGGATGCTGGCCGACGCTCGACCGTTCGCGGATGCCGGGACCGAGACGATCTTCCGAACGAGGCTCGCATGGCTGAATGTGCCGATCACGCCGCAGGTGTGGATCTTCGGGCGTCGGGTCGACTTCGTGCTCGGCGAGCGGCTCGTCGTCCAGATCGACGGTGGCCACCACGTGGGAGTCCAGCGCACGAGCGACATCGCTCATGATGCCGAGCTGATGCTCCGCGGCTATCACGTGATCCGGATCAGCTACGACCAGTTCATGAACCACTGGGCGTCCGTGCAGGGCACGATCCTGGCCGCAATCGCCCAGCGTCTGCATCGGGCTGGGTGAGTGGAGCGCCTGCGCTCGCACAGTTCGGGCGGAGGACTCGGCGTTGGGCGGAGGTGCGCCGCGGCATCCTCCGCCCAACAGGTGAGAGTCCGCCCAACGCGCCATCCGATCCCCTCGAACGACGCGCCCGCGCCCGCCCACAGCACCCAAACGTGTGACCAGAGTGACAAAAGTGGTGCAACACGCCCCGGAAATCGCCAAAACCCGCGAAATGACGCGGAAATGTCGGCGGACGTTGATACATTCGAGGCGGTCACTCGACCACGGGGCTTCCGCTCCGACACCCACAACGATGCGACGGGATCTCGTCGCTGGAGGATGACATGGCTGACAAGTCCATCACCAAGACCGAGCTCGTCGCGAGCATCGCAAGCGCCACGGGCCAGAGCCAAGCCACCGTCTCCGGTGTCCTCGACTCCCTGTTCGCCACGGTCTCCGACGCCGTTGCCAAGGGCAGCAAGGTCTCGATCCCGGGCTGGATCTCGTTCGAGCAGGTCGACACCGCTGCCCGCACGGGCCGCAACCCGCAGACCGGCGCCGAGATCAAGATCCCGGCCGGCAAGCGCGTCAAGGTCACCGCTGGTTCGAAGCTGAAGGCAGCCGTCAAGTAATTCCGACGCACCTCACGAAGGCCGCCATCCTCTCGGGGTTGGCGGCCTTCTGCGGTCCCTGGGCAGGATCACGCGGCTTAGGCTGGAGGGGTGAGTTCGCGCACTGAGACGACAAGCCACGGTTCGGCGTACCGTCTCGCCGGACTCGGAGTGCTGCTCGCGGCATCGGTCGTCGGCGTGGTCGTCGCGCTCGCGCTCGGCGGGGGAGCGGCACCGCTCCTGCTGCAGGACCCCGGTCCCTTCGTGCGATGGGGCATTCCGGTGGCCAAGGTCATCATGAACGTGGCCGGCGCCGCCATGCTCGGATCCCTCGTGATGGCGCTCTTCGCCCTGCGCAGCGAGACCCGGCCGTTCGACGCGGCGCTCAACATCGCCTCGGTCGGCGCCGCGCTGTTCACGGTCGCCGCGGGGTTCACCGGCTTCCTCACGTTCATGGCCGCGTTCAACCCGCGACTCAGCATCGAAGCCGAGTTCGGCTCGCAGCTCGGCCGCTACCTGCTGCAGACGCCGCTGGGACAGTCGTGGCTGATCACCACCATCCTCGGCTCGGTGATCACAGTCCTCGCTTTCGCGTGGCGCACGTGGACTCCGACCCTGCTGACCGCCGGGCTCGCGGCGATCTCGTTCCTGCCCCTCGCGAGCCAGGGGCACTCCGGCGAGCTCTCGGGGCACAACGTCGCGGTCAACTCGATCCTGCTGCACACGATCGGCGCAGCGGTCTGGCTGGGCGGCCTGCTGCTGCTCGTCCTGTTCCGCACGCGCTCCGACGTCGACACCCCGCGCCTGGTCGCGCGCTACTCGTCGATCGCGCTCGCGGCGTTCGTGGTCGTCGCGGTCTCGGGTGTCGCGCGCTCGATCGTCGCGCTGGGCGACTGGAGTCAGCTCGCGACCCCGTACGGCGGCATCCTGATCGCCAAGGTCGTGCTGCTGACCGGCATGGGCCTGCTGGGCGCCTGGTACCGCGCACGGCTGATCCCCAAGCTGCATGGCGAACGCGCGTCGCGCTGGTTCTGGATGCTGGTGCTGGCCGAGGTCACGCTGATGGGTCTGGCCTCGGGCGCCGCGGCCGCGCTCGCACGCACACCTCCGCCCACCGGCGAGGAGGCCGCGTTCGCGCAGACCCCCGCCGAGGTGCTCACGCGCTCGGCGCTGCCGCCGGAGTTCACGATCGATCGCTGGTTCACGGCGTGGGATCTCGACATCCTGTGGCTGGTCGCGGCGGGCTTCGGGCTCTTCTTCTACCTGGCCGGCGCCATCCGTCTGCATCGCCGCGGGGACCGCTGGCCGATCCACCGCACGATCTTCTGGGTGTTCGGGCTGCTGCTGCTGGTCTGGGTCACGGGCGGCCCGATCAACGCGTACCAGGAGTACCTGTTCAGCGTGCACATGCTCGGGCACATGATGCTGTCGATGGCCATCCCGCTGCTGCTCGTGGCCGGAGCGCCCATCACCCTGGCGCTGCGCGCGGTGCACAAGCGCGACGACGGCACCCGCGGCGGTCGCGAGTGGATCATGTGGGCGGTGCACTCGCCGTTCTCACGCGTGGTGACGCATCCGTTCGTCGCCGCGGCGCTCTTCATCGTCTCGCTGTGGGCGTTCTACTTCACCGACCTCGTGCGGTGGTCGATGTACGAGCACCTCGGGCACGAGTGGATGGTCGCGCACTTCCTGATCACCGGCTACCTGTTCGTGATGAGCCTCGTCGGCGCCGACCCCGTGCCCTACCGCCTGCCGTACCCGGGCCGCCTGATCACGCTGATCGCCGTCATGGCCATGCACGCCTTCTTCGGCGTCGCGATCATGATGCAGGAGGGCCTGATGGTCGCGGACTGGTTCGGCTCGATGGGTCGCGACTGGGGCCCTGCGCCGTTGGACGACCAGTACATCGGCGGCGGCATCGCGTGGTCGATCGGCGAGATCCCCACCCTGATCCTGGCGATCACCGTCGCGATCCAGTGGAGCCGCAGCGACACGAAGCTGCAGCGTCGTCGCGACCGGCACGCGGACCGAACGGGCGAGGCCGAGCTCGAGGAGTACAACGCGAAGCTCGCGAAGATGGCCGAGCGGGATCAGCGCGAAGCAGAGAACGCCCGCCGCTGACAGGCTCAGCCTTCGGCGATCGGGTCCTCGGGTGAGCCGACGCGGATGGACGCCGAGCCGTCGGGCAGGATGACGATCGTGCCGTTCACCTGGAAGGGCACGTCTTCGGACACCTCCTGGATCGAGCCGTCGAAGAGGGACTGGATCTCGACCTCGAGATGAGCCACCGCATCCGCCGCAGGAATCATCCAGTGGCCGGTGCCGTCGGGCGCGACCGTGACCTTCGGCTGCGTGGTGATCGACCACGTCGGCGGCGACGTGATGCGGTTGCGCACCTGCAGTCCGAACGGGCACGCCGTGGGCTGCAGCACCTCTTGCGTGGCGCACTGCGCCAGGTACTCTTCGACGCGCTGCTGCACGACGCCGACGAACTCGTCGGTCGGCTTCGTCTGCACGTCGAGCGGTGTGATGGCGAGCGGGGTGTCGGCGAGCACGCCCGACCCTGTCGATTCCGCGATCGGGGTGTCGACGGTGACGGCGTAGATGCCCGGGGTGAAGACCAGCAGCGGCAGCGGGTCGAGCGGGGCGGCCTCGACTCCCGCGCTGGAGACCTGACGCCGGTCGACCTCGAAGCCGTTCACCGCGAAGCGATCCGATCCGCGCACGGTGAGTTCGATGACCGCGAGCGGGCTCTTCTGGAATCGCCAGTTCGGGGTGACGCCGACCCAGCCGTCCTGCTCGATCACGAACGTGCTGCTGCCGGTGTGGCCGCCGGCCTTGTAGCTGACGGTGACCGCGGTGCCGTCATCGCCGGGCTTCTCGGAGTCGACGTGCACGTCGGTGAGGGGCGCGAGGGCCGCATGGCGGAGCATCGCCTCGGATGCCGCGGTGTCGATGCCGGCCGCCGAGAGCGTCGCCCGGTCGATCGCCACGCCCGGGGTGCGCAGCGCGTCGGCCGCGCGGCCGGCCGAGAGCAGGTCGAGATAGCGCGCCACGAACGCGGAGGGGCCGTAGAACTGGTGGTACAGCGAGGTGCCGCCCGCGCCCACGGCCGCGAACAGGAGCACGCCCACGAGCGCGAGCAGCGTGAGATCGACGCCGAGACGAGCGCGCCGAGGCGCCTTCATCTCCCCCGTGTGCATGGCGTCAGTCTAGGAGTGCGTCCTGGGACGATGCCGAGCGCCACGGGGGTGCTGACGATGCCGGGCCGTAGCATGGGGGAGAGCATTTTCGCGTCCGCCCGCGTCCCCTGAGAGAGCCGTGTCCCTTCCCGCCCTGTCCGATGAGCAGAACGAGCTGTTCCGACTCATCGAGGACACCCGCGAGCACGTGTTCATCACGGGTCGGGCCGGCACCGGCAAGTCGACGCTGTTGCAGTACTTCGCGCACAACACCGCGAAGCAGATCGCGATCTGCGCGCCGACCGGAGTCGCCGCGCTCAACGTCGAGGGCCAGACGATCCACTCGCTGTTCCGGCTGCCGATCGGGCTGATCGCCGACGGAGACATCGACCAGAACGACGCGACGCGCCGCATTCTCAACGCGATCGAGACGCTCGTGATCGACGAGATCTCGATGGTCAACGCCGATCTGATGGATGCGATCGATCGCTCACTGCGACAGGCCAGGGGGCGCCGCGGTGAGCCGTTCGGCGGCGTGCAGGTGGTCATGTTCGGGGACCCGTACCAGCTCGCTCCGGTGCCGCCCCGCGGCGACGAGGCCCGCTACGTGCAGGACCACTACCGCTCGTTCTGGTTCTTCGACGCTCGGGTGTGGGCGGGCGGATCCGGCGGCGACGGGTCGTCCGAGCAGCAGGGGCTGTTCGAGGTCGACACGCGCGCGCACCTGCACGTGCGTGAGCTCGTGCAAATCCACCGGCAGTCCGACGACGGCTTCAAGGCCATGCTCAACGCCGTGCGGTACGGGCGCGTGACCGCCGAGATCGCGGGCGTGCTCAACGCGCAGGGTTCGAGAACGCCTCCGGACCCCGAGCCGGGCGAGGTGCCCATGATCACGCTCGCGACGCGCAACGACATCGTGAACGGCATCAACAACCGTCACCTCGCCGCGCTGCCCGGCAAGGAGCAGACGGCCAAGGCCGAGGTGAGCGGTGACTTCGGTCGCGGCGAGGCCTCGCTGCCGGCGGAGTCGGAGCTGCGGCTGAAGGTCGGCGCGCAGGTGATGTTCCTGCGCAACGACACCGCCCCCTCGGGGGAGCCGCCGCGCTGGGTGAACGGCACAATCGGCACGGTGGTGCGGATCCTGGGCAGCTCGGTGCGCGTCGACATCGACGGCGAGGAGGTCGACGTGGAGCCCGCCGTCTGGGAGCGGTTCCGCTACGCGTACGACCAGAACACGAAGAAGCTCAGCCGCGACGTGGTGGCGGAGTTCACGCAGTTCCCGCTGCGGCTGGCGTGGGCGGTCACGATCCACAAATCGCAGGGCAAGACGTACGAGCGCGCGATCATCGACCTCGGGTCGGGGGCCTTCGCGCCCGGGCAGACCTATGTCGCGCTGAGTCGGCTGACCTCGCTCGACGGGCTGTACCTGTCGCGTGATCTGCGGCCCCGCGACATCCGGGTCGACGAGGACGTGCGCCGGTTCATGCGTGACGCGTGGCTCGCGGCGTCGACGCCCGAGCTGCCGCGCACCTGAACTCAGGCGGCGGCGCGTGCGCGGTCGAGGTCCTCGAAGAGCTCGGTGTTGAAGCGGTAGGCCAGCAGCACCTCGTCTATCACGCGCTCGCGCTCCGCGTCGTCCCACGGGGCGGCGTCGAGCTGCTCGCGGTACACGTCCTTGAAGGCGGACGGGTCGGCGATGTCGTCGAAGAGGTAGAACCCGATGCCGTTGGTCTCGAATCCGAAACGACGGGCCATCACGCGGCCGATGAAGATCCCGCCCGACAGGTCGCCCAGGTAGCGCGTGTAATGGTGCGCGACGAAGCCGCCCGGCCAGGTGGCGCCGACCTGCAGGATGCGCTGCACGTAGCGCTGCGTGGTGGGGAGCGGGGTGATGTGGTCGAGCCAGTCCTCGCCGAGCAGGAACTCGAGGTCGGCCTTCAGTGCGGGCAGCCGCGTGAGCTTGTCGCTGAGGAAGACGGATGCCACGGCATCCTGCCGCATGCGTTCACTGGCGCCCTCGAGGGCCGCGTAGATGAAGTAGTGCTGTGCGACGAGGGAGATGTAGTCCTCGCGGGAGCCCTGACCCTTCAGCAGGTCGGACATGAAGCCGGCGCCCTCACTGCGGGAGTGCGACCCGGAGGACCGTTCGCGCAGCGCGGCGGAGAAGGAGAGGATCTCGGACATGACCTCAGTGTAAGGGTTACCTAAGTCGCGAGGAAAGCCCCGATGTGGAAGCGACGCGGGCCGCCGTCCCTCAGTCGTGGGGGCGGGGTTCGACGCCCAGGCGCGCGCACGCGGCGTCGTAGAGCGCGACCACCTGGCGGCGCACGGAAGGGCGGTCGGAGATCGCTCCTCCCGGCCACGGCACCCGCAGCTCGGTCACGGAGTCGCCGCGCGTCACGTCCCAGCGGCCGCCGTCGCCGTCGAACCCCGTCATCACGGACTGCGTGACCTCGGCGTCTGCGGGCTCGCTGAATGCGCGCGCGATCAGGATGTTGTCATCGGTGTGGTCGCCGTTCATGTGACGCAGCACGGCGGCGATCACGTCGGCATCGAAGGAATGAGGCACGACCACACTCTAGGACGGGGGGTCCGGTGCGGACTTTCAGCATCGGCGTTCTAGACTCGGGAGACATCATTCGGGGGTTCCTTTCATGCAGCTTCTCTCGTCGCGCCGGTGGCGCGCCGCAGTGGCCAGTGCGGCCGTGCTCGGTCTCATGCTCACCGGATGCTCCTCGGAGGAGACGTTCACCTACACGCCGCCCTCTCAGGTCGAGGGCGCACTGCCCGATGACATGACCGCCGCGCTGCAGGCCGCAGTCGACAACGCCCTCGTGTCATCCGGTGCCACCGGTGCCGTGGTCGGGGTCTGGGCCCCGTGGAGCGGCAGCTGGGTGACCGGCGTCGGCACGCAGGGTCCCGGCGGCGAACCGCTCGACACCGACATGTCGTTCCGCATCGCCGACGTCACCCGACTGATGACCTGCGACGTGCTCTACGCGCTCGCCGACCGGGGAACGGTCGAGCTCGACGCTCCCGTTCCCGACTACGTGTCAGGCGTCGCCGACATGACCGACATCACGCTCCTCGACCTGTGCAACGGCACCAGCGGAGCCGGCTCGTCGGAGGAGACGGTCAAGGCGGCGTGGCTGAACACCCCCGAACGCGTCTGGGCGCCGCTCGAGCTGGCTGGGTACGGACTCGGCCGCGACCGGATTCCCCCGCACACCACCTACCGCGAATCCGACGCCGGCTACCTGCTGCTCGGCCTCGCCCTGGAGCGGGCATCGGGCATGACAGCATCCGAGCTGATCGCCGAGTACGTGACGCAGCCGCTCGGCCTGTCGAACACGCGCCTTCCCGCGACGGAGGCGGCCCCGCCGTCGGACGGGCCGGTCGTGAACGGGCACTACATGAACGGCGTCGAGGGCGGCTATGACTGCGCGGCACCGGTCGACATCACCACGATGTCGTCGAGTACCGGCTACCTGGACTCCGGAGTGGTGTCGACGATCACGGACCTGGGCCGCTACGTGCAGGCCGAGGCGACGCAGGCCCTTCGCCGCAAGGACACCCCGGACCGCTTCGCGGCGCCGCTGCCGGCGAGTCCCGACTCCCCGTCGTGGTACCAGACGACGGGCGGGGCCACGCTGATCGGTTCGATGATCGGTCAGGGCGGGTGGACGCCCGGCTATGCGACCGCCGCGTACTCGGACCCGACGACCGGCTTCACCGTCGCCGTGGTGCTCAATGACTCGACCACCGGGGCCGGCTTCGCGCAGTGGCTCTCCTGGGAGCTCGCGGCGATCGCCTCGAAGGCCCCCGCCGCCGAGGGGCAGACGGCACCCGAGTTCGGTCTTCCGTTCACGGCCGAGCAGTATCACCAGACGATCACCGACTCCGCGCTCCCGTGCGTGGCACCGCCGGCGGGATAGCACGATGGCCATCGTCGACAACGCGATCTACGTCGACGGCGTACGCACCGAGAATCCGCAGAGCCTCAGCGAGACCTTCGAGCTGATGCGCGCCCGCGGCGGCATGAGCTGGATCGGACTCTACCGCCCGAGCGAGCAGGAGATCCGCGAGGTGGCCGACGAGTTCGGCATCCACGCGCTCGTCGTCGAAGACGCGCTCTCGGGCCACCAGCGCGCCAAGCTCGAACGCTACGGCGAGGTGCTGTTCATGGTGCTGCGCCCGGCCCGGTACCTCGACGAGACCGAGGAGGTCGAGTTCGGCGAGGTGCATGTGCTGGTCGGCCCCGACTTCGTCGTGACGATCCGCCATGCCGAGTCTCCCGACCTCGCCCGCGTGCGGCACCGGCTGGAGTCCGACATCCCGCTGCTCAAGCGCGGCCCCGAGGCCGTGCTCTACGCGATCCTCGACGAGGTCGTCGACGAGTACACCCCGGTGCTCGCCGGTCTCGAGAACGACATCGACGAGATCGAGAGCCAGCTGTTCGTCGACGACGTCGACGCCACCCAGCGCATCTACGAACTGGGCCGCGAGGTCATCGACTTCCAGCGGGCCACGCAGCCGCTGTCGGGGATGCTGGAGGCGCTGCTGCGCGGATCCGAGAAGTACCGGGTCGACGACGAGCTGCAGCGGTATCTGCGCGACGTGCTCGATCACACGCTGCGCGTGACCGATCGGGCGACGACGTTCCGCGCCGTGCTCGACAACGCGCTGACGGTGGAGTCGACGATCGTCGCGCGGCGCCAGAACGACGAGATGCGCCGGATGACCGAGCTCAGCATCCGGCAGAACGACGAGGTCAAGAAGATCTCGGGCTGGGCCGCGATCCTGTTCGCGCCCACCCTGGTCGGCACGGTCTACGGCATGAACTTCGACCACATGCCCGAGCTGCACTGGGCGCTCGGCTACCCGATGGCGATCGGGCTCATGCTCGTGATGGGCGTCGGGCTCTACGCCGCTTTCAAACGCAAGGGCTGGCTGTAACGGCTCCCGTGGCGGGATCCCGCCGGTGATTGTCGCCGCGCGCGCTTGTCGCCGCGATCGCGGTCGGCGACGATGAGCGGATGACACGACACACCGACACCGCCCTCCTCGTCATCGACGCGCAGGAGTCGTTCCGGCAGCGCCCCGACGAGTGGGCGGCGACCGCGAACCCCGAGGCGATCGACAACATCGCTCTGCTCGTCGCGGATGCGCGGTCGCGGGGGGATCTCGTGGTGTGGATCACGCATGCAGAACCCGGCACCGGGGGCGTGTTCGACCCGGACCGCGGGTTTGCGAGGGTGATGGCGGAGCTCGGACCGCTCGAGTCGGAGCCGGCGGTGACGAAGACCACCGTCAACGCGTTCACCTCGACCGACCTGCAGCGGCAGCTCGACGCCGCGGGCGTCGGACGGGTCGTCATCTGCGGTATCCGCACCGAGCAGTGCTGCGAGACGACCGCTCGCGTGGCGAGTGATCTGGGGTTCGACGTCGACTTCGTGACCGATGCCACCACGACCTCGGCGATCCCGGCGAACGGCGCGCTCGCTGCCGTCTCGGGCGACGAGATCATGCGCAGGACCGAGAGCATCCTGGCGGCGCGGGGCTTCGCGCGGGTCATCCGCACGCAGGACCGCGTCGGGGTGGCGGTGCGCTGACCCCGACGCGGCAGCGCGTCGGTCGCGTCAGACGCCGTCGGCTTCGGGCATTCCCGGGCCGGGACCCGGGCGGACGGGGGCGTCGGGCGCGACGTCGATGCGCGTGACGCCGTCGTGCTCGGTGACCTCGATGCGCGGGGCGGCGTCGGCCTCGGTGGCGTCGGGGGCGGAGGTCAGCTGATCGTGCCGCTTCTCTTCGTTCGTCATGTCGGCCGCGGTGCTGTCGTCATGCGTGGTCATGTGTGTTCCCTTCAGGGGTGGTGGATGCGGAGGCGGGAGCGGCGTCGGCGGAGCCCTCAGAGCGGCGGCGACCCCAGCGGGCCAGGAAGAACAGCACCACGCCGACGGCGAGCAGGATCGCGCCAAACAGCCACACGATCGGACGCTGCTGGCTGAGCAGCAGGATGCACGAGCCGATGCCCAGCACGGGCACGAACGTCCACACACGGAAGTGATCGTGATCGACGCGGTCGCGGCGCAGGACCAGGACCGACACGTTCGCGCTGAGGAAGACGAACAGCAGCAGCAGCACGACGGTCTCGGCGAGAGTGGCCAGATCGCCCACGAGCGTGAGCCCCATCGCGACGAGAGTGGTGGTGACGATCGCGACCCACGGCGTCTTGCGCTTGGGGAGCACGCGGGCCAGCGGCGAGGGCAGCAGGCCCTGCTCTGCCATGCCGTACGTGAGGCGGCTGACCATGATCATCGTCAGCAGGGCGCCGTTGGCGACCGCGATCAGCGCGATCAGGCTGAACAGCCACGACGGGATGTTGGCGCCGGTGGCCTCAACGACGGCCAGCAGCGGTCCTGAAGACTCCTGCAGGTCGGCGGCGGGCAGGGCGACCGAGCTTGCCAGACCCACCAGCAGGTACACGGCGCCGGCCGTGAAGAGCGAGGCGAACAGCGCCCGCGGGTAGGTCTTGCGCGGGTTCTTGACCTCTTCGATCATGTTCGCCGAGGTCTCGAAGCCGACGAAGGAGTAGTACGCGATCACGGCTCCGGCCAGCACGGCGATGCCGGTGCTCGTGCCCTCCGGGGCCTCGGTGACGCGGGAGAGGTCGCCGCCTCCGCCGCCGACGAAGACCGCGACGACCGCGATCACGATGACCAGGCCGCTCAGCTCGATCGCCGTCATCACGAGGTTCGCCCCCATGGATTCGCGGATGCCGCGGGCGTTCAGGGCCGCGACGACCGCCAGGAACACGATGGCGACAGGGATCGTCGGCAGATCGATGAAGGTGCGGAAGTAGTCGCCGGCGAACGCGATCGCCAGTCCCGCGGCACTGGTCACACCCGCGGCGAGCATGCTGAAGCCGACCAGGAACGACACGATCGGGCTGCGGAACGCGCGCTCGGCGAAGACCGCGGCTCCTCCGGCCCGGGGGTACTTGGTCACGAGTTCGGCGTACGAGCCGGCCGTCAGCAACGCGAGGCCGAGAGCGAGCAGCAGGGGAGCCCACAGCATCCCGCCGACCTTCTCAGAGAGCACGCCCATCAGCGCGTAGATGCCCGCCCCGAGCACGTCTCCGAGGATGAAGGCGAAGAGCAGGGGGCCGGTGATGGCGCGGCGGAGGCGAGTCGGCGCGGGAGCTTCGGCCGCAGTGTCTGAGGTCATCTGACCACGCTAGAGCCGGGCGGGGTCCAGCGGGAAGGGCTTGACACGGGGTGTCTCCTTTGCCGAGGCTCCTCGGCGCCCGTGTCCGGGTGTCGGTGGGGTGTGGAAGATTGGGAGGCGTGAACCCGGCTCCCGCACGCACCCTCCTCATCGGCTACGGCAAGCTGGCGCAGCGCCTGGCGCCGCGACTGGTGGCGGACGGCGGCGAGGTCGTCGCGGTGCGGCGCAGTGACGGCGTGCTGCCCGACGGCGTGACCGGGATCCGCGCCGACGTGGGCGAGCCGCTGGCGCAGCCGCTGCCCGAGGTCGATGCGATGGTGGTCACGCTGCCGCCCGGCGGACCCGGCTACCGCACGGTGCTCGCGCATGTTCTGGCGGCACTGCCGCACCCGCCCGCACGCACCGTCTTCGTGTCGTCGACGGGGGTCTTCGAGGCCGGCCCGTTCGACCGCCCGATCACCGAGTCCGACGAGCCCGTGCCCGCGAGCGACCGTTCGCAGGGGCTGCGCGACGGCGAGCTGGCCGCGCGCGAGATGTTCGACGCCGTGATCCTGCGACCCGCCGGCATCTACGGTCCTGGGCGCGAGTTCCTGCTGCGCCAGGTGCGCGATCACGCCGTGGTGAACCACCGGCGGCGCACGAACCGCATCCACGAGGTCGACCTGGTGCGCGCGATCGACGCGCTGCTGCGCATGCCCGAGCCCCCGACCGTGGTGCACGCGGTCGACCAGGCACCGGCACCGCTCGGCGAGGTCGTCGCGTTCATCGCCCGGGAGCTGGAGGTGGATGCTCCGCCCGACGACCCGGCCGCAGAGGCCAGCGGCACCGTGCTCGACGGCACGCTGCTGCGCCGGGTGCTGGGCACGCTCGAGTACCCGACCTACGCCGAGGGGTACGCCGAGATGATCCGTGAGGCGCGCGCGTAGATCAGGCGTACACCGGCACGGCGGCGCGCTGGGGCATCGCACCATGGTCTGCGCGTGCGACGCGTCGCACACTGGCACGCATGCGCGTGCAGAGACGAGGCGACGGCGGCCATGACTGGGAACTCTACGACGGAGAAGGCCGCATCGGCGTGGAGTGGTACTTCCGGCAGACGACCGCGCTGCCGACCTCGGTCATGCTCTACCACCTCGAGCCCGGCGCCGAAGAGGGACAGCACCATCACCTGACCGGTGATCCGGAGAGCTGCTCGACGACCAGCTCCGACGAGATGTACGTCGTGACGCGGGGCGAGGTCGTGATCACCGCGGGCACCGATCGCCGCGTGCTGCGTGCCGGCGACGCGTTCTACGCGCCCGAGGGTCTGCACCACGGCGTGCGCAACGAGTCGGAGGCGCCGGCCGAGCTCGTGCTCGTGTTCGGCCCGCGCGGCCCGCATCCGTTCCCGCAGACGGGAGTGGAGGAGTTCGACGCGGAGGCCGACCGCTAGCGGCGCTCTCCGGCTAGCGGCGCTCTTCGGCCCTGGTCGCCGTGCGCAGCAGAGCGGCGGCGAGATCGGGCCACAGCTCGTGCGCGATGAGGTGGCCCATGTCGGGATGCACCTGCAGCTCCGCATGCGGGATGGCCTCGGCGATGTCGACCGCGGACGCCCAGTGCAGCACGTCGTCGTCGCGGCCGTGGAACACGAGCGTCGGAACGGTCACCGCCCGCAGCGCCTCGAGCCGCTCGGGCGCGCGCCGCAGCGCGGCCCACTGCCGCGAGAAGCCCTCGGGGAAGTAGCCGCGGTCGTACGCGTCACCGGTCGCGGCGACGTGCCATGCGACCTGTGGGGCGTAGCGCCCGGGCGGGAGCGATTCCAGCACAGCCCGCGTGAAGGCGACGGCCTCGTCTCGCGTGACGCGCACCGGCGGTTCGGCGAGTTCGGGGCGCTCGCCGTGCAGCACGTACCGGGGCGACTGCCCGGGGATCGTCGACAGGAGGCCGAGGCTGCGCACGCGCTCGGGATGCTCGATCGCCAGCATCTGCGCCATCATGCCGCCCATGGAGTGGCCCGCGATGTGCGCCGACTCGACGCCGAGGTCATCGAGCACGCGGAGCACGTCGTCTGCCAGGTCGGACAGCGAGTAGCCGCCGTCGAGGTCGTCGGGGCCGCCGAAGCGCTGCGAGAGACCGGTGTCGCGATTGTCGAACCGCACCACGCGGAGGCCGCCGTCGGTGAGCATTGCGATGAAGCGTTCGTCCCACGCCAGCAGCTGAGCCCCGCCGCCCGACACCAGCACGAGCACGGGGGCGTCGGGCTCGCCGAAGACCTCGTAGTACAGACGCACATCGGCGGAGTCGGTGTAGGGCATGCAGCGAGCCTAGGTCGCACCGCGGCATCCGGTCATGTGATGCGGCTCCACCGGAGACGCGCGCGGGTGTGTGCTGTGCCCATGCTGTGCGGCCATCTATGACGCCTGCCCGCCCCCGCTACCCCGCCCCGAGCAGCCGCACCCGGCACGCGAGCTCGACCGCGAAGCGCGCGTCGGGGTCGCTGAGGTCGATGCCGAGCAGGTCGCGGATCCGCCGCATCCGGTAGCCGACGCCGTTCGGATGCAGCATCAACTCCTTGCCAGCGTGCACGAGCGAGCCGTCGTGCGCGAGGTACGCGAGCAGCGTGCGCACCGACAGCAGTGCGCGCTCGGCGCCGAGCTCGTCGAGCGGACGCAGCACGTCGTGCAGCAGCTCGCGGCTGATCGGCGAGGCGTAGACGTCGAGCAGCACGCGCCGCAGTCCGGTGACGTCGGTGAGCTCCACACCGCCGAGGCGCCCGGCGGCGATGGCCGATTCCGCGGCGATGCGGGCTTCTGCGGCGGAGTGCCGGAGTCCGAGCGCTCCGAGTTGCGGGGTGCCGAGTCCGAGCGTGTAGGCCCAGTCGGCGCCGGCGAGTTCGCGCGCCTGCTGCTGGATGAGCATCGCCACCTCACGCACGCGTCGCTGGTGGTCTCCGGCGCCGTGCTCCTCGGTGCACACGAGCATGAGGTCGTCCTGCAGGAAGGCGACGTGCCACATCTCGTCGCGCGCCTCGACCAGCTGCAGCGCGAACAGCTCGAGCGCCGGCTGCACGCTGCGCGGGGCACGTGCCTCAGGGTCGGACGGACGGGTGGGCGCGAGCCAGGCGACCACGTGCGACTGCGCGAGCGGCAGTCCCAGACGGGCGGCCTGCGCCACGAAGCCCTCCGCCCGGGTGGAGTCGGCGAGCACGAGCTCCACGAGCAGATCGGCGCGGGACTGGGTCGGCGCGTAGCGGTCGCGACTCTGCCGCTGCGCGACGCGCGAGAGCAGCGAGGCGATCACGGGCAGAGAGACCTCGGTGGCGCCGTCGGTGCTCGCGGCGACAAGGCGACCGACGGGAACCTCGCCGATGAAGACCGCGTCGGTGTCGGTCCATCCCACCTCCGCATCCGACACGAGGGAGAGGGCGGCGCCCAGCACTCCGCCCGCGGCGGCGAGGATGCTGTCGGTCGTGCTCCCGGGGAGGGATGCCGCCTCGGTGGCCGCGGTCACGGCCTGGGCGCCGCGCATCATCGCCTCGGACGCCCCGCCCGAGATCGCTCGGTCGACGGTCTTCGCAAGATCGGCCGCACTCACTCCCGCCGCCGAGAACACCGGCACCCCGCCGCGGTCGGCGAGCACCGATGCCGTCTCGGCCAGCACGATCCCGGTGGTGAACACGATGCCGGCGAGCCCGCGCGCGCTGGCCTGACGCAGCGCCACGTCGACGCGGAAGGGCGGCGGCTGCTCATCTCCGGGGATGATCGCCAGCGTGCCGGCGGTGACGGCGTCGAGGCGGTCGACCGATGCCAGGTCGACGCGGCTGATCTCACGGTCGTCGACGGGTCCGGCGATGCGGCGCAGTCCGAGCCGATCCGCGTCAGCCTGCAGATCTCGGAGAGAGTACTGTGCCATGCGCACAGTATGGCGGGAAACACTGGTGGTTCGTGACATTGTCCACAGGTCGATGCCTCCGTACCGTGAACACATGGCCCAGATATCTCCTGCCGCACGCACCGCGGCGCCGATCACCGAGATCACCGCGGACGACATCGCCGCGCTCGGCGTCGGCACCGCGATCTTCGGCACCGGCGGCGGTGGCGCCGTGTACACCAGCCAGATCATGGTCGAGACGGCACTGCGCGAGCACGGCCCGGTGCGGCTGGTCACGGTCGACGACCTCGGCCCGGATGACGTCGTGATCCTCATGTCGGGCATCGGCGCCCCGACGGTAGGCATCGAGATGCTCTCGGCCACCGGGCAGATCCACGCGCTGCTCGCCGAGGCGGAACGGCTGCTCGGGCGCCGGGTCACCACGCTGATGGCGGCCGAGATCGGTGGCGGCAACGGCGTGCAGCCCATCGGCTGGGCCGCACGACTCGGACTGCAGGTGCTGGATGCCGACGGCATGGGCCGCGCGTTCCCGGATGCCGCGATGGTCGCCATGAACGTCGCGGGGGTGCCGTGCGAGTGGGCGGTGCAGAGCGACGTGGTGGGCAACATCTCGGTGCTGAAGACCATCGACCTGCACTGGCTCGAGCGGCACGCCCGCGCACTCACCGTCGCCAGCGGCTCGATCTGCATCGGTGCGCACTATCCGATGACCGCCGACCAGGTGCGCGGCGCCGTGATCGAGGGCACCGTGAGTGCGGCGATCCGCGTCGGCCACGCGCTGATGTCGGCATCCGATCCGGTCGCCGCTGTCGCGGAGGAGCTCGACGCGCGCGTGCTGATGACCGGCAAGATCACCGACCTCGACCGCCGCACCGCCGGCGGTTTCGTGCGCGGCTCGGTCACGATCGCCGGTGTGGGCGCCGACCGCGGCCGCCTGCAGCGCCTCGAACTGCAGAACGAGAACCTGCTCGTGCTCGAGGACGGCGAGGTGCTGGTCAGCGTGCCCGACCTCATCACCATCATCGACTCCGAGACCGGCCACGCGATCACCACCGAGATGCTGCGCTTCGGGCAGCGCGTGTCGGTGCTCGCCTGGGCGTGCGACCCGATCTGGCGCTCGCCGCGGGGGCTCGAGCTCGCCGGCCCCGCCGCGTTCGGCTACGACCTGCCCTACATCCCCTTCGAAGGAGGCGTCCGATGACCGCGCGCGATCTGTCCATCGGCGTCGACGTCGGCGGAACCAACACCGACGCGGTCGTGCTCGACGGCGACGGCCGGGTGCTCGCGTGGACCAAGCGCGCCACGACCGATGACATCACGGGCGGCATCCGTGCCGGCATCCGCGACGTGCTCGCCGCGATCGGCGACGACCGCTCCCGCGTCTCGCGGGTGATGCTGGGCACGACCCACGCCACCAACGCGATCGTGCAGCGCCGCCAGCTCGACCGGGTCGCGATGATCCGCCTGGGCGCACCGGCCGCGACCGAATATCCGCCGCTGACCGGCTGGCCCGAGGACCTCGTGCGCATGCTGCTCGCGGGCTCGGCGATGCTCGGCGGCGGACACATGGTCGACGGCACCCCGATCTCTCCGCTGGATCGCGACGGCATCCTGCGCTTCGTCGACGGACTCGACCACTTCGACGCGATCGCCGTCGCGGGCATCTTCAGCCCGTCGTCGCCCGAGCAGGAGCTCGAGGTCGCCGATCTGCTGCACAGTCACCTCGGCCCCGACGCCCGGGTGTTCCTGAGCCAGGACATCGGCCCCACCGGACTGCTCGAGCGCGAGAACGCCACGCTGCTGAACGCCGCGCTCTACGGCGTGGCCCGCTCGGTCACCGAGGCGCTGGTCACCGTCGTCGACGAGGAGGGCCTCGACGCGGCCACCTTCTTCGCGCAGAACGACGGCACGCTGATGTCGCTCGACTACGCCGCGCAGTATCCGGTGCTGACGATCGGCTCGGGGCCGGCGAACTCCATTCGCGGCGCCGCCTACCTCTCGGGGCACGACGACGCGATCGTGATCGACGTGGGCGGCACGACCTCCGACCTCGGCGTCGTCGTCGGCGGCTTCCCGCGCGAGTCCACCCTGCCGCGTGAGATCGGCGGGGTGCGCACGAACTTCCGCATGCCCGACATCCTCAGCGTCGGCATCGGCGGCGGCACGGTGATCGACGTGGCCTCGGGTCGCGTGGGACCGGACTCGGTCGGCTACCGGATCGACCCGGAGGGGCTGCTGTTCGGCGGCTCCACGCCCACGCTGACCGATGCCGCGGCGCTCGCCGGCGGAAGCCCGGTCGCTGGACGCACGCTGCCCGCGCTCGACGGCACGATGACCGCAGCACTCGAGAAGGCGCTCGCGCTCGTCGCCGACCGACTGGAGGAGGCCGTCGAACGCCTCTCGCTCGGCCGCATGGACATCCCGCTGGTGGTCGTGGGCGGCGGCGGATTCCTCGTCCCCGACCGGCTCGCCAGCGCCGGACGCATCCTGCGGCCCGACCACGGCGGCGTGGCCAACGCGGTCGGTGCCGCGATCTCGCTCGCCGGAGGGCGCGCCGACCAGATGGCGGCGATGGGCGACCGTGAAGCCGCAATCGAACAGGCATCCGAAGCCGCCATCGCCAAGGCGATCCAGGCCGGAGCCGACCCGCTGCAGGTGTCGATCGTCGACGTGCTCGAGACGCACGTGCCGTACACCGCGCATCCCACCGTCAACATCACCGTCAAGGCCGCCGGACCCCTGGCCCGGCTCTCGGCCGAGGCCGTCGTCCGCTGAACCGCACCACCTGTACCCGATTAGAGGAGACGCAATGAAACGCAGTACCGCAGTACCCGTCGCCGCCGCTCTCTCCGTGCTCGCGCTCACACTGACGTCCTGTGCGGGCTCGAACGACCAGTCCGCTCCCTCCGAGGGGGACTTCGTCTCCGGAGGCACCTTCGTCACCGCGGTCGGCGACGACCCGGGTGACCTGAACCCGCTGAAAGCCGTGTCGCCCGACACGTTCGCCGTGGTCAACCTCGCCTACGAGTCGCTGATCGCCGTGACCTCCGAGGGTGAGCTCGAGCCCTGGCTCGCCGAGAGCTGGGAGGAGACGGGCACCGAGGTCGTCTTCACCCTGAAGGACGGCATCACCTGCACCGACGGCTCCGAATTCACGGCGCAGACCGTCGCCGACAACCTGAACTACAACGCCGACCCCGTCAACGCGACCTTCTCGTACGGATCGGTCATCGACGAGAGCATCTCGGCGACCGCCGACGGCAACGTCGTCACGGTCACCAGCACGCAGAACAACCCGTTCCTCGCCGTCAACGTCGGCACCATCATGCTGGTGTGCGACGCGGGTCTCGCCGACCCGACGACGCTCTCCGACGCCACCGACGGCACCGGGCTGTTCGGCCTGAGCGACATCAAGCCGGGTGACACCTACACGTTCACCAAGCGTGACGACTACACCTGGGGTCCGGCTGACGTGACCAGCGAGACCGCGGGTCTGCCCGACACGATCGAGGCGCGCGTCATCACCGATGAGAGCACCGCGGCGAACCTGCTCGTCTCGGGCGAGATCAACGCCGCGACCATCTCGGGTGCCGACCGCTCACGTCTCGACGGCGCCGGCCTCACCCACACGGGTGTGCGCAACCCGGTCGGCATGATGCTGTTCAACGAGAAGGAGGGGCGTCCGTTCTCCGATCCGCTCGTGCGTGAAGCGCTGTCGACGGCGATCGATCGCGACGAGGTCGGCACGGTCATCGCCGACGGCGAGGGACTCGAGTCGGTCTCGCTCGTCACGAAGAACCCGCTGCTGTGTGTGGCCGATGAGCCGGGCTGGACGCTTCCCGACACCGATCTCGACCGAGCCGGCGAGTTGCTCGACGAGGCCGGCTGGACGCTCGGCTCCGACGGACTGCGCTCCAAGGACGGCGAGCCGCTCACGATCAAGTTCGTCTACAACGCCCCCACCTCCACGCACGCGGCCGCAGCCGAGCTCGTCAAGGAGACGTGGGACCAGCTCGGCGTGACGACCGAGCTCTCGGCGAACGACGCCGCCGCGTGGTCGGAGCAGCTCTACTCGACGGCCGACTGGGACACCGGCTGGGTGCAGATCGCCCCGGGCGGACCGGTCCTGCTGTCGGTCTTCTTCGACGGCGCCACCCCCGACGAGGGCGGCCTGAACTTCATGTGGGTCGACAACCCCGAGTACTCTGCCCTCGTGGCCGAAGCCTCGAGCGCGACGCCTGAAGAGGCGTGCGGCATCTGGAACGAGGCCGAGAAGGAGCTCATCGAGCGCTTCGACGTCTTCCCGGTGATCGACAACATCCTGCCGACCTACCAGTCGGGTGCGGTGTTCGATCAGCCGAACTTCATCCAGCCGACCTCGATCCGGATGCTGGGCTGACATGACGACGACTCCTCCTCCCGCGACCGCCGAGGTGGTCGACACGACCACGGCTGCCCTGGCGGCGCGGGTGGAGGAGCGCCGTCTGCGGCGGGGCCTCTCGCCGCGAACCGCATTCCTGCTCCGCCGACTCGGGCGGCTGGTGATCTCGCTCGCGGTGGTCATCGTCGCCTCGTTCCTGCTCATGTACCTCGTGCCCGGTGACCCCGTGCGCGCCGCACTCGGGCAAAGCGCCACCCCGCAGCTCGTCGAGGCGACCCGGGCCCAGCTCGGACTCGATCGGCCGATGGGCGAGCAGTTCTTCCGCTTCATCGGCGGACTCTTCACCGGCGACCTCGGCACGTCGGTGCGGCTGCAGCGTCCCGTGGGCGACGTGATCGCCCAGCGCTTCCCGACCACGCTGATGCTCGCCGTCCTGGCATTCGCGATCGCGGTCATCGGGGCCCTGCCCGCCGGCATCGGTGCGGCGGTGCTCGCCCGCTCAGGCCGCCGCCGCGGTCTCACCATGGCGGTCTCGGCCGTGCTCGGCATCATGATCGCGGTGCCCAGCTTCCTCGTCGCGGTCGGCCTGATCTCGCTCTTCGCGGTGCAGCTCGGCTGGCTGCCCGCCGCCGGATGGGGGTCGCCGGAGGATGCCGTGCTGCCGGTGATCGCGCTGGCGATCGGCCCGATGGCCTATCTCGTGCGCATCGTGCAGGTCGAGATGCTGGCGGTGCTCGACACCACCTACATGACCACCGCGCGGGCCAAGCGGCTCCCGCGTCACCTCATCCATCTGCGTCACGCGCTGCCGAACATCGTCACCGCGTCGCTCACGGTCGGCGGGCTCATCCTCGCCGGGCTCACCGCGGCGACGGTGCTGATTGAGACGGTCTTCTCGATCCCCGGCCTCGGCACGATCATGGTGTCGTCGGTCGGCGCGAAGGACTATCCCATGGTGCAGGGCGTCGTGATCGTCTACGCCCTGATCGTGCTCGGGGTGAACCTCGTCGTCGACGTGATCCTCGCCACCATCGATCCCCGCTCATCGATCACGGAGGGCTGAGCCATGTCACTGCGTCAGAAGCTCCTGAACCCCACCGCGATCGCGGCCCTCATCGGCTGCGCGCTGCTGTTGTTCGTCGCGATCGCCGGCCCCACGATCTGGGGTCCTGCCGCCGAGACGACCGATGTCTCGTCGCGACTGCTGCCCGCGAGCGCCGCCCACCCGTTCGGCACCGACGAGCTCGGGCGCGATGTGCTGGCGCGCGTGCTGGTCGCCACCCGGCTCACGCTGCTGCTGACGCTGGGCGCCACGGCGATCGCGCTCATCGGGGGCATCGTGTTCGGTCTCGTCGCCAGCATCCTGCCGAAGTACCCGCGACGCTGGTTCACGGGTCTGCTCGACATCCTGCTCGCGTTCCCGTGGCTGCTGATGGTGCTGTTCTTCACCGTGATCTGGGGGGCCACGGCCACCGGGGCCATGCTCGCGATCGGCTTCGCCGGCATCCCGTCGTTCGCCCGCCTGGTCTACAACCTCGCCGCCTCGGTGTCGGGGCGCGACTACGTGCGCGCCGCCCGCGTCGTGGGAGTCGGCCCCGTCGGCATCCTGCTGCGGCACGTGCTGCCGAACATCGCCAACCCGTTCTTCGTGAACGCGGCGGCCACCGCCAGCGTCACGCTGCTGTCGTTCGCGGGACTGTCGTTCCTCGGACTCGGGGTGCAGGCTCCGGCGTACGACTGGGGGCGGATGCTGCAGGAAGGCATTCTGCGCATCTACATCAACCCGCTCGCGGCGGTCGGGCCGGGTATCGCCGTGGTACTCGCCGGTCTCGTCTTCACCCTGCTCAGTGAGGCCGTCGCCGGCTCGCGGGGCCAGGGGTGGAAGGCCGTCGCGAACCGGGCGACCGGCGGGATCACGCTCACGCCGCGGCGTCGGCGGGCGGTGCCCGAGAAGGATGCTCCGACCGGAGAGACGATCGCCGAGATCACCGACCTGCGGATCGCCTTCGCCACCGCGGACGGCGGCGAGGTCGAGCGCGTACGCGGCGTGGATCTGCGCATCGCGCCCGGCGAGATCGTCGGCATCGTCGGCGAGTCCGGATCGGGCAAGTCGCTCACCGCGATGGCGCTCGCCGGTCTGCTCGGCGACGATGCGCGGATCACGACCTCATCGCACCGCTTCGACGACATCGACATGACCCGGCCGCTGGCGCCCTCGGAACGCTCGCGTCTGGGCGTGGAGCTGGGCATGATCTTCCAGGACCCGCTGACTTCGCTCAACCCCGCTCTCACGATCGGCCGCCAGCTGACCGAGGTGCCCGAGGTACACATGGGCATGCGTCCGGCACAGGCGCGAGCCCGCGCGGCCGACGCGCTCGGCGCGGTCGGCATCGCCAACGCCACCGCGCGACTGAAGCAGTACCCGCACGAGTTCTCGGGCGGCATGCGCCAGCGCGCCATGATCGGCATGGCACTCACCGGGCGCCCGCGCCTGATCATCGCCGACGAGCCCACCACGGCCCTCGACGTCACCGTGCAGAAGCAGGTCATGGGCGTGCTGCACCGGGCGCAGGAGGAGACCGGCGCGGCGATCGTGTTCATCTCGCACGACATCGCGCTGGTGTCGGCCTTCTGCGATCGGGTCATCGTCATGAAGGACGGCCGTGCGGTCGAGACGCTCGACGCGGGGCGCATCCGTGAGGACGCGCGGCATCCGTACTCGAAGGCGCTGATCGCGTGCCTGCCCGACATGACCAGCGACCGCACGCAGCCGCTGCCCGTGATCCCGGCAGACCTGGTGCCGGAGGCGCTCGACGAGAACGGCGGCGCGCACGACGACCGCACGCACGACGACGGTGTTCATCACGAAGCGGAGGTGCCGGTGTGAACGCACTGGAGATCACGGACCTGAGCGTGCGGTACGGCCGCACGCGGGTCGTCGACCGGGTCAGCCTCGCCGTGCCGAAGGGCAGGACGGTCGGACTCGTCGGCGAATCCGGATCGGGCAAGAGCACGATCGCCGCCGCCGCCGTCGGTCTGGTGCGACCCGAAGCGGGGTCGATCCGCGTCGACGGCGTCGAGGCGGTGGGCGGGGGCGGCGACGCACGGCGCGCCCGGCGACGGATGCAGCTGGTGTTCCAGGATCCGTTCTCGGCGCTCGACCCGCTCATGCCGGTCGGCGACTCGATCGCCGAAGCGCTGCGGGCGACCGGGCGTCGGTGGAGCAGGGACGAGCGCATCGCGCGGGTCCGTGAACTGCTCGCGCTCGTGCATCTCGACCCGGACCGGGCCGTGGAGCGCCCCGCCGCGTTCTCAGGCGGACAGCGTCAGCGCATCACGATCGCCCGCGCGCTCGCCGGGGAGCCGTCGGTGCTGATCGCCGACGAGGTCACCAGCGCGCTCGACGTGTCGGTGCAGGGTGCGATCCTCAACCTGCTGCGCGAGGTGCAGCAGGAGCTGGGTCTGTCGATGCTGTTCATCTCGCACAACCTCGCCGTCGTGCGGTACATCAGCGACGAGGTGTGCGTGATGCGGCACGGCGCGCTGGTCGAGGCCGGCCCCACCGAGACGCTGCTCGCCCACCCGGGCGACCCGTACACGCAAGATCTGCTCGACGCCGTGCCGGTGCTCGGGCAGCGGATGGAGTTCTGATGACTGATTCTGCGCGATTCCTGCCCGACGCCGAAGAGCTGCGCGACGAGCTGATCGCCGTGCGGCGCGAGCTGCATGCGGCGGCAGAGCTCGGACTCGACCTGCCCCGCACGCAGCAGATCCTGCGGCGGGAACTCGAGGGGCTCGGGCTGGAGGTCTCGCTCGGGGACGCACTGTCGTCGATCACGGCGGTGCTGCGCGGCGGGCGTCCCGGACCCGTGGTGCTGCTGCGCGGCGACATGGACGCGCTGCCGATCAGCGAGACGACCGGGCTGCCGTTCGCGGCGACCTCCGGCGCGATGCACGCGTGCGGGCACGACCTGCACATGGCGGGGCTCCTGGGCGCGGTGCGACTGCTGGCCGCGCGGCGCGAGGACCTGCCCGGAACGATCGTGTTCATGTTCCAGCCGGGAGAGGAGGGGTACGCCGGCGCGCAGGTCATGATCGACGAAGGTGTGCTCGACGCCGCGGGTGAGCGGCCGGTCGCGGCGTACGCGATCCACGTCGACAGCGCCACCCCGCTCGGGCAGCTCGTGACGCGCGAAGGCCCGATGATGGCGAGCGCGAACGCCCTGCGCATGACTCTGCACGGCACCGGCGGGCATGCCGCGTTCCCGCATCTGACGATCGACCCGGTGCCGGTGGCCGCGCAGCTGATCCTCGCCGTGCAGACCTTCGCCGCGCGGCGACTGCCCGCCACGGACCAGGCGGTCATCTCGATCACGCAGCTGCGCAGCGACTCCGAGGCGAGCAATGTGCTGGCGTCGACCGTGCACCTCGAGGCGAACATCCGCACCCTCTCGATGGCGACCCTCGACACCGTGCGCACGCAGCTGCCCGCGATGCTGGCCGGTATCGCCGAGGCGAACGGATGCCGGCTCGACACCGAGTTCATCGCCTCCTACCCGGTCACGCACAACGACCCGGTCGAGACGCGGGAGGTGCTCCGGGTGCTCGACGAGCTCGTCGGCGCGGAGCGTGTGACGCGCCTGCCCGAGCCGTCGATGGCGTCGGAGGACTTCTCGTACGTTCTGCAGGAGATTCCGGGCGCGCTGGTGTTCGTCGGTGCCGCCGCGGCATCCGGGCCCACGCCCATGCACGCGGAGCACTCCGTGTTCGACGACGCCGTGCTGCCGCTGCAGGCGTCGGTGCTCGCGGAACTCGCCTGGCGGCGCCTCGCGCGCGGGTAGAGGGGCTTGCGCTGAGCGCGCATCCGCGGGCTCGAGGGGACGCGTATGGCCGCTATGGATGCTGGGTAGAGGCCATTCGCGACCCCTGCCAGCCCCAGCGCGCGCATCCGCGGGCTCGAGGGGACGCGTATGGCCGCTATGGATGCTGGGTAGAGGCCATTCGCGACCCCTGCCAGCCGCGTGCCACCCCAGCCCCAGCCCTCACCCCGCGGCGGGCAGCCCCGCGATGAGCGGATTCCGATCGAGCGGATCGACGATGACGCCCGTGACCGCGTCGAGCGCGAGCACGGGGAAGGTCGAGACCGCGCCGATCTTCTCCTCGCTGCCGAGCACGTAGGTCTCGGCGCACCGGGCGGTGATCGCCCGCTTGGTCACGGCGTCGCCGAGGTCGCCCGTGGTGAGACCGTGCTCGGGGTGGATCCCCGTGACGCCCAGGAAGAAGACGTCCGCGGCGAGATGCTGCACGGCCTCCATCGCGAGGGCGCCGCTCGCGACCATCGAGTAGCGCGCGAGCTCGCCGCCGATCATGATCACGCGGGCGTCGGAGTGCTCGGCCACGGCGATGGCGACGGCCGGACTCGGAGTGATCACGGTGAGGCCCGCATCGCGGGGGAGCAGACGGGCCATCGCGAGGGCGGTGGTGCCGGCGTCGAGGACGAGGGTGGATGCCGGGCGCACGAGCTCGACGGCACGCCGGGCCACGCGTTCCTTGCTGTCGGTCGCGAGCGTGAGGCGCTGATCCACCGGTCGATCGGCGGGCGGCACCGGCAGCGCGCCGCCGTAGACGCGCACGAGTCGCCCGGCGTCGGCGAGCTCGCGCAGATCACGCCGGATCGAGTCCTCCGACACCCCGAGGTCGTCAGCCACGGTCTTCGCGACGACTCGCCCGTCGCGGGCGAGGATCTCGAGCAGGTGGGTCTTGCGCTGAGCGCCAAGCATACGATTCCTTCACGAAGTTGCACGTTGTTGCATGATTCACGTTACAGTCATCCTCATGAATTCTCCACTCCTCATCCTCATCGCTGGTCCCTACCGCTCCGGCACGGACGGCGACCCCGCCCTGATCGCCCAGAACCTCGCACGGCTCGAGGAGGCCGCAACCCCCATCCATCGCCTCGGGCACGTCCCGATGATCGGCGAATGGGTCGCTCTCCCGATCCTCCGCGGCCTGACGGATCCGGATGCCGCGGACGGCGACGTCATGTACGAGACCGCGCGACGGCTGCTGCAGCACTGCGACGCCGTGCTGCGTCTGCCCGGAGCATCCGCCGGCGCCGACAAGGACGTCGAGATCGCGCTCGAGCGCGGCCTGCCCGTGTACCGCGCGCTCGAGGAGATCCCCGCGGCGGTCTGATCCGACCCGCACACCCTCCTCGGCGCGACATGATGGAAGCACCCCACCCCCCGCATGACAGGAGCACCGATGTCCCTCGCCTCAGGCTTCGACGCCATCGACGTCGACCACCTTCGACGCATCGGCGGCCTCAAGTGGTCGATGTTCCCCGACGCGGTCGGGGCGTTCGTCGCCGAGATGGACTTCGGGGTGGCCCCCGGCATCTCGCGGGCGCTGCATGCGGCCGTCGACCAGGGGCTGTTCGGCTATCTGCCGGATGCCGTGTCGAACGAGATGTCCGTCGCCACCTCCGACTGGCTGCGTGACGTGTACGGGTGGGCGGTGCCGGCATCCGACATCCATCCAATCGCCGACGTCATCCACGCCCTCGAGCTCGCGATGCGGCACTTCTCGCGTCCGGATGCTCCGGTCATCGTCCCCACGCCGGCGTACATGCCCTTCCTGTCGGTGCCGCCCGACGCCGGACGCGAGGTCATCCAGGTGCCGATGACCGTGACCGACGGCCGCTACGCGCTCGACCTCGAGGGCATCGATGCGGCCTTCCGTGCCGGTGCGAGCCTGCTCATCCTCTGCAACCCGTTCAACCCGGTCGGTCGCGTGTTCGACCGCGACGAGTTGCTCGCGGTGAGCGAGATCGTGGAGCGCCACGGCGGTCGCGTGTTCTCCGACGAGATCCACGCCCCGATGGTCTACGCGCCGGGCGTGCACATCCCCTACGCCTCGGTGTCGGATGCCGCGGCCGCCCACACCGTCACGGCGACCTCGGCGTCGAAGGCGTGGAACCTGCCGGGGCTGAAGACCGCACAGATCATCCTGACCAACGACGGCGACCGCGAGATCTGGGAGCGCATCGGCATGATGGCGTCCCACGGCGCGAGCAACCTCGGCGTCATCGCGAACACCGCCGCCTACCGCGACGACCGCGCCTGGCTCGCCGAGGTGGTGGAGTACCTCGACGGCAACCGCCGGTTCCTCGGCGAGGCACTCGCGGCGCGCATTCCTGAGATCGGCTACCGCCAGCCCGAGGGCACCTACATCGGGTGGCTGGATGCGCGGGCGCTCGACCTGGGTCCGCAGCCGGCGGAGTTCTTCCGCGAGAAGGCGGGCATCGCGCTCACCGACGGATCCGCGACGGGCCTCGCGGGCGTGGGCTTCATGCGCTTCGTGTTCGCGACGCCGCGCCCGATCATCGAGCAGGCTGTGGATCGCATGGCGGAGGCCCTGGCGCGGCGCTGAGGCTCACAGCGCCGGGTCGAGCGCCCCGGATCTCAGTTCGTCGCCTCGACGGCGGCATGGATCCGCGACCGCATGATGTCGATGGAGCGGTCGTCGGCGCCGTGCGCTTCGGCGCGACGTGGAAGAGCGGCGAGCACCGGGGACAGCGAGTCGAGGAAGGCTCGGACCGCCGCTGCTCGGACGCCGAACAGATCGAGCGCCTCTTTGGTGATCAGCAGGTCGAGGCGAACCTCGCGATCCCCGATCAGCGCGAGTTGGTGCTCATCGCCGTCCGCCTGCGGCTCCGGGTTCACATCGAAGGCCGGGGAGAGGGACCAGCCGTTGGCGCGGCGAAGGAAGCCGAGGTTGCGCAGATGATCGTCGAGATTCCCGATGAGAGCCCCGAACACGGCTCGTCGCCAGAGTTCAGTCGTGTCCGCGCCAACGAGACGCGCGAAATCGACGACGTCGATCCAGTCGCCGCCCTCCCCGTCATGCGCTTCGAGGGCGGTCATCGCCGAGATATACGGGATGCGGCTGCCATCGCCCGTGCGGTCGAACCGCCGCGAGAACAGCACAGTACGCTCGGTGCCATCCACGGTGATGCGCTTCGTCGAATGCTTCGGGGTGTCGATTCCGGCGGCGGCCATCGCGTCCAGTGTCGCGGCCTCCCACGCGATCACATTCCACTCATCGCCGACGGGCTTGGGGAACTTCGCGAGCCAGAGGTCGGAGCCGACCCGAACGTTGGCCTTCGGGCGAGCGCCGCCGAGCGAGCCGGTCGCGCGAAACAGGCGACGGAGGCCCGAGTCATCGATGTCCGTCGCGTTTCGCTCGATCTGATCGGCCACATGGATCAGGTCGGACAGATCAGCCTCCACCGGCACTCCGTCGCCTGCTGCGAGGGCCATGCCATCTTGCCAGAACCGCGTGGCTCCCTGGCGTCCTTCATCGTTGACGCCGAACATCAGGGTGAGCTCGTCGAGGGTGCGTCCGGCAGAACGGTTCTGAACCTTGCGCCCCCAGGTGTCCGGCGCGGAGTCGCTGAACGGATTGGCCGGGAACAGCGGCTGCGCGCCCGGAAACAGGCTGAGCGAAGGAGCGAGTTCGAAGGCCGAACGATCGCGCAGATAGGTGGTGTCGTATTCGAAGGACCCGGAAGTTCGGGTGCGGTAGATCCTGCCCGCGAGCACCTCTCGTCGGCCGATCACCGTCGTGACCTCGTAGGTGTCAGCCATCGCGGCGCACTCGAACGCGTTCGGGAAGTTTCTCGTCCACGAGAAGCCGGCCTCGTGCGGTGGCGAACGGATCGGTCGCTGCCACCACGTCGTCCATCAATCCGAGCACGCGCAACACGCGAAGGGTGATCTCGAGGGACGTTCCTTCGCCGTTCTCCAGTCGGCTGATCGTGGGTGCGGTGGTGCCCGCGCGCTCAGCGACCATCTTCGCGGTCAGCCCGAGGAGCTTTCGCTGATTCGCAAGATTCTGCCCGATGGTACGCAGGGAGCGCTTGACGGGGATGGGCGTGTGCATGGTTCCAGTTTAGATCGCGTAAAAGCTATATCAAACCACTTTGCATAAAGACTGCGTGTTCTTATGGGTAAGACTTACAGCGCCGGGTCGAGCGCCTTCAGCGCAGCATCCATCTGCTCGGCCATCTGCGCGTACCCGGTGTCGGAGGGGTGGATGCCGTCGGGCGCCATCCAGCTGTCGTCCGCGCCGGCGTAGTGCCCGTCGAGCCAGCGGCTCGCGCCGGGGATCCAGTCCGCGTCGATCGCGGCCGCGGCATCCTTCGTCCAGCCGATGATCGTGTCGACCGATGCGGGGCGCTCCTCGGTGTACCAGAACGGCTCGACGACGATGATCCGCGCGTCGGGCAGGGCGTCGCGCAGACGCGTGAGGTCGACGGTGATGGTCTCGCGGATCAGGTCGGCGCGGCGGTCAAAGCTGAAGTTGTCGTTCAGGCCCATCGTGACGAAGACGATGTCGGGCTTCTGCGCGATCACGAGTTCGGGAAGGTCGTTCTCGCCGAAGTCGGAGCGGTGGTTCACGAACCCGAGTCCGTTGACGCTCGGGTTGAACTCGCGCCATCCGCGATCTTCGCTGATGATCGTCGACCAACGCATCGACGGATCGCTCGCACCGGTGCCCAGCGTGTAAGAGTCACCGTAGAAGCCGACCAGCGGGCCGCCGCCGGGGGTGGCGGAGGTGTCGGGCGCCGGGCTCGCGGCGCATGCGGTGAGGCCCAGGGCGAGGGCGACCACGGAGACGAGGGAACGGAATCGGCGCATGTCGGTTGTTCGTCGCGGACGGCGGGGCGGATGGGGTCGCGCCGCAGCCGCCGCCGCAGCCGCCGCCGCCGCGGGGATTCGCTAGCGTTGCCGAAGACAGCGAGGACACCGATGGACCACGACGACAACACGGGCCGCGAGACCCTGCATGACGACACCGCCATGCGCACGACTCTCATCCGCTCTGCGTCGGATGCCGCGTCACAGGTGTTCGCGACCCTCCTCACGCGCAGTCCGATCAGCCGTATCGACATCGCGCGGCACACCGGTCTGTCTCAGGCTGCCGTCACCAAGGCCGTCACGCCGCTGGTGGCCGCGGGGCTCGTCGACTCCCCGCCGCCCGCGCAGCGCGACGGCACCCCCGGGCGGCCTGTCGCACCGGTCGCCCTGGTTCCCGACGCCCTGCTGATCCTGGGCGTCAAGGTGAACGTCGACGAGATCATCGCCGTGGCGACCGATCTCACGACGACCGTCCTCGCCGTCGAGCACCGCGGCCTTGCGGCGCACGACCCCGCGACCGTCGTCGACGCGATCGCCGACGTGGTCGTCACGCTCCAGGGCCGCCTCGGCGAGAAGGCCGCCGCCATCGCGGGCATCGGGGTGTCGGTGTCGGGCGACGTCGACGCGGCGTCCGGCATCGTGCGCGATTCGGCGCTGATGGGCTGGACCGACGAGGACTTCGGAGGTGCGCTGCAGCGGCGGCTCGGTCGCCCCGTGACGCTCGAGAACGACGTGCACGCGCTCATGGTCGGCGAGCACTGGTTCGGAGCAGGCGTCGGCACGGCATCGTTCGCGATCGTCACGATCGGGCGCGGCATCGGCAGCGGACTGCACCTGAACGGCGACGTCGTCACGGGCGCCTACGGTGTCTCGGGCGAGATCGGACACCTGCCGCTCGCGGACCCTCGCCGCCTCTGCCCGTGCGGACGCCGCGGCTGCGTCGAGACCGTCGCCTCGACCGAAGCCATCGAGGCTGCCGTCTCCGCGGCGCACGGGCGGCCCGTCGACATCGACGACGCGGTGCGGCTCGCGCATGAGGGCGACCCCGCAGCCGAAGCCGCCTTCCGCGAGGCCGCGAGCGTCATCGGCACCGCGATCGCGACGCTCGTCAGCCTCACCGGGCCCGAGGTCGTGCTCATCGGCGGCGAGGGCGTGGCGAACTTCGACCTGTTCGACGAGACCTTGCGCCGCGCCTACGCCGCGCACGCGTTCGGTGCCGCGGCACGTTGCCCGATCGTCACCCGGCCGCACACCTTCGAGGACTGGGCCCGCGGCGCGGCGGCTGCGGCCGTCCAGGCGCTCGTGCGCTGAGCCGCGCGCCGCGTCAGTCCGCGACGGCGGTGAGGTGCAGCAGCATCGCCTGGCCAGGGTTGAGCACGGGCAGCGGCAGACCCTCAGCCAGCACGGCGCCGGTGCAGACGAGCGGATGCTCCGCCTGCAGCCATGACGGGTCCGCGACCTGATGGCGGCTGGCGCTCCCCAGCTCATCGCGCACCTGCACGCGATACGCCACGCGGGGATCGAGCCCCGGGATCGGCACGCGCGGGCTCGATGCTGTGCCACTGGTGTGTGTGCGCACCCACGCGAACACGGCCTCGCTCCGATCCGCCGCGACGGCGCCGTGCAGCAGCGCGCCCTCATCGATGGCGTCGCCGCGCACCGTGACGCCCGTGTGGATCAGCCCGCGAAGCTCCTTGTACAGCGAGGCCCAGGCGGCGATGCCGTGGCGCTCGTCCGGCGTCGCCGTCTCGAGGTCCCACTCGATGCCGGCGTGCCCGAAGAGCGCCGTGATCGCGCGGAACGCGAATGAGGCGTGCCGGTGGGTCGTGTGCGACTCGGTGGGTCCGACGTGCGCGCCGATCAGCTCGGGCGGCAACAGCGTCTGCGTCCAGCGCTGAATGCTCTGGCGCTCGATCGGGTCGTTGCAGTCCGACGCCCACACGCGGTCGGTGCGCGCGAGGATGCCGAGGTCGACGCGGCCGCCCCCGCTCGCGCACGACTCGATCTCGAGGCGGGGGTGACGGCGGCGGATCTCGTCGAGGACGCGATAGACCCCGGCGGTGTGGGCGCGCACCCGGCGCTCGCCGCGGGGGCCCAGGGCGGCGTGCAGGTCGCGGTTGTGGTCCCACTTCACGAAGTCGACGCCGGCCTGTGTGATCACGTCGTCGAGGCGGTCGACGATGTAGGAGGTGACGTCGTCGCGCGAGAAGTCGAGGACGAACTGATGGCGGGATGCGAGCAGCGGCGACTCGCCCAGCAGCCAGTCGGGATGCGTGCGGGCGAGGTCGGAGTCGGGGTTGACCATCTCGGGCTCGAACCACAGACCGAACTGCATGCCGAGTTCGTGCACGCGGTCCGAGAGCGGACGCAGCCCGTCGGGCCAGACGTCGTCGTCGATGAACCAGTCGCCGAGCCCCGCACCATCATCGCGCCGCGACCGGAACCAGCCGTCGTCCAGCACGAACCGCTCCACGCCCACCTCGGCCGCCGACGTCGCCAGCCGGGTGAGCGTCGCGAGGTCATGGTCGAAGTAGACCGCCTCCCAGGTGTTCAGCAGCAGCGGCCGCGGTGCGCGCGAGTGCGAGTCGCGGGCGCGGATCGAGGTGTGCAGGCGTGCGGTGACACCGTCGATGCCCTCGTCGCTCCAGACGAAGACGGCGTCGGGAGACCGGTAGGTCTCACCCGGCTGCAGGCGCACCTCGCCGGCGTCCAGCAGCTCGGCGGTGCCGAGGACGGATCGGTGCACGCCGGCGCCCTCCGGCAGCCGCTCGACGAGTGTCTCTTGGTTACCGCTCCACGCGAGATGGGCGGCCCAGATCTCGCCGGTGCGGAAGCGGAAACCCTCGGTGCCGGCGAGAGTGAGGAACGAAGCATCGTGACCCGGGCGTCCGCGGCGAGACGTGCGAAGCCAGGTGCCGTCGTGGATCGCCGACCGCTGGGGGCGACGTTCGTTCGTCCAGCGGCCCGAGAAGTCGAGCACCTCCTCGGCGCGCGCGGGGAGCGGCAGGAGCGCGCGTGCGGCGCGGATGTCGACGGCGCGGTCGTCGGTGAGGCTGCGGATCTCGATCGCGGCGTGCAGCACTCCGGCGGTGTCGAGACGGTATGAGAACACGGCCTCGACGAGGGCGGCCGCATCGCGCAGGGTGAATCGGGCCTCCGTGTCGTCCGCCACGGTGTCGCTCAGCGTGAAGCCGTCGACCACGGCATCCGCACTGTCGGCATCGACCGTGGGCGTGCCCGACCAGCCGTGCGCGCGCCCCGCGGCGATCGAGAACGATCGGGGGATGTCGAGCGAGCTGTTCATCGCCGCCGGAGCGGCGGTCGCGAGCAGCCCCGCAACGTCGCGGTCATCGAGTGCGCGACCCCAGTGCGCGACCGTCGGCGCGCCGAATGCGTCGCTGCCGAAGACCAGGCTCACACCGGAGCGGCGGAGGTGCGCGAGCGGACTGGTCCCGATACTTGACGTCATGAATTAATCATCGACGTTCGCGGAAGACGCCGCAACCGAGGGTACAGAGGAGATCGTGAGGAGAGGGGCTGACGGGAATCGAACCCGCGCTATCTGCTTGGGAAGCAGATAGCAGGCCATCAGCGAAGACCCGGAAATGTCGTGTGATGCTGCTGAGCCCCGCTCTCGTCCCTGCCCTCCCGTATCCGTGAGTTATGGCACGTCACTCCCTGTACTGGCACGAATCTGGCACGCCGAAAGGGGAGTGGATGACCGCGCAACCGCTGTCCATCCGGTCATCGACAGCGGCCCGAGTCGAACCCGTCGTGGGATGCGGTGAGGCTCTATCACTACGGTGGTCGCATGACCCCTACGCCCATCCCTGTGGACGCATTCGACGGAGCCAACTTCGGCGTCGCTCTTGCTGCCGTTGTCATCAGCCTCCTCGCGCTCGCAGTCGGCGGATACTCGCTCGGCTGGCAGATCGTCCGGCACTACCGATGGGAGCGACCGCGCCTCACCGTGACCGGTGAATGGGGGCGTTACCAGGAGCAGCACTCCGACGGACGCGTGCTGAAGGAGGAATGGGCGCTAGAAGTCACCGTAACGAACACGGGCGATGTGGGCACGCAAATCACCGACGTGTACTGGGAGTTCCCCGGAGAGGGCGAACAACGGAGCCTCCGCGTCGCGGGGTCCACAAACCCCGACGAACCGCTCGCTATGCACGTGGACTGGAATGGAGTGATCACCGAGGAGGGCATCCGCGACCCGGCGATACCGGTCAGGCTGGAGCCGTTCTCTCGGCTCTACTGGAAGTTCGAGGTCCCGGCCTCCGGCACAGGGCTCTCCCAGGTGAGCAAGTACGAGCGCGGCCGGGCGGCTGTGACTTGGGTGTCGAGGGAGCCGGTGAAGGAGCCTGGGTTCGCTGAGCATCCGCATGTGCAGACCTCGTATGGTCCCTGGCAGACGTTCTCTGCGAACCACCCGTCAAGGTCTGCCGGTGACGGGTGACGCACCTCAGTTCGCCTCTTCAGGCTCTTGCAGGATGGACGGTGTGCGGTTGCTTTCGGACTTAGGTGGGGCACTAAGACCCGCCCAGGAGTCGCCAGAGCCGCACAGAGCGACGAACGAGGCCGGGGCGGGGTGGAAGCTCTCAGAGGCGCTCAGCGGGCGGAGCCGGCGCGAGGGGCGGACCAGCCGGTTAGGCCAGCCCGCCCCTCGGCGGTGGTGGGGCGCTCAGGCGTCCACGGGCATGCTCTCCAGGGACTCCACGAGCGTCGGGATCTCGTTCCGGACGGTGCCGGGGCGGCGAGCGCGTCACCGTCCACGAGGAGGTCGAACGCCTCCGTGTCAGCCTGGTGGAGGAGCACGAGCCCTTCGAACGGAATCTCACCCGTCGCCGCGAGGCCCTCCAGGATGGTGCGCCATGCGATGGCGGGCTGGTTCGTGCGCTCGATGTCGGTGATGCGCTCGGCGGCAGGGTCCACCTGCACGAGTCGGTCCCACACCGCGCCCTGCACGAAGTCCACCACGGACTCGGGCTGGGGAGTCCTCCAGGACCTCCGGCATCGTCTCCAGGTTGTCGAGGATCGCGGCGAGGCGCACACGGTCGGCGTCCGCGATGATGCTCGGGAGGTCACGCCCGGCGTCGAGGAGCGCGCGCACCTTCGACCACTGGTGCGCCTGAAGCGCGATGATGTCGGCGCCCTTCGGTGCGAGGGCGTCGAGGACTGGCTGATGGTCGGGCGTGGTGGGCTCGACGGGCATGGCCGCGGTGAGGCGATCCCGGATCGTCTCCGTGGCGCTCCCTCCCCGGATCGCCGCCGAGGTTGAGGCGCACCTTGCCGCGGCGGCTGGCTTCGGGAAGTCGCCCCTGTTCCCTCGCGCTGATGGTGAGGCGATCACCGGGAACGCCCTCGGGCAGGCATGGCGCAAGGTGGCACGAAGCATCGGCCTGGGACAGTTCCACGTGCACGACGTGAGGCACGCGGGATTGACGATGGCGGCGCAGGGTGGCGCAACGACGCGCGAACTCATGGCGCGCGCCGGGCACTCCACAGCACGAGCGGCGCTCATCTACCAGCACGCCGCGGAGGAGCGTAACGTCGCCATCGCCGCGACGCTTGACATCCTCGCTGGGGGAGCGATGGAGCCTCGTGTACAGATGCGAAGCGCAGGCCTGGAGGCCGTCATTCGTCTGGAGATGCCGAGCGGATAGGTCCGGCTACTGGGTAGGAACGCCGGGAGCAAACCCGGGGGGCATTACCTGCATCATCTGCATTGACTTGATGACCGCGCGGCCCAACTGGTTTTCAGTGATCTTCTGCGTTGGCGTCATGCCGAGCGTGTGCATGTAGGCGTGGTGCACAGAGAGCACGGCGTCCTGGAGCGCCGGATCGCTTTCGAGGTCCTCGACCTCAATGGCGTACTCCCTTAGTTGATCCGCTCGAATCCCGCGTCCGTGCGCGATATGTATGGTGTCATTCGCGAAGAACTCGGCCGCCACACGGGCTCGGTCAGCGCGGTCATCACGGCCAATGAACATGTGCTCGCGCAGGTACTCCTCGACTAGCGTCTTAGAGAGTCGGGTCGAGTCATCGCACATCTCTAGGAGCCCGGGGAAGTACTGCTGGAGGGTGGGCATCCATGCGCTCAGGGCGCTTGGGTCGCTCTTGCACTCCTCCTTCGCGCGGTCGAACTGTCGGAGGATCGCGCCAGCAGGGACACTCCCGGCAGGGGTCACGAGTTGGGGGTCAATGGGGCCCAACTGAGAGTGCCGCCCCATCATGATTCGGTCCGCGGCGAGCGACCACATTGTGGCGGCAGACATCGCTGCCACCGGCACGATCACACGGACGTCATCAAACATCGCGCGCATATAGCGGACAAGGCTGTCGGCCGCAGTGGGGTCGCCTCCGGGGCTGTGGATGAGGAGGTCGAGGCCCTTGCTTCGATCAAGGTCCTTGAAGACCTCCATCAGACCGTGCACGTCGGTGAGATTGATCGACACATCTGGGGAGTTCGAGCCCATCCAGTCCGTGTAGTACGTGACTGTATTGCGCTCGGTGATCTGGTGCAGGGCGATGAGGTAGTGGCGACGCATCCCATCGAGGTCCACAGCGCCCGTCTGTTGGTCTGTCCAGCGCGTGTTGATCTCGGTGAGAATCTCACCCCAAGTCGGCATACGTCAGCGTCGCGTGAAGTTCGTGGATGTTGACATCGTGGCGCGCGCCACCGTGTGACTGGTGGGGGTGTAACGGGTTGCCTCGTGCGCTGCGCCGTATGTCTTGAGTACTTCCGCGATGCCGGGGATCTCCCGAGTGCGTGCAACGAGGGCGTCGAGTTCAGGCGTGGTGGGCATGGTCGAATTGTTGCATATGAGGCTATCCGCGGGCAGTTAATTTTCCCGAGAGCGGAGCGCTACTGGCACGGGGATGACACGAGTGCGCCTGGAGGCGGCTATCTGCTGGGAGACGGTGGCGGACGTGATCAGCGCCTGACCTGGGGATAACCCTGTGGAGGGGCTGACGGGAATCGAACCCGCGCTATCTGCTTGGGAAGCAGAAGTTCTGCCATTGAACTACAGCCCCGTACCTGTTCCGGAGAGCAGGTGAAGGCCAGCCTACCCGCCACGGTCGCGTTGGCCAAAGTGTCGAAGGCTGCGGGCAACTAGGCTGGGGCCGTGCTTCTCAGCGATCGCGACATCAAGGCAGAACTCGCATCTGGCCGCATCGGCCTCGACCCGAGCGAGCCCGAGATGATTCAGCCGTCGAGCATCGACGTGCGTCTCGACCGGTACTTCCGGCTGTTCGACAACCACAAGTATCCGTTCATCGATCCGTCCGAGGATCAGCCGGAGCTCACACGCCTGATCGAGGTCGATCCGGAGGAGCCGTTCATCCTGCACCCGGGGGAGTTCGCCCTGGGTGCGACGTACGAGCAGGTGACGCTGCCCGACGATGTGGCCGCCCGCCTCGAGGGCAAGTCCTCGCTCGGTCGTCTCGGTCTCATCACGCACTCGACGGCCGGGTTCATCGACCCCGGCTTCACGGGGCATGTGACGCTCGAGTTGGCGAACGTGGCGACGCTGCCGATCAAGCTGTGGCCGGGCATGAAGATCGGTCAGCTGTGCTTCTTCCGCCTGACCTCGCCCGCCGAGAACCCCTACGGCTCGGGCCCCTACGGCAACCGCTACCAGGGTCAGCGCGGCCCCACGGCCTCGCGGTCGCACCTGAATTTCCACCGGACAGACGTCGGCGTGACCGACATCGGAGCAGTCGGAGGCTGACATGAGTGATGACAGCAGGACCACGCAGGATCCGCAGGACCCGCAGATTCCCCCGCGCGACGCTGTCATCCCGCCCGATGCGCCCGAGACGCCGATCCCCGAGGGGCTGCTCACGGACGTTCCCGATATTCCGATCGCGGATGCCGTCATCCCGCCGCCTCCGCCCGAGCTGATGCCGTCGTCGCGACGCACGCGCCCGAAGCCGGCGATCCTCGATGACGATGCGCCGTCGGCGGCGGCCGAGGACTGGGCGAGGCCGTCGGTGGCCCCCGAGGTGCCGTTGTCCGGCGGGTACCGCGGCTTCTCCATCGCGGTGTTCGGCGTCCTGTTCCTGCTGCTCGCGGCCGCGGTCGTCGTGGGCATCTACCTGGTGACCAGCACGACCTTCCCGTTCGCCGCAGCCGACCCGTCGGTTTCGCTCGCCGTCGCGTCGCTCGGCGGCGCACTGCCGCTCTGAGCGCGAATGACGTGGGAGCTGCGCCCGAGCACGAGTGACGACGCCGCTTGGATCGCCGAGCTGCGCGCCGTCGTGCTGCGCGACGACCTGGAGCGCCTGGGCATCTACGACCCGGTGCGGGTGCGGCGACGCCTTCTCGACGCCTTCGATCCCGCGCTCACGCAGGTGATCGTCGTCGCCGGGCGAGATGCCGGATCCATCGCCCTGCGTCCGGATGCGCAGGGCGCCCTATGGATCGAGCACTTCTATCTCGATGCCGATCTGCAGGGGCGCGGCATCGGTCGGGGCGTCCTCGAGCGGATGCTGTCGGAGCGCACCGCGACCTTCCGCC
Source organism: Microbacterium sp. PI-SA-G (assembly GCF_057215335.1). NCBI lineage: Bacteria > Bacillati > Actinomycetota > Actinomycetes > Micrococcales > Microbacteriaceae > Microbacterium > Microbacterium sp. PI-SA-G. Next base: position 2,611,084 of record NZ_CM170103.1, read on the forward strand.
TCAACGTGCTGCAGGGGAGCCCGGCGTATCGGCTCTACGCGCGGCTGGGCTTCGTCGTCGAGCATGAGGATCCGATCGACCTGTTCCTGGTGCGCCCGCCGCACTGAGAGTCAGCTGGCGGCGTGCCCGTGGCCGAAGCCGTGACCGCGCCCGTGGCCGAAGCCGCGCCCGTGGCCGAAGCCCCGTCCGTGACCGCCGAAGCCGTGAAGACGTCCGCGTCCGCGGGGAAGAGGGTTCGCCTCGTCCCATCCGAATGCGCGGGCGATCTTCTCGAGCGAGGCGAGCGTCGTGGCCATCTCCTCGGGGGAGACGGCGTCGGCGACCTTCGCGCGGATGCCGTCGACGGCGGCGCCGAGGCGTTCCTTCGCGGCACGGCCGTCGTCGGTCAGGGCCCAACCGTCGCCGTCGGCGATGACCCAGCCGCGCTCGACCAGTCGCTGCAGCTTGTGTGCGTGCAGCGGTCGGCGGGCGGGCATCGTGCCGTCGACGACATTGAGCAGGCGCCAGTCGCGGCGGCCGGCGCGCTCGTTCTCGAACGCGGTGGCGAACTCGTCGGCCAGCAGGCGGTCGGTGACCTTCAGCCAGAAGCCGAACGGGCGGGTGTTCTCAGAGGTGTGTGATTCAGAGGTGTTCATGGAAGTCCTTTTGTTGTCATGATGCATGTGTATGCCACAGTGCATGTACATGTAGTGTGACATGCGGTACGGATGCATGTCAAGTCGCATGTAAAATCGACACATGTCCTCCGATGAGATCGATCCGGCCGAAGCCGTCGCGCACGCGCTGTCCCGCCTGCGGGGCCGCCGTCCCCATGGTCATGGCCGCCCCGGAGGGCCCCCGTGGATGGGTGATCCGTCAGCGCGCATCGCCGGTCCGGCGCGCATGAGGATGCTTGAGGCGCTCGCCGCGGCATCCACGCCGCTGAGTGTGAGCGCGCTCGGTGAGGCCATCGGCGTCGATCAGCCGCGCGCCTCGCGGCTGGTGCAGCAGGGAGTCGATCACGGGGTGGTGCGTCGCGAGGCCGACCCGGATGACGCGCGCCGCACCCGCATCGCCCTGACAGACGAAGGCCGCCGGTTCGCCGGCGGCATGCGGGGGGAGCGCCGCGAGCACCTCGGTCGTGCGCTGGAGTCGTTCACCACCGACGAGCGCACCGAGCTGGCGCGACTGCTGAACAAGCTCGCCGACAACTGGCACTGATCTTCGCCGTGTACGGAAATCTGCCGTACAATCATGAGATGACCGCACCCCTGAAAAACCGCCGCATCGAACTGCGGGTCACTTCGGCGCAGAAGTCGGCGATCGAAGAGGCTGCGGCGCTGCAGGGGCGATCTGTGACCGACTTCTCGGCCGAGGCGTTGACGCAGCGTGCGGAAGAGGTCATCCAGCGCGACCGTCAACTGCGCGTCGACGCCATCCGGTTCGACGCCTTCCTCGAGGTGCTCGACCGACCAGCCCGCAGTGTCCACGGACTCCGCGAACTGCTGACGCGCGAATCCATCTTCGTTGACTGAGTTCCTGACTCCTCGTCCGCTCGCGCCGGGGGATCGGGTCAGCGAGTTCCGGTGCGGGGAGGAGCAGCTCGACGCGTGGCTGCGCGGCCGCGCGCGCGGCAATGAACGTTCGGGAGCATCGCGCACCCTGGTGTCGGTGACTCGCGAGGGGCGGGTCGCCGGGTATTACTGCCTCTCCTCGAGCTCGATCGTCCGCGATTCGGTGCCGGCAGAGCTTGCGCGGCAGCAGCCCGATCCGATCCCGGTGGTGCTGCTCGGCCGACTCGCGGTCGACGAGTCGTTCGCCGGAGTCGGACTGGGCGCGTCGCTGCTGCAGCACGCCACATCGCGAGCGATCGAGGCTGCAGAGGCCATCGGCATCCGTGCCATCCTCGTGCATGCGATGACCGAGGAGGTCGTTCCGTTCTACGAACGATTCGGCTTCACGCGGTTCCCCGGGCAGGATCGCACGCTGTACCTTCTCCTCGCGGACGCTCGCGCGACTCTCATCTGACGCCGCAGCCCCCGGCTCTAGCGCGGCGCCTTCACGGGCAGCAGCAGCAGGAATCCGATGATGAGCACGATCATGATGCCGAGAATGCCGAAGGCGGTTTGGCTCGTCAGCGCGATCAGGATCGTCCACGCGCCCGAGGCCATCCAGCTCGCGGCGCGCCCGGTCGTGGCGTAGAGGCCGAAGATCTCGCCCTCGCGTCCGGCCGGCGTGACGCGGGCGAGGAACGAGCGGGCGGCAGCCTGCGCCGGACCGACGAACGCGCAGAGAATGAGTCCGCCGATCCAGAAGACCATGGTGCCGCCGTCGCGCAGCACGAACACCGCGAGCCCCGCGACGATCATCGCGCCGATCGAGGCGAGGATGATGCGCTTGGGCCCGACGCGGTCGTCGAGGCGCCCGGCGATGATCGTCGAGACACCGGCGATGAGGTTCGCGGCGATGCCGAAGATGATGATGTCCTGCGCGCCGAACTTGAACACCGCGGTGCCGATGATCGCACCGAAGGCGAAGACGCCGCCGAGACCGTCGCGGAAGACGGCGCTCGAGAGCAGGTACCAGAACGTCGGACGCGTCTCGGGGTCGCGGTACAGACCGCGCACGTCCTGCACCAGCAGCACGTACGACCGGAAGAAGCCGACCCGGCGCTCGGGGCGTCCGAGCGAGGGCTCGGGCACGTTGAGGAAGATCGGGATGCTGAAGATCACGGCCCAGACGGCGCATCCGACCGCGATCAGGCGATAGGCCAGCCCGTTCTCGGTCGACATGCCGAACCAGTCGAACGTGTCGAGGACGACCACGATCACGAGCGCGATGATGCCGCCGAGGTAGCCGAAGCCCCATCCCAGGCCCGAGATCCGGCCGACGTTCTTCGGGTTCGCGATGCCGATCAGCATGGCGTTGGAGTTGACCGCTGCGATCTCCTGGAACACCGTCGCGGCCGAGATCAGCGCGACGCCCAGCCAGAACAGGCTCGGGGTCGGCTCGACGAACCACAGACCGAGCATGCAGAACACCAGCGCGCCGGTGCCGATGCCGAGCCAGAGCTTCTGGCGCCCCGCGGCATCCGCCCGCTGGCCGAGCACGGGTGCGAGCAACAGGATGCCGAACGCGGCGATGGTCGATCCCAGCCCGAGACCCGAGGCGAGTTCCGCCTCGGCGGCCATCCGGATCGGGTCATCGGCGTCGAGGGCGGCGACCTCAGCCGGAAGGAAGCCGGAGCCCACCAGGTACAGCGCCGTGAAGACGAAGGTGAGGATGACGGTGTTGAACGGCTGCGTCGCCCAGTCCCACAGCGCCCACGAGTACACCTGCTTCTTGGGGGCAGGAGTCTCGCCGCGCAGATCGAGGCCGATCACGGCCACGGCGCCGCTGTTGGCAGTCGCCGGAGGCTCGGGAACGTCCGAGCGGGAATCGCGTGCACTCATGCTCGAAGTCTGGCCGTGCCCGGTGAACGGGCGGTGACGGCGCGCCGCGCCGAGATTCCGGTCACAGGACGCTTCCGGTCATAGGGCGCTGCCGCGTCACAGGGCGCTGCCGCGGATGATGCGCACGGGACCCTTCGCCTGGTCGACCTGCACGGGTTCGCCCTTCTGCGTCACCACGACCTCATCACGTGCGGCGAGTTCGCCTGCGACGCGGCGAACATCGGCCATGCGGCTGCGCCACGACTCGCCCCCGATCGCGCGGGCGACGTCGCTCGGGCAGATCGACGACTCCGCGCGCTTGCGGGTGAGGGCACGCATGGTGGCGGCCGCGCGCTCGGCGAAGTCGGCGTCGGATGCCTCGTCCCACCACGGGGCGCCGCGCTCGCCGAGGGCGACCTTCGCGTCCTGCACCCGCCGGCGCGCGTCGGGCTCGGACGCCTTGACCGCTCGCCGCGCAGCCATCAGCTCGTCGACCAGCTCCTGTCGGAAATTCTCGGGAATGGACGGGTCGCTCGCGCGCCACTTGCGCCCGTTCACGACGATGTGACGCCCGTCGTCGGTGCGCTCGACTCCGTCGGCCTCTGTATCGGTTCCTGAGCCGGCCTCTGCATCCATTCCTCCACCCTGCCGTGCCGCCTGCCCGGGAGCCAGCCCCTTGCGCGCGGGCCCCGCCCCCCGCGCGGCCCGTTCCGGTCGCAGTTCCTGCCGCCCCGGCATCCGCCCCGCCCGTTCCGGTCGCAGTTTCTGCCGCCGGGCCGCCGCCCCTCCCGTTCCGGTCGCAGTTCCTGCCGCCGGGCCGCCGGCGGGACGGCGTCAACTGCGACCGGAACCTCCCCACGGCATCCAACCGCCCGCCCCGGCGACGGAACCACCGCCCACCTCGGTGACCAGGTCGTGCGCCCCGCCCACGGCCGACACCAGCACCGTCTCCTCCATGTCGAGGAGCACGGGGTCGAGGCCGCGATCGCGCGCATGCTGCAGCGCGTCGGCGACAAGCCGCTGTACGTCTCGATCGACATCGACGTGCTCGACCCCGCGCATGCTCCCGGCACGGGCACGCCCGAGGCGGGCGGGCTCACGAGCCGGGAGCTGCGGCGGATCCTGCGGGCGCTCAGCGCGAAGGACATCGTCGGGGCCGACGTGGTCGAGGTCTCGCCGGCCTACGACCACGCGCAGATCACGGGAATCGCCGCGAGTCACGTGGTCTACGAGCTCGTCTGCCTGCTCGCCGCGCGCCTCGGGCGGCCCTGACCCTACTTCTTGTCGCCGAACGGATCCATGTCGTACTCGCAGCTGGTCGTCTCGGTCGTGCCGTCCTGGAAGAAGGCCGTCAACGCGGCAGACCCGCATCGTGACGCGTTCGCGGCGCCGCCGTGGACGTCGTCGTCGATCGCGAGGATGCTTCCACCGACCTCGTCCTGCAGAGCCTTCGCGAGCGATGCCGGCGTGACGATCTCCTGGGAATGGCTTACGAGCAGGAGAGCAGCACCGGTGTCCTTGAGCGCGGCGGGACGAGGAGCGAGATCCTCAGGCCACTCCGCGCAGAACCCGAAATAGTACGCCTGAGCGGCGGTCCAGGTCTCAGGGTGGTCCGTGCGCAGACGAGAGATGTCCTGCCAGGCCGACGCTGCGGTCTGCTCGGGCTTCCAGTCGTTGCAGAGGTACGCCGCTTCGGTCCCATCGGCCACGGTGTCTGTTCCCGGCTCCACGGCGGTGAGCGTGCCGAGCGCTTTCTGCACGGAGAGGATCATCGGGATGGCTTCGGCCCAGAGACGCTTGGGCGCGAACATGAAACTCTCGAAGGTGTATTCACCCACAGGTGAGTCATTGACCGTCACCTGCTTCCCCTGCAACTTCGTCGTGATGTCGACGAGTGACGCCACGACCGCCTCGGGCGTCGCGCCCAGGGCGGCGCCCTCAGGGACGGAGGCGACGAACTCGGCGAACTCCTGGAGCTTCGGTCCTGCGACCTCGAGCACCTCGTCCTGCATCGTCGCGAGATCCACGTCGGGCGTCACGGCGGAGTCCAGCACCATCTCGTCGACACTGTCTGGGAACAACGACTGGAACACCGCGCCCAGGTAGGTCCCCCAGGAGAGGCCTAGGTAGTCGACCTTCTTCTGGCCGATGGCCAGGCGGATCGATTCCATGTCGCGCGCGGTCACCTCGGCGCGCATCGAGGCGACGTACTCCTCGTTGTCGTCGATGCAGGCCTCGCGATCTGCGGTCTGCGCTGTGATCGCGGCGGTGAGCTCCTTCTCGGTGGCTTCGAACCCTGTCAACGTCGTGGCCTCGGCGAGACACGAGAGAGGGGCGCTGATCCCGGTGCCGCGCGGGTCGAAACCGACCAGGTCGTGATCCTTCGCGAGATCCGTCAGGAGCGCCGTGCCCAGACCCGGCAGCTGACGGCCCCCCGTGCCGGGACCGCCGGGGTTCATCAGCAGAGTCTCCGTCTCGCCCTTCTTCCCCGTCGCGGGGAGTTTCGACAGAGCGATCTCGGTCATCTCACCCTCGGGGTCGGAGTAGTCGACGGGCACCGCGAGCGTGGCGCACAGGAACCCCTCCGTGCCGTTGGCCTCGGCGTCGTCGGCCGAGCACTCGCTCCACTTGACGGGCTTCGGCTTCCACTCGGGCGTCGAGCTCGTCGATCCACTCGCCGTGCACCCGGAAAGCACCACGATCGCGGCGGCCAGTGCTGCCGTCGTCGCCCACAGTCGGTTCTTCATCAAGATCTCTCCTATCGTCGAACGCCAGCGCGTTCGGCTCCCAAGTCTTGAGTACGGCGAACCGGGTGACATCCTCCCGCGGGGCCGATCTCGTCGTCCCATGGGACGAGATCGCACCCCACCCCGGACGAATCGTCGGATGCGGCGGACGCCTGGTCGGGCGACGGCATCCGGCCCCTGCGAGTCTGAGGGAATGACAACCACCGCGCCCACCCCCACCGCCGCGCCCGCAGGTCGCGAGCGCATCCGCTACGGCGGACTGATCGTCCTCATGCTGATGGGCTTCTTCCTCGTCACGGCAGAGTTCCTGCCCAACGGGGTGCTCACCGAGATGGCCGTCGCGCTGGGCGTCACCCCCGGTCAGGCAGGACAGACGGTGACCGTCACGGCGCTGGTGGGGCTCGTCGTGGCGCCCACGATCGGGCTGATGTTCCCCCGGCTCGACCGCCGCTCGCTGCTGATCTGGATGGCGCTCGCCGCGGCCGTGTCGAACCTCATCGTGGCGATCTCGCCGAACCTGATCATCATCCTGCTGGCGCGGTTCCTGCTGGGCGCGGCGATCAGCGCGTTCTGGGCCATGTCGATCACGGTCGCAGCGCGGCTCGCGGGCCCCGCGCACCTGGGCCGCGGCGTCATGTTCACCTCGGCGGGCGTCTCGCTCGCGACGGTGGCGGGTGTGCCGCTCGGCGTCATGCTGAGCGAGCTCGTCGACTGGCGTGCGGTGTTCGCGATCGCCGGCGTCGTGACCGCCCTGCTCGCGATCGCCCTGCGCGCGCTGCTGCCCTCGGTGCCCGCGGCCCAGGCCTCGAGCATCGGTCTGCTGGTCGACACCCTGCGCCGGCGGGGGATCGGACTCGGCATGGCCGGTCACATGCTCGTGGTTCTCGGACACTTCTCGGCGTACACCTACGTGCGCCTCGCGCTCGAGCGCATCCCCGGGGTCGACGCCTCGACGATCGTCGTGCTGCTGGCCCTCTTCGGCCTCGGCGGACTCGTCGGCAACATCACGATCGGCCTCGTGATCGACCGGACGTTCGCGTTCTTCTCGGTCTTCGCGCCGCTCGTGATCGCGGTGTCGGTGATCGCGATGATCCTGTTCTCGGGGTCGGTCTTCGGCGTCGGGGCGATCGTGTTCGTCTGGGGCTTCTTCTTCTCGTCGTGGCTGATCGTGGTCAACACCTGGGCGGGGCACCGGATGCCGGATCGCCTCGAAGCCGGCGGAAGCCTGGTCGTGGTCGGATTCCAGGGCGCGATCGCGCTCGCGGCCGGAGTCGGCGGCATCCTCGTCGACACCCTGAGCGTCGAGCTGGTGTACGTGATCGGGGCGGTGTCGCTCGTCGTGGGCGCCGGGCTGTTCGGGGCCTCGAACCGGATGCGGTAGGCCGGATGCGCTAGGCCGGAGGCGTTACGCCGGAACCGCCGTCCGGTGGGATGCGCGCCAGGCGGAGGGGGTCATGCCGGTGCGTCGGCGGAAGGCGCGGCTGAACCCCTCGTCCGAGGTGTAGCCCAGCTCGCGTGAGATCTCGCTCACCGATCGTCCGGTGTCGAGCATCCGCTTCGCCGCGTCGATCCGCACCTCGGTGACGTAGTCCGCGGGGGAGCGACCGACCGCGCTCCGAAAGCGCTCGGCGAAGGTCGATCGCGACATGGCGCCGACGCCGGCGAGGCGTTCGACGGTCCATTCGCGGCCGGGCGCCTCGTGGATGGCTTCGACGACGCGGTCGAGGAACGGGTCGTTCGATCGCGAGGGCCAGCCGTCGGGAGCGCAACCGTTCGCGGCCCAGGCGCGGATGACCGAGAGCAGCACGGTCATCGCCATCATGCGGCAGATCACGGGGTCGCCCTGGCGTGTGGGCAGGACAGGCGGATCGGCGATGCCCATGGTGCCGGCGAGGGCGGCCGCCGCGGGTTCGAGCGCGTCGAAGCCGGTGACCGTGATCGCGTCGGGAAGCACCGCACTCAGGCGCGATGCGGTGTCGGAGAGCACGAGGTCGACGACCACGAGATCGGCGCCGGCATCCGCGTGCAACGCCACCGGAGACGCCCCGAAAGTGAGGAACGCGTCGCCGGCGAGCAGCCGGTCGGAGCCGACGGTCAGCGCGAGGTGCTGTGAGTCGCGGTCGACGTCGAGGTGGCAGCGCGAGGTGAGCGGCGGATGCCCCTGCACGCTGCCGCCCGCGATGTAGACGAGGGTCACGGCGCCCGGGTTCAGCGGCAGCAGCCCGCCGGGGCGGAGAGCGACGCGTCGGGCGATGCCGACCTCGAGGTCGACGGAGGTGAGCACCTGCGAGAGCGCGTCAGCATCCACCGTCACCATGTCTTCGCCAACGTCCGCTCCCGTCGCGATATTCCGGATGACGCGCCGCCGATACTCTGGAGGGACCCCACCCGAGGAGAGCCGTGTTCCGTTCCCCCGCCCGTCTGTACCGCGCACTCGCGATCGCCGAGGCCATCACCTGGACCATCCTGATCGCCGCCATCATCGCCCGCGCGGTCGGAGCACCCGGCGTCGTGGTGACGATCGGCGGCGGCATCCACGGATTCATCTTCCTCGCCTATGCGGCCACCGCCGTGCTGGTCGCCCTCAATCAGCGCTGGCACCTGGGTGTGGCCGCGCTCGCCGTGGTGAGCGCGGTGATCCCCTACGCCACGATCCCCACCGAGATCTGGCTGCAGCGCACCGGCCGGCTCGACGGCGCCTGGCGACTCGAGCCGGGTGACGACCCGCGCGACCACCGCTGGTACGACCGCCTGATGCGCTGGTTCCTGCGGCGTCCGTGGGTGCTCGCGCTGCTGCTCGCCGTCGGCATCGTCGCGCTCTACGTGATCCTGCTGCTGGTCGGCCCGCCCGGAGGCAAGTAAGGAGTCAGCGCCTTTCAGTGCGCCGTCGTCAGTGCGCCTTTCAGTGCGCCGTCGCGATGCCGACGAGGTCGTGCACGATGACCGCGGCCACGCGTGCACCCGCTCCGGCGGCGACGATGAGCTGCTGCGGACCGGGGGTGGCGGCGTCGCCGGCGGCATAGAGGCCGGGCACGTCGGTGCGTCCGCCCCGGTCGGTGAGCAGGTTGCCGGCGTCGTCGAGGGCGGGCGTGATGCCGTCGAGGAACGAGAGCTCCGTCTCCCACTCCGGCCGCACGAATCCGCCGTCGACCTCGATCGTGGTGCCGTCGGCCAGTCGGACGGCGTCGAGTCGGCCGTGATCGCCGACGAGCTCGACGATGGGCTGGCGCTGCACGGCGACTCCGGATGCCGCGAGTGCGGCCTCTTCCTCGGCGGTCACGGCGTCGGAGCCGTGGGTGAAGATGGTCAGGTTCTCGGTCCAGCGGGCGATGAGCCGGGCCCGATCCGAGAGGTCGGCCGATTCTCCGATCAGGGCCAGTCGGCGGTCCCGCATCTCCCACGCGTCGCAGGCGGCGCAGCTGAACAGGCTCATGCCGTAGAAGCCGCGCAGGTTCGGCACGTCGGGGAGAGTCTCGCGCAGGCCGGTGGCGAGCAGCACGGTCGGGGCCGACACCGTGTCAGACGGCTCGCGGCGGCCGATCTCGGCGAGGAAGCGCTCGCCGGTGCGGCGCAGCGACAGCACGCGTACTCGCGAGCGCAGCTCGATCGTGGGGTACGCGGCGAGCTCGGCACGCGCGAGTCGGCGCAGCTCGTGCGGCGGAATGCCGTCGCGCGTCAGGAACCCGTGCGAGTTGAGTGTGGCCGCGTTGCGCGGGCGGTCGGCGTCGATCACGAGCACCCGGGCGAGCGACCGACCGAGGTTGAGCGCGGCGGACAGCCCGGCAGGCCCACCGCCGATGATGATCACGTCGTACTCGGTGGCGTCGGTCACATCGGTCACGGGGGTCCTCTCGGAAGGCGGGAAAGGCTCGCCTCGTCTCAATCCTGCCAGCCCACGCGAGGGCGAGGATTGTTCATTTCTGTTAGTTCGCTTGGATCCCGGATGCCGGGGAACCTACGGTGTCGGGCATGACGAACGACGATGTTTCTCAGACCTCACCGGTGCTCGGTCGCCGGGCCCTTCTCCTCGGCGCCGGCGCGGCAGCCGCGACGGCGCTGACCGGTCCGCTGCGCGGTGGCGCGGATCCGGCGACGGCCGCCGAGGCGCGCGCGACGGCTGCCGACTGCGGCACTCTGGTGCATCAGGACGGGTTCGGCACCCCCAGCGCCGGCGCATGGACCGCACGCCGCTATGACGGGAGCGGCGCCACCGTCGGCCCGGGCGACGTGTGGAGCGACCGCACGCTGTTCCCTCCCGCGCGCTACGCGATCGTGCCCGACCCCGCCGGCTCGGGGGAGTCGGTCATGCGGTTCACGGTGCCGGCCGATCAGACCTCATATCGCAGTGAGGTCGCCCGCCGGCAGTTCGACTTCGGGCGGTATCGCTACGGGGTCTCGCACTTCGTCCCCGACGACTATGTGCCGTATCGCTACGGCACGATCCTCGCGCAGTGGCACGGCTACACGCTTCCCGACGGGCGCGCGACGAACCCGCCGCTCGCGCTCCTGCTCAACGGTGCGCCAACGCCGACGTGGCAGTTCCACGTGTACCGACTGCAGGCCGATCTCACGACGACGCTCACGCGGCACGTGTTGCCGGTGCCGGCGACGACCGGAAGCTGGCACGACTGGACGATCGACATCACGTGGTCGACCGAGGCCGCGCCAGGGCGGGTGGTCGTCGCGAACGGCGGGGCGACGGTGCTCGACATCTCGGGCGTCAACAACTACCACCAGCAGTGGCCGCCGTACTTCCAGACCGGCATCTACCGCGCGTCGTGGAAGACCGGCGGGTACCCGGCTCAGCCCGATCTGCAGATCTGTCACCGCCGCATCACGGTGCACGATCTGCGGGGCTGCTGATCACATATCGGTATATCGGATGCCCCTCCTTTTCGTGGTCTGATCTGGGGTTGGAATGTCGGTGGTCCCTGATCTACTCGAGGTATGACGGCGCTGGTGGACGCGACAATTGAGCAGGTGGGGGCGTTGGACGCGCTCACCGAGATGCTCGTCGAGGTCGAGCGCACGATCAGCAGCATGCAGGCCGTGCGCGACGGCATCCTCGCCACGGGATCACGATTGGCACTGCAGGTCGCCGAACAGGCCGAGCACCCCGACCACGGCGATCTGACGCTGCGCACGGTGGCGGCCGAGATGGGCGCGGCACTGCGGGTGAGCGACCGCACGGTGCAGCGCCGCATGGCCGATGCGGTCTGGCGCGTCGAGCGGTTCCCGCTCGTCTGGGCGGCACAGGGCGCCGGGCGGCTCAGCGCCGCGCACGCGCGGGTCATCGCCGAAGCGGGCGAGCACCTCGACGATGCGGGGGCACGCGACCAGTACTCGTCGCAGATGATCGAATTCGCGCAGACCGAGTCCTCGAACCGAGTGGCGCGGATGGCGCGGCGCACGGCCGAACGCTTCCAGCCGCGCTCGATCGACGAACGGCACGAGAAGGCGCGTCACGGTCGACGCGTGTGGATCACCGACACCGCCGACGGCATGGCCCAGCTCGGGCTCATCGGCCCCGCCGCACTCGTGCACGGCGTCTTCGATCGGCTCACCCGCATGGCGACGGCAGTCGAGGAGCAGCGGCGGTCGGCGGCCACGCACGACGCGGCGGATGGTGCGGGTGCGTGTGCCGATGCGGATGCACGCACGCGTGACCAGTTGCGAACCGACCTGGCGCTCGAGCTGCTTCTCGCCGGAACGCCGCTCGCGCACGACACACCCGACGCGCTCCTCGGACGCATCGTGGGAACCGTGTCGATCACCGTCCCCGCGACCACCCTCCGGGGTCGCGACACGGCTCCGGCCGAGCTCGACGGCAGTGTCGCGATCGATCCGCACACGGCGCGGCAGCTCGCGGGTGCTGCCTCCGGCTGGGATCGCCTCTTCACTCACCCGGTCAGCGGCGCGTTGCTCGCCGTCGACCGCTACCGCCCGGGCGCCGACCTCAAGCGGCTCCTGCGCGCGCGTGATCAACGCTGTCGATTCCCGACCTGCGGCCACCTCGCCAACGATTCCGATATTGATCACACCCGTGACGCGGCACTCGGCGGCGCGACCGCGCACGAGAACCTCGGTCATCTCTGTCGACGACATCACACGCTCAAGCACCACTCTCCCTGGCAGGTCGAGCAACGCCCCGGAGGACTGTTCGCCTGGACCAGTCCCACCGGTCGCACGTACATCGACCGCCCACCGCCGCCGAACACGGTCACCTTCACCGAAGACACTTTCACCCGAGACGGCGCTCGACCTCCGTTCTGACAGTCCACGGGGCGACCCTCCCGGCGCGCCCTGACGCGAAGTTGAGCCGATTCATATCAAGTTCACTTTGACTCCAGCGCACCCTCGACGTACACTTGAGTCATCGCGACTCAGGTTTTCCTGATCGCCGCAGATTTCCGAATCCGCTCATCTTCCGTCAACAAAGGAGAAATCACATGGCACGTGCTGTTGGAATCGACCTCGGTACGACGAACTCCGTCGTCAGCGTCCTCGAGGGTGGCGAGCCGAAGGTCATCGCCAATGCCGAGGGCTTCCGCACCACCCCGTCGGTGGTCGCATTCACCAAGGACGGCGAGGTGCTGGTCGGCGAGACCGCCAAGCGCCAGGCCGTCACCAACGTCGACCGCACCATCGCGTCGGTCAAGCGCCACGTCGGCACGACCTGGTCGTTCGACGTCGACGGCAAGAAGTGGACGCCGCAGGAGATCTCCGCGCGCATCCTCATGAAGCTCAAGCGCGACGCCGAGTCCTACCTGGGCGACACCGTGACCGATGCGGTCATCACCGTCCCCGCGTACTTCAACGACGCCGAGCGTCAGGCCACCAAGGAGGCCGGCGAGATCTCGGGCCTCAACGTGCTCCGCATCATCAACGAGCCCACGGCCGCCGCTCTCGCCTACGGCCTCGACAAGGGCAAGGAAGACGAGCTCATCCTGGTCTTCGACCTGGGTGGCGGAACGTTCGACGTCTCGCTGCTCGAGGTGGGCAAGGACGACGACTTCTCGACGATCCAGGTGCGCTCCACCGCCGGTGACAACCGCCTCGGCGGCGACGACTGGGACCAGCGCCTCGTCGACTACCTGATCTCGCAGTTCAAGTCCACGACCGGTGTCGACGTCTCGGGTGACAAGATCGCCCTCCAGCGTCTCAAGGAGGCCGCGGAGCAGGCGAAGAAGGAACTCTCCTCGTCCACGAGCACGAGCATCAACCTGCCGTACCTGTCGCTCACCGACTCGGGCCCCGTCTCGCTCAGCGAGACCATCACCCGCGCCAAGTTCGAGGACCTCACCAAGGACCTCCTCGACCGCACCAAGAAGCCGTTCGAGGACGTCATCCGCGAAGCCGGCATCAAGGTGTCCGAGATCGACCACATCGTGCTGGTCGGCGGATCGACCCGTATGCCCGCCGTCGCCGAGCTCGTCAAGCGCGAGACCGGCAAGGAGGCCAACAAGGGCGTCAACCCGGATGAGGTCGTCGCTGTCGGCGCCGCGCTCCAGGCCGGCGTGCTGAAGGGCGAGCGCAAGGACGTCCTGCTCATCGACGTCACCCCGCTGAGCCTCGGCATCGAGACCAAGGGCGGAATGATGACCAAGCTCATCGACCGCAACACCGCGATCCCGACCAAGCGCAGCGAGACCTTCACCACGGCCGACGACAACCAGCCGTCCGTCGCGATCCAGGTCTTCCAGGGCGAGCGCGAGTTCACCCGCGACAACAAGCCGCTCGGAACGTTCGAGCTCACCGGCATCGCGCCGGCGCCCCGTGGCATCCCGCAGGTCGAGGTCACCTTCGACATCGACGCCAACGGCATCGTGCACGTGTCCGCCAAGGACAAGGGCACGGGCAAGGAGCAGTCGATGACGATCACCGGCGGCTCGTCGCTCTCGAAGGACGACATCGAGCGCATGGTGCGCGAGGCCGAGGAGAACGCGGCTGAAGACAAGAAGCGCCGCGAGGCCGCCGAGGTCCACAACCAGGCCGAGACGCTCGCGTACTCGATCGACAAGCTGATCAAGGACAACGACGACAAGCTCCCCGCCGACGTCAAGGAGTCGGTCCAGGCCGACGTCGACGCGCTCAAGACGGCGCTCGCCGGAGACGACGACGAGGCGGTCAAGACCGCGTTCGAGAAGCTGAGCGAGTCGCAGGGCAAGCTCGGCGAGGCCATCTACGCGCAGTCGCAGGCAGATGCCGCATCGGCGGCTCCGGCTGACGGCGAGGCGCCCACGGCTGACGAGACCTCCTCCGACGAGGATGTCATCGATGCCGAGGTCGTCGACGACGAGGACGAGAAGAAGTAGCCATGACGGACAAGAACTTCGACGACACCCCTGAGAACACGCAGGGCGCAGCCGGAGTTCCGGAAGAGGGGTCGGACGTGAACGCGTCCGGCCCCCAGCCGGATCTCGGCAACCCCGACTCCTCCGAGGCTGCAGCCGCGGAGGGCTCGGACGAGACCCCCGTCGATGCAGCTGCCGACGACCTCACGGTCGACGACATCCTCGGCGCGACGCAGACCGGTGAGGCCGCGGCAGAGGACGCCGTGCTCGCCGACCTCGAGTCGACGCTGCTGAACGACCTCAAGCGCCTGCAGGCGGAGTACGCGAACTACCGCCGCCGCACCGAAGACCAGCGCCAGGTCGAGATCGAGCGCGCGAAGGGCGAGGCCGCCAAGGGCCTCGTCCCCGTGCTCGACGATCTCGACCGCGCCGCTCAGCACGGCGACCTCGTCGAGGGCACTCCCTTCGCCGCGATCGCCGACAAGGTGCGGGCGGTCGTGGAGCGGCTCGGCGTCGTCTCGTACGGCGCCGCGGGCGAGGACTTCGATCCGCAGCGCCACGAGGCGATCTTCCAGCAGCCGACTCCCGGGGCGGAGAAGGCCACGATCCTCGAGGTCGTCGAGGTGGGCTACCGCCTGGGCGATGTCGAGCTGCGTCCTGCGAAGGTCGTCGTCGCTGTCCCGGCCCAGTAGGCAGGTGATCAGTGGCTAGCCAGGACTGGTTCGACAAGGACTTCTACAAGACCCTCGGGGTCTCGAAGGACGTCAGCGCTGCCGATCTGAAGAAGACGTATCGCAAGCTCGCCCGCAAGTATCATCCGGACTCCAATCCGGGTGATGCGGCGGCCGAGGCGACGTTCAAGGAGATCAGCGAGGCCTACTCGGTCCTCAACGACGCCGAGCAGCGCAAGGAGTACGACGAGATCCGAGCGATGGGTTCGGGCGCGCGCTTCACGGCGAGCGGTTCGGGCGCAGGCGGGTTCGAAGACGTCTTCAGTCGCTACGGTCAGAGCCGGAGCGGACAGTCCGCCGACTTCGAGGACATCTTCGCGATGTTCAACCAGGGCCAGGGCGGATCCTTCGGGTCCGGCCGGTTCGGGCAGACGTCGGGCGGCTATCGCGGCTTCGGCGGTCCGCAGCGCGGGTCCGACGTCACCGCCCGCACCACGCTCGACTTCGTCACCGCGGTGCAGGGTGAGACGATCACGCTGCAGGGCGAAGACGGCAAGCCGTTCAAGGTGAAGATCCCGGCCGGGGTCGCCGACGGGCAGAAGATCCGCCTGCGCGGACGCGGCCGACCCTCGCCCGACGGCGGCGAGAGCGGCGACATCGTGGTGCAGATCGCGGTGCGCCCGCATCCGGTCTTCACCCGCGACGGGCTCAACCTGCGTGTGACGGTCCCCGTGACCTTCACCGAGGCCACACTCGGCGCGACCATCGAGGTCCCCACGCTCAGCGGCGACACCGTCAAGTTGCGCGTCGCCCCCGGCACTCCGTCGGGGCGCGTGCTGCGCGTCAAGGGACGCGGTGTCACGACCGCGAAGGGCTCGGGCGACCTGCTCGCCGAGCTCCAGGTGGCCGTGCCGTCGCACCTCGACGACGCCGCACGCGAGGCGCTCGAGAAGTTCCAGGCGCTCGAGCCGAACGAGAACCCGCGCGCCGATCTGATGGCGAAAGCACGTCGCTGATCATGCACGCGTCGATCACCGCGACACCGGGGGAGGAGGTGACCAGTCATGGTTGAACGCCGACTGGATGCCGACACCCCGGTGTTCGCGATCGCCGCGGCCGCCGAGCTCGCAGGCATGCATCCGCAGACCCTGCGTCAGTACGACCGCATCGGCCTCGTCGTGCCCGGGCGCACCACCGGTGGCTCGCGCCGCTATTCGCCCCGCAACATCGAGCAGCTCCGCGAGGTCGCCCAGCTCTCTGCGCAGGGGGTGAGCCTGCCCGCGATCGCGAAGCTGCTCGACCTCGAAGACGAGAACCGGATGCTGCGCCGCCGCGTCGCCGAGCTCGAAGCCGCCGTCCGCGCCGAGCGTGAGAACCGCCCCGGCGTGCGGGTGTTCGCGGCCGGATCCGCGGGCGTCGTGCCCGTGCCGAGCGGCCGCCGTCTGCGCCGCTCCACCGAGCTCATGCTTTGGAACCCGCGCGGCAACTGACGACCCGGTGTGTATCCTGTCAACTGTTAACAGGAGGTCACCGTGACGCAGAGTGTGAAGCGTGGAGAGTCCCTCGGCGCCCAAGTGGCCCGTCTGCTGCGGCAGCGCATCGTGCGAGGAGACCTCGCCCCGGGCGCCCGCATCACCGAAGAGGCGCTCGCCGAGGAGTTCGCCGTCAGCCGCGGCCCGATCCGCGACGCCCTCACGCAGCTGAGCTTCGAGAAGCTCGTCGAGGTGCAGCGTCCGCGGGGCGTGTACATCGTGGGCCTCGCGCCCGACGACGTGGAGCAGCTCTACAGTCTGCGCGGAGCACTGGAGCAGCTCGCGCTCTCCCGCGCCATGCGGGTCTCTGACGACGCGCGCTGGATCCCCATGTCCGAAGCGGTGGAGCGGATGGCGCGCGCGGCCGACGACGGCGACCACGCTGCGTTCGTGACCGCCGACCTCGACTTCCACTCGCAGATCTACGCCCTCGCCGACCACGCACGGCTCGAAGGCGCCTGGAATCAGTACCTGCCGACCTTCACCGCTCTGCTCGACGTCACCATCAACCACGACGAGGACCTGCACGAGTCGGCATCCGACCACGCACGCCTCATGCAGGTCATGCGCGGGGGCGATCCGGCCGAGGCGGCCGCCGTGCTCACCGCGCACCTCGACGGCGCGCGCGACCGCATGCTGAGCGAGATCAGCGAGTCGTAATTCAGCGAGTGATGCCGAGCCGGCGCCGCAGCACCCACGTGTTGCCGCTGTCGTCGTAGGTGTGGCGGAACTCGTCCAGCACCGCCTGCGCGAGCGCCAGCCCACGACCGCTCTCGCTCTCGGCATCCGGCATCGAGACGCCGTGCCAGTCGATCGAGGCGGGGGGCGCGGTGTCGACCAGCGTGGCGCGCAGCTCGTCCGACGAGGCGACGATGTCGACGGCGAGCGTCACCGGCGTGGTCGTGACGCCATGCTGCACCATGTTGGTGGTCACCTCGCTCACCGCGAGCGTGAACAGCGAGCGGTCGTCCTCCGGCACGTCGGGGGTCTGCGCCCACAGAGCGTCAAGCGCGTCGAGCACGCGGTCGACCAGGGCGAGCCCGGCGGGCCCGTCGATGTGGACGGTGCGGGAGTCAGTGACCATCGAACGCCGATTCCGGCGTGGGGTAGTCCCGCAGAACCCGGTCCAGGTTCGTCAGATTCAGCACGGTGCGCACGACATCGGGCACGGCCGCGATGCGCAGGTCCCCACCCGCCACCCGGGCGCTCTTGAGCCCTCCGACGAGAGCGCCCAGACCCGACGAGTCGACGAACTGCACGGCACCCATGTCGATCACGATACGGCTGTGCCCGGCGGCGATCAGGTCGCTCACCGCGTTGCGCAGCAGCGGCGCTCCCGTGGCGGTCAGTCGCCCGCCCAGTGCGATCACGGCGAAGCCGTCGCGCGTGTCAGTGTTCAGATCCATGGGTCTCCTTCTCGAGGATGTGAGCTGCAGGACCGCGGTACCGCGCGGCCTGGATGATGACGCTGAGCACGACGAGGTCGTAGACGACCCACGCCGTGTTCACCAGCGTGCCGGTGCCGTCGGCGGTGCCGAGGAAGACGCGGACGATGCCGATCACGAGCGCGATGCTGAGCATGACGATCGCGGTGAGCTGCGGCCAGATCTGACCCCACGGCACTCCGCGCGGGTCGCGGCCGTCCTTTCGCGTGACGGCGAACGAGAGCGGACGCCGGAAGACCACGTTCGCGAACGCCGTGGTGCAGGCGCGGATCCACACCGGGAACAGCGCGAGCGAATACTGCTGCCCACGCCAGGTGCGCATGCCCTTCGCGACGACGAGGAAGAGCAGCTGATTCACCACGAAATACGGCAGGAATCGCACGAAGAAGTCGACCGACCACGCCGTCACCGGCAGCACGCCGAAGACGAGATAGACCACCGGCGCGGTCAGATACACGATCGCGGCGAACCCCGACAGGTAGCTCCACATCGTGGCGAAGTACATCAGCCGCTGCCCGAACGACAGCCCGCGCTTGAGGAGCGGGTTGTCGCGCAGCATGACCTGCAGGGTGCCCTGCGCCCAGCGCAGGCGCTGGGTGAGCATGGTGCGCAGGTCTTCTGGCGCGAGGCCCTGCGCGAGGATCTCGTGGTGGTAGACGCTGCGCCAGCCGAGCGCGTGCAGCTGCATCGCGGTCGCCATGTCCTCTGTGACCGAGATGGTGGCCAGGGGCAGGATCGGCTGCGCCTCGCCACCGCGGTCGAGCCGCAGGGCGTCGAGCAGCGCGCGCACCGCATCGAGTGCGGTGATGGGCGAGAGGTCGGATGCTGCGAGAGCAGCGAGTCCCTCCTCGTCGACGACCACCGCGTCGAGCTCGGCGTCGTGTGCGATCGGCAGCGCGCCCAGCTCTTCGAGGTCGGCGCGGATTCCGGCGAGGTCCTGAGCGAGGAGGATCCGCGACGCCTGATCGACGGACTGCCGCACGCGGTCGGCGACGTCCGACACCCGTGCTCCCGCGGCGAGCTCGCGGGCGCCCTGGCGGATCGAGATCTGCAGGGCGCCGAGCTCGCGCGCGAGGTTCGGGTCGGCGGCGGAGCGGATCTCCTTCGCGATCATCAGCTCCGAGGTGCGCAGGGCGCGTGCTGCCGAGTCGGTGACCTCGCGCACGTAGCCGATGATGCCCAGCTGCATCAGCGCCTCGCGGCGCAGCACCGCGTTCGATCCGCAGAAGAAGGCCGCGTTCCAGCCGTCCTTCCCCTGCTGGATCGGACCGTAGAAGAGCGGGGCCTGGCTGCCGAGCGGATCGGCCTCGTCGACGTTCACGAACCACTGCGGCGTCTGCACGACCGACACCTGGGGGTCGTCGGCGAAGTAGCCCAGCGTGCGGTGCAGGATCAGCGGGTCGGGGATCTGATCGGCGTCGAGGATCAGCAGGAACTCGCCGTCGGTCTCGAACAGCGCGCTGTTGAGGTTGCCCGCCTTCGCGTGCCGCGGCTTGCCCGTCCAGTCGTCCGAGCGGGTGAGGTAGCCGACGCCGGCCTCGCGCGCGGCGGCCTCGAGTTCGGGCCGCGACCCGTCGTCGAGCACCCAGGTGGTGTGCGGGTAGGCGATCCGCGCCGCGGCGCGTGCGGTTGTCATCACCAGCTCGATCGGCTCGTCGTAGGTCGTGATGAACACGTCGACGGTTCCCTGCGGTGGCGACACGGGAGCAGGGCGCTCCTTGGCGCGCCACATCGTCGAGCAGAACAGGATGGTGTCGATCAGGCTGTACGTCTCGGCGATCACGAGCGGCACCGCGATCCACCACGCCGACCAGTTCACCGATTCGAGCCAGCGCCAGGTGACGTAGTTCACACCGAGCAGGACCGAGAGGAGGGCGAGGACGCGGATCGTCGCAAACCGCGCGGTCATCGGTCCCTCCGGACCACGACCACGGTGATGTCGTCGGTGGCGCGGTCGTCGTCGGCCAGGCGCAGCGCCTCGCGGATGGCGCCGTCGGGGCCGAGCGCGGTCAGCACCCGGTAGACGTGCGCGAACGGGTCGTCCGCGTCGAGCACATCGAGCAGGCCGTCGCTGCAGCAGACGAACGCGTCGCCCGGTTCGAGGCGGCTGAAGCGCGGCTCGCGGATCTCAGGCGGCTGCAGGCCCATGCCCATGCCCAGCGGCAGGCTCGTCGAGCGCAGGTGCTCCCACGACCCGTCGGCACGCAGGATGAACGCCAGGCTGTGTCCGGCGTCGATCACCTCGAGCTCGCCCGTGTCGGGCTGCAGCTCGGCGTGCACGGCGGTCACGAACATCGCCGTGTCGGCCAGGTCCTCCTCGAGCAGGCGGTCCGCGTCGGCGATCGCCTCCTGCAGGGAGCGGTCGGGGGCCGTGCGCAGCGAGGCCCGCACGCTGGCGGCGATCAGTGCCGGACCCGTGCCCTTGCCCATCGCGTCGGCGAGGGTGATGCGCAGGGCGCCGCGGTGCAGTCCGAGGTCGTAGAAGTCGCCCGCGAGGCGACCGCGCGAGACGGCGCCGCCCGCGATCGTGTAGCCGGGGACGACGGGATGCGCGTGCGGGCGCAGTGCGCTCTGGATCACGGCGGCGTGATCGAGCTCGGCATCGTTGGCCAGCTCGGTCTGCACCCAGAAGGCCAGGTCGCGCAGCAGCCCGCGCTGCGCCTCCGACAGCGTGTGCGGCTCGGTGTCGAGCACGCAGAGGGTGCCGATCGGCTCGCCCCCGGGCGCGTGCAGGGGGTGGCCCGCGTAGAAGCGCAGATGCGGGTCGCCGATCACGAACGGGTTGTCGGCGAACAGGTCCGTCGTGCTGGCATCCTCGATGATGACCGTGCGGTCCTGACTCACCGTGTAGTCGCAGAAGGAATCCTGCCGGGGTGCCTCGGAACCGCCGAGTCCGATCTCGGTCTTGCGCCACTGCCGGTCGCGATCGAGGAGCGAGACGCTCACCATGGGCACGCCGAACATCTCTTTGGCCAGTCGTGCCACTCGATCAATGCGCTCATCGCGCGGTGTGTCGAGGATCCCCAGTTCCTCGAGCGCTTCCTGTCGTCTTCGCTCGTCGAACATCTGCCGCCCTCCAGGGTCGATCCCATCCTGTCACGGGGCGGGCCGCGAGGACGGGAACGCCGAGAGCACTACCAGTGTTGACTGTTAACAGTCAACACTGGTAGCCTCAGGGCGTCGACAACACGGTCGACCCACGTAGAGGAGCAAAGATGCCCCGCAAGCGCATCACCCGGGCGGCCGCAGCGATCGCCGCCCTCGCCGCCACCGCACTCGTCCTGTCCGCCTGCACGAAGGTCGACGAGAGCCCGGAGGCAGAGTCGACGTTCCCCGAGAACGACATCCGACTGATCATCCAGGCCAACCCCGGCGGCGGCTCCGACCTGTCGTCGCGCGCCCTCGCGACCGAGCTCGAGAAGATCCTCGGCGTCAGCATCATCCCCGAGAACATGCCGGGTGCCGCCGGCGCGCTCGCGATGGAGTACGTCGGCTCGCAGGACCCCGACGGCTACGTGATCGGCTTCGCTCCGGTCGAGATCGCCATGCTGAACACCACCCAGGGCGCGAACGTCATGCCCGAGGACTTCGACCTCCTCGGTCAGATCATGCTCGCCCCCGGTGTCATCACCGTGGGCGCGAACAGCGGCATCGAGACCCTCGAAGACCTCGTCGCCCAGGCCGGGAGCGGCGCCGTCACGGTCGCCAACTCCGGTGCGGGCTCGATCTGGGAGGCCGCGACCATCGGCCTCGGCACCGCCACCGACGCGACCTTCACCCCGGTTCCCTACGACGGTGGTGCGACCGCCGTCGCGGCCGCCGCATCCGGCGAGACCGTCGCCGCCGTCTCGGGCCTGGGTGAGGCACTCGCGCAGGGCGAGGCCGTGCGCATCCTCGCGGTCATGAACGACGAGCGTCACCCCGACGCCGAAGATGTCGAGACCGTCGAAGAGGCCATCGGTGAAGACGTGGTCTTCGGCGGCTGGGGCGGCATCTACGCCCCGAAGGGTCTGCCCGACGACGTGAAGAGCGAGCTCGAGGCCGCTGTCAAGGAAGCCGTCGAGTCCGACACCTACCAGCAGTTCCAGGCAGACGCGGGCAACCTGGTCGTCTACCGCGACTCCGCCGAGTGGACCACCTTCGTCGACGAGCAGTTCGCGCTGTTCCAGGACCTCCTGGGCTGAGACCCGGTCGACAACGCTGCGGGGCCGGGCTCATCACCGGCCCCGCAGCGCTTTCCGCCCACCTCTCAGACCACGGAAGGAGCATTATGTCGAACCCCGACATCGCGGAGCAGGACGAGCATCAGGGCGCCCCCGCCTCGAAGGCGATCGAGATCGCCTTCGGCGCCGTCGCGCTGGCCTTCTCGGCCGGCTACGTCTTCCTCACCACCCAGATCCCGCTGCGCCGCGAGGCGGCCCCCGGCCAGATCGACGCCCGCTTCTGGCCGATGGTGATCGGCGTCACCGCCGTCGTCATCGCCCTCATCCTCCTCGCCCGCGCCGTCACCCGTCCCGCCCCGGGCCGTGAGGACCTCGACCGCATCCAGTCCGGCGGCGTCTTCCGCGTGGTCGCCACGCTCGTGATCACCATCGCCTTCGTCGCGGTGTGGTCGCTGAGCACCGTCATCCTGTTCGGCTACCGCATCGAGGTCTTCCCCGTCGCCGCCGCCGTGCTCATGGCCGCCCTCATGCTCCTCTACGGCCACCGCCGCTGGCTGAGCCTGATCATCTACACCGTCGCCCTGACCGCGTTCATCTACGTCGTGTTCGGCATGCTCCTGAGGATTCCGCTGTGAACGCACTCATGGAGGGGCTGAACTCGCTCCTCGACATCTCGATCCTGCTGTATATGCTCGTCGGGCTGCTGCTCGGCTTCATGGTCGGCGCCTTCCCCGGCATCACCGCGACCATGGCCGTCGCGCTCGCCGCAGGCTTCACGCTCACCCTCGAACCCGTGCAGGGTCTCGCGGTGCTGCTGACCATCTACGTCGCGGCGAACTTCGGCGACCGGGTGCCGTCGATCCTGATCAACACCCCGGGAACCCCCGCCTCCATCGCCACCACCCTCGACGGGTATCCGATGGCCAAACAGGGGCGCGCCGGGCTCGCGCTGACGATCTCGGCGATCGTGTCGGCCGTCGGCATCCTGGCGTCCCTCGTGCTGTTCGCGGTCGCCGCCGTGCCGATCGCCAGCTTCGCCCGCGACTACTTCAAATCGCCCGAGCTGTTCGCGCTCGTGATCTTCGGCATCTCGATCATGATCGGCATCTCGTCGAAGTCGATGCTCAAGGGCATCCTGGCCGGACTCTTCGGTCTGATGCTCGGCACCGTCGGCACCTACGCCGCCACTGCCGACCAGCGCTTCACGTTCGGGGTGCTCGAGCTCGTCGAAGGCGTGAACTTCATCGCCGTGATCATCGGGCTGTTCGGCATCGCCGAACTCTTCGACCAGCTGCTGACGTACCGCAAGTCGAACGTGCGCCCCATCTCGAGCCTCGGCCGCTGGTGGCCGAACCGCGCCGAGCTCAAGCAGAGCGGCCGTGCGACCGCGGTCGGCGGAGCGGTCGGACTCGGCGTGGGACTCATCCCCGCGGCCGGCGGCGACATCGCCGGACTCATCGGATGGGAGCGCGCACGCAAGGCGTCGAAGCACCCCGAGATGTTCGGCAAGGGCTCGATCGAGGGCGTCGCGGCATCCGACACCGCCTCCAGCGCCACGCTCGGCGGATCCCTCACCACCACGATGGCGCTCGGCATCCCCGGCGACTCGGTCATGGCGGTGATGATCGGCTCGATGATCATCTGGGGAATCACCCCCGGCCCGACGCTGTTCACCAACCGGCCCGACCTCGTCGTGTCGATCGTGGGCATCATGCTCATCGCGACCCTCCTGTCGCTCGCCCTGAGCCTCGTGCGCATGAAGGGCATGGTGAAGCTGCTCGACGTGCCGCAGCCGTACCTGTGGAGCGGCATCCTGATCTTCTGCATCATCGGCACCTACGCCACCTCGAACAGCCTGTCGACCGTGCTCACGATGCTCGTGTTCGGCGTCGTCGGCGTGCTGCTCAAGCGCCTACAGGTGCCGGCCGGTCCGATCGTGCTGGGACTGCTGCTCGGACCTCTCGCCGAGGAGAACCTCGCCCGCACGCTGGCGATCCTCCCCACGCGCCCGTTCTTCGAGGTCGTCAGCCCGATCGCGATCGTGCTGCTCGCGCTGGCCGTCCTGTCGATCGTGATGCCGGCGATCCGGGCCGCCCGCAAGCCCCGCGACAAGCGCGCCTCGCTCGCCGACTCGATCCTCGCCGACGACACCGTCGCGCAGATCGAGAAGGCGCACGACGAGCTCGCCGCTCAGCCCGACCTGCTGACCTCGACGGTGCGAAACGTTGCTGCGCCCAAGACCGGCAAGCCCAAGAAGAACTCCAAGGAGAACAAGAAGTGACCCGTTACGACATCCTGACCGCCGTCCCCACCGCGTTCCATCGCGACGGGAGCCTCGACCTCGAGGGCTCGCGGGCGATCTTCCGTTTCGTCGGAGAATCGGGCAACGAGGGCGCCTTCATCCTCGGCACCACGGGGGAGTTCCCCGCGGTCGACGTGGCGGAGTTCACCGACCTGGTCGGCGCCGCGGTCGCCGAGCTCGCCGATCGCATGCGGGTGATCGTGCATGTCGGTCAGCCGAGCACCTTCGAGGCCGTTCGCCTCGTCGAGATCGCGAAGGGTCTCGGAGCGACCGAGTTCGCCGCCCTCACTCCGTACTACCTGAAGTCGACCGAGGAGTCGATCTTCGGGTACTACCAGGCGGTGTCGGATGCCGTGGGCGACGGGCGCCTCTACGTCTACATCTACCCGGCACGCAGCGGCAACACCGTCTCGCCCGAACTGCTCGTGCGTCTGGCGGGTCTGCCGAACGTCGTCGGTGCGAAGGTGAGCGAGCTGTCGCTCGACGAGATCGCCGCGTACCGCGCCGCCGTGCCCGCCGACTTCGAGCTGTACACCGGTGCCGACCGCGATCTGATCGCCGCGGTCGACGCGGGCGCCCAGGGCGTCGTCTCGGGCGTCTCGTCGGTCACGCCGAAGCCCTTTCGCGCGCTGGCCGACGCCGGCCGCTCGGGCGATGCCGCAGCCATCGCCGCCGCGCAGACAGCCGTCGACGACGTGGTGTCGCTGATCGGCGGCGACATGGCCCGCATGAAGGAGGCCTACCGCGTGCTCGACGTGGTCGACACGCACTGCCGCATGGCGATCGCCGAGCCGACCGACGACGAGCGCGCCGCCGTGGCGCAGGTGGTCGCCGCGCACCGCTGAGAGACGAGTACGCAGAACGCGAATGCCGCGGCCCCTTCGGGGGTCGCGGCATTCGTCGTTTCTGCGGTTTCACGAATGAAATAGTTACGTAACCATTTTTCCTTGACACCGTTCAAACAGGCGGGATACGGTAGCGAAATCGATTTCACGCACCCGAGCGAGAGATCGCATGCATCGTCGCAAAGTACTTGCTGCCCAAAGGAGTGAACAGTGAAGTCGAACCACGCACACCCGTCCCGCCGCGCCCGTGCGCTGCGGATCACCGGCATCGCCGCCGTCGCCGCCCTCGCCCTCGCCGGTTGCGCCGGCGGAAGCGACTCCGGTGACGGCGGAGAAGCCGCCGGAGGAGAGCTCACGTTCTCCAACTGGCAGTTCCTGGAAGACGGCAAGGGCCCCATCATCTGGGACGCCGTCAAGGGATACACCGGACCCGACGACAACATCGAGCTGGCCAAGGTCGAGATCCCGTTCGCCAACTACGCCGACAAGCTCAGCACCGAGCTCGGCGCCGGCGGCGGACCCGACGTGATGGTCTTGCAGGACAGCCAGTTCGCCTCGCTGGTGGATGCCGGCGTGCTCGAGCCTCTCGACGACATTGCCGACGAGTTCGGCGACGACCTGAACGCCACCAACGAGGCGGGCTTCTTCCAGGACGGCCAGTACGGCTTCAACTGGGAGCGCCCCACCTACAACACGGTGATCTACAACAAGGACGTGTTCGCCCAACTCGGACTCGAGGCCCCGACCACGTTCGAGGAGTTCCTCACCACCGCTGAGACCATCAACACCGAGCTCGGCATCGCCGGGTGGGCGGGCCGCCACCAGACCGCCGAGATCGACGGCTGGACGCTCGAGATGGCCAACTGGATCTACGGATTCGGCGGCGAGCTCAGCGACGGCGAGAAGCTCACGATCGACAAGGCCGAGAACGTCGAGGCGGTCGAGTCGTTCCTCGAGACCTTCGCGTCGGGCGTCGCCCCGATCGGTGATGACGCCTCGACCTTCCGTGCCAAGTTCGGCCAGGGCCAGGTCGGGATGCTGTTCGAGAACTCCGGCGTCGCGACGACCATCACCAGCAACCCCGACAACGTGGTCACCGGTGAGAACCTCGGCGCAGCCCCGCTGCCGATGGCGAACGCGGGCTCGAACTCGCAGCTGATCATCGCCGTCAACGCGAACAGCGACAACAAGGAGGCCGCGAAGGACTTCGTGCGCTGGGTGCTGAGCGAAGAGGGTCAGACCGCGATCCGCGCCGGTCTCGGTGCCTCGGCCATGGCGACCGACGTCGAGCCCGACGCCGAGTTCCTCGCCGCCAACCCGTGGGCGACGCAGTTCCTCGAGGCGGCGAAGACCTCGAAGTCGACGCTGGTCGAGGGCTTCGAGACCGAGAGCAAGCTCGTCTGGCGTGAGGTGCTCACCGCGGTCGAGGACCTGCGGGTCAACGGCGGCGACGTGAAGACCAAGCTCGCCGACGTGCAGACGGCGCTCGAAGCCGAACTCGGCTGAGAGCCCTCCCGAAAGGACCCCGGCCATGGCCACCCCCACCCTCGAGGCGCACCGCACCGTGCCCCGCGCGAGTCCGCCCCGGCGGCCGCGCGGGAGCGGGGCAGTCGGACGCTTCATCGAACGCAACGGCGCCTACCTCTTCCTGTTCCCGGCGGTGATCTACCTCGCGGTCTTCACGGTCTTCCCGCTGATCCGCGGCGTGATGCTGTCGTTCACGGCCACCAAGCTCGTGAATCCCTCGGGCGGACGCGGCGTCGGCGTCGAGAACTACGAGTATCTGCTGAGCAGCGACCGGTTCTGGTCGTCGGTCGTCACGACCCTGCTGTACACGCTGTTCACGGTGATCTTCTCGGTGGGAATCGGCACGGCCGGGGCCCTGCTGCTCAACACGTCGTTCAAGGGTCGCGGCATCGTCCGCGCGATCGCCACGATTCCGTGGGCCGTTCCGACGGTCGCCGCGGCCCTCATCTTCGTGTGGATCTACAACAACGAGCAGGGCATCCTCAACCGCACCACCTCGGCGCTCGGGATGGGGCAGCACGGCTGGCTCGTCGATCCGCAGTACGGACTCTTCGCCGTGACGCTCGCCACGGTGTGGAAGCTCACCCCGCTGGTGATGCTCGTCATGCTGAGCGCTCTGCAGAGCGTGCCGCAGGAGCTGCGCGAGGCGACCTGGGTCGACGGCGCGACGCGGTTCCAGTCGTTCCGGGCGGTCACCCTGCCGCACCTCATGCCGACCCTCCGGGTGATCACGCTGCTGATGACGATCTGGTCGATCCGACGGTTCGAGATCATCTTCCTCATCACCGGCGGCGGTCCGCTCGACGTCACCAACACGCTCGTCGTGAACGTCTACCGCACCGCCTTCCAGGACCAGAACCTCGGTCGAGCCGCCGCCATCGGCGCCCTCGGGCTCGTGCTGTCGCTGCTGGTCACCGTCGTGTACTTCATCGTCGAGCAGATCCAGGAACGTCAGGAGAGCCAGCGATGACCACCATGCGCATCCCCACCGACCTCCCGCGCCGACGCGGCGTCGGAGCCCGGTTCGGCAGCCTGGGCAAGGCGGTGCTGATCACCCTGCTCGTGGTCTTCGCCGGCTTCCCCGTGTACTGGATGCTGGGCACCTCGCTCGGCACGGAGACCTCGCTGTACCGCGACGGTCAGCCGTTGGTCCCCGAGGTCCAGAACATCGGCCAGTGGGGCGGCTTCCTCGCCGACATCCCGATCTTCCGCTGGCTCGGCAACTCGTTCGTGATCGCGGCGGGAACGACGATCCTCAGCCTGGTGCTCGCGACCATGGCCGCCTACGCGCTCAGCCGCTATCGCTTCCACGGTCGCGGGATCGCCGGGTTCCTGTTCTTCAGCACGCAGATGCTGCCCGAGGCGCTCATCATCGTGCCGCTCTATGCGATCTTCGCCGGGGCGGGACTGCTGAACAGCCACTGGGGTCTCGTGCTCGCCGACACCGCGTTCGTGATGCCGGTCGCGATGTTCATCATCAAGAGCGGGATCGACAAGATCCCCTATGAGATCGAGGAGTCCGCGCGCATCGACGGATGCTCGCGCCTGCGCATCCTCACGACCATCGTGCTGCCGCTGATCATGCCGAGCATCGCCGCCGCCGCCGTGATCGCGTTCTTCGACGGCTGGAACGAGTTCATGTTCGCGAACACGTTCATCTCGTCGTCGGAGCTGTGGCCGGCATCCGTGGGGCTGTCGTCGTTCCTCGGGCAGTTCTACACCCCCATGAACGTCGTGATGTTCTGCGCGCTGCTGTTCGCGCTGCCCGCGATCATCTTCTTCCTGTGGGCGCAGCGGGGCATCGTGTCCGGGCTCACCGCAGGATCCGTCAAGGGCTGAGCGCCCTGCAATCTGGAGTATCGACATATGTCTGAAGGATTCGATCCGCTGTTCTCGGTCGCCGGGAAGGTGGTGCTCGTCACCGGCGGCTTCGGCCAGATCGGGGCGGAGTTCGTCAAAGCCCTCCATGCCCGCGGGGCTCGGGTCGCCGTGACCTCGCGCAACGCCGTCGAGGATCCGGCCGCCCGGCTCGGCCTCGACGACGACGGCACGCTGCTCGCCGTGACCATGGACATCACCGACAAGGCCAGCGTCGAGGCCGGTCTCGACCGGATCGTCGCGACCTGGGGGGTACCGACCGTCGTCGTCAACAACGCCGGCATCGACACGCAGCCCAGCGCGCCGCCCGAGGTCTCCGGACCGTTCGAGGACTTCCCGGTCGAGGTGTTCCGCGAGGTCGTCGACACCAACCTGGTCGGCACCTTCCTGGTGACGCAGGCGACCGGTCGGCGCATGCGCGAGGCCGGGCTGTCGGGGTCGATCGTGAACGTCGGGTCGATCTACGGAATGCTCTCGCCCATCCAGGACATCTACGCCTACAAGGGCGAGCAGACCGGGGTGCCGTTCATCAAGCCGGTCGCGTACTCGGCGGCGAAGTCGGGCCTGTACAACCTGACGCGCTACTGCGCCACGTACTGGGGGCGCACCGGCATCCGGGTCAACACGCTCACGCCGTCGGGCGTGCGTCGTGACACGCAGGACGCCACGTTCCAGGCGAACTACACCGCCCGCATGCCGATCGGGCGCATGGCGGAGGCCGACGAGTTCAACGGCGCGCTGCTCTTCCTCGCGTCGGAGGCGTCGACCTACGTGACCGGCTCGAACCTCGTCGTGGACGGCGGGTGGACCGCATGGTGACCGACCTGCTCGGCGACCGTCTGTTCACGGCCGCGGTCACCCCCATGCACGCCGACGAGAGCGTCGACCACGAGGCGCTCGCCGCGATGCTCGACAGCGACATCCGCCGCGGCGTCGAAGGACTCTACGTCTGCGGCTCCTCGGGCGAGGGCGTGCTGCTGTCGGCGGCCGAGCGGATCGCGATCGCCGAGACCGCGGTCACCGCCGCGGCTGGGCGCGTGCCGGTCGTGTCGCACGTCGGCGCGATGTCGACCGGCGAGGCGATCCGCATCGCGAGCGCGGCGAAGGACTCCGGCGTCGGCGCGATCTCGATGATCCCCCCGCTGTACTACGGCTACGCGACCGCTGACGTCGTGCGGCACTTCCGACGGGTGATCGACGCGGTCGATGTGCCGTTCGTGCTCTACAACATCCCGCAGTTCACCGGGCGCGACATCTCGGAGGGCGGCTTCGACGAGCTGCTCGAGCTGCCGCAGGTCGTGGGCGTCAAGCACACCTCACGCAACCTCTATGGCGCCGAGCGCCTTGTGCAGCGCTACCCCGCGGTGACGCTCATCAACGGGTTCGACGAGTTCTACCTGCCCGCGCTCTCGATCGGAGCACGCGGAGCCATCGGCACCACCGTGGCGCTGCAGATCGACCTGTTCCGGTCGCTGCGACGACGGTTCGAGGCGAACGACCTCGCCGGAGCACGCGCCGTGCAGGTGCGCATCAACGACACCGTCGAGGCGATGGTCGCGGTCGGCGTCTTCGGCGCAGCGAAGTACCTGAACGGCAAGAACTCGGTGGCGTTGGGCGAGTGCCGGTCGCCGCTGCCGGCGTTGGATGACGCCGGGCGCGCTCGTCTCGATGAGGTGTACGAACGCCTGCAGGCGCACATCGCCGTCACCGCCGAGGAGGATGCGCTCCGCTGAGGTGCACTCCGCTGAGGTGCACTCAGGTGACCGAAATATCGGTTCAATAGCGTGGGGGCATGACGAACAGAACCCGCACCTCTGCCGCCGCCTCCCTGGGACTCCTCGTTCTGCGCATCGTCGTGGGTGCGATCTTCGCCGCACACGGCGCCCAGAAGGTCTTCGAGTACACGATCCCCGGAACCGTGGGCAGCTTCGCGGAGATGGGCGTGCCCCTGGCGGAGTTCGCCGCACCGCTGGTCGCCTTCCTCGAGCTGATCGGCGGCGTGCTGCTGATCCTCGGCTTCCTGACGCGGCCGATCGGCATTCTCCTCGCTGTCGACATGGTGGTCGCCCTGGTGCTCGTGCACCTGTCGGCCGGGCTCTGGGTCGCGGGCGGCGGCTACGAGTTCGTCGCCGTACTGGGGGCTGCGTCTCTCGCGCTCGCGCTGACGGGTGCGGGCCGGTTCTCGATCGACGGTGCATTCCTGCGCGGACGCGCCCCCGCCTGGCTCAGCTGAGCCGTGCGGGTGTAATCGATTTCACTCGGGCGGTCGAGAAGCGGCGCGAGCGCGCTAC
Source organism: Microbacterium sp. PI-SA-G (assembly GCF_057215335.1). NCBI lineage: Bacteria > Bacillati > Actinomycetota > Actinomycetes > Micrococcales > Microbacteriaceae > Microbacterium > Microbacterium sp. PI-SA-G. Next base: position 2,642,189 of record NZ_CM170103.1, read on the forward strand.
TGTTGCTTGCACATGGCTACGATCTACGACGTCGCAGAGCTGGCGGGAGTCTCTCCCGCCACGGTCTCGCGTGTCTTCAACGGCACGAGCGTGTCGAAGGAGAAGGTAGCGGCGGTGCGCGACGCGGCCGAGAAGCTGAGCTTCACGCCGAACCGCACTGCGCGCAACCTGCGGCGACAGAGCTCCGAGGTCATCGCACTGGTGATCCCCGACATCGAGAACCCGTACTTCACCGAGATGGCCCGCGGGGTCGAGGACGTCGCATCCGAGGCCGGGTACTCGGTCGTGCTGTGCAACTCCGACGCGCAGCTCGAGAAGGAGGCGACCTACCTGCGGATCGCGATCGCCGAGCACATGTCGGGAGTCATCATCGCGACCGCCGACGAGCAGTCCGACCTCGACAGCATCCTCGCCACCGGACGCCCGGTGGTGGCGGTGGACCGCAGCACCGCGTACGACATCGACGGCGTCGTGATGGCGAATCGCGCGGCGGGCACCTCGGCCACGAAAGACCTGATCGACGCCGGATACCGCCGCATCGCGTACATCGGAGGGCCGGAGCACATCGACACCGCCGCCGACCGTGCCGCGGGCTGGCGGGCGGCCCTCGGCGCCGCGCACCCGGAACTCGACCTCGACGAGCTGGCGCGCTTCGCGACGTTCCGTGTCGACGGCGGACGCGCCGCGATGGAGAAGCTGCTCGCGCTGCCCGAGCCGCCCGATGCGGTCGTCGCCGGCAACAACCTCATCGGCGTCGGCGCCATCCAGGTGTTGACGGAGCACGGGCTCACCCCGCCGGAGGTGGGCGTCGCGGTCATCGGATCCCTGCCGTTCACGACCCTCTCGCCCACGGCCGTCACGGTCGTGCGGCTGCCTGCTCGGCACATGGGCGTGACCGCCGCGCGGATGCTGCTGGAGCGCATCGGCGGAGATGTCCAGCCCTCGCGCACCGTGGTGCTGCGCAACGAGGTGCAGTCCGCCAGCCTGCAGCGCGCCTGACCGGCCCTACCCGCACCGCCGCTCACTGCGAGCGCCAGAACCGCGTCGCGAGGTTCGTGAGCTCCTTGTCGAAGTCGTCGACCTTGGTCTCCACGCGGGTGAGTCGGAGGTCAATGGCATCGAGGCGGGCGTTCATCTCGGCGCGCACGCCGCCGAGCATCATCGTCGTGAAGACGCCGATCAGGGTCCATACCTGGGGATCAGACAATTCCATGGCTCCATTCTGTGCAGGGAAAGCCCAGATTGTCACGGTATTCCGGTCGGGTTTGGTGCAGGTGTTCTTGCATCGTGAAATCGATTTCGCGTACAGTGGCGGTCAGGTTCGGATTCCGCGCTCCGGTTCGAGGAGGACACCATGCGCTGCACCCTCGGGGTGGACATCGGCACATCCAGCAGCAAGGGCGTGCTGGTCGCTGCCGACGGCGCGATCCTGCACTCGGCGACCCGTGCGCACGACGTCAGCCGCCCCCGCAGCGGCTGGGTCGAGATGGACGCGAACGTCTGGTGGGACGAGTTCGTCGCCATCGCCCGGGACCTGCTGGCGGCCCATCCCGAGGCCGAGGTGGTCGCCGTCGGCGTCAGCGGCATGGGCCCCTGCATTCTCCTCGCCGACGAGGATGACGAGCCGGTGCGCCCCGCCATTCTCTACGGCGTCGACACCCGCTCGACCGCGCAGATCGCCCGCATGACCGCCGAGCTCGGCGTCGAGGAGATCACGCGCATCGGCGGATCGACCCTCACCTCGCAGGCCGGCGGACCCAAGATCGCCTGGGTCGCCGACGAGGAGCCGGATGCCTGGGCGCGCGCCCGCCGACTGTTCATGCCCGCCTCCTGGCTGGCGCACAAGCTCACGGGCGCCTACGTGCTCGACCACCAGTCCGCGAGCCAGGTCTCGCCGCTGTACGACATCGAGAACGAGCGGTGGCACGAGCCGTTCTGGCAGCGGTACGCCGCGCCGATCGCCCAGCCCGCGCTCGCCTGGGCCGGCGACATCGCGGGCGCGGTGACCGCCGACGCGGCATCCGCCACCGGCATCCCGGTCGGAACCCCGGTGATCACGGGCACGGTCGACGCCTGGACCGAGGCCGTCAGCGTCGGCGCGCACGAGGTCGGCGACCTGATGCTGATGTACGGCACCACCATGTTCCTGGTGGCCACGGGCGAGGAGACGCTGCGCACCACCTCGATGTGGACCACGGCCGGAGCCTTCGCCGGAACGCGGAATCTCGCGGGCGGCCTCTCGACCTCCGGTGCCCTGACCGCCTGGCTGAAGGGGATGACCGGCGCCGACTACCCGCAGCTGCTCGCCGAGGCCGCCGAATCCGGTCCGGGCGCGAACGGCCTGCTGGTCCTGCCGTACTTCGCCGGGGAGCGCACGCCGATCCAGGACCCCGACGCCCGCGGAGTGATCGCCGGCCTCACCCTCGAACACACCCGAGGCGATCTCTACCGGGCAGCCCTCGAGGCGACCGCGCTGGGTGTGCGCCACAACGTCGAGACCATGCGCGCGGCCGGGGCCGACATCCGCCGCATCGTCGCCGTGGGCGGTGGCACGCAGGGGCAGCTGTGGCTGCAGATCGTCTCCGACGTGACCGGCCTCGTGCAGGAGGTGCCCGCGACCACCATCGGCGCCAGCTACGGCGCCGCGTTCCTCGCGGCAACCGCGACGGCGGGCCACGGCGCCGTTCCGGTGATCACCGACTGGAACCCGGTCGCCCAGACCATCACGCCCGACCCCGCGCTGCGCGCGCAGTACGACACCCTCTTCGACCGGTACGTGCGCCTGTACGCCGGCACGAAGGACGTCGTCCACGAACTCGCCGCCGTGCAGCGCGGTGCCGCCCCGACCCCAACACCGGAGGAATCATGACCACGTACACGCTGCCGACCCCGGCATCTCGTCCGGCATCCGCGCCGAAGACCGCCTACCTGATCGCCTCGGGCGATCTGCGTGAAGCCGCCAACACGGGCGGCTGGCCCGTGCAGGTCGAGCTCGAAGCCGGCGTGACCGGCGTGTTCGAGGAGCTCGGGTGGAGCGTCATCCGCGCCAACGAGGTCGACCCCGAGACCGGCCACGGCTTCATCTCGAGCCAGCGCATGGGGCTCGAGGTCTTCAAGAACATCCCCAACGACGCGCCTCTGATCGTCGCCGAGGCCGTGTGGCAGTACTCCCACCACGTGCTCGCCGGTCTGCGCGACCACCAGGGCCCCATCCTCACCGTCGCGAACTTCGCCGGCGACTGGCCCGGACTCGTCGGGCTCCTCGGTCTGAACGCGGGCCTGACGAAGATGGACAAGCCGTACGCCACGATCTGGTCGGTCGACTTCCGCGACGAGTGGTTCACCAACGGCATCAGGGAGTGGACCGAGACGGGCGCCATCACCCACGACGCCTCGCACGTGCGTGCACTGCCCGAGCTGCCCGACAGCCCCGAGAAGCAGCTGGGCGAGGCGCTCGCCGCCGAACTTCTCGCCGAGAAGGCCATCATCGGCGTGTTCGACGAGGGCTGCATGGGCATGTACAACGCGATCTTCGACGACGAGCTGCTCAACAGGACCGGCATCTACAAGGAGCGTCTGTCGCAGTCGGCACTGTACGCCGAGATGCTCGAGGTCTCGGAGGACGAGGCGGATGCCGCCTACGACTGGCTGATCGAGGCGGGCATGACCTTCCGCTACGGCGAGGATGCCGCCACCGAGCTCACGCGCGAGCAGGTGCAGTGGCAGCTCAAGATGTACATCGCCGCGCTCCGCATCTCCGACGACTTCGGTCTCGACGCCGTCGGCATCCAGTACCAGCAGGGCCTGAAGGACCTGGTCCCGGCGTCCGACCTGGCCGAGGGCATCCTGAACTCCACCGAGCGTCCGCCCGTCACCTCGCGCGACGGCTCGCGTGTGCTGCACGAGGGTCGCGCCTTCCCGCACTTCAACGAAGCCGACGAGGGTGTCGCGGTCGACGCACTCGTGACCGACCGCGTGTGGCGCGCCATGGGACTGGTGCCCGACAACACCCTGCACGACGTGCGCTGGGGCGAAGACTACGACGGACAGTTCGTCTGGGTGTACGAGATCTCGGGCTCGGTCCCGGCCTCGCACCTCGGCGGATGGCAGAACGCCGAGGGCTGGCGTCAGGGGCACGTGTTCTTCCCCGCGGGCGGCGCCACGATCAACGGCGTCTCGAAGCCGGGCGAGCTGGTGCTGTCGCGCGTGTTCATCGCCGACGGCATCCTGCAGGCCGACATCTTCCGCGCCTCGGTCGTCGAGCTGCCCGAGGAGGAGACCCAGCGCCGCAAGGACGCGACCAACCCGGAGTGGCCGATCGCGCACGTGGTGCTGCACGGCATCTCGCGCGACCAGTTCATGGCCCGCCACAAGGCCAACCACGCGCAGACGGTCTACGCGCCCGACGCCGAGACCGCCGACAAGGCGCTGATCGCCAAGGCCGCGATGTTCGCCGGCATGGGCATCAAGGTCAACCTCGTGGGAGACGTCGCGATCTGAGGCCGATGCGCTCGGCGCGGCGCGGCGGTGCTGCGGCAGTGCGGAGGGGATCGGCAGTGCGGAGGAGGGATCCGGCGTGAGGTCCCTCCTTTGCGCCGATCCCCTCCGTCATGCGCGGGCGCGCAGCCGAGATCAGGCGGGCGGCAGGCGCAGCACGTCGGGCGACTCGCCGCCCGAGAGGTCGTCGGCGATGCGGATGCTGCGCGCGAGATCGTCGAGCGCACCCGACAGCACTCCGAAGCGCTCGCGGTCGCTGCACACCGCGGTCAGGGTCACGAGGTGCGTGCCGGTGTCCCACGTGTAGGTCGCGAACGGGGGAGCGGCTGGCGCCTCCGGCATCGGCACCACGAGCTTCTCGCCGGCGCCCAGACGCGTCGGGAACGAGACGGTGTCGTCGTAGTCCATCGGCATGGATGCTCGGGCGATGCGCACGTCGGGCGTGAGCTGCTGAGCGGTCGCCATCGCCACGATCAGCTCGGGCTCGGCCTTCCACGTCCACACCAGCACCCGACCGTCAGCCTGCTTCATCATGAACGGCGCGGCCTGACTCATCGCCCAGGCGCCGAAGCGCGAGCCGGGGCGCTCCGTCCGTCCGAGCGCGGTGTTCGCCTGTCCGAGCAGCATCCGGATCGCGGCCTTGCGATGGCGCCGTCCGCGCCAGCCCAGCGATTCCGTCACGGGGATCCACAGAGCGGGGTCGGCGTCGGCACTCAGTCGCATGACCCCACGCTACGGGGATGAGCTGAAGGATGCCGGTACGCCTCAGCCGCGCAGGCAGACCCCTCCGGTAGAGTGGCCAGCGCCCGACCAGGGCTTTCCTTGGCCGCCGTCACCCGTAAGGCAGCATGTCTGACTTCTCCCCCGATCCGAGTGCTCCCGCGACCGGAGAGCGACCGCTTCGCATCCTGCTCGGATGCGACACCTTCGCCCCCGACATCAACGGCGCCGCCCGCTTCGCCGAGCGCCTCGCCGCCGGTCTCGTGCAGCGCGGGCACGACGTGCACGTCGTCGCCCCGAACCAGGCGTACCGCCGCGCACAGCCGCGCACCGAGGTGATCGAGGGCGAGCCGATGACGCTGCACCGTCTGCCGTCGGTGCGGTGGGCTCCGCACGACTGGCTGCGCTTCGTGTGGCCGTGGCGCACCAAGCATTACGCCCGGCAGATCCTCGACAGCGTGCAGCCCGACGTCGTGCACATCCAGTCGCACATCGTGATCGGTCGAGGACTGGCGCACATCGCCCACGACCGCGGCATCCCCGTGATCGCCACCAATCACGTCATGGCCGAGAACATCCTCGACCACAGCACATTCCCGAAGTTCGTCGACGAACTCATCCTGAAGTTCGCCTGGGCTGACGCCAAGCGCACCTTCGATCTCACGCGCGCCGTCACCACGCCCACGCGCCGGGCCGCCGACTTCCTCGAGCAGACGGTCTCGGTGCAGGGAGTCATCCCGATCAGCTGCGGCATCGACCGCACGCAGTACACCCCGGTGATCGCCCCGCGCGAGAAGAACCGCATCATCTTCGTCGGGCGCCTCACCGCTGAGAAGCAGGTCGAGGTCATCCTGCACGCGATGACGAAGCTCGACCCCGCGCTCGAGACCACGTTCGACATCGTCGGCGGCGGCGACCAGCGCAAGCAGCTCGAGAACCTCGCCGCGAAGCTCGGACTCGCCGAGCGCGTGACCTTCCACGGCCGCACCACCGATCAGGAGCTGCGTGCCCTGCTGTCGCGCGCGAGTCTGTTCGTGATCGCGTCGATCGCCGAGCTGCAGTCGATCGCGACCATGGAGGCGATGGCCTCGGCGCTGCCGATCGTCGCGGCCGATGCGGTCGCCCTCCCGCACCTCGTGCACGACGGCGAGAACGGGTACCTGTTCACGCCCGGTGACGCCGACGAGCTCGCCGCGCGCCTGACCGACGTGCTCACCGCGGAGCCCGCCGAGTATGCCCGCATGCAGCAGGCCTCGCTCGACGGCGTCGCCATCCACGACATCAACCGCACGCTCGACACGTTCGAGGCGCTGTACCGCGACCAGCCGCTTCCCGCCTAGGCGGACACCGCCATGCACATCGTCTTCTTCGGCGACCAGCACCTCGACTCGCTGGGTGGTGCACAGGTGTCGATGCGGCTGCAGCGGGAGTTCCTCGAACGTGCGGGCCACACGGTGACCGTGGTCGCGCCGCGCATGCACGGCTCGCGTGCCGCGACGGGCCCGGCGGCTGCGGGGAACGTCGATCTGCCTTCGATGCCGATCACGCTCGATCGCGAGTACTCGATGACGTGGCCGGGGCGCGCGACCGACCGATTCCTCGACCGCGCCATGACCCGGCGTCCCTCCGTCGACGCGGTGCACGTGCAGGCCGACTTCTGGGGGGCGTTCATCGGCCACCGGTATGCGCAGCGCCACGGCATCCCGGTCGTGCACACGATGCACAATCGCGTCGACGTGGGCATCGCCGCGGTCACCCCCCTGCACCGCCCGGTGCTCGCCGTGCTCAACCTGTGGCGCCGCGCGGCGATGCGGGGTGTGGGCTCGCCCGACCGCACGCCTGGCCGCGGCACCGACGGCTGGGCATTCCTGCGCGGACTCGCCGTCGGAGCGTCGGCGGTCACCGCCCCCTCGACGCACTTCGCCCGGCGTCTCGAGCAGCACGGAGTCTTCGACACCGTCGACGTGATCTGGAACGGCATCGACGACGACGTGCGCGACGCCACGCTCGCTGCCGCTCCCGCCGAGCGCGAACCCGGGCGTCCGCGCTTCGTGTGGCTCGGACGCATGAGCCCCGAGAAGCGGCTGCTTCCGTTCCTGCACGCCTTCGTCGCGTCGGGCGTCGATGCCGATCTCGAGGTCATCGGCGGAGGCGGGCAGCGCGCCGCCGCCGAGAAGATCACGGCCGGGCATCCGACCGTGCACTTCGCCGGACGCCTCACCTACGCCGACACGCTCGCGCGCATCGCGGCGGCCGACGCCCTCGTGCAGACCTCGATCGGCTTCGAGACGCAGGGGATGACGCCGTTCGAGGCGGCGACGCTCGGCACGCCGTCGGTGATCAGCGATCCCGACATCGCGGCCGAGCTGGGCGGCGGATTCTGGGCGGTGCCCGATGCCGACGCGTCGGAGCCCCGCCGGGTCGCTGCCCTCGCGCGCACGCTGCGCGACGCGGCATCCGACATCGTGGCGGGAACCGCGCCGACGCCCGTCCAGGCCGTGGTCGAGGGGTTCCGGCAGTCATCGCGCACGGCGGCCATGATCGAGGTCTACGAGCGCGTCGCGCCTCAGAAGAAGTTGTAGAGCAGCGACGAGAACCAGCCGACCACGATTCCGGCGGCCTGCGCTCCGGCGACGCCGATCGCGATTCCGCTGACGAGCGTCGACCCCGGGCGACGTGCCGCGATGATGCCGAAGGTCAGTGCCGCCGCCGACCCGCCCAGGGTGATCAGACCGCTCACGGTGCCGATCAAGCCGAAGCCCAGCGTCGAATAGTCGAAGGCGCCGTACAGGTAGGGCGTCAGCATCGAGAACAGCAGCCCGACGGCGAACGTCGCGACCGCGATGATGAGGGCCGTGCGCGCGAGCGGGTTGCGCGTGCGCGCATCGGCGGGATGCTGCGGCGGTGCCCCGAAGGGCGGCTGCGCGGGGATCTGGTGACCGGCGGGGTACTGGTGGCCGGCCGGATGCTGGGGTTGGGCCGGGAGCTGGGGTTGGGCCGAGAGAGGGGCCGCGTACGGGGGAGTGGGGACGGGAGGCTGCTGCGGCTCGCTCATGCCGACGAGCGTAGTCGGCCGCTCGCCGGACCGGGAGGGGAAGAGGCCTCAGCGGTCGGTGACGCGGGTCCAGTCGGTGGGCGTTTGGCGATAGCCGTCGCGCCGCAGCTCGATCACGGTGGCGACGCCGGCCCAGACGGCGAGGGCGGCGAGGAGAAGAAGAAGGATCATGGCAGAAACGCTACGATCCACTGGAATCCGTCACGAGTGGCAGGTTAGACTCCGAACGAAGGAAAACTGCCAACCTCAGGAGCGCGCATGAAGACGGTCGCCTGCATCATCCAAGACGGGTTCGCTCCGTTCGAGTTCGGCGTCGCCTGCGAGGCGTTCGGCCTCGACCGATCGGATGACGGCGTGCCGAACTTCGACTTCCGCGTGGTGGCCCCGCACACCGGTGTCGTGCCGTCGAAGATCGGATTCTCGGTGAACGTCGAGCACGACCTGTCGTTCGCGTACGAGGCGGACCTCGTCGTGTTCTGCCCGCTTCCGCGCTCGCACTGGGGGCAGATCGACCCGCGGGTGCTCGACGTCGCGCGTGACGCCGTGGCGCGCGACGCGTGGGTGATGAGCGTGTGCAGCGGCTCGTTCATCCTGGGGGCCGCCGGCGTGCTCGACGGGCGCCGCGCGACCACGCACTGGATGTACTCCGACGTGATGGCCGAGATGTACCCGAAGATCGACATCGACCCCGACGTGCTGTTCGTGCAGGACGGCAAGATCATCACCAGCGCGGGCACTGCTGCGGGCATCGACGCCTGCCTGCACCTGCTGCGCCAGGAGCTGGGGGCCGAGCTGACCAACCGCATCGCGCGGCGCATGGTCGTGCCCCCGCAGCGCGACGGCGGCCAGGCGCAGTTCATCGACCGCCCGATCCCGGTCGTGCCCACGCTGTCGCTCGCCGCAGTGACCGACTGGGCCGTCGAGCATCTGCGCGAGGACCTGGGCGTCGATCAGCTCGCCGCCCGGGCGCTGATGTCGCCGCGCACCTTCGCGCGCCGGTTCAAGGCCGAGTTCGGCGCGACCCCGGCCGCGTGGCTGGCGCGCCAGCGCATCATCCATGCGCAGCGCCTGCTGGAGCGCACCGACCTGCCCCTCGAGCACATCGCCGACGAGTGCGGCTTCGGGTCAGCGGCCGTGCTGCGGCAGAACTTCTCGCGGGTGCTGGGGCTGACCCCTACGGCCTACCGGGCGCGCTTCTCGTGCGCGGACGACATCGCGGCGGAGGAATCCGCCGCCTGAGTCGGGTTCACAGCGCGCGCGTCGTCGACCGTTCGACCAGGGTGCAGGGGAGCAGTACGTGCGCACGCTCCTGCGCGGGATCGTCGAGCAGGGCCAGGACGAGCTCGACCGCGCCGCGGGCCATGTCGAGGATGGGCTGGCGCACGGTGGTGAGGTCGAAGGACTCCCACGACGACATGGCCACGTCGTCGAAGCCCAGGATCGAGACGTCATCGGGGACCCGGACGCCGAGCGCCGTCGCCGCATTCAGGGCGCCGAACGCCACGAGATCGTTGTGGCAGAACAGTGCGGTGGGCGGGTCTGCGCGCTGGAGCAGGCGGGTCGCGGCGTCGAAGGCGCGGGCGTAGTCGAGATCGGCGACCTCGAGCAGTGCGTCGTCGAAGCTGACGTCCGCGGCGGCGAGCTCCGCGAGGAAGCCCTCGTGGCGGTCGCGCACGGATGCCGCGGTCAGCGGGCCCGCGATCACGCCGATGCGCCGGTGGCCGAGAGAGGTGAGGTGGCGACCGGCGAGGCGACCGCCCTCGAGGTTGTCGGGCGAGATCGTCGCGGTCTCGGGCGCGGTACCCGGTCCCATCGTGACCGAGGGCACGCCGAGCGACACGATGCGCCCCTCGTCGTCGGGCGGCAGGAGCGTGGTCGTGAGGATCACCGCGTCGACGTTCGTCTCCCACAGCGTCCTCGCGAGGTCCTCGGTGGTGTCGGCGCGACCGCTGAGGATGAGCGCGCGATACCCGGCGTGGGTGAGCTCATCGCTGATGGTGTGCAGCAGCTCGGCGTAGTAGCTGTTGCGCGGGTCGCCCAGCACGACCCCGATCGTGTGCGTGCGGCTGGTCACCAGGCTGCGCGCGCTCAGGTTCGGGCGGTAGCCGAGCTGCTGGATCGCCGCCTCGACCTTCTCGCGCACCCGCTCCGACACGCCCTCGTGGCCGTTGACGATGCGCGACACGGTGGTCTGCGACACCCCGGCCGCCTTGGCGACATCGATGCTCGTCACTCCGCGCGATCTGGGTGGCATGGGCGGTCCTCCTCCGGGCCGGAATTCCCATCGTAGACGCCGCCGTGCCGCGGATGACTACGCAGTACCGTCCCAGTGCGCCGGCGACGGCAGGGCGTGGTCGTGCACGTCGACCCCGGCGGGCGTGACGGATGCCGTGGCGTACAGCAGCGACTGCGTGGGGTAGCCGTGCGGACGGTTGTCGCGGATGATCGCGCGATCGTCCTCGGGGTCGAGGGTCGTCGTCTCGGCGAGCAGGGCGATCCAGTCGGCGGCCCACTCCGGTCGATCCGCGGCGGGCCCGATCGCGCGGAATCGTGGCAGCCACGTCTGGATGCGCGGCGTGACCGCGTCGTCGAGATCATCGTGCGCGATCATGTGCGTGCCGGGCGAGACCTGTGTCTCGCGCAGCTCGACGCCGTCCCACGACAGCACGCGGGCGCCCTCCGGCCCGACCTCGAGCAGGTTGAAGCCGTGCATCGGCAGGGGGCCTGTCGGCGATCGTCCGCTGACCGACTCGAGCGCAAGCGACCCGCGCGAGAGTGCCTCGCCGGCGAGGTCCTGCACGTCGGCCCGGTTCAGCAGCACCGCGAGGCGCCGCTGCGCGGGATTCACCGCGAGCCAGGCGCCGCCCGCGCGCCGGTCGCGGATGCCGATGACACCCGGGTACCGAGCGGGCCACCACGGTCCCAGGCCGTCCCACTCGCGCAGCGGGTCCTCGTCGCGAACCGCCAGCAGTCGTGCGGACGCGGCATCTTCGACATCGATCACGACGGTGCACACACGGCAATCCTAGGTCGGGGCCCGACGGGAGGGATGCTGCGGCAGAATCGAGAGGGTGAACATCGTCGTCGGAGTCACGGGCGGAATCGCCGCGTACAAGACCGTCCACCTGGTCCGCCTGCTCACCAAGGCCGGGCACGAGGTGACCGTCGTGCCCACGGAAGACGCGCTGCGGTTCGTCGGACTGCCCACATGGGAGGCGATCAGTCGGCATCCGGTCACCACCAGCGTGCACGACGACGTGGCGCGGGTGCGGCACGTCGCACTCGGTCAGGCGGCCGATCTCGTGATCGTCGCGCCGGCGACCGCGAACACGATCGCGTCGATGACCGCCGGGCTCGCGAGCGACCTGCTCGGCACGACGCTGCTCGCGACGATGGCTCCCGTGCTGATCGCGCCCGCGATGCACACCGAGATGTGGCGGCATCCGGCCACTCAGGCCAACATCGCCACGCTCCGGGGGCGCGGCGTGCAGCTGGTCGGCCCCGCTGAGGGCGAGCTCGCCGGCGGCGACACGGGGCCGGGGCGCATGTCGGAGCCGGAGCAGATCTTCGACGCGGCGCTCGCGCTGCTGCGGCCACGCGACCTCGTGGGTCTGCGCGTGGTCGTCTCGGCGGGCGGCACGCGCGAGCCCATCGACCCCGTGCGCTTTCTCGGCAACCGCTCCAGCGGACGGCAGGGAGTGGCGCTCGCCGCCGAAGCCACCGCCCGCGGGGCGAAGGTCACACTCGTCGCCGCGCACGTCGAGGGTGACGTGCTGGCGGCGGCGCAGCATCCGTGTCTGCGGATCGTGCGCGTCGGCACCGCCGCCGAGCTGTCGGAGGCGATGAAAGATGCCGCCACCACGGCCGACGTCGTCATCATGGCCGCAGCCGTGGCCGACTATCGTCCGACCGAGGCGGCGGACCACAAGATCACGAAGGCCACGGGCGGCCTCACCCGCATCGACCTCGTCGAAGCCGAAGACGTGGTGGCCGCCCTCGCGGTCGCACGCACCGAGGGGCGCGCGCCGGCCGGACAGACCATCGTGGCGTTCGCCGCCGAGACGCTGACCGACGTCGAAGATCGCCGCGAGCGCGCGCGGCACAAGCGGGAGCGGAAGGGCGTCGACCTGCTCGCGGTCAACCTCGCCGACGCGGAGCACGGGTTCGAGTCGGCGCACAATGCGGTCGAGATCATCGGGACCGAGGGAGCCGTCGTGGCGGAGGCCGCCGGAACGAAGCGCGAGGTCGCGGGGGTGATCTGGAACGCCGTGGTCGGCATGCGCTAAACTTGAGTCATAACCACTCAACTTTGAAGGAGTCTCCTCAGGAGGAACAGATGGCCACCCCGCAGACCGGCACCCAGAACCAGGACCAGCAGTCACCCCTCGAGCAGTTCGGCATCAACCTCACCGACCGCGCGCGGCAGGGCAAACTCGACCCCGTCATCGGGCGCGACAGCGAGATCCGCCGCGTCAGCCAGGTGCTGACCCGACGCACCAAGAACAACCCGGTGCTGATCGGCGAGCCCGGCGTCGGCAAGACCGCCGTCGTCGAGGGGCTCGCGCAGCGCATCGTCGCGGGTGACGTCGCCGAGTCGCTCAAGGACAAAGAGCTCATCACGCTCGACATCTCGGCCCTGGTCGCCGGAGCGATGTACCGCGGCCAGTTCGAGGAGCGGCTGAAGAGCGTCCTGAAGGAGATCACCGAGTCCGAAGGCCGCGTCATCACCTTCATCGACGAGCTGCACGTGCTCATGGGTGCGGGCGGCGGCGAGGGGTCGGTTGCGGCATCCAACATGCTCAAGCCGATGCTGGCCCGGGGTGAGCTGCGTCTGATCGGTGCGACGACGCTCAACGAGTACCGCGAGTTCATCGAGAAGGATGCCGCGCTCGAGCGCCGCTTCCAGCAGGTGTACGTCGGCGAGCCCACGGTCGAGGACACCATCGCGATCCTGCGTGGACTCAAGGAGCGCTACGAGGCGCACCACAAGGTCGCGATCTCCGACGGTGCGCTGGTCGCCGCGGCATCCCTCTCGAGCCGGTATCTGCCCGCCCGCCAGCTGCCCGACAAGGCGATCGACCTGATCGACGAGGCCGCCTCGCGCCTGCGCATGGAGATCGACTCGGCACCGGTCGAGATCGACGAGCTGCGCCGCCACGTCGACCGGCTGAAGCTCGAAGAACTCGCGCTGAAGAAGGAGAAGGACCCGGCGTCGAAGGAGCGACTCGCCACGCTGCGTGCCGATCTGGCGACCGAAGAGGTCAAGCTGCGCGAACTGCAGGAGCGGTGGGAACGCGAGCGGGCGTCGCTCAACCGCGTCGGTGATCTGAAGACGCGGCTCGACGCCGCCCGCATCGACGCCGAGCGCGCGCAGCGCGAGGGCAACCTCGAGAAGGCGTCGCGGCTGCTCTACGCCGAGATCCCCGCGCTGGAGCGCGAACTCGTCGAGGCCGAGCGCTCCGAGGCCGACCCCGAGACCGGCGCTGGCGCAGAGCGCATGGTCAACGAGCAGGTCACCGATGAAGACATCGCGGGCGTGATCGCGGCGTGGACCGGCATCCCGGTGGGCCGTCTGCTGCAGGGCGAGGCGTCGAAGCTGCTGCACCTCGAAGCCGAGCTGGGCAAGCGCCTGATCGGGCAGAAGGATGCCGTGAAGGCGGTGTCGGATGCGGTGCGCCGCTCGCGCGCGGGCATCAGCGACCCCGGCCGCCCGACTGGTTCGTTCCTGTTCCTCGGCCCCACGGGCGTGGGCAAGACCGAGCTGGCGAAGGCCGTGGCGGAGTTCCTCTTCGACGACGAGCACGCCATGGTGCGCATCGACATGTCGGAGTACGGCGAGAAGCACTCGGTCTCGCGGCTGGTCGGCGCCCCTCCCGGATACATCGGCTACGAGCAGGGCGGTCAGCTGACCGAAGCCGTGCGGCGGCGCCCGTACAGCGTGATCCTGCTCGACGAGGTCGAGAAGGCGCACCCCGAGGTGTTCGACGTGCTGCTGCAGGTGCTCGACGACGGGCGCCTCACCGACGGACAGGGACGCACGGTCGACTTCACGAACGTGATCCTGATCCTCACCTCGAACCTCGGCTCGCCGATCCTCATCGATCCGCTCCTGTCGACCGACGACAAGCGCGAGCAGGTGATGGCGCTGGTGCGTCAGGTGTTCCGTCCGGAGTTCCTCAACCGCCTCGACGACATCGTGATGTTCTCGGCTCTGAGCGAAGACGACCTCGCCCAGATCGTCGAGCTCACGATCGACCAGCTGCACAAGCGGCTGCGGGATCGCCGGCTCACGCTCGCGGTCACCCCCGACGCCCGGTCGTGGCTGGCCGAGCGGGGCTACGACCCGGTGTTCGGGGCGCGCCCGCTGCGACGCCTGATCCAGAGCGAGGTGCAGAACAAGCTCGCGACCGCGCTGCTCTCAGGCGGCGTGCGCGACGGCGACACCGTGCGCGTCGACGTGGCGGCCGACGGGTCGGGGCTGGTGCTCACGAGCGCGGCGTAGCGGGGGCGCGCGACGGGTCGTCGGGTTACAGCACCGACTTCGGCAGCCGGTGCAGGGTCACCGCGCCGATCGCGGCGAACGGATGCAGCGGATCGGGGTCGCTCGATCCCGTCGGGCCACCCAGAGTGGAGTCGACCAGCGCGCTCATCACAGCGAACGCGTCCATCCGACTCCATCCCTGCCCGGTCACCAAGAAGTCGAAGGCGTCTTCGTAGCCGCGCGTGATGCTCTCCTGTACCGGATCCCCGAGCCCGACGAAGACCCACTCCTCCGGCGTTTCGATGCGGGGCGCGCGCAAAGGCAGGTCGACGATCAGATCGATGCTGACGACCGCGACGCCCTCCGCCTCGATCGCGACGAACGAGGACTCGCCCTCGCTCATGATCGCGTGGATGTCGCCGATGGAGAGGAGCGCACCTTCGACCTCGACCGGCAGGTAGACGATGGAACCGGGGCGGGCCTCGGTCACGTCCATGTTGCCGCCGAGCGCGGTCGTCGGCATGACGGTCGAGTGCACGCCCGATGCGGGCGCGGTGCCGATGCAGCCGATCATGGGCCGCGGTGCCACCACGTGCCGGTCCGTGAGGTGTACTCCGGTCTCGTCGATCGGGATGCGTCTCGACTCGACCCTGTCGCTCATCCTGTTGCGCAGCGCGCCGACGCCGGGCAGGCTCTGCGACCAGCCGCAGTCCTTGAGTCGGATCTCGTGGACGGTCACGGCGAGTGTGTCGCCCGGCTTCGCTCCCGTCACCCAGACCGGTCCTGTGACCGGGTTGATCGGTGCGACGAGGGCCGCGAGATCGCCATGGTCGTGGAGTTCGCGGTACACGGCGTCATCCGTCTCGAACCCGATCCTCTCGCCCGTGCCCGGGTGAATCCGCAGCACCGGCTCGATGTCGGCCCGGAATCCGGGTCGTCCGAGGTGCTTGCCGAGGAAGTGATCGATTCCGGTCATTTCGCTGTCCCTTCGGTCGTCGCTGCGTGCTCGAGCAGAGGCTCGGGGTTCGCTCCGTTACGGACGCGGAAGACGAAGAAGACGATGACCCCGATGATGAGCCACACGGCTCCGCCGATCTTGGCGAGGTCGGAGGCATTGACCAGCACGTAGCCGATGATGAGGAAGCCGCACAGCGGCACGACGAGGTGCAGCAGCCAGTTGCGCGAACGCTGGCGCACGATGTAGTGCCAGAAGACGGTGATGTGCAGCAGCAGGAATCCGAACAGCGCGCCGAAGTTCACGAGCTGGGCGATCAGATCGAGCTGCCCGACGAAGAACAGCACCAGCACCGTGCTGAGGGCGCTCACGAACAGGATCGCGTAGATCGGAACCTGCCGGGAGTTGATCTTCGAGAAGAACGCGGGCAGCCGGCGGTCGCGGCTCATCGAGTACAGCAGACGGGAGGTCGCCGCCTGGGCAGCCACCGCGTTGGCGATGCCCACCGCGATGACGTTGACTGCGAGGAACGCCGTCGCCCATCCGCTTCCGGCGGCTTGCGCGACGATCGAGAAGAACGCGTTGTTGACCTCGTCCTCCGAGAACGACACGGTTCCCGCGGCCAGGGCGCTGGCCAGCCAGGTCTGCAGGATGAAGAGCGTCGCGACGATGAACAGCGCGATCACCATCGCCCGGCCCGCGGGGTTCCGCTTGCCCGTCGTCTCTTCGGAGAGCGTCGAGATCCCGTCGAACCCGAGGAAGCTCAGGACGGCGATCGACAGTGCGGCGGCGATCAGCGGCGGATCCACCTTTGCCGGGTCCCAGAGCTGTGCGAGCGAGAACGACGACCCCTCGATGGTCTGCCCCGTGAGTGCGGAGACCGCGATGATCACGAAGATCGCGACGAACACGAGCTCGATGGCGAGGAAGACGCGGTTCGCGACGGTGATCGAGCCGATGCCGAGCACGTTGATGATCGTGTTGACCGCCACGCAGAGAACGGCCCACAGCCATTCGGGGGATTCGGGGAAGATGCCCCGCATCGATGAGGCGGCGAAGACGTACAGCAGGGTGGGGACGAGCAGGTAGTCCAGCAGGATCGCCCAGCCGGCGAAGAAGCCCGCGACCGGGTGGGTGCCGCGGCCGACGTAGGAGAACACGGATCCGGCGAGGGGGAACGACTTCGCCATCTGGGCGTACCCGAGCGCGGTGAAGATCATCGCCACGAGTCCGACCAGATAGACGAGGGGCACCATCCCCTTCGACTCGTTGAACACCACTCCGAAGATCGCCCAGGGGGCGATCGGAACCATGAAGACCAGTCCGTAGACGACGAGGTCGAAGGTCGAGACGGAGCGCTTGAGTTCTTGCTTGTAGCCGAAGGATTCCAGCCGAGGCTGGCCGTCGGATGCGGCGGTGGTGGTCATGATTCTCCTGTCGGAAATGCAGGTGTCGGATTCAGGGACGCTGTGCGAGGAAATCGGCGATCACGCCGCGGAAGGACTCCGGATGCTCAAGATGAACGCAGTGGCTGGCATCGGGGAACACGTGCCCGACGGCTCCGGGGACGAGGTCGACGAACGGCTCCCAGGTCGCGGGCGTCGCCTCGTCGTGCTCGCCGGCCACCACCAGGGTCGGGACCTGGATGCGGGGCAGCCGGTCGATCACCGACCATTCGCGCAGCGAGCCGATCACGTGGAACTCATTCGGCCCGTTCATGGTGTGGTAAACCGTCGGGTCGGCCAGCATCTGCGCCTCGCTGTCGACGAAGTCCTGCGGCATGGGCACGGATCGGCACACGTGTCGCTCGTAGAAGACCCGCGTCGCGTCGAGGTAGGCGGCGTCGTCGAGTGTGCCCGCGGTCTCGTGCTCGATCAGGGCATCCCGGACGGCGGGTGGCAGAGCATCCCGAAGTCTCGACGCCTCGCTCATCCACAACGGCATGGAGGCGGGCGAGTTGCAGATCATCAGACCGAGCAGGCCATCGGGCCGCCGTACGGCAATCTCTGCGCCGAGCATGCCGCCCCAGGACTGGCCGAGTACGTGGTACTCGCCGATGCCGAGATGCTCGCGGAGCGAATGGAACTCGTCGATGAAGTACTCGGGTGTCCAGCGCTCGGCGGGAGCATCGGGGTGGTGGGAGCTGCGTCCGCAGCCGATCTGGTCGTAGTGGATGACGGTGCGGCCGGTGAGGTCGGCGAGCAGAGCGATGTTCTGCACGTAGTCGTGCGCCATGCCGGGGCCGCCGTGCAGGACGAAGAGCGGCGCGAGGTCGCGCGGCGCGTCGGGCTCGGATCTCCGGTACCAGGTGAAGCCGTCATCGAAGAGTGCGGTGGACTCAGAGACATACATGAAGACATCGTGGCCCCGAAAAGGTCTTATGTAAACCAATTCTCCGGTGATTTAATCCTGGTGTAACACTGGGAGCGATGACCGACACCGACGACACCTTGATTGATCGCACGACCGACCGACTCATCACCGCCGTGGCGATCGGCGAGTTCCTGCCCGGAACTCGCCTTCCTGCGGAGCGCGACCTCGCCCGGTCGCTCGGCGTCGGCCGCACCACGACGCGCGCAGCCCTCGATCGCCTGGTGAGCAGAGGGATCCTCGAGAAGCAGCGCGGACGGGCCGGTGGCTCCTTCGTGCGGGAGGAATGGCCGACCTCCGAAGTGTCGGCGGTCGCGCGCTGGCTCGAGGACCAGTGGCCCCAGCTCGTCGATGCGGCCGTCGCGGGCACTCACCTGCACGGCGCGATCGCTCGCCTCGCGGCGGCCAATCGAACGGAGGCGGACATCGTGCGGCTCCGGTCCCGGCTCGACGACTTCCGCCGGGCCGAGAGCGGCGCCGCCCGTCAACACGCCGACAGTGTGCTCCACCTGGCGATCATCGGGGCGGCGCACAACGAGACGCTGTCCGCGATCGTGCTCGATCATGAACGCCGGTCCACGATCGTCGCTCCCGCGCATCCGTGGGGAGACTCGGCGAGTCGTCCGGCGATGGAGGAGCGCGCCGGACGCGAACACGAGGAGCTCGTCGCCGCGATCATCGACGGTCGCGTCGACGACGCGGGTCGAATCGCGCAGCGGCACGTCGAGATCGATCTAGAACTCCTCGAGGCGGCACGCCGCCGCGCGTTGACGCGCTGACGTGCTGACGTGCAGCGTCATGCATCCGTCGCGCGGGAATATGCGCGTGCATGCACCTGTTCCTCCCCGTGTACGCGGACGAAGGAGTCCGATCCACTCCTTTCGAAAGGCAATTCCCTTGAGCACTCCCGTCATCGACCGCACCGCGCCGACCGAGCACCCCGTCCTCGACGTCCTCGCCGCCCGCTGGAGCCCCCGCGCCTACGACGCGCAGAACTCGATCGACGAGGCCAAGCTCGCCACCGCGCTCGAGGCCGCCCGCTGGGCCCCGTCGGCGAACAACTCGCAGCCGTGGCGCTTCATCGTCGCGCGCCGGGGCACCGCCCTGCACGCACAGGTCGTCGACGCGCTGGTCGGCTTCAATCAGACGTGGGCGCGCAACGCCGCCGTGCTGGTCGTCGCGGTCGCCGAGACCGCCGCCGCGGACGGCACCCCGATCACGCACGCGCTCTACGACCTCGGTCAGGCTGTCGCGCACTTCTCGGTGCAGGCGCATCACGACGGACTCGTCGTGCACCAGATGAGCGGCTTCGACCCGGAGGTCGTGCGCGAGTTCGCCGATCTCGAGGCGCGCTTCGTGCCCACGACAGTCTTCGCCGTGGGTGAGTTCGGCGACGTCAGCACGCTGCCCGAGGTGCTGCAGGAGCGCGAGGTCGCCCCGCGCGTGCGTCGCCCGATCGACGAGACCGTGATCCTCAGCGCCTGAGAGCTCGAGCGCCCGGCTGGGCGCTTGAGCCGGAGGCGGCTCGCGCTCAGTCCGGCAGGTTGTGCGAGGCGGCGGATGCCAGGGCGCTGCGCACCGCGCGGATCGAGGGAGCGGCCACCGACACGCGTCGCGTCGACGAGAAGATCTCGCGGCGCGGCGCCTCGGGCAGCGGGGTGAGCGCCACGGTCGGGGTCTCGCCCGCCCACACGAGTTCGGGCAGCAGCCCCACCGCCAGCCCCGCGCGGATCAGTCGCACGTGCGCGGTCAGATCCGCGACCTCGAAGCGCACGTCCGGCTCGAAGCCCGCGGTGCGGCAGAGCTGCTCCGCCCAGGCGCGTGACGCGGTGCCCTCGGGCTCGAGCACCCACGGCTCGTCGCGCGTCGCCCACAGAGCCGCCGCGGCATCCGTCGTGTCGGGTGTGCCGGGCCGTCGCGCCAGGGCGATCGCGTCGTGCGCGAGAACCATGCGGTCGAGGTCGGCGTGGATCGGACGGGTGCGACCGGGGTACTGCTCGGCGAGGATCAGATCGAAGTCGCGGCTCGACACCCCCACGAGCCCCGTCTCGGGATCGCACTCGGTGACCTCGACCCGCAGGGCCGGATGCTGTGCCCTGAGCCCCGCGAGCGCGCGGGGGAGCAGTGAGTGCGCCGCCGACTGGAACACCGCGATGCGCACCGTGCCCGTGACCTCGGTGAGCGATTCGGCCACCGCGACCCTGGCGTGCTCGAGCTGATCGAGGATGCCGATGGCCTCGGCGACCAGCACGTTGCCCTGCGGGGTGAACTGCACTCCGCGGCCGACGCGGCGCAGCAGGGGGACGCCCACATCGCGCTCCAGCGCGCTCAGCTGCTGCGACACCGATGCCTTGCTGTACGAGAGGGCGTCGGCGACCGCCGACAGCGTGCCGCGGCGGCTGAGTTCGACCAGCATCCGGAGTCGGTTCACGTCGAGCATCTGTTCAGGATAACTGAACACTAAGCACGCGAACTGGTTGATAGACGGCGCCTGCCAGCCAGGATGACAATGATCCAGCCGCACACGATCCGAGGTGTGCGATCTCCTGGAGGTTTTCCGCCGATGACTGCCGTCGACACCACCCCCCGCACCGAAGAGGTCGCCGCCGTCGTGCAGCGCTGGCTGGCCGAGAGCGAGACGTACCCCGTCGAGCCCGCCGCCCAGCGTCTGGCCGAGGTGCTGAAGGACCCCCGAGGCCTCGACTTCACGGTCGGCTTCGTCGACGGCGTCATGCGCCCCGAAGACCTCAGCGTCGCCGGACGCAAGCTCGCCGACATCTCGGAGATCACCCCCGCGCTGCTGCCCTGGTATCTGCGCAGCGCCATCAAGACCGGCGGCTTCTTCGCGCCGAAGATCCCCGGCGTCGTCGTGCCGATCTCTCGCCGCGTGCTGCGCGCCATGGTCGGCCACCTCGTGCTCGACGCGACCCCGGCCAAGCTCGGCCCCGCGATCGCGAAGCTCCGCAAGAGCGGCAACCGCCTCAACCTGAACCTGCTGGGCGAAGCCGTGCTCGGTGAGCGCGAGGCCGGACGCCGCCTGCAGGGCACGCGCGACTTCCTGGCGCGCGACGACGTCGACTACGTCTCGATCAAGGTCTCGAGCGTCGTCAGCCAGCTCTCCATGTGGTCGTTCGACGAGGCCGTCGCCGACGTCGTGACCCGCCTGACCCCGCTGTACGAGCTCGCCGCGCGCGCCGAAGCCTCGGGCAAGGCGAAGTTCATCAACCTCGACATGGAGGAGTTCCGCGACCTCGATCTGACGATCGCGGCGTTCACCGCCATCCTCGACCAGCCGGGACTCGAGAATCTCGAGGCCGGGATCGTGCTGCAGGCCTATCTGCCCGACGCGCTCGGTGCCATGCAGCACCTGCAGGAGTGGGCCGCGGCCCGCCGTGCGAAGGGCGGCGCTCCGATCAAGGTGCGTGTCGTGAAGGGCGCGAACCTCGCCATGGAGCACGTCGACTCGGCCGTGCACGGCTGGCCGCTCGCGACCTACTCGACCAAGCAGGACTCCGACACCAACTACAAGCGCGTGCTCGACTGGGCGCTCACCCCCGAGCGTCTCGACGCCGTGCGCATCGGCGTCGCGGGGCACAACCTCTTCGACATCGCCTACACATGGCTGCTGACGCAGGCGCGCGGCGTCGAGGGTGCGCCCGACGGCTCCGAGCCCCTCGTCGAGTACGAGATGCTGCTGGGCATGGCCACGGGTCAGGCCGAGGCCGTCCGCAAGGACGTCGGCCGCCTGCTGCTGTACACGCCGGTCGTGAACCCGGCCGAGTTCGACGTGGCGATCGCGTACCTGGTGCGCCGCCTCGAAGAGAACGCCAGCCCCGAGAACTTCATGTCGGCGGTGTTCGAGCTCGCATCCGACCCGACGCTGCTGACGCGGGAGCGCACGCGCTTCGAGCGTTCGCTCGCCGCCCTCGAGGCCGATCGCTCGGTGCCCGCATCACACCGCGTGCAGAACCGCGCGACCGAGGCGGATGCCGCGACCCCCACCACCGGGTTCGCGAACCAGCCCGACACCGATCCCGCGCTGGGCGCCAACCGCACGTGGGGTCGCGAGATCCTCACCCGGTCGGTCACGACCACCCTGGGCGTCGACGCGATCACCGCCGCGCGCGTCGAGACGCCCGCACAGCTCGACGCGATCTTCGCCGCCGCGACCGTCGCCGCCGAGGAGTGGGCCGCGCGCCCGGCCGCCGAGCGCGCCGCCGTGCTGCACCGCGCGGGTGACGAGCTCTCCGCGCGCCGTGCAGAGCTGATCGAGATCATGGCGCACGAAGCGGGCAAGACGATCGCCGAGGCCGACCCGGAGATCAGCGAGGCGATCGACTTCGCCCACTACTACGCGGAGCGCGCGAAGGACCTCGAGGCCGTGTCGGGCGCCGAGTTCGTGCCCTCGAAGATCACCGTCGTGACGCCGCCGTGGAACTTCCCGGTCGCGATCCCCGCGGGTGGCGTGCTCGCCGGCCTCGCGTCGGGCTCGGGCGTCGTCATCAAGCCGGCCAAGCTCACGCAGCGCTGCGGCGCGGTGATGATCGAGGCGCTGTGGGCCGCCGGAGTGCCGCGTGACCTGCTCGCGCTCGTCGACCTCGCCTCGCGCGACCTCGGCACCCGCCTGGTCTCGAGCCCCGCGGTCGATCGCGTCATCCTCACCGGGGCGTACGAAACCGCGCAACTGTTCCGCTCGTTCCGCTCCGACCTGCCGCTGCTCGGCGAGACCAGCGGCAAGAACGCGATCATCGTCACGCCCTCGGCCGACCTCGATCTGGCGGCCGCCGATGTCGCCCGCAGCGCGTTCGGGCACGCGGGGCAGAAGTGCTCCGCGGCATCCCTCGCGATCCTCGTCGGGTCGGTGGCCGATTCGAAGCGGTTCGAACGCCAGCTCGTCGACGCCGTCGCCTCGATGCGCGTCGGACTCCCCGCCGATCCCGCAACGCAGATGGGCCCGATCGTCGAGCCGGCCGACGGCAAGCTGCTCGCCGCGCTGACCGAACTCGGCGCGGGCGAGAGCTGGCTCGTGAAGCCGAAGAAGCTCGACGCCGAGGGCAAGCAGTGGACCCCGGGCGTGAAGACCGGCGTGCGCGCGGGCTCGTACTTCCACATGACCGAGTTCTTCGGTCCGGTGCTCGGCATCATGCACGCGAAGGACCTCGACGAGGCGATCCGTCTGCAGAACGCTGTCGACTACGGCCTCACCGCCGGTCTGCACTCGCTCGACTCGACCGAGGTCGAGACGTGGCTCGACCGTGTCGAAGCCGGCAACCTCTACGTCAACCGCGGCATCACCGGCGCGATCGTGCAGCGCCAGCCCTTCGGTGGCTGGAAGCGTTCGGCCGTCGGTGCCGGTGCGAAGGCCGGCGGTCCGAACTACCTCTTCGGCCTGGGCGACTGGTCTCCGGCCGAGCTGCCCGCGCTGGTGCCCGGTGCCGCTCTGGCTCCCGCGGTCGAGACGCTGCTGCGCGCGGCGGCGAGTGACCTCGACTCCGTGGAGTCCGAGTGGCTGCAGCGCGCCGCGGGTTCGGACGAGCAGGCCTGGACCACAGAGTTCGGCGTGATCAGCGACAAGTCCGCACTCGGCGTGGAGCGCAACCTGTTCCGCTACCGTCCGGTCGCGGTCGACGTGCGCATCGCCGACGGCACCCCGCTGGTCGACGGGGTCCGCGTGCTCGCGGCGGCTCTGCGCAGCGGCAGCCCGTTCACGGTGTCGTCGCCGAAGCTGCCGTCGGGCATCGAGAAGGCGCTGCGCGCGCAGGGTGTGGCGATCACGCACGAGAAGGATGCCGCGTGGGCCAAGCGCTACGCCAAGGCCGTGTCGAAGGCCGAGCACAGCTGGGCGCGTGTGCGTCTGGTCGGCGGTGAGCCCGCGGCGCTGTTCGAGGCGCTGGGCGGACTGCCCGACGTCGCGGTCTGGTCGCACGCGGTGACCGGCGCCGGACGGGTCGAGATCTTGCCCTTCCTGCACGAGCAGGCCGTCTCGATCACGAACCACCGCTTCGGCAACCCGACCGCCCTGACGGACGCGGTGATCTAGCCGAGCAGCGCGTCGTCCCCCTCCTCCCGGAAGAGCGAGGAGGGGGGAGGGAGAGAGCGAGGCTAGCCGCGCAGCGCGTCCTTCAGCTTCACCCGCGAGCCCATGCGCAGCAGTGAGTTCTCGTAGATCTTCGCGCCCACGACGATCGCGGCCACGCAGCTGGCGAGCAGGATCACGAGGCTGAGTAGCGGCTCCCACCACTGCGCCTCGCCCACGAACAGCCGCATCGGCATGCCCACGGGCGCCGAGAACGGCACGTACGACATGATCGTCAGCACCAGCGGGTTGTCGTTGAACACGATCACGAGCACGTACGGCGCCATCACCAGCATCGTGATCGGCGTCGTCGTGGAGCCGATGTCCTCCTGGCGGGAGACCATCGATGCCGCGGCGGCGAACAGTGCGGCGAGCAGGATGAAACCGAACAGGAAGAACACCGCGAACCAGATGATCGGTGCGCCGAGACTCGCGAGGACGGCGTTCTGCCCGGTCACGATGAGCCCGATCGTGGCGACCGCCGCCAGGGCGATGATCTGTCCCATGGCGAGCACCGTGTTGCCGATCACCTTGCCGGCGAGCAGCGTGCGGGCAGGGATCGCCGACAGCAGCACCTCGACCACGCGGGTCTGCTTCTCTTCGACCACGCTCTGGGCGATCGTGCCGCCGAAGGTCGCCGCGGCCATCATGAACACCAGGCCGAAGCCGATCGCGATGAAGTAGCGCAGCAGCGGGTTCGTGGTCGCCGGCTCGAGGATCTGCACCTCGGGCGACTGCGACAGCGCCGAGACGAGCGAGGTGGGCGCGTCCTTGAGAGCGATCACGGTGTAGCCGGTGGGTCCGGAACCGGGGAGCACCGCAGCATCGACCTTCTCGGAGCGCACCAGCTCTTCGGCCGCCGCCTGGTCGGCGACCTCGGTGACCTCGACGTCGGGCAGCGCCGAGACGGCCGACGCGGTCTCGGAGGTCGCCGCGACCGGCATCGCCGAGGTGTCCTTCGCCGCGAAGCCCGAGAGCAGGATGCCGGCGAGCACGAGCACCAGCAGGATGCCGGTCGAGATCAGGAACGCCTTGCTGCGCAGCTTCGAACCGATCTCGCGCTCGGCGACGAGCCAGATGCCGCTCGAGGGGCGGACAGGCTGGGGACCAGGAGCGTTCACTGGATGACCTCCTTGAAGATCTGGGCGAGCGAAGGATGCTTGGGGGCGAAGCTCGCGACGTCGCCGCGCTCGACGGCCGCGCGCAGCACGCGCTGGGCGGTCTCGGCGCCGTCGGTGTCGAACAGGGCGTAGCCACCCTCGAAGTCGACGACCGTGACACCGGGTTCGGTGCGCAGCCAGCCGGCGTCGCCTGACGAGATCAGCTCGTAGCGGCTGCCCGCGTGCTCGGCACGGAGCCCCTCGCGGGACCCTGACGCGCGGATGGTGCCGCCGGCAAGGATCACGAGGTCGTCGCAGAGGCGTTCGACCACGTCGAGCTGGTGCGAGGAGAACAGGATCGCCGCGCCCTTCGCCGCGGTCGCCTGCAGTACGCCCGCGACCACGTCGACCGCGAGCGGGTCGAGGCCCGAGAACGGCTCATCGAGGATCAGCACCGCGGGGTCGTGCACGAGCGCCGCGGCGATCTGCGCGCGCTGCTGGTTGCCGAGCGAGAGCGACTCGATCGTGTCGTCGAGCCGCTCGCCGAGGCCGAGCTCGCTCAGCAGCACCGTGGCGCGGGCCGTGGCATCCGCCTTGCCGAACCCGTGCAGGCGGGCGATGTAGACGATCTGCTCGAGCACCTTCATCTTGGGGTAGAGCCCGCGCTCCTCCGGCATGTAGCCGAAGCGGCGACGGTCGGCCGCGCTGAGCGGGACGCCGTCGAGGTCGACACGGCCGCCGTCGGACGAGAGCAGTCCGAGCACGATGCGCATGGTGGTGGTCTTGCCCGCGCCGTTGCCGCCGACGAAGCCGGTCAGCCGCCCGGGAGAGACGCGGAACGAGACGTCGTCGAGCACGAGCCGCGAGCCGTAGCTCTTGGTGATGCCCGTCAGTTCAAGGGGTCCTGTGGTCATGCCTCCACGGTAGGGAAGAGACGGATGCCGCGGCATCCCCCCTGGGGTGGACAGCGCGGCGTCCTCCCGGGGGAGGAGCCGCCTCCGCTACCGCGGTGACGGGTCTCGCCGCACGTGCAGCACCGCGCGCACGAGCAGCCCGGCGACGAGGCCCCAGAACGCCGCGCTGACGCCGAGCACGGCGATTCCGGATGCCGCGACGAGAAAGGTCACCACGGCCGGCAGCCGTTCGCCCGGGTCGTCGATCGCCTGCTGCACGGCCGACCCGAACGCGGTGAACAGGGCGAGACCGGCGACCGCGGGGATGACGGCATCGGGCGCCAGCAGGACGAGCGCCGCGAACGCCGCCGAGAAGCCGCCGAGCACCAGATACGACGCTCCGGTGGAGACGCCGGCGACCCAGCGACGCTGAGGATCGGGGTCGGCGTCGGGCGCGGCGGCCAGTGCCGCGCTGATCGCCGCGAGGTTGATGGCGTGTCCGCCCGCGGGAGCCCCGAGCGCACTGCCGAGTCCGGTGACGAGCATGGCCGGACGCCACGGCACCTCGTAGCCGAAGCTGCGCATGATCGCGACGCCGGGCACGTTCTGCGACGCCATCGTCACGATGAACAGCGGCAACGCCAGGCCGACCAGAGCGCCGACGGTGAACGTCGGCGCGGTGAGCTCGAGACGCGGCAGCAGCAGGGCCGGATCCACCGGCACCCCTTCGCGGATCAGGGAGACCGTGACGACGATGGCCGCCGCGACGAACGCGAGCGGCACGGCCCAGCGCGGAGCGAGGCGGGCGACGATCAGCCAGGTCACGACCACCGGCACCACGCCCCACGGATTCTCGACGAGCCCGGTGATCGGCGCGAGGCAGAGCGGCAGCAGCACTCCGGCGAGCATCGCCTGCGCGATCGACGGCGGGATGCGGGCGATCAGCGCGCCGAGTGCGGGCCACAGCGCGGTGAGCAGGATGAGCGCGGCACTGACCAGGAAGGCCCCCACGGCCGCGGGCCATCCGCCCTCGACCGTGCCGGTCGCCACGAGCAGGGCCGCGCCGGGCGTCGACCACGCGGCCGTGATCGGCATGCGGTACCGCCAGGCGAGGATCACGCACGCGAGCCCCATGGTGAGACTCGCGGCGAGCAGTCCGCTCGCGGCCTGTACCGCCGAGGCGCCCACCGCGTCGAGCCCGGTGAGCACCACAGCGAAGGAACTCGTGAACCCGACCAGTGCGGTGACGACGCCCGCCAGGATCGGGCGGGAGAGCGTGGTGCGGCCGGGCATCCTCCGAGACTAGTGCGGCCCCCGCTCGAGTTCGGCGGCTACTCCGGTGCTGCGACCCGGAACGCGTCGAACAGCATGCGCACGGGGGCTGTGGCGCTCGCCGAGCGATTGGCGATCACACCGGCCGATCCGGCGGGGAGCGACGTGGCATCCGTCGCCTCGAGCTGCCAGGCGGTCGGCTCGGCGGTGCCGGTCGGCCAGAGCTTCGCGGTGATCGATGCGGATGCCGACCCGGTCACCGACACCTTCAGCGAATACGAGGTGTTGGCGTCGAAGGTCATGCCCG
The DNA here is from genome assembly GCF_057215335.1 of Microbacterium sp. PI-SA-G. Classification (NCBI taxonomy): domain Bacteria; kingdom Bacillati; phylum Actinomycetota; class Actinomycetes; order Micrococcales; family Microbacteriaceae; genus Microbacterium; species Microbacterium sp. PI-SA-G. The sequence continues at coordinate 2,669,915 of NZ_CM170103.1, forward strand.
CGATCGCCCGGGTCGCGAGGACTGTGCCGTCGCGGTGAGCCACGAGCCAGACGCTCCCGTCGGGCCGCAGCCAGGCGCGTACGAGATACTTGCCGGCGGTCGAGCTGCGGGCAATGACGCCCGCGTAGGCGCCGCCCGCCGCCGACGCCTGGTCGACGCTGAACTGCACCGACGTGACCGAGTCCGCGATCGAGGTGGCGTTCAGCGCGGCCTGGCGGGATTCGCCGGCGGCCAGCGTCAGCACGCCGTGGTCGCCGTCGACCGTCGCTGCGGCAGCCGACCCGCCCGTGATGCTCCAGGCGCCGCCCGGGTCGGCGCTGCCCCACGCCGCACCTGCCGGTCGGTCGAACGCATCGCTCGCGAGAGCCGCGGCCACCGGCGGCGGCGTCGCCCCCGCCTTCACGGTCGCGCTCACGGGCTGACTCGAGACGGTGTTGCCGTCGCCGTCCGTGGCGACCACGGTGTACTCCTGCTGTGCGGCAGAACCCGCGGTGGTGTCGGTCAGGGTGATCGAGGGTCGGTTCCAGAACGTCGCGTTCGCGGTGATCGAGGCGACCGGTGTGCTGCGGCCGGTGCGGCGCAGCTCGTACGTGAGCGTCAGGTCGTCGCGGTCCCAGTTCGTGGCGATGGCGACGTCGACCTCTCCCGGACGTGTCGACGTCGCGGTGGGTGCCCATCCGGCGCCCGCGACGCGGGGTCCGTCCTTGGCACCGGCCGGCGGCGTGGTCGAGAAGCGCACGAGCCCCTCGAACTGCTTGTTGTTGACCGTGCGGAACTCGCCGCCGATCGAGATCATGGTGCCCGTGCCGGTGATCGAGAGTCCGGCCTGGCCGAGTCCGGTCTGCGTGCCCACCGCCCAGTCGGGCGACCACGAGTACGGGGACGGCGCCGGTGTTCCGGCCCAGCTCATGTGGCTGGGATCTGACGCGCCGAGCGTGCCGCGCGCGTCAGCGGTGTACGCCTCGGCATAGCGGTACACGCCCTGCGGCGACGTGGCTGGCTGCAGCGAGTGCAGGTTCATGGTGGTGCACGAGTAGGTGTGGTTCGTCGTGTACACGACCGAGCCCGTGGAGTAGACGCCGTAGTGGTCGCCGTGGCAGTCCGCGACCCAGCGCACCGCGCCGGTGCCGGCTTCGGCGGCGAACGAGCCCTCGAGGTTCCCGGCGCTGCCGCTGTGCACCCAGCCGGTGCCGTACACGGCGCCCGCGTCGGTGGTGAGAGCGAAGATCCCGGCCTTGCCGGCGCTCGTGCCGGTGTTCGAGCCGTTCTTGACGGTCTTCGACAGCGCCCAGGCGGTGTCGACGGCGCCGGTCGAGCGGTTCACCGCTGCGCTTCCGCTGAGCGGGGTGGCGTTGACCTGCGCGAAACGACCGCCGACGATGACGTTGGTCCCCGCGGGGTCCATGACCATCGCGTCGACCTGCCGGTCGGTGGTCGGCGCCCAGCTCTGGAGCGCCCCGGTGGATGCCGCGAAGGCGGCGAGGTTCTTGCGTGCGGTGCCGTTGGCCTGCGTGAACAGTCCACCGACGTAGATGTTCGAGCCCGAAGTGGTCAGGGCGTACACGCCGCTCCCTCCGATCGAGGGCGCGAAGCCCGGGACCAGTGCGCCGGTCTTCGCGTCGAGGGCGGCGATGTTCCACCGCGCCTTGCCGTTGACGGAGTTGAACGATCCTCCGATGTAGATGCGGGTGCCGTCCGGCGACGTGGCGACGGACTTGATGACCCCGTTCACCTGCGGGGCGAAGGGCAGCAGTGCTCCCGTGACGATGTCGTACGCCAGCACGTTCGACCGCGCCGTCAGCGCGGTGCCCGGTGTCGCGAGCGGCTCACGGGCGTTGTCGAACTTGCCCACCGCATAGACCGTCGACCCGATCATCGTCTGCGCCCACACATACCCGTTGTCGATCTGCACCGTCGGAATCGGATCCGCGGTGACCACACCGGCATCCCGCTGCAGCAGCGGGGGTGGCGTCGGCAGGACCGCCGCCTCCGCGGCGCTGCCCCCCAGCGCTGTCATGCCTGCCACGAGTACCGCCGTGGTCACCAGCGCGGCGAGCGCTCGGCGCGCGCCACTGATCGATCTGTTCCCCATGTTGAACTCCCCAGTTCCCCAGTCGAGCTGCGGCGACGGGCTCGACGAGCGGTCGCGCAGCTGCTCCGCTCACGGTAGCGAAGTGCCGTTCACACTTGACGAGGCCGTGTGCGAACACCGGGGAGCGCGGGCGACGCAGGCGTCAGGCGAGCCCGCCGCGATGCGCCAGGACGACCGCCTGCACCCGGTCACGGGCGCCGAGTTTCTGCAGGATGCGCGAGACGTGCGTCTTGACCGTGGCTTCGCCGATGAACAGCGCACCGGCGATCTCGGCGTTGCTGCGCGCGTCGGCCAGCAGCGCCAGCACCTCGGCCTCGCGATCGGTCAGCGGCTCCGCGAGCACGGTCGGCGGAGTTCCGGTCCCAGTTCGTGCCGCTTCAGCATCCCCCGCCCCGGCAGAAACTGCGACCGGAACGAAACCGGCGGATGCCGCGGGCGGCACTGCCGCGGCCGCGAAGCGCGCCAGCACGCGGCGCGTGACCTCGGGCGCCAGCATTCCGTCGCCGGCCGCCAACGCGCGCACCGCGGCGATCAGGTCCTCGGCGCCGGCGTTCTTCAGCAGGAAGCCGCTGGCCCCGGCATCCAGCGCCTGGTGCAGGTAGTCATCACGGTCGAAGGTCGTCACGATCGCGATCGCCGCGGTGACGGACGGATCGGCCACTATGCGGCGGGTCGCCTCGATGCCGTCCATGTCGGGCATCTGCACGTCCATCGTGATCACGTCGGGCTGCAGGGCTGATGCCTGGGCTACGGCATCCGCGCCGGTGGCTGCCTCTCCGACCACGGTGATGTCGGGCTGGGTCTCGAGGATGGTGCGGAACCCGGCCCGCAGCATCGCGTGGTCGTCGACGAGGAGCACGCGGATCGAAGCGGTGGCGGTCATGCGAGGTCCTTCTGGTGGGCGAGCGGTACCCGGGCGCGCACGCGCAGGCCTCCGTGCGGGCGAGGGGTGACCTCGATCGAGCCGCCCGAGGCGATCGCGCGCTCGCGCATGCCGAGCTGACCGAGTCCGGGGCGCAGCTGTCCGACAGCGCGACCCGTGTTCACGATCTCGACCTCCACGCCGTCGTCGTCGTAGCGCACGCGCACATCAGCGGTGGCCTCCACGCCGGCATGGCGGCGCGCGTTCGTGAGCGACTCCTGCGCGATCCGGTACAGGTTCACGGCGACAAGCGAGGGCACCGGGGCCGGATCGCCGATCACCGCGTAGTGGGTGGGGAGTCCGGCCGCGGTCGACGCCGCGGCGAGCTCGGCGATGTCGTCGAGGGTGACGGTCGACGCGGTCTCGGCCGTGTCGCCGCCAGGCGTGCGCAGCGTCTCGAGCAGCTGCCGCAATTCGCTGATCGCATCGCGCGCCGACGACTCGATGCTGGTGAGGATGCGGGCGGACTGCTCCGGATCGCGGTCGATCACCAGTCGGGCGGCGCCGGCCTGCACGCCCATGACGGACACGTGATGGGCGACGACATCGTGCAGCTCGCGCGCGATGCGCACTCGGTCGAGGGCGACTGCCTGCGCCGCAGTGACCTCGCGTTCGCCCTCGAGCTCGATCGTGCGCTGCTCGAGCACCTCGCGCTCGGCGGCGGCGTGCCAGGAGCGCTCGCCGAAGTAATAGGCGCCGCCGAAGTAGAGCACGTTCATCAGGATCTGGATCATCATGAACGCGATGTACGGCGAGAACGCGCCCGCCGCGACGTCGGCCTCGTCGGCCTGACTGATCGCCTCGTAGTACATCGTCACGATCAGCCAGGCGAACATGCCGACGATGATCGCGACCCGCACGATGACCGCCCGGCGGCGGTCGTTCATCCACGCGCCGACCGAGTAGAGCGCGATGAACATGGCGATGTTGCCGACGTAGATCTCGGGTACCCGCGCCGTCACGGCCACGAAATACGCCGCGGCCACGACGACCGCGACGATGCCCGGCCAGCGGCGGCGGAACGCCAGCGGCACGGTGACGACTGCGGCGTACAGCAGCGCGGTCCACAGCTCGGCCTGTTCGGAGCCGTACAGCTCGGCGACCGACGAGAGCCCGGCGCTGAGCACGGCGCCGACGAACATCACGGCGGCGAGCAGCAGGTCGCTGCGGCGATCCTGAGCGGTCGGAGTGCGGGTGAACGGCATCCTTCCACCGTAGGGCGGGGGAGGATGCCGCGGCATCCCCCGCGCGGCGGAGCGGATCTGCCACGATTGACCGTGACCTCCGCTGAGCGCCCCCGCCTCGCCCCGCTGTATCTGGCCGGTTTCACCACGGCCTTCGGCGCCCACGGCATCGCCGCCGCGCTCGGGGCCGAGACCGAGGACATCGGCTGGACGCTTCTCGCGTTCGGCTTCACTCTCGCGCTGTACGACCTCGCCGAGGTGCTGCTGAAGCCACTGTTCGGGGCGCTGAGCGACCGCGTCGGGGTGCGCCCGGTGATCATCGGCGGGCTGCTGGCGTTCGCCGCGTTCTCGGTGCTCGGCGCTCTCGCCCCCGGGATGTGGGGGCTGGTGATCGCCCGCTTCGGCCAGGGCGCCGCCGCGTCGGCGTTCTCGCCGGCCTCCTCTGCCGCGGTCGCCCGGCTCACCGACAGCGCCTCGCGGGGGCGCTACTTCGGTCGCTACGGGTCGTGGAAGAGCCTCGGCTACGCGCTCGGCCCGCTGATCGGCGCAGTCCTCGTGGTCTGGGGCGGGATGCCGGCGCTGTTTTGGGCCCTCGCGGTGCTCGGTGTCGCGGCGGCCGCGTGGGTCGCGGTGGCGGTCCCCTCGGTTCCGGTCCTGCCGCGCAAGCGGGTGACGCTGGTGGATCTGGGGCGCGAGCTGCTGCACCCCGGATTCCTCGTGCCCACGCTCGTGCTCGCCGCGACGACGGGGGCCCTCGCCGTCGCGGTCGGATTCCTGCCGCTGCTCGGGCGGCAGCAGGGGCTCGGGGTGGTCGGCAGCATGGCGGTCGTCACCGTGCTGGCCGTGGTGTCGAGTGTGGTGCAGCCGTTCGTCGGGGCGTGGCACGACCGAGGACGCATCTCGGTCCGCCGGGGAACCGTCGGGGGCCTGGCGCTCATCGCGGTGGGCATCGCGGTCGCCGCCGTGTGGGCCTCGCCGGTCGGACTGGTGCTGACGGCGGCCCTCGTCGGGGCCGGGGTGGGCATGGCCACGCCTGTCGCGTTCTCGCACCTCGCCGCGTCGACGCCGCCCGAGCGCATGGGACGCACGATGGGCAGCGCCGAACTCGGACGCGAACTGGGTGACGCCGGCGGTCCACTGGTGGCGGGAGCCGTGGCGACGGCGACGGTCCCGGCGATCGGGATCGGAGTCATCGCGGTGCTCACCGCGGGTGCGGGTCTGCTGGCGCTGATCGGACTGCGCAGCCGGGAGAAGATCGGCGGTTAGCCCAGCATCCGCTCGATCACTCGCGCGACGCCGTGCTCGTCGTTCGATACCGTCGTCTCGTCCGCGGCATCGTGCACCACATCTGCGGCATCGGCCATCGCGACGCCGTGACCTGCCCAGCGCAGCATCTCGACGTCGTTGAGGGCGTCGCCGAAGGCCACCACGTCGGCGCGGTCGATGCCGAGATGCGTGCAGAGGCGGGCGAGGCCGGTGGCCTTGGTGACCCCCTCGGCCATGACCTCCACGAACGGGGCGCCCGAGAGCGTGGCCTCGAAGCCGGTGAGTCCGAGCGCCTGCAGGGTCTCGAACACCAGCGGCGGCGCGAGCTCGGGATGCCGGATCACGAACTTCACACTCGGAGCGGCGAGCACCTGCTCGAGCGGCACACCACCCATCTCCTTCGGGTCGCGCTTGTGGTCGGAGTGGTCTGCGATCTCGGCGTAGCCGTGCTGCGCGACGAAGGTCTCGCCCGCCTCGCGCACGCTCGCGAACAGCAGGTCCGGAATGCTCGCGCGCAGCGCCTCGGCGAGCGTGCGGAGAGTCTCGGGCGGCAGCTCTTCGGCGAACAGCATCCGTTTGTCGGTGAGGTGCACGGCGTAGGCGCCGTTGCTGCACAGCGCCCAGTCGTCGAAGGCGGCATCGGCGGCGATCGTGCGCAGACCGATCGGCTGGCGTGCGGTGACCGGCACGACATGGATGCCGCGGGCCCGAGCCGCATCGAGCGCGGTGCGGGTGCGAGCAGAGACCGACGCCGTCGAGTCGAGCAGCGTGCCGTCGAGATCGGTGGCGATCAGCCGGAGCGTCACGAGAAGATCATCGGAAGATCGTCGTCTTCCTCTGCGCCGCCCAGGTCGATCTCGACCACGACCGGCACGTGGTCGCTCGGCTGCTCGCCCTTGCGCTCCTCGCGGTGGATCGATGCCCCGGTCACCGCGTCGGCGAAGGTGCGCGAACCGAGCACGAAGTCGATGCGGATGCCCTCGTTGCGGGGGAACTTGAGCCGCTGGTAGTCCCAGTACGTGTAGCCCTCGGGGAGCAGCGGACGCACGACGTCGGTCACGCCGGCCTCTTCGAGGGCGAAGAACGCCGCACGCTCGAGCGGTGACACGTGGGTCGAGACACCCTCGACGATCCCGGGGTCGCCGTTGTCGTGCGGGAACGGGATGATGTTGAAGTCGCCGACGAGAGCGAGCGGCAGATCGGGGTTCGCGGCGAGCTCGGCCGCCGTGGACTTCTTCAGCTCCTCGAGCCAGTGCAGCTTGTACGCGTAGTGCGGGTCGTCGAGCGAACGGCCGTTCGGCACGTACAGGCTCCACACGCGCACGCCCTCGACGAGGAGTCCGATCGCCCGCGCCTCGAGCGGAGCATCCGGCCCCTCATGTCCCTTGGCGAAGCCCGGCATGCCGTCGAACGCGGTGCGCACATCGGAGACGGGCAGGCGGCTCGCGATCGCGACGCCGTTCCACTGATTCAGCCCGTGCACCTCGACGTGATAGCCCGCCTCTTCGAACGGCGCGTAGGGGAACTGCTCGGGCTTGCACTTGATCTCCTGCATCGCCAGCACGTCGATGTCTTCGCGTACCGCGAACTCGACCGTGCGGGTGACGCGGGTGCGGATGGAGTTGACGTTCCAGGTGGCCAAGCGCATGCGACCAGCCTAGTTGTGGCTTCCGACTTCGGCGGCTGTTAGGAACTTTAGATCGCTTTATTCCTTTCGGATAAACTCGGCTAAACCTTGAAAGGCGGTCTGCATGGACAGCGTGTCGAATCCGTACACTCCGAACGCCGGAGCGTCGCCGGAAGCTGTCGTGGGACGGGAGGAGCAGACGAAGGCGTTCACGACTCTGCTGCAACGCCTGGCTCGCGGCAGAACCCATCAGTCCATGATCATCACAGGCCTGCGAGGAGTCGGCAAAACGGTGCTCCTGAACGAGTTCGGCGAGATCGCCCGCGCTGCACGGTGGGAGGTGCTCGAGCTCGAGGCGAGCAAACACGATGACACGAGGTTCCGGCAGACGCTCGCCTCGCTCCTCAAAGGGGCACTGCTCCGACTGTCGCCCCGCGCGAAATGGACGGAGCGCGCTCGGCAGGCCGCCGCTGTCGTCAGTTCGTTCGCGGTGTCTGTGGACCAGCAGGGCACATGGTCCCTTGCGTGGGACGTCGAACCCGAGGAGGGATACGCCGATCACGGTGACCTCGGTCTCGACCTGACCGACGTGCTCGTCGCGATCGGTGACATGGCGAAGGAGCGAGAGCGGGGGGTCGCGATCCTCATCGACGAAGTGCAATTCCTGAGTGCCCGTCAGCTCGAGGCCCTGATTCAGGCAGTACACAAGACGGTGCAACGGAAATTGCCGGTGACCTTCGTCGGTGCAGGTCTGCCGCAGATCGCGGAACTCGCCGGAGACGCGAAGTCATATGCTGAGCGTCTCTTCCAGTTTCCCAAGATCGACTCCTTCGATTCCGCGGACGCTCGTGATGCGCTGGCGGAGCCTGCTGCCGCAGAAGGAGTCGCCTTCACGCCCGACGCCGTGGATCTCGCACTCGAGATCACCAAGGGCTACCCCTACTTCTTGCAGGAACTCGGATACCAGGTGTGGGAGATCGCCGAGAGTTCACCGATCACCCGCTCAGACGTCGAGATGGCGAAGGAAGGGTACGAAGCCAAGCTCGACAGCTCGTTCTTCCGTGTGCGGCTCGACCGTTCGACGCCGCTGCAGACTGCATACATGCGAGCGATGGCGGAGCTCGGACCAGAGCCGCAGAAGGCATCGGATGTCGCGCGGATCATGGGGCGCGAATCGACACAGTTGGGCCCGACGCGCGCAGAGCTGATCGACATGGGGCTGCTGTATACGCCCGAGCATGGCTATGCGGCCTTCACGGTGCCCGACTTCGACCGGTTCATCCTTCGCGCAGTACCTACGCTGTCGGTGCCCGAGGTCCAGCGACGCAGGCGAAGGAAAGCGGCCGATGACTCGTGACCATGACGACCCGTCGCGGTTGCCTAGGGCTTGCCTCCTACACTGGATGCCGTGACCGCACTCGACGCAGACCGCCAGACACTCCTCGACCTCATCACGGATGAGGCGGTGTTCCACGGCGACTTCACTCTCTCCAGTGGCAAGAAGGCGACGTACTACGTCGACATGCGCAAGCTGACCCTCGACCACCGCGCCGCCCCCGCCATCGGGCGGATCATGCTCGACCTCGTCTCGGACCTCGACGTCGCAGCCGTCGGCGGGCTGACGCTCGGCGCCGACCCGATCGCGAACTCGGTGCTGCACGCGTCGGTGGCCACCGATCGTCCGCTCGACGCGTTCGTGGTGCGCAAAGAGCCCAAGGACCACGGCCGCGGACGCCAGATCGAGGGCGCCGACGTGAAGGGCAAGCGAGTCGTCGTCCTCGAAGACACCTCGACCACCGGGCAGTCCGCGCTCAAGGCCGTCGAGGCTCTCCGCCGCGAAGGGGCCGAGGTCATCGCCGTCGCCGTGATCGTGGACCGCAAGACCGGCGCGCAGGCCGCGATCGAAGCCGAGGGACTCGAATGGCGCGCCGCCTTCGACCTCGACGACCTCGGACTCGACCCGCAGTGACCCGCCACGCGCTCGCCGTCGACATCGGCGGCACCAAGATGGAGGCCGCACTCGTCACCGAAGACGGCACGCTCGTCGCCGGCAGCCGCAGCCGTCAGCCCACCGGTCGGGAGGCGACGTTCGAGTCCCTGACCGCCGCCGTGCAGGCGATCGTCGCGCACGCGCTCGCCGCAGCACCGCTCGACGCCGAGATCGCCGGCGCGGGTGTCGGCAGCGCCGGACCCATCGACCGTTCCGCCGGAGCGATCATGCCGGTCAACATGCCGCTGGCGCAGGGCTTCGGCCTGGCCGAGGCCGTGCGGTCGGCGGCGTCCGTCGTGCTCGGTCGTGACGTGCCGACCGTGCTCGGTCACGACGGCGGTGCGCTGGCCCTTGCCGAGGCCTGGCTCGGAGCGACGCAGGATGCCGGTGCGTCACTGTCGATCGTCGTGTCGACCGGCGTGGGCGGCGGTTTCGTCGTGAACGGCGCGTACATCCCCGGTGCCACCGGCAACGCCGGGCACCTCGGGCAGGTGCGGCGCGAGGGCGGACTCACGCTCGAGGAGATCGCCTCCGGCCCCGCGAGCGCCGCGTGGGCGCAGCAACAGGGATGGACCGGAGCCACCGGCGAAGATCTCGCCCGCGATGCCGCGGCCGGTGACCCGATCGCGCGCGCCGCAATCGAGCGCTCGGCTCGCGCCGTCGGGGAGGCGCTGGCGGATGCCGCGACGCTGGTCGACCTCGACACGGTCGCGATCGGCGGCGGCTTCTCCCGTGTCTCGAGCGACTACATCGATCTCGTGCAGCAGGCTCTCACCGCGAGCGCCGCGCACGAGTACTCACGCCGCGCACGGGTCGTGCGCTCGGGACTCGGCGACGAGGGACCGCTGATCGGGGCCGCCGCGCTCGTCATCCGCTGACGCGCCCCGTGACGAGGAGCTGACGGGCGGGAGCTTCGATCCGCGCCAGGGAGATCTTCACCTCGACCACGTCCACCGCGACGGCGTCGATGCGGGCGCTGAGCTTCATGTCGACGCGGTCGATCTTGTCGGTGAGCCTCACATCCAGTTCGCTGAGCTTGGTGTCCACGGCATCGATGCGTCGCACGACCCAGGCGAGCCCGGCGAACGAGCCTCCGCCGAGTGTCAGTACGATGCCGATCGCGCTGAGCACGATCGTCAGGGTCTCTGCAGACACGAACATGCCTCCAGTCTGCGCCCGTGCAGGGGGGCACGCCACGAAAACTAACTGAAGTGGGGGCTCGCTCTCGGACGTGTACACGCTTGGGGCCGCAGCCTGGGGAGAAGTCGAGGTCGACGGCGCCGGTGCAGGGAAGCATGAATCGGTATACACACCTAACAAATCCGTCGTACGCTCGAACCAGACGACGGAAGGACTGCGCATGCGCGTACTCGGCCTGCTCTCGGGCACCTCTCATGACGGCATCGACGTGACGGTGGTGGAGTTCGACGAGACGGACGGAGCCCTCCGCGGCACCGTCCTGCACGAGGACAGCGTGCCGTACACGCCGGAGCTCCGGGCTCGGCTCGTCGCCGCGCTGCCCCCCGCACCGACGACGTTCGCCGAGGTGTGCGAGCTCGACACCGTGATCGGACAGGCGTTCGCCGACGTGGCGGCCGCCGCCGCGGCATCCGTCGGCGGCATCGACGCCGTCTGCACCCACGGTCAGACGGTCTTCCACTGGGTCGACGCCGGTCATGCGCTCGGCACGCTGCAGATCGGCCAGCCCGCATGGATCGCCGAACGCCTCGGTGCGCCGGTGGTGTCGGATGTGCGCATCCGCGACATCACCGCGGGCGGCCAGGGGGCGCCGCTGGTCTCGTTCCTCGACGAGCTGCTGCTGCGCGGTCGCACCGGCACCTCTGCCGCGCTCAACCTCGGCGGCATCGCGAACATCACGGTCATCGGCGACGCTGCCGCGGGCGGAGTCTCGGCATACGACATCGGGCCGGCGAACGCGCTCGTCGACGCGGTGGTCGTCGCCGAGGGGCTGAATGAGCTCGGCTACGACGAGGACGCCGCGATCGCCCGCACGGGAACGATCCATCACGAACTGCTCGATGCCCTGCTCGCCGACGAGTACTACGCCTTGCCCGCCCCGAAGAGCACCGGCAAGGAGCACTTCCACCTCGAGTATGTGCAGGCCGCCGTCGCCGAGCACGGGCCGATCGCCCCGGCCGACCTGGTGCGCACGCTGACCGAGCTCACTGTGCGCACGGTCGCTCAGGACGTGCGCGCTGCGGGAGTGGACTACCTCGCCGTATCCGGGGGCGGATGCCGCAACCCGCTCATCCTGCAGGGGCTGCGTGACGCGCTGACCGACGTCGACGTGGTGCTCGCGGACGAACTCGGCGCCTCCGCCGACAACAAGGAGGCGATCCTCTTCGCGCTCATCGGCTGGTGCACGCTGCACGGCGTGCCCGCCGTCATCCCCGGTGGAACGGGCGCGCGCGAGCCCCGCATCCTCGGCACGATCACCCCCGGCGCCGGCGCTCTACGACTTCCGGAGCCCGTCGCGCAGCTGCGCAGCCTCACGCTCCGCTGAGCCCGCCCGCCACGCCCGCCCGCCGCGCTCAGCGCTTGTCGTCGTCCCAGGGGCCTTCCCACCAGCCGGTGCGGGGCTCCTCGCCGTCACCGCGACGGCGGCGCGAGCGCACGAACTGCACGATGAAGATCGTCAGCGTGCTCCCGGTGATCAGGATCAGCACGAGGAACAGCAGGTCTCTCTCGTTCACGGACGCTTCCCTTCCGCGGCATCCGCCACGATCTTGGCGATGCGGGCATCACGCGTCTCGGCGCGCTTGGCGGTCGCGATGTGCGTGAGCGCGAACTTCTTCACGGACCGGGGGAACGCATCCCACTGGGTCCGCGCTTCGGGCACAGCGTCGAGCGCGGCCGTCAGCTCGGGAGGCTCGATGCCCGCCTCGGGTCCGTCGAGCATCTCCCACGCGCCGTTCGCCTTCGCGACGTCGAGGGCACGGATGCCGGCGGCAGCCAGCTGTCCGGTCGCTTCGAGTTCCGCGATCCGCGCCTTGTTCGTGGCGGCCCATCCGCTTCCCGGCCGGCGAGGCGAGAACCACTGTCCGACGGTCTGGTCGTCGAAGGTGCGCACGGGGCCGTCGATCCATCCGAAGCACAGCGCCTGGCGCACTGCGTCGTCGTAGCCGACGCCGCCCGCCGTCTTGCCGCGCACGCTCAGCAGCCAGACGCCCGCGGTATCGGCGTGGTGCTCATCGAGCCAGGCACGCCACGCCGCGGCATCCGCTGCCGTGACGCGCTCACCGTCGTCGAGGACGCCCACCGGTCACTTCTTCGACGCGACCGTGGTGATGGTCTCAGTGATCCGCGGCAGCAGGTCGGCCACGGACTGCACGATCTCGTCGGGACGGAACGGGTACTTCTCGATCTCGGCCTGATCGCTGATGCCCGTGAGCACCAGGATCGTGTGCAGCCCGGCCTCGATGCCGGCGACGACGTCGGTGTCCATGCGGTCGCCGATCATGCCGGTGCGCTTGGAGTGCGCGCCGATCTTGTTCAGCGCCGACCGGAACATCATCGGGTTCGGTTTGCCGACGACGTACGGCTCCTTGCCGGTGGCCTTGGTGATCAACGCGGCGATCGCGCCCGTCGCGGGCAGCGGTCCGTCGGCGCTGGGGCCCGTGGCATCGGGGTTCGTGACGATGAAGCGCGCGCCGCCGATGATCAGGCGGATCGCCTTCGTGATCGCCTCGAACGAGTAGTTGCGTGTCTCGCCGACGACCACGAAGTCGGGGTTCGTCTCGGTCATGATGAAGCCCGCGTCGTGCAGGGCGGTGAGGATGCCGGCTTCGCCGATCACGAACGCCGATCCGCCCGGCAGCTGCTGCTGCAGGAACGACGCGGTCGCGAGCGCCGAGGTCCAGATGCGGTCCTCGGGCACGTTCAGACCGCTGGTGCGCAGGCGGGCCGAGAGGTCACGCGCGGTGAAGATCGAGTTGTTGGTGAGCACGAGGTAGGGAATCTCGTTGCGCTCCCACTCGGCGAGCAGTTCGGCAGCTCCCGGGATCGCGTCGTTCTCGTGCACGAGGACGCCGTCCATGTCGGTGAGCCAGCATTCGATGTCGTCTCGTTGTGCCATGTGCACAGCCTAGACGGCGGGGGTGACGGAAAAGAGGTCTCAGGCCGTCAGCCACACGGCGGCGCGGGCGCCGTCGGGAAGGGCTGCCATGCGTCCGTCGATCTCCGCGCCGTCTGCCGTGACCTCCACGCGCGTGCCGACGTCGAGACCGTGCTCCTCGAGTGCACGGAGGATCTCCGAGTCGTCGTCACTGACCCGCAGCACGCGGCCGACGTGCCCGACCGGGGCATCGGCCAGCAGCACGAACGGCTCGCGCTCGACCCGGCCGTCGGCGTCGGGGATGGCGTCTCCGTGCGGGTCGAAGCGCGGACGCCCGAGGCGCGCATCGATGCCCTCGAGCAGGCGATCGCTGATGGTGTGCTCCAGCACCTCCGCCTCGTCGTGCACCTCGTCCCAGCGGTAGTCGAACTCGCGAACGAGCCAGGTCTCGACCAGGCGGTGCCGACGGACCATCGCGAGCGCGCGTCGGGTGCCGGCATCCGTCAGGCGCACCGCACCGTAGGGAACATGCGAGACGAGGCCGGCGGCGGCGAGCTTCTTCACCATCTCGGTGACGGACGAGGGGGCGATGCCCAGCTTCGCGGCCAGCACCGACGGGGTGATCGGGGCATCCTGCCACTCGGTGTGCGCGTAGACGGTCTTCAGATAGTCGTCAGCTGCGGGGGAGGCCACGGGTCAAGTCTAGATCAGCGGGTTTCGCGGGCCGAGGCTCAGCCGTTGATGACGGCGAGCACCATGATGAACGCCACCTGTCCTGCGAAGAACACCACGAGGAAGCCGAGCAGCGCGGCGGCGAGCGACAGGCGCCCGTCGAACTCGGGGATCTCGGCGATCCCGATCTTGCGGGCACGGAACGCCAGCACCAGCGTGGCGATGCCGAGGGCGAGCTGCACCCAGGGTCCGCCGAAGGGGAGCGCGCTGGGGAATGCCACCAGCAGGCCGCCGATCAGCCCGACCGCGATGCCGATCCACGTGAGCGTGCGGACGGTGCGGCGGGCGGATTCGACAGACATGCGTCGAGCCTATCCGCGCAGCGGGTCAGGCGCCGGTGAGCACCAGCCACAGCAGGGCGGCGTTGAGTGCGATCAGCAGCACCGAGGCGACGACGCCCGCCGCGGTCGTCCACACTCGGTTCGCCCAGACGCCGAGCGTGCGTCGCTGCGCGGTGAGCACGACGAGCGGGATCAGCGCGAACGGGATGCCGAACGACAGCACGACCTGGCTCAGCACCAGGGCGAGGGTCGGGTCGACGCCGATGCCGAGGATGACGAGGGCCGGGATCAACGTCACCAGTCGCCGCATCAGCAGCGGGATGCGCACGTGCAGCAGCCCGTGCATGATCTCGGCGCCCGCATAGGCTCCGACCGACGTGGAGGCGAGACCCGACGCCAGGAGCCCGACCGCGAAGAACGTCGCCACGACCGGGCCGAGTCCCGCGGCCAGGGCGGCGTGTGCTCCCTCGAGCGAGTCGGTGCCCTCGACGCCTGCGAGGTTCGCCGCGGCCAGGAGCAGGATCGCGAGGTTCACCGACCCCGCGATGATCATGGCGATCGACACGTCCCACCGCGTGGCGGTGAGGATGCGGCGGATGCGCGGGACCTCGGTGCGAGTGGCCTCGGCGCGCGCGTGGCTGGCCTTCGTGTCGGAGGACAGCTGCGCCGCCGAGGGCGCGGTGCCGAAGCGGTCGCGCGTGAGGGAGGAGTGGGCGTAGATGGCGTGCGGCATGATCGTCGCGCCGAGGATGGATGCCGCGAGCAGCACGGATCCGGTGCCCTCGAAGCGCGGGACGATGCCCCCGATGACTCCGGCCGGGTCGGGTGGTGCCACGAAGACGCCGGCGACGAAGCCGATCGTGATGATCGCCATCAGCGCGATGATGACGAACTCGAACGGGCGCGGTCCGCGGCGGCTCTGCACCGCGAGCAGGATCATCGACACCGCTCCGGTGATCAGTCCGCCGAGCAGAAGGGGCACGCCGAACAGCAGGTTGAGGGCGACGGCGCCACCGATCACCTCGGCGAGGTCGGTCGCCATGGCCACGAGCTCGGCCTGCAGCCAGTACGAGCGGCGCGCCCAGCGGTTGCGCATGCGCGCGCCGAGCACCTGCGGCAGGCTCTGCCCGGTGACGACGCCGAGCTTGGCCGACAGGTACTGGATCAGCCACGCCATCACGTTGCCCGCCAGCACGACCCACACCAGCAGGTAGCCGTACTGGGCGCCCGCGGTCATGTTGCTCGCGACGTTGCCCGGGTCGAGGTAGGCGACGCCCGCGACCAACGCGGGGCCCAGGAGCCAGAGGCTGCGCGGGGGCGCGGTACGGGTGGGGGGAGCCTCGATGATCCCGGAACTTTTAGGCATGCCGAAATCGTAGCGGATATTTCGGCGCACCTAAAGAGCTGAAGGATGCTGCGCGGATAGCCTGGCGGAATGGATCACCACACCCCCGACAGCTCCCCGCCGGAGACTTCCGCGCCGGAGAGCGGCACGCCCGAGCGCAGCACGCACGGCGTCGGGCCCTGGCCGGGCGGTCGCACGGAGTGGCCCGAGGGCGAGCAGTACGACCCCGAGCTGCTCGAGGTCGGTGACACGCGCAACGTGATCGATCGCTACCGCTACTGGCGGATGGAAGCCATCGTCGCGGATCTCGACACCCGGCGGCACCCCTTCCACGTCGCCATCGAGAACTGGCAGCACGACATGAACATCGGCTCGATCGTGCGCAGCGCGAACGCGTTCCTCGCCGACACCGTGCACATCATCGGCCGCCGGCGCTGGAACAAGCGCGGGGCGATGGTCACCGACCGCTACCAGCACGTGGTGCACCACGACGATGTCGAGACCTTCGCCGCCTGGGCTCGAGCCGAGGGCATCCCGATCGTGGCGGTCGACAACGTCGAGGGCTCCCGGTCGGTCGACTCCGCGGAGCTCCCCGAACGCTGCGTGCTGCTGTTCGGTCAGGAAGGGCCCGGGTTGTCGGCCGAGGCGCTCGCCGCGGCATCCGCTCACATCGAGATCACGCAGTACGGGTCGACGCGCTCGATCAACGCCAGCGCCGCCGCCGCGGTGATCATGTACGAGTGGTGCCGTCGCTTCGCACGCTGAGTCGGAGGATCAGGCGGCCGCCGAGAGCCAGGCTCCCGAGCGCACGCGCCAGCCCAGGGTCGCCAGGCGGGCGAGCAGGTACACGCCGAAGAACGCCACCGCGAGCCAGACCAGCCCGCCGACGCCGTCGACGCCGATCACCTGGATGATCCACAGTGCAGGCAGGAACGGCACGAGGTTGAGCACGCCCGCGATCGCCAGGTAGCGCGCGTCGTTCGCCCCCATGAGCACGCCGTCGAGCACGAACACCACGCCAGCGATGGGCTGCGCGACCGCGAGCACGAGCAGCGCGGGCTGCACGAGCTGGGCGACCTCGGCCGAGCCGGTGAACACGATCCCGAGCACGCCCGAGAGCGCGGCGATCACACCGCCCACGATGACTCCGAACCACACGCCCCATGCCACGGTGCGGCCCAGCACGCGCTGCACCTGCTTCTCGTCTCCGGCTCCGAGCTCCTTGCCGATGAGGGCCTGGGCGGCGATGGCGAGCGCGTCGAGGGCGAACGCCGCAGCCGAGAAGATCGTGAAGACGATCTGCCAGCCGGCGAGCTCGTCGGTGCCGATGCCGGTCGCGACCCCGACCGTCGCGAGCAGGGCCGCTCGCAGACTGACGGTGCGCAGGAACAGCCAGCCGCCCGACCGCACGGTGCCGCCCATTCCCTCGCGCTGGGCGCGGAGTGAGGCGCTGTGCTTCGTGGCGAGCCGGCGGATCACGAGTGCGTACGCTGCGACCATGCCCCACTGCGCGGTGATCGTGCCGGCGGCCGACCCGGCGATCCCCCAGCCGAAGCCGTAGATGAAGAGCACGTTGAGCAGCGCATTCGCGCCGAACCCGAGTCCCGCGATCCACAGCGGCGTCACCGTGTCCTGCATGCCACGCAGCAACCCGGTCGCCGCGAACACGATCAGCATCGCGGGAAGACCCCACATCGAGATGACGAGATAGTCGTTCGCCTGCTGTGACACCGCCTCGCCCGCGCCGAAGAGCGACACCAGCCAGGGCGACGACACCGCGCCGACCACGGCCAGCACGGCACCGAGACCGAGGGCCAGCCACATGCCGTTGATGCCCACCGACACGGCCTCGCCCGGTCGACCGGCGCCGAAGCGTCGGGCCACGGCCGGCGTGGTGGAGTACGCCAGGAACACCATCAGTCCGACGATCGTCTGCAGCATGGCCCCGGCGATGCCGAGTCCGGCGAGCGGTGTGGTGCCGAGATGACCGATCAGTGCGGCGTCGACGATCAGGAACGCCGGCTCCGCGATCAGTGCGCCGAGGGCGGGGACCGCGAGCCGCAGGATCTCTCGATTGAGGGAGGGGCGCGCGGTCATCTTCCGAGCCTATGGGCTGGCGCCGACAGTGCGGAGCCGTCGTAACCTGGAGGGATCGGATGCTGCGGAGGTGCATCATGACGGATCCACGCGAAGCCGCAGCGCGCTACCGCGCGCGGCAGCAGAACCCCTCGTCGGCGAGCGATGACGACGACGCGTCGCCCGGCCCCGAGACCGCCGCCGATCGTGCTGCGTTCGTCGAGTCGGCGATCCAGGTCGCGATCCGCCGCGGCGACTTCGACAATCTCCCCGGCGCGGGCAAACCGCTCCGCGGGCTGGGCGAGCATCACGACCCCGACTGGTGGATCCGCCAGAAGATCGAGAACGAGAATCTCACCGGCCTCGGCCCGCCGGCGATCCTGCTGCGCACCGAGGACAAGGGGCTCGACGCCGAACTCGACCTGCTGGGGCGTGAGGACGACGTGCGTGCGGTCCTCGACGACTTCAACCGACGGGTCCGCGAGGCGCGTCGGCAGCTGCAGGGCGGCCCACCGGTGGTGACGCAGACGCGCGACATCGACGCGGAGGTCGCGGCGTGGGCAGGCCGTCGCGCCGCCCGCCTGGCAGCGTCGGCCGCAACGGCCGCCGCAGAACAGCCACGCCCTCGGCGATTCCGCCTGCGCCGGCGCCGCTGACCCCCGGGGGCAAGGGCGGACGCCCCCGTCCGTCCCGCCCCCGCCCCCTCGCGGGCGCCGCGGTCAGGTGACGCGCGGCGCGCCCTCCCGTCGCGCCCGCAGCCAGCCGCCCACCCCGAGCCGGCCCGCCCCCGGCACGAGAAGCACGAGCGCAGACAGCACGACCATCGCGGGGTACGCGGCGGTGAGCTGATCGGCGCTCCAGTAGAGCATCAGCGTCCCGATCGACGCGAAGGCGGCCAACGGCGTGATGATCCCCAGAAGCAGCAGCGCACCGAGCCCGACCTCGAGCGCCGGCATCATCACCCCGAACACGCCGGGTAGCGCGTCCATCACCGAAGCGACCGGACCGAAAAACCAGGGCACGCGCGCATTCCCCGCCGTGCTGTCGACCACCAGCCCGATGTCGGCCGCCCCGAATCCGGCTCGGTACTTCAGCGTCCCCTCCACCAGCCACAGGATGCCCACGACCCCTCTCACCACACCCCCGACCAGCGAGAGGGAAAGGGCGAACGCGGGCGGCGATCCGGTCACGTGAGATCAGCCGCCCCGAACACGGCCTTCGCCTTGTCGCAGTGGATGACCACGTGGGAGTACTTCGACACGTCCACGTCCTTCAGGGTGAACGACTGTGCGGCGGTGTCGAACGACACGGCGTCGACGAGCGTGCCGGCCGAGACGGCGGCTTCGTCGGTGCCGTTGGTCAGATAGACGTGCAGGTCGGGCCCCTCGTCAGACGAGAACCCCGCGAGTGCGATCTCATCGGCGGTGACCGTGACCGTGCCGGCGACGGACTTGTCGTTCAGGCCGGCGAACGTCCCGGTGCGCTCGGCGGTCGCGCCCGTCGCCCCGTCATCCGGCTTCTGCGGGGACTGCGACGAAGACGAAGACGAGGACTTCGACGTCGGCGACCCGGCACCGGAGCCCGCGTCCGACGGCGTGCAGGCGGTGAGGGTGAGTGCGAGGGTGAGTGCCGCGGTGGCGGCGAGGGCGAGCTTGCGCATGGGTTCTCCTGTGTGAGCGGAGCGGCGGATGCCGCGTCGGATGTTCGTCGCTCAGCACGCTACGAAGCGGCGCGGGCCGATCGGGAAGACCTTTCGGATCCGTAAGATTCCCGGCGGACGGATATGGGCCCGAGGCTAGGGTCGACCGCATGGAGCAGGCAGCACGGGTCGTCGTCGTCGAGGACGACCCCACGGTCCTGGCCACGGTCGGGGCGTATCTGCGCTCTCACGGGTACGCGGTCGCCAGCTATGCCGACGGGGTCTCGGCGCGCACGGCGCTGGCGGACAGCATCCCCGATGTGGTGATCGTGGACCGGATGCTGCCCGGCATCAGCGGCGACGAACTCTGCCGCGAGGTGCGTCGCCACTCGGACGTGCCGATCATGATGCTCACCGCGCTCGGCCAGATCGACGACCGGATCGAGGGTCTGGAGCACGGCGCCGACGACTACCTCGCCAAGCCCTTCTCTCTGCGCGAGCTGCTGCTGAGGGTGGGGGCTCTGGTGCGTCGTGCCCGCACGGCTCAGAGCGCCCTCGGAGAGGTGCGGCGGGGCGACTTCGTGATCGACACGCTCCGCCGACGTGTCATCGTCCGCGGTGACGAGGTGTCTCTCACCGCGCGCGAGTACGACCTCCTCCTGTTCCTGATGCGCGACGACGAGCGCGACCTCGGGCGCGACGAGATCCTGCGGGAGGCCTGGGGGTGGAGCTTCGGCGACGCGTCGACGGTCACCGTGCACGTGCGCCGGCTGCGGGAGAAGATCGAGCGCGATCCGACGGACCCTCGGCATCTGCGCACGGTGTGGGGCATCGGCTACCGTTTCTCTGCGAACGGTGAGAGCCCGTGATCGTGCTCGCCCCGATGGATCTCGTGCTCATCGTGCTCACCTGTCTTCTCTCGGCGACGGCGGTCGCAGCCCTCGCTCTACTGTCGCTGCGCCTGCTGCGTCAGCGGTCGATGCGGGCGCGACTGATGGTCGTCTCGAGCGCCGGCGTGGTGGCGATGGCCGCGTCGGTGATGGCGATCTCCGTCGAGATGTACATCTCGGCGCACGACCTGACGGTGCTGCTGTCGGTCAGCGTCGTCGCCCTGCTTCTGAGCGTCGTGGCCGCCTGGGTGGTCGCGGGGGCGCTGCGCACGTCGTTCGAGCGCTTCTCGCAGTCGCTGCTGCAGGTGGCCGACGGCGAGGTGGTCGCGGCGGAGCGGGTCGGGCTGCTCGAAGTCGATCTGCTCTCGGCGCAACTCGCCGCGATGTCGGCGAAGGTCGATGCGGCACGCGCCGAACTCGAGATGCTCGACTCCGCCCGGCAGCGCTTCTTCGCGTGGATCTCGCACGACCTGCGCACACCTCTGACGGCGGTGCGTGCGCTCGCCGAGTCGTTCGAAGAGGGGGCCGCCGATGCGCCGCAGCGCTTCGCGGGTGACGTGCGCGCGCAGGTCGAGACGATGAGCCGTATGGTCGACGACCTCTTCGAGCTCTCCCGGTTGACCTCGGGTGCGGTGCAGCTGAAGACCGAGCAGGTGGAGCTGCTCGACATCGTCTCGGATGCGGTCGCCGACGTCGCGGGCGCCGCCGCGCGACACGAGGTGCGGATCGTCGAGCGCGGCGTCGCCGGGCACATGATGTGGGCCGACCCGCACCACCTCGGACGCATCATCGTGAACCTTCTGACCAACGCGGTCCGGCACGCGCCACCGGGCACCGACATCGTCGTGTCGGCGCAGCCGGTCGACGAGGGTCGGCTCGTGCTCGGGATCCTCGATCGCGGGTCCGGCGTGGCGGTCGAAGACCTCGACCGGATGTTCGAGGTGGGCTGGCGTGCAGACGCCGCGCGCACCACGACGGTCGACGAGGGCGTGGCCTCCGGGGCCGGGCTCGGCCTCTCGATCGCCCGGGGTCTCGCGCGGGCACACGGCGGCGACGTGTTCGCGGAACGCACCGGCGACGGATTCCGGATGAATGTCCTGCTGCCGTTCGGGACAGCCGGCGTCGACGCGTCCTAGGCTGGAGCGCATGACCGACGTTCTCCCCGCAGGCCTGGCCACTTCCGAGTTCAGCTCCGACATCCGCCCGCAGGACGACCTCTACCGTCACGTGAACGGTTCGTGGATCGCCCGCACCGAGATCCCGGGTGACAAGGCCCGCTGGGGCTCGTTCCACCTGCTCGCCGAGCAGGCCGAGAAAGACGTGCGCGCGATCATCGAGGAGTCGCAGGATGCCGCCGAGGGCACCCTCGCCCGCAAGATCGGCGACCTGTTCGCGAGCTTCATGGACACCGAGCGCATCGACGCGGCCGGCGTGACGCCCCTCGCCGAGACGCTCGCCGAGATCGACGCGATCGACGACGTGCCGGCGTTCCTGCGCACGGTCGGCGCCTACGACCGCGACGGCCGCGCCCACCTGATCGGCTTCTACGTCGACGGCGACCCGGGCAACCCCGAGCGCTACGTGCCGGTGCTCGTGCAGTCCGGGCTGTCGCTTCCTGATGAGAGCTACTTCCGTCTCGACACCTTCGCCGACACTCGCGCTGCCTACCGCGCACACCTCGAGCGCCTGCTCGCGCTCGCCGAGGTTCCGGATGCCGCGGCTGAGGCCGAGCGGGCGATCGCCCTCGAGACCGAGCTCGCCGGTCACCACTGGGACAACGTGAAGAGCCGCGACGCGGTCGCCACCTACAACCTCAAGACGTGGGACGAGATCCAGCAGCTCGCCGGTGTCGACCTCGAGCCGTGGCGCGACGCCGTGGCACCGTCCGCGCCCGAGGCGTTCGCCGAGGTCGTGGTCTCGCAGCCGAGCTTCCTCGAGGGCCTCGGCTCGCTGCTCACCGACGCCCGCCTCGACGACTGGAAGGCGTGGCTGCGCGCGCAGGTCGTGCACGCCGCCGCCCCGTACCTCACCGACGAGTTCGTGCACGAGAACTTCTCGTTCTACGGCACCGAGCTCACGGGCGTTCCCACGATCCGCGAGCGCTGGAAGCGGGGCGTCTCGGTCACCGAGAGTGCACTGAGCGAGGCGATCGGCAAGG
The DNA here is from genome assembly GCF_057215335.1 of Microbacterium sp. PI-SA-G. Taxonomy (NCBI): domain Bacteria; kingdom Bacillati; phylum Actinomycetota; class Actinomycetes; order Micrococcales; family Microbacteriaceae; genus Microbacterium; species Microbacterium sp. PI-SA-G. The sequence continues at coordinate 2,692,192 of NZ_CM170103.1, forward strand.
TCTACGTCGAGCGCCACTACCCGCCGACGGCGAAAGCCGCGATGGACGAGCTGGTCGACAACCTGATCGAGGCGTACCGGCAGAGCATCGAGAAGCTCGAGTGGATGACGGCTGAGACGCGTCAGCGCGCGCTGGCCAAGCTCGACGCCTTCACCCCGAAGATCGGTCACCCGACGGTCTGGCGCGACTACTCGAGCCTCACCATCGATCGGGACGACCTGTTCGGCAATGTGCGCCGGGCCGCGATCTTCGAGCACGACCGCAACGTCGGCAAGGTCGGCAAGCCGATCGATCGCGACGAGTGGCACATGCCGCCGCAGATGGTCAACGCCTACTACAACCCGTCGATGAACGAGATCGTGTTCCCCGCCGCGATCCTGCAGTACCCGTTCTTCGACGCGGGTCGCGATGCCGCGGCGAACTACGGCGGCATCGGCGCGGTGATCGGCCACGAGATCGGCCACGGCTTCGACGACCAGGGCAGCCGCTACGACGGAGCCGGTCGCCTCGAGGACTGGTGGACCGACGCCGACCGCGCCGCGTTCGAAGAGCGCACCAAGGCCCTCATCGAGCAGTACGACGCGCTCGTCCCCGAAGGGCTGTCGCCCGAGCACCACGTCAACGGCGCGCTCACGATCGGCGAGAACATCGGCGACCTCGGCGGTCTGGGCATCGCGCTCAAGGCGTACGAGTTGTCTCTCGACCCTTCGTCGGGCTCAGGGACCGGTGAAGGGCCTGTCATCGACGGGCTCACCGGCGTGCAGCGGCTGCTGCTGTCGTGGGCGCAGGTGTGGCAGCAGAAGGGGCGCGAAGCCGAGACGCTGCGCCTGTTGACGATCGATCCGCACTCGCCGAACGAGTTCCGCTGCAACCAGATCGTCCGCAACATCGACGCCTTCTACCAGGCGTTCGACGTGCGCGAGACAGACGCTCTGTGGCTGCCGGAAGACGACCGCGTGACGATCTGGTGACCAACGTCCGCCTTCTGTGAGCGATCCTCATCGGCCGGGGTTACGATAACCCTGCCGCTGGGGATCGCGCCTCGCGGCGTCCCATCCACCCTCTCGGTAAGGACCATGCGTGGGCTCCCGCATCCCCTCGTTCCCTGACCCGTTCGGCGGGGCTCAGGGAGCGTCTGCCGACGGATCGCCGGCGTTGCTGCGCCGCTCTCAGGGTGCCAGCCGGCGCCTTCCGCGACGGGCCGCCGTGGGCCGCCGATCGTTCACGTCGACGCTCCGGGCGCTCGAGACGCTGGCTGACGCCGGGGCGCAGGTCTCGGTGCATGTGGTCGATCTCGACTCGCATCAGCACGTGCTCTCCGGCGACGACCACGTGACGATGCCGGTGGCCGGTCTCGGGGTCGTGCCGCTGCTGATCGAGGTCGCGGCCGGCTTCGCGAGCGGCGAGCTGGACCCGCTCGAGATCATTGAGCGCACCGACGTCGACGCGGTGACCACATCGGGACTCTGGCGTCATCTCCATGCCCCGGCGCTGCCGCTGGAAGACCTGGCGGTGCTGGCCGCGACCGCCGGCGACCCGATCGCCGTCAACGCCCTGCTGCAGAAGGTCGGCCACGATCGGGTGCGTGCGCGCATCGAAGGACTCGGGCTGCGGCGCACCGCCCTGCTCGATCAGTTCCGCGATGAACGGGGGCCCGACGACGCCCCGCACGTCGCTGTCGGATCGGCACGTGAGCTCGCCGGCCTGTTCTCGGCGCTCGTGAACTCCTCGGTCGTCGACGCGGCCGTCAGCGCGCAGGTCTCGGAGTGGCTCAGCCTGAACCAGGATCTGAGTCTCGTCGCAGCATCCACCGGGCTCGACCCGTTCTCGCACGAGCACGACGCGCACGGGCTGCTGTTCGTGAACAAGACCGGCCGCGACCGGGGGGTGCGCGCCGAGGCGGGGGTGCTCGCGGGGCCGCGTGCCGGCGTCGCGTACTCGCTCATCGTGTGCTTCGACGACCTCTCGATCACGCACCGGCTGCGCGCACACGACGCCTTCCGCGTGCTCGGCGTCGAGCTGATGGAGTACACGCACTGATGGTGTCGCAGGACTGGACGCCGCACCGACGCGACGATGGCGAGATGCTCGGCTGGATCCACCCCGACGGCGATCTCTGGGTCGCGGTCGACGTGCTCGGCCGACCGGCATCCGACCCCACGGAGTGGCTCGATGCCGAGGCTGCGCTCGAGGCGCACGGCATCGGCTGGCTGGCCGACCCCTGGATTCTGGAGGGGGAGGGAGAGCGGCCGCTGCGTGTGCGCGTCGTCGAGGCGACGCCCGACCACGACGGCGTTCCGGGTCGAATCGTGGTGAAGATCGACGACTTCGGTGACATGACCCGGCCGGCCACCGCGCAGTTCGTGCTGGCGTGGCCCATTCCCGCCCGGCTGCGTCCACCGCGTGACGGCGATCCGGACCCGCGCGAGATCTAGAGCTCCGCTTCCGCTCAGCTGGGCAGTGACCGGTGATGCTCGCCGGTGGGCTGCTTGGGGATGAACAGCGAGAGCACGACCGCGATGATGCCGGCGGCGATCGCCAGCCAGAAGCAGACCTCGAACGCGGCCCGAGTGGGCACCGCGACACCGCCGCCGACGTCGACGCTCATGGCGGCGAGCACGCCGCCCATCACAGCTGAGGCGCTCGAGGTGCCGACGGAGCGGAACAGGGCGTTGAGCCCGTTCGAGGCGCCGGTCTCGTTCGCGGGGACGGAGCGCATGATGATCATCGGCATCGCCGCGAAGGTGAAGCCGATGCCCACCCCGATCAGCAGGTTGCCGACCAGGATGTGCCACACCTCGCTCGACCAGATCAGCACGAAGACGTAGGCGAGCACGATCGCGACCGCACCGACGGTGAACAGCGGTCGCGGACCCACGGTGCGCTCGAGCCAGCCGGAGAGTGGTGAGATCACCATCATCACCAGTCCGGCGGGCATGATCACGAACGCGGCGGCGACCATGTCGAGCCCGAAGCCGAAGCCCTCCGGACCCTCGAGCAGCTGCGAAAAGGTCACGTTCGAGGCGAAGAGGGCGAAACCCATGCCGATCGCGGCGATGTTCGTGAACAGCACGGCGGGCCGAGCGGCGACCCGCAGATCGAGCAGCGGGTCGTCGGTGCGCAGCTGGTACCAGCCCCACACAAGAAGCACGACCACTCCGCCGATGATGCAGGCGAGGGTGAGCGGAGCCGTCCAGCCCCACTCCGCGCCGCGCGAGACGAAGAGCAGAATACCGGTCAGCCCGATCGCGAGACCGATGGCGCCGGGCACGTCGAGACGCCCGGGGAAGCGCAGCACGTCCTCGGGGATCACGGCCAGCACGAGGGCCAGACCGACAGCTCCGAGACCGGCCGCGAGCCAGAACAGCCAGTGCCAGTCGGCGTTCTGCGCGAGCAGGGCGGCCACCGGCATCCCGATCGCTCCCCCCACGCCCATCGTCGCGCTCATCAGTGCCACGGCGGTGCCGAGCCGGTTCGTCGGCAGCACGTCGCGCATGATCGCGATGCCGAGCGGCACCACGCCGGTGACCGCGCCCTGCAGCGCTCGGCCGATGATCACGCCGACGATCGACCCCGACAGCGCCGCGATCACAGAGCCGATGATGAGCAGGATCAGCAACACGATCACGACCCGACGTTTGCCGTACATGTCACCGAGTCGCCCGGAGATCGGGGTCGCGACGGCGGCGACCAGCAGCGTGATCGTGACGACCCACGTGGTGTCCTCGCGAGAGGCGTTCAGCAGCTGCGGCAGTTCGGCCTGCAGCGGCACGACCAGCGTGAACATGAACGAGGAGCACAGGCCCGCGAAGGCCAGCACCGCGACGATCGCCCACTTGGGAGAGGTGCGAGAGAGTCGTCTTCTGGCCTTGTCGTCGTTCGCACCCACCGGCCAAGGCTATCGGCGATCCCCGACACCGGGGCCGCCCGGCGGGAGCAGCGCCCGACGACGGGCGCCTCGATTTCGCCGATCCTCGGCAGGAGGGGCAGACTGGGCGCGTGCGAACCATCCGTGATCTCGACACCGTTGAACTCATCCTCGATGCACAGGGCCTGCTCGACTCCATCCGGGGTCCGCAGCGTGTGGTCGATGCCGGAACGCTGCGTGCGCTGCAGCAGTCGGGCAACTACGTCGTGGGCCTTTTCGACGGCGAAGGCGACGAGGAGCGCATGGTCGGCGCCTCGATCGCGTTCTTCGGCGAGCCGGGCCGGCGTGCGATGCACTCGCACATCACCGCGCTGATCCCGGAATACCGCGGACGCGGCTGGGGGCGCGAGCTCAAGGAGCACCAGCGTCAGTGGGCGTTCTCGCGCGACGTCGGGCGCATCACCTGGACCTTCGACCCGCTCGTCGCGCGCAACGCGCACTTCTTCCTCACGGTCCTGGGCGCGCGGGTGACCGGCTACTCGGTGAACCGCTACGGCATCTTCGGCGGCGGTGACGCCGGAGACGAGAGTGACCGTCTCGACGTCGAGTGGGCGCTGGCCGACATCGCCAAGACGCCGGGCGATGACGCCGTGGTCGAGACGCTCGAGATCCCGTCCGACATCGAGTCGCTGCGTGAGTCCGACCCGAACGCCGCGCACGAGTGGCGCACCCGTCTGCGCTCCGAGATGTCGGAGCTGCTCGGCCGCGGGTTGGAGATCGCCGGCTTCGACGTCGAGCGCGGCTACCTGTTCACGGCCTGAGCGACTTCACGAGCTGAGCGGCGGCAGCACGAAGTCCCCGGTCTCGCCGGGGTTGACCGCGATCTCCCAGCGGAACCCGTCGGGGTCGCTGAAGTAGCCCGAGTATCCGCCCCACTCCCGTGTCCGTGCCGAGCTGACGGGTGCCCCGAGCAGGGCGGCCTCGGCGAGCACGTCGTCGACCTCGGCCGGTGTCGCGAGGTTGTGCGCGAGGGTGACCGGGGCGATGCCGGATGCCGGGGCCTCGCCGATCTCGGCGGTGAAGCCCGCGATCGACCACAGCGACAGGATCAGTCGATCGGCGACGGGGAACATCAGCACGTCGTCGCCCGCGAAGATCGGCTCCCAGCCGAGCCCGTCGACGTAGAACGCGCGGCTGCGGGCGAGGTCGGCCACGGCGAGGGTGAGGAAGCTGACGCGTTGCTCCATGTCAGCGCACCCCCTTCATCAGGCGCAGCACCGGCTTGATGCTCAGCAGCAGTCCGATGCCGACGACGATCGCGATGCCTCCGAGGATCGAGAAGTAGGGAACCTCGTTCTCGGAGTCGTAGAACCGCACCAGCTCGCCCGAGATCGCCGTGCCCAGCGCGATCGACAGGAAGAACAGTGCCACCATCTGCGTCCGGAAGACCGACGGCGCGAGCTTGGTCGCGACCGAGAGGCCGACCGGCGAGATGAGCAGCTCGGCGATGGTGAACACCAGCAGGATGCCGACGATCGCGAGCAGCGGCGTCGAGTTCGGACCCCCGCCGGCGAACGGCAGGAACAGCAGGAACGCCCCGCCCATGATGATCGCGCTGAGACCGAACTTCGCGGGCGTCGAGGGCTGACGCTTTCCGAGACGCGTCCAGAGCACCGCGAAGACGCCCGAGAGGATGATGATGAAGACCGGGTTGATCGACTGCACCCACGACACCGGCATCTCCCAGCCGAACAGATCGCGATTCAGGCGCTGGTCGGAGTACACGGTGAGCACCGTGAACTGCTGCTGGTAGAGCGACCAGAAGGCCACGCTCGTGATGAACAGCGGCAGGAAGCCCCAGACGCGCGAGCGCTCGGTGCTGTCGATGCGGCGGCTCGAGAGGATCACCGCGAAGTACGTGATCGAGGCGACCACGGTCACACCGATCACGATCACGGCGAGGTTGTCGGCGCGGATGACGCCGATCAGCGCGAGCACCGCGATCAGGGCGACAGCGGCCGCAGCGATGATCGCGACCATCGGATAGCGCGAGGCGGGCAGCGGATTCGGCACCTCGCGCACCGTGGCGGGAAGAGCGCGGCGCCCGAAGGAGTACTGCACCAGTCCCAGCGTCATGCCGATCGCCGCGAGGCCGAAGCCGAAGTGGAACCCCAGCGTGGACTGCAGCAGTCCGGTCAGGATCGGGCCGATGAACGCGCCCAGATTGATGCCGAGGTAGAACAGCGAGAAGCCGGCGTCGCGGCGCACGTCGTCAGGCGCGTAGAGGCTGCCGACGACCGAGGTGGCGTTGGCCTTGAGCCCGCCCGAGCCGAGGGCGACCAGCACGAGGCCGACTCCCACGCCCAGCATCCCGGGCAGCAGGGCGAGCGCGAGGTGGCCGGCGACGATCACGATGGCGCTGACGAACAGCACGCGCTCCGAGCCGAACAGTCGGTCCGCGAGCCAGGCTCCGAGGATCGTCGACAGGTACACCGAGCCGCCGTAGGCACCCACGATTCCTCCGGCGACGGCCTCGGGGATGCCGAGACCACCCTGCGTCGCGGAGTAGTACAGGTAGATGAGCAGGATGCCCTGCATGCCGTAGAAGCTGAAGCGCTCCCACATCTCGACGCCGAAGATGTGCACCAGCGCCCACGGCTGGCCGAAGAAGCGGGTGTTCTCGTCGCGGGTGCGCGGGAGAGACTGCGGAGTGCTCATGCACACGACGCTACTCTTCCCCCTCGATAGAATGAGCAGGCCCGCGCTCTCGGGCACTCTCCCCGCATCCGACCATTGGAGCCACCATGGCCGAACAGTCCCGCCTCGACAAGGTCATCGCCCTCGCCCGCCACCGCGGGTTCGTGTTCCAAGCGGGTGAGATCTACGGTGGTTCGCGTTCCGCCTGGGACTACGGCCCCCTCGGCACGGAGCTCAAGGAGAACATCCGTCGGCAGTGGTGGCAGACGTTCGTGCGCGGTCGCGGCGACATGGTCGGCCTCGACTCCAGCATCATCCTGCCCAAGCGGGTGTGGGAGGCCTCCGGCCACGTCGCGACGTTCTCCGACCCGCTGGTCGAGTGCCTCAACTGCCACAAGCGCTTCCGCGCCGACAACCTCATCGACGACTTCGAGGCGCGCAAGGGCCGCAAGGCCGAGAACGGTCTCGCCGACGTGCCCTGCCCGAACTGCGGCAACAAGGGTCAGTACACCGAGCCGAAGTCGTTCTCGGGTCTCGTGAAGACCTACCTCGGCGTGGTCGACGACGAGTCGGGCCTGCACTACCTGCGCCCCGAGACCGCGCAGGGCATCTTCGTGAACTTCTCGAACGTACTCACCGCGAGCCGCAAGAAGCCGCCGTTCGGCATCGGCCAGGTCGGCAAGGCGTTCCGCAACGAGATCACCCCCGGCAACTTCATCTTCCGCACGCGCGAGTTCGAGCAGATGGAGATCGAGTTCTTCACGCCGCCCGCCGAAGCGCAGGAGTGGTTCGAGCACTGGGTCGAAGCCTGCTGGAACTGGTTCATCGATCTCGGCATCGACCCCGAGAACATGCGTCAGTTCGACGTTCCCGAAGACGACCGCGCGCACTACTCCGCCGGCACGATCGACGTCGAGTACAAGTTCGGCTTCACCGGCAAGGAGTGGGGCGAGCTCATGGGCGTCGCCAACCGCACCGACTACGACCTGTCGAGCCACAGCGAGGCGTCGGGCCAGAGCCTCACATACTTCGACCAGGCCACAGGCGAGCGCTACACCCCGTTCGTGATCGAGCCGTCGTTTGGCCTGACCCGCGCGATGATGGCGTTCCTCGTCGATGCCTATCGCGAAGAAGAGGTGCCCAACGCCAAGGGTGGCACCGACGTGCGCACCGTGCTCAAGCTCGACCCGCGTCTCGCGCCGGTGAAGGCCGCCGTGCTGCCGCTGTCGCGCAACGAGAAGCTCTCGCCGCTGGCGCGCGAGGTCGCCGACACGCTGCGCAGCTCGTGGGCCGTCGACTTCGACGACGCGGGGGCCATCGGCCGTCGCTACCGCCGTCAGGACGAGATCGGCACGCCGTTCTGCGTCACGGTCGACTTCGACTCGCTCGACGACCGCGCGGTGACGGTGCGTGATCGCGACACCATGGCGCAGGAGCGCGTCTCGATCGACGAGCTGCACGCGTACCTGTCGGAGCGTCTGAAGGGCGCCTGACTTCCGGACAGCTCCCTGCGCGGTGCTCCGCTCAGGACGACTGCTTGGCTGCAGCCTTCATCGCCTTCTTGTGCTCGCGCACCTTCGTGAGCGACTCGGGGGAGACGATGTCGGCGACGCTGCGGTACGAGCCCTCCTCACCGTAGGCGCCGGCGGCCTCGCGCCATCCGTCGCCCGTGAAGCCGTACTGCTTGCCCAGCAGCGCGAGGAAGATCTTCGCCTTCTGCTCGCCGAACCCCGGCAGCGCCTTCAGCCGCTTCAGCACCTCAGCGCCGGACGGCGCGGTCCCTGACCCCGACGACGGCCGCGTCCACAGCGCCGCGGCGTCTCCGCCCCAGTCGTCCACGAGCGTCTGGCACAGCGTCTGCACGCGCGTCGCCATCGAACCGGGAAAGCGGTGCACGGCGGGAGTCGCCTTGAAGGCCTCGAGGAACTCGTCGGGGGCCATGCCGGCGATCGCCGCGGCATCCGTCGCACCTGTGCGCTGCTCGATCTTCAGCGGCCCGGCGAACGCGGTCTCCATGGGCACCTGCTGGTCGAGCAGCATCCCGACCAGCAGCGCGAGCGGATTGTCGGTGAGCAGGGCGTCGGCGTCGGAGTCGCCGGTGATGTGCAGGGCCATGCATCCAGTCTGGCACTGCGTGACGACCGAAGAGCTGCTCAGGCGGTGAGAGACGTCTCGTCGTCGGATGCTGCGGCGGGGGTCTCGGGCGTGATGCCGTAGAGCGCGCCGATCGCGGCGGCGAACTCGTCGGCTCGTCCGGCGGCGGCGAGCTCGTGTGCCCGGGCCGTCGGGGTGTGCAGCAGCACGCCGGAGAGGTGGCGCAGCGCCTGCTCGATCCGCCCGTCCTCGTCGCCGCGCGCACGCGCCCGGTCGATCTCGCTCTCGAGCAGCCCGAAGATGTGCGAGCGCAGTGCGACGACCGAGGGGATGACGCTCTGACGCTCACCGACCACGTGGAACGTGTCGGCGGCTTCGCGCACGACGGTGCGCGCGGCATCCGTCGCCTGCAGCTCTTCGAGAGGAGCGTGCAGACGGATCGTCTCGAGGTCGAGCAATCCGACGCCCTCGACCGTGGCGATGGCGGGGTCGACGTTGCGCGGCATGCCGAGGTCGATCACCAGGCGACGCTGCGCGCCGGAGTGCGTGTTCACCGGGCATCCGACCGCGGCGACGCCGACCGGACCCTGCAGGTGCTCCGGGCCCAGCACGGGCTCCGTAGCGCTCGTGCAGGTGATGAGCAGGCTCGAGTGCGCGGCGGTGCGGGCGTAGTCCTCGGCCGAGACGGCGCGGAGGCCGTGCTTCGCGGCGAAGATCTGCGCCCGACCGGAGGGGGAGTAGACCGAGATGTCGACCGCGCCGCGCTCGCGCAGCGTGGCGAGCGTGACGGCGGCGTAGGCCCCGGTGCCCACGAGCAGCACGCGCTCGGCGGACCAGTCGGCGATGCGGCTGTCGGCGAGCTCGAGTGCGAGGCGCACGAGCGAGCGGCCGGCGCGACCGAGGGCCGTGACGTTCTTGACCTTGCGCTGTGCCTGGCTGGCCCGCTGGAAGAGCCGCTCGAGCTCGGGGGAAGTGGTGCCCTCCTTGCGGGCGGACTTCAGCGCACGGCGCACCTGACCGGCGATCTCGCCCTCGCCGGAGACGACGGACTCGAGTCCGGAGGCGACCGAGAACAGGTGCTCGGCGACGTGGCGGCCGGAGTGCACCGTATAGGCACCGTCGAGTTCGCGGGCGGGAACACCGGTGACGGCTTCGACGGCCTCGAGCACTGCTTCGACGCCGATCGCGCCGGCCGCGGTGACGGGTTCGTCCATTTCCACGTACGCCTCGAACCGGTTGCACGTCGCGAGAACCACCGCACCCTGCACGCACGGCGTCATGTCCACCAGGGTGGGTGCGACGCCGTCGGGGGTGCGGCTCAAGCGTTCGAGCAAGTCGAAGGAGGCGGTCTTGTGACTCGCCGTGACACACAGCAGCACTCTTCGATTGTACCGGAGCCCGGGGTGTGCGGGCTCCGCATCCCGCAGGCAGCGCACACGCGACGGATGGGAGGATGGAGTCATGGCCCTCTCCGATGCTCCTCTGCTGCGCGCTCTCGCCGGCGACCGCCCCGAACGGACCCCCGTCTGGTTCATGCGTCAGGCCGGCCGCTCCCTTCCCGAGTATCGCGAGCTGCGCGTCGGCACCCGCATGCTCGACGCCTGCCTCACCCCCGAGCTCGCGGCCGAGATCACGCTGCAGCCCGTGCGTCGGCACGGGGTCGACGCGGCCGTGTTCTTCAGCGACATCGTGATCCCGCTGCGTCTGGCGGGTGTCGAGGTCGAGATCGAGCCCGGACGCGGACCGGTGTTCGCGAACCCGGTGCGCACGGCCTCGGACGTCGATCGCATCACGGCCATCGATCCGGACTCGCTCGATGCGACCGCGATCTCGGAGGCCGTGCGCCTGGTGACGGCGGAACTCGGCGACACCCCGCTGATCGGCTTCGCGGGCGCACCCTTCACGCTGGCCGCGTATCTGGTCGAGGGCGGCCCGTCGAAGGAGCACATGCGGGCGCGCGGCATGATGCGCGCCGACCCCGACTCGTGGAACCGTCTGGCCGGGTGGCTGGCGCAGATCTCCCGTCGTTTCCTCGAGGCGCAGCGCGACGCCGGGGCGTCGGTCGTGCAGCTGTTCGACTCGTGGGCCGGGTCGCTCAGCACCGCCGACTTCCGCCGATACGTGGCGCCGCACTCGACAGTGGCGCTGCAGGACATCGGAGTGCCCAGCATCCACTTCGGCGTCGGCACGGGCCCGTTCCTCGCCGATATGCGGCTGGGCGGTGTGGCCGACGGCGTCGGCGTCGACTGGCGGATGCCGCTCGACGAGGCCGCGGCCCTCCTCGGACCCGATGTCACGGTGCAGGGCAACATCGACCCCGCCTTCCTCGGGGCGCCGTGGCCGGTGCTCGAAGCGCACGTGCTCGATGTACTCGCACGCGGACGCGCGGCCCGCGCCCACATCGTGAACCTCGGCCACGGCGTTCCCCCCGAGACGGATCCCGACCAGCTGACGCGCATCGTCGAACTGGTGCACGCGCATGGCTGAGAAGCCCGCGCCCGCTGAGCTCGCGCGTCGGGCGGCCGCGACCAGGGTCGTGGTGATCGGCGGCGGCGTCGGCGGCCTGATCGCGGCGCGTGAGTGCGCGAAGGTCGGCATGCGCGTCACCGTGCTCGAGGCATCGGATGCCGTCGGCGGAGCGATCCGCCGCACCGAGATCGACGGCATCGTGCTCGATGCGGGCGCCGAGAGTTACGCGACCCGCGGCGGACACGTGCGCGCCCTGCTCGACGACCTCGGTCTCGCCGATCGCATCGTCGCGCCCGCGGCGGGCGGCGCCTGGCTCAGCGGCATCCCGGGCGTGGGAGCCGCGCCGTTGCCGGTCGGCGGGGTGCTCGGCATCCCCTCCAACCCCTTCCAAGACGACGTGCGCCGGGTCATCGGCTGGTCCGGGGCCTGGCGCGCCTACCTCGACCGCGTGCGGCCGCCCCTCACCATCGGACACGAGTCGTCGCTGGGTCGCCTGGTCGCCTCACGCATGGGCGCGAAGGTGCGCGATCGCCTCGTCGCCCCGGTCACGACGGGTGTGTATTCCGCGTCGCCGGATGACGTGGATGTCGACGTCGCCGCGCCCGGTCTGAACGCCGCGCTGACGCGGGTCGGGTCGCTATCGGGTGCTGTGATGGCTCTGCGTCAGGAGGGCGCGGCGCGCAAGACGCCCGGTGCGGCCGTCGAAGGACTCGTCGGCGGCATGGGCGCTCTGGTCGATGCGCTGCTGGTGGACCTCGCCCGCCTCGACGCCGACGTGCGTACCGGTGCCCGCGTCGAAGAGGTGTCGCGCGACGAGCAGGGGTGGCACGTCGCGGTGCGCTGCGAGAGCGAAGGCGGGACCGATGTGGCGACCGACGCCGAGCTCGAGCAGCTCGATGCCGATGCGGTGATCGTCGCCACCGACGAGGGCACCGCGCGGGCGCTGCTGACCGCGACGATCCCGGCGCTCGCGATCGCCGACGAGACGTCATCGGTCGCGCCCGAGATCGAGGTCGTGACGCTCGTGCTGCACGCTCCCGCCCTCGACGCGGCCCCTCGCGGCACCGGCGTGCTGACGGTCCCGGGCAGTCACATCGCCAAGGCGCTCACGCACTCCACCGCGAAGTGGGACTGGGTGCGTGACGCGGCTCCGGGTCGGCACGTGGTGCGCGTGTCGTTCGGCGCCCAGGGTGAGCCCGCGGCGACGGCCGGACTCGACGACGACGCGGCGGCGACGCTGGCGCTGAGCGAGGCATCCGCTCTCCTGGGCGTCCCGCTCACGCGCGACGCCCTCCTCGGCGCGCACCGTTCGCGGTTCGTGCAGGCGCAGCCGGCGTCGATCATCGGATCCGGTGAGCGCCGTGAGGCCGCGCGTGCTGCGATGCGCGCCGTGCCGGGGCTCGCAGCGGTCGGGGCGTGGCTCGCCGGCACCGGACTCGCGCAGGTGATCCCCGACGCGACGGCCGAGTCCGACCGCCTGCGGCGCGAACTTCTGTGGAAGTGAGTCCGCTCCGCGTGTCAACCCCCTCGTGAGTAGATGCCGAAATCGGCATACAGGACTACGCTGAAGACCTGGCCGACGGGGATCGAAGCCTGCGGCTCGACCGGAACAACGTGAGGAGACCCCATGAAGGGGAAGATCGGACTCATCGTCGGACTCGGCGCGGGATACGTTCTCGGCACACGCGCGGGGCGCGAGCGCTACGAGCAGATCAGGACGCAGTGGCTCAAGGTCTGGAACCTCGACCCTGTGCAGGAGAAGGTCGAACTGGTGAGGGATCTCGTGAGCGAGAAGGCCGCGGCCGTTCCCGGCGCGATCTGGACCGGTGCGGTGAAGGTCGTGCAGTCGATCGGCGGCTCCGGCACGCCGGGGCAGAAGCTCGACTCGGCCATCGCCAAGGGCAAGAAGGCGGCGGGCGACGTCGGCGACGCGGTCGAGGATGTCGTCGACGGTGCCAAGGCCACGGTCAAGAGCAAGAGCGACAAGGCTTCGGACGCGCCGTCCTCGACGCCCACCAGCACCTCCAGCGCGACGCAGTCTGCTCCGAAGAAGACCGGCGCCTGATATGCCTCGCGGATTCCGAGATCGCGCGGACGACAGTCTGCTGAGCCTCATCGGGGATCTCCCCGAGCTCGTCACCAACCTCGTCAAGGCCGAGATCAACAACGCCAAGGCGTGGATCTCGCGCACCGCGAAGGATGCCGGGATCGGGTCCGTGTGGTTCCTGGTCGCCCTGTTCTTCCTGTTCTGGGCGGTTCCGGTGATCCTGGTGTTCGCGATCGCGGGACTCTCGTCGTGGTGGCCGGTCTGGCTGTCGGCGCTCGCGGTCCTCGGCATCCTGCTGGTGGCGGTGCTGCTGTTCGCGCTGCTGGGCATCCTGAAGTTCCGCAAGGTCCTGCGCAGACAGAACCCTGCTCAGGCCGTGGCTGAAGACATCCGACTCGTGAAGGACGCCGGCGATGACCGTTTCTGACAACCTCCCTCGCACCGCCGTCCCCGCGGGGATCGTCGACCCGGTGGCGTCGGCGCGTGCCGAGCTGAAGGCCGCGCTGGCAGCGATCGAGATCAAGGGCAACTTCCCCCGTCGCATCGACAAGGCGACCAAGCGCGGCGCGGTCAAGGCCCGTCGGTTCGCTGACCGCAACCCGGTCGCCGCGGTCGGTGTCGTGGTCGTGCTGGCCAGCGGCATCGGCAGTCTGGTGTGGGTGATCGCTCGGGCGGTCGCGCGCTGAGCGCCGGGTTCGCGAGTGCCCCGCAAAGGGGGCAGACTGGGATCATGTCCGAAGAGCACGAAGGCAACCCGTCCGGCTTCACCCTCTGGGCGGTCTGGCGACGCAATCCCGATGTCGCGGTGACCGAAGCCGACTCGACCGAGCTCGAGACGATCGTCTCGTATATCGAGGACTCCGGTGTGATCGTGCGCGGCTTCTACGACGTGTCGGGCCTCAAGGCCGACGCCGATCTGATGGTGTGGCTGCACGGCGACACCGCCGAGGACCTGCAGCGCGCATTGCGTCGCCTGCGTCGCACCGAGCTGCTGACCTCGCTGCTGCCGGTCTGGAACGTCATGGGCGTGCACCGCGACGCGGAGTTCAACCGCTCGCACGTGCCCGGGTTCCTGCGGGGCGTCGAGCCGAAGGACTGGCTCTGCCTCTACCCGTTCGTGCGCACTCCGGAGTGGTACCTCGCCCCCGAGGGTGAGCGCCGCACGATGCTCGCCGACCACGGACGCAAGGGCGCCGCGTTCTCGGGCGTCATCGCCAACACCGTCGCCGCGTTCGCGCTGGGCGACTACGAGTGGATCCTGCCCATGGAGGCCGACGAGCTCACCGATCTGGTCGACATGATGCGCGACCTCCGTTACACCGACGCGCGTCTGTACGTGAAGGAGGAGGTGCCCTTCTACACCGGGCGCCGGCTCCGGTTCGACGAGATCGCGGACGTGCTGCAGTAGGTCGACGATGAGCACTCCGATCCGTCTGGGAACCCGGCGCAGCGCACTCGCGCAGGCGCAGTCGGGTCATGTCGCCGCCGCCCTCGAGAAGGTCATGGGGCGTCCGGTCGAACTCGTCACGATCACCTCCGAGGGCGACACGAACCGTGCGTCGCTGTCGGAGATCGGTGGTCAGGGCATCTTCGCCACCCGTCTGCGCGACGCGCTCCTCGCCGGCGAATGCGACTTCCTCGTGCACTCGCTGAAGGACCTTCCCACTGCGATCCCCGAAGGGCTCGTGATCGCAGCGACGCCGCAGCGCGAAGACGCCCGTGACGTGGTGCTCACCCGCACCGGCGTTCCGGTGCACGACCTGCCGCCCGGCAGCACGGTCGGCACGGGTTCGCCGCGCCGCATCGCCCAGATCCGCCGCCGTTCCCCGCAGGCGCAGGTCGTCGACATCCGCGGCAACGTCGACTCGCGTCAGGCGCGGGTCGTGTCGGGCGAGCTGGATGCCGTCATCCTCGCCGCTGCGGGGCTGCGTCGCCTCGAGTCCGACGCTCCGCTGCGCCGCGAGGGGCTGGGGCTGGCCGAATGGCCGACGGCTCCGGGGCAGGGCGCACTGGGTGTCGAGACCACGACGGATGCTCCCGCTGAGCTGCGTGCGGCGCTGGCCGCGCTCGATCACCAGCCCACGCGTCTCGCCGTGACCGTCGAGCGCGCGATCCTCGAGGGTCTCGACGCCGGCTGCCAGGCGCCGATGGCGGCGCACGCCGTGGTCGAGGGCGATTCCGTGCGCATCAGAACGGTCGTGTACGCGACCGACGGAGGGCGCCGGATCGGGCTCGACGTCACCGAAGCCCTGAACGGGGAGTATATTCGTCGGAACGGCAGTGGCAATGGAGCGGATGCTGCCGATGGTGCAGGCCCGATCAGCGCAGCGCGCGAACTCGGGTTGACTGTTGCCCGTCGGCTGCTCGATCAAGGGGCGGCCGATCTCGTCTCCCGAGAGCAATCCTCATGACATCCGAATCAAAGCAGGACCGACCACTGGACGGCTGGCGCATCCTTGTGCCCCGCGGAGGGCCGTGGGGCGACGGTGTCGCCGCCTCCCTCCGTGAGCGTGGCGCCGTGCCCGTCGTCGCGCCCCTCATCAATTTCGCGCCCACGACCGATCAGCCGACGCTCGACATCGCGCTCGAGCAGCTGGCGGCCGGCGCGTTCGACTGGCTCACCGTGACGAGTGCGACCACGGTCGACGTGATGTTCGCGCATCGCGCCGTCGTGCCGCGCACCACCCGGATCGCGGCGGTCGGCGAGACCACGGCGGCAGCGCTCCAGGCCGTCGGCTACGAGGTCGCCCTCGTCCCCGAGCAGGATAACTCGGCCGAGGGTATGGCCGAGCAGCTGATCGCGCTCGAGACCGAGCCGCGTCGCATCCTGGCCCTCCGCAGCGAGATCGCGAAGCCCGTGCTCAGCCGCCTGCTGTCCGACGCCGGACACCACGTCGACAGCGTGGTCGCCTATCGCACGGTCGGCGTGCCGGTGACCGAGCGCATCAAGCGCGACGTCGAGAACGGCCGTATCAACGCGATCCTCATCACCAGCGGCTCGGTCGCCGAGCAGGTGCGCGAGCAGTTCCCGAACATCCCCGATGAGACCCTGCTCGCCGCGATCGGTCCGCGCACGGCGCGCGACGCGCTCAACGCCGGGCTGCCGGTGTCGGTCGTGGCCGACCGACAGACGGTCGACGCGCTGATCGACGCTGTCTCGCACTTCACCCTTCCGCACGCGGCAGACGAGTTCGCGCCGTGAGCTTTCCCGATGTCCGACTGAGGCGCCTGCGTCAGTCTCGCGCCGTGCGTGATCTCGTCCGCGAGACCACCCTGCAGCCGCGGCACCTGGTGCTGCCAATGTTCGTGCGCGAGGGCCTCGACGAGCCGGTCGCGATCGGCTCCATGCCCGGCGTCGCTCAGCACTCGATGGACTCCCTGCGTCGCGCTGCGGTCGAGGCGGCCGAAGCCGGTGTCGCCGGCGTGATGCTGTTCGGCGTCCCCGCGGTGCGAGATGCGCAGGGATCCGGCGCAGACGACCCGCGCGGCACCCTGAACCTCGCGACTGAGGCGCTGGTGGCCGAGGTCGGCGACGCGCTCGTCGTGCAGACCGATCTCTGCCTCGACGAGTTCACCGATCACGGCCACTGCGGTGTGCTGGCATCCGACGGCTCGGTCGACAACGATGCGACGCTCGAGCGCTACACCTCGATGGCGCTCGCCCAGGCGCGTGCCGGATCGCAGCTGCTGGGGCTCTCGGGCATGATGGACGGCCAGGTCGCGGCGGTGCGCAGAGCGCTCGACGCCGAGGGCTTCACACAGACGCTGATCCTCGCGTACGCGGCGAAGTACGCCAGTGCCTTCTACGGCCCCTTCCGCGAGGCCGTGGACTCGCAGCTCGTGGGCGATCGTCGCACGTACCAGCTCGACCCGGGCAACCGTCGCGAAGGTGTGCGCGAGGCGGTCGTCGACGAGGCCGAGGGTGCGGACATCGTGATGGTGAAGCCGGCGATGGCGTTCCTCGACGTGCTGCGCGAGGTGCGCGACACCGTCGACATCCCCGTCTGGGCGTACCAGGTGTCGGGGGAGTACGCGATGATCGAGGCCGCCGCGGGCAACGGGTGGATCGACCGTCGTGCCGCCGTCCTCGAGTCGCTGCTGTCGATCCGACGCGCCGGCGCCGACACCGTGCTGACCTACTGGGCGAGGGAAGCCGCGCGCTGGCTGCGCGACTGATCCGCACCCCGATCCACTGCTTCTCTCTCTCGTTCGGAGTCCCCTCATGACCGACCGCAATGACGAACTCTTCTCGGCCGCTCGCGCCGTGATCCCCGGGGGCGTCAACTCGCCGGTCCGGGCCTACGGCTCGGTGGGCGGCACGCCCCGCTTCCTCGCGTCGGCGCGCGGTGCGACGGTGACGGATGCCGCGGGCACCGAGTACGTCGACCTGGTGGCGTCGTGGGGTCCGGCACTCCTCGGTCACGCGCACCCCGAGATCGTCGCCGCGGTGCAGGAGGCTGCGACCCGCGGGCTGTCGTTCGGCGCGCCCACCGAGGGCGAGGTCGAACTCGCCGGCGTGATTGCGGAGCGCGTGCGCGTCGGTGCCCACCGTCCGGTGGAGCGCGTGCGCCTGGTGTCGACGGGCACCGAGGCCACGATGACGGCGATCCGCCTGGCGCGCGGTGCGACCGGTCGCGACCTGCTGGTGAAGTTCGCCGGTCACTACCACGGGCACTCCGACGGCCTGCTCGCTCAGGCCGGATCCGGTGTCGCGACCCTCGCCCTTCCCGGTTCTGCAGGTGTGCCTGCCCCGATCGCCGCCCAGACCCTGGTGATCGCCTACAACGACCCGGCGGCTCTCGCCGAGGTGTTCGCACAGCACGGCCCCCGCATCGCCGCGGTGATCGTCGAGGCTGCGGCAGCCAACATGGGCGTCGTCGCTCCGGACCCCGGGTTCAACCGGCTGATCGCCGACACGGCACACGCGCACGGTGCCCTGATGATCCTCGACGAGGTGCTCACCGGATTCCGCGTGCACCCCGCCGGCTTCTGGGGTCTTCAGGTCGAGCACGGCGAGGAGTACCTCCCCGACATCTTCACGTTCGGCAAGGTCGTCGGCGGAGGGATGCCGCTGGCCGCCCTCGGCGGTCGCGCCGACGTCATGGACCTGCTCGCCCCGGTCGGACCCGTCTACCAGGCGGGAACGCTGTCGGGGAACCCGCTCTCGGTCGCCGCCGGACTCGCGACCTTGCGCCTCGCGACGCCCGAGGTCTACGCGACGGTGAACTCTGCCGCGCTCCGCGTCGCGGCCGCCCTGGCCTCGGCGCTCGCGGGTGCCGGAGTGACGCACTCGGTCGCCCACGCCGGCAACCTGTTCAACCCGTCGTTCCGGGCCACCGCGCCGCGTGACTACGCCGAGGCGCAGGCGCAGGAGTCGTTCCGCTACGCGCCGTTCTTCCACGCGCTCCGTGAGCAGGGCATCGCGCTCCCGCCGAGCGTGTTCGAGGCGTGGTTCCTCACCGCCGCCCACGGCGAGGAGGAGCTGCAGCGCATCGAGGCCGCGCTTCCTATCGCCGCAGCGGCTGCCGCGGAGGCCGTCGCGGGCTGACTTCTCGCCGGTTGACTGTTTGCGGCTGACTGCTCGCCGTCGCCACGCGCCCGGCCGCCGAATACTCCACGACCAGGGACCGCTGCACGGTCTCGCGGTGGTGCGGGTTCTCGCGCGCATCGTCGTGGCGAGGAGCGGTCATGGTGCTAGTATAGAACAAATATTCGAATGTCGGAAGAGGATGTGCAAACTTGTGAGAAGTCGTCGCGGCGGAACGGAGGAACCCGACAACGGATCGTTGCGTTCCTGTGAGCAAGTTCCAGACAACCGGGAGGGCCGCGCTGGCAGACTGGTGTCATGGTGACGTTGCTCCTCGATCAGACGCAACTGGAGGTCGTGCTCTCGCCGCTGGAGCGAGCCGCCACCTTCCACCGTGAGAACGTGCGCATCGCGCGCGACCACATCACCAAGGTGCAACTGACGGACGACGCCTGGACGTGGCTGCGCGGAGTGCCGAATCCCGGCACGCATATTCCGACCGTGCTCGCCGCCGGCAGCTGGAAGGCCGCGGGCAGCCTCGACTTCGTGCTCATCCGCCGCCGTCGCCCGAGCGTCGTCATCGACCTCGACGGCGACCCGCAGTACCGACGTCTCATCTTGACGACCAGTCATGGACTCGCTCTCACGCAGGCGCTGCGCCTCGCGGTGTCGGACGAGCCGGCCGACGTCGAGGAGATCGTCGCCACCTCGCCGGTGCCGGTCTCGAAGGGCAGTCGTCGACCGGTGATCCGGCCGCGCCCCGCCTGACCCCGCGCATGCCTGACCCCTGTGCATGAGAGAAGCCCTCCGCGACCTTTCAGTGCGGAGGGCTTCTCTGCGACGTCACGTCGGCATCAGCCTCGGCTCTAGCCGTGGTGGTGCTCGCGGTGCTCCTCGTGCTCGCCGTCCGAGTGCTCGTGGTGCTCGGGCTCGTGGTGCTCGCCCTCGGAGTGCTCGTGGTGCTCGGGCTCGCCCTCGGATTCAGGGGTCGGCACGGTGTCGATCACGCCGGTGGATGCGACGGACCACGTCACGGGCTCGTCCTGCTGCTGCGGGTCGTCGCCGAGCGGATAGTCCTTCGGTTCGTCCTCGTAGTAGGCCTTCGCCGCCGCCGCGAGCATCGAGCTGACGGCCGCAGAACGAGGGTCGGAGTCGTCGGCGTCCGACTGCTCATCGGTATCCGACTGCTCGTCGTTCGAGCTGTCGAGGTCCTGGAAGATCTCGAGGCCCGTCTCCTTCGAGTTCTCGGATTCGTCGTCCGAGTTCTCAGATTCGTCGG
The DNA here is from genome assembly GCF_057215335.1 of Microbacterium sp. PI-SA-G. Taxonomy (NCBI): domain Bacteria; kingdom Bacillati; phylum Actinomycetota; class Actinomycetes; order Micrococcales; family Microbacteriaceae; genus Microbacterium; species Microbacterium sp. PI-SA-G. The sequence goes on from NZ_CM170103.1 coordinate 2,712,173, forward strand.
TCGAGCCGTCCGTCACATCGTCGGTCGATTCGTCGGCGGCATCCTCGTCGCTCACATCGTCGTCGCTGCGATCGGCGAAGACCTGCTCGACGTCGTGCGTGGGAGCGTCGTCGGCGTGGTCCGCGTCGAGCGCCGTCGGAACAGACGCGACCGGCGTCGGAGCCGCGGTGCCGAAGAGGATCTCGTCGAACGACGGTGCCGGCGTCTCGGCGGTGTCCGAGGAATCGGCGTGCGGGAGCACGTCGATGACCGCCTCGTTCGCGGCCTCGGCCTCGGCGACGGCAGCGGCCGCGGCGGCATCCTCGTCTCCGTCGTCGTCACCGGCTCCGTCTTCGTACCGCGGCGTGAACGTGTCGTGGTCGTCGGAGGCGACCGCCGCAGCCGTCACGGGATCGGTCGGAGTGCTCTCGGAGATCGCTGCCGAGACGGCCGCGATCTCAGCGAACATGGCGTCTTCCTCGGCGACCACGGCGTCGGTGCCGTCCGTGTCGGCGTCGATCCGCGTGATGCCGGAGTCGGTGGCGTCGGATTCGGCGTCTGCAGCGTCCGAATCCGCGGCGACGGGGGCAGCCACGGGCGCCGCGGCGATCGGAAGGCCGGCGATCCTGGCCGGGATCGCGAGCTGCGAGGCGGCAGCCGAGGCACGCGCTTCGAGCTTGCCGCCGCGCACCAGGTCGATGAACACGTCCTCGAGTGTCGGTCCGCGCTGCAGGAGCGTGCTCAGCGCGATGCCGGCAGCGGCTGCGACGGCGCCGACGGTTCCGGCGTCGCCGCCACGCACGGTCAGGCCCGAACGCAGCACCTCGACGTCGAAGCCGGCCGCCGAGAGTGCGGTCGTGAGTCCGGCGCGGTCCGCGGCATCCACCACGACCGTGCCCGCCGCCGGGTCGGCCAGGGTCTCGATGCCGCTCGAGAGCACGAGCTCGCCCTTCGAGAGCACGAGCACGTTGTCGGCGACCTGCTCGACCTCGCTGAGGACGTGCGACGACACCAGCACGGTGCGCCCTTCGTCGGCCAGACGACGCATCAGCAGGCGCATCCAGCGGATGCCCTCGGGGTCGAGGCCGTTCGCCGGCTCATCGAAGACCAGGGCGCCGGGGTCGCCGAGCAGTGCGTGCGCGACGCTCAGCCGCTGACGCATGCCGAGCGAGAACCCGCCGATGCGCGAGTCGCCCTCACCCTCGAGGCCGACCTCGGCGAGCACCTGGTCGACGCGCGAGAGCGGGATGCCGTTGGCCTTGGCGGCGATCGTCAACTGGCGGTACGCGGTGCGGCGGGGACGGTACGCCGTCTCCTCCAGCACGGAGCCGATGGTGCGCAACGGCTGGCGGAGCTCGCTGAACGCGGTGCCACCGATCGTGGCGGTGCCGCTCGTGGGCCGCACCTGGCCGAGCAGGATGCGCAGCGTCGTGGTCTTGCCGGCCCCGTTCGGGCCGAGGAAAGCGGTGACGGCGCCGGGCTCCACGCGTGCGGAGAGGTCCGAGACGGCGGTCACCTCATTGAAGCGCTTCGTCACTCGCGTGAATTCGAGCACCTGTCCGTCGGGCATCCGCGACCTCTCCTTGCATTGGGCACTTCCCCCTATCCTGCCGGAAAAGCCGTGGGATCGCGTATTTCATGCGGATTGCGACGGTTCGCGATCGGAGTAGCCTGGCACCCGTGACCGATTCTCCCGCCGCTCCCCGTGTCCTCGTCCGCACGGAAGGGGCACTGGGAAGACTCACGCTCAACCGCCCCGAGGCGATCAATGCGCTCGACCATGACATGATCCGGCAGCTCACCACGGCGCTCGAGGCCTGGCGCACCGACACCGACGTGCAGATCGTCCTGATCGACGGCGAGGGGGAGCGTGGCATGTGCGCGGGCGGCGACGTGCGGGCGCTGCACGGCCAGATCGTCTCGGGTCGCGCCGACGAGACCGCCGAGTTCTTCCGCGCCGAGTACGCGCTGAACGCGCTGATCGCGGAGTACCCGAAGCCGGTGGTCACGCTCGCCGACGGCATCACGATGGGCGGCGGCATCGGACTCTCCGGGCACGCGGCGATCCGCATCGTGACCGAGCGGTCGAAGCTGGCGATGCCCGAGACGCGGATCGGCTTCACGCCCGACGTCGGGGGCACCTGGCTGCTGGGGCGCGCGCCGGGCCGGCTCGGCGAGTACTTCGCCCTCACCGGGGCTTCGATGAACGGGGCGGATGCCGTCTACCTCGGCCTCGCCGATCACGTGGTGCCGTCCGACCGGCTCGACGCGCTCCGCGAGGCTCTGGCCTATCGCGCCGACCCCACCGGTCCCAGCGAGATCGTGCTGCTCTTCGACGAGACCCCCGAGCCCTCCGCGCTCCCCGAGACGCGGTCCTGGATCGATGACGCGTTCTCGGCGCCCACTGTGGCCGAGATCGTCGAGCGTCTGCGCGCGCACGACACGACGGATGCCGCGGGCGTGGCTGACCTGCTCGAAGGACTCGCTCCGACCGGGCTCGCAGTCACGCTCGACGCCGTGCGCGAAGCGCGGGCGATGCCCGGCCTCCGCGCGGCGCTGGAGGGCGAGTATCGGCGGGTGATGTGGTTCGTGACGCAGCATCCCGACCTCGTCGAGGGGATCCGCGCGCAGCTGATCGACAAGGACCGCACCCCGCACTGGCAGCCGGCGACCCTCGCCGAGCTCGAGCCGGATGCCGGTGCCCCGGCCCGCGCGTACGTGCCGTCTCTGTCGCTGTTCTGAGCGTCTCGCCGCCGCTCGCACGGCGGGCCTGAGTTCTTCGTCGCGGTTCAGTAATCGGCGTCGCCCCGGGCAGTGGTTCGCTGTCAGCGAAGGTGCGCCCTCCAGGGGGGACGAATGTCCGAGCTTCGTGCCACTCTTTCTTGTGGCCGATTGTCGGTCGGCATCCGTCAGCCGAGAAATCCGCCGTGTTCTTCTTCCTAGAAAGTCCGCCTGTGCTGGGAAAACTCCTCGTCCGTTATCTCTCCCGATACCGTTGGCTGCTCGTCGGCGTGCTGGTCTTCCAGTTCGCGAGCGCCCTCGCCGCGCTGTACCTGCCGCGGCTCAACGCCGACATCATCGACAAGGGCGTCGCCCAGGCCGACACCGGCTACATCTGGCGCACCGGCCTGTTCATGCTCGCCGTCTCGTTCGGCCAGATCGCGGCGTCGATCGTCGCGACCTACTTCGCCGCACGCGCCGCGATGCAGGTCGGTCGTGACATCCGCGCCGACGTCTTCTCGCGCGTGAGCGGGTTCTCCGAACGCGAGGTCTCGCTGTTCGGCGCGGGCTCGCTCATCACCCGCAACACCAACGACGTGCAGCAGGTGCAGATGCTGGCGATGATGGGCGCGACGATGTTCGTCACCGCGCCGCTGCTCGCCATCGGCGGCATCATCATGGCCGTCCAGCAGGACGTCGGGCTGAGCTGGCTGATCGCCGTCTCGGTGCCGGTGCTGCTGCTCGTCGCCGTGATCATCATCAGCCGCATGGTGCCGCTGTTCCGCATCAACCAGAGCAAGATCGACGCCGTGAACCGCATCATGCGCGAGCAGCTGACGGGTGTGCGCGTCGTGCGCGCGTTCGTCCGCGAGGGCATCGAAGAGGAGCGCTTCCGCGGCGCGAACACCGACATCATGGTGGTCGGTCGCAAGATCGGCTCGCTGTTCGTGCTGCTGTTCCCGCTGTTCATGCTGATCCTCAACGTCACCGTCGTCGCCGTGATCTGGTTCGGCGGCATCGAGGTCAACGCCGGCAACGTCGAGGTGGGCACGCTGTTCGCCTTCATGCAGTACATCGGTCAGATCATGATGGGCGTGATCATGTCGAGCTTCATGGCGATGATGATCCCCCGCGCCGCGGTCTCGGCCGAGCGTGTGGCCGAGGTGCTCGATGCCGACGCGAGCCTCGAACGTCCCGTGAAGGGCGTCACCGTGTTCCCCACGCCGGGGTCGGTCGCGTTCGATGACGTCGAGTTCACCTACCCCGGTGCCGACTCGCCGGTGCTGCGCGGCATCAGCTTCGCGGCCGAACCCGGTGAGACCGTCGCGATCGTCGGCTCGACCGGCGCCGGAAAGACCACCCTCATCTCGCTGATCCCTCGCCTGTTCGATGTGACCGGCGGAGCCGCGTTCGTCGGAGGGACCGACGTGCGTCAGGCCGATGTCGACGCACTCTGGGGAAGCATCGGACTCGTGCCTCAGCGGCCGTTCCTGTTCACCGGCACCGTGGCGTCGAACCTGCGCTACGGCCGCGAGGAGGCGACCGACGAGGAGCTCTGGCACGCGCTCGAGATCGCTCAGGGCCGCGACTTCGTCGAGGAGATGCCCGACGGGCTCGACTCGCGCATCTCGCAGGGCGGCACCAACGTCTCGGGCGGCCAGCGTCAGCGCCTGGCGATCGCCCGCGCGATCGTGCATCAGCCGCAGGTGCTGGTGTTCGACGACTCGTTCTCGGCGCTCGATCTGACCACCGACGCGCGGCTTCGGCAGGCGCTCTGGCGCGAGTTGCCGCACGTCACGAAGATCGTGGTCGCGCAGCGCGTGTCGACCATCACCGACGCCGATCGCATCGTCGTCCTCGAAGGGGGCACCATGGTCGGCGTCGGCACACACGAGGAACTCCTCGAGACGAGTGAGACCTATCGCGAGATCGTCGGATCGCAACTGGGGGTGGACGCATGAGCACCGTGAGCGGATCCGCCGAGATGACGGCTGAGGAGAGGTACGAGGCCGAGCTCGCCGAGCAGGCACGACAGAACTCGGGTGACTGGGACAGCGTCGCACCGGGCAAGGCCGACAACTTCGGCAAGAGCTTCGGACGCATGATCGGGCTGCTCCGCCCGTCGGCGATGTGGTTCGTGTTCGTGTCGATCCTCGGAGCGATCGGCGTCGTGCTCACGGTCGCCGCACCGAAGGTGCTCGGCGAGGCGACGAACATCGTCTACGAGGGCTTCATCTCGAACATGCTCGCCGAGAACGGCGTGCCGCGCGACCTCACACAGGACCAGGTCGTCGAGCTGCTGCGCTCACAGGGCCAGAACGACTTCGCCAACATGGTCTCGGCGATGAACGGCTTCCAGGTCGGAGCCGGCATCGACTTCGAGGCGCTGCGCTGGATCATCACCGCGGTCCTCGCGATCTACGTGATCGCGGCGACCCTCACGTGGGTCCAGGGCTACGTGATCAACGTGATCATGGTGCGCACGATGTGGCGTCTGCGTGAAGACGTCGAGGCCAAGATCAACCGTCTGCCGCTGTCGTACTTCGACAAGGTGCAGCGCGGTGAGCTGATCTCGCGTGTCACCAACGACATCGACAACATCACCCAGACGATGCAGCAGTCGCTCTCCGGGGCGCTCACATCGGTGCTGACCGTGGTCGGCGTGCTCGTGATGATGTTCTCGATCTCGTGGCAGCTCGCCCTCGTCGCACTGGTGTCGCTCCCGCTCATGGGCGTGATCTTCGGCGTCATCGGTCCGCGCTCGCAGAAGGCGTTCGGCACGCAGTGGCGCAAGGTCGGCCGGCTGAACGCCCGAGTCGAAGAGGCCTTCTCGGGCCACGCGCTGGTCAAGGTCTTCGGCCGCGAGCAGGACGCGCTCGACAAATTCCAGGCCGAGAACGAGGAGTTGTACCAGGCGAGCTTCAAGGCGCAGTTCCTCTCGGGAATCATCATGCCCGCGATGACCTTCGTCGGCAGCCTCAGCTACGTCGGCATCGCCGTCCTCGGTGGGCTCATGGTCGCGGGCGGTCAGCTCCGACTCGGTGACGTGCAGGCGTTCATCCAGTACTCGCAGCAGTTCTCGCAGCCGCTGTCCGAGCTCGGAGGCATGGCCGCGGTCGTGCAGTCCGGCACCGCATCGGCCGAGCGCGTGTTCGACTTCCTCGACGCCGACGAGCAGGAGGCCGACGCCGAAGACGCCCCCACGGTGGTCGACGGCAAGGGCGTCATCGAGTTCGAGAACGTCGCGTTCTCGTACACGCCGGAGCGTCCGCTCATCCGGGATCTCTCGTTCCGGGTCGAGCCGGGCCAGACGGTCGCGATCGTCGGACCGACCGGTGCGGGCAAGACCACGCTGGTGAACCTCATCATGCGGTTCTACGAGCTCAGTGGCGGTCGCATCCTGCTCGACGGGCAGGACATCGCCGAGATGACCCGTGAAGACCTGCGTTCGCGCACCGGCATGGTGCTGCAGGATCCGTGGCTCTTCGCGGGCAGCATCCGCGAGAACATCCGGTACGGCCGCTCCACCGCGACCGACGACGAGGTGCTCGCCGCCGCGCAGGCGACGTACGTCGACCGGTTCGTGCACGCCCTCCCCGAGGGGTACGACACCGTGCTCGACGAGGACGCGTCGAACGTGTCTGCCGGAGAGCGTCAGCTCATCACGATCGCGCGGGCGTTCGTCGCACAGCCGTCGATCCTGATCCTCGACGAGGCGACGTCGGCGGTCGACACCCGCACCGAACTGCTCCTGCAGCAGGCGATGGCGGCACTGCGTGAAGGACGCACGTCGTTCGTGATCGCGCACCGCTTGTCGACCATCCGCGACGCCGACCTCATCCTCGTGATGGAGCACGGTGACATCGTCGAGAAGGGAACGCACGACGAGCTGATCACGGCGCAGGGAGCGTACTGGCGGCTGTACCAGTCGCAGTTCGAGCAGGCCGCGACCGACATCGACGCCGAAGACACCCTCACGGGTTCGACTGATGTCGTGCCGAGCGACGATGCCGAAGAGGCCGCTGCCGCCGCGGTGCAGGGCGTGACCGTCGGCGCGCAGGCGCCCGTGTCAGAAGCAGCTGCGGCTCAGGCCGTGGTCGACCAGCCCGCCGGCGACACCCCGGACCGCCAAGACTGATCCGCCGCAGCGCACGACGAAGCCCCGCCTCGGTGATCCGGCGCGGGGCTTCGCGTGTGTGGGCCGGCGCGGGGCGGCGGGGGGTCGCGTATGGCCGCTTCATGGTGGGCGTTGCGGCGTGTTGTGACCCCTCGCGCGGGGTGGGTGTGGGAGGCGAGGCGCAGGGGGCGCGAGTGGCCGTTACTGCGCGCGGGTTTCGGCCATGTGCGACCCCTCGCGCGCGGTGGGTGTGGGAGGCCAGGCGCAGGGGGCGCGTGTGGCCGCTTCAGGGCGCGGGATGCGGCGTGTTGTGACCCCTCGCGCGGGGCAGAGGCGTGGGTGAGTGTGGGACGCGCGGGCGCAGGGGGCGCGAATGGTCGCCATGGGGCGCGGGATGCGGCCATCTGCGACCCCTCGCGCGGGGGCCGGAGGCGGCGCGCGCGCGCACAACCCCAGGGGTCAGCGCGGCTCGACCTGGATGCCCAGCAGTTCGAACGGATGGGTCAGCCGCCACCACGGGCTCGGCCCGACGATGTCATCCGCCAGCGTGAGTGTCGTCGTGGCAGTGTCGAGCGGTCCCGCCGTGGTGAGGGTGCCGACCGCGGCATCCTGGTCTCGAGCGTCACCGAGATCGAAGTCCGGCGTGGCTGTCGCCGCGGCACCCGACCACAGCACGACCTGTGCGTCGGCGTCGGTGACCACGTCTACCGTCTCGCCCCACTCCGTCTGCACCTGACCGATGACCGTGCCCTCGGCGACCGCAGGGCCCTGCGCGTCCAGCGCGGCCTCCATCTCGGCGAACAGCGAGCGCGTCGCGGCGAGGCGCTGTGCGTCGTCATCCTGATCGAGCACGGCGGCGAAGAGGTGCACGGTGGTTTCGCCGACCGTGACATCCTTCGCGGTGAGCAGGTTCCACCCCACCAGCGTGCCGGTCTTGATGCCCACGACTCCGACGTCGGCGAGCATGCCGTTCGTGTTCGAGACGGTTCCCGCGCCGGGGAGGTTGACCGACGACGTCCCGACGATCTCGGCGAACACCGGGTTCTGCATCGCGTACTCACCGAGCGCGACGAGTGCCTCGGGTGTGGCGACGTTGCGCTCATCGAACCCCGACGGTGTCACGACCGTGATGCCGCTGAGCCCTCGTGCGGCCAGCCACTCCTCGGCGGCGCGGGCGAACTCAGCCTCCGAGCCCCAGATCTCGTCGACGAGGCGGTCGATGTAGTTGTTCGCCGACCCGAGCAGCGTGCCCTGCAGCATCTGGTACTCGGTCAGCACCCCGCCGACGGGCACGTCGAGCGAGGACTGGTCCGACCGGCGGTACGACCAGTAGTCGAGGTTGTCCTGGCGGTCGAACGAGAACTCGGGGCCCTGCTCGCCGAGGGCCAACGGCATCCGATCCAGCACCATCAGGCTGCTGACGACCTTCGTGATGCTCGCGATGCTGATCGCGTCGGTCGTGGATGCCAGCGAGCTCATGCCCGTGATGCCGACGCCCGCGCTGCCCTGCGCCGGCCAGGTCACCGTCGCGGCCGGCGCCGGAGTCGTAGCGAACTCGACCGCGGCGACCGTCGGTGCGACCTCGTGCAGCGGCCAGAGGAGCGTGGTGCCGGTGTACGAGGCGACGAGGCCGACGAGGATGCCGACCGGCACCAGCACGCGCGGCATCGCGATCGCGGGGCGTAGCCGGGCACCGCGCAGCAGGGATGCTCCGGATTCGGCATCGGGGCGCTGGTCGAGCGACGCGACGGGGGAGTGGGCGGCGACCTCGGCCGGATCCACCCAGGTCAGGGCTGTCGCGGGTTCGGAGCCGTCGGCCCACTGGGCGTCGGGCGTCATGAGGATCGCGGTGGGATCCGCCCAGACGAGTGCCGGTTCGGCGGCGGGCTCCGGGGGGATGACTCCCTCGCCGTCGACGGCATCCGCGGCAGGCGCCTCGGTCGGATCAGTAGCGGTCACTTGCCTAAGTTACCGAATCCTCCGCATCGCCGCCGCGAGGCGCCGCATGACGTCGCTGACACGGGCCGTCGCAGGAGTCACTAGAATCGTCCGTACAACCACGGGAGTCCGGCGAGCCGGGCTGAGAGGGAGCGAATCGCGCTTCGACCGTCGAACCTGATCTGGGTCATGCCAGCGCAGGGAGGAGTTCAGATGAGTACGTCCACGTCCACGCAGGCTTCCGCCGTCGCGAAGGATCCGCATCCGGTCTGGCGCTGGCGTGTCGTCGACATCGTCGTCGCTGCTGTCCTCGGCGTCGCGATCGGTCTGGTCTTCTGGGGCTGGAACACGATCGGCTACGCCTGGTTCGGCGCGGCGGATGCACTCACCCCGGGCCTCGGCGGCATCGCTGTCGGCATCTGGCTGCTCGGCGGCGTCGTCGGTGGCCTCGTGATCCGCAAGCCCGGCGCGGCGCTGGTCGTCGAACTCGTCGCGGCGATCGTCTCGATGCTGATCGGCAACGTCTGGGGAGTGTCGACCGTGCTCTCGGGCATCGTGCAGGGGCTGGGCGCGGAGCTGATCTTCGCCCTGTTCTTCTACCGCCGCTTCGGCATCGCCGTCGCCGCCCTCGCCGGAGTCGGTGCCGCGGTCGCCGCCTGGGTGTTCGAGCTGTTCTACGGCAGCTCGCCCAACATCCTGAAGTCGATCGAGTTCAACACGATCTACCTCGTCACCGTCGTCATCTCCGGGGCGATCCTGGCCGGTGTGGTGGGCTGGCTGCTGGTCCGTGCGCTCGCGGTCACCGGCGCCCTCAACCGTTTCGCCGTCGGGCGAGAGCACGTGCGCGAGGTCTGAGTATGACGTTCGCCGCCCCGGCCCGCGTGCAGGCTGCGGGCTGGGGGTGGCGGTACGCCGGGCGCAAGCGGCCGGCGGTCGCCGATGTCACGTTCACGATCGAGCCCGGTGAGCGGGTGCTGCTGCTGGGCGCCTCGGGTGCGGGCAAGTCGACGCTCCTCGCGGGCCTCGCCGGCGTGCTCGGCGACGACGACGAGGGGCAGCGCACGGGTTCGCTGCGCATCGACGGCGCGGCGCCCGAGTCGCGGCACGGGCAGGTGGGTCTCGTCCTGCAGGACCCGGATGCCGGGATCGTGCTGTCGAAGGTCGGCGACGATGTGGCGTTCGGATGCGAGAACCTCGGCGTTCCGGCATCCGACATCCCTGGCCGGGTGGCCGATGCGCTGGATGCCGTCGGACTGGACGTGCCGCTGAACCGGCCCACCAAGGCGCTCTCGGGCGGGCAGAAGCAGCGGCTGGTGCTCGCCGGTGTGCTCGCGATGCGCCCCGGGCTGCTGCTGCTCGACGAGCCGACGGCCAACCTCGACCCCGAGGGGGTGCGCGAGGTGCGTGCGAGCGTCGAACGCGTGGTCGAGTCGACCGGCGCGACGCTGATCGTCGTCGAGCATCGGACGCCGATCTGGGTGGGGCTGATGACGCGGGTGATCGTGCTCGCGGCCGACGGCGGGCTGCTCGCCGACGGCGCCCCCGACCGCGTGTTCGCCGAGCACGGGGCGACGTTGGCGGATGCCGGGGTGTGGGTGCCCGACCGCGGGATCGATCTGCCCATGCTCGCGCAGGTCGCGGCATCCGATGCACTCTCAGCGTCGGGCCTCGCGATCGCCCGCGCGGCGGATGCCGTGGTGCAGTCCGGGCTGGACCTGCGCGTGCCGCGGGCGAACGCGACCGTCATCACGGGGCCGAACGGTGCGGGCAAATCCACCCTCGCGCTGACTCTCGCGGGGCTCATCCCCGAACACGCGGGCGAAGTGCGTGCCGCCCCCGAACTCGCCGGGCGGCGCGGACCACGACCGATCCGCTGGACCTCGCGCGAGTTGCTCACCCGCATCGGCATGGTGTTCCAGGAGCCCGAGCACCAGTTCCTCGCCCAGACGCTGCGCGACGAGCTCGCGGTCGGGCCCCGCGCCCTGGGCTGGGATCAGGCGCGGACGGATGCCGTCGTCGACGAGCTCCTCGAGCGGCTGGGCCTCGCGCCGCTGGCCCTCGCGAATCCGTTCACGCTGTCGGGCGGGCAGAAGCGGCGCCTCTCGGTGGCGACCGTGCTCGCCGGATCGCCCGAGGTGATCGTGCTCGACGAGCCGACCTTCGGCCAGGACCGACGTGGATGGATCTCACTCGTCGCGCTGCTGCAGGAGGAGATCGCACGCGGCCGCTCGATCGTCGCCGTCACCCACGACGACGCGGTCATCCGGCACCTCGGCGGGCACCGCATCGCGCTGGAGGCGGCATCATGACCACGACGGAGACCGCGCGCGCGGTGTGGCTCGACGGCGTCAATCCCGTGACCAAGCTCGTACTCGCGCTGCTGCTGTCGGTGCCGCTCTTCGCCTCGATCGATGTGACCAGCGCACTCGTCGCCGTCGCTCTGCAGCTGCTGTGCCTGCCCCTGACCGGCCTGCGCCTGACAACGGTGCTGAAGCGGATGCTGCCGATCGTCGTCTTCGCCCCGATCGCCGGCATCAGCATGCTGCTCTACGCCGAACCCGCAGGGCAGGTCTACTGGACATTCGGGTTCGCCACCGTCAGCGACGACTCGATCATGCTGGCGATCGCCGTCAGCCTGCGCGTCATCGCGCTCGGGCTACCGACCATCCTGCTGTTCGGCGGCACCGACCCGACCGAGCTCGCCGACGCGCTGTCGCAGGTCGCGAAGCTGCCGAGTCGGTTCGTGCTCGGCATCCTCGCCGGCACACGGATGCTGGGGTTGTTCCTCGACGACTGGCGCACGATGGCCCTGGCTCGTCGGGCGCGCGGCGTCGGCGACCGCGGAGCGCTGCGACGCTTCTTCTCGATGGCGTTCGTGCTGCTGGTGTTCGCCGTGCGCCGCGGGTCGAAGCTCGCACTGGCCATGGAAGCGCGCGGCTTCGGCTCCGGCATCCCGCGCACCTGGTCACGGCCGTCCCGGCTGCACCCGCGCGATGCCGTGGCGGTGCTCGGAGGGCTCGCGATCATGGCGCTGGCGCTCGCCGCCGCGGTGCTCGTGGGGACGTTCCGCTTCGTGTGGAGCTGAGGGGCGGGGTCAGTCGTCCATCTGGAAGTAGTGCGCGCGGTGAAGCACACAGCCCTCGTTGAACGGCGCGCGGCAGCGAGGACAGGCGGTCACGGGGAGGTACTCCGCGATCGTGAGCTCATGACCACACGCGCCGCAGAGGATCGCAGTGGTGTCCCGTTGCGCGACCGCCCATTGCGCTGCGGGGTGATCGGCCGATTCCGCGTGGCAGAGGTGGCAAGGATAGTACTCACCACAGCACGCGAACCGGATCGCGATGATGTCGGTCTCGCCCCGGTAGTGCACGCATCGGGTCATCGCGTCGACGACTGGACCGCGCACCGATGGTCGCTCCGGGACCGAGGCGGCGGGGATGCTCATGCGCCCATCCTGCTGCATCCGAGGTCGCGGAGAGGGTGAGGAGGGTGAGACGCAGAGCCGTGTTGGGTGAGACTGCGTCGCACGACTAGTCTCGTAGGCACCGGTCACGACGTCGTTCGAAGGAGAACAGGATGCAGATCAGCGGCCAGGGTGCGCTCATCACCGGAGGGGCTTCGGGCCTCGGACTCGCGACCGCCCGACGACTCGTCGCCGCCGGCGGACACGTCACGATCATCGACCTTCCGTCATCGCGCGGCGCGGAACTCGCCGACGAGCTGGGTGGTTTGTTCGTGCCGGCCGACGTCACCAGTGTCGACGAGGTGCAGGCGGCGGTCGCCGCAGCCCACGCGGCCGCACCCTTGCGCGTGGTCGTGAACTGCGCCGGCATCGCCCCGCCCGCGAAGGTGCTCGATCGCGAGGGGCACCCGGCCGTGCTCGCCGACTTCGAGCGCGTCGTGCGCATCAACCTGATCGGCACATTCAACGTGCTCTCGCAGGCCGCGGCCGTCATCGCGACGACCGAGGCCATCGACGGCGAGCGCGGCGTGATCGTGAACACCGCCAGCGTCGCGGCCTTCGACGGACAGATCGGTCAGCCCGCCTACTCCGCGTCGAAGGGCGGCGTGCACGCGATGACGCTACCTGTGGCGCGTGAGCTCGCGCGCCACAGCATCCGGGTCGTGACGATCGCCCCCGGCATCATGGAGACCCCCATGCTGATGGGCCTGCCGCAGGCGGCGCAGGACTCGCTGGGGCAGCAGGTGCCGCATCCTTCGCGGCTCGGCCGCCCCGACGAGTACGCCGGACTCGTGCAGCACATCGTCGAGAACGCGTACCTGAACGGTGAGACCATCCGGCTCGACGGCGCGATCCGCATGGCACCGAAGTAACCCCGGGAACCGAGGAGAGACATGAGCACTCTGGCAGGCAAGACCATCCTGATGTCGGGCGGCAGCCGTGGCATCGGCCTGGCGATCGCGTTGCGCGCCGCGGCGGACGGAGCGAACATCGCCATGCTCGCGAAGACCGACACCCCGCATCCGAAGCTCGAGGGCACGGTGCACTCCGCCGCCGAGCAGATCCGGGCCGCGGGCGGGCAGGCGCTGCCGATCGTGGGCGACGTGCGCGATGACGACGACATCACCGAGGCCGTCATGAAGACGCAGGGCGAGTTCGGCGGGATCGACATCGTCATCAACAACGCCAGCGTGATCGACCTGTCGCGCTCGCTCGACCTGGGCGCGAAGAAGTACGACCTGATGCAGGACGTCAACGTGCGCGGCACGTTCATGCTGTCGCGCGCGGCCGTGCCGATCCTGAAGGATGCCGAGAACCCGCACATCCTGTCGCTGTCGCCGCCGCTCAACCCCACCCCGAAGTGGCTCGGCGCGCACACCGGCTACACGCTCGCGAAGTTCGGCATGACGATGGTCACACTCGGGCTCGCGGCGGAGTTCGCCCGCGACGGCATCGCCGCGAACACCCTGTGGCCGCGCACCACGATCGCCACGGCCGCGGTGCAGAACCTCCTCGGCGGCGACAAGGTCATGGCCGCCAGCCGCACGCCCGAGATCTATGCCGATGCCGCGTACGCGGTGCTCTGCACGCCTGCCGCGGGCTACACCGGGCAGACGCTGATCGTCGAGGACGTGCTCGAGGCGAACGGCATCACCGACTTCTCGCGGTACGCCGCGGTCCCCGGCACCCCGGACGAGGCGCTCTTCCCGGACATCTTCCTCGACTGAGGCGGGGGCTGGGCGCGGCGGGGTGTCGCAGATGGCCGCTTCGCGCGCGTGGATGCGGCCTTTCGCGTCCCCCGGGCGTGGGTGGCCGGTGGGTGGGGCCTCAGAACAGCAGGTACACGGCCCCGGCGACGGTCAGCCCGATCACGATGCGGTCGAACAGCCGCTGGTCCAGCCGCCGGGCGAGTGCGAGGCCTGCGAGCGCGCCGACCACGACGAGCGGGGCGAGCAGGGCGTCCATCAGCAGTACCGGCGGCGCGAACAGTCCGAGGCCCGCGAGGAACGGCACCTTCACGAGGTTGATGATCGCGAAGAACCAGGCCGACGTGCCGAGGAAGACCTGCACCGGGGTGCGCGTGGCGAGAAAGTACATCGACATCACCGGCCCGCCCGCGTTCGCGACCATCGTCGTGAAGCCGCCGAGCGTGCCGTAGGTTCCGGCCAGCAGGATGCCGCCGGGTGCTGCGGCCGCGGCATCCGTCCTGTTCTGTCGCCACCGCCGCCACAGCGTCACCGCGATCATGAGCAGCAGGATCACGCCGATCGCCCGACGGACGATGCCGTCTCCGGCCAGCGCGAGGAACGCGAAGCCGACCAGCAGCCCGGCGATCACGGCGGGCGCGAGGCGCAGCAGCGTCGGCCAGTGGGCGTGGCGGCGGTAGGCGATCAGCGCGAAGATGTCGCCGACCATCAGCAGCAGCAGCATCGCGGCCGTCGATGTGCGCGCGGGAAGCACCGCTGCGAAGAGCGCGATCGCGAGAATGCTCCCGCCGGGTAGCGCGGTCTTCGAGATCCCGATCGTCACCGCGGCGAGACCGAGCGCCGCCCACGCCCAGGGGTCGAGCGTGATCACCGCGGCCGCGACACGATCAGCGGCGTGCGGCGGCGAGCGAGGCGGTGAACCGTGCGGCGCGCTGCTCGATGTCGACCCAGTCGGATGCCGCGATCGAGGCGCCGTTCGCGAGGTCGCCGCCCGCGCCGACCGCGACCGCACCGGCGGCGAACCACGCGGCGAGGTTGTCGGGGCTCACGCCGCCCGTCGGCATGAGCGGTGCGGTGGGGAACGGGCCGCGCAGCGCGCCCAGGTACGAGGGGCCGCCGAGAGATGCGGGGAAGATCTTCACCACGTCGACACCGAGCGCCAGTGCGCCCATGACCTCGGTCGGGGTCATCGCGCCGGTCATGACGACGCGGCCGGTGTCGAGCATCGTGCGGGTGAGGTCGGGGAGCGTGCCGGGGCTCACGAGGAACTCGGCGCCGGCCTCTGCGGCATCCGTTGCCTGCTCGGGAGTGGTCACGGTGCCTGCGCCGATGTACGCGGCGTCGCCGTGGCGGGCGATCAGCTCGCGGATCACGGCCGGGGCGTCGGGTGTCGAGAACGTGACCTCGATACCGGTGACGCCGCCGCGGATGATCGCCTCGGAGGCCTCGAGCGCGAGCTCGGGAGAGGGTGCGCGCAGCACGGCGAGGATCCCGGTGGTGCGGGCGCGGTCGAGACGGTCAGGCATGGAGCTCCTCGGGGTGGGGTGATCCTATTCTCCCGGATCGCCACCTGTAGTGACAACCGACGCCGCAGGCCCCGGGCCTTTCCCACCCGCCACCGCGTACCCTGGTAGTCATGACCGATATTCCCCGCACGCGCGAGACGCGCCCCGCAGCACCCGCGTCCGCCCCGCAGGGAAAGCCGGCGCAGGGCAAGATCCGCTCCACGAAGCCCGCGCAGGTGCGCCCGGCGACCGAGGGGTGGACCCAGCAGAAGGATGCCGAGGGGCGCCCGCTTCTGCAGTTCGCGAGCCCAAAGCGGGGCAAGCCGCCCGTGCACCTCGCCGACCTGACTCCCGCCGAGCGCATCGAGAAGGTCAAGGAGCTGGGGCTGCCCGGCTTCCGCGCGAAGCAGCTGTCGACCCACTACTTCCGTCACTACACGTCGGATCCCGCGCAGATGACCGACCTGCCTGCCGACACCCGCGAGCAGCTCGTGGCCGGCATGTTGCCGCCGCTGCTCACCGAGGTGCGCCGACTCGAGACCGACCGCGGCGACACCGTCAAGTTCCTCTGGCGCCTGCACGACGGCGCCCTGGTCGAGTCGGTGCTCATGCGCTACCCCGGCCGCATCACGCTCTGCGTCTCGAGCCAGGCCGGCTGCGGCATGAACTGTCCGTTCTGCGCGACCGGCCAGGCCGGGCTGACGCGCAACATGTCGACCGCTGAGATCATCGAGCAGATCGTGCGCGCGAACCGTCTCATCGCCGAGGGTGGCCTGGGCGGCAAGAAGGCCGACGACCACAGCATGGAGCGCGTGTCGAACATCGTCTTCATGGGCATGGGTGAGCCCCTCGCCAACTACAAGCGGGTCATGGACGCCGTGCGCATCATGGTCGCCGCGCAGCCCGACGGCCTGGGCATGAGCGCCCGCGGCATCACGGTCTCGACGGTCGGACTCGTTCCGGCGATCAAGAAGCTCGCCGACGAGGGCATCCCGGTGACCTTCGCCCTGTCGCTGCACGCACCCGACGATCACCTGCGCGACGAGCTCATTCCGGTGAACTCCCGCTGGAAGGTCGACGAGGCGCTCGACGCCGCGCGGTACTACTACGAGAAGACCGGTCGCCGTGTGTCGATCGAGTACGCGCTGATCAAGGACATGAACGATCACGCCTGGCGCGCCGACCTGCTCGCCGACAAGCTCAACGAGCGCGGACGCGGCTGGGTGCACGTGAACCCGATCCCGCTGAACCCGACGCCCGGCTCCATCTGGACCTCGTCGACGCGTGAGGCGCAGAACGAGTTCGTCCGTCGCCTCAACGACGCCGGCATCCCGACGACCCTCCGCGACACCCGCGGCAAGGAGATCGACGGCGCCTGCGGTCAGCTGGTCGCGACGACCGAAGACGAGGCCGCTTCCGCCGCGATGGCCTGAGTCCCCGACTCCCGCTGTCCGTCCCGGACCCCGAGCTGTTCGGCACGGGCGAGCCAGCGGTCGATGACCGGTACGCCGGCATCCTTCACGCCGAGTAGGCGATGCGTGCGCACGGAACGAATGCCGCAGAGCTTCATCGTGTTGCGCGCCACCTGCGTCTGCGCGGGCAGACCGGTGAAGGGCACGGCGAACCACGGGGTGTCGGCGAGGAGCAGCAGGCGTCCTCGGGGTGCGGGGAGCAGTCCTTGGGGGAGCCCGAGCTTCGTGTAGCGGTACTCCTGCTGCGGCAGCAGCGCGCGGTCGAAGAAGCCCTTGAGCACCGCGGGCACGGAACCCCACCAGAGCGGCGTGGCGACGACCACGGTGCGGGCGTCGCGCAGCGCCTGCTTGGCGTCGGCGAGGTCGGGCTCGAGGGGCATGCGCTCGCGGTAGCCGAAGCGCAGGTGCGGGTCGAACGTGAGGTCGCGCAGCGCGAGAACGCGTGCGTCGCCGTGGCCCGCGGCATAGCGGCGTGCGAGTTCGGCGGTCAGGGAGCGGGCGTCGGGGTGGCCGTCGATCACGAGTGCGGACATGCGCGGTTCCAATCTGGACAGTGTCAAGTAGGTGGACAATGTCAAGATAGGAGAGGATGTTGCTCATGTCAAGTTCGAAGGACGGCTACCACCACGGCGACCTCGCCCGGGCGCTCGAGGATGCCGCGATGCAGCTGCTCGAGCGGATGCCGGCAGGCGACATCAGCCTCCGCGAGGTCGCGCGCGCCGCGAACGTCAGCCACAACGCGCCGTACCATCACTTCGCCGACCGCCTCGGGCTGCTCAAGGCGCTCGCGGAGCGCAGCATGGCCGACCTGCTCGCCCAGGTCCGTGCCGCCGCCGAGGCCGCTGAGACTCCGCGCGCGGTGATCCTCGAGGGCGGGTTCGCCTACATCCGCTTCGCCGTCGAGCATCCGCACGCCTTCGACGCCGTCTACGACCCCACCGTCTGCGTGCCCGGCTCGCCGACCGCGACCATGGCGCCCCTGATCGACGGCCTCGAGCGGGTGCTCGCCGAGGGTGCCGTCGCCGCCGGCCTCGATCAACCCGCCGATGTAGTGGCCCTGTGGGGTCTGATCCACGGGCTCGGCACGCTCTGCGCCGCCGGGCACTTCTCTCTCGACGACGCCTTCGCCGCCCACACCGCGACTGTGGAGCGCCTGCTCGCCTCCTGACATCAGCGCCGCACAGAGCGGCGTTTTCGCCACCGGAACAGCTGTTCCTGTGAGGCGTTCGCAGGACTCTTCCAACCGACGCACAGGCGGGGTTCCCTACATTGGTCTGATGCCCTACTCCGCCCACCGACCGGGTCGCTTCGACTCGCAGGGTCGGATCATCCTCGACAGCGACCCGAACGCTGACACGGATGACCTCGACTTCCTCCGCGAGTTCGAGCCCACCGGCGCCGACCCCGAGGTCGGCCCCGAGAACCGTGCGCCGCAGCAGCCCGACGCCGATGAGCCGTCAGCCGACCCCGCGCCCGCCGCCGCTCGCCCGCCTCGTGAGCCGCGTGTGCGCCGTCCGCGCACGCCGCGCACGCCGGGCTCTCGTGCCCGGACCCTGGCGATCCTCGGCGGTGCGGAGGGCGAGATCCTCGACCGCGTGCCCGGCGAGACGCCGCGGTTCATGCAGATGTTCTTCGTGCTCGCCGGAACCGCGCTGGTCTCGGCGATCTCGATGCTGTTCGCGCTGACCACCGGTGTGCAGGCGGCCGTCTGGCTCGCGGTGCCGCTCGCGCTCGTCTGGGCGCTGATCATCTTCAACCTCGACCGCTTCCTCACCTCGACCATGGCGTCGACGAAGAACGTCTGGCGCCTCATCGGCCTCGCGATCCCGCGAGTGATCATGGCCGCGATCATCGGCTTCGTGGTCGCCGAGCCGCTCGTGCTGCAGATCTTCCACAACGACATCGCCCGTGAGGTCGCCGCGACCAACATCACCCAGTCGCAGTCCGACCAGGAGGCGCTCGAGACCGGTCCGGAGAAGATCGCTCTCGACGCGGCATCCGCTCGGGTCGCCGAGCTCGAGAACCAGGCGGCCACCGGCATCGTCGCCGGCACCGGCGCTGCCTCCGCCACCGAGGCGGCCGCGCAGGCCACCGTCGACGACCTCACCGCGAAGATGACCGCCCAGCAGGGCGTCATCGATCAGGCTCGCGTGCTGTACCAGTGCGAGCTCACGGGCGAGGGCGCCGGCACCGTTCCGGGCTGCACCGGTGTGAACGGCGAGGGCGCGAGCTCGGATGCCGCGCAGGCGCAGCTCGCGCAGGCGCAGCAGACGTATGACGCGCTGGGCGCGCAGCTGCGCACGGCCAACGAGGAGCTCGCCGCTGCGGGCACCGCCGCCAAGGAGAGCACGTCGACGTCGGAGGCGCAGAACCGTGAGCAGGCGCAGACACAGCTGCCCGCGGCCCGCGACACCTATGACCAGGCACTCACTGCCTACAACGCGCGGGCGGATGCCGTGGCCCAGGGCAATGCGGGAGCGGTCGGGCTGCTCAGCCAGATCAGTGGCCTGAACCGACTCAGCGAGAAGGAGCCCACGATCCTCTGGGCGCACATCCTGATCGCGGCGCTGTTCTTCATGATCGAGCTGCTGCCGGTCCTGGTGAAGGTGCTCACGAGCTACGGAGACCCGAGCCTCTACGAGAAGGCCGCGGCGATCCGCAAGCAGGTCGCGCTCGACCGGGTGACCGCGGAGGGCTTCCGCGACCGTGCGGCGATCGTGACGAGTCAATCGCAGGGGATCGAGACGGATGCCGGCTCCGGCTCCGGCTCCGGCTCCGGCGAACCGCAGACGCGGGCGCAGCGCCGCGAGCTGCACGAGACGCCCGCACTCGTCGACTGACCTTCCGGTCGCAGTTGCTGCCGCCCCGCGCGACCCCGGGCGGCAGCAACTGCGACCGCAACGCGTTCACGACTGCCTGAGACCGGTCACGGCATCCGGCCCACCTCCGCTCGTGGAGCCAGTAGCGTTGGACCATGGTCAACTATCGCTATCTCGGAAACAGCGGTCTCAAGGTCTCGGAGATCACCTACGGCAACTGGGTCACCCATGCTTCTCAGGTCGGCGACGACGCCGCCGTGAAGACGGTGCACGCCGCGCTCGACGTGGGCATCACCACCTTCGACACCGCAGACACGTACGCCAACACCGCGGCGGAGGTCGTGCTCGGCAAGGCGCTGAAGGACCAGCGCCGCGCGGGGCTGGAGATCTTCACCAAGGTCTACTTCCCGACCGGGCCGAAGGGCCCCAACGACACCGGCCTGAGCCGCAAGCACATCATGGAGTCGATCGACGGCTCACTGCAGCGTCTCGGCACCGACTACGTCGACCTGTACCAGGCGCACCGCTTCGACTACGAGACCCCGCTCGAGGAGACATTCCAGGCCTTCGCCGACGTCGTCCGTCAGGGCAAGGCGCTCTACATCGGCGTCTCGGAGTGGACCGCGGAGCAGCTGCGTGAGGGTCACGCGCTCGCGAAGCAGCTCGGCATCCAGCTCATCTCGAACCAGCCGCAGTACTCGATGCTGTGGCGCGTGATCGAGGGCAAGGTCGTTCCTGCGTCGGAGGAGCTCGGCATCTCGCAGATCGTCTGGTCGCCGATGGCGCAGGGCGTGCTCAGCGGCAAGTACCTGCCGGGTCAGCCGGTGCCGGAGGGCTCGCGCGCGACCGACCCGCACAGCGGCGCCGACTTCATCAAGAGCTTCCTGCAGGACGACATCCTCACCGCCGTGCAGAAGCTGAAGCCGATCGCCGACGAGGCGGGCCTGTCGATGCCGCAGCTCGCGATCGCCTGGGTGCTGCAGAACCCGAACATCGCCGCCGCGCTGGTCGGAGCCTCGCGTCCGGAGCAGCTCGCCGAGACGGTGAAGGCCTCGGGCGTGAAGCTCGACGCCGACACGATGGCCGCGATCGACACCGCACTGGGCGACACGGTCAACCGCGACGCCGAGCACACGTACTCGACCTCGCCGAAGTCGCGCCTGGTCTGAGTCACGCGCACCGCAACACGAAGGCCGCCGTTCCGAGGAACGGCGGCCTTCGTCGTGGGTGGGGGGCTACTCCTTCACCGCGCCCGCCGTCAGGCCCTGCACGATCCAGCGGCTCGCGAGCGCGAACATCACCATGGTCGGCAGGATCGTGATCACCGCTGCGGCGCTCATGGATCCCCAGTCGATGTTGAACGTCGAGATGAAACCGTTCAGCGCCGACGGCACGGTGCGATTCGCGTCGGTGTTCATCAGCACGACCGACAGGAACAGCTCGTTCCAGCAGTTGACGAAGTTGAAGATGAACGCCGCGATGATGCCGGGCGTCATCACGGGAACCAGCACCCGGAACAGGGCGCCGAGCCGTGAGCATCCGTCGATCATCGCCGCCTCCTCGAGCGCGTCGGGTACGTTCTCGAAGAAGCCACGCAGCATCACGGTCGAGAACGGGATGCAGATCGCGATGTACACGAGGATCAGTCCGGGCTTGGTGTCGACGAGCCCGAGGTTGGTCATCATCGAGTACAGCGGACCCAGGGCGATGAACGCCGGGATCATCTGCGTCAGCAGGAACGCGATGAGCACCGCGCCCTTGCCGCGGAACTCGAACCGTGCGATCACGTAGGCGCTCAGCAGGGCGATCAGCGTCGCGACGGCACCCGCGACGATCGCCACCAGCGCGGAGTTGCCCAGGAACGTCGCGAACGAGCTCTGCTCGAACAGCTTCACGTAATTCTCGAACGAGGGCTCGCTCGGCCAGTACTCGATCGGGAATCTGTTGATCGTGCCCGGCGACTTGATCGAGGTCAGCGCGATCCAGTACAGCGGGAACAGTGTGATCACGAGCCAGAGCCCGAGGCCCACGACGCGCACCACGCCGCCGGGGGTCACGCGCCGCTTCGGGCGGGGAGCCTTGGCGAGATCGGGGACGGTGAGACGCCGGGTCTCCGTGACTGTCGTTCCGGTGATCGTCATCGCTGCGCCTTCCGCATCGCCATCAGGTAGAACGCGCAGAACACGAACAGGAACGCGACCACGATCAGCCCGATCGCACTCGCGATGCCGTAGTTGCCCTGCTGGGTGTAGTTGATCATCCAGGTCGTGATGATGTGCGTCTGGTTCGCGGGCCCGCCGTTGGTCATGGCGTAGATGATGTCCGGGAAGTTGAAGATCCAGATCACCCGCAGCAGCACCGTCAGCAGAAGCGTCACGGCGATGTACGGGATGATGATCGAGAACAGCTGGCGCACCTTGCCGGCGCCGTCGAGGCTGGCGGCCTCGAGCATCTCGTCCGGGACGGACTGGAGGGCGGCGAGGATCATGATCGCGAAGAACGTGACGCCGTACCAGATGTTGGCCACGATCACCGCGAACATCGCGAGCTTCGGATCCGCGAGCCAGGGGAGCGGCGCGTCGATGAATCCGGCCTTCATGAGCAGGTCGTTGACCACGCCGAACTCGGCGTTGAACATCCAGCGGAACAGCATCCCGATCAGGAAGCCCGACACCGCCCACGGGAAGAACACGAGCGCCTGGTAGAGCCCGCGGAAGCGGAATCGCTTGCGCAGCGCGAGCGCGATCAGGAAGCCGATCACCAGCTGCGGTACCAGCGAGCCGACCACCCAGAGGATCGAGTTCCATGCGACGACGGGGAACGCGGGGTCCTGGAAGACCGTGACGAAGTTGTCGAAGCCGACCCACGGCGTCGACGTCAGGTCCCACAGGTTCCAGTCGTGGAACGCCATGCGGGCGCCCTGCAGCATCGGCCAGTACGTGAACCAGCACACGAACACGATCGCCGGGGCCAGGAAGGCCAACAGCGTCAGCGCGTGGCGGCCGCGGAACTGCCGGCGCCGGGGGCCCGGGGAGGCCCCGCCGGCTGCTTTTCGAGAAGCAGTGCCGGCGGAGCCTCTCTCACGAAGAGAGGATGCCACGGATCAACCCTTCTCCGCGGCGTACTTCTCGGTCCAGAAGGTGTCCCACGAGGCCAGCAGGTCGCTGGTCGACATGTTGCCCAGGAGCACGTTCTGCACGTCCTGGTCGGACTTCTGGATCCATTCGGTCCACCAGCTGACCCCGCGCGGCTGACGCACGTTCACGTAGGTCTCGGGGTCCTCGGTCATGGTGACGTAGCTGGTCCACGGTCCGGACGAGTAGAACTCATCGTCTGCCGCCTCGGTGATGATCGGCACCAGGCTGTTGGCCTGCGCGAACTCGGTGGCGGGCTCGGCCGACGAGAGGAACTCGATCAGCTTCACGGCCGCCTCCTTGTTCTCGCTCTTCTCGGCGACACCCCATCCGGCGACGGCGAGCGGCTGTGCGGCCTTGCCCGTGGGGCCGACGAGCAGCGGAGCGGTGTCCCACTGGTCCTCGGTCAGCGAGGAGTCCTGCACGGTGGCGATGACCTCGGGGTCCTGCAGCAGGAACGCGGTGGTGCCGTTCGTGAAGCCGGCGACCATCTCGGGGTAGCCCCACGACACGGCCGAGGGCGGCGACGCCTTCTCGAACAGGGCGAAGTAGTCATCGACCGCCTGCTGCGCCTCGGGTGCGGCGAAGATCGTCGAGCCGTCCTCCATCAGGAACGCGTCGTCGACGTTCAGCCCGTCGATCGTGTACGCCTCGATCGCGGCGACCACGTTGCTGTTCGCGTTCGGCCCGCCGCGGAAGGCGTAGCCGTAGACGTTGTTGGAGGGGTCCTGGATCGCGCTGGCCTGCTCGAGCAGGTCTTCCCAGCTCTTGGGCGGGCCGTCGAAGCCGGCGTCGGCGACGAGGTCGGTGCGGTAGAACAGCGACAGGCCGTAGAAGCCGTAGGGCACGAAGTAGCTCTTGCCGTCTTCGGCCACCGACGCCGCCTGCGCGTTGTCGGTCAGGGCGTCCCAGCCGTCCCACTTCTCGAGGTCGCCGCCGAGGTCGTACAGCCACCCGTTGTTGGCGAACGGCCCGACGGTGATGTCGCGCACCTCGAGCACGTCGACGCCCTTGCCGGACTGCAGCATCTGCTGGATCTTCTGGTCGGCCTGCTCGGTGGGCGGCGAGATCAGGCTGACCTTGATCTTCGGGTTCTCCTTCTCGAACTCGTCGAGGAGCCCGCGGATCAGGTCGGTGCGGGCCGGATTGGTCAGGCTCTCGACCATCTGCAGGGTGACGGTGCCGTCGGCGGCCGGACCGCTGCTGCCGGAGCAGCCGGTCAGTGCGAGTGCGGCGACGGTGCCGAGTGCCGCAGCTGCCGTCAAGATCTTGTTCTTCACGATGTGCCTCTCAGGATGGGTGGTGCGTGTGGGTGATGAGGAGGGGTGGTGCTCGGGTGGTGCTCGGGTCGGAACGGAGGGGACGGGTCAGGAGATGACGACGGATGCCGGGGCGTGGATGCCCGCACGTCGGAGGATCGAGGGGATGCAGCGGTCGACGAACGCCTCGAAGTCCGAGGCCTCGGTGTACAGGTGCGCCGAGAGGCGGAAGTAGCCGATGCCGCGGAAGCTCGTGAAGGCGGTCTCGACCGCGGTCTCGTCGAGCAGCTGCATGCGCAACTCGTCCGCTTCTTCCCGCGAGGAGCCGAGTCCGAGGGGGAGGCGGACGAGACGCATCGACGGGACAGGGGAGGGGAGCGGGGTCAGCGGATCCTCGTCGCCGTAGGGACGGAATCCCTCGGCGATGATCTCGGCGCCGGCATCGGCCATCTGCACCATCGCCTCGCGCGTCTGCTGCCAGCCGATCTCGCTCTCGATGAAGTCGATCGCGGCGGGCGTGCTGAGGTAGGTGGTCGCGTCGATCGTGCCCTGCGTGTCGAAGCGCTCGGGGAAGAACTCGTGCGCCGCCCACGAGTCGATCAGCGGCCAGAGGTCGTCGCGGTCGGCGGCCGTGGTCACGAGCAGCGCCGAGCCGCGCGGGGCGCAGGGCCACTTGTGCAGGTTGCCGAACCACCAGTCACCGCCGGCGACCGCGGCCGCGTCGGGGATCAGCCCGGGGGCGTGCGCGCCGTCGACGAGGGTACGCACACCGCGCTCGGCCGCCAGCCGCGCGATGCGGGCGGTCGGCAGCAGCCGCGCCGTGGGAGAGGTGATCTGGTCGACGACGATCAACCGGGTGTGCGCGGTGATCGCGTCGCTGAAGCGCTGCACGACCTCGTCGTCGGAGGCGAGGAGCGGAAGCTCGACGGTGCGCACGTGTGCGCCGAAGCGACGGGCCAGGCGCTGCGCCCCCATCGTGATCGCGCCGTATCCCTGGTCGGTGACGAGGATCTCGTCGTCGCCGTCGAGCCGCATCGCGTTGTAGACGACGGTCGCCGCAGCCGAGGCGTTGGGCACGAACGCCGTGTCGTCGGGGCGGGCGCCCACGAACGGGGCGGTGTGCTCGCGCGCTTCGCGCACCCGCTCGGCGATGCGGGGGAACCACTCGACGGGGCTGCGGTCGGCGCGGCGACGCAGGGCGTCCTGATGCGCGACGACGGCCGACGGGACTGCACCGAAGGAGCCGTGGTTGAGGTGGATGACCTCGGGGTCCAGCGGCCAGGCATCCCGCGCGCGATCGACGGAGTTCAGCCGGAGCGGCGCGGGGAAGGGAAGGGCTGACATGCGTCCTCATCTGCAGGGCGGGGCGGAGTTGTTGCACAACTTTGCCATAGAGTCCGGAATATCGCCATGAAAATTCGGAACTGAGGCATAGTTGTCATACGAATTGGCCGGACTGCCCCCATCCGACAGACTCACAGAGGAGTTGGCGTGTCAGGGAGGATCACGATGAGCGCACTGGACACCGCGCTGCACGGACTGCGGACGCTGATCGCCGACGGAGCCCTGCGCCCGGGCGACCGGCTTCCCAGCGAGGGTGAGCTGTGCGAACGGCTCGGGGTGTCGCGGGGGTCGCTGCGCGAGGCGATCCGCATGCTCGCCGCGCTCGGCGTGCTCGAGACGCGACACGGATCCGGCAGCTACGTCGGAGAGCTGCGGGCGGCCGACCTGATCGGCAGCCTCTCACTCACCGTCGGACTGCTGCCGATGGAGGGCGTGCTCGAGCTCACCGAACTGCGCCGCGTGCTCGAGCCCCACGCTGCCGCGCTCGCCGCCGCCCGGATGGACGCGGCGACGGTCGAGAAGCTCGACCACGTGCTCGAGCAGATCGAGGCGAGTGACGACTTCGAGCTGCACTCACGGCTGGACCACGAGTTCCACATGACCATCTCGCGGGTCGCGGGCAACGACGCCCTTACCAGCCTGATCGATGTGCTGCGTTCGCGCT
Organism: Microbacterium sp. PI-SA-G; assembly: GCF_057215335.1. NCBI lineage: Bacteria > Bacillati > Actinomycetota > Actinomycetes > Micrococcales > Microbacteriaceae > Microbacterium > Microbacterium sp. PI-SA-G. The sequence continues at coordinate 2,738,294 of NZ_CM170103.1, forward strand.
CCCGCGCCTACCGCATCCCCGATGCGGGTGACGCCGCCGAGCTCAAGCTGCACTCCGACGCGGGGCACCGTGCGATCCTGCGCGGGCTCGCCGCCGCGGACCCGGTCGCGGCGTCCGCCGCGGCGTCGTCGCACGTGGCGTACACGGAGTACTGGGTGCGCCGGTACACCGACGCGGAGTCGCAGCCCGAGGCGTGAGCGCGGGCGCCGTGCTCAGTCGAGTGTGATGTCGACCTGGATCTCTGCAGCGAGACGCTCGAGATCGGCCCGCAGAGCGTCGAGGTCGACGGATGCCGTCACCCGCGCGGTGACGGATGCTTCGAAGAGTCGTCCGCCGGCCATCGCCGCGTCGCGCGTCTCGGTCGCCAGTTCTTCGATGCTGAGCTCATGGGCGTTCAGCACCGACGACACCTCGCGGACGATGCCCGGCCGGTCGTTGCCGAGCACCTGGACGGTCAGGAGCTGATCCTCCTCGAGCGTCGCGGCGGAACTGCCGGTGAGGACCGTGAGCGTGAGGAGACCCTGGCCCTGCAGCCCCCGCAGAGCGCTCTGCAGCTCCTCGGCGCGGTCGGCCGGGACCGAGACCTCGATGACACCGGCGAACGTGCCGGCGAGTTCGGAGAGCGAGCTGTTCTCCCAGTTGCCGCCGTGCGCATCGACGACATCGGCGACGGCGGCCACGAGTCCGGGTCGGTCTGCTCCGGCGACGGTGAGGATGAGAGTGGTCATGCGGCCAGCGTAGCCGGAGCGGTCGGCGGCGTCAGTCGGCCCAGATGCCCGTCTCGAGGAAATGATCCAGGCGCGCGGCGTGGGGAGCGAGGTCCCAGCCCTGAGCGGCGACCCACTCGTCGGAGTAGTACGTGCGGGCATAGCGGATGCCGCTGTCGCAGATGAGCGTCACGACGCTGCCGGTCTCGCCCGCCGCCCGCATGCGTGCGATCAACTGGAACGCACCGTACAGGTTGGTGCCGGTGGACCCGCCGGCGAGGTGCAGGGTGCGTGCGCGCAGCATCCGGATCGCGGCGATGGAACCGGCATCGGGCACCCGGATCATCTCGTCGATCACGGTGGGCACGAATGACGCCTCGACACGGGGTCGGCCGATGCCCTCGATGCGGCTCGGGCGTCCGACCGGTGCGTCGACGGTGCCCGCCCACCCGTCGTAGAAGGCCGAGCCCTCGGGGTCGACGACCGCGATCTGCGTCTCGTGCCGGCGGTACTTCACGTAGCGGCCGAAGGTCGCGCTGGTTCCCCCGGTGCCGGCGCCCACGACGATCCAGCGGGGGATCGGATGCCGCTCCTGCGACAGCTGGCTGAACACGCTCTCGGCGATGTTGTTGTTGCCGCGCCAGTCGGTCGCGCGCTCGGCGAACGTGAACTGGTCGAGATAGTGCCCGTGGCAGTCCGACGCGAGGCGCTGCGCCTCGGGCGACATGTCCTCGGCGCGGTCGACGAAGTGGCACCGACCGCCGTAGAACTCGATGAGGTCGATCTTCTCCTGGCTGGTCGAGCGCGGCACCACGGTCACGAACGGCAGCCCCAGCATCCGTGCGAAATACGCCTCAGACACGGCGGTCGATCCGCTGGATGACTCGACGAGGGTGGTGTTCTCGTGGATGTGGCCGTTGACGAGACCGTAGAGGAGGAGGGAGCGGGCCAGGCGGTGCTTGAGGGAGCCGGTCGGATGCACCGACTCGTCCTTCAGGTACAGATCGATGCCCCACTCGGGCGGCAACGGGAAGAGGTGCAGGTGAGTGTCGGTGCTGCGGTTGGCGTCGGCTTCCAGCAGGGCGATCGCGGTGCTGGTCCAGGAGGTCACCGATCGAGCGTAACGCGCCTGATCACTTCGCGGTGTAGCCGCCTTCGCCCGTCTCGCCGTCGTACGTGAAGACCTCGTCCTCGAGAGTGATGGTGATGTCGTCGCCGAGCGGCTCCTGGGCGAGCAGCTTCTCTTCGAGCATCGTCATCCGCTCGTCGTACTCGCGTGCCTGCGTCTCGTCGACTCCCCAGATCGTCGCGACCTTCATGTCGGTCAGGAAGTAGAGGAAGGCCGAGACGGCGGTGCGGTTGAACTCGCTGTCGGGGATGCTCTGCCACAGCGCCCCCGAGTCGCGGAGCCGCTTGTACTCGTCGATCTTCGCCTCGAGTCGAGTCGCGATGCCCGTCGGATCGGCGTCGGGATCGGAGTCCGGGTCGGGGGCCGGGTCGGAGGGCGCGTCGGACGGGAAGGCCGGTTCCTCGGTGACCGCGGTCGGAGGGAGGGGAGAGGACGAGCCCCGCACGGCGCCGAGGAAGAGCCCGATGGCGACCGCGACACCCACGATCGCGAGCACGACGACCCCGCCGATGATCGCGAGCACGACGCCGAGGCGATTCGAGGATGCCGGGGGAGCAGAGGGGTACGGCGCGGCGTGAGCCGACGCTGGCGGAGGGCTCAGCGGCGGCGCGAGCGGGGGCAGGGCGGGAGCCATCGGGGCCCCTGAGTCGAGCGGTGGCGGAGGGACGACCCGGTCGGGATCGGCGTCGGTTCCGTGCTCATCGACCATCGTGCGCCCCCTGGTTCGCCTCGGCGGAACTCGCCTCAGCTCACCGTACCCGCGCGGGATGCCCCGCCTTCGCCGTCGATGTGAAGCAGAGACGCCTGCGACTGCTCCTGCTGCAGCTGGAACTCAAAGCGCGAGCGGTCGCCGCGGTGGTACGCGACGAAATACTCCATGGGCGCGCCGTCTTCGCCGCGACTGACGCTGCGAAGCCGGAGCAGCGCGGAACCCGCACTCACGCCCAGGTGCTGCGCCTGCTCGTGCGTGGCGACCGTCGCCTCGGCCGACCGCACGCCACTGGTCGCGATGATGCCGTGGTCGGCCAGAAGGCGATACAGCGAGCGCTCGCTCAGATCGACGCCGAGGGTGACGGTGCCGACCTGCTCGGGCATCCACGTCGTCGACAGCGACCAGGGCTCTCCGTCGACGTGCCGCAGGCGCTCGAGCGCGACCACCGGTGCGCCGACGGGGACCTCGAGGGCCGCGGCGATCTCGTCGTCCGCCGTGCTGCGCTCATGGCGCAGAACATCGCTGTGTACGTGCCCGCCGCGCCGCTCGACATCGTCGTACAGACCGATCAGCGTGTGCACCAGGCTTTCGCTCGTCCGCGGACGCGAGACGAACGTGCCCTTGCCCTTGACCCGTTCGACCAGTCCCTCGTGCTCGAGCTGCGCGAGCGCCTGGCGCACCACGGTGCGCGAGATGCCGTAGCGCTCACAGAGCCGGTGCTCACCGGGCAGCGGATCGCCGGGGAGCAGCCCGTCGCGCGCGATGCCGTCGATGATCAGCTGGCGCAGCTGGTCGTACATCGGCGCCGGGGAGTGCCGGTCGATTGCGTCGGTGCCGGTCGTCTCGGTGCTCGGGTCGGTGCCGGTTCCGGTGCTCGGGTCGGTGAGGGTCATGTCAGTACGCGACTCCCGCGTGCAGGATGATGTTCGCGTACGGGGTGAACTCTCCCGTGCGCACGAATGCGCGAGCCGCGTGCGTCAGGGCCTTGAACTCGACGTGCGGGATGAGTTCGATCTCGAAATCCATCTCCGCGAACCGCTCGCGCAACGCCGCCAGCATCTCGGGACTGTTGTCGGCCACCTCGGACGACACGGTCGCGCCCTCGACCACCATCTCGGCGAGCACGGTGTCGAGCACATCGAGGAACGCCGGTGCACCCGGACGGTAGGCCAGATCGATGCGCTCGGAGCCGAAGGGGATCGGCAGCCCGGCATCCGTCACCACCAGCGTGTCGGTGTGCCCGATCTCGCTGATCACGCGGGACAGGGTGGGGTTGATCGTGGTGGCGGTCTTGCGCATCGGGTTCTCCGGTTCTCGGGTGTGGTCTCAGTGCGCGGCAGTCGCGACGTCGGCGATCGACGCCGACTCGCGCTCCGCGAGGAACGCGTCGACCTCGGCCCGCAGCGGCAGGCTCGGCGATGCGCCCTGCTTGGTGACGGTGAGCGCGCCCGCGGCGGTCGCCAGGCGCACGGCTTCGGTGAGCGTGCCCCCGTTGGCGAGGGCGGCACCGAGGTATCCGGCATACGCGTCGCCCGCGGCGGTCGTGTCGACGGGCACCACCGGGAACGGCGCGACGACCGTGACCGCCTCAGGCGTGACGACGCACGAGCCCTGGCCGGCGAGAGTGATCACCGCGGCGCCGACGCCCTGGGCGAGGAACCACCGGCCGGCGCGCTCGGCGGACTCGGGGTCGGTCACCTCGATGCCGCTGATGAGCGACGCCTCGGTCTCGTTCGGGGTGACGATGTCGATGTTCTTCCACACCTCGGCGGGCAGGGTGGCCGCGGGAGCCGGATCGAGGATGACGGTCATGCCGTGCTCGCGTCCGCGGGCCGTGATGTGCGCGGTGAGGGCGGACGGCGTCTCGAGCTGCGTGAGCAGGACCGATGTCGTGGGAGCGAGAGCCGCCAGGGCCTCGTCGACCTGCGCGGTGCTGAGTGCCGCGTTGGCCAACGGCACCATGACGATGTCGTTCTGCGCCGACGCGTCGACGCGGATGTGCGCGATGCCGGTCGGCCCCGGCACCGTGCGCAGATGCGTCAGGTCGACCCCGGCCTCACCGAGTCCGTCGACGACGAGGTCGTGGAACAGGTCGTCGCCCACACAGCCGACGAAGCTCGTGCGGGCACCCGAGCGGCCCGCGGCCACGGCCTGATTCGCGCCCTTGCCGCCGAGCATCAGCGTGAACTGATCGCCGAGGATCGTCTCACCCCGGGCGGGAAGCCGCTGCGAGAAGGTGGTCACATCGGCGGTCACGCTGCCGACGATGACGACGCCCGATCGGTCGCCGGGGTGTGCGGGGGCCATGACGCTCCTGATCTTCTTCGACAGCATGGGGCAGCGCGACGTCTTTGACATCGTCAGCGGCTGTCATTACATTAGCCGAAGCCGAACCTGTAACGACAGGTTGGCCGCGAGGAGACCCGATGACTGCGATCGCGCCCCGACTCTATGTCGACAGCGCCGACACCGACCGGGTGTCCCGGCTTCTCAGCGCGGGAGTGGTGCACGGTGTGACCACGAACCCCACGATCCTCGAGCGCGGCGGACGCACTGCCGCCGAGATTCCCGACCTCTACGCCCGCTGGGCAGAGGAGGGGGCCGGAGAGATCTTCTTCCAGACGTGGGGCGGTGACACCGCGTCGTTCCTGCGCAACGCGGAGGGCATTCGTGCGCTCGGCGACCGGGTCGCGGTGAAGGTGCCCGCGACGGCCGACGGGTTCGCCGCGGCATCCGCCCTCGTCCGCGACGGCGCGACGGTGCTCGTCACCGCCGTCTACACCGTGGCGCAGGCGCTGGCGTGCGCCAGCATCGGCGCGCACTACATCGCGCCCTACCTCGGCCGTATGCGCGATGCGGGCATCGACGGCGACGCCGTGATCGCGCGGATGCAGCAGGTGTGTGTCGGGAGCGAGTCGAACGTGCTCGCCGCCTCGCTGCGGTCGCCCGACGACATCACGGCCCTCCGCCTCGCGGGCGTGCCCTACTTCACCGCCGCGCCCGATGTGATCGAGCAGATGCTGTTCGACGCGGTGAGTGACAGCTCGGCGGCCGAGTTCGACGCGGCGATGGGTCGCTTGGGCGCCTGAGGCCTCAGGCGGATGCCGCCTGGCGCAGCCACCGCTCCACACCCGCGATGTGAGCGGTCGCGAGTGAGGTCGCCAGCCCCGCGTCGTGCTGAGCGATCGCGTCGGCGATGCCCCGGTGCTCAGAGAGCGTGCGCTCGACCGCGCCGCCCTCGGTGAGTCCGCGCCACACCCGCGCGCGCACGGTCTGGCTGCTCAGGTGCTCGATCAGGCTGGCGAGGTAGGCGTTGCCCGCCATGCGCACGATCTCGCGGTGGAAGCGGATGTCATGCTCGACCAGCGCCTCGATGCTGACCGAGGCGTCGATGCCGTCGACCTCGGCGATCAGCTGCGCGATGTCGTCGTCACTGCCGTGCGCTGCGGCGAGGCCGGTCGCCTGCGATTCCAGCATCCGCCGCACCGCGAAGATCTCGAGCATCGACCCGTCGTCGTGCATGTCGACGACGAATGAGATCGCCTCGAGCAGCAGGTGCGGTTCGAGGCTGGTGACGTAGGTGCCGTCGCCGCGCCGCACATCGAGAACGCGGATCACCTCGAGTGCCTTCACGGCCTCGCGCATCGAGTTGCGAGAGAGGCCGAGGCGGTCGGAGAGCTCCTTCTCGGGGGGCAGCCGGTCGCCGGGGCCGAGCTCGCCGGTCACGATCATCGCCTTGATCTTCTCGATCGCCTCGTCCGTCACAGCCATGGGGTCATCCTAGCGATTGGTCGGATGTCTGAGGCAGTATGGTCGCATGCGCGTTCTCGATTCTCATCTGCACCTGTGGGACGAAGAGGTCCTCACCTACACGTGGCTGGAGGGGCCGCTCGCCTACCGATTCGCGCAGACCGAGCTCGACCACGCGCGCGTGCCCGGTGCGACCGACGAGAAGGCCGTGTTCGTGCAGGCCGAGACGGTGCCGGAGCAGTTCCTCGACGAGGTGCGCTGGGTGTCGGCGAACGCCGAGGCGCTCGGCGTCGTGGGCATCGTGGCGGGCGCGCGGCTCGACCGCGGGGTCGACACCGTGACGCAGCTGGAGGAGCTCGGCGCTCACCCGCTCGTGCGCGGGGTGCGGCATCTGCTGCAGAACGAGCCCGATGGACTCGCCGTCTCGACCGCGTTCGTGACCGGCGCGCGGGAGGTCGCGTCCCGCGGCTGGACCTTCGACGCCTGCGTCCGTGCCGCGCAGCTGCCCGACATCGCACGGCTGGCCGGGGCGATCCCGGAACTGCGGATCGTGCTCGATCACCTCGGCAAGCCCGCGATCGGCACGGCGGATGCTCCGCTGCTGCCCACCGCGGAATGGGTGCGCGACCTCGAGGAGACGGCGCGGCATCCGAACACGTCCTGCAAGCTGTCGGGTCTGCCCGCCGAAGCCGGGGGCGCCTGGAGTGCTGAGCAGGTGGAGCCGTTCCTCGACGCCGCCGCCGACGCGTTCGGCGATGAACGGCTGCTGTGGGGAAGCGACTGGCCGGTCTCCGTGATCGGACCCGCCGAAGAGGGCGACCCGCATGCGCCCGAAGACGGCTCCGACACCTACCAGCCGAACGGCCGCGCCCGGTGGGCCGAGGTCGTCGCGGCGTGGGCACGCACCCGCGGGCACGACGTCGACGCGATCCTGTGGGGCAACGCCGAGCGCTTCTACGGCACGGACCGGCCGGCCGTGTCGGCGGAGCCCTCGCGTCGCGGCATCCGGGACTGGTTCCGCGGCCGCTGAGCGGGCTTGCCGGCTTGCGGGGTGGCGGCCCTTCCGGTCGCAGTTCGCGCCGGTTCGCGCCGGTGCGTGGCGCCGCGCCCTTCCGGTCGCAGTTCCCGCCGGTTCGAGCTGGTTCGTTCCGTTCCGGTCGCAGTTCGCGCCGCCTGTGGCGGCCGGGAGCGGCATCAAGTGCGACCGGAAGGGCGGCGCGGCCGTGGTGGCGCGCCGGCGAGGGCGCCTCGGATGCGGCGGACGAGCTCGTCCGGGCGCGCGAGAAGCGCGCTCGTGACCTCGACCACCGTCCAGCCGGCGGCGCGCAGGGCGGCGAGACGCTCCACGTCTTCGGCGTACCGCTGCGCGTGCAGCACGGACTGATACTCGATCGCGACCTTCTGTGCGGGATACGCGAGGTCGACGCAGGCGAGAAAGCGGCCGAGATCGTCGAAGATGTCGAGGTTGAGCTCCGGCTCCGGGAGTCCGGCCCACACGATGCGGCAGCGCAGCACCGACTCGCGCGCCGACCAGGAGTCCTCGCGAACGAGGTCGAGTGCCGCGCGCAGTCGTCCGGCCCCGCGGTGTCGTCCGTCATCGACCGCGCCCCGCAGCAGGTCGACGGTGGAGTACGGCCGCCGACCGGCATCCCGTCGACCGTGGCCGACGCGCCAGACCCGGCAGAAGTAGTCGCCGAGTGCGACGAGGTCGACCACCGCCCAACCGCCCAGGCCGGCGAACGTCGTCTCCGGGCTCGCGACGGTGAGGCCGCCGGGGTGGAGCAGCCGAGCGGCGCCGGATCGGTGGCGATGCGCCTGGACGCCCGCCGCGCGGACCAGCGGGGCGTCGCCGAGCGTGCTGACGTGCACCGGGAGGGTGCGGCCATCCACAGGGTCTCCGTCGAGGAGTGCCAGCGGCATCGGCCCGCCCCAGACGGCGACGGCGCTCTCATGGCTCAGGAACTGGCCCTCACGCAGGCGCGGACCGTATGTGAGCACCCGGATGCGGCGCTCGGCCTGCTGACGCTCGTACGGGTCGAGATCCGGAAGCCGGGGGATGTCGCGGGCTCTGCTCCGGACGCCGCGGAACGGGGTGTCGAGGTCACGTCGCCGAAGACGTCCGGCGTCGATTCCGGCATCCAGAGCCTCTCGCACGGCGAAGAACGTACCCAGGTGCGCAGGGAGGGGTCGAGGTCGAGTCATCGCGCCACGATCGCAGGCTTGCGCGAGCGCCGCGTCGACTTTCCACAGGGTAGGTCAGGTGCCGAGTCGGTGGTTCCGGTCGCAGTTCGCGCCGCCCCGTGAGGCGGAGGGCGGCGTCAACTGCGACCGGAACGGATGCCGACGGCGCCGGGCGGCAGAAACTGCGACCGGAACGGATGCCGAAGACGCCGGGTCAGGCGGGGCGGGGACGCAACTGCGCCATGCCGCCGTCGACCTCGATGAAGGTGCCCGTGGTCGAGCCCGCAGACGGTCCGACCAGGTAGGCCACGGCGGCGGCGACCTCGTCGGCGCTGACCAGCCGGCCATGCGGCTGGCGTGCTTCGAGCGCGGCACGTTCGGCGGCCGGATCGGCCGCGGCGTCGAGCAGGCGTCCGACCCAGGGGGTGTCGGCGGTGCCCGGGTTCACCGCGTTCACGCGGATGCCCTCGTGCAGGTGATCGGTCGCCATGGCGCGGGTGAGCGCCGAGACGGCACCCTTCGACGCGCTGTAGAGCGCCCGCTGCTGCAGCCCGGTGGTGGAGGCGATGGATGCCGTGTTGCACACGGCCGCCGCCGGCGATTCGCGCAGCCACGGCAGGGCCGCCGCCGTCACGCGGGCGATGCCGGTGACGTTGATCGAGAACACGCGCGCCCACTCGTCGTCGTCGTTCGTCGTGATGTCGCCCTGCGCCCCGATGCCGGCGTTGTTGACCACGATGTCGATGCGGCCGAAGCGCTCGGCGACACCGGCGACCGCCGCGTCGACGCTCGCGCGGTCCGACACGTCGGCCGTGAACGCGGCGAAGGCCTCGTCGGCGTGGGTGGTGTCGCGGTCGAGCACCGCGACCTGGGCGCCGTCGGCATGCAGACGGCGAGCGATGGCGGCGCCGATCCCGGATGCTCCGCCGGTGACGATCGCGACGAGTCCGTCGAGCGCTCCGTCTCGCTTCGCTCGCTCGGGAGCGGTGGCGGTCACGAGCGTGCCTCCCATGCGATGAATTCCTGACGCTGGCGGCCGAGGCCGTCGATCTCGATCTCGACCACATCGCCGGCGGCGAGGTACGGGAAGTTGCCCGAGAGTGCGACGCCCTGCGGGGTGCCGGTGAGGATCAGGTCGCCGGGCTCGAGGGCCACGTACTGCGAGAGGTGGTGCACGATGTGCGCGACGGAGAAGATCATGTCGCTCGTGTTCGAGTCCTGACGCGGCTCGCCGTTGACGAAGCTGCGCAGGCCCAGCGCCTGGTGCTCGACCTCGTCGGGGGTCACCAGCCACGGGCCGGTGGGGTTGAAGCCGGGGGCGATCTTGCCCTTCGACCACTGGCCGCCCGACACCTCGATCTGGAACGCGCGCTCCGAGACGTCGTTCGCCGCGACGAAGCCGGCGACGTGAGCGAGGGACTCCTCGGGGGAGTCGAGGTACGACGCGCGAGCGCCGATCACGATGCCGAGCTCGACCTCCCAGTCGGTCTTCTCGCTGCCGCGGGGGATGGTGACCGTGTCGTAGGGGCCGACGACCGTGTTCGGGGTCTTCAGGAAGATGATCGGGATCTTCGGTGGTTCGGAGCCGGACTCGGCCGCGTGGGCGGCGTAGTTCATGCCGATGCAGATCACGGCGCTCGGTCGGGCGATCGGCGCGCCGACACGGAGCGACGCGGCATCCTCGAGCTCGGGAAGCTCGTCGGCGGCGCGTGCCGCAGCGACGCGGGCGGCGAAGTCGCCGGCGAGGAAGTCGCCGTTCACATCGGATGTCAGGGACCGGAGGTCGAAGTATCGGTCACCCTCCACGAGGACGGGGATCTCGGTCCCTGGGTCGCCAAGCCGCGCGAACTTCATGATTCTCCTGCTCCGTCATTGGGCCGCCGGACAGCGGCCGGTCTCATTGACAGTATAGACATCGGATGTTTACACTCCAAGAGGTCTGCACGAGTTTTCGCCGTGCATGGAGAGGAAACCCCCGTGAGCCGTATCGTCGCACTCGACACCACCGACATCCGCTTCCCCACGTCGCTCAGTCTCGACGGGTCGGACGCGATGAACCCCGACCCCGACTACTCCGCCGCGTACGTCATCGTGCGCACCGACGCCGACGACGACATCGAAGGCCACGCCTTCGTCTTCACGATCGGCCGCGGCAACGACGTGCAGGTGGCGGCGATCGACGCCCTCGCCGGTCACCTCGTCGGGCGCGAGATCGAACCGCTGCTGGATGACATGGGCGGCACGTTCCGCGAGATCATCGGCGACTCGCAGCTGCGGTGGCTGGGCCCCGAGAAGGGGGTCATGCACATGGCGATCGGTGCGGTCATCAATGCGCTGTGGGACATCAAGGCGAAGCGTGCCGGGATGCCGCTGTGGCAGCTCCTCGCCCGCATGACGCCGGAGCAGATCGTCGACCTCGTCGACTTCCGCTACCTCACCAACGCCCTCACCCGCGAGGACGCCCTCGAGATCCTCCGCGCCGCCGAGCCCGGACGCATCGAACGCGAGCGCGAGCTGCTGGCCACCGGCTACCCCGGCTACACCACGAGCCCGGGATGGTTGGGCTACTCCGACGAGAAGCTCGAGCGTCTCGCCCGCGAGGCCATGGCCGACGGCTTCACGCAGATCAAGCTCAAGGTGGGTGCCGACCTCGACGACGACATCCGCCGCTTCCGCAAGGCGCGCGAGGTGTGCGGCCCGGACTTTCCGATCGCGATCGACGCGAACCAGCGCTGGGAGGTGGCGGAGGCCATCGAGTGGGTGAACGCCCTCGCCGAGTTCAACCCGGCCTGGGTCGAGGAGCCGACCAGCCCCGACGATGTGCTCGGTCACGCCGAGATCGCCCGCGGCATCGCGCCGATCCGCGTCGCCACCGGCGAGCACGCGCAGAACCGCGTGATCTTCAAGCAGCTGCTGCAGGCCGAGGCGATCTCGGTGATGCAGATCGACGCCGTGCGCGTCGCCGGCGTCAACGAGAACATCGCGAACCTGCTGCTCGCTGCCAAGTTCGACGTGCCGGTGTGCCCGCACGCGGGCGGCGTGGGCCTGTGCGAAGCCGTGCAGCACCTGTCGATGTTCGACTTCGTGGCCGTGACGGGCACGCGGGAAGGCCGTTTGATCGAGTTCGTCGATCACCTGCACGAGCATTTCGTCGTGCCGACCGACATCCGAGGCGGCTCCTACATGGCGCCGACCGCACCGGGAACCGGCATGGAGATGAAGGCCGACAGCGTCGCCACCTACACGTGGACGGGCGCGCATGTCACGGTCTGACCGCGCAGCACTCGCCGTTCCGGCGCTCGGATACGGTGCCGCGAACGTCGGCAACCTGTTCCGCCCGTTGACCGACGACGAAGCCTGGACTGTGCTGGATGCCGCGTGGGAGAGCGGCATCCGCTTCTTCGACACCGCCCCGCACTACGGACTCGGGCTCTCGGAGAGGCGTCTCGGCGCGTTCCTGCAGACCAAGCCCCGCGACGAGTTCGTGCTGTCGACCAAGGCCGGCCGGCTGCTGCGACCCAACCCCGACCACGCCGGCGGCCTCGACACCGCGAACGACTTCCACGTGCCCGACGACCTGCAGCGGGTGTGGGACTTCTCGGCCGACGGCATCCGCCGCAGCGTGGACGAATCGCGTGCACGGCTGGGCATCGAGCGGATCGACCTGCTCTACCTGCACGACCCCGAGCGGAACGACCTCGACCTCGCGCTCGCCGAGGCCCTGCCCGCGATGGAGCAGCTGCGCGCCGACGAGGAGGTCGCGGCGATCGGCATCGGATCGATGGTGTCGGATGCTCTCGCTACGGCCGCGCGCGGTGCGGATCTGGACCTGATCATGGTCGCCGGGCGGTACACGCTGCTCGAGCAGCCGGCCGCCGTCGACGTGCTGCCCGCGTGCCGCGAGACCGGGACGGGCATCGTCGCGGCGTCGATCTTCAACTCCGGTCTGCTCGCGTCGAACGAGCCGCGTCGCGACGGGCGCTACGAGTACGGGCAGCTGCCCGACGAACTGTGGGAGCGACTGGTGCGCATCGCCGCTGTCTGCGCCGACCACGGGGTTCCGCTGCCCGCCGCGGCGATCCAGTTCCCGCTGCAGGCGCCCGAGGTCCGCTCAGTCGTCGTCGGCGGCAGCCGCCCCGCGCAGCTGCAGCAGAACGCCGAGTACGCCGCGCTCGACATCCCCGCGGCGCTGTGGGAGAACCTCGCGGCCGAAGGCCTGATCCCGCAGACTGTCTGACGGCGCCCGCCGCCTGATCGAGAGGAGCCGCCGTGCTCGAAGGAATCCACCCGCTGCTCACGGGCGAGCTGCTGCTGCACCTCGACCGGATGGGGCACTCCGACTCCGTGATCGTCGCCGACGCGCATTTCCCCGCCTGGGGGCTGGGTGAGCACGTCGTCGACCTGCCCGGCACCACAACGCCCGAGGTGGTCGCGGCGATCCGCAGCGTGCTGCCGCTCGACGACGCTCCCGGCATCGATCTGATGGCTTCGGCCGACGGCGAGCTGCTCGACGTGCAGCGCGAGCTGATGGCGGCCGCGGGCAGCGAGGTCGACACCACCCGCTTCGTGGAGCGCTTCGCGTACTACGAGCTCGCGAAGTCCGCATACGTGCTCGTGCGCACGGGTGAGACCGGCAAGTACGGCAACGCGCTGCTGCGCAAGGGCGTCGTGGGGCACGCCTCGCGGTGAGTCAGCGTCCGACGGTCGACTCGCGCACGATCAGCTCGGCGGCGAACGGTGTGGTCTCGGGCGGCGGCGCCGACGGGTCGGCCAGCTGACGCAGCAGCGCGGCCCCTGCCGCGCGACCGATCTCGTATCCGGGCTGCCGCACGCTCGTCAGCGGCACGATGCTCTGATGTGCCTGGGCCACGTCGTCGAACCCCACGATGGCGACGTCCTCCGGCACGCGCAGTCCGTGCCGCAGCAGTCCGGTGAGCACTCCGAGGGCCACCATGTCGTTCGCGGCGAACACGGCGTCGGGGCGCTCGGCGGCCGGCATCGCGGCGATCATCTCGGCCGCGTGCAGACCGTCTTCGGTGATGAGCGCCGGAACATCGTGCACCGACACCTCGGCCCCGGTCCCCTCCGCCGCGTCGCGCAGGCCGCGCAGCCGATCGTTGGACTGGCTCACCGTAGGAGTGCCGAGGAACAGCATGCGGCGTCGTCCGAGCGAGAGGAGGTGCTCGCCGGCGAGCCGACCGCCCCCGCGGTCGTCGAAGAGCACCGAGGCCACCTTGGTCGTATCGGGCACGGGGCCGACGATGACCGAGCGGATGCCACGGTCGGCGAGCCGCTCGAGATGCGGCACCACGTCGTCGTGCGGGTAGATCACGATGCCCTGCACGCGGTGCGCCTCGAACATGTCGATGTTGCGCCGCTCCTGCGCGCTGTCGCGGTTGCTGTTGCTGTAGAACAGCGACCACCCGCCCTCGCGGGTGACGTCCTCGACACCGCGTGAGAGCTCGTTGAAGTACGGCAGCCACGCGTCGAGCAGGATCAGCGCGAGCGCTTTGCTGGAGCCGGCCCGCAGCTGCCGCGCCGACTCGTTCGGCACGTAGCCGAGCTGCTCGATGGCGGCGCGCACCCGTTCGCGGCTGGACTCGCCGAGCACGTGCGGGTGGTTGAGGTAGTTCGACACCGTCGAGGAGGAGACCCCGGCGAGCGCGGCGACATCCTTCACGCTGGCGGGCATGGCGAGACTCCTTCGTGTCGGCGCCGCAGCATATCGGGGTGCGCGGCGTGACCAGAGTAGCCGAGGAATTGGCACGTGCCAAGAAAGTCCTTGACAGGGTCGTCGGCGGCGACGTAGCGTGTCTCGAGCGCAGGTTGGCACGTGCCAACTGCCGAGGCGATGGTGCCGCACACCCGCCTGCGAGGGATCTCATGAACATCGGCTGCCACGGGCTCGTCTGGACCGGGAACTTCGATGCCGACGGCATCCGCCTGTCCGTCGAGAAGACCAAGGGGGCCGGCTTCGACCTCATCGAGTTCCCTCTGATGGACCCGTTCTCGTTCGATGTCGCCGCCGCCAAGGATGCTCTCGAGGAGCACGACCTCGCCGTGAGCGCGTCGCTCGGGCTCTCGGGCGCGACCGATGTCACCAGCTCCGACCCCGAGATCGTCGCCGCCGGCGAGGCGCTGCTGCTGCGGGCCGTCGACGTGCTGGCCGACCTGGGCGGCTCTCACTTCTGCGGCGTCATCTACAGCGCCATGCAGAAGTACATGGAGCCGGTCACGGCCGCGGGCCTCGAGAGCAGCCGCCGCGCGATCGCGAAGGTCGCCGACCACGCCGCGGACCGAGGCATCTCGGTCGCCCTCGAGGTCGTGAACCGCTACGAGACCAACGTCCTCAACACCGCACGCCAGGCCATCGCATACCTCGCGGAGGTGGATCGCCCGAACCTCGGCATCCACCTCGACACGTACCACATGAACATCGAGGAGTCGGACATGTTCGCGCCGGTCCTCGACGCCGCCCCGAGCCTGCGCTACGTGCACATCGGCGAGAGCCACCGCGGCTACCTCGGCACCGGAACGGTCGACTTCGACACCTTCTTCAAGGCGCTCGGGCGCATCGGCTACGACGGCCCCGTTGTGTTCGAGTCCTTCTCTTCGGCCGTCGTCGCCCCCGACCTCAGCCGCATGCTGGGCATCTGGCGCAACCTGTGGACCGACAACGAGGAGCTCGGGGCGCACGCCAACGCGTTCATCCGCGACAAGCTCGTCGCCGTCGACTCGATCCGCCTTCACTGACAACTGTGGCCGAGTTGTTATTACAGGCCTTCCCAACCGACCGACCTGTAGTTACATTTAGATACAACTTGCGCAGAACGCGGCGCGAGTACAGAATTGATCCGATGTTTGCGGCCCGAACCGCAGACCACGGAAAACCAGGACCTTCAAGGAAGCAGGTGAGCACATGAGCGATCCCATTCTCAGAGTCGACGGAATCAGCAAGGGGTTCCCCGGTGTGCAGGCACTCAAGGACGTGCACCTCGAAGTGCACTCCGGCGAGGTGCTCGTGCTCGTCGGTGAGAACGGCGCGGGCAAGTCCACGCTCATGAAGATCCTCTCGGGGATCTACACCAAGGACGAGGGCACGATCCTGTTCGAGGGCCAGGAGGTGGAGCTCACGAGCCCCCTGCAGGCGCAGGAGCTGGGCATCACGATCATCCATCAGGAACTCAACATGATGCCTGATCTGACGGTCGCTCAGAACATCTACGTAGGCCGTGAGCCGAAGATCGGGCCGTTCCTGTCGGAGCGCAAGCTCAATCTGCAGACGGCCGAACTGCTGAAGCGCCTCGACATCCGCCTCAACCCGCGTCAGCTCGTCGGCGAGCTCACGGTGGCCGAGCAGCAGATGGTCGAGATCGCCAAGGCGCTGTCGTTCAACGCCAAGGTCCTCATCATGGACGAGCCCACGTCCGCGCTCACCGACTCCGAGGTCGAGACGCTGTTCGTGCTCATCGAGCAGCTCAAGGCTCGGGGCACCGGCATCGTCTACATCTCGCACCGCATGGACGAGCTGCGCCGCCTGGCCGACCGAGTCTCCGTGCTCCGCGACGGCGCATACATCGGATCACTCGAGAAATCCGAGGTCAGCGTCCCGCGCATCATCGAGATGATGGTCGGTCGTCCGATCGACGAGGGAACCCGCCCGATGGCGCGCGAGCACGCGAACGATCCGGTGGTGCTCTCGGTCCAGGATCTGTCGACCAAGGGCCTGCTCTCCGACATCTCCTTCGAGCTGCACCGAGGAGAGATCCTCGGGTTCGCCGGCCTCATGGGCGCGGGCCGCACCGAGACCGCCCGCGCGATCATCGGCGCCGACCCGCGCGACGGCGGCACGATCACCATCAGCGGCCGCGAGACGAAGATCAACCAGCCCGCCGATGCCGTGAAGCACGGCGTCGGCTACCTCTCAGAGGACCGCAAGCTCCTCGGTCTGATGCTCGAGCAGGACGTCACCTTCAACACGGTGCTCGCCTCGCTCGGCTCCTACGCCAACGGCATCGGCTGGATGGGCGACAGCAAGGCCAAGAGCCGCACCAAGGAGTACGTCCAGCAGCTGCGGGTCAAGACCCCCTCGGTGAACCAGGTCGTCAAACTGCTCTCGGGCGGCAACCAGCAGAAGGTGGTCATCGCCCGCTGGCTGATGCGCGACTGCGACATCCTCATCTTCGACGAGCCGACCCGCGGGATCGACGTCGGTGCGAAGGAAGAGATCTACCGCCTGATGCAGCAGCTCGCTGATCAGGGCAAGTCCATCATCGTCATCTCGTCGGAGCTGCCCGAGATCCTCCGCGTCGCGAACCGCATCGCGGTCTTCGCGAACGGCCGGATCACCGGAACTCTCCGCAACGAGGATGCAAACCAGGAGAAGATCATGCAACTCGCAGCCCACGGGGAGGAAGTCTGATGAGCACCCCACAGAAGTCCGGATCGTCGACGACGACGATCATCCAGACGGCGATGACCGAGAACACCGACAAGCGTGACGTCGGAGCGTTCCTGAAGCGCCAGCTGCAGCAGTCACTGGCGTTCGGCACCCTGATCGTGCTGGTCATCTTCTTCTCGATCGCCAGCCCCAACTTCTTCACCTTCAGCAACATCGCCACGGTTCTGCTCTCGACCGCGGTCATCGGCATCCTGGCGCTCGGCACCACGTTCGTCATCATCACCGGCGGCATCGACCTCTCGATCGGCACCGGTATGGCGCTCTGCGCCGTGATGACCGGCGTCTTCGTGACGAACATGGGGCTTCCCGTGTGGGTCGGCGTGATCGGCGGCGTCCTCACCGGTGTGCTGATGGGGCTCGTGAACGGCGTGAACATCACCTTCCTCCGGCTCCCGCCGTTCATCGCGACCCTCGCGATGATGATGATCGCCGGCGGCCTCGCCCTGGTCATCTCCAACGTCTCGCCGATCTACTTCTCCTCGTCGGCGCCGGACTTCAAGAAGATCGCCCTCGGCGTCATCATCCCCGGCATCCCGAACGCGGTGCTGATCACCGCGGTCGCCGCGATCATCGCGTGGCTCGTGCTGTCGAAGACGCTCCTCGGCCGCTACACCTTCGCGATCGGCTCGAACGAGGAGGCCACCCGCCTCTCCGGCGTCAACACGCGACGCTGGACGATCCTGATCTACATGTTCGCCGGTGCCTTCACTGGAATCGCGGGCATCGTCATCGCCGCCCGCCTCGACTCGGCCCAGCCGCAGATCGGCACGGGGTACGAGCTGCAGGCGATCGCCGCGGTCATCATCGGCGGCACCTCGCTGCTCGGCGGACGCGGCTCCATTCTCGGAACCGTCATCGGCGCGCTGATCATGAGCGTGCTCGTCAACGGTCTGCGCATCATGTCGATCCAGTCCGAGTGGCAGAACATCGTCGTCGGCGTCGTCGTGCTGCTGGCCGTGTTCCTCGACTCGCTGCGCAATCGCCAGCGAACCTGACCCATTCCTCACCCGACCCAACTCAATACGCACCACGACCCCGTCGGCCCTGGCCGGCAATCACAGAGAACAATGGAGTTTCCATGAAATTCGGCAAGAAGACCGCATTCGCGGCACTCGTCGCAGCATCCGCGTTGGTGTTCGCCGGCTGTGCCGGCGGCGGTGGCGATGTGATCGAAGAAGGCAGCGGCGGCAGTGGCAGCGGCGACGGAGAGATGTACATCGCTCTCGTCTCGAAGGGCTTCCAGCACCAGTTCTGGCAGGCCGTCAAGAAGGGCGCCGAGCAGAAGGCAGAAGAGCTCGGTGTGCGGATCACGTTCGAAGGCCCCGCGGCCGAGACCGAGATCGCACAGCAGCTCGAGATGCTGACGACCGCGATCGACAAGAACCCGAGCGCCATCGCCTACGCCGCCCTCGACCCCGAGGCGTGCGTCGCCCCGCTCGAGCAGGCCAAGGCGAAGGACATCCCCGTGGTCTACTTCGACGCTCCGTGCGACGGCGACGTCGGCCTGAGCCTCTCGGCGACCGACAGCAAGGTCGCCGGCGCGTTGGCTGCTGAGCACATGGCCGAGCTGATCGGCGGCGAGGGCGAGGTCGCGATCGTCGGTCACTCGAACATCAACTCGACCGGTGTCGAGCGTCGTGACGGCTTCGTCGAGAAGATCGAGGCGGACTTCCCCGACATCAAGATCGTCGACATCCAGTACGGCGACGGTGACCACCTGAAGTCGGCTGACATCGCCAAGACGCTGATCGCGGCGCACCCCGACCTCAAGGGCATCTACGGCACCAACGAGGGTTCTGCCATCGGTGTCGTGAACGCGGTGAACGAGCTCGGTCTGGAGAAGGGCAAGCTGACGATCGTCGGCTTCGACTCCGGAGCAGCGCAGATCAACGCGATCAAGGACGGCACGATGGCCGGCGCCATCACGCAGGACCCGATCGGCATCGGCGAGCAGGTCGTGCAGGCCGCGTTCGACGCCGCCAACGGCGACACCGTCGACGAGTTCTACGACACCGGTTCGTACTGGTACGACAAGACCAACATCGAAGACGAGGACATCGCCGCGGTCCTCTACGAGTGATCCGCTGACGAATCGACGAAGCCCCTCACCTCTCCGGTGGGGGGCTTCGTCATGTGCGGCGGGGTTGGGGCTGGCATCCAGGGTGGGATGGTTGACATGGTGGACATGGTCGGTGAGACTGGTTGACATTGTTGACACGGAAAGGATGCGTCTGATGAGTCTCGTCTCGCCCCGGCGACAGTCCCGCCCCGCGGTGCGCCCCGCGACGCGCCCTTCGGACCAGGAGCTCGCCGTCCATCTGATCGTGCAGGCGCTGGAACGCCGGCTGCTCACGCGCGTCGATGAAGGGGCCGAACTGACCGGTCTCGGTGATGCCGGCGAGGTCGCCGACCGGATCATCGAGCGTCTCCCCATCGCCGCGAACCCGTGGCCGCAGGTCATCGGACCCGTGTACTCGAGCGGTTCCCTGCAACGCGAACTCGGCGTCGGGCGTCAGGCGGTGTCGAAGGCCGTCGCCGAACTGCGCCTGCTGCGTCTCACCACCGCCGACGGGCACACCGTGTACCCTCGTTCCAGGTCCGGGACGGGGCCGTAGTGCCCGGCATCCGTCCTGTGCTGTCGGCGCTTCGACGGGGGATCGACGACCCGTGGACCTGGGCGCAGTGGCTCGCGGCCCCGGTGGCACGCGACGGGCACGAGTCCGCTCGGCGGAACATCGATCGACTCGCCACCGGAGACCTCGACGCCGTGGTTCGCGATGCCGAACGCACCGCGGCGAGTTGGGCGGCATGACCGCAGTGCAGGGGCCTCCCGAGCCTGGGATGTCGTATCGGTCCTTCCCTGAGAAGAGGATCGCAAGCGGCACGGAGATGTATCGTGCCCACAGCGTCGGGCGTGCCGCGTGGTGGTTCGACGGCGGGCTCCTGGGGCGCTTCAGCCTCCCCGCGCCGCGCGGCACCTGCTGCACCGCCACCCGCGTCGAGACCGCCGTCCGCGAGAAGGTACGCGACGAGGTCTGCGCGACAGGGCTCGTCTCGCGGGCCTTCGCCGACTCGTTCCGGGTGTCGGCCGTCTCCGCGCCGCAGGAGTATCGATGCGCGGCGGTCAGCTCCAGCCGCGCTGAACGATTCTCGGTCGTGCGTGCCCTCGTGACCACGGACGACTACGCGCTCACGCAGGCGTGGGCGGGGGCGTTCGCCGAAAACGGATTCGGCGGGGTCTTCCATGCGTCGGCGTGCACGACCGGCCGCCCCTCGGCGCTCGCACTGTTCGGCAATGCCGGCGCAGCGGGTGAAGGCTTCGCCGCCAGAGAGCATCTGTCGGGGGTCGCGGCCTGTGCCGCAGCGGGGATGACGGTGATCGGACCGCCGCGGCTGAGTGCTCTCACGGTGATCTGACCCGGCCTGCGAGTTCCGCGCGCAGCAGTCGATACACGGTTGCCGGGGAGAGGGGGGATCTCCCCGGCAACCGTGCTGTGCCCCGGGTTCCGACACGGAGGGGTGTGGTGACTCCGGGGCGGGGCTCGACGACGGATCGCCGTCGAGCGGTCAGATGCGCCGCAGGAAGGTGAGCTGAGAGGTCGGCTCGACGATCAGCTCCTGCAGCTCAGCGTTGAAGGGAATGCCCGCCGGCGACGACAGGTGGGCCTGGAAGGCCTCGTCGTCGCGGTACACCTCGTACACGAAGAACCGGTCGGGATCGTCGGACAGGCGGGAGGCGTCGAAGACGATGTTGCCGTCTTCCGTGCGCACCTCAGCGGCGAAGTCCCGCAGCAGCGCCACGACGCGATCGGCGGCCCCGGGGCGCGCCGTGAAGGTCGCGTGCAGGATGGTCGGCTCGGTCATGGGGCTCCTTCGGGGGCTCTCATTCAGTATGGCGCGAGAACCGGGGCAACCGGAATTCCGGCCCCGGTGATTCCCCGCGGAATCAGTGCGAGAGGAATCAGGGGGAGAGGGCGAGCAGTCGCGCGGGGTTGGCGACCAGCATCCGCTCCACGGCGGCATCGCCGACCAGCGCGCGCAGCCGAGGCAGGTAGCGCTCGCCGAGGTAGGCGAGCCCCGGCATGCCGCCGTAAGCGATGTACCGGGTACGACGGGCCACGTCGCCGCCGAGCAGGATGCGATCGCCGGCGCCGCGTGCGACGACCTCGGCGGTCAGTGCGAGCAGCTCGGCGTCGGATCGGGTGCGCGGGCGAGCCACACCGTCGTAACCGAGGTACGCCCCACGCTGGGCGAGGGAGGCATGCAGGCCCGCATCGGGATCGCGGTCGGCGTGGGCGAGCACGACCCGATCGGCGGCCACGCCCTCGGCCTCCAGCAGGTCAAGCACCTCGTGGGCGGCGGTGCAGAACTCCAGGTGCACCATGATCGGGACCGCGGTGGCGCGATGTACGGCGGCCAGTGCGAGCAGCGTCGTGCGCTCGAAGTCGCTGATGCGCCAGTAGTCGATGCCGCCCTTGAGGAGTCCGGCACGCACCGGCGAACCCGTGGGATCGAGGGCGATCGGCGCACCCGCCGCGGGCGTCTCGGCCGCGGGCGCGACATGGGCATCGTCGACCGGCATGCCCTCGACGATGTCGTGCACGAAGAGCGCGGTCAGCTGGGCGACGCCGGCCTGGCGCGTCGGATGCTCGGGGGCGTAGTGCGCCTCGCGATGCCGCCCGGTCGCGGCCACGATGCGCAGCCCGGTCGCGGTGCTGATGCGCGCGAGGGCCTCGGGGTCGCGTCCGAGGCCGAAGGGGGTCGCATCGATCATGGCCGCGAAGCCGCTGCCCCGCAGCAGGGCGGCCTCGGCGCCGGAGCGCTCCTCATCGTCGAGCTCGTCACCGGGCAGTAGCGGGCTGACCTGGAACAGATGCTCGTGGTAGTCGACCGTGCCGAGCTGGGCTGGATCGATGTCGCCGAGGACGGTGCGGATCATCGGCGTGCGAACTCCGCAGCGTCGGCGAGCTGCTCCACGATCGCAGGCGTCAGCTCGAGTTCGAACACGTCGGCGACCACCTGCGACCACCCGTGGATGAAGTAGCGCCAGCCGTCGACCACGTGCAGCGAACGCGCGGCCTCCTGCGCGCGCGCCTGGTGGAGGAACTCCAGCGATCCGCGGTAGTTGAACTCCCACACGAACGCGTCCTCGGGGAACACCACGTCGTCGGGGAGCGGCGAGCCCGGGCGGTCCTTGCCGAGCCCGGTGGCGTTCACGATGAGGGAGCCGGCGGGAGCGGCCGCGACGAGGGCGGCGGCATCGGCTGGGCTATCGGTGCGCACGTACCGGATGAGGTCGCCGGGCGTGCCGTGCTGCGCGTGCACGGCGCGCAGGTGCTCGAGCGCATCGTCGGTGAGGGCCGTGACGGTCACGCGCGCCGGTGCATCCTTCCGCTCGGCCAGTGCCCAGCTGAGGGCGGTGCCCGATCCGCCGGCGCCGAGAATCACGACCTCGGCTCCCGTGCGCCCGAAGTGGTCGGGCGGCAGGAAGTCGTTCAGGGCGAGATCGACCGTCAGCGGATCCTTCGCGCGCCCGATCAGACGGTCGCCGCGCTTCGAGATGCTCGAGACCTCGCTGCACGACACCGCGAACGGGTCGAGCTCGTCGAACAGGTCGGATGCCGCGGCGTACACGTTCATCTTGTGCGTCGTGACGAGGGCCCCGCGGTGATTCGGGTCGTCGCGGATCTGCTCGACCATCGCGCGGTACTGCTGGGGCGTGGCATCCATCGGCAGGTCATGCCCGACGAGCTCACGCGTGGGCAACCCGAGCACGTCGGCCCAGCGGGGGAACACCGGCATGATCGAGGATGACGCGGTGCTCACACCGACGAAGCCCATGTATCCGGAGGGGGGTGTCGAGGTCATCGGGTCTCCTGGGGGACGGCGACGGGGTAGGCGGGCTCGGCGCCCTTGAGCACGGCGATCACGTCGTCGAGCGACAGGGAGCCCATGTTGTCGACGGCCTGCGTGGTCTGCGCGCCGAGGTGCGGCGTCACGATCACGCGGTCGGCGAGGTCAGCGGCGAGCAGCGGACTGTCTTTCGCTGCCGTGTCGCCGTGCAGGGTGTCGGCGGCGTAGCCGGCGAGGACGCCGTCGCGCAGAGCTTCGGCCACCGCGGCCTCGTCGATCAGGTCACCCCGGGCCGTGTTGACGATGATGCCGCCGCGGGGCATCGCCGCCAGACGTGCGGCGTCGACGAGCAGCTGTCCGCCCGGGGCATGGAGCGAGATCAGATCGGCCGCCCCGAACAGTGCCTCGACGTCGACGGGTTCGGCGCCGTGTGCGCGGACGACGTCAGGAGAGAGGAAGGGGTCGGCCGCGATCACGCGTGAGCCGAATCCGCTCAGCCGCTTCGCGACGCCCTGACCGATGCGGCCGAAGCCGACGATCCCCACCGTGGCGGCGCCGAGTTCGCGCCCTCGCCGCACGGCCCAGTCGCCGTCGCGCACCCGGCGATCGCCGTCGGGCACGAACCGCAGCGCGCCGAGCATGAGCCCGATCGCGTGATCGGCCACGGCATCGGCGTTGGCGCCGGGGGTGTTCGTGACGGGGATGCCGCGGCGACGCGCGGCGTCGAGATCGACGGACTCGGTGCCCACGCCGTACCGGGCGATGACGCGCAGACGCGGGGCGGCTCCCAGATGCTCCTCGGTGATGGGGCCGGTGCCGGCGATCCACGCGTCGGCGCCGTGCAGCAGGGAGCGCAGCTCGTCGAGATCGTGGTGCGCGGGCCCGCGGAGGATGCGGTGCCCCGCCTGGCTCGCCCGGGTGACGAGGTCGAGGTCGCCGTCCGAGAACGAGCGGCTGGTGACGAGGATGACACCCATCAGCGCGGCGCTCCCGCGAACCAGGGAGCGAGCGCGGTGTACGCGTCGTCGAAGCGGGCGTGACGCTGAGCGTAGACGGCGTGCCGACCGGCATCCGGAGTGAATTCCGCCGTGACCTCGCTCAGGGCTCGCGCCGCCGAGAACTCGGCCAGCCCGAGGCCCACGGCGCCGGTGACGGCGGCGCCGAGACTGTTGGCCTCCTCGACGATCGTGCGGCACCGCACCGGGACGCCCCAGACATCGGCGAGCACAGAGAGGTACGTGTCGCTCTGCGCGCCGCCGCCGACCGCGTCGATCCGGTCGATGCTCGCGCCCGCCGCGCGGAACGCCTGGATGCAGGTGAGCAGGTTGAACGCGGTGCCCTCGAGCACGGCGCGCATGAGGTGGGCGCGGGTGTGGTGGCGTCCGAGGCCGATGAAGGCGCCGCGGGCGTCGGGGTCCCAGTGCGGGGAGCGCTCGCCCAGCAGATACGGCAGGAAGTACAGGTCCTCGGTGTCGACGTCGCCCGCGGCCTCGGCGATGAGTCGCCCGGTCTCGGGGCGGGCGGGATCGGGAGAGAGGGCTTCGGCGATCCACTGCACCGACGCGCCGCCGGCCTGCATGGTGGCGGTCGGCACGAAGGATGCCGGCACGACATTGTCGAACGTGAAGGTGCGCATCGCGGGGTCGTGCAGCGGAGCATCCGCCGCGAACGAGATCCACGACGAGGTGCCCAGGCACACGTACGCGCCGTCCTCGGGGGCGACGATGCCCGAGCCGACCGCGGCGAGCGGGCCGTCACCTCCGCCCATCACCACGCGCACTCCCGTGTGCAGGCCCAGGGCGGTGGCCGAGGCGTCGGTCAGTGCGCCGGCGATCGCGGTCGACTCGAGGATCTCGGGGAAGAGCGCAGGGTCGAGGCGCGCGGCCTGCAGCACCTCGTCGGACCACGTGCCCGTGGCCTGGTCGTAGGCGTTGGTGCCCGACGCGTCGGAGCGGTCGGTGGCGAGGCGGCCGGTGAGGCGCAGCACGATGAAGTCCTTCGCGACG
The DNA here is from genome assembly GCF_057215335.1 of Microbacterium sp. PI-SA-G. NCBI lineage: Bacteria > Bacillati > Actinomycetota > Actinomycetes > Micrococcales > Microbacteriaceae > Microbacterium > Microbacterium sp. PI-SA-G. Next base: position 2,763,093 of record NZ_CM170103.1, read on the forward strand.
CACACCCGCCGCACGCGCGACCAGACGTCGGGCTCGTTGTCGCGCACCCACATGATCTTCTCGAGCGAGTACGTGGGGTTCAGGCGGTGGCCGAGGATGCCGTACGCGTGCTTCGCACCGAGCGCCGCCTCGAGCTCGCGCTGCTGCGCGCTCGAGCGGGTGTCGGCCCAGATGATCGCCGGACGCGCCGGGATGCCGTCGGCGTCGAGCAGCACGGCGCCCATCATCTGACCGCCCACCACCACACCGGCGATCTCAGACGGCGCCGTCTCGGTCTTCGTCAGCAGGGCGCGGGTGGCCTCGACGACGGCATCCCACCAGTCCTCGGGGTTCTGCTCGGCGACGCCGCCCGCGGCGAAGTGTGCCGGGTACGGCACCGTGACGGCCGAGATGAGGCGTCCGTCGGAGTGGTGCAGCGAAGCCTTGTTGCCCGTGGTGCCGAGGTCGTGCGCGATGAGCATGGTCGGCGATCAGGCGGAGTAGGGGCGCAGATCGACCGCGCCGTCGGTGCTGCGGTACGCCCGCGAGCCCATGCCATGCTCGAGCACCCAGCCGTAGTCGTGGCCGGCGCCGCCGGGGTAGACCGCGAGGAACGCATAGGGCTCGTCACCGGTGTTGACCGAGCGGTGCGCCCAGCCCGGGGGGATGTAGCCGATCGTGCCGGGCAGCATGTCGAGCCACTCGGTGCGCTCGCCGTCGAACATCAGCAGTCCGCCGCGGCCCTTCAGAGCCAGGTAGATCTCGCCCTGGTGGTCGGGATGCTGGTGGCCCTTGGTCATCCAGAGCTCGCCGGCGGTGTCGCCGGGCATGATCGTGGTGATCGACTGGGGGAGCTCGCGGTCGACCTCCGGCACGGGGGAGCTGGTGACGGTGTAGACGATCGGGTCGTCGCCCTGCGCGGCGGTCGCCCAGGCATCCGCGTCGAGGAACAGGCCCTCGAGGTCCGACATGCGTCGCGTGAGAGTCGGGCCCTCCGGCGACAGCGTGAGCTTCTCGGCATCGAAGGCGATCGCCATCGGAGAGATCGGCGGGGTGTGGTACTCGGGCATCGGTGCTCCTCGTGCGCGGCTGTGCTCGTCGCGCGCGCCACAGCGTGCGCGCAACCTGTAATAACAAGTGAGCATACCTGTGATGACAGGTGGCGTCCAGCGGGGTCGCGCTCGTGCTTCAGCTGGTTCCGGTCGCAGTTGCTGTCGTGTCGGGTGGGCGTCGATGTGTTCCGGTCGCAGTTGCTGCCGCTGGGGTGGCGGGGAGGTGGCACGAAGTGCGACCGGAGGGGTGGGGTGGGATGCCGGGGGTGGGGTGCCGGGGCGGGTGCGGGGCGGGATGCCGGGGGCGGGCGCGAGGCGCGGGTCAGGTGGTGGCGCGGCGGGCGCGGTAGGCGGCGACCGCGTTGCGGTTCGCGCATGCGGTGGAGCAGTAGCGCTTCGAGCGGTTGCGCGAGAGGTCGAGGGCGAGCGCCTCGCAGCTGTCGTCGTCGCAGATGGTGATGCGCGAGCCCTCATCGGCGCGGATGACGTCGATCAGCGACATCGCGGTCTCGATCAGCACGCGCTCGGCGAGGGGGTTCTCGTCGGCGACGGCGTGCAGGTGCCAGTCCATCTCTCCGTGGCGGGCGAGGCGCGGGGTGAGGCGACTCTCGGCGAGGGCGCTGTTGACGTGCGCGGCCATGTCGTCGCGCGGGGCTAGCAGCATGTCGCGCAGCCGCGGGCGCAGGGTGCGGAGCGAGGCGAGCTCGGTGTCATCGCGGTCGAGGCGGCCCGTGTAGGGGAACGTCGCGAGGAAGGTGTCGAGATCGTCGAGTGTCGCCAGCGTCTCGGGGTCCTCCGCGGAGTTGACGAGCCAGACGGCGGCGCGGAGCGCGTCTTCCGTGTCATCCGTGAAGATCATGTTGACATCTTACATCGCACGCGAGTAGCGTCACATCTCATGAACGCAGTAGCCGATGACACACGCAACGTCCGCACCGTGCGGCTCGGGTTGCCGCTGGCGATCGGCGCCGCGGTCGCCTTCGGGATGTCGGGCGCCTGGGCGCGCGGACTGATCGACGCCGGATGGACGCCGGGTGCCGCCGTGACCGCGCGCATCTGGGTGGCCGCGCTCGTGCTGCTGATCCCCACGATCGTGTCGCTGCGCGGGCGGTGGGGTCTGCTCCGGCGCAACGCCGGCATGATCGCCGCCTACGGACTTCTCGCGGTGACGGCGACGCAGCTGTTCTACTTCCAGGCCGTCGCGGTGATGGACGTCGGAATCGCACTGCTGATCGAGTACACGGCACCGGTCGCGGTGATCCTGTGGCTCTGGATCCGGCGGGGCGAGCGTCCGAGCCGGCGCAGCATCCTGGGTGCGGGCATCGCGTTCGTGGGGCTGGTGCTCATGCTCGACATCCTCACCGGCGCGAGCGTGAACGGCGCCGGCATCCTCTGGGCACTCGGTGCGATGGTCGGTGCCGCGACGTATTTCGTGCTCTCGGCGCGGGCCGACACGGGGCTCCCGCCGCTCGCTCTCGCCGGAAGCGGGCTGCTGCTCGGCGCGATCGGGCTGACTGTCGCGGGCGCCGTGGGGGTCGTGCCGATCGCGTGGAACACCGATAACGTCGCCTATCGCTTCGGCACGGTGCCGTGGTTCGTGCCGGTGCTCGCGATCGGGGTGCTCGCGACAGGGCTCGCCTATGTGCTCGGCATCGCCTCGACCCGGATGCTGGGATCGCGACTGGCGTCGTTCGTCGCGCTCGCCGAGGTCGTCGCCGCGCTGATCTTCGGCTGGCTGCTGCTCGGGCAGATTCCCGGACCGCTTCAGGCGGTCGGCGGGGCGCTCGTGCTCGCGGGGGTGGTGGTGGTGAAGCTCGGGGAGCCGGTGCCGCCCGTGGTGTATACAGAATGATGCTCGTTGGGAACGAATACCCCACTTAGCGCGGTTTGTGTATACGCTAAGCAGCGTGACCCTTTCCGTCGAACGCACCACCGCGGGCGATCGCGCATACGCGGCTCTGCTCGACGGCATCCAGTCCGGGTCGCTCCAGGCCGGCACTGTGCTCGGCGAGGTCGAACAGGCCGCGCGACTCGGCGTCAGCCGCACGCCCCTGCGCGAAGCGCTCCGCCGACTCGCTTCCGACGGGCTCGTCGTGCAGCAGTCCCCCCGCGTCACCGTCGTCGCGGATCTGGATGCCGACGACATCCGCGCCCTGTTCGAGATCCGTCGCGCGCTCGAGGAGACCTCCGCGCGTCTCGCCGCGGCCCGCGGAGACGCCGCCCTGTTCGCCGCCCTCGCCGAGGAGTTCGGCCGCGTCGACCTCACCGCCCCCGCCGGGCGCGACGCCTACTACGCCCTGATCGCCCGCTTCGACGCCGCCCTCGACGCCGCCGTCGACAACGACTACATCGCCTCGGCCCTCCGCACCGTCCGCACGCACCTTGTCCGGGTGCGGCGCATGGCGCGCGATCGGCCGACGCGGCTCGCGGCATCCATCGCCGAGCACCGCACCATCGCGCAGGCGCTCGCCGCCCGCGACGGCGACCTGGCCGCCCACGCCACCCATGTGCACCTGCACAACGCCCTCATCGGCATCCTCGACACTCTGACTCCGACCCCGAAGGTGTGAAATGACCGTCACCCACCACGTCCGCGTGCACCGCAGCGACGAGAACCTCGACCGCGCTGACCAGCTCGCCTGGAAGATCGCCGAGGTCGCCGCCGACCCGGTCGAGGTGGAGCACGACGTCGTCGACATGATCATCAACCGCCTGATCGACAACGCGTCGGTCGCCGCGGCATCCCTCACGCGCGCGCCCATCAACGCGGCGCGCGCGCAGGCCTTCAGCCACGCGGTGTCGACCGGCGGCGCCGGCGCCAACCTCTTCGGCGCGGCACTCGATCACCGCACGAGCCCCGAGTGGGCGGCGTGGGCGAACGGCGTGGCCGTGCGCGAGCTCGACTACCACGACACCTTCCTCGCGGCGGAGTACTCGCACCCGGGCGACAACATCCCGCCGATCCTCGCGGTCGCCCAGCACACCGGCAAGGACGGGCGCGCGCTCGTGCGTGCCATCGCCACCGGCTACGAGATCCAGATGGACCTCGTGCGGGCGATCTGCCTGCACAAGCACAAGATCGATCACGTCGCCCACCTCGGCCCGTCGGCCGCGGCCGGCATCGGCACCTTGCTCGGCCTCGACGTCGAGACGATCTACCAGGCGGTCGGTCAGGGCCTGCACACCACGACCGCCACACGGCAGAGCCGCAAGGGCGAGATCTCGACGTGGAAGGCGCACGCCCCCGCCTTCGCCGGCAAGATGGCCGTCGAGGCGGTCGATCGGGCGATGCGCGGCCAGACCAGCCCCGCACCGATCTACGAAGGCGAAGACGGCGTGATCGCGTGGATGCTCGACGGCAAGGATGCCGCGTACGAGGTGCCGCTGCCTGCGGCCGGCGAGCCGAAGCGCGCGATCCTCGACTCGTACACGAAGGAGCACTCGGCCGAGTACCAGGCGCAGGCGTGGATCGACCTGGCCCGCAAGCTGGGCACCGCGAATCCGGCGCTCCGCGACCCCGCGAACATCGACGCGGTCGTGCTGCACACCAGCCACCACACGCATTACGTGATCGGGTCGGGAGCGAATGACCCGCAGAAGTACGACCCCACCGCCTCGCGTGAGACGCTCGACCACTCGATCCCGTACATCTTCGCGGTGGCGCTGCAGGACGGCGGCTGGCACCACGTCGACTCGTACGCGCCGTCTCGGGCCGCGCGGGAGGACACCGTGGCGCTGTGGCACAAGATCACCACGGCTGAGGACGCCGAATGGACGCGCCGCTACCACTCCGAGGACCCTGACGTGAAGGCGTTCGGCGGCCGCGTCGAGTTCCGCCTCACCGACGGCACCACCGTGGTCGATGAGATCGCGGTCGCCGACGCCCACCCGCTCGGCGCCCGTCCGTTCGCGCGCGAGAACTACATCGCGAAGTTCCGTCTGCTGGCCGAGCCCGTGCTGGAGTCGGCCGAGATCGAGCGGTTCCTGTCGCTCGTGCAGCGGCTGCCCGAGCTGACCGCCGCTGAGGTCGCGGAGCTGTCGATCGTCGCGAAGCCGGGCCTGCTCGATGGCGCCGACGCCCCCAAGGGACTGTTCTGATGCTGGCTCACCGCGCCTCGGCGTTCACAACTCAGCAAGATCTGGCGGCCCGGATGCGCGACCCGCGTGATTCCGGGGCCCGATGCCGCCAGGGTGGCCGTTCTTGCGGAGTTATGAACGCGGCCGGCGAGAGAGGACTGTTCTGATGCTGTATTCCACCGTCACGCCGGCCGAGAAGCGCCGCCTGTTCCGTGAGCGGCTCGCGAGCGGCGAGCTGCTGCGCTTCCCCGGTGCGTTCAACCCGCTGAGCGCCCGCCTGATCGAGCAGAAGGGCTTCGACGGCGTCTACATCTCGGGCGCGGTGCTGGCCGCCGACCTGGGCCTGCCCGACATCGGCCTCACCACGCTGACCGAGGTCGCCGGGCGGGCGAAGCAGATCGCCCGCATGACGGACCTGCCCGCGATCGTCGACGCCGACACCGGGTTCGGTGAGCCGATGAACGTCGCCCGCACGATCCAGGAGCTCGAGGACGCAGGTCTCGCCGGCGCCCACATCGAAGACCAGGTCAACCCGAAGCGCTGCGGACACCTCGACGGCAAGAGCGTGGTCGACGAGGACACGGCGGTCAAGCGCATTCGGGCCGCCGCCGACGCCCGCCGCGACGAGAACTTCCTCATCATGGCGCGCACCGACATCCGCGCCGTCGAGGGGATGGATGCCGCGATCGACCGCGCCAAGGCACTGGTCGACGCCGGGGCCGACGCGATCTTCCCCGAGGCCATGCGCACCCTCGAGGAGTTCGAGGCGATGGCCGCAGCCCTCGACGTGCCGATCCTGGCGAACATGACCGAGTTCGGCAAGAGCGAGCTGTTCTCGACCGCGCAGCTGCAGAGCGTCGGGGTCAGCATCGTCATCTGGCCGGTGTCGCTGCTGCGCACGGCGATGGGCGCGGCGGACCGTGCGCTCGATACGCTGAACGACGAGGGGCATCTGACCTCGAAGCTCGGCGAGATGCAGCACCGCGCCGATCTCTACGACCTGATCGACTACGAGTCGTACAACCACTTCGACTCGGGCGTCTTCAACTTCACAGTCGACAACACCGGTCGCTGAGCGCAGCGAAGCGGACATCCGACCCGGTTGCTGAGCGAGCAGCGAAGCGCCGAGTCGAAGTACACGAAGGAGTGACCATGACCGAGCCGGACATCAAGAAGGGGCTCGCGGGCGTCGTCGTCGACACGACCGCGATCTCGAAGGTCAACCCCGAGACGAACAGCCTGCTGTACCGCGGCTACCCGGTGCAGGAGCTGGCGGCGACGCAGCCGTTCGAGGCGGTCGCGTACCTGCTGTGGAACGGAGAGCTGCCGAGCGCCGACGAGCTTGCGGCGTTCCGGCTGGTCGAGCGGCAGCACCGCGCCCTCGCGCCGGCTGTCAAAGACGCGATCGACCGGTTGCCGCTCGACTCGCATCCGATGGACGAGGTGCGCACCGCCGTGAGCGTCATCGGCGCGATCGAGACCGCCGGCATCGCGAACGTCCTCGACGCCGTGGGCACGCCGGAGGAGAACCTCGAGCGCAGCCTCACGCTGTTCGCCGCCCTCCCCGCGATCGTCTCGTACGGGCAGCGCCGACGTCGGGGTCTCGATGCGCTCGAGCCGCGCGACGACCTCGACTACGCCGCCAACTTCCTCTGGCTGACCTTCGGCGAGGAGCCCGAGCCTGCGGTGGTCGATGCCTTCAACCGTTCGATGGTCCTCTACGCGGAGCACTCGTTCAACGCCTCGACGTTCACCGCCCGCGTGATCACCTCGACGCTCAGCGACCTGTATTCCGCAGTCGTCGGAGCCATCGGCGCCCTCAAGGGTCCGCTGCACGGCGGTGCGAACGAGGCCGTCATGCACATCTTCGACGAGATCGGCACGGCCGACCAGGTGGGGCCGTGGCTCGACAGGGCCCTCGCCGAGAAGCGCAAGATCATGGGCTTCGGGCACCGCGTCTACAAGCGCGGCGACTCGCGCGTGCCGACGATGAAGGCCGCGCTCGACGCGCTGGTCGAGCACTACGACAAGCCCGCCGTGGGTGAGCTGTACGAGAAGCTCGAGAGCGAGTTCGTCGAGCGGAAGGGCATCTACCCCAACCTCGACTACCCCTCGGGACCCGCCTACAACCTCATCGGGTTCGACACGCTGACCTTCACGCCGCTCTTCGTCGCTGCGCGGATCACCGGCTGGACCGCGCACATCATCGAGCAGCAGTCGTCGAACGCGCTGATCCGCCCGCTGTCGGCCTACGACGGCCCCGACGAGCGCCACATCGACGAGTACGAGCCCGACACCTCGGCGATCGAGGTGCTCGAGCGCCCGGAGGAGGCCGCCGGCTGATTGGGCTCTCCCTCCGATCGCGAAGCGCGCCGCACACGAAAGGCGCCGCACACGAAGGGCGCCGCACACGAAAGGCCCCGCACACGAAAAGCCCCGATGCTCGAGAGCATCGGGGCCTTTCTGCACTCACATCGCGTCAGGAGCGGGCGACGTCCAGCTCGATGACCGACCACGACAGCGGGGGGAGCGTCGCGCGTACGGCGCCGCCCACGACCTCGGCCGCGCCGAGCGGCACCATGTGCACACTGTCGGGCGTGGTCTCGAGGTTCGAGGTGTGCCGGTCTCCGCCCTCGGGAATCGTCAGCGTCTCGGCCTGGCGCAGGCGCACGTCGCCGAGCCCGTGCAGGTCGATCGTGAGGTCGTTCGCCTCGTCGAGTGAGCGGTTCGCCACGAAGACGACCAGGCGTCCGGTCTCCTCGTCCCACGTCGCGGCCGCGTCGACCGCGTCGACTCCGCCGTAGCGCTTCGTCTCGATCTGCGGCGCCGACACCGCCAGGCGCAGGATGCGCCCCTTCGCCAGGCGTGCCATCCGCTCGAACGGCCAGAAGCTCGTCTGGCGCCACGCGGCCCCGCCCTCCTCCGAGCGGATCGGCGCGATCACGTTCACGAGCTGCGCCTGGTTGGCGATCTTCACCCGGTCGCCGTGGCGCAGCAGGCTGTTCAGCAGCGTGCCGACGACGACGGCATCGGTCACGTTATAGGTGTCCTCGATCAGACGCGGATGCTGTCGCCACCCGGCCCTCTCGATCTCCTTCGCCTCGACGTCGTTGTACTTCACCTGGTCCCAGACGTTCCACTCGTCGAACGAGAGATCGATCTGCTTGGTGTGCTTGCCGGCCGCCTTGACCGCGTCGACCGTGGCGATCACGCCGTCGATGAACGCGTCCATGTCGGTGGACTCGGCGAGGAACGACTCGGCGTCGCCGTCGTGCTCCTGGTAGTACGCGTGCATCGAGACGAAGTCGACCTCGTCGTACGCATGCGTGAGCACGGTGTGCTCCCACGACCCGAACGTCGGCATCGAGCGGCTCGACGAGCCGACGGCCACGAGCTCGATCGACGGGTCGACCAGCTTCATCGCCTTCGCGGACTCCTGCGCCAGGCGTCCGTACTCGGCCGCCGTCTTGCCGCCGATCTGCCACGGGCCGTCGAGCTCGTTGCCCAGGCACCACAGCTTGATGTCGAAGGGCTGCTCGGCGCCGTTCTTGCGGCGCAGGTCCGACCAGTAGGTGCCACTGGGGTGGTTGGCGTACTCGACGAGGGCGCGGGCCTCCTCGACGCCGCGGGTGCCGAGGTTGATCGCCTCCATCACCTCGACGTCGGCCTCCTTCGACCACTCCATGAACTCGTGCAGACCGAAGGCGTTGGTCTCGATCGTGTGCCAGGCGCCGTCGATGCGCACCGGGCGGTCCTCGGCCGGACCCACGCCGTCCTCCCACCGATACCCCGAGACGAAGTTGCCGCCGGGGTAGCGGATCACGGTCGGACCCATCTCCTTCACCAGGGCGAGTACGTCCTGACGGAAGCCGCGCTCGTCGGCCTGCGGGTGCCCCGGCTCGTAGATGCCGGTGTACACGCAGCGCCCCATGTGCTCGACGAATGACCCGAAGAGTCTGCGGGGGACGTCGGCGATGGTGAAGTCGCGGTCGATGGTGATGCGGGCCTGAGACATTGCTCTCCTCATGAGTGGGCCGTGGGGTGGGGGAAGGATGCTGCGGATCACTGACCGCCGAAGCCGCTCGTCGCGACTCCCTTGACGATCTGCTTCTGGAAGATCATGAACACGACGATCAGCGGCAGCGCCGCGAGCACGGCCTGCGCCATGACCTGGGCGTACTGCACGCCGTACGCGCTGATCACCGTCTGGAGTCCGACCGGCAGCGTCATCAGGGTGGTGTCGTTGATGACGAGGAACGGCCAGAGGAAGTTGTTCCACGCGCTGATGAACACGAAGATCGCCACCGACGCGAGGATCGGGCGCGACAGCGGCAGCACGATCGACCAGAAGATGCGCAGACGCCCGGCGCCGTCGACGCGGGCGGCGTCTTCGAGCTCGATCGGGACCGCGTCGAAGAACCGCTTCAAAATGAACACCATCGCCGGCGCGACGACCTGCGGCAGGATCAGACCCCAGTAGGTGTCGATCATGTTGAAGGCGAGCATCTCGTAGAACAGCGGGATGATCAGCACCTGCGGCGGCACCACGATCGAGGCGATGATGACGACGAACAGCCACTTGCGTCCGCGGAATTCGAGACGCGAGAAGGCGTAGGCCGCGAGTGCCGAGATCGTCAGCGTGATCAGTGTGACGGCGACCGAGGTCCACAGGCTGTTGAACGCCCACGTGTAGACGTTGCCCTGCGAGAGGATCGCGGTGAACGCGTCGGTCGTCGGACCGCTCGCACCGATCCAGCCCGGGTCGCCGGACGCGGCATCCGTCTCGGTCTTGAAGGCGGTCGCGATCGCCCAGAGGAACGGCAGCAACCAGCCGAGAGCGAGGAGCGCCAGCACGACGAACGCGACGACGCGCAGGGGGCCGAACGGCTTCTGGCCGGGGAGGTGGGTGCGGCGCGGAGCCCGCGTCTTCGCGGTGGTGACCGTCTCGGTGTGGGTGAGGGTGGCGGAGGACATCAGTGCTGCTCCTTCCGGCGACGCGACACCAGGGCCTGCGTCACGCCGATGACGACGATGAGAGCGAAGAAGACGTACGAGATGGCGGCCGAGTATCCGAAGCGGTAGCTCACGAATCCGGCCTCGTAGATGTACTGCACGATCGAGCGGGTGGTGTCGCTCGCGACGCCCCCGAGCATCTGGTACGCCTGATCGAACAGCTTCAGAGAGGCGAGGATCTGCAGGATCAGGATCAGCACGGTCGCCGGTCCGAGCTGCGGAAGGGTGATCGACCAGAACTGGCGCCAGGCGCTCGCGCCGTCGAGCGATGCCGCCTCGTACTGCTGCGGCGGGATGTTCTGCATCGCGGCGAGGTAGAGCAGGAAGTTGAACCCGACCGTCCACCAGACCGTCGCGATGACGATCGACAGCATGTTGGTCTCGGGGTTCTGCAGCCAGGCCAGGGGCTCGAGGCCGAAGAACGCGAGGATGTTGTTGGCGGCGCCGACCTGCGGGTTGAAGATCCAGACCCAGATCTGCGAGATCACGGTCGAGGCGAGCAGGTACGGCATGAAGAACGACAGCCGCCAGAGCCACTGCCCGGGAAGACCGCGGTCGACGAGTGCCGCCATGATCAGCGCGATCGCGACGAGCGGGACGGTGGAGAGCAGCGTGAACCAGACCGTGTTCCACATCGATCGCCACATGACCGGATCGCCGAGCGCCTCGGCGTAGTTCGCAAAGCCGATGAACGATCCGCCGGCGCCGGTGAGGGACTGGTCGGTGAAGCTGAGGTAGATGCCGTGGATGATCGGCCAGGCCAGGAACAGCACGAAGGCGATCAGGAACGGGGCGAGGAACGCCCAGCTCACGAGCTGGTCGCGGCCGCTGCCTGCGATGCGGCGGTCGCGGAAGTCACCCGGCTTGCCGGTGACGATGGTACGCGTGGCGTCGGCGTCGCGCGTCGGTGCGGTGGTCATGAGGCGAACGTCCCCTCGGGGTCGGCCGGATTCGGCTGGGAGAGCAGCGTGTTGATGCGGGCTTCGAAGCGATCGATCGCCTCGGCCGGGTCGGCGCCGTTCAGCAGCACGCCCTGCACGGCGGCTCCGAACTCGCTCTGGAAGCTCGACCCGGATCCGGTGAACCACGCGGTGGGGTCGTAGACGACGTACTCGGCGGCTTCGGCGTAGTGCGCCTGGGGGACGAGGTCGTCGTACTCGGGGGAGGAGGTGACGGGCAGGAACGCCGGCACGTGTCCGGCCTCGGCCCACGGGAACGATCCCTTGAGCATGTCGGCCACGAACTGATAGGTCAGATCGCGCCGTGCGGGGTCGGCGTTCATCTGGTGCGGCAGCACGAACGAGTGCGAGTCGGCGTACACGGCGGGAGTGCCGTAGAGCGTCGGGATCATCGTCGCGTCGAACGGGAGCTCGGCGCCCTGCATGGTGCGCAGCTCCCACACGCCGGTCATGAGCATGCCGCTCTTGCCGGTCGCGAACTCGGCGATCGCGCTGCCGTAGTCGTTCTGGGCGGCGGCGATCTCGCCGTCGAGCAGCGTCTGCATGAAGGTGAGCGACTCGACCGCCGCCTCCTTGTCGATCACGGCCTTGCCGCCGATCGGCAGTTCGATGGCGAGTCCGTGCTGGGCGTACAGCCCGTAGAAGAGCCGCCACATCTGCGCGCCGTCGCCGAGGTATCCGAACGAGAGTGCGTGATCGGGGGCCGCGCCGCCGACGGCTCGCAGCTGCTCGAGGAACTCTTCGGGCGAGGTGGTCTCCTGCAGGCGGCCGTCGGAGTCGAGCACGCCCGCCGCGTCGCAGATGTCGGTGTTGAACATGAGGACGAACGGGTGGGCGTCGAGGGCGACGCTGTACATGTTCTCGCCGACGAAGCCCTTCTCCCAGATGGGCTTCGGGAAGGTCGACTCATCCACGCCGAGTTCGGCGAGGCGGTCGACGTCCCACGGGTCGAGCAGGCCGCCGGGTGCCCAGCCCACCGTGCGGGTGGCGTGCATGATCGCCACATCGGGCGCGCGGCCTCCGGCACCCGCCATCGCAAGCTTCGTGTAGTACGGGGTTCCCCACGCGAGCACCGTGGGGCGGATGGCGAACGCCGACTGGGCGCCGTTCACCTCGTCGAGCAGCGCCGACATGGTGACGCCGTCACCGCCGGAGAGCAGATGCCAGAACTGCAGGGTCTCGGTGCGGGAGCCGAGGACGGCTCCGGGGGCGCAGCCGGCGAGGAAAGCCGTGCCGGCGGCGAGTGATGCGGCAGTCAGGAACTGCCTGCGGGACAGATCGAGCGGGGGCGTCATCGTCACTCCTTCGTGACCGTGAGGTGGATGACCTCATCATTACATCGATGTAATCGGTGCGCAAGAGGTGGGGTGCGGCATCCGGGTCCCGGGGTTCCTGGTTCCGGTCGCAGTTCCTGCCGCCCGGCATCCGCCCTCCGGGGTTCCGGGTTCCGGTCGCAGTTCCTGCCGTCCGGCATCCGCCCTCCGGGGTTCCGGTCGCAGTTCCTGCCGCCGGGCATCCGCCCTCCGGGGTTCCGGTCGCAGTTGCTGCCGCCCGTCGCCCCCGGGGACGGCACGAAGTGCGACCGCAAGCGGCGGGGGATGGGCGGCGGATGCTGCCCGCTGCGCGCGCAGCATCCGCCGCCGAGTGCACGGGATACTGCCCGCCCCCAGAATCTGCTCGCCGAGTGCACGGGATGCTGTCGACTGCACGGGGTATTCGCGCCAGGAAGCCGTGCACTCGACGGGATGCCGTGCACTCGGCGAAGGTTGGGGGGCGGAGGTTGGGGGTACGGCGCGGGACGGGGGGCGTGCGGGGCGGACGCGGGGACGCGCGTCAGGGGCGATAGCCGGCGGGGCGGCCGCGGGTGCTCGCACGCTCGAGCAGGCGATGCGAGAGCGTGAGGGAGCGCGGCGGTGCGGCGCGGTCGTCCATCCGCGTCTCGAGCAGGCCGAGGGCGGCGACCGCGAACGCCTGTCGATCGAACGCGATCGAGGTGAGCGCGGGGGACGTGTACTTCGAGAACTCGACGTCGTCGAAGCCGGTGACGATCACGTCGTCGGGCACGCGGATGCCGTTGTCGTGCAGCGTGTGCATGGCACCCAGCGCCAGCGAGTCGGTGAACGCCACGATCGCATCGAACGCCACGCGCCGTGCCAGCAGGGCGCGCACCGCATCGGCCCCGCCGGCCATTGACCACGGCAGGCGGTTGATCTCGAGCGCGGGATCACGGGCGATGCCGGCCTCGCGGAGTGCATCGTGCACGCCCTCGAGACGCAGCCGGCTCGTGGCCGTCGCGACGGCGGGATCATCGTCGGCGCCGACCACCGCGATGCGCGTCGCTCCGCGCGAGAGCACGTGCCGGGTCGCGTCAGCCGCCGCCATCCGGCTGTCGATGCGCACGTGGTCGGCGCGATTCTGCTCGACCTCGCCGATGACCACCAGGGGCGGCAGGCGGTCGGCGTACTTCAGCACGCTGTCCTCGAGGCGGATCGGGTTCAGGATCAGCCCGTCGACGAGGTGTGCGCGTGCGCGGGAGACCAGTTCCTTCTCGCGTTCGGGATCGGATGCCGTCTCCTCCACCTGCACGGCGAGGCCCCGGTCGTGTGCGGCCTCGACGATGCGGTGCACGAGTTCGGCCGAGAAGGCGGTGGCGAGATCGGGCAGGGCGACGGCGATGATGCCCGAGCGTCCCTTGCGGAGTCCGCGGGCGCTGAGATTGGGCACGAAGTCGAGCTGAGCCATCGCCGCGTCGACCTTGAGGCGGGTCGCCTCGTTCACCGGGACGGAGCGGGTCACGACGTTCGAGACGGTCTTCGGCGACACCCCGGCGAGCGCGGCGACATCCTTCATCGTCGCGCGGCGCGGCGGCATCGTCGTCATCCGGTCAGCCTAGCTCGCAGGCCCGTCACGGCAGGACTGCCACGATGTAGAGCCGCGGCCCGTGGCTATCATGGCGCCATGGGCATCGAACGCAATTGGGCGGGCAACCTCGCATACCGGGCAGCACGGGTCGAGCATCCGTCATCGATCGATGAGCTGCAGACGCAGCTCGCCATCCGAGGCCCGGTGCGGATGCTGGGGTCGCGGCACTGCTTCAACGACATCGCCGACACCGAGGGCGTGCTCATCGCGCTGGATCGGATGCCGGCGACGTTCGAGGTCGGCCGGAACCGTGACTCCGTGCGGGTGGCGGGCGGGCTCCGCTACGGCGACATCGCTCCTCTGCTCGAGGCCGAGGGGCTCGCGCTGGCGAACCTCGCCTCGCTGCCGCACATCTCGGTGGCCGGCGCGGTGGCCACCGGCACCCATGGCTCCGGCGACGCGATCGGCTCGCTCGCGAGCGCGGTTCGGGCGCTCACTATCATCACCCCTTCCGGCGAGACCCGTGAACTGACGCGGGGCGACGACGACTTCGACGGTGCGGTCGTCAGCCTCGGCGCGCTGGGCGCGGTCGTCGACGTGACCCTCGACGTGGAGCCGACCTACACGGTCGCGCAGCACGTGTTCGAGCATCCGGACTGGGACTCGATCCTCGCCGACCTCGATGCGGTGACCGGGATCGGCACGAGCGTCAGCATCTTCTCGACCTGGCAGCGCACCGACATCGCCGACCAGATCTGGGTCAAGCAGCGGCAGCCGGAAGCGCGGGAGGCGGCGCGCGAATCGCTGTTCGAGAGTCTCGGCGCCGAAGCGGCGGTGAGCAAGCGGCATCCGATCCTCGGCGTCGACCCGATCGCCTGCACGGATCAGGGCGGCGTCCCGGGGCCGTGGTTCGAGCGACTCCCGCACTTCCAACTCGCGTTCACGCCGTCCGCCGGCGCCGAGATCCAGAGCGAATACCTCGTTCCGCGCGCCGACGCGGTCGCGGCGATCCAGGCCGTGCGCACGCTCGCCGGCCAGATCGCCCCGCTGCTGCTCGTGAACGAGATCCGCACCGTGCGCGCCGACGACCTGTGGCTGAGCTCGTCGTTCGAGACCGACGCCGTCGGCATCCACTTCACCTGGAAGCCCGACGAGGCCGCGGTGCGCGCCCTGCTCCCCACGATCGAGGCGGCTCTGCCGCCCACCGCCCGCCCGCACTGGGGCAAGGTGTCGACGCTCGACGCCGCCGAGACGCGCTCGCGGTATGCGCGGTTCGACGACTTCGCCGCTCTCGCCGCGCGCTTCGACCCCGAGCGCCGGCTGGTGAACCCGTACCTGGAGCGTCTCGGCCTGTAGCCCCGGCCGGGCTTCCGGTCGCAGTTCGCGCCGCCCTGCCGCGGCTCCGCCCGTTCCGGTCGCAGTTCGCGCCGCCCCGCCGCCCGCGAGGCGGCAGAAACTGCGACCGGAACGCCGGGCACTGCGCTGGCACGGGCGGGATGTTCTCGGTAACATCGCTGCAGGCGGCCGACGGAGGTGCACATGGTGAATGTGCGCTCGCTCGGCGCGCGATCTCGGACGCACGGTGCCCGACGACCTCGCGGTGATCGGCTACGACAACTCCATCGCCCGGCGGTGAGGGGTTCGGGGCTTCCCGAGCGTTTCGAGGGTCTTCCGGTCGCAGTTCGTGCCGCCCGTGCCGCCCGCCGGGCGTTCCGGTCGCAGTTCCTGCCGCCCCTCCGTACCTCGGGCGGCGTCGACTGCGACCGGAACGGCCGGCGCTGACGCAGCCGCGCCCGGCGCGGCGGGTCAGACGTGGTCGCGCCAGGAGTGCTGCGGGTCGAAGCCGAGCACGCGGCGGGCCTTGTCGATCGACAGCAGTGTCTCGTTCGGGCCGAACTCGCCCTTCACGGGCACGTCCGGGAAGACCTCGGCGAGGAGCTCGGTGTTCGGACGCGTCATGACCGTGTCGGCGGCCGCGATGATGAAGCGGTCGAACCCGGGGGCGGCGACCTCGAGTGCGCGCTGCACGGCCTGGGCTCCGTCGCGGGCGTCGATGTAGCCCCAGAGGTTCCACTTGCGGCGCAGGGCATCGGCATCGAACGACGGGAACTCGGCGTAGTCCTCGGGATTCATCACGTTCGAGAAGCGCAGGGCCGTGATCGACACCTCGGGATGCCAGCGCACCAGTTCTGTGGCCAGCTGCTCCTCGAGCGTCTTCACCAGCGAGTACACCGACTCGGGGCGGGCGGGGTAGTCCTCGTCGACCGGCACGTAGGGCGGCGGCACGTCGAAGGGCAGGCCCAGCACCGTCTCGCTCGATGCGTAGACGATGCGACGGATGCCGAGGCGCACGGCGGCCCAGAACACGTTGAACGTGGCGGGCATGTTGTTGTGGAAGGTGGCGACGTCGCTGCGGATGCCGGGGGCGGGGATCGCGCCCAGGTGCACCACCGCGTCGATGCCGTCGTGCCGGTCGCCGACCGCCGAGAACGCGTCGATCACCTGGCCGTAGTCGGTGAGGTCGACCTGCACGAAGTCCGGTCCGCGGGCGCCGGTGACGTCCATCCCGATGACCTCGTACCCCTGTGCCCGCAGTTCGCGTGCGACGACGCGGCCGAGCTTGCCCGATGAACCAGTGAGAGCGATGCGCATGTCTCCAGAGTGGCACGGCGGCGGGCCCGTGGCATCCGTCGTCGTACACTCGTCGGCGTGACCGACACCAGCAGCGCCCCCCGCCGACCGATCGGCGTGCGCGATGTCGCCGCCCTCGCCGGGGTGTCGCGGCAGACCGTGTCGCGGGTGCTCAACGATCACCCCGATGTCGCCACCGAGACGCAACTGCGCGTGCGCGCCGCGATGGCCGAGCTCGGGTACCGCATGAACAACGCCGCCCGCGCGCTGGGTACGCGGCGCTCCCGCACGCTCGGCGTGCTCGCCTCGGACGCGCTGCAGTACGGACCATCGCGCAGCATCGCCGCGCTCGAGGCGTCGGCGCGCGAGGCCGGGTACTGGGTCAGCGCGGCGTTCGCCGATGCGGGGGATGCCGCGGCGGTCGTCTCGGCGGTGGATCACCTGGTGGCGCAGGGGGTGGAGGGGATCGTGGTGGTCGCGCCGCACGCGCGCACACTGTCGGCGCTGGACGACCTGCGGATCGAGGTGCCCGTCGTCACGCTGCACTCGGCCGGACGCGGGGCCCGCGGTCTGTCGGTCGACCAGGCCGCGGGTGCTCGACTCGCCGTCGCGGCGCTGGCCGACGCGGGGCACACCCGCATCGCGCATCTCGCCGGCCCATCGGACTGGCTCGAGGCCGAGTCGCGCGCCGAGGGGTTCGCGGCCGAACTGGCCGCGCGCGGGCTTACTCCGGGGCCGGTGATCCCGGGCGACTGGTCGGCCGGGTCGGGGCATGCGGCCGTCGACGCGGTGCGGGCGTCGGGGGCGACTGCGGTGTTCGCGGCGAACGACCAGATGGCGCTGGGGCTGCTCGGTGGACTGCACGAGGCCGGTCTCGCGGTGCCCGGTGACGTGAGCGTGGTGGGGTTCGACGACATCCCCGATGCCGCGTTCTACTGGCCGCGGCTAACGACCATCCGGCAGGACTTCGACGAGCTCGCCCGCCGCGCGGTCGCCGCGGTGATCGGCGACCCCGCAGCATCCCCCCTCGCCCCCGTCGCCCCGGTCCTGGTCTCCCGCGCCTCGGTCGCCCCGCCCCGCTGACCCTCGCCGCAGCATCCCCTCGCCTCCGGCATCCCCTCGCCCCGCGGCATCCCCGCGCCCCTCCCGCCGCCGAGTGCACGGCTTCCTGCCGAGTGCACGGCTTGTTCGCGCGAACTCCCCGTGCACTCGGCAGCATCCCGTGCACTCGGCGAAAACCTGTCGAGCGCACGGGGCGCACCGCGCACAACGCACCGCCCGCGAACCTTGACGCGCGCGACCGCCCGTGACACACTTCTGTGACCGGTCACAGTGGCCGGATGCGACCCTGAGGCAGCTGTGAGCAACGACGCCCCCACCTTCGATCCCGCCGTCGAGCGTGCGATCTCCTCCGTCCGTGCCGACGTCGCGCGCCTGCACGGCGAACTCGTCCGCTACGGCCTCATCGTCTGGACCGGCGGCAACGTCTCGGGCCGCGTGCCCGGCGCCGACCTGTTCGTGATCAAGCCCAGCGGCGTGAGCTACGACGACCTGACGCCCGAGAACATGATCCTCTGCGACCTCGACGGGGCCGTCATCCCGGGCACCGCGGGCAGCGACCGCTCACCCTCGAGCGACACCGCCGCGCACGCCTACGTCTACCGGAACATGCCCGAGGTCGGCGGGGTGGTGCACACGCACTCGACCTACGCGGTGGCCTGGGCCGCCCGCGGCGAGGAGATCCCCTGCGTGATCACCGCCATGGCCGACGAGTTCGGCGGCCCGATCCCGGTCGGCCCGTTCGCGATCATCGGCGACGACTCGATCGGCCGCGGCATCGTCGAGACCCTCAGCGGGCATCGCTCACGGGCGGTCCTGATGCAGAACCATGGACCGTTCACGATCGGCACCGACGCGAAGGATGCCGTGAAGGCGGCCGTCATGGTCGAAGATGTCGCCCGCACGGTGCATCTCGCTCGCGAGGCGGGGCCGTTGATCCCGATCCCGCAGGAGGCGATCGACAGCCTCTACGACCGCTATCAGAACGTGTACGGCCAGAGTCAGGATGCCCGCCGATGACCGCCCTCGACGACCTCCGCGACGGACGCACCAGCCTCGGCATCGAGCTCGGCTCCACGCGCATCAAGGCGTGCCTGATCGGCTCGAACGCGACTGAGGTCCTCGCGACCGGATCCTTCTCGTGGGAGAACCGGCTCGAGGACGGCCGCTGGACCTACGCGATCGACGAGGTCTGGGCGGGGTTGCAGGCCGCCTACGCCGCACTGCTCGACGACGCCGAGAAGCGTCATGGCATCCGCCCCACCACGTTCGGGGCCATCGGCGTCTCGGCGATGATGCACGGCTACCTCGCCTTCGACGCGGCGGGCGAGCTGCTCGTGCCGTTCCGCACCTGGCGCAACACCAGCACCGGCGCGGCATCCACCGAGCTGGGGGAGCTGTTCGGGGTGAACATCCCGCTGCGCTGGTCGATCGCACACCTGCACCAGGCGGTGCTCGACGCCGAGCCGCACGTGCCGCAGATCGCCAGCGTCAACACCCTCGCCGGCTACGTGCACCACAAGCTCACGGGCGAGCGGGTGCTCGGTGTGGGAGATGCCTCGGGCATGTTCCCGATCGACTCCGCCACGGGTGACTACGATGCGCGGATGCTGCAGGCCTACGACGCCCTCGTCGGCGACCGCCTTCCCGCCCCGGTGGCCGAACTCCTGCCGTCGGTGCGCCGCGCGGGCGCCGCGGCCGGAGTCCTCACGACCGAGGGCGCCGCGCTGCTCGATCCGACCGGCGCGCTGCCCGCCGGCATCCCGCTCTGCCCGCCCGAGGGTGATGCGGGCACGGGTATGGTCGCGACGAACTCCGTCGCCCCGCGCACCGGCAACGTCAGCGCCGGCACCAGCATCTTCGCGATGGTCGTGCTGGAGCATCCGCTGGCCGAGGTGCACCACGAACTCGACCTGGTCACCACGCCCGCGGGCGACGCGGTCGCCATGGTGCACTGCAACAACGGCGCGAGCGAACTGGCCGCGTGGGCCGGGCTCTTCACCCGTTTCGCGGCGGTCGCCGGTCAGCCGATCGACGACGATGCCGCCTTCGACGCTCTGTTCCGCGAGGCGCTGCAGGGCGAGGCGGATGCGGGCGGGCTGATCGCCTACAACCACCTCGCGGGCGAGCCGATCGCCGGGCTCATCGAGGGGCGTCCGCTGTTCGTGCGCACGCCCGACAGCGCGTTCACGCTCGCGAACTTCATGCGCGCCCAGGTGTACGGCGTGTTCGGCACGCTCGCGCTGGGCATGCAGGTGCTCGCGGCCGAGGGCGTGCACCTCGACCGGATGTTCGCGCACGGGGGCATGTTCCGCACCGCCGGGGTCGCACAGCGCTTCCTCGCCGGCGCGCTCGACGCCCCGGTCGCGGTCGGCGAGCTGGCATCCGAGGGCGGAGCCTGGGGCATCGCCGTGCTCGCGTCGTACCTGGCGCACGCCGACGACCTGTCGCTGCCCGCCTATCTCGACGAGCACGTGTTCGCCGCGGCATCCCTCTCCACCGCCGATCCCGACCCGGCCGACGTGGCCGGCTTCGCCTCATACCTCGACCGCTACCGGGCGGGACTGGCCATCGAGGCCGCCGCCGTCGCATCTCTGTGAAGGACCGCACGATGACCCGCACCCCGCTCACCACCTCGCTCGACGGCTACGAGGTCTGGTTCCTCACCGGCAGCCAGCATCTCTACGGCCCCGAGACCCTCGCGCAGGTCGCGACGCAGTCGCAGGAGATCGCGCGCCTGCTCGACGAGTCGTCGGAGGTGCCGGTCAGAATCGTCTGGAAGCCGGTGCTGACCGATGCCGCCGCCATCAAGCGCACCGCCCTCGAAGCGAACGCCGACGACCGCGTGATCGGCCTGATCGCGTGGATGCACACCTTCAGCCCCGCCAAGATGTGGATCGCCGGACTCGACGCGCTGCAGAAGCCGCTCGCGCACCTGCACACGCAGGCGAACGTCGAGCTGCCGTGGGCCGACATCGACTTCGACTTCATGAACCTCAACCAGGCCGCGCACGGCGACCGGGAGTTCGGGTACATCCAGACGCGCCTCGGCGTGCCGCGCAAGACGATCGTCGGGCACGCGTCCGATCCGCGTCTGCGTCAGGAGCTCGGCACCTGGCAGCGTGCCGCCGCCGGGCTCGCTGCCTCGCGCGACCTCAAGCTCGCCCGCTTCGGCGACAACATGCGCTTCGTCGCGGTGACCGAGGGCGACAAGACCGAGGCCGAGCTGCGCTTCGGCGTGCAGGTGAACACGTGGGGTGTGAACGAGTTGGCGGATGCCGTCGCCGCGGCATCCGACGCCGAGATCGACGCGCTCGTGGCCGAGTACGAAGAGCTGTACGAGGTCGTGCCCGAGCTGCGGCGCGACGGCGAGCGGCACCAGTCGCTGCGCGACGGCGCGGCGATCGAGATCGGGCTGCGGTCGTTCCTCGAGGAGGGCGGCTTCGGCGCCTTCACGACGTCGTTCGAGGACCTCGGCGCGCTGAAGCAGCTGCCCGGTCTCGCCGTGCAGCGGCTGATGGCCGAGGGCTACGGCTTCGGCGCGGAGGGCGATTGGAAGACGGCCGTGCTCGTGCGCATCGCGAACGTGATGGGTTCGGGGCTCCCCGGCGGCGCGAGCCTGATGGAGGACTACACCTACGACATGACGCCGGGCGACGAGCTGATTCTCGGCGCACACATGCTCGAGGTGTCGCCGTCGCTGACCACCGCGAAGCCCACGCTCGAGATCCACCCGCTGGGCATCGGCGGCAAGGACGACCCGGTGCGCCTGGTCTTCACCGCCGACCCCGGGCCTGCCGTCGTCGTGGCGCTGAGCGACATGCGCGACCGGTTCCGCCTCACCGCGAACGTGGTCGAGAACGTGCCGCCGCGAGCGTCGCTGCCCAAGCTGCCCGTCGGCCGCGCGGTCTGGAAGCCGCAGCCCGACTTCACGACCTCGGCTGCCGCGTGGCTGACCGCCGGGGCGGCACACCACACCGTGATGTCGACCGCGGTCGGCATCGAGGCGTTCCGCGACTTCGCCGACATGGCCGAGGTGGAGCTGCTCGTGATCGACGACGACACCACGCTGCCCGAGTTCCAGAAGCAGGTCCGCTGGAACCAGGCGTACTACCGCCTCGCGCAGGGGCTCTGATGCCCGCCGAGACCGCTGCGGTCGCAGTTTCTGCCGCTTCAGGGGGCGCGCAGGCGGCGCCGAATGCGACCGGAACGCGGCCGCCGCGCTCGGGCCGGCAGCTGCGCATCGCGGCGCACGGGTACGTGGCCGACATCGCCAGCATCGGGGCGACCCTGCGGACGCTGACCTTCGACGGGCGCGATCTGGTGGTGCCGTTCGAGGCTGACGAGGTGCGACCGGGCTATCGCGGCACGACCCTGGCGCCGTGGCCCAACCGCATCGTCGACGGCCGCTACTCCTTCGGCGGGGTCGAGCACCAGCTGCCGCTGACCGAACCCGAGCGCGGGCAGGCCCTGCACGGGCTGCTCGCGTGGGCGGAGTTCTCGGATCGCCTCGTGCTCGACGATCGGGTCGTGCTCGCGGCCGTGATCGAGCCGCAGACCGGGTACCCGTTCCGCGTCGAGGTCGAGAGCGAGTACCGTCTCGCGGCGGACGGGCTGCATCAGACCGTCACCGCGCACAACATCGGGGCGGATGCTGCGCCCTGGGGCACCGGCCCGCACCCGTATCTCGTGGCCGGCCCCGGCGGCGTCGACGACTGGACCCTCACGCTCCCGGCATCCGAGGTGCTGACCGTCACACCCGATCGGCTCAGCCCGATCGCGGTCGAATCCGTCGACGCGCACCCCGAGTGGGACTTCCGCGAGCCGCGCCGCATCGAGGACGTGTTCATCGACCACGCCTTCACCGAGCTCGCGCGCACCGACGGCGTGGCCGAGGTGCGGGTCACGACCGATGCCGGCACCGGCGTCGCCCTCGCGTGGGACGAACGCTGCCCGTGGGTGCAGGTGCACACCGCCGACACCCCGGAGGTCGCCGCGACGCACCGCATCGGCCTCGCGGTGGAGCCCATGACCTGCCCGCCCGACGCCTTCAACTCCGGCGTCGACCTGATCACGCTCGAGCCCGGCGCGACGCACGCGGCGTCCTGGCGGATCTTCGCGCTGTAGGCGCGGCAGGGCTGTCGGCCTGTGGCTCGCGCCTCCGGCCGGTTCCGGTCGCACTTCCCGCCGCCTCGCGACGCGCGGTCCGGCAGCAACTGCGACCGGAACGGCCGGGCGGATGCCGACGCGGCAGCAACTGCGACCGAAAGGGCCCGGGCGGATGCCGGCCGGTTCCGGTCGCACTTCCCGCCGCCTCGCGACGCGCGGTCCGGCAGCAACTGCGACCAGAACGCCCGGGCGGATGCCGGCGCGGCAGCAACTGCGACCGGAACCGCCGGCCGCGCCTAACCCGCCAGCACCGCGGCGGCCTGCCGGGCGGCGCCGAGCGCCACGTACTCCCCGGCGGGCGGCACCTCGACCGGCATGCCGAGCACCAGCGGGGCGATCTCCCGCACGGCGGCGGACTGCGCGCCGCCGCCGATCAGCAGCGCCCGCCGCAGCGGCACCCCGGCTTCGCGCAGGGCATCGAGTCCCGCGCCGAGTCCGGACAGCATCCCCTCGACCGCGGCACGCGCCAGGTTCTCGCGCGTGGTCGAGGCGAGGGTCATGCCGCTGAGCGTCGCCGTCGCATCGGGCAGATTCGGGGTGCGCTCGCCCTCGAAGTAGGGGATGAGTGACAACCCCGCCGACCCCGCAGGAGCCGCCAGCGCGAGACGACTCAGCTCCGCGTGATCGACGCCGAGCAGCGCGGCCGTCACGTCGAGCACGCGCGCCGCGTTCAGCGTGCACACCAGCGGCAGAAAGTGCCCGTCGGCCGACGCGAAGCCCGCGATGATCCCCGACGGATCCGCCGAGGCCTCATCGCTCACCGCGAACACGGTTCCGCTGGTGCCGATCGACACGACGACGTCACCGAGGCCTGCGCCCACCCCGAGCGCGGCCGCCGCGTTGTCGCCGGCGCCGGGCGCGACGCGTCGGCCCGCGGCATCCGTCACCGACTCGTCGGGTCCGAGCACTCGCGGCAGCACCGCATCGTGACCGAGCGCGGCGATGAACAGCTCCCGGTCGTACTCGCCGGTCGCGGCGCTCCAGTATCCGGTGCCCGAGGCGTCGGAGCGGTCGGTGACGAGCTCGTCGAGCACCGGCCCGAGCGGGGCGCCCTCGGCGCCGACAGGGCCGTACCCGCGCAGCCGCCAGGTCAGCCAGTCGTGCGGCAGTGCGACGGCGGCGACCCTGGCGGCGTTCTCGGGCTCGTGGTCGCGCAGCCAGCGCACCTTCGAGATGGTGAAGGATGCCACGGGCACCAGCCCCGTGCGCTCGGCGAGCTGCTGCGCGCCGAACTCTGCGATGAGGGCGGCCGCGGCATCCGCCGACCGGGTGTCGTTCCACAGCAGCGCATCGCGGATGACCGCGCCCGACGCATCGAGCGCGACCATCCCGTGCTGCTGTCCGCCGATGGCCCACGCCTCGATGTCGTCGAGCCCGCCCGCCTCGTGGATCGCCGACTGCACGGCCACCCACCAGGCGTCCGGATCCACCGACGTGCCGTCCGGGTGCGACGCGCGACCGGTACGCACCACGGCACCGGTCGTCGCATCCGTCACCACGACCTTGCAGGACTGCGTCGAAGAGTCGACGCCGAGAACGAGAGCCATCAGCGGGTCAGCGGGCGCCGAGCAGGTGCTCGGTGGCGAGCTGCTGCAGGCGCACGAAGCCGAAGCCCTTGCCGCCGAGGTACGCGTCGGCGTCGAAGTCCTCGTAGGCGCTGCGGTCGGCGAGGAACGCGTCGTAGCTCTCGCCCTCGTCGAGCGTCGGGATCGAGAGCTCGGCGACCTTGGCGGCCTCAAGTGCCTCCTGCACCTCGGGGTCGGCGCGGAAGGCCGCGGCGCGCTCCTTCAGCAGCAGGTAGGTGCGCATGTTGGCGGCAGCCGACTCCCACACGCCGGTCTCGTCTTCGGTGCGGCTGGGCTTGTAGTCGAAGTGGCGGGGTCCCTCGTAGGCGGGGATGCCGTTGGGGCCGCCGTTCTCGAGCAGGTCGACGAGCGAGAACGCGTTGTGCAGGTCGCCGTGACCGAACACGAGGTCCTGGTCGTACTTGATGCCGCGCTGACCGTTGAGGTCGATGTGGAAGAGCTTGCCGTGGTACAGCGCCTGGGCGATGCCGGCGGTGAAGTTGAGTCCGGCCATCTGCTCGTGTCCGACCTCGGGGTTCACGCCCACGAGCTCGGGGCGCTCGAGCGAGTCGATGAACGCGATCGCGTGTCCGAGCGTCGGCAGCAGGATGTCGCCGCGGGGCTCGTTGGGCTTCGGCTCGATCGCGAAGCGGATGTCGTAGCCCTTGTCGGTGACGTAGTCGCCGAGCAGATTCACGGCCTCGCGGTAGCGCTCGAGCGCTGCCCGCACGTCTTTCGCGGAGTCGTACTCGGCACCTTCGCGGCCGCCCCACATGACGAACGTCTTCGCGCCCAGCTCGGCGCCGAGGTCGAGCTGACGGAAGACCTTGCGCAGCGCGAAGCGGCGCACCTGGCGGTCGTTCGACGTGAAGCCGCCGTCCTTGAACACGGGAGCGCTGAAGAGGTTCGTGGTGACCATCGGCACGATCAGGCCGGTGTCGTCGAGGGCACCCTTGAGGCGGTCGATCTGGGTCTGACGCTCGGCGTCGGTGGAGCCGAAGGCGAACAGGTCATCGTCGTGGAAGGTCAGTCCGTACGCGCCGAGTTCGGCGAGCTTCTCGACGGCGTGCACCACGTCGAGGGCCGGTCGGGTGGGGCCGCCGAACGGGTCGGAGCCGTTGTAGCCGACGGTCCAGAGTCCGAATGAGAACTTGTCGTCGCGGGTCGGGGTGAGGCTCATGATGCTCCTTCGCATGGGCGACGCCGTGCATCGCAATTGTTGTGAGCAACAACATATAGGCTGAGGGCGGCGATGTCCAGCCTCCTAGACTGAGGCGTCGACCAGACCGATGCGAGAGGGAGATCAGGTGGCGGACGCTTCGACGGAGCTCGGCGGGATCGCAGCGCCCAAGGAGACCGGCGACGGCGTGCGCGCGCGCAACCTCGCGCGGATCCTGCGCCGCGTGCACCTCGAGGGACCGCAGTCCCGGGCGCAGCTCACCGCCGCCACCGGGCTGAATCGCTCCACCGTCGCCGACCTCGTCGGCTCGCTCGTCGACGAGGGATGGGTGACCGAGCGCGACCCCGACCCCGCGGGCCGCGTCGGCCGCCCCTCGCCGGTCGTCGAGGCATCCCCGCACGCGGTCGTCATCGCGGTGAACCCCGAGGTGGATGCCGTCGAGATCGCTGCGATCGACCTCGCCCGCGGGATTCCCGTCCGCGAGCGCATCGAGTGCACGCTGCCGTCGGCCGAGGCGGTCGCCGCGCTGGTCGCCGAGGTGATCGCGCGCTGGCGACGGGGTCCGCTGCGCGCGATGCGCGTGGTCGGCATCGGCGTCGCGGTGCCGGGACTCGTGCGTCAGGCCGACGGGCTGGTCCGCAACGCTCCGCACCTGGGCTGGCGCGACGCCCCTGTGCGCGCGCTGATCGCCGGTTCGAGCGGGCTTGCCGTCGCGGTGGGCAACGACGCGAGCCTCGGTGCGCTCGCAGAGCACCTGTTCGGCGCGGCGCGCGGCGCCGACGACGTCGTGTACCTGAACGGCGGACCCTCCGGCATCGGTGGCGGGATCATCGTGCACGGCATGCCCGTCGGCGGGGTCGGCGGCTACGCGGGCGAGTTCGGACAGAACCGCGTGCGCGTCGGGACGGATGCGGCGCTGCCGCGCGACGCCGCCCTCGAGGACGAGGTGAGCCGGGCGCGTCTGCTGGCCGCGCTCGGCATGGGGGCGGCGGACGACAGCGCGCTCGCGGCGGCGCTGTCGGGGGCGCTGTCGGGCACGCTCTCGGGGGACGTCGAGGAGGGTGTCGATGCGGAATCGCGGCGCCAGCGCGGCATCCTGGCCCGAGCGATCGCCGACGCGGTCAACGTGCTCAACCCCTCCGTCGTGGTGCTGGGCGGGTTCCTGGCGATGCTGGTCGACCTCGACCCCGAGGGCTTCGCCGATGCCGTTCGCTCTGCCGCGATGACCGAGAACGCCGAGGGACTGCGCATCCTGCCCGCATCCCTCGCCGGCGACCGTCTGCTGCTCGGAGCAGCCGAGCTGGCGTTCACCGCTGCCGGCGTGATCTGACTCAGCGCGCCAGCCAGTTCCGCAGCGTGCGGGTGACCCACGGCAGCACCCAGTAGGTCATGATCGGCGTCAGCACGAGCGTCGTCACGAGCACGCGCAACCAGATCGGCAGCGCATCCCACCCCGGCACCGGGCTGACGGCATAGGTGAAGGCGACGTTCACCGGGAAGAACCCCAGCCAGATCGTCACGGCCTGCTTCCAGCGCGGGGGTGCGTTCGTGACGGGAACCGTCGTGGTGCCGGTCGTGGTCGGGATCGTGATGGACCCCGTCGCCGGCTCATCGAACCAGCCCTCGATACCGCTCCGGCGCCGGGAGCGCTCGCTGAGCACCAGCCCCTCTCCGGTCGCGAGCCACGAGGCGCGCTCGGCCGAGTCCTCCCAGGCCACCAGGGTGTCCTCGTCCGCGAAGCGGTACAGCATGTGCCACACCTGCGAGTCGGCGCCGGCGCGCACCCACCCCGAGCCCAGGAAGCCCGGGTAGCGGTTCGCCTTGTTGACGCCCGTCTGCACCCACGAGGTCACCTCGTCGATGCGGTCGGGATCGACTTCGCGGCGGATGGAGACGGTGATGGGAGCGCTGGTCATGGCGGGTCCTCGGGAACGGGGCGGCCGGATCACGGACACGCCGACAGGGGGCTGCGCCAAGGGTCGCGGCGCGTCGTCGATTCTATGCGGCGCGGACGACATCGAGCCTGCCGGAGGCCACCGGGGCCCCGGACGTGCACTCGGAACCGGAGAACCGCGTCACGAATGCGCACGCATGTGGTCTGGTCCGTTGGGTGCCGCTGTGCGCACCTCTGACCGAGGAAGGAATCACATGCTCGCGCTGACCGTCGATCCGACGCCGCCGACGTCCTCCTCCGTCTCCCTCCGACGCCGGGGCGGGCCCACCCATTCCCGCCCGCCCCGGTCCCTCCTTCTGCGACGCTTCGGCCTTCGGTGCCGTTCGGGCACGGGCTGAGCGGCGAGCGCCGCATCGACAGCTGGGGGAATCGGGAAGCAGGACCGGGGGAAGGGCAGCACATGGTGGTGTGCGTGGGAATCATCGACGATCATCGGGCGATGCTGGTGGGAGCCGCGGCGATCATCGAGAGTCATCCGGGATATCACGTGGTCGCGACCGGCCGCACGGTGGCCGAACTGGTTGCCTTCCGTCAGCGGGTGGATGTGGTCGTGCTCGACCTCACCCTGTCTGACGGATCGACGACGCCGCAGAATGTCCGCGAGCTGCAGGTGCTGTGCGCGCCGGTGCTCGTGCACGTGGCCGACGAGCCGCTCGCGCTCGTGCACGCGGCGGCGCGGGCCGGAGCGGTCGGAATGATCAGCAAGGCCGACGAGATGCCGCACATGATGGCGACCATCGCGGCCGCGGCCCGGGGCCAGCTCGTCGAGGGCGCGGACTGGACGTCGGCGATCCGGCATCGCAATCCGTCCTCGAAACGGGTGATCCTTTCGGAGCGCGAGGTCGAGGTGTTCTCCCGCTACGCCGCCGGCGAGACGGCCGAGCAGGTCGCGCAGGAGCTGTACGTCTCGCGCGAGACGGTGCTCGATCATGTGCGCCGCATCCGTCGTAAGTACACCGCGGTCGGGCGGCCAGCCGTCACGAAGGTCGACCTGTTCCGGCGCGCGCTCGAGGACGGCTACGTGCATCCGCACAGCTGACCCGCGCTGCGCTGCCGCGCGTCAGGGGTCACATGTGGCTGATCAGGTGTCACGAATGGCCTGATCCCGGCGCGTGATGCGGCCATTCGCGTCCCCTCGGCGCTGATCTCACCGCGCAACTCTGGCTGGGGTGTCACAGATGGCCTGATCCCGAGGCGCTATGCGGCCATTCGTGACCCCTGCGCCGGACCTCGCCCCGCGAGGCCTCTTCAGGTGTCACAGATGGTCGCTTCGCGACGTGGGATGCGGCCACTTGCGACCCCTGCGCCGGACCCCGCCACACGAGCCCCACTTCAGGTGTCACATGTGGCCGCTTCGCGGCGCGGGATGCGGCCATCCGTGACCCCTGCGCCGGACTCCGCCCCGCGAGGCCACTTCAGGTGTCACAGATGGTCGCTTCGCGACGCGGGATGCGGCCATTCGTGCCCCCTGCGCCGGACTCCGTCCCGCGAGGCCTCTCCAGGTGTCACAGATGGTCGCATCGCGGCGCGTGATGCGGCCATTTGTGACCCCTGCGCACGACCCCGACTCGCGAGCCTCACTTTAGGTGTCACAGATGGTCGCTTCGCGACGTGGGATGCGGCCACTTGCGACCCCTGCGCCGGACCCCGCCACACGAGCCCCACATGCGTTGTCACAGATGGCCGCATCGCGGCGTGGGATGCGGCCATTCGTGACCCCTGCGCCGGACCCCACCCCGCGCGAAGGCGCAGAATAGGACGCATGAGCACACGCAACGAAGCGGTTCTGGTCGACGTGGTCCGCACTCCGGTCGGACGCGGCAAGCCCGGGGGAGCGCTCTCGGGCGTGCATCCCGTCGACCTCGCCGCGGGCGCCCTCGCGGCACTGCTCGAGCGCAGCGGCCTCGACTCGCGCGAGATCGACGACGTGCTGCTCGGCTGCGTCAGCCAGGTCGGCGAGCAGTCGACGAACATCGCGCGACAGGCGGTGCTGGCGGCCGGCTTCGACGAACGGGTCCCGGCGGCGACGATCGACCGGCAGTGCGGATCGAGCCAGCAGGCGGTGCACGCCGCCGCGCAGGGGATCATCGCCGGCGCGTATGACGTGGTGATCGCGGGCGGCGTCGAGTCGATGAGCCGCGTGCCTCTGGGGTCGTCGGCGCAGCAGGGATCGCCGTGGTCGCCGCGGCTGCGGGCCCGCTACCCAGACGGTCTCGTGAATCAGGGTGTGTCCGCCGAGCTCATCGCCCAGCGGTGGGGACTCTCACGGGCCGAGCTCGACGCCTACGCCGCAGAGTCGCACCGTCGTGCGGCAGAGGCCGCGGCATCCGGATTCTTCACCCGCAGCGTGATCGCGGTCGACGAGGCACCCGACGCAGTCGCCGACGAGACCGTCCGCACCGGCACGACGGCCGAAGGCCTGGCGTCCCTCCCTCCCGCGTTCCGCACCGACGACCTCGCCGCCCGGTTCCCCGACCTCGACTGGCGCATCACGGCGGGCAACTCCTCGCCGCTCACCGACGGCGCCTCGGCGGCACTGCTCATGAGCGCCGACCGCGCGGAGAAGCTCGGCCTCACGCCCCGCGCCCGCTTCCACTCCTTCGCGGTCGTCGGCGATGATCCGCTGATGATGCTCACGGGCCCGATCCCCGCCACTCGGCGCATCCTCGAACGCAGCGGCCTCACGATCGACGACCTCGACGCGTACGAGGTGAACGAGGCATTCGCGTCGGTGCCGCTGGCCTGGGCGGCGGAGCTCGGGGCGGATGCCGCGAAGCTGAACCCTCGCGGCGGCGCGATCGCCCTCGGCCATGCGCTGGGCTCGTCGGGCACGCGTCTGTTGAGCACACTGGTCGACCACCTCGATGCGACCGGTGGACGTCTCGGGCTGCAGGTCATGTGCGAGGGCGGCGGAATGGCGAACGCCATGATCGTCGAGCGCCTCTGATCCGCCGACCACCCGCGCCGAGACGAAGAAGACCCCCGCCGACCCGATTCGGCGGGGGTCCTGCGGTGTGGGCACCGCGGCGGGAGCGAGATCCGCTCTCCGCGGCGCGGAAATCCTTGACTACCCGTTCCGGTCTGAGTCTCCGCGCATCTGCAGTTGTAATCGACCGATGTGACCGCGCGGTGAACGCGCGACGAACATCGATCGGATGCCGCGCAGAAATCTACATGGACGTCCTAGTAAATCCACGGCTCCCGAAGTAAACTCTCCAATGTGCCAACGGTGGCACGGAGGGAAGTCACATAATGACTCGTACCATCCCGCACTTCGTGGGCGGATCGCATCTCACTCGCGACACGGGCCGCTTCGCGGATGTCTTCGACCCGAGCTCCGGCGCGGTGCAGGCACACGTGCCGCTTGCCACGGCCGACGAGGTGCGCGCGGTCATCGCGAACGCCGCCGAGGCCCAGACCGCGTGGGCCGCCACGAATCCGCAGAAGCGCGCCCGCGTGCTGCTGCGTTTCCTCGATCTGGTGCAGCGCGAGATGACCTCGCTCGCCGAACTGCTCGCGAGCGAACACGGCAAGACGGTCGACGACGCGAAGGGCGACATCCAGCGGGGACTCGAGGTGATCGAGTTCTCGGCCGGCGCCCCGCACCTGCTCAAGGGCGAGTACTCCACCGGAGCGGGAGCCGGCATCGACGTGTACTCGATGCGCCAGCCGCTCGGGGTGGTCGCCGCGATCACCCCGTTCAACTTCCCCGCCATGATCCCCCTGTGGAAGGCGGGTCCGGCGCTCGCCGCGGGCAACGCCGTCGTCCTCAAGCCGAGTGAACGCGATCCCTCGGTGCCGGTGCGCCTCGCCGAGCTCTTCCTCGAGGCAGGCCTCCCGGCTGGCGTGCTCAACGTCGTGCACGGCGACAAGGAGGCGGTCGACGCGCTCCTCGAAGACGACCGCATCCGCGCCGTCGGCTTCGTCGGCTCCACTCCCATCGCCGAGTACATCTACGCGACGGCGGCTGCGCACGGCAAGCGGGCGCAGTGCTTCGGCGGAGCGAAGAACCACATGATCGTGATGCCCGGCGCCGATCTCGACCAGGCCGTCGACGCACTGATCGGTGCAGGCTACGGATCGGCGGGGGAGCGGTGCATGGCGATCTCGGTCGCCGTCCCGGTGGGGCAGCAGACCGCCGACGCGCTGGCCGCGAAGCTCGTCGAGCGCGTCGCCCAGCTGCGCATCGGTCCGTCGCTCTCACCCGACGTCGACTACGGTCCGCTCGTCACCCGGGCGGCGGTCGAGCGCGTCGAGGGGTACATCCAGCAGGGCATCGACGAAGGCGCGACCCTCCTCGCCGACGGCCGCGGCTTCTCGGTCCCCGGGTTCGAGGAGGGCTTCTACCTCGGCCCGACCCTGTTCGACCACGTCACGACCGACATGGCGATCTACCGCGAAGAGATCTTCGGCCCCGTGCTCGTGATCGCGCGCGCCGCCGACTACGAGGAGGCGCTGCGGATGGCGTCGGAGCACGAGTACGGCAACGGCGTGGCGATCTTCACGCGTGACGGCGATGCCGCCCGTGACTTCGCCGCCCGCGTCGAGGTGGGCATGGTCGGGGTGAACGTGCCGATCCCGGTGCCGATCGCGTATTACACGTTCGGCGGATGGAAGCGCAGCGGATTCGGCGACCTGAACCAGCACGGCGCCGACGCGTTCCGGTTCTACACGAAGACCAAGACCGTCACGAGCCGATGGCCGCAGGGCACCCGCGAGGGCGCCAGCTTCGTCATCCCGACCATGCACTGAGGGAGCGAGACATGACCACCGTCACGACCGTCACCACCGAGGAGCGCGAGGCGATCCTCGACGCCGTCCGCGAGTTCGCCGACACCGAGCTCGCGCCCTTCGCCGCCGAACGCGACGAGAAGCACCTCTTCCCGCGCGAATCCCTCGGGAAGGCGGGTCAGCTCGGGCTCGGCGGCATCTACGTGCGCGAAGAGTCCGGCGGCACCGCGCTCTCGCGCGTCGACACGGTCGCGATCTTCGAAGAGCTCGCGAAGGGCGACCCGGCCGTCGCCGCGTACATCTCCATCCACAACATGGTGGTCTGGATGATCGACAGCTACGGCACCGACGGGCAGATCGCGCGCTGGCTGCCCGACCTGAGCGTGATGGCGGAGTTCGGCGGCTACTGCCTCACCGAACCGGGTGCGGGGTCGGATGCCGCGAACATCGCCACCAGCGCCGTGCGCGACGGCGACGAGTACGTGCTGACGGGCGTCAAGCAGTTCATCTCCGGTGCCGGCGAGGCCGCCGTGTACGTCGTGATGGCGCGCACCGGCGAGGCGGGAGCCCGCGGCATCAGCGCCTTCCTGGTTCCGGCGGATGCTGCGGGGCTGAGCTTCGGCGCCCCCGAGAAGAAGATGGGCTGGCACGCCCAGCCCACCCGCCAGGTGGTGTTCGACGGAGTGCGGGTGCCGGCATCCGCTCTGCTGGGCGACGAGGGCAAGGGCTTCGCGATCGCGATGTCGGCCCTCAACGGCGGGCGTCTGAACATCGCCGCCTGCTCGCTGGGCGGCGCGCAGTGGGCGCTCGATCGGGCCGTGCAGTACGTGCACGAGCGGGTCGCGTTCGGTGAGCCACTGGCCGAGAAGCAGTCGATCCTGTTCGCGATCGCCGACATGCGCACCGAACTGCAGGCCGCGCGACTGATGGTGCGCGACGGAGCCGAGGCCGTCGATGCGCACGCCCCCGACGCCACCATGCGCTGCGCGATGGCCAAGCGCTTCGCGACCGATGCCGGCTTCGACGTCGCCAACCGGGCGCTGCAGTTGCACGGCGGCTACGGCTACCTGCAGGACTACGGCATCGAACGCGTGGTCCGTGACCTGCGCGTGCACCAGATCCTCGAGGGCACCAACGAGATCATGCGTCTGATCGTCGGTCGCGAGATGCTGCGGCCGGCGGGATCCACGTCGATGCGGAGCGCGTCATGACCCGCATCGCGTTCCTGGGCCTCGGCCACATGGGACTCCCCATGGCGAAGAACCTCGCGGCGGCCGGTCATGAGGTGCACGGCTTCGACCTCGTGCCGGCGGCGATCGAGGCGGCGCGCATCGCCGGGATCCCGGTCGCGGCGAACGGGGCAGATGCCGTGGCCGATGCCGAGGTCGTGATCACGATGTTTCCCGCGGGGAAGCACGTGATCGAGGCCTATCGGTCCGAGCTGCTGGCCGCCGCCCGACCGGGCACTCTGTTCATCGAGTCGTCGACGATCGCCGTCCACGAGGCGCAGACGGCCCACGAGCTCGCGCTCGCCGCCGGTCATCGCCACATCGATGCTCCGGTGTCGGGCGGGGTGGTGGGTGCCGAGAAGGGCACGCTGGCGTTCATGGTCGGCGGGGCGGATGACGACGTCGCCGCCGCGATGCCGGT
This sequence comes from Microbacterium sp. PI-SA-G, assembly GCF_057215335.1. Taxonomy (NCBI): domain Bacteria; kingdom Bacillati; phylum Actinomycetota; class Actinomycetes; order Micrococcales; family Microbacteriaceae; genus Microbacterium; species Microbacterium sp. PI-SA-G. The sequence goes on from NZ_CM170103.1 coordinate 2,796,974, forward strand.
GCTGGAGGTCATGGGTGCGCGCATCGTGCACTGCGGCGGGCCGGGACTCGGCCAGGCGGCGAAGGTGTGCAACAACATGGTCCTCGCGGTGTCGCAGATCGCGGTCGCCGAGGCGTTCGTGCTCGGTGAGCGGCTGGGACTCGAGCATCAGGCACTGTACGACGTGGTGTCACAGGCGTCGGGTCAGTGCTGGGCGATCACGACGAACTGCCCTGTGCCGGGGCCGGTACCCACGAGCCCGGCGAATCGCGACTATCAGCCGGGATTCGCGGGCGCGCTGATGGCGAAGGACCTGGGACTCGCGCTGCAGGCCATCGAGCAGACCTCGACCGACGCGCAGATGGGACGGCTGGCGCAGCAGATCTATGCCGCCTTCGCCGCGGGCGACGGGGCCGGGCGCGACTTCAGCGGCATCATTACCGACATCCGCGACGACCGCGTGTGAGGCAGGGGAAGATACTGGACTCACGACGGCACGGACACCGCACGAACAAGGAGACGGCATGACCGAGTACGAGACGATCCTGGTCGAGCAGCGCGGGCGCGTGGGCTGGATCACCCTGAACCGCCCCGAGGCGCTCAACGCGCTGAACAGTCGGCTCGCCGATGAGGTCACCGCTGCGGCCGTGGCCTTCGACGCCGATGAGGGCGTGGGCGCGATCGTGGTCACCGGATCCGAGAAGGCGTTCGCGGCGGGGGCCGACATCAAGGAGATGGAGGCGATGTCGAGCGCCGAGATGCTCGCGACCGATCACTTCGGCGTGTGGCACGAGTTCGCGGCGGTGCGCACACCGGTGATCGCCGCCGTGTCGGGGTTCGCTCTCGGCGGCGGATGCGAGCTCGCGATGATGTGCGACATCATCCTCGCCGCCGACACCGCGAAGTTCGGCCAGCCCGAGATCAACCTCGGTGTGATCCCCGGCATGGGCGGCACGCAGCGCCTGATCCGCGCGGTCGGCTACTACAAGGCCGCGGAACTCGTGCTCTCCGGGCGCTTCATGGGCGCGGAGGAAGCGGAGAGATCGGGACTCGTCTCGCGGGTCGTGCCGGCCGCCGATCTGCTGACCGAGGCCACGGCACTCGCCGAGACGATCGCGGCGCGCTCCCTGCCGTCGGTCTACGCCGCCAAGGCCGCGCTCGACGCGGCGATGGAGACCACGCTGGCCGAGGGACTGGCGCATGAGAAGCAGGCGTTCGCCGCGCTGTTCGACACCGCGGATCAGAAGGAGGGCATGTCTGCCTTCCGCGAGAAGCGCACTCCCGACTTCCAGAACCGCTGAACCGCGGTCGGTCTCGGTCAGGACGTGTTCACAATTCAGCAGAAACGGGCGCGGAACGGGTTCCGCGGCCCGATCGAGCCGCCGAACGCCCGATCGTGCTGAGTTGTGAACGGCTACGCGCCGAGAGAGTCGACGATGGCGGCGATCCGCCGCTCGCGCGTCGCATCCTGCTTGGCGTCGGCGACCTTGCGTACGTGCTCCTTGCGGACGGTGTACGACAGGGCGTCGAAGGTTGCGCGTCGGGCGGGGTCGGCGTCGAGGGCAGCGGCCAGCGCCGGTGGGATCTCGACCGTGCGCTCGGCGGCATCCACGCGGATGACGGCGTCGACCTCCTGATCGATCTCGACCGCGAGCTCGGCACGCGCGGCCTTGCTCAGGCCGATCATGTTCTCGCCTCCCATGCGGGCCAGCCGCAGCCGGGCGGTGCGCCCGCCGATGGTGACCACGACCGGGAACGCCTTGCCCCCGCCGAGCGCGGCGACCTGGTCGTCGCTCAGCAGGATCGCCGCGGCAGGACCGCGACCGGAGAGGACGGTATGCAGGCGCAGTTCACTCATGCCGACAGAGTACGCCCGGGGCCTTCGAGTTCTGCAGCGAGCACGGCGTTGCGCTGCGCGATCATCCGCCGCATGTACGCCCGCAGGAACAGAGCGTCGACGGCCCGACCGAGCAGTCCGAACGGTGAGTGGAAGGTCACGGTGTCGCGCATCAGCGTTCCGCGTGGATGCTCCTCGATGACGTGCTCGTGCAGGAAGGCGCCGAACGGCCCGGCGATCTGCCGGTCGCGGAACCCGCGCGGCGGGTCGATGTCGAACACCATCGTGCGCAGTCGGAACGGGATGCCGAAATGCCGCGCCCGCCAGGTGACGGTCGATCCTTCGGTGAAACGCCCGCCCGCGGGCGCCTCGATCATCGTCTCGCCGTACTGCGCCATGGTGCGCACATGCAGGTCGGGGTCGAGGGATGCCGCGAACACCGCCTCGGGCGGAGCCGCGATCAGCGTCTCGAGCGTGAACGTCGCCATGTCAGAGCGGCTCGGGGTGCGGGCGCGGGTCGGTGAAGTCGCCGGCGTCCTTGCGCAGGCGGGCGACGATCGCGACGAGCTCGGCCGCATCGTCGCGGCTCACGCCCGGGTCGGCGAACACGTCGGCGTTGAGAGCAGTCGTCGCGCGCTCGACCAGATCGCGGCCGGCGTCGGTCAGCGCGAGCATCGCGGCTCGTCCGTCGTGCGGGTGGGGTTCGCGCACGACCAGGCCGTCGCGGACGAGTCGTTCGGCGGTGCTGGTGACGGTGGTCGCGTGCACCTGCAGTCGCGCGACCGCACTCGACAGGGGCAGACGGCCCGCGCGGCTGAAGGCCAGCAGCCGCAGCATCTCATAGCGGGCGAAGCTGAGCGCGAAGGGTTTCAGCGCGGCATCCACTCGCGCGAGCAGCAGCTGCTGCGCCCGCATCACCGAGGTCACCACCGCCATGCCGTCCGCGGCATCCGTCCATCCGTGCGCGAGCCACTGCCGCTTCGCCTCGGCGAGCGGATCCACGGGGAGCGGGCGGGGTCGGACCACGTCTCTACGGTAGCCGTGGCGGCGCACGGCAGGATGACGCCGCGCGTGCGCCCGCCCGGAGGCTGGATGATTCTGGGTCGCGCACCACGTGGTACTCAGTCCCGCAGGGGTAGAATCGACGCAGTCGTGAGGAGCAATCGATGAAGATCTTCGTCCTGGTCAAAGAGGTGCCGGACACCTACGGCGACCGCACCCTGAACCTCGAGACGGGCCTCGCCGAACGAGCGGTGGGTGATCTCGTGCTCGATGAGATCACCGAGCGCGCGCTCGAGGTCGCGCTGAGTCACGCGGACAAGAACGAGGGCACCGAGGTGGTGGCCCTCTCGATGGCCCCCGAGACGTCGACGGCGTCGATCCGCCGCGCGCTCGCGATAGGCGCGGCATCGGCGGTGCATATCGCCGATGCCGAACTCGCCGGCGCCGACCTGGGCCTGACCGCCGAGACCCTGGCGGCCGCGATCCGCCGGGGCGCGCCTGATCTGGTGATCACGGGCAACCTGTCGACCGACGGCTCGGGCGGCGTCATGGCGGCGATGCTCGCCGAGCACCTCGGCTTCGCGCAGGCGACCGCGCTGACGACGGTCGAGATCAGCGCCGACACGGTCACGGGAACCCGTGCCGCGGACTTCGGCGCACAGCCGGTGTCGGCTCCGCTCCCCGCCGTGATCTCGATCACCGAGGCCCTGCCCGACGCACGGTTCCCGAACTTCAAGGGAATCATGGCCGCCAAGAAGAAGCCGCTCGAGGTGGTGAGCCTGGCCGACCTGGGCGTCTCGGCCGATCCCGCCGCGGCCCCACGCACCATCATGACCTCGGTCGCCGCCAAGCCCGCGCGCGCGGCCGGCGTCAAGATCACGGACGAGGGCGATGCCGCCGCGCAACTGGTCGATTTCCTCGTGCAGAACAGGCTGGTGTGAGATGACCTCGTCCGAGAACCCGATCCTCGTCCTCGTCGACGTCGACCCCGCCGGCAACGTCGCCAGCAGCACTGCCGCGCTCATCGGCGCGGCATCCGGCATCGGATCCCCGGTGGCGGTCATCGTCGGAGGCGGGGCGGATGCCGCGGCCCAGGCAGCGGCCGCAGGAGCTGCGATCGTGCTGACCGCCGACGGCGACGCCGCACAGCTCACGGTTCCGATCGTCGATGCGCTGCAGGCGGCATACGAGCGTGTGCGCCCCGACGCGGTGCTCATCTCGAACTCGATCGTGGGGCGCGACGTCGCCGGGCGCTTCGCCGTGCGCACGAAGAATGCGCTCGCGGTCGATGTCGTCGGTGTTTCGCGTGATGACGAGGGCGTCGTCGCCCACCACTCGGTCTACGGCGGCTCGTACCTCGTCGACGCGGCCGCCACCTTCGGCACGCTCGTCATCACGGTGCGCCAGGGTGCGGTCGAGGCACGCGCCGAAGCCGTCGCGTCGCCCGAGGTGTCGGCGCTCGAGGTCGCTCCCTCCGGGGCCGTCGCAGCCACGGCGGGCGAGGTCGAGGCGGTCGAGGTCACCTCGTCGCGTCCTGAGTTGCGCGGTGCGACGCGGGTTGTCTCGGGCGGTCGCGGGCTCGCCTCGAAGGAGAAGTTCGTCCTGGTCGAAGAGCTCGCCGATGCGCTCGGCGCGGCTGTCGGCGCATCGCGCGCCGCGGTGGATGCCGGATACATCCCGCAGTCGCATCAGGTCGGCCAGACCGGGGTCTCGGTGTCGCCGCAGCTGTACGTCGCGCTCGGCATCTCGGGCGCGATCCAGCATCGCGCCGGCATGCAGACCGCGAAGAACATCGTCGCCATCAACAAGGACGCCGATGCGCCGATCTTCGACGTCGCGGACTTCGGCATCGTCGGCGACCTGTTCACCGTGGTCCCGCAGGTCATCGCCGCGCTCGAGGCGCGGAAGAAGTAGCCATGGCGACACGGATGCTGCGGCGGGGTCTGCCCCGCGTACCCGGCGGCGAGCCGTGGCCGCCCGCGGCAGAGGTCGAGGCGGGAGTCGTCGGCGCTGTCGAGGACGATCTCTCGACCGTGCAGGTGCCGGCTCCGCGAGCGGTGTCGGGCGCGGGCGGCGAGGCGGATGGTGAGGCGGATGCCGTGGCATCCGTAGCATCCGAGATCCCCGCTTCGATGGCGGATGCGAGCGAGCCTGTCGGTGCGGCTGCGGCGTCCGTCGCCGCTTCTGGGATGGCATCGCAGGTTCTGCGCCGAGGTCTGCCGCGCGTCGTCGGCGGCGAGCCCTGGCCGCCCGCGACAGTCGCGCCGGGGGCCGCCGACACGGGGTCGGCCCCGACTGCTCAGGCTCCGAATGCTCAGGCTCCGACTGCTCAGGCTCCGACTGCTCAGGCCCGGCGCGTCGCGGCGCCGCATGCCGACACGTTGAGCCTCGATCCGACGAGCGCCGTACCCGCAGCGTCGGTCTCGTCCCCCGCCCCGCAGGCGTCCATGTCACCCGTCGCCGATGCGCCCGAGTCCGCGGTGCGCCGAGGCCTTCCGCGCGTGGTGGGCGGCGAGCCGTGGCCTCCCGCCGGAACGCGTCCGATCGTGTCGTCGGATGCTTCGCCGACACCATCGATCGAGACCCCGGCAGCCGCGCAGACCGCCCCCGCTGCCACCCCCGGCGAGACCCCGTCGACTGAGGTCGCGCGCCCCGCGGCATCCACCCCCGCCCTTCTCGCCCCGAGCCTCGACACCCCGCTGCCGTGGACGCCCACCGTGTGGCAGGGTCGCGCGCCGCGTACCCTGCCGCCCGCGTCGGTCGCGGCATCCGCTCGACCGCGTCCGTCGTGGCCGCAGGCCATCGCCACCCTGTTCGGAGCGGCGGCCCTGGGTGTGCTCGCCGCCGCCGCGGTCGCACTCGTCCGCGCGCTGCTGAGCGCGCCGTTCATGCAGGACTTCCTCACCGCCTTCCCGGGCGAATACGAGTCGCCGATCGAGGTCGCCCCCGGCTTCGCCCCCTGGGTCGGGTGGCAGCACTTCTTCAACGCGTTCCTGATCGTGCTGATCATCCGCTCCGGACTCCGTGTGCGCACCGAGAAGCGGCCGACCGCGTTCTGGACCCCGCGGAACAACTCCAAGGGCAAGATCAGCCTCACCCTGTGGTTCCACCAGGCGCTCGACCTGCTGTGGATCCTGAACGGCGTCGCCTTCGTGGTGCTGCTCGTCGTGACCGGGCACTGGGTGCGGATCGTGCCCACCAGCTGGGAGGTCTTCCCGAACGCGCTCTCGGCCGCGCTGCAATACGTCTCGTTCGACTGGCCGCATGAGAACGGCTGGAACAACTACAACAGCCTGCAGCAGCTGGCCTACTTCGCGACCGTGTTCATCGCGGCCCCGCTCGCCGTCGTGACCGGATTCCGCATGTCGGGGCTGTGGCCGAAGAGGGCCGAACGGCTGTCGAAGGCGTACCCGGTGGAGTGGGCGCGCGCGCTGCACTTCCCGGTGATGCTCTACTTCGTGGTGTTCATCGTCGCGCACGTGGCGCTGGTCATGCTGACCGGATTCCTGCGCAACCTGAACCACATGTACGCCTCGCAGGATGCCGTCACCTGGACCGGCTTCTGGGTGTTCATCGCGTCGCTGGTCGTGATGGCGGGCGGCTGGTTCGCCGCGCGTCCGCTCGTGCTCGCCCCGATCGCGAAGCTGTTCGGCAGCGTGTCGAGCCGCTGACGCGGCATCCGCCGACGCGGCATCCGCCGGCGCGGCATCCGCCGGCGCGGCATCCGGTCGTCGAGTGCACGGCCTATCGCCGACTGCACGGCCTATTCACGTCAAGAGCCCGTGCACTCGACGCGAACCCGTGCAATCGGCGGATGGCAGGGGCGCACAGGGGTGCGCGGCGCCGGTGCGTGGCGCCGGGCGCGGCCGCGCGGCGCCGGGTCAGCGGACGAAGCGGACTTCGGTCAGGGTCTCGCCGAGGAAGGGCTCGGTGTGGGTGGCGCCGTCGAGCGAGAAGCCGTTGCGCGTGTAGAAGCGGTGCGCGCGGGGATTGTCCTCGGCGACCCAGAGGTACACGGGCTCGTCCTTCTCGATCGTGGCGTCGAAGAGCTTCTGGCCGGTGCCGGTGGAGTGCCAGGCGTCGAGCAGGTAGATGAAGTACAGCTCGCGGAACGCGGGGGCATCCTTGTCGCGGGCCGGGCCGGAGCCGGCGAACCCGACGATCTCGCCGTCGACGAGGGCGGCGTTCATCTTGAAGTCGGGCCCCTGAGACGCCCAATGCGTCCACAGCTCCGCCATGCGGCGGGGCGAGACCTTCTCGAGTGCGGCCTTGCTGATCAGGTGATCGTAGGTCTCGTGCCAGCACTGGGCATGCACGCGACCGAGGGCTTCCGCATCGACATCGCGGACCGGACGGACGATGACTTCAGACTGGGCTTCGGCGCTCATGCGGCGACTCTACGCGCGGCATACTGGATCCGGAAATCGAGCGGATGCCGTGCGCACACGCCGCGCAGGTGATGGAGGATTCGCACAACGAAGTTCGCGGTTCATACACCTCTGGCTACGATCGATCCTCGTGAACGTGATCTGGCGCACCCTCCTCGTGATCCTCCGTGCCCGACTCCGCGTGCGGCGGGCCAAGACCCTCGATCCGACCGCGGTCGGCCGCATCCGACTGACCACCCTGCCGACCGACATCGACGTGCTGCGGCACATGAACAACGGCCGCTACCTCTCGCTGTTCGACCTCGGCCGATGGGACCTGCTCATCCGCACCGGGCTGTTCGACGCGATGAACGCGCAGGGCTGGTACGCGGTCGTGTCGAGCGAGACGGTGACCTTCCGCAAGTCGCTGCAACTGTGGCAGCGGTTCGAGGTGCAGTCGCGCTTCATCGGTCACGACGAGAAGGCGCTGTTCCTCGAGCATCGCGCCGTCGTGAAAGGCCAGGTCTACGCGCGGGCCATCGTGCGGGCACGGATGCTGCGCCGCACCGGCGGCACCGTCAGCAATGAAGAGCTGTTCGCCGCGGTCGGCAAGCCCGACGGCGTGCCCGAGATCGACGCCTGGGTGCACGACTGGGCCGCGGCCTCTGCCCTGCCGCCCGTGCGCGAGTCCGCGCCGAGCGACTGGAGCTGACGGCCGCCCCGGAAACACGGGCGAGGCTCCGGCCGCGAGGGGTGCGCGCGACCTAGGCTGAGGCCATGGCCGAGTCGACGTCATTCCCGACGGATGCCGTGGCATCCGCCCCTCTCGCCGAACAGGCTGTCGCGCTCGCCCGCCGCTGGGTGACCGAGGCCGCCGCGGTCGAGGTGGACCCTGCCGCGCGGCGCCTCGCCGACGTGCTGCAGGATGCGAACGGGCTGCCGTTCACGCTCGGCTTCGTCGACGGGGTCATGCGTCCCGAGAGCCTCAGCGCCGCGGCATCGCAGCTGCATCGGATCGCCCCGATCGTGCCCGAGTTCCTCCCCTGGTACCTGCGGGGCGCCGTGCGTCTGGGCGGAGGGATGGCGCCGATCCTGCCCACCCCGGTCGTGCCGATCGCGCGGCGGGTGCTGCGTGAGATGGTCGGGCATCTCGTGGTCGACGCGCGTCCGGCGAAGCTGGGTCCGGCGATCGCGAAGATCCGCGAGTCCGGGTCTCGTCTCAATCTCAATCTGCTGGGCGAGGCCGTGCTGGGTGAGGCCGAGGCGCGGCGTCGGCTCGACGGCATCCATGATCTGATCCGACGCGACGACGTCGACTACGTCTCGGTCAAAGTCTCGGCGATCATCAGCCACATCTCGATGTGGGCCTTCGACGAGGTCGTCGATCGCGTCGTCGAGCGGCTGCTTCCGCTGTACCTGACCGCGGCAGGGACGGTGGGGGAGACCGACAGTCAGACCTTCATCAACCTCGACATGGAGGAGTACCGCGACCTCGACCTCACGATCGCGGTGTTCACGCGCCTGCTCGAGGACCCGCGCCTGCACGGGCTGCACGCCGGCATCGTGCTGCAGGCGTACCTGCCCGACGCGCTGCCGGCTCTGCAGGTGCTGACCGCCTGGGCGCGCGAGCGGGTGGCGCACGGCGGCGCCCCCATCAAGGTGCGCCTGGTGAAGGGCGCCAACCTCGCCATGGAGCACGTCGAGGCACGCATGCACGGGTGGACCCCGGCGACCTACGACACGAAGCTCGACACCGATGCCAACTATCTGCGCTGCCTCGACTGGGCGCTGCAGCCCGAGAACACCGCGGCGGTGCGGCTCGGCGTCGCCGGGCACAACCTGTTCGGCATCGCGCACGCGTGGCTGCTGGCCGGCGAGCGGGGCGTGCGCGACGCGGTCGAGTTCGAGATGCTGCTCGGGATGGCGCAGGGGCAGGTGCAGGCCGTCGCCCGCGAGGTCGGTCCGGTGCTGCTGTATGTGCCGGTCGTGGCCCCCGCGGAGTTCGACGTGGCGATCAGCTATCTGGTGCGTCGGCTCGAGGAGAACGCGTCGTCTGACAACTTCCTCTCCGCCGCGTTCCGGCTCGACGCCGATGAGTCGCTGTTCGTGCGCGAGCGCGACCGGTTCCTCGCGGCGCTGGACCGATCGACCGACACGTCGCTGTGGCGGGGTCCGCGTCGCGCGCAGAACCGGCTCGCGCCGACCCACGAGGCGATGCGTCCGATCCCGGTCGCCCCCGCGGCAGAGGTCGACCTCACGAAGACCGTGCTCGGCATCTCGCGCGGGTCCGACGGCGCAGACGAGACCGTCGGCGAGGCCTTCCTCGAGACCGCGGTGTACTCGGCACGCGAGCTCGATGCGGGCACCGGCGGTGCCCCCGGCTTCGTCAACGCGGTCGACAGCGACCCCGCCCTGCCCGCGAACCGCGAGTGGGCGGCCTCCGTGCGCGCCCGGATCGACGGGTCGACCGCGGGCGACGACACCGTCGCGGCGGCACGTATCACCGACGCCGACACCCTCGAGCAGCGGGTGCGCGAGGTGCAGTCCGCGGCATCGGCGTGGGGCTCCCGCCCGGCCGCGGAGCGCGCCGAGGTACTGCTGCGCGCGGCGGCCGCACTCGAGTCCCGGCGCGGTGAGCTGATCGAGGTCGCGGCGTCGGAGACCGGCAAGATCTTCGCCGAAGCCGACGTCGAAGTCAGCGAGGCGGTCGACTTCGCGCGCTACTACGCGGCCCAGGCGCGCGAACTCGACGCGATCGCGGGCGCTGCCTTCGTTCCCGCACGGGTGACCGTGGTGACGCCGCCGTGGAACTTCCCCCTCGCGATTCCCGCGGGCGGAGTGCTCGCGGCGCTCGCCGCCGGATCGGGAGTCGTGTTCAAGCCCGCCCCGCAGGCACGCCGGTGTGCGGCCGTGATCGCCGAGGCGCTGTGGCAGGCGGGCGTGCCCCGCGACGTGCTGGCGCTGGTCGACGTCGAGGAGGGCGAGCTCGGGCAGGCGCTCATCGCGCACGAGGCCGTGGACCGCGTCATCCTCACCGGCTCGTGGGACACCGCGGCGCTGTTCCGGTCCTGGCGGCCCGACCTGCCGCTGCTCGCCGAGACCAGCGGCAAGAACGCGATCGTGATCATGCCGTCGGCAGACCTCGACCTCGCCGTCGCCGACCTCGTGAAGAGCGCGTTCGGGCACGCGGGGCAGAAGTGCTCTGCGGCGTCACTGGCGATCCTGGTGGGCCCCGTCGGACGCTCGCAGCGCTTCGCCCGGCAGCTGAGCGACGCCGTGCGCTCGCTGCACGTGGGCTGGCCGACCGATCCGCTGGCCGAGGTGGGGCCGGTGATCGAGAAGCCGCAGGGCAAGCTCGCCTGGGCGCTCACCGAGCTCGAGGGCGACGAGCGGTGGCTCATCGAACCGGCGGTCGCGGCCGACGACGCGAGCGGGCGGCTGTGGCGGCCCGGTGTGCGCGTGGGCGTGCAGCCCGGGTCGCGCTTTCATCGCGAGGAGTTCTTCGGGCCGGTGCTCGGCGTGATGCACGCGCCCACCCTGGCCCGCGCGATCGAGCTGCAGAACGCCGTCGCCTATGGATTGACCGCAGGTCTGCACACGCAGAATCCCGACGATCTCGAACTCTGGCTCGATCGGGTCCAGGCCGGCAACCTGTACGTCAACCGAGGCATCACGGGCGCGATCGTGCAGCGCCAGCCCTTCGGCGGATGGAAGCGCTCGTCGGTCGGACCGGGAGCGAAGGCCGGCGGACCGAACTATCTGATCGGGCTGGGCTCCTGGCGCTCCCACGCGCGGGGCGCGGCATCGAGCACGCTGCACCTGCGCGGTCTGGACTCGCGCATCACCGCGGTGATCGAGTCGGCGCAGCCGTCGCTCGACTTCGAGTCGTTCGAGTGGCTGCGGCGGTCGGCGCTCTCGGACGCGATCGCCTGGGACCGCGAGTTCGGGCGGGTGCGCGACGTCTCGCGCCTCGAGGTCGAGCGCAACCTGTTCCGCTATCGCCCGCTGCCCGTCGAGATCCGCGCGACGGCGGATGCCGCGCTGCAGGACCTGCTGCGCGTCGTGATCGCCGCGGTGCGGGCGGGGGCCGGGTTCACGCTGTCGTCACCCGTCGGGCTGCCCGCGGCGGTCCGGCACGCGCTCGGAGAGCTGGATGCCGCGGTGTTCCTCGAGAGCGACGAGGAATGGATCGAGCGGATGCAGCCGCGCCCCGCATCGTCCGACGGCGGAGAAGCTCCGGCCGCTCGGGCCGGACGCGTGCGTCTGGTGGGTCCGCCGACAGCCGTGCAGGCGCTCGGTCGGGCTCTCGCGGTGGCGGTCGACGGGGATCCGGACCTGGCGGTCTACGCCGGGGAGGTCACTTCTGCCGGACGCATCGAGCTGCTGCCGTTCGTGCACGAGCAGTCGATCAGCATCACCGCGCACCGCTTCGGCAACTCCGACTCCACGTTCAGCGATGTGATCTGAGGTCCGCCAGGCCGCTCTCGACCAGCGAGCGCATCAGCGGATCGCTCGCGCCGCGCCAGTACACGCAGATGTCGCGCTCCACCGGGTGGCGCAACGGATGCGTGGGGACGTCGGCGGGCACGACGTTGCTCGGGACGAGGGCGTGGCCGATGCCGTGCAGCGCGTACTCGACCGCGGCGCGTGCCTGCTCGGTGCGCAGGGCCGCGCGCGGCACGAACCCCGCGCGCAGGCAGGCGGCGTCGAGCATGTCGCCGAGCCCGTTTCCGGGGGTGAAATGCACCCAGTCGTCGTCGCGGAGCAGGGCGAGATCGACGGGTTCGTCAGCCGCGAGACCCGGAAGGGACGCGCCGTCGGCGAGCACCACCACGAACTCCTCGGTGGCCAGGCGGTTCCAGCCGCCGGTCCATCCGTGGGGGAGCGGCCCGATCGCCAGATCGAACGACCCGGCGAGCAGGCCGGCGACGAGATCCTCCTGATGCCGGTGCTCGTGCAGGCTGGCCTGAGCGAGGGGGTGACGCGCGCGCCACGAGGAGAGCAACGCCGGCAGCACCCCGAGGCTGAGGGAGAAGAGGGTGCCGATGCGCAGCTCGCCCACCGCCCCGCTGGTGGCGTACCGCGCGGCGCGGGCGAGATCTTCGTGCGCGGTGATGACGGCCCGCGCGCTGTCGATCAGGCTGCGCCCGGCACCGGTCGGGCGCACCGATCGCGGCAATCGCTCGATCAGCGGGGTGCCCACGGCCTGCTCGAGAGCGGCGAGCTGGCGCGACAGCGTGGGCTGGCTCAGGAAGAGGCGAGCCGCAGCTCGGGTGATCGATCCCTCTTCGCAGACGGTGACGAAGGCGCGCAGCTGCCGCTCGGTGACATCCATGCACCGACTGTATGCAAACTTCTTTTGTGTTGCATCCGATGTGGGGTATGGCGCCATGGCTGGGCCGGTTGCATCTGTCGGACGCCGCAACCGACGTCTCTGAGAAAGGAAACGCCATGACTGTCATCACCCTCGAATCCGCCCAGCGTGCCGCCGCCGCCGCACTCGATGTCGCCGCCGAGCACGGCGTCGCCGTGGTCGTCACGATCGTGGACGCCGGTGTGCAGCCGGTGGTCGTCGCCCGTGCGGACGGAGCGCCGATCGCTGCGATCGACGGCGGCCTGAGCAAGGCCCGCACGACCCTGTACTTCGGGGAGCGTCGACCGCGGACCTCGCCGGCGCGACCGCTCCGGGCGGACCGCTGTTCGGGTTCGAGCACGCGATCTCGGCACCGGTCGCCTTCATCGGCGGTGGAGTGGCCGTGCGTGACGCGGACGGCGTGATCATCGGCGCCGTGGGGGTCGGCGGCGGCTCGGCGGAGCAGGACCACGTCATCGCGAGCGCTGCCGTGGCAGCTGTCACAGGCGCCTCCGCATGAGCGCGCGGGGGCCGGTGGTCGTGTCGCTGGCGACGCTCGTCGCACGGGAGGGGCGGCGATACGACCTGCTCACGGCGCTGCTGCCGCTCATCGAGCCGACCAGGGCCGAGGAGGGGAACCTCGACTATGTGCTGTTCGAGGTGGCGGACGAGCCGGGGACGTTCGTCATGCGCGAGGCGTTCACGTCGATGGAGGCGCTGCGCGTGCATCAGGGCACCGCGCACTACCTGGCGTTCGGCGAGCAGGCTGGGGAGCTGCTCGCGGAGCCGCTGACGCTCACCTTCCTCACGCAGGTGTCGGACTGACCCACCGGCTCCCACGGCGAGCGAGCACCCATCCCGCACGGGGTGGGTGCTTTCTCGCGTCCGGCGACGGTGGTATGTAAATAATTCTTGACACGCGCGTGCGGCGGGTCTACCGTCAGAGTGTCAAGAATCTTTTACAACGGGAGGCTGTCGTGGTCTACGAGGAGCGCAACGTCTGGACGGGACTGGTCGTCAGCATCATCGCGATCAGCATCTACGCGGTGATCATCCTGCAGCAGGCGACATCGACTCCGGTCGCCGACATCGACTGGTTCCCGTTGATGCTGTGGACGATCGGTCTCAGCATCGGAGTGACGATCGCCCTCAGCATCGTCTGGGGAATGATCGCCCACACCCGTGATCCCGAGGGGACCGGGCGCTCCGACATCCGCGACCGCGACATCAGCCGCATGGGATCCCGGGTCGAGCAGGCGTTCGTCGTGATCGCCGGGATCGGGGTCATCGTGCTGTGCGCGGTGGGTGCCGACGTGTTCTGGATCGCGCACACGATGTTCGCCGGCTTCGCGGTGTCGGCGGTGGTGGGCAGCATCGCCCGCGCGGTCGCCTACCGGCGGGGGCTCGTCTGATGGTGAAGCCCACACGCGTCTCCAACAGCATCCGCACGCATCGTGAAGCCGCCGGTCTCACGCAGGCCGAACTCGCCCGCACCATCGGTGTGACGCGACAGACGCTCATCGCGATCGAGCAGGAGAAGTACTCGCCCACGCTCGAACTCGCCTTCCAGATCGCCCGTGCCTTCGGCGTGGGTCTCGACGACCTCTTCACCTACCCGGAGCAGTGACATGTCCACGCAGACGACACAGACCATGACCGCCTGGCAGAACGCGCACTACGGCCCGGCCGCCGGAACCGCACTCGCCGATATTCCGGTGCCGATCCCCGGTGCGGGAGAGGTGCTGCTGCAGGTGCATGCCACCGCGCTGAACGCCGGCGACGTGCGGCTCATGCTGGGCGACCCCCTTCTCGTGCGTCCTGTGTTCGGGCTCACCAAGCCGAAGCAGCCGGTGCGGGGAATGGACGTCGCCGGACGCGTGGTCGCGCTGGGCCCGGGAGTGACGGATGCCGCGGTCGGCGACGAAGTCGTGGTGGAGCTGCCCAGTGGTGGCGGCCTCGCGCCCTTCGCCGTCGCTCCCGTCGCCCGGCTCACGACACGTCCGCCCGCACTCTCGGTGGTCGAGGCAGCCTGTCTTCCCATCGCCGGCGGCACCGCGTGGCAGGCGCTCGACCTCGCCCGCATTGCGCCCGGCGACCGCGCTCAACGCGTGCTCGTGCTCGGCGCCTCGGGCGGAGTCGGCACCTTCACCGTGCAGCTCGCGGCCCTCCGTGGAGCCGAGGTGTGGGCCACCTGCGGGGAGCGCAACCGCGCCCTCGTCGAGGAGCTCGGCGCCGTGCGCGTGCACGATCACCGGACGACCCCGCTGGCCGATCTCCCGGCCGGGCACTTCGACGCCGTGATCGACGTGGTTGGCGGGCTGCCGCTGCGGCCGCTGCAGCGTCTGCTCGCCCCCGGTGGCGCGGTGATCATGATCTCGGGTGACGGCGGGGCCGTTCTCGGCCCCGTGCCGCGCATGCTGAAGGCCGCGTTCCTCTCCATCGGCTCGTCGCGGCGCATCCGCCCACTCGCCGCCGCGCCGAAGCCCGCGATCCTCGCGCAGCTGCTGGCGCTCGCCGCCGCCGGCACCGTCCGGCCGGTCATCGAGCGCGAGTTCGCCTTCGCCGAGGCATCCGCCGCCCTGGCCCACATCGCCGCGGGGCACACGGTCGGCAAGGTCGTGGTCGTGGACGCCTGAGGCTGCGTTTTCGACAGCCGATCTCGCACCCTGGCGAGGCACAGGCGGCGGGTGACACAATGGGGTCTGGCGTGCCCGAGTCGCATCTTCCCCGCCCCGTGCCCTTCGCGGGCAGCGGGTCGAAGGACCGCCGGGCCCCTGGACAGCGTCCGCCGCATATCGTTCCGAGGAGCCTCCTTGTCTTTCGACAACACGCTGTCCACGTCTGAGGCCGCCGTGGCCACCCCCACCCGCACCGCGCACCACCGGCACTACCTGATGTGCAGCCCGTCGCACTTCACGGTGAACTACTCCATCAACCCGTGGATGGAGCCGACGAAGCCGACTGACACCGCCCGGGCCGTGGAGCAGTGGCAGAAGCTGCACGACCTCTACGTGGAGCTGGGTCACGAGGTCGAGCTCATCGAGCCGCTGGCCGACTACCCCGACATGGTCTACACGGCCAACGGCGGATTCCTCATCGACGGACGCGCGTACGTGCCGAAGTTCCGGTTCGAGCAGCGCGCCGGCGAGGCCCCCGCGTTCGCCGACTGGTTCCGCGCGGCCGGCTACGACACCGTCATCCCCGAAGAGGTCAACGAGGGCGAGGGCGACTTCCTGCTCGTCGGCGACGTGATCCTCGCCGGCACCGGCTTCCGCTCGACCGGCGACAGCCACCGCGAGGTCGGCGAGGTCTTCGGCCGCGAGGTCGTCTCGCTCACCCTGGTCGACCCCCGCTTCTACCACCTCGACACCGCCATCGCGGTGCTCGACCCGGTGCAGGGCATCGGCAACGGCGGCCCCGAGCGCGCGAACATCGCCTACCTGCCCGGCGCCTTCGACGACGCCAGCCGCGCGATCCTCGAGGAGCGCTTCCCCGACGCGATCCTGGTGTCGGATGACGACGGTTCGGTGTTCGGGCTGAACTCGGCGAGCGACGGCTACAACGTCGTCATCTCGCCGCGTGCCACCGGCTTCGAGAAGCAGCTGCGCGAACGCGGCTACAACCCGATCATGGTCGACCTCTCCGAGCTGCTGCTCGGCGGCGGCGGCATCAAGTGCTGCACGCTCGAACTGCGTGGTGCCCAGTGACCCACGTCGCGCACAACTACCACCCGCTGCCCGTCATGATCGCCCGGGGCGAGGGTGCCTGGGTGACCGATGTCGAGGGCAAGCGCTACCTCGACCTGCTCGCGGCGTACTCGGCGGTGAACTTCGGCCACCGGCATCCGGCCATCGTCGCCGCGCTCACCGAGCAGCTCGGGCGCGTGACGCTCATCAGCCGCGCGTTCGAGAGCGACCGGCTCGAGCCGTTCGCCGCCGCGCTCGCGAAGCTCGCGGGCAAAGACCTCGTGCTACCGATGAACACCGGCGCCGAAGCGGTCGAGACCGGCATCAAGGTCGCCCGCGCCTGGGGCTACCGCGTCAAGGGCATCGCCGAGGGGCGTGCGCGCATCGTCGTCGCCGCAGGCAACTTCCACGGACGCACCACGACGATCGTCAGCTTCAGCGACGACGACTCGGCGCGTGACGACTTCGGTCCGTACACGCCGGGGTTCGACGTGGTGCCGTACGGTGACGCCGAGGCGATCGCCGCCGCGATCACCGACGACACCGCGGCGGTGCTGATCGAGCCGATCCAGGGCGAGGCGGGAGTGGTGATCCCGCCCGAGGGATACCTGCGCCGCATCCGCGAGATCTGCGACGACAGAGGCGTGCTGTTCATCGCCGACGAGATCCAGGCCGGCCTCGGTCGCGTCGGTGAGACGTTCGCGTGCGACCGCGAGGGCGTCGTGCCCGACCTCTATCTGCTGGGCAAGGCGCTCGGCGGCGGCATCCTTCCCGTCTCTGCGGTCGTCGGCAACGAGGACGTGCTGGGCGTCATCCGCCCGGGCGAGCACGGCTCGACGTTCGGCGGCAACCCGCTCGCCGCGGCCGTGGGGCTGCGTGTGGTCGAGATGCTCGAGACCGGCGAGTTCCAGGAGCGCGCGCGAGCGCTCGGCGCTCACCTTTCTGCCGCACTCGAGCCGCTGATCGGCGACGGCGTCACCGCCGTGCGCATCGCAGGACTGTGGGCGGGCGTCGACATCGACCCCGCGAAGGGCACCGGGCGCGAGATCGCCGAGAAGCTTCTCGCTCGCGGTGTGCTCGTCAAGGACACGCACGGCCAGACGATCCGCATCGCACCGCCGATCGTGATCCGCGCGACCGAGCTCGACTGGGCCGTCGAGCAGCTGCGCGTGGTGCTGGCGGCGTAACGCATGACATCGCGAATCACCCCGTCGAGGCTGCCTCGACGGGGTGATTCGTTGTTCGGGCCGGGGGCCGGGTCACTGCGCGGTGAGTGTGCCGTTCGTGGGGGCGAGCGTGTACGTGCGGCTGTGCCCGGGCGCGGTGAGGGTGAACGTGTCGCCCGGTTGGATGTTGTCGATCGTGCAGGCCCCGTCAGCGCGGGTGGTGCAGGTGTTCGTCCGGCCGAAGGTGGTGACGGTGTTCACGACGGTGCGTGGCGCCGCGTGGATCGTGATGCCGCGCGGGAGCGCGCGATTCGGCGTGGCGAACAGGGCCGATGTGAGCGGGGGAGTGAACACGAGGGTGCGTGTCGCGTTCTCCGTGGGGTTGGCCGGCAGGTAGCTGGT
This sequence comes from Microbacterium sp. PI-SA-G, assembly GCF_057215335.1. Classification (NCBI taxonomy): domain Bacteria; kingdom Bacillati; phylum Actinomycetota; class Actinomycetes; order Micrococcales; family Microbacteriaceae; genus Microbacterium; species Microbacterium sp. PI-SA-G. Next base: position 2,814,766 of record NZ_CM170103.1, read on the forward strand.
CAGCGTCACGCTCGTGCCGGCGGGCAGAGGCTCGGCGAGGGTGAGTGTGAACTCGCCGGTGTTGCGGTTCGCGGATGCTTCGGCGAACCGCCCCTGGTGGCCGGGAACGTCGATCTTCACGTCATGGGACGTGGTCGTGACACCCCGGATGGTGGTCGCGGTGACCTCGATGATCTGGATCGGGCTGCCGGCGGTCGTGGTGATGTCGGCCACCGGGGCCGGGGGTGCGGGCACGGCGGCGAGCGTGACCTCGGAGCTGACCCTCTTGTCGCCGTTCGTGACGACCAGCTGTGCGGCGCCCTGTCGGGCGGCTGGGTTCGCCGTGACGGTGAAGGTTCCGTCGGCGGCCGTGATGACCGGTTCGCTGAACGGCTCGCCTGTTCCGGTCGAACCGGAGCGCGCGGGGTCCAGACTGAGGATCTGCGCCTGCGCTCCGGCCACAGGGGCACCGGACTCAAGCGCGACCTTCCCGGTCACGGTGCGGCCGGTGGTGGTGAGCGCGGTCAGCACGAGCGGGTCCGGAACCGCAGGCATGTCGGCGATCCAGGCGAAGTGCTGACCGGTCGACGTGTATCGATCGGACGGGGTCGAGGCCGTGGTCAGCTCGAATGTCGCGTTCGGAACCCGGTCGGCGTCGTTCGGGGCCAGACGCAGGAACGTGGTGCGGATGCTGTCGGCGCTGGAGACTGCGGCCGGAAGCGCATCGCTGTCGCATCTCCACATGCCGACCGCGTTGACGCGGGTCACGCAGCGGGCGGTGGCGGCGCCGTCGGTGATGGTGACGTACTTCCCGGGTGCTCCGGTGCCCGTGATCGCTGTGAACGGGGCGATCTTCTGCTCTGACACGGCGCCGGTCTTCGACACGACCGGTGACGTGATGCGCCATGGAGCAGACACCGTGGTGGCCGGCAGCCTCGCGATGGTGTCGGCCATCGTCACCCGCGGCACCCTGTACCCGCTGGTGGTGGTGTTGTACTTCGGCATCGCCGGGTCGGTGCTGTCGTTCTTGGTGAACAGCACCGGTTCGAGCACGTTCCGATAGGCGGGGAACATCGCATCCGACGGGCGGGACTGGCCGTAGAACGCGGCCGGATCGAACGGGATCGATGTCGATTTCGCCAGTGTCGAGGTGTCGGTCGGAGGAACGTACTTCCACCCGGGGGTCTTCTCGATCAGCGCGATGCAGGCTGCCGACCCGACGATGCTCACCGAGCATCCGGCGATCAGCGCTTTCTTCACGACCTCGCCGCGCTTCGAATCCCAGACCTCGTGCACCCACCGGTTGCGGAAGTCGACGTAGGTCTGCCCGCCGTTGATCTCGGCGACCGCCTTGGCGTACAGAGCGTTCGTCTGTGCGAATCCCCATGACTCCAGCTCGGCGACCTGCGTCAGCGTCGTCTGCTGGATCTGCTCCTTGGCCTGCGCCGCCCACAGCGGCTCGACCCCGTCACCGGAGTACCCCGCCGCCAACGCGGCCATGTCGATCCGGGACTGCGCGTACGCGGACCGGAACATCACCTGCTTCACCGCTGTCGCTGTCGCCTGGCCCTGCGCTTGGCCGATCGCCGTCGCCATCTTCCGCATCAGCTCCACCGCCGGCACCTGATACGCCGCTGCGACCTGCTGGTCCACGGTCCACGGCGTGTTCAGCTCCGCCTGCGCGAACGCCACATCCCACGCCGCCTGGATCGACAGCGTCGCCGCCGCCGCGGGCGGGAAAACGAGCCCCGCAGCTCCCAACATCGCACCCCAGAGCGCCCGGTAGATCTTGCCTTCGCCGGGCTCCACCGAGAGCAGCTGCGCCAGCGCCTGGAACGCGATCGTCGGGCCGCCCAGCTCGCTCACCGCCAGCGATGCCACCCCGAGCGCCGCCGCCGCCTTCTGCACGTCGGACGCGTCGTTCCGGAACGCCTCCACCAGTCCCAGCACCGCCAGTGGGGCGTTCGCGAGACTCCCCGCGTGGGAGCCGAACGCCTCGGTCACCCGCGACATCCCCGGCATCGCCGAGGCCGCCGTCTCACGCAACGGCGCCGACTCCATCGTGCCCTCCACGGAGCCGCCGGGCACGCGTGACAGATCCAGCTCCTCCACCGCGACGCCCGTCGCCGCGTGCTCCAGAGCCCTGCGCACGACATCCTCCATGGAGCCCTCGGTCAGTGACGACGCGTTCGCTGCACGCCCGACCTTCTCCCGATACGAGGCCGCGTCGGCGTCCGACACGGCGGTGGCGGTCTGGGTGTCGATGCTGCACAGCAGGCACAGGTCCGTGGAGCCACCCGACGTCCCCGGTGCGTCGGGTGCGTCGCCCCGGCCTTCGCTGTGGGTCCATGCCTTCGGGGCAGACAGCGTTCTCGCGTGCGTCTCGGGGACCAGGGGGCGCGCAGCCAGGCGCGACGACGTGAGCGGGTCTGCGTAGTCGGCGGCGGTGACCTGCGACCATTCGACGCCGGGGGCTCGCTCGGTCAGCCATACGCGGTGTGTGCCCTGCACCAGTGGGGTCGGGTCCGCTGTGCGGAACACCTCGGCCTCGGCCTCAGCCTGCGCCCAGTGCATGGCATTCCCGGTGTAGGTCGGACGGGGTGAGACGTACCCCAGGCTCCGGACGGCGACGTCCTCAGTGAAGGCGGCGGTCGTCGCGGCACTCCTCGCTTTGAGCACCTTCGCCAGGTCGCGGCGCTCGCTCGCGCTCGACGCGGATTGCAGCATATGCCGGCATAGCCCCTTCCGCGCACCATGGCGGGGTTCTCGTAGATGTTGGGCACTGATCCCGGGGGTCGGTCGCTCGCTGGCCGAGTCTGGTGCGCAGCGTAGAGGTCCGCAAATGTGCCCGTCGTGTAGAGCTCTTCGCGTGGCGTCGAGACGCGCACCGTCCTTCGTGTGGTCCCCCCGGGATGGCGCAGGAACACGTCGAGCGGGGTGGCTACCGTACCCGGTGAAAAAGCTCCCGCGGCGTTGTGCAACGAGTGCACGAGCTCATGCGCGAAAGCGATGGTTCGGGGAACCGCGATCGGGCGCCCGCCGGAACCGTCGGCGGCGACGCCCGTCCACATGCCGACAACGTGCTCGAAGTCGAAACTCAGCACGCTCGCCGTGCCGTCCGTGGCGTCTTCTGGGAAGAGCGGAACGGTCCGGAGAGCGCCCGGGATCCTGGTCGGCATGATCAGTACCGTGATATCGGACTCGATCGCGCTGGGCCCGGTGACGTCGACGAAACCCAGATCTGTGCCGGGTATCCGTACGTCGGCCAGGTTGGCCAGGAACGACCTGCCCGCCGCGCTCGATGAGATCTCTGCGAGCATGGCCTTCGTCTGCGTGACGTACCCCGCGAACGCCGCATCCGACAGGGCGGTGTTTCCGGAGCGATCGTCGGGGTGCGTCTTCGGTGTCGGAGCCGTGTGGTCGGCGACGGCGATGCCTTTGGCCACGACGCGCGCGCGCACCTGGAACTTCTCCGCTGCCTCGGGGGTGCGCCGGTCGAGCGCTCCCTCGGGGAGCGTCAATCGACGAAGGTCTCCGACGGCGCTTTTCGCGATGGTGGAGTCGAGTGCAACGGGAGCGGCGTGCGCCGACACGGGCGTGATCAGGGAGAGGAGCAGACTCAGCGTGACGACCACCACCGACATCCGTCGGGCCGATGGTCGAGAGGGAAGGGACGCGGCACTCATCAGGGCTCCTCACTTCAGGCCCCGCTTCCGGAACGAAGCGAAGGTTCCTGTACTGAGCGCAACAATAGGGGCGTCGGAGTGGCCTGTGTCGATATCCCGGAATGCGTTCGGGGCTCACAACGCTGGGGCGCGAATGCGCCTCACAGGAGGAGCCGCGCCGGTGAGATCGACCTGGATTCGGGCTTGTCGCCAGTCGTACAATGCCCGGGGGACACTCCAGTTCTCCCCGACGAACAGATCGAACGAAGGCGATGGTCTCATGACAACTCAAGGAATTCGAGGCAGCGCGCGAGCGCGTGCGGTCGTCGTGGCCACGGTCCTCGTCGCCGTCGCGCTTCCCGTCGTGGCCAATCTGCCGGTGTTCTCGAGCGTCGCCTGGGTCTTCTGGATCGCGGCACTGATCCTCATCATCGGGGCTCTCGTCGTGGCTCTCACCGTGATCGCGAGGTCTCGTCCGCCCGGACGCTCTTCCAGGCATTCCTGACCCCGACGACAGAACCGCCCCGCAGCTCACTGAGCTGCGGGGCGGTTCGTCGAGACGTGTGCGGAGTGCCTACTCCGGGGCGCCGTTGGGGTCGAGCAGCTTGAGGGTGTCTTCCTCGGCCGGGTTGTCGGCCTGCAGCTGGCCCTCGGTGGTGTCGTCACCGCCGAGCGGGGTCGGGCTGTCGTCGGGGCGGCTGGCGTCGCCCTGGATGGCGCCGTTGGTGGCGTCGCCCTCGGAGCTGTCGCCCTGGATGGCTCCGTGCGGAGAGTCACCGTGCGAGCTGTCGCCCTGGATGGCGCCGCCCTGGCTGCCTCCCTGACTGTCGTTCTCGCTCTCGGGGGTGCCGACGCCCGGGGCGCCCTCGGCCGGATCCTGCGGGTGGGGTGTCGTGTTCTCGTCCATGCGGCGAGCGTAGCCCCGACCCCACCCCGCGCGCAGGGGCTTGACACGCGCGCGGGGTCGGGAATCGCGGATGGTCAGCGCGCGGAGTCGGCTTCGCTGCTGCTGCTAGTGGCCGTGCTGTCATCCGGCACCGGCGGGCCGTCGACGGATGCCGGGGCCTCGGTGTCGGACGCCGTCGACGCGGTCATCGCCGGTGCGACGGGCAACCCCAGACGCTTCTGCAGCGACCGCACCCACCGCGGCTGTGCGCCGCTGAGCAGGCCGCGCTCGTCGCGCGACTCGACCTCGAGCCCGTAGTAGTCGCCGATCTTGTCGATCAGCTGCGCGCGCTCCGCCCGTGCGTATGCCCGGCGCTCGCGCGTGAAGGCGAAGAACGTCGACCAGCAGATCAGCAGCAGCACGACGCTGAACGGCAGGGCGATCGTGATCGCGGCGGTCTGCAGCGCGGTGAGTCCGCCCGCCAGCAGCAGCGCGATCGCGAGCGCGGCAGTGACGACGACGAAGAACGTGCGGATCCAGCGCTTCGGGTCCTGCTGGCCGCCCGAGGCGATCATGCCCATGACGAGCGCACCCGAGTCGGCCGAGGTGATGAAGAAGATCGCGATGAGCAGCACCGCACCGAGGGTCACGATCAGCGAGCCGGGAACCTGCGCAAGCAGTTCGAACAGGGCGCCCTGCAGGTCGACCGAGCCGTCGTCGGTGAGGGTGCCGGGGTTCTGCAGTTCGAGCGCGAGGGCAGAGCCGCCGAGCACGGCGAACCACAGGATGCCGAGCAGTGTCGGCACCAGGATGACACCGGCCACGAACTGACGCACGGTGCGGCCCTTCGAGATGCGGGCGATGAAGATGCCGACGAACGGCGCCCACGAGATCCACCAGCCCCAGTAGAACGAGGTCCACTGCGACTGCCATTCCTCGCCGGCGGCGCCCTGGAAGGCGCTCACGTTGAACGACAGGCCCACGAAGTTCTGCACGTAGTAGCCGATCGACTGCACGAAGTCGCGCAGCAGGAACTCGGTCGGGCCCATCACCAGCAGGTACAGCACGAGGAGCCCCGCCATCACGAGGTTCGCGTTCGAGAGCCACTTCATGCCCTTCGTGACGCCGGAGAGCACCGACATCAGCACGAACACCGAGATGACCAGGATGATGATGACCTGCGTCGTCTGGTCGGGCTTCGCCAGGCCCGCGGAGCTGAGTCCGGCGCTGATCTGGATGACGCCGAGGCCGAGCGAGGTCGCGACGCCGAAAAGCGTACCGACCAACGCGATCACGTCGATCGCGTGACCCCATCCGCCCTCGACGACACGCTTGCCCAGCAGCGGCTCGAGCGTCCAGCGGATCGAGATCGGACGCCCCCGGCGGTGGATGGCGTAGGCGAGCGCGAGGCCGATCACGACGTAGATCGACCAGGCGTGCACTCCCCAGTGCAGGTAGGTCTGTCCGAGCGCGGCCTGGGCCAGCTGCTCGGGAGTGCCCGTCACGCCAGGGCGCGGTGAGACGAAGTGGCTGAGCGGCTCGCTGACGCCGTAGAACACCAGGCCGATGCCCATACCGGCGGCGAACAGCAGCGAGAACCACGACATGAGGGAGAACTCGGGCTCGTCGTCATCCTTGCCGAGCTTGATGTCGCCGAAGCGGCTGAAGCCGAGGAACAGGCTGAACGCCACGAACACCGCGGCGATGAGCACGTAGTACCAGTTGAAGGCGTTAACGATCGTGCTCTGGATCGCACCGAACATCTGCTCCGCCAGGTGCGGGGCAGCGAGCGTGAAGCCGACGAACACGATGATGATGGCGGTCGCGGGCCAGAAGACCCAGCGCTGAACGGCGGGCAGCGCGCGACGGGGGCTCTCGGTCGTGTCATCGACGCCGACCGCGGCATCCGACGGCGATGCGGTGTTCTCGGAAGCGCTCATCCATCAACGGTATATCGACGACGCCCTCGCGTCAGATCGACGGCGCGTCAGGCGACCGGCGTCTCAGTCCTTCGGCCAGTCCTTCGGCTTCGCGGAACGGATCGGCGTGGTCACGGCGGCCTCGTCGCTGAACTCGACCGGCTCGACCTCGTCGATGATGCTCAGCGGCCGCGTCTCGTCGAGCGTCAGCAGGAACCGTCGGTCCTCGCGGCGATGCACGCGCCCCGACGTGAACACCCAGATCAGGCCGATCGCGCAGGCCACGAATCCGGCGGTGCCGCCGAGCATGATCGCCGCCCGCGGTCCGAAGGCGTCGGCCACCCACCCCGCGATCGGGGCGCCGACCGGCGTCGACCCCATGATGACGGCCATGTACAGCGCGAGCACGCGCCCGCGTAGCGCCGGGTCGGTGGTGATCTGCACGTAGCCGTTCGCGGTGGTCAGCAGTGTCACGATCATGAACCCGGTGAACATCAGCGTCACGGCGTACGACGCGTAACTCGGCATCATCGACGACACGAACGCGGCGACGCCGAAGCCTCCGGCCGCGAAGATCACCACGCGCACCCGGGCCCGTTCCCGACGGGCGGCGAGCAGGGCGCCGACGAGCGACCCGATCGCCAGGATCGAGCTCAGCACGCCGTAGCCGTCGGCGCCCGCGCCGAACTCCAGCGCCATGGTCGAGGCGAAGATGGGGAAGTTCATACCGAACGCTCCGATGAGGAACACCGTCACGAACACCACGCGCAGGTCGCTTCGCCCCCACACGTACCGGAATCCGGCGGCCAGACCGCCGCGGCTGCGGTTCTTCAGCCGTGGCGCGAGCAGCTCGCGATGCAGCATCAGCAAAGCGAGGATCATCGCGAGGAAGGTCGCGGCGTTCACGATGAACACCCATCCCGACCCGATCGCCACGATCAACAGGCCACCGACCGCGGGCCCGATCATGCGCGCGAGGTTGAAGGATGCCGAGTTCAGCGCCACCGCGTTCGAGGTGTCTCCCGACGAGACCATGTCGGACACGAAGGCCTGGCGCGCGGGGGCGTCGAAGGCGTTCACGATGCCGAAGCCGAGTGCGAACGCGAACATCATCGGCAGGGTCATCAGCCCGTTCAGCAGCAGCACGCCGACGGCGATCGCGAGGCCGAGCAGTGCCGACTGCGTCAGCATGAGGATGTGCCGTCGGTCGAAGCGGTCGGCGACGAGTCCGGTCAGGCTCACGAGCACCAGGGGAGGGCCGAACTGCAGTGCCATCGTGACGCCCATCGCGGTGGCGTCGTTGTCGGTCAGCTCGGTCAGGACCACCCAGTCCTGTGCCGTGGCCTGCATCCATCCGCCGACGTTCGAGACGAGGGCGCCGGCGAACCAGATGCGGTAGTTGATGTTCGCGAACGAACGGAACATGGAGCTCATCGGTCGGTCACCCGTCGCATCAGAGCGCTGGCGGCGCGGAGCGTCTCGAGCTCTTCGTCGGTGTAGTCGAGTTCGCGGAGCATGTCGGCCAGCAGTGCGTCGCGGCGCAGGATGGTCTCGACCACGATCTCGACACCGGCTTCGGTGATGTCGACCTGCACGCGTCGACGGTCGTCCTCGTCGGGGGTGCGTGCGACGTACCCCTGCTCCTCGAGCCCGTTGACGGTGCTGGTCATCGACGGTGCCGTGACGCGCTCGTGCTCGGCGAGGGCGGAGATCGTGCGGCGGCCGTGCATGCGCAGCGTGCCGAGGACCGCGAGCTGCGCATCGCTCATCGCGTCGGTCACGCGCACATGGCGCAGGCGGCGGGCCAGGCGGAACGTGGCCATGCGCAGTTCCGTGGCGGTTAGCGTGAGGGAGTCTTCGGTCGCAGTCATTGATTAGATAGTCTATCTAACCTTTCCATCGGAGGGAAGGCAGAATGGACGGGTGACCGCACCCCTCGCTCTCGAACTCGCCGTCCAGGATGCTGCCGGAGTGCGCGTCGCCGCCGCCGTCGGTGCCGCCCGCGTCGAACTCGCCTCCGCCCTCGCACTGGGTGGGCTGACGCCCTCACTCGCCACGCTCGAGATCGCGATCGAGGTTGCTGCAGCGCTCGGGGGCGGGCCGGATGTGCACGTGCTCGTGCGCCCCCGCGCGGGCGACTTCCACTACGACGACGACGAGATCGCCGTCACGGCGCGCGACATCCGCCGGGCGATTGAGGCCGGCGCGGCCGGTGTCGTCATCGGCGCCCTCGACGCGGACGGACGCCTCGACGTCGACGCGATGACCCGGTTGCGCGATGCGGCGCTCGACGCCTCGCCCGCGGCATCCATCACCCTGCACCGCGCGATCGACGTGACGGCCGACCCCCTCGCCACGCTCGCCGCGGCGCGCGAGCTCGGACTGCAGCGGGTGCTGACCTCCGGGGGCGCCTCGGTCGCGATCGACGGCATCGACACGCTGCGCGCCCTGATCGCCGCTGCCGACGGCGCGGTCGAGATCATGGCGGGGAGCGGAGTGGATGCAGCGAGCGCCCCCGCGCTCGCCGCGATCGGCATCGACGCGCTGCACTTCTCGGCCAAGCGCACCGTGCTCGCGCAGAGCGGCGTGAAGATGGGGTCGGCGGCCGACGGAGTGGGCGGCTACGAGGTGACCGACCTCGCGACGGCGCGCGCGGTGTGCGCGGCACTGGGCCGCTGAGCGTCGTCGTCGGTAGGCTCGCAGCGTGACCGACACGCGCGATTTCACGGATGCTCACGGCATCACCATCGTCTACGACGTGCATCCGGCAGTGGGCACTCCCCGCGGCGTGGTGCAGCTGCTGCATGGGGTCGGCGAGCACGCCGGCCGCTACGGGGCGCTGATCGTGGCGCTGGTCAACGCCGGCTTCCACGTGTACGCCGACGACCATCGCGGACACGGCCGCACCGGCATCCTGCAGCACGGCGGACCGGAGCGGCTCGGACGCCTCGGCAAGGGCGGCATGCGCGCGACCGTCGACGCGATCTGGCAGCTCACCGGGTTCATCCGCGAGGAGCACCGCGACCTGCCGCTCGTGCTGCTCGGACACTCGTGGGGATCGTTCCTCGCGCAGATGCTCGTGAACGACCATCCCGACGCCTGGGATGCCGTCATCCTCTCGGGCACGGCGCTGCGGATGCCGGGCTCGCTCAACTCCGCGCCGCTGAACGCGCGATGGGCGGGACCTGACGCGACCGGGTACGAGTGGCTCAGCCGCGACGCGGCGATCGGGGAGCAGTTCGGCGACGACCCGCTCACCACGAACGAGCCGCTGCTGAAGCTGTTCGGTCCCGTCGAGGCCGCCAAGCTCTACGGGCGTCCGCGCAAGAACCTGCGTGCGAAGCGTGCCGGCACCGACCTGCCGATGCTGCTGATGGTCGGCCGCGACGACTCCGTCGGCGGACCCCGCAGCGTGCACAAGCTGGCCGAGGAGTACCGCACGCGCTCGGAGCTCAGCGACATCACGACGCTGGTCTACCCCGATGCGCGTCACGAGATCTTCAACGAGCTGCAGCAGGACGAGGTGCGCGCCGACGTGCTCGCCTGGCTCGACGCGCGGTTCCCGGCGCGCTGAGGGCTCGCTTCCCCGGGCTGGTGTGGCGCTGCCGTGCCGGCGGGAGGGGACGCGAGTGGTCGCATCTGCTCGCGTATAGCGGCCATGTGTGACCCCTGCGACGCCGCCGACCACCCGATATGACGCGGTGTGACGCGGGGTGAAGACGTATGACGCGCGGGGGTCGGCCTGCGCGTCGCCGGTCATAAATTCACACCATGGGTTTCGAGGACGACTGGCGCGACTGGCACGCGTCACGGGAGCGCTACGCGGGGGCCGAGTACGGTCCGGCATCGCTCGAGTCGACGAACTGGCTGATCACGCTGCCCTCCGCGGTCGACGGCATTCCCGGACTCTGGGCGCGGACGGATGACGGCGGCATCCGCGGCACCGAGCTCGGGGTCGAGGGGGCGAGCGTCGCGCTGCACGGCGCCGACACCCTGCGGCTCGGGCGGCGGGAGCTGCGCGTCTTTCCGCGCGACGAGCTGGTGGCGCTGCGGGTGTTCAACCCCGGCCGGCCGCAGCGCGAGCGCTTCAGTGGGATCGACGCCTATCGTCCGGACGAGGCATGGCGGCTGCCCGCGGTGTTCGAGCAGACCCCGGACGAACGGATCACGTTCACCGCGGTCGACGGGCGTGCGCACGACTCGCCCATCGCCGGACGGCTGCGCTTCACGTTGTGGGGGAAGGAGCTGCGGCTGGCGGTCACGCGCGGCGCGCAGGGCGGGTTGAGCGCCGTGTTCGGCGACGGGACGAACGGGCAGGAGACGTATCGCTTTCGCTTCCTGCCCATCGACGAGCCGACGGATGACGGCACCGCGGTGGTCGACTTCAACCGCGCGTACCTGCCGCCGTGCGCGTTCTCGGATCAGTTCATCTGCCCGCTGCCGCCGACGGAGAACCGCATCTCGGCGCCGATCAGGGCGGGCGAGCGGGCGGTCGTGCTCGGACGATGACGGCCGTTCGCCGTGCCGGTCGGCGGGGCGCGGCTTAAGCTGGATCCGTGCACGGAGAATTCAAGGTCCCAGGGGGAAAGCTCGTCGTCGTCGACCTCGATGTCGAAGACGGACGGATCGCGCGATTCCGACTGGCGGGAGACTTCTTCCTCGAACCCGATACGGCGCTCGACGCGATCAACGACGCCGTGAACGGGTTGCCGGTCGAAACGGATGCCACGGGCATCGCCGCCGCGGTCCGCAGTGCGCTGCCCGAGGGGGCGCAGCTGCTCGGCTTCACGCCCGAGTCGGTCGGCACCACGGTGCGCCGCGCACTCGTGACCGCCCCCGGCTGGCGCGACTTCGACTGGGAGGTCGTGCACGACAAGGCTGTGTCTCCGCAGATGAACCTCGCTCTCGACGAGGTGCTCACCTCGCGTGTCGGTGAGGGGCGCCGCCGCCCCACGCTGCGCATCTGGGAGTGGGACGGATCGGCCGTCGTGATCGGCTCGTTCCAGTCGTACCGCAACGAGGTCGATCCCGAGGGCGCCGCCCGCCACGGGTTCGACGTGGTGCGGCGGATTTCGGGCGGTGGCGCGATGCTCATCCCCGCCGGACAGATCATCACGTACTCCCTCTACGTTCCGGCGTCGCTCGTCGGCGGCATGACGTTCGCCGACTCGTACGCGTTCCTCGACGACTGGGTGCTTCAGGCGCTGCGCTCGCTCGGCATCGACGCGATCTACCAGCCGCTCAACGACATCGCGAGCCCCTCGGGAAAGATCGGCGGCGCCGCGCAGAAGCGCCTCGCCAACGGCGGAGTGCTGCACCACGCGTCGCTGTCGTACGACCTCGACGGACAGGTCATGACCGAGGTGCTGCGCATCGGCCGCGAGAAGCTCAGCGACAAGGGCACGACCTCGGCCGCCAAGCGCGTCGATCCGCTGCGCAGCCAGACCGGCCTCACGCGCGACGAGATCATCGAGCGCTTCATCGCGACGTTCCGCTCGCTGACGGCCGCCGAGACCGGTGAGATCTCGGCAGACGAGTATGCGGAGGCCGAAGCCCTCGTCGAGTCGAAGTTCGCGACCGACGCATGGCTGCATCGGGTGCCGTGACCGTCGCATCGACGGGATCGGACGCGGCGACAGGAGCGGCGGCCGAGGCGCCGACTCCGGCCGCGGTCGGGGCCGTCTCGATCATCGAGGGCGACAATCTCGCCGTCGCCACCAGCCTGCCGTCGGCGTCGTTCGCGCTGGTGTACCTCGACCCGCCGTTCAACACCGGTCGGACGCAGGAACGGCAGGTCGTGACCGCGCGTCGGTCGTTCACAACTCAGCAGGAATCGGGCGAGCCGGGGGCGGATGACGCCTCAGGCGCCGAAACGGCGTCAGATCTGCTGAGTACTGAACGCACCACCGGCGAGCCCGCGCCGCAGACCGAGGTGCGACACGGCTTCCACGGGCACCGGTATGAGCGCGTGCGCGGCATGCTGCGGGCGTACGACGACCGCTTCGACGACTACGGCACGTTCCTGATGCCCCGGTTGGAGGAGGCCTGGCGGCTGCTCGCCGACGACGGCACCCTGTACCTGCACCTGGACTACCGCGAGGCGCACTACGCCAAGGTCATGCTCGACGCCGTGTTCGGGCGCGACTCGTTCCTCAACGAGCTCATCTGGGCCTACGACTACGGCGCCAAGTCGCGCAGCCGCTGGCCCACCAAGCACGACACGATCCTGGTCTACGTGAAGAATCCGCGCGCGTACTTCTTCGACTCCGAGGCCGTCGACCGCGAGCCGTACATGGCGCCCGGCCTGGTCACGGCCGAGAAGGCCGCGCGCGGCAAGCTGCCGACCGACGTCTGGTGGCACACGATCGTGCCGACGACCGGGCGTGAGAAGACCGGGTACCCGACGCAGAAGCCCGAGGGCATCCTGCGGCGCATCGTGCGCGCTTCGAGCCGCCCGGGTGATCGGGTACTCGACCTCTTCGCCGGCAGCGGCACGACCGGCGCCGTGGCATCCGCCCTGGGTCGCGACGCCGTGCTCGTCGACGACAACCCGGAGGCGATCCGCGTCATGCAGCAGCGGATGCCGCACGCCGAGGTCTCGCGCGCGGAGTGACGCGGCGCCTCACGCCACCCGATACGCCCGGTACAGCACCGTGTTCGCCTGACGTCGGGCGGCCGCCACGAACAGGCTCCGCTGCAGATCGGCGAGCGCAGGGGCGGCGGTCTCGACGGCGACGGTCGTGCGGAAGTAGTACTCGCGCGGGTCGACGTCGTCGCCGCGGCGCAGGCGCTCGAGTACATCGGGCTCTCCGGTGCGCAGGCCCTTCGCATGCAGCAACAGGAGCGTGCCGCCCGTGGTGCGGGCGGAGTAGCGACTGTCGATCTCGATCGTGCCGTCGGGGCGCACGATCTGCCAGTCGGCGCCCCCGGGAAGGATCTCCGCCTCGATATCTCCGGTGATGCGTCCGCCGAGGATCGGCACCACCCGGCGGTGCCCCGCGCTGGTTCCGGAGTGGTCTTCGAGCGGCGCGAGGTCGACGCTGACGTCGAACGCAGGGGTGAGAGCGGGCGCGGGAAGCGCGTCGTGGGGGCCGCCGCCCGGCGCACTCATCGGGCGGGCGTGAGCGACGGGCGCTCGTTGAGGACGGCGGGCAGGAAACCGGCGGCGGTCTTGTAGCCGGTGGCGATCTGCTCGCGTTCGGCGTACGGGATCACCGCGTCGATGTCGTCGAACCCTTCGGGGGCGCGCTCGTGGGCGAGCTGCATGACGCGCTCGGGTCCGGTCGCGCGGGTGCTGGCGAGCAACGCGGTCATCGCCGGTCGCCGGGCCTCCTCGTACCGGGCGAGGGCCCGGTCGATCGAGGCGCTGTCACCGCCGTCCGCCTGCGCGGCGGCCAAGTGGAAAGCGAGGGTTCGGGCGTCGAGGATCGCCTGCGAGCCGCCGTTCGATCCGTTGGGATACATCGCGTGCGCGGCGTCGCCGAGCAGCGTGGTGCACCCGAACGTCCACTGCGGCAGCGGGTCTCGGTCGACCATCGGGTACTCGAGGATCTCGTCGGCCGCGGCGATCGCGGCCGGGACGTCGAGCCAGTCGAATCGCCAGTCACGGAACAGTTCGGCGATCGGCGCGGGGTCCACGGCGCGGTTCCAGTCGGCGTCCCCGGTGCCACCGACCCGGCGTTCGGCGATGAAGTTCACCGGCATCCGCCCGTCTGCATCGGCGTCGCCGAGCGGGTAGGCGACGAACTTCTGCTCGGCGTCTCCGGCCATGATCATGGTGCGTCCGTCGAGAAACGCGGGAATGCGGGTCACGCCGCGCCACAGCGTGAGACCGCCCCAGGGCGGTGCGCCTTCGGCGGGGTAGCGCAGGGCGCGGAGGGCGGAATGGATGCCGTCGGCACCGATGATCACGTCGGCCGTGTCGTCGACCGTGCCACTGCTCGTGGCGAAACGCGCTGTCTCGGTGCCGTCCGGGTTTGAGGTGATGTCGATGAGCCGGTAGTCGAGTCTGATCGGTTCGGCCAGACGTTCTTCGGCGAGGTCGCGCAGGGCGAGCTGCAGCCGCCCGCGGTGCACCGACAGCTGGGGCCAGCGGTAGCCGGCGGCGATCCCGCGCGGCTCGCGCCAGACCGGCTGACCGTGCCTGTTGTAGTACGCGAGCGTGCGCGGCTCGACTCCGAGCTCGGCGATGCGGTCGGCCACGCCGAGTTCCGTCAGCTCGCGCAGCGCGTGGGGGAGCAGGTTGATGCCCACTCCGAGCCCGCGGATCGCGGTACTGCGCTCATACACGACGACATCGTGCAGTCCTGCCTCGTGCAGGCTGACCGCGGCCGCGAGCCCGCCGATGCCTGCGCCGACGATGATGATCTTCATCGATCTCTCCTGATCTCCGCCCCGAAGGGCTGCTGGGTGAAGGGGTGTGCGCGGTTCAGCCCGCGGTGTGCACGATCTGACCGGCGACGATCGTGACGGCGGTCCCGACGCTGATCAGCGCCTCGGTCGGAACGGCGAACGGATCGACCGTCGACACGACGACATCGGCCCGGGCGCCGACGCGCAGCATCCCGCCATCGCCCAGCACCAGCTCTGACGAGCCGCTCGTGTACGCCGCGAGTGCCTCGGTCAGGGTCAGACGCTGCGAGGCGTCGAGGGGTTCGCTCGGCCTGCCGTCGGGACCGGGCAACGTGCGATTCACGGCGACGTGGATCGCGAGCCACGGATCGGCGGGCGAGACCGGCCAGTCCGACCCCATCGCGATCTGGGCGCCGCTGTCGACGATGGCCCGGAAGGGGTACCCCGCTCTCATCCGCTCTTCTCCGATCATGGGCACGACCGCGGGGTCCACCGACGCCCACAGCCCCTGGATGTTCGCCGTGATGCCGAGGGGGCCGAAGCGGCGTGCGTCGTCGGGATGCACCATCGACAGGTGCGCGAAGTGATGGCGCTGGCCCGGGCCGTTGGCGCGGCGAGCGGCCTCGACCGCCGCCAGCGCGACGCGTATGCCGCGATCGCCCATGATGTGCAGGTGCAGGGCGAAGCCGACCGCGTCGAGCGACACGACGAGAGCGTGCAGGGCTTCGGCGTCGATGTGCAGCTCGCCGCTTCCGGCGTGGCTGCAGTACGGCTCGAGCAGCGCCGCGGTCTCACCGTGCGGCACGCCGTCGACCATCGCCTTCACCGTCGACGTGTCGAAGCCCGCGGCGGCATTCGCCGCACGGAGCCCCACGAAGCGCTCGACGAGGTCCGGCACCTGGTCGGCCGTCGTTCCCGCCGGAACCCAGAGGGCGCCGGAGGTGCGGCTGCGCAGCGTGCCGTCGGCGATCGTGGCCAGGTAGGCACCCGTGCAGTCGGCCTTGCCGTTGTACTCGCCGAGGATCGCCTCGTGCCATCCGGTCACCCCGAGCGTCCACAGGAAGTCCTGTGCGTTCAGCAGCCCGGCAGCGATGTCGGCGTCCGTCGACGGCGGGATCACCCGGCCGACCAGCTCGGCCGCCGTCTCGTTGAGGTAGCCGGTCGGCTCCCCCTGCTCGTCACGGTGGATGTGTCCGTTCGGCGGGTTCGGAGTGTCGCGGTCGACGCCGGCGATCTCCAGCGCGCGGGAGTTGACCCACAGGGTGTGATGACCGGCGTCGCTCACTGCGACCGGACGATCGGCGACGATGGCATCGAGCATCTGCCGCGTCGGATGCGGGAACAGCTCGTGGCTCCACCCGCCGCCGGTGATCCATTCGGGGCCGCCGTCGGACGCCGTGTCGGTGTCGGCCCGAGCGATCAGCGCCAGGGTCTCGTCGACCGACGTGGCCCCGCTCAGGTCGCAGCTGAGTCGCTCGACTCCGGCGAACGCGGCATGGATGTGCGCGTCGACGAAGCCGGGGAGGATGCCGCCGCCGGCTGCGTCCACGATGCGCGTCTCGGGTCCGGCGAGAGCGCGGACGGCGGCGTCGGTGCCGATCGCGAGGATGCGCTCGCCGCGGAGCGCCACTGCTGTGTCGGCCGTGGAGATGCGGCCGTCGAACACGTGGCCGCCGACGATGCACATGTCGGCTGTGGGAAGGGAAGTCATGGCCGTACTCCTCGTTCTGCGGCGGGGGCGCCGGGGTGCTGTGGGGTGGTCGGGATCATCGAGGTCATCGTCTTCGCGCCGGGCTCACACGACCCGGAACACGCGGATCACGACCTGGTCGTCGCCGGGGCGGGCGTAGCCGATGAACTGCGACTCGGCGAGCCAGCGCAGCTCGGCGGCATCCGTCTGGAAGACGAACGCGGTCCGGTAGTAGAGGTCCTCCTCGCGGGGCGTCTCACCGCCCTCGAAGGACTCGATCGCTGCAGCGTTCGCCCGCCAGTACCCGCGATTGACGACGTCTACCACGTGGCCGTCGATCTCGATCAGGTACCTCGCGTCGAGCTGTGTGGTCACGCCGTGATCGACCCACCAGTCACCGCCGCCCGGGAGGACGACGCCCTCGGCACGCGGCCCGGTCACCCGACCCCCGGTGATCGCGGTGAGATGCAGTTGCCCGCCCTCGCCCCGACCGATCCGGCGCGGAGGCGCCACATCGACCTGCAACTCGAAGCAGTACTCCAACGCGGGTGTCATCAGCTCGGATTCGGTCATAGCCAGCTCCTCAGAGTGCGTCTGTCTCGTCCGATCGTAGGGATCGGCGTGGTGCGTGCGGGGATGCGGCGCTGCGGCACCCACCCCGCGCGGGGGATCGAATCCAGCAGCACGCGGGTGTACTCCGCCTGCGGGTCGTCGAGTACGGCGCTCGTCTGGCCGTGCTCCTCGATGCGACCGTCGCGCATCACCACGACCTCGTCGCACAGACGCCGGACCACGGTGAGGTCATGGGTGATCATGAGCAGAGCCACGCCGGTGTCTCGGCGAATGTGCTCGAGCAGCGCGAGGATCTCGACCTGAGTGGTCACATCGAGCGCGGACACCGCCTCATCGAGCACCAGGATGCGGGGCTCGGCCGCGAGAGCGCGGGCGATGGCGACGCGCTGCCGTTGTCCGCCCGAGAGCGAACGCGGGCGCGCGTCGAGCAGGTCGAGGTCGAGGCGCACGGCGTGCATGAGCGCCATCACGCGGTCGTCTACGTCGTCGCGGCTGTCGGAGCGGCGATGCACGCGCACCGCCTCGGTGAGGCACTGCCGAACGGACTGCCGACGGTCGAGCGACTGATAGGGATCCTGGAACACCATCTGCACGGTCTTCGCTCGGGCGCGCCGCTCGGCGTCGGAGCGCGCCGGTGTGCTCCAGTCGCCGCCCTCGACCTGCACGGTGCCGGCGTCGGCACGCTCCAGCCCGCAGATGATGCGGGCCGTGGTGGACTTCCCCGAGCCGGATTCCCCGACGATGCCGAGCGATCCGCCTGCCGCGAGCGCGAAGCCCACCCCGTCGACAGCGGTGAGGACCTCGTGCCCGGCACCGTGCGCCGCCCGGACCCGGAACGACTTGTGCAGGTCCTGAACCTGCAGCACGATCTCGTCCGCCGGATCGGCCACGGTCGCGAGGACATCGACCGTCGGCGCCGCGGTGTCGAGCGACGCCGACATCAGGATGCGGGTGTACTCGGCCGTCGCATCCTCTCGCATGGTCGCGGCCTGCAGGGTCTCGATAGTGCGGCCCTGCTTCATGACCACCACGCGGTCGCACACGGCGCCGGCGAGCGCCAGGTCGTGCGTGATGAACAGCAGCGAGAGATCGCGGTGCCGCCGCAGATCGCCGATCACGGCCATGACCTCTTCCTGCGTGGTGACGTCGAGCGCGGTCGTGATCTCATCGGCGAGCAGTAGCCGCGGGTCCATCGCGAGCGTCGACGCGATCATGACACGCTGCAGGAGTCCGCCCGACAGCTCCGCCGGGCGCTGTCTCAGCCGACGCGTGGGGGAGGGTACGCCGACCTCGTCGAGCAGGTCGAGTGCGGTCCGCTCGGCGGAGTCGCGGGTGGCGCCGCCGACGGTGACGAGGGCCTCGGTCAGGAAGTCGCCGATCGTGCGCAGCGGATTGAGGTGTGCACGGGGCGTCTGGAACGCCATGCCGATGCGGTGCGCACGCAGCTCGCGGCGACCGCGCTCGTCGAGGGCCGCGAGATCCTGCCCCTCGACGGCGATGGTGCCTGCCGTCGTGAAGTCCGCCGGAAGCAGACCGGCGATCGCCCGCACGCTGAGGGTCTTGCCCGAGCCCGATTCGCCGACCAGGCCGACCGATTCGCCGAGGCCCACCTCGAGCGTGCAGTCATGCACGAGCGTGCGCGGACCCGCGGGGGTCGGCATCGCGATCTCGAGGCCGCGCAGCTGCAGTACCGGTGCTGTCATCGTTCCTTCTCCTCTGCCCAGGTGGTGGCGCGGGCGCCGATGATGCCGACCGCGAGCACCGTCACGACGATCAGCAGCGCGGGGAACAGCGACTGCTCCGGGGCGCCGGCGAGGATCGCCGCCTGCCCGCCCGCGATCATGGAGCCCCAGCCGGCGGCGGGCGGCTGCTCGCCGAGGCCCAGGAACGAGATCGCGGCGAGGTCGAGCATCGCGTATCCAAAGCCGACCGTCGCCTGCGCGGCGACGAGGGGGATCAGTGCGGGCACGAGGTGACGGAAGCAGATGGCGGCGCTCGAGACACCCTGCACCCGCAGCGCGGCGATGTACGGCCGCCCGAGTTCGCGCGACGCAGCGCTCTGGGTGAGTCGGGCGACGACCGGGATGTACGCGATCGACAGCGCGACCACGGGTGCCACGAGGCCCTTCCCGAACATCGCTACCGCGAGCACCGCGAGGACGAGACCGGGGATGGCGAAGATGACGTCGATCAGACGGCCGATGGAGCCGCGCACGATGCCGCCGAACCAGGCCGCGGTCAGCGCCAGGGTCATGCCGAGAGTCGTGGAGAGCACGACGACGATCACGGGCGCGATGATGCTCGATGACGCTCCTGCGAGCACCCGCGACAGGATGTCACGGCCCAGGTCGTCGGTGCCGAAGAGATGGTCGAGCGAGGCGGATCCGTTCGTCGGGCCCGCGTACAGCTGATCCGGCGGGTACGGGGCGAGCCAGCGCCCGGCCACGACGATCACGGCGACGAGTGCCAGCACGACGACCGCGATGACGACGAGCGGATCCCGCTGTGCGAGCCGACGGGTGGCGGTGGGGATGCGCCCCGCGGCGAGCTGACCGACGCTCATGCGCTGCTCCTTGATCGTGTGGAGGTGGATGCGGAGTCGGGGTCGATGGCCGCGCCGAGGAGATCGGCGATCGCGTTCAGCACCACGAACAGGGTGACCAGCAGCAGCGACACCACCTGAACGACGGGGAGGTCCTTACGAGCGGCGGCCTCGGTGAGCAGCGATCCGATGCCGCCCAGACCGAACGCCTGCTCGGCGATCGCCGATGCCGCGAACAGCCCGGCGATCGTGGTGCCGGAGACCGCGAGGATCTGCGGTGCGGCGTTGTGGAACACGTGGCGACGAAAGACCCGATTCCAGGGGATGCCACGCACGCGCGCGGCCTCCACATGCTCGGAATGCAGCTGCGCGACCAGAGCGCTCCGCGTCACCCGGCTGATGTAGGCGATGAACATCAGCGCGAGCGAGACCGCCGGCAGCACGAGGTGCCACAGGCGATCGAGGCCCTCCCGCCCGGCTCCGAACGTCGGGAACCATCCGAGCGAGGTCGCGAAGATCCAGATCAGGAGGATCGCGACGATGAACGTCGGCAGCGCCATCCCGAGGGAGGTCGTGACCGAGACGGCCATGTCGGTCCGGCGGCCGCTTACGGCGGCGAGGATGCCGGAGCCCAGGCCGAACACCGCGATCAGTGCGGTGGTCAGAAGGACCAGCTGGAACGTCACGCCGAAGCGTGCGCCCACGAGCTCCGCGACATCGGTCTTGTAGACGAAGGAGCGACCGAAGTCACCGGTGAGCACGCCGCCCAGCCAGTGCAGGTACTGCAGCCAGACGGGGTCGTCGAGTCGGTACTCCGCACGGATCGCGGCGACGAGCTCGGGGGTCGGACGAGCGCCGCCCGCCAGCGCTGACACCGGGTCGCCCGGCGTCAGCAGCAGCGCCGAGAAGATGATGACGCTGGCGAGGAACAGGGTGAGCACGAGGCCGCCCACCTTGCCGAGCACTGTCCTGATCATGTCGGATCCCGTCCGTCGTCCGGCCGTCTCACTCGCCGCCGAGGCGCAGCGCCCAGGGGGAGCTGTAGATCGCGACGGAGGTGGTGATGCCGGTGAGGTCGTCGGACAGGTAGGTGAGGTGGTGCGCGCCGGCGAGCGTGACTTGCAGCTGGTCGGCTGCGAAGATCTCCTGCGCCTTCACGAAGGCGTCGGCGGCCGAGGCGGGGTCGACGGCGGTGCGGGCGGCCTGCAGGTCGGCCGTGACCTCATCGTTCGCGTACCCGGACCAGTTGAAGATCCCGCCCATCTCGGCCGGCAGCATGAACAGCTGCGGATACCCCAGCACACCGGGCACCTCGAGGTATCCGACGGTGGACACGAAGTCGATGCCCGCCCGCAGCTCCGGCGAGTAGAACAGCGCCCCGAAGTCGGCAGGCTGGCGTTCGTCGATCGTGACCGTGAGACCGATGTCCTTCGCCGCGCTCTGCACGATGGCGGCGGTCTGCGCGAACTCCTTCGCGCCGGCAGGGATCGCGAGCACCAGCGGCACCGAGGTGTCGATGCCCGATTCGGCGATCAGCTCCTTCGCGCGTTCCAGGTCGACCTCGGGAGACGGCAGGGCGTCGTAGGCCTCCTGGTAGGCGTCGCGCGCCTCCATGCCGCTCCACACGAACGGCGGCACGATCGTCTTCTGCACGTCTCCGAGACCCTGCAGCACGGTGTCGATGTAGACGTTCCGGTCGATCGCGAGGCTGAGCGCCTGCCGTACGCGTGGGTCGGCCGCCGCGCTGTCGGCCGAGGTCGGACCGAAGCTGTACGAGGCGGTGGACGGCCCCACGATCAGACGTCCGTCACCCTCGCCCTCGAAACTCTGACGCGATCCGGGCGGCACGTTGAACGCCCCGTCGATCTCGCCGGCGGTGAGGGCCGACGTCAGCGTCGCGCCGTCGGTGACGAACACGAAACGGATGCGCTCGGTGAGCGGAGCGCCGTCCCAGTAGTCCGGGTTGGCGACGACCGAGATGTCGGTGCCGGGGTTCCACTCCTCGAGCCGGTACGGCCCGGCGCACAGGAGGCCGCCTCCGGAGGTGCCGAGGTCCTGCCCCGCGGTGTCGCCGAACGCCTTGCTCATGACGGCGCCGCCACCGCCGCCGAGAGCGTCCCGGAAGGTGGTGTCCGGCGCCATGAAGCGCACGAGCACGGTGTCGTCGTCAGGTGTCTCGATGCTCGAGATCAGTGCGAAGGCGGCGTACCACTGCGATTCCGGGGTGCGGTTGCGGTCGAGGCTGTACGCGACGTCGGTCGCGGTGACGGGCGTGCCGTCCCAGAAGGAGACCCCGTCGCGCACCGTGATCTCGAATGTGACCGGGTCGATCCACTCGGCGGTCTCGGCGATGCCGGCCTCGAGCGAGAAGTCCGGCTCGACGGTGAGCAGGCTGTCGCAGAGGTTCGGGATGATGACGTTGGCTGAGGAGGCCGGGTCGAGCGTCTGCGGCTCGCCCTCGACGACGGCCCAGGTGACCTCGTCGACAGGAGTGGTCGCCGCCGGCAGGGAGGCGACCAGTGCGGTCGGATCGATCTGCTCGGCGGTCTCGTTCGTAGTGGTGCGCGGGGCGCAGGCGGTGGCGGCGAGAACGGTCGCGGTCGCCAGGGCGGCGATGGCGGTGAACCGGCGTCGGGTGGTGCGGGTCATGTCGGGTCCTCTCGGGTGCGTGCAACAGAGGTGGTGCTGGACGTGCAGAGGTGGTGCGGTGTGGTGCGGGAGTGGTGCGGTGTGGTGCGGGTATGTGCGGTGTGGCGGGGAAGGGTCAGCGGACGACGAAGACGCGGATGCAGATCTGCTCGTCCTCGTCGCGGGCCAGGCCGATGAACTGATTCCGGGTGAGCCACGTGTGTGCCGGGGCATCCGTCTGGAACACGGGTGCGGTGCGGAAGTACGGCTCACCCTCGTCGTTTTCGCGGTAGTAGCCGCGGTTGAGGATGTCGATCGCCGATCCGTCCTCGGCGCGCAGCAGGTAGCGGGCCTCGAGCTGCGCCGTGCCGTCGCGCTCGACGGCCCAGTCGCCGCCGCCGGCCAGCACGGTGCCCCGGAGCAGGGGGCCGTCGACCGTGCCGCCGGTGATGGGGGTGAAGGAGAGCACCTCGTGGGGGCCGCGACCCAGGTGGATGTCGGCGTCGACGTCGACGCGGATCTCAAAGGCGTACTCGAGGATCGGGTCGGGCAGTGCGGATTCGGTCATGACAGATCTCCTTGCAGAACGGGAAGGCGGAGGACGAGGCCGAGCGGCCCGCCCACGACGAGATGCTGGCGGTTCGCGGCGGTCGCTCCTCCGGCCCACGGGTCGGCGCCCGTTCCGGTCTGAGGGAGGAACTCGGGGTAGTCGCTGCTCGAGACGTGCAGTCGCAGGCGATGTCCGGCGGCCACGCGGTAGCCGACCTGCCCCAGGTCCAGGTCGATCGTGGCGGGGGAAGCCGCGTCGCTCAGTTGACGCTGGCCCCGGGCGATGCGCAATGCGGTGCCGTCGGGCGAGACATCGAGCAGCCGGAGGAACAGATCCATCACCGGACCGTCGGAGCGAATCGTCGCGGTGGCGGTCACGGGCCCCGCGAGGTCGAGGTCCGCGGCGAGCGGTGCGGAGGTGAAGACGAGCACGTCGTCGCGGTCGCCGATCAGTGCCTCGTCGGGGAGCTCGAGAAGGAACGAGAACGCGTCATCAGCGCTCGACGGCACGAGGTCGGCGGGGTCGTGCGTCCAGGACATCTCGGTCGCTTCTGCAGCTGCAGCATCCTTCGTCAGTCGACCCTGGGCGGTGGCAGTCAACTCGCTCGTGCGGATGCCGGCTGGCGGCCAGGATGCGTCGATGCGGTCCTCGCGCGTGCCGGCGAGGTTCCAGTGCACCGGGGGGATGTCGGCGGGCGAACCGTTGCCCCGCAGATACACCTCGAAGAAGGCCAGCGCCGGGTCGAGAGTGCGCGGCAGCAGTGCGCGCACCTGGTCGTCGGTGCGCTCCGCGACGCGATCCTCCGCAGTGTCGAGCAGCTCGTAGCCCTCGTGATCGATGGACTCGATGCGCAGGTGGTGGTGCGCCGCCCACGCGGGGTGCTTCTCGATCTCGGCCACGTCGGCCCACGAGAGGGGCGAGCAGTTGTCCCACCAGCCGATCGTGTGCAGCACGGGGATGGACCGAGCCGCGAACGGCGACCCGAGCGGGAAGCGCGGCAGGTGCACCGGCCGGGGGTACCACTGGTCGTACGAGATCGAGCGCTCGCCGGCAGTTGCGAGGAACTCCTCGACCTGCGCGGCGAAGTCCCGGCGGGACCAGTCGGGCTCCCAGAGGTAGGTGTCGTTGCCGTGGAAGTGGCTGACGGGATACAGGTAGGTGATCGCCCACTCGACGTTCGACACGCGCTCACCTGCGATGCGGCGCACGGGCTCGCCCAGGGCGGTCCCCGTCACACGGGGTGCGATCGCCTTGAGCGCCGGGTGGCCGCTGGCCGCCGCCGCCCACTGCGTGTAGCCGTAGTAGCTGTCGCCCCACATGACGATCCGTCCGTTGGACCATGGCTGCTGCACGATCCAGTCGAGGGTGTCCTCGCCGTCGCGCACCTCGTTCACGAAGAGCATCGCCTCGCCCTCGGAGCGGAATTTGCCGCGCACGTCCTGCGCGACGACCCGGTAGCCGTGGGAGAGGAAGTGCTCCGCGATCAGCGGAATGAACGTGTAGCCCCCGCTCTTGTCGTACGGCAGTCGGATCAGGACCGTGTCGCCGGGAGTCACATCGCCGCCGGCATCCGGCAGGTAGAGGTCTGCGGCGAGGAGCACTCCGTCGCGCATCCGGACGCGGGCGGGGCGTGCGAGGTCGCTCTCCGGTGCCGCCGAGATGCGGGTGTAGCGGTCCATGTCTCTCCTTCGGAACGTCGGCGATGCGGTCGCCGCGTCGCTCGATGAATCACAAGCTAGGTCCGTTCCGGTTAATAGTCAAGTCAGACTAGACTAAAAACTTCGAAACAGATCGAGCTATCCTGCTGAGGCAGGGACAGGGGGAGCAATGGCACGTCCAACGGTGGCGGCGGAACGCCGCGACCAGATCATCGACGCCACGTTGCAGACAGTGGCCCAGCACGGCATCGCCGGCACGTCGCTCGACCGCATCGCGGAAGCCGTCGGCATGTCGCGGGGTCATGTGCGGCACTTCGTCGGCAACCGCGACCAGCTGCTCGCCGAGACCGCACGCCGCGTCTTCTCGGACGAGAGCGGGCAGCTGACGATCCTGCCGGACGACGTCTCGACCTTCACCCAGGCGCTGGACTTCCTCTTCGGCGAGGACTTCACGCGGTCCGATGCCGAGAACGCCGTCGTCCTCGGATTCGTGGAGCTCTCGCGCACGAACCCGGAGATTGCCGAGGTTCTCGCAGAGGCCTATGCGCGCACGCGCACCACGCTGGCCGGCTTCGCGGTCGCCGCCTACCCGCAGGCCGACGCCGAGACGTGCGCGCTGGTCGCCGACGGCACTCTCTCGGCCGCGCTCGGCAACGTGTTCATGGGCGACTTCGATCCTGACGTGGTCCGCACGGCGCGCGTGCGGCGCGCGTTCGAGAAGCTGCTCGCCGTGCTCTGACGGGCCTCCGGCCTCACGCCACGTAGATCTTCCGCAGTGTCTCGCTGACCTTCCATACGGTCTTCTGACCTGCCGCGAGTCGCACGACCGCCCCCGGACCGACGGCGAGGTCGGGCAGTGTCGGGTCGTCGAACGCGATCGTGGCGTGCCCGCTGAGCACGACGAACACCTCGTCGGCCTCCACATCGGTCGCGGTGCCGGGCGTCATCTCCCACACGCCGACCTCGACACCGCCGACGTGCGCGAGCGTCTGCACGGCGGTGGTGGGCGCTCCGTCCACCACCTCGGCGGCGGGGAGCGGTTCGTGCGTGAGTGCGAGGGCCGCGGCATCCACTCCCGTTCCGGGCGTCAACAGGCTCACGAGTCGAAGCCCATGCCCACGGCGTCGAGGGTCTTCAGGAACAGGTTGCGCTTGCCCTCGTTGTGGTCGGCGCGGTCCATCGCCGCGCGCACGAGGTTCACGCCGATCGAGGCTGCAGGCTCGGGTGGGAACGGGATCGGCTTCTCGCGCACCATCCGCAGTGCGGTGCGCTCGGTCTCTTCGCCCGACAGCTTGTCGAGCATCACGTCGCCGGCGAAGCGCGCAGCGCCCACCCCGAGCCCGGTGAATCCGGTCGCGTAGGCGACGCGTCCTTTGCGGGCGGTGCCGAAGAACGCGCAGAAGCGGCTCGACGAGTCGATCGCGCCGGCCCACCGGTGTGTGAAGCTGAGGCCCTCGAGCTGCGGGAACGTGGTGAAGAAGTGCGAGGCGAGTCGGCGGTGGCTCTCCATCCGGTCCTCGTACGCGGGGCGGATCTTGCCGCCGTAGTGGTAGACCGCGTCGTAGCCGCCAAACAGGATGCGGTTGTCGGCGCTGAGTCGGTAGTAGTGGAACTGGTTCGCGCTGTCGGCGAGGCCCTGACGATTCGACCAGCCGATCGAGGCGAGCTGCGCCTCTGACAGCGGCTCGGTCATCAGCACGTAGTCGTAGACGGGGACGGTCATCAGGCGATTGCGTCGCAGGAGCGCCGGGAAGGCGTTGGTGGCCAGCGCCACGGCATCCGCGGTCAGACTGCCGCCCTCGGTGACGAGCGTGACGGCCGAGGATCCGTCGCCCTCGACGCGCCGGACCAGGCTGTGCTCGTGGATCTCGACGCCCAGCTCGACGGCCACGCGGGCGAGCTCGAGTCCGAGCTTCGCCGGGTGCACGAGAGCGCTGCTGTCGCGTTCCCACGCGCCGGCGAGGAACGTGTCGGAGTGCACCTCGGCCTGCACGGCCTCACGATCGAGGAAGCCCTCCTCGTCACGCAGCCACTCCACCTGATGCGGTTCGACGGCGACCGCGAGCTGCCCGGTGCGCTCGAACTCGGCGTCCATGCCGTAGCGGGCGACCGTCTGCTCGATGCCGTCGAGGTTCGCCAGCCCCATCTCCTCGAGCCGGTCGATCTCCTCCGGCCAGCGGGTGAGTCCGTTCTCGTGTCCGTGCGTGAGACTGGCCTCGCAGAATCCGCCGTTGCGTCCGGACGCCGCCCACGCGATGCGCGACGCCTCCAGCAGCACGACGCTCCGCTCGGGGTCGCGTTCCTTCGCGCGGATGGCGCTCCAGAGTCCGGCGTATCCGCCGCCGACGATCGCGAGGTCGGCGCGCACGTTGCCGGTGAGGGGCGGATGCTCCGGACGGGCGACGTCGTCGAGCCAGAACACGCGCAGGGCGGTGTCGCGCAGCGAGGCGTCGATGACGGACTCGGCCGGTCGCCGGCGTTCGAAGACGGTGGTTCCCATGATCACTCCGATGTGCGGGGGTGCGCGCTCAGCGCGTGCCCCAGTTGTAGAGGTCCTTGTAGAGCCCGGCGTAGAGCAGGCTCTCGGTGTGCGCGATGCCGGGGATGGCACGGATGCGCGAGGCGATCAGGTCGATCAGATGCTGGTCGTCCTCGCAGACCGCCTCGACGAGGATGTCGAAGGTGCCCAGCGTCACCACCACGTACGCGAGCTCGGGGATCTTGGTGAGCTCCTGCGCGATCTCGCGCGGATCACCGGTCACGCGGATGCCGATCATCGACATGCGATGGAATCCGAGCTGCATCGGGTCGGTCACCGCGACGATCTGGATGATCCCGGCCTCGGTCATCCGTTGCACCCGCTGACGGGCCGCGGCCTCGCTGAGTCCCACGGCGCGGCCGATCTCGGCGTAGGGACGGCGGCCGTCCTCCTGGAGGAGTTCGACGATCTTCTTCGAGACGTCGTCCAGCGCGGGCTGCTTCTGCGTGCTCATATGTCGATATTGACAGGTATGGACGGTCTAGGCAACTGATTCAGTCGTCAGAAGCGAGAAGTTCTTTTGATTTCGTTTCAGGATGGCTAGCATGAGGCGCATGCGCACAGACTCCGGAACGACTGCTTCTCTGCAGACTGCCTCTCGACCGACTCTGCAGAACTTCATCGGGGGACGATACGTCTCGGTGCGCGGGTCGGGCACGCTTCCGCTGATCGACCCCGCGACAGAAGAGGAGTACGGCGCGCTGCCCCTGTCGGACGAGAGCGATGTGGATGCTGCGTACGCCGCGGCATCCGCTGCCTTCCCGCTCTGGCGCGACACGACGCCCGCCGATCGTCAGCTGGCGCTGTTCCGCATCGCCGACGAGATGCTCGCTCGGACCGAGGAGTTCGCCGACCTCGAGTCGCAGGACACCGGCAAGCCGCGCGCATCGCTGGTGGACGACGAGATCATGCAGTCGATCGACCAGTTGCGGTTCTTCGCCGGCGCCGCCCGCAGCCTCGAGGGCCGCGCGGCGGGGGAGTACCTCGCCGGGCACACCTCGTTCGTGCGGCGCGAGCCGATCGGCGTGATCGGCCAGGTCACGCCGTGGAACTATCCGCTGAACATGGCGGTGTGGAAGATCGCCCCGGCGCTCGCCGCAGGCAACACGGTGGTGCTGAAGCCGGCCGAGTCCACGCCGCTGACGACGCTGCTGCTCGCCGAGATCGTCGCCCTGCACACGCCCGCGGGGGTGCTGAACGTCGTGCTCGGCGCCCGCGAGACCGGCGTCGCCCTGGTCGAGCATCCGACGCCGCAGATGGTCGCCATCACCGGGTCGGTGCGGGCGGGCATGGCGGTGGCGCGCTCGGCGGCGAACGACGTCAAGCGCGTGCACCTCGAGCTGGGCGGCAAGGCGCCGGCGATCGTGTTCGCCGATGCAGTGGTCGAGAAGGCCGTCGAGGGCATCGTCGCCGGCGCGTTCTTCAACGCCGGGCAGGACTGCACCGCGGCCACCCGGGTGCTGGTGCACTCGTCGATCCACGACGAGGTCGTCGCGGCGCTCGTGGAGCGGACGCGGACCCACGCCCGCACCGGCGGTCCGCACGAGGAGGGCGTGCTGTACGGGCCGCTCAGCAGCGCCGCGCAGCTCGCGCAGGTGCAGGGCTTCATCGAGCGCCTGCCCGCGCACGCGACCGTCGAGACCGGCGGACGGCGTCAGGGCGAACAGGGCTACTTCTTCGAAGCCACGATCGTGTCGGGGCTGCAGCAGGACGACGAGGCCGTGCAGGGCGAGATCTTCGGACCCGTGCTCACCGTGCAGTCGTTCACCGACGACGCCGAGGCGCTCGAGATGGCGAACGACGTGCCCTACGCGCTGGCGTCGTCGGTGTGGACGACCGACCATGCGCGCGCGATGCGGTTCTCACGCGACCTGGACTTCGGCTGCGTATGGATCAACACCCACATCCCCTTCGTGTCGGACATGCCCCACGGCGGGTTCAAGCACTCCGGGTACGGCAAGGATCTGTCGCAGTACGGATTCGACGACTACACCCGCATTAAGCACGTGATGAGTGCCTGGGGGTGAGGTGGGGTGCGGCGGATGCTGCGGCTCAGGACGTCACGCCGGAGCGAGGGGCTTCACGCGGCGGTGTTCGGCGAGGGTGAGGCCGGGGCGCTCTTCCACTCGCGTCGCGCCGTCGGCGATCCAGCCGTTACGGGCATAGAAGGCGTCGGCGCGGGCATTGCCGTCGAGCACCCAGAGGTGCGCCGCGGCGTGCCCGGCGTCGATCAGGCGCTGTTCCGCCGCGGTCAGCAGGGCGGCACCGACGCCGGTCGACCACGCGGACGGGTCGGCATAGATGCCCCAGACCTCGCCGGTTGTGCGGTGGGCGCCGCTTTCTGAATCCCCAGACGCTGGCGCATCGCGGGAGGCGCCGAAGGAGGCCCAGCCGAGGAGCGTGTCATCGCGCACTGCGACGAGGGTGCCGAGAGTCAGCGGATCCGGATCGGTGAGGATGCCGCGCCACCGCTCGGCCCGGTCGTCGATCGAGAGGGAATCGAGGAACGCCTGGTCGATCAGGCCGCGGTACGCCGCCTGCCACGCACGCACATGGATGCCGGCGATCGCGTCGGTATCGCCGAGCGCGGCGGGTCGGACGGTCATGACTGACATGCGATCACTG
Source organism: Microbacterium sp. PI-SA-G (assembly GCF_057215335.1). NCBI lineage: Bacteria > Bacillati > Actinomycetota > Actinomycetes > Micrococcales > Microbacteriaceae > Microbacterium > Microbacterium sp. PI-SA-G. Next base: position 2,844,372 of record NZ_CM170103.1, read on the forward strand.
TAGGGGGCGGCAGTCATGGGTGGGGTCGCCTGCGCTGGATGCTGTATATCGGGATACTGGTTGTGAGCTGGGTTTTTCGGGTCTGAATGTCGGTGGCCCCGGGTTGACTGGGGGTATGAACAGCACTGCGGAGATCTTGGAGCGGGTCGTCGCCGACCTCGCTCGGGTCGTCGATCCGGGTGCTGTGGGCGCGCTGTCGAACGATGACCGGATGCAGGTGCTGCGACTGGCGGGAGAGGCGCAGCGACACCTGGATGCGGTCGTGGTGGAGACGGTCGCGACGGCCCCCGGCGGGGCCGGTGATGGGTCGTTGTGTGCGGGGTTCGGGTGCCGGAGTATGAACGAGTTGCTGCAGCGGGTGCTGCGCACCGATGCGTTCGGGGCCGGGCGGGTGGTGAAGGCCGCCCGCGCAGTTCACCGGGAGGCGAACCTGTCCACGGGTGGGATGCAGCCGGCGCGGTGGCCCGCGTTGCTGGAAGCGTTGCTGGATGGGACGATCGGGATCGCGGGGCTGCTCGCCGCTGTCGGGCCGATCGACGCCGCGCACCGCCGGATCGGGGACGACGCGCGGTGGCGGGCGGATGCCGAGCTCGCGAGCCTCGCGCGAGGACTCGTCGCGGCGGACGACGATGGAGCGGTTGACGATGATGTCTCGCCGAGTTGTCCGCCAGCGACGCCCGAAGACTTGCGGTTGTTCGCGCGGGTGATGCTGGCATATCTCGACCCGGACGGTCCCGAACCGTCAGACGATACGGCGATGCGGGGTCGTGGGGTGCGGTTCGGGCGGGAGAAGAACGGTCTCATCCCCCTGCACGGGGACCTGCTGCCCGAAGTCGCCGCGCAGATGCAACGCATCTGGGACGCGTACCTGAACCCGAAGGTCGACGGGCCACCCTTGCCGGGCGTGCACTTCGCCCCCTCCGACAGCAGCGCCGCCGACGCCGCCGCGGACGACGACTTCGCGGAGGGGTGGGTGAAGGACCCCGACTTCGACCCCGACAAACTGCCCTCCGGTGACGCCGGCGGGATGGTCGACACCCGCTCCCGCGAACAGAAACAGCACGACGCCCTCGCCGCGGTCCTCGGGATCGCCGCCCGGCATGACGAGATGCCGAAACTCGGCGGTGCCGCCCCCACGCTGGTCGTGTCGGTCACCGCGCAGGACTACGCCACCGGACGCGGGTGGGCGCACTTCGACGGGATCGACACCCCCGCATCCACGTCCACCGCCGCACACACCGCCTGCGGCGGAAGCGTGCAGCGAGTGCTGTTCGATCCCGAGGGGCGGATCATCGGCATCGGGGTCACCGACCGCATCTTCACCGCCCACCAAAGACGCGCGATCACCCTCAGAGACAAGGAATGCCTCATCCCCGGATGTCACGTCTCCGCATCCTGGTGTGAGATCCACCACGTCCAGGAACATTCACGCGGCGGGCCGACCCACACCGACAACGGTGTCGCCCTGTGCTGGCACCACCACCGCACCCTCGCTACGTCCGGGTGGGAGATCCGTATGCACAACGGCACCCCACACGTTCGCGGACCTGCGTGGTGGGACCCCGCACGACGATGGCGCACACCACGCCCGAACCTGACCCTCGCCGCATGAACGGGAGACGTCCGTCGTGCACTCGCAGCAGCAGCGTGCCGGCACCGAGCAACCCGGGGCCGCACGCGGCGCAGCCCGCTTGTCATGTTCGCGCAAAGCCCTCAACAGGTGCGACTCGATGTGCCATGCTGGGGCGGACCGACCCGGGGGGATCGACAGGATGACACGGCCGTTGGCAGGACCTCAGACGCTGCTGCGCACCTTGAACAGTCGGGCCATCCTCGAGGTGCTCGCCCGCAACGGAGCCCGCACCCGGTCCGAACTCATGACGGCGACCGGTCTGTCGCGCACCGCCGTGACGCAGGTGCTCCGCATGCTCGAGAGCACCGGCGCCGTCGTGCCGGCCGGTGTCGATCGTGACACCCGGGGTCCGGCCGCGGGTCGCGTGGCGCTGCATCCTCACCTCGGATACGCCGCCGCGATCCACGTCGACCATCACGCCGCGCATGTCGTGCTCGTCGATGCCACGGGCGCCGTCCGGGCCGAGCAGCACGGCGATTTTCACACGAACGACGACCGCGTCGCGTGCATCGCGGCCCTGGTGACCGAATGCCGCCGGACGGCTCCGGGACCGCTGCACACGGCCGTCATCGGGATGCCCGGGGCGGTCAGCCCCGATGGCGGCATCCGCGACGAGCAAGGGCCCGACGGCGGCACCTTCCACAGCGCAGTGTCGGCCGCGCTCGCCTGCGAGGTGCGCATCGAGAATGACGTGAATCTCGCCGCCCTCGCCGAACTCACCGAAGCCACCGCCTCGACCCTGTCGAGCTTCGCGCTGCTGCTGCTCGTCGACGACGGCATCGGCGCGGGCATCGTCATCGACGGCGCACTGCATCGCGGCGCCGCCGGACTCGCCGGCGAGATCATGTACCTGCCGCAGTCTCCGCTGCCCATCGGCGCTCCGGTGGTGAGCGACGCGGTCGTCAGCGATCTCGCGCTCGTGCACGGAAGTGACCCGAGACTGTTCCTCGGCGATCACCTCGAAGCCGCCGCACAGGGCGACGAGGCTGCACTGAAGATCATCGGCGAGCTCGCCCGACGGCTGGTGCTCATCGCCGGAACGATGACCCTCGTGTTCGACCCCGAGGCGTTCATCCTCAGCGGCGACGCCGCGCACCCCGTCTTCGTCGAGGCCGTGACCCGCGTGGCCGAGGAGTTCGCGTTGCTGCTGCACGTGCGCTTCCTCGTCGCCGCCTACGGGGTCGAGGCGCCGCTGGTCGGCGCCGTCCGCGAAGCCACCGTGGGGCTGCGCGCCCTGCTCCTCACCCGGGTGCTCGCACCATGAGCCAGACAGGAGTCGACGGTGACTGATCCCATCGACGTGACTGATCCCGCGAACCTTGCCGCCCCCTCGGACCTCGCCGCCCCCTCCGACCTCGCCGACCGCCTCGGACTCGGCCCGGGCGCGAGAGCGATCATCCTCAACGCTGACGACTTCGGCATGTGTCACGCGGCCAACACCGCGATCATCGAACTGCTCGACGCCGGCCGCATCGACTCCGCGACCGTGATGGTGCCGTGCTCCTGGTCGCCCGAGGCACTTGCCTTCGCCGCCTCGCGCACCGACCTCGACGTCGGGGTGCACCTGGTGCTCACGAGCGAATGGACCCGCTACCGGTGGCGTCCTCTCACCGGTGTGACCGCGCAGACCCTCGTCGACGCTGAGGGCTACTTCCCGCGTGACGTGGTCGCGGTCGAGCAGGGCGCCGACGCGGGCGAGGTCGCCGCCGAACTCACCGCCCAGTTGCAGGCTGCCCTCGACGCGGGCGTCGACGTGACGCACCTCGACAACCACATGGGCTCGGTGTACGGGCTCGCGACCGGACGCGACTTCCTCGAAGAGGTCTTCGCCCTCGCCGCGCAGCACGGGCTGCCGTTCCGGCTGCCGCGCCGCATGGACAGCATGGACAGCGTCGGCCGTGGCGGCGACGCGCAACTGCAGGCGACGCTGGATCGGACTTCCGCGACCGCTCAGGCCTTCGGCGTCGAGATCATCGACCGGCTGTGGTCGCATGCGTTCGAACTGGTCGGCGCCGGAACGGCCGCTGAAGAGACCTACGAGCAGGTGCGCGACGGTTTCGTGGCGCTGCTGCGGGCCGTGCCCGCCGGAGTCACCGAGGTGTACCTGCATCCGATGGTCGACGGCGACGAGCTGCGCGCCGCCGTCGACTACGGCGCGGCCAAACGCGAGTTCGAGCGGCGACTGCTCGCCGACCCGGTCGTGCACCAGGCCATCGCCGACGAGGGGCTTGTGCGCATCGGTTGGCGCGCGCTGCGCGATCTGCAGCGCGGAGTGCAGCGATGACGACGGAGCGCACGAGCCTGACCGCGCGTCTGCGTGACCGCCGCCTCGACGCCGCGCCCACCCGCAGGCAGACGATCGCGTTCGGGGCATCGGGTTTCCCGACCCAGCTCATGATTCAGACGTTCTCGGCCTTCATCGTCTACTTCTACGTCTCACACCTCGCCGTGCCCGCCGGGTGGGTGGCGATCGCGATGATCGCCCACGGCATCCTGAACGCACTGCTCAACCCCGTCGTCGGGGCGCTGTCCGACCGCATCCGCACACCGTGGGGCCGTCGAATCCCGTGGATCGGCATGGGGATCGTGCCGCTCGTCATCGCCTTCGCGCTCGTCTGGATGCCGCCGGAGCTGCCGGCCGCGGGCCTCATCGCCTGGTTCCTCGTCGTGGTCGCCGTCTATGACGTCGCGTTCGTGGTCGTCGTGCTGAACATCTCGGCGCTGTTCCCCGAGATCTTCCGCACGACCGAGGAGCGGTCGCGGGGCAACGTGCCGCGCCAGATCTTCGCCATCCTCGGCATGGTGCTGGGCACGGCCGGGGCGCCCGTGCTCTACGACTCGATCGGCTGGGCCGGCATGGCGATCGTGCTCTCCACGGTGTGCCTGGTGCTGCTGGTGTGGTCGTTCTTCGGCGGCATGATCGAGCGCCGCGTGCCCGAGGCCGCGTCCGAGGCGATGCGCTGGGGCGACCAGCTGAAGTACACGTTCACGAACCGTGCGTTCGTTCCCTACGTGCTCGGCTCGCTGTTCATACAGACCTCGATCGCCGTCATCCTCGCTTCCGTGCCGTTCTACGTGCGGTACTCACTGAACGCGTCGGAGGGCGAGGGCAGCCTGCTGCTGGGTGCGATCTTCGTCACCGCGATCCCCTCGATCGTGCTGTGGAGCGCCGTGGTCCGCCGCACTGCTCCGCGCACCGCGCTGCTGTGGAGCGTCGCCGTGTTCGGCCTCGCCGTGCTCGCCTACCTCGCGCCGACGACCGTGCTCGGCGCTGTACTGGTGGGCGTCGCGGTCGGCGTGGGCGTCGGTGGACTGCTGCAGCTGCTCGAGGTGATGCTCGGTCAGATCATCGATGAAGATGCCGTGCGCACCGGGCACCGCCGCGAGGGCGCGTACTTCGGCGTCAACGGGTTCGTCGTGCGCGGATCCGTCGTGCTGCAGGCGGTCGTCGCAGCCGTCGTGCTCACGGCATCCGGCTTCGACGCGACGCTCGGCGATGCCCAGCCCGACAGCGTCGACGGCGGCATCCGAATCATGCTCGCCGTCATCCCGGTGGGATTCACCGCGATCGCCTGGCTGTGCTTCTGGGCGTACCCGATCCGCACCCGCGACGTGGTCGCATCGCCCGAACAGCAGCGGGCCTGAACCGCGGCGCGCCGGACAGCTGCGCGCCTGACGCGTCAGGCGCCCGCGGCCTGGCGGGCTTCCCAGCCGGTGCGCACCATCTCGTCGACGGTGTAGCGCATGGTCCAGTCGAGGTCGCGGGCGGCGAGTTCGCCCGTCGCGACGATCCGGTCGGGGTCGCCGGGGCGGCGCGGGCCGATCTCGGGCGTGAAGTCGATGCCGGTCACGCGGGCGACGGCATCCATGATCTGCTTCACGCTCAGGCCGTCGCCCGAGCCGAGGTTGTACGCCGGCTCGATCGGTTCGCCTGCGGCCAGTCGCTTCGCGGCGGCGACGTGCGCGGCGGCGATGTCACCCACGTGCACGTAGTCGCGCACGTTGGTGCCGTCGTCGGTCGCATAGTCGTCGCCGTTGATGCGCGGCGTGCGGCCGGCGATCAGCGCCTCGAACACGATCGGGAACAGGTTGTGCGGGCTGACGTCGTAGACCGTGGGGTCTGCCGAGCCGACCACGTTGAAGTAGCGCAGCGAGGTGTGCCGCAGCGGGGTCTCGGAGTCGGCGGTCGCAATTCCCTGGTCACGCAGCAGCCACTCGCCGATTAGCTTCGACTCGCCGTACGGGCTGGCGGGCTTCTTCGCGGTCTCCTCGACCACGAGCGGCACATCGGGCGTGCCGAACACCGCGGCGGACGACGAGAAGACGATGTTCGCGACGCCGGCGGCTTCCATCGCCTCGAGGATCACGCGGGTGCCCTCGACGTTCTGCGCGTAGGTGTGCAGCGGTCGCTGGACCGAGACGCCCGCGTACTTGTACCCCGCGACGTGGATCACGCCGTCGGCGTCGTGATCGCGCAGCGCGTTCTCGACGAGCGCGCGGTCGAGGATGCTGCCCTGCACGAACGGCACGCCCTCGGGCACGAACGACGCCACTCCGCTGGACAGGTCGTCAAGCACGACCGGGGTCAGCCCGGCATCCGCGAGAGCGCGAACCACGTGGGCACCGATGTAGCCGGCGCCGCCGGTGACGATCCAGGACATTGCGTTCCTCTCCTGCCGCACCTCACGGGCGGCTCCGTCAGCCATTCTCTCAGGCGTCGCGGTGCGCGCCCGCCGACGGCACCACCGTGAACAGGTGCGGTGCGGCGAAGCCGCGGTCGGCGAAGGCGCCTGTCACGGCATCCGACACCGCATCCACCGACGCCTGCTCGATCAAGGCGATCGCCGCACCGCCGAAGCCGCCGCCGGTCATGCGGGCGCCGATCGCTCCCGCGGCGAGGGCCGCCTCGACCGCGGTGTCGAGCTCGGGAACCGAGATCTCGAAGTCGTCGCGCATCGATGTGTGCGAGGCGACGAGCAGATCGCCGATGGCACGCGCTCCGTCCTCGCGCAGCACGCGGACGGTGTCGAGCACACGCTGGTTCTCGGTCACGATGTGCCGCACCCGGCGGAAGGTCACGTCGTCCATCAGTTCTTCGGCGCGGGCGAGGTCGTCGACCGCCACATCGCGCAGGCTCGAGACGCCCATGATCTCGGCACCCCGCTCACACGACGCGCGGCGCTCGCGATACCCGCCGGTCGAGTGCGCGTGCTGCACCTGGGTGTCCATGACGAGGATGGCGAGCCCGGCCGGAGCCGCGCCGACGACGACCGGCTGAGCCTCGAGCGAGCGGCAGTCGAGGAAGATCGCGGCATCCGGCTCGCCCAGCATCGACGCCATCTGGTCCATGATGCCGGTGGGAGCGCCGACGGCCTCGTTCTCGGCGCGACGGCCGACACGGGCCAGGGCGACGCGGTCGAGGCCGGTGCCCCAGACGTCGTTCAGAGCGGATGCCGTGGCGCCCTCGATCGCGGCCGACGACGAGAGCCCCGCGCCGACGGGCACATCGGAGGCGATCGCGATGTCGACGCCGAAGGAGTTGTCCGCGCCGGAGGGGGCCGCCAGCTGCAGTGCCCAGGCCACACCGAGCGGGTACGCGGCCCACTCCGGCACTGCCGGCGCGGAGCCCTGTGGGGTCGGGAATAGAGTGTCGAGCTCATCCAGTCCGACCTCGACGACGTCGGAGTCGAAGGTCGAGGTCACGCGGATGCGCCGGTCGTCGCGGCGGCCGACCGCGGCCACCGTGCGATGCGGGATCGCGAACGGCAGCACGAAGCCCTCGTTGTAGTCGGTGTGCTCGCCGATCAGATTCACGCGGCCCGGGGCGGACCACAGTCCGTCGGGCTCGTGCCCGGTGACCTCGAGGAAGAGTGCGCGGGCGGCGTCTTGAGCGGCGGTCGCGTGCGAGAGGGGAAGGGTCATGTGGAGATCTCCTCGTCAGTGTGGGAGGCGCCGTCGGCGCGGGCGATCGCCTCGCGGATGCGTGCGGCTCCCTGTTCGGGGGCGATCTCGGCGGCCCACGCCCACATGGCGGCCTCCGACCCGGCGAGGAACTTGAGCTTGTCGGCGGCGCGGCGCGGGCTGGTGAGCTGCAGGTGCAGCCGCACCGAGTCGCGTCCGACGTGCACGGGCGCCTGATGCCAGGCGGCGATGTACGGCGTGGGCGTGTCGTAGAGCGCGTCGACGCCGCGCAGCAGCCGCAGGTACAGCGGGGCGAGCTCGTCGCGCTCCTCGGTCGTGGTCTCGGCGAAGTCGGGCACATGCCGATGCGGCATCAGGTGCACCTCGAGAGGCCAGCGGGCGGCGAACGGCACGAACGCGGTCCAGTGCTCGCCGCGGAACACGACGCGCTCCGACCCCTGCTCGAACTCCAGGATGCGCGCGAACAGGTCGGGTGCCGTGCGGTCGATCGAGTCGAGCAGGCGGGTCGTGCGCGGGGTCACGTACGGGTAGGCGTAGAGCTGCCCGTGCGGGTGCGGCAGGGTGACGCCGATCGCCTCGCCGCGGTTCTCGAACGGGAAGACCTGCTCGACGCCGGGGAGCTGCGAGAGAGCCGCGGTGCGGTCGGCCCATGCCTCGATGACGGTGCGTGCACGGGTCACGGACTGCGTGCCGAACGATCCGGAGTGCTCGGGGCTGAAGCACACGACCTCGCAGCGTCCGACCGAGGTGCGGGAGCGACCGAGGCCGAGGGCTGCGAGATCGTCGAGTCCGCGGGGCGGGTTCGACGCGGCGGGGGCGGTGCCCAGCGCCTCGACGAGGGCGGGACCGAACGCGGGGGAGCGGTTCTCGAACACGGCGACGTCGTACATCGACGGCACCTCCGACGGATTGGTCGGCGTCTGGGGCGCGAGCGGATCCGCGTCGGCGCCGGGCATCATGACGCGGTTCTGGCGGTTCGCGGCGACCGTGATCCAGTCGCCCGTGAGCACGTCGAGACGCATGCTGGCGGTGTCAGGGCGCGGGGCGAGGGTGCGGGCGTCGACCGCGCGCTCGGCGCCGAGCGTGGTGTCGGGGTCGTCGTAGTAGATGATGTCGCGGCCGTCGGCGAGGACGGTCGACCGCTTGACGATGCCGGCGCTCAGCGACTCGGTGCGCAACTCAGGTGATTCGGGCGTGTTCACGTAAACATGGTACGCACAGCACCGTGGTAACGTCAACATTGCTGAATTGCGAACGGGATCGAAGCGGGGGATGCGGTGGGTGACGACAACACGCGCACCGGTGCGGCTCCCCGTCGCAGCGGGGTCGGATCAGGCCGCGTCGGATCAGGCCGCGTCTCGATGGCGATGGTCGCCGTCCGCGCCGGAGTTTCGGGGCAGACGGTCTCGCGCGTCGTGAACGGCAGCCCGCGGGTCGACCCTGCCACGCGTGACCGCGTCGAGCGCGCTATGGCCGAGCTCGGCTATCGACCGCACCGGGCAGCCCGAGCCCTGCGCACCGGGCGATCGCAGACGATCGGCCTGGTCGTGACGACCCTCGCCACCGCGGGCAACTCCCTCATGCTGCAGGCCACGGCCGAAGCCGCTGCGCGACGAGGATACGCGCTCACCGTCGTCACCGCGGGCGACGACGTCTCGGGTGCGTTCGAGCGCCTCGCGGACCAAGAGGTCGACGGCGCGATCGTGCTCAATGAGGCGTCAGCGCTCGTTCCCGCCGCCGATCGCCCCGCGGGGCTGCGTCTCGTCGTCGTCGACGCCCACCCCGACGGCGACCTGCGCGCCGTGCACAGCGACCACGCCGGGGGTGCAGCCGCGGCCACGGCGCATCTGCTCACGCTCGGGCATGCGGTCGTGCACCACCTCGCCGGCCCCGCCGACTCGTTCGCCGCGGCGGAACGCGAACGCGGATGGCGAGAGGCGCTCCAGGCTGTCGGCGTCGACGCGCCTCCGGTCGTCCGCGGCGACTGGGGTTCGGACTCGGGTTTCACGGCGGGCGATGCGCTCGCGGAGGCATCCGCCGTGTTCTGCGCCAACGATCAGATGGCGCTCGGACTGCTCCGCGCCCTCGCCGAACGGGGTCGCCGGGTGCCGGAGGACGTCAGCGTGATCGGGTTCGACGACGTGCCGGATGCCGCGCACTACCGTCCACCGCTGACCACGATCCGGCAGGACTTCGTCGCGCTGGCGCAACACGCCGTCGCCGCGCTGGTCGCCGACATCGAGGGCGAGATGCCGCGCGACGCCGAGGTCGTGCCGACTGTTCTGGTGGAGCGGGCGAGCACCGGAAGCCTTCGGCCCTAGACCGCGACTCCCCGCCACCCGCCCCGCGCGCGCACCGTGACCGCGGTCACCCCGACGAGGTCCGCCGGTGCTGCGGCTTGCCGGATGAGCGCCGCCGCAGTGGGCAGGGCGATCGTCGACCGTGCCGACAGCGGCAGCACGTGCAGCGTGACCGTACTCTCGGCGGTGATCCCGGCGTCGCGCACTGACACGCGCCAGAGGGTGCCGTCCCAGAACCGATCGTCGACGGTTTCGTCGTCCACGCGCAGCTGAGCGACGTCACCGCGCCACTCGATCTCGAGCACGGCGTCGTGCGCGGCATCCGTCGCCCAGGCGGGCACCGCGAGAGTGTGCACCGCCGCTGCGGACTCGAACGCGGCGGCGTCGGGAGCCCGGTGCCGGCGCCCGCCGAAGCCGTAGTCCGCGGGGACCTCGCCAGCCGTGCGCACGACGTCGAGCGCGACCGCCGCGCACACCGGGACCGCTCCCTCCGACAACGCGGCGGACTCCACCGCGCACGGAGTCCAGGCGCGGGTCGCCGGGTCGTATCTCTCGATCTCGACCGCATCCGACGGGCTGCGCACCCAGAGCGTGCGGCCGTCGTCGGCGAGCTCCGCGTCGGTCCGCAGCAGGTGGCGCTCGCCGTCGATGTTCTCGTGCACCCACAGGCGGGCGGCGTCGGCGGCGGGGAGCACGAGGATGTCGAGCCCGCCCGCGTCGATCGGCGCATCGCCCGGTTCCACCACGGTCGCCGCCGCCGAGCCCACCGCGAGTTCGACCGGGATGCCGGCATCGGCGACCAGCACAAGAGTCGGAGTCCGCTCGTCCAGGAGCGTGAAGGCGGATGCCGTCGCCCACCGCACCACGCTGCCGCCGATGCGCAGACCCACCGGCCAGCGTGCGAGCGTGCCGGCAGGGACATCCACCGCCTGCGACGGGACCGTGACGGGCCCGTGGTCGAACTCGAGCCGTAGCTGCACCGCGCGCACCGGCTCGAGCCTCTCGTACGGCTGATGATGCGAGATTACGACGAACCCCTCCACGCCGTCGGAGCGCAGCGCCCACCGCAGCGTCTCCCGATCCCGACTGCTCGCGGGACGCTGGTCGGGCAGCGTCGACGTCATCCCGGCCAACCGATCGCCGAACGCCGACAGGAACGTGTGCTGCGCCCGCAGCAGCGCCGCGCTCTCACCCACGCTCCCGGACTGATCGATCGGTGCGTGGAAGTCGTAGCTGAACTCCGGGAGATCGTTCGGATACCCGGTCGCCTGCGTCTCCTGCAGGCCCGGCCCAGGGTTCCGCCCGCCCGCGAACATGTAGTACCCCTGCCACGCCGAACCGTTGCCGATCTTCGTGTGCGCGAGGGCGGCGATGTCCCGCGCCGCGAGCACCGGACGGCGGTGGTACGCGGTGGCCATGCCGCTGCCCAGCTCGCAGGTCGCGGGCGGGAACCTCGGTCGATCGCGTCCAGGAGCGGCGAGTGGAGCGGGGGCCGACGCGGGGGCAGCGTCGGCGCTCCCCAGCGCCGCCCGCACGTCGGCGCCGACGCCGGGGTCGTCCCACTCGTGCGACGGCACGAAGTGCGACCGGAACGTGTCGTCCCACGGCTCCTCGGGGTCGAGCCAGAACCCGTCCGCATAGCCGCTGAACACGGGGAACACCTCGCCCGCCGGCAGCTCGGCCCCGCCCCATCCCGTCGCCGTCCACAGCGGTGCGGTGATCCCCGCCTCCCGGGCGAGGCGCGCGAGCGTCGACAGGTGCTGCGGCTGATCGTAGAGTTCGTTCTCGAGCTGGATCGCGATGATCGGGCCGCCCGGCGAGGCGCGTCCGGCAAGGGCGGTCGCGAGCTGGCCGAACCATTCGCGCACCAGCGTCAGGTAGCGCGCATCATCGCTGCGGTGCACGACGTCCTGCTCCTGCACCCAGTCAGGGAATCCGCCGTTGCGCGCCTCGCCATGCGCCCACGGACCGATGCGCAGCACGAGCTCCAGCCCGGCATCTGCGCACTCATCCACGAACGCGGCGACGTCAAGACTCCCGTCGAAGCGGGGCTCGCCGCGCCGCGGCACATGATGCAGCCAGAAGACATAGGTCGAGGCGACCGTGATGCCGGCGGCGCGCATCTGTCGCAGGCGCTCGGCCCAGCGGTCGCGGTGGAGCCGGCTGTAGTGCAGCTCGCCCGAGACCGGGATCCACCCCGCGCCGTCGCGCAGAATCGCCCGGTCTGTGACGGTGATCCCGTGCGCCGACTCGTCGGCCCGCGGCATCCCGGCATCGCGCGCCGGAATCGGCCACGGCCGGTGTCGCGCCGTCAGGACCCGGGCCTCGTGCGCCGCGCTCATTCGACCTCGTGCCCGAGGTCGGGCCGCGCGACGAACCGCACCGTGGCATCCGTCATGGTCTCGAGCTCGACCACCACGACCTCGTTGCGACCGGCGCGGGTGACGGGCCCGGGTACGTACAGCGTGCGCTGCGGCCCGCGACGCCAGTAGCGCCCGAGGAAGAACCCGTTGATCCAGGCGTAGCCCTTGCCCCAGCCCGTCGTGTCGAGGAAGAGGTCGGCCGCCGCGTCGAGCGCGAACGTCGCGCGCAGCCCGGCGGGTCCGGCCACGTGCCCGCCGACGACGCCCTCGGCGTGCACCGGGGCTTCGGCGACGACCGTGGCGAGCCCCGGTACGTCGATCGTGCGCACGTGCCACGGCCCGGGCATCGGACGCCCGGAGAGCGTCGGCGTGCCGATCAGCCCCTTGTGCTCGCCGATGCGCGCGTCGTAGTTCACGCGCCCGGTCTCCTCGACGCGCAGGCGCAGCTGCCGTCCTGCGGGCAGTGCGAGCGCGAGGTCGCCGGTGGTGCGCTGCAGCGTGCCGACCGCTCGGCCGTCGACCGCGACCCAGGCGAGGTCGCGCACCTCGGCCGCGAGCACGACGGCATCGTCGGTGTCGAGGCTCGTCGTGTACTCGGCCAGGACCACGTCGGCACCGAGATCGTCCATCGAGGGAGGCGCGTCGAACGTGCCGCGGTCGGTCGACGCCCGCGGCAGCGGATCACCGACGCTCTCGAGCGCGACCGACAGCACGGGAGCGTCCACCGCGATCGGCAGCGGGTCGGACGGCACAGGCGCATGGCGGGCGATGACCTCGCGGAAGGCGTGGAACTTCTCGGTCAGCTCGCCGGATTCGCTGATCGGCGCGTCGTAGTCGTAGCTCGTGACCAGCGGCAGGTAGCGCCCCGAGTCGTTCGCCCCGGCGGTCAGCCCGAAGTTCGTGCCGCCGTGCACCATGTAGATGTTCACCGATGCGCCCGCGGCGAGCAGCAGCTCGAGGTCGGCCGCACTGTCGGCGAAGGTGGTCGTGTGGTGCTTCTCGCCCCAGTGATCGAACCAGCCGCACCAGAACTCCATGCACATCAGGGGTCCGGTGGGCTGATGCTCCCGCAGGGTCGCCAGCCGTTCGGCGATGCGCGAGCCGAACGATCCCGTCGTGTGGAGCCCTTCGTGGGCCCCGTTCTCGAGCATGTGCGGAACCGGCTGATCGACCTGGGTGAGCGGGACCGTGATCCCCGCCGCGCGCGTGAGGCGGATGAGCTCGCCGAGATACGCCGTGTCGTCGCCGTACGCGCCGTACTCGTTCTCGATCTGCACCAGGATCACGCTGCCGCCGGTGTCGATCTGCCGCGGGGCGATGATCGCGTTCACCCGTTCGAGGTAGTCCGTGACCGCCGCGAGGTAGCGCGGGTCCGAGCTGCGCAGCCGCACGGTCGGGTCGGCGGTGAGCCAGGTGGGCAGGCCCCCGTTGTGCCACTCGGCGCACACGTACGGCCCGGGCCGTACGATCGCGTGCAGCCCCTCCGCAGCGATCAGGTCGAGGAACAGCCCGAGGTCGTTCGGGCCCGTGGCGTCCCACTCTCCGCGGATCGGCTCGTGCGCGTTCCACGCGACATAGGTCTCGATGGTGTTCAGCCCCATGAGGCGCGCCTTGCGGATGCGGTCCCGCCAGAGGCCGGGGTGGATGCGGGTGTAGTGCATCGCCCCCGAGATGATCTGCAGCGGGGAGCCGTCGAGCAGGAAGTCCGTGTCGCCGATCGCGAACCGGGAGGTCATGCGGTGTCCTTTCGAAGAGAGTGGATGCCGTCGTCGGCGTCAGTGCACGAGTTCCGACCCGCGTGCCGGCCCGTCGCCGTCGAGACGCCGGATCGCGCGGAGGGACCGGGCCACGAACGCGGCGATGCGGTCGGCGCCCTCGATGCGGAAGTGCGTGTCGTCGGCGAGGCCGTCCGGCCACGCGGCGGTCTCTCCCGGAGCGAAGTGCGAGAGCAGACGCCGGGACGCGTCGTCGCCGAGGTCTTCGTAGAGCCAGGTCGTGAACGCGGTCAGGTCGATCAGGGGGGGCGTCGATCTCGTGCGCGAGGTCGCGGACGGCGTTCGGGTAGTCGCCGTGGGTGGGCGTCACGTGACCGGCGTCGTCGAACCACCGGCGCTCGCACGAGGTGCACAGCACCGCGGTGGCTCCGCGCCCGCGCACGTCGGCCACCATGCGCCGCAGCTTCTCCGTGTAGCCGCCGCGCGCGGCGAGCTCGGGGCGCTTCTGATCGTTGTGCCCGAACTGGATCACCACGACGTCGCCCGGCACGACCGCGTCGAGCAGGGCATCCCACACGCCCGACTCGCGGAACGACGCGGTCGTCGCGCCGCCCACCGCGCGGTTGTGCACCGGCGCACCGAGGTGCTCCTGCAGAAAGTGCCCCCAGCCCGACATGGGCGTCTCGGCGGGTGTCATCGGGGCGACGGTGGAGTCGCCGGCCAGGTGGTACGTCGTCATCGAAGTGTCCTCGAACGGTCGGCGCCCCTCGTCGGGCGCGCGGATCTGTGACAGCAGTCTGTCACGGATAGCGCTTTCCGGCATCGACGATCTAGGCTGGATGCTCCCGGCGACGTCGGGCATGCCACCGACGGAGGTCTCATGCGATTCGATGCGGATCAGCCCGGCCGGCTCGCCCTGCGATGCCGCACGGAGGCCGTCACCGAGGCGGGCGGGGGTGTCGACACCGGCACCGTCGCGGAGTACGTCTACGACTCCGACGCGGACCGAGCGGAGTCGCCGCGCCCGTATCTGCGGCTGCGCACGTTGTCGGGCGTCGAGGTGACGGGGCATCGTCCGCCCGACCACGTCTGGCACACCGGGCTGTCACTCGCCCTGCCCGTCGTCGGCCCGCACAACTTCTGGGGCGGACCGACCTACGTGCATGGCGAGGGATACCTGCCGCTGGCCAACAACGGCACGCAGCGTCATCGCTCCTTCGCCCCCGTCGACACTCCCGTCGACACCCCGTCCCGCCTGGTCGAGCTCCTCGACTGGAGATCCGAACGCGACGCCCCGGTGCTCGCCGAGCGGCGCACGCTGACCGCCCGGGTGATCGACGAGCAGACCTGGGCGCTCACCTGGCGCAGCGAGCTGCGCAACGTGTCGGGCGCCGACCTGGTGCTCGGCTCGCCCGCCACGAACGGTCGCGAGGGCGCAGGCTACGGCGGCATCTTCTGGCGCGGACCCACGTCGTTCACCGGCGGGGCAATCGTCCGACCCGACGGGCCGGCCGGTGATGCCGCGTGCGGTGAGCCCGCCCCCTGGCTCGCCTTCGTCGCCCCGGATCGCTCCGCCGGCGTGCTCATGCTCGACGCGGGCGTGGAGCGGGATCCGTGGTTCGCGCGCACCGCTGAGTACGCCGGTCTCGGACCCGCGCCGTTCTTCGCCGCGGAGCGGACGCTCGCGGCGGATGGAACACTGGTGCTCAGCGCTGCCGTCGTCGTCGGTGCGGCCGATGTCGCCGCCCTCGCCCCCACCGTCGGTGCCGCGCTGGTGGCCGAGCTCCGCTCCCACGTCGACACCCCGGAGGATGCCGCATGACCACCACGCTCCGCTGCGCCCTGATCGGCACCGGCGCCGTCGCGCAGCTGCATGCCCGAGCGGTGCAGGCGCATCCGCATGCCCGACTCGTCGCCGTGAGCGATCTCACCCGCGGCGCGGCGGAGCAGTTCGCCGAGACCTGGGGAGGGCCCGCCGTGCACGACTCCCTCGACGAGATGCTCGCGGCGGAGCATCCCGACGTCGTCCTCATCTGCACACCGCCCGGCGTGCACCGGGAGCAGACCCTGGCCGCGCTTGCCGCGGGGGCGCACGTGATCGTCGAGAAGCCGCCGGCGCCCTCGCTCGACGAGCTCGACGAGATGCGAGCCGCGGCGCGCGCGGCCGACCGGCAGCTGGCGGTCGTCTTCCAGCAGCGCACCGGGACCGCGGCCGCCCACGTGCGCCGGCTCCTTCAGGAGGGGCTGCTGGGCCGCCCGCTCATCGCGGTGTGTCAGACGCTCTGGTACCGCGACGCCGACTACTTCGCCGTGCCGTGGCGCGGCCGGTGGGAGACCGAGGGCGGCGGCACGACGCTCGGCCACGGCATCCACCAGCTCGACCTGCTCGGGTTCCTGCTGGGCGATTGGGCGAGCGTGCAGGGTCGGCTCTGGCGGCTCGATCGCGAGACCGAGACCGAAGACGCCTCGACGGCGACCATCACCTTCGCCGACGGCGTGGTCGCCCAGGTCGTGACCAGCGCCGTCTCACCGCGGCAGACCAGCTCGATCCGGCTCGACACGCAGAAGGCCACCGTGACCGTCGACCATCTTTACGGTCACGGGCACGAGAACTGGCAGATCACGCCGGTTCCGGGATTCGAGGCCGATGCCGAGGCCTGGCGATTGCCGGATGCCGAGGAGCGCAGCGACCACGCCCCGCTCCTGCGCGACGTCTTCGATGCACTCCTGAGCGGCGCACCGCTGCCCGTGACCGCCGACGAGCCCGCGCGGGCGATCGAGCTCGTCGCCGCCATCTACGCCTCGGCCGCGGCGGACGGCGCGGTCGTCACGCCGTCCGACCTGGCGACGCATCCCACGCACCGCCGGGGCTTCGCGAGCCCGGTCACCGATATGCGGCACGTCACGGATGGAAAGCGTTTCCCGTCAGCTCTTGCATCACCGGACGGCGCGTAGTACTTTTGCGGGCAAGCGCTTTCCGAAGCGCATCTGCGTCATCACAGCACACACGGACAAAGACGGTTCGCGGCGCATCCGAACGCGGACAGAGAGGACAATGATGTTCAAGAAGAAGAGGGTCATCGCTGCCGTCGCCCTGGCGACCGGAGCGGCCCTGGCGCTCGCCGGCTGCGCGAGCGGAGCGGCCCCGGCGGAGTCGTCGTACGACCCCGACGAGAAGGTCTCGCTCAACTTCACCTGGTGGGGCAATGACGACCGTGCCGCACGCTACAACCAGCTCATCGAGAAGTTCAACGAGGAATACCCGAACATCACCATCAACGGGCAGTTCACCGACTTCCCGAGCTATTGGGAGAAGCGCCAGACCGAGGCGGCCGGCGGCGGTCTGCCCGACGTGTGGCAGTTCTCCGACAGCTACCTGCGCCAGTACGGCCAGCCCGGCTACGTGCTCGACCTCGAGACGGTCAAGGACTACATCGACTTCTCGACCTTCGACGACTCGCTGCTGGGCACCGGTCAGCTCGAGGGCACCCAGTTCTCGCTGCCGACCGGCTACAGCGCGTGGGCGAACTTCGTCAACGACGACCTCGTCACCGCCAACTCGCTCACCCCGCCCGAGGGCGGCACGAGCTTCGACGACTTCTCGGACTGGATGGCCGACGTCACCGAGCAGACCGGCGGAGCCGTCTACGGCGGCACCGACGTCACGCAGCGCATCCAGACGTTCGAACTGGTGCTGCGCGCCGACGGCAAGAACCTGTACACCGACGACGGCAAGCTCGGCTTCACCGAAGACGAGCTCACCGAGTTCTGGGAGTCCGGCCAGGAGATGCGCGACGGCGTCGCCATCCCGCAGAGCAAGCTCGAGGAGCTCACGCCCAAGTCCGGCTTCGGTGCCGGCCTCACGGCGACCGAGACCAGCTGGAGTAACTTCCTCGGCGGCTATGTCGCCGACTCGGGTGCGACGTCGATCTCGCTGATCGCCCCGCCCACCGCCAAGGAGGGGTCGAAGGACCTCTACCGCCAGGCCGGTCTGCAGATGGCCATCTCGGCCGACACCGAGCACCCCGAGGCCGCGGCCATCTTCCTCGACTACGTCGTGAACAGCCCTGAGGCGGGCGAGATCTTCGGCACGACACTGGGCTTCCCCGCGTCGACGTCGAAGCTCGACGGCGCGGTGCTGGAGGGTCAGGACAAGCAGGTCGCGGACTACCTCGAGTCGGTCGAAGACCGCATCGGCGAGGCCCCGCCCATCCCCGTGGTGGGCTACGGCGCACTGGAGCAGAAGTTCTGGGACCTCGGCAAGGCGCTCGGTCTGGGCGCGATCTCGGTCGACGACGCCGTCACGCAGTTCTTCGCCGAAGCGAACGTCGTCCTCGCCGGCTGAGCCGACGACAGGACTGACAGGACCGACAGGACCAGGAGACATCATGGCAACGGAATCGGGCGCTCTCACAGCGCGGAAGACGACAGCGCAGCGAAGAGCGGCCGATGCCGCTCCCGGCCCGGCGGGCGACCGCCGGGCCGGGGGCACCGGTTCCCGACGGCGCGGCGTCTCGCTGCGTCGGCGCGAGAACGCGGCGGGGTATCTGTTCCTGTCGCCCTGGCTGATCGGCTTCTTCGTCCTCACGGCCGGGCCGATGCTGTACTCGCTGTACCTCGCGTTCACGAACTACAACATCTTCTCGCCGCCGCAGTGGATCGGACTCGGCAACTTCGAGCGCATGATGCAGGACGAGGTGTGGTGGGGGTCCGTGCGCATCACGCTGGTCTACGTGCTCGTGGGCACGCCGATCAAGCTGGCCGCCGCCCTCGGCGTCGCGATGCTCTTGAACTACCGCAGCCGCGGCACCGGATTCTTCCGTTCGGCGTTCTACGCCCCGTCACTGATCGGCGCGAGCGTGAGCATCGCGATCGTCTGGCGGGCCATGTTCTCCACCGACGGACCCGTCGACGGCACGCTCAGCTTCTTCGGGATCGACATCGGCGGCTGGGTGGGTGTTCCCGCGCTCATCCTGCCGATGATGATCCTGCTGGCGGTGTGGCAGTTCGGCGCCCCGATGGTGATCTTCCTCGCCGGTCTCAAGCAGGTGCCGCAGGAGCTGTACGAGGCGGCGTCGGTCGACGGCGCCGGTCCCTTCCGCAAGTTCCTCAGCGTCACGCTGCCGATGCTGTCGCCGGTGATCTTCTTCAACCTGCTGCTCGAGATGATCCACGCCTTCCAGATCTTCGCCTCGGCGTACATCATCGGATCCGGCACCGGCGGCCCGGCCGGAGCGACGAACTTCTACACCGTGTACCTCTACACACGGGCCTTCACCAACTCGCAGATGGGGTACGCCTCGGCGATGGCCTGGGCACTGCTGCTCGCGGTCGCCGTGATCGCCTTCGTCATGTTCCGCACCTCGAAGTCGTGGGTGCACTACGCAGGAGACAACCGATGAGTGTGACGGATCAGGACACGATCGCGGTCGTCCTCCCTCCGGGGGCGAAGGTGCCGCCACGACGCCGGTTCCGCAAGCGGAGCACAGGACAGACCGTCGCCTGGGTGATCGCGATGATCGTGCTGACGGCGATCATCCTCTACCCGCTGGCGTGGATGTTCTCGGCCTCGTTCAAGCCGACGGCGGAGTTCGGCGCCAATCAGGGCTTCTTCCCCGAGAACCCCACGATCGACAACTACTTCAAGGTGCTCGAGGGCATCGGCGGGGTGCCGCTGTGGCAGTTCTTCCTCAACTCGTTCCTGCTGGCGATCGGTTCGGTCGTCGGAACCGTGATCTCGGCCTCGCTCGCCGCCTACGCCTTCGCCCGGGTCAAGTTCGCCGGCGGGGGAGTGTGGTTCGCGATCATGATCGGCACGCTGCTGCTGCCGTTCCACGTGCTGATCATCCCGCAGTACATGCTGTTCCGCTCGCTCGACCTGGTCGACACGTTCGCCCCACTGCTGGTGGGCAAGTTCCTCGCCACCGAGGCGTTCTTCGTGTTCCTGATCGTGCAGTTCATCCGCGCGCTGCCGCGTGACATGGACGAAGCGGCGCGCATCGACGGCTGCGGTCACGGGCGCATCTACTGGTCGATCATCCTGCCGCTGATCAAGCCGGCGCTGGTGACGGCATCGATCTTCGCGTTCATCTGGAGCTGGAACGACTTCCTCGGTCCGCTGCTCTACCTGAACTCCACCGAGAACTATCCGCTGCCGCTGGCGCTGCGGGTGTTCAACGACCAGACGAGCACGTCCGACTACGGCGCGACGGTCGCGGTCTCGGTGCTGGCACTGCTGCCGATCCTGCTGTTCTTCATCGTCTTCCAGCGCTTCCTCGTCGAGGGCGTGTCGACGCAGGGGCTGAAGGGATGAGTCGGGCATCGCGGCGGCGTCAGGCCGTCGAACCCGACGGCAGCGTGCTGCGCTGGCCGGGCGCGCGGGCGAAGTTCGCGCTCCTCGGCGAGGTGCTCTGGGTCGGGGTGCTGATGGCGATCGCGAGTGTGCTGATCGTCACGTGGCCGGCCGCGGTCGCCGCGGGCGTCTCGCATCTGCGGCGTTTCCTGCACGCCGAGGCGACGCCCGCGAGCGGGTTCTTCCGCGACGTGTGGAAGGCGCTTCCAGGTGGGATCGTCGTGGGCGCCGCATCCGTGCTCCTCGGCGCCCTGGTCGTCGTCGATGTGGCGCTCGCGGCCGGGGGAGCGATTCCCGGAGGCGTGCCGGCGGCGGTCGTGGCCGCGCTCATCGGAGTCGCAGCGCTCGTGCTGACAGTGGTCGCGGCGAGCACCTGGATGCCGGGGGCGCGCTGGCTGGACCTGCTGCGGCTCGCGCCGCGCGTGGTCGCGAGCGATCTCTCGGGCGCCGCGTTCACCGTCGCGGGGCTCGGCTTGGCGGGTGTCATCACCTGGCAGTTCCTGCCCCTCGGCATCCCCGCGCTCGGGCTCGTGGCGTTCGCGCTGGTGGCGATCTCGGAGCGCCGTCTCGTGCGCGCCGGCGTCGACGCGCACTGACGATCCCGCCCCATCCGCTCTGGTGAGGTTGCGCCTCACCCGGAATTCTGCTTAGACTCACCCCATCGGAAAGCGCTTACCGAGGTCGGCGCACAGACAGAAGGAACGACAGTGTCAGACACGATCACGCTCGCTGAAAGCACGCCGACCGCCGCCACCCGCCCCCAGGTGCGCGAGATCGGGATCATCATGAACGGCGTCTCGGGGCGCATGGGCTACCGTCAGCACCTGGTGCGCTCGATCCTCGCGATCCGCGACCAGGGCGGCATCGAACTCCCCGACGGCACCCGCATCACCGTCAAGCCGATCCTCGTCGGACGCAGCGAGCACAAGCTCGCCGAGCTCGCCGCCCTGCACGGCATAGAGGATTACACCACCGACCTCGACGCCGCGCTGGCGGATCCCCGCTGGGAGATCTACGCCGACTTCCTGGTGACCAAGGCCCGCGCCTCCGCGATCCGCAAGGCCATCGCCGCCGGCAAGGCGATCTACACCGAGAAGCCGACCGCCGAGTCGCTCGACGAGGCACTGGAGCTGGCACGTCTCGCCCGCACCGCCGGGGTCAAGACCGGCGTCGTGCACGACAAGCTCTACCTGCCCGGTCTGCAGAAGCTCAAGCGCCTGATCGACTCCGGCTTCTTCGGACGCATCCTCTCGGTGCGCGGCGAGTTCGGCTACTGGGTCTTCGAGGGCGACTGGCAGCCCGCGCAGCGCCCCAGCTGGAACTACCGCACCGAGGACGGCGGCGGCATCATCGTCGACATGTTCCCGCACTGGAACTACGTGCTCGAGAACCTCTTCGGCGAGGTCAAGAGCGTCTACGCGCAGGCTGCCGTGCACATCGCCGACCGCTGGGACGAGAACGGTCAGCACTACACCGCCACCGCCGAAGACGCCGCGTACGGCATCTTCGAGATCGAGGGCGGCATCATCGCCGAGATCAACTCCAGCTGGACCGTGCGCGTCAACCGTGACGAGCTCGTCGAGTTCCAGGTCGACGGCACCCACGGATCCGCGGTCGTCGGACTCTTCGGCGCCAAGATCCAGCCCCGCAACGCCACGCCCAAGCCCGTCTGGAACCCCGACCTCGAGGACTCCCACGACTACGACGCCGACTGGCAGGACGTGCCGACCAACGACGTGTTCCTCAACGGCTTCCGCCAGCAGTGGGAGGAGTACCTCACCTCCTACGTCGAGGGCACCGACTACCCGTTCGACCTGCTCTCGGGCGCACGCGGCGTGCAGTTCGCCGAGGCCGGGCTGACCTCCACGGCCGAGGGGCGCAAGATCGCGCTGTCGGCTCTGACCCTGGACTGAGGCCGTGAGCACTCTGCGACTCCTCGACCCGAGCGGGGCGGTGACCGATGCCGCACTGAACGAGGGCGGCTCGTTCACGCGCCCGGCATCCGCCCTGCAGAGCCGCGTGGCCTATGCCGCCGCGCACGTGGTGCCGAAGGTCCACGCCGACAACACCCCGGGTCAGCCCGCCGACATCGACTGGGATTCGACGCTCGCCTTCCGCCGCAACGTGTACTCCTGGGGGCTCGGCGTCGCCGACGCCATGGACACCGCTCAGCGCAACATGGGACTGGATGCCGCGGCCACCCGCGAGCTCATCTCGCGCAGCGCCGAGGTCGCCCGCGAAGAGGGCGGCTCGGTCGTGGTCGGCGTCAACACCGACCACATCGACGAGACGCACATCTCGCTCGAGCGCGTGATCGACGCGTACACCGAGCAGCTGCACTTCACCGAGGAGCAGGGCGCCGGACCCGTGCTGATGGCCTCGCGCCACCTGGCCCGCGTCGCGACGAATGCCGACGACTACCGCCGCGTGTACCGCGCGGTGCTGCAGTCGGCGAGTGTTCCGGTCGTGCTGCACTGGCTCGGCACTGCCTTCGATCCCGCGCTCGCCGGCTACTTCGGCGCAGAGGACTGGCAGACGGCATCCGAGGTCCTTCTCGAGGTGATCGGCGAGAACCCCGGCAAGGTCGCGGGTGTGAAGATGAGCCTGCTGAACGCGGAGTCCGAGATCTCAGTGCGCGAGCGACTCCCCGAGGGCGTGCGGATGTTCACCGGCGACGACTTCAACTACGTGAGCCTGATCGCCGGGAGTGGTCGCGAGAGCGAGAACGGGACCGCAGCCGCGCGCGGATACTCCGACGCGCTGCTCGGCGCGTTCGCGGCGATCACGCCGGTGGCATCCGCCGCGATCCAGGCGCTGGATGCCGGAGACCCCGACGAGTACCGCCGCATCCTCGGCCCGACCGAGGAGCTCAGCCGTCAGGTGTTCGCGGCGCCGACGTTCTACTACAAGACCGGGGTGGCGTTCCTGGCGTGGCTCAACGGGCACCAGCCGGCGTTCCAGATGGTGGGCGGCCTGCACTCCGCACGCAGCCTGCCGCACCTGAGTCGCATCGTCGAACTCGCGAACGCGTCCCTCGCCCTCGAGGATCCGGAGCTCGCGCGCGAGCGCTGGCACGGGATGCTCCGACTGAACGGAATCGACGCATGACCTCCCCCGATCCCCGCCTGTCGATCAATCAGGCCACGATCAAGCACGCCGACCTCGCCACCGCGCTCCGCGTCACCGCAGACGCCGGCATCCAGGCGATCGGCCTATGGCGCGAACCGGTGAACGCGGTCGGCCTCGACGTCGCGGCGCGGATGCTGTCGGACTCCGGTCTGCGTTTCTCGACGCACTGTCGCGGCGGCTTCTTCACCCTGCCGACCGGGCTGGAGCGCGACGCGGCGCTCGACGACAACCGCCGAGCGATCGAGGAGACCGCGACCCTCGCCGCCGCGGGCGCCGACGGGTCGACCGCGGTGCTGGTGCTGGTCGCGGGCGGTCTCCCCGAGGGCTCCCGCGATCTGATCGGCGCGCGTGAGCGCGTGCGCGACGCGATCGGTGACCTGGCTTCCGACGCGAAGGCGGCCGGGGTGACGCTGGCGATCGAGCCGCTGCATCCGATGTACGCCTCCGACCGGGCGGTCGTCTCGACACTCGGGCAGGCGCTCGACATCGCAGCGGACTTCGACGCGGATGTCGTGGGCGCGGCGGTCGACACGTTCCACATCTGGTGGGATCCGCAGGTGCTCGACCAGATCGCCCGCGCGGGCCGTGAGGGTCGCATCGCGACGTACCAGGTGTGCGACTGGAAGACACCGCTCGCGGCGGACGTGCTGCTGTCGCGCCACTACCCGGGCGAGGGCGTGATCGACTTCGGCTCGCTGACCCGCGCGGTGATCGCGACCGGCTACGACCGCGACATCGAGGTGGAGCTGTTCCACGCCGACATCTGGGCGGATGCTCCAGAGAACGTCGTCCGCCGCACCGCCGAGGCGTTCAGTGCCGCCGTCTCGCCGCATCTGCGCTGAGAGGATGAACGCATGACCACGATCCGACCGGGGCTCTGCTCGGTCACCTTCCGCACCCTCACACCCGAGCGCATCGTCGCTCTGGCGGCCGACGCACGGCTCGAGGTGATCGAGTGGGGTGCCGACGAGCACGTGCATCCGGGCGACCTCACCCGTGCGCAGGCGGTGGCGTCGATGACGACCGACGCCGGGCTCGCGGTCTGCTCGTACGGCTCGTACTTCCGCTGCGGCGTCGACGAGTCGCTCACGCCGATCCTCGACAGCGCCGAGGCCCTCGGCACCGATCGGGTGCGCATCTGGGCCGGGCCCGTCGGGTCAGACGAGGCGACCGACCGGGTACGGGCCGAGACCGTCACGCGGCTGCAGCAGGCGGCGTCCGAAGCCGCGGCGCGCGGCATCCGCCTGGCGCTCGAGTTCCACTCCGGCACGCTCGCCGACACCGCGCCGGCCACCCTCCGCCTGCTGGGCGAGGTCGACCACCCCGCCCTCTCGACGTACTGGCAGCCGACCGTCGGCGCCTCGGTCGACGCCGTGGTCGACGAGTACCGCGCGATCGCCGCGCACACCAGCGCCGCCCACGTCTTCTCGTGGTGGCCGGCACACGAGCGACTGCCGCTGCGCGCGCGCGATGCGCTGTGGACGCGGTTCTTCGCCGAGGCGCTGTCGGCACCGACCCCGCCCCGCGATGCGCTGCTCGAGTTCGTGCCCGCCGACGACCCGGCGCTGCTGGCCTCGGAGGCCGCGTCGCTGCGCTCCTACCTCGGGCTGACGGAGTGAACCGCATGGTGCCAGTAGGCTCTGGGGCATGAACGCCTCGACGTCGCCCGGCGTGGGCTCCCCTCCGACGCGTCAGGCGCGTGCGGCCAAGGGAGCCGCTCCCACCCTGCACGACGTGGCGCGCGCGGCCGGGGTCTCGCTCGCCACGGCCTCCCGGGTGCTCAACGGTTCCGAGCGCAAGGTCGCCGAGTCGTTCCGCGATCGCGTCGAAGCCGCCGCGAGTGAGCTGGGCTACACTGCCAACGTGTCGGCGCAGGCGACGGCCCGCGGCACGTCACCGGTCATCGCGCTGCTGGTGGCCGACATCGCCGACCCGTATTTCGGCATGATCGCGTCGGGCGTGGCCCGCGGTGCCGACGAGCAGGGCCTGGTCGTGACGATCGCGATCACCGAGCGCGACCCCGCCCGTGAGGCGCGGATCGTGCGGGCGCTGCGCGGACAGCGACCCCAGGGACTCATCCTCGCCGCCTCCCGCACCGGCGGGCCGACCGAGGCCGAGACCGCCCGCGAGCTCGCCGAGTACGCGCTCCGCGGCGGGCGCACGGTCGCGTTCGGACCGGACGGCGCCGGCGATCGACGCGTCGAGATCGACAACCGCGGCGGCGCCGAGGCGCTCGGTCGCCGGATGGCGGAGCTGGGTTACCGCTCGGCGGTGCTGATCGGCGCGGCCGAGGGTGTGCGCACCTCGGATGAGCGTCTCGTCGGATTCCGCGAGGGCTTCGAGGCGCTCGGCGGCACGGTCGACCGCGTGCTGCGCGGCGACTTCCGGCGCGAGTCGGGATCGGCCGTGATGGCCGCGGCACTGACCGACGGGGTCGCCGCGGGCACGCTGGTCTTCGGCATCAGCGACGTGGTGGCCATCGGCGCCATGTCGGCGATCCGCGACGCCGGGCGCATCATCGGAGGTGACATCGCGGTGTGCGGTTTCGACGACGTGCCCTCGAGCATCGACGTGACGCCCGCGCTGACCACGGTGCGCGTGCCGCTCAGTGAAGTCGGCTATCAGGCCTTCCGTGCCACGATCGACGCGGACTGGCAGCAGCCGCCGCTGCCGCTCGAGGTCATCGTGCGAGAGAGCACTCCGCAGACCACGCCCGAGACAGTCGCGTGACGCGGGTCGTCCTCGCACCCGACAGCTTCAAGGGCACGATCACGGCCGCCGATGCCGCGACCGCGCTGGCAGACGGCTGGGCCACGGTCGAGCCGACCGCCGAGTTCGTGCACCGCCCGATGGCGGACGGCGGCGAGGGCACGGTCGCGGCCTTCGAGGCGGCGATCCCCGGCGCGCGACGGATGCCGGTGGCGGTCACCGGGCCCGCAGATGCTCTCGTGCACACCTCCTGGCTGCTGCTGCCGGCCACGGCCGACGCGGCGCACGGCACTGCGGTGGTGGACCTCGGCTCGACGTCGGGCATCGAACTGCTCGATGAGCTTCGCCCGTGGGATGCCGACACCTCGGGCTTCGGTCAGGCCATCGCCGCAGCCCTCGATCACGGCGTCTCGCGGCTCGTTCTCGGCATCGGCTCGAGCGCCTCGACCGACGGCGGCACCGGCGTGCTCTCGGCGCTGGGCGCACGGTTCCTCGATGCCGACGACGTGCCGGTCGCGCGGGGCGCGCGGGGTCTGGCCGACATCGTCTCGGTCGACCTCAGCGGGCTGCGCGCGGCCCCCGACGTGCGGGTGCTCACCGACGTGACGAATCCCCTGGTGGGCCCGCGCGGAGCGGCGGCGGTGTTCGGCCCGCAGAAGGGGCTGCGCGCCGCCGACGACATCGCCCTGGTCGACGACGGCCTCGCGCGCCTGGCAGCGCTGCTCGGACTCGATGCCGCGCTCGCCGGCAGCGGCGCGGCGGGCGGCACGGGCGCGGCGCTCGTGCGCTGGGGCGGCGTGCTCGCCCCGGGCGCGGCCGAGGTCGCAGAGCTCATCGGACTCCCCGAGGCAGTCGCCGACGCCGACGTGGTCATCACGGGCGAGGGCTCGTACGACGGGCAGTCCGACGACGGCAAGGTGCCGTCGTTCCTCGCCGCCCTCGCGACGGCTGCCGGGTCACGACCGATGCTCGCGGCGGGGCGCATCGCCGACGATGCCGACACGGCGCTGTTCGCCGCATCCGCCTCGCTCACCGATCTCGCCGGCTCATCGCACGCCGCGCTCACCGACCCGGCGCGCTGGCTGCGCGCGGCCGGTGCCGCGCTCGCCCGCGGGCACTGAGCCCACCCCCGAAAGGGAGCCGGCGGGTCAGCCGCCGAGTGCCGCCGACACCACCGCGCGGGCCTCGGCCTGCACCTCGGCGAGGTGCTCCGGTCCGCGCAGGCTCTCGGCATACAGCTTGTAGACGTCTTCGGTGCCCGAGGGTCGCGCGGCGAACCACGCATGCTCGGTCTGCACCTTCAGCCCGCCGATCGCCGAGCCGTTGCCCGGTGCGTGCGAGAGCTTGGCGGTGATGTCCTCGCCGGCCAGCGTCGTCGCCGACACTGACTCGGGCGTGAGCTTGCCGAGCGTGGCCTTCTGCTCGGGGGTCGCCGGAGCATCCACCCGCTGGTAGGCCGAGGAGCCGAACGCGGCCTCGAGCTCGGCGTAGCGCTCCGACGGGGTCTTGCCCGTCACCGCGATGATCTCGGCGGCGAGCAGGCAGAGCAGGATGCCGTCTTTGTCGGTCGACCAGACGGTGCCGTCCTTGCGCAGGAACGACGCTCCCGCCGACTCCTCGCCTCCGAAGGCGACCGAGCCGTCGAGCAGACCCGGCACGAACCACTTGAACCCGACGGGCACCTCGAGCAGCCGACGTCCGAGCGACTCCGCGACGCGGTCGATGATCATCGACGACACCAGGGTCTTGCCGATCGCCGCATCGCGCGGCCACTCGGTGCGGTGCGAGAACAGGTAGTCGATGGCGACCGCGAGGTAGTGGTTCGGGTTCATCAGCCCGGCGTCGGGGGTGACGATGCCGTGCCGGTCGGCGTCGGCGTCGTTGCCGGTGAGCACGTCGTAGTCGCCCTTCTTCGCGACCAGCGAGGCCATCGCCGAGGGGGAGGACGGATCCATCCGGATCTTCTCGTCCCAGTCGAGCGTCATGAACCGCCACGTCGGGTCGACCTCGGGGTTCACGACCGTCAGCTCCAGGTCGTAGACGTCCTTGATGAGCGCCCAGTACTCCACCGACGCCCCGCCCAGCGGGTCGGCGCCGATGCGCACACCCGCGCTGCGGATCGCGTCGATGTCGATGATGGATGCCAGGTCGCGCACGTACGCGTCGCGGAAGTCGTAGCCCGTGATCGCGTCCCAGTCCACGTCGGCGAACCGCTCGCGCTTCACGCCGTCGAGGCCGTTCGCGATCAGCTCGTTCGCGCGGTCGGCGATCCAGCCCGTGGCATCCGTGTCGGCCGGTCCGCCGTGCGGGGGGTTGTACTTGAAGCCGCCGTCGCGCGGCGGGTTGTGCGAGGGGGTCACGACGATGCCGTCGGCGAGGTCGGTGTTGTCTCCGCCTGGGACCTGAGCGGGGCGGATGGCGCGGTTGTACGTGAGGATCGCGTGGCTCAGCGCCGGCGTCGGCACGTACGAGTCGCGGGCGTCGACGCGCACGTCGACACCGTTGGCCAGCAGCACCTCGATCGCGCTGCGCTCGGCGGGCAGCGACAGGGCGTGCGTGTCGCGGCCGAGGAACAGCGGACCCGTGATGCCCTGCGCTGCGCGGTAGTCGACGATCGCCTGCGTGGTGGCGAGGATGTGGTTCTCGTTGAAGCTGCCCGAGAGCGACGAGCCGCGGTGGCCGCTGGTGCCGAAGGCGACCCGCTCGGCGGCGACATCAGGACGCGGGATGCGGTCGTAGTAGGCGGCGATCAACTCGTCGACATCGATGAGGTCAGTGTCCTCCGCGGGGAGGCCGGCTCGGCTCGTCATGCACACAGTCTGCCCCCGATCGCGCTCCAGGCGAAACTTCGATCGGGCCTTGCGCACAGAGGGCTAAGGTGAAACGCGTGACTGAACGCCGCACCTACAGCTACCTCGGCCCTGCCGGCACCTTCACGGAGGCGGCACTCGAACAGGTCGCCGAGGCTCGCGGGCAGGAGTGGCGCTCCGTGCACAACGTCGGCGAAGCGCTGGCCGACGTGCTCGAGGGGCGCAGCGACGCGGCGATGATCGCGATCGAGAACTCCATCGAGGGCGGCGTCTCCACCACGCAGGACGCCCTGGCGACTCTGCCGGGACTGCGCATCATCGGCGAATACCTCGTGCGCGTGAACTTCGTGCTGGTCGCTCCGCGCGGCACCACGCTCGACCAGGTCGAGGTCATCGCGGCGCACCCCGTGGCGT
The DNA here is from genome assembly GCF_057215335.1 of Microbacterium sp. PI-SA-G. Classification (NCBI taxonomy): domain Bacteria; kingdom Bacillati; phylum Actinomycetota; class Actinomycetes; order Micrococcales; family Microbacteriaceae; genus Microbacterium; species Microbacterium sp. PI-SA-G. Next base: position 2,873,719 of record NZ_CM170103.1, read on the forward strand.
ATGCGCAGTGCCACGGCTGGCTCGGCGCGAACGTCGCCTCGCACTCGCACATCCCCGCCGCGAGCAACGTGGCCTCGGCGATCGGCGTGCTCGACGGCACGCTCCCGGCGCAGGCGGCCATCGCGGCCCCAGGCATCGTGAACCACTACGACGTCGAGGTGCTCGCCACCGACATCGGCGACAACGCTCAGGCCGTCACCCGCTTCGTGCTCGTCACCCGCACGACCGCGCCCCCCGCGCCCACCGGCGCCGACAAGACCTCGCTGATCGTCGAGCTGCCCCACGACCACCCGGGGTCGCTGCTCGAGATGCTCGAGCAGTTCTCGACCCGCGGCATCAACCTGTCACTGATCGAGTCGCGGCCGATCGGCGACGCCCTCGGCCGCTACCGCTTCGTGATCGACGCCGACGGGCACATCGAGCACGAGCGCATGGCCGATGCCCTGCTCGGCATCCGCCGGTTCAGTCCGCGCGTGGTGTTCCTGGGCTCCTACCCGCGCGCCGACCGTCAGATCGTGCACTACCCCGAGCGCTACGCCGACGACATCTTCGTCGAGGCGCGCGACTGGCTGCGCGGCATCCTCTCGGGCGAACCGACCGACTAGCCCCCGCCTCCCGTCCCGTCTCGGGCGGGTGCCTGGCGCGAATTCAGACCGCGCTCACCGTCACCACGGCGCGCTTGAACTCCGGCATCGCCGAGTGCGGGTCGATCCGGTCGCTGGTGAGCAGGTTCGCGCTGGCGGCATCGGGGTAGTGGAACGGCAGGAAGACGGTGTCGGGGCGAATGTCCACGGTCAGCTCGGCGCGTGCCTGCACGGCTCCGCGCGCGTTCGAGAGCCGAATGCCATCGCCCTCGACGATGCCGTGCCGCCGGGCGGTCGCGGGGTGCAGCTGCGCGACCAGTGCCGGCCGACGCTCGGTCAGCTCGGCGACCCGACGCGTCTGCGTGCCGCTCTGATACTGCTCGAGCAGGCGTCCGGTGACGAGGGCCAGCTGATCGGCGGTCGCGGTCTCGTGCGCCCCCACCCGCACGGACACGAGCTTGGCCCGTCCGTCGGGGTGGGCGAAGCGGTCGGCGAACAGGCGCGGCGTGCCGAGGGTGCCGACGGGGAACGGCCAGTATGCCTCCACGCCCAGGTCGAGCAGGGCGTGACTGAGCCCGGAGTAGTCGGCGCGACCTCCGGCCGATGCCCGCGCGAGCTCGTCGAACACCACGGCGGGGTCGAGGCTCCAGGTGCCGGGCGCATCGAGGCGCCGGGCCAGCTCGGCCATGATCCACAGTTCGCTGCGTGCTCCGGCGGGACCGTCGAGGGCGCGACGGCGCCGCAGCACCCGGCCCTCGAGGTTGGTCATCGTGCCCTCCTCCTCGGCCCACTGCAGCACCGGCAGCACGATGTCGGCCATGCGGGCGGTCTCCGAGAGGAAGAAGTCCGAGACGACGAGCAGGTCGAGACGTCTCAGCGCCTCGCGCGTGGTCGACACGTTCGGCGCCGACACCACCACGTTCGAGCCGTGCACGAGCAGGGCGCGGACGCCACCCGCCAGCCCTGCGCTCTGCAGCAGCTCCACGGCGGGCACGCCCGGTCCGGGGATGACATCGGGGTCCACACCCCAGACCGCCGCGACCGCCGCACGCGCGGCGGGGTCGGTGATCGAGCGGTAGCCGGGCAGCTGATCGGCCTTCTGCCCGTGCTCGCGGCCGCCCTGTCCGTTGCCCTGGCCGGTGAGCGTGCCGTAGCCGCAGCCGGGGGTGCCGGGGAGTCCCAGCAGCAGTGCGAGGTTGATCGCCGCGGTGGCGGTGTCGGTGCCGTCGGCGTGCTGCTCGACGCCGCGTCCGGTCAGGATGTACGTCGAGTCGGATCGCGCGAGCATTCGCGCCAGCTCCCGGATCGTGCCCGCGGGCACCCCGGTCTCGGTCTCGGCGCGCTCGGGCCACCACGACGACACCGAGCGGCGCAGTGCGTCGAGACCGGAGGTGCGCTGTGCGACGTAGCCGGCGTCGTGCAGCTCCTCGGCGAGGACCACGTGGATCAGTGCCAGCAGCAGCACCAGGTCGCTCCCGGGCACCGGCTGCAGGTGCAGCCCCGCCCCGTCGGCGCACAGCCGCGCGGTCGAGCTGCGCCGAGGATCCACGACGATCAGACCGCCGCGCGCCCTGGCTCCCTGCAGGTGCGACACGAACGGCGGCATCGTGTCGCCCACGTTCGAGCCCAGCAGCAGGATCGTCTCGGCGGTGTCGAGGTCGGTCAGCGGGAACGGCAGGCCGCGGTCGAGGCCGAACGCGCGGTTCGCGGCCGCCGCGGCCGACGACATGCAGAAGCGGCCGTTGTAGTCGATGCGTGAGGTGCGCAGCGCGATGCGGGCGAACTTGCCCAGCTGGTAGGCCTTCTCGTTCGTGAGACCGCCGCCGCCGAACACCCCGATCGCGTCGGCGCCGTCCTCCGCCGCGATCGCGGCGAGTCGCGCGGCGATCAGGTCGAGCGTGGTGTCCCACTCCGCCGGATGCAGGTCGCCGTCGTCGCCGCGCACGAGCGGCGTGGTCAGGCGCCCGCTGTCGGCGAGCAGCTCGGCCGAGGTCCAGCCCTTCTTGCACAGGCCTCCACGGTTGGTGGGGAACTCGCGTCCGGCGACGGTCACCGGCAGGGCCCCGCCGACGGTCGGGGTCAGCGTCATCGCGCACTGCAGGGCGCAGTACGGGCAGTGCGTGTCCGTCATGCCGTCGCCCCCGCATGCGAGAGCAGCAGTTCCGAGATGCGGGCGCGGCATCCGCCGCAGCCGGTGCCGGCTCGCGTGCATGCCCCGACTTCGGTCACCGTCGAGGAGCCCCCGTCGATGGCGTCCTCGATCTGCCCCGCGGTGACCGCGTTGCAGATGCAGACCGTGGCATCGCGTCCCGTCGCCGCGGTGGTGACCGCATCGGCGTCGTCGAGACGCAGCAGCTGCGAGCGGTCGGCGGGCAGCTCGCCGCCGCGCAGATACAGCACGCTCAGCTCGGCGGCGGTGCGCGGCATCCCGACCGAGACGAATCCGGTGAGGATGCCGTCGCGCGTGGCCATCTTCACGTAGGTGCCGTGCTCGGGGTCTGCCCACACCGCGATGCCCGGTGCGTCCTCGCCCGCCGGCACCGGGGCGAACGGGTCGGCAGAGACGTCGCCGGCCGAGGCGATGTCGACCAGCTCGCCCTTGAGGATCACGATCCCGGGCGGCTCCTCGGCGAACGCGTCGGGGTGGGATGCATCGAGGTGGGCCCCGATCTCCGCGCTGAGCGACGCGGCGAGCCAGCTGGCCTGGCGCCATCCGGGGCCGACGAGCCCGTGCGGCCCGCCGGGCACGTGCCGGTCGTGCCGATGCCGCTCGGGGTCGGCGACGTGCGCGCAGTCCCCGATGGCGTGGATGCGCGGGTCGGACCACGAGCGCAGGGCGCTGTCGACGAGCACGCCGTTGCCGACGCGCAGACCGGCCTCCTCGGCCAGCTCGGTGCGCGCGCGCACCCCGCACGAGAGCACGAGCAGATCGCCCTCGATGCGCTTGCCGTCGGAGCTCACCAGAGCGCGGAAACGCCGGATGCCGTCGCCGTCCTCCGGCGCGATCACCGCCTCGGCGCGGGTGTGGGGCACGAGCGCGATGCCGGCCTGCGCCAGGGCGCCCGAGAGGATGGAGGCCGACCCCCGGTCGAGCTGGCGCGGCATGGGGATCGGGCCGAAGTGCGCGACCGCGGGGACGGCGCCGGCATCGGCGAGCAGCATCGCGAGTTCGATGCCCAGCACGCCGGCGCCCAGCACCACGACCCGGCCGCCGCGCGCGACGACCTCGCGCACGTGGTCGGCGTCGGCGACGTCGCGCAGCACGCGGACGCCCGCCGTGAGTCCGGCGTCGAGCCCGGCGCCGTCGGGCGCGTGCACATGCAGTCCGTCGAGCGTGGGGATGATCGGACGCGCGCCGGTCGCGAGCACGAGCCGGTCGTACTCGACGGTCGTGTCATCGGCGAGCACCACGCTCTGCGCGTCGCGGTCGATGCGCTGCACCCGGGCTCCGAGCCGCAGCTCGACGCCGGGCAGATCCGCCGCGGTGACGAGCGTGAGCGCATCGGCTGCGACCTCGCCTGCCGCGTACTCGGCGATCAGGACCCGGTTGTACGGATCGATCGTCTCGGCGCCGAGCACCGTCACGGTCGCCAGCCCCGCCGCGATGAGCGGCAGCAGTTCCTCGGCGAGCCGGATGCCGACGGGCCCGGCGCCGATGACGACGATGCGCTCGGTCATCAGATGCGGTGTCCGGCGAGCGACGCGCGGGGCACCGCGTAGACGAGGGCCGTCAGGACCAGCAGCACCACGTAGGCGCCGACGAACCCAGCGAACGCCGGCGCGTACGAGCCCGATCCGCTCTTGGCCGCGGCCAGCACCTGGGGGATCACGAAGCCGCCGTAGGCGCCGATCGCCGAGATCAGGCCGAGTGCTGCGGCGCCCTTGCGCTGGGTGCTCACGGCGAGGGCGTCACCGGCGGTGGCCGCACCGCGGGCGGCGAAGACGTTCGGGATCATCCGGTACGTCGATCCGTTGCCGACACCGGCGGCGACGAACAGCAGCAGGAAGCATCCGAGGAAGAGCGGGAAGCTGCTCGTCTCGAGGGTGAGGAGCAGCGAGAGCGCACCGACGATCATCAGCGAGAACGCCGCGATCGTCATTCGAGCACCGCCGAACCGGTCGGCCAGCCGGCCGCCGTAGGGGCGGGCGAGCGAACCGACGAGCGCCCCGAGGAATGCGAGAGACAGCGAGGCGCCGCCGACCTGGAACGTCGAGAACTCGGGGAAGCTGTCGGCGATCAGCTTCGGGAAGACGCTGGCGAAGCCGATGAAGGAGCCGAACGTGCCGATGTAGAGCAGCGACAGCACCCACAGGTGCGGTTCGCGCAGTGCCGCAGCCGCCCCGGCGAAGTCGGCCTTCGCCGACGACAGGTTGTCCATGTGGCGCCACGCGCCCCACACGGCGAGCAGGATCAGCGGCACCCACATCCAGCCCGCGAACGAGAGGTTGAAGGTGAACGCGGCGGTGAGCGAGACGACGATCGGCACCGCGAGCTGCGCGACCGAGGTGCCGAGGTTGCCGCCGGCGGCGTTGAGTCCGAGCGCCCAACCCTTCTCCTTCTGCGGGAAGAAGTACGTGATGTTCGCCATGGAGCTGGCGAAGTTGCCGCCGCCGAAACCGGCCAGCGCCGCGACGATCAGCAGGGTGCTGAAGGGCGTCTCCGGATCCTGCACGACGACGCCGAGCAGGATCGCCGGGATCAGCAGCAGGAGTGCCGAGACGATGGTCCAATTGCGGCCGCCGAAGCGGGCGACCAGGAACGTGTAGGGGAAGCGGAGTGTGGCACCGACCAGGCTGGGCAGCGAGATCAACCAGAAGGACTCGGTCGTGCTGAGGGTGAACCCCGCGTCCGGCAGGAGAACGACGACGATGCTCCACAGCTGCCAGATGATGAAGCCGAGGAACTCGGCGAAGATCGACCAGCGCAGGTTGCGGCGGGCGATCGAGCGGCCCTCGTCCGCCCAGAAGGTCGGATCCTCGGGGTTCCAGCCGTCGATCCACCGGCCCGGGCGTCGGGTGAGGATGACGGAGTCGACGTCGACGCTGCTTTTTCCGGTGATCTGAGACATCGCGGCTCCTGGCGTTCGAGAGGAAGAGTGCTCTGAACCTAGGGCGCGCGTGTTGCGGGGTCGCGCGGCTGCGATTTCCGGGCGATTACTTTTCCATCACATCGGCGGGTGCCGCGTGTGAGGGGTCTTCGGGGCGGTGCGTCAACGGGTCGACCAGGTGCGTGCGAGCTCCGTCACGCGGGCGACGGCGGCCTTGGCGTCGTCGCGGCCGCCGGCTGCTCGCCCCGCGGCGAGCCCGACGAGGAACGCGCTCAGGGGTGCCGCCGGGCGCGCGACGCCGTGCGCCACGTCGCGGGCGAGATCCAGGATCAGGGCCGTGTCGATCGCGTCGCGGTCGAGGTCGAGCGCCGTGCAGACGGCGGCGGTCCAGTCGTCGAGGGCGGCGGGGGGAAGGTGCGGCTGCGGCTGTTCGGTCATGTCGGGTCCTCCTCAGGGGTTTCGCGGGGGCGGGTCGCGGCGCGGGCGCGCTCGAGATCGTCCCACGTGTCGACGTCGGTGGCGACGTCGCCGCCGGGGATCGCGGTCACGGTCAGGCCCGCGAGCAGGGCACGGATCGAGGCGTCGCGGCCGTTGTCGGGGAGGGCTGCGACGGCGGCCCGCAGCGACGCCGTGCGGTAGCGGCCGATCAGCCACTGCATCCGTCCGTCGGCATCGGTGAGGCAGACGCCGTCGACATCCGATTCAGAGATGTCAGCGCCGGCGAGGGGTGGATGCTGCCGCAGCAGCGCCACCGCCGCGGCGGCGCGCGGGACGTCGGCGGCGAGGACGTAGACCTCGGCCTGGTCCTCGTCGTCGATCACGCTGAGTCCGGCGGCGAGCCCCGCGACGGGGCCCCCGAACACAGGTGTCTCGCGCACCCAGACGACCGGGGCGTGCACGGGGGAGGGCGGCCCGACCACGACCACGGGTTCGCAGCCGGCGACCGCGGCGACGGCGTGATCGAGGAGGGTGGCTCCGTCGACCACGAGCTGCGGCTTCGCGGCACCGCCGAGGCGCGTGGCGCGGCCCCCGGCGAGGATGATCGCGGCTGTCATGGGAGCAGCATCACGTCGACGAGATCGCCCGGCGCCACGGCCGACACGGCGGTGGGAATCACGATGTACGCCTCGACGCGGGCGAGCCCGGCGGCGAGATGCACTCCGGTGCTCGCCGGCCGCACCGTCCACGCGGCCGGATCGGTGCGGTCGAGCACCGCCGGTACATACTGTCGGCGTCCGGGCGCGGCACTCCAGCCCGCGGCCGCGGCGATCCGCAGCATCGGACGTGCGAGGTGGATCCGGCCCTGCAGCGCGAGGAGTGCCGGCCGCACGAACGCCTCGAACGACACCGCGACACTGACCGGATTGCCCGGCAGGCCGAACACGAGCGCGTCGCCGATGCGTCCGAACGCCTGGGGGCGACCGGGCTGCATCGCGACCGACACGAAGGTCAGGCGATCGCCGAGCACGTTGCGGACGACCTCGTGCGCGCCGGCGCTCACACCGCCCGACGTGATGATGGCATCCGCGCCTCGGTCGACCAGGGCCCGATTCAGGGCGGCGTCGAGCGCGGCATCCTGATCCGTCACGGTCTCGACCGACACGACCTCGGCACCCGCGTCGGCGCACAGCGTCGCCAGCAGCACCGAGTTGGCGTCCGGGATCCGTCCCGGCGCGAACTCTTCTCCGGGGGTGGCCAGCTCGGTGCCGGTCGAGATGATCGCGACGCGCGGGCGGCGGTGCACGCTCACGCGATCGACTCCGGCGGCGGCGAATCCCGCAGCCTGCAGAGGGCCCATCACGGCGCCGGACTCCGCAAGCTGGTCTCCGGCCCGCAGCTCCTCGCCGCGGCGACGGATGTGCGCTCCCGGTCCGCGCGGAGCCGCGATCACGGTGGCCGATGTGGTGGAGCCGGCCAGCCCGTCGCGCGTGTGCTCGAAGGGAACGACCGCGGTGGCGGTCGCCGGAACGGGCGCGCCCGTCATGATCCGTGCGGCCTCGCCGGGGCGCAGCACGGGCGTCTCGACGGAGCCGGCAGGCAGGTCGGCGACGACGCGCACCGCGACCGGATGCTCCGCGGATGCCGCGGCGACGTCGTCGTGCACGACCGCGAACCCGTCCATCGCCGAGTTGTCGAACAGCGGAACGTCGACGCGCGCGTGCACGGGGCTGGCGAGCGTGCGTCCGATCGCCTCGCGCAGCGGCACCGACTCGGCGGAGACGGCGACCACCGATGCGAGCACCGACGCGAGGTGATCCTCTACCGTCGTCAGGGCGGCGGAAGCGGCGGGGGTGGAGCGCATGCAGTCAGCGTACGCGGCACGACGATCACCCCGCGGTCGATGTGACCGGGGGTGTCGCTGACGTGGTGTCGGGCCTGCGGCTCAGTGCTCGCGGAACAACGGCCAGTCGCTGCCCGGCGTCATGCGCGCGTGCAGGGCGCCCTTCGCCGAGGCGAGGGTGGGATACGTGCCGGCCGAGGCATCGGCTCCCGCCATCGTGACCCGGTATCCCTCGTCGTCGTGGCGGATGCTTCCGACCACGCCGTTCGGTCCGTAGGCCACCCAGAGTGCGAGCGTGGTGGTGGTCGTGGTGCTCATCGTCGAACCCCCTTCTTCTGCCGCCGACCCTACGCCGCTCCCCGCCCGTCCGCCAGGGGTCGAGGCATCCCGCCCGCCGAGTCGCCGAGTGCACGGCATCCCGCCCGCCGGACCACCGAGTGCACGGCATCCTGCCCAGTGCACGGGGTATTCGCGTGAAGAAGCCGTGCACTCGTTGCGAACCCGTGCACTCGGCGACGGGAGATGGAGAAAGAGGGGGGCGCTACAGCGCGGCGGCGACCAGCTCGAGGGTCTGGGCGCGGCCGGATGCTGACGCCATCGGCTCCGCGTCGTAGGCGCCGGCCACGGGGGAGAGCATGACCTCCTCGACGCCGTACCGCGTCGCGAACTCACGAACCTCGGCGGCGACGGACTCGCCCGTTCCCACGAACCAGCGCGCACGGGCGTCTTTCACGACCTGTTCGGTGGCGGCATCCGCTTCGGCGACCGTGGCAGCGGCGGCTTCTTCGACGGTCTCGAGCGCCGTGAGGGGCTTGTTCAGGCGCAGGCGCGACATCATGCGCAACTGGGGCAGTGCGCGGGCCTCGGCCTCGTCGGCGGTGGGCGAGGCCACGACGTTGACGGTGAGGAACGTGCGCGGCTCGGGGTGCTCCTCGCTCGGACGATAGCCCGTGCGGTAGAGGTCGAGCGCGCGCTCGAGTCCCTGACCCGAGAAGTGATTCGCGAACACGTACGGCAGTCCGTGCGAGGCGGCGAGCTGCGCCGAGTAGTCGCTCGAACCGAGCAGCCAGACCTCGGGGGTGCCGGTCGCGGCGGGGGTGGCGCGCACCGTGTATTCGCCGCCCGAGGTGAAGCGCAGCGTCGCGCCGTCGCCCGACACGAGCGCGGCGATGTCCTGCACATGGCGCGGGAACTGCTCGACGTCGCTGTTCGTGCCCGACTGGCGCAGCAGCTGCGTGATGACCGGATCGCTGCCGGGGGCGCGGCCGAGTCCGAGGTCGATGCGTCCGGGCGCGATGGCCTCGAGCGCGGCGAACTGCTCGGCGACGATCAGCGGAGCGTGGTTGGGCAGCATCACCCCGCCGGAGCCGAGACGGATGCGTCCGGTGCGTGTCGCGGCCGCGGCGATCAGCACGGGCGGCGTGGTCGACGCGACGGCCGGCATGTTGTGGTGCTCCGCGAACCAGTAGCGGCGGTATCCGAGCCGGTCGGCGGCCTCGGCGAGAGAGAGCGAGGACGCGATGGCCTCGGAGCTGGACTGACCGGTGCGCACGGGCACGAGGTCGAGGACGGAGAGGGCGACGTCATTCATCCCCGAATGCAACCCGCGGGCGCGGTGGGGCATTCCCGCCGCGCCCGCCGGATGCGCCTCGCGACCGGGGACAGTGCGCGATCAGGCGGCGACGGGGGTCGCCGGCGTCGTGCGTGCGGCGAAAGCATCGGCCAGCGAACGGCGGGCCAGGCGATAGCGGATGTGCCAGGCGGCGCTGTAGTTCTGCTCGGGGAGTTCGAGGAGCAGGGCGCGTTCGTCGTCGCCGAGTCCGTCGCGGGTCGCCTCGCGCAGGAGATCGTCGCGGGTGGCCGGGTATTCCATGCCGGCGAGGAAGCGGTCGAGTGCGGGCGAGAGAGGCATGAGATCTTCCTTTCGGTCGGAGGGTGCGGGTGGCGGAGGGATGCCTCAGGGGCCGGCGCAGTGCACCGGCCCCTGAGGCGGGGGTCAGGCGTCGATCGCCTGGCGCTGTTCGGTCGACTCGACAGTGATCTTGCGCGGCTTCGCGCGTTCGCTGACCGGGATGATCACCGACAGCACACCGCTCTCGTACGAGGCGCTGATGCCGTCGAGATCGACTCCCTCGCCGAGCGTGAACTGGCGCAGGAACGAGCCGGCGCCGCGTTCGCGGGCGAGCCAGCGCGCGCCCTCACGCGTGTCGGCGGTGCGCTGTGCCCGGATGGTGAGCTGTGCGCCGTCGAGGTCGACGTCGATCGAGCCCGGGTCGGCGCCGGGCAGGTCGGCGTGCAGGATGTAGCGGTCGCCGTCGCGGTAGAGGTCCACCGGCATGAGCCGGGGTGCGCGGCCGGAGTCCAACACGCTCGCGGCGAAGCGGTCGAGCTGACTGAACGGGTCGAAGGTGAGTGCCATGAGTGTCTCCTTTCGTGCGGCCCCTGAGGGCGGGATCGAGATGCTGGAATCTGCATCTCGTGCTGTATATTTTTTATAGAACGAACGAAGATGATCTGCAAGTCGATCAAAGGAAATTTTCAGCATGGCTCAGCGGAACTCGCAGACGCCGCTCTACGGCATCGCCGTCGCGGCGCAGCTCGTCGATCTGCCCGAAGCCACGCTGCGTCTGTTCGAGAGCAAGGGACTGCTCAATCCGGCCCGCAGCGACGGAGGCACCCGGCGCTACAGCGACGACGACATCGATCGCCTCCGCCGTGCGGCGCAGCTGCGCAGCGACGGGCTGAACATCGCAGGCATCGGCCGGGTGCTCGATCTCGAAGACGAGAACGCCGGTCTGCGCGAGGCCCTCGACGAGGAGTGATCACGGGGCACGGCGCTACGCTTCCCCCATGGATGCCGGGATCTTCTATGTCCTCGTCGGAGCCGTCGCCGTGGCGGCGGTCGCACGCTGGCGGGGGTGGCCGGCACCCCTGCTCGTGACGGTGGTGGCGCTCGCGGCATCCTTCCTGCCCTTCGTCCCCGACCTCGACATCGACGGACACCTGCTGCTGAGCCTGGTCCTGCCGCCGCTGCTGTACTCGGCTGCGCTCGACGTGTCCTTCGTCGGATTCAAGCGCAGCCTGCCGCAGATCCGACGGCTCGGCATCTGGCTGGTGCTGCTCACCGCGGTCGCCGTCGGGTTCGTCGCCTGGTCGATCATGCCGGCGCTCACCCTGCCCGGCGCGCTGCTGCTCGGCGCGATCGTCGCCCCGCCCGACGCGGTGTCTGCCGCCGCGATCGGGCGTCGACTCGGCCTGCCGCGACGCATCATGACCGTGCTGTCGGGTGAGAGTCTCATCAACGACGCGACGTCGCTCACGCTGTACCGGGTGTTCGCAGCGATCCTCGCCGGGGCCACGGTCTCGGTCTGGGGCGGAGTCGGGCAGTTCCTGCTCGCCGTCGTGATCGGCGTGGTGATCGGCCTGATCTTCGGGGTCGTGGTGCATCAGCTGCGCATGCGCATCAGTGACCCCGTCGTGATCGGCACGTTCGGACTCCTCGCGCCGTTCGGCGCCTACGCGATCGCCGAGCATCTGCTGGGCTCCGGCGTGCTGGCGGTCGTCGCGATGGGGCTCTACGTCGGATTCAACTCGCCGCGCACCGACTACACCACCCGTCAGCAGGAGAAGCCGCTGTGGCTCTCGGCCGATCTGCTGCTCGAGAGCTTCGTGTTCGCCTACATCGGACTGCAGTTCCCGCGCGTGCTGAGCGACCTCGGCAGCGAATCGGTCGGGCGCATCCTGCTGCTCTCCGGCGCGGTGCTGCTGGTCGTTCTCGTCGTGCGGCCGCTGTACATCTATCCGACCAGCGCGTGGGCCAACTTCCAGGACCGCCGACGCCTCGCCCGCATGGACCGCGGCATCGCGTCGGGCGTCTTCGACGAGCGGCGCAAGAAGTCGCGCCGCTGGGGGCAGCACAGCACCGAGGAGCTGCGGTCGCAGATCGTGCGCGATCGCATGGCCGGGCTGCAGCTGACGTGGAAGGACAGCGCCGTCATCTCGTGGGCGGGGATGCGCGGGGTGGTCACCCTCGCGATCGCGCTCGCCGCAGCCGACCTCGCCACGCTCGACGCCGAGGCCTCGCATGCGATCGTCGTCGTGGCGTTCGTCGTCACGGTCGGCACGCTGCTGCTGCAGGGGTTGACGCTGCCGATGCTCATCCGCGCGCTCGGCATCGAGGGCGACGTCGACGAGCACGACGACGCGCGGGCCCTCACCGCGGTGCGGGAGAAGAGCCGCGAGGCGGGTAAGGCGTATCTCGCCCAGAAGCGCGTGGAGTGGGAGGAGAAGTACGGCGAGGTCGACCTCGGGGTGTTCGACGCGTTCACGAAGCGCATGAGTCGGGTCGAGCAGGACACGGATGCCGCGCAGGAGGTCGAGGATGCCGTGCCCCGCCCGTCGTACGAGGACCTGGTCGCGCTGTCGAAGGGATGGCTGCAGGTGCGTCGCGAGATCCTGCTGCAGGAGCGCGACTCCGGCGACCTCGACGAGGAGCTCATGCGCGAGCTGATCGCCGCGATGGATGCCGAGGAGCTCGCGCTCGACACCCGCGGTGCGACGCGTCAGCCCGGTCGCGCGTAGCGCGCAGCATCCCTCGCCCCTCGCCCCCTTTTTCCCCTTCTCCCTGGCGCCGAGTGCACGGGATGCTGCCGAGTGCGCGGATTCTTCGCGCGAACTTCCCGTGCACTCGGCGCCACGCCGTGCACTCGGCGACCACGAGGGTGGGCGCGGCGGCTGCGGAGGGTGCGGTCAGCGGGTGCTGGCGGGCTCCGGCGAGGTGGAATCGGATGCCGCGGCATCCGTCTCGTCGTCATCCGAGTCGTCCGCGAAGGGGAGTCCCTCGCGCGGCGCGTTGTAGAGCTCCTCGTCGAGGATGCCCTCGCGCTTGGCGACGATCGTCGGGATCAGAGCCTGGCCCGCGACGTTCACCGCGGTGCGGCCCATGTCGAGGATCGGGTCGATCGCGAGCAGCAGACCGACGCCCTCGAGCGGCAGACCCAGGGTCGACAGCGTGAGCGTGAGCATCACGACCGCGCCCGTCGTTCCGGCGGTGGCGGCCGAGCCGACGACCGAGACGAGCACGATCAGCAGGTACTGCACGAGGTTCAGTTCGATGCCGAAGAACTGCGCCACGAAGATCGCCGCGATCGCGGGATAGATGGCCGCGCAGCCGTCCATCTTCGTGGTCGCGCCGAACGGCACCGCGAACGAGGCGTACGAGCGCGGCACGCCGAGGTTGCGCTCGGTGACGCGCTCGGTGAGGGGCAGCGTGCCGATCGAGGAGCGGCTGACGAACGCCAGCTGCACCGCGGGCCACACGCCCGAGAAGTACTGCGTGATCGACAGGCCGTGGGTCTTGACCAGGATCGGGTAGACGACGAACAGCACGAGTGCGAGACCGGCGTAGACCGCGATCGCGAACCATCCGAGCGAGGCCAGCTTCTCCCAGCCGTACTTGATCACGGCGGCGCCGATCAGGCCGAAGGTGCCGAGCGGGGCGATGCGGATGATCCACCACAGCACGCGCTGGATGACCTTCAGCAGCGACTCGGTGAACGCGAGGAACGGCTCGGCCTTCTTGCCGGCCTTGAGGGCGGCGATGCCGACGGCCGTGGCCACGACGATGACCTGCAGGATGTTGAAGCTGACGCTCGAGGTGAAGGCGCCGTCGGTCTCACCGGGCGACGTGCTGACCGAGAGCCCGAGGAAGTTCTGCGGGACCAGGCCGAGCAGGAAGTTCCACCACGTGCCGACCGTGTACGGGTCGCCCGTCTCGAGGCCTTCGCCGGCGCGGTTGCCGGGCTGGATGACGAGCCCCAGCACGATGCCGATCGTCACGGCGATGAACGCGGTGATCGCGAACCACAGCAGCGTCTGGCCGGCGAGGCGGGCCGCGTTCTGCACGCGACGCAGGTTCGAGATGCTCGCGACGATGGCGGTGAAGATCAGCGGGACGACGGCGGCGCGCAGCAGTGTGACGTACGAGCTGCCGATCGTGTCGAGGGTCGCCGACAGGCCGTTCGGGTTGTCGGCCGTGGCTCCGAGCTGACGGCCGATCAGACCGGCGGCGACGCCGAGGACGAGGGCGGCGAGGATCTGGAAACCGAACGAGGTCAGCAGTTTCCGGATCGGACCGCGGGTGTCGGGCGCCTTCTGGGCGCGGACAGAGGTGCTCATGGTGGGGAACTCCAGAAGAAGAGGCGTCGGCGCACCGAATGCGCGCCATAACGCCTAACGCTACGAGCGCCGATTCATTCCGAGGCGCGAGATGACGAAGGATGACGCTCCGTCGGGTATCTCCGAGGTGACCTGGGCCCCTTGCAGGTAACCGCGGGCGGGTGGGTAGCGTCACACCGAATCTGCAGGAACGAACGGAGAAACCGATGAGAATTCGCGAAAGACTGGTCGCCATCGCGGCGGTCGGCATGGTGGGAGTGGCGGTGCTCGCCGGATGCTCGAGTGCGAGCACTGCTCCGGCGGCGAGCACGGCTGCGGCCGAGGAGAAGACCGAGACGGTCGGTAACGACCCGTACTACAAGCTTCCGGAGGTGCCGAGCTTCGAGGTGACGAGCAGCGACGTCGAGGACAAGGCGGCGTTCGAGCTGCCGCAGTTCTCCGGTGTGTTCGGAGTGCCCGGCGGTGAGGACGTCTCGCCCGAGCTGAGCTGGTCGGGATTCCCGAAGGAGACCAAGAGCTTCATCGTCTCGATGTACGACGCCGACGCTCCGACGGGCTCGGGCTTCTGGCACTGGGTGGTCTCGGGCGTGCCCGCGAGCGCGACGTCGCTGCCCGTCAACGCGGGTGCCGCGGGGGGAGCCGGTCTGCCGGCTGGTGCGACGATGCTGACGAACGACGCGGGTGTACCGCAGTACATCGGCGCCGCACCGCCCAAGGGATCGGGCCAGCACCGCTACGCGATCACGGTGACGGCGCTCGACGTGGACCGCGTCGAGGTCCCGGCGACCGCGTCGCCGGCGCTGCTCGGCTTCATGGCCGGATCGCACACGATCGCCCGCGGAACGCTCACCGCGTACGCGGGGGAGTGACAGATACGACAGCCCCCTCCGTCGCCGAGGCGAGGGAGGGGGCTGTCGTGTGTGCTGACGAGGTCAGCCGGCCATGCAGGTCTCGACGTTCTCCTGGATGATCTTCGTGGTGAGGTCCTTGTCGGCCTCGTCCTTCTGCTTGTCCTCGCCGTTGGCGATGTAGGTGAGGGTCTCGTTGCTCAGCTCGGAGTCGACGAGAGCGTCAGCGAGGCAGGAGGCGACTTCGTCGGTCGCGAGGTCACCCTGACCCTGCTCCTCGAAGACCTGCTGGATGCCGGTGGCGACGTCGTCGGAGGTCGGACGGCTGGCGCCGCTGCAGGCGGCGAGCGAGAAGGCCAGAGCTGCGATGGGCAGGGCCATGAGGAGGCGGGAAGAGCGCGTGGTCCGGTCGGAGAAGATCATGAGTCCACGCTAACGGTTCACAGCTGGCTAATAGATTCCGATATATGGGTAGAGATGCCCTCGGGGCGTCACTGACGTGTCGGGCGCTGGCTCTGTCACGATGTGCACATGTTCACAGTGACGACGAACGACGTTCCCGGCTACCGCATCACCCAGGTGCTCGGCGAGGTGATGGGGCTGACCGTGCGATCCACCGACTTCGGCCAGGGTTTCACCGCTGGGTTCCGCTCGCTCGGCGGCGGCGAGATCCCCGAGTACACGCAGGTGATGTACGAGGCGCGTCAGGTCGTGATGGGGCGCATGTGGGAGCAGGCCGTGCAGCGCGGCGGAAACGCGGTGGTCGCGATGAGATTCGACGCCGGATCGATCGCGAACTTCAGCGAGATCTGCGCCTACGGCACCGCCGTGGTCGTGGAGCCTCTCGCCCCGGCATCCGCTCCTCCGGCATCCGCGCCCCCTCGCGCCTGAGGCCGCGCGCCCGCAGGTGTCACGAATGGCCGCATCCCACGCGCGGATGCGGCCATCTGCGTCCCCTCCTCTGGGGGCGGGTGTCACGAATGGCCGCTCTGCGCGCGGGGTTGCGGCGTGTTGCGACCCCTCCCGACGCGAACCCACTGCACCACCTCAGCGCGCGAGCACGAGCAGCTCGCCCACCTCGCACTGCAGCGCGTCGCAGATCGCCCGCAGGGTGGAGTAGCGGATGGCGCGTGCGCGGTCGTTCTTCAGGACCGACAGATTCACGATGCTCACGCCGACCAGCGCACTGAGCTGCGTGAGCGTCATGCCGCGCTCGGCGAGCAACTCGTCGAGACGGCAGTGGATGCCGGTGAACTCCTCGTCGTTCTCGGCGGGGCTCATACCAGCCCCTCGGTCTCGCGCTGCAGCCTGTCGCCCACGCCGAAGGCCGTGCCGATCACGCCGATGACGAACGCGGCGAGCACGAACGTGAACGGCTGGATGGTCATCACGGTGTTGTCGATCGCGTTGTCGGTCACGATCGAGACGGCGGCGTTGGCGAGCATGTTGTCGAAGAAGACGGTGGCGGCGTAGCCGAGCAGGCCGACGATGCCCGCGGTCATCACGAGCACCGTGTTGCGGCGGCCGAAGACGCGGCCGCGGAGGATGCCGCGGGAGAGCAGCACGAGGCATCCGATCACCGTGACGATGGTGAGGATCAGGAGCACCTGACCGATCACGCCGGGAACGATCGCGATCGGTGTGAGCTGCGGGGCGGTGAGGATGCCGCGGTCGAGGCCCATCGGCACGGTTCCGGCCCCGTCGGCGAGTGCGACCTCGACGTCGGTGTCGACGAACTCGACCGCGACCGGAACGTTCGTCCCGCGCACGAGCTCGACGATGCGGATGACCGCGGCCGTGCTGATGGCGGCGGCGATGATGAAGCCCGCGATAGCGAAGCCGATCAAGGCGCCCGAATCTCCTTTGGACAAAGTGGTCTGCGGTGCGGTGTTCACGATCGCTCCTTATCGATAGTCGTTGTTAGCGATAAACGTTAAGATAACGAGAATCGATAACGAGGTCAAGGCGAATCCGCCCGAACGCGGCCCCGGCACCCCTCGCGCTATGCCGACGGCGAACACGGGCATACCTGCCGTTCACGGTGGTTACTCTCGATGTACAGGCGCGAGAAGCGTCTTCGCCCCCGTGCGAATAAGGAGTCACAGCATGTTCGAGAGATTCACGGACCGAGCCCGTCGTGTGGTCGTCCTCGCCCAAGAAGAGGCGAAGATGCTCAACCACAACTACATCGGAACCGAGCACATCCTGCTCGGTCTCATCCACGAAGGCGAGGGTGTCGCCGCCAAGGCGCTGGAGTCCCTGGGGATCTCCCTCGACGCCGTGCGCGAGCAGGTGCAGGACATCATCGGCCAGGGTCAGCAGCAGCCGACCGGGCACATCCCCTTCACCCCCCGCGCGAAGAAGGTGCTCGAGCTCAGCCTCCGCGAGGCACTGCAGCTGGGTCACAACTACATCGGCACCGAGCACATCCTGCTCGGTCTCATCCGCGAGGGTGAGGGAGTCGCCGCGCAGGTGCTCGTCAAGCTCGGCGCCGACCTCAACAAGGTCCGCCAGCAGGTCATCCAGCTGCTCTCCGGCGCTCCGGGCCGCGAGCCCGCCGCCGTCGGCGCGCAGAGCAACGACACCCCCAGCGCCCAGGGCGGCTCGCAGGTGCTCGACCAGTTCGGTCGCAACCTGACGCAGGCCGCGCGCGACAACAAGCTCGACCCGGTGATCGGGCGCGAGAAGGAGATCGAGCGGGTCATGCAGATCCTCTCTCGCCGCTCCAAGAACAACCCGGTCCTGATCGGTGAGCCCGGCGTCGGCAAGACCGCCGTCGTCGAGGGCCTCGCTCAGGCGATCGTCAAGGGCGATGTGCCCGAGACGCTGAAGGACAAGCAGCTGTACTCGCTCGACCTCGGCTCTCTCATCGCCGGTTCCCGCTACCGCGGTGACTTCGAGGAGCGCCTGAAGAAGGTCACCAAGGAGATCCGCACGCGCGGCGACATCATCGTCTTCATCGACGAGATCCACACCCTCGTGGGTGCGGGTGCCGCCGAGGGCGCGATCGACGCCGCCAGCATCCTCAAGCCGCTCCTCGCCCGCGGAGAGCTGCAGACGATCGGTGCGACCACGCTCGACGAGTACCGCAAGCACTTCGAGAAGGATGCAGCGCTCGAGCGCCGCTTCCAGTCGATCCAGGTCGCGGAGCCCAGCCTCCCACACACGATCAACATCCTGAAGGGCCTGCGCGACCGGTACGAGGCGCACCACAAGGTGCAGATCACCGACGGCGCGATCGTCGCGGCATCCAACCTCGCCGACCGCTACGTGTCGGACCGGTTCCTGCCCGACAAGGCCATCGACCTGATCGACGAGGCCGGCGCACGCCTGCGTCTGTCGATCCTGTCGAGCCCGCCGGAGCTGCGCGAATTTGACGAGAAGATCGCCAAGGTC
Organism: Microbacterium sp. PI-SA-G; assembly: GCF_057215335.1. Lineage (NCBI taxonomy): Bacteria > Bacillati > Actinomycetota > Actinomycetes > Micrococcales > Microbacteriaceae > Microbacterium > Microbacterium sp. PI-SA-G. The sequence continues at coordinate 2,892,053 of NZ_CM170103.1, forward strand.
CGCGAGCAGAAGGAGATCGCCTCCGAGGAGCAGGACTTCGAGAAGGCCGCGTCGCTGCGCGACGAGGAGAAGAACCTCCTCGCCGAGCGCCTGCGCCTCGAGAAGCAGTGGCGTTCGGGTGACGTCGCGACCCGTGCGGTCGTCGATGAGGGCCTGATCGCCGAGGTGCTCGCTCAGGCCACCGGCATCCCCGTGTTCAAGCTCACGGAAGAGGAGTCCAGCCGACTCGTCTTCATGGAGAAGGCCCTGCACCAGCGCGTCATCGGTCAGGAGGAGGCCATCGCGGCTCTCTCCAAGACCATCCGTCGCCAGCGTGCCGGACTCAAGGACCCGAAGCGTCCCTCGGGCTCGTTCATCTTCGCCGGCCCCACGGGCGTCGGAAAGACCGAGCTGGCCAAGGCGCTCGCGGAGTTCCTCTTCGACGACGAGGCCGCGCTGATCTCGCTCGACATGAGCGAGTTCGGTGAGAAGCACACCGTCTCGCGTCTGTTCGGTGCCCCTCCCGGATTCGTCGGGTTCGAAGAGGGCGGACAGCTCACCGAGAAGGTGCGCCGCAAGCCGTTCAGCGTGGTGCTCTTCGACGAGATCGAGAAGGCCCACCCGGACATCTTCAACTCGCTCCTGCAGATCCTGGAAGAGGGTCGTCTGACCGACGGCCAGGGTCGCGTGATCGACTTCAAGAACACCGTGATCATCATGACCACCAACCTCGGTGCGCGTGACATCGCCGGAGGCCCTGTCGGATTCCAGCTCGAGGGCAGCAGCTCGACGACCTACGACCGGATGAAGGGCAAGGTCAACGAGGAGCTCAAGCGCAACTTCAAGCCCGAGTTCCTCAACCGTGTCGACGACATCATCGTGTTCCCGCAGCTGTCGAAGCAGGAGCTCGTGCAGATCGTCGATCTGTTCACGAAGCGCCTCGGCGAGCGTCTGCTGGACCGCGACATGACGATCGAGCTCTCGCAGTCGGCCAAGGAGCGTCTCATCGAGATCGGGTTCGACCCGGCCCTCGGTGCCCGCCCCCTGCGTCGCGCGATGCAGCACGAGATCGAGGACCGTCTGTCGGAGAAGATCCTGCACGGCGAGCTCAACGCCGGCGATCACGTGAAGGTCGACGCCGAGAACGGGGAGTTCCTGTTCGAGCATGGCCCGCGCGGAGACAAGGTCTCCGTCGGCGTGAACACCGGTGGCGAGATCTCGGCCACCCCCGACCTGGCGGTCGCCAGCGGGGAGTGACCTCGACGTCACACCAGAAGGGGCGGATGCTGCGGCATCCGCCCCTTCTGTGTTTCTCGCAGCTACGGGTTCTAGGGTTGACGTGTGAGTGAGTACATCGTCCGACCGGCGCGCAGCGCCGATGTCACCGGCATCCGGAGCCTGTTGCAGCCGATGGTCGAACAGCGCATCCTGCTCGGCAAGGATCTCGCGGTGCTGTACGGCTCGGTGCAGGAGTTCGTGGTCGCCGAGGCTGACGGAGAGCTGATCGGATGCGGCGCGCTGCACGTGATCTGGGAGGACCTCGGCGAGGTGCGCACGCTCCTGGTGCGGGCGGACTGGCTGCACCACGGCGTCGGACGGGCGATCGTCGACCGGCTCGAGCAGACGGCGGCCTCGCTCGGACTGTCGCGGCTGTTCTGCCTGACGTTCGAGGTGGAGTTCTTCGGGCGCCGCGGGTACACGCCCATCGGCGAGCAGGTCGTCGACCCGGATGTCTACTCCCAGCTGCTGCGCAGCGGTGACGCCGGCGTCGAGGAGTTCCTCGATCTCGCGCACGTCAAGCCGAACACGCTCGGCAACACCAGGATGCTGAAGCAGCTGAACTAACCTGGACACCATGCCTCGCCAATCCGCTGCCGTCTACCGCCGGCGGAGAATCGTCCTCTTCGGCGGTCTGATCGTGCTGCTCGCCGCGATCGGCGTCGGCGTGTGGCTGCTCGTGGCGCAGCCCTGGGCGCAGGCCGCCGGATCGCCCTCGCCCACGTCGTCGGCCTCGCCCACGCCCAGCGGCACGCCGTTCGCCGACCCCGCGTCTCCGCCGCCGGCAGCCACGGACTCGCCCGATGCCGAGACGCCCGAGACCCCTGAGGCGCCCGAGACGCCGGCGCTCGTGGCCTGCGCCGCGCGCGACATCGAGGTGACCGCGGTCACCGACGCCGAGACCTACGCCGACGGAGCGCTGCCGAAGATCTCGATCTCGCTCACCAACCGCGGCTCGACCGACTGCACCATGGACGTCGGGTCGACCACGCAGGTCTTCACCGTCATGAGCGGGTCGGACGTCTGGTGGCGATCGACCGACTGCCAGGAGAACCCGAGCAGCATGATCGCGACGCTGACCGCCGGCACCACGGTCACCAGCAAAGAGCCGGTGACCTGGGACCGCACGCGGTCGAGCGTCGAGAGCTGCGCCGCCGAGAATCGTCAGCGCGCGCCCGGCGGCGGTGCCTCGTACCACGTCGAGGTCTCGATCGGCGGGTTCAGCAGCGTCACGTCGAAGCAGATCCTGCTGTACTGACCCGCGGATCCGCTCGCAGTTCGAAGCATTTCGGCGATGCGGCCTTCGAATAGCAGAGACATCATGGCGTTCTGCTTCGGATGGTTCTGATTTCCCGCGTATTCACCGGAGAGGGCTGACAGGCCTCGTTCTTTGGGATACCATGGGGTGACTCTCGGGAATACGCGGCACATGCCATCCCCAGTGGCGTCGAATTACAGCGTCCCCAGCGCTTCGACACTCGCCGTTCGAGAGTCCGAGGGCCCTCTCGAGTACCCCAGTCCCCACTGTGAGACTCGAGAGGGCCCCTATTCTTTGCCCGGCCAGCGCGCGCGGGCCTGCTTCTGCGTGCCTAAGCTGGACGCATGGCAGCGAAGAAGGCGAAGTCCGCCAAGAACAAGCCCGCCCCCGAGGAGTTCCGCTCTGAGGCGCTCGCGCAGGCACTCGAGAAGCAGGACATCGCCGCCGTCGCCCTGGCGCTCCGCAACGGCATCACCGTCGTTCCGCTCATCTCGCCCGGCGCCCGCGACAACCCCTTGGACAGCGGCGAGGTCTGGACCTATCGCGACCGCGCCACCGGCAGCCTCGTGCTGCTGCTGTTCAGCGACGCCAGGAACAAGCCCGCCAACCTGCCGCCCGGGGTGGGAATCTACTCGGCGGACTGGCTGCGCGCGTTCCTCACCACGCACGGCGACAAGATCGCGACCGTGTTCCTCGACATCGCCGGCCCGCACCCGATGCAGGCGCCGCCCGATGAGCTGCTGAAGGCGCTCGAGCTCTAACCCGTCGGCGCGCTCAGCGAGCGGCCCGCTCAGAACGGCGGGATGTCGCCCTCCGGTCGGCGCGAGGTGTTGCGCGAGCGGACGTCTTCGAGCGCGGCGCGCAGCGTCTTCGATCGATCGTCGACGACCTGCTCGTATCCCAGGCGCGCGGCCTCGGATCGACGTTGAGCGGCCTGCGTGACCGGACGGATCTCACCCGCGAGGCTCAGCTCGCCCACGGCGGCAACTGTACGCGGCACCGACCACTGGCTGATCGACCCCGCGACGGCGATCGCGATCGCGAGGTCGGCGGCCGGCTCGGTGAAGCGCACCCCGCCGACGGTCGAGACGTAGACGTCGAGGTTGTTGGTGATGATGCCGGCCCGCCGCTCGAGGATCGCCAGCACCATCGCCACGCGCGAGGAGTCGACCCCGTGCACGATGCGACGCGGGTTCGGCGCGGTGCTCTTGACGGTCAACGCCTGCACCTCGACCGGCAGAGCGCGGCGGCCCTCGAGCGAGATCGCCACGCACGTGCCCGGCTCGGTGGCACCCTGCGAGAGGAACAGACCCGAGGGGTCGGGCACCTCGGCGATGCCGTCGCCGGTCATCTCGAAGCAGCCGACCTCGTCGGTCGGGCCGAAGCGGTTCTTCAGCGCACGGATGAAGCGCAGCGACGTCTGGCGATCGCCCTCGAAGTGGCAGACCACGTCGACCAGGTGCTCGAGCACGCGGGGCCCGGCGACCTGGCCGTCTTTGGTCACGTGACCGACGAGGATGACGGGGAGCCCGCGTTCCTTCGCGATGCGGATGAGCGTCGATGCGACCTCGCGCACCTGGCTCGGCTGCCCGGCGGCGCCGTCGATCAGCGATGACGAGACCGTCTGCACGGAATCGACGATCACCAGCTGCGGCTTCACCTCGTCGATGTGACCCAGGATCGTGGCGAGGTCGGTCTCGCTCGCCAGGTACAGCTCGTCGTGCAGCGCCCCGGTGCGCTCACCGCGAAGGCGCACCTGCGCGGGGGATTCTTCGGCGCTGGCGTAGAGCACACGCCGCCCGCCGCGGGCCGCTTGGGCTGCGACCTCGAGCAGCAGCGTGGACTTGCCGACGCCGGGCTCGCCGCTGAGCAGGATGGCGGCTCCCGGGACGATGCCGCCGCCGAGCACCCGGTCGAACTCGCCGACCCCGCTTGAGCGCCGCGGGGCGTCGAGCGTCGTGATCTGCGTGATCGGGCGTGCCGCGCGATCGGCGGTGGGGGGCAGCGCGGTGATCCGCTGCAGGATGCCGGTCTTCGCCGCCTGCTCCTGCACGGTTCCCCACTGCTGGCACTCGCCGCACCGGCCGACCCACTTCGGCGTCGTCCATCCGCATTCGGTGCAGACGTACGCGGGCGGAGCGGGTTTACGGGTGGCCATGCAATCAGGCTATCGGCGGCATCCGACATCCCTATCGGCGCGGGCATTATTCACGGCCGAATCGCTCTGTGGGCGCAGGACCCCCGGGGATAATGGAGACATGGCCAATGGCGGGCCCGTCTGCGGGCCGATCTCCTCGTTCTCTCGGGTGCGTCTCCTGCACGCGCTCTTCGAGGGCAGCACCGCGGAGACCCGCCCCGAGCGCACGCTCGGCGAGCTGTGCGAGGCCACCGGACTGCACGCCAACACGGTGCGCGAGCACCTGCAGCGGCTGATCGAGGGCGGCTACGTCATTCCCGCCACCGAGCACCGCACCACCCGTGGCCGCCCGCGCACGCTGTACCGCGCGGCGACCGGAGCAGCCGACGCCTCCAGCCCCATCGCTCGTGACAAGGTCAGTGCGGCCGCCCGCCGCGGAGACCTGTTGCGTCGCGTGGCGCCGGGCGCGGCATCCGTCCTCGGTCGCGACGCGACCTACCAGCTGGACGCCCTGATCGAACACTTGGAGGAGAGCGGCTTTGAGCCCGTCGTCGACGACGAGCAGCTGACAGTCGATCTCAGCCCCTGCCCGCACGCCGCGGGCCGCCCCGAAGACCGTCCGATGCTGTGCACCGTGCACCTGGGCCTCATGCAGGGGGTGCTCACCGAAGCCGGTGGGCCGCTCGCCGCCGAGGCCGTGCGTACCACCGCCCTCCCGGCGGACTGCACCGTGCAGCTGCGACAGACGGAGATGACCGCCGCCTAGGCGATCGTCGTTCACCCACGGCCTGCGTCCCGACGACGCTGACAGGCCGATGTTCGGCGTGACCTCACGCCGAGGAACAGGAGTGGCCCCATGGAATGGCTCGACCCGCTGATGCTGTCGCGGTGGCAGTTCGGTCTGACCACCGTGTACCACTACCTGTTCGTGCCCCTGACGATCGGCATGGCGCTGGTCGCCGCGATCTTCCAGACCGCATGGGTGCGCACCGCCAAGGTGCAGTACCTGCACCTGACCCGCTTCTTCGGCAAGATCTTCCTGATCAACTTCGCCATGGGCGTGGTCACCGGCATCGTGCAGGAGTTCCAGTTCGGCATGAACTGGTCGGACTACTCGCGCTTCGTCGGCGACGTGTTCGGCGCCCCGCTTGCCTTCGAGGGACTGCTGGCCTTCTTCTTCGAGGCGACGTTCATCGGGCTCTGGATCTTCGGGTGGGACAAGCTGCCGCAGAAGCTGCACCTCGCCACGATCTGGTGCGTCTCGATCGGCAGCATCCTCTCGGCGTACTTCATCATCGCCGCCAATGCGTTCATGCAGAACCCGGTCGGCTACATCTACAACCCCGAGACGAACCGCGCCGAGCTCACCGACTTCTGGGCGCTGCTGACGAACCCGGTCGCGCTCGCCGCCTTCCCGCACACGATCTTCGGCGCGCTGATGTTCGCCGCCGGAGTCATCATCTCGGTGTCGGCGTGGCACCTCGCTCGCGGGCAGCACCACGACACGATGCGCATCTCGCTGAAGTTCGGCCTGTGGGCGATGCTCGTCTCGACGGCGGGCGTGATGCTCACCGGCGACCAGCTCGGACTCGCGATGTACGACGCGCAGCCCATGAAGATGGCCGCGGCCGAGGCGACCTTCAACACCGTCTGCGGGTACGACGCCTCGTTCAGCGTGTTCACCCTCGGCACGCCCGACGGCAGCTCGGAGCTCTTCTCGATCCGCGTGCCGTACCTGCTCTCCGTGCTGTCGACGCACTCCTTCGACGCCTGCGTGCACGGCATCAACGACCTCAACGCGGAGTACACGCAGACCTTCGCCGACACCGGGATCAGCGACTTCGCACCGATCCTCTGGATCACGTACTGGGCGTTCCGCTGGATGATCGGCCTGGGCATGGCCGCCGCACTCGTCGCCGTGATCGGACTGTGGCTGACCCGCAAGAACGCCAAGCGGGAGCCCGCGCCGTGGATGTGGAAGCTCGCGATCTGGTCGTTCCCGCTCGCGCTGTTCGCCAACATCATGGGCTGGGTCTTCACCGAGATGGGCCGGCAGCCGTGGATCGTGTTCGGGCTCATGACCACGCAGGACGGCGTCTCGCCGGGCGTCTCGGGCCTCGAGGTGCTGATCTCCCTGATCGCGTTCACCGCGATCTACGCCAGCCTCGCCGTCGTGGAGATCCGCCTCATCGTCAAGGCCGCCCAGAAGGGGCCGGACACCGCCGAGCAACCACACGACGAGACGGCCCAGCTGCCGTCGGTCGTCTACTGAGAGAGGACGTCGCATCATGGATCTCGCCACGCTCTGGTTCTGGATCGTCGCCTTCTTCTTCGTCGGCTACTTCGTGCTCGACGGCTTCGACTTCGGCGTCGGGATGTCGCTGCCGTTCCTCGGCAAGGACGACGTGTCGCGTCGCCAGGTGATCAACACGATCGGCCCGGTCTGGGACCTCAACGAGACCTGGGTGATCGTCGCCGGCGCCGTGCTGTTCGCCTCGTTCCCCGAGTGGTACGCCACCCTGTTCAGCGGGTTCTACCTGCCGCTGCTGCTGATCCTGCTCGCGCTGATCCTGCGCGGCGTCTCGTTCGAGTACCGGCATCAGCGGGAGTCGGCGGCGTGGAAGCGCGGCTTCGACCGGATGATCGTGATCGGCTCGGCCGTGCCCGCCTTCCTCTGGGGCGTCGCGTTCGGCAACATCGTGCAGGGCGTCGCGCTGGATGAGAACCACATCTACGTGGGCGGCTTCTTCGCGCTGCTCAACCCCTATGCGCTGCTGGTCGGCGCCACGACGCTGCTGCTGTTCTTCCTGCACGGCGTGCTGTTCGTCGCGCTGAAGACCGACGGAGCGGTGCACGCCGACGCGCGCCGCCTCGCCGCCCGCATCGCGGTGCCCGTCGTGCTCGCCGCCGCCGGAACCGTGGTGTGGACAGTGCTGCTCGCGATGCAGCGCGAGGCGCCGCTGCTGTGGCTCGTGATGGGCACGGGTGCCGCCGCGGCGGTCAGCCTGCTCGCGGCGGTGTGGATGTCGCTGCGCGGACGCGACGGACGGGCGTTCTTCGCCGGCATGCTCACGGTGCTGTTCGCCGTGGTGATGCTGTTCTCGGCGCTGTTCCCGTACGTGATGCCGTCGACCATCGACCCGGCGTACAGCCTCACGATCCAGAACGCCTCGAGCACCCCGTACACGCTGACCATCATGAGCTGGACGGCCGTGATCGCGCTTCCGCTCGTGCTCGCGTACCAGAGTTGGACATACTGGGTGTTCCGCAAGCGGGTCACCCGCGCATCGATCGAGGGGGCACCGGCGCACGCGTGAAACCCGTCGACCCGAGACTGCTGCGATACGCGCGTGCCGCGAGGGGCTTCCTCGCGGCATCGGCGCTGATCGGCGTGGTGCAGACCGCGGTGACCGTCGCCTTCGCCTGGCTGCTGACCGACGCCGTCACCGGAGCGCTTGCCGGCCGCGACGTCACGGCGACCCTGCTGACACTGCTCGCGGTGGCGCTGCTGCGCGGAGTGCTGATCGCCGCCTCCGATGCCGCGGGCACCCGCGCCGCCGCCCGGACCGGGATGCAGCTGCGCGCGGCGCTGATCCGCGCGATCGGCGTGCTCGGACCCGGCTGGCTCGCCGACCGCAACCGCACCGCGCTCGCGGTCACCGCCGGGCACGGGCTCGAGGCGCTCGACTCGTACTTCGCGCGGTACATTCCGCAACTCGTGCTGACCGTGATCGCGACACCGGTGCTGCTGGTCGTGATGTGGTGGCAGGACTGGCCGAGCGGACTGACCGCGGCGATCACGCTGCCGCTGATCCCGCTGTTCCTCATCCTGATCGGCATGGCCACCCGCACGGTGCAGCAGAAGCAGTGGCAGACGCTGCAGCGGCTCGCCGTGCGCTTCGCCGACACCGTGCAGGGGCTCGCGACGCTGCGGCTGTTCGGTCGCGAGCAGCGGGCCGCCGACCGGATCGAATCGACGTCGGACGACTACCGCCGCGAGACGATGAAGGTGCTGCGATTCTCGTTCCTGTCGGGGTTCGCGATGGAGCTGCTGGCCTCGCTTGCGGTCGCGCTGATCGCGGTGGCGGTCGGCTTCCGGCTGCTGTCGGGCGACCTGTCGCTCGAGGTCGGGTTGTTCGTGCTGCTGCTGGCGCCCGAGGCGTTCCTGCCGATCCGCCAGGTCGGGGTGCAGTTCCACGCTGCGGCAGAGGGCGTCGCGGCGACGGAGGACATCTTCGCGGTGCTCGATGAGGCGGGGAGCCGGGGGTCTGCCGTTCACAATTCAGCAGAAACGCGTGCGGATGGCCGGTTCGGGGGCTCGGAGGCGGCGGACGGCGGCGTTCTTGCTGAATTGCGAACGCCCGGGGCGGCGCTCGTCGTCGAAGATCTGCGCGTGCGCGACCTGCCGACCGTGTCGTTCCGCGCTGAACCCGGCACGATCACGCTGATCGAGGGGCCGAGCGGCGGGGGCAAGTCGAGCCTGCTGGCGGCGTTGCGTGGCGCTGCCGAGTTCTCGGGCGAGGCGCTGTTCGACGGCGCCGATGTGCGCGCGCTCGATCCGGCCGCATGGCTCGCGTGGGCCGGCCAGAACCCGGGACTGTTGCGCGGGACGATCGCGGCGAACGTGGCGCTCGGGGATGCGGAACCCGATGCCGAGCGGGTGCGTGCGGCGCTGCACGACGCCTGCGCCGAAGGGCTGGATGCCGCGCTCGAACTCGGTGTGCAGGGGAGCGGGCTCTCGGGCGGACAGGCGCAGCGCGTCGCCGTCGCCCGGGCGCTGTACCGGCACGCGGGTGATCCGCGCCGCGTGCTGCTGCTCGACGAGCCCTCGAGCGCGCTCGACCCCGAGACCGAGGCGCGCCTGTGGCGGTCGCTCCGACAGCGGGCGGATGCCGGCGCGCTGATCGTGCTCGTCTCGCACCGCCGGACGGCGCGGGAGATCGCCGATCACGTCGTGACGCTGGGGGTGAGCGTATGACCCGTCCGGGTGGTGCGGACGCCCGGGGCGCGCGGGCGACGCGCGTCGTTGAGGTGCTGCGGCTGGCGCAGCCGCCCGTACGCCGGTTCCTGCCGGGGCTGGTGTGGGGCGTGCTGTCGGCCGCAGCCGCGGTGAGTCTGCTCGCCGTGAGCGGATGGCTGATCGTGAGCGCCTCGATCGTCGACTCACTCGTTCCGCTCTCGATCGCCGTCGTCGGGGTGCGATTCTTCGCGGTCTCGCGAGCGGTGACCCGATACCTCGAACGCCTCAGCGGGCACGACGCGGCGCTCCGGCAGCTGGCATCCACCCGCGCCGACATGGTGCGCCGGCTCATCCCGCTGTCGCCGGCCGGGCTCGGGTCGACCGACCGCGGCCACGTGCTCTCGGCTCTCGTGGACGACGTCGACAATCTGCAGAACCTGCCGCTGCGCGTGGTGCAGCCGCTCGCGGTCGCCGGGGTCGTCGTGCTCGGGGCCGTCGGCTTCATCGCGTTCGTCTCGCCCGTCGCCGCCCTCGCGCTCGCCGCCTGCCTGGTCGTCGCCGCGGCTGCGGCGATCGGCATGGGGTGGCTGTTCGGATCCCGCGCCGAGGCGCAGGTGTCGGCCCGCCGCGCGGAGCTGTCGGCGGCGCTCGTCGACTACATCGGCACGCTCGACGTGCTGCTCGCGTACGGCGCCGAGGAGCAGGCGCGGGCGCGGGTGACCGACGCGGATGCCGCGCTCCGCCGCGTCGTGACCCGAGCCTCGCTCGCGCAGGCCGTCGCAGCGGGTGTACTTTCGGCGGTCGCGGGGGCGGCATCGGTGTGGGCGCTCGCCGCCACAGCTCCCGGACTCGCCACGGGCGCGATCGACGGTCCGTGGCTGGCCGTGGTCGTGCTGGTGCCCATGGTCGTGTTCGAGGTCTTCGGCGCGGTGCCGGTGGCCGCGGCATCCTGGCGCAGTGTGCGCGCGAGCGCCGAGCGCATCGTCGACGTGCTGCCCGAGCGGATGCCGGCGGAGCTGCGGCCCGACGCCGGGGGAGAGGCGCTCGCGGGGCTCGGCTCGGGCACCCCCGGGCTGCGACTGCGCGATGCGCGGGCGACATGGCCGGGCGGCGTGCCGGCGCTCCGCGGGGTCGACCTCGAGCTGCAGCCGGGGGAGCGCGTGCTCGTGTCGGGGCCGAGCGGGTCGGGCAAGAGCTCGCTCGCGGCGGTGCTCGTGGGGTTCCTGCGCGTCGACGGCGAGTACACGCTTGGCGGCGTGGATGCTGCTGCGCTCTCGGGACCCGCGCTGCGTGGCGTGGTGGGGCTGTGCGAGCAGAGCCCACAGCTGTTCGACGAGGACATCCGCCAGAACCTGCTGTTCGCGCGCGACACCGCGACCGACGCCGAGCTGCTCGACGTGCTCGACCGGGTCGGGCTCGGGGCGTGGGTGCGTGCGCGGGGCGGGCTCGATGCGCGGGTCGGCGACCGTGGCGCGCTGGTGTCGGGCGGGCAAGCACAGCGCATCGCGCTGGCCAGGGCACTGCTGCGCGGGTTCCCGGTGCTCGTGCTCGATGAGCCGACCGCGGGCGTCGATCCGGACGCGTCCGAGGCGCTGCTGCGTGACCTGTTGCACGCGGCGGGGGAGCAGTCGGTGCTGCTCGTCTCGCACGTCGAGCCCCCCGCAGGCACGGTCGATCGCGTCGTGCGGCTGGAGCGCGGACGGACGGTCTGACGCGCCGCCGCGGCCCCGCCACTGCGCGGCGCTGGGTGAGAGGTCAAGAACGGTCGCGTGGAGGCTGCGGGACGCGGCAGCGAGTGACCCCTCAGGCCGAGAAGGATCAGCTGTAGAGCGGGGTCGGGGGCTCCATCACGATGCCCTGCGCCTCGAACGCGCGGCGGCGCTCCTCGATGCGGCGGTGCATCTCGACCTGCGCCTGGTCCACGAACTCCGGGTCGAGCGCCACGGTCGGCGGGTGCTGGTCGCCGTGGTTCGCGGCGATGTAGGCGTCGAGCTCCGGGCCGGAGGTCCACGACGTGATGAGGGCGTAGCGCGGGGCGCTGCCACGGTGCCACACCGCGTGCCAGAAGCGCTGCGTGTCGACGATGATGCGTGAGCCCGCGCCGAGCGGCAGGCGGATCTCGGTCGCCGGATCGAACCGGTCTGCCCGGAGGATCAGCATCGACTCCGTGTCATCCGTCAGGTTGAAGAACCCGCGCACCACCCAGCCGCTTCCCTCATCGTTGAGGCGGTTGTTGTCGTCCTGGTGCAGGTTGTAGATCGCGTCGGCGTACTCGTTCGGCTGCAGCTCGATCACGCGGCACCGGCCCACGTCGACGCCCGGCTCAAGGGCGCGGCGCTGCAGGACCGGCGCGAGCGCCACCTGCGACGGCACCCAGACCCCGGCCTTGTCGGTGCGCGGCGGGGTGTGGTTCCAGAATCCGTTGCACTCCACGGCGCCGGCATAGCTGGCGAGCGGCGCGAAACGGGTGATGCCCGACGAGCGCCAACCGACGTACTCGAGGTCGAGCCATTCGACGGGGTCTCGCGACTGGTCGTGGTCGTCGAGGACGACGTATCCGGTCTCGGCGAGTGCTGCGGAGGTGACGTAACCCATCGTGGAGCATCCTTCCGTCGGGTGCTGAGGCCATCCTAATTCGAACCCCGTCGCGGGCGCTCTCGCCGGCACCGTGCAAATGGGTCAGCGCGCAGGCGGCGCCCCGATTCGCGCGTCGGCCCGCTCTCGCGTAAGCTGTTCCGCGGTGACGTGTCCGAGCGGCCGAAGGTGCAACTCTCGAAAAGTTGTGTAGGGTAACCCCCTACCGTGGGTTCAAATCCCACCGTCACCGCCATGGAAACCCCCTCCTCGTGAGGGGGTTTTTCCGTATCCGGGGTGGGGCGTGGCGCATCGCTCGGGACGCGAGCTGTGATCAGTCCCCGGCATCCATCCAGGAGTCGAGCTCGGAGGGGTGGGTGAGGCGCCACCACGAGGTGGGTGGGTCGATGTTCCCCGTGATCGTCACGGGAGCGGTGACGGTGTTCGGGCCGGCTGTCCAGGTGACGCTTCCGACGACCGTGCCGTCGCGGTAGGTGGGCGGGGTCTCGATGTCCATCGTCACCTCGATCGGCGTATCCGACCAGGTGAGGATCGACGGGCTCTCCGCGATGACGAGCGTGGCGGTGGATCCCCAGGGCGTCGAGATCGACCCGACCTCCTGGCCATCGGTCGCGACGGGCACCGGGTGGAAACCGGAGCGGATGCTTTCGAGTGTGGCGATCACGGTGGCGTTCACCGAGTCGCGTGTCGGTCCCCCGAGGACCACGCCGGTGACCGCGAGCGGGTCGGCCGCACCCACGTCGAGTGTGGCCGTGTACAGCAGGCTGTGTGTGCCCTCGCCCAGGTTCCCGGTCTTCAGTCCCGTGATCCCGGCGGTGCCGAGGAGGCCGTTGGTGTTGTTCAGCTGGCCGGCGCCGGGGATCGAGACCGATGGGGTCGCGACGATCTGCGCGATCGCCGGATGCGCGGCGGCGAGCTTCGCGATGGCCAGCAGGTCGGCGGGCGTGCTCGTGTTGCGCGGACTGATGCCCGTGGGCTCCGTGATGGTCGTTCCGGTGAGCCCGTGGGATGCGAGCCAGTCGCCCGTCGCGCCGAGGAACGCGTTCTGCGATCCGAAGATCCGTGTGGACAGCGCCTCGGCGTAGTTGCTGGCGGAGGGGATGAGCATGGCGGCCAGGGCATCACGGAGCGACATCGAGGTACCGGCGGGCATCGGAGCGATGGTCGCGCCCTGCACGTAGTACTCGTCGTAGAGATCGTGGTCGGACTCGCCGAAGGTGATGGTCGGTCCGGGGTCATCGGCGGAGGCGAGCGGCGCCGCATCGAGGATCACGAGTGCGGTGATGATCTTGGTGATGCTCGCGATGGGGAGCGGTTCGCCCGTTCCCGTCGCCGACCATATCCCGCTCGCGCCCTCGCCCAGATAGGCGTCGGCGCCGGCGATGCTGATCGCTGTTGCCGCCGCCGGGGGTGTGGCGATCGCAGCTGCGTCGCCGACCGGGGCCTGCGGTGTGCGCGTGGTCACCACCGGCGGATTCACCGGTGCCGTGAGGGCCCACCCGATGTAGCCGCCGGTCACGGCCAGCAGCAGGACGATGCAGACGGCGGTGATGATGAGCCCTCGTCGCCGGCGTCGTCTGCGCACCGCGGGATCGATCCGATCCCCGCTGAACTCCTGCTCGTGCGCCAAGAGCTCCGCGAAATCAGACAAGCCATCCGCCGACCGATCGCGAGCCGTCATCGAGAGCCCCTCATCGCGCCCCACCTGTCGCTCGTGATCCTCAGGAAAGGCCATCATCGCGGATGTCCACAGCTTCCGGTATCGGCCTTTCGGCGGACACGTTGATAACATTATCAAGATCGCGATCACTGATAACCTTATCGTCATGCGTGACGCTCTCGACAATCCGTTCAGCCCCGGGTCTGACACGATCCCGGAGGTCTGGGCCGGGCGCACCGAACAGTTGAGCGATTGGCGGTACGTGGTGCGTCCGCGCCGGCTCGCAGGCCTTCCCGAACGCGGCCGAACCATCCTGGGCGAGCCCGGTCTGGGGAAGTCCACCCTCGTCCGGCGCATCGCTCAGGAGGCGAGCCGGGCGGGCGACTGGGTCACGCCTCAACTGCGAATCCCGGCGGGTGCTGATCCGCTCAAGCTCGTGGCCGAGGCCGTGCTCGCACTTGCAGCCGACGCGGGGCTTCCCGCGTCTCGTGAGAAGCGCATCGGCGACGCGATCGCTCGTGTGCAGGCGGTCGCCGTCTCGGGTATCGCCCTCACCCTCCGTGGTGCCGAGGGGCGCGAGCCGTATGCGGCCCTCACCGATCTGCTGGTCGAAGTGGGTCTGGCCGCGATCGCGCGGGGGTCGGTGATCGCGCTGATCCACGTCGACGAGATCCAGAACATCACGGACGAGAAGGCGCTCTCGCAGCTGCTCATCGCGTTCGGCGATGCGCTCACGCACGAGGTGGAGATCGAGGTGCCCGGCGGCGCGCGGGTCCGTCGCTCGTTGCCGATCGCGGTCTATCTCACCGGTCTGCCGGACTTCGAGGACATGGCCGGCGCCCGGAAGGGCGCCACCTTCGCGCGCCGTTTCAAGACCACCACCCTTTCGGCCATCGACGACGAGGATCTTGCAGAGGCGCTGCAGGAGTTCGTCCTCGACGGCTGGGAGGTGCCGGACGGCGAGGGCGGCTCCGCCCGGGTGCGGATGGAGCCCGATGCGGCCGCACTCATCGCCGGCCTCTGCCGCGGTGAGCCCTTCCTGTTCCAACTGGCCGGCGAGCAGGCGTGGTACGCCGGAACGACCCCGACGATCACGGCGCAGCAGGTGCGGCGTGGCTGGCGAGGCGCCCAGCGCGAGGCGACCGCTCACGTCGAACGGATCCTCGAGCGACTTCCCACTCGTGAGCGCCAGCTCCTCCAGGCGATGGCTGAACTGCCCGCGGCCGAACGCACCGCCACACGCATCGCCCAGGCCATGGGGTTCTCGAAAGTGACGGACGTCGGACCCACCGCTCAGCGTCTCGACACCGTGCGCGGCATCATCGACCGCGGCAAGCCCTACTCGTTCCGGCATCGCGCGGTCGAGGCCTACCTCACCAGCGACTGGCCCAACGCCTGACGACCCGCCGGCACGGTCGCGCGAAGAATCCATCCGTCCGCCGTCTTCTCCGACTCCAGCTGCCCCTCGCACTGCGCGAGCCGTTGCCGAGCACGCCTCAGGCCGCGCCCGCCCAGCGACCCGGAACCCTGCTCGGATGCGGCGGCGGGACCGACGTTGGTCACGACGAGCTGGATGATCTCGGAGCCGTCGAGCACCTCGATGGATGCCGACTGCGACGTCGGCGCGTGCTTGATGATGTTCGTGACCGCCTCGATCATCGTCTCGGTGAGAGCCCGCTCCGTCGCAGGCTCCACGTCGATCGCGAGGCTCGGCGTCGAGACGTGCGTGGGGATCCCGGCGTCCTGCAGGAGTGACCCCAGGGCGGCGGCAGCCTGCACGACCTTGCCGTCGTAGCGGCTGGAATGGACGTGCGGGCCTTCGGTCGCGGTGTCACGCATGAGCGAGAGGAGCGAATGGATGCTCTGCAGCGCCTGTCCGGCGGACGCCTCGATCGTGGCGAGCGACACCTCGCGCGCGGCGTCGTCGGGCTGCAGCGGCAGCGCCCGCGCATGGAAGAGGATGAGCGTGAGGTCGTGCGCGATGCCGTCGTGGAGCTCATCGGCGATGCGCTCCTGGTCCTCGCGGGCGATCGCCTCGAGGTCACCGGCGATGCGAGCCCGTTCCGCGACGAGGAAAGCCTCGCGCGCGGCCACCAGGCGGAACGCGACGCCTGCGAGGAACGCGATCACCGCGATGCCCGTGATGCCGTAGATCCCGCCCGCCGCGAGGGTCGTGCTGTTGACGGAGATGTAGGTCGTCAACACGCCCAGCAGCAGCGCATGCACGACGATCACCCACGGCGCACACGTCGCCGCGACCAGGCCGAGGGCGACGGCGAGTTCGAGCAGGTCTCCGCCGCTTCCGGTGAAGAGGATCCCCACGGAGGTGATGAGCATGACGATGACGGCGGCGGTCATCGGATGCCAGGCGAACGCGGCGAGCCCGACGGAGAACGCGATGGAGAGCAGGTCGTTCCGCGTGAACTCCTCACCGGCGACGATGAACCCGATCGAGACGACCAGCAGCACGCCGACGACCAGGAGCAGCAGCAGACGAGCGACCGGGTGCAGGGAGCGTTGCGACCAGAACGCCTGCGAGCGCAGCATCCGTCCGACAGAGGCGCGGGCGGCGAAGAGCGGTTCGCGGCCCGCGCGCGGGCCGACGATCGATTCAGCCACAGATACCCAGGACCCGGCAGAGCCAGTCCCCGATGTCGGCGTTCGACTCCGCGATGACGCGGGTGAGCACGTCGACACCGTGCATGACGATGAGTCCCACGCTGGTCTCCTTCACTCGGGCTGCGACCGGCACGAGATGACCGGCACCGCGAAATCCTGGCTCCACCCTACGAGGCATGCTCTCGTGGTCACGAAATCATGGCCCCAGGGCTAGAGATCAGAGCGGATCCCCGCGATACGGTGGGCGAGTGACTGAGGTCGTGCGCGTTCTCGTCGTCGACGACGAAGCTCTCGTCCGACACGCGCTGCGTGCGTTCATCGCCGACGACGATCGCGTCACGCTGGTCGGTGAGGCGACCGACGGCTCGGAGGTCGTGGAGGCGTGCAGGGCCGCGAGACCCGACGTCGTGCTGATGGACATCAAGATGCGCGAGGTCAGCGGCGTCGAGGCGACCCGGCTCGTGCTGGAGTGGAACCCGCGCTGCCGCGTCGTGGCACTCACGACCTTCACCACGGAGTGGCGCGCGCTCGAGGTGCTGCGCGCCGGAGCCTGCGGGTATCTCGTGAAGAACTCGACCCCGGGCCAGATCATCGACGCCATCGTCGCCGCCCACGCGGGCGATCGCATCGTCTCACCGGAGGTGCAGGAGAGGTTTGTGCGAGCGGCGATCGAAGCCGGTGACGTGCACTTCTCTGACGGGCCCACGCTGAGCGATCGCGAGCGACAGGTCATCGAGCTGATCGCGCAGGGGCTCTCCAACGCCGAGATCTCCGACGCGCTGCACTACGCCGAAGGCACGGTGAAGGCCGACATCCGCCACATCAACCATCTGTGGGGTGTCGAGAACCGCCTGCAGATCGTGCTGCGGGCGACAGAGCTCGGCATCATCACGCTCTGACCCGGCGGCGTCGTCGCGGGGGCCGCAGCGGTCCACGAAGGATCTGTAGCCCTGGGGCCACGAAGCACGTCGATGTCTTGCTCGCTCGCGCGGGCGGCGCACACCATGGAGGTATCTTCGCCCCACGCGGAGTCCGACCGCATCCACTGCGGCGCGAGCAGAAAGACGACCATGCCCCAGACCCTCAGTCAGCGCCTGACGCTGGTTCTTCCGCTCCTCGGCGTCGCGTTCCTGCTGCCATCGATGATCCTGCCCATGCATTTCGCGGTCATCGCCTGGGGCCTGGCTATGATCAGCTTCCTCGCCGCTCTCGCCTGCGCGATCGTCGCGCGGCGCGCGACGCGAATCGAGGGTCGCAGGGCCTCGTACCAACACCTGGCGTCTTAGGCGTCGGTTCCGGACACGCGGCGGTATCCGTCGCCGTGGGCTTCGACGGCCCCGGCCTCGACGAAGGCGTCGATCCAGCCGCCCATCGGCCACTCGCCCCAGCGCTGGGCGAACAGGGAGCCGTTGCGCAGGATGTCGTCGAGGTGGCGCCACGGAGGGGATCCGGCGGGATGCCACTGGTGATACGCGTGTGCGCCGCCGACCCATTGCAGCCCGACGCCGAGTGAGCGGGCGCGCCGACCGAGGTCGGTGTCTTCGGCGCCATACCCCTCGTACACCTCGGCGAAGCCGCCGATGCGCGTCCACGTCGCGGGGGTCACCGCGAACGACAGCGACCAGAACAGGTTGAAATCGTCGTCGCCGGCGCGAACCACCGCGTCTTCCGGCGGCAGCGGACGCACCGGATGCGGGCGTGTGTGAGCCTGCAGCTCGTCAGGCGTCGCGGGGCGCTGCACGCTCTCGAGGTACGTCACCGGCCCGCAGAGGAGGTCGGCGGGATGCAGCGTGGCGGCCTCGATGTACCGGTTCAGCAGCTGCGCTCCCGGGAGGCAGTCCACGTCGAGGAACACCAGCAGGTCGACGCCGTGATCGAGCGCGAGGGCCGCGGCCGCGTTGCGCGCAGCCCCCACGCGCAGGCCGTTCGGCCCCGGTGGCACATGCACCCACGTCACGCCGTCGGTGACGGGAGGAGCATCGGCGTCGAGCCACGCCTCTATGCGCACGACATCGATCCCGGGCGTCGGCAGCTGGCGCAGGAAGCGGCGCTGGCGGTGCAGATGGTCGAGGCGGTTGGCGGATGCCGGTGTGATGACGGCCACGCGCGTGGTCATGACGCCACCTCCGCGACGGCGGCGGCGGCGCGGGCTGCGGCGCCACTCACGTGCCATCCGCTCCATCGGGGTGTGGATGCGGCGGCGTGGCGGACGAGTTCCACCACCTCCGCCGGTGACGCGTCAGCCGATCCGGTCTGCGCGAGCCCCTGCGCCGCGAGCACGCGGGCGGTGGCCTCCTGCTCGGCGAAGGGCCGCTCCTGCGCGAGCACGACAGCCCGGGCATCGGCGGCGGCGAGGTCGGCGATGCCGTTCTGACCGGCTGCACTCACGACAACGGTGGCCCGGCACAGCAGCGGCCAGACGTCGTCGATCCGGTCGTCGGCACCGGCCCCGGCGGTGTCGACGATCCATCCCTCGGCCCTGAGCAGCCGGGTGGTCTCGGCGAGCCGCGCCGCGTCGAGCGTGCGGCTGAGGAACAGCACGCGGCGCTCCCCGGAATCGTCGGTGCCGCCCTGGTCGCGGGAGCGCCCGTCGTAGCGCGAGACCGCCCCGACCCGGCGGACGCGGTCCTCGCGTTCGGCGAGCTCGACCGACTCGATCGTGTCGGGCGCCCACGGGGCGAGGATGCGGTCGGCGAGATCGTACCCGAGACGGTGGGGCGCATCGGTGCGCTCTCCCGGCTGCGCGAACACGACCGTCGGCACCCCGAGCAGACGCGTGAGGACGGTGACTTCGACGCTGACGTCGACCACGAACGCCGAGACCGGATGCTGGGCGATCCAGGTCGCGATCGCCGCGAGGCGCTCCTGATGACCGGGGTGGCCGACCGGCGCCCAGTGCAGGGCGCCGCCGGCGGTGACGTCGCCGAGCTCGTTCGCCTCGCGGCGCACGCCATCGGATCCGACGACCGGGTCGGCGTCGAAGGGCAGCTGCACCCAGGTCGTCCGGTCGGCGAGCTCTGCGGGGCGCGGCAGGCTCGAGAACACCGTCACGTCGTCGTCGCTGAGGTCGGTGCCGAGATGAGGTCGGATCGCCTGCATCCGCGTCACGTGCCCCCACCCGTGGTGGTGCACGTACCAGCCGATCACGCGCCCACCGCTTCGTCGACGTCGGCTGTCGCCATGACGCCGTGGGCCGACACGGTGAGGACCCGTTCGATCTCGCGGTGCCGTCGATCGAGCGAGTAGCGGGCTGCGGCGGCCGCGCGCACGCGCTGGCGGTTCAGCCCGTCACTCGATCCGGCGGCCAGCGCCGTCGCCGCGCGTGCGAGAGCGTCGACGTCGGCGGCGGGCACGATCGCGGTGCCGGGGAGTCCGGCGAGCACTTCGCTCGTGCCGCCGGAGTCGAACGCGACCACGGGCGTTCCCGTCATCAGCGTCTCGGCCATGACCAGGCCGAACGGCTCGGACCACACCGGGGTGACGAGAACAACCGAGGCCGCTCCCACGAGGTCGCAGAGTTCGGGCTGACGCAGCGGTCCGACGTACTCGATGCCGTCGCCGAGGCGGGGTTCGATCTCGCGCGCGAAGTAGGCGGCGTCGCCGACCCGGCCCGCGAGTTTCAGTCGAGCGCCCGCGCGGCGGGCGGCGAGGATAGCGAGGTGCGGCGCCTTCTCGGGCACGATGCGCCCGAACCAGACCCAGCTGCCTCCGCCTTCGCCCACACTCCACTGCGCGGTGTCGACGCCGTTGGGGAAGACGAACGCGTCGACACCCTCGGCCGACCACGCCCGCGCGGTGTACTGGCTGACGGCGAGGAAACGGTGCGGGGATGCCCCGTCGAGCGCGTTCGCGGCGACCACGATGTCCGCCAGCGGCGGGGTGTGCAGCGTCGTGACGACCGGCACTCCCGTGTCGCGGCTCCAGAGGATCGGGTCGCCGTGCAGGCTGTGGTTGTCGACCACGTCGACCCGAGTCTCGGCGGCCGAGATCCAGTCGCGCACCCGATCGAACGTGTCGGTGAGGAGCCGGCGGTGGCCCTCGGGGAAGTCGGTGTCGGAGGCGTCGTGGGTGCGATGCCAGCGCGGACTCGGCAGGTGCAGGTCGATGTTCGCGCCGAGGAAGTCCGATCCCTCGGCGGCGCAGAGCTGCACGTCGTGGCCGTGGTGACGCAGCCAGCGCACGCGGTTCCAGACCACGGCCTCCAGACCGCCGGCGTGGGGCTGGCGCAGAGCATGACGCTCCGGGGCGACGACCAGGATGCGCAGTCGTTCGGCCGTGCTCACGCGCGGACTCCGGCGGGCGCTGCGGCCGAAAGTGCGGCGACGACGGTGGCGGCGTCGATGGCGGCGGCGTACAGGTCGGCGTGCGCCTCGCGTATCGCCGCACGCTGGGCCCGTCGATCGATCCACCGCTGTGCAAGCAGAGCGGGGCGCTGCGGCGACGTGCGCGTCCCGACCGAGAGTCGCACCGCGTCGGCGAGCGTCTGGGCGTCGTCGAGGTCGATGATCGCGAAGTCCTCGGGATGCTGCGCCCTGATGTGCCCGACGTCGGTCCCGGCCACGCGGACCCCGAGATCGTGACACAGCTCCACCCAGCCTGAGTGCGTGCCGTGGGTGTACGGCAGGACGAACAGATCAATGCCTGCGAGCCAGGTCTCGATCTCGGCGTCGCTCAGATGAGGGGTGCGGCGCACGCGGACCGCCGGATGCGCGTCGGCGGCAGCGGTGACCCGTTCAGCGGTCTCGTCGCTGCGCACGCGCTCGTTCATCAGCACCTCGAACTCCACCGGAATACCGGCTGCGGTGAGCAGCGCGGCGGCCGCGGTGGCCGCGTGGACCGCGCGCTCGGCGTCGATGTTGGGACGCAGGTCGCGCAGGTGGATCCCGACGCGGATGACGTCGCCAGCGGACGGCCGGGGAGTGACGGCTCGATCGAGCAGGGCAGTATCCAGCAGCGTTGGATGCGGGAGCACCCGGCTCTCGCGCTGCCACCTGCGCTCGATCTCGGCGGCCGTGTCGGCGGTGAGAGTGAGCAGGTGGTCGGCCGCGGGCACGATCACGTCGAGCAGTGCCCGGTAGTCGCCCTGGTCGATCAGCTGCGGGTTGTCGAGGTCGTGCACGGTGTAGACGATGGGGCGGCCGACCCGACGCGCGGCGTCGAGCGCGTCACCGAGCTCCTCGGGCGAGAACGACTCGATCCCGAAGTGCACGTGCAGCACGTCGTAGTCCTCAGCGTGCGACTCGAGCCATCGAGCGGTCAACGCCACCGGCGGCCACCACTGCCCCGCGGGGGCGCCGGGAACGGGAGGGTTCGGCAGAACGCGCACCCGGTGTGTGTCGGTGATCGCGCGCACATAGGGGTGGACGGCCGGAATCGAGCAGACGCGGATGAGGGCGGGTTCGGTGACGATGTGTTTCTCCGTTGGAAGGGCTGAAGTCCTGACGTGCGCGTATCGCGGTCACGAAGACACCGCAGTGCAAGGGGGGCGCAGGACTGATGAGATCGAAGGTATACGTTCGTATCATGACGCATGATCCTGAACTCGGCACAGCCGTTGCGCCGGTCGGTTCGCAGGTGCTAGCGCGGCGTCAGCACTATTCGGAGTTCTTCGGACTCGATCCTCTGCCCGAGCGATTCGGCGTCGCGCTGGGCAATTGCCAGGCCGAGTCGCTGCGCCTGGTGATGGATGCTCCCGAGCACCGCTTCGTGCGGGTGCCTCCCGTGCACGAGATGGATGCCGCCGAGACCGCGCGCCTGCATGAGATCGTCCGTCTCGCCGCCACCGTGGTGACGCAGCCGATCCGCGACGACTATCGCGATCTGCCGCTGGGAACGCGTCAGATCGCCGCCGTCACGGATGCCCGCGTGCTGACCGTGCCCCCGGTGCGCTTCGGTGGGCTGCATCCGTTCCAGGCCGCCATCCGCGTGCCCGGCGTCGAGGGCGACCCGCCGCTCGTGGCGTATCACGACGTGCGTACGCTCGCAGCGGCCGCCGGTATTCCGGTCGTCGCCGCGCTGGATCCCGTGGCGGTCCGGGCCGTGGGCGAGATGTCGCTCGACAGCCTCCGCGAGCGCGAGCAGAAGGCCGACGTTCCGGTGACGGACCTGTTCGACGCGGTCACGACCGATCACATGCGTACGATCAATCACCCGGGCAACGCCGTGTGGGTGCCGCTGGGTGCCCGCGTGCTCGAGATGCTCGGCCATGGCGGCGCTCTGACCGACCCGGGCCGGCCGCTGCTGGATTCCGTGCAGGCGCCGATCGAGCCCGCGGTCGTCGAGGCGTGGTCACTGCCCGACGAGCCGCGCGCGCACTGGATCGTCGAGGGTGCTGCGGTCGACGATGCGGAGGTGCGCGCCGCGCATCTGGCCTGGTACGCCGCGCACCCCGCCTTCGTCGACGCTGCGCTCACACGCCTGGCTTCGCTTCTCGACGTGTGGCGGGCCCGGTGAGCGGAACGCCGCAGCTGCTCGTGCACTCGGGTGAGCACGGGGTGGCGATGTACGCCCGCGACATGGCCGCCGCGGTGCGTGCCGTGCGGCCATCGATCGAGGTCGTGGATGCGGCGGATCTCAACGCCGCCGATCTCGACGCTGCGGCCGATGACGGCAGTGCGCTGCACGTGCACTTCACGGATCGCCTGTGGGGCGACTCTCCGGAGAAGGCGGCGCAGGCGTTCGGTCTCATCGCCGCGCGTCGGCCGGTCAGCGTCACGCTGCACGACGTGCCGCAGGCATCCGACGGCGAGCGCAATCTCCCGCGTCGGCGCGCGGCGTATGCCGCCGTGGCTGCGGCGGCGCGCGGCGTCGTGGTCAACAGCGAGCACGAACACTCGCTGCTGCGCGAGGAGGACGTGTGGTCGGGGCCGATCACGAGCATCCCTCTTCCGGTCGCGCTGCAGGCCGAGGTGCCGCGGGCGACGCCGGACGACTCCGTCGCGGTGCTCGGCTACTTCTATCCCGGCAAGGGGCACGATGAGGCGGCTGTTGCTGCGGCCGCCGCGGGGATCGCGAAGCTGACCGTCCTCGGGAGGGCCTCCGACGGGCATGCCGCCGATCTCGAGGAATTCGTCCGACGTGCCGGCGCCCTAGGCGTCGCGGTCGAGGTGACCGGCTGGCTCGACGACGACGAGATCGCCCGACGAGGCCGTGCCGTCTCAGTTCCGGTGATCGCGCACCGGCATGTCTCGGCATCCGGCTCTCTGGCCTCGTGGATCGGCTGGGGCCGGCGACCTGTCGCCGTGCGCAACCGCTACATCGACGAGATGGCGGCGCTGCGCCCCGGTACGCTACAGACCGTCGACGAGTCCGATCTCGCGCGCGCGGTGCGCGACGCCGCCATGCGACCCGCGGCGACCTGGCATGGGATGACGCAGCTGCCCCAGTCGTGGACCGAGGTGGCCGAGGCGTACCTGCGCTGGTGGGACGGGCTGCGCCGATGACGCGGCCCCGCGGGGTCGTCGGCAACCGGTGGGACGCGCTCGACGGGGTCGCGCCCGAGGTGCTGCCGCGGGTGTCGGTGATCGTCGCGCACTACGACCAGCCGGCGGAGCTGGCCCGGACCCTGCATGCGCTCGCCGCGCAGGACTATCCGCGCGAGCTCCTCGAGATCATCGTCGCGGATGACGGCTCTGCGGGCGAGATCTCGGTCCCGAGCGGCGTCACTCTGGTCCGGCAGGAGGACCGCGGCTTCCGCCTCGCCGCGGTGCGCAACCTCGGCGTGCGCGCGAGCAGCGGTGACGTGCTGTGCTTTCTCGACGCGGACACCACCCCGGAGCCGGGTTACGTGCGCGCGCTCACTCGGCTTCCTGCGCTGCTTCCCGACGCCGTCACCGTCGGACGCCGGCGGCATGCGGACTTCGCGGGCATCGACCCGCAGGTGCCGGTGATCGACGCGGCATCCGGCCGTGAACTGGCGGAGCCGGCCTGGCTCGCGGAGGAGTATGCCCGCAGCCGGAACCTGCGTGACGCCGACGACCGCTCGTACCGCTTCGTCATCGGCGCGGTCATCGCCTGCTCGCGAGAACTGTTCGACGAGGTCGGCGGATTCGACGAGTCCTTCACCTCGTACGGAGGAGAGGACTGGGAGTGGGCGCATCGGATGTGGCAGTCCGGTGCCGTGCTCGCCCACGTGCCGAGCGCGGTCGCCTGGCATGACGGCCCCGACTGGGCGGCGCGCGACAGCGCGGGACTCGAGCGCGCGAACGCCCAGACCATCAGACTCGTCTCGTCGATTCCCGTGACGGGCTCCGCGGCGCGAGGTCTGCTGCCGCAGGCGCCGGACCTCGTCGTGAGACTTCGCGGCGCCCACACGCCTGAGGCCCTGTTCGTGGCGGTCGACTCGCTTCTGGCCGCGTTCCCGCGGGCGCGGGTGGTCGTCGATGCGGAGGTCAGCGCCCTGGCGGGCGACCCTCGCGTGGTGGTCGGTGGGGCGGAGCCCGACGCCCGCGTGATCTGGGAGCTCGAGCATCCGATCGTCGTGCTCGAACCGGCGTGGATCATCGAGTGCGTCACCCGGCTCGGTGCGGGGGATGTCGGCACCGTCGAACTCGTCTCCGCCGAAGGGTCACCGCTGGGCGTGCTGCGCTCGCGGCGCGCGACGCATCGCGCTCGGCGATGGGGCACGGCGGAGGGCTTCGAGACGCAGCGGGTGGAAGCCGTCGGTGTGCACCCGGTCGGTCCCGCTCCGCGGGTGGAGGCGTGGGTCGGCGGATGGGGCGGACCCGACGCGTTCTGCTGACACCTCGGGAGGTCTGCGGTCAGAGGGTCCACTCGCCGGGGCGGATGAACGGGGGTTCCGCCTCGGGCTGAGTGAGTCGGGCGTGCTGCACGGTGATCACGACTTTCGTGAACGGTGCGACGAGCACGCTCACGGTCTTGTCGCCTCCGTGCAGATGGACGAAAGTCGGCTGCGATCTCGACGCCGATTCGAACTGGTCCATGAGTTCGACGAGGTCGCAGTCGGGAGCGAGGGTGAATTCCTTGCCGTCGATCTCGACGCGCGCTCGTCTCTCGGTCGGGTGTGTCGGGTGCACTCGAACACCATACAGGTGAATGTAAAAGCTGCCTAGTATCAAGATCGTCTAGCAACTTCACGGGTGACGGATTTCTGCGGAACGAGCCTCTGCCCGTTAGTCAAGGCCCGATGTGACAGCGCTCGGCATGCGTATGACCGAAGGCATGAACGACAACTCTTCCCCTCGACGAATCCGCACCGACGACACCACAGGGGGTGTCTGACATGTGCGGGATCGCCGGCGTCGTCAACGGCTGCATCGACAACCACGACGAGCTGCGGCGGGAGTTGTCGAGCGACACGCGGTTCCGCTCGCTCAGCGACCGAAGCGAGGTACCCACGGCGGCGATCGCGTGATCGAGTACATCCTGCCGCTGCGCTGGGGCGACGATGCGGGGCTCGACGAGCTCACGGACTACCTGCGTCAGCTGCGTGACTGGGCGGATGTGACGGTGGTCGACGGGTCGGATCGCGAGCGCTTCGCCAGGCACGCGCGGGAATGGGCGGACCTCGTGCGCCACATCCCCGTCGACCCGGCGCGAGCGGAGCGGAACGGCAAGGTGCGCGGCGTGCTCACCGGGATCGCCCTCGCGCGTCACGAGCACATCGTCATCGCCGACGACGACGTGCGCTACGACCGGGAAGCGCTCACAGCCGTCGTCTCGGATCTCGGATTCGCCGCGCTCGTGAAGCCGCAGAACCACTTCGTGCCGCTGCCGTGGCACGCCCGCTGGGACACGGCGCGCACGCTGCTGAACCGCGCGCTCGCCGGCGACTATCCGGGCACGTACGCGCTGCGCCGCTCTGCCCTGCGTTTCAGCGGCGGGTACGACGGCGACGTGCTGTTCGAGAACCTCGAGATGGAGCGCACGATCCGGGCCGCGGGCGGCGTCGTCAGCGACCGCCCGGACATCTTCGTCGTGCGCCGCCCGCCGACAGCACACCACTTTCTCTCGCAGCGCGTGCGTCAGGCGTACGACAGCCTGGCGCAGCCGCGACGGCTGGTCGTCGAAACCGGCATCCTGCCGATGGTGTGGATGCTGCGCCGGCACCCCGGGTCGCTCGTGCTGCTCGCGCTCGGGGTCGTCGCGCTGGCCGAGCGCGGTCGGCGCCGAGCCGGAGGGCGGGCGGTCTTCCCCGCCACCGCTGCACTGTGGGCGCCGCTCTGGGTCGGCGAGCGCGCGGTGACCTCGTGGATCGCGATCGGTGCGCGGGTGCGGGGCGGCGTACGGTACGGCGGTCGGCGGATGCGCGTCGCCGCGCACAGTCCGCGGCAGATCGCGCGACGGGTCGCCGCGATGCGCAGGGCCGACACCGCCGTCTGACCGGTGCCCGGCCCGCGGGAGCCGCTCACTCGTGCTCGGGCAGGATCGGCGACGACCAGCCGGGATCCCGTCCGAGCTGCGTGGCGCGGGCGACCGAGGCGGCGCCGAAGCGATCACGCAGGGTGTCGAGCACGGTGTCGAGGCGTTGCTCGTCGCCCCAGTCGATCGGCAGCTCGGGCGGCACGCGGTCGGCGTGATCGAGGTGCGACAGCGAGATGCCGATGAGGGTGATGCCCCGCTCGGCGATCTGAGGCTGAGCCGTGGCGAGCAGCGCACGGGCGACGGTGAGCAGGGTCGCCGTGCGGTCGGTGGAGGCGCCGACCGTGCGCGAGCGCGTGGCCCGGGTGAAGTCGCCGAAGCGCAGGCGCAGCACGACCGTGCGGCACACGCGCTCGCCGTCGCGCAGTCGGCGGGCCAGTCGATCGACGATCTGGGTGAGGATCAGATCGAGCTCCTCGGGTGGGCGCGGACGACTGCCGAGGGCCCGCTGCGACCCGATCGATCCGCGGCGGCGGGTGGTGTCGACCGGACGCGGGTCGCGCAGCCGCGCAAGGGCGTGGAGGTGTGCGCCGACCGCCTTGCCCAGCAGCTTCTCGGCCGTCGCCGCCTCAAGTTCGGCGAGCTGGCCCACCGTGCGGATGCCGAGCCCATGCAGCTTCTCGGCCGTGACGGCGCCCACACCCCACAGCCGCTCGACCGGCAGCGGCAGCAGGAACGCTTCTTCGCGCTCGGGCTCGACCACGAGCAGTCCGTCAGGCTTGCTGACGGCGCTCGCGACCTTCGCGAGGAACTTCGTCCGTGCGATGCCGACCGAGATGGGGAGGCCGACCTCGACCCGCACGCGTTCCCGCAGCCGCGCGGCGACCTGTTCGGGTGTGCCTGCGATACGCCGGAGACCGCCGACTTCGAGGAACGCCTCGTCGATCGAGAGCCCTTCCACGAGCGGCGTCGTGTCGCGGAAGATCGTGAACACGTCGCGGCTGGCCGCCGAGTACGCCTCCATGCGCGGCGGCACGACCACGGCATCCGGACACAGCTGCAGCGCCTGCCGCCCGCCCATCGCGGTGCGCACCCCGCGAGCCTTCGCCTCGTAGCTCGCTGCTAGCACCACTCCGCCGCCGACGATGACGGGTCTGCCCCGGAGGGCAGGGGCGTCGCGCTGCTCGACCGAGGCGTAGAACGCGTCGAGATCGGCGTGCAGCACCGTCGCCTGATCGCGCATGCCGCCTCCTCTCGTCGTGGTGATGGTCGCACGGCCCGCCGACATCGCCCGTGCGGGAGTCAGCGCAGGTACGCGTCGACCATCAGTGCGCCGCGGATGTCGCGAAGCCGGTCGACGATGCGTCCGACCCCGCGGGCGCTCACCGTCGACATCTGCAGATCGTGCGGTCCGAGCGGTTCGAGCGCGCCGGTGCGCACCCGCACGACCTCCCATCCGGCACCGCGCAATGCGCGGTCCTTGCGGCGGTCGGTCTCTTCGCGCTTTCCGACGTGCTCGAGTCCGTGCCGGCCCACGGTGTCGTACTCGAGCGCGACGCGGAGCTCGGGCAGCAGGATGTCGGGCCAGACCTCGGTGTGGCGGAAGAACGGGCGCACCACCTTCACCGCGTTCACGCCCGCGGTGAAGACCAGGCGCTCGGTGAGGGCCGCACGCAGTCTCTGCTCGGCGGCGGACGCCGGTTTCGGGGCGCAGGCGCTGAGGAACGCGGTCCCCTTCGGCACATCGGGCGTCTTCGTGCAGAGGGGCGGCGCCGCCTTGCGTGGCCGCGCCGGGATCGCTCGCGCCTCACCCAGCACGACCGGCTGCGGGCGGGCGAGCGCCGAGCACTCCGGGCACCACGCCGAACGTCGACGTACCCGCCCCGGTCGCTCGCGCTGCTCGGTCGGCGTCGCCGCGAACCGGTGCCCCATGCCGCACTCCCAGCACAGCAGCACGTCGGCGGCCAGCGGCACTTGCGACAGCGCCACCCCGTGGTTGAGCTCCGGGTGGTACTGCCGGATCAACTCCGGGTACGCCGACCACCCCGACCGGAACGCGCCCACCTCATAGGGCACGTCTCTGCCGCGCGAGAACTGCCTTCTCGCCCACCACTGCTGCACCGGCTCCGCCACGACGCCGACGATAACCGCGCCGACCGACATTCGTCCGGCCGCGCAAACGAACCCCTGGCGGTGTCCGGGGTGCGGACTATGATCGTCCCGGCATCATCGGATCGATCGTGCCCGGCTCAGCGCACAGGCGACGACGTCGATGACAAGCACGACGAAGGATGCCGCGTGAACCAGGGAAGCTCGACGAACCCGTGAACGAGGTCAGGGTCATGAGCCCGCGCGACCAGGCCACAGGTCTCGTCGTCGCGTTCGTCGCCGTCGCCGCGTTCGTCGTGCTGCGGGTCGTCGTGGCGCTCAACGGCCACGAGCCGCTCGCGCTCGACATCGGGTGGAACGACCTGATGGACGACACGTTCAACGAGCCGGGGCTGGTCGTCGCGTGGGTGCTGGCCGTGGTCGGCGGCACGATCGGCATGGTGCTCGTCGGGCTCCTGCTCATCGGCCTGCTGCTGTGGCGCCGACGACGGGGGGATGCCGCGACCCTCGCGATCGCCATGATCGTCGTCGTGGCGATCGGCGCCACCATGGCCGCGGTGATCGGTCGCACCCGCCCGGCCGACTCGCTCGCCGAGAGCGTCGCCACCTCGTTCCCGTCAGGGCACACGGCGGTCGCGACGACCGTCGCTCTCATCCTCGCTCTGGTGCTTCGGCGCTGGTACGTCTGGGTCCTCGGCGCGCTCTGGGTGCTCGCGATGATGTGGAGCCGCACCTATCTGCACGCCCACTGGCTGAGCGATGTGGTCGCGGGCCTGCTCGAGGGCATCGCCGTCGCCCTGCTGGTGTGGGTCACGGTCGGGGTCGTGCGCCGCCGCCACGCCGCCCGTGCCGTCAGCGCCGCATCCTCCGACATCCCGTCCTCCGACATCTCTTCTTCCGACTCGCGGTCACCCGGCCTGCGGTCTCACGACACACCGATCGAAGGCTCCGGCACACCATGACCTCCTCTTCCTCGCCCGCCTCGACCGCTCGTGCGGCCCAGGACTCCTCGGCCTTTCGCATCGCCGCGCGGATCGGCTACGTCGTCCTCGGCGTCCTGCACATCCTGATCGGCGCCATCGCCATCTCGATCGCCACCGGCGGGGGCGGCGAGAACGCCGACCAGGGCGGAGCGCTGCAGCAGATCCAGCAGTCACCCGCGGGTGTCTTCCTGCTGTGGGTGATCGTGCTCGGACTCTTCGCGCTCGCGATCTGGCAGATCGCCGAGGCCATCGTCGAACGCGAGCCCGACCGCAAGAAGCGCTGGGGCCTGCGCCTCAAGTTCCTCGGCACCGCGGCGGCGTACCTGGCCATCTCGGCCACCGCCGTCGTCTACGCGCTGGGCGGTCAGTCGCAGTCGTCCGACTCGTCGCAGTCGTTCAGCGCGCGCCTGCTCGCGGCACCCGCGGGCGTCGTGCTGCTGGTGCTGGTCGGGCTCGGCGTCGCCGCAGTGGGCATCGCGTTCATCGTGCGCGGCATCACGCAGGCGTTCACCAAACACCTGAACCTGCCGGCGGAGCCTGCGCGCAAGGGCATCATCGCCTTCGGCACGGTCGGCTACATCGCCAAGGGCATCGCCGTGGGCGTGGCCGGCATCCTGTTCGTGGTGGCGGCGCTGACGCACGACCCCGAGGCCGCGGGCGGTCTGGACGCCGCTCTGCGCGCGCTCGCCGGACTCCCGTTCGGTGCGGTGATCCTGTGGGTCGTCGGGGCGGGTCTGGCTCTGTACGGCCTGTTCTGCTTCGCCCGCGCCCGCTACGCCCGGATGTGACCCCGCCCGGGGCGCAGGGTTAGCGGGTCGAGCGCTCCCACGCCTGGGTGGCCATCTGCACGGCATCCCACGGGGAGCCCAGCGGGGGCGTGTACGACAGATCGAGCTCGCTCATCGCCGCCACCGTCATGCCGTGATGCAGCGCGGTCGCGTAGGTGTCGACGCGCTTCGCGATCTCGGCACCGCGGGCGCCCACGAGCTGTGCGCCCAGGAGACGGCCGTCGCGGGTGTCGCCCGTCACGCGAATGCTGATGGGCGTCGCTCCCGGGTAGTAGCGCTTGTGGTCGTCGGCGACCGCGGTGTGGCTGTGCGGCGAGAATGCGGCGGCCGCTTCGTGGTCGCGCAGGCCCGTGCGCGCGGCCACGACATCGAACACCTTCACCACCTGCGTACCGAGGCTTCCCGTGAAGCGGGTGTCTCCACCGATCGCGTTCTCGCCGGCGACGCGACCCTGCTTGTGGGCCGTCGTGCCGAGGGGAAGGTAGGTGACCCCGAGCAGACGGTGGTGGGTGACCACGCCGTCGCCGGCTGCCCACACGTGCGGCAGGCCGGTGCGCATGCGCTCGTCGACGACGACCGCACCCCCGGCACCGGTCTGCGCACCTGCTGCGGTCAGGAGCGAGGTGTTCGGCCGGACTCCGACGACGACGAGCACCACGTCGGCACGGCGCGAGAAGGAGGCCTCGTCGCGGCTGCCGGCGACCACGAGTCCTCCCGTGTCGCGCGCGATCGCGTCGACACGCGTGCCGGTGATCACCTCGACGCCGTGCCGGGTGAGTTCGTCGTGCACGAGCGAGCCGAGTTCGGGATCGAGGGTCGAGAGCACTTCGGGTCCGCGCTGCAGCTGCGTGACCCGAAGGCCGCGCACGGTGAGCGCCTCGGCCATCTCGAGGCCCACGTAGCCCGCTCCGACGATGATCGCCGTCTCAGGCTGGTGCTCGTCGAGGTACTTCTCGAGCGCGAAGGTGTCGCCCATCGAGTGCAGCAGGTGCACGCCGTCGTCGGGGCCGAGCTGGTCGAGCCCCGCGATGCCGGCGGTGGAGGGCGATGCCCCGGTGCCGACCATGAGCTCGTCGTACGCGATCGTGGATTCCGAGCCGTGCGCGTCGCGCACGGTGATGCGGCGATCGTCGACGTCGATGCCGGTGGCGCGAGTGTCGAGCCGCAGAGTCATGCCCGTGGCCTCGAGGTCGGCATGGGTGCGGTGGGCGAGCGACTGCCAGGGCTGCACTTCTCGCGAGAAGTAATAGGGGATGCCGCAGATGGAGTAGTTCGGGTAGGCGTCGGCCACGACGACGGTGACATCGACGGACGGGTCGAGTTCACGGGCGCGTAGGGCGGTGGAGATTCCGGCGTCGCTTCCGCCGATCACGACAAGGTGCATGGGGGGCCTCTCAGGACTGCTTCTCGAGCTGCGGGGGAACGACGACGTCGCCCGCTGTGCGGGCGGCGGACGGGTAGAGGAACAGCAGCACGGCGAGGCCGATCGCCGCGCCCAGGAGCTGGGCCACGACGAATGGGACGACGGATGCCGGGGCGATGCCCGCGAACGTGTCGGTGAACATGCGGGCGACGGTCACCGCGGGATTCGCGAACGAGGTCGAGCTGGTGAACCAGTACGCCGCCCCGATGTAGGCGCCGACCGCGGCAGCCGTGGCCGATCCGGTGCCGGTGCGAGCGAGCGCGAAGATCAGCAGCACGAGCCCTGCGGTCGCGACCACCTCGGCGATCAGGTGAGCACCGGTGGCCCGGGCGTTCGTCGAGAATGCGGGGGCGGACTCGAACATCGCGCCCGCGAGCAGCGTGCCGCTGATGCCGCCGAGCACCTGAGCCAGCACATACGGTGCCAGGTCGCGCAGCGGAAGGCCCGTTCCGGCGCGACGGCCCAGCAGCCAGTCCGCGACCGACACCGCCGGGTTGAAGTGCGCGCCCGACACCGGCCCGAGCATCAGGATCAGCACCGTCAGCCCGAGCGCCGTGGCGAGGCTGTTCTCGAGCAGCTGCAGGCCGATGTCGTCGGGAGACAGGCGCTGAGCCGCGATCCCCGAGCCCACGACGATCGTCACGAGCAGGCCGGTGCCGAGGAACTCGGCCGCCGCTCGACGCAGCAGGGGAGGGCGGGCGGTGGTCGAGGGTGAGGGGATGTCGAGGTTCATGTCGAGGTTCATGTCGCCTCATCTTGACCTGGGCACGGTAGTACAGTCAAGATTGAGACAATGAACGTTGAGAGAAATGACGAGCTGGTGGCGCGCGCTGCCCGACATGCGGCGCTCGGTGACCCGTCGCGCCTGCGCATCGTCGATCTGCTCACCTGGGGAGATCTGTCGCCGACCGAGGTCCGCCTCGCGCTGGGCCTTCCGTCGAACCTCGTCACCCACCACCTCAACGTGCTCGAGTCCACGGGAATGGTGTCGCGCTCTCGCTCCGAGGCCGACAAGCGGCGCAGCTACGTCCGTCTCAGTGACGATGCGCTTCACGGACTCACCCCCGGAGGCGCCGAACGCGTGACCCGAGTGGTGTTCGTCTGCACCGCGAACTCCGCCCGGTCGCAGTTGGCCGCAGCGCTGTGGTCGGCGCGCAGCGGCATCCCCGCGGCATCCGGCGGAACGCACCCCGCCGACCGGATCGCTCCCGGCGCGATCGCCGCCGCCGATCGCCACGCATTGGCACTGCCCGACCGACCCCCGCGTGCCCTGGAGTCGGTGGTGACCGCCTCGGATCTCATCGTCACCGTGTGCGACAGCGCCCATGAAGAGATCGGCGCCCACGAAGAGATCGGCGCCCACGAAGAGATCTCTGCGCATGAACCGACGAGTGTCGCCGGGCGCCTGCACTGGTCCGTCCCCGACCCTGTGCGGGTGGGCACCGATGCCGCCTTCGACGCCGCCTATGACGAGCTGGAGCGCCGCATCGCGCAACTCGTGCCCCGCCTCGCCGCCCGCTGACCCCGCCTCAGAAAGATGCTCATGACCGACACCACTCCCACCGTCCTGTTCCTCTGCCAGCACAACGCCGGTCGCTCGCAACTGGGCGCGGCCCTCCTCGCGCATCTCGCCGGCGACCGGTTCGCGGTGGACTCCGCGGGCCTGTCTCCGGCGGCCGAGGTCAACCCGGCCGTGGCGGCCACGGTCGCTGAACTCGGCATCGACATCACGGACCGGGTCCCGCGCGCGGTCACGGCCGAGGACCTCGATGCGGCCGACATCGTCGTGTTGATGAAGCCGGGCCTCACTCTGCCGTCCACGCCGCGGGGCGAGGTGCTGGAGTGGTCGTTCCCGAACCCGGAGTCGTGGGATGCTGCGGCCGTGCGACCGCTGCGTGAGGCGGTCGCCGAGAAGATCCGCACGGCGCTGCTCGATCGCTGAGCGCGCGGGTCGCGGTCAGACGGTCGCCGGCGCGCGCCCGATCTGCAGCACCTGCACGGGAGGGGCGCAGCAGGATGCGCCGGCCGTCGCCCCGGGTGCGTCGAACAGGCCCGCTCCGCCGCAGACGCCGGTGTCGGGCAGCACGAGCTCCACGCGTCGGGCGGCCTCGTGGTCGCCGGCGAGTTCGGCGACCACGCTGCGCACCTGCTCGTATCCGGTGAGCGCGAGGAAGGTCGGCGCGCGCCCGTACGACTTGGCGCCGACGAGGTAGAAGTCGGGTTCGGGCTGCGCCAGGTCGGCCGCCCCGGTCGCGGCGACGGAGCCGCACGAGTGCAGGTTCGGATCGACCTCGGCCGCGATGCGCACCGGCGCCTGCAGTGTGGGATCCAGCTCGAGCCGCAGCTCCGACAGGAACGACAGATCGGGGCGGAAGCCGGTGAGCGCCACGACGCGATCGGCGCGAAGGGTGCGCCCGTCCTCGGCGATCAGCACCGGGCGATCGTCTTCACGGGTGATGCGCTCGACGCGGAACCCGGTGACGAGGGAGACGAGCCCCGAGTCGACGTACCGCTGTGCCGTGGCTCCGAGCGCTCCGCGGGCGGGCAGTTCGTCGGCCGCGCCACCGCCGAAGGCGTTCCCCGCCGAGGCGCGGCGCAGTGCCCACGTCACGGTGGTGCGCGGATCGCGGCGCGCCATGCGAGCCAGCGCCAACACGGCGGTCACCGCCGAGTGACCGGAGCCGATGACGACCGTGTGCCTGCCCTCGAAGCCTGCGCGGTCGCGCGCGTCGGGGATTCGGTAGGACAGCAGGTCGGCGGCCGACCGCTCGCCCAGGGCCGGCAGCCCGTCTGCTCCTGCCGGGTTCGGAGACGACCACGTGCCCGAGGCGTCGATGACCCCGCGGGCGTGCACGCGGTACTCCTCGCCCTCCGCGGGTCGGACGTGCACCGTGAACGGCTGCAGCGCCCGGTCGGCGTCGACGAGCCGGTCGCGGCCGAGCCGTGACACTCCCACGACCTGCGTGCCGTACCGGATGTGCTCACCCAGAGTCGCAGCGAGGGGTGCGAGGTAACCGCTGATCCACTGCGCTCCGGTGGGGTAGCCGGTCGTCGGCGCCGTCCACCCGGTGGGTGCGAGCAGGCGGGCGCTCGCCCCATCGATCAGCTCAGGCCACTCCGAGAAGAGCCGCACGTGCCCCCACTCCGCCACGGCCGCCGCCGGCGCGTTCCTCGCTTCGAGCACCATCACCGGGATGCCGCGTTCGACCAGATGTGCGGCAGCGGCGAGCCCCTGGGGGCCGGCTCCGATCACGACGACAGGAAGCTCGGGCATCACATCTCCTCGGATTGAAAGTCTTCAATGTGAACCCTCAACCATCTATCGATGAATGTCAATACGTGCGACACTGTCGGTGTGACCCTTCCCGCCACGATCGACCAGACCGGCTGCTGCGTTCCCCGCATCACGTCGACACTCACGGCCGAGAGCGCCGCGCAGGTCGCGCGTGTGTTCAAGGCGCTCGGTGACCCCACCCGCGTGATGCTGCTGTCGCTCATCGCCGCCGGCGAGGGCGGAGAAGCATGCATCTGCGACCTGACCGAGCCGGTCGGACTCTCGCAGGGCACAGTCTCGCATCACATGAAACTGCTCGCCGACGCGGGCCTGGTCACGCGCGAGCAGCGGGGCAAGTGGGCGTACTTCGCGGTCGACGCCGGTTCGCTGGAGGCCGCGGCGGACGCACTCCGCGTGGGCTGACCGCGGCACCCGCCCCGCCGTACCCGAACCCGACCCGCACCGCACCTGCACCGCACCCGCGTACTCTGGCGGCATGACGAACACGAACGCCCGCACCGCCGTCGAGGTCGTCGACTGGCGACGCCGCGTCTTCGCCCTGTACGACGCCGTGCGTCAGGAGGAGTCGCCCGAGGACGCGCACGAACTCTGGCGCATCGAACGCGACGACCTGATGATGCGGCATGCGGCGACGCCGATGCCGCCGGGCGATCGGCTGATGTTCGAGGGGCTGCCCGTCGCTCCGTACGACGCGGCCTGGCGGTTCGAGCTGCCGATCCTCGAGGCCGAGCCGGCGGAGTTCGAGTTCGCGACCGGGACCGACGGCGTCGTGCCGTTCGAGCGGATCGGCACGGTCGAGGTCCCCGACACCGGCTCGCTCGACGTCTGGCGGCTGCGGTCGTACGGCGGCGGCCTGTTCATCCCCGTGCGCGACGGGCTCGCGGGCCGCCCGGGCGGCACCTACGGGGGAGGGCGCTACCTGATCGATACGATCAAGGGCGCGGATCTCGGGTCGGATGCCGCGGGCGGCACGATCGTGCTCGACTTCAACTTCGCCTACAACCCCTCGTGCGCGTACGACCCGGCGTGGGCGTGCCCGCTCGCTCCCGCGGGCAATGTGCTCACGACCGCGGTGCCGGTGGGAGAGCTGTACTTCGGTCACGCGGAGTGAGGCGCGGAACGACCCGCACCAGCACGACCATCGCGACGAGTTCGACGAGCGTCTGCGTGACCACCGCCAGGGGTGCGATGCCGAGCTCTGCGGGCAGGGCGAGCGCGAGCGGCAGCACGACGAGGGAGTTGCGCGTGGTCGCCGAGAACATCACGGCGCGGGTCGCGGCGATGTCGAGCCGCGCGACTCGCGCGGCGAGCAGGCCGATGAACACCGCGATGATCACGAACGCGACGTAGAGCGGGATCACCCGCACCAGCGACGACAGCTCCGACCCCACGGCGGCGATCTGCGAGGCGACGACGACCGCCAGCGTGAGGCACATCAGCGGCACCATCGCGCCCGCCATGACCCCCTCGATCGCGCGGCCCGCACGATGCCGACGCGCGATCGCCTGCACCAGTGCCGCGGCGGCGAGCGGCACGACGATGAGCAGCACCAGCGCGCGCACGAACGGTGCGACGTCGACGACTGCGACCGCCTCCGCGCCCGCGAAGAGGAGCAGATACAGCGGAAGCAGCACGATCTGCACGAGCATCAGCAGCGGTGCCGCGGCGAGCAGCCGGGCTCGCGCGCCACCGGCGAGGCCCGTGAAGACGATCACGTAGTCGATGCAGGGCGTCAGCAGAACGAGCAGCACGCCGAGCAGCAGGCCGCGGTCATCGGCGACGAACCGCGACAGCGCCCCGGCGATCACCGGCACCACGACGAAGTTCGCCACCAGCACGGTGGCGAGGAAGCGGACGTCGAGGAACGCGCGGCCGACCTCGATCAGCGGCACGGCGAGGAAGGTCGCGAAGAGCAGCAGCGCGAGCACGGGCTCGATCGCGTGCTCGAACGCGGGCGCGGCCTGCGGCAGAGTCAGGCCGACCGCACCCCCGGCCGCGATGGCCAGGAGGTACAGCGCGACCTGGTGCTTCTGCCACCCGGCGACCGAAGCGGTCAGGGGCGGGTTCCGTTGCCGCCGCCCAGATCGTCGATGTACACGAGATACCCGGTGGTCGAGATGTGCGCAGTGCTGTCACGCAGCAGCAGATCGGTGAGTTCCTCGACGGTCTTGCCGCTGCGCTTCGCGGCGATCGCGATGTTCTCGCCGAGCGCGTCGATGGCTTTCTGACCGTTCATCGGCTCGGGGAGCAGGGGGCCGGTGGGGGTGCTGATGCCGGGCACGTCGTCGCCTTCCGTGGCAGGGGTGTCGGTGGGGGTGCCCGGGGGCGGGGGAGTGGAGGTCGCCGTCGTTGATGTGGCAGACGGCGACGGGGTCGAGACGGCATCGCCTCCCGTGCTGCGGTTGAACTGGAGCAGCGCCACGATGAGCACGGCGACGACAGCGGCGGCGGCCGCGGTCAGGATCAGGATGCGGCCCCAGCGTGGCTGCTGCGGCTGCTCGGTGGTGTTCTCGGTCATGCGTCCTCCTCAGCCGGATATGCGGATGGGGCGGGAATCACTCGCGTGATCCCCGCCCCATCTCATCAGAACATTCTCATGTCCGTCTCACGGATTCAGCTCTCGATGAGCTGCTTCCGACGCTGCTGGCGAAGGCCGAACGCTGCCGCGCCGCCGCCGAGCACGAGGATCGAAGCCACGAGGGCCGTGATCAGCATCGCGGACGAGTCGCCACCGGTGTTGGCGAGGTTGTCGCCGTCGCCGTCACCCGTTCCGGTGCCGGTGCCGGTGCCGTCTCCGCCACCGCCGCCGGTCGTGGGTGCGTTCACCGTGAAGGAGATCGCACCGGATGCGCCGGAGGTGGCGCCGTTGATGGTCTGGCTCGCCGAAACCGAGTGCGCGCCGTTGGGGAGCGCGTCGCCCGGGATGAGCTCCCAGGTGCCGCCGACGGTGACCGTCGCGGAGCCGGTCCACGTGGTGCCGTCTGCGAGCGTGACGGTCACGTTCACCGTCGCGCCCGGGATGCCCGAGCCTGCGATGGTGGGCGTGGTGTCCTCGGTGGTCGAGTCCTCAACCGGCTTGGTGATGGCGGGTGCCGAGACCGGAGCGGTCACGGTGACCGTGTCGGTCTCCGGAACCGGGGCGCCGTCGACAGCCTGCGAGGCGACGATCACGGTGTTGCCGTAGTCCTTCGCCGTGACGGTGCCGGTCCAGGCGCCGCTGGCGGCGACCACTGCGGTGTCGATGACAGTGCCGTCGACGGTCAGCGAGACGGTCGCC
Organism: Microbacterium sp. PI-SA-G; assembly: GCF_057215335.1. Taxonomy (NCBI): domain Bacteria; kingdom Bacillati; phylum Actinomycetota; class Actinomycetes; order Micrococcales; family Microbacteriaceae; genus Microbacterium; species Microbacterium sp. PI-SA-G. The sequence goes on from NZ_CM170103.1 coordinate 2,930,734, forward strand.
TCGGGGGTGGCCGTACCGGTCACGTCGACATCGGAGCCGCCTTCGACCGCAGCGCCGTCAGCCGGCGTCACGATGACGATGGGCTGCTCGGCGATGCCGGGCACTGCTGCGCCCGTCAGGGTGTAGTTGCCGAGGCTGCCGTAGTCGGTGTATCCGTTGGCGTTGACCGGGGTGGCGGTGGTCGGATCGCCCGAACCCACGCCGTCGACCGTCAGGTAGTAGACGCCCTTTTCGACCGTCGCGGTCACGGAGGCGTTCAGGCCTGCGGCGACGTCGGTGGAGGTCGCAGTGGCGGCCGGGTCGTTCTCGGTGACGACGACACCAGCGGAGTCCGTGAGGGTCAGCTTGGCGTCGAGGTTCGGTCCGACGTTCGCCACGGCGACCGTCGCGGTGAGCGGGCCACCGTTGGTCGAGACGCGGAAGACGTCGACATCGGCAGCGTTGATGATGACGCCGGCGCCGGTGAAGGAGCCCGTCGCGTTGTCGAGCGTCGCGGCCGTCTCCGGCGTGTTGCCCACCGTGTCAGCGGCGGCGTCAGCGCGGTCCACGAACGTGAACGTCAGGACGAGCTGTTCCGTGGCTCCGTTGCAGTTGCCGTCGACCGGGATCAGGAAGACGTCGCCCGGCTTCGGGTCGCTGGCGACTGCCGGGGGAACCGGGCAGACGTTTCCGGAGTAGGGAGTGCCGTCGGCGGTGGTCACGCTCAGCAGGTCGTAGGCGGCAGCCGAGCGATCCGTGATGACGGCGAGGTCATCCTCGGTGTTGGTCGCGCCGGCGTAGCTGCCGTTCGACCACTGGCTCAGCGGCACGTCGTAGGTGGCGCCCATGATCGGGCCCCAGACGCCGCCACGCGGGTAGTAGTACTCGCCGGTCGGCGAGTTCGCGATGCCGTCGTGCTCGAGGCCGAAGTTGTGGGCGGCCTCGTGCGATGCCGTGTCGGCGACGCTCTTGGCCGAGGCGTCAGCGGAGTTTCCGCCTCCGACGCCCTGGGTGAAGACGAACGCACCGGTCAGGTAGTCCGATCCGGTGCCGCCGCCGAAGGCGAGCCCGGAAGTGTTGTTCGCAGACGGAAGCACCTCGTCGTAGGAGTCGGTGATGATCACGTGCGAGGCGTAGCGAGTGTCATCGACGGCCGTCTTGTACAGGTCGTCGTCGCTCGGACGCGTGGTCGTGACGTTGACGTTGAACGGCGCGAAGTCCTCGGCGACGGCGGCCCACACCTGGGCGCGGAATGCCGCGTCGGCCGCTGCAGCGCCGACGAAGTTGAGCGAGGCGGAGCCTGCGTCCTCGTTCCAGGCGGTGTTCGTGAGAACCTCGCCGTCGAAGTCGAGGTACACCGTGACGGGGGCCTCGGGCTTGGAGCCGTCGGTCGGCGTGCCGGGGATCGCCGCTCCGGAGGGCGCGGCGCGGAGGCTGAAGGTCTCGGCGGTCACGCCGGACTTCGCGTCATCGATGTGGAGGACGAAGCCCCGCTCGGTGACCTTGATGGCACCCGCGGCCTCGAGCTGCTTGAGCTCGTCGGCCGAGCTGTTCGTGTAAGCCTCAGCGGCCTCGTACTTGTTGGCCGCCGCGTTGATCGCGACCGGCCCGTTCGGCGATTCCTCAGCGGCAGCGGGAAGAACCGCTCCACCGAAGGTCAGCGCGCCTGCGCCGATGGTCGCCACGGCAGCACTGAGCCACCGACGCTGTGTATTTCTCACTTCGTTTATCCCCCGTATCGATATATGGATATATCGGTCACGCTAACAGTTCTCAGGAAAATGACAGGGTGCCTCTCAGCTTTTTCCCAGGAAAGGTTCACGCCACCGTCGAAGGCCCCGATCAAAAACCGGTTCTCTTCGGAGTCAGTACCTGGGTACCGGTCGCGCCCGGAGGTGTGGACGTGCGTCCGATGTGCCGCCCTCGCCTCCCGCCATAACGTCTCGGCAGAGACAGAGAGGCTGGACATGATCAGAGCAGAAGCGCTCACCAAGCGCTACAAGGAGAAGGTGGCCGTCGATGGCATCGACTTCGCGGTGGAGCCGGGCAGGGTGACCGGATTCCTCGGGCCCAACGGCGCCGGGAAGTCGACGACGATGCGCATGATCGTCGGGCTCGATCGCCCGAGCGGCGGCGCGGTCACGGTCAACGGACACCCGTATGCGGAGCACGCGGCACCGCTGCGCGAGGTCGGCACACTGCTCGATGCGAAGGCGGCTCATCGGGGTCGGACGGCATACAAGCACCTGCTGTCGCTCGGGGCCACGCACGGCATCGGTCCGCAGCGGGTGCGCGAGGTGATCGGCATGGCCGGACTCGACTCCGTCGCGCACAAGCGCGTCGGCGGCTTCTCGCTCGGGATGGGGCAGCGGCTGGGCATCGCCGCGGCGCTGATCGGCGACCCGGCGACCGTCATCCTCGACGAGCCGGTGAACGGGCTCGACCCCGAGGGCGTGCTGTGGGTGCGCACGCTCATGCGCCGGCTCGCCGCCGAGGGGCGGACCGTGCTGCTCTCGTCGCACCTGATGAGCGAGATGGCGCAGACGGCCGACCACCTGATCGTGATCGGTCGCGGGCGGATCCTCGCCGACGGACCGCTGGCCGAGGTGATCGCCGGCGCGACGCGCTCGGTGGTCCGCGTGCGCACGCACGACGTGGCGCTGCTCTCGCAGGCGCTCGCGGCACCGGACGTGGTGATCACCACCCTGCCCGACGGCGCGGTGGAGGTCGCGGGCCGGAGCGCGGAGCAGATCGCGATCGCCGCATCCGGTGCCGGCGTCGTGCTGCACGAGGTCGTCGCCCTCACCGGCAGTCTCGAAGACGCCTACCTGGCCCTGACCTCGCACGAGGTCGAATACCGAGCGACGAACGCCGGAACGATCGGAGCAGACCGATGAGCGCGCCCCTGACCCAGCGGACCACCTTCGTGCAGAGCCCCGACCGCCTGCGCTTCGCGCACATCGTGCGATCCGAGATCATCAAGCTCACGAGCCTGCGCTCGACCGGATTCCTTCTCGCAGCGCTCCTCGTCTTCGGCATCGGGGTGAGCGTGCTGTTCGCGATCACCGCGGAGCAGGGCGGCATCCCCGACGCTCCGTCGACGCGGTACTCGCTCGACGCCGTCACGATCGGCACCGTGCTCTTCGGCCAGATCATCGCCGGGGTGCTCGGTGTGCTGGCGATCACCGCGGAGTACTCGTCGGGCACGATCCAGCCGACGCTCGCGGCCGTCCCGCGACGGATGCCGGTGCTCGCCGCCAAGGCACTGGTGCTGTTCCCGCTGACGGCCGGAACGGCGCTCGTCGCGCTGGTCGGGTCGTGGGCGCTGACGTATCCGTTCTTCCAGCAGCTCGGCATCCAGACCGAGCTCATCGCCCCCGGCTTCCTGTTCGCCCTGGTCGGAGGCGCCGTCTATGTTGGAACGTGCTCCGTGTTCGGGCTGGGTATCGGGACCCTGCTCCGCTCCGCGGCGGGAGGGTCGATCGTGGTCATCTGCACGACGCTCCTCGCGCCCGTGCTCACGTCGGTGCTCCCGACGTCGGAGGTCGTCCGCACGATCCGCCTGTACCTGCTCTCGCACGCCGGCGACTCGATGGTGCGGCTCGGCGAACCGGCGCTGGGGTTCGCGAATGCCGCGCAGCAGTACCTCAGTCCTGCGGGCGGGTGGGTGACGGCGATCCTCTGGGCGGTCGTCGCGCTGGCCGCCGGTGCTCTGGCGCTCCGTCGGAGGGATGCGTGACCGCACCCCGCCCGCTGCCTCTGCGCAGGCCGTGGCTCGCCGACGCATTCGCGTTCGCGGGCTACGGCCTCGTGGCCCTCTGCCTCGGGCTGATCTCGCTCGAGCCGCGCTTCGGCACGCCCGGGTGGATCCCGCTCGTGCTCGGCGTCGCCGGGGTGGCGGTCCTCGCAGTGCGCGCCCGACTCCCGCTCGTCGCTCTGGGCGCCGCCATCGCCGTCGCCCTGCTCTCGCTGGCCGTCGGCACCGGAGCGGAATGCCTGCTCGTGCTGATCGTGCTGTCGGGGATCGGGGTGCGGCGCTCGCCGATGACCGCCTGGGTGTCGGCCGTGGTCACGGTGGCGTTCGGCGTGCTCGGGGCGTGGATCTTCACGATGCGTCTGTCGCGGGGGCCGTCGCTCTGGGGATCGCCGCCGGTGACCCCGCGCGACCTGACGCTCGACTGGGCGCTCGCATCGGCGGTGGTGGTGGTGTTCGTGCTCGTCACCGCGCAGCTCGCGACCGCGGCGGGGCAGCGTCGGCGGTCGGTTGCGGCGTTGCAGGAGCGGGCCGCGCAGCTCGCCCGCGAACGCGATCAGCAGGCCGAGATCGCCGGCGCCCGTGAGCGCGAGCGCATCGCGCGCGAGATGCACGACGTGATCGCCCACAGCCTGTCGGTCATGATCGCGATCGCCGACGGCGCCCACGCCGTGGCCGACGAGCGCCCCGAGGAGTCGAAGGCCGCGATCGCCCGCGTCGCCGAGACCGGGCGTCGCACGCTGGGTGAGGTGCGCCGCCTGCTCGGGTCGGTCCGCGGCGACCTCGCAGCGGGCGACCGGGCGCACGCGCCCCAGCCCGACGCGACACAGCTGCCCGCGCTCGTGCAGGAGTTCCGCGACGCCGGCCTTCCGGTGCGGCTCACCGCGAGCGGCATCCCCTCCGCTGACCCGGCGATCGGCCTCACGGTGTACCGCCTCGCGCAGGAGTCGCTGACCAACGTGCTCCGCCATGCGCGCGGCGTCGAGGAGGTGACGGTCGCCGTGTCATGGACTGCGACCGATGTGCGCATCACGGTGCGCGACCGCGGCGGGGTGGCGAGCGGGGTGGCGAGCGGGGGCGGGCAGACCGGCCGTGGCATCCTCGGAATGAGGGAGCGGGTGGCCCTCTTCGACGGATCGGTCGAGGCCGGCCCGCACGCCGAGGGCGGGTGGCAGGTCGCCGCACATCTGCGAGGGGAGAGCACCCGATGACCACGGACACCGTTCGCGTGCTCCTCGTCGACGACCAGGAGCTCGTCCGCTACGGACTGCGCCTGGTGCTCGAGGCTTCGGTGGGGCTGACCGTCGTGGGTGAGGCCGGCGACGGTCTGCAGGCGATCGGGGCCGCCGAGCGGCTGCGGCCCGACGTCGTGCTCATGGACGTGCGGATGCCGGGCATGAGCGGCATCGACGCGACTCGACGCATCACGACGCTGGTGCCCGAGGCCCGCGTGCTGGTGCTCACGACCTACGACCTCGACGACGCGGCGTTCGGGGCGCTCGATGCCGGAGCCGCCGGGTTCCTGCTCAAGGACACCCGCCCCGACGACCTGGTCGCCGCGATCCACGCGGTCGCCTCGGGCGATGCCGTCGTGTCGCCGCGGCTCACCGCCAAGCTCATCGAGATCGCGGCCCCCCACCTCGGCATGCGTCACCGGGGCGATGCCGCAGCCGCGCTGGCCGAGCTCTCGCCGCGCGAACGTGAGATCTTCGTGCTCATCGGGCGGGGGGAGACGAACGGCGAGATCGCCGCCGCGCTCCACGTCAGCGAGTCGACCGTCAAGGCGCACGTGGGCAAGGTGCTGCAGAAGCTCGAGCTGCGCAACCGCGTGCAGGCGGTGATCCGGGCGTACGAGCTCGGTCTCGTCCGTCCCTGAGCACGCGGAGCGCCCTGAGCGCCGGAGCGGGCTCACGCGTCGTGCGGCCAGCCCGTGTACGCCTCGGCGAGGAACGTGCGCCCGGCCTCGGACTCGACCACTGAGCGGAGCTCGCCGACCTGGCGGCGGCGGTCGAAGTCGCTCGCGTCGGTCGCGGTGTGCAGCATGCTCGTCATCCACCACGAGAAGTGCTGCGCCTTCCAGATGCGGCGCAGCGCGGTCTCGGCGAAGGTGTCGATCAGGCGCGCGTCGTTCTCGAGCAGCAGCGCGCGCAGCGCCCGGTCGAGCAGCACCACGTCGGCCACGGCGAGGTTCATGCCCTTGGCTCCCGTGGGCGGCACGGTGTGGGCCGCGTCGCCGGCGAGCACGGCGCGTCCGCGGCGGAGCTCGTGGGCGACGAAGCTGCGGAACCGCAGCACATCGCGCTGCACGATCGGGCCCGGGGTCAGGGTCGTGCCGGGGACTCGTGCCTGCAGGGCATCCCAGATCTGCGCCTCCGACAGGGCCTGCGGATCGGCGTCCGGGTCGCACTGGAAGTACATCCGCTGGATCGTGGGGCTGCGCTGACTGATCAGGGCGAAGCCGTCGGGGGAGTTGCTGTAGATCAGCTCGTCGGAGCTGGGCGGCGCCTCGCAGAGGATGCCGAACCAGGCGAACGGGTACTCGCGGAAGTATCCGCCGCTCGACCCGGTGACCGCCGGGCGCACGACGCTGCGCGAGCCATCGGCGCCGACCACGAACTCGGCCTCGATGCGCAGGTCCGCTCCGTCGGCCGTGGTGGCCGTGACCCAGGGTCGGTCGGTCTCGACATCGCCGACCCCGGTGACCGTGGTCTCGAACCGCACGTCCTGGCCGGCGGCGAGACGCGCGGCGACGAGGTCCTTCAGTACCTCGTGCTGCGGGTAGAGCCACACGCTGCGGCCCACGAGTGACGGGAAGTCGATGCGGTGGCCCTCGCCCTCGAAGCGCAGCTCGATGCCGTCGTGACGGTTCCCGGTGGTGAGTACGCGGTCGCTGGCACCCGTCTCGCTCAGTACGCGCACGGTCTCCTGCTCGAGGATGCCGGCGCGGATCGTCGATTCGATCTCGGCCCGGCTGCGACGATCCAGGACGATCGAGTCGATCCCGGCGTCGGCCAGCAGGTGCGACAGCAGCAGGCCGGCGGGTCCTGCGCCGACGATGGCGACTCGGGTGCGGACGGTGAGGGTCATGGCGTCTCCTTCGACGGACGTGTGTCGTCAGTCAGTGTCGACGGGGGCCTCTCTCCTCAGGCGATGTCTCCCGTTGAATGGGAGGTGGCGTCAGCGGCGCCCGCCGAGTGCACGCTCGATGTCGCGGGCGGCGGCGAGCAGTTCGCGCAGCGCCGGCTCGACGGCATCCTCGCGGCGGAGCACGACCGAGAGCGCCGCGGCGACATCGCCCGTCTCGTCGTGCACGGGCACGGCCACCCCGGTCGACACCGTCTCGATGTACCCGGGTGCCCTCGCATGCCCGATCGCGCGCACCTCGGCGAGCTTGCGGCGAAGGGCGGCGGGGTCGGTGATCGTCTCGGCCGAGACAGCCCCGAGCGGGCCTGCCAGGATGCGCTCCTGCAGGGCGCGCTCCGCGTAGGCGAGCAGCACGAGGCCCGACGACGAGGCGTGCAGGGGGAGTCGGCCCGCGACCCGGGTGACGTTCGAGCCGGAATCCGGGCTGCTCAGCCGCTCGAGGAACAGCGCCTCGTCCTGCTCGAGGATCGCGAGCTGCGTGTGCTCGCGCACGCGGGCCTGCACCCGCTCCATGAACGGCAGCGCGGCCTGGCGCAGTCGCAGGGCGTGGGATGACCTGGTCGCCAGTTCCCACAGGCGCATGCCGATGCGGATGCGGCGGTCGTCGTCGCGCTCGAGCATGCCGGCATCCACCAGCTCCCCGACGATGCGGTGCGCCGTCGAGGCGGGCAGGCCCGCACGGCGACCGATGTCGGCGGCGCTCTGCACCGTGCGCGCGGGCGTGAACGTCTCGAGCACGCGGATCAGCCGTTCGGTGACCGAGTCGCCGGAGGAGGAGTTGGCCATGCGGCGATCCTCCCACACGAGGTGACTGGATTCCCATTGAGTGGGAATCGACGTCCGTATCGGCATCGGCGAGGTGAGAATGCTGTGAACGCCCGCTCCGTGTCGAAGGAGACGCACATGACCGCCACGTCCGGAACCCTCGCCGCGGCGCCCGAGACGCTGCTCGCCCCGCCCGTGCAGGTCGCGCAGTCCGTCATCACGGCCGAGATCACCGATCTGCACGCGTCGCTCGCGCGCCGAGAGGCCGCGGGGGAGCCGCTGCCCGCGACCGTGCACGACTTTCCGCCGTACCGCTCGAGCCTTCTGCGGCATCCGACCAAGAATCCGAAGCTGGTCGACCCCGAGACGATCGAGCTGCTCTCCCCGGCGTTCGGGCAGCGCGACGTCGCCGCCATCGAGTCCGACCTGACGATCCAGCACGCCGGCGAGCCGCTGGGCGAGCGCATGACGGTGCGCGGACGACTGCTCGACTCGTGGGGGCGGCCGATACCGAACCAGCTGATCGAGCTGTGGCAGGCGAACTCCGCTGGCCGCTACATCCATCAGCGTGACCAGCATCCGGCTCCGCTGGACCCGAACTTCACCGGGGCGGGTCGGGCGATCACGAACGATCGCGGCGAGTACCTCTTCACGACGATCAAGCCCGGACCGTACCCGTGGAAGAACCACGTCAACGCCTGGCGCCCGGCGCACATCCACTTCTCGGTGTTCGGATCGTCGTTCACGCAGCGCCTGGTGACGCAGATGTACTTCCCGGGCGACCCGCTGTTCGCGCTCGACCCGATCTACAACACGATCTGGCGTCAGAAGGATCGCGACGCACTGGTCGGCGTCTACGATCACGAGCTGACATCGCCCGAGTGGGCCACCGGGTACCGGTTCGACATCGTGGTCGACGGACCCGATGCCACCTGGTTCGAGCAGGAGGAGGACTGACCATGCCCGCACCCGCCAAGACGCACCGGCCCACACCCGGGCAGACGGTCGGCCCGTTCTTCGCCTACGGCGTCGAGTATCCGAAGATGCACGAGATCGCGTTCCCGCACTCGCCCGGCGCTGTCCTGCTGGGCGGCACCGTGCGCGACGGTGCCGGACACCCGATCCCGGACGCCTTCATCGAGATCTTCGGAGCGGATGCCGACGGCTCGGTGCCCCGCGCCCGCGGCTCGTTCCGCCGTGATGATCACACCTTCACCGGCTTCGGTCGGGCGTTCACGAACGATGAGGGGCACTACGAGTTCTGGACGCGCGACCCCGGCGCCGCCGCCGGACGTGCCCCGTTCTTCGCCGCGATCGTCTACGCCCGCGGCCTGCCCGACAAGCTGCACACCCGCATCTATCTGCCCGACGATTCCACAGCGCTCGCCGCCGATGCGTTCCTCGCGTCACTGACGCCCGCCGAGCGTGCCACCCTCATCGCCACGCGCACACCCCGCGGCGATCTCACGCACGACATCCGGCTGCAGGGCGACGATGAGACGGTGTTCCTTGTCTATTGAGCGCGCGACCCCCGCACCCCGCACGACCGCCTTCGACACCGGACTCCTGTCGCCCGTGTCGGCGGGGCACGATGACCTCGTCGACGACGCCGCCTCCCTCGACGCGCTCGTGCGCGCCGAGCACGCACTCGCCGCGGCCTACGGTGACATCGGGATGCTGTCGTCGGCGGACCTCACCCGCATGGAGCCGGCGTTCGACGCGGCGGACATCGACCTGCCTGCGCTCGCGGCCGCGGCGGTGCCGGGCGGGAACCCCGTGATCCCCCTGGTCGCGCACCTCCGGGAGCGCGTGCCCGATGACCTGCGAGTCTGGGTGCATCGGGGCGCGACGAGTCAGGACATCGTCGACACGGCCCTGATGTCTCTCGCGCAGGGCGCCGTCGCGCGGATCCGCGTCTCGCTCGACGAAACGCTCGTCGGCCTGGCGCGTGTGACGGCCGAGCACGGCGACGACGTGGTGGCTGCCCGCACGCTCACGCAGCACGCGGTGCCGACGACCGTGGGTGCGCGCGTCGCCTCGTGGACGGCGGGCATCGTGCGCGCCGGGGAGCGCCTCGACGGGCTGCGGCTGCCGGCACAGCTCGCCGGAGCGGCGGGCACCCGGGCCTCGTTCGTCGAGATCACCGGGTCGGCTTCCGCCGTCGGCGAGCTGGTCGCGGCGTTCGCTCGGCGCACGGGGCTGTCGGCGCCGTCGGACTCCTGGCACGTCGTGCGCTGGCCGGTGACGGAACTCGGCGATGCCCTCGTGCAGACGCTCGACGCGCTCGGCAAGCTCGCCACGGATGTCGCGACACTCAGCCGTACCGAGATCGCTGAGGTCGCGGAAGGTGCGGGCGGAGGGTCGTCGGCAATGCCGCAGAAGCGGAACCCGGTCGCGGCGACGCTGATCCGCTCGGCCGCGTTGCGCGCGCCGCACCTCGGAGCCACGCTCCACCTCGCCGCAGCGCTCGCGGCGGACGAGCGGCCGGACGGCCCCTGGCACGCCGAATGGCCGACCCTGCGCGAGCTGCTGCGGGTGGCGCTCGGCGCATCAGCGCAGGCGGCCGCGCTCACCGCGGGGCTGCAGGTCGATGCGGACGCCGGTGCCCGCAACCGCGCGCTCACGGGCGGCCTGCTCGTGAGCGAACGTCTCGCGATCGTGCTCACGCCGCTCATCGGACGGACGCGCCTCGATGAACTCGTGGCGTCCGCATCGGCGGGGGCCGACCTCGCCGCGCTCGTCCGCGCGCTGCCCGAGGCGGCCGACCTCGACGTCGGCGCGCTGCTCGACCCGGCGAATTACACCGGCGACGCCGACGAGCCGCGGATATCGTCGAAGGACGTCCGGTGATCACGCTCTCGTTCACCGAACCTGTGGGCCCAGCCGATGCGCCGGTGCTCGTGCTCGGGCCCTCGCTCGGCACCTCGACGATACTCTGGGAGACGGTGATCCCGGCGCTCGCCGCCTCGCATCGGGTGGTCGCGTGGGATCTGCCCGGCCACGGCGCATCGGCGGCCGCATCCGACCCGTTCTCCGTCGACGACTTGGCCGACGCGGTCGCCGCGGCCGCAGAGGAACTCAGTGCCGACCGCATCCGGTACGCCGGGGTCTCGCTCGGCGGGGCGGTCGGACTCGCGCTGCTGCTGCGGCATCCGTGTCTCGTCGAGCGCGCCGCGATCCTCTGCTCCGGCGCCGCGATCGGCCGTCCCGACGACTGGCATGCCCGTGCGGCCCAGGTGCGGGCGCAATCGACCTCGTCGCTGATCGTCGGGTCCGCGCAGCGGTGGTTCGCCCCGGGTCGATCGCCGAGCATCCTCATCTGACGGGACGCCTGCTGCACGTGCTGCAGAACACCGACGACGAGAGCTACGCCCGGTGCTGCGAAGCGCTCGCCGCGTTCGACGTGCGCGGGCGGCTGGGAGAGATCGCCGCACCCGTGCTCGCGGTGTGGGGCGAACACGATGCGGTGACGCCCGAGGCGTCTGCCCGCGAGATCGCCGACGGGGTGCGCGCCGGGCGGACGGCGCGGATCGCGGATGCCGCCCACCTCGCCCCCGTCGATGCTCCTGCCGCGGTCGCCGCCGCTGTGCATGACTTCCTCACCGAGAGGAACCGCTGATGACCGGTCTCACCGATGACGAGCGTCGCGCGCAGGGCTTCGCCGTGCGCCGGGAGGTGCTGTCGGACGCCCATGTCGACCGGGCCATGGAGGCGACGACCGAGTTGACGGCCGACTTCCAGGACTTCATCACCCGCGTCGCCTGGGGCGATGTGTGGTCGCGCCCCGGACTCGACCGACGATCCCGCTCGATCGCGGTGCTCTCGTCGCTGATCGCCCACGGGCATCACGAGGAGTTGGCGATGCACCTGCGCGCGGCGCGGCGCAACGGCCTGACGATCGACGAGATCCGTGAGGTGATCCTGCAGTCCGCGATCTACTCCGGCGTGCCCGCGGCGAACACCGCGTTCCGTATCGCCGGTGACGTGTTCCGAGAGGAGGGCGAGTCATGATCGACAAGACGGTGCCGGATGCCGCGGCTGCCGTCGCGGGCATCGCCGACGGCTCGACGGTCATGATCGGCGGATTCGGTCGGGCGGGGCAGCCCGTCGAGCTCATCGACGCCCTCATCGCGCAGGGGGCGGGGGAGCTGACGATCGTCGCCAACAACGCGGGCAACGGCGACACCGGTCTGGCGGCATTGCTCGCCGAACGCCGTGTGCGCCGCATCGTCTGCTCGTTCCCCCGCCAGCACGACTCCTGGGTGTTCGACGGGCTCTATCGCGCCGGCGAGATCGAGCTCGAGATCGTGCCGCAGGGCAATCTCGCCGAGCGCATCCGTGCCGCGGGCGCCGGGATCGGCGCCTTCTTCTCGCCCACGGGCGTGGGGACTCCGCTGGCCGAGGGCAAGGAGGAGCGGACCATCAACGGTCGCCGCTACGTGCTCGAGTACCCGATCACCGCCGACGTGGCCCTGATCAGTGCGCGCTCGGCCGACCGATGGGGAAATCTCGTCTATCGCGAGACCGCCCGAAACTTCGGGCCGGTGATGGCTTCCGCAGCCGCGACCACGATCGTGCAGGTCGACGAGGTCGTGCCGCTCGGCGCGATCGATCCCGAGACGGTGGTCACGCCCGGGCTCTTCGTCGACCGCGTCGTCGCGGTGGGGCGGCGTGCGTGGCTCGACGCCGACGGGTTCATCGGCGGCGTCGACATCGAGGGACGCCCGCTGGCCGGAGCGGATGCAGAGGGAACACGATGAGCACCCGGATCACCCGCGACGAACTCGCCGCCCGCGTCGCCGCCGACATCCCCGAGGGGGCCGTGGTCAACCTCGGCATCGGAGCGCCCACGCGGGTCGCCGACTTCCTCCCCGCGGGACTCGAGATCATCCTGCACACCGAGAACGGCCTGCTGGGTATGGGCCCCTCGCCCGCATCCGACCGCATCGACCCCGACCTCATCAACGCCGGCAAGCAGCCGGTGACCGCTCTGCCGGGAGCGGCGTACTTCCACCACGCCGACTCGTTCGCGATGATGCGCGGCGGTCACCTCGACATCTGCGTCCTCGGAGCCTTCCAGGTCGCCCAGAACGGCGACCTCGCCAACTGGTCGACCGGGGCGCCGGGCGCGATCCCCGCCGTCGGCGGTGCGATGGACCTCGCGATCGGCGCGAAGCAGGTGTTCGTGATGACCGACCTGCTGGCGAAGGACGGATCATCGAAGCTGGTGGGCGCGTGCTCGTATCCGCTCACGGGCGTCGGCTGCGTGACCCGCGTGTACACCGACCACGCGATCTTCGACGTGTCGGACGGACGATTCCGTGTTCGCGACGCGTTCGGCGACAACACCCTCGCGTCACTGCGATCGCTGACTGATCTGGAGCTCTCATGACCGCATCCTTCATCTACGACGCCGTCCGCACCCCGTTCGGCCGCGCCGGTGGTGCGCTCGCAGGCGTGCGACCCGACGACCTCGCAGCCATCACGCTGCGTGCGATCGTGGACCGCGTCGGCATCGACCCCGCGCGCATCGACGACGTGCTGCTGGGCGACGCCAACCAGGCGGGGGAGGACAACCGCGACGTCGCCCGGTTCGCCGCGCTCCTGGCCGGATTCCCCACCTCCGTTCCCGGCGCGACGGTCAACCGCCTGTGCGGATCGAGCCTCGAAGCGGTCATCCAGGGCTCGCGGGCGATCGAGGTCGGCGATGCCGACGTCATCCTCGCCGGCGGTGTCGAATCGATGAGTCGAGCGCCGTACGTCGTCGAGAAGTCGGCCAAGCCCTGGCCCGCCGTCGGCAACAGCACGATGTGGAACACGGCCATCGGCTGGCGGATGACGAACCCGGCGCTGCCCGCGGAGTGGACGATCTCGAACGGCGAATCGGCCGAGAAGCTGGCCACGCTCTTCGAGATCACGCGCGAGGAGCAGGATGCGTACGCGCTCCGCAGCCACCGCCGTGCCGCCGACGCGTGGGCGGCCGGGGTGTTCGATGACGAGATCGTCGCCGTGCCGGGCGTCACGCTGTCACGTGACGAGGGCATCCGCGACGACACGACGCTCGAGAAGCTCGGTGGACTGCGCGCTCTGTTCGCGACGGACGGCACGGTCACCGCTGGCAACTCGTCGTCGATCAACGACGGCGCCTCGGCCGTGCTGCTCGGCGCCGAAGGCGCGATCGACACCGAGCCGCTCGCGCGCATCGCGGGCCGCGGGGTCTTCGGCAACGACCCCGACGTGTTCGGGATCGCGCCGGTCGAGGCCGCGAACCGGGCACTCGCGCGCGCGGGCCGCACCTGGGCCGACGTGGATCTGGTCGAGCTCAACGAGGCGTTCGCCGCGCAGACCCTGGCCTGCCTCGCAGGATGGCCGGACCTCGATCCCGAGCTCCTGAACGCGCACGGCGGGGCCCTCGCGATCGGCCACCCGCTCGGCGCCTCGGGCGGTCGGGTCATCGCTCGCGCCGCGCACGAGCTGCGTCGTCGCGGTGGCGGGGTGGCCGTGGTCGCGCTGTGCATCGGTGTCGGGCAGGGCATCGCGCTCGTGCTCGAGCGCTAGACAACGCACGTCAGCATCGCTTATGCCCGCATACGCATCGCTTATGCATGAATCAGGCTAAAGCCCGGTAGCCTCGAGGTGCGGCGCAAGAGCGCGCCCGGGAAGGAAGCGCTGATGCTTCTCGAGAGAGACCTGATCCAGTCCGTCGGATTCCGCAACGTGCACGACGGCGACGAGATCACCGGGTTCCAGTTCCGGGTCCGCATGCCGTCGTACCGGGGAATGGCCGCCTCGCTGATCGACGGCATCGCCGTCTCGATCCCCGGCCTCGTCGATGTCGCGGCCGACGTGCCGACCTGGACGCTGCAGGGGACCACCTGCACGCTCGCCGAGCTGTGGACGAGCGAGAACGTGCGCTGGCAGCTCGACGAGGCCGCCGTCGTCACGGTGCCGCTCGCGGGCGGTCTGCCCGACGGCATCCATGAACTCTCGATCGACCTGCGTCTGCGCATGTCGTACATTCCGCAGGAGCATCAGCCCAGCCGATATCAGGTGACACGGGCGATCACGCTCTCACCCGAGGCGTCCGGGGCGCCCTTCCGCTACGGCGTCTCGCTCTACAGCTTCATGGGTGACTACGGCACCTGCCTCGACCTCGAGACCGCGCTGCACCAGATCGCCGACCTCGGCGCGACCGGCGTCGAGATCCTCGGCGAGGGGCACGTACCCAACTACCCGGATCCGCCGCAGGAGTGGGTGGATGACTGGTTCCGCCTGCTGGAGAAGTACGGCCTCGAACCGACCAACATGGGGTCGTGGATCGACACGCGGCTGCACTCGAGCGGACCCAACGCTCGCGAGATGACAGCCGAGGAGGGCGCGGCGATCCTGCAGCGCGACCTGCGACTGGCCCAGCGGCTGGGCTTCCGGTTCCTGCGACCCAAGATCGGCGTCGTCTCGAGCGACCTCGTGCCGCACCCGATCTGGACCGAGGCGGTGGAGCAGAGCCTCGCGCTCGCCGCCGAGCTCGACGTGATCATCTGCCCCGAGATCCACTCGCCGACCCCGATCAAGCACGAGGTCGTCGACGACTACATCGACCTGATCCGCCGCACGGGCACGAAGCACTTCGGGCTGCTGCTCGACACCGGCATCTTCCAGGACCGACCCATCCCGCTCAAGCCGGGCGAGCTGCCCGGGCGGCGACCGGCGTTCCTCGATGGCATCGGGGTCGACCCCGCCGACGTGTTCGACATCATCGAGCACGTGGTGTTCATCCAGGCGAAGTTCCACGACATCGACGACGCGCTGGTCGACCAGCAGATTCCGTGGGAGCCCGTGCTGCGGGCGCTCCGCGACGCGGGCTACACCGGCTACCTCTCGAGCGAGTACGAGGGCGACCGCATCCCGTGGCGCTCGGTCGAGCAGGTCCGTCGTCAGCACTCCCTCATCCGCCAGACCGTCGACGCTCTCTGAGGAGACATCATGCCCAACGGACTCATCCACGCCGACAGCCTCCGCCCCCACCCCGACGGGCTCGCGCTGCGGCTCACCCTTCCCTGGTACCGGAGCCTCTGGCTGTCGTCGGTCACGAGCCTCGCCCTCACGGTCGACGGCGAAGAAGTGGCTCCCGACGATCTGCGGTTCGAGCTGCACGGCCGCTCCTACGCGCTCGACGAGCTCGGCGCGCAGAGCGAGACCCTCTGGTTCCTGCAGGAGCACCCGCTGCTGGTGGCGCGCCGCGAGACGCCCGTCCTGCTGGGCGAACAGCACGAGGTGACGCTGCTCGGCCAGCTGCGGCTCCCGTATATGCAGATCGCTCCGGGCGACGACGGCGGCCCCGGCATGTACGTGCCGAACGTGGTGCGCGACGTGCACACGCTGACGGTGACCGATGCCGACGCCCCACCCGCCGCGCTGGTGACCGACGTGACGGCTCCTGCGCCCGCGACCGCCGAGGACCCGTTCCAGCTCGGCCTCACCCTGTACTCGGCCAGCGCCGAGTTCCGCGCCGGCTGGTACGACTTCGACGGTCTGCTCGACCGCGTCGCCGAGCTGGGCATCGGGCCCGGCATCGAGATCGTCGCCTCGCAGATGGTGCCGACGTATCCGGTCGTGTCGGATGACTTCGTCACCCGGTGGCGTGCGGCGTTCGACCGGCACGGGTTCGATGCCAGCTCGTTCGGTGCGAACCTCGACATGGGGCGTCGCCGCGACCGCGACATGACCCCGGACGAGGAGTTCGAGTTCTCGCAGCTCATGTCCGCCGGGGCGAAGCGTCTCGGTTTCCCGCTCGTGCGCATCCAGTCGGCGAAGCCCGAGCTGCTGCGTCGCCTGCTGCCCATCGCTGAGGACCTCGAGCTGAAGCTCGCCTACGAGATCCACGCCCCGATGGGGCCGAACTCCGAGCCGATCATGAAGGTCCGCGAGACCTACGCCGAACTCGACAGCCCGTTGCTGGGCTTCGTCGCCGACTTCTCCTCGACCATGCACGCGATGTCGCCGACGCTGCTGCGCGCGGTCCGGCGTGCCGGGCTCGACGACGAGGCGATCGCCCGGTTGCAGGAGATCTGGGGGACGGATGCCACGATGCGCGAACGGCAGGAGGAGTTCATCGGCTACCTCCGCGGGCGCGACTTCGACCCGGGACGCCTCGGCTCCTTCGCACACCTGGCCTTCAACATGCACGGGCACGTCCCGACGCGGGAGTGGGCCGACGTCATGCCGCAGATCTTCCACGTGCACGCGAAGTTCTACGACATCGACGAGCACGGCCAGGAGCCGGCGATCGACTACCCCGACCTCGTGCGGGTGTTCGTCGAGGGCGGGTACCGCGGCTACTGGTCGAGCGAGTGGGAAGGTCACGCGTTCGCGGAGCTGGGCGAGGTCGACCCGCTCGTTCTGGTGCGCCGTCAGCACGACCTGATCCGCGCGAGCATGCGCGCGGTCGCAGCCCCCGTCTGACTCAGTCGTCGGCGTGCGCGCCCGACTCGACGATGCGCCCGGCCTCCTCGAACAGCTCCACCATCCAGGCGTGCTCGGGGTCGCGGGCGTGCACGGGGTGCCACCACAGCGCGTGCACGAGCGGCGTGGGCTCGAACGGCAGCTCCACGATGCGCACCCCGCCCAGGCGTGCGGCGAGCGGGGCGAGCGCGCGCTGGATCAGGCCGATGCGGCGCGTGCCGGCGACGTACAGCGGCAGTGCCAGGAAGCTCTCGACCACAGCGTCGATGCGTGGCTCGACGCCCAGCTGCTGGATCTGCCGGCTGGCCGAGGTGAACGCCGTGCGCGACTGATACGTCATCACGTAGGGGCGGTCGGCGAGATCCTCCATCGTGAGGTCGCCCTCGATGCCGTGCTCGCCGTCGGCCACGAGCGCCACCCACTCGTCGCGCCAGAGGTCGGCGTACGACAGGTCGGTGAGGAAGCCGTGGGGGATGATCATGCCGTCGGCGGAGCGCAGGCGGTTGGGAGCGTCTTCGACGACCGTCGGGTTGTGCAGCATGAAGCGGAAGCGCACCCCGAGCCCGCGTTCGGCGGCGAGCCGTGAGACGACCGCGCCGATGGTGGCGAAGCCGTAGTCCGAGCCGTAGATCGAGAACTCGCGCGTCGACTCGGCGGGGGTCCAGGTCGCCTGGCTCTCGAACACCCGCCGCGCGGCCTCCAGCGCGGTGGTGGTGTGTTCGGCGAGGCGCAGCGCGAACGGGGTCAGCTCGTACGTGTTGCCGCGGCGGGCGAGGATGGGGTCGTTGAAGTGCGTGCGCAGGCGCGAGAGCGAGGCGCTGAGCGCGGGCTGGCTCAGGTGCAGCCGCTCGGCGGCCCGCGTGACGCTGCGCTCGGTGAGCAGGGCGTCGAGGGAGACGAGCAGGTTCAGGTCGAGTCGAGACAGCAGTGCATGGTCGGTCACCACGGTGTGATCCTTCGGCGTCGGTTCGGGTGACTCGATCCTATCGACGCCGCCTATCCGACGCACCGGTGTCATTCCCCCGGTGGATGCCGATGCAGGCCGTCAGGGCGACTTATGCCATGCATCCAAAGCACTTATGTGTGTTTCCGGCCAATCCGGTCGATACTGGCAGAACAGCACGGACTCAGGCCCTGAGTCCCCGACAACGTAGTCAGAAAGGCTGGACATGTCACAGCACTCTCGATCTCGCGTCCTTCGCACCGGCATCCTCGCCGCAGCGACCGCGAGCGTCGTCCTCCTCGCCGGTTGCTCCGGGTCCGCACCCGAAGGAGGCTCGGGCGGCTCCGATGGCGAGGCGTTCAGCTTCACCTTCGCCACCTCCAACAACCTCGAGAGCCCGTACGAATCGCTCGCGAACGCGTACATGGAGGCGAACCCCGACACCAAGATCACGCTCAACCCGACGCCGAACGACAAGTACGGCGAGACGATCCGCACCCAGCTGCAGGCGGGCAACGCCTCTGATGTCATCCAGACCACACCCGGCTCCGGTGACGCGCGCGGCCTCATCCCCCTCGCCGAGGCGGGCTTCCTCGAGCCGCTCGGCGACACCGCGACCGGCCTCGTCCCCGCAGGCAGCGAACTGATCTTCGAGATCGACGGCGAGACCTACGGACAGCCGATGGACTTCACCATCGCCGGCGTCGTCGCCAGCATGGGCACCGCCGCGCAGAACGGGCTGGAGGAGTGGCCGACCGACGAGGAGTCGTTCTTCGCCGCATGCGAGGCGCTCGCCGCCGACGGCAAGTCGCTCCTCGCGCTCGCCGGCGCCGCCGGTCCGAACGCCGGTCTCACCGCGCAGGGCATCGCAGCGACGCGCGTGTACGCCGAGGACCCGGACTGGAACACCAAGCGCGCCGACGGCGACACCACGTTCGCCGAGTCGGAGGGCTGGAAGGACACCCTGCAGACCCTCGTCGACCTGAAGGACGGCGGCTGCTTCCAGCCCGGTGCCGAGGGAGGCGGTTTCGACGCGATCACCAACGGTCTCGCCCAGGGCATGTCGGTCGGCAGCTTCATCCCGTCCGGATCCGCGGTCGAGATCGCCACGGCCGCCCCACCGGAGGCCGACTTCAAGGTGCAGCCGTTCCCGGCAGCCGATGGCGGCGACCCCTACATCCTCGCCAGCTCGAACTACACGATCTCCATCAACGCGGCCTCGAAGGTGAAGCCGGCGGCGGAGGCCTTCGTCGAGTGGCTCGCGACCGACGAGGCACAGGAGCTGTACTACGAGAAGTCGGGACTGCTCCCGATCTCGGGCTACCAGAACCTCGAGCTGGATGACACGATCTACTCGCCCGTGGTCGACCTGATCGCCGACGGCTCGTACGCGACGCTGCCGAACAACATCTGGCCCAACCCGTCGGTCTACGAGGCGCTGCAGGTCGGCGTCCAGGGACTGCTGACCGGTCAGAAGACCATCGACCAGGTGCTCCAGGACATGGACAACGCCTGGGGCGACTGACACCGAGGGCCGTCCGGGTGGAGCTTCGGCGCACCCGGACGGCCACTCCCATTTCTCGCACGACGACGTACGAACATGAGGGAATCATGAGCCTGAGGACAGAGTCCGAGACCGAGTTGGTGATCGTTCCGAAGAGCTCGCCGACGCGCCGACGCCGCCCGCCCGCACCGCGGCGCCCCGGCCTGCTGAAGTTCGGCCACTGGTGGTGGGCGCTGCCCGGCATCATCCTCGTGCTCGCGGTGCACTACGTCGCCACGACCATCGGCGGGTTCTTCGCCTTCACCGACTGGTCGGGCATCGGCTCGTTCGCGTGGATCGGCCTCGACAACTTCGTGAAGATCTTCGGGGATCCCACCCAGATCGGCTCGCTGGGCAACACGCTGTTCCTGGCCTTCGTCTCGGTGATCCTCAGCAACATCGCCGGCCTCGGGCTCGCCCTCGCGCTGAACCGCGGACTCAAGACCCGCTACGCGCTGCGGGTGCTGTTCTTCATGCCGGTGGTGCTCAGCCCGCTGGCCGTGGCGTACGTGTGGAAGTTCATCTTCGACTACAACGGACCCATCAACGCGTTCCTGCGGGCCCTCGGGTTCGACGAGTTCGCCCGCGCCTGGGTCGCCGACCCGATGTGGGCCATCTGGACCATCCTGATCGTGGTCGTGTGGCAGAACATCGGCTTCGCGATGGTCATCTACATGGCCGGCCTCGCCGCCGTGCCGGTGGAGATCGAAGAGGCCGCCGCCATCGACGGCGCGAACCTGTGGCAGCGCTTCTGGCATGTCACCCTCCCGTCGATCCGACCTGCCGTCGCGATCGCCACCACACTGGGGCTGGTCAACGGCCTCCGCATCTTCGACCAGATCATGGCGATGACCGGGGGAGGCCCCGCCGGTGCGACCGAGACCCTGGCCACCCAGGTCTACAAGGAGTCCTTCGCCCTCGGCAACTTCGGCTACGGTGCCGCGCTCGCGCTGCTGCTCACCGTCATCATCCTGGTGTTCGCCATCATCCAGCAGCGCCTGACCAACGGCCGCCCCGAGGAGGACTGAGATGTTCCGCTACACGAAGTTCACCGCACTGCGCGAGGTCGTCATCTGGCTGATCGCCATCGTCTTCCTCGCTCCCTTCTACTTCCTCGTCACCACGGCGCTGAAGTCGGATCAGGAGGTCATCACCTCCTCCAACCTCGCCCCGCCCACCAGCCCCGACCTCGGCAACTTCGTCGAGGTGCTCACCGCACAGGGCAACTCGAACGTGGTGCTCGGGCTCGTCAACAGCATCGTCATCACCGCCGGCAGCATCCTGTGCCTGGTGCTGCTGGGCGCGATCACCGGGTACGTGATCTCGCGCAGCACCCGCCGCTGGAGCCGCACCGCGTACATGCTGTTCCTGATCGCGATCGTGCTGCCGACGCAGCTCGGCACCGTGCCGCTGTACATCGGCGCCCGCACGCTCGGCCTCACCGGCTCGCTGTGGGGCATGGTCATCCTCTACACCGGGATGCTGCTGCCGCTGTCGATCTTCCTGTACGCCGGCTTCTTCCGCAGCCTCGGCACCGAGTACGAAGAGGCGGCGACGATCGACGGGGCATCGCGCACGCAGATCTTCTTCCGCATCGTGCTGCCGCTGATGTCACCCGCCACCGGAACCGTGGCGATCCTCGCCGGCCTCATCGTCTGGAACGACTTCTTCACGTCGCTGATCTTCCTCGGCGGCTCGGCCAACCAGACCCTGCCGGTCGCGATGTACTACTACATCGGTTCGCTGGTGTCGTCGTGGAACAAGATCTTCGCGATCGTCATCGTGTCGATGATCCCGATCCTGATCTTCTACCTCTTCGCCCAGAAGCGCTTCATCCAGGGCTTCGCCGGCGGCCTTAAAGGCTGAGCCGCGCGGGGTGCTCCGGCATCCACCGCCCTTCATCGACCCCTCTTCACCGATTCCTCTCCCCGACGTCACGTCGAGAAACGAGCATCATGTACGTTCTTGCGCCCAACATCGAGCTGCTCTTCACCGAGGCCGGCGACTACCACGACCGGGTCCGTGCCGCCGCGGCGGCCGGGTTCACCGCCGTCGAGATGTGGGGTCCGACCGGGGTCGACGCTCCCGCGAAGCCGAAGGACATCCCCGCCCTCAAGGCCGCGCTGGACGAGACCGGCGTGCAGCTGACCGCACAGCTGGCCGAGCCCCGCACGCAGTTCATGATCCCGCCGTGGGACCACACCGAGTTCTTCCGCAAGCTCGACGAGGGCGTCGAGATCGCCCACGCGCTGGGCACTCCGCGCCTCGTCGTCGGCAGCGGCACCGGCTTCGGCGGATGGAAGCGGCAGGTGCAGCTCGACAAGCTCGTCGAGATCTACCAGAAGGCGATCGCGCAGATCGACGGATCCGGGATCACCCTCGTGCTCGAGCCGGTCAACGTGCGGGTCGATCACCCCGGCTCCCTGCTCGACCGCACGGCCGAGGCCGTGTTCGTCGCCCGCGGCGTCGACTCGGAGCACTTCGGTGTGCTGTACGACATCTACCACTCCGCGGTCGAGGGGGAGGACATGGCCGCCGAGCTCGAGAACGCCGGCGACATCGTCAAGTACGTGCAGCTGGCCGACGCTCCCGGTCGCGGCGAGCCCGGCACCGGCACCCTGGACTGGACTGAGCGCCTCGGCATCCTCCGTGCCTCCGGCTACGACGGCCCGATCGGTCTCGAGTACTACCCGCAGACCGTCTCCGAGGAATCCGTCCGACTCATCCGAGAGGTCGCGGCGACGGCATGAGCGAGCGGAGCTATCCCGTATCCGCCGACGTGGTCATCGTCGGCAGTGGACCGAACGGCGCGGCCTACGCCCGCATCCTGAGTGAACTCGCGCCCGAGGCGTCGATCGCGATGTTCGAGGTGGGGCCGACCGTGTCGAACCCGCCGGGTGCGCATGTGAAGAACCTCGAGGATGCCGCGTTACGGGCCCAGGCCCAGGCGCAGTCCGAGGGGCCTGGGGAGCGCGCGGCGACGATCACCGATCCCGGCGCGGCGAAATCCGGGCAGCGCCGCGGACGTGCGGGCACCTATCTGCTGCCCGACGGCTACCGCGTCGACGGCGAGGACGGCATGCCCGTCGCCGCCTTCTCGAGCAACGTCGGAGGGATGGGAGCGCACTGGACTGCCGCGTGTCCCCGCCCGAACGACAGCGAGCGCATCGACTTCCTCCCCGACCTCGACGAGCTGCTGACGCAGGCCGAGCGTCTGCTGGGCGTCACCACCGACGCCTTCGACGCCTCGCCCTTCGCGACCATCGTGCGCGAACGGCTCTCGCGGGCGGTCGACGCGCAGCGCGATCACGCCCATCGCGCGCAGCGGATGCCGCTGGCCGTGCACCGGCGCGAGGACGGGCGCCTGGTGTGGTCGGGCTCCGACATCGTGTTCGGCGACGTCACCCGCGACAACCCCCGGTTCCACCTGTTCGACGAGTCGCTGGTGACGCGGGTCCTCACCGACGGCGGGCAGGCCTCGGGCGTCGAGGTGCGCGACCTGCGCACCGATCGCGTCCACACCGTCGCCGCCCGCTTCGTGGTAGTGGCGGCCGACGGTCTGCGCACCCCGCAGGTGCTCTGGGCCTCGGGCATCCGACCGGCCGCGCTCGGTCGCATGCTCAACGATCAGACCCAGATCGTGTTCGCCTCACGGCTGCGCAACGTGCACGCGGGCGGCGAGGACCCGGTCGCCGCATCGGGAGCGCTGAGTGAGCAGAGCGGCGTCACCTGGGTGCCGTTCACCGACGAGATGCCCTTTCACGGGCAGATCATGCAGCTCGACGCTTCTCCGGTGCCGCTCGCCGAGGATGATCCGGTCGTGCCGGGCTCGATCGTGGGGCTCGGTCTCTTCTGCGCAAAGGAGCTGCAGTGGGAGGACCGCGTGGAGTTCTCGGATGACACGCGTGATGCCTACGGGATGCCGGCGATGACCATCCACTACACGCTCACCCCGCGCGACCACGCGGTGATGGATCGTGCGCGTGAGGAGATCGTGCGACTCGGCCGCGCGGTGGGGGACCCGCTCGACGAGCGCCCGTTCACGATGCCTCCCGGGGCGTCGCTGCACTATCAGGGCAGCACTCGCATGGGCACGAGCGACGACGGCACGAGCGTCTGCTCGCCCGACAGCGAGGTCTGGGGAGTGCCGGGTCTCTTCGTCGCGGGCAACAACGTGATCCCCACGGCGACGGCCTGCAACCCGACGCTCACCTCGGTCGCGCTGGCCGTGCGCGGGGCCCGACGGATCGCGCAGAAGCTCGCCTGATCCGCATCCGATTCTTGCTTATGTAGGAAAAAGACATTAGTCTGTCTAAACAAGGACAAAGTAGTCAAGGAGAAGCACGTGATCCCCGATCGCATCATCGAACAAGGCACGCTCGTCACCGACGGCGCCCGTGCGTCCGTCGAGGTCCGACTGCCCTGGTACCGCGCGCTTCCGGGCTCGTGCATCGCCGGCGCGACGCTCACCGTCGACGGCGTCACAGCGCCGACCGACTCGCTGCGCTGGCGCATGAACGACCGTGAGTTCCGCTTCGACGAGCTCGTCGACGAGACCGTGGAGTGGTGGTTCCCCGTCGACTCCGCCGTGCTCTCGGGCGAGGTGGCTGTGACCGGCGACGGCGAGCACGAGGTGCGCGTCGATCTCACGCTCTACATCCCCTACATCATCATCTCGGACTCCGAGACGCTCCACATCGAGGAGCACGACACCAAGACCATGACCGCTCGACAGGTTCAGGAAGCACAGGTGACGGCATGACCGCTCAGGGCACACTCGGGAAGGGCACGCCCATCCAGGGCGTCACGCTCTACAGCTACACCCGCGCGTTCCACGGACGCGAATACGACCTCGAGCAGCTGATCCGCAAGGTCGCCGCCGAGGGGCACGGCCCGGGACTCGAGATCATCGGGTTCTCGAGCTTCCGCGGCTTCCCGCACATCGACGACGCGTATGCCGGCCAGTTCCGCGACCTCGTCGACGAGGTCGGGCTGGTCACCACGTCGCTCGCCGTGAACGCCGACATCGGCATCCACCGCGACCGCCTGCTGACGCAGGACGAACTGATCGACTACATGACGCTGCAGATCAAGGCGGCGGCGAAGCTCGGGTTCCCGATCGCCCGCGTGCAGATCTCCATCACGCCCGACTCGATGGAAGCTCTCGCGCCCATCGCTGAAGAGCACGGTGTCACGCTCGCCCTCGAGGTGCACGCCGACCAGTACGCCTCGCACCCCCGCATCCTGGCGCTCCGCGACCGGTACGAGAAGGTCGGATCGCCCTTCCTCGGCTTCACCATGGACTGGGGCGCGACGGTCTCGGGCTTCGCGCCGTCGCTGATCGAGGCCTACCGCCGTCGCGGCGCCTCGGAAGAGCTGCTCGGCAAGGTCGTCGACCTCTGGAACACGTACTACGAGCAGGGACCGCCCGCCGACCAGGCGGTGCACGGCCAGCGCTTTGGATCGTTCATCGGCCTCGCCGCCCAGAACGGCCGCCCGGACCTCGGCATCGACTTCGGCATCAACGGCACCGGCCTGTTCGGTCCGGCCCGCGTCGACGACTGGCTCGAGATCATGCCCTGGGTCAAGCACGTGCACGGCAAGTTCTTCGGCATCGACGAGAACGGCGAAGAGCCCTCCGTCCCCGTGCGCGACCTCATCACCCTGCTCGTCGAGAACGGCTACTCCGGCGCCGTGTCGAGCGAGTACGAGGGGTGGCACTGGAACCACTGGCAGAGCCCGTTCGACATCATCGCCGGCGAGCAGGCCGTGCAGCGCTCCGCCGCCGAGAACGCCGGCAGCCGCATGATCACCGATGCGGCCGAGGCGCAGCGCGCGCTGGCCGCCCACCTCCCGCACTCCGTCTCGAAGGGAATCCCCGCATGAGCGATGGCATCGCCGGCACCGGCATCAAGCTCGGCATCACCCTGTACTCGCTGACCTCCGAGTTCGCCGCGGGGCTGTACACGCCCGAGACGCTCATCAAGGCGGCCGCCGACCACGGTCTGGGCCCCGGCATCGAGTTCAACATCGCGCAGATGCTGCGCAGCTACCCCGACGTCGACGACGACTTCGTGCGTCTGTGGCGCGACAGCATGGACCGCTACGGGTTCGAGCCGAGTGCGATCGGCACGAACCTCGACATGGGCCGGCGCAAGGATCGCGACATGACGCCCGACGAGGAGCACGAGTTCCTCGCCCGGCAGCTGAAGACCGCGCACACGCTCGGCTTCAAGAACATCGTCATCCGCTCGCACGGCAAGGAGCTGCTGCGCAGCCTGTTGCCGCTCGCCGAGAAGTACGACCAGAAGCTCGGGTACGAGATCCACGCACCGTCGGGTCCGAACAACCCGCAGGTGCTGCAGATGCGCGAGATGTACGACGAGCTGCAGTCCGATCGTCTGGGCTTCACCGCCGACTTCTCGTCGACGATGCACTCGCTCTCTCCCACACTGCTGCGCACGATGCGGCAGATGGGCATGCCCGAGGAGTACTTCACGGTCATGGACGAGATCTGGCACGAGCCGACGCCCATGCATGTGCGCAACCAGAAGTTCGAGGACTTCCTCACCTCTGAGAACTTCGACTTCGCCCGGCTCGGACCGTTCACGCGGCTCGCGTTCAACATGCACGGGCTCGTGCCGCCCGAGGAGTGGCTCGACATCATGCCGCAGATCTTCCACGTGCACGCGAAGTTCTACGACATCGCAGCCGACGGTGAGGAGCCGGCCATGGACATCCCGCGCATCGTGCGGCAGTTCGTCGTGGGCGGATACCAGGGCTACCTCTCGAGCGAGTGGGAGGGGCATGCGTTCTCCGACCTCGGCGAGAGCGACCCGATCGACCTCGTTCAAAAGCAGCACGACCTCATGCGTCGTGCGATCGAAGAGACCGCAGTCGCGGTCTGAACCGGAGACAGTCATGGCCACTCACAACTCCCTGTTCTCCGAGAAGGACGTCCGCCGCACCGACACCGGCATCGCCGTCTCGGTGCAGCTGCCCTGGTACCGGAGCCTC
Source organism: Microbacterium sp. PI-SA-G (assembly GCF_057215335.1). NCBI lineage: Bacteria > Bacillati > Actinomycetota > Actinomycetes > Micrococcales > Microbacteriaceae > Microbacterium > Microbacterium sp. PI-SA-G. The sequence goes on from NZ_CM170103.1 coordinate 2,957,341, forward strand.
TGGCTGTCGGCCGTCGACGGCGTCGCCGCCACAGTCAACGGCGTCGCCATCCCGACCGCCTCGCTGCGATTCGAGCTCGAGGGGCGCACCTACCGCGTCGACGAGCTGCCCGAGCAGCACGAGACCCTGTGGTTCGTCGCCGAACGGCCCGAGGTCCTCATCGACCTCGATCCGGTGCCGCAGGCCGGCGACACGCTCACCGTCGAGGTCGTGCTGACGATGCGTCTGCTCTACATGCAGATCATGCCCGGGGTCGACGGCGGACCCGGTCGGTACGTCACCAACCGTGTTCCCGTGCAGCGCGAGGTCGTGCTCGCATGAGCCTCGGCGCAGGTCACGGCAGGCCCCTGCGGGTCGCGATGATCGGCCACGGCTTCATGGGCGCGGCGCATTCGGTCGGATGGCGGCAGGCGCCGCACGTGTTCGACCTGCCCGCGGGCGTCGAGATGGCCGTGCTGGTCGGCCGAAAGCCCGACGCCGTGCGCGACGCCGCGGATCGGTGGGGGTGGAGCGAGACGTCGACGGACTGGCGTGAGGTGATCGCGCGCGACGACATCGACATCGTCGACATCGTCACCCCCGGCGACTCGCACGCCGAGATCGCGATCGCCGCGCTCGACGCCGGCAAGCACGTGCTGTGCGAGAAGCCGCTGGCGAACACGGTGGCCGAGGCAGAGGCCATGGCGGATGCCGCGGCGCGCGCCGCCGCGCACGGCGTGGTCTCGATGGTCGGCTTCACCTACCGCCGCGTGCCCGCCGCCACGTTCCTGCGTGACCTCATCGCCGAAGGGGTGATCGGCCGCGTGCAGCAGGTGCGGGCCGCATACCGGCAGGACTGGCTCGTCGACCCCGAGATGCCGCTCGCCTGGCGGCTGCAGAAGGAGCACGCCGGCTCCGGAGCGCTGGGCGACATCGGTGCGCACATCATCGACCTGACGCAGTTCGTGACCGGTCAGACCGTCGACTCGGTGACCGGCGTCGTCGAGACGATCGTGTCGCAGCGGCCGCTCAGCGCCGGGGGCTCCGGCCTCTCGGGCACCGCCGCGGCCGGCTACGGCGACGTCACCGTCGACGATCTCGCGCTGTTCACGGGCCGACTCTCGGGCGGGGCGCTGGCGTCGTTCGAGGCGACGCGTTTCGCGACCGGTCGAAAGAACGCCCTCACGATCGAGGTGTCGGGCGACAAGGGCGCGCTCGCCTTCGACCTCGAAGACCTCAACAGTCTGCAGTTCTACGACCGCACGGTGGCCGATGACCGGCAGGGATTCACGAAGATCCTCGTCACCGAGGCATCCCACCCCTACGTCGGCGCCTGGTGGCCCGCCGGACACATGCTCGGCTACGAGCACGGCTTCACGCACCAGGTCGTCGACCTCGTGCGCGCGATCCACGACGGCACGACCCCGCACCCCAGCTTCGCCGAAGGTCTCGGCGTGCAGAGGGTGCTCGACGCTGTCGAGCGCAGCGCCGCCGACGACTCGGCCTGGGTGCGCGTGCGCACCGAGGCGCCGGTCGGCGTGCGCTGACCGCTCATCCGCATCTCAACGCAGCGCCAGTTTCTACGAAGGAGTCGATCATGGCACGACCGATCACGCTGTTCACCGGCCAGTGGGCCGACCTCCCGTTCGAGGAGGTCGCCCGGCTCGCGGGGGAGTGGGGATACGACGGATTGGAGATCGCCTGCTGGGGCGATCACATCGACGTGTCCCGCTGGGACGACGAAGCCTACGTGCAGAGTCGGCGCGACATCCTCGCGCGTAACGGCCTGCAGGTGTGGGCGATCTCGAATCACCTCACCGGTCAGGCGGTCTGCGATGACCCCATCGACGTGCGTCACCGCGACATCCTGTCGGACCGCGTCTGGGGTGACGGCCACCCCGAGGGCGTCCGTCGCCGCGCGGCCGAAGACCTGAAGGACACCGCGCGGTTCGCCGCGAAGCTCGGTGTGACCACGGTCAACGGATTCACCGGGTCGAGCATCTGGAAGGCCGTCGCGATGTTCCCGCCGGCCTCCGACGAGTTCATCGCGGCCGGGTACCAGGACTTCGCCGACCGCTGGAACCCGATCCTCGACGTGTTCGAGGAGGTCGCGGTGCGGTTCGCGCTCGAGGTGCACCCCTCCGAGATCGCGTACGACTACTGGACGGCGAAGGCCACGCTCGAGGCGATCGGGCATCGGAAGAGCTTCGGCTTCAACTTCGACCCCTCCCACTTCGTGTGGCAGCAGCTCGACTCGGTCGCGTTCGTCCTCGACTTCGCCGACCACATCTTCCATGTGCATGTGAAGGAGTCGATCACCAATCTCGACGGGCGCAACGGCGTGCTGGGTTCGCACCTGCCGTGGGCCAATCCCCGCCGCGGGTGGACGTTCGTGTCGACCGGTCACGGGGCGGTGAAGTGGGAGCCGCTGTTCCGCGCCCTCAACGCGATCGGCTACTCCGGGCCCACCAGCGTCGAGTGGGAGGACGCCGGGATGGATCGTCTGCACGGCGCGCCGGAGGCTTTGGCGTTCGTGCAGAAGCTCGCCGCGATCACGCCGCCTGAGGCCGCGTTCGACTCGGCATTCTCGACGAAGACCGACGAGGCCGTCTGATGGCCGGTGTGCTGAACGTGCTGATCCTGTCGGGGCACATGACGATCGAGCACGACAACGCGCATCGCAGCTTCCGCACCCACAACCAGTGGCTCACGACGCTGCTCGAGGACACCGGGCGTTTTCGCGTGCGCGTCGTCGAGGACCCGCGGGGGCTGGGCGCCGAGATCATCGACAAGTACGACGTGATCATCGTGGTCTTCGAAGGACGCGACGGCTACCACGACAAGGCGGTCGGCTTCGGCACTGAGACGGATGCCGCGCTGCTGAGGTTCGTGCACGACCACGGCAAGGGCATCGTCTGGTTCCACGGCTCGGCCGTGCAGGAGGACGACTGGGGTTACCCCGAGGAGTACAACGTCATGCGCGGCGCGAAGCTCAGCGTGCCCACCGGCATCCGTCCCCGCCCGTGGGGCGAGGCGCAGCTGCGCACGACTGAACCGCGCCACGCGATCACCGAGGGCATCAACGACACGTGGACCGTCACCGGCGACGACATCCTCGTCGGCGTGGAGTTGTACGACGGCGCGCAGGTGCTGCTGACGACATTTGACGATCTCGAGTCGTATGAGAAGGCGCCCGTCTGGCCGATGTCGCACTACCCCGTGGCGATCCCGCCCGCGGGCATCGCGGCGCTTCCCGGTATGAACACCGATCAGCCCATCGCGTGGATCAACGAATACGGCGCCGGCCGCTCCTTCACGATCACGATCGGCCACGACATCGACACGTTCCGCCGCATCGAGTTCATCCGCATGTTCCCCCGCGGCGTCGAATGGGCCGCCACCGGAGAGATCACGCTCGAGGGGCCCGATCGCCGCGGCGAACGGCGCTTCCTGCCCTGGCCGTACTACAACGGCGAGGGGTAGACGGGGCAGGCGAGTGCCTTGCCGGAAACGCGTCGGCGGGGGTTCCGGCGGGTGCGGTTTCGGCAGGGGGTTTCGGCGGGTGGGCGTCGGCGTGTCGAGGGAGGCTTTGTCGATGCTGGGCGGGTTGCCGGAAACGATCGTTTGCGGTGGACGCGCTTATAGACCGGAAAAGAACGCGTGGACTGAGTCGGCGACGCCTGGATGATCCTGCGGTCTGTGGTTCGTGCCGGCAAGCTGAACGTGTTTTGCACCTTCTCCTGGTCGCTCGAGGACGAGCCTCGGTGGGCGCAGGCCCCGTGCCCGAAGTGCGAGCTGATGGCCGTCCGTGTTCAGCCTGGCAGCAACGGTCGCCCGAGCCGCTACCGCTGCACGACCATGACGTGCGACTGGGAGGCGAACTCGTGGGGTGACGACGGCCTGTGTGCGTCGGTGTTCGCCGAGCCCGCGCCGCCAGAGACCCGCGCTCACGACCCGCGATGGCTGACCCTCGTCGATGCGGCTCGCCTGGTTGAGAGGACCACGGGCACGGTGCGCGGTTGGATGGCGCAGGACTCCTCGAGCCGCAGCTCGGCCGCTACTGGCAAGACGACGTGCTCGCCGTCGCGGCGGCCAAGAGGGGAGAATTCACATGAAGACGTGGCTGACTCTCACGGAAGCGGCGGAGCGTATCCGGGCAGAGGACACGGCGATAGCGTCGGCCGAGCGCCGCATCCGTCGGTGGGTGGAGGCAGGCGAGCTTAGCTCGCTCGCCGGCCGCTACCGCCTCGCCGATGCCCTAGCAGCAGAGAAGACGATGCGGAGCCGCCGCGGGCGCCCGAGCAAGAGCGCGCGCTGACCAAACCTTCCGGGGTGATGGCGATACAGTTCGAGAATGGATGTTGGACGAATTTTCGGGCTCAGGTACCGGGAAATACCGGCAAGCGCGGGGCTGCATCTCCGGGGAATAATCCTAGATATCGAGGATCTCCTAGACGCTCTCAATGCAACGATCGATCGCTGGGACCCGTCGGCAGCGCTTCGGAGCGAAGGTGCGGTCGTGCGCGATATTCATTCGTCCCTGATTCGCGGTCCAGTTTCGGAGGAGCAGGCGATGGCGTTCGGTGTTTATGATCGAAGCCATCTGGAGCTGGGGCGTGTGCTTAAGTTGCCCGAGGGCACTGAACGTAGGGTCACGATCAGCTGCGCAGATGCGGCGGTGCGAGTTTCCGTGAGCGGGATGGGGCAAGATGTCATTGCGCTGACGGAGCAGAGCTCTAGTGACGAGCGGTTCATTGCCGACTTCCTGCTCAAGAGCGGGACATCGCGCCCCACGTGGGGCCGACTTCGCTTTCTGCTTCCCCTCATTGCAGTGCCGTTCATCATGATCGGTTACGTTGGCGTGCTGGTCACGACCCAGCTCAATGGTTTCGCTCAGCTCCTTCTCCTTGCGGGGGTGGTGCTCTCGCTCACGGGCGTTGCTGTCTGGTCGAGAAAGCTCGCGACCGGCTTCGCGTACATGCGGAGCACAATCCTTGTGCGAGGACAATCCAGGCGCGAGACGTACGCCGATCGAGCGAACAGGAACGCCAACTTCAAGGTGGCGGTTATCACAGCGCCCGTTACGATCGTCGCTACGTTGATTGCTGCTTGGCTCACAGGGCTAGTGCGGTTGGGGTGAGTCTCATGAACTAACTGTCAAATGTGTCCGCGCGGCATGTTAAGGTGTGCTTGCAGCTGAACTATGACCGAAGCCTCGCCGATACGGCGGGGCTTTCGTCGCGTCTGGTGTCGATTCGGAGTGGGCGGCGCGGCCTGGAAAGGGCCCGGGTGCGCGGTACCCAGCCCGCAAGGGCGCCCCGGCATGAGTAAGCCGCCGCTCACGTCCGATTGAGTCCTTCGCCCCGCGGCCACACGCTCACATCCCTCTGCAAGCGGCGTGCTGCCATGACCTCGCATGGATAGTCCCGCTGAGATCGGGTCGGTGTCTGAGCGAGCAGCCTTAGGCGGCCGAATGATGCGCACACTCGAGCGGTGATGGGCGGCGGGCGTAGTCTTCCTCGCTTACGGAGCGATAGACTCGCTGACGCGGACACGATGTTCGTGGAATCCTGACAGCGTTGCCGATGACGGTGCGCACTGGTCGCCCGTGAAGATCAGTGTGCCGCCCAGATGCCCACGAAAGTCATCAATCCAGTACGTAGAATCGCCAGGTGCAACCCACTGCGCTGGGAACGAACGTTCTTGGAGAGTCGAACTCGAACTGTTCTTGTCGACCTCCAGCCGGAGCACGCGAATCGATGGCGCCGCGCGCAGGTTTGGATCAGGCTTTCCTATGTTTCGTACTCCGTGGGCGTACGAATGCCGGTACTTAAGGCTCTGGTAGGGACCTGAAATGGCGACATCGCGGAGGACTTGTGGTTTCAACATTGCGCCCGTCCACATCGGCCCAATCCCCTTGTCCACCCATGAATGGCCGTTGAGTGCCTGGTCGCCAGGATCTGGCGTGCTCGGCCCGGCCACAAGCTTGTTCACCGAAGCGATCCCAAGTTCGGCGAGGATAGTACCGGCCGCTGCCTGACCGATCCTCTCCAGATCCTTCTGGCCAGCAAGCAACGTCGCCGCATCACTCACGACAGCATCTAGCTCATCGAAGTGAGCCTCCCACCAGTTCATCACCTGGCGCTGTTGGGCCCGCGACAACTTCGGCCCGGCACCTAACTCCGAATCAAGCCACGCTTGCATTATGCCGACTTGGTAGGCGATATCTTGCCGGTGCGTCGCCGAGCGAGAGATGACCTTAAGCGCGTCTATGCCATCCGTGACAGGGGACTTCCGACGAATAGCCGCTACGACGGTACGGCTTGGCGACTCCATGGCCGAATTCTATCGGTCAGGTCTCTGATGTCTTCACTCGCAATCGGCGCCAGCAGGGCGTGCTGAAGCGTCGCACGCGAGCGCATGACCTCCCCTGCGGTCACGGGTCTCCTTCGGGATGGGCTGTGGGAGAGCATCGACACGACGTTGCCCGACACTCACCGGATGTCGTTCACCGCTGACCAACACCAGGCGATCGCGAACGGCGGCCGCCTGGTCGGCCAAATTCTGGTCCCGATGCACCGCTCCTGCAACAGCCGCAAGTCGAACCACGCAGCGACCGAGATCTGGTCCGCGTCCTGACCGAGAAGGCACCATGGCCCGCGAGGTAGGCACAAGCACCACGACGGCCGTCCGCCTCCTCCTGGCTGTCGGCTATGCGATGAAGCCGATTGAGATGGCGACCGTCGAGCTGCCGCTCGTCGCGGTCGGCGATGGTCGCCTGCCGGATGGGTCAGTGGGTGTACTCCGCGTGGGTAAGCGTGGCCTGCGGCGGGAGCTGAGGCGGGCGCTCCGCAAGGCCGCACGAGCGCTCTGATCGTCACGCAGGCCATCGCACGTCGCTCGCATACGTCGAGGCCCGCACGGGCGAGCTCGCGCTATTCACCCAAGATCGGGGCCCGCCCTGGATCGTCAGAAACTGGGTCGGCCCCAGGCTGCCAGCATCCCGCTCGGGATCTTCTGCGCGATCCCCGCTATCTCCCCACTCGAGAACGGCGCCCCGAGCGCCACGCGTGGCGTCTCCTCGGTCCTGATTGCCGCATAAGCAACGGAACGACCAGCCAGAATACGACGTCCACGGGGCGGCCCCGGAACGTCTGGCTCGCCCTCGCAGTCGTCGCCTTCTATGTCGCTCTCGCGGCTCTTTTTGGTAACTTTCTGAGCGGACTCGTCGATGACGACCAGTTCGTCACACAATTCGCGCTCGGACACTTCATCCCTCTCGCTATCGGGATCACCATGCTGCTCCTCTTCATCCACTGGACCGGATGGGGCATGGACGTTTGGCGGGAGAGCCCCACACCGACGCTCACCTCGCGCCGGTGGTGGTTGCTGTCCATCCCGATCCTTGCCTGCCGGCAACGATCGATATCGGCGGCCCGCAATGGGCGCTCATGAGCCTGCTGGGTGATCAGCTTCGGTCGGCTGAGGCAGCGGCTCCGCGCCATGTCTCGATGGCCACTCGCGTCGAGGGTTCGACATTCGATTCACTGAACCAAAGATCGAGGTCCAAGTTCGCGTACATATCCCGGAACGCTGACTCTGCGGTATGTCCGAAGCGACTGAGGATCTGCTGCCGTTCTTCGACCTCGAAGGACCGTTCATGTAGCGCTGACATGGCGTCGGCGTTCGCGAAGGAGTCAAGGTAGTCGGCTACTGCGGCGTCCTCGGTGACATCGAGCGCGCGCAAGAGGACCGCGGCGACGAGGCCGGTCCGGTCCCATCCCGCCGCGCAGTGAAACAGAATCGCACCTTCATCAGCGGCGGCGATCGCGTCCAGCACAAGCGCAAGGCGGTGTGGAAGTGCCTGGAGGTGGGCGCGATAGTAGAGCGGCGTCGCCCACCGTCCATCTGCTTCGTACTCGGCCCAGAAATCCGTCTCGTCGCCGCCGTCGAGGTCTACGTGAACATGCGTGATCGAGGCGGGGACCTGTCCCGTGCGCTCATCTGGCCGACGAAGATCGATCACCGTGCGCACTCCGTACGCGTGGAGCGCTTGCCACCCGTCGGAATTCACCCGTTCCAGCCGTTCCGATCGAACAAACACGCCCTCCGGCGAGGAGGTTCCGTCCGTGCGGTCTCGACCACCGAGATCGCGGATGTTCGCGAGGCCGTCGATGTGGATCGCGCGTTTCATGGTTACCAGTCTCGCCGAAGTGAGACACGCGGCGATCGGCTCCACGCGAGGCTCCTCGGATCAGCGAAACGCTCGACTGATCGCGCCGGCCGTCGAGTGCAGGGTCACCCACAGGAGGAACTTCTGGGCGGGGCGCAGCGGCAGTGCAACGAGCCTCCGCCATCCCTCGCGTCGAGCCCAAGACGTGGTGATGCGCACCCGCGTGCCGCCGGTCGTTTCGACCAGGAACAGTTCATTTGCGGACCGGGGCGCTTCGGGGCGCATCGGGGTAGGTGAAGCTCCACACGATGCTCTCCGGTCTGCGTGCTGCGACCAGTTGGATGCTGCGGCGCTGGAACTCGGCTTTGCGCTTCACCGGCTTCCCGTTGGGGTGCCTCACGGGCGCGAGGCCTTGCCACATCGTTCCCTCCGTCGCGTCTGGGCCCGGGAGTTCAACGGAGCCGACGCTCAACTCCCAGTCGGGAATGCGCATCGGATCCGACAGGAACTGCCACACCTGTTCCCGTGGTGCAGGGACGAACGTGTCCATCGACCCGAACGCTCGCCCTTTCACTTCGGCTGCGGTGGGGGCTGTCGCTTCCCCGGGGGAGTCGAGCTCGCTGAGGCGGTCGAGCACGGCATCGGGTGTCGTATCCAGACGTTCCAGGATCTCGGCGATCAGGCCGCTGGGCTCCGAAACGAGTTCGCGAAGCACTGCCGCGGCATCCCCGGCCTTGTGTCGGCTGACAGAGCGGGCGATGAGGTCGGAAGCGCGCGTGCTCCACTCGTAGCCGTCCGTCTCGTGAAAGACGATGCGCCCTGCCTCGGGGAAGGATGTCGCGATGCCCAACGACGTCAATTGCGCTTGGTGCTGTTCCTCAACGGCACGTCGGGCGACGTCGAGATCGATGCCGATATCGCGCAGCGCGCGTCCGGCGGACTGGTCACTGACCACGAGAGCGAGGAACAGGTGCTCGATGTCTGCTGTGCGAAGCCCCAGCCGAGACGCCTCCTCCATGGCGACAAGGGAGAGCGATTGACTGGTCTGAGCGGCGCGAACGAACTTGCTCATGCGTTCCTCCTGAGGATGGGGATCGTGGGGTCGATGCGTTTGGCGTACTTCTTGTGGACGGCTTGGCGCGTCACCCCGAGCGCGTCGGCGATGTCCTGCCACTTCATTCCTGCACGCAGTGCGGCCTCGACTTGTCGGAGCTCCAGGGTGTCGGCCAGCACGCGCAAGGTCGCCACCGCTCGCAACCCCGCTCTCGGGTCGCTGGTGTCGGCTGCCACCGCCGCGATCTGTGAGGACTCCATGTCCGTCAACCTACGTTGCTTACAGACGCTGTGTCAACCTAGGTTGCGCTCCCGGTGGCGGTGGGAGTGCGCTGCGCCCGGTCAGGGTGACGTCAGGGCAGGACCTCTACCGAGTACGTATTCGTCGCCGTGTCGCACATGGTGACCTGCCAGCTGCTCTCGCTGCCTTCCCTCGTTCGCACCATCTCGATGATCAGTGGACTCGGCCACTCTTCACCTGAACGCTGAGCTGCATCGAGGATGCCGCTTCCGGAGAGCTGCTCGGCCTCAGTGAGCTCCACCTCGTGTGAGGCGAGGGTCTCGAGGGTCCGAACATCGACGATCGACTCTCGGCCGTCACTCGGGTCGCTTTCCTGCTCGCCGAACATGTCGTGTCGGGAGTCGACGCTGCGAAGTCGCCAGACCCATCGCGAATCGACGTACTCGAGTCTCAGACCGACGATGCTCCCACCCACAGCGTCCGACTCGCTCGGCAGGGACTCCAAGAAGTCCGTCGGCCACGAGAACTCGGGCGGCAGGCAGGTCCCGGGGTAGTTCTCGCCAACGGTCGTCGGAGCGGCGGGAACTGTCGCGCATCCGGAGCATCCGACGAGTACCGCCACAGTCACAGCAACGGGAAGAATCCTTCGGCTGATCATCGTTCCCCCTCTCATCGTGCGAATGCGAGCCTACCCACGCTGGTCGATGTCGCTTTCTTGCGCTGTGCGACCGTCGACGTCTTGCGATTGGATAGTGCCACCGGCGTGGTCCAGTTCTGTATAACAGCTCGATCTGGTGTGGGAGGCGTCGAGGTGGAGCTCGTCGAAATGTGGCGTGATCTTGATGGATTGGGTCGGTGGCAACACGAGTGCGGCTGGGTCGATCTCGTAGACGTTCACGTCGTTGCTCCTTAGCCGTCGCATGTTGCTGTGTCGGTCGGTGCGGACTCGACGACTGATGTGGTCACGGCAGTCCAAGCCGTGATGGTGCCCGCGGGGAAGCTGGCGTACCCGTCCATGGTGATCGCTCGCTCTCCGATGAACTGCCCTGTCTCGGGGTCGATGATGATGTCGTAACGGACGTTGTCGGCCGGTTCCAGCCGTCCGATCGCGATACCTGTCGTTCCGTTGAGTGTCGCCTGTTGGTCCGTGATCTTCACGCCGGGAATTCCTGCGGCTGCTTTGTAGAGCGCCGCGCGAAAATCGGCGGGTGCTGTCCCGTGTCGGAGGGCACTGGTGATCCATTCGAGAGCCTGCCCATCGCGAGATTGCCCCGAGTTGCCGTTCAGCTCGTGGATCTCGTCAAGAAGCTCGGCCGGCTCACGCGGAAGGGCGTCATAATCGACGCTCGTGCTCGTCGGCGTCTGGTAGCCCGTGAAGTTGCGATCGCCGGGGGTGATTCCCCCCGGGAATCGCCGGACAATATGCGAACCGTGCTCGTCGTAGGTCGCTGTCTGCTGCTGCGCGAAGGCTACCGAACGGGGCCCGAATGTTTGGACCGGCTGTCTTTCGCACTGGATCCATATCCACTCTTCGTGACGGTCGGCTGGCACGTAGAGTTCGTCGTGATAGTCCTCGATGATGGAGACGTCGTCGGAGGGCTGGATCTCCCCACCGTTCGCTCTTATTCTCGCGGCGTCGATTTCCAGGGTTCCCACGGTGCTGAATGTTCCGTCGGTGCGAATGGACAGGTACTGGCCGGGGCCGACGATCGGGTCGCTGACCTTCACGGTGGCGTCCGCGGCGGAGTGGAGCACGCTCGCCGCGGCTGGATCGGCTCCGCCGTTCCAGTCGGCAAACCCCAATACGTCGGTGGCCGCAAGCGCGACGGTCAAACTGGCTGCACCGAGAGCGGAGAAGCCAGCCCACGCGACCGCGCGACGGCGACGTCGACGTGCTGGTGTGGGGCGAAACGTGATTCCCTCGCCCAACTGTGAGAAGAGCGCGACCGGCGTTTCGCTATCGATCCGTGCGGCGAGGGTGGCTCGTCCGCGAGCCAGGACCTCGGGGTCCGGTTCGCGGGAATCGTCACGCGTGTTGCGGAGCAGCGTCAGTTCGTCCATGATCCGTCTCCTTTTCGATCGATGTCAGTGCAGCGGCGTGGCGTAGTTTTCGCCGCGCGCGATTGAGTCGCGAACGCACGGTGCCGATCGGCACCTGCATGGCGTGCGCGATCGACGCATAGTCGAGATCTCCCCACGCGTAGAGCAGGAGGGTGTCGCGGTCTGCCTCGGGCAACCGCCGGAGAGCCTTCGTCAACCGTCGAGTGAGCCGCGCGGCATCGATACGCGCACCGGCCTGTTCGATGAAGTCCGGGGTGATCTGCGCAGCGAGATCCGCGGACGCGCCCTTCCAGGCGGTCGCTTCCAGGCGGGCATGTTTGTGCATGAGCCGCGTCGCGATGCCCAACAGCCAGGGCCTCGCGTTCGGCACTGTCACGTCGTATGCCGAACGTCGGTCAAACGCCACAAGGAACGTTTCGGACATCACGTCTTCTGCGGCATGGTCGCCCAGTCGTTGGGCGACATAGCGATACACCGACGTCGCATGTCGGGCATACACGGCTTCGAACACAGCCGGTTCGCGGACCGAGCGTTCAATAACTTCGTTATCGGGGCTCACATCCGTATTGCTCGATTCCTTTGATTGGGTTCACGCCAATACTGCAAGACGCGCCACCTACCGACGCTGTTGGCCGACGCAGACGGCCGCGAGGCCGATAGGGGTTCTTCAGATCAGCGTGAGCAACATCGTGTCGGAACCTCCGTTGCGTCCGACGACCTCGAAGCCGGCTCGCTCGTAGATGCGCCGCGCGCTGTTGCCGTCTTCAACGCTGAGGCTGATGCCGATGAGGCCGCGGCTGCGGGCCTGGCTGATCAGCTCCGAAAGCAGTGCGCTACCGCTGCCCTGCCCGCGAGATGCAGCGAGTGTCGTGATGCTGAGTTCAGGCGTGTCCGCGTCGACAAATCCGTATCCCGGGTCGTCGGCGGGGAGGAACACCAGCCAGGCCACGGCTTTGACCACACCTTGGGATTCGTACGCGAGCCCGAAGTCGCGGCCGGATGGAAAGCTCGTGAAGTAGTGCGAGATTTCGGGGGCATCGTCGACGTCTTCGAACGTGAAGCGCGGTTCGTTCCAGTTCATGTTCGCGAGAGTGGCCTCCCGGAGAAACGGCCGGTCGGCTACCGAAAGAGGGCGCATCGTCATAGCGATACCGTATCGAGGCACGCGGTGCTAGGCGTCGGTATCCGAGGCGTCTCGGTGGAGGGTTTCATCGAGGGTCGAGTTGCAGGCGACCCATGTCTGCGCAGAGCTTCGGCGCAGTGTCGGCTGGTCGAGAAGCGTATTGTTCACGATCCACGTCGCCCGTTCGTCAGGTCGAGCTTCGGCAAGATAGAGACGCTGCCCACCGACGTATCTTCGGTTGGAAAGAGCCTCAGGATCGGGGTCATGATCGCCCGCAAACCGAGCATTGCCGCGCGGAACGCTGACCTCGAAGGGCGCATGGACCCAAACCGTTGCATCCCATACCGCGCTGAGTTCCGGGCGCTGGAGAAAGATCCCGTCCACGAGGACGATCCCCCTCGCAGGTACTTCGATCTGCGGAGGGTCGACGGGTTGGTCGCGAGCGACATCCCAGATAGCCGGGGTGATTGAACCGCGAGCTCGGAGAGAGTCCACGACGTAGCTGCGGAAAGCTTCGTACCGGTAGGAACCCTTGTAGAACCCTTCAGGCCCCGAGCCAGCGGCTACTCGCTCTGCTTTCGGTCGGTGGAAACCATCGATGCTGACGCGAACGACAGGCCTTCCTTCGCGTGTGCGAGCGAGGTCCGCGAGTTCCGCAGAGAGATGAGTCTTCCCGGCGCCGTCGAAACCGTCCAGCGCGACGAGGATCCGACTCTTCGGCCGAATGCGCTCGATCTCCTGAAGCAGCCTCGTCAACACCGATGAGCGCGATTCCTCAGACCCCACGATTCAACCTATCCATCCCCAGCTCAGTACTCCCGAAACGCAGACGCCTGAGCACGTTGTGTGGTGGTGGCTTGACGATTCAATCCCGTGCACCAGGTCGGATACACGCGGAACCCCCGTTTGCCCGCTCTGCGTCCGGATGTGATCCCGAGTTCGGCGAGATGTGCGGCGGTGAAGCGAAACACGCCACGCCTTCCCTGCTGCTCCACGAATACGAGGAGACCTGCCGCGGGATCGTCATTGCGGAACGGTGTCGTCGTTCCGTCCACATCGCGCCGCCAGAAGGCCACGAAGGCGCCGGGCTTGGTCGGGGTGTTTCGCGCGGTGCGGATGTGCCACGCCTCCCCGTCGATATGCGCGATCCCTGATTCATAGTCGCTGTTCTGCGCCTCGGCGGTCACCGTGACGGTCGTCCCCACCTCGGCCGCATAGGCCCCCACCGCACTGAACTGCACCCGCCCGCGCTACCCGCCCACGTCATCCTTGGGACTCGAGGGTCGCCCACGCGACGTCGATCACGCAGAGGCCCTCATCGGTCTGGCGGTAGAAGATGTCGCCGGAAAACTCGTCGCCCGGAACCGCGCCCTCGGGAAGGCCTTCGAGGTTGATGTTCCACTGGGGGTCGAGCGGAGCCTGCTCATCCCAGTAGTCCGCGTGGAACCGCTCCGGCTCGCCTGCGGACAGGCCCTGCCAGTCTTCGGCGGCCCCGAAGTCCGCCACCGCGTCGTCGCAGATGAGGTCGGATGCATCGCCCGACGACATGTCCTGAACCAGGCTCTCCGTCGAACGAATCACCGCGGCGCCACCGGGTCCCCAGATCACCGCGTCGACGACGGAGCATCCGCCGAGGGTCACCACGCCCGCCGTCACGATCCCGGCGACAGCGACCAGGCGAAGAGTCCTCATCTCGCGAGGGTACAAGACGCGGGTCCGGCCCGGCGCGCTTTCCGTCAGCGAACGCCAGGGCCAAACACCGTCGCGGCAACCCCGGCGCCCAGCGCATCTCGAGCCAGCGCGAGGTGCGCCCGCGTCATCACGCCCGCGTCGTCGTCGAGCCACTCGAGGCCGCCCCACTCGCTCGTGAACGTGCCCGTGAAGTCGCGCCCCGCCAGCTCGGCGCCGAGGTCGCGGATGGGGGCGGAGACCCGGGAGTCGGTGTCGTCGAGGTCCCAGAACTTGAGGTGGAATGCGCCTGTGAGCGGCAGGACCTCGCGTAGCTCCGCGGCGTCGGATCGCCCGAACCGCACGAGCATGTTCATGTACAGCGTGTGCACCGAGGCGGGCACCGCGCCGGGGCGCAGCAGCGCGACCACGGCGTCGAGCGTGGCGGGATCCTGCCATTCGTGCGTCAGCCGTGCGACGAGCTCGGCGGGCACACCTCCCCGCGACAGCTGCTCCAGGTACGACGGCGGCAGTTCGGGCATGAGCATGCTGATGTCGATCAGCAGCCGCACGTGCGGGTCGTCGATCGCGGCGACGGCGTCGTACTCGGCAGCCTGCGCCGACGGAGTCTGACGGCCCTGGGCCTCTTCGAACAGCACGAGATCGAGGTCGTGCAGGTGGGGGAGCAGCTCCGCGAGAAGGGCGGGCCCCGCCTGCCCGATCGGCAGGCGCACACCGATCGCGCCGAGTCGGTGCGCGGCGCGCAGCTGGGGGAGGAGGAAGGCGAGCCGCTCCGCCTCGGTGCGGCGGCGGGACGGCAGCTCCCAGTCGTCGATACTGGCCCCGACGATGCCGACCCAGCCGCCGGCGGCAGCGAGGGCGTCGCGCAGCGCCTCGGCCTCGGCATCCGTCGGCGCCGGGTACGAGCGCCACAGCTGGCCGAGCTCGACCTCGATGACCGAGGCGATGCCGTCGGCGACGATGCCCGTGGCGATGTCGCAAGCCGCACGCTCCGCGCGGATGACCTCGGAGGTCCAGTTGAACGCGCTCGCGGCGAGGGTCCAGCCGGCGGGAAGGGTGATCGTCATGGTGGTGGCTTCCGATCAGGCTACATCGCGGGACGCGACTGCGGCGGAACGAGGCGCGGTGGCGACGAGGTCGCGTGCGAAGTGAAAGGGAAGGATCAGCGGGCCGTCGGGCCGGACCTGCAGGTACGGGACGGCGAGGCGGAACGAGAGGTCAACCGCATGGATGCCGGCGGCGAGTACTCGGTCGACGTGCAGCGGCAGGCGGTCCTGCACGAACCACCAACCCGTCTCGTGCGACAGATCGGGCAGGGCGATCCGTCGGTCCCCGAGGATCACCGCCGGATTCACGATCTCCTCGTCGTCGATCCGGAGCTCGACGTCGGTCACGGCCGCGAGCGGCAGGGAGCGGATCCACGGCAGAGCGATCCGCAGCGTCACGCCGGTGTCGGTCCGTGCGAGCGCGTCGTCGAAGAGGGCCTCAAGCATCGCGCGCCGTGCGTCCGGGTCGCGGGGCGGTCGTCCACCGGTGCTGCGGTTCGTGCATCGTCTTCGACGCCCTCTCGTTCGACTTCAGATCAGACCATACCGGCTTATGTCTGATTTAGGAAGAAGTGCGGGAAGGCGTGAAGGAGCAGCGTCAGTCGGTCGCGCGGATGCGCGCCACCGTCGGGCGTCCCTCCGCGAACCACCGGGGGAAGGTCTCGTCGAAGAGCTCCTCGCGCGCCAGAGCCGCACCGCCGCGCAGGGGCTCCTTCGGATCGTTCTGCGAGTTGACGATCGACAGGTCGCGGGTGGCCAGGGGGAGCGACAACTCGTACACCCGCTGTCGCACCTCTGCGAGAAACAGCTCGCCTGCCGCCGCCACGGCGCCGCCGATGACGATGACGGCGGGGTTGAACACGTTGACGAGCGTGGCGATGGACTCACCCGCCACGCGCGCCGACCTCTGGATCAGCGAGATCGCGAGGGCGTCGCCGTCCTTCGCCGCGCGCGAGATGGCCTCGGGCGTCACCGATTCGCCCGCGGCGACCTGCTGCGCGAGGAAGCCCGATGCCCCGTCGGCGATGGCCCGTTCGGCATCGCGCACCAGCGCCCATCCACCGGCCACGGCCTCGAGGCAGCCGATCTTGCCGCAGCGGCAGGGCTCGTCCGAATCGCGTACCCGCACGTGTCCGATGTCGCCGGCGCCGCCATTGGCCCCACGGTGCACGCGCCCACGCGAGAGCAGGCCGGCCCCGACGCCCGAGCCGATCTTGCAGTAGATGAGGTCGATCTCGACGTTCGCACGGTGTTCGCGCTCGCTGAACGCGAGGATGTTCACGTCGTTGTCGACCCACGTCGGGGCGTCGAAGCGCTCCTCGAAACGGGCGCGGATGTCGTATCCGTCCCAGCCGGGCATGATGGGCGGCGCGACGGGGCGGCCCGAGGCGAAGTCGACGGGGCCGGGCACGCCGACCGTGATGGCCCAGACCGGGGTGTCGGTGTCGTTCGCGAGCAGCCCGTCGATCATCGACATCGCCTCATCGAGGGTCTTCTCGGGGCCGGTCGCGATGTCCCACGCGCGGTGCGAGTCGTCGAGGACCACCCCATCGAGATCGGCGATGCCCACGTGGATGTGCAGGGCGCCGAGCGCGCAGACGATCACCCGGCCGCGTTCGGCGCGGAATCGCAGGGTGCGCGGCGCTCGGCCGCCCGACGACGGCGCGAACTCGCCGTCCTGCAGGAACCCGACCTCGATCGCGTGATCGACGCGCTGAGTCACCACGCCGCGGCCGAGACCCGTGAGCCGACCGATCTCGGGGCGAGTGGTCGCCTCGCCCGTCCGCACCAGATTGACGATGCGCAGAAGACTCGTCATCTCGTCGGTCTGCGCGCCGAAACGGAGGGTGGACTCACTGGCCATATCTGATCTTCACACGGCCCCGCGGGTTTCCGCGTTCATCGCGCCGTCTATTGTCGCCGACGAAAGCACTTAGGTATGGTTTGAGCAAAAGTCACGACGAGGGGCGAAGCGCATGATGTACGGGGTCGGAGTCATCGGCGCGGGACCGGGGGTGTCAGCGCTGCATCTGCCCACGCTCGATCGCCTCCCGGAGCTGTTCCGGGTCGTGCACGTGGCCGACGGGGGGAGCGGTCGGGCGTCTGCGCTCGCCGCGCGGTCCGCCGCGAGCAGTTCGTCCGGTGTGGACGAACTGCTCGCGGATGCCCAGGTCGACATCGTCGCGATCTGCTCGCCGCCCGCCCAGCACGCCGGCCAGATCCTGGCCGCGGTCGCCGCCGGCGTTCGCACCATCCTGTGCGAGAAGCCGATCGCGCTCACCCACGACGACGCCGACGCGGTGATCGAGGCGTGTCGACGCGCGGGCACCGCTCTCGTGGTCGGCACGAACCATCTGTTCGACCCGGCGTGGGGGCGCGCGCGGCACCACATCGCCGCTGAGCGGGCACCGGTTCGGGCTGTGTCGATCACAGTCTCGCTTCCTCCGAACGGGCGGTATCACGACGTCGTCACCGAGTCGCTGCCGGGGGCGGCGCCCGCACGTCCGGCCCCGGACTGGAGCGATCCCGACGTCTGTGCCGGAGTCGTGCGGCAGCTGCTTCTCGGCCTCGGCATCCACGATCTGCCGCTGCTGCGCGACCTCGCCCCGCGGCTCGACCGCGTGGTGTTCGCCCGCCCGGTCGCTCCCATCGGCTACTGCGTCGGCTTCCTCG
The DNA here is from genome assembly GCF_057215335.1 of Microbacterium sp. PI-SA-G. NCBI lineage: Bacteria > Bacillati > Actinomycetota > Actinomycetes > Micrococcales > Microbacteriaceae > Microbacterium > Microbacterium sp. PI-SA-G. The sequence continues at coordinate 2,975,379 of NZ_CM170103.1, forward strand.
CAGGCGGCGTGTTCGTGCGCCTCACGGCTGTCATGGTGCCGTCGGGGGCTGAGGCGCTGTGGCGATTCGCCGTGTCGACCGCGCGCGACCTCATCGACATCGAGTTCCCGCCGGCATTCGTGCACGACGGCAGTGCGCGCGCCCGCGTGCGCCACGTCGACGGCCGGGTGTCGGAGTACCCACCCCTGCCCGACGACGGGTACGTCGCAGAGTGGAGGGCGGTCGCGGCACTCGTCGACGGCGCCGAGGCCGTCGAGTACGACGAGATGCTGGCCGACGCGCACTATGCGATCGAGTTGGCGGATGCTGCGGCCGAGGCCGTACGCGAGGGGATGCGGTCATGATCGGCGTGCACGCGACCCTGCCGCGCTACCGCACGGCGACGGCCGAGCTGCCGCTGAGCACGTGCACGGTCGAGGCGGCGACCGGAGCGATCGTTGTCGTCGACGGCTCGCGCGGCTGGCCGGAGCGCTGCCGGCGAGCCCTGCAGGCGGGGGCGGTCGCCCTCGTGGTCGCTGATCCGACGACCGTCGACGATGCCTCACTCGCCGCGCTCAACCAGGCGACAGGTCGGATTCCGATCCTGCTCGACCGGCCCCGGCTGCGACCCGACCTCGTCGCGGATGCCGTTTCCGAAACCTCCGTGTCCGAAAAGAATGGGCACCACCCCGCGCGGCACGTGACGGCGGATGCGGTGGCCCCAGCATCCGAACTGCCCGACGTGCTGCGTGACGCCATCGGCTGGCTCCGCCTCCTCGCCGGGGGTGACCTCGAGCTGCGCGCCGCAGCGAGCTCTGCCTACGGCATGCTCGCCCTGCTCGAGGAGCCGGTCAGCACGCGCGCGGCGTCGGTGACGGCATCCGTCCTGATCGGCAGCGGGGGTGCTCGACTGCGCGCGCTGGCAGTCGGCGAATCGCGCGTCGAGGTCGAACTCGATGCGGCCAGCGACGTCGCGACCGTCGAGATCGCAACGGGCGACGGTGTGCTGCGCCGACCTCGACGGCGCGAATCGTCGGAGCGTCAGGCGCTGCGCCGGGCGCTCGCCGCGCTCGCTGCGCCGACGCCGCCGACGGACCTGCGGGACTTCCGGCACGACGCCGCGCTCGCGGCTGGCGTGACCGCGGCGGGATAAACGAGGCTGATCCCGCGCATAGCCACATCGGGATTCCTGAATAGTCAGCATCCGACGAAAGTAGAGCGCGGGGCAGGTCCCAGAGCCCCCACGAAAGGATCGAAGATGATCAAGCTGCTCTCCCACCTCTCTTACGTGGCGATCACCACCCCCGACGTCGAAGCGTCGGTGAAGTTCTACGAGGACCAGGTCGGACTGACCGTCGTGGACCGTGTGGACGGTGCCGTGTACCTGCGCTGCTGGGGCGATTACTACGCGTACTCGCTCGTGGTCGTGCCGGGCGACGAGCCCTCGCTGGCCACGATGGCCTGGCGCACCTCGAGTGCCGAGGCCCTCGACGAGGCCGCGAAGCGCATCGAAGCCGCCGGCATCGACGGCGAATGGCTCGACGACGTGCCCCACATCGGCCGTGCGTTCCGTTTCACGGGCCCCTGGGGTCACTCGATGACTCTGCACTGGGACGTCACGCGTCACCAGGCCGCCGGGTCCACCGCATCGATCTACCCCGACCGCCCCGAGAAGCGCTCGAAGGTCGCCGGTGCTCCGCGTCAGCTCGACCACGTGACGATCGCGACCAGCAGCGTCGACGACTTCGCCGCCTGGTACAACGAGGTCCTCGGCTTCCGCATCATGGCGAAGACCATCCTCGACGAGGCGCCGATCTCGGTGTTCTCGGTGCTCACCACCAACGAGAAGTCGCACGACCTCGGCGTCGTGCTCGACGGCTCGACCCGGGCCGGACGCATCAACCACTACGCGTTCTGGGTTGACACCCGCGAAGAGCTGCTGATCGCCGCCGACACGCTCATGGAGAACGGCATCCCGATCGAATACGGCCCCAACATCCACGGCATCGGCGAGCAGACCTTCCTCTACTACCGCGAGCCGTCGAGCCTGCGCATCGAGCTCAACACCGGCGGATACCGCAATTACGTGCCCGACTGGGAGCCCAACACGTGGAAGCCCTCGCTCGGCTCGAACAACTTCTATCGCAACGGCGCCATGCCGATGTCGATGACGGAGTCGTTCCCCGCAGCCGACGGCCCGAGCGCGACCGAGGAGGGCGTGCCCGACGAGATCAAGGACGCGCTCTTCAACCCCTACGCCAAGCACGGCCAGGGCTGAGCGCTCCGCCGGGGCGGACGCCGCCGTCCGCCCCGGCACCCTCCGCGACGCCATACTGAACGACAGAGGATCGACCGACGATGACGACGACAGCCCCCGACGCCCCCTTCGCCCTGGCACGCTACCGCGAGGACGGGCGCGCGCGCCTGGGTCTCGCGGCGGGCGACCGCATCCGCCCCCTCTCGCCCGAGGATCTCGGCGCCGACGGGCTCAACGCCTTCCTCGCCGCCCCCGACTGGGACCGCCTGCAGGCGCTCGTCGATGCGGACGGCCCCTGGGTCCCGCTCGCCGACGTCACCCTCACCGCGCCGGTCGAGCCGCGCCAGGTGCTGCAGACCGGCGCCAACTACCGCGAGCACGTGATCGAGCTGGTCGCTGCGGGGCTCACGCAGAACACTGAGCGCACCCCCGACGAGGCCCGCGCCTTCGCCGCGAAGATGATGGACGACCGCAAGGCCAACGGCGAGCCCTACTTCTTCATCGGGCTGCCGGCCGCGGTGGTCGGCCCCGACGTGCCGCTCGTGCTGCCCGCCTACAGCGAGGTGCACGACTGGGAGCTCGAGCTCGCCCTCGTCATCGGCAGGGAAGCGTTCCAGGTGTCCCGCGAGGACGCGTGGGATCACATCGCCGGATACACGATCGTGAACGACGTCACCACCCGCGACCTCGTGTTCCGCAAGGACATGAAGGAGATCGGCACCGACTGGTACCGCGCGAAGAACGCTCCGGGGTTCCTGCCGGCGGGTCCCTTCCTCGTTCCCGCCCCGTTCGTCTCGCCGAGTGACGCATCCGTGCGCCTCGACCTCAACGGGCAGACGATGCAGGATGCCTCGACCAGCGACCTGCTCTTCGACATCCCCGCGCTGCTGTCGGGCGCATCGCAGACCCACCCGCTGTACCCGGGCGACCTGCTGCTCACCGGCAGTCCCGCCGGCAACGGCCAGCACTGGAAGCGTTTCCTGCGCGACGGTGACGTCATGACCGGCACGATCGCCAACCTGGGCACGCAGGTCGTGCGCTGCGTGGCGCCGAGCACCGGCGCGGAGTCCTGATGTCGGCGCCGTCCGAGAACCCCGCAGACCTCGACCGCCACGACCCCGAGGCCGAGATCGTCGCGCGCGCCACCGCCTACCGCAACTGGGGGCGCTGGGGCGACGACGACGTGCTGGGCACGCTCAACTTCATCGACGCCGCGAAGCGCATGCAGGCGGCGTCGCTGGTGTCGTCGGGTCGCGTCATCTCGCTCTCGCAGCGCTTCGACACCGACGGGCCGCAGAAGGGGTGGCGCCGCCGCACCAACCCCGTGCACACGATGACCGACACCGGGGTCGACGCCGAGCGCGGCAACCAGGGCTTCCCGCACGGCATCGGCGGTGCCGACGACGTGATCGCGATGCCGCTGCAGTGCTCCACGCAGTGGGACGGCCTCGGCCACATCTTCGACCACGGCAATGCCTGGAACGGGCGACGGGCGGGCAACGTCGTCACGAGCGAGGGCGACCTGGTGACCGGCATCGAGCACGCGGCAGCCGTCATCGTCTCGCGCGGAGTGCTGCTCGACGTCGGCCGTCACCTCGCACCCGAGACGGGTGAGCTCCCCGACGGGCACGCGGTCACCGTGGCCGACCTCGAAGCCACCATCGCAGCGCAGGGCGCGTCGAGCGCCGTCGGCCGCGGCGACATCGTGGTCGTGCGCACAGGGCAGTACGCGCGCACCCGGCGCGACGGGTGGGGCGAATACGCGGGCGGACCCGCGCCCGGACTCTCGCTCACGACCGCGGGGTGGCTGCACCGCACCGAGATCGCCGCGATCGCGACCGACACCTGGGGCTTCGAGGTGCGTCCCAACGAGTTCGACGTGCCCGCATTCCAGCCGCTGCATCAGGTCGTCATCCCGAACCTCGGCCTGACGATCGGTGAGATGTGGAACCTCGACGAGCTCGCCGAGGCCTGCGCGGAGCGCGGACGGTGGGACTTCCTGCTGTCGGCGCCGCCGCTGCCGATCACCGGAGCCGTCGGCTCGCCGGTCAACCCCGTCGCCATCCTCTAGACCCGCATCACATCGCTCACTCAGAACAGGGAGGTTCTGCTCATGACCGCAGTCCGAAAGGTCGCGATCGCCGGCACCGGCGTCGCCGGACTCGCCACCGCCATCCAGCTCGCCAAGGCCGGGGTGGCGGTCGATGTCTTCGAGGCGAAGGCCGAGCCCTCCATGCTCGGCTCGGGCATCTCACTGCAGGGCAACGCTCTGCGGGTCTTCGACGCCCTCGGCGCGTGGGAGGACATCCGCGCCGCCGGCTACCCGTTCGAGGGGCTCACGCTGCGGGCGCCCGGCCCCGGTGCGCCGGTGGTCGCGGCTCTGCCCGACGTGAAGACCGGCGGCCCGGACTATCCGGCCGCCATGGGGATGCCGCGCGCCGACCTCACACGCATCCTGCTCGACCACGCCAGGGCGGCCGGGGCGAGCATCCGCTTCGGTGCGAAGGTGACCGGCGTCGACGCGCGGGGAGCCGAGTCGGTCGAGGTGCACGTGAACGGCGAGTCAGCGGGGGAGTACGACCTGCTGGTCGGTGCCGACGGGCTGAACTCCGCCGTCCGTGCCCTGGCCGGGATCGAGACGAAGCCCCAGCCGACCGGCATGGGCATCTGGCGCGCGTTCGTGTCGCGTCCGGCCGAGGTCGAGCGCTCCGAGCTCTACTACGGCGGACCGGTGTACATCGCGGGCTACACGCCCACCGGCGAAGACACGATGTACGCGTTCCTCGTGGAGGACGCGCAGGACCGCGTCGGGGTCACCGACGAGGAGGCCGCGCGCATCATGCTCGAGGCATCGCGGGGGTACGAGGGCCCGTGGGCCTCGATCCGCGCCGACCTCGAAGCCGGCGCTCCCGCCAACTACACCTGGTTCACCCAGCACGTGGTGCCGGCGCCGTGGAACCGTGGCCGCATCGTGGTGATCGGCGACGCCGCGCACTCCTGCCCTCCCACCATCGCCCAGGGCGCGGCGCAGGGGCTCGAGGACGCGTTCGTCCTCACCGAGCTGCTGACCACGCGGGATGCCGTGGACGAGGCGCTCTTCGATGAGTTCCACGCCCGACGCGTGCCGCGAGCGCAGGCGGTGGTCGACGCCTCGGTGCAGCTCGGCCAGTGGCAGCTCGACCACGACCGCGACGCCGATGCCGGCGGGCTGATCTTCCGCATCGCGCAGCAGATGGCGACGCCGGCATGATCACCGATGTCCACGCGCACGTCCTGCTGCCCTCGCTGCAGGCCGAGATCGAGCGACGTGTGCCCGACCTCGTCCGCGAGGCCGCCGCGCTCGAACTCACGCGCAACGGGGCCGAGAGCCTCGCGGTGTCCGGGCCCATGGTCGGCTCGCGCATTCCGAAACTCACCTCGGTGGCGCAGCGGCTGTCCGACATGGACGCACAGGGCGTCGACGTGCAGTGGGTCAGCGCCTCGCCGAACCATTTCTCTCCGTGGGCTCCGGAGGGACTGGCCGTCTGGGCCGCGAACGAGGCCAACCGTCTGGTGGCCGAGCACGTGGCGCAGGCGCCGGAGCGACTCATCGGCCTCGGGCTGGTGCCGCTGCAGCATCCGGAGCGCATCGTCGAATGCCTCGATGACGCGGTGCTCGGTCGCGGACTCGCGGGCGTCGAGATCTCGTCGTTCGCCGGCGACGTCGAGCTCTCTGACGAGCGGCTGGAGCCGTTCTGGGCGCGGGCGGCCGAGCTGGGCGCCGTGATCTTCCTGCACCCGTTCGGCTGCAGCCTCGACGAGCGGCTCGACCGGTTCTACCTTTCGAACACGGTCGGGCAGCCGGTCGAGAACGCCGTCGCGCTGTCGCACCTGATCTTCGCGGGGGTGCTCGATCGGCATCCTGCACTGAAGATCGTCGCAGCGCACGGCGGCGGCTACCTGCCCTTCGCGATCGGTCGCTCCGACCACGCCTGGCGGGTGCGCCCCGAGGCGCAGCGGTGCGCGCACGCCCCGTCGACCTACCTGTCGAAGATCTGGTTCGACACCGTCGTGCACGATCCGGAGGCGCTGCAGCGACTCGTCGCGGTCGCGGGTGAGTCCCGCGTGCTGCTCGGCAGCGACTACCCGTTCGACATGGGGCTCGACAGCCCGGTCGAGGTCGTGCGCGACGCCGGGCTGGCCCCGGATATCACCGAACGGATCCTCAGCACGAACGCGGCGAGCCTGCTCGAACACCGGGTGCGCGCATGAGGATCGCACGCTGGCGCGCGGGGGAGCAGGTGGGCGAGGGGTTCGTGGAGGGCGACCGCGTGCTCGCCTTCCCCCGCGGGCTGGGGGTGGCCGACGTGCTCGCTGCAGGACTGGATGCCGCGCACGCGCTGCATGACGAGATGCGCGGATCCGCGGGTCGGCCTCTCGCCGAGGTCACGCTGCTCGCGCCGCTCGTGCCCGCCTCGGTCCGTGACTTCGTGGCGTTCGAGGAGCACGTCGAGGGCGTGAGCGCAGGCGTCGAAGGCACCAGCCACGTCGCGCCGGAGTGGTACGACGCCCCGACGTTCTACTTCGCCAACCCGCACACCGTTCTCGGACCCCACGACGTGATGCATCCGCCCGTGACCGCACGCCTCGACTTCGAGCTGGAGCTCGCGGTCGTGATCGGCGGTGCCCCGGGCGTCGGCGAGTCGAACCTCGACCCGGAGGCGGCGGCATCCGTCATCTTCGGCTACACGATCATGAACGACTGGTCGGCGCGCGATCTGCAGGCACGCGAGATGAAGGTGCGTCTGGGGCCCGCGAAGGGCAAGGACTTCGGCACGAGCCTCGGCCCGTGGATCGTCACCGCCGACGAGCTCGCACCCTTCCTCGATGACGACGGCTTCCTCGCCGTCCGTGCCGAGGTCTTCGTCAACGGCGAGCTGATCGGCGAGGACCTGGTCTCGAACGCCGGGTGGCCGTTCCCCGAGTTCGTCGCCTACGCGTCGCGGAACTCCCGGGTCGTGCCGGGCGATGTGCTCGGCAGTGGCACGGTCGGCAACGGTGGATGCCTCGGCGAGCTGTGGGGGCGCAACGGCGGACTCACACCGCCTCCGCTCGCCGAGGGCGACGAGGTGCGCATGGTGGTCGAGGGCGTCGGCGAGCTCGTCGGACGCGTGGGGAGCGCCGTCGCGGCACCCGTGCTGCCCCGGGCCCGGGAGCGCTCGCGGGCGCGACGCCGCTCGCTCTGAGCCCGCTCGCTTGACGAAACCGCTCTTTAGTTGAAAATCGACAAAAGTACGGGTATGATCGAGATGGCGCCGGGGTTCCTCGAACCCGTTCCCGCTCGTGACGTTGCGAGCGGGGCACACGAAGTCGCGTCGACTGCCCGATCGATCGGGCCATCGGTCATGCCCCCACTCTCGACGCTGCGATTGCGTCTGCTCGTCGTCTCCCTGCTCACCGTGTCGTTCCTCGGCGCCCTCGACCACACCATCGTCTCGACCTCGCTCGCCACCGTCGCGGGAGAGCTCGGCGCCCTCGAGCACATGGGCTGGGTGGTCGTGGGCTACACCCTGGCCAGCACGGTGCTGCTCCCCGTCATCGGAAAACTCGGCGATGTGGTGGGACCGCGCGCGGTGTTCCTCACCTCTCTCGTGGTCTTCCTCATCGCCTCACTCGCCTGCGGATTCGCGCAGAGCATGCCGTGGCTGATCGTCGCCCGCGTGCTGCAGGGCATGAGCTCAGCCGGACTGCAGCTGATGTCGCAGACGATCATCGCCCAGGTCACCTCGCCCCGCGAGCGGCCGAAGTACATGGCGATCATCGGCGCCGCCTTCCCGATCGCGATCCTCATCGGTCCGGTGGTCGGCGGTCTGATCACCGACTTCTGGGGCTGGCAGTGGGTCTTCTGGGTGAACATCCCCGTCGGCCTCGCCGCTCTCGCACTCGCGATCGTCGCGGTGCCGCGCATCGCGCCGGGCGTGCTGCGCCGCTTCGACGTCGCGGGTGCCATGGCGTTCACGGCGGCGCTGGTCGCCCTCGTGCTCGCCGTCTCGTGGATGGCCAACCCTGAGCTGCGCACCGCGACCGTCGTCGCCTTCGTCGCCGCGCTGATCTCGTTCGGTGCCTTCCTGCTCGCCGAGATGCGCGCCGAGGAGCCGATCGTGCCGCTGCGGTTCTTCGCGAACCGCACGATCGCGGTCGGCACAGCCCTGTCGGCCATCATCGGCGTCGGCTTGTTCTCGATCACGGCGTACCTGCCGACCTACGTGCAGATGGCGTATCAGACCACCGCGACGGTATCTGGTCTCGTGCCCATCGCAACGGTCTTCGGGATGCTGCTGAGCAACCTCGGCACCGGCTTCCTCGCCAGCCGCACCGGTCACTACCGCGTCTACCCGATCATCGGCACGGCGCTGGGCGCTGCGGGGCTGGCCGTGATGGCAGCGCTGCCGGTCGGGCTGCCGCTGTGGGTGCCGATGATCGTCATGTTCATCGTGGGCATCGGCACCGGCGCGTTCATGAGCCTCATCGTCGCGGTCGTGCAGAGCGCCGCACCGCGGTCGGCGACCGGCGCTATCACCGCCACCGTCAACATCGTGCGCCAGGTCGGAGCGACCGTCACCACGGCCGTCATCGGCGGCGTGATCGGCTTCGGCGTCGCGGCTCTGCTGCCGGCGGGGCTCGATGCCACGGCGCTGACGCCTCAACTCGTGCAGGCTTCGGACGCTGCCGTGCAGACCCAGGTCGCCGAGATCTACCGCGACGTCTTCGCTCCGGTGTTCGCCGCCCTCGCGATCGCCTACGCCGTCGGCTTCGTCATCGCGCTCCTCATGCCCGCCGGCCGCCTGGCCGACGAGCACGAACCGGTCACCGCCGCAGAACCCGCTGTCGCCTGAGTCCAGAACCGCCCGCAACCGCCACCGCCTGAATCCGCACCGCCTGAACCCGGGAGAAGATCATGTCCCAGCACCCCACCGTCGCGATCGTCGGCAGCGGTCCCATCGGCGCCGCCTATGCCCGCACGATCCTGCAGAGCCATCCGACCGCTCGGGTCGTGATGTTCGAAGCCGGTCCGCAGATCACCGAGCGCCCGGGAGCCAGCGTCCGCAACATCGCCGATCCCGACGAGAAGGCCCGGGCACGCGAGCGGGCACAGGGGCCGCAGGCCGGTGCCTTCCGCGAGTCGCTCGGCATTCCGGCAGGGGCGGTCGTGGAGGGCATGTTCACCGCACGGCAGGGGACGCATCTGCTCGACTTCGGCGGCGAGGGCTCGGCCCATGCGCCGACCTTCCCGGCTGCGGCTGCGGCGACCAACGTCGGGGGTCAGGGCTCGCACTGGACGTGCGCGATCCCGCGCCCGGCGTTCAGCGAGAAGCTGCCATTCATCGCCGACGACGAGTGGGAGGAGCTGATCACGACGGCGGAGGGACTGCTGCACCATCAGGCCGCGGCCTTCGCTGACTCGCCGATCGGCGGGGCCATCCGCTCGCTCCTCGAGCGCGAGTTCGCCGACGAGCTCCCCGAGGGATACGGCGTCAGCACCCTGCCGGTCGCCGGTGACCCGCAGCCCGACGGGTCGATGGTGTGGGCCGGGGCCGACATGGTGCTCGGACCGCTGATCGACGACGGCACCGACGAGAGCGCCCGGTTCGAGCTGCGCGATCTCTCCTTCGTGCGCCGGGTGGAGCACGAGGGTGGGCGCGCGACCGGAGTCACGGTCGAAGACCTCCGCACGAAGCAGACCTCGGTCGTGCCCGCCGATCTCGTCATCGTCGCCGCCGACGCCTTCCGGTCCCCGCAGCTGCTGTGGGCCTCCGGCATCCGCCCCGCCGCCCTCGGCCGCTACCTCACCGAGCACCATGTGGTGATCTCGACCGTCTCGCTCGACGGCGACCGCATGGCCGCGCTCGTCACCGACGAGGAGCTGCAGGGCGAACTCGCGCGTCGCGCGAAGCACGCCGCCGACCCCGTCGCCGCGGTGAACCGCATCCCGTTCTCCGAGCCCGACCACCCGTTCTCGGCGCAGGTCATGTACGCCGAGAACCCGCCGTTCCCCCTCGACCCGGCGCACCCCCACGCGGGCAACCGCTGGGGCTACGTCAACATGGGCTATGGCGTGCGCAAGCATCCGCGGGTCGAAGACGGAGTGCGCTTCGACGACGACGAACTCGACTATCGCGGACTCCCGAACATGACCATCGAGTATGCGTTGACCGAGGTCGAGGAGGCCGAGATCGCGGATGCCACGGCGCACCTCCGTCGCGCCGGAGCAGCGCTGGGCACGTTCATCGCCGAGCCGCGGCTGCTGCCGAACGGGTCGAGCCTGCACTACATGGGCACCATGCGCGCCGGTGTCGAGGATGACGGCACGTCGGTCGCCGACCCCTACTCGCGCGTGTGGGGCTTCGAGAACCTGCTGGTGGGTGGCAACGGGCTGATCCCCACCGCGAACACGATGAATCCGACACTCACGAGCGTGGCCATCGCGGTCCGCGGTGCGCGCGCGGCGGCCGCAGCGCTCTGAGGTGGGGGCGCAATCACCCCACCGCTCAGAGCGACAGCCGCCGGGTCACGACCTGCTCGGCGATGTCGTGCAGGCGGGTGCGTCCATGGTGTCGATCACGTCGTAGCTCGGGTCCAGTGCGTCCGCCAGGCGGGCGAACGCGGCGGGCAGCTCGTCGCCGCCCGCCGCGTTTCGATCGTCAGTCATTCCGGCCCTTTCGGTCAGTGCCTCAGGCGGGCACGCTCACGCGCATGTCGTCGGTCAGCGCGCCCTCCGGTGGCTCCGGCACGAAGTACAGCCCGGTCGGCGAGTTCGCGGTGAACGCGAGGGCATCCACCCACCGGCGGTTGATCGCCGGCTGCCGACTGCCCGAGTACTTGAACACCATGCTGCTTCCCTGATGCACCCACACCGTGGTGCGACCGCCGCCGATGCTGGCGTCCTCTTTCCACGAGAACGCGAACGGCTCCCCACGGCGGAGTTTCGCCGTCATCACGATCTGCAGGTGCGTGAGCGCCCGATCCTCGATCTCAATCTTCGGTCCACCCTCGTAGATGAACTTTCCCATGCTGTGTCTGTCCCTTCCGGACCCGTGTCCATGACGGAAGAGAATTATTCTGCTGAGGCTCGGTTGTGCGCCAGCGAGTCTTTATGACTCCCGCTGTGCACCTGAATACCGAACGAGGATCGAGTCCGCAACCCCCTTGCGAGACGCATGCTCAGACCGGAATCGACACGCGCATATCCTCGGCCGGCGCCCCCTCGGGCTCGGGGACGAAGTACAGGCCACCGGGGGAATTGGCGGTGTACGCGAGCGCCTCGATCCACCGTCGGTTGATCGCGGGCTGCCGGCTGCCGGAGTACTTGAAGACGAGATTGCTGTGTGCGTGGATCCATACGGTGGTGCGTCCGCCGCCGATGCTGGGGTCCTCTTTCCAAGAGAATGCGAACGGTTCCCCGCGTCGGAGCTTGGCCGTGATGACCAGCTGCAGATGAGTGAGCGCCCGATCCTCGATGTCGATCTTCGGTCCGCTCTCGTACATGAACTTGCCCATGATGCAACGCCCCTTCCCGGTGATCGCTCAGGACAGAGAGGGGGACGGGTTCCGCTGGAGCCTGCCGGATGCCACAGCGGGACCACGACCCGCTCCCTTCATGCCTACCCGGGTACGTGGGCACTCGCAAGGGCTTGTCGAGCGGACCCGTGCAGCGTGCGGTGGGATGAGTGCCGTGACCGGTCGTGCGGGTGCTGCGAGCGGGGGCGCCGGGCTCAGGGAACGCGCGAGCCCGAGGTCTTCTCGCTGATGAACTCCGACGACAGCGAGGTGTTGACGTAGGTCGGCGTGAGCGAGCCGCCCGCGGTCGGGTAGAGCCAGACGACGGGGAGCGTGACGATGTTCGCGCTGCCGTTCAGGATGCCGGAGTACGTGTACTCGACGACGCCCGAGACGCCGGCGTCGGGAAGGGCGCCCACGCGGGTCCAGCCGTTGAGCGTGCGCTCCTCGATCCGGTAGCTCTCGGGCGTCGGCACGCCGTTGCCCGCACCCCACTGCACCGTCACGGTGACGACGCCGGAGCGATAGGTGCCCGCAGGGACCGTGTCGCCGGACTCCGGGTCGAAGGCCTCGAAGCCCAGGCTCTGACCGGTGTTGATCTGCACACGGTTCGGCTGGCTGACGGTCCAGGTCTGCACCGAGGTGCCGCCCTGCCACACCGACAGCCCTCCGCCGGGCGCGGGCTGCGGCTCGGGGGTGACGCTCGCCGCGGCCAGCGGCACGGCGACGGCGGCGGCGACGACCGGCACCGACCAGGCGGCGGCCTTCAGCACGGTGCGGCGCTCGACGGCGCCCTTCGCGGCGGGGGTGGGGGAAACGGTCATGACTGCTCTCCGATGATCAGATGGGCGCACTGCGGAGGAGCGCAGGCGCGCGCGAAGCCTCCGGCGCGACGCGGGGTCGACGACGGGGCGGGGACGGATGCGAGGCGCCGGCGAACACCCCCGGAACAGGGGACGGCGCCCGACCCGTGACGACGCTAACAACGCCGCACGCCCCGATCGGGCGAGTGCGCCGAAACCCACCCGGGTGACACCCGGGTGAACTGGGGCGGCGGGCGCATGGCGGTGCCGCGGCGTCGCGCTGTCGGAGCGGCGCGCGGCGGCGGCGCGGGGCGGGGCGGCGCGTCGGGGGCGGCGGCCGTCGTCCCCACAACGACAGCCGCGCGGCCCTCCCCCTGCGAACGGCTCGACATCCTTCCCCCTGGCGTCGAGTCCTGCATCGCAGCCGTCCGTCGCCGCGGTGCCCCCCGGAATCACGAGAACGGACCTCTCTATGACATCAAGCGCAGCGCCCGCCGTCGCGCCCGACGGGGATGAAGCGGGGGTGAAATCTGCTCGGGCAGGTTCGTGGTGCGGGCGGTCGGTCGTTCACAATTCAGCAAGAACGTCGACAGAGCCGCCCTGCAGGCCGGTGCGGGCGCCGCGTCTCGCAGTTCTTGCTGAGTTGTGAACGCGCGGCGGCCGAGGGCTCCGGGTCGCCCGGCTCCGGGTCAGAGCAGCCCGACCTCGTAGGCGCGGGCGACGGCCTCATCTCGGGTGGCGACGTCGAGCCGACGGTAGAGCGCGCGGGCGTGCGTCTTCATGGTGTTGAGCGACAGGTGCTCCCGCAGGCCGATCTGCCGGAGCGTCAGCCCCTGGGCGAGCCCCGTCAGCACCAGCCGCTGCTGCGGGGTGAGTGACACGCGTCGGGTGCTCGGCGGGATGGTGTCGCGGGCTCCGTGCTCGTCCTCCACGACCGGGGCGCCGAGCGCCTGTCGCTCCCCGTGCGGCACCGCCAACGCCGACAGTCGCAGGCCGTTCGCCTGCACCGATTCACGGAAGTGCAGGTAGGGCTCCGCGGCGTCATCGGGCCCTGAGCGGCGCAGGTTGGCCACGGCGTGCACGCCCAGCGCCTCGGTGCGGTACCGCGTGGAGTGGCTCTCCGCGAGCGCGGTCGAGGCGTGGCGCGCCGCGGCGTCGTCATTGCCGGCGACCAGTTCGACCCGTGCGCGCACGACACGCGTGACAGGGTGCTCCCCGTGCGCGGCGAGCGCGTTACGGGCCGGCTCCTCGCGTCCGACCGAGATCAGCAGATCGGCCTCGGCTGCGGCGAGCAGGGGTCCGAACGTCGTTCCTTCGCCCAGCCAATCGGCGTAGCGCACGCGATCCTGCCGCACGCTCTCGATCTGCCCCAGCCGGTCGCCCCACGCGAGCGCATGACGTGCGCGGGCGTAGGTGACGCCGGCGCCCCAGCTCTGCTCGGTGTTGACGGGCTGCTCGACCATGCTGAGGGCGGCCTCGGCGGCGGACCGGTCCAGCGACTCGATCGCGATCAGAGCCCGCGCGATGTCGGCCGTCAGCGCGATGCGTGGCACATACCAGGCCGATGCCGTCGGCGACTCGTCATGCCGCCGCAGCCACTCCTGTGCATGCGGCATGTCTCCCGCAAGGGCGTGGAACAGGGCGGCCTTGCCCGCGGCATCCCGCTGCACGTGGCCGGAGCGGGCGTCGGGTCCGCGCTCGTACGCGTCGCGGAGGGTGAGCAGCGCGCCCGGGATGTCGTCGGCGAGGCCCCGCGTGATGCCCGCCTGCAGCAGCGCGGACGGCAGACGCGGCACCACCAGCGTCGGCTGATGCACGACCGCGATGCGCCCGAACCGCTCCACGAGCGCGGCGAGCTGCACCGCGGGGAACATCTTGCCCCGCAGGCGGAACGCGATCATGCGTGCGGCGGCCACGTTCAGCAGGTTCAGGGCGCCGTCTGATCGGGCGATGTCATCCAGGGCCCCGAGGTCTTCGATCGCCGGAAGCGGGGCGACGCCCAGCATCCGATCGACCGCGTCGTCGAAGGCATGCAGCCGGATGTCGCGCACTGCTGCGGCCCGGGGATCCTGCGCGATGGCGCTCAGCGGGATCGTGCGCAGTGCTTCGTCGAGATGCTCTGCCGGGTTGTCGAGGAGCACGGGCCAGTGCGTGCCGACCAGCCCGACGGCCTTCGCCCAGTCCTTCGCGGCGAGGGCGGCGCGGAGCCGCGCGGGCACGTCGTCGACCCCGGGGCGTGGCGCAGGCGCAGGCGCGGGCGCGGGCGCGACGGAAGCCGGGGTCGGGGTCTCGGAGGTCTGGTTCGTCATGAGGGGTGCGGAGGTCGGGCTGCCGCTCGTCCATACTGCCCCACGAGACTGCCCCAGGGGCGGATGCTGCGGCGCCTCGCGCGCGTGCTCGCCTCGCGTGGGGCGGGGTGCATGCCTCAGCGGGTGTCACATATGGCCGCCTCCGCGCGTTGGTTGCGGCCATCTGCGACCCCCGCGACAGCCGCGCGCCCCAGCAGGTGTCACAGATGGCCGCTCCCGCGCGCCGCATCCGGCCATCTTCGACCCCCGCGCCAGCCGCGCGAAGCGCACAACCTCAGCGCGTCAGCCCCTCCGTGATGCGCTCGGTGTTCACGCGCATCATGGTCAGGTAGTCCGGGGCGCCCTCGTCGGGGCCGGTGAGCGATTCCGTGAAGAGCTCCACGACCTGCACGTGCACACCGGCCTCACTCGCGAGGGCCTGCACGAGGCGATCGGGCGACGACGACTCCGCGAAGATCGTCGGCACCCCCGTCTCCTGCACGGCGTCGACCAGGTCGGCGAGGTCGGATGCCGAGGGGGCGGCGAGTGTCGTCCCGCCGGGGATCACCGCGCCGACCACCGTGAAGTCGAACCGCTCCGCGAGGTACCCGAACACGTGGTGGTTGGTCACCAGCGCCCGGCGTTCGTCGGGGATGCCGGCGAACGCCGTGGTCATCTCCTCGTCCAACTGCTGCAGCTCGGTGCGGTACGCGTCGACCGTCGTCTCGAGGGCCGCCGCGTCGATGCCCTCCACGTCGGCGAGCACCGGCTCGAGGGCGTCGACGACGTCGATCATTCGGGCGGGGTCGGTCCAGAAGTGCGAGTCGGGCATGCCCGCGGCGTCGCCCTCGCTGTACTCCCGCACCTCGATCGCGTCGCCCGCCACGAACGAGGTGACGTCGGCCGCGACCGCCCCGTCGAGGTGCTGCTGCAGTCCCTCCTCGAGACCGAGTCCGTTCGACACCAGCAGATCTGCTCCTCGCAGCGTCGCCGCCTCCTGCGCCGAGATCTCGAACGAGTGCGGATCGGCGTTCGGCTTCATCAGCGTCACCACCTGTGCCTGATCTCCGACGAGCTCGTCGACGACGTCGCCGAGGATGTTCGTCGACACGACGATCATCGGCCGGTCATCGCCCGCCGCCCCCGCACAGGCGGTGAGTCCTGCCACCGCCACCCCCGCGATCACCAGGCCGGCGGCAGCCCGCAGCATCCGCCCCCGCAGCATCCGATCCCGCACCATCTCAGCGTCCCGTCTCGGCGACGAACGCCGGCTCGGTGTCGGTGTCGAAGGTCCGCGCGACCCGCGCACCGTCGGCGTAGTCGATCTCGAACAGCTTCTGCTCTGTCGGCGCGTTCAGGTAGGCGCGGTGCTGGTCGGCGATCAGCGTCGGCACCGCATCCGCGGCGAGCGAGTCGGCGACGAGCGGAGCGGTCTCGGCGAGCACGGCACCGTCGACGTCGCTCAGCACGAGCACCCGGCCGTCCTGCGCGAGGGCGAGCAGGTGTCCGTCCTCGTCATCCACGGCCGTCACCTGAGCGAGCGGGGTGGGGGCGGGCAGCAGCGTCCAGGCGCGCTCGCGGGTGTCGAGCATCCAGATCCCGTCGCTTCCGGCGAGGCCCGCGACCGTGGGCCGCCCCTCCCGATTGGCGAACGAGGTCGCCGGCGGTGCCGTCGTTCCGGCGGGGTAGGGGATGCGCTCGACCTGCAGCTCGTCGTCGGTGATGTGTGCGAGCAGAGCGCCGTCCTGGCATCCGATCACCGCACCGACCCGCGTCGTGACGGTTCCTGCGGGAGAGAGGCACGCCTCGTCGAGGCCGGTCTTCTCGCCGTCCGCGGTGTATCCGACGACCCTGGTCCCGACGCCGTCCGTCGCCTCGGTCACCAGGGCGAAGCCGCCCACCGGCATCACGAGGCCGTCATGCGGCTCGCGCTCGACGCGGAAGAGCTCGGCGATCTCGCCCTTCGAGAGCGCCTCGGTGTCGAGCAGCACTGCGTCGCCGGAGCCGGCGAACGAGATGCCGGTGCCGCCGATGGTCGACAGGTTCGTGGTCGCCACGGTGGCCGCGCCGTCGCCCGCGACCGAACCGAGCAGGGCGGATGCTGCGCGGTAGTAGTGGAAGTGATCGCCGTGATCCCACGTCCACAGTCCGCTGTCGACGATCTCGACGCCGTCTTCCGTCTCGGCGAACAGATAGCGGCCGTCGGTGGCGAGCGCGGTGGGCGGGGCGATCTCGCCCCACTCCGACACGCTCTCGTCGAGCAGGTCGAGGTGGGTGACGAGGCCGTCGGCGTCGACCGTGGTGAGTCCCAGCGGGGGCTCGGCGACCTCGGCCGCGCCGGCGACCGCGCCGTGGCCGTCACCCTCGGACTCTGCGGGTGCGGGTTCGGCGGCGGGTGTGCTGACGCACGAGGCCAGGGTGAGTGTGAGAGCGCCGGCGAGGGCGAGGGTGACGATGCGGGAGCGCACGGGGTCCTTCCGATTCGGGGTTCAGGTGCTGCGCGTCCGGCGCCGGGCCGCGGTGAGAGCGGTGCGGACGATCCAGGAGACGCAGGTGAGCAGGATGGCGGCGGCCGCGACGGATGCTCCGGCTGCGGTCGCGGCGTACCACGACGCGACGAGGCCGAGGAAGACGGCGGCGATGCCGAAGAGCGAGGCGAGCACCATGCGGCTGGGGATGCGCGCGGTCCAGTGTCCGGCGGCGACGGCGGGCGCGAGGAGCAGCCCGACCACGAGCATCGACCCGACCGCCTGGTACGAGGCGACGACGGCGAGCGTGACGAGTCCGACCAGTGCGCCCTGCGCGATCTGCGGACGCAGACCCAGCACCGACGCGATGCGCACGTCGAGCGAGAGGGCGACGAATGCGCGATGGAACAGTGCGGCGACGGTGACGCCGACGATCGCGGCCCCGGCGAGCAGGAGCAGATCGCTCTGCGTGATGGCCAGGATGTCGCCGAAGAGGATGGCGGTGGCATCCGTCGCGAAGCTGCCGGAGTGGGAGATGATGATGACCCCCAGCGCCAGCATCGAGACGAACAGCAGACCGATGCTGGTGTCGTACGACAGCTTCGCGCGGCGCTGGAGTGCGCCGATGCCCAGGCTCATCGCGATGGCACTGAGTGCTCCGCCGACGAGCACGGGCAGCGACAGCACGGTCGCGAGGGCGACGCCGGGGAGCATGCCGTGCGCGAGCGCCTCGCCCAGGAACGCCATGCCGCGGATGACGACCCACGTGCCCACCACGCCGCACAGCACAGCCACGAGCGCGCCGCCGAGGAGTCCGCGCTGCAGGAAATCGAGCGCGAACGGTTCGAGCCAGGCGGAAGCAGTCACAGTGAGCGAGCCTAGACGTTGTTGAGAATGATTATCAAACTCGTAGGATGGAACCATGAGTTCTTCCGCACCGACCACCGCGCACCCCGCGAGCCTGACCGGCGTGCACGTGTCCTTCGACGGACGCGAGGTGCTCACCGCGGTCGACGCACATGTCCCCGCCGGTGCCCTCACGGTCATCGTCGGACCCAACGGTGCGGGCAAGTCCACGCTGCTCGAGGTCATCGCCGGCACGCTCGCCCCGGCATCCGGTCAGCGCGAGGCGCGGGGGCCGATCGCGTTCGTGCCGCAGCGCGCGGCGATCTCTCCGCGGCTTCCGGTCTCGGTGCGCGACGTCGTGAGTGTGGGCGCGTGGGGAAGGCTCGGCCCGTGGCGCCGGATGGATGCCGCGGCGCGTGCTGTCGTGCACGGATCGATGGAGCGCCTCGACATCCAGGCGCTCGCACGGCATCCGTTCGCCTCGCTCTCGGGTGGGCAGCAGCAGCGCACCCTGCTCGCTCAGGGGCTGGCGCGCGAGGCCGAACTGCTGCTGCTCGACGAACCCACGACCGGGCTCGATGCTGCGAGCAGCCTGCGCATCCGGACGGTGCTGCGCGAAGAGGCCGACCGCGGCGCCGCGGTGGTGTGCGTCTCGCACGACTCGGCCGTGATCGACGACGCCGACCGCGTGATCGCGCTCGCCGACGGCCGCGTCGTGGCCTGAGTCCGCCTCAGCGCCGCGCCCGAGCCCGCGTCTTCGTCACACTCTCCAGCGTCGCGCGCACCGGGGTGCCGAGGTACAGGCCCAGTGACGCTCCCGATGCGAGCCCGACGCCGATGACCGCCGCGAAGATGAGCGAGTTGCCCGCGCCCATCACATCGCTCGCTGATCCGCCGGTATGCACCATCTCGAGCAGCCCCTGGAACACCGCGACTCCGGGCACCAGCGGCACGATCGCCGCCGTCGTCACCGCCACCGACGGCACGTGCAGGTTGTGCGCGATCAGCACCCCGACGAAGCTCGCCAGCAGCGCCCCGATCGCGCTCGCCGCGGCCGGATGCAGCTGCAGTGCCGTCGCGAGCGTGTACGCCGCGATTGTGATGGCGCTCAGCAGCGCGCTGACCAGGATGATCCGGATGCCGGCGCCGTTGAACACCGCGACCGCCACCGCGATGATGATCGCCCCGACGAACTGATTCAGCAGCGGACCGAACGGTGCCGGGTCGTCGGGCAGTTCCATCGCGAATCCCAGCACGCTGCCCAGCTCCAGTCCCACCAGGATTCCGATCACCACGCCGAGCGTCTGCATGGTCAGGTCGAGGATGCGTCCGCTCGCGGTGAGCGCGAACCCGTCGATGGCGTCCTGTGCTGCGCCGACCACGGTGAGCCCGGCGAGCATGAGCACGATGCCCGAGGCGACGATGATCGAGGGGCGGATGTCGACGAACGGCTCGATGCCCGCCGCTCCGAGCGCCGACACCACCACCGCCACGACGGTCGTGACGAAGCCTCCGGCGATCTGACTGAAGAACAGCGGAACGCGCCAGCGCGCGAGCCCCGCCTGTGTGAGTGCGGCGCCGAGCGCGGCGAGGAACGTGAGGCCGACGATGAGCGGCGAGGCGCCGAGCATGATGCTGACGCCGACGGCGAGCATCGCGCGGGCCACCACGACCACGGGCTGCTGGTACCGGAACGGCACGCGTCGGATCACGCGGAATGCGGTGCGCGCGGACTCCAGGTCGAGGCCTGCACGGATGTCCGACACCAGCGCCTGCACGCGCTGCAGCTTGGCGTGGTCGGGGGCGGCGACCCGCACCACGCGCACCAGCGTCTCGGGCCACACCTCGCCGCTCAGGTGGAACGACACCGTGATCGAGTTGTAGGTGACGTCGACCTGCACGCCGCGCAGCCCGTACGCATCGCAGACGCGGGTGATCGCGAGCGTCACCTCGTGGGCGGATGCTCCGACGGCGAACATCGCCTCGCCGATGCGGGTCGACAGGTCGAGCACCCGCGGCACCATGCGTTCGTCGATCACCGGCATCGCCTCGGTGGGGGCGACGTTTGAGGGGTCGGTGTGCACGATCCGTCGCACGGAGGCGAGCAGTCGCCGCGGGGAGTTCCGGGACATACATCCATTCTTCCGGCTCCCGGTATATCGAGTCGCCGGACGAACTGTGCGGTTCCGTGGCAAGGCCGTGATCAGCAACCCCTGAGCCCGTCACATCGACCGTACGAATCCCCCTGTTCGGGTGGTCGACGCCGACGAGCGGCGACGTCTACAAATGAGCGATGTTTCTTTCAGGAAGCGCGGGACGGCGAGGCGCCATGAGGATATCGGCCGCATTCGTATGAACAGGCATGGCGCGGCTCGGCGGTGGATCTCCGGAATCGGCTCCGCTCTTATCAGCGTTTTGGTGATTTCGGGGTGCGCGGCTTCGCCCGAATCGACCGCGACTGCGGGTGCAGCGAAGAACCGGTCGCAGTGGGCGATGCCGCTGGACGAATTCGCTGTCTACCCGCCGGAGCTCGACACCTACGCCGACAACCTGCTCATGTCGGAATGCCTCGCCGAAGACGGCTATGAGTGGCCGGTGCCGTGGCAAGACACGGAGTTCCCACCGCCAGCGGATGTGAACCGCGTGAATCTCCGATTGTTCAACACGGAGATCGCCGAGCGCTGGGGCTACCATTTCGGTGCGCCAGCTGACCCGGCAATCTCGGAAGCCGTGTGGGAATTTCACGAGTACGTCCGCACGTACAACCCGGACTCCGGATACGACAGCTCATATGAAGACTGTTCGGATCAGGCTCGAAATGCTGTGTCGACCGACCCGACAGATTCCGTCAACTACATCAGCTCACTGGCCATTCAGGCAGAGCAGATCACGCAGCAGAAGGCGGAGGTGGTCTCGGCGTTGGCTCGATGGCGCGAATGCGTGGTGAGACAGGTCGATTTCGATGTGCCCGAGGACCCGATGGAAATGCCGCCGGTTCCGCTTCCGGAGAAGTTCGGCATGACTGGTCCGGGAAGCACGGCGACGGCCTCACCTGAAGAGATCGCTCTGGCCGTGTTGGATGCGGAGTGCCGGGAGTCGAGCCGATGGAGCGAGCTGCAGTACGACGGGGAGTGGGAGGAGCAGCTGAAGCTGATCGACAAGAACCGCGATCAGCTGGACCGGAGTCGCGCGATCGACCTCGAGCGCGAGAAGGAGCTCCTTCAGATCGTCGCCGAGCACGCTCCGCCGGCGCCGCGATGAGGCGCTACCGCGCCAGAGCGGCGAGTTCCGCGCGGTTCCGCGCCCCGGTCTTGCGCAGCAGCTTCGACACGTGGAACTTCACCGTGTGCGGACTGACCTGAAGTTCCGCGGCGATCTCGGCGTTGCGCGCCCCGGTGCTCAGGTGACGCAAGATCTCTCGCTCGCGGTCGCTCAGGTCGACGTCCTCTTCGACCGAATGGGTGGATGCCGGGGGCGGATCCAGCGGCAGCACGATGCTCAGGTCGCTGCCCCAGCCGGGGGTCGACGAGACGCTGAGCGTGCCCTCGGTCGCGCTGACCTGCTCCGCTATGCGGCGGAGGGCATCGTCGTGCGCGGTGAGCTCGCCGC
Source organism: Microbacterium sp. PI-SA-G (assembly GCF_057215335.1). Classification (NCBI taxonomy): domain Bacteria; kingdom Bacillati; phylum Actinomycetota; class Actinomycetes; order Micrococcales; family Microbacteriaceae; genus Microbacterium; species Microbacterium sp. PI-SA-G. Next base: position 2,997,166 of record NZ_CM170103.1, read on the forward strand.
GACCGTCGTCGCGGATTCCGATGAGCAGATTCAGGCCGTCGCAGTCCCACTGGATGCGCACGCGGCGGGCGTCCTCGGCGTCGGCGAACGCCAGCACGGCGTTGCGCACGATCGCGCGGGCCGAGCGCGCCACGGCGCCGGGCAGCGCGCGCCCGTTCGCGGGTGGCTCGACGAACTGCACGTCGAGCTCGCCGAAGCGCACGAGCGGGCGCAGGTCGCTCTTCAGCCGCTGGAACGCGCCGACCACGGGCTCGAAGAAGTCGCTCTCGCGCACATCCGACGCGGTGCGCAGCTCGACCAGCGCGGCCGCGGCGACGTCGATCGCGGTCTGCCGCGCCGCCTGATCGCCCAGGCGCGTGGAGCGCAGCACCGCGAGCAGTGATTCGAGCGTCACGGCGTGCCGATCGGACTGCTCGGCGAGGATGCGGGCGTGCTCTGGTGTGGGCACGCGTGCGGCCTGCGAGGTGACGACACCATGGCGCGCAGCGGCGTCGGATGGAGGCGTGGACATGGTGTGAGGTTAGCCGATCGGGCAGCGCTAGCCGAACGGCTAGTCCTTCCAGACGTTCGGCGGGGGCCGACGGCATCCGAGCTTTTCGATAATCAGGAGATGAGCGCTGCCGACACGACCCCCTCCGACGCCGTCCGCACCGTGCGTGCCGAGACGGATGCCGCGCTCGCCGCACTCGCCGACACCCAGTCCGCGGCGATCGAGGCGTTGGCCGAAGCCGTGCGCGACGCGGATCGTGTGTTCGTGCTCGGCGCCGGGCGTTCAGGGCTCGCGCTGCGTATGACCGCCATGCGGCTCATGCACCTCGGCCGCACGGTCTTCGTCGTCGGCGACACCACGACGCCGGCGATCGCTCCGGGCGATCTCTTGATCACCGCGACCGGGTCGGGAACCACGACCGGCATCGTGCGCTCGGCCACCACCGCGCAACAGGTCGGAGCCACCGTCGCCACCATCACGACCGCCCCGGAATCCCCGGTCGCCGCGCTGTCATCGGTCGTGGTCACTGTGCCCGCCGCCGGCAAGCTCGACCGTTCCGGGGCGGCATCCGCTCAGTACGCGGGCGGGCTCTTCGAGCAGGCCGTGGTGCTGCTCGGCGACGCGCTCTTCCACCTCCTGTGGCAGCGCAGCGGCCTCTCGGCCGATGAGCTCTGGCCGCGGCACGCGAACCTCGAATGACCCCGGCCGTCCGGCCGGCATCTCACGAAAGCAGGAACATGAAGATCCAGTTCGCCATCGACACCCTGACCACCGCCGCGGCGCTCGACCTCGCGGCGGCCGCCGCCGAGCACGTCGACATCCTCGAGCTCGGCACCCCGCTCATCAAGAGCGAGGGCCTCTCGGTCGTCACCGCCATGAAGAAGGCCCACCCCGACAAGATCGTGTTCGCCGACCTGAAGACGATGGATGCTGGCGAGCTCGAGGCCGAGATCGCCTTCGCTGCCGGCGCAGACCTCGTCACAGTTCTCGGTGGGGCCGACGACAGCACCATCGTCGGGGCGGTCAAGGCCGCGACCAAGCACGGCAAGGGCATCGTCGTCGACCTGATCGGTGTGAGTGACAAGGCCGCACGTGCGAAAGAGGTCATCGCGCTGGGCGCCGAGGTCGTCGAGATGCACGCCGGACTCGACGAGCAGGCGCAGGAGGGCTACTCGCTCGACGGGCTGCTCGAAGCCGGCCGTGCCGCGGGTGTCCCGTTCTCGGTCGCCGGTGGCGTGAACGCCTCGTCGATCGCTGCCGTGCAGGCTTCGGGCGCGCAGATCGCCGTCGCCGGGGGAGCCATCTACGGCGCCCCGGACGTGGGAGCCGCGGCCGCGGATCTGCGGGCAGCGCTGGCCTGACGCTCACATTCGCCGCATGCCCGTCAGGTTCTCCTGGCGGGCATTTCTTCGCCTAGGCGGAGGAATCCCCCATATCTGGGGGCACCCATATGAAAGCGGTATTGGTACAAATGGGGACAGAGCGGTTCGTCGGAACCATGACCACGATCTGGAGGTCTCCGTGTCTGCATCCCGAGTTGGCTTCTCTTCCCTTCGACGACGCGTCGCCGATTGGGCGCAGAACGGATCGACCCTGCCCTTTCACGATCGAGCCTTCAACGACATCATGTCGTCCGCGTATTTTCAGTCGCAGCTGTCGTACAGCCGCTCCGTTCGATGCTCATGAGCCTTTTCTTGAGGCCGCGAGTGGCGATAGCTATCGTGCTCCTTGTCGCGGCGTGCCTTACTGGTTGCTCCCAAGGCGTCGAGCCTCGCGACGAGCTGCCGCAGAAGAACCGCGAGCAATGGGCGATGCCGCTGGATACCTTCTACGTCTACTCGCAAGAGCTGGACAACTATGCAGAGCAACTTCTGATCGGTCGTTGCCTCGCGGCAGTGGGGTATGAGTGGCCGGTCCCGTGGCAGGATCCCACGTTCTCGCCCGCGCCGGACTTCAACCGAGTCGGCCTCAGGCTCTTCAATCGTCAGACCGCTCAGCGTTGGGGATATCACCTCGCTCCTGCACGCAACGCGGCCGAGGGGCAGGCTTGGTACGAGTTCACGGTCTTCGCGAATTCCTATGACCCGGACTCGGGTTTCGACAAGAAGTTCGACGATTGTTCGACCCAGGCGCGCGATGAGGGGACGATCGCGTTCACCGATGCGAACAACTGGATCACCTCGCTCGCGATCCAGGCGAACGACGTCGCCGAACAGAACCCGGACGTCGTCGCGGCACACGACAGGTGGCAACAGTGCCTCCAGACGAGCGTGGACTTCGCTGTTCCGGATGATCCGTGGCAGATGCCGCCGTCGCCCCTCGACGAGAGCTTCGGCATTTCAGGGCCGCAGGCCACCCCCTCACCTTCGGCAGCCGAGATCGACCTTGCGGTGAGCGATGCGGACTGCCAGGAGTCCAGCGGGTTCAGCGACGCGCTCTATTCAACGGAGTGGGACGAGCAGGTCAAGCTCGTCCGGGCGAACCGAGACGAGCTGGACAGGGTCCGGGCCGAAGGCGTGAAGCGCCAGAAGCACATGCTCGAGATCGTGGCTGAACACTCGCCGGCGGCGCCGTGAGGACGATGGCGACCATGTCTCACGAGGGACGCGGGCGTAGCAAACCTCGGCAGCCGCGACTTCAACGACCTTGCTGCGCATGACGATGACGCCATCCATGTCACGCGCGCCGTCCGCCGCAGTGGCAGCAGTGCTCTTGCTCGGCGCGCTCAGTGGGTGCGCGGCGATGCCGGACGCGGCAGGAGTTCCGCAGACGGCAAAGAATCGCATGCAATGGGCGATGCCGCTCGACGAGTTCTGGGTCTATTCGCCATCACTGGACAATTATGCGGAACAGCTCACCTTGGGCCGCTGCATCACAAGCGCGGGCTATGAGTGGCCGGTTCCCTGGCAGAACCCCGAGTTCCCAGAGCGTGACGACGTCAATCGTGTGGGTTTGAGTCTGTTCAACGAACAGACCGCGTCTCGGTGGGGGTACCACGACGCTCCCTCTCGCGACGAGGCAACGGACAGGGCCTGGCTCGACTTCACCGTTTTCGTGAACTCCTATGACCCGGATAGTGAGTTCGAGGGTGTTTACGAAAAGTGCTCGCTTGCTGCCCGCGATGACGCTACTGCTGAATTCGCGAGTTCACTGAGCTATTTGAACGAGCTTGCGATGCAGGCCGAAGACGTGGCCGAGCGAGATCCGGCGGTGATCGCGGCCCGGTCGGCATGGCGCGAATGCCTGTCTGCGCGGGTCGAGTTTCCTGTGCCGGATGACGTGTGGGCGATGCCACCCGAGCCGCTGGATGAGGAATTCGGCATCATCGGTCCGGGTGCCACGAAAGAGGCCTCAAGTGAGGAGATCGCCGTCGCCGTCGCAGATGCCCAGTGCCGCGAGTCCAGCCGACTCAGTGAGCTGCAATACGAGAAGGAGTGGGCGGAGCAATTGAGTTTGATTCATGCCAATCGCGATCAGCTCGACCGAAGTCGGGTCATTGATCGCGAGCGAAAGAAGGAACTGCTCCACACCATCGCCGAATACTCACCGTCGGCGCCGTGATGACGATGGCGACCACGCCTTGCGTCATCGCGTGCGCGGGATAGCGCCGGCATCCCGCGCGAAATATCGCATCGCCCGCGGGAGCGCAAGACCCTCGTCCCAGATCGCCCGCGCGCCGTAGATTCATGGTGCGGCGTCGACGAAGCACTCGGGGGTGCGACTTCTCGACCATAGTCCGCGCGCCGGTGGTCTGCCGCCCTCTCTCGGGGTGGAGCGGACCGCCGGCGTCTTCCCTCCCGAGCGTCTGAGACCGCTACTGCGAGATGCCCAGATCCGGGTCGACGTTCGACTCGTCGCCCTGCGCCAGCGGGTCGAGTTCGACGTTGTCGCCCTGCTCGAGCTCGTCGGGCTCATCGGAGAGTCCACGATCGGCATCCTGGATGTCGGCGTCGTACTGCACGGCGTCGGGAGCCGCGGGGTCGTCGGCCGTGAAGGTCTTGTCGCCCGGCTCCGTCTCGGCGGCAGCGTCGAACGGGCCCTGGTCCTCGGGGTACGAGCGGGGGTCAGACATGGAGAGTCCTCTCTGGTCGAATCCGGATCCGGAGAACGGATGCCGGCTGCGTTCAGCTTCTCGCATCCCGCCGCAGCTCGCGCGGGCTTGACAGTGCCTCCGCGACGTGGTTTGAGCGCCTGGCCTCCGGGCAGGGCTACTCCCAGCGGATCGCGGCGTTCTCGGCGAGCAGCGAGGCTTCGGGCACGACGATCGAGGCGAGATCGATGGTCGGCACCGCGGACTTCCCGGCCCACGGCTCGAGCGGCTTGTCGACGGGCCCGAGGTCGGGCTGCGCGGGCGGCGGCGCGACCTCCGAGAACGGGATGCCGGCGGGGCCGGGCGCACTCGCGAACGTGCCCGCGGCGACGTCTGCGGGTGCAGCGCACGGCGACACGGTCTGCAGGTCGGCCGGCACGGTCGAGTCGATCACGTTGTCGGTCCAGCAGTTGCCGCCTCCGACCGCCCGCGCAGTCGGCGTGTACGCGACGTCGACTCCGTTCCGGGCGAAGGTGTTTCCTGTGGTGCGGTTGCCCGTCGGGCCGATGTCCTCCGCCGAGGTGATGATCATCCCGGCTGACGCGTTGCCCTCCACCCGGTTCGCTCCGATCACGTTCTCGGTGCCGCCGGCGATCCCGATGCCGATCCCGTACCCGCCCTCGGCCTGTTCCGGGGTGTCGGGCTGCGCGTTGGCAGCGATCACGTTGCCGACCAGCGTCGCCGCCGTCTGGGGCACGTACGCCTCCTGGTAGTCCGACGCGATCGTGGCGCCGACCCGGTTGCCCGCGAAGCGGTTGCCCGTCACGAACAGGTCTCCGCCGGCGTTGGCGATCTCGAAGCCGACGGCGTTGCGTTCGGCGACGTTGCCCGACGCGACGGTGTCGCACTGATCGCACTGTCCGACGTAGATGCCCGAGTCCGCGCCTCCCGAGGCGTAGGAGTCCGTGATCACGCCGTGCGACGCATTGAAGGCGTAGATGCCGTAGAGGCCGTTGTTCGACGCCGTCACATGATCGATGCGGAATCCGTCGAGGAGCGGGAAATCCCCCGGTTCAAGGGGATGGTACCCGTCGTGCCCACCGACCGGTGCGCCGGCGTCATCGCGCATCCCGGTCACCAGCACGCCGTTCTGCGTGGCATTGCGCACCGTCAGATTCTGCACGGTCACGCGTGGAGCCGACACGACGATCCCGTTCCCGCGCCGGACCTCCCCGTCGATGATCACGCCGTTTCGCGCGGCTCCGCGCAGCGTGAGGCCGGCGGTGTCGATCGCCACTGTCTCGGTGTAGACGCCGGCGGCGACCAGCACGGTGTCGCCTTCGTGTGCTGCCTTCACGGCGGCCGAGATCGTCGGGTACTGCTCGGGCACGGTGAGCAGCTCCGCTGCCTCCGACCCCTGGTTCTGGGGGCTAGGAGCTGTGCATCCGACGAGAGAAAAAGCCGTGATGAGGAGCAGAAAAGCAAGGATTCGGACGCGCATCGCCCCATCATAGGCAGATGCTCCGACACGCGTGATCGGGCCGCCCTCGCCGTGGCTATCATCGGACGGTGGACGGCGACGAACGAGGGGCCCTGTCGCGTCGGGCCCTGCTCGGGGCGGGCGGTCTGGCGGCCGTCGGCGTCGCATTCCTCGCCGGGGAACACGTGCAGTCCTCCCGGTCCGCCGCACCGCCCTCCGTCGATACCACAGCCCTCTCGGCCGAGCCCGCACGCGTGCCGGTCGGCGGCACGCACCAGGCCGGCGTCGCCCGGCCGCGCACCGCGCAGGCCCAGCTCCTCGTCGGCGTCTACGACCTCGAGGGTGATCCGGCCTCCGCCCTCGCCGCGATCGGCGACACGATCCTCGCCCTCGTCGAGGGGGACCCCGATGCCAGGGCGGGCATCCCGAGCGGCGACCTGACGATCACCGTCGGCGTCGGGCCGCGCCTCATCGCCGAGCGCCACCCGGGCGGTCCGGGTGCGATCCCGCTTCCCGCGTTCGCGCGCGAGGAGATCGACGATCGCCACCGCGGGGGCGATCTCGTGATCCAGGTGTGCGCGTCCGATCCGCTGCTGCTCCCGCTGGCCCTCGCGCACCTCGTCGCGAGCACCCCGGGGCTGACAGAGCACTGGCGTCAGCGCGGCGTGCGGGGCCCTGCGATGCCGGTGCGAGCCGATCACACCGCGCCGCGCAACGTTCTCGGGTTCATCGACGGGATCGCCATCCCGACATCGGAGGCCGATGTCGCCGACGCGGTCTGGATCTCCACGGGGCCGATGGCCGGCGGCACGATTATGGTGATCCGACGCATGGTCATCGACATGCCGTCGTTTCAGGCACTGCCCGTGTCGGCGCAGGAGGCGACCGTCGGTCGTCGTCGCTCGAGCGGGGCGCCGCTGTCGGGCGGAGGCATCGCCGACGACGTGAATCTCCAGGCAAAGACGCCGGACGGACGCTATCGCGTTCCCGGCGACGCCCACGCCCGCCGCGCACATCCCGGCCCGAGCGGCGTGCCTCTGATGCTGCGTCGCTCCTACTCGATGGAGGATCCCATGGGACTTCTGTTCATCAGCATGCAGGCGGAGCTGCGCACATTCACGCGCACTCTGGAACGGATGTCGGAATCCGACGCGCTGCTCGGCTTCACCCGCACCACGGCATCCGGGAGTTTCCTCGTCCTGCCGGGCTTCGACCGCGACCGTCCACTGGGCTCGACGGTCTTCGGTCTCGCATGACGCGCACGAGGTGGGCGCTGGTCCTGGTGGCCGTCCTGCTGCTGCTCGTGGGGGCCGGTGTCGCCGTCGCAGTGCTCCGAGATGACGGACGGGCAGCGGATGCCGCCTTGCCGTCAGCCGTCGCGACCGCCGGGCCGCGCGCGCTCACGACCGAGGAAGCGGAGCGCCTCGCGGTCGCCCGGTTCCTGGCGTATCAGGACGGCAGCCGAGAGTTCCGCACACAGGTGTTGACCGGTGGCACCGCGCTGTCGCTGCACGGACGCGTCGACTACCGCGCCGGGCTCGGCATCGCGGCGGTCGCGACCGGTGCGGAGTCGGCCGTCGTCGCCTGGAACACGACCACGTTCATCGGGTGGGATGCCACGGGCGACGGCGAGAGCGTGCCGACGCAGGCGCCCGTCGAGCCCGGCGGGTCGCGTCCGCTCGATCCCCGGAGCGCCTCCGTCGACACGGTGCTGCTGCTTCTGCTCGGGCTCGGTGCCGACCGACCCGACAACGCGCAGCTGCTGCAGCAGTCGGATGCCGCGTGGATGCGCTCAGACCAGATCGGGGGGATCTCGGTCGACGTGTTCTCGGGCCCCACCGACGCAGGCAGTGCCGGTCAGGCGGGCACCACGCGCTTCTGGATCGATCGGTCTGGCGCCCTCCTGCGGTTCGAGGCGGATCTGCCCGCGGGAACCGTCGCGATCGACCTCATTCAGGAGAAATACGTCGCCGTTCCGGGTAGCCCCCAGTTCGGGTAGTCGAGTCTGAGAGGCTGCTCGCCAGCGTGTTAGCTTTCGGCCGGGAACGGGAAGCTACTGAGGTGTTTTTCGCCGTGTGCGAGACGCCTCCCATAGGGGGAAATCCGTGGGTTGTGAAACTGCTGCGCGTCCACGCGCAGGCTGGTTCTTCGTCGCGCGCTCGACGATCGCGACGTTGACGGTGGGCGCCATCGCGCTCGCCGGCGTCGTCATGGGCGGCACCGCGGCATCGGCCGTCGACGGCACCATCGCCGGCGCGGTCTACCAGGACTTCGATGACGACGGCACGCGTGATGCCGCCGCCGGGGACTTCGGCGGCGATGCCGGGGTGCGCGGCGTCAGGGTCACGGCGACCGACTCCACCGGCACCGTGGTCGGCACGACCACCACGGGCGCGGACGGAGCGTATTCGCTTCCCGCGTCAGGGGCGGCGACGTCCGCCGTGCGGGTCGACTTCTCGGTTCCCGCGGGCTACCGCTCGGCCCGTGTCGGCGCCGACAACGGCAGCACCGTGCAGTTCGTCGACCTCGGCGCGACCGACGTCGATCTCGGCGTCACCCAGGAGGGCATGGTCCGCACCGACACCGACGTGCCTCTCGTCGTCGTGCCGACGCAGCGTTCGCGCGTCAGCACTGATGCCAGCCAGACCACCACCTCGCCCACGCGGAACATCGGGGCACAGGCTGCCCTGCTCGGGCTGCCCTACGACTCGACCGGTACTCCGGCGGCAGGGCGCACCACGCTGGCCCGGCAGGATCAGGTCGGAACCGTGTGGGGAACCGCGAACTACGGCAACGACCTCGTCTTCAGCGCCGCGTCGTATCGGCGCGGTACCGAGGTGGGGCCGGCCGGACTCGGTGGTATCTACCTGACGAACGCGCGCTCGGGCACGCCGAACGCCGGCACGTTCGTGCAGATCCCCAACGCCGGCACCGACCCGCGCGGGAACATCGACCCGGCAACGTACGACTGGTTCCATGACTCCGCAGCTTTCGACGCCGTGGGCAAGGTCGGCCTCGGTGACATCGAGATCTCTTCCGACCAGCGCACGCTCTACGCCGTCAACCTCAACGACCGCTCGCTGTACGCGGTGTCGCTGACCCCCGGCGCGGGGCCGAACGACGCTCCGACGGCCGGGACCCCGGAACGCATCGAGATCCCGTTCGACGCCACCGACTGCGCCAGCGATCAGGTGCGGCCGTACGGTCTCGGAGAGTTCCGCGGGCAGATCCACGTCACGCTCACGTGCACCGGACCCACGACCGACGATCTGCGTGCGTACGTCGTGCCGATGAACGAGAAGACCCGCCAGTTCGGCTCCCCGTCGCTGGACATCCCGCTGGACTTCCCTCGCGCCGCTGCCTACGCAGCGTTCGGTCCGGCGGGGTCCGATCCCTACAGCCCGTGGAGGAGCACCTTCGCTGCGTCCGAGTCCAAGCCCACCTGGTCGGCTGGCCCCACTCCGGTCGCGTCGTCCGTGGTCTTCGACTCCGCCGGCAACATGGTGCTGTCGATCAAGGACCGCACCAGCGACCAGAGCGGCGCCGCCCTCGGCAGCACCGACCCGGCCGACGGCCGCGTCTACACCAACATCGGTGCGGGCGACCTGCTGCGCGCCTGCCTCGACGATGCAGGGTCCTACGTACTCGAGAACGACGGCTCGTGCGGCGGGGCGACCAGCTCCCAGCGCATCAACGACTACGGGCCCGGGGGCGGCAAGTTCTACGAGACCGTGTACCCGACCGCCGGCGGCTTCAACTTCCACGGCAACCTCGCTCTGGGTTCTGCCCTGCAGATCCCGGGATACAGCGATGTCATGGCCACCACGCTCGACTCCGCACGACTCTTCAGCGACGGCGTACGCGTCGTGCGGCACAGCGACGGAAGCACCGCGCGCAGCGCCACGCTGACGTTCCTCGGCGAGCAGGCGGCAGCAGGAGTCTTCACCAAGGCGGGCGGCCTCGGCGATCTCTCCACGCTCGCGTCCCTGCCTCCGGTCGAGATCGGTGACCGGCTCTGGTACGACAGCGATGCCGACGGCATCCAGGATGCGGGAGAGGACCCGATCGCCGGAGTGACGGTGCGTCTGTTCGACACCGAGGGCAAGGTCATCGCGACCGCCGTCACCGACGCGCAGGGGCGATACGTCTTCTCCTCGTCGCCGGGTGCATCGACCGATTCTGCGATCCTCGGCCTCGCGCTGACCCCGGAGACGCAGTACGAGATCCGCCTCGACAACGCGGCGGACTACGCCGACGGAGGTCCCCTCGACGACGTCGTCCCGACGCAGACGACACAAGGCACCGACACCGCGGTGGACTCCAACGGTGTGCGGCAGAGCCCCGTGCGGGTCACGGCGACGGTGACGACGCCGAGCGCCGGATCAGCAGATCACAGCTTCGACTTCGGCTTCTCCCCGGCTCTCTCGCTGGGAAACCGGCTGTGGTTCGACACCGGTGACGCCGGCGACACGAACAACGGGCGATTCGACGCGGGGGAGGACCCTGTGGTCGACGCCACGGTCGAGCTGCTCGACGGCAACGGCGCAGCGGTTCTCGACGCGGACGGTGAGTCGATCACCGCGACGACCGACGCCGCGGGCTACTACCGCTTCGACGGCCTCGCACCCGGCGACTACCAGGTTCGCGTCGCGGCGTCGAACTTCGCCAAGGGCAAGCCTCTCGCGGAGTGGGTGTCATCGACGGGAGCATCGTCGGCTTTCGACGGCGCGAGCAACAACGCCGACAAGGGCATCGATGCGGGCGACCCGGCTGCGACCGGCATCACCTCCGCGACGATCACTCTGGCACCGGGGGTCACGGGTGACGCCGACGCCGGTGCCACCGGCCGAGGGGCATCCGGTCCCGGAGGCGATCGCTTCGACAACCTGACGGTCGACTTCGGGTTCGTGCAGCTGTACGACCTGACCATCGACAAGAAGCTCACCTCGGGCGACGGGCCGTACCGGCTCGGCGACGAGGTCACGTTCTCGGTGACGCCGAAGAACAACGGCCCGGCCACCGCTTTCAGCGGGTTCCTGGTGTCGGATCGCCTTCCGGACGGTCTGGAGTACGTCTCGGCGGAAGGCGATGACTGGTCTGCGCCGACGGTCTCCGGTCAGGTGATCACGCTCACGTGGCAGGGCGACGATCTCGACGCCGGCGATTCGGCCGAGCCGATCGAGGTGACGGCACGCGTGACGTCCACCACAGCCGGATCACTGCGCAACTTCACCGTGGTCGTTCCTTCGCCCGAGCAGCGGACGGTCGAGACCATCCCTGTCGGCACGAAGCCAGACCTCTATGAGAACGGCGACCCGACTCCGGACGACGAGAACCCCTCGAACAACGACGACAGCGTGCCGGTCACCGTCGCCGCTCCCACTCTGAGCCTCGGCAACCGGCTGTGGCGCGACACGGGTGCGGGCACGGCGTTCGACAACGGCCGCTTCGACTCCGGCGAGACTGTCGTCGCCAAGGCGCTGGTCGAGCTGCTCGACGAGAACGGAGAGCCGGTCCTCGACGGTGACAAGAAGCCGATCACCGCGACGACCGACGCCAACGGCTACTACCGTTTCGACGGACTCACCGCCGGCAAGTACATCGTGCGGGTCGCGGCGAGCAACTTCGCCGATGACGGCGTGCTCGAGAACACGCTCTCGAGCACGGGCAGCGGAAGCGCTTTCGATTCCGCGTCGAACAACTCCGACAAGGGAGTGGACTCCCGGTCCCCGGCCGACGACGGCATCCGTTCCTCCGTCATCGACCTGCAGCCCGGAGTGACGGGTGATGTCGACACCGGTGCAGCCGATGCCGGCGCGAACGGGCCGTTCGGCGATCGGTTCGACAACCTGACGGCGGACTTCGGGTTCATCCCCGGGCTTTCGCTCGGGAACCGACTGTGGTTCGACGACGGAACGAAGGCGGGCGAGGCCAACAACGGCGTGCTCGACTCGGGTGAGAAGCCCGTGACGAAGGCGGTCGTGGAACTGCTCGACGGCGACGGCGCTCCGGTGCTCGACGCCGACGGCGACCCGATCACCACCACCACGGATGACGCGGGGTACTACCGCTTCGACGGTCTTCCCGCGGGCGACTACCGCGTGCGGGTGGCGGCGTCGAACTTCGCCGACGACGCTCCGCTCGACGGCTGGTTCTCCTCCTCGCCGACCTCGACGGACTTCGCATCGAACAACTCCGACAAGGGTCAGAACACGGCGAACCCTGCGGGGACCGGCATCACGTCCGGCGTCGTGACGCTCAGCCGGGCGAACGCTCTGGATGACGGCGAAGACGGCGCCACGGGTGCCGGCGGGCACGGTCCGAACGGTGACGCCGCCGACCTCCTGACGGTCGACTTCGGCTTCACCCAGGCGTTCGCTGTGGGCGACTACGTGTGGATCGACAACGACGGCGACGGTCAGCAGGACACGGGCGAGCCGGCCGTGGAGAACGTGCTCGTCACGCTGCTCAACGCCGACGGCAAGCCCGTCGTCGACCTCAACGGCGTCACCGTGCCGCCGGTACGGACCGATGCGCGCGGACACTACGTGTTCGACAACGTGCCGCCTGGAACCTACACGGTGTCGTTCAGCGAGCTGCCGAACGGGTACACGATCACGACGCCGAAGAGTGGCGACGCGACGAGCGACTCGAACCCGAAGTCGGACGGCGTCACCCCGCCGTTCGTCGTGGGGCCGGCCGGCGACCACACCACCGACGTGGTCGACTCGGACGGCGTGACGATCGCTCAGCGCATCGACCGCACCATCGACGCCGGCATCGTGCCGCTGCTCGCGGTCGGCGACTACGTCTGGATCGACACAGATCGTGACGGTCGGCAGGACGCCGGCGAGACGCCGGTGGCCGGAGTGACGGTGACCCTGCTCGACGCGGACGGCAAGCCCGCACGCTCCGCAGACGGCACACCGGTGCCGCCCACGACCACGGATGCCGCCGGACACTACGTGTTCGACGGGCTGCGCCCCGGTGACTACCGGGTGCAGTTCTCCGGATGGCCGAAGGGGTACATGCCCACGATCCAGTCCGCTGACGGCTCGTCGTCGGCCGAGGACTCCAACCCGGATGCCACCGGCCTCACCCCGGTGTTCACCCTTGCCGGAAGCGGAACGGACATGCGTCCGGTCATTGCTGCCGACGGGACCGTGATCGCCCTGCAGATCAACCCGACGATCGACCTCGGTCTGGCGCCCCAGCTCTACGGCGTGGGCGACTACGTCTGGCTGGACTCCGACCGTGATGGCGTGCAGGACCCCGGAGAGAAGCCGTTCGCCGGCATCACCGTCACGCTGCGCAACCCGGACGGAACGCCCGCACGCGACTGGCAGGGCAACCCCGTGCCGCCGGTGAAGACGGACCGCAACGGTCACTACGTGTTCGACGGGTTGCCCGCGGGCGACTACTTCGTCGACTTCACCGGGGTGCCGTCGGGCTTCACCTTCACGAAGCAGGGAACGGGCGGCGAGTCCGACTCGAACGCGAACGCGTCCGGCCGGACGCCGGTGTTCACGCTCGGACCGGATGCACCCGGCATGCGCACCGTGGTCGCGGCAGACGGGACCGTTCTCGCCTCGTTCCTCAACCCGAGCATCGACGCGGGGCTTATCGAGATCGACTCACCGCTGGCCGCGACGGGTGGAGCGCTGCCGTGGATCCTGGTGGCCCTGAGTCTGGCACTGCTCGGCGCAGGCGGAGCGCTCCTGGTGGTGAGGCGCCGCCGGAGCTGACGGGAGTCCGTCGTTCGAACACGCGACGAGACGATGCGCGGGGAGTGCGCCTGAGAGATCAGGGGCACTCCCCGCCGTCGTGCGGCGGGGTCAGTCCGCGCAGGTCTCGAACACGTACGCGGCGTCATCGGGGGTTACCAGGTCGCGGTCGCGGAGCACCATCGACGCGGGAGAGTCGGGGTCAGCGCACATCTCCGCGAACGGTCGCGGGAGGGCATCGCTGTACTCGATGTCGATCACGTACGTTCCGTATACCTCGGTGTAGGCCCCGCACTCCTCGAAGACCGCGCACTCCTCCGTCACCGCGAAGTCGAATCCCGCGCGCTCGTGCAGCATCCGAGCGTCCTCGGCGGCGTTCTTCTGGCCCGCCGCGAGCCCGGCGTCGTGCGCAGCATCCACCAGCATCGTCGCCAGCGCGAGGTTGTCATCGAGTGCGAGGGCCCCATGCGACCGGGTGTACGAGTCGAGGTTGTCGAACTCGACCGCGTCGAAGCCGGCTTCGGCGCACCCCTCGATCCACGGGGTCACCAGCGCGGCGATGCGGTCGCGGCGGTCGGCGGTCGAGGTGTCGACGAGCACCTCGTCGGGCCAGTCCGGGTCGTACAGCAGGTCGCCGTCGCGGTGCAGCAGCAGATCCTCGGGCCAGGTGTCGAGCTCGCCGGGCTGCGTCTGGAACCCGTTCACGTAGCAGATCGAGTACACGTCATCCGCGGGGTCCGCCCCACGGTCGCGGCCGACGATGCCCACCCCGGGCGCGGGGTCGTACGCACCGCCGAGCTGATAGTCGGGGACAGCGCCGGACGGGAAGCCGGGGGCGTCGCCGGAGGCAGAACCGGCCGGACTCGAGGAAGCGGCGGCGGCGCATCCGGCGAGAGCCAGTAGCGTCAGCGCCAGTGCAGGGGCGAGTGCCAGGTGACCGGCGGCTCGTGGCGAGCGGTCCAGGGTCATGCCTCCGTCGGCGTGGGTGTCGGCGCGGTGGCCGGCGCGGCATCCGTCTGATCGGCCGGGTTGCGGCGGATGCCGATCCACGACACCACCCCGCCCAGCACGAGCAGCACCGCGGTGACCCAGGCAGCGTTGTGGAAACCGTCGAGGTCGAGCGAGCCGCCCACGATCGTCGAGAGCATCGCGACCACGAGCAGCCCTGCAACCCGCGAGACCGCGTTATTGACGGCCGAGGCGATGCCGGAGTGCGACTCGTCGATCGCGCCGAGGATCGCCGAGGTGAGCGGCGCGACCGTGAGCGAGAGGCCGAGGCCGATCACGATCATGGCCGGCAGCACCTGCCACCAGTAGTCGAAGTCCTCGGAGACGAACAGCAGCAGGAGCGACCCGGCAGCCATCAGCAGCGGCCCGACGGTCATGAAGATGCGCGGACCGTAGCGACCGGCCCAGCCGCCTGCGCGCGAACTCAGCAGGATCATCAGGATCGTCATCGGCAGGCTCGCGAGTCCGGCGGCCGTCGCACTGAGCCCCGCGCCCTGCTGCAGATACACGCCGATCACGAAGCCGTTCAGAGACAGCGCCGCGTAGACGAAGAACGTGGCGATGTTGCCCCATCCGAAGTCCCGCACACGGAACAGCCACAGCGGCATCAGGGCCTTCTCTGCCGCCTTCTGACGCCACAGGAACCACGCGAACAGCACCGCGCCGACAACGCCGGGCAGCCAGATCGCGGGGGAGGACCAGCCGAGGTTGGGCTGCTCGATCAGCGCGAACACGACCGCGCCGAGGCCGATCGCGCACAGGATGCCGCTCCACCAGTCGACCTTCACGCCCTTCGGATGCTCGGGCAGGTGGAGCCGGGCGAGCAGCAGCAGCGTCACGCCGATCGGGAGCACGTTGATCAGGAACACGAAACGCCAGGACAGGAAGTCGACAAACAGGCCGCCCAGGAGTGGTCCGACCAGCTGCGCCGCCGTGGTGAAGGCCGTCCATACGCCGATCGCCCGGGACTGCGAGTCCGCCCGCATGGTCGCGGTGATGAGCGCCAGCGAACTCGGCACGAGCAGAGCGCCGGCCGCGCCCTGCGCTGCGCGCGCGATGATCAGGCTGAGCGGATCGAATGCCGCGGCGACCGCGATCGAGGCCACGCCGAATGCGATGAGCCCGACCCGCATCACCACGACCCGGCCGTACGCGTCGGAGACGGAGCCGGCGAGCAGGATCAGCGCGCTCAGAGTGATCAGATACGCGTCGACGACCCACTGCTGAGTGGTGATGCCGCCGCCGAGCTCCTCGCTGATCGCGGGAAGGGCGACGGTCACGACCGTGCCGTCGAGGAATGTCACGAAAGAGGCGAGCACCGCGACCGAGATCACGAGTCGCTGCACGGGGGTGAAGGTTGTCACAGCCTGACGATACTCCCGGCGTGCGACTGCGAGGGCGGCCGCCGGTGTCGGTATCGGTGCAGGGAGTCAGTCGTCGAGGATGCCGGGGTGGGACGCCTGCGCGCGCGTGCCCGCGAGGTAGAGCTCGCGGAGTCCCGGCATCCCGCCCTGCGCGAAGGCACGCCGCTGTCGATCGGCACCGGTGCCGTCGCGCCGCATCCGCTCCTGGTGCTCCTCGACGAACGCCAGGTCGCCGAGCTCCTCGAGCGCGGGGCGGACCGCGTGCAGCAGGCGCCGGGCGACGTCTGCCGCGTGGGCGATCTCTCCCGAGCGGGGGTCGACGATGCGCGCATCCATCCCGCGGCGGGCCGCGGTCCAGAGCGAGGCGTCGAGCTCATCGACGCCGACGACCGAGCCGTCATCGTCGTCCGACATCACGATAGCGCGAGTGAGGGCGGCGGCGAAGAGGGTGTCGGCAACATCCAGCTGTGCATCGAAGACGCGGGCCTCGACCGTCGGATAGCGCTCCGAGATGCGTGCGGCCCACGAGAGTGAGGCGGCCGCCGAGATCGCATCCATGTCGACGAGTCGGTCGACGTGACTGCGGTAATCGTCGAAGTCATGGAATCGCGGCGGGCTCCACGACGCGGGAAGCCGGCGGATGACGACGGTGCGCCAGCTCGCGAACCGGGTGTCGAGGCCGTCGGAGAAGGGGCTGTTGCCGGTGAGGGCGAGCAGCACGGGCAGCCAGCCGCGCAGACCGTTGAGCGCTCGCACCCGGGCCTCGTCGCCGGCGACCTCGACGTGCACGTGCACGCCGTTCACCTCGTGCCCACGGGTGAGGTGCGCCAGGTGCGCGGCGACGTCGTCATAGTGCGGGGCGGGGAAGACCGCCAGGGAGCGCGTCATCGCGAACGGGGTGCCCGACGGGGCGACCACCCCATGTTGCCCGATCGCGTGGCGCGCGAGCGATTCACGCATGCGCCGGAGCTGCAGATCCGCCTCGGCGAGCGTGTGTACGGGGGCCGTCACGCATTCGAGCTGGCAGGTGAGGTACTCGGCTGTCACCTGACCGGGTGGCGCGAGCGCGGTCGCGTCGCGGCGCATCGCGTCGCTGATCCCGAGGGGCACGAGGCTCGTGCCGTCAAGGAGGACGAACTCCTCCTCCACGCCGAATCGTGCCACCGGGCGTCGCCTAGTGGTTCCGCAGCGCGGAGATCAGCTCGGCCTTGCGCTTGCCGCTGTAGCCGGTGAGACCCAGTTCCTTGGCGCGATCGCGCAGCTCGGGAACGGTCCAGTCCTCATAATCGCCGTGCTCGCCGCCGCGTCGTCCGACGGCACCGCGGCCCTCTTTGGCGGCGGCATTCGAGATCCGAGCGGCCTTCTCCTTGGAGGCTCCGTCGTCGCGGAGCTTCTCGTACAGCTCCGGGTCCTTGAGCGCACTGTTCTGTCGGTTCGGCATGATTATCTCCTGTCATCCCACTGTGAAGACGTCCCCGTCAACCCCCTCCGGTTCCGGGCGGCCCGACGCTAATGTGAGGACCGCTATCGGGGTGCCCACCCCGAGAAAGAAGGGAAGACCGATGAACATCCTCCTCATCATCGTCATCGTCGTCGCTGTGATTCTCGCGATCACCGGCGGACTGGTCCAGTCGCTGCAGTTCCTGCTGTGGGTCGGACTCGTCCTGCTCGCGATCGCTGTGATCGCCTGGTTGATCCGATCGATCAGCAGCAACCGCAAGGTCTGACCTCTGGACGTGAGGTCCGCGTTACGCGGGCCTCACCCCCGAACGGAATCCAAGGAGTGGGGCCCGCATAAGGCGAGGTCTCACTCCTTGAATGCGTCCCGGATGTTCTCGCCCGTCTTCCCGGCGGCATCCTTCACGTTCTGACCGGCCTGCTTGGCCGACGCCTTGGTCTGGTCCGTGCGACCCTCGGACTCGAGGCTCTCGTTGTCGGTGGCCTTTCCGGCCCCCTCCTTGACCTTGCCTGCGGCCTTCTCAGCGGCATTCTTCATGTCGTCTCCGGCGCTCATGGCGTGCTCCTCTCCCTAGGGATCGATGGAGATGCCACCCTCGCATCGCGCCGGCGTTTCGTGCGACGGGATTGACAACCACCGGACGGCGTGACAGCACCGGAACAGGCTCGTGCGGTCCGACCGCGGCGTGGATGCACGGTGTTCACCGCACATTCATCTTTGCCCGGCATGGGTGATCGACCTATGGCTGTGCCGTGGAGCGGGTGCCCACACTGAGCTATCGCGAATCACGGCTATCGCGAATCACGGCTATCGCGGAACACGAGGGAACGGGGCGGCATGGAGAGCTTTGAGGTGGCAGTGGTCGGGATGGGCGCACTCGGGAGTGCGGCCGCCTATCACCTCGCCCGACGCGGAGCTCGGGTCGTCGCCTTCGAGCAGTACGAACTCGGACACGTGCGCGGTGCATCGCACGACACCTCCCGGATCGTCCGCACCTCGTACGGCGCCCCGGAATACGTGCGGCTCGCGCAGTCCGCCTACCGCGACTGGGACGACCTGCAGCAGGAATCGGGCGAACGTCTGCTCACGATCACCGGCGGCGTCATCTTCATCCCCACCGATGGGCCGTACGCGGCCGCCGACTTCACGGCCGCTCTGACCGAGTGCGACGTGCCCCACGAACTGCTCACCCCCGCCGAGGTGCACGCCCGCTGGCCGCAGTTCCGGCTACCCGAGAACGTCGAGACCGTTTACACACCCGATTCCGGCATCGCGCACGCATCGCGCACCGTCGCCACACTGCAGCTGCGGGCCCGGGCGCTCGGCGCCGACATCCGCGACCGCACCGCCGTCGAGGCTCTCGTACCCGACGGTGACGGCGTGATCGTGCGCACCGCGAACGGCGACGTGCGCGCGGCCAAGGTCATCGTCGCAGCGGACGCTTGGACGAACATGCTGCTCGAACCGCTCGGTGCCGCGATCCCGCTCGACATCATGCAGGAGCAGGTGACGTACTTCGGTCCCGCCGACGCGGCCCCGCTCGGCGCCGACCGCCTGCCGGTGTGGATCTGGGAGCACGAGGAGTGCTACTACGGCTTCCCGACGTTCGGCGAGCCCACGGTCAAGGCCGCACGCGACGTCTCGAACAACCGGATGACGCCGGCGGAGCGCACGTTCGTGCCGTCCCGCGAACTCGCCGCCGAGCTCGGAGCCTTCGTGCACGGACTGCTCCCGGACGCCGGGCCGGAGCTGCGCACCGTCACCTGCCAGTACGCGCTCACGCCGGACCGCCGGTTCGTGCTCGGCCCGCTGCCGCAGCATTCCGACGTCATCGTGGCGCTGTCGGCCGGGCACGGATTCAAGTTCACCCCGGCGTTCGGGCGCATCCTGTCGGAGCTCGCGCTCGACGGCGAGACCTCCGACGACATCGCCGCCTTCGCAGTGCCGGGCCCGCGTTCCGAACCGCTCGTCGGCGCCGGACCGATCCCGACGCACGGATGACCCCGTGATGTCCACGGCCACGACGACGGGATCCTGAATGACCCGCTACATCATCACCCGCGTGCTGTCGTCGCTCTTCGTACTGTTCGTGCTCTCGGTCATCGTGTTCTCGATGGTGCGGATCATCCCGGGCGACCCGCTGGCCTCGTTCGCCGACCCCGCGAACCCGGACCCCGCGAAGCTCGACGCCCTGCGGCAGAAGCTCGGCCTCGACCAGCCGGCGATCACGCAGTACTTCATCTGGCTCGGGGGAGTGCTGCGGGGCGACTTCGGTGCCGCCATCACGCTCCCCGGCGAGGTGTCGGACATGATCGCGAACCGGCTGCCGCTCAGCCTCACCCTCGCGGTCATGGCCACGCTGTTCGGCGTCGTGCTGGGGCTGCCCGCCGGCATCCTGGCCGCCACCCGCTGGCGCCGACCGAGCGATCACATCGTGCGCGGCACCTCGTTCGTGCTCCTCGCGACACCGCCGTTCGTGCTCGGGGCCGTGCTGATCCTGATCAACTCGCTCACCCTGAAGCTGCCGCTCGTCGGGTACGCCGGGGCCGCGGGCAACCCGCTGCGCGCGATCGGGGTGCTGGTGCTGCCGGCGCTGCTCATCGGCATCGTGCTCGCGGCGATCATCGCCCGGTACACGCGCGGCACGCTCCTCGACACCCTCGGGCAGGACTTCGTGCGCACCGCGCGGGCGAAGGGCGCCTCACCCTCACGACTGGTCGGTCGGCATGCGCTGCGCAACGCGCTCATTCCCGTGACGACCGTCGTCGGCATCGAGCTCGCCGCGCTCGTGGGCGGCACAGTCGTCATCGAGCAGGTGTTCTCGCTCCCCGGCATGGGGCAGCTGCTGCTCACCGGCATCCGCAGCTCGGATTACCCGATCATTCAGGCGACCGTGCTGCTGATCGGCGCCGTGTACGTCGGCATCAACTTCATCGTCGACCTGATCTATCCGCTGATCGATCCCCGAGTGAGAGTGCACACGCGATGACCGTCACCCGCGAACTCGCCCTCGTCGCCGCCGTCGGTCAGCGCCGGCGGCGCCCGAAGCTCGGCCCGTCGTTCTGGGCCGGTGCCGGCATCCTCTCCTTCATCCTGCTGCTCGCCGGATGGATGAGTCTGTGGCCGCCGTTCGATCCGCTCGGCACGGCCGGTCCGGCGATGAGCCCGCCCTCGGGCGACACCTGGCTGGGCACCGACAACCTCGGCCGCGACACGTTCACCCGCCTCGCGCTCGCCGCCCGCACCAGCCTGCTCATCTCGGGCGCCGGAGCCCTGCTGGGCGCGGTGGTCGGCACCACGCTCGGACTCATCGCCGGGTACGTGGGCGGATGGGTGGATGCCGTCATCATGCGCATCGTCGACGCGCTGCTCGCCCTGCCCGCGATCCTCGTGGCCCTGGTGGTCGGCGTCGTGATCGGCAACGGCGCGTGGCCGCTGATCCTGGCACTCGGACTGGTCTTCGCTCCCGGCTTCGCCCGGGTGATGCGGGCCCCGGTGATCGCCCTGCGCGACCGGGACTTCGTGCTCGCCGCCCGCCTCTCGGGAGTCCGCGGCAGCCGCATCATCGCGGAGCACCTGCTGCCGAACGTGCTCACGCCGCTGTTCGTGCAGTTCGCGTCGGTCGCGTCGCAGATCGTGCTGATCGAGGCGGCGCTCAGCTACCTCGGCCAGGGCGTGCAGGCTCCCGAGCCCTCGGCCGGCCGCATGATCAGCGAGTTCACGCGCTTCATGCAGATGCAGCCGCTGCTGATCATCCTGCCGTCGCTGGTGATCATCCTGCTGTCGGCGGCGTGGAACCTGCTCGCCGACGGATTGCAGGACTGGCTCGCGCCCCGGCGGGAGCCCGCGTTCTCGCTCGGCCGTGGTGGCGGACGACGCGCCCCGAAAAACGGTACGACCAGCACGACCAGCACGACCCTCACCACAGAGAGCACGACCCGAGGCACCACCCACACAGAGAAGAGTCAGCGATGAAGAGGTCATATCTTGCGGGCGCGGCGGTCATCATGGCCGGCGCCCTGGTACTCACCGGATGCGGAACAGGCACGGGGGAGACCACCGGCACCGTCGCCGACGGCGAGCCCGTCGCCGGCGGCACCCTGACATGGGGCGTTCCCGCCGAGCCTTCCGCCGGCGGCGTCGACCCGATGGTCGCCTCCGCGATCGCGGCCGAGGTGATCAACTCGATCGCCTACGACACCCTCCTCACTCGTGAGAACGACGGCACCGTGAACCCGGCGCTCGCCACCGAATGGGAGCAGACCGACGAGCTCACGTGGGTCTTCCAGTTGCGCGACGATGTGACCTTCGCCGACGGCAGCCCGTTCGACGCGTCGGATGTCGTCTACTCGTTCGAGACGCGCAAGGACGGCGGCACCAACGCCACCTACCTCGTGAACATGGAGAGCGTCGAGGCGACGGGCGACCACGAGGTCACGTTCCACTTCAGCCAGCCCGACGGCACCTTCCTCGATGCGGTCTCGGCACGTCAGACGTTCTTCATCGTCAGCGAAGAGGGGTACGGCGCGGCATCCGAAGAGGAGCGCCAGACCACGACGTTCGGCACCGGCGCCTTCCAGGTGACCGAGTGGTCGCAGGGCGTGAGCGTCACGATGGACAAGAACGAGAGCTACTGGGGTGAGGAGCCGAACCTCGACCAGGTCGTGTTCGAGCTCTACCCCGACGAGAGCACCCTGCTCGCGGCCGTGCAGCAGGGGAGCGTGCAGGCGGCGTCGTTCATCGATGGCAACCTCGCGAGTCAGGCGGAGTCCGCCGGGTTCACACTCGGTGAAGCGGCGTTCCGCCAGAACCTCGCGATCTACATCAACCCCGAGGCCGGGCCCCTCGCCGACGTGAACGTGCGCCGTGCGTTCTCGCTCGCGCTGGACCGTCAGGCCCTGGTCGACACCGCGATGCTCGGCAATGCCGGGATCTCGTTCGTGCCGCCGGCCGGCGACCCCGGAGCCCCGGACGCCTCGGACCTGCCGTACTACGAGCGCGACGTCGACGAGGCCAAGAAGCTGCTGGCCGAGGCCGGTCAGACCGACCCCGAGATCACTCTCGCGTACATGGGTGACGTGGCGCAGTCGCACCACCCGGTGTACGAGATGATGCAGCAGCAGTTGGCCGAGGCGGGCATCACGCTCAACCTCGAGGCCACGCCGCTGTCGGAGATCGCCCCGATCTTCACCACGGGCGAGTCCTGGACCGACCTGGTCGCGATTCCCGGCAGCCCGCGCGCCTCGGCCGCGTTCTACCTGCAGCCCGTGCTGCTCGAGGGTGGCGTGTACAACCACTGGGACGGCAACCCCGACGCCGACAAGGCGCGCGAGCTGCTGAACCAGGCCATGGCCGCGGCGACTCCCGAGGAGTACAACGACCTCGTGGCTCAGCTCGCGGAGGAATCCGCCGAGCAGGTGCTCGAGTTCGTGCCGGCCGCCGTGCCCGTGTACTTCGAGGTCTGGGACGCGAACAAGCTCAAGGGCTACGAAGCCGACGCGTTCTACTCGCGCTACAAGCTCGACTCGGCCTGGTTGACCGAATGAGCAGTCGTCGCGGCTCCTTCACCGCGCGGGTCCGCGCGGGCTCGCGCGGTGAAGGGTCAGAACTTGTCGCACGCGGATGCTTCCGCGCGGCGTGTCTTGACCTCTCACCGGGAAGGTCGCACACATGACTGACGCGCTCCGCGTGGAAGACCTGTCGATCGCATACGGCACCGCCCCGCCGTCCGTGACGGGAGTGTCGCTCCGGGTGCGCGCAGGGGAGATCGTCGGCGTCATCGGAGAGTCGGGCAGCGGCAAGTCCAGCGTCGCATTGGCGATGATGGGGCTGCTGCCCGACTCGGCCACGGTCACCGCCCGGACGATGACCGTGGCCGGGTCCGAGATGAAGGAAGCCTCGGAACGCGACTGGGGTACCGTGCGGGGCGTGCGCGCCTCGATGGTGTTCCAGGAGCCGATGTCGGCACTGAATCCGTGCATGCGGATCGGCGCGCAGATCGCCGAGGTGCTGCGGATCCACGGCGTCGGCGACAAGAAGGCGGCAGATGCGAAAGCCCTCGACATCCTCCGTCTGGTGCGGATGCCGGAGCCGGAGCGCCGCATGCGGTACTACCCGCACCAGCTCTCGGGCGGGCAGCGACAGCGGGTGGTGATCGCGATCGCGGTGGCCGCCGACCCGACACTGCTCGTCGCCGATGAGCCCACCACCGCGCTCGACGTCACCGTGCAGGCGCAGATCCTCGACCTGATCCGCACGCTGCGCGACGAGACCGGCATGGGCGTGCTGTTCATCAGCCACGACCTCGGCGTCATCGGGCAGCTGTGCGAGCGGATCGCGGTGATGTACCGCGGGCGGATCGTGGAGTCCGGCACCACCCAGCGCGTGCTCGAGAATCCCCAGCATCCGTACACGCGGGCGCTGCTCGAGAGCATCCCGCGGCCGTCCGTGCCGGTGCGCTCGCCGCTGGCGGTCATCCCGGCCGACAACGACTTCGACGCGGTTCCGGCCGTTCTGGAGGAGGCATCGTGAATTCATCGTCGACGGTCTCTGCGGCTGAGGAGGCGCTGCCGGATGACGTGCTGCGGGTGAGTAACATCACCCAACGCTTCGGTCACGGCGACAATGCCCTGCTCGCGCTGGATGACGTGAGCCTGAACGTGCGGCGCGGCGAGACGCTCGGGCTAGTCGGCGAATCGGGATCCGGCAAGAGCACGCTGGCCCGCGCGATCCTGCTGATGCGCAAGCCGACCTCCGGCAGCATCGAGTTCGACGGCGGAGACGTGACCGGGCTGCGCGGATCGGCGCTGCGCCGTCACCGCCGCCGCGTGCAGATGGTGTTCCAGGACCCGAACGACTCGCTGGATCCGCGCTTCGCGATCGGACGGTCGGTGGCCGAACCGCTGGTCGCCGCCGGGATGCCGAGTGCCGATCGGACCATGCGCGTGTACGAGTCGCTGGAGCAGGTCGGCATCCCCGCTGATGCCGTCAACCGCTACCCCCACGAGTTCTCGGGAGGACAGCGGCAGCGCATCGCGATCGCCCGCGCCATGGCGGCGGATCCGGAGTTCATCGTGCTCGACGAGCCGACCTCCGCGCTCGACGTGTCGGTGCAGGCGCAGGTGCTGAATCTCCTCGTGCGGCTGCAGGAGCGGACCGGCGTCACCTACCTCTTCATCACGCACAACCTCGCCGTGGTGCACCACCTCGCGCATCGCGTGGCCGTGATGCACGACGGGAAGATCGTTGAGGAGGGCACCGGCGAGCAGGTCATGAACGCGCCGCAGCATCCGTACACGCGCACCCTGCTGGATTCCATGCCGGTGCTGTACCGGACGTAAGCGCGGTTCCTCGGCCCATCAATCAAGGGGATGGTGCAAATTCGGCGGTTCGAGGATGCTCGGGAGCATGACGAGCTCTTCGACACGAAGCGGACGACCGATCCTGATTATCGGCGGAGGGAACGGCGGTGTCGCGATCGCCGCGCGGCTGCGTCGCCGCGGGGTCGACGACGTGATGATCGTCGAGCCGCGAGACGAGCACGTGTATGCGCCGCTGCAGTCGCACATCGCCGGCGGGGTCGCGGATCGCCGGCCGGTGGTGCGCCCTCAGGCCGCGGTCACGCCGCGCGGGGTGACGTGGGTGCAGGATCGCGTGGCTGCCGTGTTCCCCGACGAGAGCATGGTCGAGCTGTCATCCGGCAGGCGGATCGAGTACGAGCAGCTCATCATCGCGGCCGGGATCGAGCAGCACTGGGACGCGGTCCCGGGTCTGGAAGAGGCGAAGAGCAGCCCGACGCTGGTCTCGAACTACACGCTTGACCTGGCGGAGGAAGCATCCACCGCTCTGCAGAACATCCGCTCCGGGACGGTCGTCTTCACGCAGCCCGCCGAGCCGGCCTCGTGCGCCGGCGTCTCACAGAAGCCGATGTACCTCGCGTGCGATCGGTGGAAGCGCCTCGGGCTGCTGTCCGGCATCCGGGTGGTGTTCGTCACCGCCGAAGACGCGCCCTTCGGCATCCCGGAGGTGGCGTCGGAGCTGTCTCGCAAGCTCGACGAGTACGGCATCGAGACGCTCTTCGGGGCGGAGGTCGTCGAGGTGCGCTCCGATCTGCGGGAGGTCGACGTCGAGCGCGACGGCCAGTGGACCACCATCCGGTACGACCTCCTGCATGCGGTGCCGCCGCAGCGCGCGGCCGACTGGATCCGCGCGAGCGGGTTGAGCGGAGCGGACGGGTTCGTCGACGTCGATCCCGAGACGCTACGTCACGGTCGATGGGCCAACGTCTGGGCGCTCGGCGACGCCACGTCGGTCACGCCGATCCGCTCGGGCGGGGCGCTGCGGCCGCAGGCGAAGGTCATCGCCGACGCGCTCACCAAGCCCGCGAAGAACACTCGCTACGACGGCTACAGCGTGACCCCCTTCACTGTCACCAGGCGCACGGCGGTGTTCGCGGAGTTCGACCGCTCCGGTCGCCTGACGCCGTCGATCCCGTTCTGGAAGAAGCTGTATCGCGAACGCCGCTTCACGTACCTGCTGGATCGGTGGGTGCTGCCGTGGGTGTACTGGAACCTCATCCTGAAGGGGCGGGCGTGACGGAGGGCGCACGAGCGGCTGCTCGGACTCTGAGTGCATTGGTCTGAGGGTGGCTCCGGTTCGACTGCGCGGCGGTCGGGTCGCACATCCGCTTCTGGTGATGAATCCATCCGGCCGATATATTCGGCCATATGGACCGTCGCACCAAGATCACCATCGGAGTGTCTGCTCTCGTGGTCGGAGGTCTTGTCGCCCTTGCGGTGCCTGCGCTCTCGGTCACGGCGGACGTCATTCGTGCAGCAGCGCAAGGGGTCGGGAATCTGACTCGAACGTCGACTCCGTCGCCCACGCCCACGCCCACGCCATACGCGGAGGAGCAGATCGAGTTGGCGGATGCCGGGGTGCCGGAGGGCTACGTCGAGATCTCGAAGGGCACCTGGATCCCTGCGGGAGGGCCGGGCGATTGCTCCACGACGGCGGTGATCACGATCGAAGACGGGGTACCCGCGGTTCTGGGTGGCGGCGTGACGGACCAAGGAGCAAGGGATGGCGCACGTGGCGAGGTCGTGTCCGACGCGGCCGGCGTCCGCTCGTATGTCGTTGCGCCGAACGACAACCTGATCGCGATCGGGGAGCGTCTGTGCGTCTCGTATCCGACGCTGATGACCTTCAATCACGTGCTGGGCGCCGCGATCCAACCCACCCAGGAGCTCATCCTTCGTCCGGATCCGTCCATTCCCTGGATCGACCCCTACGCGCCTTTCGAGGCACCTCCGGGGACCAACACCGTGGCATACAACACCGCGATCTACGAGATGGGGACGTTCGTCCGAGCCCGGGACCTGACAGCCGCCCGCGCCCTGTGGACGCGCTTGGCGCCTGATGTCTCTCCGGAGGCGTCAGCCGTCGCGACCCGAGCCTTCGACGACGTGGATTGGTACGTGCTGGGGCATCTCTTCCCCTGACCTGCGGCTGACCTGTGCGGCTGACCTCTGCGCCTGATTTCTGCGCCGCCGGGTCATGCGTCGTCGTGGTCTTCTGCCGGGTCGTGATCGTCTTCTGCAGAGACGAGTGCAGTGAGTATCGTCGCGTGCCGGACGAGGAACGTTCTCTCGTCGAGCCGCTTGCGACGAAGCCACGCGGTGACCTCGCCATTGTGTTTGCTCGCGTTGCACGACGCGCAGGCCGGAACAACGTTCTGAAGCGTGTAGCGGCCACCGCGCGAAATCGGCATGATGCAGTCGCGTTGCAGGGCGACATCCGCCGCCTGGCAATACGCGCAACCGCCCCACGCCTCGCGGATACGACCCCATTGTTCGGGCGTGAGGTCGTTGTCGACGCGAGCTAAGCGTTGCTTTCTGCGCTTGGCGTACCGAGCCGCAGTCGCAGCGGACCTCTTGGCGGTGGGGAACTTGCGACCAGGAGGCACATCATCACCGTACTGCGCGCTGCGCGGTGTCTCGACGCGGCGGCACCGCTGCCTAGAGGTTCAGAGCATTCATCGATGGGGAGAGTGGAGCGCGGCCCGTGCGGGCGCGCGTTCGGGGGACGTTGATCGCGCACGAGTGGCAAGCTGCTGCGTGTCGTGCTGACCGCACCGTTATTCCGCGCCCCAGCGTCCGAGCGCGACGATCGCCTCGCGCAGGGCCGCGCCTCGGTCGGTGAGTGCGTAGGCCCGAGTGTTGTGCCGGAGCGGGAGGCGGGACAGGATGCCGGCGGCTTCGAGCTCGCGCAGACGGGTCGCGAGCATGTTCGTCGGCGCTCCGAGCTCCCGCTGGAGGTCGCCGTATCTCTTCGGTCCCTCGAGCAGCTGTTCCACGATGAGGAGGGCCCACCGTGCTCCCACGATGTCGAGAGCGGCAGCGAGGTTGCTCACGCGCTCTGATCGTCGTCCGGCTTCATCCAGAACGGGGAGTAGTGGTAGCCGTCGGGATCGTCGAACTGGCGCTGATACATGAACGGGTAGTCGTCGGTGTCGCCGATCCTGCCTCCGGCCGCCTCGGCGCGCTCCACCAGCGCGTCAACTGCTTCCCGGCTGGCGAGGTCGAACGACACGGTGACCTTCGAGGGCGTGTCGGGTCCGCCGATCAGCTCGTCGACGCCGCCGACGCTGGCGTACATCTCGCGGCTGCCGAGCATGACGTATTGCTCGGGCGCGATCGCGAAGCAGGAGACGTTGTGGTCCGACATCTCGGTGTTGAGGGTCCAGCCGAGGGCCGTGTAGAAGGCGGTCGCGCGTTCGACGTCCGCGACGGGGCACGTGATGAAGAGGCTCATGCGGTGATACTTGCAAAAAGCAAGTGAGGAGTCAAGTGGTGGGGACGGATCCCTCCCAGCCGCGCACCTCATGCACGGACGCCCGTTTCGGGTAACCGCCGCCGGTGCGTCGCAGCTCGAAGAGGTCGATCATCAGGAAGAGAGAATAATCGGGGGCCTGGGCGATACGCCGCACCACGCTCCCTTCGCACCCGATGATCGTCTCTCCTTCGCCCCAGATCACCGTCCAGGTGTGGGGGCGCGACGCGCCGAGGGGAGTCGTCACCTCACTCATGTCGTCGACCAGGCGAGGATCATGATGTGCTTTGATGCCCGCGCGGGCGGTGGTGCTGCTGTCGCGGATCGCTTCCGCGTCTATCTCGAACACGCAGATCTCGCCGGATTCGTCGGTGGAGCGATGCTCGGTCCCCACGAGCCACGCTGCAGTCATGCATCCCTCGTCTGTGCTGGCGGAGACGGTGATGTCGAAGCGTCCGGATGATGGAGCGAACAGCAAGCGCGTGGGCGTAGGAGTGCGCACGACGAGTCCGTCGGGGCGGTGGCGGTGCGTGCCGCGAGTCGACCCGATAGGGCCCGAGAAGACGCCCGTCTGCAGGTTCGAAACTCGCAACGGCGCGTCTTCGGGCCGCCAGTCTGGCTGGGCCTCGTCGATGCGGAGATGGATGCCGTCGACGCCGGGCTCGATCCGCGCCGCGGACCGCTCCGGCGTGGACCACTGCGGGAGATAGTGCGCGACCCACAGCGCGGGGTTCGGTCCGTCCGCGAAGTCGTCGGCGAAGTCTGGCGGACGCGTGGGCGTCGGCGGGAGAGGCTCAAAAGGCGACATGACGCCATGGTGGCATGACGGGTGCGCGCACTGACAGCGCATGAGCTCGACCTGTCATGCCTGCAGCGGCATGTGCACGCGGGGCCGCGGAGCGCGCCAACGGCGCAGAGGGTCCCACCACGCCGGACCACGCACCTCGGGCGCGCCGTTGTGCATGCGGATCTCCCACCCGCTGGTCTCCAGCGTGCGATGGTGGTGCCAGCAGAGCGCGATGCCGTTGTCGGTGCTGGTCGGCCCGCCGCGGGCATACTCCTGCACGTGGTGGATCTCGCACCACGACGCGGGCACGTGGCATCCGGGAATCAGACACTCGCGGTCGCGGAGGGCGATCGCTCGGCGCTGATGCACGGTGAAGATGCGTTCGGTCGCACCGATGCCGATGATGCGGCCTTCCGGATCGAAGAGCACGCGCTGCACCGTGCCGCCGCAGGCGGTGTGCCGGGCCGTGGCGACCGAGACGAGCGCGTCGACACCCTCGACGCGCGCCCACCCGCGGCCGGTCGCGTAGTCCTCGGCCGTGACGGACACCACGACCGTGGGGGCGGCGCCACCGAGGCGCGGCATCTCGTCGTGCCGGGCAGCGATACCGAGTGCGGCGGCGAGAGCATCGTGCTGCTTCTGCGACCGGGAGCGCGTGTCGACCATGCCGCCGGGGTTGTCGCTGGGCAAGGTGCCGTCGTCGAGAGCCTCGTCATCGCGCCACTGATCGTCGCGACCCTGGTCTTCACGACTCGACGGGGCGAAGCGCACGCCGGGCAGCGGTGGACCGTTGACCTTTGGATTCAGGTACGCGTCCCAGATGCGCTGCAACTGCGCGGCCACTTCGGGCAGCAGGGTGCCGCGGATCGGGATCACGCCGTCCTTCGCGCGCCCGAGCACGACGCCGCGCGCCTTCATGGCGCGCTCTTCGGTCGGTGCAGCGCCGTCGGCATCGAGGTACGCGGCAATCGCCTGGGCGAGCAGGCGCAAGTCTTCGGGGGTGGCCGGGGGCGCGGTGTCCGCAGCATCGGCATCAGCATCAGCCCCCGCGCACCCGCGGGCGAATCCGGCCAGGTCAGCGTCGGCCCGCAGCCGATCCGCGGTGCCGATGCGCGAGCCCGCGCGCTCGATCGGCCACGTCGCCGCCAGCAGTCCTGCCACGCCGATCACTCCGTCGAGGAGCGCGCCGCGCAACTGCGGCCAGCGCGCGGGCAGTGGTGCCCCGGTGGTGATCTCGGTGTCGCGGCGCATGAGCTTCGCGGCCTTCACAACGCGCCCGGCCCCAGCGGCATCGGTCCGCAGCGCGCGCTCGAGCAGCTCGCCCACCGACCCGCGTCCGAACTGCGAGCAGAACGTGACCGTGCCTGATCCGGCGCGCCGCTCGTCGACCGACGCGACGGTCTCGACGATCAGCGCCTCGGTCGCCCGCTGCACCTCGCCCAGTGCGCGCAGAAGCTGCATCTTGTCGGCGTCGGGAAGCAGTGCCACCGCGTCTGAGGACAGCAGATCGCGCAGGCCGGAGGCGGCCTGATCGACGATGTCTGCGGGGCTGTTCATACCCCTCAGTCAACTCGGGGCCATCGACATTCAGAGCAGATAAGCCCAGTTCACGCAATAAATCCTCGCAATCTGTGAACAACTTCCCGAAGGCCTTCGCTCGTGCAGACAGAGTGGCACCGCACCCCCGCAGGCGCCCGGGTCACCCCTCGCCGAGCCCCAGCCGGCGCTCGCAGATGATCGCGCCCACCGGACGCTGCCCCCGCGCCTCGCGCAGATACGTTTCCTGAACCTCGAATCCCACCGCGTCCAGAAGTTCGCGAAGCCGCTCCGCCGGCCACCGGTAGGCCCGCGTCACGGCGTGGTCGAAGGGCTCGATCTCCGAGCCGCTGAAGAACCCGAGCAGAAGTCGGCCGCCCGGCCGCAGCACGCGCGCGAACTCCGCGAACGGCACCAGAATCCCGTCCGGGTCGTGGTGGATCGTCGAGAACCATGCCAGCACGCCCCCGAGGGATCCGTCGTCGGCGTCGATGTCGTCGATGCTCCCGAGGTCGAAGCGGATCCCGGGATACGCAGACCGAGCATGATCGATGAACGACGGGACGAGGTCGATCCCGCGGGCGTCGAGTCCGAGCCCGAGTCCGTTCAGATGACTCGTCCAGTGCCCGGGGCCGCAGCCGGCGTCGAGGACATCTCCGTCGATGTCGGCCGCCCAGGTCTCGACGATCTGGCGGTCGGACGGATGCACCGACGCCATCGATCCGAGAAGCTCGACGTACTCTGCGGCGCGAGCCGAGTACGCGCGGGTCGTGGTGGTCACCGTGCGAGGCTACCGGGCGCGGGGCCCGCCACCCCTCACCGCATCTGCAGCCGATCACGCAATTCGTCGAGCCGCACCGCGATGCCGATGCGGAACATCCGCTCGTCGTCGCGCCACGATGCGCCGAGCACCTGGTCGAGCCGGTCGAGGCGCTGCAGGATCGTGTTGGTATGGAAGTTCAACGCGCGAGCCGTGCGCGTGGGGCTGCCGTTGTGCCGCACGAACGCGCGCAGCGTGCCGAGCAGATCGGCCCCGCGCTCGCGGTCGTACTCGCGCACGGCGCCGATCGTGTCGCGCAGGAACGCGCTGAGCGCCCGCACGTCGGTGTCGAGGATCGCCGAGTACGGCAGGAAGTCGTCGACCTGCGCGGTGATGTCGGAGATCTCGAGCGCGGCGATGAGTCGGGCGGTGCGCATCGCCGTCTGGAACGCCTCGGGCAGCGCGCCCGAGGCGGGCCGCGGAACGACGACCGAGACGGGATGCTGGATCGCCGATGCCACCCGTCGGCGCAGCCGCTCGGTGTCGACGGCCCCGCGTTCGGCGCTGTGCACCGCCACGACGAAGCCGCGGTACTCGCCGACGAGCGAGCGGTCGTCGAGCTGGCGGCTCAGTTCGCGCAGCACGGTGGTCTGCTGATCGCCCGGCACGGCCAGCAGGATCAGCGAGTCGAGCACGGTCAGGTCGACGCCCAGTCGCCGGGCACGCCGTTCGACGTCGCTGCGCCGCTCGGGCACGTCGTCGAGCAGATCGGCGACGAGCTCGCTGCGGATGCGCAGATCGGCTCCGGATGCCGCCTCCTGCTGCAGCTCCAGCAGCGCGCCGACCTGCGCCGCGCGCTCGATCGTGCGCAGGTCCACGGCGCCCAGCTCGAAGTCGCCGTCACCGAGCAGCAGCGCGCCGAAGTGGCGACTGCCCGCCGACAGTGCGGCGACCGCCCGCACCCCCGCGCCCGGCACGGTGACGCAGTAGCCCGAACGACGGCTCTCGGCGATCGCATCGCGCACCGGCTGCTGCAGCGTCAGCATCCCCGGCGCCAGCGGCAGACCGGCGGCGGCGATGATGTGCTCCTGCGCGTCGATGATGGCGACAGCCCGACCGAGCGCCGACGCCAGGGTCTCGGCGACGGGGCCGAATCCGCCGCCGGCGAGCACGGCCTGCACGAGCTCCTGGTGCACGGTGTTGGCGCGGTCGCGCTCGACGAGGTGCGCGGTGAGGTTCGCGAGGTTCGTGCGGCTCTCGTCTTCGGACTCCTGCAGGTCGCGCATCGTCTGCGTGGTCTGCAGGATGATCGAGGCGTGATCGGCGACCGCGGTGAGCAGCGCGACCTGGTCGGGGGTGAAGCTGCGCGCCTCGCGGTTCGCGACGAACAGCACGCCGAGCACGTCGTCGGAGGTCACCATCGGCACGCCGAGCAGCGACACCAGCCCCTCGGACGACACGGCGTCGTCGATGCCCGAGTCGTGCCGCTCCCTCGCGTACTCCGAGTAGTCGGCGACCCAGTGCGGCATCCGCGACTCGACGACGACGCTGGCGAGTCCGCGCCCCGGCGGCACGCGCAGCGTCTGGAACGAGGCGCTCACCGAACCACTCGTCTCGCGCACCCGCAGCTCTCGGGTGTCGGGGTCGAACTCCGAGAGGTAGGCCAGGTCGACGCCCATCATCTCGTGTGCGCGCTGCACCAGCCGGGCGAGCACGGCGTCGCTGTCGCGCAGCTCGGCCAGCTCGCGGGCGCTCGAGAACAGGGCCGAGAGTTCATGTTCGCGGCGCCGCAGCCGTGCGATCTCGCGCTGGGCGCGGTGCACGCGCTCGGCGATCTCCGCGGCATCCGCCTCGGCCGCGCCCAGCTGGGCGAGCGCGTCGCCGACCGCGGTGGGCCCGACGAGGTCGCTGTCGTGTGCGGCATCGAGCAGTGTGGCGATCGCGTCGGATGCGCGGCTCATGAGAGCTCCTTCGGCGGTCGGGGGCGCGGGGCAGAGCGGGGGTGCCTTCAGTGTCGAGCATGGAGGACGTCGAGCGGATGTGTCAATCACATACACCGTTGCCGGTTCGCTGAGTGATCCGTCCATCGCCGCGAGCGGATGCCGCTTCTAGTGTCATTCGAAGAACCGCGGTGCCGAGGATCCGGCGACCGCCCGTCAGGAAGGCCGCCGATGCCGATCAACAGCCGAATCCCCGGTCTGCGCGACCACACCCCCGAGAAGCGCCTCTCTCTGGTGGCAGACGGAGCGGGACTCGGCGCGGGCGACCTCGACGCCCTGCAGCCCGCGGCCGGGCTCTCGCTCGCGCAGGCCGACCACATGATCGAGAACGTCGTCGGTCTGATCGCGATCCCGGTGGGCGTCGCCACGAACTTCCGCATCGACGGCGTCGACCGTCTGGTGCCGATGGCCACCGAGGAGCCGAGCGTTGTCGCCGCCGCCTCGAACGCCGCCCGCATGGCCCGCGGCCTGGGCGGCTTCACCACCTCGTACACGGGCGACGTGATGATCGCGCAGATCCAGGTGCTCGACGCGATCGACCCGCACGGCACCCGCTTCGCGCTGCTCGAGGCGAAGGACGAACTGCTCGCGCTCGCGAACGAGCAGGACCCCGTGCTCGTCTCGTTCGGCGGCGGGGCGTTCGACATCTCGGTGCGCGTGCTGCCGACCCGCGCCGGGGTGCAGGTCATCGTGCACCTGCACGTCGACGTGCGCGACGCCATGGGCGCCAATGCGGTGAACACCATGGCTGAGGCCATCGCCCCGCGCATCGCCGAGGTCGCCGGCTCCCGCACCCTGCTGCGCATCCTCACCAATAAGGCCGAGCTGCGACTGACCCGCGCCCGCGCGGTGTTCGACGCCGAGATGCTCGGCGGCGCGCAGGTCGTCGACGACATCGTCGCGGCCAGCGCCTTCGCCGAGGCCGACGCCTACCGCGCCGCCACGCACAACAAGGGCATCATGAACGGCATCAGCGCGGTCGTGCTCGCCACCGGCAACGACACCCGGGCGGTCGAATCGGGATGCCACTCGCACGCGGCCCGCGCCGGCGGATACACCGCCCTGTCGCAGTTCGAGAAGGATGCCGACGGCAACCTGGTCGGCACGCTCGAGGTCCCGCTCGCGGTCGGCCTGGTCGGGGGAGCGACCCGCGCACACCCCACCGCCCAGGCCGCGGTGCGACTGCTGGGCATCGACACCGCCCGCGAACTCGCCAGCATCATCGCCTCGGTCGGACTCGCGCAGAACCTCGCGGCGTGCCGGGCGCTCGCCGCGGAGGGCATCCAGCGCGGACACATGACCCTGCACGCCCGCACCGTCGCCGCGAGTGCCGGCGCCGAGGTCGACGAGATCGGCGAGGTCGCCCGCCGCATCGTCGCCGAGCGCCGCATCCGCGTGGAGTACGCCCGCGAGGTGCTGGCCGCACTCCGCGCCGAGAGCAGCGCGTCGTGACCGCCGCTCCGCGCCCGCGCGTCGAGCGCGAACCGGGGCTGCCCGCCCGCGTCACCGTGTACGAGGTGGCGCCGCGTGACGGACTGCAGGCCGAGACCGACATCATCCCCGCCGCGGTCAAGGCGGAGCTCTGCCGCCGGCTGTATGCCGCGGGATCCCGCGACCTCGAGATCTCGAGCTTCGTGCCCGCGACATGGGTGCCGCAGCTCGCCGACGCCGCCGAGGTGTTCGCCGACGTCGAGGTGCCCGCGGGCGCTCGCGCCGTCGCCCTGGTGCCGAACCTGCGGGGACTCGAACGCGCTGTCGAGGTCGGGGTGCGCGAGGTCGCCGTCGTGGTCAGCGCGACCGAGTCGTTCGCGAAGGCGAATCTCAACAACACCCGACGCGGGGCGATCGACCGCGCCGTCGACGTGATCGCGGCGGCCACCGCGCAGGGCATCCCGGTGCGCGGGTACGTGTCGATGGCCTTCGGAGACCCCTGGGAGGGCCAGGTCGACATCGCCGCCGTGACCTCGGCGGCCGCCGACCTGCACGCGGCCGGCGCGCACACGATCGCGCTCGGCGACACGATCGGCGTGGCCACCCCCGGACTCACGAGCCGCGTCGTCAGCGAGACGCTGGCCGCCGGCATCCCCCTCGATTCCCTCGCCCTGCACCTGCACGACACCTACGGCCAGTCGCTCGCGAACGTGCACGCGGCCCTGCGCCTGGGCGTCGCCGAGTTCGACGCCTCGGTCGGCGGACTGGGTCGCTGCCCGTACGCGAAGGGCGCGACCGGTAACCTCGCGACAGAGGACCTGGTGTGGATGCTGCACGGGCTCGGAATCGAGACCGGACTCGACCTCGGGGCCCTCGCGGCGACGACCGAATGGCTCTCGCGCGTGCGCGGCATCCGCGCGCCGTCGGCCGTGGCACGCGCCCTGATCGCCGCCGGACTCGACACGTCAGACATCCGCAGGCCCGACACCGCACTGGAGGCGACCTCATGACCGACTTCTCCCTTCCCGCTCCGGGCGCGCTCGCCGGAATCACGGTGCTCGACCTCTCGCGCGTGCTCGCCGGTCCCTACGCCGCCCAGATGCTCGCCGATCTCGGCGCGACCGTGATCAAGATCGAGAACCCGCGCGACCCCGACGTGTCACGCGGGTTTCCGCCGTACCTCACCCACGGCGACGAGGAGTTCAGCGCCTATTACGCGCAGTACAACCGTGGCAAGCTCGGCGTCGGACTCGACCTGTCGAACCCCGCCGGCGTCGAGGTGCTGAAGGACCTCGTGCGCTCGGCCGACGTGCTCGTCGAGAACTTCCGCCCCGGCACGATGTCCAAGCTCGGCGTCGGCTACGACGTGCTGCACGAGATCAACCCGACGCTCGTGTACGTCGCGATCTCGGGCTACGGGCACACCGGATCGCGCACCCGACGCCCCGCGTTCGACAACACCGCGCAGGCGGCGGGCGGCCTGTGGTCGATGAACGGCTACCCCGATCAGCCGCCGGTGCGCGTGGGCGTCACGATCGGCGACGTCTCGGCGACGCTGTTCGCCGTGATCGGAACCCTGGCAGCGCTCCGCCACGCCGAGGCCACGGGCGAAGGCCAGCTGGTCGACGTCGCGCAGGTCGACAGCATCCTGGCCCTGACCGAGACCGCCGTGGTCGACTACACCGTCACCGGAAAGGTGGCGACCCCGGCGGGCAACGAGCACGCCTGGGTGCGCCCCTACGAGCTGTTCGACTGCGCCGACGGGCAGGTGTTCTTCGGCGCGTACACCGACAAGCTCTGGAACGCGAGCTGCGACCTGTTCGGCACCCCCGAGCACAAGGCCGACCCCGAGATCGACACCATGCGCAAGCGGTTCGACGCCGAGGTCTACGACCGCCGCGTCAAGCCGATCGTCGCGGCCTGGCTCGCCGACCGCACCAAGGCCGAGCTCGAGGAGTTGGCCGGCGACGTCGTGCCGCTGACCGCGGTGAAGACGATCGCCGAGGTGGTCGACGACCCCGGCACCGCCGAGCGCGACATGATCGTGTCGGCCGACTACGGCGACCTCGGCGTGCTGCGCATGTTCGGCCAGCCGATCAAACTCTCGGCCACCCCCGCGAACCCCGGGCGGGTGGCCAACCGGCTCAGCGAGCACGCGGATCAGGTGCTCGCCGACCTCGCCGGCTACGACGCCGAGCGCATCGCGGCGCTGCGGGCCGACGGCGTGCTGCCGTGAGCGTGGTGCGCCGCGAGACCGTGCGTGCCGCGACCGTCGAGGCGTACCGCGGCACCTTCGCCGCCGGCGAGACGGCACTCCGCGACCGCGCCGAGCTGCCCGCCGCGTGGGAGGGCGTGCTATTCCCCTTCGCCGTGCCGCTCGCCGATCTGCGACCCGACGGCACCCCGGCGCGCGACGGCGTGATTCCCGAGATCGACCTGCCCCGCCGCATGTACGCGGGGGAGACGACCGAGTTCCTGCGCCCGCTGCATCTGGGCGACGAGGTCACCCAGACCACGCGCCTCGGCGAGGTCGTCGAGAAGAACGGCTCGCGTGGACGCCTGATGTTCGTCGACGTGGAGCGCGAGTACGCGGTCGACGGCGAGGTCGCGATCCGCAGCGTCTGGCACGACGTGTTCCTCGAGGCGGCGGAGGCGGCGGATCCGGATGCTGCGCCGCGGCCCCCGCGCACCGACCCGGATGCCGCGACCGACGCCGACTGGAGCGAGGAGTTCGTGCTCGACGCGCGGCAGCTGTTCCGCTTCTCGGCGCTGACGTTCAACACGCACCTGATCCACTACGACCGGGCCTGGGCGCGCGACGTCGAGGGGCTGCCCGACCTGCTCGTGCACGGCCCGCTCACCCGCATCCTGCTGATGGACGCAGCCCGCCGTCACGCTCCCGATCGCCCGGTCGCGACGCTCGACGTGCGCGCGATCGCCCCCGTGCTGGTGGACCGCACGGTGCGCCTGTACGGTCGGTCGCAGGGCGATCGCACCCTCGTCACCGCGCTCGACGACGCCGACGTCGTGCTCGCCACGGCCGAGATCACCTGGAGACACGCATGAGGCACACCCCCGACTACGCCCTCGACGACGTCGAGGCCGTCCGCGCGCTCGTGCGCGAGAACCCGTGGGGCACGATCATCAGCTTCGTGCCCGGCAAGGGACTCGTCGCCTCGCACTATCCGCTGCTGCTCGAAGAGGATGCCGAGGGCATCGTGCTCGTCAGCCACGTCGGCCGACCGGACGAACGTCTGCACGAGCTCGGCGCGCACGAGGTGATGGTCATCGTCTACGGACCGCAGGGCTACGTCTCGCCGAGCTGGTACGACACCTCGCCGGCGGTGCCCACCTGGAACTTCGCGGTCGCGCACTTACACGGCACCCCCGAGCTCCTGTCGGACGACGAGAACCTGCGCGTGCTCGACCGGCTGGTGGCGCACTTCGAGAACGCGCTGCCCGAGCCCTACCTGATGCACCAGACCCTGGAGAACACCGCCTACGCCGAGCGCATCGTGCACGGCACGGTCGGCTTCCGGCTGCGGGTCGACCGATTCGAGGCGAAAGAGAAGATGAGTCAGGACAAGCCGGTCGAGATCGTCAACCGTGTGATCGAGGCGCTCGGCGAGCCGGGCCCGTACCGCAACCCCGCACTGGCGGCCCGCATGGCCCGTGTGCACGGAAGAGAGCAGGGCGCATGACCGCGTTCGTGGGTGTCGCCGACATGGTGACCTGGATCGCGCGGCACGGTGCGGAGCGGATCATGGCCGAGATGGCCGACACGATCGAAGAGGACTTCCGGCGCTGGGAGTCCTTCGACAAGAGCGAGCGGGTGGCCAACCACACCCCGTTCGGCGTGATCGAGCTGATGCCGATCAGCGACCCCGACCTGTACGCGTTCAAGTACGTCAACGGACACCCGTTCAACCCGGGGCGCGGGTTCCAGACCGTGACGGCGTTCGGCGTACTCGCCGACGTGCACAACGGCTACCCCGTGTTCCTCGCCGAGATGACGGTGCTCACGGCGCTGCGGACGGCGGCCACCTCGGCGATGGTGGCGCGGGCGCTCGCCCGCCCCGACTCGCAGGTGATGGCGATGATCGGTGCCGGCAGCCAGGCGGAGTTCCAGGCGCTGGCGTTCCGCGCGGTGCTCGGCATCCGCACCCTCCGGATCTTCGACGTCGACGAGGGGGCGTCCGCCAAGCTGGTGCGCAACCTCGCGCCGCGCGGCTTCGACGTGACGGTGTGCTCCTCGGCATCCGAGGCAGCGCGGGGAGCCGACATCGTCACCACCTGCACCGCCGACAAGGCGGTCGCGCAGGTGCTCACCGATGCGGATGTCGCCCCCGGCATGCACATCAACACGATCGGCGGCGACTGCCCCGGCAAGACCGAGCTCGACCCGCGCATCCTCGAGCGCGGTCCGGTGTTCGTCGAGTACACGCCGCAGACCCGTGTCGAGGGCGAGATCCAGAACGTCGCCGCCGACTTCCCGGTGACCGAGCTCTGGCGCGTTTTGAACCAGATCGCTCCCGGGCGCACCTCGCCCGAGCAGGTCACCATCTTCGACTCGGTCGGATTCGCCATCGAGGACTTCTCGGCGCTGCGGCACCTGCGCGCGAGCGTCGAGGGCACCGACCTCGGCCGCGAGATCGACCTGGTCGCGACGCCCGAGGATCCCAAGGATCTGTTCGGCTTCACCACTCACCCCGTCCCCGTCGCCTGACCGGAGCCCCATGAGCGCCCTCACCCTGCAGAACGTCCGCCCCTATGACGGCGGTGCACCCATCGACCTCGTCGTGCGCGACGGATTGATCGCGCAGATCGCGCCGGCCGGCACGACCCCGGCCGAGGGCGAGAGCGTCGACGGCGGCGGGCGCTGGATCGGACCGGGGCTGTGGGACGCGCATGTGCACTTCACGCAGCACGTGATCGGTCGTCGCCGGATGGATCTGACCGAGACGCACAGCGCCGCCGACGTGCTCGACGTGGTCGTGCGTGCACGCGCCAACGGGTGGCCGCTCGTGAACGGCATGCTGATGGGCTACGGATTCCGCGACGGACTCTGGCCCGAGCCGACCTCACTCGCGGCGCTCGACGCCGCGATCAGTGACATCCCCGTCGTGCTCGTGAGCGGCGACCTGCACTGCGGATGGATGAACCGTGCGGCCGAAGCGCGCTTCGGTCTGCAGCTCGACGAGACGGGGCTGCTGCGCGAGGGACCGTGGATCGAGCTCATGCACGCGTTCGACGAGGCCGGGGACCTGCCGCTGTCGGCCTACCAGGACGCGGCGAACGCCGCGGCCGCCCGGGGTGTGGTCGGCGTGGTCGAATACGAGAGCACCGACAACGTCACCGAGTGGCCGCAGCGCATCGCGCAGGGACTCGACGCGCTGCGCGTCGACATCGCCGTGTGGCCCGACCGGCTCGACGCCGCGATCGCCCAGGGCCTGCGTACCGGCGAGATCATCGACGTGCGCGGCCTGGTCGAATTCGGACGCCTCAAGGTCGTGGTCGACGGGTCGCTCAACACGCGCACCGCCTGGTGCTGGGACCCGTATCCGAGCATGGACCCCTCGCACCCACACGCCTGCGGCCTCGAGAGCGTGCCGATCGAGGAACTGCGGCGCCTGCTCACCCTCGCCAGAGGTGCGGGGATCGAGGCGGCGGTGCACGCGATCGGCGACCGCGCCAACACCGAGGTGCTCGACACCTTCGAGCACCTCGACATGCGCGGCGTGATCGAGCACGCGCAGCTCGTGCGCGAAGACGACTTCGCCCGTTTCGCCCGCCTCGGACTGATCGCCAGCGTGCAGCCCGAGCACGCCATGGACGACCGCGACGTCGCCGACCACCACTGGGCCGGGCGCACCGGACGCGCCTTCGCGTTCGGCTCTCTGCACCGCGCCGGAGCGGCACTGCGCCTGGGATCGGACGCCCCTGTCGCACCGCTCGACCCGTGGATCTCGCTCGGCGCCGCGACCGCCCGCAGCCGTGGAGACCGCGACGCCTGGCATCCCGAGCAGCGGCTGCCCCTCGACGTCGCGCTGGCCGCATCGGTGCGCACGTCTCTGGCGGTCGGCCAGCCCGCCGACCTGGTCATCAGTGACGGCGACCCGTACGCGGCCGATCGCGACGAGCTGCGCGAGATGCCGGTGGCGGCGACGCTGCTGAGCGGACGCTTCACCTGGCGCACGATCTGAGGAGTGGGATGACGAGCAGCAGTCTGTTCACGAACGCGAAGGTGTTCACAGGGGAGTCCGAGACGACGTTCGCCTCGGCGTTCCGGGTGACCGACGGCGTGGTCGACTGGGTGGGGGATGCCGCAGAGGCGCCGGCCGCGCTCGACGCCGTCTCCATCGATCTCGGCGGGCGCACCGTGCTTCCCGGGCTGATCGACAGCCACACGCATCCGGCTCTGATCGCGGGCACCGGCGCGGCCGCGGAATGCTTTCCGCCCGCCGTCACCTCGGTCGACGATCTCGTGGCGGTGCTGCGTGCCCACGCCGACGGGCTCGCTGACGACGACTCCTGGGTGCTCGGACGAGGGTTCGATGACACCAAGTTCCCGGGACGGCAGATGCCGACGGCCGCCGACCTCGACCGGGTCAGCACTGAACGCCCGGTGCTCGTGTGGCGCTGCGACGCGCACTCCGCGGTCTGCAACACGCGTGCCCTCCAGATCGCCGGCATCACGGCAGAGACGCCCGACCCCGACGGTGCCCGC
The DNA here is from genome assembly GCF_057215335.1 of Microbacterium sp. PI-SA-G. Lineage (NCBI taxonomy): Bacteria > Bacillati > Actinomycetota > Actinomycetes > Micrococcales > Microbacteriaceae > Microbacterium > Microbacterium sp. PI-SA-G. The sequence continues at coordinate 3,038,792 of NZ_CM170103.1, forward strand.
TTTGAGCGTGATGCCGACGGGCGGCCGAACGGCGTGCTGACCGAGATCGCCGCCGTGGGCGAGGTGGCCGCGTTCATCCCTTCGCCCTCGCGTGACGAGCAGATTGCCGCCCTCGTCGGACTGGGCGAGGAGCTCGCCTCGCGCGGCATCGTCGCCGTGTGCGATCTGCTGTCGACGCGCATCGACGACCCGCTTCGCACCTTCCGCGCGGCGGTCGAGCGCGGACTCCGCACCCGCGTCGCGCTGTACCCCGGATGGGATCCGGCCGAACCGCTCGCCGACCTCGCCCCCGGCGATCGCGAAGGGCAGATCCGCATCGGAGGAGTGAAAGTCGTCCTCGACGGCGCGTACTCCAACCGCACCGCGTGGGTGCACGAGCCGTACCCCGAATCGTGCGACCACGGACTGCGGCTCGTCGACGACGCCGACGTGTTGGCGGCGGGCGACTGGGCGCGACGCAACGGCGTGCAGCTCGCGGTGCACGCCATGGGCGACCAGGCGCTCGATCGCGTGGTCGAGCTGTTCGAAGACGCGGAGCCCTGGCTCGACGGCATCCCCTCCGTGCGCATCGAGCACGCCACGATCATCAGCGACGACTACCTCGTCCGGCTCCGCGATGCGCGCATGGTGTTCGGGATCGCGACCCACACGGTCTTCTTCTTCGCCGAGTACGACGGGTACGAGAAGGCGCTGCGCGCCGAGCAGGTGACGGACGCCTATCCGATCGCACGCCTGTACGCGGGGCTCGAACCGCTCGCGCTGTCGTCGGACCGGCCGGCCACCGCGTGGAGCGGCGCCGACGACGTGATGCTCTCGGTCGAGGCCGCGGTGCGCCGCCGCACCTACAACGGCATCGACTTCGGTCCCGAGGCCGCGATCACCGTGCCGCAGGCTCTGATGCTGTACACCGGTCGGGCGCGGCTGCTGTCGCCGCTCGAGGGTGTGGGCGTGCTGCGGCCAGGCTTCGACGGCAGCTTCGCGGTGCTCGAGCGCGACGTGTTCACGGTGCCGGATGAGGAGATCGCCGAGGTGCGCGTCGCGGAGACGTGGATCGGGGGCGAGCGCGTCTGAGGTCGCGCTCCCGCCCGACAGAGACCCGCGCGACCGGGACGGCCCCCACGTGGCGGGTGTAGTCTCTCGGGGTGCTGATCTTGAGGAGCGCCGGTCAGGCGCAGAGGGGAGTCACGGGCGCGTTCTGCGCCGGTGGCAGAGGCTGACGACCGGCCGGAGGCGGATTTCCGTCCCCGGTGATCCGTCATACCTTCTCTCCTTCCTCCTCTCTCGATCGTCTGATCGAGCCCGTTCGAAAGCACTCCTCTCATGCGTCCCATCGACGAGCGCGCCATCCGCGCCTCCTTCCTCAACGCCTCCCGCAAAGAGGTCGCCGACCTGCGTCTTCCCGCAGACTTCGCCGACATCGACTTCTCACGCCTCGACTACCTCGGCTGGTCCGACCCCAAGGCGCCGCGCCGTGCCTACGTCGTCACCGAGCTCGGCGATCGGCTGGTCGGCATCCTGCTGCAGCAGGCCGAGCAGCGCGTGATCGCCCGCGCGCAGTGCACCTGGTGCGAAGACGTCACGCTCCGCAACGACGTGCAGCTCTTCACCGCGCGCAAAGCCGGACCGGCCGGACGCAAGGGCGACACGGTCGGCACGCTCGTGTGCGCGAACTTCGGATGCTCCGCGAACGTGCGGCAGCTTCCGCCACTCGCCTACGCCGGATTCGATCGAGAGGCCGCGCGCGACCAGCGCACGATGCGGCTCGGCGAGCACGTGCGCGCGTTCGTGGGCGCCGTCGAGAGCTGAGCGCGGCTAGCGCGGCTGAGAGGTCAGAGATCGCCGCATCTTCGGGCCCGGATGCGACGGTTTCTGACCTCTCGCCGTCAGTCGCCCGCGACGACCTCGATCGCCGTCACGGTCTCCTCGTGGTCGCAGGCCTCGCCCACCCACAGGCGGATGCGCCCCGGCTCGACGCGGCGCACCCCGTCGCGCCCTGTAAACGCCAGTCGCTCCGTGGGAACGTCGATCTCGACCCGCCGCCGCTCGCCCACGGCCAACGGCACGCGTGCGAAGCCGATCAGCTGCGCCACAGGCCGGGCGACGCTCGCGAGCTCGTCGTGGGCGTACAACTGCACGACATCGGTCCCTGCGGTCTCGCCGGTGTTGCGCACCTCGACGCTCACGCGGAACGATCCGTCCGCTGCGACCGTCGCCTGCGTCCGCAGATCACTGTGCGCGAAGGTGGTGTATCCGAGGCCGAAGCCGAAGGGCCGCGTGGGGGTGGGGTCGACGCTGGTGACGTCGGCGCGTCCTCCGAGCACGGCATGCAGGTACGAGTAGGGCTGCGCGCCGGCCGACCGCGGCAGCGACACCGGCAGACGACCTGAGGGCGCCACGCGTCCGGTGAGCAGCCCGGCCAGCGCGGGGCCGCCCTCTTCGCCCGGGAAGAACGTCTGCAGCACGGCCGCGGGAACGCGCCCACCCGAAGAGCCAGAACCCGACGCGCGAGCAGCAGGAGCAGCAGCCGGAGAGTTCACCGCGCCGATCCCGGCCGTCACTCCGACCGCGACCTCGCGCGGCGGCAGCGCCCAGTCGAGCGCGTACGGGCGACCGGTCATCGTGACGAGCACGACCGGCGTCCCCGTGGCGACGACCGTCTCGACCAGCTCACGCTGCACGCCCGGCAGATCGAGCGTGTCGACGTCGTTGCCCTCGCCGACGGTTCCGCGACCGAAGAGTCCGGCCCGGTCTCCCACGACGAGCACGACGACGTCCGCCGCCTCGGCCTCGGCGACCGCCGCCGCGAATCCGCTGCGGTCGTCGCCCTCGACCTCGCATCCGCTCGCGTGTGTGACGTCCACGCCGGCGAGCTCCGCGCGCAACGCCTCGAGCACGGTCGGCAGCGCGATGCCCGCCGGGGTGCCCGGGTGGTGCGCGAGCACGTGGTTCACGAATGAGTAGCAGCCCATCAGCGCCTCGGTGCTGTCGGCGTTCGGCCCGATCACCGCGACGCGGCCGAGCGCCGTGGCATCCAGCGGCAGCACGCCGTCGTTGCTGAGCAGCACGACCGATTCCTCCGCGAGCTCGCGCGCGAGTGCGCGATGTGCGGGCGAGTCGAGGTCGACGGCATCCGGCGGGGCAGCCGAGAAGTCGGCGTCCAGCAGCCCGAGATCCTCCTTCTGTGTGAGCACCCGCCCCACCGAGCGGTCGACGAGGCTGACATCGAGCGAACCGTCGCGCACCTGCGCGGCAAGGGTCGTGTACGCGTCGGGCGAGGGGAGCTCCACGTCGATGCCTGCCCTGATCGCCAGTGCGGCGGCCTGCGCCGGGTCGGCCGCGACCCGATGCATCGAGCGCAGGAAGTCGATGGCGAAGTAGTCCGACACCACCACGCCGTCGAATCCCCAGCGCGTGCGCAGTACCTCGTCGAGGTAGTACGGGTCGGCGGCGACGGGCACGCCGTCGATGTCGGTGTACGAATTCATGACGCTGCGGGCGCCGCCCTCGCGGACCGCCATCTCGAAGGGCGGCAGCAGCACGTCGGCGATCTCGCGCGCTCCCGCGTGCACGGGCGCGTGGTTGCGTCCGGCGCGCGAGGCCGAGTACCCCACGAAGTGCTTGAGCGTGGCGTGCACGCCCTGCGACTGCATGCCCCGCACGTACGCGGTGCCCAGAGTGGCGACCACGAGCGGATCCTCGGCGATGCACTCGTCGACGCGCCCCCAGCGCGGGTCACGGATCACGTCGAGCACCGGCGCCAGGCCCTGGTGGATGCCGAGGCTGTGCATCGACGCCCCGATCGCCGCCCCGACGCGCTCGACCAGCGCGGGGTCGAACGACGCGCCCCACGCCAACGGAGTGGGGAACGTGGCCGCCTTCCACGCGGCGAGCCCGGTCAGGCACTCCTCGTGCACGAGCGCAGGGATGCCCAGACGCGTCTCGTTCTGCAGTCGCGCCTGCTCGGTCCACAGCCAGCGCGCACGCTCGATGGGCTCGACCGGACGGGTGCCGTAGACGCGGGTGAGGTGGCCGATCCCGTGCGCGGTCGCCTCGTCATAGCGAGTCGAGGTCTTCTTCTCGCCCGACATCGGCGCGACGACCTCATCGCCCTGATCGACCCAGAAGCCCACGAGCTGGGCCTGTTTCTCCTCGAGCGTCATCTGCGCGAGCAGAGCCTCGACGCGGTCCGAGAAGCGGGGGCGGGGGGTGGGATGCGACACATCCATCTCTTTCCGTAGTGAGTCGACGATCATGCTCAGCCCTTGACCGCGCCGGTCAGACCGCCGACGATGCGGCGCTCGAACAGGCTGAAGAAGATCAGCGCCGGGATCATCGACAGTGACGTGAACGCGAGCACCTTCGCGGTGTCGACGGAGTACTGCGATGCGAAGGACTGCACGCCCAGGGGGAGGGTGAACGCGGCGGCGTCGTTGAGCACGAACAGCGGCAGCAGGTAGCCGTTCCAGCTGCCGATGAACGCGAGGATGCCGGTCGTGATCACCCCGGGGAGTGACAGCGGCAGCACCATCCGCCAGAAGAAGCCGATGCGGCTGCATCCGTCGATGAACGCGGCCTCCTGGATCTCGTCGGGGATGGCCCGCAGGAACGGCACCAGGATGATGATCGTCGTCGGCAGTGCGAACGCGATCTGGGGCAGGATGACGCCGCCGAGCGAGTTCATCAGGCCGAGGTTGCGCACCACGATGTACAGCGGGGTGATGGCGACCGTCAGCGGGAACATCAGCCCTGCCGCGAAGAACGCGTAGAGCACTCCGCGTCCGGCGAAGCGGTACCGCGCGAGCACGTACGCCGCCATCAGGCCGAGTGCGACTGCGCCCGCTGTGGTGGCGAGGGCGACGACGGTGGAGTTCAGCACCTGCCGCCAGAATACGCCCCCAGCGATCACGTCGAGGTAGTTCGAGAACACCCACGGCTGCGGCAGCCCGGAGGGATCGGTGGTGATCTGGGCGTTCGTGCGGAAGCCGCCGATGATGATGTACGCGATTGGAGCGAGCATGAGCCCGACCGCGATCAGCGCGACGAAGTACACCACGGGGTTGGCCCAGGGGAGGGGTGCTCTGGTGGATCGTCCGCGTCGCTGCGTGACGAGTACCGAGGTGGCGGTCATCGTGTCTTCCTCTTCCTGATTCCTGAGGCGCCGGTCCCGGCTGCACCGGTGAGCGCGCCGTCGGTGTCGCGACGCAGCACCGCGCGCTGGTAGATCAGCGCCACGACGAGCGAGACGACGAACAGCACCACGGCGACGGCGTTGCCGTAGCCGAAGTTGCCGGCGTTGCGCCCCTCCGACACCATGTACGTCGCCATGGTCGAGGTGCCGGCGGTCGAGGCGATGTACTGGCCCCAGATGATGTAGACCAGGTCGAACAGCTGCAGCGACCCGATGATCGACAGGAACGCCCAGATCCGCAGCGTCGGCGCGAGCAGCGGCAGGGTGATGCGCCACTGGATCTGCCAGTACGAGGCGCCGTCGATCGCCGCGGCCTCGTGCAGCTCTTCCGGGATGCCCTGAAGACCGGCGAGGAAGAGGATGACGGCGAAGCCGACGTACTTCCATGTGATGATGACCATCAGCGTCCAGATGGCGATGTCGGGGTTCGACAGCCAGTCGGTCGCCAGGAACCCGAGCCCCATGTTCGTCAGCAGCGCGTTGAACGCGCCGCTGGTCTGCAGCATCAGGCTCCAGCCGGTGCCGACGACGACCTCGGAGATGACGTACGGGACGAAGATCAGCACGCGGATGAGCGACTGCCCCCGCATCCGCCGATTCAGCAGCAGCGCCAGCAGGATCGCGGCCGGGCCCTGCAGCACCAGCGACATCACCAGGATGAACCCGTTGTGCGCGAGTGCGTCATGGAACAGCGGATCCTGCAGGATCGTCAGATAGTTCTTCAGGCCGACGAAGTCGGTCGGTGCGCCGTATCCCTGCCAGCTGAAGAAGCCGTAGTACGCGGCCATCAGCACCGGGAAGATGACGAAGGCGAGGAAGACGAGCAGGGCGGGCCCGGCCAGAAGGATCACTTCCAGCCGGGCGCTCGCCTCACGCCTTCGCCGCGGCATCCTGGACGGCCTTGACGATGTCCTCAGGCGAGCCCTGTCCGGCGAGCATGGTGACCACGGCCACGTTCAGTGCATTGCCGACGTTCTGGCCGTAGACGGTGTCGAGCCACTGCGACGCCGAGGGGGCCGCGTTGTAGGCCTCGAGGATCGACTGCAGGTACGGCTCGGTGACGGCCTCCTGCGCGACGGTGTTGACCGGCGGGGCGTTGAACGCCTTGTAGTAGGCGGTCTGCACCTCGGACGTGCCGAGGTAGTTGAGGAAGTCGACGCAGGCGTCGGGCGCATCGACCGAGCAGGAGTAACCATCGACGCCGCCCATCATCGCGCCGGGCTCGCCGGCGCCGCCCTCGACCTCGGGGAACGGGAACCAGGCGAGGTCCGGGAGCGGCTTCTGGTCGGGGGTCAGGGATCCGATCACGCCGGGATTCCACGCGCCCATGAGCTCCATGCCCGCCTGGCGGTTGGCGATGAGTCCGGCCGAACTGCCGGCACCCTGCTGCGCGGTGGTGGTGAGGAAGCCGTCGTTGAACGGCTCGGTGCCCGCGAACGCCTGCAGGTCCTCGCCCGCGCGCACCCAGCACTCGTCCTCGAAGTTCATCTCGTCGGCCGCCTTGGCCAGGGTGTCGGAGCTGCACTCGCGCAGCGCGAACCAGTAGTACCAGTGCGCGGCGGGCCAGGCGTCCTTGGCGCCGAGCGCCACCGGGGCGATGCCGGCCGCCTTCAGTTTCTCGGTGGCCGCCTCGAGCTCGTCGAGCGTGGTGGGGTTCTCGGTGATGCCGGCCTGGTCGAACAGGTCCTGGCTGTAGAAGAGTCCGCCCGGGAGCACGGCGACGGGCATCGCGTAGATCTTGTCGTCGAGGCTGTTCGCCGAGTACGCGGCATCCGGGATCTCGTCGGCGGCGGCGCCCTCGATCACGTCGGTGAGGTCCTTGAGCTGGCCGGCTTTGACCATCGCCGCCATCTTGCCGCCGCCGCGCTGCAGGAAGATGTCGGGGGCGTCGCCCGAGTTCAGTGCGGTCTGCAGCTTGCCGTCGAGATCTTCGTTCTGGATGGACTGCACGTCGATCGTGACGCCGGGGTTCTCCTCTTCGAAGTCGGCGACCGTCTGCTCCCAGAACTCCACGCCGGGACCGGTGGTGGAGTTGTGCCAGAGGGTCATGGCGGACGAGCCGCCGTCGTCGGCGGTGCCGGCCGCACAGCCGCTGAGTGCGAGTGCACCGACGGCGGTGATCGCGGCCGCGGTGGCGAGAGGGAGCCTTCTGCTGTTCATGTGATCGTTCTCCTCATCGAGAGTTTGCGCGCCGCGACGATGCGGGCGTCCGCGGCAGGTGAGACCGCGATGGGATGCAGTCTCATGCGGTTTCACGGCGTCGTCAAACGTTTTCGAAAACAGTTTCCATGTGGCGCTCCGCGCGGGCTACGCTGAGCGATCATGAGCGGGAGAACCACGATCCACGACGTCGCGAAGGCGGCCGGCGTCTCGGTGTCGACCGTCTCGAAAGCCGTCAACGGGCGGTACGGGATCGCGGATGCCACGGTGCGCCGGGTGCTCGACGCGGTGAAGGAGCTCGGCTACGAGTCGAGCCTGGTGGCCAGCAGCATGCGGGCGCGCCGCACCGGGGTGATCGGGGTGCTTCTGGCGGACTTCGAGCCGTTCAGCGCCGAGATCCTCAAGGGCGTCGGCGCCGCCGTGCACGACACCGCTGTCGATCTCCTCGCCTACAGCGGGTCACGCCACGGTGCCGCGGAAGGGTGGGAGCGGCGCTCGTTGAGCCGGCTCTCGGGCACCCTGATCGACGCGGCGATCATGGTCACACCGACCGTCGTCAGCGCCAGCACCGAGATCCCCGTCGTCGCGATCGATCCGCACACCGGGCGCGCCGACCTGCCCACCGTCGAGTCGGACAGCTTCGGCGGGGCGCTCACCGCCACCCGGCATCTCATCGAACTCGGCCACCGCCGGATCGGCTTCCTGGCGGGTCGCCCGGATCTGCGCTCCGCGGGACTGCGAGACGCCGGCTATCGGCGCGCGCTGTCGGATGCCGGTATCCCGATCGACCCGTCGCTCATCGGCGTCGGACGCTACGAGCTCGAGACCACCCGCGACTCGGCGCGGCTGCTGCTGGCCGGACCGGTGCGGCCGACAGCGGTGTTCGCGGCGAACGACCTGTCGGCGATCGCCGTGATCGACGTCGCACACGAGCTCGGGCTGCGCGTACCCGAGGACCTCTCGGTGATCGGCTTCGACGACGTGCCCGAGGCCTCGCGGCGGGCGCTGCCGTTGACGACGATCCAACAGCCGATGCGTCGGCTCGGCGGTGTCGCCGCCGAGATGGTGTTCACCCTGCTGGCCGGGCAGCCGCTGGAGCAGATGCATGTGACGCTGCCCACGCGGCTGGTGGTGCGGGCGACGACGGCGCGTTTCGGGGGTTGAATCAGAGCTGCGTGAGTCAGCGCTGCGTGACCGAGCGCACGTGCGCGAGGGCGGGCTCGGCCAGCGCCGCCGAGAGCCGCGCGAACTCGTCGAAGCTGCGTCGGCCGGGCCAATCGGCGGGCAGCATCGAGGGCGGCAGACCGGGGTCGGTGTAGGGCAGCACCCGCCAGCGATCGATGAGCTGCACGTAGGCGGCGAAGGGCTCGTCGGGCAGCGCGGTCAGAGACTCCTGAAACGCAAGGTGCTCGGCGCGCAGCGCCTCGAGGTCCCACCACTGCGCGGCGGCCTCGACCAGCGAACCCGGCGGCACCGGCGCCGACGCCTGGAACAGTGTGACCCACGGCCGGGCATCGAGGTCGTCGACGATGTCGTGTACCTCGTCCTGCAGGTGCCCGGGGCAGATCCACAGCGCGGGGGAGACCGTGCCCGCACCGATCCACATCAGGCGGCGACGCAGCTGGTGGCGGACGCTCCGCGCGCTCTCCGGGATCGAGAACGACACGAGGCACCACGGGTCATCGTCGTCCATCTCGCGCATCTCGAAGATGCGGCGGTCTCCGCGTTCCAGCATCGGCACCGCCGCCGGGTTCAGGCGGTAGCCGGCCATACCGTCGCGGTCGGCGAGCAGCATGCCTTTCTGCTTCAGTCGGGTGATGCCGGTGCGCGCCTGCGCGGTCGGGATGCCGAGGTCTCGGGCCAGCGCGACGAGGTCGGCCGCCGAGATCCACCCGCCGAGGGGCCGCAGATAGACCCCGATCAGCGTCCGCAGCAGCGAGGCAGTGCTCCCGGGTCGCGCATCGATGTCGTCGAGCACTGCGGCACGGTGCCCGTCGGGCTCAGCGGCTCGCTCAGTTGCCACCGGACTCCAGCGCCTCGCGGATGGCGAGCACGCCCGTCACGGTCTCGACGTGCGAGGTGCTCAGCGGTGACAGCCCCAGGCGGATACCGTCGGGAAAGCGGAAGTCCGGGATGATCCCGCGGTCCCACAGCTGCGCGGTCACCGCGCGGAAGTCCGGGTGGCCGATCGTGACGTGCCCGCCGCGCAGGGCGGCGTCGCGCGGGCTCAGCAGTCGGACGTCGAGCGGGGCGAGCACCTCGTCGTACGCCTGCACGGCGAGGTCGGTCAGCGACACCGACTTCGCGCGCACGGCGTCGATCGAGGCATCGTCGATCAGGTCGAGCATCCCCTGCATCGCGAGCATGGAGGTCACCGGCGGCGTGCCGCTGAGCAGCTGACGGATGTCGTCGGCCGGCACGTACTCCGGTCCCATCGCGAAGATGTCGGCAGCGCTCCACCAGCCCTGGATCGGCTGACGCAGCACGCCCTGCAGGCCGCGGCGCAGGTACGCGAACGCGGGCGAGCCCGGTCCGCCGTTGAGGTACTTGTACGTGCATCCGACGGCCATGTCGACGCCCCAGGCATCGAGCTGCATCGGCACCACACCGGCCGAATGGCACAGGTCCCACATCATCAGCGCGCCAGCCGCATGCGCGACCTCGGTGATCGCGCGCATGTCTGCGAGGGCGCCGGAGCGGTAGTCGACGTGGCTGAGCGAGACCAGCGCCGTGCGGTCGGAGACGACCGCCGCGACATCGTCGACCGTGACGCCGCGCACCGGATCGGGGTGCAGCCAGCGGACGGTCGTGCCGGTCTCGGCCGCGACGCCCTCGACCAGGAAGCGGTCGGTGGGGAAATTGCCCGCCTCCATCACGATCTCGGTGCGACCGGCGCGCTCGGTGCGCTCGTCGGGGTTCGGGCGCAGCGCCGCGCGCAAGAGCTTGTAGATCAGGACGCTGGTCGAGTCGGCGACGACGGTCTGCCCCTTCGCGGCTCCGAGCGCGATGCGACCGATGCGGTCGCCCAGCTCCATCGGCAGCGCCATCCACTGCTCGTCCCACGAGCGGATCAGTCGGGTGCCCCAGTCGTGGCGGACGAACTCTGCGATCTTCTCGGGGATGTCGCGCAGCGGTCGGCCCAGCGAGTTGCCGTCGAGGTACGCCTCGACGCCCGGGGCGTCGGCGAAGGCGTCGAGGTGCGCGTGCAGCGGATCGGCGGCGTCGAGCTCGCGGGCACGGGTGAGCAGGTCGGTCATGTCACACCTTCAGGTCGTCGGCGGTGAGGGGGCGGGCGTGCAGGGGATCGGCGGTCGCGGGCGTCCGGCCGGGGAAGAACAGGACGACGGATGCCGGGTCGCATACGTCGACCGGGGCGAGGGCGCGCAGCAGGGCGGTGTCGTCGAGTCCGGCCCGGCGGAGCGCGGTGATCTCGGCGGCGTTCAGCCCGACCGGCGTCGGTCCGTTGCCCATGTCCGTGCCGTAGAGCACCGTGCCGCCGGCGGCATGGAAGCGCCGGACGTTGTGCAGGGCGACGGTGAGGTCGGCGTCGGCGTGGATCGCCAGGGTCGAGATCCAGGTGACGGATGCCGCCTGCCCGGCGATCTCGTCGTCGTCGAGCCGTTCCGTGAAGGGGGCGTGGGCCAGAGCGCGAGCGCCGAGTCGGGCCGCGCGCTGGGCTTCGCCGCGGCCTTCCGCGTGAGCGACGACCGGCAGGCCGCGGGCCGCCGCGAGCTCGACGATCGCGCGGAACAGACCGTCGTCGAACACGGGGCCGGCGTGCGCGTTGCTCGCGATCTTGATGCGGCTCGCCCCGGCATCCGCCATCTCCGCAACGGCGAGGGCGGCGGCATCCGCGTCTGCAATCTCGCGCACCGCACCCTCGGGCGCCCACTCCCGGTCCGACGGATATCCGCCCGGAGGCGTGAGGAACGCGCCCGCCAACTCGATGTGCACGCGGGGGCGCGTACGCAACTCAGCAGAACTTCGCGCGAGGGGGCCGGAACCGGCCTGATGCGCCGGGTTCGGCGACGTTTCTGCTGAGTTGTGAACGGCGAGCCGCGCTGCCACGACGGGATTCGCGCCCAGATCGACCACGCGACCGAGCGTCGAACCCGCGAGAAGGGTGTGGTCGACGAGCTGCAGATGCACGTGGTGGTCGGTGAATCCGCCGCACACGACGCCGTCGAGGCGGGGGAGCCCTGCGCGGGAGATGTCGGTGCGGACGCGCACACCTCCGTCGACGAGCTCCGCGACGCCCTCGCGCCACGTCTCGCCGTCGAAGAGCGTGACGGCGTGCATCAGCCGCCGATCTCCGTGCGCACGGTGTACAGCTCCGGGAAGAAGGTGAGATCGAGCGCGCGCTGCAGGAATCCGACGCCGCTGGAGCCGCCGGTGCCTACCTTCACGCCGATCGTGCGGGCGACGGTCTTGAGGTGACGGAACCGCCAGAACTGGAAGTTGTCCTCGAGGTCGACGAGGTCTTCGCACGCCTCGTACAGGTCCCAGTGCGCCTGATGGTTCTGGTAGATCTCGCGGATCGCGGGCACGAGCTCCGGCGTCTCGCGATAGGGCTCGCGCACATCACGATCGAGGATCTCGGCCGGCACCGGCAGCCCGCGACGCGAGGCGTAGCGCAGGAATTCGTCGTAGAGCGTGGGCTTCTCCCACTCGGCGGTGAGCAGCGCGAGGTTCGCCGGGTGGTCGCGGAAGACGCTCAGCATCTTCTCGTTCTTGTTGCCCAGGGCGAACTCGACCGCGCGATACTGCACCGACTGGAAGCCCGAGGAATTGCCGAGGGTGCCGCGGAACTGCGCGTATTCGGTGGGGGTGAGCGTGGCCAGGATCGCCCACTGCTGCGTCATCACGTCCTGGATCTTCTTCACGCGCGCGACCCGTTTGAGCGCTTCGCGGAGGTCGTCGCTGGCGAGCAGTTCGCGGGCCGACGACAGTTCGTGCAGCAGCTGCTTGAGCCAGAGCTCCGTGGTCTGGTGCTGGATGATGAACAGCAGCTCGTCGTGGTGCTCGGGAACGCTGACGGGATTCTGCGCCGTCAGCAGCTGATCGAGCGACAGGTAGGAGCCGTACGTCATCTTTCCGGAGAGGTCGGTGACGACGCCGGACTCCAGTGCGCGCTCGTTCTCAGTGCTCATGCACACAACATATCACCAACGTGTCGGTCGTCACGATGATGAAATATGGGGACGCTTCCTCGACGGACAGGCACCCGGTCGATACCGTCGGCATATGGGTGACAGCATCGAGGCGCAGACGTTCACGCGCCAGGACCGCACGCAGTTCCGAGCCAAGACCGAGCGATGCCTCGACGCCCTGGCGTCTATGCTCGCGGACGGCAGGTTCGCGCCCGTCGATGCCCCGGACTCGCAGCTCGGCTTGGAGATCGAGCTGAATCTCGTCGACGAGCAGGGCGCACCGGCGCGCAGGAATGACGCGGTGCTCGACGCGATCGCGTCGCCGGCGTTCCAGACGGAGCTCGCGCGCTTCAACGTCGAGATCAATGTCGCACCGCGGCCGATCGGGCGCGGGCATCTTCGGGAACTCGAGACCGTGGTGCGCGGTGCTCTCGAGGTCGCCGACCGTCGGGCGCGGTCGGCGGGCAGCGGCCTGGCCATGATCGGCATGCTGCCGACACTCGACGAGACGCATTTCACCGAGCGCTGGTTCTCGGCCGATCCGCGGTACAGCCTGCTGGGTCAGCAGATCCTTTCGGCCCGCGGCGAGGACATCGAGCTTCATCTCGACGGGGTCGCGCTGAGCGATGATCGCCCCCGCGAGCAGCTCGCCATGGTCTGCGACACGATCCTGCCTGAGGCGGCCTGCACCTCGGTGCAATTGCACCTGCAGGTCGCACCCGAGTCGTTTGCCCCCTACTGGAACGCCGCCCAGGCGATCGCCGGCGTGCAGGTGGCGCTGGCAGCGAACTCGCCGTTCTTCGCGGGCAAGGCGCTGTGGCATGAGACGCGCATCCCGATGTTCGAGCAGGCCACCGACACCCGTCCGCAGGAGCTGAAGAATCAGGGCGTGCGCCCCCGCGTCTGGTTCGGCGAGCGATGGGTGACGTCGATTTTCGACCTCTTCGAGGAGAATTCGCGATACTTCCCTGCGCTGCTGCCCGTGAGTTCGGACGAGGATCCCTTCGACGCGTTGGACGAAGGGCGTGCGCCGGAACTCGCCGAGTTGCGCATGCACAACGGCACGGTCTACCGCTGGAACCGCCCGATCTATGACGCCGGGAGCGGCACCGCGCACCTGCGCCTCGAGAACCGCGTGTTGCCGGCGGGTCCCAGCGTCGTCGACGTGGTGGCGGATGCCGCGTTCTACTACGGCCTCGTGCGCAGCCTCGCCGAGGCGGACCGCCCGATCTGGACGCAGATGACCTTCGACGCCGCGGCCGAGAACCTGCAGGCCGCTGCACGCGGTGGCATCGAGTCGCGGTTGTACTGGCCGGAGGTCGGCTGGATCAGCCCGAGTGAGCTGGTGCTTCGACGGTTGCTGCCCGCGGCGGCCGAGGGGTTGGACGCGTTCGGGGTCGATCGGGAGGTCCGCGATCGGTACCTCGGCATCATCGAGCAGCGATGCCTCACCGGGCGTAACGGCGCCGTCTGGCAGCGAGAGAACGTGGCGGCACGCGAGCGCTCCGGCGCTTCACGGGCCGATGCGCTGCGCGGCATGCTCACCGATTACCTCGAGCGCGCGCAGGCGGGCGAGCCCGTGCACACCTGGACGCACTGACACCGGCCGGCGTGACGTCCTGACCGCGTACGTGGCGGACCGCCACCGCGGTCAGAGCGCCGGGGTCCGCGGGGGCGGCGTGCGACGCTCGCCGGGCGCTCCGGCCGCCTCGAACGCGGCCGCGAGCTGCAGCAGGGCCGTGTCGTCGTACGCGCGACCGGCGAAGGTGAGCCCGATCGGCATGCCGGTGTCGCTCATCAACCCCATCGGCACCGTGACCGTCGGGATGCCCAGGTGCCGGACAGTCAGGTTGCCGTTCGCGATCCACACGCCGTTGCGCCAGCCGAGGTCGGCGGATGCCGCGTTCACGTCCATGTCCGCCGGGCCGACGTCAGCGACCGCGGGGAACACCACCGCGTCGAGCTCGAGCTCGTTCATCCAGTCCTCGAGGTCGCGGCGCCGGGTCTCCTCGAGGCCTCGGAGTCCCTCGGCGAGTTCCGGCATGTCCGTGAAGGCCGCCCCGGGGTGCGCGCGCACCCACTCCGGATACTCGGCGATGTCGTCGTCGAAGCCGGTGTACCGATCCGGCAGTGCGCCCGCCGGGTGCGGGAAGATCGTGGCGCCGTCGACCGCGGCCAGCGAGTGCAGCGCCGGATCACCGTTCGCCTGCAAGAAGTCCTCCCAGGCCCACGCCGACAGGTCGACGATCTCGCGCCGCAGGAACTCCGGCGAGACGAGACCGCGGGTTGCGATGGTCGGCGCGCCCGGGCGGTCGCCCTCGTAGTTCGACACCACGGGGAAGTCGACCTCGACAACGGTCGCACCGGCGGCTTCCAGGTCGTGCCTGGCCGCCTCCCACCTCGTCACGATCGACGCGCGCGTCTCGATCCGCTGTCCGGTCGGGCCGCCGATCCCCGGGTTCGCCGACGTCCCGGCAGCCGGGTCGGCGTTGATGTACATCCGCGGAATCCCGATCCGCGCTCCGACGAGCGACGCGTCGACTGCCAGCGACGGGTACGAGTCCGGCCGCACCGCCGACGCCTGCGGAAGCGCGATCCACGGCTGCGCGCGCCAGAAATCGCCGCGCATCTCGGTGTCGTCCGCGACGATCACGTCGAGCACATCGAGCAGGTCGGCCATCGAGCGTGTGTGCGGCACGACCACGTCCATCGTGGGTACGAGCGGCCAGTTTCCGCGCACCGAGATCACGCCGCGCGAGGGGGTGTACGCGCACAGTGCGTTGTTCGTCGCCGGGCCGCGCCCGCTCGACCAGGTCTCCTCGCCGAGGCCGAAGGCCGCGAAGCTCGCCGCGGTCGCAGTGCCCGATCCGTTCGACGAACCCGACGCGAAGGGCGCGGTCAGCCACTCCGCGGAGTACGGACTTTCGGCGCGGCCGTAGACACCGCGCTGCATACCGCCGTTCGCCATCGGCGGCATGTTGGTGAGTCCCAGGCAGATGGCTCCGGCCGCGCGCAGCCGCTCGATCGTGAACGCGTCGTGCTGCGCCACGAGATCAGCGAACGCGGGGCTGCCGGCCGCCGCGGTGAGACCCCGCACGAGATAGCTGTCCTTGGCCGTGTACGGGATGCCGTCCAGCGGACCCCGCGTCTCACCGCGCCCCCGCCGGGCGTCGGATTCGGCCGCCTCGCGCTCGGCCTCGGGATTCGCGACGACGACCGCATTGAGTGCGGTCGAGGTGTCGGGGCCGTCATAGGCGGCGATGCGCGCGCGATACGCGGCGACGAGGTCGAGCGCGGTCGCGGCGCCGGTCTCGAGCGCATGGCGCAGGTCGGCGATCGTGGCTTCGGTGACGTCGAACATGAGCTGGTCCTTCGGGGGTGGGGCGTTTCGTTTCGCTGGCGTCCTTCGTCTCGTCGCTGGCGCTCCGCTCAGAAGCCGGTTCCTGAGCGAGCGAAGCGAGACGAAGGGCGCTCAACGACCGGGGCGGTCAGGTCAGCGCCGGCTGCTGCTGCGTGATGCAGTGCACGCCGCCGCCGCGGTCGAACAGCGGGCGGGCATCGACGGTGACGACGCGGCGTCCGGGATACGCCTGCGCGAGGATCTCGCGAGCCTCGGCGTCGGCCTTCTCCTCGCCGAAGCCGCACGCGATGACGCCGCCGTTGGTGACGAGGTGGTTCACGTAGCTCCAGTCGACGAACCCCTCGTGGTCGCGCAGCGTGGCCGGCGCAGGCAGCGGCAGCACCTCGAAGCGGCGGCCCGCGGCATCGGTCTGCTGCTCCAGGAGGGCCCGCAGGTCTCGGGTGACGGCGTGGTCGGGGTGGGCGGCATCCCGCTGCTCGTGCAGCAGCAGGCGCCCGGGGGAGGGGATCGTCGCCACGATGTCGACGTGTCCCTTGGTGCCGAAGTCGTCGTAGTCCCGGGTGAGGCCGCGCGGCAGCCACACCGCTTTCGTCGTGCCCAGCGTGCGGCTCATCTCGGCCTCGACGCGCTGTCGATCGGCGAAGGGGTTGCGGCGCGGGTCGAGCTGCACGGTCTCGGTCAGCAGGACGGTGCCTTCACCGTCGACGTGGATGCCGCCGCCCTCGTTCACGAGCGTCGAGCTCACCACCTCGGCCCCGACGGCTCCGGCGACCACACGGGCGTGCTGCGCGGCCTTGCGCCACTCGGCCCAGTCGGGTGCACCCCAGCCGTTGAAGATCCAGTCGACGGCGCCGAGGACGCCGGGTCGCTCGTCGTCGACCACGAACGTGGGTCCGGAATCCCGCATCCAGAACTCGTCAACCGGGGCCTCGACGATGTCGATCGCCCCGCCCAGCATGCGCCGGGCCCGTGCGATCTCGGTCGGGTCGACCACCATCGTGACCGGCACGAACTCGGCCGCGGCATGCGCGACCGCGGTCCATGTCGCGTACCCCTCCTCGCGATCCGTGTCGCTGTCGCCGAGGGTCTGGCCTTCGGCGGGGAACGCCATCCAGATGCGCTCGTGGGGCGCGGTCTCCGCGGGCATTCGCCAGGCCATCGATGTCTCCTCGAGGGGTGAGAAACTTGTTGAACATGCGATCAACAAGTGCTACGGTAACCCGTGATGAACACGACGTCAAGACCCACCGGCACCCGGCGCATGTCGCCCGAGCAGCGCGATCGCTCGATCCTCGACGGTGCCATCGGCCTGGCCCGCGAGAGCGGTCTCGAGGCACTCACGGTGCGCGCCGTGGCGAACCGCGTGGGTGTCGCTCCTGCACTGGTCGTGCACTATCGCCCGGGAATGGACACGTTCCTCGCCGATGTCTTCGGTGAGATCGTGGCGGCAGAGCGCGACGAGGTGATGGCCGACTTCGACCCCGACGCCGGCGCGCGCGAGAACCTGTTCCACATGGTCGAGACGCTGCTCGACGGCGATCGCGACGACGTCACTCTCGTGTGGGTGCAGGCCTGGGCGCTGGGCGCCCGCAACGAACCGCTCGCCGCCCGCGTGCGCACCGAGATGGACCAGTGGCAGAGCGCCATCGAGGCGCATCTGGCCCGAGCCGTGGCCGCAGGCGAGCTGGTCGCCTCGCGCACCGACACCGCGGCCTGGCTGCTGCTGGCCATGGTCGACGGCATGAACGCCCATTCGCTGGTCAAGTGGGCGCCGCACGATCGCGCCGACCTCGCGCGGCGCGCGCTCGCCGTCGCACTCGACATCCCGGACACCTCGTCCCCCCGACACTCCTCCCCGTCTTCGAGAAACTAAGGAACAGCGCATCATGGATGCTTCCCGCATGCACGCGGCCTCACCCGAGTCGACCGCGATCGTCGACGCCGTGCTCGACTACTCCCGCCGGCGCATGCTGGCGGCCGACGTTCCGCTCGACAAGCCGCAGTCCGAGGCCGAGCTGAACCGTCTGATCGGCGCCACCATCACCGACTCGGGTCTGGGCGCATCGCGGGCGCTCAGCCTGTTCGAGCACGTGCTCGCACCGGCGTGCCTCACCACGAGCCATCCGCTGTACCTGTCGTTCATCCCCACCGCGCCGACCATGGCGGCGATCGCGTTCGACCTCGTCGTGTCGGCATCGGGCCTCTACGGCGGCAGCTGGCTCGAGGGCGCGGGCGCCGTGCACGCCGAGAACGAGGTGCTCGCCTTCCTCGCGCGCGAGTTCGGACTGCCCGAGACCGCGGGCGGCGTGTTCGTGCAGGGCGGCACGATCGGCAACCTGTCGGCTCTCGTCGCGGCGCGTGAGGCGGCGAAGGCGCGGCTGCTCGAGGCGGGCAAGGAGCTCCCGCGGCGCTGGAAGATCGTGTGCAGCGTCGAGGCGCACTCCTCGAACAAGTCGGCGGCGCGCGTGATGGATGCCGACGTGCTGCTCGTGCCCGCGGGCGACGACGGTGTGCTGCGTGCTGACGCCGTGCGCGCGGCGCTCGCCGAGCACGGCGACGAGATCTGCGCGGTGGTCGCCACCGCCGGCTCGACCAACTTCGGCATCGTCGACGACATCGCCGCGATCGCGGCGCTCAAGGACGAGTTCGACTTCTGGCTGCACATCGACGGCGCCTACGGGCTCACCGCGATGCTGGCGCCCGAGGCCCGGCACATCTTCGCCGGCGTCGAGCGTGCGGACTCGGTCATCGTCGATCCGCACAAGTGGCTGTTCGCGCCGTTCGACTGCTGCGCCCTGATCTACCGCGACCCCGCTGCGGGCCGCCGCGCGCACACGCAGCACGCCGAGTACCTCGACACTCTCACCGACGCCGCGGAGTTCAGCCCGTCGGACTATTCGATTCAGCTCACGCGTCGCCCGCGCGGCCTGCCGATGTGGTTCTCCCTCGCCACCTACGGCGTGGCGGCGTACCGCGACGCCGTGAGCGCGACCATCGCCCTGACGCACCGCATCGCCGACGAGATCGCGCGCCGACCCGAACTGCGCCTCGTGCGTGACCCGCAACTGTCCGTGGTCGTGTTCGAACGCGACGGCTGGGAGCGCGCCGACTACGAGCGCTGGTCCGCCGCGCTGCTCGACGCGCAGCGCGCGTTCGTGGTGCCGAGTTCGCACGGCGGCCGCCCGAACACGCGCTTCGCGATCCTCAATCCGCTCACGACGTTCGACGACCTCGTGGCCATCCTCGACACCATGAGCTGACGCCTGATGGGGTCGGGCCCGGGCCGGCGAAACGGGAGCCGAATCAGCGCGTGGTGTGCGCGTTCAGGAAGTCGATCGTCTTCTGCAGCGCGGTGCGCGCATCGGGCATGTCGAGGTGGAACTGGTACTCGTGCGGCAGCTCCGGCTCGTGCGGGGCCGGCCAGAACTGGGTGGTCACGTCGACGCCCAGCTCTTCCAGCCGCTGCGCCATCGGGATCGACTGCAGCCAGGTGAGGCCGTCGCCGTTGCCGCCCGAGATGTACGTGGTGGGGAAGTCGGCGGTGACCCAGTCGACGGTCGACATGGTGGCGCCCGTGGCATCCTCCGCCCACGTCTTGGTGCCCGAGTAGGCCCACATCGCCGATTTGAAGCCCCATCCGACGACACCGTCGAGTTCGGCGAGAGCGCCGAGGTCGTAGACGCCGCAGTTCAGGACCGTGGCCGCGAGCTGGTCCGCGCCGATGGCGGGCGTGATGTCCATGATCGACGCATAGTCGGGGCTCGTGATCAGCGTCGCCATCTGACTGGCGAGCTGCGCTCCGGCCGAATCCCCGGCGAGCACGATCTGGGTCGGGTCGACGCCCAGTTCTTCGGCGTGCTCGTCGATGTACGCGAGCGCGTCGTTGAGCTGGTGCACGGCCAGCGGGTACACGCCCTCCGGGCCGATCGTGTAGTTGACCCCGATCGTGGTGTACCCCTCGCCGGCCAGGATGCGCAGGTACGGGTCGACGTTCTCCTTCTCACCCGAGATCCAGGCGCCGCCGTGGATCCAGACGATCGTGGGCAGGGGCCCGGTGGCGGATGCCGGTGTGAAGACGTCCATGGTGGTGTCGACACCCGCGTCGCCGTACGCCACGTCGAGGTTCTCGGTGAGTTCGGTGTCGGGGACGTGCTTGTCCATCTCGGCCGCGGTCTCATTGCCGCCCTTGGTGAACACCGCTCTGATGAGCATCGCTGACGGCCAGGGCGTGATCGATCCGATCAGTGCGATGACGGCCACGACGGCCAGTCCGATCCCGACCACGATCTTCGTGCGCCGCCACGGTCGCCGAGCCTTCACCTCGTGATCGACCTCTGCAGAGTGCGCGCGCGATGCCATGGAACCCCTCCCTGCGCCTCAGTGTGCCAGTATTCTGCCGCTGCCGTGAACGCGTGACTCGAGCGTCGGACAGCGGGCTCACAGTGCACTCCAAGCTTGAGAGTGCAATATTGTACTTCATGACCGAAAGTGCAGGTTCGCTCCGAGATCTTCGCAAGCGCGAGACGATCCGTTCGCTGACCGACATCGCCCGACGCCTCACGGTCGAGCACGGATTCTCAGGCTTCACCGTCGAGGATGTGTGCGCCGAGGCGGGGGTCTCGCGCCGAACGTTCTTCAACTACTTCGAGAGCAAAGAGAACGCGGTGTTCGGCTTCACCGAGATCGACCCGCGCCTGCTCGCGCTCGACGACGAGTTCGTGGCGAGTGATGGCGACCTGCTCGACGACTTCGTCGCGGTCATGCTGCGCCGATGGACTCTCGTCGACCCACTGTCGGACGCCCCCGCGCTGATGTCCGTGATCGAGCATGAGCCTCGACTGCTGCGTGGTGCCTTCGACCGTCTCGCCGAGAACGAGCGCCGCGACGTCGCGCTCATCCTGCGCCGTGAGGGAGACGATGCCGCGCTGCGCGCCGAAGTGGTCGTGCACATGACAGGCGCGCTGATCCGCATGGCCGTCGACCAGATCCTCACCCACCATTCCACCGAGTCCGTCGACGAGATCGTCGGACGACGCCTCGCCGTCGCCCGTGCCGCGTTCGCCGGGGCATCCGCCGCTTCATCCACCCCTGCTCTGTCGAAGGAAACCGAATGACCGCCACCGTCACCCAGGATGCGCCGTTCCTGCTCACCAAGCGCCGCATCTGGATCATCTTCAGCGCCCTCATCGCCGGGATGCTGCTGTCGAGTCTCGACCAGACGATCGTGTCGACCGCCATGCCGACCATCGTCGGCGAACTCGGCGGCGTCGATCATCAGGTCTGGATCACCACGGCGTATCTGCTCGCGACGACCATCGTGATGCCGATCTACGGCAAGTTCGGCGACGTGCTCGGACGCCGGAACCTGTTCCTCGTCGCCATCGCGTTGTTCACGCTCGCCTCGGTCGGTTGCGCCTTCGCGACCGACTTCTGGATGTTCGTTGTCTTCCGCGCCCTGCAGGGCCTCGGCGGTGGCGGACTGATCATCCTGTCGCAGGCCATCATCGCCGACATCGTGCCCGCGAACGAGCGCGGCAAGTACATGGGGCCGCTGGGTGCCGTGTTCGGTCTGTCGGCCGTCGCCGGACCGTTGCTGGGTGGCTTCTTCGTCGACCACATGACGTGGCAGTGGGCGTTCTACATCAACATCCCGGTCGGCATCGCCGCGTTCATCATCGCCGTCGTGGCGCTCAAGCTGCCGTCGAAGAAGGCCGAGAAGCCGATCGACATCTTCGGCGTGATCTTCCTCTCGATCGCCACCACCTGCCTCATCTTCTTCACCGACTTCGGCGGAGACAAGGAGTTCGGCTGGGCGTCGATGGCTACCTGGTCGTGGGGCGCCGGCCTCATCGTCGCCGTCACCGCGTTCCTCATCACCGAGTCTCGGGTGCAGGACCCGATCATTCCGCTGAGCCTGTTCCGCAACCCGATCTTCGTCAACGCCACTGCGATCGGCCTCGTGCTCGGCATCGGCATGTTCGCCGCGATCGGCTTCGTGCCGACGTTCCTGCAGATGTCCTCGGGCACCTCGGCCGCAGAATCCGGTCTGCTGATGATCCCGATGATGGTCGGTCTGATCGGTACGTCGATCTTCTCCGGTATCGCGATCTCGAAGACCGGCAAGTACAAGATGTACCCGATCGTCGGCACGATCCTCACCGGCATCGCGATGGTCTCGATGACGACACTCTCGGCATCGACGCCGATCTGGCTGATCTGCGTGTTCCTGTTCGTCTTCGGCGCCGGGCTCGGACTCATCATGCAGGTCGTGGTGCTGGTCGTGCAGAACGCGGTGCCGTCGAACGAGATCGGGACGGCGACGAGCACGAACAACTACTTCCGTGAAGTCGGTGCCTCCCTCGGCACCGCGGTGTTCGGCACGCTGTTCACGACGCGTCTCACCGAGAACCTCGTCGGCGTGTTCGCCGGAGCTGGAGCATCCGCCGACGATGCGTCGCAGGCCGCGGCCACCATCGACCCGGCCACGCTGAACTCGCTCCCCGACGAGGTACGCGACGGAATCGTCACCGCCTACGCCGATGCCCTCGCGCCCGTGTTCTGGTACCTGGTGCCGTTCATCGTGCTGGCCTTCGTGCTGTCGCTGTTCCTCAAGCAGATCCCGCTGTCGGATCAGGCCGGCCTCGTCGCCCGCGGCGAGGCGATCTCGGGCGAGGAGGCCGAGCGCCTCGAGGCCGAGATGCGATCCGGGGCCGTGGCGCGGTCGGGCGGGGACGCTGCGTCGGATGCGGATTCCGCGGCGCGCCGAGCCGACGGATCACGGACCGACTGACGATTCGCGGAGGGGATCGTGCGCAACGCTCCCCTCCGCAGAACGTCGGGGCGCTCCGCGAAACGTCCGCCCCAGCTCACACCCCGGCGAGCACCGCTGCCGTGTCGCTGATCGTGATCTGCGGGGGATACAGTCCCATCACGTGCAGCGCCGCGGCGTGGTTCTCGGCCGTCGACCCCGCGCAGGCGTCGGCGGCGATCGTGACGCGTGTGCCGGCATCCGCGGCCGCCAGCGCCGTCGAGAGCACGCAGCAGTCCGTCGAGACGCCGGCGAGCACGACGTGCGCGCCGCGTCCGACGATCGCCTCGAGCTCCGGCCCCCACTTGCCGAACGTGGGCCGGTCGAGGGTCGGATGCCGCACCAGATCCGCCGCGTCCGGAACCAGCGCGTACAGCGGATCGGTCGGCGGGCGGTCCGCGAACGGCCAGGCCGCGAAGTAGTCGCCCCACGACGTCGAACGGTCAGCCGTCGGCATCCATCGCGTCACCAGCACTCGATCGCCGAACGCGTCGGCCAGTGCGCGGATGCGCGGCATGGCCTCGGCGAAGAACGGGGAGCCCCAAGGTGAGTCGGGCGACGCGAAGATCGTCTGCGGATCGATCACGATCAGCCACGGCCGACCCGCCGCGCCTTCCGTCCTGAAGGACTCAGCGGCCACAGACGAGCTCACCCCTGCTCCTGTCGGCGGATCTTGGCGGCGCGAGCGAAGTACGTCACCAAGAACGAGAGCACGAGCGCGAAGAACACACCGAGGTTCGCGTACGCCCAGTCGCCGTCTGCGCCGCCCACCAGGAACAGCAGGTAGCCCTGCCAGTTGTTCCACGGCGCGTCTGCGGCGAAGTTGTTGAGCACGAGGCCCCAGCCGATGATGCTGGTGACGACCATGGTGCCGATCGATGTCCAGTCCCAGGCGCCGTAGCGTCCAGCCGCGTCGAACAGGGCGTCGTCGTCGTAGTCCTTGCGACGGCGCAGGATGTCGGCGATCAGAATGCCGGCCCACGACGCGAGCGGCACGCCGAGCGTGATCAGGAAGCTCTGGAACGGGCCGAGGAAGTCGGTGGCGAAGAAGACGACGAAGATCGTGCCGACCGTCAGGATCACGCCGTCGATCGCGGCGGCAGAGGGACGCGGGATGCGGATGCCGAGGCTCAGCAGTGTCAGACCCGACGAGTAGATTCCGAGCACAGCCCCCGAGACGAGCGCCAGGACCGCCGTGATCAGGAAGGGCACGAGTACCCACGTCGGCAGGATCGTGGCGAGAGCGCCCACAGGGTCGGACTGCACGGCGAGGAAGAGGTCCTCATCGGAACCAGCGAGGAGGAGTCCGAACACCACCAGGATCACGGGAGCGACCGAGCCGCCGATGGTGTTCCAGACGACGATCGCGCCGTCCGATGCAGTGCGCTTCTGGTATCGCGACCAGTCGGCGGCGATGTTGATCCAGCCGAGCCCGAAGCCGGTCATCACCAGGACGAGCGCTCCGACGACCTGGCCGATGCCGCCGTCCGGGCGCGCCATCACGGCGGCGAAGTCGATGCTCGGCGCAGCGAGGATCACGTAGAGGATCGTCACGATTCCCGTCACCCAGGTCAGCACCGACTGCAGCTTCATGATCGTGTGATATCCGAGCACGGACGCCGTGACGATGAGCGCCGCGACGATCACGGTGGCGGTGATCCGCAGCCCGATGCTGTCGCCGTCACCGCCGAGCTGCGTGATGACCGTGGCGGTGGCGAGCACGGCGGTGATCGCGAGGAACGTCTCCCAGCCGATCGACGTCAGCCACGAGATGATGCCGGGGACCTTCTGCCCGTGCACGCCGAACGCCGCACGAGAGAGGACCATCGTCGGCGCGGATCCGCGCTTTCCGGCGATCGCGATCAGCCCGCACAGCAGGAAAGACACCACGATGCCGATCACCGAGACGAGCGTCGCCTGCCAGAACGAGATGCCGAATCCGAGCACGAACGAGCCGTACGCCATGCCGAACACCGACACGTTCGCTGCGAACCACGGCCAGAACAGGTCGCGCGGCTTCGCGGTGCGGTCGGATTCGGGGATGATCTCGATGCCGGCACGCTCGATGAGACCCGGCTTGATGTCCGTCATGGACACATCTTGGCACTGCGCGCGGGGTGGTCGGGCGAGGGCGAGCGTCGAGCGCGCGGCGGGGGTCGCAGATGGCCGCTCTGGATGCCGCGATGCGGCCATCCGCGCCCCCTCCCACCGCCGAGTGTGCGGGCCTGCCGCAGCAGGGGTCGCGGATGGTCACTTTGGATGCTGGGGTGCGGCCATTCGCGCCCCCTCCCCAGCCGCGCCCGGCCCCTGCCCGGACCCCGCGCGGCGAGCTCAGCGCGTGAAGAACGCCTCCGCGGTGCGGGCGAGGTCGTGCAGGTCCGACACCCCGGCGAGTTCGCGTGCGGAGTGCATCGACAGGATCGGGATCCCCACGTCGACGGTGCGGATGCCGAGACGCGTCGCCGTGATGGGACCGATCGTCGATCCGCACGGCACGGCGTTGTTCGAGACGAACTCCTGCGTCACGACGGCCGCCCGGACGCACCAGTCGCGCCAGGCCGCCGTGCCGACGGCATCGGTCGCGTAGCGCTGGTTCGCGTTGAGTTTGAGGATCGGGCCCGACCCGAGCACCGGCTGCACCACGGGGTCGTGCTTGGCGACGTAGTTCGGGTGCACGGAGTGCCCGACGTCGCTCGAGAGGCACCACGACGAGGCGTAGGCCCGGCGGCGTTCCGAGGCGTCGGCGCCGAGGCCGGCGTAGACCCGTTCGAGCACGTCTTCGAGGAAGGGGCCGGCCGCGCCGGAGCGCGACGACGAGCCGAGCTCCTCATGATCGAAGGCGGCGAGCACGGCGATCGGTGCGCCCTTCTCCGGCGTTCGGTCGGCGATCGACGCCAGCGCGACGACGCCGGCGTGCACGGAGGCCAGGTCGTCGAGACGGCCCGAGGCGAAGAACGCGTCATCCTTGCCGAACACCGCACCGCGGGCCGTGTCGGCGATGACGACGTCGTATCCGCGGATCTCGGATGCGGCGACATCCGCCGATGCGGCCAATTCGGCCAGCACGTCTGCCTGCGTCGGGTCGCCGAGGCCCCACACCGGTTGCGTCTCGGCCTGCTTGTCGAGCGCGAGACCGCTGTTGGCGGTGCGGTCGAGGTGGATGGCGAGCTGCGGCAGACGCAGGAGCGCGCCCGTACCGGCAAGAACCACCCGGCCGTCCGCGAGGGCGAGACGTCCCGCGAGCCGGAGTTCGCGGTCGAGCCAGGAGTTCAGCAGCGGCCCGCCGTAGACCTCGACGGCGGCCTGCAACCAGCCGCGGGTGCCGGTCGTCGGCTGCGGCTTGAGCTTGAAGCCGGGGGAGTCGGTGTGGGCGCCGAAGATGTGCGCGGGCGTGGTGGCCGCGGCATCCGTCGGCACGACCCAGGCGATCACCGCACCGTCGCGCACGACCACGAAGCGTCCGCCGGCTGGCGTCGGCCAGGCGTCCTCCTCCTGCAGCCGCGTGAAACCGGCGGTTTCGAGGCGATGCGCGACCTCGCGGGCGGCGTGGTAGCTCGAGGGTGATGCGGCGACGAAGTCGGCGAGGTCTTCGGCGTGCGCGAGGGCGACCGGGGTGACGGGCATTGTGAGCCTTCCTGGAGACGGGCGTCATTCGAGCGTAGTCGCGACGTCGACGAGTGTCGGAGGATCCCGATATCGTTGTCGCGTGGGGAAGGCGCACGGCTGGCCTTTCGGGAGTCCGGTGGTTCTAGGAGTCCTTTGGTGCGCGCTCGAACAGGTCAGTCTCTCCGTCGTGTCTTCGCGGGGGCCGTCTCGGCGTTGATGCTCGCCGCCGGTCTCACGCTCGTCACCGAGACAGCGGCTCCGCAGTCGGCGATGGCCGCGCAGAGCCCGACGAGCTGTACCGGCGTCGCCGCTTTGGTCAACGGCGGGTTCGAGGCTCCGGTCTTCTCTGGCGCATTCGTGCATTACCTGCTCGAGGACCAGATACCCGGATGGCATACGACCGACGTCCGTGACCGCATCGAGCTCTGGGGCACCGGGGCGCTGGGCGTCCCCTCCGCCGTCGGTCGCCAGTTCGCCGAACTCAACGCCTACAGTGCGAGCACCCTCTATCAGGACATCGAGACGACCCCGGGTCAGACGTTCGCCTGGTCGCTGAAGCATCGGGGTCGCGACGGCACCGACGTCATGCGCGTCGTGATCGGCGCTCCCGGCGGCCCACTCCTTCAGAACGGCCCCGCCCTGAGCGACCGCAACACCGCCTGGGCGGCGCACAGCGGGACCTACACGATCCCGGCCGGCCAGACGGTGACGCGCTTCGGGTTTCAAGCGGTCAGCTCCGCCACCGGCAACGTCTCCGCGGGCAACTTCCTCGACGACATCACGTTCGGCACGGGTCCCTGCCTCGTCACGAGCAAGTCGGTCACGAACCTCACGCGCACCGGGACGACGGCTGAGGTCGGCGACACGCTGCGCTACACCGTGACCACCCGCAACGACGGAGGCAACCCGGCGCGACGATCGGTCTCGAGCGACGCCCTTCCGGCAGGTCTGGACTACGTGCCCGGCTCGATGCGCATCACGGCGGGACCCGGCCGCGGGCCGCTCAGCGATGCGGCTGTCGATGATCGTGCCGAATTTGTCGCAGCCGATCGCACCGTCCGTGTCCGACTCGGCGAGGCCGCCACTGCTGCGGCGGGAGGATCGATCGGCGTCGGAGCGGCCACGAGCTACACCTTCGACGCGACGGTCCGGACGTCTGCCGCGGACACGACGATCTCGAACGAGGCGCGCGTGGCTTTCGTCGACACCGTGGCTGTGCCGAATCTCGACCGCCTCTCGATCAGTGACGCGACGCAGACGCTGGTGGGCCCCGCCGCCGACCTCGCGCTCACCAAGACGCTCGACACCGCGACGCTCGTCGCCGGTCGCGCCGCGACGTTCACGATCACGGCGTCCAACAAGGGGCCGCACACGGCGACCGGCGTGACGGTCACCGATCCCATTCCGACGGGCCTCGTCGACGTCTCCGCGACGTCTGACAGCGCCACCTGCACCGTGGACGCGAAGGTGGTGTGCGCGGTTCCCGACCTGGCCGTGGGCGACACCGTCGACATCGAGGTCACCGGATCCGTTGGGGCATCGCGCGACCCTGGTGCCGCGCTGTCGAACACCGCGACCGTGTCGGGGTCCCGCACCGACCCCACGCCCGCCGACAACAGCGCCACCGCCTCGGGGACGCTGTCGACCGAGGCCGATGTGTCGATGGTCAAGACCTTCGCGCCCGATGCCCCGGTCGCCGGCCGCACGGTCACCTACACGCTCGCCGCGCACAACGACGGGCCGTCCGAGGCGCGAGATGTCGCGATCAGCGATTCGCTGGACCCGACGTCGACCTTCGTCAGCGCGACAGCCGGCCAGGGCGACTGCACCCGGGACGAGCAGATCCTGCGATGCGACCTCGGCACCCTGGCGCCTGATGCGACGGTGACCACGACGGTGGTCGTGCGCCTCGCGTCAGGAGCCACCCCGGTCGTGCAGAACAGTGCATCGGTCTCGACCAGCACGAGCGATCCCGACCCCGACGACAACGTCGACTCCACCAGCTTCCGCCCCGACGTGGTCGCCGACCTGTCGGTCGTCAAGACCGCGTCCGCAGAGCAGGTCGCCGCGGGGGACTCGATCGACTTCACGCTCGCCGTGAGCAACGCCGGCTCGTCCGAGGCGACCGGCGTGCTGCTCGACGACACGCTCCCCGACGGCTTCACCGCCACCGGAGTCGACGGCCCCGTCGGCTCGGACTGCTCCTTCACGCCCTCCGCGATCCGCTGCAGCTGGGACTCGTTCTCCGTCGGCGCCCCGTCGAACGTGGTCGTGCACGCACGCGTCGCCGCCGACGCCCCCGCCGGGACCGTCACGAACACGGCATCCGTCGTGGCACCCGCGCAGGATCCCGACACGAGCGACAACTCCGACTCGGTCGACGTCGAGGTGGTGCAGTCGGCCGATCTGAGCATCGTGAAGACAGCCCCTGCGACGGGCGTGCCCGGCAGCCCGATCACGTACACCTTCGTCGTCACGAACGGCGGTCCGTCGACCGCGCGGGGTGCGACGCTGACAGACGCGCTTCCCGCCGGTTTCGCGGCCACGTCGATGGATGACCCGGACTGCACCCTCGATGCGGATGCTGCGCGCTGCGCGCTCGGCGACATCGCGCCCGGCGGTTCGGTCACGCGCGCACTCACCGGGAGTTGGGGGCAGGCGCTCACGGGTACCGGCTCGAACACCGCGACCGTGAGCTCCGCGACGCCGGATCCCGACGCGACCGATGATTCATCGACCGCCGAGGTGACACTCGCGCCGCGCGCCGACGTTCGCGTGAGCAAATCCACCGCGACCACGTCGGTCACCCGCGGCAGCGTCGCGAGCTTCCTCATCACGGTCAGCAACGACGGTCCGTCGACGGCAGCAGGGGTCACGGTGGCCGAGCTGGCGCCGGCGGGCCTGCAGCTTGCGAACGCGGTCGCATCGGCAGGCTCGTGGTCGCTCGAGGATGCGGTCTGGACCGTCGGCTCGGTGGCTCCGGGCGGATCCGCGACCCTGCGTGTCGAGGCGACAGTGGTGGGCGAGGGGGCGTTCACGAACACGGCGACCGCTCGTTCCCAGACGGCCGACCCGGATGCGACGAACGACACCGCTTCGGCATCGGTGACCGGGACGCCGGTGCCGGCCGCCCCGAAGACCGAGACGCCTCCGACAACCGGCATCGTCCCACCCGTCGCCCCTGTGGCACCGTCACCGGAAAGCGGGGCCGTCATCGCGCCGACGGCCCGGCCGTCCGTGCAGGCCTCATCCTTGGCGGCGACCGGTGGCGAGGTCACTGGGATCGGAGCAGGAGCGGCACTCGCGCTGATCGCCGTCGGATCGCTGCTGGTGTTCGTGCGTGCACGGCGCCGTCGCCGAGTGGGCTACGGTGGTGGTGATAGCGCCTAGGGTTCCGGGGTCTCGCACCCGCCTGGTCCGAGCGGCGCCACGGCTCTTCTCCGCAGGAGAGCCGTCATCTGACAGGACAAAAGCCCGGAGGACCCTGTTCGTCGTGCCCGCGACCAACGGAAGGGTCCCGCTGTGTCCGTCTTCGCCTTCGCCCTGGTCATCTCCGCCGCCTTCGCCCACGCGGCGTGGAACGTCATCGCGCACGGCATCAGCCGTGCCGGAGCGCCGTTCCTCTGGTGGGGTGCTGTCGGCAGCACGGTCGTCTGGATCGGAGTCGTGCCCTTCACCGGCGGACTCGGCACCGACGACCTCGGCTCCTTCGCGCTCGGCGTCGGCGTCTCGTCGCTGCTGCACGTCGGATACATGGCGGTGCTGCAGCGCGGGTACCGCGAGGGCAACCTCTCGACCGTGTACGCCACGGCCCGGGGTACCGGACCGTTCCTGTCGGTGATCATCGCGATCGTGCTCCTCGGTGAGCGTCCGACTCCGCTCGCACTCGTGGGCATCGCCGCGGTGATCGGCGGAGTCGTGGCGATCGGCCTGGTCGACCGCGGACGCGGTGACGGCGCCCGGCGCGGGATCGACCTCGGAATCGTGTTCGGCATGCTCACCGGTGTCGCGATCGCGATCTACACGATCTGGGACGCCCACGCCGTGCGCACGTGGGAGCTCTCGCCGGTGGCGTTCATGGTGGGTACGACGCTGCTGCAGGTGCCGTTCTACTCCATTGCCGTGCGACGTCGCTGGGGAGCGGTCTGGGCGCTGGGTCGTGCGCAGTGGCGCCGCATTCTCGTGTTCGGTGTGCTGTCACCGCTGTCGTACATCCTCGTGCTGACGGCGATCCAGATCGCCCCGGTGGCCCTCGTCGCGCCGCTGCGCGAGGTGAGCGTCGTGCTCGTCAGCCTGTTCGGTGTCTTCGTGCTGAAGGAATCACGGCCGGGGTGGCGCATCGGCGCCTCGCTCGTGGTGGTCGGCGGGATCGTGCTGCTCGCGGTGTGACGTCTGCCACCCCAGACCAAGGGGTTCTTGATCAGGATATTGGACTTCCCACGACGGCTGAAAAAGGATGACATACGACAGCGCATCGGGTTCTGTCACAGCTCATCCGGCGGGGTTTCGGAATGTCTTCTCAGATCAAGTGGTACGCATCATGGCGCAAGAAAGCAGCGAATGCGTTGCTCGCGCTCGTTCTATCCGGAGCTGGGGTGTTAGCGCTGGCTGGCCCTGCTGCGGCTGCCCCGAGTGACTGCGGCCTCGGCCTCCATTGCACCTATTCGGGCTACAACTATGGGAACGACGCGTGGCAACAGCCGTCTACGCATAAGTTTGAGAGTTGCGTCGATGATATGTACATCGGCTGGCGGTCGTACAAGAATGTCGCCTCGTCGGCATTCAATAACGGGAGAACGGACCGCTCTTATCTCTACACGGGCGCGTTTCAGACAGGAACCCGAATCCCGTTCGAACGAGGAATGGGCACTCCGAATCTCGGGACTCGCAACTTCAACGACACCGCTGAGTCGGGGTATTTTGAGTCGAATCTGTCGCGCGCTCGTGCGATCCTGTGCCGCTGATGTTCGACGGCAGATGCTGTGCATTCGCGATTATGTCGGCGTTCGTCCTGGCCGTGGGCTTGACGGGCTGTTCCGAACCCAGCGGCGAGAACAGTGCGCACGCTGCGAACCGAGACGAGTGGGTTATGCCGCTGAATGAGTTCTCCGTGTATCCGGGGGAGCTCGACAACTACGCCGAGCAACTCTTGATTGTCGACTGCCTTTCGTCCCAAGGATACGAGTGGCCCGTGCCGTGGCAGGACACTGATTTTTCGCAACCCGAGGGTTTCAACAGCATCGGATACCGTTTGTTTACGGAGGAGCTCGCGAAGAAGTGGGGCTATCATTTCGCACCACCGGCAGACGAAGAATCGTCGAAGTTATGGGACGAGTTCGTCTCGTTTGCAAACAGCTACTCGCCTGACGCGAATTCGACGACGAGTTCCTTCGCTGCCAAGACGAAGTGCGCGACGATGGCTCCTTCACCCACAACGAGGGGGAGAGCTATCTTGCTCAGTTGGCCATCCAAGCGGAGCAGGTTGCGTCGCAAGACGACGAGGTCCTGGCTGCTACCTCCCGATGGAGGGACTGTCTTCGACCTCGGGTGGAATTCACGGTGCCGCAGGATCCATGGTCAGGGATGCCCCCGAGCGACGCTGCGACGAAGTGGGGGGTCGGAAGTGGAGGGACCTCAGAGCCGTCAGCAGAGGAGATTGCAGCAGCCGTCGCGGACGCGGAGTGTCGGGACTCGAGCGGTATGAGCGCGGCGATGTATGAGCGTACGAGGCGTGAGCAGCAGAAACTTGTCGACGAGAACCGCGACAAGCTCGACCGGATCCGCGCTGAGGCGATCGAGCGAGAAGCGAAGATGCTTGAGATCGTCGCGGAGAACGCTCCGGCAGGTCCTTAGGCGAATGGACCAACTCACTGGCGATGGCTCGACTTCCCGCCGCTCCGGCGAGCGTGCCCGATCCTCCGCGGCCGTGGCGCTTGTGCTGAGCCTCTCGGTGGGTCTCGTTGGCTGCTTCGACGGCTCGAGCAGCGTCGACGGGTCTGTCAAGAATCGGGCGCTCTGGTCTCAGCCCCTCGACGAGTTCTTCGTATACCCCGTTGAACTCGACAACTATGCAGAGCAGCTGCTGATCGCCGATTGCGTCACCGCGCGAGGATACCGGTGGCCGGTGCCATGGCAGGACACGGAGTTCTCGCACCCCGAGGACTTCACTGCGCTCGGAGCGCGATTGTTCACGCCGCAGCTCGCAGAGAAATGGGGCTACCACTTCGCGCAGTTGGACGACAACCAGAGCGCGGAGCTGTGGCTGGAGTTCGCAGAGACCACGGACGCTTACTTCCCAAATGCGGAGTTGGACGATGCCCTCCTGAGCTGCACGGATCAGCTGCGTGACCGAGACAAAGACTTCGCCATCAACTTCGACGGCCAGAACTATCTCGCTGAGCTGTCCACACAAGCGCAGAAGGTCGTGGAACAAGACGCGGAGGTGGTGGAGGCGACCGCAGCATGGCGTGAGTGTCTGCAGCCGCAGGTCGATTTCTCGCTGCCTCAGGACCCATGGACAGAGATGCCTCCGAGCGCCGTTGCCCAGAAATGGGGAGCTGTGACCGGCGGCACCACCGCGCCGTCGGCACCGGAGATCGCAGCGGCGGTCGCGGACGCGGAATGCCGCGAGTCGAGCGGCCTGGCATCGCTTGCGTACGAGAAGAACTGGGCGGAGCAGCAGAAACTCGTCGAGAAGAACCGCGACAAGCTCGACCGGATCCGCGCGGACGCGATCGCGCGGAAGGCGAAGCTGCTCGAGATCGTCGCGGAGAATGCGCCGCCTGCACCATAGCGATTCCCGATACCGAGTGATCCAGCGACAAACCCGGGCAGCCGACCAGCAATGAGAGATTCATGACCAAGACAACCGTGCCGGACAAGACAACCGTGCCGGGAACGTCCAGACGATCGCGAGCGTTCGTTCTCGCCGGTGGGCTGGCGATCGTGCTTGCGCTCGGTGCCGGCTTTTGGTTCGCCGCGCAGTTCCAGTCGTCGGCACAGCAGGAAGCGAATGCCAAGGCTCCCGCGCCCGGCCCTGTGTTCGCGGAAGTCACGCAGGGATCCCTGGCCGGTGAGGTGAGCTTCGCCGGTCAGGTGGGGCCCTCGACCCAGACTCCGGTGACGGTCACTCCCGTCCCGAATGCATCGCTCGCCGTCGTCACAGGTCACCCCCTGGAGGCAGGAGCGACCGCGTCATCGGGTCAGGTGCTCACGGAGGTCAACGGTCGTCCTCTCTTCGGCGTGCAGTCGCCGTTCTCCTTCTACCGTGACATGGGCGTGGGAGACCGCGGGCCGGATGTCGAGGCGCTGCAGCGCGCGCTCGCGGCTCGGTCGTACCCGGTCACCGCCGACGGGCGCTTCGGCGCTGAGACGTCCGCCGCCGTCACCCGCTGGTATCGCGAAAGCGGCTACGAGCCGACCACTCGCAGCACGCCCGCCGACAAGACCACGCCGGGCGAGACGCCGAAACCCGAGGACCGCGATGTCGCAGCGCCGGCGCCGGCTCCCGCTCCCGCTCCCGCTCCCGAAGGGTACGTCCCCGTCGCCGAGCTCGTGGCGATGCCGACGACCACGGCCCAGGTGGTCCAGGGGGTGCAGGTCGGACAGCGTCTGGCCGTCGAAGGCCAGCCCGATCTCATCCTCGGCTCGGCAGATCTCGTCGTCACGATCACGGTGCCTGCCACCGATCTCGGCGACGTCGTCACGGGAGACGCAGCCACCATCTCCATCGACGGGGTCACGGTGGAAGGCACTGTCGGTGCCATCCCCGCCCCCGGCGCGGCGAATCCTGCGCCGGCTGCGGAAGAACCGGCTCCGCAGGGGGCGGCGGAAGACCCGGGATCGGAGCAGGCGGCGGAAGTCAGCTTCGCCGTCGTCCCCACCAGCCCGCTTCCGGCAGCCACCGGCCGCGCACGTGTGACGGTGACCAAGCAGATCGTGGCGGAGGACGCCTTGATCGTCCCGGTTCTCGCGGTCTCAGACCGGGGAGCCGCCAAGAACGTCCTGACGAAGCAGGAGAAGGACGGGTCTCTCGTCGAAGTTCCCGTGAGCGTTCTGGGCACTCTGCAGGGGGAGGTCGCCGTGGCGCCGCTGAAGCCGGGTGCCCTCACGGTCGGCGATCGAGTCCGGGTCGGCTGACGTGCCGCTGATCCAGCTGCGGGGCGTGCGTCGGACCTACGCCGCGACCGGCGTTCCCCGCGTGGAGGCACTTCGCGGTATCGACCTCGACATCGACCAGGGGGAGTTCGTCGCCATCGTCGGGCCGTCGGGCGGGGGCAAGACGACCCTGATGAACATCCTGGGTCTGCTGGATGACGCGACTGCCGGAACGTACCTCCTCGAGGGGGAGGAGGCGCGCGCCAGCGACGGACGCCGTTCCACGAGGGTACGGGCGCGCACGATCGGCTTCGTGTTCCAGGCTTTCCATCTGCTCGACGCCCGACCCGCCGTCGACAGCGTCGAACTGAACCTGCTGTACCGAGGGATGCCGCGGGCGGAACGGCGCGAGAAGGTGCTCCGTGCGATCGAGTCGGTGGGCCTCAGCGAGCACGCGTTCCAGAGCACGTCGACCCTCTCGGGCGGCCAGCGGCAACGGATCGCCATCGCTCGGGCGGTAGCTGCCGACGCCAGACTGATCCTCGCCGATGAACCGACCGGAAACCTCGACTCGACCAACGCGGCTCGCGTCCTGGATG
This sequence comes from Microbacterium sp. PI-SA-G, assembly GCF_057215335.1. Taxonomy (NCBI): domain Bacteria; kingdom Bacillati; phylum Actinomycetota; class Actinomycetes; order Micrococcales; family Microbacteriaceae; genus Microbacterium; species Microbacterium sp. PI-SA-G. Next base: position 3,073,761 of record NZ_CM170103.1, read on the forward strand.
AGCTTCAGCGCCTCAACGACGCCGGGGCGACGGTCATCGTCGTCACGCATTCCGCGGAGGTCGCGGCGCGTGCCCGCCGCGTGGTCCGCATCGCCGACGGCATGCTCGTCGCGGATGAGAGGCGAGCGGGTGCCTCGGCGGGCACCGAAACGAGAGCGCGGGCGAATCGCGCCGCCCCCGCGCACGATGACAGCCATCCACCGCCGAAGGGGCGCATCCGGCTCGCCGACATGCTGCGGGACGCCTGGGCCTCGGTGCTCTCTCGACGAACGCAGACGCTCGGTCAGGGGCTGGCTGTGGCGATCGCGGTGGCGCTGACGATCACGACCTTGGGACTGTCGGCGTCGGCCCGCGCACAGGTCTCGGCCACCTTCGATGCGCACCTGAACCGCGAGGTCTCGGCGCACTGGTCGACAGGTGTCAGCAACTCTCCCCTGATCGAGGAGACCCCCCAGCGAGCCGAGCAGTTGAGCGGAGTGGATGCGGTCGCGGTCGTCGTCGACCTCGGCGTGAGCACGGTCTCGACGTTCGCCGAGGCGCGGCAGGTCCAGCCACATGTGGCAGTGGGGGATATCGCATCGGCGGCGCGTCTCTCCATCGACGAGGCGCCTTGGCATCGGGGACCGCTCGAGGCGGGAGAGGCGTATATCGGAGACCTTCTCGCGAACGATCTGCAGCTCAGCAGCATCGCCGGTGCGCCCACGATCCTGATCGACGGCGAGGCATTCATCGTGGCGGGTGTCATCACCGAGTCATCCCGACTTCCCCTGCTGCGCGGAGAAGTGGTGCTCGGACCGCGCGAGGACCTCACCGCGAGGGGCCCCATCGATGTGACGCTGCTGGCGGTGACGTCGGCCGGCGCGGCACAGCAGGTCGCCGCCCAGCTGCCCGCTGCGCTGAACCCGTTCCAACCCGAGCAGATCGTCGTCGCGGCGCCGACCGACTCCGCGCAGTTGAGAGGGCAGATCGAACAGGGCGTTCAGGCCACGCTCACGGCGTTCACGCTGCTCGCCCTGATCGTGGCTGTCGCCGCTCTGATGAACGCCACGCTCCTGGCGGTCAACGCACGGCGCGGCGAGATCGGCATGCGCAAGGCTCTCGGAGCTCGGGATCGCCAGATCGGCGCGCTGATCACTCTCGAGTCGGCATACATCGGCCTGGTCGGAGGCGTCGCCGGACTCGTCCTCGGAATGGCGGCGATCCTCGTGGTGACCGTGACGCAGCGCTGGGCGCCCGTCTTCGACGTGGTCCTGCTCCCTGTCGCCATCGCTGTCGGGCTGATCGTCGGAGCCGGCGGGGGCGGATTGGCGTCGATCCGGGCGGCGCGTCTTCGCCCGGCGGAGAATCTGCGCAGCTGATCTCGCCGGAGCCTGCGCGTCAGCGCCAGCGTCAGCCTCAGAGGATGCTGATCACCAGGTGCTGGCCCTCGTCGGCGGCGCGGCGATGCACGGCCGTCACGGCATCCAGTGCATCGGCCAGCTCGGCCCGCAGTACATGCGGCTCGTCCGACCAGATGTTCGGGAAGATCCCCGCGGCGGCGAACGCCGAGAAGTCGGCCTGATGCAGCAGCGCCTCGCGGTCGAGCGCGTCGAGGGCGTCGATGATCGCGGGCACCTCGTCGTTCTCGGTGCAGCCGACGAAGTCATCCCCGCCGAGGGCGTGCACGCCGACCACCGACTCGCTGAGGGGATCGTCGTCGCGAGGGGCTACGGCCGAGGCACCGGTCAACAGGTAGTGCAGCCCGTCCCACATCGTGTCGAGGTACACGGTCGGCGCGCCCGTCGACTCCAGATCCTCGAGCGTCGAGACGAGGACCTCGGGTGCCAGCGACACCAGTCGATCGAGCGTCAGCTCATCCACCAGCGTGTACGCCGCGCGCATTCCCACTCGTCCATCTCCGATATATCGATTCGATCGGTTCGAATATACGGGTCGCATGCGACCCCTTCGAACGCGGCGTCACATTCCGACGGCGCGCATGTAGTGGCCGTCGGTCGAGATGCCCGACGCCGCCACCGTGAAGCGCACGACCTCGCTGAGGTAGCGGTCCTCCGACGCCTCGAAGATCGTGCCGTGCGCATCGCGCGAGGTGCGGCTGAGGCGGAGGATCGGGGCGCCCTGCGGCACCCGCAGCAGTCGGGCGTCCTGCTCGTCGGCCGCCACGGCGTCGATCACATGCTGCAGGCCGACGATGGGGTGCCCGTGCGAGCCCAGGTGCTCGGTGATCGACACCTTGTCGAGGTCGACCTCGAACAGCGTGCGTCCGACCGCCTCGGTGTAGAACAGGCGCTCGAGCATCGTGGGTCGCCCGTCGAGCAGGCGCAGCCGCACGACGCTCACGATCGTGTCGTCGGGACCGACGCCGAGCGCGGCCCCGTGGTCGCCCGCGCGACGCAGGCTCAACTCCTGCGTCTGCGCCCCCGGCGTGACGCCGAGGTCTCGGGCCCAGCGGGTGAACGGCACCGAGACGTCGACCGCCTGACTCTCCTTGCGCGCCACGACCCGTGCCGGACGCCCGCGACTGGTCTCGATCAGCCCCTCGCCGCGCAGCGCGCTCAGCGCATTGCGGATCGGACCGCGCGACGTGTGCCAGCGCGCCGCGAGCTCCGCCTCGGTCGGCACGTCATCGCCGGGGCGCAGTTCTCCCGAGGCGATCCGCTCGCGCAGCTCATCGGCGATCTGGGTGTACACAGCTTCAGTCACATAGGCACACTACTTGACCATGCGGCTGATCGGGGCCCCGTTATCCGGCCGTTCACCGGGGCGAATGCCGGGTGAACGAACTCTGAACAGTTCCAAGTTAGGTACATTTCTTCGGCTCGAGGCTGGAATAGTCATCCGTGGATCACCCCTCCCACCTCTGAAAGGTCCTCATGAAGCTTCGTGCTCTCCCCGCCCTCGCGGGCGTCGCACTTCTCGCGCTCGGTCTCGCCGCCTGCTCCGGCGGCGCCGAGGCGACCAGCACCCCGGACAGCGACACCGCCGCTTCGGGCAGCGGCTTCGCGGTCGACGAGAACACCCTCGTCTTCGGCGTCGTCCCCGACTCGGTCGACACCGAGACCAACTACCAGCCGCTCATGGACTACATCTCCGAGATCACGGGCAAGACCGTCGAGTACCACGAGTCCACCGACTACGCCGCGCTGATCGAGGCCGCTGTCGCCGGCAAGGTCGACGTCGCCTCGTTCTCGGGCTTCACCTACGTCACCGCCACCAACAACGGCGCGAAGCTCACCCCGATCTCCTCGATCGTCACCGAGGAGGGCCAGGAGCCCGGCTACTTCTCGCAGGCCATCGTGCCGGCGGACAGCGACATCGACAGCATCGAAGACTTCACAGGCAAGAAGGTCTGCTTCGTCGACCCGTCGTCGACGTCGGGCTACCTCTTCCCGTCGTACAACCTGCTCGAGGCCGGCATCGACCCCACGGCCGACATCACCCCGGTCTTCGCGGGCAAGCACGACGTCAGCGTGCAGAAGGTCGGCGAGGGCGTCGAGTGCGAGGTCGGCTTCGCCGAGGACTCCGAGGTCGAGAAGTCGGACGCCGTGAAGGTCATCGACGAGACCATGGTCCCGGGTGCACCCCTGGTGTACTCCTCGACGCTGCCCGACGACGTCTCGAAGCAGCTGATCGACGGCCTGGCCGAGATCACGATCGACGACATCATCGCGGCGGGTGTCGACGGTGCCGACACCGACGAGTTCCGCAGCGTGTTCTTCGCCACCCAGCCGGTGGACGACGCGTACTACGACCTCATCCGCGACATCTGCAAGGAGACCGAAGCGGAGCAGTGCAAGGCCTGACCCGGCCTGACTGACCCACGTGCGGAGCCGGTCGGGACGACATCGTCCCGACCGGCTCCCACTCCCATATCGACTCAGCCCAGCATCCAGGAGAACCGATCGCCATGAGCACCCCGACCGCCCCGGCCACCGACGCCGTCGTCCGCCTGACCGGTGTGACCAAGACCTTCGGTTCGACGACCGCACTGCGCAATGCCTCCCTCGAGGTGTCCCGCGGCGAGATCGTCGTCCTGCTCGGGCTCTCCGGCTCGGGCAAGTCGACGCTCCTGCGTCACCTCGACGGGCTGGAGCTGCCCACCTCCGGCGAGGTCGAGGTGCTGGGCTCCCGCGTTCCGACCCTTCGCGGTCGCGCCCTGCGCGGATTGCGCAGCCGCGTCGGCTTCATCTTCCAGCAGTTCGAGCTCGTGCCCTCCCTGACCGTGCTCGAGAACGTGCTGACCGGGTCGCTGTCGCGCGTCCGCGGTCCGCGTCTGGGCCTCTTCGGGTACTCGAAGGCGTCGAAGGTGCAGGCGCTCGAGCACCTCGATCGTGTCGGCCTCCTCGACCGCGCCTACCAGCGCAGCGACACCCTCTCGGGCGGCCAGCAGCAGCGCGTGGCGATCGCCCGCGCTCTGATGCAGAAGCCCGACATCCTGCTCGCCGACGAGCCGGTCGCCTCGCTCGACCCCGAGTCCAGCGACCAGGTGATGGCGCTGATCCGCGAGATCGCTGCTGACGAGGGACTCACGGTCGTCTGCAGCCTGCATCAGGTCGATCTCGCCATCTCGTGGGCCGACCGCATCGTCGGCCTGCGCCACGGCGAGATCGTGCTCGACACCCCCACCGGCGACCTCACCAAGGCCGAGGTCATGGAGATCTACGGTCGCGTCGCCACCACGACCGCCGAGATCACGGCAGTCGCCATGGAGCTGGTCGAGACCGTCACCGCCAAGGAGCCCGTCTCGTGACGCTGACCGCCCCGCCGTCCGGCCCCGCGACCCAGGGAGGTTCGGCGAGCGTCACCGCACGCGCGCCCAAGCGTCCGATCTCGCCCGAGCGCATCGCGGCCTCGCTCACGCTGGTCGCCCTCGTCGTGCTCGGCATCCTCGCCGTCGACGAGGTCGGCATCTCGATCCCGGCGATGGTGCAGAGCTGGGGCAACGCCGAGAACTTCATGGCCCGCGTCGGCGGGCTCTCGTTCCCCGAGCCGGGCGACCTGCTGTGGCTGATCGCCCTCACGGTCGGACTGGTCCTGATCGGCACGCTCCTCGCCGCGGTGCTCTCGGTGCCGGTCGCGTACCTCGCCGCCTCGAACACCACCCCGAACAACGGCTGGCGCGCCGCCGCGCGCTTCATCGGCGTGCTGACCCGGGCGCTGCCCGACGTCGTGCTCGCGATGGCGTTCGTGCTGATGTTCTCGCTCGGCACGCTGCCGGGCATCCTGGCGATCGGCATCCACTCGATCGGCATGATCTCGAAGATGTTCGCCGATGCGATCGAGCAGATCGACGAAGGGCCCCGTCTCGCCATCCGCGCCGCCGGCGGATCGAAGATGCAGGAGTTCAGCGCCGGCATCCTGCCGCAGGTGCTGCCCAGCTGGGTCGCGACCGTGCTGCACCGCAACGACATCAACCTGCGCGGCAGCGTGGTGCTCGGCTACGTCGGCGTCGCCGGTCTCGGGCTCGAGATGTCGTACGCCTTCAAGTCGCTCAACTACGGCAAGGGGCTCGGCATCGCCCTGGTCATCTTCATCCTCTGCGTGGCGATGGAGATCATCTCCTCGCTCGTGCGCGGCGCGATGCTCGGCCAGGAGCGGCAGACCCGGTCGTGGATCGACCGGATCATCCACCCGCGTCTCGGCGCCGCCGCGGCATCCGCTCCCGCCGGTCCTCCGGCCTGGGCGCGGAGCCCGCAGACCGCGGTGCGTCGCCCGTGGACCCCGCAGCGCGTGCGCAACACCGCGGCCGGCATCGTGGCGGTGCTGGTGGTGCTCGGCAGCGTCGTCGTCAGCGACATCAACTGGATGGACTTCGTGACCTTCTGGGCCAAGCTGCCCGAGGTCGCGGGTAAGTTCTGGCCGCCGTCGTTCGGCAACTACGAGGCCGCCGCCATGATCGCCGCGATGCGCGACACGGTCGCCATCGCCCTGGCCGCGACCGTGCTCACGCTGCTGCCCTCGCTGATCCTCGGATCCCTCGCCGCGAGCAACGTGGCCCCCAGCCGGGGCGCGCGCGGCGTCGCCCGATTCCTGCTCGTCGGAATCCGCGGCATCCCGGAGCTGATCCTCGCGATCGTCCTCGTCGTGATCACGGGACTCGGACCGCAGGCCGGTGTCATCGCTCTCGCGATCGGCGGCATCGGGCTGCTCGGAAAGCTGATCGCCGACTCCTTCGAAGAGGTCGATCGCGGCCCCGAACGGGCACTGCGTGCGGTTGGCGCCACGCGCCTGCAGACCTACACCTCGGCCACGGTGCCGCAGGGCGTGCAGGCCCTCATCGGGCACAGCTTCTACATGCTCGACACGAACATCCGTGCGGCGACGATCCTCGGCATCGTCGGTGGCGGCGGAGTGGGCTACTACCTGCTCAACGCCAGCCAGGGATCGCGCTACGAGACCGTCACCGCGATCGTGCTGATGATCCTCGTCACCGTGCTGGTCGTCGAAGGACTCGCGATGTGGATGCGCAAGGTGTTCCGTTGAGCGCGGCGGAGAGCGGCACCGACACGGCCGACGTCGTCGTGGTCGGCTCCGGCATCGTCGGACTCGGTGCCGCGTATGCCGCCGTGCGCCGTGGGCTGCGCGTGATCGTGGTCGACCGCACCGACGGGCCGAGCGGCGCCACGGTGCGCAACTTCGGTCACCTCTGCATCGGCGCACAGGGCGGGGAGGCCCGGCGCTACGCCGACGTCTCGCGTGAGCTGTGGCTGCGTCTCGCGCACGACGCCGGGTTCTGGCTGCGTGAGTCGGGCACGCTCGTCGCAGCACGCCATGCCGATGAGCTCGCGGTGCTCGAGGCCGCTGCCCCGACGGGCGGCATCCGCATGCTCGACGCTGACGAGCTGCTGCGTCTGGCACCGTTGCGGCGCGAAGGACTCCTCGGCGGCGCCCACGTCGAGCCCGACCTGCAGACCGATCCGCGGGCGGCCGCGGGCGCCATCGTGCGGCATCTGACCGGGCTGGGCGTCGACTTCCGCTTCCGCACCGCCGTCACGGCGTTGCGCGCGGGGCAGGTCGAGACCACGCGGGGAAGCATCCGCGCGGGGCACACGGTCGTCGCCGTCAACCACGACATCGACCAGCTACTGCCTGAGATCGCCGAACGCCGCGGCGTGCAGCGCTGCGCTCTCGACATGATGCGCGCGGCGGTCACCCTGTCGCATCCGCTCGCCGCACCCCTGCTCACCGGCTGGTCGCTCGTGCGCTACGGACGATTCGCCGACATGCCCGAGACCGCGCAGCTGCGCGACCGACTGCACACCGAACGCCCCGATCTCGCGGCGCTCGACCTCAACCAGATGTACACGCAGCTGCCCGACGGCTCGCTGATCATCGGCGACTCGCACGCGACCGCCGTGAGCACGTCGCCGTTCCAGCCCGAGGCGGCCTTCACGGCGTTCCTCACCGAGGCCGAGGCGCTGTTCGAGATGCCGAGTCCGCGGGTGCTCGAGCGGTGGCAGGGCGTGTACGCCAAGGCCGCCGGCGAGTTCCTCATCGAACGCAGCGATGCGGGGGCGCTGGTGCTCGCCGCCACCACCGGCATCGGAATGACCACGGGTCTGGGGCTCGCCGAAGAGAATCTCACCGCCGCCTTCGGGTGGGCACCCGCAATGGAAGGAACATCATGACCACTCCTCTCGAACTCGTCGTCCTCGACATGGCCGGAACCACAGTGCTCGACGACGGTGTCGTGGAGCAGGCGTTCCAGCGCGCCGCCGAGCGCACCGGAGTCGCCGACCGGATGCCGTGGGACGAGGCGCTCGGGTACGTGCGCACGACCATGGGGCAGTCGAAGATCGACGTCTTCACACATCTGTCGGGCGGAGATGTCGCGGCAGCCACGCGGGCGACCGCCGCGTTCGAGGGTGCTTACGCCGAGATCGTCGCCGAGCAGGGCGTCAGCGAGATCCCCGGTGCTGCGGACGCGATCCAGGGGCTGAAGGATGCCGGCCTGTCGGTCGTGCTCACCACCGGCTTCGCCCCCGTGACCCGCGACGCGCTGCTCGACGGACTCGGCTGGCATGGACTGATCGATCTGGCGCTGTCGCCGGCGGACGTCGGTCGCGGACGCCCCGCGCCCGATCTCGTGCTCACCGCGCTGATCCGCACGCAGACCTCGTCGGTGCACGCGGTGGCCGTCGCCGGCGACACCGCGACCGACGTCGAGACCGGTCGCCGCGCGGGTGCCGCCTTCGTCGCCGGTGTGCTCTCGGGCGCCCATGATCGTGACGCGCTGACGGCTGCGGGAGCCGATGCCGTGCTCCGCGACGTCACCGAACTGCGCACGGCGTTCATCGAGCGCGGGCTGCTGCGTCTCGTCGCCACTGCCTGAGACGACGGATGACATGGGTACGCTGCTGATCCGTCCGCCCGGACACCGCCGCGACGTCACGCTGCGTCCCGCCGCCACCGCGATGGTGTGGACGGGCGTGGGGCAGCCGCATGAGACGATCGCCGTTCCCGGTGTCGCCCTCGCGGATGCCGACGTGCTGGTCGCGATCGAGATGTCGACGATCTGCGGCTCCGACGTGCACACCGTGCAGGGGCGTCGGTCGGCGCCCACCCCGCTCGTGCTCGGCCACGAGAGCGTCGGTCGCGTGATCGCCATCGGCGACGAGGGAGCGCTCGCCGTCGACGGCACTCCGCTGCACATCGGCGACCGCGTGGTGTGGTCGGTCACGGTGTCGTGCGCGAGCTGCGACCGCTGCCTGTGCGGGATGCCGCAGAAGTGCCGCACCCTCGGCAAGTACGGGCACGATCGCATCGGCACCCACGGCGACCTCACCGGCGCGTTCGGCAGTCACATGCAGCTGCGCGCGGGCACCGCGATCGTGCGCGTGCCGGAGGCGCTTCCCGCGTCGGTGCTCGCGCCCGCCTCCTGTGCGACCGCCACCGCGTGGTCGGCCGTGGCCCGCGCCGCACGCTGGCGCGACCTCGACGGGGCGGCGGTCCGCGTCCACGGTGCCGGTCTCGTCGGCCTGTCGGCTGCGGCGATCGCTGCCGAGCTGGGTGCGGATGTCGAGGTGCACGACCCGAACCCGCAGCGCCGTGCGCTCGCCGCGCGGTTCGGCGCGGGGGAGCTCGACCGCGAGCCCGATGTGGTGATCGAGGCCTCCGGTCACGCCGTCGCCGAAGCCCTCGCCGGCGTGACCGTCGGCGGAGTCGTGGTGCTCGTGGGCAGCGTGTTCCCCGCCGACCCGGTGCCGTTCGATGCGGAGAGCATCGTGCGACGACTCGTCACCGTCACCGGGGTGCACAACTACACCGGCGCGGAGCTGGCGGAATCGGTGGCGTTCCTCGCAGGCCGCGGCCGCGCGTATCCCTTCGCCGAGGCCGTGGGCGCGGTGCGTTCGCTGGCCGACATCGACGACGCGATCGAGGCGGCTTCCGCTCCTGGAGCCCCGCTGCGGATCGGGCTCGTCCCGGGGCACTGAGTCTCGCGCGGGGTGGGCGCTTCGACAGGACCCACCGCCGATGATGTGTGCGATTGACACATACCCCTTCGGCAGGGCTCCTGCGAGTCTGGGTGGACGGCCGGATCGCCCGCCACCGTCGACGCCGCCGCGGGCGTCGCAGAAGGGACCACATCGATGATCGACGACGAGCTGCGCGCCCGACTGGAAGCCCTCGGCGGGATGGATGCCGGCCCCGGTGCCCTCGACGGGGTGGTCGTGATCGACGTCACCCGAGTGGTCGCCGGTCCGTACTGCTCGATGATCCTCGCCGACCTCGGCGCCACCGTGATCAAGGTGGAGCACCCGGACGACCCGGACTACACCCGCAGCTTCCCGCCGATGCTCGCGCGTGAGGACGCCGACCCGTTCAGTGGGTTCTTCGCCCAGTACAACCGCAACAAGCTCGGCGTCTCCCTCAATCTGCGCCATGCCGAAGGGAAGGCCGCGCTGGAGGACCTCGTCGCGAAGGCCGACGTGCTCGTCGAGAACTTCCGCCCCGGCACGATGCACCGGCTCGGACTCGGTCACGAGCGCCTGCGCGAGATCAATCCGCGCCTGGTGTACGCCGCGCTCAGCGGCTACGGCCAGACGGGGCCCTCTCGCGGGCGCCCCGCCTACGACAACAGCGCACAGGCGACGGGCGGGCTGTGGTCGATGAACGGCCCCGCCGGCGGACCACCCACCCGCGTCGGCACGATCATCGGCGACCTCGCGGCCAGCCTCTACGGCGTCATCGGCGTGCTCGCCGCGGTCCGTCACGCGGAGCGCACCGGCGAGGGGCAGCTCGTCGACGTGTCGCAGCAGGATTCCGTGCTCACACTCACCGAGAACGCCGTCGTGTCGTACACGACGGAGGGGGTCGTTCCGGTGCCGCTGGGCAACCAGCATCCGTTCGTGCGGCCCTATGAGTTGTTCGCCTGCCGCGACGGGTACGTGTTCTTCGGCGGCTACACCGACAAGTTCTGGCGCATCTCGTGCGAGACCTTCGGGTCCGACGACGACTACGCCGCGCACCCGGATCTGCACCGGATGGCCGACCGCTTCGACGCTGTCGTCTACGCCGAGCGCGTCAAACCGATGGTGGAGCGCTGGTTCGCCGATCGCACCAAGGCCGAGCTCGAAGCCCTCGCCGGCGACCTGGTGCCGCTCAGCGCCGTGAAGGACATCGCGGAGGTCGTCGCCGACCCGCAGATCGAGGCGCGCGACATGGTCGTCGACAGCGATTACCCCGGGTACGGACCGCTGCGCACTTTCGGCTCGCCGGTCAAGCTCGACCGCACGCCGCCGCGCGCGCGGGGTCTCGCGCCCGACGTCGGCGTGCACACCGACGCGGTGCTGCGCGACCTGCTCGGCTACGGCAGCGATCAGATCGACGCGCTCCGCGCCGCCGGGACGATCTGATGGGGCGCGTGCGCCTGGACCGCGACGGGGCACTGGCCGTCATCACGATCGATCGCCCCGAGAAGCTCAATGCGCTGACTCTCGCGATGTACGAGCAGCTCGGCGAGGCGTTCGCCGAGGTGCGCGATGATCCGCGCATCGGTGCGGCGATCCTCACCGGCGCGGGGGAGCGGGCGTTCTGCGTCGGCGCCGACCTCAGCGAGTCGATCCCGGCGCTCACCGATGGCCGTTTCGACATCAGCGAATGGGATGCCGCCCACCAGAAGAACTCCGCCCTCGACAAGCCCGTGGTCGCCGCGGTCAACGGCCTCTGCCTGGGCGGCGGCTTCGAGATCCTGCTCTCCACCGACATCCGCCTCGCCGCCGACGATGCGCAGTTCGCGCTGCCCGAGACCGGCGTCGGAGTGGTGCCGGCCGGTGGCACGCTGGTGCGGCTGATCCGTCAGATCCCGTACGCCTGGGCCATGGATCTGATGCTGCGCGGTTCGATGATCGACGCGGCGACCGCCCTGCGCTACGGCATCCTGAACCAGGTCGTGCCCGCGGACGAACTGCAGTCCGCAGCAGTGTCGGTGGCCGAGGATCTGCTGACGCGAAGCCGCACGGCTGTCGCGGCGGTGAAGAGCGCCGTGCGCGCGCTCGCCGATCTGCCCGAGGCTGAGGCGTTCGCGCTCGAGGCGCGCCTGGGGCAGGCGGCGTTCACCAGTGCCGACGCCCGGGAAGGGCTGGCGGCGTTCGCGGAACGACGCCGGCCGGTGTTCCCGTCACACGGGGTCTGACGCGAACGGGCGCCCGGTGACACTCAGTCCTGCGGGGCGGTGCGACGGGGTCCGGCCCGATGCAGCCCTTCGGCGTGGAAGGCCAGCAGGTTCATCGCCGCCTCGACCGTGGCGTCGAGCACCTCGGTGGGGTCGCCCGTGAGCGAGAGGAACCGGTGCCCCGCGCCCTCGGCGGTCGACCATCCGAGGTAGACCGTGCCCGCCGGGTGCCCGTCTTCGGAGTCCGGGCCGCCCACCCCGGTCGTCGACACGCACAGGTCCGCGTCGAAGAGCTCGCGTCCCGCGACAGCCAGATGCTCCGCACACCCGGGTGAGCAGGGGTCGGTGCCGGTCGGCAGGCCGAGCACGCGCTCCTTCACGTCGGTGAGGTACGCGACCAGGCCGCCCGCGAACCACTGACCCGCGCCCTCTCCGGCGCCGACCGTGCTCGCGAGGCGCCCGGACGTCAACGACTCGACGACGCCGATGCGGAGCCCGCGCTCGCGAGCCAGCTCGCCCAGGCGTTCGATCGCTGCGGTGGTCTCGGTCACCTCAGGAGATGCCGTTCTTCTGGTCGCCGTCCTGGTTGTAGTCGTCCGGAGCGGGCTCTGCCTGCGGCGAGTCGGTCGAGGCGTCAGCCGACTGCTCGGCGTCTGCGGTGTAGTCGGGGCGCGGTGCCTGCAGCTGCTGGTCGTCGTACTCGCCGCCCTTGCGTCCGCCGAAGGGGCGCCCGTGGTCGGCGAACTCCTCGCGCGCGAACACGAAGGTCCACGGCCCCGCCGTGAAGCTCGCGCCGGTGCGCAGGGTCTGGCTGTCTTCACCCGGGTGTGTGGCGCCCGAGACGGAGGAGGAGCTCTTCTCGCCGTCGCCGTGCAGCGTCAGCACGTACTCGTCACGGTCGTCGTGCTGCACTGTGGCGTGCACGGGGTCGGTGTCGGCGAGGCGCAGTTCGTTGCCGTCGGCCGAGCCGATGCGCACGAGGTCGACATCGAGCGCGAACTCCGTGCGGTCCCCGTCGCGAGTCACGCGCAGACGCGGGTTTCCGGCGCCGAACTCGGCGTGCGTGGTGGTGGGGGTGTAGCCGTCTGTGGTGTCGTCGGACATGCGTATCGTCTCCTCGAAAGTGTCCCTTCGAGCATAGGCGGGACGGCCGATGCACACCTAGGGGTTGACTTGCCTGCGGCGCGGCGTTTCGCCGGGAGTTCTCGGTTCGAGCCAGGGGGTAATACGCTACCCAGGAAGGGCCGTCATCGACGCGCCCATCGGACCAGGACGGCATCGATCCGAGGAGCGGGCACACATGGGAAAGTTCGTCTACGAAGGCGGAGTGAAGACCGAGATCGAGGACCGCGCTCTGACGCACCTCCAGCTCGTCATCACCGCCAAGCTGCGCCGCGGCGAGCCGTTCCCGTTCAGCTGGCGTGAAGACGCCAGCGTCGGCGGCGGACGCGTCACCGTGTGGGTCCAGCCGGGCAGCTCGCTGGTCTTCAAATACTTCGGCAGCCGGCAGCCCTCCGTCAACCGGGCGTGGATCGAAGCGCTGGCGTTCACCGCCAACGCCCCCAGCGGTCTCTACCTCGTGCCGGAGCCCGCCGAGGGCGAACAGGCCGTCGCCACCGACGCTCCAACGTCCGCACCCTCCTGATCGGTCGCGCCCGCGCCGCTGTCAACCCCCTACGCGCAGTCTGTGGGCTGCGGCATCGTCGACCTCTCCGACGCGTAGAGAGGCGACACCATGACGAACCCCGCACCCGACCCCCGCACCGCTCACCGCACCGACGGCTTCCCCGGCCAGCAGCAGGATCAGCCCGGGATCACCGACGAGACCACGCCGGAGCCCGATCACGGGGAGTCGACCTACGTCGGCAGCGGGCGTCTCGAGGGGCGTCGTGCACTGATCACGGGCGGCGACTCCGGCATCGGTCGAGCCGTCGCCATCGCGTTCGCCCGTGAAGGCGCCGACGTCGCGATCGTGCACATGCCCGAGGAGCAGGAAGACGCGGATGCCACGCTCGAACTCGTGCGTGAAGCCGGTCGCACCGGCGTCGCCCTCGCGGGAGACCTGCGGGAAGAGGAGTTCGCCACCGAGGTGGTGACCGAGACACGTCGTGCGCTCGGCGGTCTCGACATCCTGGTCCTGAACGCCGCGTTCCAGCACGACATCCAGGGCTTCGAGAATCTTCGCACCGAGGACATGCGCCGCGTCTTCGAGACGAACCTCGTCGGCCTCGTGCACTCCGCACGCGCCGCATGGGCAGACCTCGAGCCGGGATCCAGCGTCATCGTCACCGCCTCGGTCCAGGCGTACAACCCCTCGCCCGGGCTGATCGACTACGCGATGACGAAGGCCGCGCAGGTGGCATTCGTGCAGGCGCTCGCTGAAGAGGGCGGACCGCGCGGCATCCGCGTGAACGCCGTCGCGCCCGGTCCGATCTGGACGCCGCTGATCCCCGCGACCGGATGGGACGCCGAGAAGCTCGAGTCCTTCGGTCAGGACGTGCCGCTCGAGCGTGCCGGGCAGCCGGCCGAGCTCGCCGGCGCCTACGTCTACCTTGCATCGAACGAGGCCTCGTACACCTCGGGTGCCGTGCTGCCGGTCACCGGCGGCAAGCACCTCTGAGGAGTCATGGGACCCGCGCCGACGGGGCGAGTGTCGATTGGACGCGACCGGGGCTGATGCCCCACGCTGAGAGGCGTGCAGCAGCCCGCGTCGTCCCGAACCCTCACGGGCATCGCGCTCGTGGTCGGCTCCTGCCTCTCGCTGCCCTTCGGGGCGGCGGTCGCAGCTCAGCTGTTCCCGGTGCTCGGCCCGTGGGGCGTGACCTCGCTGCGGGTGGCGATCGCGGCGCTTCTGCTCGTCGTGATCGTCCGCCCGCGGCCCCGCGGCTGGACGCGGGAGCAGTGGACAGCGGCCGCCCTGTTCGGCGTCTCGCTCGCGGCGATGAACGGCTCGTTCTACGCCGCCATCGATCGCATCCCCCTCGGTCCGGCCGTCGCGATCGAGTTCCTCGGCCCGCTGGTGCTGGCCGCGGTGCTCACGCGGCGGCTGTCCGACGCGGTGTGGGTGGGTATCGCGCTGGTCGGCATGGGTCTTCTGGCGGTCGACGGGCTGCTCGGCGCTGACCCGCTCGATCCGCTCGGCGTGCTCTTCATCCTGATCGCCGCGGCGTTCTGGGCGATGTACATCCGCATGAGCGCCCGCGTCGGCACGCTCATCCCCGGGGCCGGCGGGCTCGCCATGGGGCTCGTGGTCGCCGCCGTGCTGCTCGTGCCGATGGGCGTGCCCGCAGCCCTCACCGTCGCCGGCGACACGCAACTGCTCCTGCTCGCCGCGGTCACCGCGGTGCTGTCGTCGGTGATCCCGTACAGCTTCGAGCTCGCCGCGCTCCGCCGCCTGCCCGAGCGCGTGTTCGGCGTGCTGCTGAGCCTCGAGCCCGCGTTCGCGACGCTGGCCGGCTGGCTCGTACTCGGGCAGGATGCGACGCCGTTGCGCATGCTCGCGATCGCGCTCGTGGTGGCCGCGAGCGTCGGCACGACCCTCGGCATCCGTCGTCGTCATCGCGCCCGACGCGACGACGGCGATCCGCCGGGAGTCTTCACCGCCCCCATCCCGCTGCCGGACTGACAGCCGCGCCGTCAGGCGGCCACGGGCACGGGGAGCGGATAGCGTCGGCGCAACAGCGCACGCTGCACGAGGGTCCACACCACCGTCACGGTCAGGTAGAGCGCAGCGGCGAGCGGCACGAACGCGGCGAACACCGCGGTCAGGTAGTGCAGCGCGCTCATCGCCCTCAGCATCCCGGGCGAGTTCAACGGGTTGTCGTCCTCGACCGGCGCCGGGCGGAACACGCGCCGCGTCACTTCGGCGACCGCGATCATCACCAGCAGCAGGGCTCCGAAGACCAGGAACGTCGACGCGGTCGCCGTTCCTCCGAAGAGCGCCGAGATCAGGCTCGTGCCCAGCGGCGCACCGAACAGGTCGTGCGTGAGCAGTTCGTTCGGGTGGCCAGCGATGTCGGGCCGGATGAACAGCGTGTAGAGGATGCCGACGACCGGCGCCTGAGCGAGCAGCGGCAGCATCCCGGCGAAGGGCGAGGTGTTCTCGGACCTGTACAGCGCGAGCGTCTCCCGCTGCAGGCGCTCAGGGTTCTTCTTGTGTCGGCGCTGCAGTTCGCGCAGCCGCGGAGCGAGACGCGCACGCATCTGCTCGGCCTTGGCCTGCGAGAAGCCGACGGGGATCAGCAGCGCGCGCACCAGCAGCGTGACGAGCACGACCGCGGCGGCCGACGCGGCACCGCCCGCGAGAGGTTCGAGCAGAGTGGACAGGCCCATGAGGGCGCCGTAGGCGGCGTCGAGCAGGGCGGCGAGAGGAGGGAAGGCAAAGGGGTCCATGAAGAGAGTCCGTTCGGAGAGTCGGGAAGGGTCGGCGAGAGCCGCGCGGTCCCGAGTGAACGGACTACGCGGCGGTCGCGACTCCCGGCGCCCGCGGACGCGGGTGGCCCGCGGCATCCGGATCGCTCTGCGAGAGAAGAGTGGAGACGTCGATCGCACGCCAGGGATGCGGTGCGGTGCGGCCGGTCGCCTGGTGCACGCTCAGCACGAGGGCGAGCGTGAGAGCGGTGACGGCGACGAGGGCGATCGCGAGGCCGAGGGCCGCGGCATCGGGTACCGAGATCAGGCCGAGCGCGGTCAGCAGGATGCTCAGCAGCTGCTGCATCCACTCGCCCATGTGACCACTCCCTGTTCTCAGCGAGGCTACCACCGGGTGTGCGGGCGTAGCCTCGATGCATGACTGATCTGCGTGCACTCTTCGGCGTCGAGCATCCGATCGTCCTCGGTCCGTTCGGCGGGTTGTCATCGGTGCCGCTGACCGCGGCCGTGAGCGAGTCCGGCGGGCTCGGGTCGTTCGGGCTCTACGGCTTCGACGGTGAGCGGATCCGTCGCACCGGAGCCGAGCTGCGGGCGGCGACATCGCGTCCGTTCGCGCTGAACATCTGGCTGCCGACGGGCGACGAGGTGCAGCCGAATCCGCAGCACATCATCTTCGCGCAGGCGCTGCAGCCCTTCTATGAGGCGGTCGGCGTCGAGGTGCCCAAGCGCCCCGAGAGCTACGTTCCTGCGCTCGACGAGCAGCTCGAGGCGATCTGGGATGTCGCTCCCGCGGTGCTGAGCGTCGTGTTCGGGGTGCCGTCGGCCGATCTGGTCGCCGAGGCGCAGCGGCGTGGCATCCGCCTGGTCGGCACCGCCACGACCGTCGCCGAGGCCGTCGCGCTCGCCGAGAGCGGCGTCGACGCGATCGTCGCCACCGGGGCCGAGGCGGCCGGTCACCGGGTGTCGTTCCTGCGCACGGCCGAGGAGTCGCTCGTCGGCACGTTCGCGCTCGTGCCGCAGGTGGTCGATGCCGTCGACGTGCCCGTCATCGCCGCCGGAGGCATCGCCGACCGCCGCGGGGTGGCCGCGGCATTCGCGCTCGGAGCGAGCGCCGTGCAGGTCGGCACCGCCTTTCTCGCGACCGCGGAGTCGGCCGCGAACGATGCGCACCGCGCCGCCATCCGCCACGCCGCCGCCGACGACACCGCCCTCACGCGCGCGATGAGCGGCCGGCTCGCCCGCGGCCTGCGCAACCGGGCTGTGCGGGCGATCGAGGCGAGCGGCACGATCGCGCCCTTCCCCATGCAGAACTGGCTCACCGGGCGCTTCCGCGCCGCCGCAGCGGAGCAGGACCTGGGAGAGATGCAGTCGCTCTGGATGGGCCAGGCCGCCCCGCTCGCCCGCTACGACACCGCCGCCGCGGCGTTCGCCGAGCTGCTTCTGGGGGTTCCGGACTGATGTAGAGCGCCGACCGGGGAGACAGCTCGTCGGCTAGAGGATGACGGTGGAGCGGCCGTGCACGATCACCCGGTCCTCGGCATGCCACTGCACGGCACGGGCGAGCACCTGACGCTCGACATCGGCGCCGCGGCTCTGCAGCTGTGCGGCAGATTCCGAGTGGGTCACGCGGGTGACGTCCTGCTCGATGATGGGTCCCTCGTCGAGGTCGGCCGTCGCGTAGTGCGCGGTCGCGCCGATGAGCTTCACGCCGCGATCCTTCGCCCGGGCGTAGGGGTTCGCGCCGATGAAGGCGGGCAGGAACGAGTGGTGGATGTTGATCACCGGCACCTCGAGGCGCTCGATGAAGTCGTCAGTGAGGATCTGCATGTAGCGGGCGAGCACCACCAGGTCGACGTTGCCGCGCAGGAGCTCGAGCTGGCGCTGCTCCATGAGCTGCTTGTCGGTGGAGGTGATGTGCACGAACGGCACACCGAACGAGCGCACCGACTCGGCGAGATCGGGGTGGTTCGAGACGACCATCGTGATGTCGATGTCGAGCTGCCCGCGCTGTGTGCGCCAGAGCAGCTCCATCAGGCAGTGGTCGTACTTCGACACGAAGATCGCGACGCGCTTGCGGCGTGCGGTGTCGTGCAGCGACCACTCCATGTCGAAGCGCTCGGCGACGACCGCGAGGTCCGCTTCGAGTGCGGTGCGGGCGGCGGAGAGACCGGCGAGGTGGATGACGGTGCGCTGGAAGAAGCGGCCGCCCTCGGAATCGGTCGAGTGCTGGTCCAGCGAGATGATGTTCGCGCCGTGCTGGGAGAGCACGCCGGCGACGGCGGCGACGATGCCGGGCTGGTCGTCGCAGGCGATCAGAAGACGGGCGGTGTCGGGCTGGGACATGGATGCTCCTCCAGGGTGTCCCTCGATTCTGCCGTGCCCGCGTACCGCGCGACGAATCGCGGCGGCCCAGGGGGATACTGGGGGACGTGGTGATGTGGCGAGGAGGACGGTGATGACGGCATCCGCTCTGCTGACGCAGGCCGTCGCCGAGCTCGCCGGCGTCTCGAAGGAGGGGCTCGGCGAAGAGCGCGATTCCCGGTGGCGCGGCCGCCGCATCGTGCGCGTCGGCGCCGCATGGCATCTGGGCGTGCTGCTGCTCACCGACACCCATGCGCTGGCGACCGCCGAGGTGCTGCGCGCCGCAGATCCCGGTCGCCGCGGCTACACGGCGGAGTCCGCGAGGGCACGGGCGGCGCGGCGCGAGGAAGCCCTACGCGGAGGTTTCGCCGCGGGCGAGATCGTGCACGTCGGGTGGAGCGTCATCGACGTCGACGCGGTGGATGCCGGGGGCTCATCGGGTCCCTTGGCGCTGCTCGACGGTGTGCCGTCGGTGCGGTGGAGCACCGCGGGCGGGTACATGCCGCTGGAGCGCTACCTGCGTGAGCGGATCGATCTGCTGCACGCCTGACGCGGGTGGCGGGGTACGCGCTCACGCTCAGCGACGATCACACCTACACGCGCTATCGCGTGTTCCGCGGGCACTACGACTTCGCGACATCCATCCGCTTCCAGATCGACGGCATCACGACCCTTCCCCAGGCCTCGAGCGACCACCGCCCGATCCTGGTCACCGCGCGCCCGGACTGACGCGGGGGCTGCGCGCCGTCCCGCAGGTGTCACACATGGCCGCTTGCGCGCGCGCCACGCGGCCATTCAAGTCCCCTCGCGTGCTTCTGCGCTGCTGCCCGCTTCCCGCAGGTGTCACACGTGGCCGCTTCCCTCCTCGCCATGCGGCCATCTGTGTCCCCTCGTGTGCTCCTGCGCTACGGCCCTCTCCCGCAGGTGTCACACCTGGCCGCTTCATCCCTCGCCATGCGGCCATTCATGTCCCCTCGCGCGGGGCTAGGCAGGTGCGCCCTCGAGCAGGTGTCATATGTGGCGGCCAGCACAGGCAGGCCGTTCAGGCGAAGGTCTCCGCGAAGCGACGGAGCAGCTGCGTACCCTCGGTGACCGAGGCGAGCACCGTGTTCTGCACGCTGTCGAACTCATCGGGGTCGAAGTATCCGGTGGTGCGATAGAACGTCATGCGGTCGGCGAAGTCGCGCGGGGTGGGCTCGGGGTGGAACTGCGCGGCGTAGAGGTGCGTGCCCACGCGGTAGGCCTGCACCGGGCAGGCCTCGTTCGTGGCGAGCAGCGTCGCGCCCTCGGGCAGTGCCGCCGCACTCTCCTTGTGCGCGGTGAACACCGTGAGCGCAGGCGCGCTGGGTCCGAAGACCGGGTCGGCCGCGCCCTCAGGCGTCGTACGGATCACCGTGGCGCTCGCCGCCTCCGGAGTCTCGGTGGTGACCGCCCCACCCAGCATGTGCGTCACCACGCCGATGCTGAAGCAGGTGAAGAACACGGCGATGTCGGCATCCATCGCGCGGTCGGCGATGGTGCGCAGATCGGCCTCGACCCGCAGCTGCTCGGGAAGCTTCACCTCGTCGGTCACGTTGAACGGCGAGCCGCCCACCACGACCCCGGAGTAGCCGCGCAGACGGGCGGGATCGAGCGGAGCGTCGAGCAGATCGAGGCGGTCGACGACGTCGACGCCGAGCGCCCGCCGGAACGACGCGTGCTCGGCATCGGCCGCTCCGCGTTCCGGGCGCACACAGACGTAGAGAAGCGAACCCATCCGGCGATTCTAACGAGGGGCGGATGACCCCGAGAAACGCGCGAGACGCCCTGTGTCAGCGCGAGGAGTTGGATGTGCGGCCGCGCACGATGCCCACGAAGGTCTCGATGTCAGGACTCGTGGCGTCGCGCGACCACACGAGTGCCACGGTCGAGACCGGCCCGTCGCGCAACGGACGGTGACCGGCATCCTTGCGCTGATGCGCGCGAGCGAGTGACATCGGAACGACCACGATCCCCACGCCGGATGCGGCGGTGGCGATCGCCTCGTCGGTCGGCAGGGCCGCGAATCGTGCCGGCGTCGTACCGGGAAGATCGATCGGGCCGAGCACATCGTCGGTCAGCGCGATGACGACTTCACCCGCCAGGTCGGCGATCGTGAGCTCATCGACCGCGAGCAGGTGCGAGTCGGCGGCGGCGACCACGACGGGCGTCTCGTCATAGAGGGTGATCACATGCAGGTCCGCGTCATCGACGGGGAGGCGCAGCAGTGCGGCATCCACCTCGGCGAGAGAGTCGAGCTGAGAGGCGACCTCGATCGGGACGACGTCGAGCGGCACCTGCGGCATCCGCTGCTTCCAGGCGTCGATCCACTTTCCGGGCGTGGCACCGGGCACGACGCCGAGACGGAACACCCGCGGCGCCTCGGTCTCGAGAGGGGCGTCGAACACGACCTTCGTCTGCGGTGGCGTGCGCTTCGCCGGGGCCTTTCCGCCGTTGCGGGCGGCGCCGGTGACGGCGGTCCTCTTCGGGCGCGCGGGGCCACCGCCGCTGCGCCGCGCCGGTCGCCGTCCCTGAGTCGCCATGAGGACCAGGCTATCGGGCGCGACGCGGCGCGGCGGGCGCGGCTAGAGCGACGACTCGGACGAGCGCCGCTGCGCATGGCGGAGCAGACCGGCCGCGCCCGTCACCAATACCAGGACTCCGATCGTGAGCAGCATCGCGGCCACCGCCCCGCTCGGGGTGAGCGAGGTCATCCAGTCCGCGGCATCGTCACGGCGGCGGTCGTCGCCGAGCAGCCAGATGCCCACGATCGCGGACGCGGAGAAGACCAGGCCCCAGACGATCGCCGCGAGGCGGAGGCGGGGAGCGGCGATGGGCTCGGGGGATTCTGCGGACGTCATGTCGGTGCTCATCGGTCTTCCTCTGCGGGCTCGTAGATGGTGACCTGCACGTCGCCGGAGGTCTGGGTGAGGGTGACGTCCTGTCGGGTGCGGATGGGCGTGCCCTCCGCAGACACGACCGTGGTCGCGGTGAGCGTGCCGTCCTGCCGGCCGACCAGCGGCCACACGCCGGAGTCGTTGACCTCGCCCGTGTCGGGGTCGATGCGGATCCAGCTGACCGTGCCCCCGCCGACACTCGCGCTCAGGTGGAGCTCGACCCCCGGCTGCACATCGATCCAGGTCTGCCCGGTGCCCTTGTCGACGACGATGGGGCGTGGGCCGCCCTCGTGCGGTGTGAGGCTGATGTTCAGGTCGCCGAAGGGCTGCCGCACGTGCGCCGATTCGTTGTTCGAGATCGATGCCCACCCGACGGTGAGGTCGCCGGTGACGCTGACCGATCCGGCCGCGAAGCCTGCGCCGAGGGCGATCACCGTGAGGAAGGCCAGGATGCCGCTGCGTCGGCGCATCACGCCGGCGACGATCATGCCGAGGGCGAGCACGAGAGCGGCCGAGAGGAGTCCGACGGCGCCTGCGGCGGGGCCGCCGATCAGTGCGACCGCGGCGCCGACCGCCAGTGCCAGACCGAGCACCGCGGCGACGAACGCCACGCTGGCCCGCGGCTTCGAGGCGCGGCGCACGCGGCGGCGTTCGGCGGCTTCGGCCGCGAAGGCGGCAGCCGTGGACTGGCGTTCCCGCCGCATCTGATCGCGCGCGGCGCGCTCGGCATCCTGCTGCTGGCGTCGCCAGGCCTGATCCTGCTCGCGCCACGCCGCGTGCTGCGCACGCCAGGCCGCGAGTTCTTCGGGATTCTGCGGTCCGTCGGCGAGAGGAGCAGGAGCGAGGGGTCGGTCATCGGCTGCGAAGACATGACCACCGACGGCGTCGCCGACGCCCACCGGGGCGGGGCGTGTCGCATCCGCGCCTTCGGCGGCACCCGAGCCGCCGAAGGTCGCGGATGCCTCCGGGGCGGCGGAGTGCGGCGCAGCCATCGCCGCGCTCGACACCGGATCCCCCGGGGTGCGGCTCGCAGCACGCACGATCAGGAAGAGCAGTCCGCCCACGAGGATCAGCCCGACGATCCAGCCGAACACCGACAGCGCCGACCAGCTCTCGTAGCCGAGGCCGAAGAGTCGGCCGCTCAGCGGCGCCATGGGGATGAGGCCGATGACCGCCATGGCGAGGATGCCGAGCTGCACCGGCTCGAACGTGCGGCGCAGCATGTCGCGGGCGTGGATGTGTCCGTCGGCATCCGGCAGCAGCGCCCAGGCGATCGCATAGAGGAAGATCACGGGCAGTCCGAACAGGGCGGCGATGACCAGCACCCCGCGCACGATCAGCGGGTCGATGCGCAGACGTGCCGCGATGCCGGCGGCGACGCCGCCGAGCCATCCGTCCGAGCGTGCGACGCCGAGGCCGGACACCCACAGGAAGAACCGCTCGGAGTGCAGCGTGGAGGGCGGCGTGCTGCGGCCGGCGGCCTGATCGGCGTCGGCAGCCGGATCGGCGTCGGCGGCAGGGGGAGGCGCTGTCGGAATCGTCATGCTTCGATACTGTCCGTGATCGGGGTTGCTCGGCCATGGGGGGAACCCCTGAGCGTCCCCTGATCCTCGCCGGGGGAATCCCCTCAGCGGGGCCGCGAGTGATTGGATGGCGGCATGTCCTCTTCCGCACCGCCGCTCTCTGCGCGCCCTCCGCGGATCGCCCCGCCGCCGCGGCCGGCACTCACGCGGGACCGCGAGTGCCTGGTCTCGGGGCTGAGCGCCGGACTCGCCCGCCACCTCGGCGTGCGTGTGTGGATGATCCGTGGGCTCTTTCTCGCACTCACGCTGTGCGGGGGCGCGGGGGTGCTGCTGTACGCCTGGTGCTGGGTGTTCACACCGTGGGCCGAGGGCGAGGACGCCCCGTCGCGCCGGGTGCCCGTGGCGTGGATGCTGCTCGCCCCGGCCGCGGTGGGACTGCTGGCGCTCACGTCGTTCACGGTCGGCAGTCCTGCGGGTGGTGCGCTCTCACAGGCGCCCGGGGCCTTGACCTCCACCGCCACGGCGATCCTCGCCACCGCTGCCGGGCTCTGGGCGACACTGATCGACCGCACCGACACCGCCCGCGGCCCGCGGCATACGACCGTGGTGCGCATCCTGTCGGTGGCGCTGCTGGCGGTGCTGTTCCTGGTGATGCTGGGGCAGGCCGTCGGCGGCGTGGAGTTCCTGCTGGCGCTGCTGCCGCTCGTCGGCGTGCTGGCGGTGGCGTCGTCGACGCTGATCCCGCGCTGGCGTGAACTCGCGGGCGAGCGCACTCGACGCATCCGCGAGGAGCAGCGCAGCGAGATGGCTGCGCACCTGCACGACTCGGTGCTGCAGACACTCGCGCTCATCCAGAACCGCGCGGGGGCCTCGAGTGAGGCGGCTCGTCTCGCGCGCGCGCAGGAGCGGGAGCTGCGGGCGTGGCTGTACGACGGTGACGCCCCGGCCGACAGCGACCTCTCCACCGACCTCCGCGACTACGGGGGCGCCCTCGAGCTCGACTACGCCGTGCGCATCGAGGTGGTCTCGGCCGGGCTCTCCGCCGAGCGCGCCAGCGGTGAACTCGCAGCCGCCGCTCGCGAAGCCATGCTCAACGCCGCCCGTCACGCCGGCGGCGAGATCTCGGTGTACATCGAGGGCAGCGCGGCGGGCGTCGACGTGTACATCCGCGACCGTGGCGACGGCTTCGACCTCGAGGCCGTGCCCAGCGATCGGCTCGGTGTGCGGCAGTCGATCATCGGACGCATGCGGCGCGCCGGAGGATCCGCGGCGCTGCGCAGCGACGACAGTGGCACCGAGGTGCATCTGACGATCTCGACGACGGGGGACGGCCGTGGCTGAACGCATTCGCGTGGTGATCGTCGACGATCACTCGATCTTCCGCTCCGGCCTGCGCGCCGACCTCGACGAGAGCGTCGACGTGGTCGGCGAGGCGGCCGACGTGCCGTCCGCGATCGGGGTCATCCGAGCGACGCAGCCCGACATCGTGCTGCTCGACGTGCATCTTCCGGGCGGGGGAGGCGAAGACGCGACCGGGGGTGAAGCCGTCATCCGTGGGTCGTCGCCGACGACGACGCGCTTTCTGGCGCTGAGCGTGTCGGATGCCGCGGCCGACGTCGTGCGAGTCATCCGCGCGGGAGCGCGTGGGTACATCACGAAGGGTTCGTCGGGCGTCGAGGTCAGTCGTGCCGCACATGCGGTGGCGGGCGGAGACGCGGTGTTCTCACCTCGACTCGCCGGCTTCGTGCTCGACGCGTTCGGGGCCGTGTCGGGAGAGACCGCCACGGCAAGCGACGAGCTGGACCGGCTGTCGGCGCGCGAGCAGGAGGTCATGAGACTGATCGCTCGCGGCTACGCCTACAAAGAGGTCGCGGCGGAGCTGTTCATCTCGATCAAGACCGTCGAGACCCACGTCTCGGCGGTGCTGCGCAAGCTGCAGCTGTCGTCACGGCATGAGTTGACCGTGTGGGCCACGGAGCGCCGGCTGCTGTAGCCGGTCCGGGCCCGCGCGGTCGTTCTCAGGCGGACGTTCTCGAGAGCTGATCCTCAGGCGGCGAGCCAGAGTCCCTTCGGGTTCGTCGCGATGGTCAGCCCGGCGGCGACGATCTCGTCGTCACCGATGCGTGCACCGCGAACGATGCGTGCTCCGGCTCCGACGTCCGTGCGGACGCCGATGTAGGCGCCGTCACCGACGGCAGCCCCCTGGCCGATGTGCGCGTGAGCCTCGATGTGAGCGCCCTCGCCGATCACGGCATCCGGTTCGATCCATGCGCCGCGCGCGATCGTCGCCCCGGCGCCGATACGGGCTCCCGGTTCGATGTAGGCACCCGCCTCGATGTGAGCCTTCGGATGCACCTTCGCGCCGTGCGCGACGAGTCCCCGGCCGTTCGCGTGCTTGCGATACCTCAGCGTCGCGCCCTGGTCGTTCTCGATGTCGACGTAGTTCTTTCCCACGATTCCTCCCCGTGTTCCGGTTCCCCCGGAGATAGAAACAACCAGGAGGGGGGCGGATTCATTCCCGCGGATGGATACTGTTCAGCGTTGACACGAGGGACACCAGAATGTGATGCGTTCACGGGTCGGATCGGCCCCCTGCTCACCCCGGCGGATGAGGGTTCCGCAGCGCCGACACGGCTTGCCCGAGCGGCCGTAGACCCACATCGCCTGACCGGGACGGTTGATGCCCGTGAACGTGCGACCGGAGCGATCACGGTTGGCCCGGATCGTGCGCACGCCCAGGTCGATCAGCGGAACGAGATCGACCTCCTGGGTGGGCGTGGTGGGCAGGATTCCGCGCAGGAACAGGAGTTCTGCCGCATACACGTTGCCGAATCCGGCGACGTTGCGCTGATCGAGCAGTGCGACATGGATGCTGCGGGTGTCGGTGCCGAGACGGCGCACAGCCTCTGTGGCCTCCCAGTCGGCGGCGAGCGGATCGGGGCCGAGATAGCCGACGAGCTGCTCTTCATCGCGGGTGGGGACGACCTCGATCTCGGCGATGTCGACGCCGACGGCCTCGCGTTCGGCGGTGCCGACGATGGCGCGCACCTTGAAAGCCGGATGCCTCCACTTCTCGCCCTTGCCGTAGATCAGCCACTCGCCGTCCATGCGCAGATGCGAATGCAGCGTGAACTCCCCGACGCGGATCAGCAGATGCTTGCCGCGCGCGACCGCGCCGTGGATCGGCTGACCGGTGAGATCGATGGTCGCCGCCTGCGGCACGCGCAGGTCGAACCGGGTCGCCTCCGCTCCGGCGAGGGCCTCGTCGAGGCGGCGCGCGGCGCGGAAGACGGTGTCGCCCTCGGGCATCAGCGGGGTCCGGTCTGAGGCGGGCGGGTGTCGGGAGTGCCGGCTTGGCCGTTGGGCAGGCCGCTCGGGAGACCCGGCGCGGGGTGGGTGCCGGGGGCACTGGAGCCGCTGGCGAGGCCCGGCGCGGGGTGGGTGCCGGGGGCGGCTGTCGGCGCGGCCGGGGGTGTCGCCCGCTGCATCATCGTGCGCGCGAGCATCGTCGACCCGGCGACCGCGGCGGGCATCACCGCGACGGCGCCTCCGGGAATGAGGAAGCACAGCTGGGTGGCGACGCCGAATCCGAGCACGCGCGCACGGCTTCCGCGGAACAGTGCCGCGCGGTCGAGCGGCGACAGGTCGCGGGCGTCGAACGCGCGGCCGGTGAGCTCTCGGGCCAGCAGGCGCCCCGAGAAGACGACGCCGAGGACGGGGCCGAGCAGTCCGCCGATCAGCGGGACGAAGCCGCAGAGCAGCACCAGGATCGCGATCAGAATGCCGAGCAGCACCAGCCGCAGGCCTTCGCCGATCGCGGTCCAGATGCTCCCGCCGTCGGCCGGGGGCGGATCGCCGAGGTCGACCTCGACCGCCCGCCAGATGCGCTCGTAGAAGGGGTCGCCGATCGTGAGGGTGAGGGCGCTGAACACCGTGCTCGCGAGTGCGAGGGTCGCCGCTATGACGACGAATCCGACGACGCTGCGCAGCAGGCCCTGCCACGGCTGCTCCCAGGTGTCGGCGAAAGGCGTGAGCCACTGCGAGATCGACGTCATGCCCAGGATCACCGGCAGCACGGCCGCCACCAGGACCACGAGGGTGATGATCGCCGGAACGAGCCCGAGGTTCATCAGGCCGGGCCGGGTGCGCCACAGGGCGAACCCGCGCAGCAGAAGGCGGACGCCGGCAGCGAACTCTCGGATCATGCTCTCAGCGTAGGAGACGTCGGCGCGGGGCTCGCGACTGACGGGCGATCGGGTGTGGTCGGGTGGTCGGGTATGCCGGCGTGGCCGGTGTGGTCGGTGTGGTCGGGTTGGTGGAGGAAGCCGGCATTCAGGTGACCTTGCGCAGGGTGTAGCCGCGCGGGGTGACGACGAAGCCGGACTCGCTCAGCGCGGTGGCGAGCTCGGTGCCGTAGACGCCGTCGCCGTTGACCTTCTCGACCGTGAGGGTCTCGAGGCGGCGGGTGCGGGCGGTGTTCGCGAGGTCAGTAGTGGCGGCGCGGAGCACGTCGGCGTCGTCGGTGAAGCACAGTACGGTGCGTCCGCCGCGTTCGAGGTACAGCACGAGGGTGCCGTCGACCAGCACGACCAGACCGCCCGCCTTGCGCCCAGGGCGATGCGAGACGTCGAGCTTGGGCCAGCCCAGCGCCGCACCGTAGGGGTTGGCCGGATCGGTGGCGGCGAGGGTCACGGCCAGCCGCGGCGGCGGGTCGGAGAGGCCCGCGAACGTGCGGAGCCGGTCGACGGTCGCAGAGGCCGCGAACTGCGCCGCCCCGAGCTTCTCGATCACATAGCCGCGACGGCAGTGCCCTGCCTCTTCAAAGCCGGCGAGCACGCGGTACGCCTGGGCAAAGCCGCCTGGCACGCCTTCGGACTGCACGGCCCCGCGGGTGACGACGCCGTAGCGGTCGAGCAGGAGTCCTGCCGTGACGGTGGCCCGGCGGGCCGGATCCGGCTCGACGGGCGGCAGCAGCGACCATCGACCGCCGATCGCGGTCGGTCGTGGTGCGGTGCGGGTCAGAGACATGCCCCGATAGGTGCGGGTGCGCGGGGCTTTGCGCTTGACGCGATGCGCCTGGGAGCCACCGGCCAGCAGCGAGCGGATCGGGGCGAAGGTGTCATTGGTGACGTGGCCCGACCAGGTCAGCGACCACAGCGCTTCGAGGACCGACTGCTCGTTCTCGGCGGCGGTCATGTCCTTCAGCTGTCCGGCGAAGAATGCGCCGCCCGCCCGCAGCGCCTCGATGAGTCGGGCCTCGAGCGAGTCGACGGCGATCTCTCCGTCGGGATCGGGGAGGGTGAACGGAGAGAGGTCGGCGGGGTGCAGCGAGACCCAGCCGTCGCGCCCGGGCAGCGTGCCGTGACCGGACCAGATCACTTCGCCGGCGGCGGTGAGCTCGTCGAGCATCGCCGGCGTGTAGTCGCGCACGCGGCTCGGCAGGACCAGCGACTCCCACGCGCTCGCGGGAATGGGGACCCCGGCGAACTGCTCGATGACGCTCATGACGCCGTCGATGCCCTCGAGCGGTCGGCGGATGTGCTGCCAGTCCGGCAGGAACCGGGCGTAGGCCTCGGGCGAGACCGGCTCGACACTGCCGCGGATCGCCGCGAGCGAGCGCATGCGCAGGCGGCGCAGCACTTCCGCGTCGCACCACTCGATGTCGTCGCCGCTGCCGGCTGCGGAGGGAAGGAAGTAGCCGCTCGTGAGCCGCCCGGCGTTGTCGAGGCGCTGCAGGGTGTGACGCGCGACGGCCGCGCCGATGCCGAAGCGCGTGGCGATCGCGTCGGTCGTGAACGGGCCGTGCGTGCGCGCGTAGCGGCTGACCAGGTCGCCGAGCGGGTCGTCGAGAGGTTCGAGGAACGCGACGGGGATGCCCGTGGGGAGCGCTGCGCCGAGCGCATCACGCAGACGGCCGGCATCTTCGATCGCTGCGACTCGAGTCACGCCGGCGATCGTGACGGAGATCGCGCGGCGGGCGGTGATGAGTGCGTCGAGGTGTGCGGCCGCGGTGGCCTCCGTGGCGGTGGCGGAGGCGGCGTCGGTGGTGCTGGTGTCGTTCTCGGTGTCGGTGTCGGTGTCGGTGTCGGTGCCGGTGCCCGTGCCCGTGTCGGTGCTCGTCGCGGCATCCGTCTCGGGGGAGAGTCGGACGGCCACTTCACCGGCGTCGAGCGGGCCGAGAACGCGCAGCAGGTCGGCGACGCCTTCGAGTCCGCGCGCCCGGCGATCCGGGTCGAGTCGCTGCGCCTCGCGCTCGAACTGGGCGATGACGTCGGGGTCGAGCAGTTCGCGCAGCTCGACCGTGCCGAGGAGTTCACCCAGCAGCGCCGGGTCGACGGAGAGCGCGGCGGCGCGTCGTTCGGCCAGGGGCGAGTCGCCCTCGTACATGAACGCGCCGACGTAGCCGAACAGCAGGTCTCGAGCGAAGGGGGAGGGCTGACCCGGCTGCGTCTCGACGAGGCGGATCCGGCGGTCGGCGATCGAGGTGGCGAGGCGCCGCAGCGACGGCAGATCGTAGACGTCCTGCAGGACCTCGCGCAGGGTCTCGAGGATGATCGGGAACGTCGGATGCCGCCGTGCGACCTCGAGGAGCTGCGCCGAACGCTGACGCTGCTGCCAGAGCGGGGAGCGCCGGTTGGGGTTCATGCGGGGCATGAGCAGTGCCCTCGCCGCGCATTCGCGGAAGCGTGAGGCGAACAGCGCCGATCCGCCGACCTCCTCGGTGACCAGCTGCTCGAGTTCGTCAGGGTCGAAGACGAACAACTCGGCGCCCGGCGGCTCGGCCTCGGCGTCGGGGATGCGCACGATGATGCCGTCGTCGCTCGCGACCGCTGAGCCTTCGACGCCCAGGCGCTCCCGGACGCGGGCATTGATGGCCAAGGCCCAGGGAGCATGCACCTTCATGCCGTACGGGGAATGAAGGATCACGCGCCAGTCGCCGACCTCATCACGGCCGCGCTCCACGGTGAGGGTGCGGTCGGTGGGAAGGGTTCCTGTCGCCTCGCGCTGCTCGGTGAGATGAGCCATGAGGTTGGCTCTCGCCTGCTCGTCGAGCCCGGCATCCATCAGGCGCTGCGTCGCCTTCTCGGGAGACGCCGCCGACACTTCGCGCGAGAACGCGCCCAGCGCCTCACCCAACTCGAACGGCCGACCGATCCCGTCACCGTGCCAGAACGGGACCTTGCCCGGCTGACCGTAAGCGGGGAGCACGTTCACGCGGTCGTGGGTGATCTCGGCGATGCGCCAGCTCGTCGTGCCGAGGGTGAACACGTCGCCCACGCGCGATTCGTAGACCATCTCCTCATCGAGTTCGCCGACGCGCGCTCCGGTGGACTCACCCGCCACGAAGACGCCGAACAGTCCGCGGTCGGGAATCGTGCCGCCGCTGGTCACCGCGATGCGCTGCGCCCCGGGTCGCCCGGTCAGGGTGCCCGCGTCGCGGTCCCAGACGAGCCGCGGGCGCAGCTCGGCGAACTCGTCGGAGGGGTAACGCCCCGCCAGCAGGTCGAGCGTCACCTCGTACGCGGAGCGGGGGAGCGACTGGAACGGGGCCGAGCGTCGCACCGTCTCGAACCAGTCCTCGACGCCGATCGCCCCGAGCGCACTGGCGGCGACGGTCTGCTGCGCGAGGATGTCGAGCGGATTCCGCGGCACCTGGATCGCCTCGATCTTGCCCGCCAGCATCCGCTCGGTCACGATCGCCGTGTGCAGCACATCGCCGCGATGCTTGGGAAAGAGCGCGGCTCGGCTGATCTCGCCGACCTGGTGACCGGCGCGTCCGACACGCTGCAGGCCCGACGCGGCGGATGGCGGAGCCTCGACCTGGATCACCAGGTCGACCGCGCCCATGTCGATGCCGAGCTCGAGGCTGCTGGTCGCGACCACGCACCGCAGCACACCGGACTTCAGCTCCTCTTCGACGATCGCACGCTGCTCTTTCGACACCGATCCGTGGTGCGCCTTGGCGAGCACGGGGTCCGCCCCGGCGGTCGCACCGGCCTGCGCCATCATCTGCGCGGGCACCGTCGCATCGGGCACGGGCACCCCGATGCGTTCCGAGTAGATCTCGTTGAGCCGCCCGGTCAGCCGCTCGGCCAGGCGGCGGGAGTTCGCGAAGACGATCGTCGAATTGTTCAGCAGAATGCGGTCGACGATCGCCTCTTCGACATGCGGCCACACTGACCCGGTCACCTCGGTGAACTCGGCGTCACCGGACTCTCCGGGCACTCCCGGCGGAGGCGGTGGATTCGTCATGTCGTCCATCGGGACGATCACTCCGAGCTCGAACGTCTTGGAGGCCGGGGGTGCGACGATCTCGACCGGCGCCGCGCCGCCCAGGAAACGAGCGACCTCGTCGATCGGGCGCACGGTGGCCGACAGGCCGATGCGCTGCGCCGGCTTCTCGGCTCCATACGAGGTGCGCAGTGCGTCGAGACGCTCGAGGCTCACCGCCAGGTGGGCCCCGCGCTTCGTGGCGGCGACGGCATGCACCTCGTCGATGATGACGGTGTGTACGCCGCGCAACGTCTCCCCGGCGCGGCTCGTGAGCATCAGGTACAGCGACTCGGGAG
This sequence comes from Microbacterium sp. PI-SA-G, assembly GCF_057215335.1. Classification (NCBI taxonomy): domain Bacteria; kingdom Bacillati; phylum Actinomycetota; class Actinomycetes; order Micrococcales; family Microbacteriaceae; genus Microbacterium; species Microbacterium sp. PI-SA-G. Next base: position 3,105,115 of record NZ_CM170103.1, read on the forward strand.
TGGTGATGAGGATGTCGGGCGGATCCGAGACCAGCTTGCGGCGGTCGCTCGACGTCGTGTCGCCGGATCGCACGCCCACCGTGACTCCCGGGGCGGGCATGCCGAGGCGCCGCGCGGACTGGCCGATTCCGATCAGCGGCGAGCGGAGATTGCGTTCGACGTCGACGCCCAGGGCCTTGAGCGGCGAGATGTAGAGGATGCGCGTGCGGGGCTCGTCGTTGTCGGTGTCGGCCTTCTTGACGCGCTTCGTCGGTGCCGTCTCGGATGCGGAAAGGGCGGGCTGCGGACGACGCTGGTGCTCGCCGAACACGCTGTCGATCGCCCAGAGGAAGGCAGACAGCGTCTTCCCCGAACCGGTCGGCGCCACCACGAGAGCATGCTTTCCCGCCGAGATCGCCTCCCACGCGCCGATCTGTGCCGGGGTGGGCGCGGCGAACGCCCCGCGGAACCAGTCCTGCGTCGCGGGGGTGAATCGTTCGAGCACGTCGCTCATGCCTCCATCTTCCCTGAGGCCACCGACATCGGGGTCGCTGCCAGGGCAACACATGAGGTGGGGGTGCGGATGTCGGCGGGCGGGTGCATGCTGTCCCCATGGCAGCGCACACCACGAACTACGTCGCGACCTTCATCGAAGTCGCCGAGGACTGTCCGGCCGACGACGCGATCGAGCCGCCGCTGAGCGAGAACCCGACCATCGCGGCGCTCCACTACCGGCTGATCGCCGAGAAGCCCTACGGGCGCACCTCCGACGACGTGGTGTTCGAGACGTTCGCGCTGCGTCAGGGCATCTCCGTCGACGACGTGGCCGCGCGCGAGGCCTACTTCGCCAAGGGGCAGCCGTGCCTGCGCTCGTCGCCGCTCGGCAAACGCTACGGATGGGGCCTCCATCACGATGCGGAGAGTCGAGTCGCGCTCGTTCCGCGCGGGTCCACCGAGTACGCGGCACTCGCGGCCGACCCCGCGCTCGCCCACACCCGGGCGATGCGGAGCCGGCGCGCGTAGCGGCCCTCCTCGGAGCAGAGTTCACAGCACGGTTTCGTGCAGTACCCCCTGTCCGTCGATCTCGATCGTCAGGTCGAGGTCGAGCCGGCGCAGGAACGCGTCGTCGTGACTGACGACCAGCACGGCTCCGCGGTAGGCCCGTAGCGCCTCGACGAGCTGATCGACCGTGTCGAGGTCGAGGTTGTTGGTCGGCTCGTCGAGCACCACGAGATGCGGCGCGGGATCGGCGAGCAGCAGCGTGGCCAGTGCCACGCGAAAGCGCTCGCCACCGGAGAGGGCTTCGACCGGGCGGTCCGCGGTCGCCCCGCGGATGAGGAAGCGCGCGAGTCGGTTCCGCAGCTCCTTCTCGGGCACGTGCGGGGCGACATCGGCGATGTTCTCGAACACGGACCGCTGCTCGTCGAGCCCGTCCACGCGCTGCGGGAGGTAGCCGATCAGGTGCGTGTGCGCCTCGGCGCGCAGCTCCGGCCGTTCAGTACTCAGCAAGATCGACGCGGATTCGGCCGATACCGCCCGATCTGCCCCGTCAGCTCCCGTTCTTGCTGAGTTGTGTGCAGCGAACCCGGTAGTCGCCGCCTCAGCACCGGCTACCAACCGCTGCAGCAGCGTCGTCTTGCCCACGCCGTTGCGCCCGATCAGCGCCACGCGCTCCGGCCCCTGCATCACCCACTCGCGCTCGCCGTCGCCGATCGTCGCGATGCGCCGACTGCGCGAGACGAACGGATCGGGCAGCTCGATCTTCATCGACGCGTCCGAGCGGATGCGCCGGCCCGCCGCGTCGTGCGCGGAGCGCGCAGCATCCTCCTTCGCCCCGACCTCGGTGCGCAGCTTTCCCGCCGACACCTCTGCCGCCATCTTGCGTCCGTGCGCCACGATCTTCGGCACGCGCTTCTCGGCTTCGGCCTTCTTCGCCGTACGAGACCGGTGTGCGAGCTTGGTCTCAGCCTCGATCCGCTGTCGCTTCTCTCGGCGCAGCGCCTGAGAGGCGTCGCGTTCCGCCTGGCGGGCAGCGTTCTGCTCGGCATCCAGCCAGGCGCGCCACTGGGAGTACGGCCCGCCGAAGACGCTCAGAGTCTCTCCGTACAGCTCTGCGGTGTCGTCCATCAGCTCCAGCAGCGACACGTCATGACTGACCACGATCAGCGTTCCCTTCCACCCGGCGACCATCGCGGCGAGCGAGGCGCGGGACTGGCGGTCGAGGTTGTTGGTGGGCTCGTCGAGCAGGGTGATCGGCGCGCGGCGAAGTCGGATGCCGGCGATGGCGACCAGCACTGCTTCTCCGCCGGAGAGCTCGCCGACGCGACGGTCGAGGATCTCCGGGGCCAGACCGGCCTCGGCGAGCGCACCCTCGGCACGCGCTTCGATGTCCCACTCGTCGCCGACGGCGTCGAAGTGGGCGGGATCGACGTCGCCCGCGGCGATCGCTCGCACGGCGTCGAGGGTGGTCGCGATGCCCAGCAGCTCTGCGACGCGGCGGTCGACGTCGAGCGTCAGCTGCTGCGGCAGGTAGGCGACGTCGCCGGTGATCTGGATGGCGCCGGCCGTCGGTGCGAGCACCCCGGCGATCAGCCGCAGCAGCGTGGATTTGCCGGAGCCGTTGCGTCCGACCAGACCGGTGCGCCCGGTGCCGAATGAGCCGGACAGCTCGTGCAGCGCGGTCGACCCGTCGGGCCAGGTGAAGGTGAGTCGGTCGAGGGTGACCGACGCGGAGAGGGCGGATGTTGACATGGTGTCTCCTGTCGAGTGCGAGGGTGCACTGACACCGAGCACGCGCGGAGGGGTCGGAAAAATCGACGCCTGCGAGGGCGGTGCGGGCCGTGAGAGTCGGCGATCGTCGGGTCAGCGCGCGGAAAGAGAGGCGCGGAGGCGACGGATCAGATCAAAGGACTTCCAGACACGGCGGACAGGACTCCACGACGATACCCGGGCGTGTCGTGGTGCGCAACACCCGGGCGTGTCGCTGTGCGTGTCAGGGAGCGGTCGGCGACGGAGCGGGCGCTGCGAGGCCGTCGATCCACTTGTCGAGGAACAGCCGCACGTCGGCGAGCTCGTCTTCGGAGATGCTGTGGGTGAGCCCGGGGTACACGCGCCCCGAGAGCTCGGAGTGGTCGGGGAGCCACTGCGCGGTGTGATCGATCAGCGCGGGCGGGATGACGTCGTCATGAGTGCCGCGCCCCCAGAACACGGGTGGACGCTGCGAGCGCAGGGCATCGTCTCCGGGCAGATCTCCCGCTGACGCGTAGCCGCTGAGCGCGACCACCGCGCCGAAGCGCTCGGGGTCGAGACGCAGTGCCTGCAATGCGACCGCGGCGCCCTGCGAGAAGCCGAGCAGCGCGATGGAGGGGGCCTCGGCGCCGACGGCATGGAGCCACCGCAGGAACGCCTCGCCCGCCGCGGTGACGGCCTCGGCGCTGCGGCCGTCGAGCCCTTCGATCGGGTACCAGGAGCGCCCGAGCATCGGCCACGGCGGCGCGAGCGGGGCGGCGACGGATGCCACGGCGAGACCAGTCGGCAGGTACGGCACCAGCCCGAACAGATCGTGCTCGTCGGCGCCGTACCCGTGCAGCAGCACCAGCAGCGGCAGCCCTGCACGCTCGTCGGTGGACCAGCGGGTCGCGGTGTCGTCGATCGTCAGCGGGGCGCTCATGTCACCAGTCTGCCAGGGGGTGCCGACACGCGTCCCGGTGCCGCTCTGCCGGTGCGGCTGGTAGAAATGAGACATGGCCGTCCGCACACCTGATCCTGATCCTGAGCCCGACGACGGCCTCGGCGGTTTCGAGGACGCGCAGCCGCCGTCGCGCGACGCGAACCCCGGGTGGTTGAGTGACATCGAGCTCGAAGAGGCGCGTCGTCATCTGCCCATGCTCTATGTCGAGGCGATCCCCGTGCGCACCGACGGCTCGGGGCAGGTCATCGAGATCGGCATCCTGCTGCGGTCCACGCCGCTCGGCGAGATGACGCGAACGATCGTCTCGGGGCGCGTGCGCTTCGGCGAGACCATCCGCGATGCCCTCTTCCGTCACGTCGAGAACGACCTGGGGCCGATGGCCTTCCCGCTGCTCCCGCCGCAGCCGCTGCCGTTCACGGTGGCCGAGTACTTCCCGATCCCGGGCGTCAGCGCCTACCACGACGACCGCCAGCACGCCGTGTCGCTCGCCTTCGTGGTGCCGGTCACCGGCACCTGCGAGCCGCGTCAGGACGCACTCGAGGTGACCTGGTTCTCTCCGGAGGCCGCGGCCTCCGACGCGGTGGCAGCCGAGATGGAGGGCGGCCGCGGCACGCTGATCCGTCTGGCTCTGGCGAACCTCGGCCTGCTGCGCTGACCTGACTCTCGCCCGCGGGCTTCCGCGGGGGCCGTTCCGCCGAGTGCACGGGATGCTGCCGAGTGCACGGCCTTTCGCCGCTGCGTTCCCGTGCACTCGACGACGAGCCGTGCACTCGGCGAGCAGAGAGGGCGGCGAGAAGGGCGCGCGCAGCGCGCGCGACTCAGCCGCGCGTGAGGCGCGAGAGCTCCGCGACGAACGCGTCGACGTCGGACTCCTCGGTGTCGAAGCTGCACATCCAGCGCACCTCGTTGCGCGCGGCATCCCAGTCGTAGAAGCGGAACGACTCGCGCAGCGCGTCGGCGATGCCGTCGGGCACCGTGGCGAAGACCCCGTTGGCCTGCGTGGGCTGGGTGAAGGCGACTCCAGTGATGTCGCCGGCGGCGATGTTCGCCTCGATCGAGCCGCGCAGGCGTGCCGCCATCGCGTTCGCGTGGCGTGCGTTGCGCAGCCACAGGTCGCCGTCGAGCAGCGCGACCAGCTGGGCAGACACGAAGCGCATCTTCGATGACAGCTGCATGTTGAACTTGCGGGAGTAGACCAGGCCGGCGGATGCCGTGGGCTCGAGCACCACGATCGCCTCACCCAGCATCGCGCCGTTCTTCGTGCCGCCGAAGCTCAGCACATCGACACCGGCATCGCGGGTGAAGGCCCGCAGCGGCAGGTCGAGCGCGGCGGCGGCATTCGAGAGTCGGGCGCCGTCGAGGTGCAGCTTCATGCCGCGCTCGTGCGCGTGGTCGGCGATCGCGCGGATCTCCTCGGGCGTGTACAGGGTGCCCAGCTCGGTGGACTGCGTGATCGAGACCACGAGCGGCTGCGCGCGGTGCTCATCGCCCCAGCCCCACGCCTCGCGATCGATGAGCTCGGGCGTGAGCTTGCCGTCGTCGGTGGGCACGGTCAGGAGCTTGAATCCGCCGATCTTCTCGGGGGCGCCGCCCTCGTCGACGTTGATGTGCGCGGTCGACGCCGACACGACGGCACCCCACCGCGGCAGCATCGACTGCAGACCCGTGACGTTCGCTCCGGTGCCGTTGAACACGGGGAACGCCTCGGTGCCCTCGCCGAAGTGCGCCTGCATGACCTCTTGCAGCCGCGCGGTGTAGGCGTCGCCGCCGTACGCTCCCTGATGGCCGTCGTTGGCCTGGGCGATTGCGGCGAGGACGTCGGGGTGGATGCCGGAGTAGTTGTCGCTGGCGAAACCGCGGATCTGGGGGTCATGCTGAATGCTCACCTCACCAGCCTATGGCCCCGGTTCGACGCCGGATCGCCGGGTGCGGGAGCAGGAGGGTCTTCCGCATGTCGGAGGCCCGTCTTACTCTCTTAGGCATGCAGCGCACGGCAGCGAAGACCGCCTTCGCGAACGTCCTCGTCAACACGTTGATCGCCAACGTGACGACGAGCTTTCTCTGGTTCGCTCTCACCTTCTGGGTCTACATCGAGACCCAGTCCGTGCTCGCCACCGGCATCATCGGTGGCGCCTACATGCTCTTCGTCGCCTTCTTCGCGATGCTCTTCGGCAGCATCGTCGATCGCCATCGCAAGCACACCGTCATGCTGCTCTCGAGCGTCATCTCGGCGGTCGCGTTCCTGATCGCCGGCATCATCTACGTCACGCAGTCCGAGGCGGTGCTGCTCGACCTCGGTGCCCCCTGGTTCTGGCTGTTCTCGGCCGTCATCCTGTTCGGCGGGGTGATCGAGCAGCTGCGCAACATCGCGCTGTCGACGACGGTGACCCTGCTGGTCGACGAAGACAAGCGCGCGAACGCGAACGGCCTGGTCGGCACCGTGCAGGGGCTTGCCTTCCTGGTCACGAGCGTGTTCTCGGGTCTGTCGATCGGCTTCCTGGGCATGGGGTGGACCCTGGCGATCGCGATCGGGGCCATGGTGGTCACCTTCGTGCACCTGCTCTTCATCCGCATCCCGGAGGGCACGCCCGAGGCCGATCCCGAAGCGAAGAACGCCCTCGACTTCCGCGGCAGCGTCCGAGCCATCCGACTCGCTCCCGGGCTGTTCGCGCTGATCATCTTCTCGACGTTCAACAACCTGATCGGCGGCGTCTACATGGCGCTGATGGATCCGTACGGGCTCACGCTCTTCGACGCCCAGATGTGGGGCTTCGCGCTGGCGTTCGCGTCTACGGGATTCCTGATCGGCGGCGGGCTCGTGGCCAAGTTCGGGTTGGGCAAGAAGCCCATGCGCACCATGCTGCTCGTGGTGATCGCGATGGGGCTGCTCGGCTCGGTGTTCATGCTGCGTGAGTGGTGGCCGCTGTACGTCGTGGGCATGTGGGTGTACATGGCGCTCGTGCCCCCGGTCGAGGCCGCCGAGCAGACCGTGATCCAGAAGGTGGTGCCGTTCGAGCGACAGGGTCGCGTGTTCGGAGTGGCCGCCGCGATGGAAGCCGCCGCCGCGCCGATCACCGCGTTCCTGATCGCCCCGATCGCCGAGTTCCTGATCATCCCGTACATGCGCACCGCCGAAGGGCGTCAGCAGTGGGGGTGGCTGCTCGGTGAGGGAGAGGCACGCGGCATCGCGCTGATCTGCCTGTTCGCCGGACTCATCATGGTGGTGGTCGCCACACTCGCGTTCTTCACGAAGTCGTACCGAAAGCTGACGGATCTCTACGTGCACGCTCCGGCCCAGCAGATACCCGAGGAGGGCGAGGCGTCCCGGACCGGCGATGCGCACAGCGCTGGCGAGGGCGATGCGCACAGCGCTGGCGAGGGCGACAGTGAGCCGCAGGGCTCGGCCGCAGGAGCCGACGGCGAAGCGAGTGCACGCCCCCGCGCCGACGCCCCGCCGATCGTGCCCGGCCAGCCGCCACTGGCCTGAGAAGCTCAGCCGTCGAGATCGATGACGCGGTCGTTGAGTGCGGCGGCATCCTCATCCCACAGAGCGACGAGCCGAGACGCCAGCGCGGAGGGCTCGAGGGCCTTCGCCCGGAAGACGACGGATGCCGCGCGCAGTGTCTCGCCGCGCTCGCGCGCCGACTTCGCGAAGCCCTGCGCCACCGCGCGCGTCCACGCCTCGCTCGCGGCCTTCACGGCGGCGTAGTTCGCGCCTCCGGCGAGAGGGCGGGCGACTGCGGTGGATGACACGATGGCGAAGCGTCCGGCATCCGACGCCTGCAGCGCTGCGTCGAAGGCACGGCTCGTCGCGCGCACCGCCTCGAGCGCCGGCAGAAGCGCTGCGAAGTCGGCGTCGGACTGGCCCGCGAGCCCGCCCCCACCGCGCCATCCGCCGACGAGCGGGATCACGGCGTCGACGCGTCCGTGCTCCGCCACCAGCCGCGCGGCGAGGTCATCCATCGACGACAGCGACGTGGCATCCGCTTCCGCTGTCTGCACGCCCGGCACCTCTGCCACGAGCAATGCAAGACGGTCCGCCGAGCGTCCGGTGACGACCACCCGATGCCCAGCACCGAGCAGCTCGCGGGCGGCGACGGCCCCGGTCGCCCCCGATCCGCCCGCGAGCACGATGACCCGGGTCACCTCAGACGTCCGTCCCGCGGATGCCGACCGTCGACTCGATGACGGGCTTCATCTTCTTGTCGAGCGCCTCGAAGAACATCGACAGCGGGAACTCGTCGTCGAGCACAGCATCGGTGAAGCCCTTGGGCGCACCCGAGAGAATCTCGTCCGACAGCCCGCGAGCCCAGTTCGACGCGGGGTGCGGGGTCAGCACACTGCGCACCAGGTCGTACGCCGCCAACCAGTGCGCGGTCTTCGGCCGGTCGATCGAGCGCCAGTACAGCTCGTCGATCGCGTCGCCGAGCGCGACCACCGCGTCGGGCACGCCGTTCCAGTCGAACGCCAGGCGAGTGTCGGTCCAGTGCAGCACCCCGCGCTGATGCAGCCAGGCGAACAGCAACTGCCCGCCGAGGCCGTCGTAGTTGCGCACTCGCGAGCCGGTGATCGCGAAACGGAAGATGCGGTCGAAGATCACCGCGTACTGCACCAGGGGCGCGTGCTCGAGCATCTCCTGCTCGGCCGCGTCGAGCTCGTCGCCCTCGGCGGCGCGAGCCGACAGCGCCCGCTCGATCTTCACGGACTCGCGGAACGCGGTCAGGTCGCACCGCAGCTCCTCGAGCGAGTAGAGGAAGAACGGCATGCGCTGCTTGATCATGAACGGGTCGAACGGCAGGTCGCCGCGCATGTGGGTGCGGTCGTGGATGATGTCCCACATCACGAACGCCCGCTCGGTGAGGGCCTGGTCGTCGAGCATCGCCGCAGCGCGCTCGGGCAGCTCGAGCTTCGTGATCTCGGAGGCGGCGCGGGTGACGCGACGGTAGCGGGCGGCCTCGCGGTCCTGGAAGATCGCACCCCACGTGAAGCTCGGCACCTCGCGCATCGCGACGGTCTCGGGAAAGAGGACCGCGGAGTTCGTGTCGTAGCCGGGCGTGAAGTCGATCAGGCGCAGCGAGACGAACAGCGTGTTGCCGTAGTCGCCGGCCTCGAGTGCGGCGATGAACTCCGGCCAGATGGTCTCGACGATGAGCGCCTCGACGAGACGCTCGCTCGAGCCGTTCTGGGTGTACATCGGGAAGACAACGAGGTGACGGATGCCGTCGACGCGGTGCTGCTGCGGCTGGAAGGCCTGCAGCGAGTCGAGGAAGTCGGGCACACCGAAGCCCTCTGCCGCCCAGCGCTCGAAGTCGACCACCGAGGCGGTCAGGTAATCGGCGTCGTGCGAGAACGCGGGGGCGAGGGCGCGGATGGCCTTGGTCATCGTGCCGACCAGTGCCGTCGCCGTCGCGCGCGCGGCGGAGTCCGTCGCGGCCTCGGGGATCGAGCCGTCCTTGACCTGCATCTCGCGGAGGGCGATCGCGGCAGCCTTCAGCTGCATCCAGGCGGTGCTGTTCTCAGCGACCGACGCGTCCTCGACGACCTCGGGTTCGCCGACGATGGCCTGAGCAGCGGAGCTGTGGGCGGAAATGATGGACATTGAAACCTCCGATCGCGCGGCATGCCGGAAACTTTCCGGTCATAACGGATTACTGACGGTAATCTTACATCTATGGATGACTCTGTCGACCGCGCAATCGTCGCGGAGATCGCTCGGGACGGACGCGCGACGCTGGCGCAGCTGTCGGACACCGTCGGCCTCTCGGTCTCGGCGGTGCAGTCCCGACTCCGACGACTCGAGACGCGCGGGGTGATCACCGGCTACCGCGCGATCCTCGACCCCGAACTCGTCGGCACACCGCTGTCGGCTTTCATCGAGATCACTCCGCTCGACCCCGCGCAGCCCGACAACGCTCCCGAACTCCTGGAGCATCTGACCGCCATCGAGGCGTGCCACTCCATCGCCGGCGACGCGAGCTACATGCTGTTCGTCCGCGTGGCCTCGCCGCGGGCGCTCGAGGAGCTCGTGCGCGACATCCGCACCGCCGCATCCGTCAGCACCCGCACGACGGTCGTGCTGCAGACCTACTACGAGCACCGCCCGATCCTGCCCATCGGCCCGGTGGACTCAGCCGAGTAGCGCGCCTCAGAGCACCGCGCCGACCATCGCCTCACCGAGCGGGGTGCGCAGATGGAGCATCCGCGCGCCGTCCCGTTCGCTTGTCATCAGCCCGGCGTCGCGCAGCACGGTGAGGTGATGCGAGGCGGTGGACGCGGCGATTCCGGCATCGCCCGCCACCTGCGACGTGGTGCGTGCGACGCCTGCGCGCAGCAGAATGCCGGCCCGCGCCGGACCGAGCAGAGCGCCGAGCGCCTGGGTGATCTCGGTCGCATCCTTCGCCCAGCCGGCGGTGACCCCGCGCGCGGGATAGAACAGTGTCGGCTGTGCGGGCGGCTCGGTCAGCACCATGCAGCCCCACGAGGCCATGACCGAGGGCACCAGCACCAGCCCGCTGCCGTGGCAGTCGACCAACTCGCTGTGGCGGCGCATCGCGACGCGCACGGCGCCGGCGCCCCAGGTGACCTGCGGATGCAACTCATCAGCCATGCGGGCGATGCCGGCGGTCGCGATCGTGCGGGAGCGGACGGCGATGTCGGCTCGCAGCAGGCGTTCGATCTGGGGCCAGACGGGGGCGAGCGCGGTCTCCCAGACGTCCTCCCACGCGTCCGCGATCATCCGACGCGCGCGGGAGGGGTGCTGCTGCATCTCGCGGAGCGCCTGCTGCCGGGAGCCGGTCGAGCGCAGCACCATCTTGCCGAAGTCGACGCGCATCGGCTCCAGTGCTGCGGCGCGAAGGGCGGCCAGCTCAGCATCCGGCGTCATGTCCCAGTGCGGGGCGGCGGTGAGGAAGTCGGGCATGTAGCCGTCGTCGCCGATCACCGCGGCCAGCAGATCAAAGCTGCGTCGGGGCAACCGTTCGCGCACCGCGCGAAGCCATCCCCACTGGAGCGGATGCTGCTCGGGTCGCCGCAGCACGCGCACGGCGTGCGCCAGTTCGTGTCCGGGCGAGATGCCGAAGCGCACGGCCTGGATGTCGCCCGGGCTCAACGCGAAGCGCACCCGGTGGTCGGGGTGCTCGATGCCCTCGACCGGCGCAGTGTTTCGATCCACGTCGAAACTCTAGGGTCCGGCGTCGTGGCTGTCGAGACTGGTGTCATGAACAGCACACCAGCTCGCGCCGGAGTCGTCGCCGCCGCCGACATCCGCATCGGCACGGGCCGCAGCCGTCGGTTCGTCGGCGCCGAGCACGGGGCCGACGTCTCGTACTTCTTCGTCGAGAACCAGCCGGGCGAAGGTCCGGGCCTGCACTGGCATCCGTACTCCGAGACATGGGTCGTGCTCGAGGGCACCGTCCGGATCACCCGGGGCGACGAGACCCTCCTCGCCGAAGCCGGAGACACCGCGACCGTGGCCGCGCGCGTGCCCCACGGCTTCGTCAACGCCGGCACCGGCGTGCTGCGCATCCTCTGCATCCACGCATCCGCCATCATGATCCAGACGTTCCTCGACGAGGACTGAGCACACAGGAGAACACGATGTCCTTCCAGGCATACCTCGACAAGGTCGAGACGCAGACCGGCCTCACCCCGCGACAGTTCATCGCATTGGCCCAGGAGCAGGGGTTCGACGCCACCACGAAGTCCACCGTGGTCCTCAACTGGCTCAAGCAGGAGCACGGACTCGGGCACGGCCACGCCCAGGCCATGGTGCACGTGATCCTCAAGGGGCCCAAGATCGACGCGAAGCATGTCGGCACGGGCAGCTCGCACAGCGACAAGACCGACACGCTCTGGCTCGACGGCAAGGACAGCAACCCGAACCCCTGACCGGTCGCGCATCGCCCCGGCCAGTAGGATTCCCTGCGTGGCAGCATCCTCCGAAAGCAAGAAGAAGAAGTCGGCCGCCGGGCACGCGCCGGCCCGCACGAGCGGCAACCCCGCGAAGCGTCCGATCGTCGAAGCCGGGCCGGTGACGGCATCCGACTGGATCGGCGCCGCGCGTCTGCGCACGCTTCCGCTGGCGATCGCCCCCGTCGTGATCGGCACAGGAGCGGCGCGCAGCACCGAACCCGAGCTTCACTGGGTGATCGCCCTCGCCTGCCTCGCCGTGGCGGTGCTGCTGCAGATCGGCGTGAACTTCACGAACGACTACAGCGACGGCATCCGCGGCACCGACGCGAACCGCGTCGGCCCGGCCCGGCTGACGGCATCGGGTCGGGTGCGACCGCGCACGGTGCTGATCATCGGCCTGAGCTTCTTCGCGCTGGCCGGGCTCGCTGGGCTCGCGATCGTGGTGCGGACAGGACAGTGGTGGATGCTGGCCGTCGGCGCCGCGTGCATCGTCGCCGCCTGGTTCTACACCGGCGGCAAGCGCCCCTACGGATATGCGGGGCTCGGGGAGCTCTTCGTCTTCGTCTTCTTCGGACTCGTCGCGACCCTCGGCACCACGTGGGTGCAGATCTTCGACCTGCCGCAGCAGGCGTGGCTCGGCGCGATCGCCGCCGGCCTCTTCGCGTGCGCCGTGCTGCTCGCCAACAATCTGCGCGACATCGACCAGGACCGCGAGGTCGGCAAGCGCACGCTCACCGTACTGATCGGCCGCCGCGCGACCCAGGTGCTCTTCACGCTGTTCGTGCTCGTGCCGTTCGGGATCGCCGCGTTCCTCGCGCTGCTGTTCCCGATCGCGTGGCTGTCGCTGCTCGCCCTGCTGGCCGGGCTTCCGGCGATTCTCATCGTCTGGACATACCGTCAGCCGCGCGAACTCGTCGTCGCGCTGGCGCTGACCTCGCTGACGTCGCTGCTGTACGCCGGCGCGCTGTTCTGGGCGTTCGTGGGCTGAGTCGCGCGGGGGCCGGCTGGCTGGCCCGTTTCCGGGTTCGCGGGGACGCATATGGCCGCATCCCACAGCCGAAAGCGGCCATATGCGACCCCTGCCCGCAGGGGCGTGGGTGCGAGGGGACTCACCTGGCCGCATCAAGCCAGGGGATCAGGCCGTTCATGACCCCTCCAGCCCCCACACCCCAGAACGAGGATGCGGCGCGGCGTCAGCCTCGCGCGGACCCGGCGCCGTCCGCGTCGGGGCGATCGATCACGGCGTCTTCGGCCGCGGCATCCGCTTCGCCGGCGGTCTCGCGGCCCTGACGGCGCTGGTGCAGCTCGGCGGAGGCCTCGGACAGTGGTCGACGCAGGAAGAGCAGCGAGATGCTGGTGCCGATCAGCGCGGCGAAGACCGCGGCGAGCCACCAGAATTCGCGGAAGATCGGGAAGAAGAACCAGAGGATCGCGAGGGGGATGAGGAACGCCAGCAGCCGCAGCACGGTGTAGACGAGGAGAGGTGCAGGCTTCACCCGACCAGTCTACGCGCGGCTTCGCGGGCCTCGGTCGAGACCCAGACGGGCGAACGGGATGCCGCGCACGACGCGATGGCGGGGGTGCTCGCCGAGCGTCCAAAGCATCTCGGCGTCGGGGTCGAGCGCCAGATCCTCGCACCCCACGGGCAGGGGGAACGGATGCGGGGTCAACTCCGCGCGGCTTCCGCTCCACAGCCGCCCCGGCTGCATCAGGTTCGACTGCGACACGAAGTGCTGCGCTCCCCACCGCACCACCCCCTGCATGCGGGGGATGCCGGGGGAGAAGCGGTCGTGCTCCTCGAACATCCCGTCCGGGCCCGAGGGGATCGCGAACTCCGCGATGCGCCCCTCGTCGTCGCGGCGGTATTCGCCGATCAGCACACGCGGCTGCGGGGTGCCGTCGTCGTCGAAGACGCGTCCGAGAAACGAACAGCGCAGCGCGACCGGATGCACCCGCGATCGCACGGCCACCAGCGCGGTGCTCGGCAGTCCGCGCCCCGACCGCCCCCGCATCCTCCGGGCCACCGCGCCGCGCACCCGCCGGATGTCGCCGAGATCGAACTCCCACACCCCCTGACCGGTCGCCGCGACGAACAGGCGATCGTCGAACCAGGCCAGTCCGCCGGTGTGGATCGGCGCGGGCTGCAGCTCGCCGTCGTCATCGGTGAACGCGAGCGCGATGTCGATGTGCCGCGAGCGCTCCGGATCGATCAGCACCACGCGCGACGCCAGGTGCGTGCCGGTCTTGTCCTGCCGGAACCAGCTGACCGCGAGGGTGCGCTCGCCGCGCCACGACCCGATGTCGATGCCCTGCGGGTACCACGCGGTGGTCCAGGCGCGTCTCGTGAGCCACCGGAGATCGGCGGTGTCTCGCAGCCGACGCCGCATCGGTCGCCAGTGCGCACCTCCGAACCAGAACATCTGTCCATCGTCGCCGATCTGCGGCTCCCGGTGCGCCAGGACACCCCGCGTTCACCTCTGAGCCGCCATCCGGCAACGCACGCCTGCAACCATGCCGACCACCGTCCACCCCGGGAGTTCCGTGCGCCGCCCCCTCATCACCGTCATCCTTCCTGCGAAGGATGCCGGGGCCTACCTCGCCACCACGCTCGAGACGCTCACCCGCCAGTTCGACGATCCGGCCGCGCTGCAGCTCGTGGCGATCGACGACGGCTCGCGTGACGACACCGGAACGCTGTTCCGCCGATACGCCGATCGCTTCCCGCACGCGGAGGTCATCGTGAACGCCGAGCCACGCGGGCTCGCGAGCGCCCGCAACCAGGGTCTCGCCCGGGTGCAGGCCGACGCGTTCTGCTTTCTCGACGGCGACGACTGGATGCAGCCGCAGCGACTGAGCGTCCTCGCGGCCCGGCTGCAGGACCTCGACGCCGACTTCCTGCGCACCGATCACGTCACGGTGCAGGACGGTGCCCGCACGCTCGTGCGAGCACCGCATCCGTGGCGGGAGCGGCTCGCGTCTCCGCGCGAGGCGATCCTGCCCGAGACCGAGACGACGATGGTCGACTACCCGTTCGCGTGGGCGGGCGTCTTTCACCGCCGCGTGCTCGATCGCGGCCTGGCGGAGTTCCTGCCCGGACTCTTCACCGCCGAGGACCGCCCGTGGATCTGGCGGCTGCACCTGCAGGCCGAGTCGTTCGCCGTGGTGGATGCTCCGGCGCTGTTGTACCGGCGGGGTGTGAGCACCTCGCTCACCCAGGTGCGCGATCGGCGTCAACTCGACTTCGCCCGCGCGATGACCGAGGTCGTCCGGATCGTGGAGCAGGATGCTGAGGCGCAGCGGTTCCTGCCGAAGGCGGTGTGGACGGCGCTGGCGCTCAGCTCGCATCATCTGGTGCGCTCACGCAGGATGAACCCGGGGTTGCGCGCCGAGATGCGCGCCGGCATCCGCGGACTGCTCGGACGGCTCCCCGAGGAGCAGGTGGCTGCGGCGGTGAGTCGTCTCGACGGCCCCCGGCGTCGGGTGCTCGCCCGCTCGCTGCGCCAGGCAGGACACCGCGCATGACCCAGCTGTTCGCTCTGCACAGCGCGTACGGTCTCGCGACCGCCGTCGCCGCGATCGACGAGGGACTCCTCGACGACGGATCGGGCGAGCCGGACCGGCTGCTGGTGCCGTTCGTCTCGTCGCGCGTTCCGGAGACGGTCGTCGGGATCGGCGACGACCCGGACCTGGGCTCGCTGCGCACGCGCTTCGACCGGATCGAGGACCTCGACGCACTGCTCGGGCCGCTGCATCCGAGCGGCTGGGACCCCGCGCCCGCCGACCTGCCCGTGCTCGAACGCCTGCTGACCCGCGCCTGGGGCCTCGACCCCGACGACCTCGAACTCCTCGTGCAGAGCCCGCAGGTCGCCCCGGCCCGCACGCTCATGTCGATCTTCCCGCGCGCACGACTCACGATCGTCGGCGACGGGCTGATGACCTATTCGCCGATGCGGGTGGCGCTCGGGCACACCGTGTCATCGCGGATCACTCGGGTCGTGCACGCCGACGTCGTGCCGGGCGTTCGCCCGCTCGCGGGCGGCACGACGGCGGCCACCATCGCGGTGCCGCCCGCAGCCTTCGCCCGCGTGTTGCGCGAGACCGACCCCGGGCACGCGGTCACCGACGACCGCGGCCGGCCGCTCGACGACGGCACCCCCACCGCGCTGGTGCTCGGGCAGTACCTCTCAGCGCTCGGGCTGATGACGCCGCGTGAAGAGGTCGCTCTGCAGCTCGACCTGATCGACGAGGCCGCGCGATGGTCACCCGCGCGCATCGTGTTCAAACCGCACCCGGCCGCACCGCCGCAGCTCACCCATGCCGTGCGTGAGCAAGCACTCGCGCAGGGGCGCGAGTTCGTGGAGTACACCGGTCCGCTCGCGGCCGAACTGCTCGCGCAGCGGATCGGCGCGGTGGGCATGGTCGCCGGATTCTCGACCGCACTGCCGACGGTGCACACGCTCTTCGGCACGCCGGTCGGATCCCGCGGAGCGGCGTCGATGCTGCAGCGGCTGACCCCGTTCGAGAACAGCAACCGCGTGCCGATGATCATCGTCGATGCGCTCACCCGCGATGACTCGCCCTACACCGACCCCGTACGGCTGCAGCAGCTGATCGACGCGGTCGGATACGCGATGCAGCCCGAGAACGCGGCGCATCTGCGGGGGCGCGCAGAGGCATTCCTCGCGGATGCGGACCCCCGCGAACGCGACCGGTACTTCGCCCCCGCACGGCTGTCGGCCTTGCGGCTGCCGGGTGCGCCCGAGCAGGGTGTGCTGCAGCGTGCGCTGACTCCCGCGGGCGGCACCGGGCGCGCCGAGGAGTGGCGACTGACGATCCACGGTGCGCGGCGACGAGCCGGACGCGCGTGGCGAGCGATACGAGGACGATGATGATGACGACGACAGACACGTCACGCACGGCAGGCGCGACAGAGGCGACCGACGGCCCCCGCCGCCGCACCGTGGCGATCATCCCCGCCCGCGGCGGGTCGAAGGGCGTGCCGCGCAAGAACCTGCAGACAGTGGGCGGGGTGCCGCTGGTGCAGCGCGCGATTCACGCGGCGCAGGCGGCCGACGGCATCGACCTCGTGGTGGTCTCGACCGACGACGCCGAGATCGCGGCGGTCAGCGCGGCGGCCGGGGCCCGGGTCATCCGTCGCCCGGCGGAGCTCGCCGGCGACACCGCCTCGTCCGAGAGCGCGATCCTGCACGCGCTCGACGAACTCGCGCAGCAGGGCGAGACGTACGACGTGGTGGCGTTCCTGCAGGCGACCTCGCCGTTCATCCCGATCGATGCGCTCGCCG
Organism: Microbacterium sp. PI-SA-G; assembly: GCF_057215335.1. Lineage (NCBI taxonomy): Bacteria > Bacillati > Actinomycetota > Actinomycetes > Micrococcales > Microbacteriaceae > Microbacterium > Microbacterium sp. PI-SA-G. Next base: position 3,121,999 of record NZ_CM170103.1, read on the forward strand.
CCGCGGTACGCGAGGTGCGGGCCGACCGGGCCGACAGCGTGTTCTCGGCGTTCGAGACCTACGGATTCCTCTGGCGCCGTGGCGATGACGGCGCAGCGATCGCGATCAACCACGAGGCGTCGCACCGTCCGCGTCGGCAGGATCGCGAGCCGCATCATCTCGAATCCGGGGCCTTTTACGTGTTCCGCGCCGGGGGCTTCCGAGCCAGCGCGCACCGCTTCTTCGGCCGCATCCGCATCGCCGAGGTGCCCGAGTGGAGCGCGATCGAGATCGACGACGAGCACCAGCTCGCCATCGCCCGCGCGCTGGCCGGGCGCCACGAGACTCCGGCGGCGATCCCCGTCCGCGCCGTCGTGACCGACTTCGACGGTGTGCACACCGACGACACCGCGATCATCGATGCCGACGGCGGCGAGCGCGTGCGGGTCAGCCGCGAGGACGGCATGGGGGTCGCGCTGCTCCGCGCCGCCGGCATCCCGCTGCTGATCCTGTCGACCGAGGTGAACCCGGTGGTGCGGGCTCGCGCCGAGAAGCTCCGGGTGCCGGTGCTGCACGGCATCGCCGACAAGGAGCAGGCGCTGCGCACCTGGGCGACGGAGGCCGACATCGCCCTCGCCGACATCGCGTACCTCGGCAACGACGTGAACGATCTCCCCGCGATGCGGATCGTGGGGTGGCCGGTGGCGGTCGCGAACGCGCACCCGCTGGTGCTCGAGAGCGCCCGGGTCGTGCTCCGCCGCACCGGCGGGAACGGTGCCGTCCGCGAGCTGGTCGAACGGGTGTTGTCGAGCTGACCGGTGCCGGTAACCCCTGCGTCTCCGAGTGTTCATGATCGGCGCGTACTCAGGAGGAGCGGGGCTTGTCACGACCGCTCGACGACCGGAGGAACCATGACTGTCAGCATCGGATCACATGTGATCGGCGGCGGTCACCCCGCCTACCTGATCGCCGAGATCGGCCTGAACCACAACGGCGATGTCGACATCGCGAAGCGCTTGATCGACGTCGCGGCGCGCGCCGGTGCCGACGCGGTGAAGTTCCAGAAGCGCACCCCGGAGATCTCCACCCCCGAGCACATGCGTGACGTGCCGCGCGAGACGCCCTGGGGCACGATGAGCTACCTCGACTACCGTCGCCGCGTCGAGTTCGGCCGCGAGGAGTACATCGCGATCGGCGACCACGCGACCATGCAGGGGCTGGACTGGTTCGCCTCGCCGTGGGATGTGCCCAGCGTCGCCTTCCTTGAAGACCTCGGCGTCGTGGCGCACAAGGTCGCCTCGGCCAGCCTCACCGACACCGAGCTGCTGCAGGCGCTTCGCGCGACCGGCAAGCCCGTCATCCTCTCGACCGGCATGTCGACGATCGCGCAGATCGACCGCGCGCTCGAGACGCTGGGCACCGATCACGTCGTGCTGATGCATGCGACCTCGACGTACCCGCTCGAGCCCGAAGAGGCGAATCTGCGCGCCATCGCGACGCTGCGCGACCGCTACCCCGGCATCCCGGTCGGCTACTCCGGCCACGAGCGCGGTCTGCAGATCTCCCTCGCGGCTGTCGCGATCGGCGCCGTCGCGGTCGAGCGCCACATCACGCTGGACCGCACCATGTGGGGCTCCGACCACGCGGCGTCCCTCGAGCCGGGCGGACTCGAGCACCTCGTGCGCGACATCCGCGTGATCGAGGCAGCGCTCGGCGACGGCGTGAAGCGCGTGTTCGACAGTGAGCGCGCCCCCATGGCGAAGCTGCGTCGTATCCCGGCATGAGCGGAGGACTGCGGGTCATCGCGATCGCGGACGCCGACTCGTTCGTGAAGTGGTCGGCGTCGCTGCTCGGCGGCGTGGCCGGCATCCGTCCGCACCTGCTGCTCGTTCGCACGCCCCTGACCGCGAGCGACGCGCAGCAGCGCAGTGCCCTGGGCGGCACCGGGATGACGCCCGATCAGGTGACGCGCGTGCGCTTCTCGGAGGTGCTGGGCTGGCTTGAAGGGCAGCGACCCGACGTGGTGCTGCTCGCCGGTCGTGGGCCGTTCGTGCGTCTGATGGGGCGCGTCATCGACGCGCTGACCCACCGCCCGGTCACGCTGTCGGGGCTGCCCGGCATGGCGATCCCGGCGCAGCGCGGTGCGCTGGACTACCGCCGGCACACCGACCTGCTGATCGTGCACTCGCATCGCGAAGCGCGGGCCTTCGACGAACTCGGCGAGCGCATCGGGGTGCGGATCCCGACGGCGCTCGCGACCTTGCCCTTCGCCCGCCGGCGCCCACGGATGCTGCGGCTGGAGCACGCGCAGGTCGATACCGCAGTCGGACGTGACGGAGGTGCCGCGCGTGCCGGAGGCGTCGCGGTCGCCGAACGGACCGAGACCCCCACTCCCGTCCGGCCACCCGCGACCGACATCGTGTTCGCCGCTCAGGCCCTGGTTCCGCTCGAGCGTGCGCAGCGGGCCGAGATCGCGGCGACCCTGGTGCGTGCGGCCGAGGCCGAGCCGCGCCGGCGCATCGTCGTGAAGCTGCGGTCGCGTCCGGGCGAGGCCGAGACGCACCTGGAGCACACCCCGTACACCGACCTGCTGCCCGCGCGACGTCCGGCGAACCTGGTCGTCTCGTACGACTCGATGGCCGCATCGCTCGAGAGCGCGGCAGGCCTGGTCACGGTCAGCTCGACTGCGGCGATCGAGGCGACCGCGCTCGGCATCCCGGTGATCGCGCTCGACTCGTTCGGGGTGAGCAAGAGTCTGCTCAACACCGTGTTCGTTGGCAGCGGTCTGCTGGGCGGACGCAGCGAGGTCGTCGCCGGGCGATTCCGCCACCCGCATCCCGACTGGCTGCGCGACAACTACTTTCACTCCGAGACCGAGTCCACGTGGTGGGAGCGCGTCGAGCAGCTGGTCGCTCTGCGCCGCGCCGGAGCACTGCCGGCACGGCGGGTGCCTGCTGCGCGCGGCGGCGCCCTGCACGACGCCTGGCACCGCGCGAGTGTGCTCGGCTCTGAGGACCACACGGTCGCGGGAGCAGCAGCGCTCGCGCTCGGAGCTCCGGCGACACGGGCGCTCGCAGCCCTGCGTCGCCGCGGGCAGTCCGCCGACACCGGAACCTGGGCTGACGCCACGACCGACTACACGCTCGAGCCGAATCCGTTCCACGACTCGATCCGTCGCTGAACCGCGTCGCTGACCCCCGCCCAGCGATCCCGGACGAGGGTCAGTGCGATCTCGGGTGATCGGTCTCAGCTGCTGCGTCGGATCGCCCGCACCCCGACGACGAGTCCGACGATCGCGACGGCCAGCGCCGACACCCAGCCCCACAGCACGGTCGCATCGCCGAGGTCGCCCGCGAACAGTGCCCGCTGCGCCTGCACGACCCAGTTCACCGGGTTCACCGACGCGACCGCGCGCATCCACTCGGGTGCATTATCGAGCGGCAGCAGCATGCCTGACAGGATGAGCAGGGGGAAGATGAGCGACTGCTGCACGCCCCAGAACAGCCATTCACGGTCCTTCGTCGCCAGCGCGAGCGTGTACGAGAGGGAGCCGAGCCCGACCCCGAACACGGCCAGCAGTGCCAGCCCGATCAGCAGCCCTGCGATGTCGGCGGCGAAGCCGAACGGCCAGGCGATCAGGACGATCACGAGAGCCTGCACCACGATCGGCGCGATCTCCTTGAGCGCACGACCTACGAGCAGCGATGACCGCGCGAGCGGGGCGACCAGCGTGCGCTCGTGTGATCCGGTCATCATCTCGTACTGCAGATTCGAGCCGGTGGCGCCCGTGCCGAACAGCACGATCATCACGAGCACGCCGGGCACGAACCAGGCGAGCGTCTCTCCTGCCGGCGCACCCGAGTCGCCGATCAGCAGCGGCGCGAACAGACCCAGGAAGACGAGCGGCTGCAGCAGACTGAAGATCAGTGTGAACGGGTCGCGCAGCACGGGCCGGAGCTCGCGGGCCAGCACGTTGCGGGTGTCGCGCGCGAGGTTGGGACGCACGAGGGTGTCGTTCGCGGTCATGAGAGGGCTCCTGCCTTGCGGTCGGTCGGGCGGTCGGTCGGGTGGTCGGTCGGATGGTCGCCGGAGGACGGGAGCGATGCCGCGTCGGCGGCGGATGCCTCGGCTGCGGCATCCGCTCCCTCGCCGGCGTCGCGCAGGGTGCGGCCGGTGAGCGCGAGGAACACGTCGTCGAGTGTCGGCGGCACACCCGTCGCGCGCTGCACCAGGATCCCGGCGGCGTCGAGTTCGCGCACGATCACCGGCAGCAGGCGGTCGCCGTCCGGCACCGCGAGCGAGACGGCCTCGCCGTCGAGGGCGACCTCGGCGGTGCTGAGACGCGCGATCACCGGGCGGGCGGCGGCGGCCGCGGCGGCATCCGCGAATCCGAAGGTCAGCACATCGCCCGCAAGTGTGGCCTTGAGGGCGGTCGCGTCGTCGTCGGCGATGATGCGGCCCTTGTCCATGACCATCACCCGTTCGGCGTAGCGATCGGCCTCTTCCAGGTAGTGCGTCGTGAGGAAGACGGTCGTGCCGTGCTGGGTGCGCAGGTCGAGGATGTGCTGCCAGAGATTGGCCCTGCTCTGCGGGTCGAGACCGGTCGACGGCTCGTCGAGAAAGATCAGGGGCGGCGCGTGCATGAGCCCGAGCGCGATGTCGAGCCGACGCTTCTGCCCGCCGCTCAGTTGCTGCACGGTCCGGGTGGCGAACGACGAGAGATCGAGCGAACCGATCAGCTCGTCGGCCCGTCGTGCGCTGTCGCGCGCGGTCATGCCGTAGAACGCGCCCTGGCTGAGCAGCTCATCGCGCACGCGCTGCGAGAAGCTGCCGCTCGTGAGTTGCCCGACGTACCCGATCCGCGCGCGGACGCCGGCGGCGTCGGTGCGGATGTCGTGGCCGACGACGCGCGCGGTGCCCGAGGTGGGCGGGATGAGGGTGGTCAGCATCCGCAGGCTCGTCGACTTGCCGGCGCCGTTGGGACCGAGGAACGCGACCAGCTCGCCGGCGATCGCGGTGAAGGAGAGGTCGGTGACCGCGTTCACCGGCGACTTCTTGACGGTGAAGACCTTGGTCAGACCTTCGGTTTCGATGAGGGGTTGGTTCGTCATGGATGACACGGTAGAAGTCGATCAGGACACATCCTGTCCGCAATCTCTGCAAATCTTGATTCATGTCCGACACCACCACGCGTGCCCTCGCTCTGCTGAATCTGTTGCAGACGCACCGGCACTGGTCCGGCACCGAGATCGCCCGGCGGCTCGGTGTCACCGAGCGCACCGTCCGTCGCGACGTGGATCGTCTGCGGGAGCTCGGCTACCGCGTCGAGTCCACGCCGGGCGCTGCCGGTGGATACCGTCTCGAGGCGGGCAGCGCGGTGCCGCCGCTGCTGCTCACCGACGACGAGGCCGTGACGATGGCGATCGGACTACGCGTCGCCGCGACCCAGCAGCTCGTGGGCGGTCCGGAGGTCACGCTCACGGCTCTGGCGAAGCTCGAGCAGGTGCTCCCGTCGGCGCTCCGGCACCGGGTGAACGCGCTCGCCGCCTCGGTGCAGGCCCCCACCATCGGAGACGCTCCGGTCGTGTCGCCGGGAGTGCTGGGCGAGGTCGCTCTCGCCACCCGCGACACCGAGCGGCTGCGCCTCCGCTACGTCGATGCCGCGGGCGCCGAGACCGTCCGCCGCGTCGAGCCGCACGCACTCGCCCCCGCGGGCCGCAAGTGGTTCCTGCTGTGCTGGGACCTCGATCGCGACGACTGGCGCACCTTCCGTGTGGACCGGATCGCGACGGTCGAGCACACACGCGTGCTGTTCGTCCGGCGGCAGATCACGTCCGAGGAAGTGGAGGAGCGGGTGCTGATCGCCGCGTCGTGGTCGCCGCAGAAGGTCGAAGCCGATGCGGTGATGGAGCTGCCGATCGCCGAGGTGCAGGACCGCTTCGGGCCATGGTCCCAGGGAGCCACCGCCGAGGGGGTCGACCGTACACGGTGGCCCGTCGGCGGATCGGACTGGCGCGAGGCGATGTACGCCTTCCTCTGGATCCCCGAGGGCGTCGAGTATGCGATCACGTTCCCCGAGGCGGAGCGCGCCGAACTGCGTGAGGCCGTTGAGCGGATGCTCCGCGCCCTCGACGCGCCGGTACCGCCGGCGCGCGCCTGAGTGGCTGTGCACGCGGAGTCCGGGTCTTGCTGGCGTCCCGCTCCGCGTCAGCGGATGCTGGGCGGATCCGCGTCATCCCAGCGCTGAAATGTCTGCACCCACCAGAAGACGGCGAACAGCAGCAGCGCCACGGTCTCGCCGATGAGTACCACCGGTATATCGGGCAGTGAGGCGCGCGCCGCGAAGGCGATCACCAGCAGCACGAGGTCGGCGATCAGCAGCCCGGCCACCCAGAGGTAGACGCGGCGCTGCCGAGCGGTCGGCGGAGTCTCGCCGGCCACGCCCGAACCCCGGGCGTGGAGGATCGGCACGGCGGCGAACGTGCCGAAGAAGATCAGCGTCACCACGAAGTGGATGCTGGTGGCGGACGGCCCGAGGTTGAACGGAAAGCCGGCGTTGAGCGCGGGGACGAACGCGAGCGCGGCGAGCAGCAGCGCGGTGGCCACGGCGATCACGGACACGATCACCGCCCCGAGACTGGTCGTCCCTCGGCGGGCACGGATCACCGCTGTCACGAGCACGACCGAGATCACGACGAGCACGTAGGTGGCCACGCCGGTGCGCACGTCGTCGAGGAACGCCGGGGGGATGCAGTCCTGGGTGCCGGGGCAGCGGGTGTCGCCGTCGGAGAGGCCGGTGGGCACGAGTGCGATCAGCGGCGCGAAGATCGCCGCGACGTCGAGCAGCACGGTCGTGCGGTCACGACCCGACAGCGCGAGCAGCGCGAGGGACGCCGCGACCAGTGCGCCCACGAACACGCTGCGGGCGGGCGTGTAGAAGTAGTGGCTGAGCGAGGGAAGCACCTGCCAGCCGAGCTCGAGCGGCTCCCACGACACCACGACGGTCTCGATCGCGATGCCGGTCAGCAACGCGAACACCACGAACACCAGCGACAGGCGCAGATGCCGGTGCGTCATCTGTCCGGTGGTGGCGCTGACCATGGGGCGTTCCCTTCCTGATGGGCGTCCGATGCCGCCACGGTATCGCGAGGCTCCGACGCCGTGGCCGTCATCCGCCGACTCATGCCGTTATCGCGGGCAACCTGCTGGCGGGCCGACGTGGCCCCGGGTAACGTCATACCCATCGCGGCGATCCGGGCGGTCCCGGGCCTCAGTTCATACCTGGTGGCGTGGCGGGTTCGACTCCCGCCGTCGCGTCGACAAAGACGCGTATTCTGCTCATCATGGGATCACTCGAGTACAACAGCTCTCGTCCGGCGATCGTGATCGAGGACGAGACCCTGGCTCACCTCAAGGTCATCATCGCGACGAAGCTCCGCCGCCAGGAGAGCTTCATGATGACGTGGGTCGCCGACGATGAGAAGGCACCCGCGGGCCGGCTGTCCGCCTGGGTGCACCCGAGCATCCCGATGGTCATGGCGTTCGACTCCGCGACCATGCCGCGCATCGACGCGACACGCATCGCCCGCATGATGCAGAGCCTCAACGCGCACGGCGAACTGCTCATCGACCAGATGTGAGGGCAGGCCCGCCCGCACAGAGAGGAAGATGGACGCATGCCTTCCGCCCATCGCCCCGGTCTTCGGATCTCGTCGGGTCTGACGATCCCCGAGTCGGAGCTGTCGTGGCGGTTCTCGCGGTCCTCGGGGCCGGGCGGGCAGGGCGTGAACACGGCCGACTCCCGCGTCGAGCTGGTGTGGGATGCCGCGGGCTCCGCCGTGCTGTCGCCGCATCAGCGCGAACGCCTGCTCGATCGGCTGGCCGGGCGACTGGTCGACGGAGTGCTGACGATCGCGGCATCCGAGCATCGTGCCCAGCTGCGCAACCGGGATGCCGCTCGGCAGCGTCTCGTCGACCTCGTGTCGGAGGCTCTGCGTCCGCCGGCACCAGCGCGCCGGGCGACGAAGCCGAGCCGCGGGTCGAAGGAGCGCCGCCTCAAAGCCAAGCAGCGCCGGACCGACGTCAAACAGCTGCGTCAGCGCCCGCGCGACTCCTGACGCCGTCGCGTCAGACGCATCAACCTGTTGATCGCGTCTACGTCGCGGCATGCGATCGCGTCACGATCCTGCAGGCGCGCTACCACGACTGAGAAATCGCGCGGATGCCGGCCGCAGCGACACTCAGGCGGCTGCGCGCACCGCGTACACGACCCGATTGTCGACGTATGACGAGGCGGCGGGGTCGAAGACGCCGCCGCAGGTGATCAGGCGCAGCTCATCGGTTGCGACCGCGCCGAACACCGCGTGGGTGGGGAACGCCGACTTCGGGTACTCGGCGACCTCGGTGACGGTGTAGCGGAACAGCGTTCCCGCCACGTCGGTCACCTCGACGATGTCGCCCTCCGCCAGCTCTGACAGACGGATGAACACGGCCGGGCCGGTAGGGGAGTCGACGTGGCCGGCGATCACCGTCGGACCGAACCCGCCCGGGCGTCCGCCGCCGGTGAACCACCCGACCTCGTCGTAGTCCTCCGGGGCCTCCATCTGGCCGCTCGGTGCGATGCCGAGGTCGATCAGCGGCACATCGATGCCGATCGCAGGGATGCGAACGCTCGCCGGGGCTTCACCGCGCACCACCGGTTCTGCGACCGGGGTGGGAGCGGACTCCGCGATCGTGGCGGACGGCGTCGGCGAGGGCATCGTCGAGGGCACCGTCGACCGAGACGGCTCGGGTGTGGATGTCGTGTCGGGCAGCGGTGCGCAGCCGGTGAGGAGCACTCCCAGTGCCAGGAAGACGCTCGCGGCCCGAAGCCTCCCTCCAGGGGGCTGGAGAGGCTTCGGAGGCCGCGAGCGAGCTTTCATCGGGCGCCGGCCCGACGGCGGTACGCCATGACGCCGAGACCACCGAGAAGTCCGGCCACGCCCACGGCGGCGACGGTGACGCCCGCGGCATCCATTCCGGTGTCTGCGGTTCCGCCGCCACCGGTGGGAACGCCGCCGACGGGCACGCTCGTGAGCTGGCCGCGGACGACTCCGGCGGGCGAGGCGACGGTGTGGGAGTCAGCCGCGAAGGCGCTCGGGTCGGCTTCGATCTGCGCCAGTGTGAATCCGGTCCCGGTGTCGGTGCCCTCGACCATGATCCCGGTGGTGAACGGACCCTGCAGGCATCCGGAGCTGGTGCGGGGTCCGTCACCGATCGGTGCGGGGTTGGGGAACGCGATGCGGGGCGGGCCGGGCTTGCCGGCCGGCGCCTGGTGGATGTGCGTCGCGGTCTTGGCAGGGCTCTGGTAGTCGCCCGAGACCCCGTCGAGGGTGATGTCGTAGCAGATGATGTCGAGGTCCGAGTTGATGCGGAACGTGAAGGTGCCGGTGGCGCCTTCCTGTCCGGGGGTGACGACTCCGTCGGCGTTGACCACCTGGTCGGGGGTGGCCATCACCGTGAACGCACTGGTGAAGGAAGACGGCTCAGGCACTTCGGTCTCGGCCTGCGCCGGAGCGCCGACGGCGAGGACGCCGACGGCGACGAGAGCGCCGACGGTGAGAGTGCGTGTGGAGGTTCTGTTCAACATGTCGCGCCCTTTCGGTTCGGGCGCCCGCTGCGTCCGTTGCAGGTGATACGCCAGGCACCGGGCTCGCGTTCATCGGCCGCCGAGATTTCTTCCGCGGTGAATGCCGGGAGGGGGCATGACGTATACCTCGCAGACGTCTCGATCCGTCAGGTCCGTTCTCGACCCGTGAACAGACCGCCTACTCTGAGGGGAGCGTGCCGGCCATGACGGGGTTCGCCCAGGTTCAGTCAGGGAGCGTGATGGAGCATCCGTCCGAGAGGTCTCGTGGTTTCGACGCGTCTCGGGCGTTCGATCTGCACGGCTCTGCGCTGCTCGGGTTCGCGGTGAACGCGATGCGCGATCGGCCGCTGGCCGAGGACTGCGTGCAAGAGACGTTCCTGCGGGCCTGGCGGGCGCGAGACAGCTTCGATCCGACGAGGTCGTCGGAGCGCACCTGGCTGTTCGCGATCGCCCGCAACGTCATCGCCGACGCTTTCCGCAGTCGGGGGCGGATGCCGCGCATCGGCGACGAGCAGGAGCTGGAGCAGCATCCGGCAGCCGGGGCCGACCCGCTCGAGCGGCTGCAGATCATCGAGGGCCTGGCGCGATTGAGTGACGCACACCGACACGTGATCGTCGCCGTCCACCTCGAAGGGCGCACGTACAAAGAGCTCGCCGAGACGACCGGCGTCCCCGTGGCGACGCTGCGCACGCGCGCCTTCCACGCGCTGCGCGCGCTGCGGGGCCATCTCGACGGAACGGAGGACATCGATGGATGACACTGACGATCGGATCGCGCAGCTGATCGCTGCGGCAGCCGCGGGCGAACTCTCGCCGGAGGAGGCGGTCGAGCTCGACGCGCTCCGCCGCATCCACCCCAGGATCGACGCGGAGATCGCGAGTCTGAGCGCGCTGGTCGCCCGGCTCGACGCCGCCGAGGTGGCATGGTCCGAGGTCGCGCCCGACGCTGCCCTGCGTGATCGCATCACCGTGGGCATCGCGGCCGACGAACGCACGGCCTTCGAGCCGGCATTCGTTCCGGCGGCCCCCACTGCGCTCTCCCGCCGCCGATCGTCGCGCTGGGTCGGCGCGGTCCTCGGCGCAGCGGCCTGCATCGCGATCGGCATGGGTGTCGGTCTCGTCGCTCCGCCGCTCCTCTCACCCTCGCCGCCGTCCGGCCCTCCCGGCACTCTCGGCGCGGTGGAGAACATCGACGTGCGCGACGAGGCGGACGGCACGGCGATCGACGCCGACCTGGTCGCGCACACGTGGGGCACCGAAGCCGTGCTCGACGCGACGGGACTCGATGTCGGCGCGACCTACTCGATCGTCTTCGTCGGGATCGACGGCTCCGAGTTCTCGGCGGGCGAGATGCTCGGCTCTCCCGTCGAGATCCACTGCCGCGTGAACGCCGCGGTGCTGCGCGAGGACGTCGCGCGTCTCGAGATCCGTGACGCGTCCGGCGCCTCGGTCGCGGCGGCCGACGTGCCGAACGTCTGACCGACCGCCTCAGTCCTCCCGGCCGCCTCAGTCGTTGCCGACCGCCTCAGTCCTTTCCGCTGCCTCGAACCAGCTCGAGACCGGCGCCGGCGAACTGCCGCAGCGTCGCATCCGGCAGGAACGCCCGGGTCAGCGCCCCGCCGATGCGGGTGAGGTCGCTCTCGTCGCGGAACAGCAGGTACATGGTCTCGTAGCGCGGGTGGAACTTCTGCTTGAACCGGTGCAGCGAGCCGAATCCGTACACCGGCTCGAGCGCTTCTGCGAGCCGATCGCTGAGCGCCGCGATGACGCCCGCATCCGGCGGATAGTCGTGCGCCAGGGGCGCGCCCGAGAGCGACATGATCTCGGCGCCCTCCTCGGAGAACTGCTTCGCCGACGAGCCGATCAGGTACTCCATCACGGGCCCGAACCCGCCGTCGCGTCGCCGCATCAGATCGAGCGTCCAGCCGCGCACCGCTCCGCCCTCGCCGTACACGGGCAGCCACGAGAGGAAGCCGTCCACGTCGCCGTTCGGGGCGAGCGCGAGGGCCAGGCGCACCTCGGGGTCCTCCGCTTCCTCCAGCGTGCCGAGCGTGAAGCGCATCTCGGGCAGGTCCTTCTCGCCGACCCACGCCTCCGAGATCGCCCGCAGCTGCTGCTGCACGCCCCACGACTCGGACTTCAGCTGCGTCATCCGGAACGTCATGTCCTCGCGCCCTGCCTTGTTCAGCGAGGTGCGCACTGAGTTCCAGCGCTTGCCGGTGAACTCGAGCCCGGCCAGGTCGACGATCGTGTCGTCCGCCACGACGATGCTCCGCCAGGTCGGGGGGACCGCCGCGCGTGTGGCCTCGTCCGCGCTGAAGAAGCAGGGCACGAGGCCGGCCTGCTCCGCCTCGCGGATGAACTCCGAGACCGCGGCGCCACGCTGCGCTGCCGGTCCAATCGGATCCGCGAGTGCGAGCGCCACCCCGGACCGCCGCTGGTACGCGACGACTCCGCCGGGGGTGCGCGCGTAGCTGTTGCCCTCCCAGGTGGTCATCCACGAGAGCGTGCCGCCGCCGTGCAGTCGCAGAGCGGTCTTGACGTCGTCGACACTCGGCGCGGGCTGTTTGCCGAGCGGGGAGCGGCGCTTGGCATGGAACGCACGACGGATCAGCACCAGATACACCAGCATGATCAGCCACAGGAAGCCGTTCGCGAGCGCGAGCTCGGTCTGTCCGTCCCAGCGCACGTCGAGCTGGGCCTGACTGAACACGGTGATCAGCGCCAGCACGAGCGTGGCCAGCAGCACGTTGAACACACCGAGCAGCACGGCCAGCACCCACGCCCAGCGCCGCCCCCGCCGCAGGCCGTTCACGAGCACGAGCACCACGACCAGGTCGAGGGGCAGGTCGATCACCCCGCCCGATCCCGGTTCGGTCGGACCGAAGGGGCCGTCGGTGGGCACCAGCACGGTAATGATCTCGATCGCGCCGAGCACCATCACGGCGACCACCGCGATGAGGCGCTGTTCGCGGACGGTCGTGCGACGCACGCGCAGGGTCCGGTCGGCGACCAGGATCAGCAGCACCGCGAGCAGGTGCTCGAGGTCGGCGAGCGCGCCCCAGAACAGCATCGCGACGAACACGAATCCGAGCAGGATCAGCCAGCCGCGCACCCGCCACGGCGGGCGGAAGAGCCCGATCGCGGCAGCGATGCACGCCATGGTTCCCCCGGAGGCGCCGACGTCGAGCGCCTGTGCCTCGGCGATGGCCCACGCCCACGGCAGCTGCGACGCGAGCAGCAGCACGAGTGCGGTCGCCAGGACCGCGAACAACTGTCCGATCCAGTAGTAGGCCAACGCCACGCGCGACCCGCGCCGGAACTCCAGGTAGGCCATGCCCCAGAAGCCCGAGATCGTGAAGATGTACACCCACGGCTGGTTCACGAAGAACGTGCCGGTGAGCGGAGTCCACCACTGGCCGGCGGCGAGGCTCGGCAGCCCGTAGGCGACGGTGGGGAACAGGGCCGCGTCCTCGAAGGGCGCCCACAGTCCCTGCCAGATCACGCCGACGGTGAGGATGAGCCCGATCATCGTCAGTGTCGCCGGGATCCGCCGGACGACCGAGAGAACGGCGGGGGCGGTGCGGCGAGGCTCACTCATGCGCTCAGCGTAGCGAGGGGCTTCGGTGTGCCAGGCGATCTCGGGCTGGCTCTTCCCTCTCGTCCCCGTTCCGTGTGGGATGGACGAGAGGAAGGGATATCGGGATGCCGGAATACCGGATGCTGCGCCGCACGCGCCTGTTCACCACTGGAGCGGCCGCGCTCGCGTTCGCGCTCGCTCTGACCTCGTGCACGGCGACCACCGCCGGCTCCACGGACGCGGGTGAGCCCGCCCCCTCCACCACCCTGATCGCCGAAGGGCTCGACGCCCCCTGGTCGATCGCGTTCCACGAGGGCACGCCTCTGGTGAGCGAACGCGACAGCGCCCGCATCCTCGAGCTCGACGCTGACGGCGAGGCGCGCGAGGTCGGCGTCATCGACGGGGTCGTCGCCAGCGGCGAAGGCGGACTCCTCGGGCTCGCGGTGCACGACGGCGAGCTGTTCACGTACTTCACTGCCGACGACGAGAACCGCGTCGAGCGGCGCCCGATCAGCGGTGAGGCCGGAGCGCTCCGACTCGGCGAGCCCACGACGGTGATCGACGGCATCCCGGCGGCCGGCAACCACAACGGCGGGCGCCTGGCATTCGGCCCCGACGGCATGCTCTACGTGACCGCCGGCGATGCGGGCGACCGTGACAGCGCGCAGGACCCCGATGCGCTCTCGGGCAAGATTCTGCGGCTGACGCCCACGGGGGAGGTGCCCGACGACAACCCGATCGACGGATCGCCCGTGTACAGCCTCGGCCATCGCAACCCGCAGGGGATCGGGTGGGATGCGAGCGGCACGATGTACGCCAGCGAGTTCGGGCAGGACGCCTGGGATGAGCTGAATGTGATCGAGCCCGGGGGCAACTACGGCTGGCCGGTCGTGGAGGGCATCGCGGGCGACGGGGATTACCTCGACCCGCTGCAGCAGTGGCCGCCGTCTGCCGCGAGCCCGAGCGGGATCGCCGTCACGGACGATGCCGTGGTGATCGCCAATCTCCGCGGCGAGCGGCTGCGGTCGGTGCCGCTCGATGATCTCGCCGCGGCATCCGAGTGGTACACCGGCGAGTTCGGGCGTCTGCGCGACGCCGTCGTCGCCCCCGACGGATCCCTGTGGATCCTCACCAACAACACCGACGGGCGGGGCGACGCCCGCGATGGGGATGACCGCATCCTGCGCGTCGAGATCGACTGACGCACCCGGAGCCGGAGCCCAGGAACGTGCCTACACTGGGAGGGTGGCGAGACTACTGATCGTGGGCGGTTTCCTGGCCGCCGTCTTCTGGGTGTACAGCATCGTCGACTGCGCCGTGCAGCCGTCGTCGCGGCACCGTGGCGTGCCCAAGGCCGCCTGGATCGCGATCGTCGTCCTCATCCCCGTCGTCGGCGGCATACTGTGGTTCGTGCTCGGCCGCCGCCGCAAGAATGACAGGGACACCATCCGCCTGGTCGGCCCCGACGACGACCCCGCGTTCCTGCGCACCATCAGCAAGACCGAGCAGGACGCCCGCATCCGTCGCCTCGAAGAGGAGCTCGCGCGACTCGACGACGAGACCGACGAGGACCAGACGCCGGAACCGCGCGCGTGACCGCGTCTGCGGCATCGGATGCTGCGGCATCCCTGATCGCGGAGCTGATCGCCCACGGCGTGCGCGACCTGGTGCTGTCGCCGGGTTCGCGGTCGCAGGCGCTAGCGCTCGCCGCCGTGCACGCGTCGAACGAGGGCGCGCTGCGCGTGCACGTGCGCATCGATGAACGCGTCGCCGGGTTCACTGCGCTCGGACTCGCGCGCGAGAGCGGTGTGCCCGTCGCGGTGCTCTGCACCTCCGGCACGGCCGTCGCGAACCTGCTGCCGGCGGTGCTCGAGGCCTTCCACTCCGGCGTGCCGCTGCTGCTGCTGACGGCCGATCGCCCGCCCGAACTCCGGGGCATCGGGGCGAACCAGGCGACCGCGCAGCCGGGGATGTTCGCGACCTGGGCGCGCGAGCAGCTCGACGCTCCCGTCCCCGATGCCGCCACGGGCTGGACGGGTCTCGCCGCCCACGCCGTCTCCGTCGCGCTGGGGGCCGATGCGGCGAACGGGCTCCCCGGCGTCTGTGGACCCGTGCACCTGAACCTGCCCTCCCGCGAGCCGCTCTCGGGCGCCGCGGTCGCTGGCGACCTGCAGCCGGGCCCGGCTCCCCTCATCCCGGTCGGCGACCCACTGGTCCTCGAACGCGGCCCGCGCACCGTCCTGATCGCGGGAGCCGACGCCGGCGCCGATGCCGAGCAGATCGCGCACGCCGGCGGGTGGCCGCTGATCGCCGAGATCGTCAGCGGATCCCGTTTCGGTCGGCAGATCGTGCACGGCTACCGCGAGCTGCTGCGTCGTGACGAGCTCGGGGGAGCGGTGGAGCGCGCCGTGGTGTTGGGGCATCCCACGCTCAGTCGCGAGGTCACCGCGCTGCTGTCGCGAGCCGATGTCGACGTCGTGGCCGTGCGCCGCGGCGGCGAGGAGCTGAATCTCAACCACCGCACGCGGTCCGTGGCATCCGTCGCCGTGGCCGAAGGAGCTGCCGACCGCTCCTGGCTCGGCGCGTGGCTCCAGGCATCCGCGGCGTCGGCGATCGACCTCAGCGAGCAGGCGCCTGATCAGGACGGCCTCGCGTCGACGCACTTCGCCGCGCGCCGTGATGCTGTGAAGGCCGAGCTCGACGCGGTGCGCCGCCCGCTCGACCGGGCGCTGCTCGTCGACTCCGTCTGGCGCGCGACCTGGCCGCACGATCGGCTGATGTTCGGGTCCTCCCGCCTGGTTCGCGTGGCCGACGCGGTGCTGGGCGGCAAGAAGGTTCCAGTGCACGCCAACCGTGGCCTCGCCGGCATCGACGGCACGATCGCCACGGCCACCGGCATCGCGATCGCGAGTCAGGCCGGCGGGGCTCCCGGAATCACCCGCCTGCTGCTGGGCGATCTCGCCTTCCTGCACGATGTCGGGGCACTGCTGCTGCCGCCCGACGAGACCGAACCGCGGCTGCAGGTCATCGTGGGCAACGACGGCGGCGGCACGATCTTCGACGCGCTCGAGGTCGCCGGCTCCGCCGCCCCTGCCGATCTCGACCGCGCGTTCTACACACCGCACCGGGTGCGCCTCGAGCAGCTCGCCCTCGCCTACGGATGGGAATACCGCCGGGTGACCACGCGCACGGCACTCGATCAGGTGCTCACCACTCCCTTCGGCGGACGCCAGCTCATCGAGGTTCCGCTCGAGCGGTGAGCCGAGGGGTGCGGATCCGGCCGCGAGTGGGCAGGATGAGCATATGAACGCGCACAGGTGGGCAGACATCCTCCGTGTCGGCGAAGGGTTCCGCCTCGCCGACCTCGACCCCGGCAGTCGTCCCGGCTACGACCGCGGCAAGACGCACGGCGCCCACGACCTCGAGAAGGGGCTCGAGGCGCTGAGCGACCTGCAGGAGCGGCTCTTCGCCGAGAGCAGGGTCGGAGCCACGAGGAACGCCGTGCTGCTGGTGCTGCAGGCGATGGACTCCGCAGGCAAGGGCGGCATCGTCCGCCACGTGGTCGGCGGTGTCGACCCGCAGGGGGTGGCGCTCGCCGCATTCAAGGCGCCCACCGCCGAAGAGAAAGAGCACGACTTCCTCTGGCGCATCGAGAAGCGCCTTCCTGAGCCGGGGTTCATCGGCGTCTTCGACCGTTCGCACTACGAGGACGTGCTGATCGGCAAGGTGCGCGCCCTCGCCGACGACGCGGAGATCGAGCGCCGCATCGGAGCGATCAACGCCTTCGAGGAGCGGATCGCAGCCTCCGGCATCCGGATCATCAAGGTCATGCTGCACATCTCGCGCGACGAGCAGAAGGAGCGTCTGCGCGAGCGGCTCGACCGACCCGACAAGCACTGGAAGTACAACCCGGGCGATGTCGATGAGCGTCTGCTGTGGGACGACTACATGCAGGCGTATCAGGTCGTGTTCGACCGCACGTCGACCGAGGTCGCGCCGTGGCACGTGATCCCGGCGAACAGCAAGTGGTACGCGCGGCTGGCCGTGCAGGAGCTGCTGCTCGCCGCGCTGCAGGACATCGATCCGCAGTGGCCGGTCGCCGACTTCGACGTCGAGGCCGAGAAGAAGCGCCTCGACGCGAGCTGAGCCGTCGGGGTCCGACAGGCTCGGAGAGCTCAGGCCAGAGCGTCGACCAGCGGGCGGAACTTCACCCGCGTCTCGAGCAGTTCGGATTCCGGGTCCGAGCCCGCGACGATGCCGGCGCCCGCGTAGGCCGTCACGCGGATGTCGTCTCCCTCGCGCACGTCGAACTGCGCACAGCGGAGCGCGATCGCCCATTCGCCGTTGCCGGCGCCGTCGACCCAGCCCACCGGCCCGGCGTAGCGCCCGCGGTCGAAGGGCTCGAGCTCGCGGATCACGCCGATCGCGATGGTGGTCGGCGTGCCGGCGACGGCCGCGGTCGGATGCAGGGCGCCGATCAGGTCGAGCGCCGATCCGCCGTCGGCGAGCTCGCCCTCGACGTCGGTGGCCAGGTGGAACAGGTTCGGCAGCTTGAGCAGGAACGGCTGTTCGCTCGCCGCGAGGGCGCGGGTGTGCGGCCGCAGCGAGGCGAGCACGCTCTGCACCGCGTACTGGTGCTCGTCGAGGTCTTTGGTGCTCGAGGCGAGCGAGGCCGATGCGGCGGTGTCGGCATCGGCGTCGGCCCCGCGCCCGATTGTCCCGGCGAGCACGCGGGCGGTCACGGTGCGGTTCTGTACGGTGACGAGCGTCTCGGGGCTCGCCCCGATCAGGCCGTCGACCGAGAACGCCCAGGTGTCGGGGTAGCCGGTCGCGAGTGCACGCACGAGCCGGCGCAGGTCGGAGCCGGCGGGGATGCTGCCGGTCAGGTCTCGCGCCAGCACGACCTTGCTCAGCTCACCCTGCGCGATGCGTCCGAGCGCCTGTCGCACCGAATCCTGGTAGCCCTGCGGGCTCTGCGCCCCGGGTCCGACCGTCCCGGCCCAGTGCGGTCCGTACGGGTGGTCCGGCTCAGGGGCGGGAGAGGGGTCCGCGTCCGCCGGCCGGATGGTCGTGCGCCAGAACCGGTCCCCGTGGCGTCCGATCACCTGCGAGGGGATCACGAGCACGCTGTCGGAGGCCGACTTCTCGTCGAACGCCAGCGCGCCGAAGGCGACGAGGCCGGTGCCCGGGAGCTGCACCGGGTCGTCGATCCGCGCGGTCGAGGCCAGCCGACGCCAGGCTGTGGCCAGTGCGGCGCTGCGCTGCGCGGTGGCACTGGCGCGGGCTCGTAGTTCGCGCACCGGCTGTCCGACCGCGACGATGCCGTCACTGCGCCGCAGCCAGGCGAGCGGACGGTCCGGGTCCGCGGCGGCGAGGAGATCCTCGACCGGATCGATCTCTCGGGTCTCCACGACCAGCGCGCTGCTCACCGTTCCAGCCTAGGACTCGGCGTGAGGCCGAGGCGCCATCGCGCACAGCGCGCCGATCTAGGGTGGGCGCATGAGCGATGCACGTCCCGCAGCCGGTGCCGAGATGATCTTCCAGTGGCGCAAGTGGGACGGATCCCCGCACTGGCGCCACGAATGCGTCTATCTCGGCGCGGATGAGTGGGGCGACTGGGTCGGACAGCCCGTCGGCTGGCACAGCGCCCGTCCCGGCGCGGCGTTCGTCGCCGCGGGACCCAACGTCACGCTCGTGCCCCCGCAGGCCGACCACGCCCTGACCGTGAACCGTGATCACCCCAAGGGCATGCGGATCTACATCGACATCGGCTGGGACGTGCGCTGGTCCGACGACCCGCTGCTGGCCACGGGCATCGACATGGATCTCGACGTCGTCCGCGTCGAGGGCGAGCGCGGCACCTGGGTCGACGACCGCGACGAGTGGGCGGAGCACAGTGTCCGGTTCGGGTATCCGGCCGACGTGATGGCTCGGCTCGAGGCGCTGACGCTCGATCTCGAGGAGCGCGTGCGCCGCCAGGTCGCGCCGTTCGACGACGCGACGGCCGATGCCTGGCTCGATCGTCTTGACGCTCTTCGGCTCTCGCCGCGGCCCTGACACCTAGACTGATCAGGTGACCTCGAACGAGCCAAATCGCGCCGATCTCGGCAAGGACCCCGCCCGCGTCAGCGGCATGTTCGACCAGGTCGCGGCGGGTTATGACCGCACCAACACGGCGATGACGTTCGGCAACGACGCGCTCTGGCGTGCGGCCACCACGCGCGCCGTCGCCCCGAAGCCGGGGGAGCGCATCCTCGACCTCGGCGCCGGCACCGCCTCGTCATCCGCATCGCTCGCCCGCAGCGGCGCGCAGGTCGTCGCGGCCGACTTCTCGCCGGGCATGCTCGCCGAGGGCAAGCGTCGGCACGGCAGCATGCGCAACCTGTCCTTCGTCGAGGCCGACGCCACCGACCTGCCGTTCGGCGACGCCGAGTTCGACGCGGTCACCATGTCGTACGCGCTGCGCAACGTCAGCGACCCGAAGAAGGGCCTGCGTGAGCTGTTCCGCGTCACCAAGCCCGGCGGACGCCTGGTGATCAATGAGTTCTCCACCCCTCCCGGGGGACTGTTCCGCGGTGTCTACCGCTTCTACAACGACCAGGTGCTGCCTCGCGTGGCCCGTGTCGCCGGCACGAACGGCGATGCCTACGACTACCTCAACGAGTCGATCCGCGAGTGGCCCGACCAGAAGCGGCTCTCCGCCTGGATCCGCGAGGCGGGGTGGACCGACGTCGCGTACCGCAACCTCAGCTTCGGCATCGTCGCCCTGCATCGCGCCCGCAAGCCGGAGTAGGGCCGTGGATGCTGCGCGGGTGCCGGACGACGCTAGGCTGACATCGTGACTTCGAGCCGCGTTGCCCCGGGTTCGCGACTGGCGAGCCGTCTCGGTTTCAGCGACCGCGTTTTCATCGGTCCTGCCGCTCGGCGCGTCGCGCGGGCCATCGAAGACGGACTCGAGCTGGTCGAGACGGGTCTGGCCGAAGACGTCCGCGTCGCCGACCCCCTGGCCGACGCCGCCAGCCGCTACCTGTACGAGGCCGGGGGCAAGCGCATCCGCCCGGTGCTGACGCTGCTGGCCGCCCAACTCGGCGACGGCAACACCCCCGAGGTCATCGACGTCGCCAAGGCGCTCGAGATCACGCACCTCGGCTCGCTGTACCACGACGATGTGATGGACGGCGCCGACCGCCGCCGCGGCGTTCCCGCCGCGCATGCGGTGTGGGGCAACAACATCGCGATCCTCACCGGCGACATCCTGTTCTCTCGCGCGAGCCAGCTCATGTCGAGGCTCGGCGAGCGCGCCATCCGTCTCCAGGCCGACACGTTCGAGCGCCTGGTCCTCGGCCAGATGCACGAGACGCTCGGGGCGCAGCCGGGCGACGACCCCATCGACTTCTACATCCAGGTGCTCGCCGACAAGACCGGGTCCCTGATCGCCGCAGCCACGCAGGGCGGAGTGATCTTCTCGAACGCCCCGTCCGAGTACGAGGAGCCGCTGCGGGTGTACGGCGAGAAGATCGGCGTCGCATTCCAGCTGCTCGACGACGTGATCGACCTGTCCGCGAAGCCTGAAGACACGGGCAAGGTGCCGGGCACCGACCTGCGCGCCGGCGTGCCGACCATGCCGTACCTGCTGCTCAAGGCCGAGAAAGACGACGCGTCGATCGACCTGGCCGCGCGCATCGACGACGGCGTCGCGCGCATCGCCGAGGGATCCGACCCGTCGATCCTCGACGGACCCCTCACCGAGCTCCGCGACCACGCGAGCACGCAGAAGACGCTCACCCTCGCGCACACCTGGACTCAGGACGCCATCGACGCGCTCGCTCCGCTGCCGCGCGGCACCGTGCGCGAGTCGTTGACCCGCTTCGCAGAGACCCTCGTCGAACGCTCCAGCTGATCGCGCCGCGGCCCCGAGCCCGCGCATCGAACGCTGCAGCACAGAAAGGACCCCCATGACCAAGCTGAGACTTGCCATCGTCGGCGCCGGGCCCGCCGGAATCTACGCCGCTGACATCCTGCTGAAGGCCGAGCGCAAGTTCGACGTCTCGATCGACCTGTTCGAGCAGCTGCCGGCCCCCTACGGTCTGGTCCGCTACGGCGTCGCACCCGACCACCCGCGCATCAAGGGCATCATCACGGCGCTGCGCGATGTGCTCGACCGGGGCGACATTCGGCTGTTCGGCAACGTGCGCTTCGGCGAGGACATCACGCTCGACGATCTCAAGCGCCACTACAACGCGGTGATCTTCGCCACCGGAGCGGTCCGCGACAGCACGCTCGACCTGCCCGGCGTCGACGCGGTCGCCTCCTACGGCGCCGCCGACTACGTCAGCTGGTTCGACGGCCACCCCGACGTGCCGCGCGAGTGGCCGCTCGATGCGGCATCCGTCGGTGTCCTCGGCAACGGCAACGTCGCCCTCGACGTCGCCCGCATGCTCGCGAAGCACGCCGAAGATCTGCTCGTGACCGAGGTCCCCGAGAACGTCTACGAGGGCCTGCAGGCGAGCGCCGTCACGGACGTGCACGTGTTCGGCCGTCGCGGTCCGGCGCAGGTCAAGTTCACGCCGCTGGAGCTGCGCGAGCTCGGTGAACTGCGCGACGTCGACATGGTCGTCTACGACGAGGACTTCGACTACGACGAGGCGTCGAAGGACGCGGTGGCCAGCAACAAGCAGGTCATGGTCATCGACCGCATCCTGCAGTCGTGGCGCAAGCGCGACTCGGTCAACAACGCCGGTGGCACGGCATCGCGTCGCCTGCATCTGCACTTCTGGGCGCGCCCGGTCGAGGTGCGCAAAGACGAGGCCGGCCGCGTCGCCGCCCTCGTCTACGAGCGCACGCAGCCTGACGGCCAGGGCGGGGCCGTCGGCACCGGTGAGCTCCGTGAGGTCCCGATCCAGGCGCTGTACCGCGCGATCGGCTACTTCGGTTCCCCGCTGCCGGGTGTGCCGTTCGACAAGAAGCACGGCGTGATCCCGAACCGCGAGGGCCAGGTGCTCGCCAAGGACTCCAACCAGCAGCTCTCCGGCGTCTACGCCACGGGATGGATCAAGCGCGGTCCGGTCGGCCTGATCGGGCACACCAAGTCCGACGCCATGGAGACGGTCCGCCACATCATCAACGACCAGGGCTCGTGGTGGCACCCCGAGAACCCCGCCGAAGAGGCGATCCCCGCTCTCCTGCACGAGCGCGGTGTGAAGTGGACCGACCTCGACGGCTGGCACCGCCTCGACGAGCACGAGATCTCGCTGGGCGCGCCGCACGAGCGTGCGCGCGTCAAGGTCGTGCCGCGCGACGAGATGGTGCGCGTCTCCCGCGGGGAGTGACACCGTCACACGATCGTTGTCTCCGGTTCCCAAGGGTAGCGGCGCCGTCGTCTCCCGACGATGCGGGAGCACTCGGCTAGCCTGGCGGCATGGCCGACTGGATCCCCGACGTCCTGGGAGACGAGTTCTCGCAGCTCACCCTGCCACTCGGCGAGGATGAGCACGGGCCTGTGGTCGCGACTCTCGTGCGTGCCCTGCCGACCGAGCAGAGCTGGTGGGACACCGTGCGGGGAGCTCGGCGCCCGCTTCACGGCGTCGACGTGCTGTACGTGCACGGGTGGTCCGACTATTTCTTCCAGAAGCGTCTGGCGCGGTTCTGGACCGCTCGTGGCGCGCGCTTCTTCGCTCTCGACCTCAGGCGGTACGGGCGCAGCCTGCGCGAGGGGCAGGTCCCCGGCTACGTGACCGACCTGGGCACCTACGACGAGGACATCGCCGCGGCGCTCGAAGCGATGCAGCACGAGGCCGGTGACGACGACGCAGACCGCAAGCTGGTGCTGCTCGGCCACTCCACGGGCGGTCTGACGCTGAGCCTCTGGGCCGCCCGGCATCCGGACGCCGTCGATGCGGTGATCCTGAACAGTCCGTGGTTGGAGTTCCAGTTCGCGTCGGTGCGGTCGGCGATCGCGCCGGTCGTCGAACTGACCGCACGGCTGCGGCCGCTCGAGGTGGCGCCACAGGTCGATCTCGGCTTCTACACCCGTGCGCAGCAGGAGGCGGCCGACCCCGACGACCCGGTCGAGATCGACACCGCGTGGCGCCCGGTGCAGAGTATGGCCGTCTACGCGGGCTGGTTGAACGCCATCCTCTCGGGCCATGCGGCGGTCAACGCGGGGCTGGCGATACCGTCACCCGTGCTGGTGCTGCTGTCGGCCCGTTCCTCGACGCCGACGAAATGGACCGAGGACCTGACCCGCACCGATTCGGTGCTCGTGGTCGACGACATCGCCCGGGCGTCGCTGCGCCTCGGGTCCACGGTCACGATCGACCGCATCGACGGTGCCCTGCACGACGTGTTCCTGTCACGGCATGAGGCTCGTGAAGACGCCTATCGTCGGCTCGACCGCTGGACCACCGGATGGCGCGCGACGTGGTGAGCGACGCAGTGAGCGATCAGACGTAGTACATCGCGCGGGCGAGACGCTCGGCCTCGTCGGCGCGACCGGCCAGCGCGGCATCGCGGAAGGCCTCGTAGACCCCGCGCATGCGCTCGCGATCCTGCAGCGGCACCCGCCAGTCGCGCAGGTTGCGGTACAGCGCGACCGTCGTGTCCTCCAGCAGAGCCGACAGCGCGGAGTTTCCGCTGTGCGAGCCGAGGAATGCGAACACCGCCCATCGGCTCTCTGTGACGCGTCCGCCGTGGTCGAGAGAGGAGCGCATCTCGTCGACCAGGCTTCCCAGGCGTTCGCGTTGAGATTCCGGCATGCGGGCGACACCCATGCGGGCGGCGGTTCCCGCCTGGTACCCGGCGAACTCGCGGTACTGCGCGACGATCTCCGGGGTGATCGGCGTCACCTCGGTGTACCGGCTCGGGTACATGATCACCAGCCCGTGACGCTCGAGCCGCTGCAGCGCCTCGCGCACTGGGGTGCGCGAGACGTGCAGCTCCTCGGCGACCTCCACATCGCGGATGCGGTGGTGCGGAGGCATGACGCCGTCGATGATCTGGCGGCCGATGTACAGGAAGACCTCGTCTGCCAGTGGCTGCTTGATGTCGCTGATGTTGGGTGACCCCGTGGCGCGCATGGACCTCTGCCCCCAGTAGTGCTTTCTGTTCCTCGAGCACCGCATGCGCGCCGAATACGACGGCATGCGATGAGAGGTCCAGTCTTCGACATGCGCGTCGATATTTCGACATCCAGTCCAAAAACCCCCTATATGTAGGGGGCACTCACTCAGACGAGCGGGTCGTTGTCGCGCGTGCTGCGACGCGTCACCTGCTCGCCCGAGGCGGGGTCGACGGACGTGCGTGCGACTGTCTCCGTCTGACGACGACGAAGCATCAGGATGAGGCTGATCAGGAAGACCACCACTCCCGCGCCCATGAGAATGTAGCCGATCAGGTCGAGGTTGATGTACCCGCCCGTGTCGACGTTGACGGCGAAGGCCAGGATCGCTCCGATGACGAAGAGCGCGATGCCGCTTCCGATACCCATGATGACCATCACTCTCTGGGGACCGCCATGGCCCCCGACAGCACCACACTAGGGCGAAAGCTCGTCGCGTCACCATGCATGGACACGGGCTGTGGCGCATGGTATCGAGGCCATGCCCGCAGATAGCATGCAGTCATGCGTCATCGAAGTGCCCTCGCCGTGCTCCCCGTGCTGCTTCTGCTCGCGGGGTGTGCGGCCGAGCCCGAGGCAGGCCCCACGCCGATCGCGTCGTCGAGCACTCCTGCGCCCTCCTCGTCCACAGCGCCGTCATCGGAGCAGCCCCCCGTTCCGGAGGAGCCCTCTGCGCCCTCGGAGACAGAGACGGAGCCGGAGCCGTCAGAATTCACGGCTCCGCAACTCGTGGACCTCTGCACGGGCAAGATCCGCGAGCTCGCGCCGGATGCCACCTACGCCACAGACCGGGCAAACACCGAGTGGCTCGCCCCGGTCTCGCTGTGGTTCGTGGTGGTGCCGAAGGAGATCGACAGTCAGCAGAGCGCGGGAATCTGCGGAATCAGCGGCGACAGCGCCTCGCCGGTGTTCGAGATGCACGGCGAGACGCTCGTCCACGGTGTCGAGGAGGCGCGCGCCGATCTGCTCGCCGCGCACGAGCACTCGGGCTGAGGCCGTGCGGACGTTTACCGGTAGTTGATGAACTGCAGGTCGACGTCGAGGTCAGAGCCCTTGAGTAGGGCGATCACGGCCTGCAGATCGTCGCGGCTCTTCGACTGCACGCGCAGCTCGTCGCCCTGGATCTGGCTCTTGACGCCCTTCGGTCCCTCGTCGCGGATCAGCTTGCTGATCTTCTTCGCGTTCTCCGACGAGATGCCGTCCTTGATCGTCGACACGATCCGGAACTCCTTGCCGCTGGCGAAGGGATCGCCGGACTCGAGACTCTTGAGAGAGATGCCGCGCTTGATGAGCTTGGTCTGGAACACGTCGAGCACGGCCTTCGCCCGCTCCTCGGTGCCCGCGATGATCAGCACCGATTCTCCGCTCCAGGCGATGGATGCTCCGGCGCCCTTGAAGTCGTAGCGCTGCTCGATCTCCTTGCGGGCCTGGTTGAGGGCGTTCTCCGCCTCCTGGTGATCGACTTTCGAGACGATGTCAAAGGAACTGTCAGCCATACAGGCAGTGTACCGAGGTCCCCGACGGCGAGTGGGGGAGTCCGCGGCGACAGGGCCGCCGTGCCGCGGCGTTGCGGATGCAGTGCGGCCGACGTCGGTCCTACGGTGGGTCCATGGCACGAGTGGGCGGGCGCAACCTCGCGATGAGCTGGATCGTGGGCGTGTTCTGCGCCGCGATCATCGGCGGTCTGCTGTGGCTCTCGGTCCCGATGCTCCCCGTTCTGGTCGAGTTCGCCGGAGACGCGCTGCGCGGCGCACTGCCCTGACTCCGCTGACACCAGCGGTGACACGGGGACCGCGGTATGACGACACGTCGGCACGCCTCCCTGAGCGGCCCCGTGCGCGGCGGTAATCTCGCACTGCACACTTCCGATGAGAGGCGCACCCATGAGTGACCCCGAGGTTCCCCAGTCCGAGAAGCCGACGAACGTCGATGACGTCGTCGGCAGCGCGAACGCGGGTCTCGACGCGGCCGCAGCTGCGGGGGCCGATGTCCGCTCCGGTTCCGGCAACCGCCCCGACGGCGCGTCCGCACCCGCCGCGGCCTTCACCGAGCCCGACAGCCAGCGCTCCACCGAGACTCCGGACACCACGTCCGCAGCATCCGACGCCGACGCTTCGGCGGCGAACAAGTACGACGCCGACCTGGCCGCCTTCGAGGAGGCCGAGCGCTCGCACCCCGGCACGTTCCAGCCGCCGTCCGCCGCTGCCGCTCCGCCCGTCCGCAAGGATCACGACGAGACGGCTGTCATCACGGCACCCGCCTCGTACGGTGACGACGACTCGTACCGCGGCAACGACTCGTATCGCGGCAACGACTCGTATCGCGGCAACGACTCGTACCGCGGCAACGATTCGTACCGCGGCAACGACTCCTCCCGCGACGAGCGGTCGATCGCCGACGCCGCGTACTCGCCGGCCCACGCCGACGACGACACGCGCGTGCTCCCGTCCGAGCCCGCCATAGCCTCGGCGCCGCTCGTGCCGCAGCCCATCTTCGTCCAGGCTCCCGAGCCACCCCGCGACCGTGGCAACCGCGGCACGGCCGCGGCCATCGGACTCCTCGCCACGCTGGTCTTCGCGGTCCTGTACCTCGCGACCACCATCGGGCTGGGCGCGCTGGCCGGCGACGTGACGGCCGACAACCTGGGCACCGAGGCGCTCGCGCCGCTGATGACCTGGGGCTTCTGGACCCCGGTCGTGGTGTTCTTCCTCGGCTTCTGGCTGCTCGGCGCGATCATCAACCGCGGACGCTGGGGCCTGTGGGTCGTGTTCGGCATCATCGTCGGGTTCATCGCCTACGGTGGACACATTCTGGGTCAGATCTTCGAGGCGCGTTTCTGGACGCTCAGCCCCTCGACCGGACTCGAGCTCGTCGGCGAGCAGCTTCTGGCTCCGCTCGCGATCGCCGCGTTCGTGTTCGCCCGTGAGCTCACCATCTGGTTCGGTGCCTGGGTCGCCCGCAGCGGCGCCCGCAAGACCGAGCTCAACGCCGAGGCGCAGCGCGAGTACGAGCGCACGCTCGAGGCCGGCCCGACGCTCGCGAGGTAATCACGAACGCCACCACGTCGAACCCCCGGGAACCTGGGTCCCCGGGGGTTTCGGTGATTCTGGCGGTCGTTCTCGCGACCACCGGGTTCTTCGCCCTCGCCGTGTTCGGCCTCGGAGCGCTCAGCGTCGCGACCGACGCCGACATCATCGAAGTGCCCGGTCTCGGCCCGGTTCCGGGCGTGGCGGGGATGCTGACGGCCATGACCGTGTTCGCCCTGATGCTGCGGTCGGCGGTCCGACGTCTGCATCCGTCCTACGTCTCCGCGGCAGGCATCGCCCTCACCGCGGCACTCGGGCATCTGGTGGCGGTCTGGGTCTCCGTCCTCCTCGGCTCCGGCGGTGTGATCACGGCGACCGCGGTCGCCGGAGATCTGGTGCGAGGCGGCGCCAGCATCGTCATCCTGGCAGCCGCGGCGATCGCCGGCTGGTCGGGAATCGCGCTGCGGCGCACGCGCGCGCAGCAGCCGCGGTGGCCGTGGGAGCGCGACGACGACGAATGACGCCTCGCCGGACGCACGTCAAATCTGCGCTCTGAGGCGCAACGCGCCGTACGCTGGTCCTGTGGAGCGCTCGTTGGAGACGCAGGTCGACCAGGCCGTCGAGGCCTGGCTGCGTTGGGTGCCACGATGGGAGCCGGCCACGCATCGCGGACGGGTCGCTCCGTGCCGCCGATGCCTGGGGTCGCCGATCCTCTCGGCCGCCGGAATCGGCGCGAATGTGCCGCATGGCGTGCAGCACGGACTCTCGACGCGCATCAAGACGATCGTCGACCAGTCCGTCGCCGCGTACACGGCGCGCAACCTGCCCACTCTGCAGCGTGAACTCGACGAGCAGGCCGCCCGCAATCGAGCGCGCGGGTATCGTCCGACCGAGAACCTCGAGCCGGAGTTCGACGGGCTGCCACTCGACCCCGAGCCTGTAGCAGGCGCACCGTTCCTCTTCACCATCGCCGGTCTCGCCGACGACGCGAGCGCGGAGCTCCCGCCGCTGCCGCCCCTGACCGACGAGGCGAAGGCGGCGCTCCGGCAGGAGGTCTCCCTCGCCGATGAGTACGCGAACATGGTGGGGCGCGAGGTCTGCGGGTTGCTGCTGCGGCATCGCATCTCGATCCAAGCCGCGATCTCACAGCACGTGGAGCCGCAGATCGAGGCGCTGCTGGCCGAGCTCACGCAGTCGCTGGATTCGCCGTTCGACCCCGACCGGCCCTGACCCGTCGCGGGTAGCATCATTTGACCGTCAGGTTACGCGGCATTACACTTGGTCAGGTGTGTGCACGTCTCGACGTGCGCACTGGGCGTCGGCACCTTGCCGGTCCGCCTCCACGGCATACCCACCACACACAAAGCACGTCGATTCCGGCGTGCGGTGGGGCATGATGTGAAACCCATCACGCTGTCACCGTGCAGCACTATGAGGAGAGAACGTGCCAACCATTCAGCAGTTGGTTCGCAAGGGTCGCTCGCCGAAGGTCACCAAGACCAAGACGCCTGCCCTGAAGTCGAACCCGCAGCAGGCCGGGGTATGCACCCGCGTCTACACCACCACCCCGAAGAAGCCGAACTCGGCGATGCGCAAGGTCGCTCGTGTGAAGCTGCGCAATGGCGCCGAGGTCACCGCGTACATCCCCGGTGAGGGCCACAACCTGCAGGAGCACTCGCTGGTGCTCGTCCGTGGCGGTCGTGTGAAGGACCTCCCCGGTGTGCGTTACAAGATCGTCCGCGGCGCCCTGGACACCCAGGCCGTCAAGAACCGTAAGCAGGCTCGTTCCCGCTACGGCGCAAAGAAGGGTTGAGTTAAATGCCTCGTAAGGGTCCAGCCCCCAAGCGCCCCGTCGTCAACGACCCGGTATACGGCGCTCCGATCGTCACCTCGCTGGTGAACAAGATCCTCGTCGACGGCAAGAAGTCGATCGCCGAGTCCATCGTCTACGGCGCCCTCAGCGGCGTCGAGGCGAAGAACGGCGGCCAGGACGCCGTCGCCACCCTGAAGAAGGCGCTCGACAACGTGCGCCCGACTCTCGAGGTCCGCAGCCGCCGCGTCGGTGGCTCGACCTACCAGGTGCCGATCGAGGTCAAGCCGCACCGCGCGAACACTCTCGCGCTGCGGTGGCTCGTCAGCTACGCCAAGGGCCGTCGTGAGAAGACGATGACCGAGCGTCTGCAGAACGAGATCCTGGACGCGTCGAACGGCCTGGGTGCCGCGGTCAAGCGCCGCGAAGACACCCACAAGATGGCCGAGTCGAACCGCGCGTTCGCTCACTACCGCTGGTAAACCTCTCGACGGGCTCAGGAGCCCATCCGCGTTCCTGAGCCCGTCACCCCCTCTGCGCAGTACGACTGCACGAAAGATAAGGACACTCCTGTGGCACAAGACGTGCTCACCGACCTCAGCAAGGTCCGCAACATCGGCATCATGGCTCACATCGATGCCGGCAAGACGACGACGACCGAGCGCATCCTGTTCTACACGGGCGTCAACCACAAGCTCGGCGAGACGCACGATGGCGCCTCGACCACTGACTGGATGGAACAGGAGAAGGAGCGCGGCATCACGATCACGTCTGCCGCCGTGACCTGCTACTGGGACAAGAACCAGATCAACATCATCGACACCCCCGGTCACGTGGACTTCACGGTCGAGGTGGAGCGCTCGCTCCGCGTCCTCGATGGTGCAGTCGCCGTCTTCGACGGCAAGGAGGGCGTCGAGCCCCAGTCCGAGACCGTGTGGCGTCAGGCCGACAAGTACAACGTGCCGCGCATCTGCTTCGTCAACAAGATGGACAAGCTGGGCGCCGACTTCTACTTCACGGTCGACACCATCGTCAACCGCCTCGGCGCCAAGCCGCTCGTGATCCAGCTCCCCATCGGTGCTGAGAACGACTTCATCGGCGTCATCGACCTGGTCGAGATGCGCGCGCTGGTGTGGGCCGGTGACTCCAAGGGTGACGTCACCATGGGCGCCTCCTACGAGATCCAGGAGATCCCGGCCGACCTCAAGGAGAAGGCTGACGAGTACCGTCAGACCCTCCTCGAGACCGTCGCCGAGACCGACGACGCGCTGCTCGAGAAGTTCTTCGGCGGCGAGGAGCTGACGGTCGCCGAGATCAAGGGCGCGATCCGCAAGCTGACTGTGGCTTCCGAGATCTACCCGGTTCTCTGCGGTTCCGCGTTCAAGAACCGCGGCGTGCAGCCGATGCTCGATGCGGTCGTCGACTACCTGCCGAACCCGCTCGACGTGGGCTCGATCCAGGCGCACGACCCCAAGGACTACGACACGATCATCGAGCGCCACCCCGACGCGAAGGACCCGTTCGCGGCCCTGGCGTTCAAGGTCGCCGTGCACCCGTTCTTCGGTCGTCTGACCTACGTCCGCGTCTACTCGGGTCACCTCGACTCGGGTGCAGCGGTGATCAACTCGACCAAGGGCAAGAAGGAGCGCATCGGGAAGATCTTCCAGATGCACGCCAACAAGGAGATCCCGGTCGCCTCGGTCACCGCCGGCAACATCTACGCGGTTATCGGTCTGAAGGACACCACCACCGGTGACACCCTTACCGACCCGGCGCACCCGGTCGTCCTCGAGTCGATGACGTTCCCGGAGCCGGTCATCGAGGTCGCCATCGAGCCGAAGACCAAGGCCGACCAGGAGAAGCTGGGTGTCGCCATCCAGAAGCTCGCTGAGGAGGACCCGACCTTCCGCACGGAGCTCAACCCCGAGACCGGTCAGACGACCATCAAGGGCATGGGCGAGCTGCACCTCGACATCCTCGTGGATCGTATGAAGCGCGAGTTCAACGTCGAGGCGAACGTCGGCAAGCCCCAGGTGGCGTACCGCGAGACGATCAAGAAGGCCGTCGAGAAGCACGACTACACGCACAAGAAGCAGACCGGTGGCTCCGGCCAGTTCGCGAAGATCCAGTTCACCATCGAGCCGATGGACCTGGACTCCGAGAAGACCTACGAGTTCGTGAACGCCGTCACCGGTGGTCGCATCCCTCGTGAGTACATCGGCTCGATCGACGCCGGTTTCCAGGACGGGATGAACGTCGGCGTGCTCGCCGGCTACCCGATCGTCGGTGTCAAGGCGACCATCGTCGACGGTGCCGCCCACGACGTCGACTCCTCGGAGATGGCGTTCAAGATCGCTGGTTCCATGGGCTTCAAGGAAGCTCTCCGTCGCGCGAACCCCGTTCTCCTCGAGCCGCTCATGGCGGTCGAGGTGCGTACTCCTGAGGAGTACATGGGCGACGTCATCGGTGACCTGAACTCGCGTCGTGGCCAGATCCAGTCGATGGAGGACGCCGCAGGCGTCAAGGTCGTCCGTGCACACGTCCCGCTGTCCGAGATGTTCGGCTACATCGGCGACCTGCGCTCGAAGACCTCGGGTCGCGCCGTCTACTCGATGGAGTTCAACAGCTACGCTGAGGTTCCCCGCGCGGTGGCCGACGAGATCGTCCAGAAGAACCAGGGCGAGTAATCGTCCCTCTGGGATACCCGGGGCGCTGAGCCGAGCGACGCGCCCCGGGTTCCCAGGTCCCCTACAACTTCACATTCCCTCTCTACTAAACTGAGATTCACACCCGTAGAGAACCGGTCGCAAACCAGTGCCCGGTCACCTTTACAACGACGTCCTGAGGAGGACCCAGTGGCTAAGGCCAAGTTCGAGCGGACCAAGCCGCACGTCAACATCGGAACCATCGGTCACGTTGACCACGGCAAGACCACGCTCTCCGCAGCGATCTCGAAGGTGCTTGCTGACAAGTTCCCGTCTGACACCAACGTGCAGCGCGACTTCGCTTCCATCGACTCGGCGCCGGAAGAGCGCCAGCGTGGTATCACCATCAACATCTCGCACATCGAGTACGAGACCCCGAAGCGCCACTACGCGCACGTTGACGCCCCCGGCCACGCCGACTACGTCAAGAACATGATCACCGGTGCGGCTCAGATGGACGGCGCGATCCTCGTGGTCGCCGCCACCGACGGCCCGATGGCTCAGACGCGTGAGCACGTGCTGCTCGCCAAGCAGGTCGGCGTGCCGTACCTGCTGGTCGCGCTGAACAAGTCCGACATGGTCGACGACGAGGAGATCCTGGAGCTCGTCGAGCTCGAGGTCTCCGAGCTGCTCGCATCGCAGGGCTTCGCTGAGGACGCTCCTGTCGTCCGCGTCTCCGCTCTCAAGGCCCTCGAGGGCGACGAGAAGTGGACGCAGTCGATCCTCGACCTCATGGAGGCCGTCGACGAGCACGTTCCGGACCCGGTGCGCGACAAGGACAAGCCGTTCCTGATGCCCGTCGAGGACGTCTTCACGATCACCGGTCGTGGCACCGTCGTCACGGGTCGCGCCGAGCGTGGCACCCTCGCCATCAACTCCGAGGTCGAGATCGTCGGACTCCGTCCGACCGTCAAGACCACGGTCACGGGTATCGAGATGTTCCACAAGCAGCTCGACGAGGCGTGGGCCGGCGAGAACTGCGGTCTCCTGCTCCGTGGCACGAAGCGTGAAGACGTCGAGCGCGGTCAGGTCATCGTCAAGCCGGGTTCGGTCACGCCGCACACCGACTTCGCGGGCACCGCGTACATCCTGTCCAAGGATGAGGGTGGGCGTCACAACCCGTTCTACACGAACTACCGCCCGCAGTTCTACTTCCGCACCACCGACGTCACCGGCGTCATCACGCTGCCCGAGGGCACCGAGATGGTCATGCCCGGCGACACCACTGACGTGACGGTCGAGCTGATCCAGCCGATCGCCATGGAAGAGGGCCTCGGCTTCGCCATCCGTGAGGGTGGACGCACCGTCGGCGCCGGTACGGTCACGAAGATCATCAAGTAAGCATCTGCTTTCTTTTCAAAGGGGTCGGGCCTTCGGGTCCGGCCCCTTTGTCGTCGGCGCCGGCGACACGGCTGCTGTATTCCGGTCCACGGCTTCCGTTCCGCTCAGACGGCCTGCACAATGAGGGTGGTCGACCTCTCCGGTCGGCCGCACACCTGTGGATGGGAGCAGCATGGCAATCGACGACGCCGTCAATAAGGGCAAGGATCTCTACGAGCAGAACAAGGACAAGATCGCCGAGGCCGTCAAGAGCGAGCAGGCCGAGGACATCAGCGACAAGGTCCTCGACGGCGTGGCGGACTTCGCCAAGAAGATCGCCCCCGGCGCGGCCGAGAAGATCGACGAGATCCGCGACGCAGCTGACAAGTCGATCGGCAACCAGTAGCGTTCATCGTTCGACCGATACGGCGGTCCGCTCCCCGAGCGGGCCGCCGTTCTGTGTGTGCGGTGGGAATCGGCCGCGCGATGCTCGCGTGCGCGGCGACGACCGCGTAGACTGAGCAAGGCCGCCTGGGGATCTTGCGGTCGGGGGAGTCGAAGGGGTTCGACTCACCGAAACACGCGGTCTTCCGCGTTCAATCTGGGGAATGACGATCTTGGGGATCATCGTACGACGCGCGCACACTCTGTGCCTGAGCGCCTCCCTGCCTGCGCGGCGGTTCCTTCGCCGCGCCCACGGTCGAGGATCCTGGCGTCCCTTCACGCCGGATTCCTCGCGTTCGGTGTGCCCCCTCGCACCGAACGCCCTCCCCAAGCGGGGCGAGGCATGGGGATGCCTCGCCCCGCTATCTTCCGCGAACTGACCCGATTCCGGGGCTCCTGAGGCTTCCGGGTCGAGGCGCGACACGCCCGGGTTTGCGGAAGTGAAATCGGTCGTGGCAGAATAGACAGGTTCGACATTCCGGCGTGCGTCATGCGTGCCGGATCACTATCACGGCAGTGCATAGACGGCGGGTCCTCCGGGATGACGCAGGGTTCTAGGCCGCGGGTAGCAGAACACGACCCCGACACCTTCATCCCGAGGGCTTCGCCATGCGTGGTGAAGGTCGGCATCCCGGTCACCGTGAGGTGGGTGGGCTGATACGAGAACAGTGGTGCAGCAGATCGATTCGTGAGAGTCGTCCGCGTGCCGAGGCGCGAACAGCGCCGACGTGCGTCCAATGCCCCTGGGTCACCCGATCCAGGCCGGTAAGACGCCTAAAGAGAGTGAGCAGACAATGGCGGGACAGAAAATCCGCATTCGCCTGAAGTCGTATGACCACGAGGTCATCGACTCGTCGGCACGCAAGATCGTCGACACCGTGACCCGTGCGGGCGCGACCGTCGTCGGCCCCGTGCCGCTTCCGACCGAGAAGAACGTCGTGTGCGTCATCCGGTCGCCCCACAAGTACAAGGACAGCCGCGAGCACTTCGAGATGCGCACCCACAAGCGTCTGATTGACATCGTCGACCCGACGCCCAAGGCCGTCGACTCGCTGATGCGTCTCGACCTCCCGGCCGATGTCAACATCGAGATCAAGCTCTGAGGTCCGACATGGCTGATATCAACGCAAAGATTTCCAAGGGAATGCTGGGCACCAAGCTCGGCATGACCCAGGTGTGGAACGAGAGCGGCAAGCTCATCCCCGTCACCGTCATCGAACTCGCACCCAACGTGGTCACCCAGGTTCGTACCCCCGAGAAGGACGGCTACAACGCCGTTCAGATCGCGTACGGCCAGATCGACCCGCGCAAGGTGAACAAGCCCCTCTCGGCACACTTCGAGGCAGCCGGCGTCACGCCGCGTCGCCACGTCACCGAGATCCGCACCGCGGATGCTGCTGACTACTCACTCGGTCAGGAGCTCACGGTCGACGGCACGTTCGAAGCCGGTCAGCTCGTCGACGTCGTCGGCACGAGCAAGGGCAAGGGCTTCGCCGGTGTCATGAAGCGTCACAACTTCAAGGGCGTCTCGGCATCGCACGGTTCGCACCGCAACCACCGCAAGCCCGGCTCCATCGGCGCATCGTCGACCCCGAGCCGCGTCTTCAAGGGCATGCGCATGGCCGGCCGTATGGGTGGCGAGCGCGTGACCGTCCTCAACCTCACGGTGCACGCCGTCGACATCGAGAAGGGTCTGCTGCTCGTCAAGGGCGCCGTCCCCGGTGCTCGCGGCCGCATCGTCTATGTCCGCAACGCAGTGAAGGGTGCCTGATCATGGCTGACTCCACTCTCGCGCTCGACGTCCTCAAGGCAGACGGCAAGAAGGCAGGCTCTGTCGAGCTGCCCGCCGCTCTGTTCGACGCCAAGACGAACATCCCGCTCATCCACCAGGTCGTCGTCGCGCAGCTCGCGGCGGCTCGCCAGGGAACGCACTCGACCAAGCGTCGCGGTGAGGTCTCCGGTGCCGGCCGCAAGCCCTTCAAGCAGAAGGGCACGGGTAACGCCCGTCAGGGTTCCATCCGCGCGCCGCACATGACCGGTGGTGGCATCGTGCACGGCCCGAAGCCGCGCGACTACTCGCAGCGCACCCCCAAGAAGATGATCGCGGCCGCCCTGCTGGGCGCGCTGAGCGACCGCTTCCGGGGCGACCGCATCCACGTCATCGAGTCCTTCGGGATCGACGGTGCGCCTTCGACCAAGACCGCGGTGAGCTTCCTCACCAACGTCGTCTCGTCGAAGAACGTGCTCGTCGTGACCGAGCGCAACGACGACGTGACGCTGAAGAGCATCCGCAACCTGTCGAACCTGCACGTGCTGACGTTCGACCAGCTCAACGCCTACGACGTGCTCGTCTCCGACGACATCGTCTTCACCCAGGCCGCGCTCGAGGGCTTCATCGCCTCCAAGTCCGGCGCCAACCAGGAGGTCTCCGCATGAGCGAGCAGGCATCTGTTCTCCAGACGGCCCTGAACAAGGACCCGCGCGACATCATCCTGAAGCCGGTCGTGTCCGAGAAAAGCTACGGGCTCATCGACGAGGGCAAGTACACCTTCCTCGTCGACCCCCGCGCCTCGAAGACCGAGATCAAGCTCGCCATCGAGAAGATCTTCGGCGTCAAGGTCGCAGGCGTCAACACCCTCAACCGCGTCGGCAAGGCTCGCCGCACCCGCTTCGGCACCGGTAAGCGCAAGGACACCAAGCGCGCCATCGTCACCCTGAAGTCGGGAACCATCGACATCTTCACGGCAATCGGCTGATCCGGGGGATAAGGACAATAATGGCTATTCGCAAGTACAAGCCCACGACCCCGGGCCGTCGCGGCTCGTCGGTGGCTGACTTCGCCGAGATCACACGATCGACGCCGGAGAAGTCGCTGCTGCGCCCGCTCTCGAAGACCGGTGGTCGTAACAACCAGGGCCGCATCACGACCCGTCACATCGGTGGTGGCCACAAGCGCCAGTACCGTGTCATCGACTTCCGTCGCAATGACAAGGACGGCGTCGACGCTCGGGTCGCTCACATCGAGTACGACCCCAACCGCACCGCGCGCATCGCGCTCCTGCACTACTTCGACGGCGAGAAGCGCTACATCCTCGCGCCGGCGAAGCTGAAGCAGGGCGACGTCGTCGAGTCGGGTGCCGGGGCTGACATCAAGCCCGGCAACAACCTCCCGCTGCGGAACATCCCCACGGGTACGGTCATCCACGCGATCGAGCTCCGCCCCGGCGGCGGCGCGAAGATGGCACGTTCGGCCGGAGCATCCGTCCGTCTCGTCGCCAAGGACGGCGCCTTCGCTCAGCTGCGTCTGCCCTCGGGCGAGATCCGCAACGTCGATGCGCGCTGCCGCGCGACCATCGGCGAGGTCGGCAACGCCGAGCAGTCGAACATCAACTGGGGCAAGGCCGGCCGCATGCGCTGGAAGGGCGTCCGCCCGACCGTCCGTGGTGTCGCGATGAACCCGGTCGACCACCCCCACGGTGGTGGTGAGGGTAAGACCTCCGGTGGTCGTCACCCCGTTTCTCCTTGGGGCCAGGCTGAGGGTCGCACCCGCCACGCCAACAAGGAAAGCGACAAGTACATCGTGCGTCGTCGTAACGCCGGCAAGAAGCGTAAGTAGGAGTAAGAGAAGATGCCTCGCAGTCTTAAGAAGGGCCCCTTCGTCGACGAGCACCTGCTTCGCAAGGTGATCGGTCAGAACGATAAGGGCACCAAGAACGTCATCAAGACCTGGTCTCGCCGGTCCATGATCATCCCGGCCATGCTGGGTCACACGATCGCGGTCCACGACGGACGCAAGCACATCCCCGTGTTCGTCTCCGAGACCATGGTCGGTCACAAGCTGGGCGAGTTCGCGCCCACCCGCACCTTCCGCGGCCACGAGAAGGACGACAAGAAGGGTCGCCGGCGCTGACGCGCCCGGCGTAGAGGAGAGAGAAATGGTGGAGTCCATCGCACGCGTGCGACACATCCGCGTGACCCCTCAGAAGGCTCGTCGTGTCGTCGCGCTCATCAAGGGCAAGCAGGCCCAGGAGGCTCTGGCGATCCTGAAGTTCGCACAGCAGAGCGCCAGTGAGCCGATCTACAAGCTTGTCGCGTCGGCCATGGCCAACGCGCAGGTCAAGGCGGATCGCGACGGCGAGTTCCTCGACGAGCAGGACCTGTACGTGGCTAACGCGTACGTGGACGAGGGATCGACGCTCAAGCGTTTCCGTCCCCGTGCACAGGGTCGCGCTTTCCAGATCAAGAAGCGCACGAGCCACATCACGGTCGTGCTCTCGACGCCTGAGGCAGCTCCGGCCGCCACGGGCGACAGCAACAAGAAGGCGAGCAAGTAATGGGACAGAAGGTAAACCCGTACGGCTTCCGTCTCGGTATCACCACCGACCACGTGTCGCGCTGGTTCTCCGACTCGACGAAGCCGGGTCAGCGTTACGCCGACTACGTCGCCGAGGACATCAAGATCCGTAACCTGCTCAAGACGCAGCTCGACCGCGCCGGAGTCTCGAACATCGAGATCGAGCGCACCCGTGATCGCGTCCGCGTCGACATCCACACCGCCCGTCCGGGCATCGTGATCGGTCGTCGTGGAGCCGAGGCCGAGCGCATTCGTGGCGACCTCGAGAAGCTCTCGGGCAAGCAGATCCAGCTGAACATCCTCGAGGTCAAGAACCCCGAGGCTGATGCTCAGCTCGTCGCACAGGGCGTCGCCGAGCAGCTCTCTGCTCGTGTGGCCTTCCGTCGCGCGATGCGCAAGGGTATGCAGGGCGCTCAGCGCGCCGGCGCCAAGGGCATCCGCATCCAGGTCTCCGGTCGCCTCGGCGGCGCGGAGATGAGCCGGTCGGAGTTCTACCGCGAAGGTCGTGTGCCGCTGCACACCCTGCGCGCGAACATCGACTACGGCTTCTACGAGGCGAAGACCACCTTCGGCCGTATCGGTGTGAAGGTCTGGATCTACAAGGGCGACCTCACCGCAAAGGAGCTCGCTCGCGAGCAGGCCAATGCACCGAAGTCCCGTCGTGACGACCGTGGTGGCGACCGCCGCCGCGCGCCGCGCAACGAGGCACCTGTCGCAGAAGGAGCGTCGGCATAATGCTCATCCCCCGTAAGGTCAAGTTCCGCAAGCAGCACCACCCGGGTCGCTCGGGTCAGGCTACCGGTGGTACCGAGGTCTCGTTCGGCGAGTACGGCATCCAGGCACTCACGCCTGCATACGTCACGAACCGTCAGATCGAGTCCGCTCGTATCGCCATGACCCGTCACATCAAGCGTGGTGGAAAGGTCTGGATCAACATCTACCCGGACCGTCCGCTCACGAAGAAGCCTGCCGAGACCCGCATGGGTTCCGGTAAGGGTTCCCCCGAGTGGTGGGTCGCCAACGTCAAGCCGGGTCGCGTCCTCTTCGAGGTCGCCGGCGTGAGCGAAGAACTCGCTCGCGAGGCACTCACCCGTGCCATTCACAAGCTGCCTCTCAAGGCACGCATCATCAAGCGCGAGGAGGGCGACGCGTAATGGCGATCGGCACCAAGGAGCTCGCTCCGGCAGAGCTCGACACGTTCGAAGACCAGCGCCTCGTAGAGGAGCTGCGCAAGGCCAAGGAGGAGCTGTTCAACCTCCGTTTCCAGTCGGCCACCGGCCAGCTGGAGAGCCACGGCCGCATCCGCGCCGTCAAGCGCGACATCGCGCGTCTCTACACCGTGATCCGCGAACGCGAGCTGGGCATCCGTGCGACGCCAGCTCCGGTCGAGGTCCCGGCCAAGAAGGCGACCAAGTCGAAGGCGAAGAAGGCGGACTCCGCCGACGACGCCGTGAAGGAAGAGGCTGAGTGATGGCCACCAAGAAGGAAGAGACTGTGGAGACGCAGTCCGCCGCAGGACACGAGTCGTCTGCGCACGACGTGCGTGACGCCGCTGCCCGTGGCTACCGCAAGTCGCGTCGCGGCTACGTCGTCAGCGACAAGATGGACAAGACCATCGTGGTCGAGGTCGAGGACCGCGTGAAGCACCCGCTTTACGGCAAGGTCATCCGCCGCACCTCGAAGGTCAAGGCGCACGACGAGGCGAACTCCGCCGGCATCGGCGACCTGGTCCTGATCAACGAGACCCGCCCGCTGAGCGCCACGAAGCGCTGGCGCCTGGTGGAGATTCTGGAGAAGGCCAAGTGATCCAGCAGGAATCCCGACTCAAGGTCGCCGACAACACCGGCGCCAAGGAGCTCCTCACCATCCGCGTGCTCGGTGGCTCCAAGCGTCGTTACGCCGGCCTCGGTGACACCATCGTCGCGACCGTCAAGGACGCGATCCCCGGTGGGAACGTCAAGAAGGGTGATGTCGTCAAGGCGGTCATCGTCCGCACCAAGAAGGAGACGCGCCGTTCCGACGGCTCGTACATCAAGTTCGACGAGAACGCCGCAGTGATTCTGAAGAACGACGGGGAGCCCCGCGGCACCCGTATCTTCGGACCGGTCGGTCGTGAGCTTCGCGACAAGAAGTTCATGAAGATCGTCTCGCTGGCGCCGGAGGTCATTTAATCATGGCGAAGATCAAGAAGGGTGACCTGGTTCAGGTCATCACCGGAGCCACGCAGGAGCGTGGCGGCGACCGCGGCAAGCAGGGCAAGGTCCTCGAGATCCTGTCCGACAAGAACCGCGTCATCGTCGAAGGCGTGAACTACGTCACCAAGCACACGCGCGTCGGTCAGACGCAGCGTGGCAGCAAGACGGGCGGCATCGAGACTGTCGAGGCCTCCATCCACATTTCGAACGTCGCACTCGTCGACCCCTCGACCAAGGAGCCGACCAAGGTCGGCCACCGGGTCGAGGAGCAGACCAAGGACGGCGTCAAGCGCACCGTCCGCGTGCGTTTCGCGAAGAAGAGCGGTAAGGACCTCTGATGAGCACCGACACTGCCGCGCCGGCTGGCAAGATCCAGCCGCGCCTGAAGCAGAAGTACAACACCGAGATCAAGAAGGCGCTGCAGGAAGAGTTCGGTTACGCGAACGTCATGCAGATCCCCGGACTGGTCAAGGTCGTCGTGAACACCGGTGTCGGCGAGGCAGCTCGCGACAGCAAGGTGATCGACGGCGCGGTCGACGATCTCACCAAGATCACCGGCCAGAAGCCGATCGTCACGAAGGCCCGCAAGTCCATCGCGCAGTTCAAGCTGCGTGAAGGACAGGCCATCGGCGCGCACGTCACCCTCCGCGGTGACCGCGCGTGGGAGTTCGTGGATCGCCTCGTCTCGCTCGCACTGCCCCGTATCCGCGACTTCCGCGGCCTCTCGGGCAAGCAGTTCGACGGCAACGGCAACTACACCTTCGGTCTCCAGGAGCAGAGCGTGTTCCACGAGATCGATCAGGACAAGATCGACCGGGTTCGCGGTTTCGACATCACCGTCGTCACCACCGCGAAGACGGATGACGAGGGTCGGGCACTGCTCCGCCACCTCGGCTTCCCGTTCCGCTCGGAAGACGTACAGGCGTAACCCTCTGACAGGCTCAGCGGCCTTCCGGCCGCTGAGCCTGTCGTTCGGTCATCGAGCTCGTCGAAGTGGCCGTACAATTGAAGATTGCGTGTCATCGCAGGCCGTCTGTCGTGTAACGGCAGCCGGAACCTCATGAACAAAGGAAAACAACAATGACAATGACAGACCCGGTCGCAGATCTGCTGACCCGTCTGCGCAACGCGAATTCGGCGCACCACGACTCCGTGACCCTGCCGTCGAGCAAGCTCAAGACGAACATCGCCGAGATCCTCCAGCAGGAGGGCTACATCGCCGGTTGGGAGATCTCTGACGCACGCGTCGGGAAGAACCTCACCCTGCAGCTGAAGTACGGCCCGAACCGCGAGCGCTCGATCGCTGGCATCAAGCGCGTCTCGAAGCCCGGCCTCCGCGTCTACGCGAAGTCCACCGAGCTTCCCACGGTCCTCGGCGGCCTCGGCGTGGCCATCCTGTCCACCTCCTCCGGTCTTCTCACCGACCGTCAGGCAGAGCAGAAGGGCGTGGGCGGAGAAGTTCTCGCCTACGTGTGGTAATTCGAAATGTCGCGTATCGGACGACTTCCCATCGACGTTCCTGCGGGCGTGACCGTCTCGGTCACCGGCCGTGAGGTCGCGGTGAAGGGCCCCAAGGGTGAACTCACCCTCACGGTGGCCAGCCCCATCGAGGTCGCGGTCGAGGAGAGCCAGGTTCTGGTCTCCCGTCCCGACGACGAGCGTGAGTCGCGGTCGCTCCACGGCCTGACCCGCACGCTCATCAACAACAACATCATCGGCGTGACCCAGGGCTACACCAAGGGTCTCGAGGTCGTCGGAACCGGTTACCGCGTCGCTCAGAAGGGCGGCTCGGTCGAGTTCGCTCTCGGCTTCTCGCACCCGGTCCTGATCGACCCGCCGGCCGGTATCACGCTCACGGTCGAGGGCACGAACAAGCTCACCGTCAGCGGTATCGACAAGCAGGCTGTCGGTGAGGCAGCTGCCAACATCCGCAAGATCCGCAAGCCCGAGCCGTACAAGGGCAAGGGTGTTCGCTACGCCGGCGAGAACGTGCGTCGCAAGGCCGGAAAGAGTGGTAAGTAACCATGGCTCTCAAGTCAAAGTCTGACGCCCGCGCGCGTCGTCATGCCCGCCTTCGCAAGAAGGTCGTCGGCACCGAGGTGCGTCCGCGCCTCGTCGTCAACCGCTCGGCCCGCCACGTCTTCGTGCAGCTGGTCGACGACAGCAAGGGTCACACCGTGGCGTCGGCTTCGACGCTCGAGACCGACCTGCGCTCGCTCGAGGGCGACAAGACCGCCAAGGCACGCAAGGTCGGCGAGCTTCTCGCCGAGCGCGCGAAGGCTGCAGGCGTTTCCGAGGCAGTGTTCGACCGTGGCGGCAACCGCTACGCCGGTCGTGTCGCCGCCATCGCCGACGGCGCCCGCGAGGGGGGTCTGGCACTGTGAGTGACAACAAGGAGAACGAAGTGACCGAAACGGCTGCTGCCGCTCCCGAGGCGGCTGCCGTCGTCTCTGAGACGGCTGCCGGCACGACCCAGGCCGAGCCGGCTCGCGAGGGCCGCCGCGGCGGCGGTCGCGATCGCAACCAGGGCGGTGGCCGCGACCGCAATTCGCGCGACCGTGGTGACAACCAGTTCCTGGAGCGCGTCGTCACGATCAACCGCGTGTCGAAGGTCGTCAAGGGTGGTCGTCGCTTCAGCTTCACCGCTCTCGTCGTCGTCGGCGACGGCAACGGTCTGGTGGGCGTCGGCTACGGCAAGGCCCGTGAGGTCCCTCTCGCGATCGCGAAGGGTGTCGAAGAGGCCAAGCGCAACTTCTTCCGCGTTCCGCGCGTCGCCAGCACGATCCCGCACCCGGTGCAGGGTGAAGCTGCCGCCGGTGTGGTGCTGCTGCGTCCGGCTGCTGCCGGTACCGGTGTCATCGCGGGTGGTCCCGTCCGCGCCGTGCTCGAGTGCGCCGGTATCCACGACGTGCTGTCGAAGTCGCTCGGCTCGTCCAACACGATCAACATCGTGCACGCGACCGTTGCCGCCCTGAAGCAGCTCGAGGAGCCCCGTGCGGTCGCCGCACGTCGTGGCCTCGAGTTCGACCAGGTCGCTCCGGCGCGTCTGGTTCGTGCGGAGGCCGACGCCATCGCCGCACAGAAGGTAGGTGCCTGATGGCTTCGCGCCTCAAGGTCACGCAGGTCAAGTCCAAGGTGAGCGAGAAGCAGAACCAGCGTGACACGCTGCGCAGCCTCGGTCTGAAGCGAATCGGTGACAGCACCGTTCGCCCCGACGACGCGCAGACGCGCGGTTACGTCAAGACCGTCGCCCACCTCGTCAAGGTTGAGGAGATCGACTAATGGCTGAGAAGAACGACGCCGTCGAGGCCACCAAGGCCCCGAAGAAGGCTGCCGCTCCCAAGGCTGCCGCAGAGAAGAAGCCCGCCGCGAAGAAGGCACCGGCCAAGTCCGCTGCCAGCAACGCCACGGCCGACTCTGCAGCAAAGAAGCCCGCTGCCAAGAAGGCCGCGCCGAAGAAGGACGCTGCGGCATCCCGCCCCGGCGTGCTGAAGGTGCACCACCTGCGTCCGGTCCCCGGATCCAACACCGCCAAGACTCGCGTCGGCCGTGGTGAAGGCTCCAAGGGTAAGACTGCAGGCCGTGGTACCAAGGGCACCCGGGCTCGCAACACCGTTCGCGTCGGCTTCGAGGGTGGGCAGATGCCTCTGCACATGCGCACCCCGAAGCTGCGCGGGTTCAAGAACCCGTTCCGCGTGGAGTACCAGGTCGTGAACCTGGAGAAGCTCGCGGAGCTGTACCCCTCGGGTGGCGATGTCACCATCAGCGACCTGGTCGCCAAGGGTGCCGTTCGCAAGAACGAGAAGGTCAAGGTTCTCGG
This sequence comes from Microbacterium sp. PI-SA-G, assembly GCF_057215335.1. Lineage (NCBI taxonomy): Bacteria > Bacillati > Actinomycetota > Actinomycetes > Micrococcales > Microbacteriaceae > Microbacterium > Microbacterium sp. PI-SA-G. The sequence goes on from NZ_CM170103.1 coordinate 3,165,976, forward strand.
AAACGGCGACATCGCCGTGAAGCTCACCGTCGCGGTCGACAAGGTCTCGGGTTCTGCCGAGCAGAAGATCGTGGCTGCGGGCGGATCCGTCAAGTAACCACCACACAAGAGGGGCCGGAGATTCTCCGGCCCCTCTTGTGCTTCGGTCTCCCGGCTCCGTCGGGTAGGTTACCCTGGTCATTCAGCCGTCCTTCGGGATCCGGCAACCTTTTCAGGAGGAACGTCCTTGTTTAGCGCCATCGCGCGGATCTTCCGCACCCCGGACTTGCGTCGGAAGATCGGTTTCACGTTGGCGATCATCGCCATCTACCGTCTCGGCTCCAACGTCCCCGCTCCGTTCGTGAACTTCCCGAACGTCGAGGAGTGCCTCGCGCAGAATGCGGGCGCTGACGGGTTGCTCGGTCTGGTCAATCTCTTCTCCGGTGGCGCACTGCTCCAGCTGTCGATCTTCGCGCTCGGCGTCATGCCGTACATCACGGCGACGATCATCACCCAGCTGCTCCGCGTGGTCATCCCGCACTTCGAGGCGCTGCACAAGGAAGGTCAGGCAGGCCAGGCCCGTCTGACCCAGTACACGCGGTACCTGACGATCGCGCTGGCTCTGCTGCAGTCGACGACGCTGGTGACGGTGGCCCGCAGCGGTCAGCTCTTCGGCGCGACCGACATCGCCGCGTGCCAGAACCTCCTCACCAACGACGTCTGGTGGGCGCAGCTGCTCATCATCATGACGATGACCGCCGGTACCGGCCTGATCATGTGGTTCGCCGAGCTCGTCACCGAACGCGGCATCGGCAACGGCATGTCGCTGCTGATCTTCACGTCCATCGCCGCGACGTTCCCCGGCGCCATGGGCATGATCTGGGAGAGCCGTGGCTTCGAGACCTTCCTCCTGGTCTTGGCGGTCGGCATCATCGTGATGGGGCTCGTCGTGTTCGTCGAGCAATCCCAGCGACGCATCCCGGTGCAGTACGCCAAGCGCATGGTCGGTCGCCGCACCTACGGCGGCACGAACACCTACATCCCGATCAAGGTGAACATGGCGGGTGTGATCCCGGTCATCTTCGCGTCGTCGCTGTTGTACATCCCGGCGCTGATCGCGCAGTTCAACACCCCGCAGGACGGCACGGTTCCGCCGGCCTGGGTCACCTGGATCAGCACGTACCTCACCACCGGCGACCAGCCGGTGTACATGCTCGCGTACTTCCTGCTCATCATCGGGTTCACGTACTTCTACGTCGCGATCACGTTCAACCCGGTCGAGGTCGCCGACAACATGAAGAAGTACGGCGGGTTCATCCCCGGCATCCGTGCCGGTCGCCCGACCGCCGAGTACCTCGACTACGTCCTGACGCGCATCACGCTCCCGGGTTCCATCTACCTGGGTCTGATCGCGCTGATCCCGCTCATCGCCCTGGCCACGGTCGGCGCCAACCAGAACTTCCCGTTCGGGGGTGCCTCGATCCTGATCATCGTGGGTGTGGGTCTCGAGACGGTCAAGCAGATCGACGCGCAGCTGCAGCAGCGCCACTACGAAGGGCTTCTTCGATGACGACATCCGCACGGCTCCTGATCGTCGGCCCCCAGGGCTCGGGCAAGGGCACGCAGGGTGTCCGCATCGCAGAGTCGTACGGCATCCCGGTCGTCTCGACGGGAGACATCTTCCGCGCGAACATCAAAGAGGGCACCCCGCTCGGTCAGCAGGTCACCGCTGTCCTCGATGCCGGGGACCTCGTGCCCGACGAGCTGACGAGCGAGATCGTGCGCGACCGCCTGTCGCAGGAGGACGCCGCCAACGGATTCCTGCTCGACGGGTATCCGCGCAACGCCGCCCAGGTGGCGCACCTCGACACCTTCCTCGCGGAGCGCGGGGAGTCCCTCGACGCCGTCATCCTGCTCGATGTGCCGCGTGAGGTGAGCATGGAGCGCCTGACGCTGCGTGCCACCGAGCAGGGGCGATCGGATGACACCCCCGAGGGCATCGGCCACCGCCTCGACATCTACGAGCGCGAGACCGCTCCGATCCTCGAGGCGTACGGCGCCAAGGGCATCGTGGATCGCATCGACGGTGTCGGCTCGCTCGACGAGATCACCAGCCGCGTGTTCGCCGCACTGACCGCACGCGGTCTGCGGCTCGCGGCCTGAGCGACTGACGATGTTCCGCCGGTCGATCTACAAGACCCCGGCTCAGCTGCGGTCGATGGTGGAGCCAGGGCTCATCACGGCTGAGGCGCTCGACGCCGTCCGTCCGCTGATCCGCGCGGGTGTCACCACGCTCGAGCTCGACGCCGCCGCGAACGCCGCGATCATCGCCCGCGGCGCGGAGTCCAACTTCCAGCTCGTGCGCGGCTACCAGCACACGATCTGCGTTTCGGTGAATGAGCAGGTCGTGCACGGGATCCCCGGCGACAGGGTGTTGCAGCCGGGCGACATCGTCTCGGTCGACTGCGGCGCGCAGTTCCAGGGCTGGAACGGCGACAGCGCGATCTCCGTCGTGGTGCCCGACCTGGAACGCCCCGAGCTCGTCGCGCATCGCGAGGAGCTCTCGCGCGTGACCGAGGGATCGATGTGGGCAGGCATCGCCGCGATGGCGACCGCGCAGCACATCGGCGAGATCGGTGCCGCGATTCAGGGGTACATCGAGGCGCAGGGGCCCTCTGCGGTGTCGGGGGAGCCCTACGGCATTCTCCGCGAGTACGTCGGCCACGGGATCGGCCGCAAGATGCACGAGGCACCGAGCGTCTTCAACTACCGCACGCCCGACCCGGGCGCCGAGATCAAGCCGGGCCTCGTGCTCGCGATCGAACCAATGGTGACGGCGGGCGGTGAGGCGACCTACGTCGAGGATGACGACTGGACCGTCACGACCGTCGACGGCACGGACGGCTCACATTGGGAACATAGCGTGGCCCGCCATGATGGTGGTATCTGGGTGCTCACCGCGCCCGATGGAGGAAGAGCCGGACTCGCCCCGTTCGGGGTCGAGCCTCGAGAGATCGGATAGTAATGGCAGCGGCGAAGAGCAACACCAACTGGTTCGCGATCGGCGTCTCGATCGCCGTGGTCGTGGTGCTGGTAGCCCTGGGTGGCCTCGTGGTGTTCCTGAACAACCAGGCCACTGCTCCCGGCGCCGCGCCGACGAGCAATGAGTCCTTCGACGCCGAGTCGGGTGCGATCTCGCTCGGTGACGGCGACCAGACCGTGTCGGTCTTCGTGGACTTCCAGTGCCCGATCTGCAAGACCTTCGAAGACCAGTTCGGCGCCGATCTGCAGGCTGCAGCCGCGGACGGGCGCATCACGCTCGCCTACCACCCGATCGCCATCCTCGATCGCTTCTCGCAGGGCACGGACTACTCCTCCCGCTCGGCTGGCGCCGCCGTCTGCGTCGCCGAGTCGAACCCCGAGCTGTACGTCGACTACGCCGACACGCTGTTCCAGAACCAGCCCGCCGAGAACTCCTCGGGACTCACCACCGACGAACTCGCGGCATTCGCGACGCAGGTGGGCGCCGAAGACTCGGTCGAGTGCATCACGGACGAGACCTACCGCAAGTTCGGCGTCGCGCAGGCGAAGTCCAACGAGATCGGCGGCACCCCCACGGTGGAGATCGACGGGACCCGTCTCGACCTCTCCAACGCTGCCGACATGAAGAAGCTCACAGACCTGATCGGCTGATCGGTCGCACGTTCGCAGCGGGTCGCTCCTTCGGGAGCGGCCCGCTTCTTCGGTGAGAGCCGGGCTCCGGCATGTCGCCGGCGCTCAAGTTGCCGGATGGCCCCGAAGCGTCTAACATAGATCTTTGGTGCTTTGTGCCTTGATTCGGCGTGTCCGGCGGCTCAGCATCACCATCCAATCACCCACCGCAGATCGACCGGTCTGCAGAAGCGTCAGCGAGGCTATGGCTAAGAAAGACGGTGTCATCGAGATCGAGGGCGTGATCTCCGAGGCTCTCCCCAATGCGATGTTCCGCGTTGAGTTGAGCAACGGACACAAGGTCCTGGCAACGATCTCCGGCAAGATGCGGCAGAACTACATCCGCATCATCCCCGAAGACCGCGTGGTCGTGGAGCTCAGCCCCTACGACCTGACTCGCGGCCGTATCGTCTACCGCTACCGCTAGACCGGTCGAGAAGTAACGGCCTGCCTCGGTCTCGAGGCGGTACGAAGACAGCGAACAGGAAACATCATGAAGGTCAACCCCAGCGTCAAGCCCATCTGCGATCACTGCAAGGTGATCCGCCGCCACGGCCGCGTCATGGTGATCTGCAAGAGCAACCCGCGTCACAAGCAGCGCCAGGGCTGACCTGCGCTGCGCGGCATCGCTCGCGCACATCTCACAACTGAACACACAGACGGCAGGATCAGATCCTTCGTCGGGGCTCAGGCACCGGCGAAGAGGACACCTCGGGCGGAGGCCCGAGCACCGATCCTGTCCCACACCTCCACACCACCCAGGAGAACCGCATGGCACGTCTTGCCGGCGTTGACATCCCGCGCGACAAGCGCGTGGTGATCGCCCTTACCTACATCTACGGCGTCGGCCGTACCCGCTCCGTCGAGATCCTCAAGGCGACGGAGATCGACGAGAGCATCCGCGTGAAGGACCTCAGCGACGACCAGCTGATCATCCTCCGCGACTACATCGAAGGCAACTACAAGGTGGAGGGTGACCTCCGCCGCGAGGTCGCCGCAGACATCCGCCGCAAGGTCGAGATCGGCTCCTACGAGGGCATCCGCCATCGTCGTGGTCTCCCGGTCCGTGGTCAGCGCACCAAGACCAACGCCCGTACCCGCAAGGGCCCGAAGCGCACCGTCGCAGGCAAGAAGAAGGCCCGCTAAGCGCGGCCCCAGGGACTAGGAGAACACTTTCATGGCTGCACCCAAGGCCGCCGCGCGCAAGCCGCGCCGCAAGGAAAAGAAGAACATCGCGCTGGGCCAGGCCCACATCAAGTCGACGTTCAACAACACCATCGTTTCGATCACCGACCCGTCCGGCGCTGTCATCAGCTGGGCGTCGTCGGGTGGAGTGGGCTTCAAGGGCTCGCGCAAGTCGACCCCGTACGCCGCAGGTCTTGCTGCCGAGTCCGCTGCGCGTCAGGCGCAGGAGCACGGCGTCAAGAAGGTCGACGTCTTCGTGAAGGGTCCGGGCTCCGGCCGCGAGACCGCGATCCGCTCGCTCCAGGCCGCAGGCCTCGAGGTCGGCTCGATCCAGGACGTCACCCCGCAGGCGCACAACGGCTGCCGTCCGCCGAAGCGTCGCCGCGTCTGATCCGGCTCGGTGAGCCGCTCGCCTCTCTCTGAGAGGCGGGCGGCTCACCGCCCGCATGCGGGCACAGACTTCCACAACTCAAGACCTCACCCCACCACATGTCATATAGCGGTCATGTGATCGAAAGGAACACAGAGTGCTCATTGCACAGCGTCCCACACTCACCGAGGAAAAGATCGTCGAGAACCGGAGCCGGTTCATCATCGAGCCTCTGGAGCCCGGCTTCGGATACACGATCGGCAACGCGCTGCGTCGCAGCCTGCTGTCGTCGATCCCCGGCGCCGCTGTCACCAGCGTTCGCATCGACGGTGTGCTGCACGAGTTCAGCACCATCCCCGGCGTGAAAGAGGATGTCACCGAGATCATCCTCAACATCAAGGGCCTGGTCGTCTCCTCGGAGCGCGACGAGCCCATCACCGCGTACCTGCGCAAGACCGGTTCGGGCGAAGTGACCGCCGCCGACATCTCGGCTCCGGCCGGTGTCGAGGTCCACAACCCCGAGCTCGTCATCGCGACGCTGAACGACACGGCGAAGTTCGAGCTGGAACTGACGATCGAGCGTGGCCGTGGCTACGTCTCGGGCACGCAGAACCGCAACGAGTACGCCGAGGCCGGTCAGATCCCGATCGACTCGATCTACTCGCCGGTCCTCAAGGTCAGCTACCGCGTCGAGGCGACTCGTGCCGGTGAGCGCACCGACTTCGACAAGCTCATCCTCGACGTCGAGACCAAGAACAGCATCGTCCCGCGCGACGCCGTCGCTTCGGCCGCCAAGACGCTGACCGAGCTGTTCGGTCTCGCCCGCGAGCTGAACGTCGAGGCCGAGGGCATCGAGATCGGCCCGGCGCCGGTGGAGGCAGTGAACTCCAGCGAGCTGTCGATGCCGATCGAGGACCTCGACCTGTCGGTCCGCTCGTACAACTGCCTGAAGCGTGAGGGCATCAACACTGTTTCCGAGCTCGTCGCCCTGTCGGAGACGCAGCTCATGAACATCCGCAATTTCGGCCAGAAGTCGGTCGACGAGGTGCGCGACAAGCTCATCTCGCTCGGTCTGTCGCTCAAGGATTCGGTGCCCGGTTTCGACGGCGCCCACTTCTACGGCGGCAGCGAAGACGAGTCCTTCTGAACCCCGACCTTTCTGACCAGGAGCTAGACGATTATGCCCAAGCCCACTAAGGGTCCCCGCCTCGGAGGCGGCCCCGCACACGAGCGCCTCATGCTTGCCAACCTCGCGGCGGCGCTCTACACCCACAAGTCGATCAAGACGACCGAGACCAAGGCCAAGCGCCTGCGTCCGCTCGCCGAGCGACTGATCACCTTCGCCAAGCGTGGCGACCTGCACGCGCGTCGTCGCGTGCTCGCCGTCATCGGTGACAAGAGCGTCGTGCACACGCTCTTCACCGAGATCGCACCGCTGGTCGCTGACCGTGAGGGTGGCTACACCCGCATCACGAAGGTCGGCAACCGCAAGGGTGACAACGCGCCCATGGCTGTGATCGAGCTCGTCCTCGAGCCCGTGAACCCGAAGCCGAAGTCCGCCAAGAAGACCGCCGCGGCTGAGAAGTCCGCTCCGGTCGCTGCGGAGGCCCCGGCCGACGAGACCCCCGTCGAGGAGCAGGCCGCTGAGGAGGCTCCCGCCGAGGACGCCGCCGGCGCCGGCGCCGAGTCGCAGGCCGAGGGCGAAGCAGCCGAGGCTGCCGCTGAGGACGCTGTCGAGAAGTAATCACTTCTGCACGGAAGAAGCCCGCCGCCCCTTCCGGGGTGGCGGGCTTCTTCGTGCGCGGGGCGGGGCTCAGCGGGTGCGGAGGTCCTTGCGCAGGATCTTCCCGGAGGCGGACTTCGGGATGGCGTCGATGAACTCCACCTGACGGACCTTCTCGTGCGGGGCGACACGATCGGCGACGTGCGCGACGACGGCGTCGGCATCGATCTCGGCACCCGGCTGGACCACGACGAAGGCCTTCGGTACCTCCTGGCCGTCGGCGTCGGGGGCGCCGATCACCGCGGCATCCGCGATCGCCGGGTGCTCCAGCAGCACGGCCTCGAGCACGGCGGGCGCGACCTGATAGCCCTTGTACTTGATGAGCTCCTTGAGCCGGTCGACGATCCGGAAGATCCCGTCGTGGGTGACGGTGGCGACGTCTCCGGTGTGCAGCCAGCCGTCGGCGTCGAGCATCTCTGCCGTGGCATCCGGTCGGTTCAGGTATCCCGTCATGACCTGCGGGCCACGGATCAGCAGCTCGCCCGGTTCGCTCACGCCATCGACCGGAGCCTCGAGGTCGGCGCCCGTCTCGGAGTCGCGCAGTCGCGCCTCGGTGCCGCTGAGCAGCAGCCCGACCGAGGAGCGATCGAGGTCATGCCGGTCGGCGGGGATGGCGTGCGTGACCGGACTGGTCTCGGTCATGCCGTACCCCTGGCACACGATGCAGTCGAGTCGGGCGGCGACAGCAGAGGCGAGGGCGCCATCGAGCGGGGCCGCGCCCGAGAAGATGACCTTGACGGCCGAGAGGTCGTACTGGTCGACGAGTGGATGCTTCGCCAGCGCGACCGCGATCGGCGGAGCGATGAACACCCAGGTGGTGCGGTGCTCGGCGACCACGCGCAGGAACTCGGTGAGGCCGAACTTCGGCATGGTGACGAGTGCGGCCCGCTGCCGCAGGGCGAAGTTCAGCAGCACCGTCATGCCGTAGATGTGGAAGAAGGGCAGCACGGCCAGCACGCGGTCGTCGTCGTCGAGCGAGATCGTCGAGCGGCACTGGCTGACGTTCGCGACGAGATTGCGGTGCGTGAGCATGACGCCCTTCGGGCGCCCGGTGGTGCCGGAGGAGTAGGGCAGCACGGCGAGATGCTCGGCCGGATCGAAGGACACGGCGGGTGCGGGATGCCCCTCGCCGAGCATCGCAGCGAGTGAAGGATGCCCCTCGGCGCCGTCGAGCACGATGAGGTGCTCCGCGTCGATGCCGACCCGGGCGGCCGCGGCTTCGGCCCCGGGCAACAACGGTGACACCGTGATGAGCCACTCGGCCTCGGCGTCGGTGAGCTGGCTCGCGATCTCTTCGGGCGTGTAGAGGGAGTTGATCGTGGTGGCGGTGGCCCCCGCGCGCAGGATGCCGTGGAAGACGGTCGCGAATGCGGGGATGTTCGGGCACAGCACTCCGACGCGGGTGCCGACGCCCACGCCGCGCGCGGCGAGCGCCCCCGCGAACAGCTCGATCTGGCCGATCAGCTGACGGTAGGTGGTCTCGGCGCCGCTCGTGCCGTCGATCAGCGCGGTGGCGTCGAGCCGCGTCTCGTCGAGATCGCCGAAGAGGAAGTCGAACACGGAGACGTCGGGGATCTCGACATCGGGGAAGGTGCTGCGAACCATGAGATCTCCTTCGATCCGGCCGACCGGGCGTCGTCGCTACGGTGGGATCAAGTGTCGCACAGCAGGGGATTGCGTCCCAGGGCTCGGACCGCTTTCACACCGTCCGGGCGTCGGCGGAGTCGACCGCGCGATAGCGGGTGCTCGGACGACCCTTCGTGGAGTAGTCGAGCGTGCGGACGGCGCGACCGGTGCTCGCCAGGTGCTCGAGGTAGCGCCGTGCGCTGACCCGGGAGATCTGCAGGTCGTCGCCGATCTCAGTCGCCGACGCCTCGGGTCGCGCGGTCAGGGCGGTGACGACGCGGTCGAGCGTCTCGGCGCTGAGCCCCTTCGGAACGCCGAAGCGCTCGCGGAAGGCGATGATCGCGTCGGCCGTCTCCACCCGGCGCACGACGTCGTGCAGTTCGGTGTGATCGCGCAGCAGGAGCGTGGCCTCGACGCCCTGTCCGTCCACGACGCTGCCGGTGCTCCGAGCGACCAGCACGTGCGCACCGACGATGACCGGGCGGCCCACGGCCTCGCCTTCGCGGAGGACGGCGTGCAGCTCAGGACCGAGGACAGCGGCGGCATCCGTTCCGTCGAGCGCGCCGGCCTCGACGTCGAGGAATCGGGTCGCCGCGTCGTTCGCGAGGGTGATGCGCCCGTGCTCGTCGACCGTGATCACGCCTTCGCTGAGACCGTGCAGCGTCGTCTCCTGGTTCTTCACGAGAGCGGCGATCTGGTGCGGCTCGAGCCGGTAGATGCGGCGACGGATCACCGCGGTCACCCACGCGGAGCCGAAGACGCCGGCGACCGCGGCGGCGAGCATCGCGGCGATCAGCCAGGCGAGGTTGCTCATGAACTCAGCGTTCAGCTCCGACTCGAGGATGCCGACCGACGCGGTGCCGATCACCGCGCCCGCAGCATCCCGGATCGGCACCTTCACCCGCCAGGAGGGTCCGAGCGTTCCGGTCTGCGTGCCGACGTAGACCTCGCCGGCGAGCGGCACCGACGGGTCGGTCGACACCCGTTCGCCGATGCGATCCGGGTTCGGATGCGAGAAGCGGATGCCGTCGGCGTCGGCCACGACCACGTAGGCGAGGTCGGAGGCCTTGCGGATCACCTCGGCGACCGGCTGGATCTCGGCGGAGGGATCGGCGTCGTCGAAGGCCTCGAGCACCGTGGGCAGCTGAGCGATCGACTGCGCCACGGCCTGCATCCGGTCCTTGTACGCCTCGCGGAGGGCGCCCTCCTGGAACGCCCCGGCGACCACGCCGGTCGCGAGAGTCACGAGGAACACGATCAGCGCCTGCAACAGGAGCAGCTGAACGCGAAGCGTCATCTTCGAAGCCACCTCCCCATTCTGCTCGCTCCCCGTGCGGGCGGCGACAGGGCCGGTCGACCGTTCGCGACCAATAGTTTCAGAACCGGGAGCAATAGTTTCCGAAGCTTGAGCGCCGGCATCCGGGATCCCACAGTGGACGGACAGCATCACCGACGCTCAAGGAGGAGCGGAAATGAACACAGCACGTATCGGGACCCTGGCCGCGTTCGCGGCGGTCGCCGCACTGACATTGACCTCATGCGCCGGAGGGTCGTCTCCGGCAGCGGACGGCGGAGGCGACGGCGGCGAGGCCGTGAGCGTCACGGACCTGTCCATCGTCGTCCCGGCCGACCCCGGAGGCGGGTGGGACCAGACCGGGCGGGCGCTCTCGCAGCTGCTGACCGCGGACGGCATCGTCGACTCGGCGCCGGTCACCAACGTCGGTGGAGCCGGCGGCACGGTCGGCCTGGCGCAACTCGCCAACGAACGCGACCCGAACACGCTCATGGTGATGGGACTCGTGATGGTCGGCGCCGTCGAGACCAACGCCTCGGCGGTGCGCATCGAGGACATGACGCCGATCGCCCGGCTGACCGATGAGCCGCTGGTGGTCGTGGTACCCGCGGAGTCGGAGTACGACACTCTCGAAGACCTCGTCGAGGACGTCGTCGACAACGGCCAGGCGGTCACCATCACGGGCGGATCCGCCGGGGGAGCGGACCACATCCTCGCGGGGCTGATGCTCGAGGAGGCCGGGCTCGACGGTGGCGAGATCGCCGAGAAACTCAACTACACACCGAACTCCGGCGGCGGCGAGGCGACGTCGCTGATCCTCGGAGGCAAGGTCTCGGCCGGCATCTCGGGTGTCGGCGAGTTCCTGCAGCACATCGAGGCGGGCACCATGCGGGCCCTCGCCGTGTCGTCGGAGGAAGAGGTCGAACAGCTCCCCGGCGTGCCCACGATCACCAGATCGGGATACGACGTCGTGCTGACCAACTGGCGCGGCGTCATCGCGCCGGGCGACATCGACGGCGCGAACCGCGCCGAGCTCGAGCGCATCGTGACCGAGCTCCACGACTCCGAGGCCTGGACCGAGGAGCTGGAGACCCGCGGCTGGGCGGACGCCTTCCTCACCGGATCCGAGTTCGAGGACTTCCTCGCCGCAGACATCGACGAGGTCACCGCCACCCTGAAGAACATCGGCCTGGTCGGCTGACATGGCACGCGGGTCTCTGCGCCGAGACCCCGAGGAGGTGCGGGTCGGTCTCGGCCGACCCGCACGTCTCGTCGGGGCGCTCCCGCTGGGCGAACTCATCTTCGCCTCGCTCATGGTCGCCCTCGGGGTGTTCGCTCTCGTGGGGGTCTTCGCCATCCACGTGCCGGTCGGATCGCAGGTCGGTCCGACGGTCTTCCCGATCTTCGTCGCGGTGCTGCTGCTGGCCGCCGCCGTGTCGGTGGTCGTCGGCATCCTGCGCGGCGACCGCGGCGTGCCCGAAGACGGTGAGGATCTCGATCAGAGCCTGCCCACCGACTGGATCACACTGGTGAAGATCGCTGCGTTCCTGATCGCGCACCTGCTGCTGATCGAACTCATCGGCTGGGCACCGGCCGCCGCACTGCTGTTCTTCGGGGTCGCCTGGTCACTCGGCGCCAAAAAGTGGTGGCGTGCCCTCCTCATCGGTGTCGTGCTGGCACTCGTCGTGCAGGTCGTCTTCGGCGGACTGCTCGGCCTCTCGCTCCCCTGGGGGCCGGCTCTCGGCTGGCTCGGAAGGATGTTCTGATGGACAGCTGGACTCTGCTGCTCGAAGGCTTCGCGACGGCGCTGCAGCCGCAGTACCTCGTGTTCGCGTTCTTCGGCGTGCTGGTCGGCACCGCCGTCGGCGTGCTCCCGGGTATCGGCCCGGCCATGACCGTCGCGCTGCTGCTGCCGCTCACCTACACGCTGGACCCGACCGCGGCGCTCATCACGTTCGCCGGTATCTACTACGGAGGCATGTACGGAGGGTCGACCACCAGCATCCTCCTGAACACACCGGGGGAGTCGGCCTCGATCGTGACCGCGATCGAGGGGCACAAGATGGCCAAGCTCGGGCGTGGAGCCACGGCGCTCGCCACGGCCGCGATCGGCTCGTTCGTCGCCGGCACGCTCGCCACGGTCGGCCTCACGCTCCTGGCCCCGGTGCTCGCGCAGTTCGCGGTGAACCTCGGGCCCTCGGATTACGTCGCGCTGATCGTCGTCGCGTTCGTGACGGTCGGTGCTCTGATGGGCTCCTCGGTGCCGCGCGGTCTGCTCTCGCTCGGCGTCGGCCTGTTCCTCGGGCTGGTCGGCACCGATCAGCTCTCCGGGCAGCAGCGGTACACGCTCGGTCTGCTGCCGCTCGCGGACGGCATCGACATCGTGCTCGTCGCCGTCGGCCTCTTCGCGGTCGGCGAGACGCTCTACATCGCCGCCCGGCTGCGGCACGGCGCGATCGACGTCATCCCGGTGGCCCGCGGATGGCGGAGCTGGATGACCCGCGACGACTGGCGTCGATCGTGGAAGCCCTGGCTGCGCGGGACCGCGATCGGCTTCCCGATCGGCACGATCCCCGCCGGCGGCGCGGATGTCGCGACGTTCCTCTCGTACGCCACGGAGCGCAAGCTCTCGAAGCGTCGCGACGAGTTCGGGCGCGGGGCGATCGAGGGTGTCGCCGGGCCGGAGTCGGCGAACAACGCCGCGGCCGCGGGTGTGCTCGTGCCTCTTCTCACGCTCGGTCTGCCGACGACGGCGACCGCGGCGATCATCCTCACGGCCTTCCAGTCGTACGGCCTGCAGCCGGGGCCGATGCTGTTCACCAGCCAGTCCTCGCTCGTGTGGGCGCTGGTGGCGAGCCTCTACATCGGCAACGTGATCCTGCTCGTGCTCAACCTGCCGCTGGTGGGGATGTGGGTCAAGCTGCTGCAGATCCCGCGGCCGTACCTCTACGCCGGCATCCTGATGTTCGCGGCGTTCGGGGCGTACGCGCTCAACTACTCGGTCGTCGACATCCTGATCCTGCTCGTGATCGGTGTGCTCGGGTACTTCATGCGACGCTACGGCTTCCCGGTCGCGCCGCTGGTGGTCGGCATGATCCTGGGACCGATGGGCGAGGCGCAGCTGCGCCGCGCGCTGCAGCTGAGCCAGGGCGACCTGACGACGCTGGTCGCGCAGCCCTTCGCGGCCGTGGCGTACGGCGTGCTCGCTCTGCTGATCGTCGGCGGGCTGTGGCTGCGCCGTCGCCAGCGCCGGTACGAGCAGGCGCTCACCGAGTCGATCGCGGTGCCGATTCGCACCGACTCGGAGGTGTGACCGGCGGCACGGGCGGGGCGAGCTGCGGGAGTAGGCTTGCGGGGTTGCGGCCTCCGACGGTCCGCGCGGGAGGATTCGAGCGTGAACGACGTCGCGAGCGGCCGGCAGCGAGGGCCGCGGGCATACGCGGCATTCATCGGGATCGGCCTTCTCGCCGGCGTTCTCTCGGGACTGTTCGGGGTCGGCGGCGGCACGGTGATCGTGCCCCTGCTCGTGCTGCTGCTGCAGTTCGACCAGCGTCTGGCCGCCGGCACCTCGCTCGCCGCGATCGTGCCGACCGCGAGCGTGGGCGTCGTGTCGTACGCGGTCTCCGGCTCGGTCGCGTGGGTGCCCGCATTGATCCTCGCCGCGGGAGCGGTGGTGGGCGCGCAGATCGGCACCCGACTGCTGCCGCGCATCTCGCAGACGGTGCTGCGGTGGTGCTTCGTGGGCTTCCTCGTCGTGGTCATCGTCACCCTGTTCCTCGTGGTCCCGTCGCGCGATGCCGAGTTCGTGCTGAGCTGGATCACCTCTATCGGCCTCGTCGCGGTGGGCGTCGGCACCGGCATCCTCGCCGGGCTGATCGGCGTCGGCGGGGGAGTGATCGTCGTCCCCGTGCTGATGCTCGCCTTCGGCACCAGCGACCTGGTCGCGAAGGGCACGTCGCTGCTCATGATGATCCCGACCGCGATCTCGGGCACGATCGGCAACCTCCGACACCGCAACGTCGACCTGCGTGCCGCCGCAGTGATCGGGCTCTCCGCCTGCACCACGACAGCCCTCGGCGCCTGGCTCGCCACCATCGTCGACCCCACAGTCGGAAACATCCTCTTCGCGGCATATCTCGCCGTGATCGCCGTGCAGATCGCCGTGAAGGCCATCCGCGGACGATCCCGGGGCTGATCCGGCGGTCGCCCCGGGAGATGAAGGGATCTTCATCTCCGGCTCATCTGCCCCTCATGAGCGACCGCCATCATGGTGACATGAGCAACGCACGACGCATCCTGATCCCGGGCGCACTGATCGCCATCCCGGTGGTCTTCGCGGTGGGCAGCATCGCCCTGGCCCAGATGCCGGCGTCGCCGCGGATTCCCGAGACTCCCCTCACCGTGCAGCTGGCCACCCCGACCCCGACCCCGACCCCGACCCCGACCGTTGAGCCGGTGCCCGTTCCTCCGCCGCCCGTGGCGGATCCCGTTCCTCCCGCGCCCGTTCCTCCCGCGCCTCTGCCTCCCGCGCCCGTGCCGCCCGCGCCGGTCCAGCCGGATGACGACGGCGACGACGGCGACGACGACGGTGGCGACGACGGAGGCGACGATGACTGACGCCCGGACCGACGCGCCCACCCTTCCGCTCGATCTCCCGGTGCCTGTCGCGCCGCGTCCCGCGGATGCGACGCCGGCCCCGCCGGCCCCGCCGGAGCGCCGTGACGGCGCACCGCTGCGGACCCTCCGCGCCCGCACGCTGCCGGCGCGCTGGCGGATCACGGTGTGGATCATCCTCAGCACGGCCGTCGTGCTGCTGGCGGTCGGCATGATCGGTCGCAGCATCTTCCTCGCGGGCGTCGAGCAGTCGGCGAATGCCGAGATCGAGCAGGAGGCGGCCGAGTTCACGCGCTTCGCCGAGGACGCGACGGCCAGCGGTCACACCACCGCCGCGCAGCTCGTCACCGAGTACGTGGCCCGCCAGTCCGTGCACGAGGACGAGGTCATCGTCGCGACGGTCGAGGGGCAGATCGTGTCGATCGCGAACGGGCGTGCGGTGACCGCGGGGCCGACCGACGTCTCGGCCGTTCCCGGCGGCCAGTCGCTGGTGACGCGTCTGCTCGCCTCAGACGTGGCCTCGGGCGAGCGGGATGCCGCGCAGACCGGACCCCTGCGCTGGGGCCGGCTCGACTTCGCCGCCGGCGAGGAGCAGGGCGCGGTTCTCATCGTGCAGTACACCGAGCAGGCGCGCGCCCAGGTGGATTCCGGATTCGCCACGATCGCCTGGGTGGCTCTCGTCGGCATCGTGCTGAGCTCGGGCGTCGCCTGGCTCGTCGCCGGTCAGATCCTGGCACCCGTGCGCGAGGTGTACCGGGTCGCGCGTGACATCGGCGAGCACGATCTGACCGCACGCGTTCCCGTCGAGGGCACCGACGACATCGCCGCGGTCGCCACCACCTTCAACCAGATGCTCGACCGCCTCGAGGCGGTGCATGCGACGCAGCAGCGCTTCGTGGATGACGCGGGCCACGAGCTGCGCACGCCCATCACGATCGTGCGCGGTCAGCTGGAGCTGCTCAGCGAGGATCCGATCGAGCGGGCGGCCACACTGCGCCTGGTCAGCGAGGAACTCGACCGCATGAGCCGCATCGTGACGGACCTGCTCGTGCTGGCGCGCGCCGAGCAGCCCGACTTCGTGCGCATCGCCGACTGCGAGGTGTCGGCGCTCACCCTCGACATCGAGGCGAAGGCGCAGACGCTGGGAGACCGTCGCTGGCAGCTGATGGAGATCGCCGAGGGCACCGCGAAGCTCGACCCCCAGCGAGTCACCCAGGCGTTGCTGCAGCTGGCCGCCAACGCCGTGCAGGTCACCGAGCCCGGCGACCGCATCCACATCGGCTCACGCTTCGAGGGAGCGGGCGACGAGCGTCGCCTGCGGCTCTGGGTGCGCGATACCGGACCGGGAGTGGCCGCCGCCGACGCCGAGCGGATCTTCCAGCGGTTCGCCCGCGGAGACAGCACCGGCGCTCGCCGCGGCTCCGGGCTGGGACTCGCCATCGTGCGGGCGATCACCGACGGGCACGGCGGATCGGCCTGGGTCGACAGCGTGCTCGGCGACGGAGCGACGTTCGGCATCGACATCCCCGCCCCCGGTCCGGCGCACCCCGTGAACACCGACGCAGAGAGGAGCGTGTGAGATGCGCAGCATCCTGATCGCCGAGGACGACCCGCACATCACGTCGTTCGTGCGCCGTGGCCTGCGCGCCGCCGGCTACGAGACCTCCGAGGCCGCCGACGGTCACACCGCGCTGCTGATGGCACGTGGCGGGACGTTCGACCTGGTGCTGCTCGACATCGGCCTGGGCGGTATGGACGGCTTCGATGTGCTCGCTCATCTGCGCGGCGAGGGCGTGACCACCCCGGTCATCATCCTCACCGCTCGCGATTCGGTGATCGACACCGTGCGCGGACTCGAGAGCGGTGCCAACGACTACGTCACCAAGCCCTTCCAGTTCGCCGAGCTCATCGCCCGCGTGCGGCTGCGCATCGGTGACGGCGACGGACGCGCGACCGGCCCGGTGCTCTCGCACGGCGATGTGCGCGTGGATGTGCGCGCCCGCACCGTGACCGTCGACGGCGATATGCGCGAGCTGACCTCACGCGAATTCGCGCTGCTCGAGGTGTTCCTGCAGAACGTCGGGCAGGTGCTCTCGCGCGATCAGCTGATCGGGCATGTGTGGGGGATGGACTTCGACCCCGCGTCCAACGTCGTCGACGTCTATGTGCGTGCACTGCGCGGCAAGATCGGCGCCGACCGCATCGAGACCGTGCGCGGGGCGGGATACCGATTCCGATGAACGACTCCGTGCAGACCGACTCCCCGGCGACGGGTGAACGCGCCCGCTTCGCGACGGTGCCGCCGCTGCGGGGCCAGGGGGCCGTGGCCTCCCGCCGACGTCGCGCTCCGCTCGGCCGCTCGGGGACCGTGCGTCTGGCCACTGCCCTGCTGATCCTGGCCGCAGGTGTGGCGATGGCGCTCACTGCCGCTCCCTCCGCTGGCGCCGACGGTGCAGCGATGACGCTGCCGATCGCGGTCACGCTCACGGTCTTCCTGCTCGCCGTCTGGGCGTGGACCTCGACCGGGCTCGACGACACCCTCGTGGCCTTCCTCGCCGCGATCGCCCTGATCATCACCGGCGTGCTGCCCGCGGGCACATTCTTCGCCTCGCTCGGAGACGAGACGATCTGGCTGCTGATCGGCGCGTTCGTGATCGCCTCGGCCGTGTCATCGTCGGGGCTCGCGCTGCGGGGCGCCGCGCAGCTGCTGCGGTTCGCGCGGGGTCCGCGGAGTCTCTTTCACCTGACCACGGTCGCGCTGACCCTGACGGCGTTCGCGGTCCCCGCCACCTCGGGGCGCGCGGCTCTCGCGGTCCCCGTGTTCACGGCGGTGTCCTCCGCACTTTCCGGCCGCACGCGACTGATCCGGGCGCTCGCGCTGCTGATGCCGACGGTCGTCCTGCTCTCCGCGGTCGGATCCCTCCTGGGGGCGGGCGCGCACATCATCACCGACCAGCTGCTGCGCGCCTCCGGCGCCGAGGGCTTCAGCTTTCTCGGCTGGCTCTGGCTCGGTCTGCCGCTGGCCGTCGTCTCGTCGCACCTCGCGTGCGAGATCGTGCTCTGGCGTTTCACGCATCGCTCCGACCGAGCCACCGCGCTGCGGGTGACGCCGGGCGACATCGAGCGCTCTGCTTCTCGTGTCGCCACGACCGGCCCCGTCGTCGTCACCGGACCGTTGAGCGCGATGGAGCGCCGCGCCGCGTTGCTGCTCGGCGCCGTCGTCGTGCTCTGGAGCACGGAGCCGCTGCATCACCTCGCCCCTGCTCTGGTCGCTCTGCTCGGCGCGGTCGCCGCGGTCACTCCGGGAATCGGCTGCACCACGTTCCCCGCCGCGATCAAGCGCGTGCCGTGGTCGCTGCTGCTGTTCCTGGCCGCGACGCTCGCGCTGGCATCCGCTCTCACCACGACCGGCGCCGCCACCTGGCTGAGCGTGTCTGCGCTCGCTCCCATCCAGGGCCTCGGAACGGCCGGGGCCGTGGTGTTCGTCCTCGTGGTGATCGCGGTGTCGACGGCCGCGCACCTGCTGATCCCGTCGCGGTCCGCGCGGTCCGCGGCGATCATTCCCGTGGTGATCGCGCTCGCTCCCGGGCTCGGCGTCGATCCGATGGCCGCCGCCTTCGCGTCGACCGCCGCGGCCGGGTTCTGCCACACGCTCCCGAGCTCCGCGAAGCCGGTGGCGATGTTCGCCGATCCCGAGGTGGTCGCCGGAGGATTCACCCCGCGCGATCTGCGCCGACTCTCGGTGCTGCTCGCTCCCGCGATGTTCGTGCTCGTGGCGGTCTTCTCACTCTGGATCTGGCCGCTGATGGGCCTCCCGCTGCTGCGCTGACCGCAGCCGCGGAACCGCATCGTCCGAAAACCCTTCCGCGTGCACCGCCGGTGCACCGGTGATCGTCGTGCCCGGCATCCGGGTGCCCATCGTCGACCCTGCGGGGCGACACGAGGAGGAACCATGTCCATCCACACCCCCCAGCGCATCCTGGTCGCCCCGAGCGGATTCAAGGAGAGCCTCAGCGCCGAGGTGGTCGCCCAGGCGATCGCCGCCGGCGTGCGTCGCGTCATCCCCGGCGTGCAGGTCGACGAGTTCCCCGTGCCCGACGGCGGCGAGGGAACAGCTGCTGCGCTCGCGAAAGCCACCGGAGGGAAGCTCGTGCCGCTGCGGGTGACCGGACCCGTCGGGGCCCCGGTGCTCGCGCACTGGGCGCGTCTCGGCGGCGAGGCGACCGGCACCGCGGTCGTCGAGATGGCCTCGGCCGCCGGGCTGCGCCTCGTTCCGCGCGACCGGCGGGACCCGGGTGAGACCACCACGCACGGAGTGGGCGAGCTGATCTCCGCGGCCCTGGATGACGGGGCGCAGCGCATCGTGGTCGGATGCGGCGACTCGGGCACCAGCGACGGCGGAGCGGGCGCGCTGCAGGCGCTGGGCGCGCGCATCCTCGACCGTGACGGCGTGCCCCTGGCGCCGGGCGGGCGGCATCTGGCGGAGGCGGCGCACCTCGATCTCTCGGGACTGCACCCCCGCATCGCCGAGGTCGAGATCGTGCTCGCCTGCAACATCCACAACGTGCTCTGCGGTCCCCGCGGTGTGGCTCGGGTGTTCGGGCCGCAGAAGGGAGCGACGCCGACGCAGGTCGAGCAGCTCGCGCTCGCACTCGACGTCTGGGCGGGACTCCTCGAGGAGCAGAGCCCGCACGGTGCGGGCATGGACGTGCGCACGGGTGGGGGAACCGGAGCCTCCGGAGGCCTGGGCGCCGGGCTCGCCGCAGCGCTCGGTGCGCGGCTCGCTCCGCGCTTCGAGGTGCTGCTCGACGGTGGTCTGCTGCCCAACGCCCTCGACGAGCTGATGGCGGCCGCCGATCTCGTGATCACCGCCGAGGGCGCGATCGACTTCCAGACGCCGCGGGGCAAGGTGCCCGCCGAGATCGCGATGCGCGCGCGCGTCGCCGGGGTGCCCGTGCTCGGGATCGCCGGCTCGCTCGGGCAGGGAGCCCCGGCGGTGCACGACATCGGGATCGACGCGATCGCCTCCATCCTCACCGTGCCGATGCCGCTGGAGCAAGCGGTCGAGCAGGGCGAGGCGCTGCTGCGGGACGCGGCGGAACGCAGTATGCGCATGGTGCTGCTCGGATCGGCGATGTCGGCGCGCGCGGTCTGAGCGGACGGTCTGAGCGGACGGTCGGCGGGGCCTCGGTAGGATCGAGGGGTGGCAGTGAACCCAGAACTGATCGGCCGGGAGTTCCCGCCGACGTCCCCGTACCTCGTCGGCCGGGAGAAGGTTCGCGAGTTCGCTCGTGCCGTCTTCGCTGACGCCCCGCAGCACACCGACGTCGAGGCGGCCCGCGCGGCCGGTTTCGCCGACGTGGTGGCGCCGCCGACCTTCGCGATGGTGATTCAGGACCTGACGCTGCAGCAGCTGCTCGGCCTCGACGACTCGGGCATCGTGCTTGCACGCACCATCCACGCCGAGCAGCGGTTCGCCTACTCGCGGCCGATCGTCGCCGGCGACGAGCTGGTCGGACAGCTGCGCGTCACCGGCATCCGCACGATGGGCGGCAACGCGCTGATCACCAGCGAAGCCGAGATCACCGACACCGACGGCGCCCACGTCGTCACCGCCACCAGCGTGCTGCTGGTGGGAGAGGGGGAGTGATGGGCTACACCGTCGGAGACACCGTCGCCGAGCGCACCGTGCACCTGACGCGCGAGTCGCTCGTGCGCTACGCCGGAGCATCGGGAGACTTCAACCCGATCCACTACCGCGACGACGTCGCGGCCTCGGTCGGACTGCCCGGAGTGCTCGCGCACGGCATGCTGACCATGGGCATCGCCTCGTCGGTCGTCGTGGCCGCGCTCGAGCCCGACGCCCGCATCGTCGACTACGGCGTGCGCTTCACCAAGCCGGTCGTCGTGGATCCCGTCGAGGGCGCCGACGTGCACGTGCTGGCCACGGTCGGCGCCGTCGACGACGCCGCGGTGCGCATCGACCTGAAGGTCACGTTCGCCGAGACGACGGTGCTGGTCAAGGCGCAGCTGCGCGTCGCGGTCTGAGGGTGCGGTCTGACATGCACGAGATCGACCCGATCCGTCTCGCCGAGCTCACCACGCTGCGCACCGGCGCCGCCCCGGCACGGATGCAGGAGGCCCGCACCACCGCGGAGCTCGTCGAGGCGCTGCGCGACACCTGGTCCCGCGGCGACGACTGGTTCGTGCTGGGCGGAGGATCGAACCTGTTCGTGGGCGATGAGAGCTTCGACGGCACCGTCATCCGCGTGCGGACCGAGGGCATCGAAGAGCTGCCGTCTCCGCACGAGGGCCGCATCCGGTTGCGCGCCCAAGCCGGCCACGGATGGGACGCATTCGTGGCCTACGCGGTCGAGCACGGCTACGCGGGCATGGAGGCCATGTCGGGGATTCCCGGCACGGTCGGCGCCTCACCCGTGCAGAACATCGGCGCCTACGGGCAGGAGATCCAGGAGACCCTGGTCGAGGTCGAGCTGATCGACGAGGCCACGGGCGAGATCTCCACAGTCCCGGCTGCCGAGCTGGGGCTCGGGTTCCGTACCTCGGTGCTCAAGCATCACTACGGGCAGGTGCCCGAGCGCCGAGCAGTGATCCTCTCGGTCACGGTCGACCTGGTCGTGGCGACCGAGCGGATCGTGCGCGGCGAGCAGCTGCGTCGGGCCCTCGGTCTCGCTGACGACACCCCCGTTCCGCTCACCTGGGTGCGCGAGCGCATCCTCGCCACCCGCGCCACGAAGGGCATGCTGCTCGACGAGAACGACCCCGACACGCACGGCGTCGGCTCGTTCTTCCAGAACGCGATCGTGCCCGAGTCGGTCGCGCGCGCGCTGCCGCCCGAATGCCCGCGCTGGCCCGTGGCGCCGGACCTCGACGCGGTCACCGTGATCCCGCTGGCCAACTACGACGGACTGCTCGAGGCTCCGCGGCACGAGCCGACCGAGGTCAAGGTCAGCGCGGCGTGGCTGATCGAGCAGGCCGGCATCCGCAAGGGCTTCAAGCTGCCGCAGTCGCGCGCCTCGGTGTCGACCAAGCACGCGCTCGCGCTGACGAATCGTGGCAACGCCACCGCCGCCGAGGTCGCCCAGCTCGCGCGCTTCATCCAGAGCCGCGTGCACGCGGAGTTCGGACTGGTGCTGCAGCCCGAGCCGGTGCTGATCGACGTCGAGCTGTGAGCGGCGGCGCTACACTCGCCGCATGAGCGGACTGATCCCGTACCTGCTGTTCCCCGGCAACGCGGCTGAGGCGATGCGGCACTACCACTCGGTGTTCGGCGGCGAGCTGCAGATGCACGACTACGCCGAGCTCGGGCGGCATGACGGCCCGGGCGACGCGATCGGTCACGCGATGCTGCAGGGCGTGGTGGAGCTGTCGGGCGCGGATGCCGGGAGCGACGACGACGCGGTGCAGATGAGCGGCATGTTCCTGTCGCTGCTCGGCACTGCAGACGCCGCCACGCTCACGCGCTGGTACGACGCGCTCGCGGACGGCGGTCGGGTGATCGACGCACTCCAGCAGCGGCCGTGGGGCGACTGGGACGGGACGCTCGTCGATCGCTACGGCATCCGCTGGCTGATCGGGTTCGCGTGAGGGCTCTGGTCAGGAGAAGAGGCGCTGGAGGCGCTGGATGCCCTCGAGCAGGGCGTCATCGCCGAGGGCATACGACAGGCGCAGGTAGCCGCTCGGACCGAACGCCTCACCCGGGACGACCGCGACCTCGGCCTGCTCGAGGATGAGATCGGCGAGCTCGAGCGAGGACGTCGGCGTGACGCCGCCCCACGTGCGACCCAGCAGACCCTGCACGTCGGGGT
Organism: Microbacterium sp. PI-SA-G; assembly: GCF_057215335.1. Taxonomy (NCBI): domain Bacteria; kingdom Bacillati; phylum Actinomycetota; class Actinomycetes; order Micrococcales; family Microbacteriaceae; genus Microbacterium; species Microbacterium sp. PI-SA-G. Next base: position 3,188,367 of record NZ_CM170103.1, read on the forward strand.
ACACATAGAACGCGCCGAGGGGGTTGGGCACACGCACGCCGTCGATCTTCGACAGCTCGGCCACGATGAGGCGGCGGCGGCGGTCGAACGCCTCGCGCATCTGCTCGGCCTCGGTCTGCGGACCGTTGAGCGCGGCGATCGCCGCCTTCTGCGCCACGTTGTTCACGTTGCTCGACAGGTGCGACTGCAGGTTGCCCGCGATCTTGATGGCGTCGCTCGGACCCACCATCCAGCCCACGCGCCAGCCGGTCATCGCGTAGGTCTTCGCGACGCCGTTCACGAGGATCGTCTGGCCGGCGACCTCGGGAACGGCCTCGACGATCGACGTGGCCTTCACGCCCTCGTAGGTCAGGTTCTGGTAGATCTCGTCGCTGATGACCCAGATGCCATGCTCGAGGGCCCATTCGCCGATCGCGCGCGTCTCGTCGGCGGTGTAGACCGAGCCGGTGGGGTTCGACGGCGAGACGAAGACCAGCGCGGTGGTGCGCTCGGTGCGGGCGGCCTCGAGCTGCTCGACGGTCACCTTGTACTCCTGGTCGGCGCCGGCGAAGACCTCGACCGGAGTGCCGTCGGCCAGGCGGATCGCCTCAGGGTACGTGGTCCAGTACGGCGCGGGGAGCAGCACCTCGTCGCCCGGGTTCACCACGGCCTGGAACGCCTGGTACACGGACTGCTTGCCGCCGTTGGTCACGATGACCTGGCTCGGAGAGACCTCCAGGCCCGAGTCGCGCAGCGTCTTCGCCGCGATCGCCTCGCGCAGCGCCGGCAGACCGGCGGCCGGCGTGTAGCGGTAGCTGGCCGGGTCGGCGAGGGCTTCGGCGGCGGCATCCACGATGAACTGCGGCGTCGAGAAGTCGGGCTCACCCGCGGCATACGAGATGACGGGCTTGCCTTCGGCCTTCAGAGCCTTCGCCTTGGCGTCGACCTTGAGGGTCGCCGACTCGGCGATCGCGGACAGTTTGCGGGAGAGAGGAGCGCGTTCGGTCACGACTACGAGCGTAGTCGGCGGCACGGGTCGGGTGCGGGGTGCGCGCTCCGCAAGATCCGCGATTCTTGACGGCACGCTCAGGTGTTCGGGCGCGGGATGGCGCGGGGAGGGGTCGCGACTCGCCGTATCGGATGCCGGGAGGCGGCGATTCGCGACCCCTCCCGGCCGCACGACGGCGGCGGCTCAGACGCAGGTCACAGCCCGTGGGCGCGCGCGACGGCGTCGAGCACGATGCGGCCGTCGTGCACGTTCAGACCCTTCGCGAGCTCGGGGTTCTCGGATGCGGCGCGATCCCAACCCGCGCCGGCGATCGCCGAGACGTAGGGGAGGGTCGCGTTGGTGAGTGCGCGGGTCGCGGTCTCGGGCACGGCCCCCGGCATGTTCGCCACGCAGTAGTAGATCGAATCGTGCACCGCGAAGGTCGGGTCGTCGTGCGTGGTCGGGCGCGAGCCCTCGAAGCATCCGCCCTGGTCGATCGCGATGTCGACGAGCACCGAGCCCGGCTTCATCGTCGCGACCATCTCGTCGGTGACGAGCTTGGGCGCGGCGGCGCCGGGGATCAGTACCGAGCCGATCACGAGGTCGGCGGTGGCGAGCTCCTCGGCGATGTCGTAGCGGCTCGACGCGCGCGTCTGCAGCGCGCCGCCGTAGCGGTGCTCGAGTTCGCGCAGGCGCGGCAGGGAGATGTCGATCACGGTGACCTGCGACCCGAGTCCCAGGGCGTTGGCCGCGGCGTGCTCGCCGGCGACGCCGCCGCCGATGACCACGGTCTTCGCGCGCGGGGTGCCCGCGATGCCGCCGAGCAGGGTGCCGCGCCCGCCGTTGGAGCGCAGCAGCGCGTAAGAGCCCATCGTGACCGAGAGGCGCCCGGCGATCTCGCTCATCGGCACGAGCAGCGGCAGGCTGCGGTCGGGAAGCTGCACCGTCTCATACGCGACGGCCGTGGTGCCGGCATCGACCAGGGCGGTGGTGAGGGCGCGGTCGGCGGCCAAGTGCAGATAGGTGAAGAGCGTGAGATCGGGGCGCAGGAAGCCGTACTCCTCGGCGATCGGCTCCTTCACCTTGATGAGCAGATCGGCCTCGCCCCACACCTCGGCTGCGGACTCGACGATCTCGGCGCCCACGGCACGGAACGCGTCGTCGGTGAGGCTCGAGCCGAGGCCGGCGCCGGACTGCACGAGCACCCGGTGACCTTCGTGCACGAGCCGGTCTGCTCCGGCCGGGGTCAGGGCGACCCGGCTCTCGTTGTTCTTGACCTCGGTGGGTACGCCGATCTTCATCGATCCTCCTGGTGTCGCGTCCGGGGTATGGACGGTGTCGCGTGCGTGAGGACAGAATCGCAGAAACGACAGCGGATCGACAGATCATCTGCGAAAGCTTCGGCAGACTCGCGAATCGTGAATAATGCTTCGCATGGACCAGTCAGATCCGGTGGAGACGCCGAAGACTCTTCGGGCGCCGGCGCTCGACGCGATCGACGCCGAGATTGTGCGGCTCCTCAGCGTCGACGGGCGCATGACAAACGCTGAGCTCGCGGGCACGCTCGGCGTCGCCCCGTCGACAGCGCACGCACGCCTGCGCGCGCTGATCGATCGCGGCGTCATCACCGGCTTCCACGCCAGCGTGGATGAGCGGATGCTGGGCGCCGGACTCCAGGCGATCATCGGCGTGAGTCTGCGGCCGAGCGCACGGCGCGAGAGCATCGTCGCGTTCGCCGATCGCGTGCGTGCCCTGCCGCAGGTGATCCAGGTGTTCTTCCTCGGCGGCGAAGACGACTTCCTGCTGCATATCGCCGTGGCCGACTCGTCGGAGATGCGCGAGTTCGTGCTCGAGCATCTGTCGGCGCAGAGCAGCGTCGCCTCGACCCGCACCAGCATCGTGTTCGACTACCACCGCAACTCCGTGGCAGCCGCGTTCTCCTAGTCGCCGAAAGCGGGGCGCGCCAGGATCAGGCGCCGAAGGACGACGGCAGGGCGCAGTAGTCGGCGAACCGGCGGAACGGGGCGTCCGGGTCGGTCACGTCGACGAGGGCGGATGCCACGCTGTGCGGCGGCTCGTCACCGATCATCTGCCAGAGCGTGAAGTTCCAGAGCCCCCGGGCGTTCTCGGCCATCAGAGCCGCGGGGCCGGAGACGATCAGCACGCGTCCGTCCTGCGGCGCCTCGCGGAACGGGGCGATGACGTCTGCGCGGAGCGCCGTGGCATCGCCGTCGTCGGTGTGCGTGCGCTTCACGTTCTGATCGGCCGCGGTCAGCGCCGCCGCGAGGTCATCTGCCGTGCGGCGCGAGCGCTCGGCATCCGCGCCCGTCACCGCGAGCAGGCGGTTGCCCCGGGGGTAGAGGTGCAGGAACTCGTCGGCGATGCCGTTCCAGACGTCGGTCATGTCTCCAGGGTACGTCTGTCTCAGCTCCCGGGCGCGGGCGGATTGCCACACGCGGGGTCACGTCGACAGGGAGGACAGCGCGCGGAGCGCGTACGGCACCAGGCCGCAGGCCGACACGAGCACGCACGCCGTCATGGCGAGCGTGAGCGACAGGGCGACGAGCGGGGTGCGACTCGAGAGTCGGTGCAGCAGGATCAGCGCCGCGGCCGGTGGCAGGTACCACGTCGACGACGTCGTGTCCCAGAAGTCGACGAGCAAGGTCGCCGGAGTGGGCGGGCCGAACCTCGCGTCAGGAAGGAAGATCCACACGGCGAGCAGGCACAGCGCCGCCATGATCGTCAGCGTGCTGAGGCCGAGCGAGGTGCACATGCGCACCAGCGGGCCGGTTCCGACGGGCAGGGGGACAGGAACAGACGGCGGGGCAGGCGGCGTGGCAGGCGGCAAGGCGGGCTGCGGGGGAGAGAGCTTCGGCATTCCGCGAAGATACGCGGGACGCGGCGCCCCCCGGAGGAGTTCTCCACAGGGAACGCGTGGCGAACGGCAGAACCCCCGGCCACCTCCGCGCAGCGGGTGACCGGGGGTTCTCTCGGGGGAGGATCAGTCGGCGTCGACGAGATGCTTCGCGTAGGCGCCGAGCGTCAGGAACGCCGGGAACTCCTCGTGCAGCGACACCTCGCGGAAGATGTCGGCCGCGTCGTCGAAACGGTCGTCGGCGCTCCGCGTCGCCGAGGCCAGCACCTCGCCGATCAGTCCCTCGACGTACTCGGCGGTGATCGCCGTGCCCTCTTGCGTGTGCCGATCCTGATGGATCCACTGCCACACCTGCGAGCGACTGATCTCGGCTGTCGCGGCATCCTCCATCAGATTGTCGATCGCGACCGCTCCCAGGCCCCGCAGCCAGGCCTCGAGGTAGCGGATGGCCACCGACACGTTGTCGCGCACGCCCTGCGCCGTGATCGGACGACCGATGTGCAGGTCGAGCAGATCCGACGCGCGCACGTGCACGTCGTCACGCTGTCGGTCGATCTGGTTCGGCCGGTCGCCCAGCACCGCGTCGAACTCGGCCTGCGCCGTGGCGATGAGGTCGGGGTGCGCGACCCAGGTGCCGTCGAAACCGTCGCCCGCCTCGCGCTTCTTGTCGGCGGTGACCTTCTCGATCGCCCGCGCCGTCACCTCGGGGTCGCGCCGGTTGGGGATGAACGCGCTCATGCCACCGATCGCGAAGGCCCCCCGCTTGTGGCAGGTCTGCACCAGCAGATCGGTGTACGCCCGCATGAACGGCACCGTCATGGTGACCTCGCTGCGGTCGGGGAGAACGAAGCGTGCACCGCGGCCGCGGTAGTTCTTGATGATCGAGAAGATGTAGTCCCAGCGTCCGGCGTTGAGTCCGGCGCAGTGGTCGCGCAGCTCGTACAGGATCTCGTCCATCTCGAACGCTGCGGGAAGCGTCTCGATCAGGACGGTCGCGCGGATCGTGCCGTGCGGGATGCCGATGTACTCCTCGCTGAACGAGAACACGTCGTCCCAGAGCTTGGCCTCGTCGCTGGACTCGATCTTGGCGATGTAGAAGTACGGACCGCGACCGGCGTCGATCAGCGCCTGCGCGTTGTGCAGGAAGTACAGCCCGAAGTCGACGAGCGAGCCGGATGCCGCGGTGCGCCGCCCTGCGCGATCGATGAACTCGATGTGCTTCTCGGGCAGGTGCCATCCGCGCGGGCGCATCACGATCGTGGGGGTGCGTTCGGCGGTGACGCGGTACTCCCGACCCTCGGCGTTGGTGTGGACGAGGGTGCCGCGGATCGCGTCGCGCAGGGACAGCTGCCCCTCGATCACGTTCTTCCAGGTGGGGCTCGTGGCATCCTCCTGGTCGGCGAGCCACACGCGCGCACCGGAGTTGAGCGCGTTGATGGTCATCTTCGGGTCGGTCGGGCCGGTGATCTCGACGCGGCGGTCCTCGAGTCCCGGGCCGGCGCCGGCCACGCGCCAGTCGGCGTCGTTGCGGATGTGGGCGGTGTCGTCACGGAAGCGAGGGTCGTGTCCGTTGCCGATCTCGAAACGGCGGCGCATGCGGTCGGCCAGGCGGTCGTGACGGCGAGCCGCGAAACGGTGATGCAGCTCGGTGAGGAAGGCCACGGCATCCGGCGTGAGGATCTCGTCGTAGCGGTCGCGCGCGGCGCCGGTGATCTCGATCGCCGGCCCCCGGTGTGTGGTCTGGATCGGAGCGGTGATGGTCATGATGCATCCTTTGCAAGTCGTGTGCGTGTGCGTGTCGGGCGCCGCGGGGGTCAGTGGAACTGCGCGCGCTCGGTGGAGCCGGCCAGGGCCAGGGTCGCGCTGTCGGGGTTGAGCGCGGTGGAGATGACGTCGAAGTAGCCGGTGCCCGCCTCGCGCTGGTGCTTCGTGGCGGTGTAGCCGTTCGCCTCGTCGGCGAACTCGGCTTCCTGCAGCTCGACGTAGGCGCTCATGGCGCGTTCGGCGTAGCCGCGGGCGAGGTCGAACATGGAGTGGTTCAGGGCGTGGAACCCGGCCAGCGTGATGAACTGGAACTTGTAGCCCAGGTCGGCCAGCTCCTGCTGGAACGTCGCGATCTCGGCATCCGACAGGTGGCGCTTCCAGTTGAAGCTGGGCGAGCAGTTGTACGCGAGCAGCTTGCCGGGGAACTCCGCGTGGATCGCCGCGGCGAAGTCCCGGGCCAGCGCGATGTCGGGCTCGCCGGTCTCGACCCACAGCAGGTCGGCGTACGGGGCGAAGGCGAGGCCGCGGCTGATCACCGAGTCGATCCCCGGGCGGATGCGGTAGAAGCCCTCCGTGGTGCGCTCGCCGGTGGTGAACGCCTGGTCGCGCTCGTCGACGTCGCTGGTGAGCAGGTCGGCGGCGAGGGCATCTGTGCGCGCGATGATCACCGTCGGCACGCCGGCGACGTCCGCGGCGAGACGGGCGGCGTTCAGCGTGCGGATGTGCTGCTGCGTGGGCACCAGCACCTTGCCGCCCAGGTGGCCGCACTTCTTCTCGCTGGCCAGTTGGTCCTCCCAGTGGATCGCAGCGGCACCGGCCTGGATCAGCGACTGCGCGAGCTCGTAGGCGTTCAGCGGCCCGCCGAAACCGGCCTCGGCGTCGGCGACGATCGGCGCGAGCCAGTCCTGAGTGATCTCGCCCTCGCCGGCCAGCGCTTCCGCGTGCTCGAGCTGGTCCTGACGGATCAGGGCGTTGTTGATGCGGCGCACGACGGCCGGAACCGAGTTCGCGGGGTACAGCGACTGGTCGGGGTAGGTCTGACCGGCGAGGTTTCCGTCGGCGGCGACCTGCCAGCCCGAGAGGTAGATGGCCTTGAGGCCGGCCCGCACCTGCTGCACGGCCTGGCCGCCGGTGTAGGCGCCGAGCGCTCGCACGTAGTCCTCGGTGTGCAGGAGGTTCCAGAGGTTCTCGGCGCCGCGGTGTGCGAGCGTCGACTCCTCGCGGACCGACCCGCGGATGCGGATGACGTCGTCAGCGGTGAAGGTGCGCTCGACGCCGTCCCAGCGCGGGTCGGTGTCCCAGATCTCCTGCAGCTCGGCCGCGGTCTGCACCTGGTCGCCGGCGCGCAGTCCGGCGGGACGGGGCTGGGGGTGAGCGGTGTGCGTCATGGTGTCTCCTCGATCGATCCGGCGTCTGTGCCGGTGTGGCGTGGTTCCACTGTGGGTGAAGTTCGGGAGGTCTCACGATCGATCCGGCGGAGAAGTTCTCCTGAAATTCTGTTTTCGTGACAGAATCGGCCGCATGAGCACCATCGAGGCTGCAGAAGACGCCGACTCCCTCACGATCGGGCGACGCATCCGCCAGCTCCGCACCGCGCAGGGGTTGACGCTCGACGAACTCGCCACCGCCGTCGATCGCGCGCCGAGCCAGCTCTCGATGATCGAGACCGGCAAGCGCGAGCCGAAGCTCACCCTGCTGCAGGCGATCGCGCGCACGCTCGGCGTGACGATTGACGCGCTCTTACAGGGCGAGCCGCTCGACGAGCGCAGTGCGGTCGAGATCGCGCTCGAACGCGCGATGAAGGGGCAGACGTTCCAGGCGCTGGGGATCGAGCCGTTCCGCATCGCGAAGAGCGTGCCCACCGATGCCCTGAAGGCGCTACTCGCCCTCCACGGCGAGATCGACCGGCTCAGGGACGAGCGCGCCGCGACCCCGGAGGAGGCACGTCGCGCCAACGTCGAGCTGCGGCATCTGATGCGCCGGCAGGACAACCACTTCCCGGATCTCGAGGCGAAGGCCGCCGAAATCCTCGCGGCGGTCGGGCACCCGGGCGGGCCCCTCACGCAGCGCACGGCGTCGGAGATCGCCGCGTACCTCGGCTTCACCCTGCACTATGCCCCGGATCTGCCGCAGAGCACCCGCAGCGTCGCCGACCTCGCGCACGGACGGCTCTACCTCTCGAGCCGCGTGCCGGCGAAGGGCGATGCCCGAACCGCGGTGCTGCAGGCGCTGTCGAGCCGGATGCTGGGGCACGCCGAGCCGCGCAGCTACGCCGAGTTCCTGCGCCAGCGCGTCGAGACGAACTACCTCACCGGCGCGCTGCTGATCCCCGAGGCGCATGTCGTCCCCGCGCTGATCGCTGCGAAGGGGCGGCGCTCGATCTCGATCGAGGATCTGCGCGACACGTACTCGGTGTCGTACGAGACGGCGGCGCACCGCTTTACCAATCTCGCGACGCGGCACCTCGACATCCCGGTGCACTTCCTCAAGGTGCACGAGTCGGGCACCATCACGAAGGCCTACGAGAATGACGACGTGAACTTCCCCGCCGATCGGCTCGGGGCCATCGAGGGGCAGATGTGCTGCCGCAAGTGGACCAGCCGCGTCGTGTTCGACGAGGACGACCGGTTCAACCCGTACTACCAGTACACCGACACGGGCAACGGCACGTACTGGTGCACCGCCCGCGTCGAGGCGTCGAGCGAAGGGCTGCACTCGGTGAGCGTCGGGGTGCGGTTCGACGACACGAAGTGGTTCGTCGGGCGCGACACCTCTCATCGTGGTGTCTCGAAGCACTCGGTCGAGGTGTGCTGCCGCCGGGCGCCGGCCGACCTCGAGGAGCGCTGGCGCGAGCACTCCTGGCCGAACGTGAAGACGCCCCGCACGCTGCTGGCGACGCTGCCGACCGGTGCGTTCCCCGGCGTCGACACCACCGACGTGTACGAGTTCCTCGAGGCGCACGCGCCGGCGTGAGCCCCGGCATCCCGCATCCGGCCCCGGCATCCGCATCCATCCTTCTCCCGGCGCCGAGTGCACCGGATGCCGCCGAGTGCACGGGGAACTCGCGTCCACAAGCCGTGCACTGGGCAGGATGCCGTGCACTCGGCGGCAAAGGAACGCGGGCGCGCGAGGGGACGGGAGCGGGCGCGGCGTCAGTCGCGGGCGGTCTGCAGCAGGGCCCAGAGCTCGGCGCGGGCGGGGAACGACGACAGGTCGATCCCGAGCAGGCTCCCGGCCGTGGCGATGCGCGCGCGGAGAGTGTGCCGGTGCACGCCCAGCACGGCGGCAGCGGGCTCGGCTCGGGCGTCATGCTCGAGCCAGACCCGCAGCGACCGCTCGAGATCGGCGGCGGTGCCGGCATCGTGCGCGCGCAGCGGGGCCAGGCGCGACTCGGCGACCAGGCGCGCCTCGTCGGTCGCCAGGGCGCTGAGGATGCTGGAGCCCACCGTGTCGGCGTAGCGTTCGGCGCGGACGGCGGCATTCTGTCGCAGAGCCGCGAGCGCCTGAGCGTGAGCGCGCGAGAACGCGTCGTACTCCTCCGGCTCCGACACCCCCAGGCGGATGCCGAATCGCGCCGCGACGTCGTCGAGCAACGACTCGTCCGACGCGGACACGCAGATCGCGACCCCGTCCTCTGACTCCGCGAGGAAGGAGGCGGTTCCGTGGTCGGTCCGTCGGCGCTCCCACCATTCCGTGAGCGCTCCGGCCGGAGCATCCGCCGCGACCGCCACGACGACCGGCGCCGGGGGGAGCCCGCCGAGCACCCGCCGTGCGAGCGTCGGGTCATCGGCGAGCAGTGAGCCCAGCAGCTGAGCGTGCAGGCGTCGGCGACTGCGGCCCAGCTGCTCGCTCTGCTCCATCGCGAGCCCCGACATCGCGATCACCGAGGTCACGACCGAACGCGCCTCCTGATCGAGGGAGTCGGTGGCCAGCGCGATCACCCCGCGCAGGTGACCGCCGCGGCCGATCGTGAAGAGCATGAAGGTGGCGTCGTCGATCGTGAGCGACTGCCCCGCCTCGAGTCCGCGCGCCAGGATCTCCGTCACGCGGTCGCCGAGATGATCACGCACGGACGCATCGATCGCATCGCGCGGGTGTGCCGCCAGCTGCGATCCGGCGGCGTCGAACATCGCCGCCCACACTCCGAGTCGGCGCGCGAGCTCGGCGAGCGTCGCGTCGAGTCCGTGCGGGCGCAGCGCGGCGAGGGCGAGTGCCCGCTGCGTGTCGAGCGCCCACGACCGGCGCGCGTACGCCTGCGCCGCGATGGCTTCGGAGTGCGCACGGGCCACGGCGATGAACGGTGTGCGATATGGCACCGCGAACAGCGGCAGGCCGCGGGCCGCGCACGCCGCCAGCACCTCGTCGGGGATGCCGGCGCGGTAGACGTCCGTGCCGAAGCCGAGGCCGACCACGCCGCGGTCGATCAGCCGGCCGACGTAGGTGTCGGCGGCATCCGGATCATCGAACTGCGTGCCGGTGGTCAGCAGCACGAGATCCTCGGCGAGGAAGGGGGTGGGATCGGCGAGGTCGGAGCTGTGCACCCAGCGCAACGGGCGGTCGAGCGCGCCTTCTGCCAGCGCGTCGGCGGGGGAGACCAGGCGCAGGCCCAGGTCGCGCCGCGCGAGCAGCGCGCGCAGTGTGGGCTGATCCATCGTGCTCCTTCCGTACCGCCGCCCCGGGGCCACCGCCACGCGCGCGATGTACGCAGCGGCAGAAGTGTGATCCAGATTGTACAGGCCGGCGAATGCGCCTGACGGATCCGCGCCCGTACGCTCACGACCATGGCACTCCTCGACACCGCAACCGCAGCAGTTCCCCTCGGCGGACCCGAGCTCCCCCAGGAGCGACGCCTCGTCACCGAGCTCCCGGGCCCGCGCTCGGCCGAGATCCTCGCGCGCAAGGCGGATGCCGTCGCCGCCGGTGTCGGGCACACCGTTCCGGTCGCGACCGTGGCCGCCGGTGGCGGAGTGGTCGTCGACGCCGACGGCAACTCGCTGATCGACCTCGGCTCCGGCATCGCCGTGACCACGGTGGGCAACGCGCACCCGAAGATCGCCGCCGCCGTCGCCGCGCAGGCCGCGCAGTTCACCCACACCTGCTTCATGATCTCGCCGTACGAGTCGTACATCGAGGTGGCCGAGGCGCTCAACCGCATCACGCCCGGCGACTTCGCCAAGAAGAGCGCGCTGTTCAACTCCGGCGCCGAGGCCGTCGAGAACGCGGTCAAGATCGCCCGCAAGCACACCGGCCGTCAGGCGGTCGTCGCGTTCGACCACGGCTACCACGGCCGCACGAACCTGACCATGGCGCTTACCGCCAAGTCGATGCCCTACAAGAGCGGCTTCGGTCCCTTCGCGCCCGAGGTCTACCGCGCGCCGATGTCGTACCCGTTCCGCGACGGACTCGACGGCAACGAGGCTGCCGCCCGGGTCATCCTGCAGCTCGAGAAGCAGATCGGCGCCGACAACCTCGCCGCCGTCATCATCGAGCCCATCCAGGGCGAGGGCGGGTTCATCGTCCCGGCCGACGGCTTCCTGCCCGCGATCCTCGAGTGGTGCCGCGCCAACGGCGTGGTCTTCATCGCCGACGAGGTGCAGACCGGATTCGCCCGCACCGGGCACATGTTCGCCAGCGAGATCTTCGGCATCGAGCCCGACCTGATCACCACGGCCAAGGGCATCGCCGGCGGACTTCCGCTGGCCGCGGTCACCGGCCGTGCCGAGATCATGGACGCCTCGCACGCCGGAGGCCTCGGCGGCACCTACGGCGGCAACCCGATCGCCTGCGCCGCAGCCCTCGCCGCGATCGACGTCTTCGAGAACGACGGCGTGATCGAGCGTGCCCGTGAGATCGGTGCGATCCTCACCCAGCGCCTGTCCGCCATCCAGGCGGACGACGCCCGCGTGGGCGACATCCGCGGACACGGCGCGATGATCGCGGCCGAGTTCGTCGACCCCGAGACGAAGGCGCCGGATGCCGCGCTCACCGCTGCGGTCGCGAAAGCGTGCATCGCCCAGGGCGTCATCGTGCTCACCTGCGGAACCTACGGCAACGTCATCCGCTTCCTCCCGCCGCTCGCGATCGGCGACGAGCTGCTGAACGAAGGCCTCGACGTCGTCGCGGCCGCGCTCGCCGCCACGAAGTAGTCGCACCCCCACACGTCCGGTCGCGACCCTGATCGGGGGATTGCGGGTCGCGACCGGCACATTCTTTTCAACGAAGGAGAAGCACATGGCTGAGATCACCCGGGACGTGCTCATCGTCGGCGCCGGCGCCGCAGGACTCACAGCGGCGAACGACCTGCGCAAGGCCGGCCTCTCGGTCGCCGTCCTCGAGGCGCGCGACCGCGTCGGCGGGCGTCTGTGGACCGACGTCATCGAGGGCGCCATGCTCGAGATCGGCGGCCAGTGGGTCTCGCCCGATCAGGATGCCCTGATCGACACGATCGACGAGCTGGGCCTCGAGACCTTCAGCCGGTACCGCGAGGGCGAGAGCGTCTACGTCGGACCCGACGGCACCGCCTCGCGCTTCACGGGAGAGATGTTCCCGGTGTCGGCTGCGACCGAGCAGACGATCGCCGAGATCACCGAGCGCCTCGACGCGATGGTCGCCGAGATCGACCCCGATCGCCCGTGGGCCCACCCGAAGGCCGAGGAGTGGGACACGGTCACGTGGGATGCCTGGCTGCGGGCGCAGACCGACGACGACGAGGCCGTGCTCAACCTCGCCTTCGCCACCGGTTCGGCGATGCTCACGAAGCCCACGCACTCCTTCTCACTCCTGCAGTCACTGCTGATGGCGGCATCCGCCGGCTCGTACTCGCACCTGGTCGACGCCGACTTCATCCTCGACAAGCGCGTGGTCGGCGGTCTGCAGCAGGTTCCGCAGCTGCTCGCCGAGCGTCTCGATGACGATGTGCTGCTGAACCAGCCGGTGCGCTCGCTCGAGTGGGGCGCGAACGGCGTCACCGCGACCACCGACGATCTCACCGTCAGCGCCCGCTTCGCGATCCTCGCGCACGCGCCGGTGCTGTACGACCGCATCTCGTTCGTGCCGCCGCTGCCGCGCCGACAGCACCAGCTGCACCAGCACCTCTCGATGGGCTTCGTGGTCAAGGTGCACGCCGTCTACGAGCGTCCGTTCTGGCGTGAGCAGGGGCAGAGCGGCACGGCGTTCAGCCCGTACGAGATCGTGCACGAGGCCTACGACAACAGCAACCACGGCGAGGAGCGGGGCACCCTGGTGGGCTTCGTCTCGGACAAGAACGCCGACGGCGTGTTCGAGCTCTCGGCCGAGGAGCGCAAGGAGCGCATCCTCGAGTCGCTCGCGCACTACTACGGCCCCGAGGCGAAGAACCCGGTCGTCTACTACGAGAGCGACTGGGGCAGCGAGGAGTGGACCCGTGGCGCGTACGCGGCGAGCTTCGACATGGGCGGCCTGCACCGCTACGGCGCTGACCTGCGCACAGCCGTCGGCCCGATCCACTTCGCCTGCAGCGACATCGCGGGTGCCGGATACCAGCACGTCGACGGCGCGATCCGCATGGGTCACCTGGTCGCCTCGCAGATCGTGGAGTCGAGTCGCACCGCCGGCGAGACCGTGGAGAGCCGGGGATGACCGGCTCGATCGTCGTCGGCTACACGGCGACGGACTCGGGAGCCGATGCGGCCGCACTCGGGGCGCGCCTCGCGCGCAGCCTCGACGCCGTGGTGCACCTGGTCATCGTGCTCCCTTCGGAGGGCACGCGCAGCGCCGCGGTACCGCCCGAGCGCGCCTACGAGGAGCACATCCGCCGCCAGGGCAGGAAGTGGCTCGAAGCCGCACTCGTGCGGATGCCGCAGGAGCTCACCCGCAGCGGGCACGTGCGCTTCGCCGAGTCGTTCGCCGAGGGGCTGATCGCTGCCGGCGAGGAGTTCGGTGCCCGACTGATCGTCGTCGGCGCGGCCGGCGGAGGTATCTTCGGACGCCACCGGCTCGGCAGCGTCGCGTCGGAGCTGCTGCACTCCTCGACGATCCCGGTCGCACTCGCGCCCCTGGGCACGGCCGAGCAGGACGACCACGTCATCCCACGGGTCACGGTCGCCGTGGGCACCCGCCCCGGTGCCGAGAACCTGCTCGACGAAGCCGCGTCGGTCGCGGCATCGGCCGGTGTCGGACTGCGGCTCGTCTCGCTCGTGCCCTTCGACGTGCCACCCGGTCTCGACACCGGCGCGATCCGCACGGTCGGGCAGGAGCACGCGAACGATGTGCTGGCGGTCGCGCAGCAGCTGCTTCCGGGCGACCTCGGCGCCGCGGTCGAGGAGGCCCCGGGCGACAGCGTCGAGGACGCCGTCTCGCACCTCTCCTGGCTCCCCGGCGAGGTCATCCTCGTCGGATCCAGCAGGCTCGCGCAGCCGCGCCGCCTGTTCCTGGGCTCCACGGCGGCCAAGATGCTGCACGAGCTGCCCGTCCCCATGATCGTCGTCCCGCGCACCCGCGCCGAAGCAGGAGACCGCTGATGAGCAGCACCAACCGGGCGACGGAGCCCGCAGCAGTGACCACGGGTCTCTCGCAGAAGGGGCTGCGCGCGGGAGCCGTGGGTGTGGTCGGTGCCGTCGTGATCGGCGTCTCGACGATCGCCCCGGCGTACACGCTCACCGCCTCGCTGGGCCCGACCGTGGCCGTCGCGGGCACCCAGGTCCCCGCCATCATCCTCGTCGGGTTCATCCCGATGCTGCTGACCGCGTTCGGCTACCGCGAGCTGAATCGCGAGATGCCCGACTCGGGCACCTCCTTCACGTGGGGCGTGCGCGCCTTCGGCCCGTGGATCGGATGGATGACGGGATGGGGGCTCATCGCCGCCACCGTCATCGTGCTCTCCAACCTCGCCGGCATCGCGGTCGAGTTCCTGTTCCTGCTGATCGCACAGCTCAGCGGCAACGCCGCGATCGCGGATCTGGCGTTCAACCCGATCATCAACGTGGTCGTCTGTCTGCTGTTCATGCTGGGCGCGACCCTGGTGTCGTACCGCGACATGCAGACCACGCAGAAGTTCCAGTACGTGCTGGTCAGCTTCCAGCTCGTGGTCCTCGTCGCGTTCGCCATCGTCGCCATCGTCAAGGCGGTCTCCGGCGATGCGCCCGAGCCCACCGCGTTCTCGTGGTCGTGGTTCAACCCGTTCGAGGTGCCGACCTTCAGCGCCTTCGCGGCCGGACTCTCGCTGTCGATCTTCATCTTCTGGGGCTGGGACGTCGTCCTCACCATGAACGAGGAGACCAAGGATCCGACCAAGACACCGGGCCGTGCGGCGATGGTCACCGTCGTCGTCGTGGTCAGCCTCTACCTGCTGCTGTCGATCGGACTCATCATGTTCGCCGGCGTCGGCACCGGATCGCTCGGGCTCGCGAACGAGGACATCTCCGCCAACGTGTTCTTCGCGCTGTCGGATCCGGTTCTCGGGCCGCTCGCGTTCCTGGTGTCGCTCGCGGTGCTCTCCAGCTCCGCCGCGTCGCTGCAGTCCACGGCCGTCGGACCCGCGCGCACACTGCTGGCGATGGGGCACTACGGCGCCCTCCCGCCCAAGTTCGCCGAGGTCAGCCCCCGGTTCTTCACCCCCGGCTTCGCGACCGTGATCTCGGCGATCGTCGCCTCGGTGTTCTACGCCGTCATGCGGCTCGTGAGCGAGAACGTGCTGACCGACACCATCCTGTCGCTGGGCATGATGATCTGCTTCTACTACGGCCTCACCGCCTTCGCGTGCGTCTGGTACTTCCGCAAGCAGTGGTTCGACTCGGCGCGCAGCTTCTTCTTCACGTTCCTGTTCCCGCTGGTCGGCGGCCTGATCCTCGCCGTGCTGTTCGTCACGACGCTGATCGACTCGATGGACCCCGCGTACGGCAGCGGATCGAACATCGGCGGAGTCGGACTCGTCTTCGTCCTCGGTGTCGGCATCATCGTCGTCGGCATCGCCATCATGATCTGGCAGTCGGTGCGACGCCCGGCGTTCTTCCGCGGCGAGACCCTCGCCATGGATGCCCCGCCGAGCATCCGCCGCCGCCGCTGACCTTCCCTCCCACAGAAAGAGAATCCATGAGCACTCAGATCGCCCCCGCCGAGCAGGCGCTTCTCGACAGCATCCCCACCGGACTCTTCATCGGCGGGGAATGGACCGATGCCGAGACCGGCGGCACCTTCGACGTGCAGGACCCCGCGACGGGCGCCGTGATCCGCACGATCGCCGACGCCACCCCCGCCGACGGCATGCGCGCGCTCGATGCCGCCGTCGCTGCGCAGGACTCCTGGGCGGCCACTGCCCCGCGCACCCGCAGCGACATCCTGCGCCGCGCCTTCGACCTGGTGCAGGAGCGCAAGGAGGACCTCGCGCTGCTGATGACGCTCGAGATGGGCAAGCCCGTCGCCGAGGCCCGCGGAGAGGTCGGCTACGGCGGCGAGTTCCTGCGCTGGTTCAGCGAGGAGGCCGTGCGCATCAACGGTCGCTACGGGCTCAACCCCGAAGGCACGGGCCACATGGTCGTGTCGCAGCGCCCCGTCGGTCCGTCGTTCTTCGTCACGCCGTGGAACTTCCCGTTCGCGATGGCCACGCGCAAGATCGCGCCCGCGCTCGCCGCCGGCTGCACGGTCGTGATCAAGCCCCCGGCTCTGACGCCGCTCACCACGATGTTCTTCGTCACGCTGCTCGAGCAGGCCGGACTCCCCGCCGGTGTCGTCAACGTCGTGCAGACGTCGAAGTCGAGTGCGCTGTCGGCCCCGATCATCGCCGATCCGCGTCTGCGCAAGCTGTCGTTCACCGGATCGACCGAGGTCGGCCGCAAGCTCATCGCCCAGGCCGCCGAGGGCGTGCTGCGGGTGTCGATGGAGCTCGGCGGCAACGCCCCGTTCGTGGTGTTCGACGACGCTGACCTCGACAAGGCCGTGGACGGCGCGCTCGCGGCGAAGTTCCGCAACATCGGGCAGGCCTGCACCGCGGCGAACCGCTTCATCGTGCACAAGGACGTCGCGGGCGAGTTCGCCCGTCGCGTGACCGAGCGCGTGAACGAGATGAAGATCGGCCGGGGCACCGAGGAGGGCGTCGCGATCGGACCGCTCATCGACGCGGATGCCGTGGCGAAGGCCGAGGAGCTCGTCGGCGACGCCGTCGAGCGGGGCGCGACGCTGCTCACCGGCGGCGAGGCCGTCGAGGGCACCGGATCGTTCTACCAGCCCACCGTGCTGACCGACGTCGTCGCAGGCTCCGCGATCCTCCGCGAGGAGATCTTCGGACCGGTGCTCGCCATCGCCACGTTCGAGTCCGAAGACGAAGCCGTGCGCCTGGCCAACGACACCGAGTACGGACTCGTCTCGTACGTCTTCACCGAGAGCCTGCAGCGCGGGCAGCGCATGATCGACGCGCTCGAGACCGGCATGATGGGACTCAATGTGGGCGTCGTCTCGAACGCCGCGGCTCCGTTCGGCGGCGTCAAGCAGTCCGGCGTCGGCCGCGAGGGCGGCTTCGAGGGCATCCACGAGTACCTGTCCACCAAGTACACGCTGATCCCGGTCTCCTGACCGCGGCATCGCCACCGACCCGAGAGGACACGTCATGACCGACTACGCCGTCACCAACCCCGCCACCGGAGAGACGCTGCAGTCCTTCGACACCTTCACCGACGCGCAGATCGAGGAGGCCGTCGAGGCCGCCGCCCACGCGCACCGCGACTGGTCGCGCTCGTCGACCGTGGCCGAGCGCGCCGCCCTCGTGCGTCGCGCGGCGGAGCTGCACCGCGAACACCGCGAGGCGCTCGCCGACATCTTCGTGCGCGAGATGGGCAAGCCGCGCGAGGCGGCGCTCGGAGAGGTCGACTTCGCCGCCGACATCGCCGAGTACTACGCCGACCAGGCTGAGTCGATCATGGCCGACCAGCCGATCGACATCCTCGGCGACGGCTCGGCGATCATCCGCCGCTCGTCGCTGGGGCCGCTCGTGGGCATCATGCCGTGGAACTTCCCGGCGTACCAGATCGTGCGCTTCGCGGCGCCGAACCTGATCGTCGGCAACACGATCCTGCTGAAGCCGGCGCCGCAGTGCCCGGAGTCGTCGACCGCGATCGCCGCGATCTACGACGAGGCCGGATTCCCGCCCGGGGCGTATCAGAACGTGCTGGCGACGAACGATCAGATCGCGAAGATGATCGCCGACCCGCGGGTGCAGGGTGTCTCGCTCACCGGTTCGGAGCGCGCCGGTGCCGCGGTGGCCGAAGTCGCCGGACGCCACCTGAAGAAGGTCGCGCTGGAGCTCGGCGGATCCGACCCGTTCATCGTGCTGTCGACCGACGATCTCGACGCGACCGTGAAGGCCGGCGTCGACGCGCGTCTGGACAACAACGGTCAGGCGTGCAACGGCGCCAAGCGCTTCATCATCGTCGACGAGCTGTACGACGCCTTCGTCGAGAAGTTCGTTGCCGAGATGGCGGCGGTCGAGGCGAGCGACCCCACGCTCGACGACACGGTGCTCGGGCCGGTCTCGTCCGAGGCCGCGGCCGAGAACCTGCAGAAGCAGATCGACCAGGCCGTCGAGCAGGGCGCCACGCTGCTGACCGGTGGCACGCGCGACGGGGCGTTCTTCGCTCCCACGGTGCTCGCCGACGTCACGCCCGCGATGAACGTCTACCACGAGGAGCTCTTCGGCCCGGCGGCCGTCGTCTACCGCGCAGCCGACGAGGATGCCGCGGTGGCGCTGGCGAACGACACGACCTTCGGCCTCGGCTCGTACGTCTTCACGACCGACGCCGAGCAGGCCGAGCGCGTGGCCGACCGGATCGAGGCGGGCATGGTCTACGTCAACCTGGTGCTCGCCGACAGCCCGGAGCTGCCGTTCGGCGGCATCAAGCGCAGCGGTACCGCCCGCGAGCTCGGACACCTGGCGGCTGACGAGTTCGTGAACAAGAAGCTCATCCGCATCGGCTGATCTGCACGGGCCCGTCGCGCTGAGAAGTCACGGGCCCGTCGCGCTGAGAAGTCACTGAACGCCGCTTCCCGAGGCTGGGGGGCGGCGTTCTCTGACCCCTCACTCCCCGCGCCGAGCGCCCTCCACGGACGGCGCGGGGCGGAGGACTGTGCACAGGGCGTGAGGCTGGGGCGCGGGTGGTGAGGGTGATGCGAGCAGGATCAGCGGATGCATCCATCACCACTTCCACGGGGAACGCCGGTCGGCTTCACCGTCGCCGCCGCACGTGCGCAGGGGGTCACCCCGCGACGTCTGCGAGCCAAGGATCTCAGCAGCCCGTTCCACGGAACGCGAGCGCGCAGGCGGCTCATCGAGGCGGAGGTCGTGTCCGTGCTCCTGGCGGCGCTTCCGCCGCACGCTTTCGTGTGCGGCACGACGGCGGCTCGCCTGTGGGGGCTGCCGCTCTCTGCGGCGGATGAGGAGGATGCCTGGGCGCGACCGCGGATCGGCGTGCCTGCCGAGGAGACACGCATCCGTCGTGCAGGTGTGCTCGGGCATCGCCTCGTACTGCAGGGCGGCGATGTGGTCCACCGCCGGGGGATCCCGATGCTGTCTCCCGCGCGGACGTGGGTCGACGTCTCGCGCGAACTGCGCCTTCCGCGCTTCCTGGCCCTGACCGATGCGCTGATCAGTGTGCGGCGTCCGCTCGTCTCGATCGAGGAACTCGCGGACCACCATCAACGATTCGCCGGAGGACGCGGGACGACGATCCGACAGCGCGCGCTCGAACTGGCAGACGGTCGTGCGGAGTCTCCCCGGGAATCCATGGTGCGCCTCATCCTGATCGAGGCGGGGCTGCCGCATCCGAGGTGCAATGTCGAGATCCGCGACGGTCGCCGGCTCGTGGCGCGCGTCGACATGCTCTACACCGAGGCGCGGCTGATCATCGAGTACGACGGAGATCACCACCGGGATCCGCATCAATGGAGCCGTGATCAGATCCGACGCTCCGAGCTCGAAGCACTGGGGTATCGCATGGTCGTCGTGACGCGGCGGGATTTCGACGACCCCGCGGCGCTCGTGCGCCGTGTCAGACGGATGCTCGCCGCGTCATGACGGGCCAGGCGTCATGACGAGCCGAGGGGTCAGAGACTGTCGCGTGCGGACCTCCGCGGGCGGCGCTCTCTGACCCCTCAGCGCCGCAGAGCGCCGCAGAAGTCCGAGACCCCGCACCCGCGCCGGGCGTAGGGTCGAAGCATGGCCAATGTCGCTGAGAACATCGTCAAGACTCTGAAAGCCAACGGGATCGACCACGTCTACGGTCTGCCCGGAGATTCGCTGAACGGATTCACGGATGCCATCCGCAAGGACGGCAGCATCCGCTGGGTGCACGTCAGACACGAGGAGTCCGCGGCCTTCGCGGCGGCGGCGGATGCGGCGACCACGGGTGACCTCGCAGTCGTCGCCGGCTCCTGCGGCCCGGGCAACCTGCACCTGATCAACGGACTCTACGACGCGAATCGCTCCCGCGTGCCGGTGCTCGCGATCGCGGCCCACATCCCCACGACCGAGATCGGCACGGGCTACTTCCAGGAGACGCACCCGCAGGAGCTGTTCCGCGAGTGCAGCGTCTACGTCGAGTACGTCGCCGATCCGCGCCAGATGCCGCGGCTGCTCGAGATCGCGATGCGCACGGCGATCGAGAAGCGCGGGGTCGCCGTGCTCGTGATCCCCGGTGACGTGGCGCTGTCGGACATCGCCGACAACCGCGCCGTGGTCATCGAGCGGACCCGCCCCGTGGTCGCCCCCAGCGGACCTGAGCTCGAGAAGGCGGCCACGCTGCTCAACGCCGCGAAGAAGGTCACGATCCTCGCGGGAGCCGGGGTCGAGAACGCGCACGACGAGGTCATCGCGCTGGCGGACCGCCTGGGCGCCCCGATCGTGCATGCCCTGCGCGGCAAGGAGTTCATCGAGCACGACAACCCGTTCGACGTCGGGATGACGGGGCTGCTCGGCTTCGCCTCGGGGTACCGGGCGATGGAGTCGGCGGATGCGCTGTTGGTGCTTGGCAGCGACTTCCCGTACGAACAGTTCTACCCGGAGGACGCCACCACGATCCAGGTCGACATCCGCGGCGAGCAGCTCGGCAAACGGCATCCGCTCGATCTCGGACTCGTGGGCGACGTCGCCGCGACCGTCGACGCTCTGCTGCCGCGCCTCGCCGAGAAGGACCGCGGGCACCTCGATGATGCCCTCGCGCACTATCGCAAGACCCGCGCGAAGCTCGACGACCTCGCCGTGCCGACGAAGGCCGGACGCCCGATCCATCCGCAGTATCTCGCGCGACTGCTGAACGAGCAGGCGGCGGATGACGCGATCTTCACCGCCGACGTCGGGTCCCCCACCGTCTGGGCGGCCCGCTATCTGCGCATGACCGAGAACCGTCGCCTCATCGGCTCGTTCACCCACGGGTCGATGGCGAACGCACTCATGCACGGGATCGGCGCGCAGGTCGCGCACCCCGGGCGGCAGGTCGTCGCCCTCGCCGGTGACGGCGGGCTCGCCATGATGCTGGGGGAGCTGCTCACGCTCACGCAGAACGAACTGCCGGTGAAGACGATCGTGGTGAACAACTCCTCGCTGAACTTCGTGGAGCTCGAGATGAAGGCGGCGGGCTTCGTCACCTACGGCACCGGGCTCGACAACCCGAGCTTCGCGGCGATCGCCGAGGCGATGGGCATCTTCGCACGCCGCGTCGAGAACAGCGAGGATCTGCCGGATGCCGTGCGCGAGGTACTCGCGCATGACGGCCCCGCCCTGCTCGACGTCGTCACCGAACGCCAGGAGCTGTCGATGCCCCCGGCGATCACGGCTGAGCAGGTGGGCGGGTTCGCGCTGTACGCGATCCGCACGGTCATGTCGGGGCGCGGCGACGAGCTGCTCGACCTGGCCCGCGCGAACTGGCGTCAGCTGTTCTGAGCCCCCGCGGCTTCAGCTCTCGATGAGGGCCCGCACCTCCGCGGCCTCGCCATGGCGTCCGAGCGCCTCGAGCGTGTCACCGAGTTCGAGCGCGGCCACCTGCCGCAGCGGGGCGTGCTCTGCGCCATGATCGAGTGCGCTCCGGTAGATCGCGACTGCGTCGGCGGCTCGCTCGTTGCCCGCGAGCAGCCGGGCGGCGAACAGCTCCGATCCGCCGGCGGCACCGCTGTCGCCGATCTGGGCGAAGCCGTCGGCGGCGGTCAGGGCGGCCGCGACCGCATCGTCGACGCGTCCGAGCTGGGCGAGTGCGCGTCCGCGTGAGTCGGTCACGTCGGCGAGCAGCCAGTGCGCCTCATGCTCCTGCGCGAGAGAGGTGACCTCGTCGAACAGGGTGAAGGCGCGCTCGTCTCCGCGTCCGCCGTAGACCTGCCCGAGATTGTGCAGCACCTCGGCGCGCGCGCCGACGGCATCCGGGGCCCGGCGCACGATCTCGGCGGCGGACTCCAGCAGGGTCAGCGCATCGTCGTGCTCCTCGAACTGCGCGAGGATCTTCGCCTGCTCACCCATCGACAGTGACTGCTCGGCGTGCTCCTCCGCCTCGCCGTAGAGCTCGGCCGCGTACCCGAACGCGCCATACGCCTGGCTGAACTCGCCGGCGGCGCTCAGCGCCCGTGCGAGCATCGACGCCGTCATGGCGCGTGATGCCGCCGGTACCTCGGCCTTCTCCTCCTGCTCGAGCACCTCGCCGAACAACTCGGCCGCCTCCTCGGCGTCGCCGACCGCGAGCATCGCGCGCGCCAGACGGAAGTTCGCCCCCGCGAGGTCGCCGCCCTCCTGCGCGATCAGCCGCGCGGTGACGCGGTATCGGGTGACCGCCTTCTCGAGGTCTCCGGCATCCTCCCAGAGTGCGCCGGCGAGCAGATGCGCCGAGGCGAGCGCTGTCGTCGCACCGAGTCCGGCGAGCAGCCGGCACGTCTCGTCGGCATCCTCCGCGCCCTCGCGAAAGGCGTTCGTGCCCCCGCGCACTCTTGCGCGCGTGTGCAGCGCCTGAGCGCGGTGGCCGGTGCTCAGGTCATCCTGCGCCAGGAAGCGGTCGAGGATCACGATGGTGGCCTCGATGTCGTTCTTCTGCAGCAGTGCCGTGATCGCGATCAGTGTGGTGGTGTTCGTCAGACGGACGTCGCCGGCTTCGACGAAGGCGCGAGCCGCCTCTTCCACGCGGTCGAGGGCGGCGTCGGGCTCGTCGTCCTGCAGGTGCATGACGGCACGGCTGAGAGCGAGGTCCCCGCGCGACCAGGCAGGCAGGGCGGATGCGGCGGCGAGAGCCTCTTCGAGGTCGGCGGTCGATTCCGGGGTGTGCAGCCCGAACGTGGCGAGCCCGAGGCGTTCCTCGAGGTCGGCCTGCTCATGCCTGCCCGTCGCGCGCAGAGCGGCCAGACGGTCGGGCAGGAGCGCTGCCGCCTCGTCGGCACGGTCGAGCGCCATGAGCACGCCCAGGTGCATCGACAGCAGCTGCGCACGTTGGGCGGGATCGTCGACGCCGAGTGCGCGCGGCAGCGCCTCGAGGGTCTCCTTCTCCGCGCCGTACTGCGCGAGCTCCATCACCCGCTCGTACCATCCGGCGGCATCCGTGGGGCTGGTGGCGGCGGCGGTCGTGACGAACGCGTCCGAGCGGATCGGCACGTCGTAGTGCTCGTCGGCGAGAGCGCGCAGGCGCTGCAGGCTCTGCGCGTGACCGTCGGTGCCGTCTCGACCGTCGAACTCCGCGCCGATGCGCTCGGCCGTCGCCCACGCGGCGCCCGCGAGGTCATCGGCGCTCCACACCCCCTCGTGCGTGCCGAAGAACGGCTCGAGCGCCGGCGACTCCGCCCCGCGCACGGGAGTGTCGCCGTAACCTGCCGCCGTGACACGGTCGAGGGCGAAAGCGAACGCCGCCAGCGCCGCGAAGTGTGCGTCGACGTTGAGTCCGTCGTGTGCCAGCCAGCCGATGTGCCGCTCGACGAGCGTGAGCGCACGGGCCTCGTTGCCGGTGACCGCGGTGAAGACGATGTTGTTCGCGACGATCCCCAGGTTGTCGGGGTTGTCCTTCGCGAGGCGGTAGCTGCGCAGATGCGCGGTCTTGGCGTCGTCGCCGCGGCCGGCGCGCAGGTACGGCACCAGCACGCGCGAGAGGGCGTGCTCCGGCTCCTCACCGCACGAGAATCCGCCCTCGATCATCTCCTCCACCAGCCGGATCGCGTCGTCATCGCGCCCGGTCTGGGCGAAGAACCCCGCGAACTGGCTGCGCCCGCAGGCGTCGCAGTGGCTGTGCTCGTCGCGGGGCGTCGCCTCGAGCTGCACGCGCAGGGCTTCGGCGTCGTCCGTGCGACCGGCGTCCCACGCATCCTCGAACCGGGCCGTGAGCACGCCGCTCATGCCGAGGCCGGCGGCGCGGTAGTGCGCCTCCATGTCGTCGAGCACCGCAGCGATCTGCTCCTGCGAGAACGCGGGAGAGGAGCGCAGTGACGACGCCATCCACTTGAACTGCCACATCAGGTCGGCGCCGCCGTTGTCGAGATCGGCGGGGAAGCGCTGCGGATCCGCGTCATGGTGCGCGAGGCACCAGGCGAAGGAGTTCAGCATCACGTCGGTCGCTCCGTTCATGTTCGCCGACGCCGTTTGCCGCATCCGCGCCTCGTACTCGAGCTGTTCGTCGCCGATCTCGATCGCCAGCGCCACCGCCTCGGCCACGAGCGCGTGCTCGGCCGGGCCCCAGGGCGTCCGGTCGATCTCTTCGATCAGCTGCTGGAAGCGCTTCTTCGGACGTGCCATGGGGTGGTCCCTTCGAGGATGGATGCGGCGTCGGGTGCGAGGAGCGCTAGAGCGCCTCGTCGAAGGGGAGGGTGTCCTCTTCGAGCCCGGCCGAGAGTGAGACGAGGTCGCTGAGTGCCGAGGTCATGAGCCGCCGGTCGGCATCGGAGAGCGGATGGTGCCCGGACAGCAGCGCCTGGATGTACAGCAGCTGCACCGTGCGGGCGAACACGGCGTCGTCGCCCACCCGCACGAGCGCGCGCACCACGCGGTTCGACCAGTTCAGGCACAGTCGGGCGCTGAGGTCGTCGTCGCGCCCCGCCGACCGGGTCTGGTCGATGCGGTTGAGCACGCCGCCCCACAGTGCTCCGGTGACGCCCTTCGTGCGCGTGCGGTCGAGGGCGCGCAGCACCTCGGGGTCGGCGACGTAGAGCGCGGTGAGATCGGGGCGATCGATGGAGCGCACCACCACCGCGCAGTCGGATGCCGCGAGCACGGCCCCCGCGCGGGCTTCGAGCGCCACGGCCGCATCGCGATCGTCGAGCGGGGGCGGGTCCAGGCGGTCGAGCTCGCCGGTCACGTCGACCTTCTCGATCGTCACGTGCGGGTAGAGCTCGGGCAGCATCCGCACCAGGTCGGCGTCGTAGAGATAGCCGCCGTTGACGAGCACCTCGGAGCCGGGGGAGATGCCGGCCACCTGGCGGAACTCGTCGACCGAGGCGGCGTAACGCACGTGCGCGTAGCGTTCGACGAGATCGCCGACGCGCATCGTGCCGTGCGTGGTCTCGACCGTCAGCCACCGCGTGATGAACTGCGCGAGCTCGGGGTCGTGGCGCACGAGCGACTTGAGGCCCACCTCGTGAACGGCGACGAACTGCGCCAGGCGGTGCGGCTCGCGCAGCCCCAGCTCGAGGACCCAGCGGCGGATGCCGGCGCCGAGCTGTTCGCGCACGTGCTCGAGCGCCGCATCCTCGACCAGTGATTCGCGGCTGGCCGTGGGAGCGAGGCCGGTCGAGTCGACGACGGCGCGCACGAAGAACGCCCACTCCGGCAGTACGTCGTCGACGCGCTCGGCCAGCAGCATGCGCCCGAGGTACATGCGCGTGGCCTGGCGGGCCCCGGGCGGCGGGGCGAAGGGCAGCACATAGGCGAGGCCGCGGGTGCCGGTGGCTGCCTCGCTCAGCTCGATCACGTCGAGCGGGCCCGCGCCCAGCAGGTCGCGCCCGTACTGCAGTGCGTCGTCGACGTGGTCGACGGCGTCGAGGAACGGGGGCTCGCGGGTGATGTCGACATCACCGCCGGGGGAGTCGATCGTGACGCGCACCGGCAGGAACTCGCCGAACGTCGTGGCCAGCTCGTGCACGGCGGCGGGGCGCAGCAGCTCGTCGGCGTCGAAGCGGGGGATCAGGTGCACGCTGGTGCCGATCGGGAGCTCCTCCTCGATCTCGGCGACCCGGAAGGTGCCGTCAGCGCTGCCCGTCCACTCGACCGATGCCCCGCCCCGGGCGCTGCGCGAGCGGATCACGATCGTGTCGGCCACCATGAAGCAGCTCAGCAGTCCGATGCCGAACTGGCCCAGATAGTCGCTGCGGGGCAGGTCGAAGATGTCGCGCTTGGAGCTGCGGCCCACGGTCGCCAGCAGATCGGCGACCTCGGCGGCGGTGAGGCCCACGCCGTCGTCGCGCAGCACGAACTCGCCGCTCTCGGCGGTGAGCGGTGTGATGCGGATGCGACCGCCGCCTCCGTCGACCTCGCGGCGCGCGGTGATCGCGTCACGCGCGTTCTGGAGGAGCTCGCGCAGGTACACCCGCGGGCTCGAGTAGATGTGCCGGCTGAGCAGATCGACGACTCCGCGCAGATCCACTTGGAACTGCTGCACTTCAGCGCTCACCGGCGCTCCCTCCTCCTGCATTCCGCTCGCCGAGCCTAACAACAACGCCGCTTCGGGGCCGGTTCGGCTCCACCGGATCGATGCCGTATGCTTGTGGAGCAGTTGTTTTCTGCAATCTTTCGCCATGCCTGGGGTCCTCGGACCCCAGCTTTCGTGAAAGAGTGGAAGACACCCCGAGGTCGCAGACCTCTAGGGCGGTAGCTCAATTGGCAGAGCAGCGGTCTCCAAAACCGCAGGTTGCAGGTTCGATTCCTGTCCGCCCTGCGCGTCAGCGCACGCTGACACACGAAAGGTACATTCAGGATGGATCAGGAAGACCCGCGCGGCGAGGTCGTCGCTGCTGGCGCCCCCCGC
Organism: Microbacterium sp. PI-SA-G; assembly: GCF_057215335.1. Classification (NCBI taxonomy): domain Bacteria; kingdom Bacillati; phylum Actinomycetota; class Actinomycetes; order Micrococcales; family Microbacteriaceae; genus Microbacterium; species Microbacterium sp. PI-SA-G. Next base: position 3,214,909 of record NZ_CM170103.1, read on the forward strand.
GAGAAGAAGCTGGGCTTCTTCGCCGGCATCGCCCTGTTCATCCGTCAGGTCATCTCCGAACTGCGCAAAGTCGTCACGCCGACGCGCAAGGAGCTGTTCAAGTTCACCGGTGTGGTGCTCGTCTTCGTTCTGATCGTCATGGGCATCGTCTACGGCTTGGACACTCTGTTCGCGTACGTGACGCACTGGGTATTCGGAATCCCCGGCTGATGACGCCCCGCGGCCTCGGCCGCAGCAATGGAGAAGAAACACGTGGCTGAACGATATTCCGACGATGCCGACTGGGCGACCGCGGCAGAGCAGTCCAGCGAGGAAGACGAAGCCCAGGAGGGCAACGTCCTCGCTGCGGAAGAGCTCTCGGTCACCTCGGCAGAGCACGTCGCCCTGCACATCGAAGACCAGGACGGCGAAGAAGAAGACACCGACATCGATGGCGACATCGAAGTCGACGACCCGGAAGCGGATGCGATTGTGAACGACGCCCTCAACCTGGACGAAGCGGCTGAGTCCGAAGCCGCCGCCGAGGTCCTCAACGACGCCGTGGCCGAAGAGACGGCCGACCTCGAGGCAGCTGCGGCTGACGAGGTCACCCCCTACGACGGTCCCGACGTGAACGGCGACGACGACGCTCCGGCGGTCGACGCTGAAGACGCCGACGCTGAAGACGCCGACGCCGCGGAGGACGACGCGGAAGAGGACCCGTACGAGACCTTTCGCATGGATCTGCGCATGCTCCCCGGCAAGTGGTACGTCATCCACTCCTACGCCGGCTTCGAGCGCAAGGTGAAGGCGAACATCGAGCAGCGCAAGTCGACGCTCGAGGTCGAGGACGAGATCTACCAGATCGAGGTCCCGATGGAGGACGTCGTCGAGATCAAGAACGGCCAGCGCAAGATGGTCACCCGCGTGCGCATCCCCGGCTACGTGCTGGTGCGCATGGAGCTCACCGAAGACACCTGGTCGGTCGTGCGCCACACGCCCGGCGTCACCGGCTTCGTGGGCAACGCCCACAACCCGACGCCGCTGCGCTTCGAAGAGGCCTTCAACATGCTGAAGTCGCTCGTCGAGGTCAAGGACGTCCCGACCGCCAAGAACATCGCCTCCAAGGGCGGCCTCGCCGTGGCGCGTCCGCTGCCGGCCGAGGTCGACTTCGAGGTCGGCGAGACCATCACGATCAAGGAGGGCTCGTTCGCGGGTCTGCCCGGTTCGATCAGCGAGATCAAGCCCGAGAGCGGCAAGCTCACGGTCCTCGTCTCGCTCTTCGAGCGCGAGACCCCGGTCGAGCTCTCGTTCGACCAGGTCACCAAGATGCTCTGACCCTCGGGTCCCTCGAACGGCCGTCCCTCTCGGGGCGGCCGTTCTGCGTTTCTGATCCCGCAGCCGCAGTCGTCAAGCGTGGAAGGCGGAGCGGGCCGGGATCAGGTAGACTTACGTGGTTTGTGTGCCGCTTCGGCGTGCGCAGAGACGACCGCTGTCCGGAAACGCCGGATCCGCGGGAGAAACGGATGCTCCGGCATCCGATTCGATGAAAGGAAAGAGAATGGCACCGAAGAAGAAGGTGACCGGCCTGATCAAGCTTCAGATCAAGGCAGGTGCAGCCAACCCGGCGCCGCCGATCGGCCCCGCGCTCGGTCAGCATGGCGTCAACATCATGGAGTTCTGCAAGGCGTACAACGCCGCGACCGAGTCGCAGCGCGGCAACGTCATCCCCGTCGAGATCACCGTCTACGAGGACCGCAGCTTCACGTTCATCCTGAAGACTCCGCCCGCCGCGGAGCTCATCAAGAAGGCCGCCGGAATCCCCAAGGGCTCCGCGACCCCGCACACCGTCAAGGTGGCGAAGATCACCAAGGCTCAGGTTCGCGAGATCGCGGAGACCAAGCAGTCCGACCTGAACGCGAACGACATCGAGGCCGCCTCGAAGATCATCGCGGGCACCGCCCGTTCCATGGGCATCACGGTCGAGGGCTGAGGAGAATAATCATGGCTAAGTCCAAGGCTTACAACGCTGCCGTCGAGAAGATCGAGGCAGACCGTTTCTACACTCCCACCGAGGCAGTCGCCCTCGCGAAGGAGACCGGCTCCGCGAAGTTCGACTCGACCGTCGAGGTCGCGCTCAAGCTCGCCGTCGACCCCCGCAAGGCGGACCAGATGGTGCGCGGCACCGTCATCCTGCCCCACGGCACCGGTAAGACCGCCCGCGTCATCGTGTTCGCGACGGGTCCGGCCGCTGAGGCTGCGATCGCCGCAGGCGCCGACGAGGTCGGTGGCGCCGAGCTCATCCAGCGTGTCGCTGACGGCTGGACGAACTTCGACGCTGCAGTCTCCACCCCGGAGCTCATGGGCCAGGTCGGTCGTCTCGGAAAGGTCCTGGGTCCGCGTGGACTCATGCCGAACCCGAAGACCGGCACCGTGACCCCGAACACGGCCAAGGCCGTCGAGGAGATCAAGGGCGGAAAGATCGAGTTCCGCGTCGACAAGCACGCCAACGTGCACTTCGTCGTGGGCAAGGCATCCTTCACCGCCGAGCAGCTCGACGAGAACATCGGCGCAGCGCTCGAGGAGATCGTCCGCCTCAAGCCGTCGAGCTCCAAGGGCCGTTACATCCAGAAGGGTGCGGTGTCGACCACGTTCGGCCCCGGCATCCCGCTGGACGTCAACGCCATCTGAGTCTGACTCCCTGAAACGCCCTCGGCTCCCGCCGGGGGCGTTTCTGCACCCGCAACACGGTGCCCGCGTCGAAATGCAGGGTCACGCGCGGCCCACAGCCGCGAATCCCCGCGTACTGTGAAGAGGTTCCATTGACACCGCGCGCCACAGCAATCGCGCACATCGCACCCCAGGAGGGTTCGCCCATGTCCCGTCGTCTCATCGCCGCCACCGCTCTCGTCCTCACGGCCGCCGCGCTCACCGCCTGCAGCGGCGGCAGCGCACCCGAGGCGACCGGCGCCCCCGGTGACAGCACCGCCTCGTCGGACTTCGCACTCGTCACTGACGGAAAGCTCACCGTCGCGACCGAGGGCACCTACCGCCCGTTCAGCTTCCACGCCGACGGCGGCACGGGCGAGCTCACCGGCTACGACGTCGAGATCATCCAGGCGGTCGCCGAGAAGCTCGACCTCGAGGTCGAGTTCCAGGAGACGCAGTGGGACGCGATCTTCGCCGGTCTCGACGCCGGCCGCTTCGACGTGATCGCGAACCAGGTCACGATCAACGACGAGCGCGAGGCGAAGTACCTCTTCAGCACGCCGTACACGGTCTCGCCCGGCGTGATCGTGGTGGCCGAGGGCGACGACTCGATCACCTCCTTCGACGACCTGACGGGCAAGACCACCGCGCAGTCGCTCACCAGCAACTGGAACGAGCTGGCCACCGAGTCCGGTGCCACCGTCGAGCCGGTCGAGGGCTGGGCCCAGGCCGTCGCGCTGCTGCGTCAGGGACGCGTGGACGCGACCGTGAACGACAAGCTCACCTTCCTCGATTACGAGAAGACCGACGGACCCACCGGCCTGAAGATCGCCGCCGAGACCGACGACGCCGGTCAGCAGGCCTTCGTGTTCGCGAAGGACAAGGAGTCGCTCGTCGACGCCGTGGATGCCGCGCTCGAGGAGCTGCGCGCCGACGGCACCCTCGCCGAGATCAGCGACAAGTACTTCGGCGCCGACGTCACCGAGTAGCCCGTGGATCCCTGGGAGCTGTTCCTCACCTCGATCGGCCCGATCGCCCTCGCCGGGCTGGTCGGGACGATCCCCCTGGCGCTGAGTTCGTTCGCGCTGGGGCTGGTGATCGCGCTCGGGATCGCGCTGATGCGCATCTCGACGCGACGCATCGTCTCGGGCATCGCGCGCGTGTACATCTCGATCATCCGCGGCACGCCGCTGCTGGTGCAGCTCTTCGTGATCTTCTACGGTCTGCCCTCGATCGGTGTCACGATCGATCCCTGGCCGTGCGCGATCATCGCGTTCTCGCTGAACGTGGGCGGCTACGCGGCCGAGGTGATCCGGGCGTCGATCCTCTCGGTGCCGCAGGGGCAGTGGGAGGCCGCGTACACGGTCGGCATGGGCCGTACCCGCACGCTGACCCGCATCATCCTGCCGCAGGCCGCGCGGGTGTCGGTGCCGCCGCTGTCGAACACGTTCATCTCGCTCGTGAAGGACACTTCGCTCGCCTCGCTGATCCTTGTGACGGAGCTGTTCAAGGTGTCGCAGCAGATCGCGGCGTCGACCTACCAGTTCATGGTGATCTACCTGACGGCCGCGCTCGTCTACTGGGTGTTCTGCCTGGTGCTGTCGACGGGGCAGAGCGCTCTCGAGAAGAGGTTGGACAGTCGTGTCGCGAATTGAACCCGCCGAGGCGCTGCTCACGGCCCGCGGTCTGCGCAAGAGCTTCGGCGACAACGAGGTGCTGCGGGGCATCGACCTCACGCTGCACCGCGGGGAGGTCGTCGTGCTCATCGGCCCCAGTGGGTCGGGCAAGACGACGGTGCTGCGGTCGCTGAACGGACTCGAGACCCCGGACGCCGGCACGATCGCCGTACAGGGCGGCCCTGACATCGACTTCGCCACGCGTCCGGACGCGAGGCAGCGCTTCGCCCTGCGCGACCGCTCGGCGATGGTGTTCCAGCATCACAACCTCTTCCCGCACCTCACGGTGATCGAGAACGTGATCGAGGGCCCGTGGCGCGTGCACGGCCGTCCGAAGGACGAGGTCGTCGCCGAAGCCCGGGCCCTGCTCGCCCGTGTCGGTCTCGATGACAAGGAGAACGCGCGCCCGCATCAGCTCTCCGGCGGTCAGCAGCAGCGCGTCGGCATCGTGCGGGCGCTCGCGCTCAAGCCCGACCTGCTGCTGTTCGACGAGCCCACGAGCGCGCTCGACCCCGAACTCGTGGGGGAGGTGCTGCTCGTGATCAAGGAGCTCGCCGACGAGGGGTGGACGATGGCCGTCGTCACGCACGAGCTGAGCTTCGCCCGCGAGGCGGCCGACCACGTGCTGTTCATGGATGCCGGGGCGGTGATCGAGCAGGGTGCGCCCGAGCAGCTGTTCAGCGCCCCGCAGCACGAGCGCACACAGCGGTTCCTCACGCGCATCATGCGTCCGCTCGACGGGATCTGAGCCCGGCGGGCTGGGTGCGGCTCAGCCCTCGAGGACGGGCAGCACGAGGCTGATCGCGAGCGCGATCATGATCACCGCGATCACCGCGTCGAGGATGCGCCACGAGGTCGGCGTGCGCAGCCAGCGGCCGAGGTGACGGGCGCCGAAGCCGAGGGCGGTGAACCACAGGATGCTGGCCGTCACCGCGCCGCCCGCGAACAGCCATCGCTCCTCGCCGTGGGTGGCGGCGATCGATCCGAGCATGAGCACTGTGTCCAGGTACACGTGCGGGTTGAGCCACGTGAGCGCGAGCACGGTCAGGACGACCGGCGCGAGGCGGGTGCGCGTGGCGGTGGTTGTGGTTGTGGTTGTGGTTGTGGTTGTGGTTGTGGTTGCGGTTGCGGTTGTGGTTGTGGTTGCGGTGGCGATGCGTCCGTTCGAGGGCGTCGGAGCGGCGTCGTCGGCGCGCAGCGCCTCGCCTGTGCCCGTCCACGCGCGGCGGGCGGCGAGGAGTCCGTAGATCAGCAGGAACAGGGCGCCCGCGACCCGCGCGACGTCGACCAGCCACGGAGCGGCCGAGATCACGAAGCCGAGCCCCGCGACGCCGGCGATGATCAGCACGGCATCCGACACCGCGCAGATGATGACCACGGGCACCACGTGCTCGCGGCGGATGCCCTGACGCAGCACGAAGACGTTCTGCGCGCCGATCGCGACGATGAGGGAGAGGCCGAGGCCGAGGCCGGCGAGAACGGAGAGCATGGTCCCAGCGTAGGAACCTGCGACCTGCAGCACCAGACAGGATTCCTACCGAACCGTTAGCATCGCTCATGTGAGGATTGATCCTGAACTCGCGGCGACCGTGGCCGCCGTCGCCGACGAAGGCACGCTCGACGCGGCATCCCGGCGACTGCAGATCACCCCGTCGGCCGTGAGCCAGCGTCTCAAGACGCTCGAGCAGCAGCTCGGCCGCATCCTGATCGTGCGCAGCAAACCGGCACGGCTGACCGAGGCAGGCGAGGCGGTCGTGCGGCTGGCGCGCCAGATCGCGCTCCTTGAGCACGACGCGCTCGTGGGTGTCGGGCTCGACAGTGACAATGACAGCGACGCGCGGCGCATCACGGTGCCGCTCGCCGTGAACGCCGACTCCCTCGCGACGTGGTTCCTCGCGCCACTGGCGCGGCTGTCGACCGCGCGAGACATCGACTTCGACCTGCATCGCGACGACCAGAACTTCACCGCGCGCCTGCTCGAGTCCGGCACCGTGATGGCGGCCGTGACGAGCGAGAAGGAGCCGGTGGCGGGCTGTTCGGTGTCGCCGCTGGGTGTGCTCGAGTATGAGGCGGTGGCGGATCCGGCCTTCGTGGATCGCTGGTTCGCCGATGGAGCCACGTCGGCGGCGCTCGCCCAGGCGCCGTTCGTGGACTTCGACCGACGCGACACCCTCCAGCATGACTGGCTTCGTGCGCGCGGAGTCGAGCAGCAGGGTGTTTCCCGCCACTATGTGCCGGCGTCGCACGACTACATGCTGGCGGTGAGTCTCGGGCTCGGGTGGGGGATGCTGCCGCTGCTGCAGGAGTCCGAGGGGCTCGTGCGGCTGGGCGGTCCCACCCTGCGCGTGGCGCTGTACTGGCAGCAGTGGAACCTGCGCTCCCCGCTGCTCGACACGATCGCCGCCGAGGTCGCCGCCGAGGCCCGCACCGTCCTGCATCCCTAGCCCCCGCCCGCCGCCGGGCTCGCCCCCGAGAACGTCCCCCCGAGAACTTCCGCCGAGTGCACGGCATCCGGCCGGGTGCACGGGGTACCTGCGTCATCAGGCCGTGCGCTCGGCGATTCCCCGTGCACTCGGCGACCGCGAGACGTGCGCAGGGCGCGTTGCGCAGGGGGCGAGGTACAGGGCGGATGCCGGGGCGGATGCCGCGCCGTGATCGAGTTGTGACCGGATGCGCGCAATGAGCGCCCTCCCTGCGCCGACACGCATTGTCGCCCGGGATGCGCCCGATCAGGATTGAAGAGAAAGTGCGTGATTGCAGGCTGCTGAGGGGCGGCCATTCCCAGGCATCGCGTCATCGACGATTCCTGAGGGGGAACATCATGCCCAAGAAAGACACCCAGCGCAAAGTCCTCGCCGTCCTCGCCGGAGGCCTGGTTCTCGGAGTGGGCGTCGCCGTGACGCTCGCCGCGTGGAACGACTCCGAGTTCGCGACCGGCACCTTCACCGCCGGCTCGTTCAATCTCGAGGGTTCGACCACCGGCGATGTCGATGACGACTACGCCGACCATGCCACAGCCGGTACGGCCGCGACTCTCGCGTTCGACCTGCCTGCGGACCTCGTCTCGAGCATGTCGCCGGCCGACGTCGTCTACGCGGGCTTCTGGGTCCGACTCGCCGAGGGCACCACCACCGGCGCCACCCTGGAAGCCGACGGGACGACCGCCTCGGCCGACGCGACGTCGAACGCCGAGCACCTGTCCTACGACGTCTACGAGCTCGCGCCGGGTGCCACGTGCGACGCGACCACTGCTGTGGGCACTCCGGTCGCCTCGGGCGCCACACTCGACGTCCAGACCGGCGCCACCGACATCACACTCACCGAGGGCGCCACCGCCACCACGCCCGGGACCGCCGTGCAGCTGTGCTTCCGTGTCGAGGCCGGTGCCGGGCTCGAGCAGGGCCTCGCCACGACGGCTACGTGGGAGTTCGCGGCAACTTCCACGAGCTGAGCGGGCCATGAGAACCCGCCGCAGCGTGCGGGAGGCGAGGCGATTGCGCTCCCGCCGCATCCGAGCTGTCCTCGCGGGCGGACTCGTGCTGGGGATCGGGACCGCCGTCACCCTCGCCGCCTGGAACGACTCCGAGTACAGCGCCGCGACCTTCACCGCCGGGCAGTTCGGCATCGTGGGGGCGACCGACGGTGTCACATTCACCGATCACCCGGTCGCGTCGCCGGCGGCGCTCACGTTCACCGTTGCGCCCACGGCGATGGCCCCCGGCAACACCACGTACGCGCTGTTCAGCGTGAAGACGGTGAACCCGTCGGTCGCGGGCACCCTGCAGCTGACGGCGGGCGCGCCGACCGGCACCGGGCTGGCCCCGTTCCTCACGTACGGGGTGAAGACGGTCACCGGGCCGACGTGCAACAGCACCACGTACGCTGCCGGCACCTCGGTGTCGGTGGTGGCCGACGGCTCGGCACTCACCGCAGGCGGGGCGACGGCCCAGTCGCTCGCGGCCAACGGGGCCGCGGCGGTCAACTACTGCATCGCGGTCACCCTGCCCACTGCCGCGCCGAACGGTGCGCAGGGGCTCACGATGACGCAGACATGGACGTTCACGGGCACGTCGTCCTGACACGACAGGAAGAGGGAACGGGAATGAGCACGCCGGTGACCAGGCGCAGTCTGCGAGAGCAGACCGCCGACTCCGGCACGCCCGTCTCCGTGTCGGAGCACACGTCGACGCGGTCCCGCGCCGGCGCGGTCATCACCGACATCTTCCTGTGGATCGCCGCAGTGGCCGGAGTGATCTGCATCGTGCTCGTCATCCTGGCGTTCACCGCGCAGATCACGCTGATCATGTTCCGCACCGGTTCGATGGCGCCGACGATCCCGGCCGGCTCGGTCGCCGTCGTGCAGCGCGTCGATGCCGAGCGGATCGCCGTGGGAGACGTCGTGACCGTCGACCGCGCGGGCGACCTCCCCGTGACCCACCGCGTCACGTCCGTCGCCCCCAGCACGTCCGACGCGTCCGACGCCGAGCGGGTCATCACGATGCGCGGCGACGCCAACGCCACCGACGACGCCGCCCCGTACACCGTGTCATCCGTGCGAGTGGTGCTGTTCTCGGTGCCCGGCATCGCCGCGGTGATCGCAGGAATGGGCAACCCCGCCGTTCTCGGCGCGCTGACGGTCGGAGCGACCACGCTGGTCGTCTGGGCCTTCTGGCCGCGTCGGAGTCGTTCGAAGGCCGACAAGTCATGAGACGCCGGGCTGCCGTGACCGGAGCGATCGCACTGCTCGCGGCGCTCGCGCTCCCGAGTCCGGCGTGGGCGGCTCCGAGCACGCAGGTCGTGCAGGGGGAGGTGCTGCGTCTCGTGTCGGTCGCCGACTGGGACGCGGCGTCGAGCCTGCGCCCGGGCGTGCCGGTGCGGTGGGATGTGGCCGTCAGCGCCGCCGCTCCCGACCCCGGCACGGTGACCATCGCCGTGAGCGCGACCGGAGATGCCCCGCTGCACCTCGGCGTCGCGCTCTGCCCGACGGCCTGGCAGGAGAGCGGATGCCCCGGCGGCGAGACCACGCTGCACTCCGACTGGAGCATCCCCCGTGACGGCTCCGAGGTCGCCCTCACCGACATCGCCGACACGGAGGTCGCCCGCCTGCGTCTGACGATCGCGCTCGCCGCAGATCAGGCGGCGGGGAGCACCGAGGTGCGGGTACATGCGCACGGTGCGGGGGAGTCGGCGGTGATCGGCCCCGGCGGCGACGGTCTTGCCACGACGGGGCCGTCGTCCGTCGCCCCGTGGATGCTCGGGGGCATCGTCATCCTCGCTGCCGGGGGCGCTCTGCTGTTCGCGGCCAGGCGGCGTCGGCGCCGCGAGGAGGAGGAGGAATGATGCGCTCCTCTCCGCGTTCGGCGCGATCCTTCGCACGGCGGATGCTCGTCGGGGTGATCGGCCTCGCGGCGCTGGTCTCGGTCGCCACGGTGCCGTCCGTCCAGATGACGGAGGCGCGGTTCACCGATGTCGAGCAGGTCTCGGCATCCTTCACCGCTCTTGCGCTGAAGCCCGCCACGATCCTTCGCACGCCCCTCTGCGTCCGCCCTCCCGCACTGGGCGGAAACGTGTTCTCGATTGAATGGCAGTGGCCGACGTCGGCGCCGTACGACACCTTCACGGCTGCGAACGTGCGATGGAAGGTCGGGACAGCGGAGTCTGTCGCAGTCCCCACGACGGGTCCTGACGCGTCGGGGCGCTACACCTCGACGTTCAACACCGGACTGCTGACCGGCGTGCTCGGAACCCTGCTCGGGGCAGACCTGCGGGTCGAGATGCGCACCACATTGCACAACTGGACTTCGGGCGCCGTATCGGCGATGACCTACAACGCGCCGCTACTCGTCGGAGCGCCGACCTGCACTATCGCCAACGGTTGAGCGCCGAGCGGGGGAGTCGCTACTCGGCCAGTGCCAGTGCGCGGAACGCGTCGCGCTCGCGCAGCTGCTCGCGGCGGCTGGTCACCGGGTCGACGAGACGCGTGGGCGGCTGCTGACCGGTCGTGCGGCGGTAGAGCTCGTCGATCAGGTCGGTCGCGAGGGTGACCAGCTTCGCGATCTCGTGGTCGTCGCGGTCGATCCACACGCAGCGGGGCTCGTCGTGGATCGGCGAGAAGTCGACGTGCTCCTCCCAGACGAAGAGGGTGCGTTCGGCGCCGAGCACGTGCTGCTGCCACCAGATCTGTCGCAGGTAGGTGCGGGGGATGCCGCGGAACGCCTTGTTCGTGGTCTTGATCTCGGCGAGTTTGATGCGCCCCGCAGCATCCACGGCGATGCCGTCGGGAGTGGCGAGGTGGCGGTGTTCGACCTCGGCGCGGAACAGCGCCGACGAGGGGAGGATGCCGTGTGTCGCCGCCACCCACGCGGCGATCTCGGGCTCGCGGCGGCGTCCGTGATCGGTGTAGACGTTGCCGCTGAAGCGGGGTCCGCCGCCGAGTTTGGAATCCGCCGCCCGGGCGATCGACTTCTCGCTGGTGAGTCCGGCGACGTCGGTGGCGGTGATTCCGCGGGATCGGGCTCGCAGCCAGGCGACGCGGTCGCGGGAGTCCGCGACGATGCGTGCGGCGAGCTCCTGATTCACCCTTCGACCCTAACCCGGTCCGCCGACGTCGGGCTCCGCACACGCCGCCTTCCCCCTCACGCCCCCTTCCTCACACCCCGCCCGCCCCCGCCCCCGCCCGCCCCGCCCCCTCCCCGCACCCTCCCCGCCCCTCCCTCTTTCGCCGAGCGCACGGGTTGCCGCCGAGTGCACGGGCTGTCGGCGTCGGAAAGCCGTGCAGTGGGCAGGATGCCGTGCACTCGGCGACGGTTGGAGGGGGAAGCGGAGGGCGCTCGGGTGCGCGCGACCCTCGCTGCACAGGGTGGTGATGCGGCGGCGCACTCCACAGAAAGCGGGAACGCGGTCAACCGAGGGAGACGCTCCGCGTCAGCATGAGCGGATGCCGCCGCCACCGACACCCGTGATCGAACACCTCGTGCGCTCGCGCGCGCATCTGGTCATGAACGGATGGACCGACCGGCGGATCGCCGCCGCGGTCCGCACGGGGGAGCTCGCCCTGATCCGTCGAGGCTCGTTCATGAGCGCGGAGGAGCGGAAGCTGCTCTGGCCGGAGCAGCGGCATCACGCCCACGTCATCGCCGTCGCCCGCGATGCGCGCGGACCCGCGGTGATGTCGCACTCCTCGGCCGCGGTGCTGTGGCAGCTGCCGCTCTATGCGATCCGCTGCGCGCGCGTCCACATGACCTGCGGCACGCCGTCGAGGATCTCGAGCGCTCCGGACGTGCGGCGCCACTTCGCGCCGTTGCCGGCGGATGACGTGGTGACGGTGCGCGGCATCCGGTGCACGAGCCTGTCGCGCACCGTGTTCGACCTCATCCGAACCCTGCCCCAGGAAGCGGCGGTCGCGGTCGCGGATGCGGCCGAGCGCATGATGGCGGAGCGCCTTCGGGAGTGGGACCAGGATGCGGTGGTGTCGTGGCGGCGGCAGCTCGCCGTTCGGCTGCAGGCAGCCGGAGGTGCGCGCGGCATCCGGCAGGCGCGCTGGGTGGCGGAGTTCGCCGACGGGCGAGCGCAGCTTCCCGGTGAGAGCGTGAGTCGTCTGCAGCTGTGGCGGCTCGGATTCGCCCTACCGGACCTGCAGGTGCCGATCGAGGGGCCGGGAGAGTCGATGTATCTCGTCGACTTCGGGCTGTCGGACGTACGAAGCTTCGGCGAGTTCGACGGCAGGACGAAGTACCTCGATGAGGCGATGCGATCAGGCAGGACGCTCGAGCAGGTGCTCCTCGAGGAAAAGCAGCGGGAGGACTGGATCCGCGGGCGCACGCACTGGCGTCTCGCCCGCTGGGGGTCCGAGCACATCACCACGCCTCACGCTCTCGCCGCGCGTCTCGCCGCCTTCGGCATCCGTCCCCCCTGACCCCCGTTTGCCCTCCTCTCGCCCTCCTGCGCGCCCGCTCTCGCTCCCCGAGTGCACGGCCTGTCATCGAGTGCACGGCATTTCGACGTCGATACGCCGTGCACTCGGGGAGATCCCGTGCACTCGGAGGAGGAGGGGGGGAGGAGGAGGAGGGGGGAGGAGGAGTGAGCGAGGGAGGAGGAAGAGGGACGCCGGGGTGGGAGGGACGCGGAAGGCGGGAGGCGGCGGGCGGGATTTGGAGCGGAGCGAGGTGTCGGGTAGAGTTCATGTAACCGAAGACCGCTGGTCATCGTCCTGCGCGCAAGCGCAAGGTGATCGAAGCTCTGCATCGCAGAGGCCCGCGCAGGTGTCACGAACTCTCGAAGCTCCGTGCGCTTGCGCCGGAGCTTTTTTCTATGCAGCCGGGTCGAGGTCGGTGCCTCACCACCGTGAGGCGCCTCGTACACACCAAGGAGTGACCATGGCGCAGAAGGATGCATCGGTTGCCGAGCTCACGAAGTCATTCGAGAACTCGACCGCCGTTCTGCTGACCGAGTACCGCGGTCTGACGGTTGCCCAGCTCAAGGAGCTGCGCAACAGCATCCGTCAGGACGCTGAGTACGCCGTGGTGAAGAACACGCTGACCAAGATCGCCGCCAACAAGGCCGGCATCACTGCGCTGGACGACGACCTCAAGGGTCCGTCTGCCGTCGCTTTCGTGCACGGTGACTTCGTCGCCACTGCCAAGGCTCTTCGTGACTTCGCCAAGGCCAACCCGCTTCTCGTGATCAAGTCCGGCATCTTCGAGGGCAACGCCCTCTCTGCCGACGAGGTCAACAAGTACGCCGCGCTCGAGAGCCGTGAGGTTCTGCTGGCGAAGGCTGCGGGCATGATGAAGGCGACGATGGGCAAGGCTGCCGCCACCATCGATGCTCTTCGCGAAAAGCTGGAGACCGCAGAGGCCGCGTAAGCGTCCGGCGTTCTCGTTCAACAAACCCCATCTATTAGGAGATACACCATGGCTAAGCTCACCACTGAGGAGCTGCTCGAGCAGTTCGCCGGCCTCACCCTCGTCGAGCTCAACGACTTCGTCAAGGCGTTCGAGGAGAAGTTCGAGGTCACTGCTGCTGCCCCCGTCGCCGTTGCCGGCGCAGGTGGCGGCGCTGCTGAAGAGGTTGAGGAGAAGGACTCCTTCGACGTCATCCTCGAGGCTGCGGGCGACAAGAAGATCCAGGTCATCAAGACGGTCCGCGAGCTCACCTCGCTGGGTCTCGGCGAGGCCAAGGCTGTCGTCGACGGCGCTCCCAAGGCCGTGCTCGAGGGCGCGAACAAGGAAGCCGCCGAGAAGGCCAAGGAGGCCCTCGAGGCCGCCGGCGCGACGGTCACCCTCAAGTAATCCCGTCGGGGTCGGGCGCTCAGCGCCTCGACTCCTGCAGCATCGAAGGCCCCGGGTTCGCCCGGGGCCTTCACGCGTGTCCGGCCCTCTCGCTCAGCGCGGGGCCGACGTCGAGCTGCGGATGACGAGGGCGGATGCCGCGGCGACGTGCTCGAACGGCGCATCGGGCTCGGCCATGCGGTGTGTCAGCAGCCTGACGGCCTCGTGGCCCTGCTCCCGCGGCGACTGCCCGATCGTGGTCAGCGCGAACATCTCGGCGTGCTCGTGGTCGTCGATGCCGATCACGCTGAGCTCCGTCGGCACGGCGATCCCGAGTCGCCGCGCGGCGATGATCGCACCGATGGCCGCCTCATCGCAGACGCCGACGATGGCCGTCGGGCGAAGGCGTCGATCGCCCAGCAGTCCGGCTGCGGCCGCGTAGCCGCCCGGCATGCTGGGGGAGGCGCCCGCCACGCGCACGTGCGTGGAGAGCCCCGCCGCCTCGAGTGCGTCGCGGTAGCCGTCGACCCGCCGCGCGTCGCCCACACTCTGCTCGGTGGTATCGGCCTGGCCGCCGACGAACGCGATGTCGACGTGGCCCAGTTCGATCAGGTGCTCGGTGGCGATGCGTGCGGCCTCGGCGTCGTCGATCGACACCGAGCTGGAGTCCTGGTTGTACGGGCCGACGGTGACGAGTGGCCGGGCGGTGCGCTCCAGCTGCTCCAACTCCGACGCGCTGGGGCGGATGCCCACGGCGATGATCCCGTCGAACCGGCGGCGGGGGAGCACGCTCTCGAACAGTCGATCGCGCGTGGCGTGGCCTTCGGGCACTCCGTAGAGCGCCAGGTCGTAGTCGAGCGCGAAGAGCGAGTCCTGCACCCCCGCGAGCAGTTCGGCGAAGAACCAGCGATGCACGGGGGGCGTCACCACGCCGACGGTCTGCGTGCGTCCGGTCGCGAGGCTCGTGGCGGAGGAGTGCGCGATGTAGGCGAGGGCGTCGGCGGCGTCCTCGACCCGGCGGCGTGTCGACTCGGCGACGTAGCCGCGTCCGGTGAGCGCGCGGCTGGCGGTGGCCTTCGAGACGCCGGCGCGCGCGGCGACATCGGCGATCGTGCTCATCGGTCCTCCTCGACCAGGCCTGCGCAGAGGCACATCTGCGCTCCCCGCCGAAGCGGGCATGCGGGTGTCAGCGTAGCCGCTCATCGGTGAAAAGGGAACCGGTTCCACACTGCGAGCTTGGGAGCGCTCCCATCCGCGGCACGGTCGGTGAGAGAAAGGTTGTGAGCTTGTGATGTTCCTCACTTGTGCGGGGCATCGGAGGCCAAGTAGGTTTACCTGGAATCGGTTCCCCAATGGATGCGGCGATTGCTCCTCAGGGTGAACGGATGAACTACCTCAGAGGAGAGAAACACATGGCTTTGTCACAGCGATCCCGCCTTCTCGCTCCCCTCGCTTTCGTCGGAGTCGCAGCGTTCGCGCTGGCCGGCTGCGCCGAGGGCGGCAGCGGAGAAAGCGGAGACGGAGAAGGCAAGACGACCGTCCGGATCTCGGGCGGCATCACCGGCATCGAAGCAGATGACCTGAACGAGTCGTTCGCCGCCTTCACCGAAGACACCGGCATCACCGTCGAGTACACGGGCGACAAGTCGTTCGAGGGCAACATCGTCACGAAGGTGACCGGTGGCGACGCTCCCGACATCGCCATCGTCCCGCAGCCCGGTCTGCTCAAGACCCTGGTCGACACCGGCAAGGTCAAGGCTGCGCCCGAGGGTGTCGAGGCGGCCGTCGACGAGAACTGGTCCGAGGACTGGAAGAAGTACGGCACGTTCGACGACACGTTCTACGCCGCTCCCATGCTCGCGAACCTCAAGGGCTACGTCTGGTACTCCCCGGCGAGCTTCGCCGAGTGGGGCGTCGAGGTTCCCAAGACGTGGGATGAGATGATCGCACTCACCGACACGATCGTCGAGAAGACGGGTCAGCCCGCCTGGTGCGCCGGCTTCGCGTCCGACGCAGCCTCCGGTTGGCCGGGCACCGACTGGATCGAGGACCTCGTCCTGCGCCAGTCCGGCGCGGATGTCTACGACGACTGGGTGGCGGGCGACGTCAAGTTCACCGACCCGGAGATCAAGGAGGCGTTCGACGCGGTCGGCACCATCCTGCTGAACCCGGAGTACGTCAACGCCGGTTACGGAGATGTCAAGAGCATCAACGCCACCGCGTTCGGTGACGTCGCGGCCGCGGTCGCCGACGGCAGCTGCGCGCTGACGCACCAGGCCTCGTTCCTGTCGGCCAACTTCCTCGACGTGCAGACCGCCGCGGGCGAGACCCCGACCGTCGCACCCGACGGAGACGTCTACGCGTTCATCCTCCCGGGCCTGACCGAGGGCGAGCTGCAGATCGAGGGCGGCGGCGAGTTCGTCACCGCGTTCTCCGATGACGAGTCCACCGTCCAGGTGCTCGAGTTCATGGCATCCCCCGAGTTCGCCGACGCCCGCGTCAAGCTCGGTGGAGTGATCTCCGCCAACAAGGGCGCCGACCCGAGCCTCGCCTCGAGCGAGTTCCTGCAGGAGGCCATGGCCATCATGCAGGACGAGACCACCGTCTTCCGTTTCGACGCATCGGACCTGATGCCGTCGACGGTCGGCAACGGCTCCTTCTGGAAGGGAATGGTCGACTGGATCGACGGCAAGGACACCGAGACGGTGCTCTCCGACATCCAGGCCGGCTACGAGAACTGATCTCGCAGCACCGCAACAGCTGAACCGAACGGGGCCGGGCTCACGAGCCCGGCCCCGTTCCTCCCATCCACACCGCGTGGGTACGAAGCCGTACTCAGAAGGGGACACCCATGTCGCAAGCGACAGTCGAGCAGCCTGTCAAGGCAGATCCTCCCGTGACGACTCACGGAGCAGATGAGAAGGGACGCAGGCTGACACGCATCGTCGTGATCGCCGGCTTCGTCCTCCTCGTCGCCCTGGCCCTGGGCCTCGTCTTCACCACCTCCACCGAAGAGTCGGCCCGCATCACGATCGGCTTCTCGCTCAACAGCTTCTTCGTCTGGCTCGGCGGCATGCCGCCTCTCGTGCAGATCCCGGCGGTGCTTCTGGCCTTCGGCGTGGTCGTCACGGTCGTCCTCGTGCTCATCGAGTTCGCCCCGCGTCCCGGTCGCGGCTACTTCATCATGCGTCTCATCGCGTGCCTGGTCATCCCGGTGCTCGCGTTCCTGCTGCTTCGTCCCTACGCCAACGCGGTGCTCTACGTCGTGGCGATCTCGCTGCTCGTGGGCGCACTGCTCTTCTTCGCCGACTACCGGTCGCGCCAGGGAGCCGGGTACCTGTTCCAGCTCATCCTGTTCATGGCGCCGGCGGCGACCATGCTGATCCTCGGCCTCATCTACCCGGCGATCTCGACGATCTTCAAGTCGTTCTTCGACAAGACCGGGGCCGAATTCGTCGGCCTCGAGAACTACTACTGGGTGTTCACGAACCCGACCGGCACGGCCTCGGTCATCAACACGATCCTCTGGGCGCTGCTCGCCCCGACGATCTCTGTGGTCATCGGCCTCGCCTATGCGGTCTTCATCGACAAGGCGCGCGGCGAGAAATTCCTCAAGGTGCTCGTCTTCATGCCCGTCGCCATCTCGTTCGTCGGTGGCGGCATCATCTGGAAGTTCATGTACGACGCCCGTCAGGGCGACCAGATCGGTCTGCTCAACGCGATCGTCACCGGATTCGGCGGAGACCCCGTGCAGTGGCTCGCCGTGAAGCCGATCATCAACACCCTGATGCTGCTCGTCGTGTTCATCTGGATGCAGACCGGCTTCGCCATGGTCATCCTCTCGGCCGCGATTAAGGCCGTGCCGATCGAACAGATGGAAGCGGCCGAGCTCGACGGCACCAACGCCTGGCAGCGGTTCCGCAACGTCACCGTCCCCGGCATCCGGTCCTCTCTGATCGTCGTGCTGACGACCGTGACGATCGCCTCGCTGAAGGTCTACGACATCGTCGCGGTGATGACCGGCGGTCGTGACGACACCACCGTCCTCGGATTCGAGATGGTCAACCAGCAGCAGAGGTTCCAGAGCTACGGACACTCCTCGGCGCTCGCCGTGGTGCTGTTCCTGTTCGTGTTGCCCCTGATCATCTACAACGCCCGTTCGATGGCCAAGCAGAGGGAGATCCGCTGATGAGCGCCACGCAAGCCGTCGTCGCCCGCGACAACCGCACCAAGCGTCAGGTCGAGCGCGACACCCGCCGCCATGAGGCGATCGCCCACAAGAAGCTGACGTCGAAGGGGGCGACGATCGCCGCGGTGATCATCGCGATCTTCTGGACCATCCCGACGTTCGGCCTCTTCGTGACGTCGTTCCGCCCCGGAGCCGACACGCAGACCACCGGATGGTGGACCGCCTTCAGCAACCCGCAGTTCACGTTCGACAACTACATCGAGGCGCTGAGCTCGGGCGGCACGTCGACCACGCTCGCCTCGGCCTTCGTGAACTCGCTGGCGATCACGATCCCCGCGACGGTCTTCCCGATCGTGCTGGCCGCGCTCGCGGCGTATGCGTTCGCGTGGATCGACTTCAAGGGTCGCAGCATGCTGTTCGTGTTCGTCTTCGCCCTGCAGATCGTGCCGATCCAGATGGCCCTCGTGCCGCTGCTCAGCCTGTTCTCCGAGGGGCTGACGATCAACGACGTGCCGATCTTCCCCGGCTTCGGTCTCAACGAGGTGCAGTACAGCTTCGCCCGCGTCTGGATCGCCCACGCGATCTTCGCCCTGCCGCTGGCGACCTTCATGCTGCACAACTTCATCTCCGAGATCCCCGGCGAGGTCATCGAGGCCGCACGCGTCGACGGCGCCGGCCACGGGCAGGTGTTCTTCCGCATCATCCTGCCGCTGGCGATGCCGGCGATCGCGTCGTTCGCGATCTTCCAGTTCCTCTGGGTCTGGAACGATCTGCTGGTGGCGACGATCTTCGCGTCGCCGGGAGCGCTGCCCATCACGCAGGCCCTCAACTCGCTCTCGGGCACCTGGGGCAACCGATGGTTCCTGCAGTCGGCGGGAACGTTCATCTCGATCATCGTGCCGCTGATCGTGTTCTTCGCGCTGCAGCGGTTCTTCGTGCGCGGACTGCTGGCGGGTGCGACGAAGGGCTGACCCTTCGACGGCCGGGCAGGCCAGACCAGAGACGGATGCCGCGGCGGGTGCAACACGCACCCGCCGCGGCTTTCGTCGCCGTAGCCTGAACACATGAAGTACGCAGACTCGATCGTCGACCTGATCGGCGACACGCCCCTCGTGAAGCTTCACCACGTCACCGAGGGCATCGCGTGCACGGTCCTCGTGAAGCTCGAGTACCTCAACCCGGGCGGCTCGGCGAAGGATCGCATCGCCGCGCGGATCATCGACGCCGCCGAGGCCGCCGGCGATCTGCAGCCCGGCGGGACCATCGTCGAGCCCACGAGCGGCAACACCGGCGTCGGTCTGGCGCTCGTGGCCCAGCAGCGCGGCTACTCCTGCGTCTTCGTGGTGCCTGACAAGGTCGGCGCCGACAAGATCGACGTGCTGCGTGCCTACGGGGCCGAGGTGGTCATCACCCCGACCTCGGTCGCCGCCGACAGCCCCGAGTCGTACTACAGCGTGAGCGACCGACTGGCGCGCGAGATCCCGGGCGCGTTCAAGCCCAATCAGTACGAGAACCCCAACGGGCCGCGCAGCCACTACGAGACCACGGGGCCCGAGATCTGGCGCGACACCGAAGGGCGCCTGACGCACTTCGTCGCGGGCGTCGGCACCGGAGGCACGATCACCGGCACCGGGCGCTATCTGCGAGACGTGTCGGAGGACCGCGTGCGGATCATCGGCATCGACCCCGAGGGCAGCGTGTACAGCGGGGGCACCGGTCGGCCCTACCTCGTCGAGGGTGTGGGGGAGGACATCTGGCCGGGAGCGTACGACCCGACGGTGCCGCACGAGATCATCGCCGTCAGCGATGCGGAGTCCTTCGCGATGACGCGGCGCCTCGCGCGCGAGGAGGGCATCCTGGTGGGCGGCTCGAGCGGCATGGCGGTGGTGGGGGCGCTGCGCGCAGCACGCGACCTGCCGGCGGAGGCCGTGATGGTGGTGCTGCTGCCGGACGGCGGGCGCGGGTACCTCAGCAAGATCTTCAACGACGGCTGGATGCGCTCGTACGGCTTCAGCGACGTCGAGGACGGCGAGACCGTGGCCGATGTGCTCGCCGCGCGGACGCAGCGACAGGCCCAGGGGTCGAAGGCTGCGGGCATGCCGGATCTCGTGCACGCGCACCCGACCGACACCGTGCTCGAGGTGATCGGCATGATGACCGAGTACGAGGTGTCGCAGCTGGTCGTGCTCAGCGCCGAGCCGCCGGTGATGATGGGCGAGGTGGTGGGCACCGTCGACGAGAAGGGGCTGCTCGACCTGCTGTTCCGCGGCGAGGCCAAGGCGACCGATGCCGTGGGAGAGCACACGGGGGAGCGGCTGCCGCTGATCGGCATCCACGCCCCGATCGCGCAGGCCCGGGCGGCGCTCGCCGACGCGGATGCGCTGCTGGTGACCGAGGGCGGCAAGCCGCACACCGTGCTGACGCGGCAGGACCTGCTCGCCTACCTGTCACGCTGAGCGCGCCGCCGACGTCGGGCGTAACAGGGGCGTCCGACCCCTCGAGGGCGGTCGTAGGCTGGGGGCATGTCCGAGCATGCTTTCGCCACCCGAGCCATCCACGCAGGCCAAGAGCCCGATCCGCTCACGGGGGCGATCATCCCGCCGATCTACCAGGCCTCCACGCACGTGCAGGACGGCATCGGCGGCTTCCGCTCCGGCTACGAGTACAACCGCGCGGGCAACCCGACCCGGTCGTCGCTCGAGACCCAGATCGCCGCGCTCGAGGGCGGCACGAGGGCCCTGTCGTTCGCGTCGGGCCTCGCCGCCGAAGACGCGCTGCTGCGCGGCATCCTCAAGCCGGGAGACCACATCCTGCTCGGCAACGACGTGTACGGCGGCACCTACCGCCTGCTCACGAAGGTGCTCTCCGCCTGGGGCATCGAGACCACCACGGTCGAGCTCGGCGACATCGACGCGCTGCGCGCGGAACTGCGTCCGACGACGAAGATCGTCTGGCTCGAGACGCCCAGCAACCCGCTGCTCAAGGTCGTCGACATCGCGCGGATCTCCGAGATCGCGCACGCCGCCGACGCACTGGTCGTGGTCGACAACACCTTCGCCTCGCCCGCGCTGCAGCAGCCGCTCGCGCTCGGCGCCGATCTGGTCGTGCACTCGACGACCAAGTACCTCGGCGGGCACTCGGACGTGCTCGGCGGAGCCGTGGTGTTCGCCGATGACCGGTTCTTCGAGCAGGTCAAGTTCCAGCAGTTCGCGGTCGGCGCCGTCTCGGCGCCGTTCGACGGCTGGCTCACCACCCGGGGCATCAAGACGCTCGCGCTGCGGATGCGCCAGCACTCCGAGAACGCCCAGGCGATCGCGGAGTGGGCGCAGTCACGTCCTGAGTTCGAGACCGTGTTCTACCCCGGACTCGCCTCGCACCCGGGGCACGACATCGCCGCCTCGCAGATGAGCGGGTTCGGCGGGATGCTGTCGCTCGCTCTGACCGCGGGCCCGGCGGCCGCGCGCGGACTGGCCGAGTCGACCGAGCTGTTCCAGCTGGCCGAGTCGCTCGGCGGCGTCGAGTCGCTGATCGGGTACCCGGCCGAGATGACGCACGCCTCGGTCAAGGGAACTCCGCTCGCGGTGGCCGAGAACATCATCCGCCTGTCGGTCGGCATCGAAGACGTGTCGGACCTGCTCGCCGACCTCGAGCAGGGTCTGGCGCGCGTCGCGCGGTGACCGGGGCGGCTGGCCGAGCCGGCTGGCAGCGAGCGCCGGGTGCGGCGTAACATGGGAGGCTTCCCGCTCGAATCGATTCGAGCCCGCCTCCCCTGATCTCCGGAAGGACCTCTGTGTCCGACGCGCCACGCACCGACTCCGTCCCGACGCCCCCGCCGACCGAACGCACCGCGACCGGCAGCATCCGCGTGCCGTCTGCGACCGGCGCCATCCGCACGCTCGGATCGAACCCGGCCACGGCGCCGATCATGCTGCACCCCGGCGACGCCATCCCGAACCGGCGCCGTGTGCTCTACATCATCCTGCTCGGTGCGCTCACCGCGCTGGGCCCGTTCACGATCGACCTGTACCTGCCGGCGTTCCCGGTGCTCGAGGCCGACTTCCAGACCTCGGCGGCCGCGATCCAACTGACGCTGACCGGCACGATGGTCGGCTTCGCGATCGGCCAGCTCGTCGTCGGACCGCTGAGCGACAAGGTCGGGCGTCGCGTGCCGCTGATCGTCGTGACGGCGCTGCACGTGCTGGCGAGTGTGGCCGCGGCCTTCGCTCCGACGCTCGAGCTGCTCAGCGTCGCCCGCGTGCTGATGGGCATCGGTGCCGCAGCAGGTGGCGTGGTGGCGATGGCGATCGTGCGCGACCTCTTCGGCGGGCGCCGTCTGGTCGTCATGCTCTCGCGCCTCGCGCTCGTCTCAGGCGTGGCCCCGGTCGCCGCGCCGCTGATCGGCTCGTGGCTGCTCACCCTCATGCCGTGGCGCGGCATCTTCGTGGTGCTCGCGGCGTATGGCATCGTGATGCTGATCTCGGCGATCATCTTCATCCCCGAGACCCTGCCCGCCGCCCGACGCAGCGGAAGCGGAGGGACCACCGTCCTGCAGCGCTACCGTTCGGTGCTGTCGGATCGTGTCTTCATCGGTGTGCTGATCATCGGAGGCATGACGTTCTCCGGACTCTTCTCGTATCTGTCGGCTTCGCCGTTCCTGTTCCAGCAGACCCACGGCCTCGACCCGCAGCAGTACGGTCTGGTGTTCGCGGTGAACTCGCTCGGCGTCGTGCTCGGCGTGCAGACCGCCTCGCGTCTCGCCGCTCGCTTCGGGCCCCAGTGGGTGATGGCGTACTCGACCGCCGTGCTGCTGCTCGCCGGAATCGCGATCGTCGTGACCGACCAGATGGGGCTCGGACTCTGGGGCACGCTCGTGCCGCTGTTCGTCTTCATGACGGCGTGCGGCTTCACGTTCCCGAACGTGCAGGTGCTCGCGCTCGACCGTCACGGCAAGGCGGCCGGCACCGCGGCCTCGATCCTGGGTGCCGTCAACTTCGGCGTCGCCGGGCTCGTCTCGCCCATCGTCGGATGGGTGTCGCACGACGCCGGGATCACCGCCACCACGATGGCTTCGGTGATGGTCGGTTGCGCCACGATCGGCGTGCTCGCGCTCTGGCTGGTCGTTCGTCCGCGCACCGTGGGGATGCTCGCGCCGTGAGTACTCGGTTTCATCGGCCATGATAGGACGATGAACAGACGGAAGCTGCTGTGGGTGGGCGTGGCATGCCTCGTCCTCGCCACAGGACTGGGGGCCGCTGTCGTCTTCGGGTTCAACACGACCCCGGCATTCGACGCGTGGTGGAATGACCTGATCGCCGGAGTGAGAACCGACGGCATGATCGCCTTCGCGTCGGTGCTCAACGCGGTGGGCGGCGGGTGGATCGCGATCTCGCTGATCCCGCTGCTCGTGATCCTGGCGTTCCTGCTGGCGCGAAGGTGGAGATCCGCGGTGTTCATCGCCGCGTGCTTCATCGCCAGCGCCGTCGTCGTGCAACTGCTCAAGAACGTGTTCGGTCGCGCCCGGCCCGAGGACATGCTGGTGGTGAGCGACTTCGGCTCCTTCCCCTCGGGGCACGCGGCGAACGCGGCGACGATCGCCGCCGTCGCCTGGGTGCTGTTCCCGCGCCTGTGGGTCGCGATCGTCGGGGCGCTGTGGATGCTGGCGATGGCGCTCTCGCGCACGTTCCTCTCGGTGCACTGGGCGAGTGACACCCTGGGCGGCGCGCTCGTCGGTGTGGGCGTGGTCCTCGTGTTCGCGGCGTGGCTGCTCCCGTGGGTGCAGAAGCGCAAGGAAGCCGTTCCCGCGGCGGCGATAGGCTGAGGCTCCCGCCGTCCTGAGGAGCATCCGTGTCGCACATCCGCCCGTACCGCCCGGCCGATCGCGACGCGCTGTACGAGGTCTGCGCGCGGACGGCGGATGTTGGCGGCGACGCCACCGGCATCCTCTCCGACGACCGGCTCTGGGGCGACCTGTTCGCCGTGCCCTACGTCGAGCGGCATCCGGATCTCGCCTGGGTGGTCGAGACCGACGACGAACGGGTCATCGGCTACCTCGTGGCGACGGACGACACCGACGCGTTCTTCACCTGGTTCCGCGACGAGTGGTGGCCGGCGTTCCACGAGCGCTTCCCCCGGCCGGGAACGCGGACGACGCGCGAGGAGAAGATGATCGCGTACGGGTACGAGCGTGCCCCGGGCGTCGAGCCGCTGGCGACCGAGTATCCCGCGCACCTGCACATCGACCTGCTGCCCGAGACGCAGGGGCAGGGCCTGGGGCGGGAGCTGATCGCGACGCTGTTCGCTGAGCTCGAACGGCGGGGCGTGCGCGGCCTGCACCTGGGCATGGACCCGGACAACACCGGCGCCGCGGCCTTCTACGAGCGCCTGGGCATGACGCCGCTGCCGACCGAGCCGGGCGGGCAGAGCTTCGGCGTCCGCTTCGGGGAGTAGCGCGGCGGCTGCTTCACACCACCCCGGGCGGCGGGGGTCGCGGATGGCCGCATCCCTGCGCGTGAGGCGGCCATTCGCGACACCTGCGCGCGCGCCAACGCCGCGCGGAACGGCGGGGGAATGACTGAAGGGCCTCGCTTTCGCGGGGCCCTTCAGGCTCTTCGGCGGTGACGGCGGGATTCGAACCCGCGGTTGCTTGCACAACACACGCTTTCCAAGCGTGCTCCTTCGGCCGCTCGGACACGTCACCAAGGAACAACCTGTTCATCCTATCCGATCGGTCGAGTGTGACAGGACAGGAGTGGCTGAGCCTCTTCCCATCAGGACGTTTCGGAGGAGATCACTGCCCGGAGTTCCCCTTCAAAGGGTTGTTGTCGTGCATCTGGATGAATCTATAAAGTCCTCGTATGAGGTCGAAAACCACTGACAGGGCAGCGTCGTCGCGATCCAGCCATCGCACGGCACTCGCGTTCAGGCAATACGTGAGCGGCGTCCGAGCGAGTGGCTCCGGCATCGTCTTCTTCCTCGAATGCGCCGACCACATCGGTGCGGTCCGGCGTATCACCCGGCCTGCCGACACGGTGATCGCCCCGGACGACACCGGTCAGGCGCCCACGGATCGTCACACCATCGGCTACAGCGGGTCGTTCAGCGAGCCCGGAGGCGAGATGATCCTGGATGGGGGCGGGTCCTTCGTCGTGCGGGACTACCTCACTGCGGCGTCGACCTCCAGCACGGGGCTTACCGTCGTGCGGCAGGCATCGGCGGAGGGAGTGGCTGCCTTCCTCGGCGACGCCGACGCCGCCAAGCACTCCGGCAGATTCGTCGAACAGCTCCTCCGCAGTGATGTGCTGCTCGAATCCGTCGCCTCGTTCGTCTGCTCCGGATCGCCGGGTGACGCGCTGGTCCGCGTGCACGTGACCGCAGAGGGCGAGTACCGCGACGGGCCGGACGGTCTCCTGCTCGGAAGAGTCGGCCACACGCGGGCGAAGATCGAGGCGGCGGCTGCCGCCGGCGCCGGTCGAGGCCGCGCCTTCGCACGGATCGTCGACCGCCGCGTCCTCGAGGCAGACCTCGACGACCGGCCCTGGCTGGAGAGCTACGTGGCGGCACTCGATCTGCTGCGCCAGGGGAGTGCCGCACCGACACCGTCGGCCGCCACGGCGTACGGCTGGGACGACGAATGACACGCGACGGTGGCGGGAGCGGGCCGGAGCTGCTCGGAGTGCGAGCGCTCCGCGAGTGGATCACCGGAGAGCGGCACGAGTATTCGCGGGTCTTCCTGGTCGACCAGGGCGCGTCGGCAGAGGGAGTCGCTGACGTCGTCGGCCACGATGACGTGATGCTTCTGCCCGCGGGGAGCGGAACGTATGCGGGGCCGGCCCGCACGGCTCTCTACAGCGGCGCGCTGTGCGAGATCGGCGATGAGCTGTTCTTCGGCGAACGCAGCGTCGAGCTGCAGGACTACGTCGCTGCGGCGTTCGTGCAGATCGTCGGCCCCACGGCGGTGTCCCTCGTCGATGAGTCCAGCTGGGAGGCGTTCATCGACGACGCGGAACTCGCTCGCCGGACCGGGATCTTCCCCTCGCCGCTGATCGACCCGCGGGTGCTCCTTGCGGTCCGCAGCGCCCTGCTGAACCCCGATGAGGTGACCACGCCGAGCGCCATCCGGGTGACCCCGGGCGGCGGCGTCGGCGTCGGCATGCGCGGCGATGTCATCGGTACTGTCGGCCAGCTGGAGACCCTGCTCGAGGTCCCGCTGCCCCGCGCTGCGGCATGGGGGAGCCTGCTCCCCGCCGAGGTGCTCGTGGCTGACCTGTCGAGTCGCGGATGGATCGCGCGATACCTCCACGCGACGGACCTCATGAAGATCCTGCGTCTCGAGAACGGTGCTGCCCGAATCTCGGGTTTCGGCTGGTTCGGGCTCGATGACGACCTCGCCGACGCCGAGCCGCTGACCGCAGATCCGTTCCTGCTCGACACCGCAGAGGGATTCGTGCTCGCTGACACCGTGACTCTGCGCCGCCAGCTGCTGTCACCGGCGACAGCTACGGTCGTCGCCGCCATCCAGACCTCGAGTACGCCCGAGGTCGCGGCCGAGCGCGTGGCCCGGGAGCTCGGGCGGCCCGCTTCGGAGGCCCGCAGCCTCTGCCTCGAGGCCGTCACCGCCCTCAACGTCCATGTCGGCCGACGATCTGGCATCCTCTCCCCGGCGACGGGCAGAGAGACGTGAGCGCCCCCCACGCGCTGTGGACGTCGATGCTCCCGGCAGACACGACCTTCACTCCAGACCGGGTGGCCGTCGCTGCCGCCGGACACCGTGTCGAGTTCGCAGACGGGTCGTCACGCCTCTGCGCGACGAGCGGACTGTGGAACGTCCCGCTCGGCTTCGGCAACCCCGCCGTCGCCGAAGCCGTGAGCAGAGCGACCCACGACGCGTCGTACCTGTCGCTGTTCCGCGCGCCGCATCGGTACGCGGAAGCCGCGGCCGAAGCCCTCATCGAGCTCGCGCACCCGAGCCGGTACAGCAGGGTCATCTTCTCCACATCGGGCGGTGCGGCGAACGACGCGGCGATGAAACTCGCACGGCAGTACTGGGCGCAGAGAGGAGGTGGGCCCCGCTCGCTCGTCGTGGGCCTGAAGGGCAGCTATCACGGCACGATGTACGGCAGTCATGCGCTGAGCGGAGACGACCTCCTCCAAGCCGTGTACTCCGTCGACCGCCGGTCGGTGCGGCACGTGTCGCACAGCGACGACGGAGAGGAGCTGGAGACGCTGTTGAAGCGTGAGGGCTCGCGCGTCGCGTCGGTCGTCGTCGAGCCGGTCCTGGGCACCGGCGCACATGCCCTGTCGGCGGCGTTCATCCATCGCCTCCTCGCCCTGCGCGAGGAGTACGGGTTCCTGCTCGTCGCTGATGAGGTGGCGACGGGACTCGGCCGTACCGGCACGATGTTCGCCTCTGACCGCTGGGCGTCCGCGCCTGACGTGCTCATCCTCTCGAAAGCACTGACGAACGGAGCCATGGGTGCCGCGGCGCTCCTGGTGGGGGCTCGCGTCGCATCGGAATTCGTGTGTGGCGGGTGGACCTTCGTCCACGGTGAGACTCAGGCGGGGACTCCGGCGTGTGCGGCGGCGATCCTCGCGGTGATCGACGAACTGCGCCGTATCGACGTCGAACCGACGACGCAGGCGCTGGGGACCGACCTGCTTCGCCTCGCGACGGCTTGGAAGTCCGACGGTGTGGTCACGGAGATCACGGGGAGCGGATGCTTTGTGGGACTCGGTCTGCGCCACCAGGACGAGAGCCCGCTCTCCGGGGCCGAGGTTCTTCGTGTCGTCTCCGCCATCGCGAAGCACGGCGTCCTCGTGCAGCCGGGCCCCAGTTCCATCGAGCTGATCCCGGCCTATGGATTCTCGGCAGAAGAGCTTCGCGAGGTCGACACGGCTGTGCGCGCGGGTCTGGCACAGGCGCAGGAGGCGGCCGCATGACCTCCGAGTTCGCCGGTCGGCTCCCCACCCTCTGGCACGGGGAAGGCGTCGCGCGCCAGCGGGTGACGCACCTCACCGCGGGCCGCGAGACCCTCGTGATCGTGGATTCAGCAGTCGCCGCCCCTTTCGAGCTCGCGTCCTCAGCGAGAACCATCACGGTCGACGCGCCCTCGGTGGACGTCGGAGTGGTCGTCACGATGGCGCGGGAGATCGTTCGTCTGCGACCGACGCTGCTCGTGGCCGTCGGCGGAGGGACGGTGCTGGACGCCTGCAAGGTCGCCGCACTGGCTCTCGCCCCCGGGCGGGTGTTCGACTACGCCATCCGACACGCATCGAGGTCCGCGCTGACCCTCCTGCCACCTGCCCTGCCGCCGGTGGAGATCATCGCCGTGCCGACCACGCTCGGCACCTCGTCGGAGACGAACAGCGTGGGGGTTCTCAAGAACGACCGCGGCTACCGGCTGCTCGTGGGGCTCGCCCTCCGGCCACGCCACGCGATCATCGATCCGAGCGCGCTGGCGACGCTCACTCCCGCGGCGGTCAGGGAGGGCGCACTGGAGGCATTCCTTCGTCTGGCGGGCGCGTCGACGAGTGCGCACAGCAGCACGAGACAGAGACAAGACGCCATCACGCTCGGGAAGGCGCTTCTCGCCGCGGTCAGTCGTGACGTGGATTCGTCGGCAGGAAGGCTGCGTCTCGCGCGGCTGAGCGCCGCAACCCAGCGCAGCGCGGCGCTGCGCGGACCGGACCCGTACAGTGCACGGCACTGGTACGTAGCGAACGAGGTGGCGTTTCTGCTGGAGGTCCGCAAGATGATCGCCACGGCGGCGATCATCGCCGGGGTGTGGGGCCGGATCTGCTCGGGCGATGTGCGCTGGGGAGACCGGGAGAGCCTGGAGGACTTCTGGACTCAGGCTGCGGGCGGGATGTCTCTGCCTCTGGATCCGCCCGCCGGTATCGCCGCGCTCATCGACCGCTGGCAGATACCGCGTCCGTCGCGACCGTCGGGTAAAGACATCGACCGCATCTCCGCGGCCACCGAGAGCGCATGGGGAAATCATCGCCCGATGCTTTCCGGGCTCGTCGCAGAAGACTTCCGAGATGTGCTCCGTGAATCCTCATGGAGTCCTGAGCAGGTCAGGCGCGAGCGCCGACCTCCGGTGTTCATGGCGAGGGAGGTGAATTGAATGGACGAGAAGGATGAAAACAGAATCCAGTTCCACGAGCTGGACACGATGGAGGCCCCCAGTTGGGAGAGCTTCTATCGAGGCGTGTCGAGTGCGCTGATTCTCATTGGGATCGGCGCAGCGGCCGCGACCTGATCTCAGGTCGCTCGAAACGAAGGGGAGGAGGTGAAGATGCACTCCACAATGCCGACACTCGAGTTCACAGAACTCGAGGCCATGGAGGCCCTGAACGACACAGATGACTATATTCGCGGCTTTGCCGTGGGCGTCATCATCGGGATTCTTGCGCTGACCTGAAGCGCGCCGCGCACCTGACATCGACGAAGGAGGTGCAGATTGCACACAACCTCGCTGGAGTTCATGGAACTCGAACAGATCGACGCCCCACTCGAATGGTGGGAGCACGCCAGCTACATCATTCTCATCATCGGCGGCGCGGCAGCGATCGCAACCTGACCGGTGGGGTGCGCGCGAACATCCCGCGCGCGCACCCCATCGACCACTGCGGAGAGGAGACGGGCAGTTGTCAGAACTGATCACCGACGCGATATCGACGCGACTCGCCAGCGTCGGCGCGATCGCCCGGGCGCAAGACCTGTACGCCGGAGTCGGCACCGACTTCTACGAGCGACTGGTCGGTTGCGACCGAGCCGAGATCCGCGAGATGCTGGCGCTCGCGCGAGAGGCCGCGGATCCCATCCTCGATATCGCCGCGGGTGGGGGGAGACTGACGATTCCGCTGGTGAGATCGGGCAGACACGTCACCGCGATCGATCTCTCCGACGACATGCTGTCTCATCTTCGTCGGGCATTGCCCGCGCATTCGGCGCTCGAGTGCGTGGTCGCGGACATGCGCGACTTCTCCCTGGGCCGCCTGTTCGGACTCATCATCATCGGCGCGACATCCATCACGTTGCTCAATCGCGGGGGGCGGTCACGTCTCTACGCGACGGTGCTCCGTCACCTTGCTCCGGGCGCCGTGTTCGCCTTCACCGTCGCCGGCGGCGTCTCGGCCGACGAACTCGCGGTATCGAGGGACCAGGAGATCAGAGTTCCGGCACCCGGCGGCGAAGAGATCTACCTGTTCGCGCAACAGCTCGAAGACGGCGGTTCAGCGCGGGTCGTCAACTGGGTCCGTGCGTCCGACATCGCAGACGGCGAAGAGGTGACCGTGCTCACGAGCCGCCTGCAGGTGCTCCGCCACGACGTGATCGCGAGAGAGCTGGTCGAGGCCGGGTTCACGGAACCTGCCGTGTCTCCGGTGCGGACGAGCAGCGGAGTGGAGATCCTTCTCCTCACGACATCGCGGGCGGAATCGCGGGAGGTGGCGGATGACGATGCCTCCGACTAGTTCGCCACGCCGCCGAACCTCGCGTGAGAGTCCGCTCGCCGCCGACGCGCGTCCTCATCTCGCTTCCGGCGTCACCTTCGAGAAGGTGCCCGATGACGCTGTCTGGATCACGATGGTCCATGACGTGCCGTCGTCGAGGGTCTCGCGAACAGTCGTCGACCTGTTGACGGCGATGAACGGCGAGACCGCGCTGCGAGACCTGCACCTGCGCTTCGCTGCATCCGAATCGTGGGAGACGTTCTGCCACCTCGTCGAGCGCTTCCGCGCCAGCGGCCTCCTGGCGGGCGACACGAAGCTCCCGCCCGGCCGACTGGCCTATCGACCGCCCTTCACCGTGCAGATCGCGACGCTTCGTGCCCCGGGAATCTTCCGTCGCCTGGATCGCATGACCGTCCGGCTGCCGTACCGCCTGGTTCTGGTCTCGGTCGGTGTGCTCCTCCTGCTGGGGCTCCTGGCGGCCACGGTTCAGGCGAGAGATCTTCTGAACGTCCTCACCGGGCCGGTCCCCGTGGTCGGCCTCATGATCGTGGTCGCCGTGCTTTCGCTGACGACCCTTCTTCACGAGGTCGCCCATGGACTCACGCTCACTCGGTTCGGCGGAAGGCCTCGCCGGGCGGGCTTCATGCTCTTCTACCTGACTCCGGCATTCTTCGTCGACGTGACAGACGGCTGGCGTCTTGCAAGGCGACGCCAACGCGTCGCCGTCGCCCTGGCCGGCCCGGCCGTGCATGCTGTCATCGCAGCCGTGGCGCTTCTCGCCGCGCTCGCTTTCCCTCACCCGACGGTCCACGCGATGCTGTTGCTGCTCGCGCTCTCGTGCAGCGGCATCGTTCTGATCAACCTCATCCCGTTCGTGCGATTCGACGGGTACATCGCACTCATGAGCGCGCTCGATGAACCGAACCTTCGAGTACGGGCGATACGGGATGCCGCGAGCTTCCTGACCAGCCTCCTGTTCGGCGGACGACGGATGAGCAAAGACCTGAACAGGTGGTGGAGCGTGCCGTTCGGTCTCGCCAGCCTCATCGCCCCGGTCGTGCTGGTCGTGTTCGCCGTGGCCCGCACCGCTCACGCGCTCGCCGGGGGAGGACCGATTCTCGGCCTCCTCGTGGTTGCGCTGGAAGTCGTCGTCATCGTGGTCGGCATCGTGCTTCTGGCGAGGTCCCTGCGACGCGTGCGTCGATCGGGGGTCTCGCGGCTGCGGTTCGCCATCGTCTGCGCCGCACTGGTGGCGAGCGTCGCCATCGCCGGGGTGCTCATCCCCGTGCCCCGGACGGCGACGTACGGCTTCTGCACTCGCGGCGACCGGGTGGTGATCGTGAGCGCAGCAGAGAACACCGACGCGCACATACCCCCGGGTGCCCACGTCGTGCTGATGAGCAACGGCATCCTTGCGAATTCACACGTCGGCGAGGGAACTGTGCAGCCGCAGCGACCGAGATCGACGACGGTCCCACTCGATGCGCTCTTCCCCGTGACGGCCGACGGGGTGTCGGTGCCAGCGGTGATCGTCGCCGGGGTGGATGTCTCCGAGGCGACCGACGATCCACCCTCCACGGGGCTGGCGCGCATCGAGCTCGGCTCGAGAACGCTCTGGGAGACGCTCTGGGCGACGGGCGCGGCGCTGCCACTGTCGAATTCTGAGAGAGAAGGAAGCGAATGAGAATGAACGACCACGCGATCGAAGTCCGAGGACTCACGAAGAGGTACGGCCGACGCACCGCCGTCGAGGACCTGTCATTCGTCGTGCCGCGCGGGTCGATCGTCGGGCTCTTGGGTCCGAACGGCGCGGGAAAGTCGACGACGCTGCGAGCCATCGTCGGCCTGCTCGCGCCGACCAGCGGCGCCAGCCTCATCGACGGGGTGCCGTTCTCCGCACTCGACAACCCGGCATCGCACGTCGGTGTCCACATGGACGGCTTCGGCTTCGAGCTGGGCATCACGGCGAGACGACACGTCGAGATCTCCCGACTTGCGGCGGGAGCACCGCCCAGCCGTGTCGACGAGGTGCTCGACGAGGTGGGGCTCGCCGCGGATGCGCGTCGCCGCGTGAAGACGTTCTCGACGGGAATGGCCCAGAGGCTCGGGTTGGCCACCGCCCTCGTCGGTTCACCCCGCACGCTCATCCTGGACGAGCCGGCGAACGGGCTCGACCCCGACGGCATCCGCTGGCTGCGCCGATTCCTGGGCGGCTTCGCTGAACGCGGCGGCACCGTGCTGGTCTCCAGCCATCAGCTGGCCGAACTGGAGCAGTTCGTCGATGAGGTCGTCGTGATCAAGCAGCGTGCCCTCTTCGCGGGAAAGCTACGCGACCTCGTCACCGACGACGGCGACTCCCTCGAGAGCAAGTACTTCGATCTCGTGAAAGGAGCATCCGCATGAGCACGGTGATCCGCAGTGAAGTGCTGCGTTCGGTGAGCGGGCTGTCCGTGCTGGCGGTCTATCTCATCGCTCTCCTCATGCCCGCCTTCGTCCTCTTCTCCGACGGCTCGCGCTTCGATCTCGCCGGTGTCGATTCCGCCACCGCCACCGCGCGTCTTCTGGAGCCGCTCGCCTGGTCCGTCATCTCCGCGGCGTTCGTCGGTTCTTACGCCGTCACCCGCGAGTTCTACTACGGGTCGATGGACAGGACGCTCACCGCACTCGGCTTCGGTCGAGCCTTCTGGGGGAAGCTCGTCGCGGGGGTGGTCGTCGCGGTCGTGTTGTCCGTGGGCGTCTTCGTTCTCTGGACCGTGGGCGTCTTCGTCCTGCTGGTCCAGAACGGGCTGACACTCGATCTCACGCGCGGGGCCGGGCAGGTATACGCCGGGGCGCTGATCGGTGCGGTTCTCGGCGCACTCATCGGAGTGTCGATCGGGTGGATCACCCGTAACTACTACGTGACGGCCGCCATCGTGCTCGTCCTGCCGATGGTCGTGGAGTTCGCGTTGTTGCGCACGGCACCGGAGGTGGCGAAGTTCTCGCCCGGGCTCGCCATCGCCGCGCTGGGGGTGCCGGGATACGGGGGTCATCTGCTCGAGTTCGCGCCCGCGCTCGGAGTAGGAGTGGTGTGGACTGTCGCTCTGGTCGTGATCGCCTGGCTCCGGGGACGCCGGGGAGCCGCGTGATCGGTCAGGCCTTTCGGGCGCAGGCACGCATCGTCACGGGCGATGTCGTTCTGCTCGGCGTCGCGCTGGCGGCGTTCGTGCTGTCGCTCTCGTTGGCGACGAGTGTTCCGCCCGAGCTCCGAGATGCGCCGGACGCCGTCCGTGCCGAGTTCGTCGGGTCGTTCCGCGTCGTGCTCGCGACATACGCAGCCGTTCTCGCCGCCGTCTACGGCTCTTTCCGCTACACCATCGACCGGCGCGACGGCGTGATCGCCCAGCGTCTGACGGTGCAGCCCCGGTGGGCGATCTTCACCGCCAGAGTGCCGGCCTCCGCTGTCGGTGGGGCGATCGTGGCGCTCGCCGGGGCGGTGGGTGGCCATGTCGCGCTGACCGTCTGCGTGGGCGGGGTGCCGGTGGAGTGGTCAGCCGTCGGACCCACGCTCGCGTTCGGTGCCGTGGCGGGTCTCTGGGGATTGGGGATCGGGATCGTCGTGCAGGCCCATCTCGTGGCGCTCTTCGTCGCGTCGATGTCGATGAGCGCGGCCCTGCTTCTCGCGATGTTCTGGAGCTCCGGTGCCGTCTACCTGCCACCGCTCGTGATGCTGCAGGCGGTGGGGTTCGACG
Organism: Microbacterium sp. PI-SA-G; assembly: GCF_057215335.1. NCBI lineage: Bacteria > Bacillati > Actinomycetota > Actinomycetes > Micrococcales > Microbacteriaceae > Microbacterium > Microbacterium sp. PI-SA-G. The sequence goes on from NZ_CM170103.1 coordinate 3,248,915, forward strand.
TCGTCGCCGCGGGGATCCCGCCGGAGGCTCGCCTCGACCCCGCCCTGGCGATGTGGGTGACGGCTGGCTGGGTGCTGGTCGCTCTCGGGGCCGGAGGAGTCTCGTTCCTGAAGCGTGATGTGAGGTGACGGCCCCGGCCCGCGCCACCGGCAGTTCGGATCGGCGCCGAGAGACGACGTAAGATCCCTGGGTGGCAACCCCCAAGATCGTGCTCTTCTACGCCTTCGCTCCGCTCGCCGACCCCGAGGCGATCCGCCTGTGGCAGCGCGACCTGGGCGAGGCGCTGGGCCTCCGTGGCCGGATCCTGCTGTCGAAGGACGGAATCAACGGCACGCTCGGCGGCGACGTGCGCGCCGTGAAGAAGTGGCTGCGGTCGTTCCGCTCGTACCCGCCGTTCGCGAACGCCGACGTCAAGTGGAGCGAGGGGACCGGCCTCGACGCCGAGGGCCGCAGCCTCGACTTCCCCAAGCTGAGCGTGAAGGTCCGCGACGAGATCGTGTCATTCGGGGCGCCCGGCGAGCTGCGCGTCGACGAGAACGGCGTGGTCGGCGGGGGTACCCGGCTCACGCCCGAGCAACTGCATGAGCTCGTGCAGGAGCGGGGCGACGACGTGGTGTTCTTCGACGGGCGCAACGCGCTCGAGGCGCAGATCGGCCGCTTCCGCGACGCGGTGGTGCCCGACACCGAGACCACCCGCGACTTCGTGCGACTGCTCGACTCGGGCGAGTACGACGATCTGAAGGGCAAGCCGGTCGTGACCTACTGCACCGGCGGCATCCGCTGCGAGGTGCTGTCGAGTCTGATGACGGCTCGCGGCTTCGGCGAGGTGTACCAGCTCGAGGGGGGCATCGTCCGCTACGGCGAGCAGTACGGTGACGACGGACTCTGGGAGGGATCGCTGTACGTGTTCGACAAGCGCGGGTCGATCGACTTCTCCGACCATGCCGCAGTGGTCGGACACTGCGTCGGATGCGGCACCCCGACCAAGCGCACCGCGAACTGCCCCGATCTCGCGTGTCGCGTGCAGTCGGTGGTGTGCGCAGACTGCGAGAGCGTCGCCTGCCCCGCCCACGCAGCGGCGTGAGCTGACAGCGCAGCTCAGCTCAGCTCAGCTTAGCTCAGCTCAGCTCAGCTCAGCTCAGCCCAGCGCCGCAGCGCTGCGCCCGCGCACCACGAACAGCGAGCGCGGCACCAGCAGCGCCTGCGCCTGGGTGAGACGGTCGCTGCGGCGCAGCATCCCTCCGATCACGGCGCGCAGCGCCCCCGAGAGATCGTCGTCGACCGTCCCCGTGCGCGCGTAGTTCGCCCGTTCGATCGCCGAGACGAGCACTCTCACCGCGTCGTCGTCGACCCCGTACTGCTGGGTGAGCGTCGCACCGCGCACCCGGGGTGTGTCGGCGTCTGAGACGGGCAGCTGCAGGTCGATCAGGGTGTCGCGCAGCTCGGCCCAGGCGGCGGCCGCATCGCCGGTCCGCGCTCGCCGCAGCCGCAGCTCGCGCTCGATGCGTCGGATCGCCGCGGGGATCAGCAGCAGGGCGAGGATGCCGGCGACCGTCCAGACGATGGGGGCGGGATCCAGCTGGCGCAGCTCGCCGGCTGTGGAGCTGTTGTCGCCTGCGTCTCCTCGGTCCAGCTCGGGGTTGGTCGTCTGCTCGGCCTGCGGGGCCACGGAGGGAGCCGGGTCTGAGGGGCCGCTGTCGCCGCCGCCGGGCGTGGTCGTCGCCTGCGCGAACGCGGTCGGCACTCCCAGCGAGGCGGTGGGCTCGAACGGCACCCAGCCGACGCCGGGGAACAGCACCTCGGGCCAGGAGTGCAGCTGGTCGCTGGTGACCGAGAAGATCGATTCGTCGCCGCGCCTCTCGGTCGTCAGCGCACCGGGGAGGTAGCCGACCACGATGCGGGTCTGCATGTCGAGGCTCTGCGCCATCAGGGCGAAGGCGCCGGCGAAGTGCACGCAGTAGCCCGATCGCACATCGAGGAAGCGCGCGACCGCGTCAGCCCCGGTGCCGTCGAACCCTTCGTCCACCGGAGTCTCGAGCGAGTAGGAGAACGAGGAGCGGAACCAGCTCTGCAGCGCCACGAGCCGGTCGTAGTCGGTGGACTCCTCGGCGGTCACCTCGGTCGCGAGGTCTCCGATCACATCGGGAAGATCGCGCACGTCGGGGTCGATCTCGGCCGACGCGGCGTCGAGGCCGCGGATCTGCTCGAGCGTCGGAGCCACGCTGGTCGCGGTGACGGTGTAGTCGTTGCCCGCGGCATCCTCGTTGCGCGACACGAGAGTGCGGTTCTCGGGCAGGACCCGCCAGGCGCCCGACACGCCCTGCACGCGGGTGGCGGGGTACGGCACCGGCAGCCACGAGCTCGACATGCGCAGCACCCGGATGGAGGTGCTCTGCTCCTCGGTGGTGATCTCGGGGGTCCAGTCCGGTGCGCCGAAGCCGTCGCTCTGCCGGTTCAGGTCGCCGCGGTCGGGCTGCCACACGCGACCGTTGAACTGCGACAGGGTGGTCAGGCGCAGGTACGGCGCGACCTCGCTCTCGGTCGCGACGGTCAGCACTTCGACCGGGTTGGGTTGGCGCAGATCGTCACCCAGGCGCAGCGAGGCGTCGACCGTGGTGCCCACTCCGGTCCCGGCGAGGCCGGTGGCGACGGGCAGCGCGGGCGCGACGACGACGGTGGCCGCGAGGGCTGCCACCGCCACGCCCGCCGCGAGTGCCACCGATGACCGGCGCGGAGCCAGCGAATGCCGCTGCGCGGTGTAGCGGAAGAGGATGACGGCGAGCACACCGAACGCGACGAACCACACCACGTGCGTGTCGCCCAGGGTGGCGATCATCGGGATCGCGCCCACCACCCCGACGAGCACTGTCGTCAGGACGGCGGAGCGCGCGGCGATGAGCTGATCGATCAGCAGCGCGACCAGCGCGAAGCCGAGCCCGAGTGCGGCGGCGAGCGCCGTCGACGCGGCCAGCGGCGCCGAGCCGAGCGCGATCTGCTCCCCGGCCGAGACGGCGAGCGTGCTGAACACCGACACGGTGGTCGAGGTCGGGAACAGGCCGAGGAACGCGGTGTCGCCGGCGACGAGCTGGGTCACCGCGGCCACCGCGACGGCCAGCTGCACCACGAACGTGACGATCTCGCGGATCCAGGCTCGGCGCCGACGGAGGGCCAGACGCATCAGCAGACCGGTCGCGGCGGTGGCGATGATCACCGCGATCACGACGAACGACCAGGCGCCCGGCGCGATCACCGAAGTGTACGGCCACATCGCGACGAGCCCGGCGACGAGCGCGAGCATGGCCGGCGCGATCACGGCATCCGGCTCCTCGCGCTCCCGATGCCAGGGGATACGTGCGGGGCGTGCGAGCGTGCGCGGCGCCCGCCCCCGCTCAGCGCGGAACATCGCTGGCTCCGACGGTGCGCTCGGGAAGCGCGTCCTCCCACGCCTCGGCGATGTCGTCGCCGAGAGTGGTGACCGACCATCCCTGGCGCTGTGCGGCCGCGGCCGCCCCGGCGAGCGGTTCGGTGGCGAACAGCATCGGGGAGGCGGCGCCCGAGGGGCGCAGCAGCGCGGCGTCCTCTTCGTCGATGCGTCCGGTGATGTAGATCAGTGGTCCGGGCGGCGTGCCGCCGACCAGCGTCGCGAGGTCACGCGCCTCGCCGCGCGGCGCTGCCATCGCGAGGGCGACCAGCAGTCCGTCGCGGTCGTCCTCGCGGCCGCGGAGCGCTCCCAGGAGCACGCCGGCGCTGTCGATCACGTCGACACCGTAGCCCTCGTCGGCGAGGTGGATCGCCGTCGACGCGCACAACGAGACGGCGGCCTCGAACCCGGGATCCTCGGCGTCTCCGGTGTCGCCCCACCGCGCGATGCCGCGGTCGAGCACGACGAGGGCGTCGGGACTGGATTCCTCTTCCTCCTGACGCACCATGAGTTGACCGCGGTGCGCGGTGGCTCGCCAGTGGATGCGGCGCATCGAGTCGCCCGAGACGTACCGGCGCGGGGAGAGGTTGTCGCTGCCCTGGCCGAGCCGGGTCGACGAGGTGTGCGCGGTGCCGCCGGCCGCGCCGAGCTTGACGGTCAACGCCGAGAGCGCGAACACCTCGGGCACCACGGTGACCGTGCGCTGCTCGCCGAACGCCTGCTCCCTTTGCGCGAGTCCGAACGGGTCGACGGTGCGGAGCATCAGCGGACCGATGGGCCAGACCCCCCGCCGCACACCCGTGATCAGGTAGCTCAGCTGGCCCGACTCGGGCGGATACTCCCCGCTCGAGTCACCGGTCACGGCGTCGGGCAGCACGTCGTGCCAGAGCCCGTGCGGGATCCGGATCGACCGCAGCGCGAAGCGCAGCGTCACCCGCGAGGTCTCGGCGACCGTCAGCAGGTCGGTCGAGATCTGCCGCGAGACCGTGCCGGATCGTCGGGGGAGCCGCACCACGACAAGCGAGAACGCCGTGAGCAGAGCCAGGAGCAGACCGATGTAAATCAGCACCGGTGCGCCGACCAGGTTCGCGGCGACCACGCAGCCCACCGCGGCGATCAGCGCACCGGCGCCTCGGACGGTGAGAGCTCGACGTCGTCGCATGGTCGGCGGATCAGGACCGGGTGGCCACGGGCACGCGCACCCGCTCGATGATCTGGGTGAGCGCGGCCTCGATCGGCTGGGCGCCGGCGCGATGCGCACCCCGTGCGGGGAGCAGCCGATGTGCGAACACCGGGATCAGCAGCGCGGTGACGTCGTCGGGGATCACGTAGTCGCGTCCGTCGAGGGCCGCCCACACCTTGGCGGCGCGGATCAGCTGCAGCGTGGCCCGCGGGCTCGCACCCAAATGCAGGTTCGGGTCCGCGCGGGTGGCCTGCGCGAGAGCGACCGTGTAGTCCTCGAGGGCGGGAGCGACGTGCACGGACCGCGCCCAGGCGATGAGTCGGGAGATGGAGGCGGCGTCCGCCACCGGGGTGACTCCGCTGAGCGGGTTGACCACGTCGCGCTGGCGCAGCATGAGCGCCTCGGCCGCGGCATCCGGGTATCCCATCGAGATGCGCATCATGAAGCGGTCGCGCTGCGCCTCGGGCAGCGCGTAGGTGCCCTCCATCTCGAGCGGGTTCTGCGTGGCGACCACCAGGAACGGCTCGGGCAGCATGTGGGTCGAGCCGTCGACGGTGACCTGCCCCTCCTCCATCGCCTCGAGCAGTGCGGACTGGGTCTTCGGGGAGGAGCGGTTGATCTCGTCGGCGATCACGATGTGGGCGAAGACCGCACCGCGCTTGAACTCGAACTCCCGATCGACGGGGTTGTACACCGAGACGCCGGTGATGTCGCCGGGCAGCAGGTCGGGCGTGAACTGGATGCGGCGGACCGTCGCGTCGACGCTGGCCGCGAGCGCCCGCGCCAGCATCGTCTTGCCGACGCCGGGGACGTCCTCGATGAGCAGGTGTCCTTCGGCGAGCAGGCACACCAGCGCGCTGCGCACCGCGTCGGGCTTCCCGTCGATCACTCGGCCGACCGACCCGAGGATCGCCGCGGTCTGCGCGGCGAACTGCTCGGTGGTGATCTGGGGGGAGTTCTCTGGCATGGTTCCCTCTCGCGGTGGCGCATCCGTGCGCGTTACTCGATCGTAACCTGCGTGGGGCTGCGCGGCTCTGGCAGCTTCCCCTGAAGGCGGAGTCCGTGCGAGCGGTCGATTCGAACCATCCCGCACCGTCGGTTAGGATGGGTGACGGCTCTCCGCGTGGCGGCATCCAGGCCAATTCCCCCAGGGCGGAAACGCAGCAAGGGTAACCGGGCTCTGCTGGGTGCGCGGAGGGTCACTTTCTTTTTCAGCGTCCTCCGGGGCGGCACTGCGAGGATCGTGACGTGACCACTCCCGCCGAATCCCGCCGCTCGACGCCGTTCGGTCGTTTCCTCGCCCCGGTCGCCCTCCTCGCTCTCATGTGGGTCATCCAACTGGCGGATGCCGTGCTCCCCGGGTCGTTCTCGGGGTTCGGGCTGCGCTCGTGGGATCCGGCGGGTCTCGCCGGAATCGTCGTCTCGCCGCTGCTGCACAGCAGCTGGGCCCATCTGATCGCGAACTCCGTCCCGTTCCTCGTCCTGGGCTGTCTGGTCGCCGTCGAGGGCGCGCGTCGGTTCTGGGCCGTGACCGCGATGATCGCGGTGGTCGGCGGCATCGGCACCTGGCTGGTGAACGCTCCGGGCACGCTCACCGTCGGAGCGTCGGGTCTGGTCTTCGGGTACTTCGGCTACGTCGTGCTGCGCGTCTTCGCGCCGGGTCGGGTGTCGCACCGCATCCTCTACGCCGTGGTGGCCGTGATCGTGATCTCGCTCTACGGCGCATCCATGCTCGCCGGAGTCGTCGGCGTGCGCGAGGGCATCTCGTGGCAGGGCCATCTGTTCGGCGCGATCGGCGGCGGCCTCGCGGCCTTCGCCGGCCGGCGTCGGATCACCTCGTCATGACCACTCGGTCGTCGACCACGCGGCGCCGGCCGCAGGGGTCGAAGCGCCGCACGAAGTCACCAGCGCGCCGCAAGCCGGGGGCGCGCGCCCGGGCGGCTCTGCGGCTGAAACGGCGACGGATGCTGCGGCGCACCCTCATCGCCACCGCCGTGGTCGCCGGCGTGGTCGGCGTCGCCGTGCTCGTGCGCTCAGCCTCGCGCATGATTCGGTCGTGGTGTGCGCGGCCGACCCCGCCACCTACCCGGCCGCCGGCATCGCGGGGTGGAGCGGCGAGCAGCTCGAGAACGCCGCGACGATCATGCAGGCGGCATCCGCTCTCGGACTCGGGCGTGACGCGCAGATCCTCGGGGTGATGACCGCGATGGGCGAGAGCAGCCTGAACAACATCGACTACGGCGACTGGGAGACCAACGGCGTCACCAACCCGGACGGCACGCGCACGAGCAGCATCGGGCTGTTCCAGCAGCAGTCCTGGTGGGGGAGCATCGAGGAGCGGATGGACCCCGCCATCTCGGCCGGGCTGTTCTTCACGCGCCTCGCGAGGTCGCCCGACTGGCCGACGCTGGAGCGCTCGCACGCCATCCACCGCGTACAGATCAACACCGACCGCGACTACTACACCCGCTACGAGGCGGATGCCGTCGCCGTGGTCGATGCGCTCTCCGCATCCTGCTGACTCCCGGTGAGGTGCGCCTAAGCTGGACGCGTGGCACGGAGCATCTACATCACCTCGGCCGAAGGCCATACAGGCAAGTCCACGATCGCGCTCGGCGTGCTCGACGCTCTGATGCGCGTGAGTCCGCGCGTCGGCGTCTTCCGCCCGATCGCCCGGTCGGTCTCGGAACGCGACGAAGTGCTCGAGCTCCTGCTCGCCCACGACGGCGTGCATCTCGACTACGAGGACTGCATCGGCGTCACCTACGACGACGTGCGCTCGGATCCCGACCAGGCCCTGTCGACGATCGTCGCCCGGTTCAAGGCCGTCGAGGCGCAGTGCGACGCCGTGGTGATCATCGGCAGCGACTACACCGACGTCGCGAGCCCGGCCGAACTCGGCTACAACGCCCGCATCGCGGCGAACCTCGGCGTGCCCGTGCTGCTCGTGCTCAGCGGCCGCGACCAGCAGCGCCAGGCCGAGCAGCTCGGCACCACGACGGCCCGTGTGCCGTCGGCGGTCGGCCAGATCGCCGCGCTCGCGCTCGCCGAGCTCGACGAGGAGCGCGCGGAGCTCTTCGCCGTGATCGTCAACCGGGCCGACCCGACAGTGCTCGGCGAGATCGTCGAGTCGGTGCGCGCGGTGCGCCCCGACAGAGACACACCGGTGTGGGCGATGCCCGAGGATCGGATGCTGGTGGCGCCGTCGATCCGCGGCATCCTGACAGCGGTCGACGGACGCCTGATCAAGGGCGATGCCGACCGGCTCGGCCGCGAGGCGCTGTCGATCGTCGTGGCGGGCATGTCGATGGTGAACGTGCTGCCGCGGCTCACCGAGGAGGCGGTCGTGGTGATCCCCGCCGACCGCACCGAGGTGCTGCTGGCGACCCTGCTCGCCGATGCGTCGGGCACGTTCCCGCGTGTGGCCGGCATCATCCTCAACGGCCCCTTCCCTCTTCCCGAGCCCATCGTGCGCCTGCTCGACGGCTTCTCGTCGACGGTGCCGATCATCGCGACCGACCTCGGCACCTACGACACCGCCGTGCGGGTGATGGGTGCCCGCGGACGCATCTCACCCGAGTCGCGCGCGCGGTACGACCGCGCGCTGGGCCTGTTCCAGACGCACGTCGACATCGCCGAACTCACAACGCAGCTCGGCCTGGCGGAGTCGCGGGTGGTCACCCCGCTGATGTTCGAGTACGGACTGATCGAGCGGGCGCGCGCTGACCGCCGTCGCATCGTGCTCCCGGAGGGCGACGACGACCGCATCCTGCGCGCCGCAGCCACGCTGATCGCACGCGAGGTCGCCGACCTGACGATCCTCGGCGACGAAGCGGCGGTGCGGGCACGCGCGACCGAGCTCGGCGTCGACATCTCGGCGGCGCAGGTGATCAGTCCCACCGACCCCGAGTTGGTGGAGCGATTCGCGGCCGAGTACGCCCGGCTGCGCGCCCACAAGGGCATCACGCTCGCGCAGGCGGCCGACACCGTGACCGACGTGTCGTACTTCGGCACCATGATGGTGCACCTGGGGCTCGCCGACGGCATGGTCTCGGGTGCAGCCCACACCACCGCGCACACGATCCGGCCGTCGTTCGAGATCATCAAGACGAAGCCGGGCGTGAACGTCGTCTCCAGCGTGTTCCTGATGGCACTCGCCGACCGCGTGCTCGTCTACGGCGACTGCGCCGTGATCCCGGATCCGACGAGCGTGCAGCTGGCCGACATCGCGGTGTCGTCGGCGGCCACGGCGACCCAGTTCGGGATCGAGCCTCGCGTGGCGATGCTGTCGTACTCCACGGGGGAATCCGGGTCGGGCGCCGACGTCGAGAAGGTGCGCGAGGCCACGGCGCTCGTGCGTGAACGCGCCCCGGAGCTGCTCGTCGAGGGACCGATCCAGTACGACGCGGCAGCGGATGCCGCGGTCGCCAAGGCGAAGCTGCCCGACTCCGCGGTGGCCGGTCGGGCGACGGTCTTCGTGTTCCCGGATCTCAACACCGGCAACAACACCTACAAGGCCGTGCAGCGCTCCGCAGGTGCGGTGGCCATCGGCCCGGTGCTGCAGGGGCTCAACAAGCCGATCAACGACCTGTCCCGCGGGGCGCTCGTCGACGACATCGTGAACACGGTCGCCATCACCGCGATCCAGGCGCAGGGAGAGACGGCATGAGCGCGATCCTCGTCATCAACAGCGGATCGTCGTCGCTGAAGTACAGCCTGCTCGATGTCGACGACGAGCATGAGCTGGCATCGGGGCTCATCGAGCGGATCGGTCAGGGCGGCAGTACAGCCGCACACACCGTTCGTCCTGAGCGGGCGGCGGATGCCGCGCCCACGATGCTCGATGCCACCTACAGCGACGATCGCGACATCCCCGACCATCATGCGGCGTTCGCGGTCATGCTCGAGCAGTTCGCCGCCCACGGTCCGTCGCTCGAGCAGCATCCGCCCGTCGCGGTCGGACACCGCGTCGTGCACGGCGGCGCGCGCTTCTACGCCCCGACGCCCATCGATGCCGACGTGGAGCGCCAGATCGAGGAGCTCTCGGTGCTCGCGCCGCTGCACAACCCGGCGAACCTCGCCGGGATCCTCGCCGCGAAGTCGGTCTTCCGCGGGGTTCCCCACGTTGCGGTCTTCGACACCGCGTTCCACCAGACGCTTCCGGCGGCCGCGTACACCTACGCGATCGACGCCGAACTCGCCCGAGCGCATCGGGTGCGTCGCTACGGCTTCCACGGCACGAGCCACCAGTTCGTCAGCGAGTCCGCCGCGGCCTTCCTCGAGCGCGATCTCGGCTCGCTCCGCCAGTTGGTCTTCCATCTGGGCAACGGCGCCTCCGTCACAGCGATCGACGGCGGGCGATCGGTCGAGACCTCGATGGGCCTCACCCCGCTGGAGGGGCTCGTGATGGGCACGCGCTCGGGCGACCTCGACCCGGCAGCGCTCCTGCACCTGTCGCGTCGCGCAGGCCTCTCGATCAACGACCTCGACGCCCTGCTCAACACGCGCAGCGGATTGAAGGGGCTCGCCGGTCGCAGCGACATGCGAGACATCCTCGCCGGCGTCGACGCGGGGGAGGAGGCGGCGACGCTCGCCTTCGACGTGTACGTGCACCGGCTGCGCGCCTACGCCGGCGCGTACATCGCGCAGCTCGGCGGCGTCGACGTCATCTCGTTCACCGCCGGTGTGGGCGAGAACGCTCCCCGTGTGCGCGCAGAAGCCCTGGCCACGCTCGGTTTCGCCGGCATCGGGATCGACCACGCGCGCAACGAGGAGCGGGGGCGCGGCATCCGTCGCATCTCGACCGACGACTCGCGCGTGACGGTGCTCGTGGTGCCGACGAACGAGGAGCTCCAGATCGCACGGCAGACCGCCGCACTGCTCTGAACCCGAGCCGCCCTCGCACCGTCGACACGCACTGGTCCCGGGGGTTCCCGCCGAGCGCGATCGCCAACTACAGTTGCACAGTGGCACGGAGAGGTGCCGAACTCCCCTCGCCCCTTCTCCTGGAGGCTTCTGTGCCCGAAACCCTGCCCGATCTGCTCGCCACGGACGGCGTGCTCTTCGACCTCGACGGCGTGCTGACGCCGACCGCCGAGGTGCACATGCGCGCCTGGAAGCTCGTGTTCGACGAGGTCTTCGCGCAGTGGGGACTCACCCCGGCATACACCGACGCCGATTACTTCGACTACGTCGACGGCAAGAAGCGCTACGACGGCGTCGCCAGCCTGCTGCACAGCCGCAACGTCGAGATCCCGTGGGGCGATGTCGACGACGCCCCCGAGGCCGAGACGATCTGCGGCATCGGCAACCGCAAGAACGCGGCGTTCTCCTCGGCCCTCCGCGCCGAGGGCATCGCCGCGTACCCCGGGTCGCTCGCCGTGGTCGAGCGCCTGCATGCGGCGGGGATCCCGCTCGGCGTGGTCTCCAGCTCGAAGAACGCCGAAGAGGTGCTCGCCACCGCCGGCCTGCGCTCGTACTTCCGCGTCGTGGTCGACGGCGTCGTCGCCGAGCGTGACGGTCTGGCTTCCAAGCCCGCGGCCGACATGTTCCGCCAGGGCGGCATCGACCTCGGCGTCGACCCGGCGCGCAGCATCGCCTTCGAGGACGCCACGTCCGGAGTCGCCTCGGCGTCCGCCGCCGGGTTCGCGACCGTGGTCGGCGTCGACCGCGGCGCCGGTCCCGAGGCGCTGCGCGCCGCCGGCGCCACCGTCGTCGTCGACGACCTCTCCTCCTTCCTCCCGCACCTTTCGAACGACACCACGGAGTCCGCATGCGACGTACTGAGCGACCAGAGGGAGTCGAAGTGATCGACCGCGACCGTTTCCCCGTCGACCCGTGGCGTCTGATCGAGACGCGTTACTCGGAGGAGGGCGTCGGCGAGACGCTGTTCTCCATCGGCAACGGCTACCTCGGCCTGCGCGGCAACCACATCGAGGGCCGCGGTGCGCATGAGCACGGCACCTTCATCAACGGGCTGCACGAGACCTGGACCATCCACCACGCCGAGCAGGCCTACGGCTTCGCCGAGGTCGGCCAGACCATCGTCAACGCGCCCGACGCAAAGGTCATGCGCGTGTACGTCGACGACGAGCCGATGTCGTTCGACGTCGCCGACGTGCGCGAGTACCGCCGCACGCTCGACATGCAGACCGGTGTCCTCGAGCGCATCGTCGTGTGGGAGACCCCCTCGGGCAAGCGCGTGCGCATCCGCGACGAGCGCATCGTGAGCTTCGAGGAGCGCCACCTCGCGATCCTCCGTCTCGAAGTGGTCGTCGAGAACTCCGACGCCCCCGTCACCATCAGCTGCCAGCTGCTCAACCGCCAGGACGGCGCTGGCGTGTACGCCGGCACTCCCGCCGCCGCGAAGGCCGGCGGGTTCGATCCGCGCAAGGCCGAGAAGATCGCCGACCGTGTGCTCGAGCCCGCGGAGCACTGGCAGGACGGCCTGCGCTCCGCACTGTCGTACCAGGTCGCCGACTCGGGGATGACGGTGGCCGTCGTCGCCGATCACATCATCGAGACCGAGAACGACTACAGCGCCCGCGCTCTCGTCGAGGCCGACATCGCCAAGAACGTGTTCCGGGTGCAGGCGAAGGCCGGCGTCCCCATCAGCATCACGAAGCTCGTCAGCTACCACACCTCCCGCGGCGTGCCCCCGCGCGAACTGGTCGACCGCTGCCGCCGGTCGCTCGACCGCGTGGCCGTCGAGGGCATCGAGACGCAGTTCCGCCGCCAGGAGGCGTGGCTCAGCGCGTTCTGGGAGCGCAGCGACGTGCAGATCGGCGAGCGCGACGAGCTGCAGCAGGCCACGCGCTGGTGCCTGTTCCAGCTGGCACAGGCGTCCGCCCGGGCAGACGGCACCGGTGTTCCCGCCAAGGGCGTGTCGGGGTCGGGCTACAGCGGACACTACTTCTGGGACACCGAGATCTACGTGCTCCCGTTCCTCACGTACACGTCACCGCAGTGGGCGCGCAACGCCCTGCGGGCCCGCGTGCACATGCTCCCCGCGGCCCGTCGCCGCGCGGCGCAGCTCAACGAGGCCGGGGCATTGTTCCCGTGGCGCACGATCAACGGCGAAGAAGCATCGGCGTACTACGCCGCCGGCACCGCGCAGTACCACATCAACGCCGACGTGAGCTTCGCGCTGGGCAAGTACGTGCGGGCCACGGGCGACGAGGAGTTCCTGCGCCGCGAGGGTGCGGACGTCGCGGTCGAGACCGCACGCCTGTGGGCGACGCTCGGGTTCTGGCGCAGCTCGCGCCTGGTCGAGGAGGTCGGGGTCGGCGACGGCATCCAGACCTTCCACATCCACGGCGTGACCGGACCCGACGAGTACACGACGGTGGTGAACGACAACCTCTACACGAACGTGATGGCGCGCTACAACCTGCGCTACGCCGCACGCATCGTCCGCGAGATCGCCGAGACCCACCCCGAGGATTACGCGCAGCTCGTGGAGCGCACGGGGCTCGGCGACGGCGAGGCCGAGGCCTGGGAGCGGGCCGCCGAGGCCATGTTCATCCCCTACAGCGAGTCGCTGGGCATCCACCCGCAGGACTCGCTGTTCCTCGAGCGCGAGGTGTGGGATCTGGCGCACACGCCCGACTCGCAGCGACCGCTGCTGCTGCACTTCCACCCGCTGGTGATCTACCGGTTCCAGGTGCTCAAGCAGGCGGATGTCGTGCTGGCGCTGTTCCTGCAGGGCAACCACTTCTCGCCCGAGGAGAAGCGTGCGGACTTCGACTACTACGACCCGCTGACCACCGGCGATTCCACCCTGTCTGCCGTGGTGCAGTCGATCCTCGCGGCCGAGGTCGGCTACCAGGACCTCGCGCTGGAGTACTTCACGCAGTCGCTGTTCGTCGACCTGCACGACCTGCACCACAACGCGGCGGACGGCGTGCACGTGGCCTCCGCCGGTGGCGTCTGGACGGCTCTGGTGTGCGGCTTCGGCGGCATGCGTGACTACGCGGGCGAGCTCAGCTTCGATCCGCGTCTGCCCGCGGACTGGCCGTCGCTGTCGTTCCCGCTGCAGTGGCAGGGGGCGGCGATGCAGGTCACGATCACGGCCGACGAGCTGCGTGTGCGGGTGAGCTCCGGCGCACCGGTGCCGTTCTCGGTGCGGGACGAGGCCTACATCGCCACGGTCGACGAGGTCGTGGTGGTTCCGCTGGCGGATCAGGGTCCGCTGATCCCCGGGCGCCCGTCGCTGCGTCCGTTCGCCGACGCGATCCGCGACGACGGCACGCGGCTGTCGGCCTCGGTTCCGGTGATCACCACAGCGATTCCGGTGATCGAGCCGGTCAGCTGACCGGCCCCGCCGGAACGTCGGTGGCACGCCGTAGGCTGGACTCGTGACCACAGCCCTCTATCGCCGCTACCGCCCCGAGACGTTCGGCGAGATGATCGGGCAGTCCCAGGTGACCGATCCGCTCATGACGGCGCTGCGCGGCGACCGGGTCGGCCACGCCTATCTGTTCTCCGGTCCGCGCGGGTGCGGCAAGACCACCTCTGCTCGCATCCTCGCCCGCTGCCTCAACTGCGCCGAGGGGCCGACCGACGTCCCCTGCGGCACCTGCCCCAGCTGCGTCGAGCTCGCTCGCGCCGGCGGAGGGTCGCTCGACGTGGTCGAGATCGACGCCGCCAGCCACAACGGTGTCGACGACGCTCGAGACCTGCGCGAGCGCGCGACCTTCGCGCCCAGCCGCGACCGGTACAAGATCTTCATCCTCGACGAGGCCCACATGGTCACGCCGCAGGGATTCAACGCGCTGCTGAAGCTCGTCGAAGAGCCTCCCGAGCACGTGAAGTTCATCTTCGCGACGACCGAGCCCGAGAAGGTCCTCGGCACCATCCGGTCCCGCACGCACCACTACCCGTTCCGGCTGGTGCCTCCGGCCGCGATGCTCGAGTACGTCGAGAAGCTGTGCACCGAAGAGGGCGTCGTCGTCGAGCGCGGCGTGCTTCCGCTCGTCGTCCGTGCCGGCGGCGGCTCCCCGCGAGACACACTGTCGCTGCTCGACCAGCTGATCGCGGGCTCCGACGCGCCCGCGGGTTCGGCCACCGTCACGGTCGGGTACGCCCGTGCGGTCGCGCTCCTCGGCTACACCCACGGAGCCCTGCTCGACGAGATCGTCGATGCGCTCGCCGTCGCCGATGCCGCCGCTGCCTTCCCCGCGATCGACCGTGTCGTGCAGACCGGGCAGGACCCGCGTCGCTTCGTCGATGACCTGCTCGAACGCCTCCGCGACCTGATCGTGATCGCCGCGGTCGGCAGCGGGGCCTCCGCCGTGCTCCGGGGCGTGGCCGAAGACGAGCTCGACCGCATGCGCGGGCAGGCCGAGGCGTTCGGCGCCGCGCGGCTCTCGCGCACGGCCGACGTCGTCAGCGCCGCCCTCGACGACATGTCGGGTGCCACCTCGCCCCGCCTGCACCTGGAGCTCATGGTGGCGCGCGTGCTGTCCGCCGCCAAGGCCGCAGCGGAGGCTGCTCCCGTGCCGGGCGCCGTCGCGTCTCCGGTCGGCGTTCCCACCATGTCCGCCCCCGAGCGCATGCCTTCGGCGCCCGCACCGGCGCCCGCCCCGGGTGCGGCTCCGGCTGCTGTCCCTGGAGTGGCACCCGCGGCAGAGTCGACGCCCGCACTCGTTTCTGAACCCGCAGCCGCCTCCGAATCCGCAATGCCTGCCGAACCGGCAACCCCGCCGGCGCCGGTGCCGTCGGGGCCGGTGACGTTCGCCCGACTCACCGCCGCATGGCCGAGCGTCCTCACGCGTCTCGAGAACATCAGCCGCACGTCGTGGCTCGTGGTCACCACGGTGCAGCCGCTCGCGTACGACACCGAGACCGAGGTGCTGACCCTCGGCTTCGCCAGCCAGCACGACGTCGGCAAGTTCAAGGGCACCACGCCCGGTTCCGGCACCTCCGACCACCTCCGCACGGCGATCGAACAGGAGCTCGGGGTGCGCGTGAAGTACCTTCCCGCGCCGCTGCCCGCCGCCGGTTCCGGCCGCGCCCCCGAGGCTCCGACGAAGAACTTAGCCGCTCCGAAGGACTCATCCCCGCGCAGCGCGGCCACTGGTGCCCCGGCCCGCGGTCAGGGCTCGTCGAACGACACCGCAAGCCAGCGCTCCGCGCCCGCCGCATCCGCTCGTCCTCAGACGCAGGGCCCTTCCGCGTCCGCGCCCACGGTGACGGAGTGGGCGGTCGCCACGATTCCCGCGGGCGAGGACGCACCCCCTGCGCCCAGCGCGCCACTCGCGGTCGACGACGAACCCGAAGAGGTCGAGGCGGCAGCATCCGCACCTGTTCCTCCGCACGACGGCGCGGTCGATACCGCAGAGCCGCCGCTGCCGAGTGACGACGACGCTCCCGACTTCGACGACGAGCCGCCGTACGATCCCGCCTACGAGCCTGCGCCGCCGAGTGGTTCGGCCGGCTCGTCCGGGCCGCGGGGAGCAGCAGCAGACCGACGCCCGGCCGCGGCCGCCACGACCAGCGTGGCCGAGAAGGCAGCCCCGGCCGCCCAGACCTCCCCTCGCGCCGCCGCACCGCAGGCTGCCCCGGCGCCGCGTGCGTCCGCGCCGGTGATGAGCGAGCGCGCCCCCACCGCGGGCGGCGTGCAGCGGTACGGAGAAGCAGTGATCCGCCAGGTGCTCGGTGCGACGTTCGTGCGCGAAGAGCCCTATGAGCCCCCGACGAGGTTCGCCTGATGTACGACGGAATCGTTCAGGAACTGATCGACGAGTTCGGTCGACTCCCCGGCATCGGGCCGAAGTCTGCCCAGCGCATCACGTTCCACATCCTGCAGACGCCCACGTTCGACGTGGCGCGTCTGGCCGAGCTGCTGTCCGAGATCCGCCAGCGCGTGCGCTTCTGCGAGATCTGCGGCAACGTGGCCGAGCAGGAGCGCTGTGTGATCTGCCGCGACCCCCGCCGCAACGCTGAGCTGATCTGCGTCGTCGAAGACGCCAAAGACGTCGCAGCGATCGAGCGCACCCGAGAGTTCCGCGGGCTGTATCACGTGCTCGGCGGAGTGATCAGTCCGATCGCGGGCATCGGCCCCGACAACCTGCGCATCGCGCAGCTGATGACGCGTCTCGCCGACGGCACCGTGCAAGAGGTCATCCTGGCGACCAACCCCAACCTCGAGGGTGAGGCGACCGCGAGCTATCTCAGCCGTCTCCTCACCACCATGCAGATCACGGTCTCCCGCCTGGCGTCCGGGCTCCCGGTCGGCGGAGACCTCGAGTACGCCGACGAGGTCACCCTCGGGCGGGCGTTCGAGGGGCGGCGCGTCCTGTGACCGCGCGCCTCAGCCCTGGTCCCGCGGTGCTGAGGTGAACGCACAGGCCGGCTTCTCCCGGCGCGGTTGGCTGCTCTTCGGGGCGATGGCTCTGCTGTGGGGCGTGCCGTACCTGTTCATCAGCATCGCCGTCGAGACGATTTCCCCGCCGGCCATCGTGGCCGGTCGTACGCTGATCGCGGCTCTTCTGCTGTTGCCGTTCGCGTTGCGCAACGGCGCGCTGCGTGCAGCCCTGAAGCACTGGCCGTGGATCCTCGTTTTCGGCCTGATCGAGATGGCGGGGCCCTTCCTGCTGCTGGGGCACGCCGAGATCACGCTGCCCTCCGGCATGACGGGCCTGCTCGTCGCCACGGTGCCCCTCTTCGCCGCGCTGATCGCCCTCGGAAGCGGCGACCGCGGCGTGCTCCGGCCGGTCCGCGCGATCGGACTCCTGGTCGGATTCGCCGGTGTCGCCGTCGTGGTCGCCGGCCCCGGGCTCTTCGGCGGCGAGGTCAGCCTCCTCGCGGCGGGAGAGGTGCTTCTCGTCGCGGTGCTGTACGCCATCGCGCCGTTCATCGTGGCGCGCAAGCTCACCGACGTCCCCTCTCTCGGCACCATCACGCTCTCGCTGCTGATGATCGGCATCCTCTACCTGCCGTTCGGCCTGCTGACCCAAAACGAGCTGCCGTCGGTCCCGTCCACGCTCGCGCTCCTGGCTCTCGCCGTCATCTGCACCGCCGTGGCGTTCCTGGCGTTCTTCGCGCTGATCCGCGAGGTCGGCCCTGTGCGCGCGCCGCTGTTCACCTACGTGAATCCGATCGTGGCGATCGTCCTGGGTGCCATCGTGCTGTCCGAGCCGATCACGCCCGGACTCCTGCTGGGCTTCCCGCTCGTCATCGTCGGATGCTGGTTCGCCGCCACCGGCGGACGCCTCCGTCCGACGGCATCCGTCCCCCTCGGCCCCACCCCCTGACGCGGCCCCGCGCCGCGCCGCGCCGCGCCGCGCCCGCGCCGCCCCGCGCCGCGCCCCGCGCCGCCCCGCGCCGCGCGCCGCCCCCGTCCCCTTCCCCGAGTGCACGGCCTGCTGCCGAGTGCACGGCTTCTGCGCGCGATCTTCCCGTGCACTCGACGCGACCCCGTGCACTCGGCGAAACCAGACAGCGCGACCGCCCCCCCACCCCCGCCCCCGACACATGCGCAACACGGCATACCCGGCGATCGTAGAATGAGCGAGGGCGGATCCGCCCGACATCCCCGGGAGTGAACGTGGCCCTCATCGTGCAGAAGTACGGCGGCTCATCCGTCGCCGACGCAGAGAGCATCAAGCGCGTCGCCAAGCGCATCGTCGACACACGTCGTGCCGGTCACGACGTGGTGGTGGCCGTCAGCGCGATGGGCGACACGACCGACGAGCTTCTCGATCTCGCGAACGAGGTGGCGCCGATTCCCGCGCCCCGCGAGCTCGACATGCTCCTGTCCAGCGGTGAGCGCATCTCGATGGCGCTCCTCGCGATGGCGATCCACTCGATGGGCTTCGAGGCGCGCTCGTTCACGGGCAGCCAGGCGGGCATGATCACCGATTCTCAGCACGGCGCGGCACGCATCGTCGATGTGACGCCCGTGCGCCTGCGCGAGGCGCTCGACG
Organism: Microbacterium sp. PI-SA-G; assembly: GCF_057215335.1. Lineage (NCBI taxonomy): Bacteria > Bacillati > Actinomycetota > Actinomycetes > Micrococcales > Microbacteriaceae > Microbacterium > Microbacterium sp. PI-SA-G. The sequence goes on from NZ_CM170103.1 coordinate 3,267,447, forward strand.
AGGGCGCGATCGTCATCGTCGCCGGGTTCCAGGGCTTCAACCGCGACACCCGCGACATCACGACGCTCGGCCGCGGCGGCTCCGACACGACGGCGGTGGCGCTGGCCGCAGCCCTCGACGCGGATGTCTGCGAGATCTACAGCGACGTCGACGGCATCTACACCGCCGATCCCCGCGTGATCCCGAAGGCGCAGAAGCTCGATCACGTCTCCAGCGAGGAGATGCTCGAGCTCGCAGCCAACGGCGCCAAGGTGCTGTACATCCGCGCCGTCGAGTACGCCCGCCGTCACGGCGTCCTCATCCACGCCCGTTCGACGTTCTCGTCGTCCGAGGGCACATACGTTCTGGGCGAGGGTATGAACAACCCGCGCGAAGCCGAGGGAGCAGTCATGGAAGAACCGATCGTCGCGGGCGTCGCCACCGACTTCAGCCAGGCCAAGATCACCGTGTCGGGTGTTCCCGACGTTCCGGGCAAGGCGGCGGAGATCTTCAAGATCGTCGCGAAGTCGGGTGCCAACGTCGACATGATCGTGCAGAACGTCTCGGCGACAGGACGCACCGACATCTCGTTCACGGTTCCGAAGGCGGATGCCGCGGCTGCCCTCAAGGCGCTGGCCGGCGAGCAGATCGAGGTCGGCTTCCAGAACCTCGTGCACGACGACCAGATCGGCAAGCTGTCCGTGGTGGGCGCCGGCATGCGCACCCACTCCGGGGTGTCGGCGACGCTGTTCGAGGCGCTGTCCGACAGCGGCATCAACATCGAGATGATCTCGACGTCCGAGATCCGCATCTCGGTGGTGCTGCGCGGCGACGACCTCGCCGCGGCCGCCCGCACCGTGCACACCGCGTACGGGCTCGACGGCGAGGTCGAGGCCACCATCCACGCCGGCACCGGCCGCTGACCTCACGGCACGGTAGACTCACCCACACCCTGACATCGGCGCCAGGCGTGGCATCCGCACCCCGACGCCGCGCCTGCCGCCTCGTACGCAGTACTGCACGACGCCAAGGAACATCATGACCCGCATCTCCGATTCAGGAATCTCCGTCGCCATCGTCGGCGCCACCGGCCAGGTGGGCACGGTGATGCGCGAGATTCTCGCGGAGCGGTCGTTCCCGATCCGCGAGCTGCGCCTGTTCTCGTCGTCGCGGTCCGCCGGCACGTCCATCACCTACGGGGGAGTGGACATCGTCGTCGAAGACGTCGAGACCGCCGATCCCGCCGGCATCGATGTCGCCCTCTTCTCGGCGGGCGCCACCGCCAGCCGCGCGTACGCCCCGCGCTTCGCCGAGGCCGGCGCGGTCGTGGTCGACAACTCCAGCGCCTGGCGCATGGACCCCGAGGTCCCTCTGGTCGTCAGCGAGGTCAACCCGCACGCGATTGACGAGCGCCCGAAGGGCATCATCGCCAACCCGAACTGCACCACGATGGCGGCGATGCCGGTGCTCAAGGCCCTGGATGCCGAGGCCGGCCTCGAGCGTCTCATCGTGTCGACCTACCAGGCGGTCTCGGGTTCGGGTCTCGCTGGGGCTCAGGAGCTGCTCGGTCAGATCGAGGGCGTGCTCGCCGAGGGTGACACGTTGCGTCTCGTGCACGACGGCTCGGCCATCGACTTCCCGAAGCCCGAGAAGTACGTCGCGCCGATCGCCTTCGACGTGATCCCGTTCGCGGGCAACCTCGTCGACGACGGCGACAATGAGACTGACGAAGAGAAGAAGCTCCGCAACGAGAGCCGCAAGATCCTCGAACTGCCGGGGCTCCGCGTCGCGGGCACGTGCGTGCGCGTGCCGGTGTTCACGGGGCATTCGCTCTCGATCAACGTCGAGTTCTCGGGCGACATCACCCCCGAGCGTGCACGTGAGGTCCTGAGCGCGGCTCCCGGTGTCGTGCTCGACGAGGTCCCCACGCCCCTGAATGCCGCGGGCAAGGACCCGAGCTTCGTCGGCCGCATCCGCGCCGATCAGTCCGCTCCCGAGGGTAAGGGGCTCGTGCTGTTCATCAGCAACGACAACCTGCGCAAGGGCGCCGCGCTCAACGCCGTGCAGATCGCCGAGATTCTCGCCGAGCGTCTGGTCGCCGCGGTCTGATCAGACCTCGCCACATGGTCCGGGGTGGCGTGCCCGCGAACTAGACTGTTCTGGTGACCGAAACCGTCGATGTCGTCTTGATCGGTGGTGGCATCATGAGCGCCACCCTGGGTACCCTGCTGCACGAATTGCAGCCGGATTGGAAGATCGTCGCCTTCGAGCGACTCTCCGATGTGGCCCAGGAGAGTTCGAACCCGTGGAACAATGCGGGCACCGGTCACGCCGCCCTCTGCGAGCTCAACTACATGCCGCAGGGCGACGGGCCGCTCGATCCGGCGAAGGCCGTCTCGATCAACGAGCAGTTCCAGCAGAGCCGTCAGTTCTGGTCGTCGCTCGTCGAGAAGGGTGTGCTCGACGAGCCGTCGACCTTCATCAACGCGACCCCGCACATGACGTTCGTGCGCGGCGAGAAAGACGTCGCGTACCTCCGTGATCGCTACGAGGTGCTGAAGAAGCAGCCGCTGTTCGCGGGGATCGAGTACAGCGAGGACTCCCGGGTCATCAACAAGTGGGCCCCGCTGCTCATGCAGAAGCGCCTGAAGGGCGAACCCTTCGCCGCCACGCGCGTGCCGGCGGGCACCGATGTCGACTTCGGTGCGCTGACGCATCAGCTCTTCAACCACCTGACCTCGTCGGGTGTCGATCTGCGCACCAACCACGAGGTCCGCAGCCTGAAGAAGCAGAAGGACGGCACCTGGCTGGTCAAGTACCGCAACAGCCTCGGCCTCACCCCCAACGATGTCAAGGCGCGGTTCGTCTTCGTCGGCGCCGGTGGATGGGCGCTCAAGCTGCTGCAGCGCTCCGGCATCCCCGAGATCAAGGGGTACGGCGTCTTCCCGATCGGCGGACAGTTCCTCAAGACCACGAACCCGAAGGTCGTCGCCCAGCACCAGGCGAAGGTCTACTCGCAGGCCTCGGTCGGTGCGCCGCCGATGTCGGTTCCGCACCTCGACACCCGCGTCGTCGGCGGCGAGGCGTCGCTGATGTTCGGTCCGTTCGCGACGTTCAGCCCCAAGTTCCTGAAGCAGGGCTCGATGTTCGACATCGTGTCGCAGGTGCGTCCACACAACCTGATCCCCATGCTGCAGGTGGCGGTGAAGAACCCCGACCTCATCACGTACCTCGTCGGCGAGCTGATGAAGAATCACGCCAAGAAGGTCGACAGCCTCCGCACGTTCATGCCGACGGCCGAGGACGAGGACTGGACTCTCATCGACGCCGGTCAGCGCGCTCAGGTGATGAAGAAGGACCCAAAGAAGGGCGGCGTGCTGCAGTTCGGCACCGAGGTCGTCTCGGCGGCCGACGGGTCGATCGCGGGACTGCTCGGCGCCTCTCCCGGCGCATCGACGGCGGTGCCGATCATGCTCAGCCTGCTCAAGAAGTGCTTCCCCGAGGACTTCCCGCGCTGGGAGCCGGAGCTGCACGAGCTGATCCCGACGTTCGGGCAGCAGCTGAACGTCGATCCCGCGCTCGCGGAGCAGTCGAAGGCGCAGACCGCCGCCACGCTCGGCATCAACCGCTGAGGTCTCGGTGGCGAAGCTCTACTTCCGCTACGGCGCGATGAATTCGGGCAAGTCCACCGCTCTGCTGCAGGCCGCGTACAACTATGAGGAGCGGGGCCAGCACGTGTTGCTGGCCAAGCCCGCGATCGACACCAAGGGTGCCGCCGAGATCTCGAGTCGGCTCGGAGTCACCCGTGGCGTGGACTTCCTGATCGCTCCGGATGACGACGCCCGCGCCCTGTTCGCCGCGCACCGCGAGCGTGTGCGGCGCTCGGCCGAGCAGGAGCTTCTGCCCAGCGGGCCCACGGATGTCGCGTGCCTCTTGATCGACGAGGCGCAGTTCCTGACGCCTGAGCAGGTGGATGATCTGTTCCGTATCGCGATCGAGGACGGCATCCCGGTGATGGCATACGGCATCCGGAACGACTTCCGCACCCACGCCTTCCCGGGCTCGGCGCGGCTGCTGGCCATCGCGCACTCGCTCGAGGAGCTCAAGACGATCTGCCGCTGCGGGCGGAAGGCCGTGTTCAACGGTCGCGTCATCGGCGGTCGGTTCGTGTTCGACGGTGACCAGGTCGCGATCGACGAGGGTGCGAGCGGATCGGCCGCGCCCGAGCTCACCACGTACGAGTCGCTCTGCGGCACGTGCTACCTCGAGGAGTCCGGCGGCCGCCTGGGCTGACCGCCCGCGGCATCCCTCCACGTCCCACGCGCCGCGCCTCGTGCCGCATCGTGGGGGAGCCGTACCTGGCGCGCTTGCGTGGTCTGACCACACGCGCTACTGTGTGGTCAGACCACAGGAGGCCGAATGACCGAGCAGCCGGCGCGCGCCTGGCGCCTCGTTCTCGAGCACATCGAACGCGACCTCCTCGAGGGTCGCCTCGGACCGGGTGATCGACTTCCCTCCGAACGCGATCTGGCCACGTCCCTCGGAGTCGGGCGCTCGAGCGTGCGCGAGGCGTTCCGCGTGCTCGAGGTGCTGGGCCTCATCCGCACCGCCACGGGCTCGGGGCCGCAGTCGGGCGCGATCGTGATCGCCACTCCGACGGGTGGCATGTCTGAGCTGCTCCGCCTCCAGGTGGCCGCACAGGGCTTCCCGCTCGACGACGTGATGCAGACGCGGCTCGTGCTCGAGGCGGCGGTCGTGAGCACCATCGCGTCCGCAGAGCACCGCGACACCGAGCGCGCGCATCAGCTGCTCCGAGCGATGGATGCCGTCGACCTGACGCCGTCCGAGTTCCTGGCCCTCGACGCGCAGCTGCACCTCTCCCTCGCGGAGTCGAGCGGCAACGTCGTGATCGCCGCCATGATGGCGGGGCTGCGCTCGTCGATCGAGTCCTACGTGCAGGCCGGCGTCGCGGCGATCCCCGACTGGCAGGCCATGGCCGCGCGTCTGCGCGCCGAGCACCATGCCCTGATCGCGGCGATCGACGACGCCGACCCCGACACTGCCCGCGATCTCGTGCACGCGCATATCACCGGCTACTACGCCGACGCCGGCCTGACCCGCGGCAGCGCCGGGGACACACGCTCCGAGCACTCCGATCACGCCCACTCCGACCTCCACGACCACTCCGATCGCCAGACCCGCGATCACGACTGAGAGGAACACCATGGTCCAGCGCCAGGTTCCCAACCCCGCCGAACTCCTCGAGCTGATGAAGTTCAAGAAGCCCGAGCTCAACGGCCGCAAACGCCGCCTCGACGCCGCTCTCACGATCGACGATCTGCGGTCGATCGCGAAGCGCCGCACGCCCAAGGCCGCGTTCGACTACACCGACGGTGCCGCCGAGGGCGAGCTGTCGCTGACGCGCGCCCGGCAGGCTTTCCAGGATGTGGAGTTCCACCCCGGCATCCTGCGCCCCGCGCCTGATGTCGACACGAGCGTCGAGATCCTCGGCGGACCCTCTGCCCTGCCCTTCGGCATCGCGCCGACCGGCTTCACGCGTCTGATGCAGACCGAGGGCGAGATCGCGGGGGCGGGTGCGGCAGCCGCCGCCGGCATCCCGTTCACCCTGTCGACGCTCGGCACGACCTCGATCGAGGGCGTGCGCGAGGCGACTCTGAGCGAGCCGAAGGCGACCACGCCCGGCCGCGACTGGTTCCAGCTCTATGTGATGCGTGATCGCGAGATCTCTTACGAGCTCACGCGCCGTGCCGCCGCTGCCGGATTCGATACCCTGCAGTTCACCGTCGACACCCCCGTCGCGGGTGCGCGTCTGCGCGACAAGCGCAACGGGTTCAGCATCCCGCCGCAGTTGACGCTGGGCACGATCATCAACGCGATCCCGCGGCCGTGGTGGTGGTACGACTTCCTGACGACGCCGAAGCTCGAGTTCGCCTCGCTGAGCACCACCGGAGGCACGGTCGGCGAGCTGCTGGATGCCGCGATGGATCCGACGATCAGCTACGACGACCTCGCCGTCATCCGCGACATCTGGCCCGGCAAGATCGTGATCAAGGGAGTGCAGAACGTCGAGGACTCGGTGCGTCTGCGCGACGCCGGCGTCGATGGCATCGTGCTCTCGAACCACGGCGGTCGTCAGCTCGACCGGGCCCCGATCCCGTTCCACCTGCTGCCCGAGGTGCGCCGCGCGGTCGGCGACGACTTCACCGTCATGATCGACACCGGCATCCTGAACGGTGCCGACATCGTCGCAGCCGTCGCGCTCGGCGCCGACTTCACGCTCATCGGACGCGCGTACCTCTACGGCCTCATGGCGGGCGGTCGTCAGGGTGTGGACCGCACGATCACCATCCTGCGCACCGAGATCGAGCGCACGATGCGCCTGCTGGGCGTCGCTTCGCTCGCCGAGCTCGAGCCGGGGCATGTCACGCAGCTCACGCGCCTGGTGCCCGTGTCGCGCGCGGCAGAAGAAGCCCGCACGGTCTGATCTCCGACGACGCCGCGGCCCGCTCGCACGAGAGTGGGCCGCGGCGTCGTCTGTCCAGCTCGTGTCGTCTCAGAGCGTGGTGGTCAGAGCGTGGTGGTCAGAGCGTGGTGGTCAGAGCGTGGTCGTCTCAGAGCGTCTTGAGCAGCTCGTCGAGCTTGTCTGCGGTGTCTTCCCAGCCCTCGACGGCCACCGAGGGCACCCCCAGCGCGAGCACGGGGTAGTCGTTGCCGCCCTCGTCGAGACGATCACCGTAGAAGAGCATCGACTCGAGAGCGATTCCCGTGCGCGCGGCCAGCTCGCGCATGCCGAAGGCCTTGTCGATGCCGGCCTGGGTGATGTCGATCGAGGTCGAGCCGCCGGAGCGCACCTCGAGCTCGGGCAGCCGCGCGGCGACGGCGTCCCGCAGAGCACCGCGCTTCGCACCCGAGGGGTCCCATGCGTGCTTCGCCTCGCGGGGGGCACGCTGACCCAGCGCCGAGAACGTGATCTGCGAGCCGCGGTCCTCGAGGATGTCGCCCCACGGCTCGGCTTCCCACAGGCCCAGCCGCTCCGCCTCTTCGCGCAGGGCCGTGAGCGCCGCGCTCTTCTGCGCGTCGGTCAGATCATGCGCGTAGATCTGTGTGAAGCCCTCGCCGTCGTGGCGCAGATAGCGGGTGCCGCAGGTGGGCAGCAGGTGCAGGCGGGACAGGTCATCGGCATCGGCGTCGCCGAGCTGCGCGATCACCTGGGTGCGGAACTGCGTCTCGTTGCCGCCCGAGATGATGGCCACCTCGACCGAGCGCAGCAGCGCGCGCAGCAGATCGGCGATGCGGGGGTCGATCGCTCCCTTCGAGGGGGCGAGGGTGTCGTCGAGGTCGAAGGCGACGAGGGCAGGTGCTGTCATGATGACTCCAGGGTAGGAGATGGATGCCGGGCCGCGCGCGGCGCGAACAGGAGCGTGCACAGCACGGCGACGATCACACCGGCGGTCGCGCCGGCGGAGTTGGCGACGACGTCGGTGACGGTCGCGGCACGGTGGGGGAGCGCGAAACGCTGCGCGAGCTCGATCGTGACCGACATCGCCGGGCCGATCAGCAGCGCCACGGGCCAGACGCGGCGGGGGAGCAGCAGGAATGCGAGGATCCCGATCGGTACGAACACGAGGACGTTCGCGAGGATCTCGAGGCGCGTGAAGTCGAGTGACTCCGCACCGAGTCCGTGAGCGAGGCCGAGCACGGTATCGAGCAGATTCGGCATCGACTCCTCGATGCGTTCGGGCGTCAGCGTCAGCAGAGCGAGGCCGGTGAGGAACGGGATGCCGAGACCGAGCGCCCAGCCGCGCGTGAAGCGCCGCGGAGGAGGGAGCAGAGGGCTCATGCCTTCCCTTTCGTGGCCATGCCGATACAGAGAAGGCCGCCCCTCGGGGCGGCCTTCCGGTGTCACTGGTCGGGGTGACAGGATTTGAACCTGCGACCTCTTCGTCCCGAACGAAGCGCGCTACCAAGCTGCGCCACACCCCGTTTGCAACCCTCCGAGTCTACAGGGAAAACGCCGGAGCGCCGAATCGAGGCTCAGTCCCGCGCGGTCAGCGTGAGCAGCGTCGCCTCGGGGCGGCACGCGAAGCGCACGGGCGCGTAGATCGAGTGGCCGCACCCGGCGCTGACGTTGAGCGGCACGCTGCGACCGCTGTGCGTCCAGGTGCTGAGGCCCTTGGCCTGCTTGAGCGGAATGTCACAGTTCGCGACCAACGCGCCGTATCCGGGGATGCAGACCTGGCCGCCGTGCGTGTGGCCGCCGAGGATGGCGTCTGCCCCGAGGTCGATGAAGCCGTTCAGCACGCGCTGGTAGGGCGCGTGCGTGACGCCGAGCACCGATATGTCCTCGGCGCGCGGGCCGAGGTCCGTGATCGCATCTGGCAGCACGTCGAGCCGATCCCAGTCGCGGTGCGCGTCGTTGACGCCGAACAGGTCGACGGTGTTGCCGGCGATGTTCAGTCGCGCGGCGGCGTTGTTGAGGCCCGTCCACCCGAGATCGTCGGTGAAGAACCGGTCCATGGCCGCGGTGTCGAGCAGTTCGGGCGCGCGGTGCTTCTTCGACGGCCCCGAGAAATAGAGCAGAGGATTGCGCGGCGATGGGGCAGCGACGTCATTGGACCCGTGCACGAAGACCCCGGGGATTCCGGCGAGAGGTTCGAACGCGCGGCGGATTCCCTCGAGCCCGTTCTCGTGGCCGAGGTTGTCGCCGGTGTTCACGATCACGTCGGGCTTCAGCTGTGCGAGAGAGGCCAGCCAGTCCTGCTTGCGATGCTGCCAGGGAGCCATATGGGCATCCGACAGGTGCAGGACGCGAATGGGTGCGGAGCCGGGCGCAAGCGCGGGAGCGGTGACTTCACGCACCGTGAAGAGGTAGCGCTCGATGCCGATGCCCCAGACCGCGGCGGCGACGCCCGCGGCCCCCACCGCGCCGAGCGCGATGAGGGCCGGGTGAGCCGAAGATCGTCTCGTGGTCAACAGGCCACCGAGATCTTCCGCGACTTGTTCGCTGCGGTGCCGGCGGGCGGATCCGTGGCCTTCACCTTCGCGCCGGAGGCGTTGCACGACCCGGCGAAGTCGACCGACGAGAACCCCGCTCCCAAGAGTGCGGCGCCAGCCGCGGTGGGTGCCTGGCCGGTGACGTCGGGCACCGTCGTGCCCTGCCCGTTACTCGGTGAGATCGTGACGGTGCCGCCGCCGGCGGTCTGGCCAGAGGGATCCTGCGCGGCGACGATGTTTGTTGCCTGGTCGCTGTCGACCGGAGCGCCGACGACCACCGAGAAGCCGGAGCTCTCGAGCGTGGAGGTGGCGTCGTCGACCGTCATGCCGACGACCGAAGGCACATTCGTCAGCACGCGACGCGTGAGCGAGTTGTCGGGGTCCGGGAACCGGTCCCCGCCGTATGCCTCATTGGCGGCCGCCTGCGCGGTCTCGGCGAGCGGGTAGCGCATCTCGTTGAGCGCGTAGCCGTTGGAGCGCTTCTGATAGATGTCGGCCTGGCCGAAGTGGCGGCCGACCCACACTGCGGTGGTGACCTTGGTGCTCGACTCGATCATCATCGTCTGGTCGCGGTTGTGCGTGCCGGTCTTGCCGATCAGCGGGGTGCCGTCGTACGGGTTCGCCCGCGATCCCGTACCGCCGCCCGTCATCACGCCCTGCAGCGCGTACGCCGTCGTGGCGGCCACCTCGGGGGTGATCACGCCGGGCGTGCAGGACGACGCGGGGAGCGGACGGTCTGCGCCGTCCGGACCCACCACGCGGTCGATCGCCTTGGGCGTGCAGTACGTGCCGCCGCTGGCGACGGTCGCGTAGGCGTTCGCCATGGCGAGCGGCGAGATGGCCTCCGGCCCGAGGACGTCGAACGGCACGTTGCTGTCGGTCGTCTTGTCTCCATTGGCGAGGGTGACGCCCATCCGGTCGGCGACCTTGTTGATGTCGCACAGGTCGAGCTTCGACGCCATCGCGAAGTACCCGCTGTTCAGCGACTGCGCCGTGAAGTCCATCACCGAGTTGGTGTAGCCCTGGTTGCCGCCGAAGTTGCCGATCTCCTTGGTGTTCGCCGTCGGAGTGCTCCCGCTGCAGGAGTCCTTGAACTTCATGTTGGTCTGCACGCGGCCGTTGAGCACCTCGTTGACCGAGTGCCCCTTCTCGAGCCAGTCGATCAGGGTGAACAGCTTGTAGGTCGATCCCACGGGGAAGCCGCCGGAGCGGCCGTTCTTCTGGTCTCCGGCGAAGACGAGCGAGCTGAACGCCTGGTCCTCGGTCGGGGTCTCGAGGAACTGCGTGTTCTGCGTGATCGAGAGCACGCGACCGGTGCCGACCTCGATCGACACCCCGGCTGCGCCGAAGAACTGGTTGTCGTAGTTGGCGGGAACCACCTCGGCCATCTTCTCGGCGGCCGGGTCCTGGATGCGGAAGTCCATCGTGGTGTAGATCTTCAGTCCACCGCGGCGCAGCAGGTCGCGGCGGTCCTGGTCGGTCTCGCCAAAGGCCGGGTCGTTCTCGACGATCGACTTCACGTACTGGCAGAAGTAGGCGTTGCGACCGGCGGCCTGGCATCCCTGCACCGGCTGCGTGACCGCGGGCTGGATCGGAGAGGCCGAGGCCTCGTCGTACTGCGCCTGGGTGATCTTGCCGTTGGCCAGCATGCGGTCGAGCACGTAGGTGCGACGCACCAGCGTGTCTTTGTAGCCGTCGGAGGCGGTGTTGTGGGCGACGCCGTCCTCTGTCGTGTAGGTGCCTTCGTCGCCGCGGTCGATGCGGTAGGTGTTCGGGTTCTGCACGATCCCGGCGAGAGTCGCCGCCTGCGCGACCGTGAGGTTCGCGGCGGTGGTCGAGAAGTAGTAGCGCGCCGCGGCTTCGATGCCGTAGACGGTGCCGCCGAAGTTCGCGATGTTCAGGTAGCCGAGCAGGATGTCGTTCTTCGAGTAGTCCTTCTCGATCTGGATCGCGTAGCGCATCTCCTGCAGCTTGCGCTGGATGCCCTCGGTTCCCTCGGCCTGAGTGGCGTTCTCCCAGCAGGCCTGGAGTTCTTCGGAGTACGTCTCCGAGGCCGTGTCGACCTCCTGCTCGCACCGCTGGATCAGCACGTTCTTCACGAACTGCTGGCTGATCGTCGATGCGCCGCGGGATGACGTGCCCTTGAGGTTGTCGATCACGGCGCTGACCGTGGCTCCGAGGTTGACACCCCCGTGGCTGTAGAAGTTCTTGTCCTCGCTGGAGAGGATCGCGTCGTAGAGCACGGGAGAGATCTGCTCGTACGTGACCGGCACGCGGTTCTGCTCGTAGAACGAGGCGAGCGCGATCGGGTTCCCGTCGGGAGCGGTCGCGTAGATGGTCGACTGCTCCATGGGGGTGTCGACCTTCAGCACCTCGGGGAGCTTGTCGAACAGCGTCAGGGTCTGCGTGCCGGCGAGGCCGGTCATCGCGAGGACCGGGGTGACACTGGCGGTGACCAGGAGGCCGGCGACGGCGCTGAGGCCGATGAGCCCGAGGAGGCCGCCGAGCACGCCATTCACCGTGCGATTCTTTTGAGGCATACGCTGATCGTAAGGGAGTTCCCTGAATACCGCCTTTGACGAGCGTCGGCCTCTTTCCGTGGCGCGCCGCTCGAATCGACAGGAGTGCCATGACCACGTGGGAGTACGTCACCACCCCGCTGCTGATCCACAACACCACAGCCATCCTCAACAACTGGGGCAAGCAGGGCTGGGAACTCGTGCAGATCGTGCAGGGACCGGAAGGCGGCCTCGTCGCCTACTTCAAGCGTCCGGTGACGCAGGACGGCTCGGCCAACGCCGGACTCGCCGCCGCTGCTGAGGCCGCACGCCAGTTCGAGGGCGGCGCGGCGTGACCGTCAGCGCGCGGCTCACCGAGCTCGGGATCGAGCTTCCCGCCGTCGCCGCACCGGTGGCCGCGTACGTGCCCGCCGTGGTGCACGGCGACTTGGTGTACACGTCGGGTCAGCTGCCGTTCGCCGCAGGCGCTCTTCCGGCGACCGGAAAGGTCGGAGCCGCGGTCTCGGCCGAGGACGCGAAGGAGTACGCCCGTACCTGCGCACTGAATGCACTGGCGGCTGCCGCGGATGCCGCGGGAGGCGTCGACCGCATCGCCGGCGTGCTGCGGGTCGGTGGCTTCGTGGCATCCGTCCCCGAGTTCTCCGGTCAGCCCGGCGTCATCAACGGCGCCAGCGAGGTGCTGGGGGAGATCTTCGGCGATGCCGGTCGCCACGCCCGTGCCGCCGTCGGCGTTCCGGTGCTGCCCCTCGACAGCCCGGTCGAGGTCGAGGTCACCTTCATCCTGGCCTGACGCGTCTCGGCGTTACTTGACCTGTGCCGAGATGATGCTCATCACCGCGGTGTCCGCGAGCGTGGTGGTGTCGCCGACCTCGCGGCCCTCCGCGACATCGCGCAGCAGGCGACGCATGATCTTGCCCGAGCGGGTCTTCGGGAGCTCGCCCACGATGTAGACGTCTCGCGGGCGGGCGATCGCGCCGATCTGCTCACCCACCCACAGCCGCAGCTGCTGCGCGAGGCCGGCCGGGTCGTGCGCGTCGAGGTAGCTCTGCTTGATGATCACGAACGCCACCACCGCCTGCCCTGTCGCCTCATCCGACGCCCCGACGACGGCCGCCTCGGCGGTGGCCTCGTGGGCGACGAGCGACGACTCGATCTCGGCGGTCGACAGCCGGTGGCCCGACACGTTCATCACATCATCGACCCGGCCGAGCAGCCACAGGTCGCCGTCGTCATCGAGCCGCGCGCCGTCGCCGGCGAAGTAGTAGCCCTGATCCTCGAACTTCTCCCAGTAGGTCTCGCGATAGCGCTCGGGGTCTCCCCAGATGCCGCGCAGCATGCTCGGCCACGGTTCGGTGACCACCAGCAGTCCGCCGCTGCCGTTGCCGACCTCGGCACCCTTCTCGTCCACGACGTCGATCGAGATGCCGGGCAGCGGAACCTGCGCGGACCCGGGCTTCGTCGCTGTCACGCCAGGAAGAGCCGAGACCATGATCGCGCCGGTCTCGGTCTGCCACCACGTGTCGACGATCGGCGTCGTGCCGGCGCCGATGACCTCGCGGTACCACATCCACGCCTCGGGGTTGATGGGTTCGCCCACCGAGCCCAGCAGTCGCAGCGACGACAGGTCGAACTTCTTCGGCACGCTGCGCCCGATCTTCATGAACGACCGGATCGCGGTCGGGGCGGTGTAGAAGATCGAGACCTTGTACTTCTCGATGATCTCCCACCACCGGCCCGGGTGCGGTGCGTCCGGTGTGCCCTCGTAGAGCACCTGCGTCGCGCCGTTCGCGAGGGGGCCGTACGTCACGTAGGAGTGCCCGGTGATCCACCCGATGTCGGCCGTGCACCAGTAGACGTCGTTCTCGGGGTGCAGGTCGAAGACGTACTTGTGCGAGTACGCCACCTGGGTGAGGTAGCCGCCCGAGGTGTGCAGTATGCCCTTGGGCTTTCCGGTCGTGCCCGAGGTGTACAGGATGAAGAGCGGGTTCTCAGAGGGGAACGCCTGCGCCTCGTGCTCGGCGGATGCTGCGGGCACGGCGTCGTGCCACCACACGTCGCGTCCCTCGACCCAGTCGACCTCGTTCTCGCCGCGTCGGACGACGAGCACGTGCTCGACGGTCTGCTGCTCGCCGTCGCCGCGGTCGCCGAGCGCCTGGTCGACGGCCGGCTTCAGGGCCGAGACGCGTCCCTTGCGGTAGCCGCCGTCGGCGGTGATGACGAGCTTCGCGCCGGCGTCGTCGATCCGCGAGCGCAGGCTGTCCGCGCTGAATCCGCCGAAGACGACGGAGTGGACGGCGCCGAGGCGTGCGACTGCGAGCATCGACACGATCGCCTCGGGGATCATCGGCAGATAGATCGCCACGCGGTCGCCGTGCGTCACGCCGAGGTCCGAGAGCACGTTCGCGGTGCGCTTGACCTCTTCGGTGAGCTCGGCATAGGTGATGCGGCGGGAATCGCCGGGCTCACCCTCCCAGTACAAGGCGACGCGGTCGCCGTTGCCGGCTTCGACATGGCGGTCCAGGCAGTTGTAGGCGACGTTCAGCTCGCCGTCATCGAACCACTTCGCGAACGGCGGAGTCGACCAGTCCAGCACCTCGGTGAACGGGGTGTGCCAGTGCACGAGCTCGCGCGCCTGCTCGGCCCAGAACGCTTCTCGATCGGATGCTGCGCTTTCGTACAGAGCGGGGGAGGAGACGGACTGCGCCACGAACTCCTCGGTGGGCGGGAACCGCCGGGTCTCGTCGAGAAGGTGGTCGATCTGGCTGCTCATCGGCAGGCGCTCCTTTGCGGCTGGGGGCGTGGTCGTGAGGGTGGCACGATCAGGTCCTGGCGAATCTAGTCCTGCCCGGAAGCCCCCGCCTACTGCCGAAAGTCGGTAGTGGCGCATGGTTTTGTGAGGACGGTTGCCTTGCGTACACTCGACGACAGCCGAATTCTCATTCTGGCCTGGGTGCCGCCCGATTCCCCCGATCGTGGCCGCGCCGTGGGCGGCATCTCATTCCCCCATGAGGTGCCGCCCTTCTCCGTCTCGGCCTCCCCTGCACGATGCTCTGCACGGTCTGCGCGCCAGGAGCAGTTCTGCACAGACCGCGCTCTGGTGGCATCGGCGCGGGAGTCGGGGCTCTTAGCGTCGGGGCATGACCTCGTCCTTCGTCATCCAGCCCCGCGGTGCGGCGACCGCCGACGCCTCCCATGCGACACCCAACGGATCGCTCCGGCTCGACCCGCCTTCGGCCCGCTGCGCGAGCACTGCGACGACGGCACGGTCACCGACGTGTTCGTGAACGGTGCGCACGGGCTGTTCGTCGACCGGGGCACGGGAGCAGAGCCTGTGCCGGGCTGGAGCGCGTCGGAGCGCGAGGTGCGCGATCTCGCGGTGGCGCTCGTGGGCCTGGGCGGCCGGCATCTCGACGATCAGGCTGCGTGCGTCGATGTGCGTCTCGACTCCGGGGTGCGCGTGCACGCCGTGCTGGCACCGGTGTCGACCCGGGGCACCGCGCTGTCGATCCGCATTCCGCGCGTGCAGGCCGCCGACCTCGACGCGCTCGCCGCCCTCGGGGCCTTCGACGCCCGTCAGCACCGCTGGCTGCGCGGACTCGTCGACTCGCGGGCCAACATCCTGATCACCGGCGGCACGGGCACCGGCAAGACCACTCTTCTCTCGGCGCTGCTGTCGGAGGTGCCCGAGAACGAGCGCCTGGTCACCATCGAGGACGTCGCGGAGCTTCGACCGCGGCATCCGCATCATGTCGCCCTCGAAGCACGCCAGGCGAATCTCGAGGGCGCGGGCGGCATCAGCCTCGCGCGGCTCGTCCGAGAGTCGCTGCGCATGCGCCCCGACCGGCTCGTCGTGGGGGAGTGCCGCGGCGAGGAGGTGCGCGAGCTGCTCACAGCGCTCAACACCGGCCACGACGGCGGAGCCGGCACCCTGCACGCCAGCGGCCTGCGCGACGTGCCGGCACGACTCGAGGCGCTGGGGGCGCTCGCCGGGATGGATGCCACGGCGCTGGCGCGTCAGGCGGTGAGCGCGTTCTCGATCGTGCTGCATCTCGCTCGTGCTCCCGGCGGACGGCGGCGGATCGCACAGGCCGGAGAGTTCGCCATCGAGGCCGACCGGCTCACGATCCGCGAGGTCGAGCCGTGGTGATCCGGCTGCGCCGCTCCGCACCGCTCGACGGCCAGGCGGCAGACGCGGCCACGTCTGTGCAGACCCTCGCGGTGCTGCTCCAGGCCGGGGCTGTGCCCCTGGTCGCCTGGCGGCACCTCGCCGAGACCGGAGACCGGCACGCGGCGGCCGTCGTCGAGCTCGTCGATTCGGGAACGCCCCTGCTCGCTGCGATCGAGGCGCAGGCCGGCGCCTGGATCGACCTCGCCGCCGCATGGGAGATCGCGACGACCGTCGGCGCCCCGCTCGCGGCCGTACTGCGCATGATCGCCGAGACCTTGCGCGACGCGGGTGCCGCCGCCGACGACGTGCGCATCGCGCTTGCTGAGCCCGCGGGAACCGCTCGTCTGCTGCTGTGGATGCCGCTGGCCGGACTGCTGCTCGGGGTCGCACTCGGGTTCGACACCGTCGGCATCGTCGTGCGCAGCCCGATCGCCGCGGCGTGCGTGGTCGTCGGACTGGTGCTCGTGGGCGCCGCCCGGCTGTGGACGAGCCGGCTGCTGCGCCGCGCGCGCCCGGCGCCGGGAACGCCCGGGATGACCGCCGAGCTGGTCGCCATCGCCCTGACCGGTGGCGCCTCCGTGGAGCGCGCGCTCCAGCTCGTCGCAGACACGGGCTCCGTCCGCCTCGGCGATGACGGGCGCATCAGGACTGTGCTCGATCTGTCGCTGGCCGCAGGCGTCCCCGCAGGAGAGCTGCTGCGAGCCTCGGCGGCGCAGGAACGCCACGCGGCCCGCGTCGAGGGCAGACTGCGTGCCTCCCGACTCTCCACGCAGCTCCTGATCCCGCTGGGCGTCTGCACGCTTCCCGCCTTCCTGCTCCTCGGCGTCGCCCCGCTGCTGCTCAGCGTCCTCGGGTCGACGTCACTGAACCTCTGAACCCCTCGAACCTCACCACACAGAAAGAAGGAACATCATGAACGCCACCCCGACCCTGCCCACCACCTCGACCCGGCGCGCGATCCCGCCTCTGACCCGTCGTCGCGCGCTCGCGCTCTTCGATGATGAGACGGGGGCAGCGACCGCCGAGTACGCCATCACGACGATGGCCGCCGTCGCTTTCGCCGGCATGCTCGTGGTCATCATGCGGTCCGACGAGGTGCGCGGCATCCTGACCGATCTCGTGCGTCGTGCGCTCTCCGTCTCATGAGCGCACCTCGGCGACTCCGCGTCGAAAAGATGAGCGCGGATCCGTCGCCGCGGAACTCGCTCTCGCTCTGCCCGCCGTGGTGCTGGTGATGCTCCTCGGCGTCGGCGCGCTGGGTGCGGCCTCACGCCAGGTCTCGCTGCAGGATGCCGCGGCCGACGCCGCCCGTCTGCTCGGTCGCGGTGAGGATGGCGCCGCTGCGGGAGCCGTGGTGACCGCGGCAGTGCCCGGCGCGTCGATGTCGTGGTCAGCGCGGGGCGACGTGGTCTGCGTCGAGGCATCGGTCGTCGTCGAGGTCGGCGTCATGCACCTGCCGCTCAGCGCCGCCAGCTGCGCGCTCGACGGAGGTCGGTGATGGCGGGGTCGACGCTCGCGGCCGGCGTGCTGATCGTCACCGCCGGGCTCACGCTCGGCTTGGCGGCGGTCGGCGGCGCCGCCGTCACCTCGCAGCGCGTGGCGGGAGCGGCCGACGCGGCAGCGCTCGCCGCAGCCGATGCGGCCAGCGGGGCGGTGCCGACGACGGACGAGCCGTGCGCACTCGCGGCGCGGGTCGCAGCGGCGGCGGGGGCCGCGCTCACGGACTGCATGCTCGAGGGCTTCGTGGCGACCGTGCAGGTGCGGGCGGCGTACGCTGGACTCACCGCCGTCTCCCGCGCCCGTGCTGGGCCACCCGAGGGTCATTGACGGTGGTGGCTACCTCTCTCACTGTGAATGAGTCCGCACGGTGGTGTGTATGGTGTGCTTCGAAGAAAGGACGCACCCTTGGCTGAAGGCAAGAAGCTCGTCATCGTCGAGTCCCCGACGAAGATGCGGTCTATTCAGGGATACCTCGGCGACGGTTACGAGGTGCTCAGCTCCGTCGGCCACATCCGTGATCTCGCCGACAAGAAGGACATCCCGGCCGACGACAAGCAGGCGTACGGCAAGTACTCGATCGACATCGACAACGGCTTCGACCCCTACTACGTCGTGTCCGATCGCAAGACGAAGACGGTCGCCGAACTCCGGCGCGCACTGAAGACCGCCGACGAGCTCCTGCTCGCCACTGATGAGGACCGCGAGGGCGAGGCGATCGCCTGGCATCTGCTCGAGACGCTCAAGCCCAAGGTCCCCGTCAAGCGCATGGTCTTCCACGAGATCACCAAGGACGCGATCCAAGCCGCCGTCGGCAACACCCGCGAACTCGACCTCGACCTGGTCGACGCTCAAGAGACCCGGCGCATCCTCGACCGGCTCTACGGCTGGGACGTCTCGCCCGTGCTCTGGTACAAGGTCAAGACCGGCATCTCGGCCGGACGTGTGCAGTCCGCCGCGACCCGTCTGATCGTGGATCGTGAGCGCGAGCGCATGGCGTTCTCGTCGGCGGAGTACTGGGACGTCGACGCCGCCGCCGCGGCTGCGGGAACCTCCTTCAAGATCCGGCTCGTCCGTGTCGACGGCGGCCAGCTGGCGCGCGGCACCGACTTCGACGACAACGGCAAGCTCAAGAAGGCCGTCGTCATCCTCGACGAGGCCGCGGCGACCGCACTGGCTCAGGCCGTCGAAGCCGTCGGCGCCGGCACCGTCACCAAGGTCGAGGCCAAGCCCGGAACGCGCAGCCCCTACGCGCCCTTCACCACCTCGACGCTGCAGCAGGAGGCAGGGCGCAAGCTCTCGATGGGCGCGAAGCAGGCGATGAGCGTCGCTCAGCGCCTGTACGAGAAGGGGTACATCACCTATATGCGTACCGACTCCACGGCGCTGAGCACCCAAGCGGTGCAGGCGGCGCGGAGCCAGGCCGTGTCCCTCTACGGCGATTCCGCCGTACCGCTGAAGCCGCGCGTGTACAAGTCCAAGAGCAAGAACGCTCAGGAGGCGCACGAGGCGATCCGTCCGTCGGGCGAGACCTTCCGCACCCCCGCGTCGCTCTCGGGCGAGCTGGACCGCGAGGAGCAGCGTCTCTACGACCTCATCTGGAAGCGCACCGTCGCCAGCCAGATGGCCGACGCCAAGTACGAGACGACGACCGTCACCATCGCGGTCGCTGCCGACGGCAAGAAGGCCGAGTTCACGGCATCCGGCACCGTCTACACCTTCAAGGGCTTCCTCGAGGCATACGAAGAGGGCCGCGACGAGAAGCGCGGCGACGCCGACGCCGCCGAGAACCAGTCACTCCCGGCCGTCGCCGTGGGCGACGAGCTCGCGGTGAAGGATGCCGAGGCCAAGGGCCACCGCACCACGCCCAAGCCGCGGTACACCGAGGCTTCGCTGGTGAAGGTGCTCGAGGAGAAGGGCATCGGCCGCCCGTCGACCTTCGCATCCATCCCCGAGACGATCCTCGACCGCGGCTACGCGGTCAAGCGCGGGCAGGCACTCGTGCCCACCTGGCTGGCGTTCAGCGTCGTGCGTCTGCTCGAGGAGCACTTCGCCGAGCTCGTCGACTACGACTTCACCGCAGCCCTCGAGGACGACCTCGACACGATCGCCCGCGGCGAGCAGAACCGCGTGGAATGGCTCAAGTCGTTCTACTTCGGTTCGGACTCGCACGTCGGCCTGCGCCAGGTCGTCGACAACCTTGGTGAGATCGACGCACGCGCGTTGAACTCCACCCCGATCACCGACACCGCGACGCTGCGTTTCGGCAAGTACGGCCCGTACCTCGAGGTCACCGACCCCGAGAACCCCGAGGCCAAGCCGCGAATCGTCAACGTTCCCGAGGATCTCGCTCCCGACGAGCTCACGTCCGAGAAGGCGCAGGAGCTCATCGACGCCCCCGTCGCGGGGGATCGCGTGCTCGGCACCAACCCCGAGAACGGCAAGATCGTCGTCGTCAAGGACGGACGCTTCGGCCCCTACGTGCAGGAGAACGACCCGGTGTCCGAGGACGCCGCGGTGGACGAGAGCACGGGAGAGGTCGTCGAGGCGCCCAAGCCCAAGCGCGGAGCGAAGAAGGACACCGCTCCCAAGCCGCGGACCGGCTCGCTGTTCCGGTCGATGTCGGTCGACACGATCGAGCTCGACACGGCGCTGCAGCTGCTCAGCCTGCCCCGCGTCGTCGGCGCGGACCCCGAGTCGGGCGAGGAGATCACGGCGCAGAACGGCCGGTTCGGTCCGTACCTGAAGAAGGGCGCTGACTCACGGTCGCTCGAGAGCGAGTCCCAGATCTTCGACGTTACGCTCGAGCAGGCGCTGGCGATCTACGCGCAGCCGAAGTACGGCGCACGCCGCGCATCGAGCGCGCTCGTCGAGTTCGAGGCCGACCCGGTCAGCCAGAAGCCGATCCGCATCCGCGACGGACGCTTCGGCGCGTACGTCACCGATGGCGAGACGAACGTGACGATCCCGCGCGGCCAGAAGGTCGAGGACATCACCTTCGAGACCGCGGTGCAGATGCTCGCCGACAAGCGCGCCAAGGGGCCTGCTCCCAAACGGGGGGCGGCGAAGAAGGCACCGGCCAAGAAGGCTCCTGCCAAGAAGCCCGCCGCGAAGAAGCCGGCCGCGAAGAAGCCGGCCGCCAAGAAGGCTCCGGCGTCGAAGACGGCGGCGGCTCCGGCCGACGCGGCGAAGTCCGCGGCACGATCGGCGGCAGCGAAGAAGGCGGCGGCCACCCGTGCGGCGAACGCGGCGGCGAAGGCGGCTGAGAAGGCGAACTCGTGACCTCAGGTCCGGGCGCGTGGATCACGCTCGAAGGCGGCGACGGCTCGGGCAAGACCACGCAGTCGAACCTGCTCGCCGACTGGCTGATCGATGCCGGGCACACCGTGGTCCGCACCCGTGAACCGGGCGGCTCCGAGGTGGGGCAGCTGATCCGCGACATCGTCCTGCATCACCGCGGCGACATCGCCCCGCGCGCCGAGGCGCTGCTGTACGCGGCTGACCGCGCGCATCACGTCGCCACGGTCGTGCGGCCGGCCCTGGAACGCGGCGAGATCGTGCTGCAGGACCGGTACCTCGACTCCTCTGTGGCGTATCAGGGGGCCGGCCGCGTGCTGGATGCCACCGAGATCCGCGATCTGTCGCTCTGGGCCGCTGAGGGCGCGCTGCCCGACCTCACGGTGCTGCTCGACCTCGACCCCGCTGCGGCGCGCGCGAGGCTCGACTCCGACGACAAGCCCTTCGACCGGCTCGAAGCCGAGGAGAGCGAGTTCCACGGGAGGGTACGAGACGCCTTCCTCGGCCTGGCCGCCGCAGAACCCGATCGCTTCCTGGTGCTCGACGCGGCAGCATCCGTCGACGAGATCGCGGCCCGTATCCGAGATCGCGTCGAAGCCCTGCTCGCTTCGCGCTGACCGCCGCCGGCCGCCTCGTCCACGTCGCCCGCGTCCTCGCAGGTGTCGCATCTGGCCGCCTCAGCAGGTCCGACACGGCCGTCTGCGTCCCCGGCCGTCCCGGGCACGGGCGGCAGGTGTCACGAGGGGCCGCTTCGACGTAGCCAATGCGGCCATTCGCGTCCCCCGGGCGGGGCGCCCCGCCACGCCCGCACCACGCCCACCCCAAGCGCGGCAGCGCCCGCACCCGGGCGTCGGTGCTCCCGATTAGGCTGAGGGAATGCCTCAGACTGTCGCCGCTCCGTTCCCGTGGGGCGATGTCTGGGGGCAGGATGCCGCGGTCGAGACGCTGCGCGATGCCGCGCGCGATCCTTCGGCGCTCTCGCACGCGTGGTTGATCACGGGTCCGCCCGGTTCCGGCCGTTCGACCCTCGCCTACGCGTTCGCGGCGGCCCTGGTCGCCGACCGTCCGGACGACGAGGCCGCGATGCGTCAGGTGCTCGCGGGAACGCATCCCGATGTGACGGCTCTGCGCACCGACAAGGTGATCATCACCATCGCCGAAGCGCGTGCCCTGGTCGAGCGCTCGTACTTCGCCCCCTCGGCCGGGCGCTATCGCGTGATCGTCGTCGAGGATGCAGACCGCATGGTGGAGCGCACCTCGAACGTGCTCCTCAAAGCGCTCGAAGAGCCCCCTGAGCTGACGGTCTGGATCCTCTGCGCCCCGAGCGAGGCTGATCTGCTGCCCACGATCCGCTCGCGCGTACGGTCGCTGCGGCTCCGCGAACCCGACGTCGCCGATGTTGCGAGACTGATCAGCCTGCGCACCGGCGTCGATGACGAGGTCGCCGAGCAAGCGGCACGGCACGCGCAGCGGCACATCGGCATGGCGCAGCGTCTCGCCACCGACGAAGCCGCCCGCCGACGTCGCGATGAGACGCTGCGGTCGGTGATCGGTGTGCGCGGAGTAGGCGACGCGGTCGAGGTCGCCGGGCGGATCATCCAGGCGGCGACGGAAGACGCGAAGGCGCTGACCGCCGAGCGCGATGCGCAGGAACGCGCCTCGCTGCTGCGCATGGTCGGGATCGGCGAGGGGCAGGCCGTCCCGCCGGCACTGCGGTCGCAGCTGTCGGCTCTCGAAGACGACCAGAAGAAGCGGGCGACACGCAGCCTGCGCGACGGCATCGACCGTGTCCTCACCGACCTGCAGTCGATGTTCCGCGACGTCGTGATGCTGCAGTTCGGGCAAGACGACGAGCTGATCAACCGCGAACTGCGCAGCGAACTGAGCGCGCTCGCGTCCGCGTGGCCGGAGACCCGTACTCTGGTCGTACTCGACCACCTTGCCGACACCCGGCAGTCGCTGGAGCGCAACGTCGCACCGCTGCTCGCCCTGGAGAGCTTGCTCGTGACCATCACGAGCGGGAGGACACCGTGAACACTCGATCCACATCTCGCTTCCGCCGAGCCGTCATGGTGATCGCGGGTCTCGCCGCGGCATCCGTCGCCCTTTCCGGGTGTCTCTACGCGATGATCCCCGAGCAGGCCGAACCGCGACCCTCCGTGACGAAGGCCCCCGACACCGAGGGAGTCGCCGCCGAACTCCTGCCGTTCTACTCGCAGGAGCTGGTGTGGACGACGTGCGGCACGGGCTTCGACTGCACCGATGTGACCGCACCGCTCGACTGGGAGAACCCGGGCGCCGGCGAGATCACGCTCTCGGTGGTGCGTCATCAGTCCGAGGGTGAGGCCCTGGGCTCGCTTCTCACGAACCCGGGCGGGCCGGGCGCCAGTGGTGTCGACTTCATCCTGACCAGTCTCGACTACGCGGTCGGGGCCGACGTCATCGAGAACTACGACGTGATCGGATTCGACCCGCGCGGAGTCGGGGCATCGACAGCGGTCACCTGCTACGACGCCGCCCAGATGGATGACTACCTCTACGGCATCCCGGCCGCCCCGCGGGGCACCCCCGAGTGGGAGGCCGAGCTGCTCGCGGCGCACACGTCCTTCGCCGAGGCGTGCGATGCGAACAGCGGCGGCATCCTGCCGCACATCACGACCATCAACTCGGCTCGTGACATGGACCTCATCCGTGCGGTGCTCGGCGACACGCAGCTGAACTATCTCGGCTACTCGTACGGCACCTTCCTGGGCGCCACCTACGCCAAGCTCTACCCGGAGAAGGCCGGACGCCTTGTGCTCGACGGCGCCATCGACCCGGCCGTGCCCGGCCTCGAGGTCGGAGCCACGCAGGCCCTCGGATTCGAGTCTGCGCTGCGGGCCTACATGGCGGACTGCCTCGCCACCGAGGGATGCCCGTTCACCGGCACGGTCGATCAGGCGATGACCGATCTCGGGGCACTCCTCGCGAGCGCGGATCGGACGCCGCTCGAGAACGGCGACGGCCGCATGCTCGGTGCCGACTCGATGATGACCGGGATCATCGCCGCGCTGTATTCCGAAGACAGCTGGAGCTACCTCACGCAGGGGCTGGATGCCGCGCTGCAGGGCGATCCGTCCGTGATGTTCGAGCTCGCGGACTTCTACAACGGCCGTGAGGGCGACTCCTACGCCGACAACTCCTCGGAGGCGTTCCGCGCATACAACTGCATGGACTACCCGGTGGAAGACGACCCGGCGGCTGAGGCCGCGATCGAGGCGAAGATCGCCGCGGGCGCGCCGACCATCGCCCCGTACTGGAACGGACCCGACTCCTGCGCGGTGTGGCCGTATCCGCCCACGGGCACGCGCGACGAGATCGCAGCCGAGGGCGCGGGCCCGATCCTCGTGGTCGGCACGACGAACGACCCGGCCACTCCGTACGAGTGGTCGGAGTCGCTGGCCGACCAGCTGGAGGAGGGCGTGCTGATCACCCGCGTCGGCGAAGGCCACACCGGCTACAACAAGGGGAACGCCTGCGTGGATGGCGCGGTCGAAGCGTTCCTGCTCGACGACGTCGTGCCGGAGGACGGTCTCCGCTGCGAGTGAGAGCGGGTGGTCGCGGCGTCGATTCGCGACCGGGCGCGAGACAGGGTAATATCGGTGATCGCGCCGGTTCGTCCGTCGCACGCCGCTTTAGCTCAGTCGGCAGAGCATCTCACTCGTAATGAGAAGGTCGTCAGTTCGATTCTGACAAGCGGCTCCCTGATGAAGAAGGCCCCGGAATGCGTGAACATTCCGGGGCCTTCTTCATGCCCGGCGCTCTCTCCGGCGCTACCCTCGAAGCATGAGCAGAGCGCTTCTGATCGTCGACGTGCAGAACGACTTCACCGAGGGTGGGGCTCTCGCCGTGTCGGGTGGTGATGCCGTGGCATCCGCCGTCACTGCTTACCTGCAGGCGCACGCCTCGGACTATCACGTGATCATCGCCTCACGCGACTGGCACTCGGCCGAGGGCGACAACGGCGGACACTTCGCCGACGCCCCCGACTTCGTCGACAGCTGGCCGGTGCACTGCGTCGAGGGCACGCCGGGGGCCGAGTACGACCCGCTGCTGGTGACGGATGCCGTCACCCATCATGTCCGCAAAGGGCAGGGCCTCCCCGCGTATTCGATGTTCGAGGGCACCACGGAGGCCGGCGAGACCGTCGGGGCGGTGTTGACGGCGTCCGGTGTGATCGACGCCGACGTCGTAGGCATCGCGACGGATCACTGCGTGCGGGCGACGGCGCTCGATGCCGTGGCGCACGGCGTGCGCGTGCGCATCCTCACGGATCTGATCGCGGGCGTCGCTCCCGAGCCGAGTGAGGCGGCGCTGGCGCACGCGGGCGCCGAGCTCGCGGACAGCTCGCGCGCATGACCCGCAGCGTCCTGCTGCTGCGGGCGGTCAACGTCAGCGGACGCAACAGCGTGCCGATGGCGCAATTGCGCGAGGTGCTTGCGTCCGAGACCGAGCTGACCGGAGTCTCGACCTACATCGCCAGCGGCAACATCATCTGCGACGAGTTGGCTGACCCCGTCGAGGCGTGCTCGCGGGTGCGCCGCGTCATCTCTGCGGCGTTCTCGGTCGACACCCCCGTCATCCACCGCACCCATGCGCAGCTGGTCGCGTCCGAGGCGGCGCAGCCCTTTCCCGAGGGGGAGGCGAAGTTCGTGCATGCCATGTTCCTCGAGGGCACGCCCGCGGCCGGGGCGGTCGAGCAACTCGAGGTCAGGCTGCAACCCGATGAGCGCCTGGCGCTGCAGGGTGACGACCTCTGGATCGACTACGGCTCGGGCGGGGTCGCGTCGACCAAGCTCACCAAGGGCGTCCTCGACCGGGCGCTGGGAGTCGCGGGCACGGCACGCAATCTGCGGACGGTCCGCACGCTGATCGAGCTGACGGCCTAGGAGTCCGCGCGCGGCGCGCCCAGCTCGCGACTCAGTGCCGTCGGCGGGCGGTCCGGGTGCGACTGCGCGTCCACGCGCCGGGTGTCGCACCCGCCGCAGCGCACATACAGCAGCGTCCCTGCACTCGTTCGATGCCGGGACTCGATCAGCCAGGCGTGCTCGTGAGCCGCCGCCGGCGCGGTGGGGATGCGGGGGATCGGGAGGGTGTGCAACGGGGTCATATGACCAGCGTGATGTAATGGCCTTATGCACCTCAACCCTTACGGTGAATATGCGGTGCTGCTCGCGGCATCCCTCGCCAATGAGTGGCCCGCTGATCGCGCCGGCATCGAGACCCGCACGCTCGACATGGGCATGACCATGACGTTCCCCCCGGCGCCCGACGACCATCTGCGCATTCGCTGCGTGATCGACGACTGGCTGCAGATCGTCGACGAACCAGACCACGACCGACGGGCCACGCTCCTGAACGCACAGCTCGCCGAAGCCGCCGCCTACCCGCGGCTCACGAACCACGACGGCGAGGGCTGGCACCTGCACTACCGCGACGACGTGCAGTCGCTGCCGTTCGTGCTGCGGGCGATCATCAACCTGGGCACGTCGCTGCACCTCGTCACCCGCGGCATGAGCAGGCTCGGACGTTGCGAGGCCGCGCCGTGCACCAACGTCGTGGCCGACGTGACGCGCAACGGCCGCCAGCGCTTCTGCTCGGTGCGCTGCGCGAACCGCGCCGCGGTCCGACGGCATCGGGCCCGCGCCGACTGAACGGCGAGCATCGCCGTTCCGGTCGCAGAAGAGGCCGCCTTCGCGGGTGCGAGGCGACCTCTTCTGCGACCGGAACCGACCGCCGTGCGATGAAGGAGCGTCAGGCGGTCTGGCCCGAGTGCTGGCCCTCGCCGATCTCCTCGATCAGCTTCGCGTTGAACGCGGGCAAGTCGTCGGGTGTGCGGCTGGAGACGAGGCCCTGGTCGACCACGACCTCTTCATCGACCCAGGTCGCGCCGGCGTTGCGCAGATCGGTCGCCAGGCTGGGGTAGCTCGTGAGCGTGCGGTCGTCGACGACGCCGGCCTCGATGAGGATCCATGCGCCGTGGCAGATCACGCCGACAGGCTTGTGCTGCTCGAAGAAGGCGCGGGCGAAGGCGATCGAGTCCTGATCGAGCCGCAGGTGGTCGGCGTTCACGACGCCGCCGGGCAGCACGAGTGCCTCGAAGTCGTCCGCCTTGGCCTTCGCCGCGGTGAGGTCGACCGACTGCGTGTGGCCGTTCTTCCCGGTGATCGAGGAGCCGTCCGGAGCCACCATGGTGGCGCTCGCACCGGCTGAGGTCACGGCTTCCCAGG
Organism: Microbacterium sp. PI-SA-G; assembly: GCF_057215335.1. Taxonomy (NCBI): domain Bacteria; kingdom Bacillati; phylum Actinomycetota; class Actinomycetes; order Micrococcales; family Microbacteriaceae; genus Microbacterium; species Microbacterium sp. PI-SA-G. The sequence continues at coordinate 3,294,191 of NZ_CM170103.1, forward strand.
GGCTGGTCAGCTCGCTGTCCTCGAATCCGTCCGTCGCCAGGAATGCCACTCGGCTGTTGAGGTTCGTCATCATGCGTTCCTTCCGTGGGGAGTCGCCCGTTTTCGGGATGTCTCGACCCTCGCTCAGGAACGCGGAGGAGTGAAGGGGGTGGCCGGATCCCCCGTGCGGATGCTACGGATGATCACGGTTGCGGTGGGCCCCGTGGGGCTCGAACCCACGACCCGCGGATTAAAAGTCCGATGCTCTGCCAACTGAGCTAGAGGCCCGCTCGACCAGTCTAGGGCGCAGAGAAGGGGCGTCGGTGACAGTGTCACCGACGCCCCTTCATGTCTTCCCGATGGCCTCCCCGCCTACGGGAAGACTGTGGGAGCCGAGGTTCCTTCTCGGCAGGTAGCCGGGTGTCCCATTCCGGCTGTCCCGAACTGCTTACGCAGCCGGGGGCATCAGCACCGAGTCGATGAGGTACACGGTCGCGTTGGCGGTCTGAACGCCACCACAGATGACGTTGGCGTCGTTGACCATCAGGCTGTCGCCGCTGCCGGTGACCTCGAGGTCAGCACCCTGAACGGTGGTCTGCATGCCCACGATGTCGTCCGGAGTGATCTGGCCGGGGATCACGTGGTACGTCAGGATCGAGCTCAGCGTTGCGCTGTCGGTCTTGAGTGCCTCGATGGTGGCCGGGTCGATCTTCGCGAAAGCGTCGTCAACCGGTGCGAAGACGGTGAACTCGCTGCCGTTCAGCGTGTCGACGAGGTCGACGTCGGGGTTGAGCTGTCCGCTCACGGCTGCGGTCAGCGTGGTGAGGATCGGGTTGTTGGACGCGGCGACGGCGACCGGGTCAGCGGCCATGCCGGCGACCGAACCTGCTCCGTCCGGCACTGCTTCTGCGTATGCGGCGCAGCCGGGGCCGACGAGGTTGGCGGCCGGGTCCATCGTCTCGGGCGTGGCCTCGGTCGACTCGGACGTCTCGGGAGCCATCGACGGCTCCGTGCTCTCGTCAGACGAGGTGGATCCACCTGAACACGCGGAGAGCAGGAATGCTCCGGCCAGCGTGAGGGTGAGGGCTGCGGTGACCTTCTTCTTGGTGCTGAACATCTCGAACCTCCGGATATTGTGCCCCGGCATTTCCGTGGCGTTGAAAGGTATTCGGAACCCCGCCGCCATCGGATGGGAGAAATCTGAAACTTTTTTGAGATCCGCGGAATGACGCGGATCCGCCTGGTGGCAGGAGGGCATCGGCACCGGTCGGGCTCGGTTCGGATTCGATGCTCGCGCTTGCGCGGGAAAGGCACCGGAATACGGCATGCTTATAAGGATGGTCATCGACGGAATGGACGTACCCGAAGACGGGACGGCACGCGACGCGGTCGCCGACCTGCTCGTGCGCGTCGCCGCCGGGGATCAGGCCGCCTTCGCGGAGCTCTACGACACTCTCTCCGCGCGCGCGTTCGGGCTCATCCTGCGCGTGCTCGTGAACCGCTCGCAGAGCGAGGAGGTGCTGCAGGAGGTATTTCTCGAGATCTGGCAATCCGCTTCCCGCTTCGCTCCGAACAAGGGTCAAGGACGGACATGGGTGATGACCATCGCACATCGTCGGGCCGTGGATCGGGTGCGAGCATCGCAGTCGAGCGCAGACCGTGATGTACGAGCAGGTCTGAAGGACATCGGCGTGGCGCACGACAGTGTGGCCGAGCAGGTGGAACTGGGTATCGAGGGCGAGAAGGTCGTCGATGCTCTGTCAGGTCTCCCTGAGGTACAGCGCGAAGCGCTCGTCCTCGCGTACTACGGCGGTTACAGTCAAAACGAAATATCGGTGCTCGTCGGAGCACCGCTGGGAACGATCAAGACACGGATGCGTGACGGGCTGACCCGTCTTCGCACAGCCATGGGGGTGACAGCATGAACGAGACAGAATTCGCGGAACTCGCGGCAGGCGCTGCCCTGCATGCGCTGTCGCCCGCCGATCGGCAGCGTTTCCGCGCCGCACTCGCCGCCCACCCCGAGTGGGCATACCTCGTCGACGACGACGAGGAGACGGCAGGAGCAGTGGCCATGACCGCAGGGACAGTATCTCCGCCCGCCTACATCCGGTCGGCTCTGCTGGCGCAGATCGCGGTCACCCCTCAGCACGACTCGTCACGTGACTCGTTCGACAGCGCGTCGTCCGCGGACTCCGGGGCGGTCGTCGCTCCGAGCGCACCGACGACGGATGCCACGCCGACGCGCCCGAACGCTCCCCGCCGCTGGTCCCGCTCGCTGCTCGCTCTCGCCGCCTGCCTCGCGCTGGTGGTCGGCGTCGGCATCGGTGCCGCGACGCTCAACAACTACATGGACCGGCCCGGCGCGGTCGTGGCCCTGGAGCAGATCCAGTCGGCCGACGACGCGCAGCAGGCATCCGTCACGCTCGCCGACGGCGGCGAAGCCACCGCGCACTGGTCGGCGTCGGTCGGAACCGCGGTGCTCGTCACCGACGGCATCCCGGCACCCGCCGACGGCGAGAGTTACGAGCTCTGGTTCGTGCGCGGCGAGACGCCGATATCCGCCGGTGTGATCGAGACCGATGACGGAGACGCCACCGCCGTGCTCGCCGGTGACATGCACGAGGGCGATGTGATCGCGGTCACGGTCGAGCAGGAGGGCGGCTCGCCGTCAGGCCTGCCCACCACCGATCCGTTCATCGTCATCCCCACCGCCTGAGCATTCCCGGAGACGGCCCTCGCGATCGCGGGTAGCCTGGTTCGATGCCCGAGCAGCATCACCGCCCCGTCCGCATGCCCATGAACGCGTTCGACAAACTCGTCGGCTCACACGACCCTGCCGAGGAGACGCGGGTCGCGCACGCGACGGCATCCGCCCTGCTCGCCCGCGTCCGTGCGGACGAGAGCGGCGTGAGCGCCGAACGTCTCGTGGCCTTCGCGGCAGAGCACGGGATCGATGAGATCGCCGAGCTCTGGTCGAAGGCGCCGCCCCGCACACTCCCGGGCGCGCTGTGGCGGCTGTATCTGCTGCAGCTGGCGATCCACGCCGACGCGCAGACGGCAGCGCTGCTGTACGAGCGCGGACGGGTCGAGCTGTCGTCGGCGGATGCCGTGATCGCGGGCGCGCCGGTGCCGGCGAACCCGGACGAGTTGGTGGTTCTGATCGACACGATCCTGCGCGGTGCGTTCCGCGGCGACTTCGCGGTGGCGCTTGAACGCGCGGCCGCGTTCTGCCGCATTCAGGCCTCGGGCGCGACGCACACGGCCGACGACTACGAGCCCACCGAACCCGCACGCGCCAGCGAACTCACCACTCGGGCACTGCGGCTGAGCAGCTACGGACAGGACCTGTCGGCGGCATCCGCCCTCTGGCGCGCGGGCACCCTCACCTGAGCGTCCGTCCCCGCATCCGGGCATGAAAAGACCGGGCCGCAAAAACGCCTCTCGGCGGAAGGCCGCTCGCAGCGGCGAAATATGGAGCCCGGGGTTATGCGGCCCGGCCACTCCAGTGTAACGCGATGGCGCGTGAGGTATTCCCGGCGTCTAGGCTCGGGTCATGACCCGGCGCTTCGCACTCATGATCGACCCGGTCGGCGCGGATGAGATCCGTGACGACTACGCAGACACCTTCACGAGGGTGGATGCCGCGGCTCCGGCCCTGAGCGTCGGGGAACTGAGCACGCAGCGCGGTGACGGCGTGTTCGAGTCGATCGGCGTGATCGACGGGCATGCGCAGGAGGTCGTGCCGCACCTCGACCGTCTCGCGCATTCCGCCCGTCTCTGCGACCTTCCGGTGCCCAACGCGCCGCAGTGGCATCAGGCGATCGAGCGTGCCGCTGCGGAGTGCGGTGACGGCGAGTCCGTGATCAAGCTCATCCTGAGCCGCGGCGTCGAGCACGGGCCGACGCCGACCGCCTGGGTCACCGCGTCGCCGGCTGCGGATTTCACCGCCGTGCGGGCGAACGGCGTCCGGGTGGTGACGCTGGACCGCGGCTACGACCTCGGCGCGGCTGAGCGGGCGCCGTGGCTGCTGCTGGGCGCGAAGACGCTGTCGTACGCGGTCAACATGGCGGCGCTGCGCGAGGCGCGTCGTCGCAATGCCGACGATGCGATCTTCCTCTCCACCGACGGCTACGTGCTCGAGGCGCCGACCGCGTCGCTCATCCTCCGCTTCGGCGATCGATTCGTGACACCGGCCCCCACCGGCGGGATCCTGCACGGGACGACGCAGCTCAGCGTGTACGAGCACCTGGAGTCGCGCGGCCTCGAGGTCGGGTATGACCGGGTCCCGGCATCGGACCTGCCCCGTGCCGACGCCGCATGGCTCGTGTCGAGCGTGCGTCTGGCAGCGGCGATCACCGCGATCGATGACGCGCCTCTTCCGGTGGACCAGGCGCTGACCGACGAACTCAACGCGTATCTCCTGTCGCCTCGGGACTGACAGACGGCCTCGTTCGGGGCAGGATTGAAGCATGTCCGTCAATCCGTATGAATCCCGTCCGTGGCTCGGCTCCTATCCGGAGAACGTGCCGGCTGAGATCGACGCGCCGACCGAGACGCTGCCGCAGATGATGTCAGCGAGCATCCGGACCTACGGCGCCAGGCCTGCCCTGGAGTTCTTCGGCGCGGTCACCACCTACCGGGAGCTGGGAGACCAGATCGAACGCGCGGCCGAGGGGCTGCGTCGTCTCGGCGTCGGCAAAGGCGACCGGGTGGCTCTCGTGCTGCCGAACTGTCCGCAGCACGTCGTGGCCTTCTACGCGACGCTGCGGCTGGGCGCGATCGTGGTCGAGCACAATCCGCTCTACACCGCGCGGGAACTGCGCCATCAGTTCGAGGACCACAACGCGCGCGTCGCCATCGTCTGGGACAAGATTCACGACACCGTCGCGGGCTTCCCGGCAGATCTGCGGCTCGACCACGTCGTGAGCGTCGACATGACCGAGGCGCTGCCCCTCGGCAAGCGTCTGGCGCTGCGGCTGCCGCTGAAGAAGGCACGGGAGTCGAGGGCGAAGCTCACCGGCACTCCGCAGGCGCGCGACCCGCTGACCTGGAAGAAGCTGCTCGATCATCGCCGGATCTCGCGCCGCGTGCCCGGACCGCAGCTCGACGACATCGCACTGCTGCAGTACACCAGTGGCACGACCGGGGCGCCGAAGGGCGCCATCCTCACGCATGCCAATCTGCGCGCGAACGCGATGCAGGGCCGCGCCTGGGTGCCGGGGCTCATCGACGGTGCGGAGACCTTCTACGGGGTGCTGCCGCTCTTCCACGCCTACGGCATGACGCTCTGCCTCACCTTCGCGATGAGCATCGGCGCGAAGCTGGTGCTGTTCCCCGCGTTCGACCTCGGTCTGGTCACGAGCGCGGCGCGGACGAGCCCGCCGACCTTCCTCCCGGCGGTGCCGCCGATCTACGACCAGCTCGCCCGCGCCGCGTCGCGCGGGACGATCGACCTCTCGACGGTGCGCTTCGCCATCTCCGGTGCGATGAGCCTCCCGGTGGCGACCGTGCAGCGCTGGGAGGACACCACCGGCGGTCTGCTGGTCGAGGGCTACGGCATGACCGAAAGCTCTCCGGTGGCGCTCGGGAACCCCATGGGCAGGACCCGGCGCCCTGGCACCGTCGGCGTGCCGTTCCCCAGCACCGAGATCCGGGTGGTGGATCCCGCGGATCCCTCCGTCGACCGGGCTGAGGGGGAACGGGGCGAGCTCCTCATTCGCGGACCCCAGGTGTTCCAGGGCTACTGGGGCCGGCCCGGTGACACCGCCGCCGCGCTCCTGCCGGACGGCTGGCTGCGCACCGGCGACATCGCCGAGGTCTCGCAGGACGGCTTCGTGACCATCGTCGACCGGCTCAAGGAGCTGATCATCACCGGCGGCTTCAACGTGTCGCCCAGCGAGGTCGAGGACGCCCTGCAGGCGCACCCGGACGTGGCTGCGGCCGCAGTCGTGGGTCTGCCGCGCTCCGGGGGAGGGGAGGACGTCGCTGCCGCCGTCGTGCTGCGCGAGGGCGCGGTCTTCGACTCCGGGGCGTTGCGCGACTTCTGCCGCACGCGGTTGACGCCGTACAAGGTCCCGCGTCAGGTCATCGAGGTCGAGGACCTGCCGCGGTCGCTGATCGGCAAGGTGCTGCGCCGTGAGGTCCGCGAGCGCATGCTGGCTGACTAGACGCGGCCCGCACACGACGAAGGGGACGATCTCGCGAGATCGTCCCCTTCGTCGTCTGTCAGCTCGGGATCACCCGAAGCGGCCCGAGACGTAGTCCTCGGTCGCCTGCACGGTCGGGGTGGTGAAGATCGACGTGGTGTCGTCGTACTCGATGAGCTTGCCCGGCTTGCCGGTGCCGGCGATGTTGAAGAACGCGGTCTTGTCGGAGACGCGGCTCGCCTGCTGCATGTTGTGCGTGACGATCACGATCGTGTACTCGTTCTTCAGTTCGCCGATCAGCTCCTCGATCGCGTAGGTCGAGATCGGGTCGAGGGCCGAGCACGGCTCGTCCATCAGCAGCACCTCGGGAGAGACGGCGATCGCACGCGCGATGCACAGTCGCTGCTGCTGTCCGCCCGAGAGGCCCGAACCCGGGCGGTCGAGGCGGTCCTTGACCTCGTTCCACAGGTTCGCACCCGTCAGCGACTTCTCGACGAGGGCGTCCTGGTCGCTCTTCGACATGCGGCTGTTGTTGAGCTTCACGCCGGCGAGCACGTTCTCCTTGATCGACATCGTGGGGAACGGGTTCGGGCGCTGGAACACCATGCCGACCTGGCGACGCACCAGCACGGGGTCGACACCGGGGCCGTAGAGGTCGTTGCCGTCGAGCAGCACCTCGCCCTCGACGCGGGCGCCGGGGATGACTTCGTGCATGCGGTTGAGAGTGCGCAGGAAGGTGGACTTGCCGCAGCCCGACGGACCGATGAAGGCCGTCACGCTGCGGGGCTGGATCTCGAGCGAGACCCCTTCGACCGCGAGGAAGCTGCTGTAGTAGACGTTGAGGTCATTGACTTCGATGCTCTTGGACATGCGGGTTCCTGTTCTTGTCGGGCGCTCAGCGGCCGGAGATCTTGGGGGCGAACAGCTTCGCGATGAGGCGCGCGAGCAGGTTCAGCACCATGACGATGAGGATGAGGGTGAGGGCGGCGGCCCAGGCGCGCGCGACCGCGGCGTCGGGACTGGTGCCCTGGTTCATGTACTGGTTGTAGGCGAACACCGGCAGGGTCATCATCTGACCGTCGAGGATGTTCGTGTTCATGCTCTGCGTGAAGCCGGCGGTCAGCAGCAGCGGCGCCGTCTCACCGATCACGCGCGAGATGGCGAGCATGATCGAGGTCGTGATACCGGCGATCGAGGTCGGCAGCACCACCTTGAGGATGGTCAGCCACTTCGGCACGCCCAGTGCGTACGACGCCTCGCGCAGCTCGTTCGGAACGATCTTGAGCAGCTCCTCGCTGCCGCGCACGACGACCGGGGTCATCAGCACCGCCAGAGCGAGGGCACCCATGATGCCCATCGAGATGCCCGGCTTGAAGATCAGCGAGAAGACGGCGTAGATGAACAGACCCGCGACGATCGAGGGGATGCCCGTCATCACGTCGACGAAGAACGTGATGCCCTTCGCCAGACGGCCGCGGCCGTACTCCACCAGGTAGATCGATGTCATCAGACCGACGGGGACCGAGATCACCGTCGCGGTGAGCGTGATGAGCACCGTGCCCCAGATCGCGTGCACGATTCCGCCGCCGTCACCGACGACGTTGCGCATCGACGAACTGAAGAACTCCGCGTCGAAGCGCTCGACGCCGTTCGAGACGACGGTCCACAGCAGCGAGACCAGCGGCAGCAGGGCGATCAGGAAGGCCGTGGCGACCAGAGCGGTCATCAGGCGATCCACCGCCTTGCGGCGGCTCTCGGCGATCGAGGAGATCACCGTGATGATGACCATGTAGAACACGATGCCGACGATGGCGGCTCCGGCGATGTTGAAGTCGGCGAGGTCCTTGCCGACGTTCGCGGCGGCGAAGATCGCCGCGGAGATGACGAAGGATCCACCGAGGATCGCCCAGGGCGCCCACTTCGAGAGCTTGCCCGAGGTGAGGGGCACGCTGGGTGTGGCGACCGGCGGCGTGGCGGCGGTGGGGGTGAGAGTGGCGGTCATGTCAGTTCGCTCCCGAGAACTCGGCGCGGCGGGCGACGATCCATCGCGCCAGCGCATTGACCGCGAAGGTCACGACGAAGAGGATGAGGCCGGTCGCGATGAGCGTGTTCACTCCGGTGTCGTGCGCCTCGGGGAAGGCCAGCGCGATGTTCGCGGGGATCGGCGTGGGGTTCGTCGACGTGAGCACCAGGAAGCTCACGACCGCTGAGGGAGAGAGCACCATGGTCACGGCCATGGTTTCACCCAGTGCCCGACCGAGTGCGAGCATCGCGGCCGACACCATGCCGCCGCGGGCGAACGGCAGCACGGCCATGCGCACCATCTCCCAGCGAGTCGAGCCGAGAGCGAGCGCCGCCTCCTCGTGCAGCTTCGGCGTCTGCAGGAAGACCTCGCGGCAGATGGCCGTCATGATCGGGATGCACATCACCGACAGCACGAGGGCAGCGGTGAGGATCGTCCGGCCGGTCGACGAGACCTGGCCGCCGAAGAACGGCACCCAGGAGGCGTTCGTGTTCAACCAGGCGTAGATCGGCTGGAGCAGCGGGGCGAGCACCAGGCCACCCCAGAGTCCGAAGACGACCGAGGGCACGGCGGCCAGCAGGTCGATGACGTACCCGAGCAACGCGGCCAGACGGCGGTGCGCGTAGTGCGAGATGAAGAGCGCGATGCCGATCGCGATCGGAGACGCGATCAGCAGGGCGATGAAAGAGGCCCACAGCGTGCCGAAGACGAGCGGTCCGACGTACTCCCAGAACGACCGTCCCTTGAGGATGTGGTTGCCGCTCGTGTCCGGCTCGAACGCCGGGATGCTCTGGATGATGAGGAAGGCGGCCACGAGCACGAGGACGACGAGGATCACGATCCCCGCTCCGAGCGCGGTACCGGAGAAGACCCGGTCGCCGAGTCGCTGCTTGGCCTTTATCGGTGGGGGCGGCGCCTGTGACGGTGCCGGCGCCTGCGATGTCGTGCTCATGATCTCCCTGTTTCGGGCCGGGTCGAGATGAAGCGGGTGCTGACCCGGCGGAGCCCCCGCGTCCGATCAGGACACGGGGGCGCCGCCATCAGCGGATCGGACGGGTCAGCCGACCTTGATCATGTCGATGGCTGCCTCGACCTGCTCGCGCAGGCCGTCTGAGATGGGGGCGCTGCCGGCGTTGTCCGCCGCGGCTTCCTGGCCCTCGGCGCTGGCGACGTAGGAGAAGTACTCCTTCACCAGCTCTCCGACAGCGGCGTCCTCGTACTCTTCGCAGCCGATGAGGTAGCTCACCAGGGCGATCGGGTAGGCGCCGTCCGCAGCAGCGGCCGGGTCGACGTCGAAGACGAGGTCACCGTCGCCGCGACCCTCGACCAGCGGCGAACCCTCGACGAGCTGCGAGGCTGCCTCGGCGGAGTATGCGACGAAGTCCTCGCCGACGCCGACGTGAACCTGACCGAGGTCGCCGACCTGCGACGCGTCGGCGAAGCCGATCGCGCCGTTGCCCGCGCCGATGGCCTGCACGACGTTCGAGGTGCCCTGGGCTGCCTCGCCACCCTCGATCGGCCACACATCGGCGGGCTCGTAGGTCCAGACATCAGGCGCGGTCGCGCTGAGGTACTTGGTGAAGGTCTCCTGCGTGCCCGAGGGGTCGGAGCGGTGGACCGGCGAGATCGCCAGGTCGGGGAGCTCGACGCCGTCGTTCAGCGCGGCGATGGCCGGGTCGTTCCAGTTGCTGATCGTGCCGGCGAAGATGCCCGCGATCGTGGCGGCGTCGAGGTTGAGCGTGTCGACGCCCTCGAGGTTGAACGCGACGGCGACGGGCGAGATGTACAGGGGGACCTCGACGATGGCGTCCGATGCGCAGGCGCCGAAGCCGCCGGCGGCGATCTCCTCGTCGTTGAAAGCACGGTCGGAGCCGATGAAGTTGCTGCCGCCCTCGAGGAAGTTCTCGCGGCCGGTGCCGGAGCCGGTGGGCTCGTAGTTGACGGTGACGTCGGGGTTCGCGGTCTGGAACGCGGCGACCCAGGCTTCCTGGGCGGCGGTCTGCGAGGACGCGCCGGTGGCGTCGATGGTGCCGGACAGGGTGGAGTCGGCCGGGGCGTCGGACGAGCCGCCGGTGCCGCCTTCGTTCGCGGCGCAGCCGGCGAGTGCGAGAGCAGCGACGGCGCCGATGGCGCCGATGCGAGCGATTCGGGAGATCTTCACTGTGGATCCGTTCGATCGTGGATGGGTAGAGGCCCGGTGCAGGGCACACAGTGACGCTAAGCGCGGCGGTTAACGAGACTCTCCCGCACAGGTGAACGGGAGGTGAACGACGGACGTCTCTCTGGGGGCGTCCCCGGGGAACACTGGGATCGGCGGGGTCGGCGATGGCCCACACGCCCCGGCTGCGGGCTCTGCGACCGGGGACCGTTCAGACCTTGGGGATGTGCGTCTCGATCGCGATGATCCCCGAGCCGGGGTTCGTCGACGACAGATGCACGACCGAGAACGCGGCGGGCTCGAGGTCGGCGGCGCTGCTCAGATACGACCCCTGGACGGTGCCGGTCGCCAGTGCGATCTCGGACAGCAGTCCGGGCAGCACCGGACCGTGGCTGCACAGCACGGCCGGCTTCCCCGACCGCACGCGGTGGCCGATGACCGACCGCAGGTCGTCGGTGCCGTCCTCCCATGCGTCCTGACTGATCTTCTCGGTCTGCACGACCTTGCGCCCGAGGGTCTTCGCCAACGGAGCCACGGTGGTCACGCAGCGCTCGGCGTCGCTGGTGACGATCTTGCGGATCCCGAAGGCGCTCAGCGGTCCCACGATGGACTTCGCCTGGATGCGGCCGCGCTCCGCCAGCGGGCGCCCGGCATCCGGACCGTCCCACTCCGAGCGGGCCAGCGCCTTGCCGTGCCGCAGCACGATGAGCGGGAAGGTGCGCAGCACCCCGTCGGCGACGAGCGTCGAGAAGAAGTCGAGGATCTCGAGATCGACCGGGTAGCTGAGGCGAGCGCGCGCCTTCTTCACGCTCACCCACTCCAGCGCCGCGATCTCGCGGTTGGGCACGAAGGTCGACGCGCGGATGGCGTCGTCGGTCGCCTCGGCCGCCCAGTAGTGGACGACCTTCTGCTTGCGCGACGCCATCACGTAGCGGCTCACGCCGACCGGAACCCCGAGCGAGACGCGGATGCCGGTCTCCTCGTGCACCTCGCGCACGGCGGTCTCGGCGAGCATCTCACCGGGGTCGACCTTGCCCTTGGGCAGCGTGATGTCGCGGTACTTGGTGCGGTGGATCAGCAGGATCTTCAGCTTGCCCTCGACCATGCGCCAGACGACCGCACCGGCGGCGTAGACGGCCTTGTCCGTCCATCCCGCCCGCGGAGCGTGCTTCGACTCCCGCGTCGTCATCGCGCCGCTCGTGCGCGGCGCCGGCGCTGGATCATCCCCATGGTCTTGTCCTGCAGGTCGATCAGCGGCTTGCCCTCGGCATCCTCGGCGTGGCGCTCCCAGATCCCCCCGGCCCCGAGGTGCCACGAGGTGGTGCCCGGGTCCATGGCCAGCTCGAAGAACGCGAGCAGGTCCTTCAGATGGCCGGGGTCCGTGACGCGCACCAGTGCCTCGACGCGACGGTCGAGGTTGCGGTGCATCATGTCGGCGCTGCCGATGTACACCTGCGGGTCGCCGGCGTTCTCGAACGCGAAGATGCGCGAGTGCTCCAGGTAGCGCCCGAGGATGCTGCGCACGGTGATGTTGTCGCTGATGCCCTCGAGGTCCGTGCGCAGGCTGCAGATGCCGCGCACCCACACGTCGACCTTTACGCCCGCCACGCTCGCACGGTAGAGGGCGTCGATGATCTCCTCGTCGACCATCGAGTTCACCTTGATGCGGATGTGCGCGTGCTTGCCCGCCTCGGCGTTCTTGCGCTCCGCGTCGATCTGGCGGACGAGCCCCTTGCGCAGGTGCAGCGGGGCGACGAGCAGGCGCTTGAACTTCTTCTCGATCGCGTACCCGCTGAGCTCGTTGAACAGACGCGTCAGATCCTTGCCGACCTGCGCGTCGGCGGTGAACAGCCCGAAGTCCTCGTAGATGCGGCTGGTCTTGGGGTTGTAGTTACCGGTGCCCACGTGCGAGTAGTGCTGGAGCTTCCCGTCTTCCTCGCGGATCACGAGGGCGAGCTTGCAGTGCGTCTTGAGTCCGACCAGGCCGTACACCACGTGCACGCCGGCCTTCTCGAGCTTGCGCGCCCATACGATGTTGTTCGCCTCGTCGAAGCGCGCCTTGACCTCGACGAGCGCCAGCACCTGCTTGCCCGACTCGGCCGCGTCGATCAGCGCCTGCACGACGGGGCTGTCGCCGGACGTGCGGTACAGGGTCTGCTTGATCGCGAGCACGTGCGGATCCCGCGCCGCCTGCTCGAGGAATGCCTGCACGCTGGTCGTGAACGACTCGTACGGGTGGTGCACCAGCACGTCGGACTTGCGGATCGCTTTGAACATGTCGGCGCGGGTGTTGCTGTCACCCGGTTGGAACGACACCGCCGTCGTCGGCAGGTGCGGCGGATAGCGCAGATCGGGGCGGTCGATGCGTGACAGCGAGAAGAGTCCGCGCAGGTCGAGCGGGCCGGGGAGGCGGTAGACCTCCTGGTCGGTGATGTCGAGCTCCTTCACCAGCAGCTCGAGCGTCACGTCATCCATGTCGTCGGTGATCTCGAGGCGGATCGGCGGGCCGAACCGGCGGCGCAGCAGCTCCGCTTCGAGGGCCTGGATGAGGTTCTCGCTCTCGTCCTCCTCGATCTCGACGTCCTCGTTGCGCGTGAGCCGGAAGGCGTGGTGGTCGAGCACCTCCATGCCGGGGAACAGGTCGCCGAGGTGATTGGCGATCAGCTCCTCGAGGCTCAGCAGGCGCACGATCTCGCTGGCACCGGGCACCTGCACGAAGCGCGGCAGCATGGGCGGCACCTTGAGGCGCGCGAACTCCTGCCGTCCGGTGCGGGCGTTGCGGATGCGGATCGCGAGGTTCAGTGAGAGCCCGGAGATGTAAGGGAAGGGGTGCGCGGGGTCGACAGCCAGCGGCATGAGCACCGGGAAGACCTGCAGCTGGAAGTACTCCGACAGGGCGGAGCGCTCGGAGTCGGTCAGTGCCGACCACTGGGTGATCTCGACACCGGCGTCGGCCAGCGCCGGACGCACGAGGGAGGTCCAGGCGTCGGCATGCCGCACCTGCAGCGCATGCGCCTCGCGCGATATGTCGGTGAGCGCGTCGACGGGGGAGCGGCCGATGTTGGTGGGCACGGCCAGACCCGTCACGATGCGGCGCTTCAGGCCGGCGACGCGCACCATGAAGAACTCGTCGAGGTTGCTGGCGAAGATCGCGAGGAAGTTCGCGCGCTCCAACTCGGGCAGCGAGGCGTCCTCGGCGAGCTCGAGCACGCGCTGGTTGAACGCGAGCCAGCTCAGCTCGCGGTCGAGGTAGCGGTGGTCGGGAAGCAGGGCGTCGGGCGACTCGATGGCATCGAAGTCGTCGTCTTCGGCGTCGCCGAGTCCGGCATCGGCGAGTGCGGGATCGATCATGGGGTACATCTAAGCACCGCCAGGTGTCGCGTGCGTGAACGCCGCCCGCCGCGCGTCACCGTGAGGCGGCGACCGTCTCGTCGTCGTAGACGTTGAAGCGATAGCCGACGTTGCGCACGGTGCCGATGATCTGCTCCTGGTCGCCCAGCTTCGCGCGCAGGCGCCGCACGTGCACGTCGACCGTGCGGGTGCCGCCGAAGTAGTCGTACCCCCACACCTCGCTCAGCAGCTGCTCGCGGGTGAACACCCGGGACGGATGCGTGGCGAGGAAGTGCAGGAGCTGGAACTCCTTATAGGTGAGGTCGAGCGCCTTGCCGTGCAGCTTCGCGGAGTAGGACTGCTCGTCGATCGTGATGCCCGACGCCTGCACCCGGGTCGGCGCGGCGACCTCGTCACGGCGCGCGATGGCGAGGCGCACACGCGCGTCGGTCTCGGCCGGGCCGGCGGTGGAGATGAGGACGTCGTCGATGCCCCAGTCGCCCGACAGCGCGCTCATGCCGCCCTCCGTGACGACGAGGAGCAGCGGTGCGTCCTGCCCCGTCGCGCGCAGCAGGCGGCACAGGGACTTGGCTCCGACCAGGTCGTAGCGGCCGTCGACGATGACGATGTCGTACTCCGGAGCGCTCACCAGCTGGGCCGGCTCCGCGGGAATCTGGCGGACGCGGTGGCTGAGCAGTTCGAGCGCAGGCAGCACCTGCTCCGATATCGGAGCGTTCGTCAGTACCAGAATCTCGGCCACGCGCACTCCTCACCTGCATCGGGCGATGCCGTGGGGCCATGATACCGGCACCGGATGGGTCACAATGGAGTCATGTCGGAACCAGCTCTCGCACCGCGCAACGCCTTCGTCGGCGTGATCGCCGTGTGGGTCGTCGCCTTCCTCGCGAGCATCGCCGTCGGGATCTTCGTGTCGGAGCAGTGGCGGGTGTCGTGGATGCTGGTCGCTTTCGGCGGCGTCGTGCTCGCCTCCTTCGCCGTGCAGCTGCGATACGGGCGCACCGACGGGTTCATCTTCCGGGTCGCGAGCAGCGTCACCGGTGCTCTGCTGCTGATGGGGATGATCTCGGTCGGCTTCGGTCTCGCCGCCCTGATCTCGAACTGACGCCTCACGCCGCAGGCGGGGTAAAGTGGAGCCATGGATCTCATCGCGCTCGAATACTTCTACATCGGCCTGCTGGGCCTGGCGAGTCTCGCGATCGTCTTCGTGTCGGCCGTGGTGCTGCGCAACCTCTTCCGCGGCCAGCGCTGAGCGTCGTGCTCGAACTCCCGGTCGACCTTCCCGCCGACCTCGTACCGCTCTCGTGGGTGATCGGCGTGTGGGAGGGCACGGGAGTGATCGACTTCCCCGTGGGCGACGATCGACTCCAGGGCGAGTTCGCGCATCGCGTGAGCTTCAGCCATGACGGCGGCCCCTTCCTGAACTACTCCGCGACCGCGACGCTGCTCGACGACGACGGCGCTCCGTCGGCACGACTCATCGCCGAGACCGGCTTCTGGCGTCTCTCACGTCCCGCGACCGACGCGGATGCCGGGCCGGCCCTCCTGCCGCCCCGCGCACCTGCACCGGAGCGGACCGTCGACGACGTCGAAGAGCTGCGCAGTGCCAGCGGCGGGTTCCCGATCGAGGTGTCGATCGCGCACTCCGACGGCATGCTCGAGCTGTACCTCGGCGAGGTCAACGGCCCGCGCATCGACATCTCCTCCGACGCGATCGTGCGCGGCGCCGGCGCCAAGGATTACGCGGCCGCCACGCGCCTGTTCGGCCTGGTCGAGGGACATCTGCTCTGGGCGTGGGACATTGCCGCCCTCGGAACTCCGCTGCGCTCGCACGCCTCCGCACGTCTGGCGAAGGTCTGAGATGACCTCGTTCTCCCAGATCAGCGGAGCCGTCGCCGACGAGCACGGCATCTCGCACTTCGGTGATCCCTTCCGCGAGCAGCGTCGGCTGGCCGCGGGAAAGGCGATCGCGCCCCTCGACGACCGCCGCGTGATCGAGGTCGCCGGTCCCGAGCGCCTCAGCTGGCTCGATTCGATCACCTCGCAGTCCGTCGCACGGCTGGCCCCGGGCGAGAGCACCGAGCTGCTCATCCTCGATCCGCAGGGACGCGTCGAGCACGCGGCCGGTGTGCTCGACGACGGCGCGTCGACCTGGCTGATCGCCGATGCCGACGACGCCGAGAGCCTCGCCACCTGGCTGACGCGTATGAAGTTCCGCACGCAGGCGACGGTCGACCTCCGGCCCGAGCTCACACTGCTCGGCTTCGTCGAGGGCGGATCGGCCGCTGACACCGTTGCGGGCGTCGCGCTCGCGCCGCAGGGCGTCGCACTGATCTGGGCCGACCCGTGGCAGCGGGTGTCCGTCGGCGGACACCAGTACTCCGAGGTCGCCGACCACCCGGGTGCCGCGCTCGCGTGGCGCGTGGGCATCGTCCGCTCCGAAGACGCTGACGCGCTCGCCGCATCCATCGACTCCGAGGCGGTGGCCGGCTTGCTCGCCGCCGAGGCTCTGCGCATCGCCGCCTGGCGCCCGCGCTGGGCTGCGGAGGTGGACGAGCGCTCGCTGCCCCACGAATCGGATTGGATCCGCAGCGCGGTGCACCTGAGCAAGGGGTGTTACCGCGGTCAGGAGACCGTCGCCAAGGTTCACAACCTCGGGCATCCGCCACGCCGACTGGCCGCCCTCCAGCTCGACGGCAGCGATGCGGTGCTGCCGGCGCCGGGGTCTGCGGTCTTCGCCGGAGACGACGAAGTCGGACACCTCACCTCCGTCGCCCGGCACCACGAGGACGGCCCGATCGCGCTCGCGATCCTGTCGCGTCGCGCTCCGGTCGGCGATCTCATCGTCCGCGAAGACGGCATCGACGTCGCGGCATCGCAGCAGGTGATCGTGCCCGGCGACGCCGGCGCCACCGCAGACATCCCGCGCATCACGCGCCTGTCCCGTCGCCCCTCCGCGCCCGACCCCCGCAGCACTGCCAGCAGCACCACCGGCAGTACTACCGGCAGCGACGCCGTCTGATCTCCGCCGCCTCAGGCCAGGGGCGCCACGGCATCCCACGGAACCGTGAGCTCGCCCAGGCGCCAGCGGCTGCGGCGTCCGCCGATCGGCCAGCCCTGCGCCTGCAGAGCGGTCACCGTGGCCAGGAAGCGCTGGGTCGGGCCGAAGGTCGACAGCGCGGCTGCGCGCTCCCACTCCCGGTCGAGGTCGGTGAGCAGAGCATGGATGCGTTCGCCGGGCACGTTCCGGTGGATGAGCGCCTTCGGCAGCCGCTCCGCGACGATGCCGGGGCGGACGAGCTCGGCGAGCCGCAGTGAGAGGGTGAAGCGACGAGCAGCGCCGTCGGGGCCGACGTCGACCCAGCTGGACACGCGTCCGATCTCATCGCACGTGCCCTCGATCAGCAGGCCGTCGGGAGTCAGCCGTCCGGCCATCGTCCGCCATGCGGCCGCCACGTCGGTCTCGTCGTACTGACGCAGCACATTCATGGCGCGGATCACGGCCGGCCGGCGCTGGTCGGGCAGCGGCACCTCGAAGCCTCCGCGGGCGAATGACACCGGCAGGTCGCGCCGGAACGACGTGCGACCGGAGCGCACCTCCTCGAGCTGCGCGTTCGCCGACGCCACGCGGGCGGGGTCGATCTCGAGGCCGCGGACCTCGGCCTCGGCACGGGCGGCCTGCAGACGCGTCGCCAATTCGAACGCCGTGACACCGCTCGCTCCGTAGCCGAGGTCGATCACCAGCGGGTCAGGCGCTCGCAGGAAGGCGGGGCTCGCGGCGATCCAGCGGTCGTTGCGCCGCAGCCGGTTGGTCCCGGTCGTGCCGCGCGTGGGCCGGCCGAGGGGAGAGGACGCCATGGGTCAATCCTTCCAGCCGGGAGGTGCGGTCAACGACCGGAGCAGAAATCGACCGCCGGGCGGCAGCGAACGCGAGACCGCCGCCGATAAACTGGCGGCATGACTGAGACGCGCACGCTGATCCTGCTCCGCCACGGCCGGAGCGAGTGGAACGAACTCAACCTCTTCACCGGATGGGTGGATGTCCGCCTGAACGAGCAGGGCATCCGCGAGGCCCGCCGCGGAGGGGAGCTGCTGGCCGAGTCCGGGCTGCTGCCCGACGTGCTGCACACCTCGCTGCTAAGCCGTGCGATCCAGACCGCGAACATCGCGCTCGACGCCGCTGACCGCCTGTGGATCCCGGTGACCCGCTCGTGGCGTCTGAACGAGCGTCACTACGGTGCCCTGCAGGGCAAGGACAAGGCGCAGACGCTCGAGGAGTTCGGACCGGAGCAGTTCCAGCTGTGGCGTCGCTCGTTCGATGTGCCGCCGCCCGTCCTCGACGACGACAGCGAGTTCAGCCAGGTCGGCGACGCCCGTTATATCGGCATCGACGGTGAGGTGCCGCGCACGGAGTCGCTCAAGCTCGTCATCGACCGCCTCCTCCCGTACTGGGAGAGCGCGATCGTCCCCGACCTCGACGCCGGCAAGACCGTCCTGGTCACCGCGCACGGCAACTCGCTGCGCGGCCTCGTCAAGCACCTCGAGGGCATCAGCGATGACGACATCGCCGAGCTGAACATCCCGACCGGCATCCCGCTGATCTACGAGCTCGACGAGAACAACGTGCCCACCGGCCCCGGCCGCTACCTCGACCCCGAGGCCGCCGCCGCCGGTGCCGCCGCGGTCGCCGCGCAGGGCAAGAAGTAATCCCGCCGAGACCCCGCTTTCACGCCGAAACCCCCTGTTGCGAACGTTCGCAGCAGGGGGTTTCGGCGACTGCCTCGGGTCTCAGCGAGAACGACAGGCGCAAGGGTGAACGATCAGGCGTGCCCGAACTCCTGCTGCTGCTCGGCGGCGAGGGCGATCTCGGCCTCGGAGACGTGCCAGTCGCCCGTGGCCAGGTAGACCATCTTCTTCGCGATCGCGACCGCGTGGTCGGCGAAGCGCTCGTGGTAGCGGCTCGCGAGCGTGGCATCGACGGTCGCCGTCGCCTCGCCCTTCCAGTTGTCGCTGAGCACCTTCTCGAACACGCTCGCGTGGAGTTCGTCGACGTCGTCGTCCGCGTTGCGGATCGTGTCGGCGAAGCGCAGGTCGCCCGTGCGCAGCAGATCTGAGAGGGTGCGAGAGATCTCGACGTCGAGCTCGCCCATCTTCACGAAGGTCCCCTTGAGACCCCGCGGGATGGCGCGCTCCGGGAAGCGGAGGCGTGCGAGCTGGGCGATGTGCTCGGACATGTCGCCCATGCGCTCGAGCGATGCGCTCACGCGCAGCGCCGTGACGACGATGCGCAGGTCGCGGGCGACCGGCTGCTGGCGGGCGAGGATCTCGATCGCCTGCTCGTCGAGGGTGACCGCGAGGGCGTCGATCTTCGCGTCGTCGGCGATGACCTCCTCGGCCAGAGCGACGTCGCTCGTCGCGAAGGCGCGTGTCGCCTTGTCGATCGAGACCGTGACGAGGTCCGCGATCTCGACGAGACGGGACTGCAGGTCCTCGAGGGACTGGTGGAAGACTTCGCGCATGTGCGGCGCAACCTTTCGTTCGATTCTCGACGGTGTCGTCCGCTGAGAGGAGTCGGTCCGCGCTCCCGCACAGGCCCGATGCGATTGTCTGCTCCGAAGGTTAACGAACGGTGCCCGACACGTGAATAGTACTTCGCCCCTTGTCGCGCAGGCCCGGAAACGCGCCGGAACGCGGGTGAACGCACTCTACGCTGGGGACATGACGTTGCCGCAGATCGCGCTGATCGCACTCGCTGTCGGGGTGCTCATCGGAGTAGGTCTCTCGTGTCTGCTGCTGTGGGCATATCGCGCGCGCGCTCGTGTCGAGCAGGAGACCTCGACCGTCATCCCGACCGGCATCACGGATGTTCTCGACAGCATGGACGACGCGGCGTGCGTCGTCGACACCTCGGGCCTCGTGCTCGCGGCCTCGCACGCGGCCACCCGTTTCGGCATCGACGTCGGCTCGACCCTCGACAACCCGGAGCTCCGCCAGCTCGTGCGCAGCGTGCGCGCGGCCGCCAGCGGCACCAAGACCGAATCGCTGCGGATGACGCGGGGTGGGGTGAGCCTCGACCCGCGTCTCGTGTCGGCGCGGGCGAGCGTGCTGGGTGCCCGGTTGGCGTTGCTGATCATCCGCGATGTCACCGAGCAGGAGCGGCTCGACCAGATGCGCCGCGACTTCGTCGCCAACACGAGCCATGAGCTGAAGACTCCGGTGGGTGCCGTCAGCCTGCTCGCCGAGGCGATCGAGTCCGCCGCGGACGATCCGCCCCAGGTGCGCATCTTCGCCGCACGGATCTCGGCCGAGGCCGGACGGCTGGCGCAGCTGACCGGACGCATCATGAGCCTCTCGCGGCTGCAGGCCGAAGACGGTCTCGCCGAGGTCAACCCGGTGTCGATCGACGAGGTGGTCGCCTCTTCCGTCGAGGCCCACGTCGTCCAGGCCGATTCCGCCGGCGTCGAGCTGACGCGCGGCGGCGACCGAGGCGCCTGGGTGCGCGGCGACGCGCAGATCCTGATCGAGGCGGTCGGGAACCTCGTCGCGAACGCGATCCTCTACTCGCCGCGAGGATCGCGGGTCGGAGTGGGCGTGAAGGCAGAGGACGGCGTCGTCGAGATCGCCGTGGCCGATCAGGGCATCGGCATCTCCGAAGCCGATCGGGAGCGCATCTTCGAGCGGTTCTATCGCGCCGACGAGGCGCGTTCGCGCCGCACCGGCGGCACCGGCCTGGGCCTGTCGATCGTCAAGCACGCAGTACAGCGTCACGGCGGCGAGGTGCGACTGTGGTCACGACCGGGGCGCGGTTCGACGTTCACCATCCGTCTTCCGCTGATCGACGCGCCCGATGCCGTCGACGACGACAAGAAGAGCAAGAAGAAGCGCGCACGCAAGGAGGCCAAGGCGAAAGCGAAGGCCAAGGCGGCACGCGCACGAAACGGAGAAACCGCATGACACGCATCCTTCTCGTCGAGGACGAGCCCGACCTGGCCGACCCGCTGGCGTACCTGCTGCGCCGCGAAGGCTACGAGGTCGAGATCGCCGAGGACGGTCCCGGTGCGCTGACGGCGTTCCGAGAGCGCGGCGCCGACATCGTGCTGCTCGATCTCATGCTGCCGGGGATGCCGGGGACCGAGGTGTGCCGGCAGATCCGATCGACCTCCGCCGTCCCGATCATCATGCTCACCGCGAAGGACTCGGAGGTGGACATCGTGGTCGGGCTCGAGCTCGGCGCCGACGACTACATCACCAAGCCGTACTCGTCGCGCGAACTGCTCGCGCGGATGCGCGCGGTGCTGCGCCGCGTGGTGCAGGCCGACAGCGAACTCGACGAACGGGTGCTCGACGGTGGGCGGGTCTCACTCGACATCGACCGGCACACCGTGTCTGTCGCGGGTTCCGTCATCAACATGCCCCTGAAGGAGTTCGAGCTCCTCGAGGTACTGATGCGCAACTCCGGCCGCGTGCTCACGCGCGGCCAGCTGATCGACCGCGTGTGGGGGAGCGACTACTTCGGCGACACGAAGACGCTCGACGTGCACATCAAGCGCATCCGCTCGCGCATCGAGGAGAACCCGAGCGAGCCGGTCATGCTGGTGACCGTGCGCGGCCTCGGCTATCGCTTCGAGGGCTGAGCGCGCGACGCTCCCGACATGCGAAGAGGCCGACCCCCGCGGGGGTCGGCCTCTTCGACGTGCCGGCGGCGGAGCCGCGGGGCTCAGTCCTCGCTGGGCGCGAGGTCGGAGTAGTACGAGAGAGTGCCGTCGAGCACGGGCACCTGCGTCTTGACGCCGAGCGCATCGCCCGACTGGAAGTGCATCTCGACGGTCGAGCCGGGCAGGGAGTCGAGGTCGACGATGCGCAGCGGCTCCTCGTCGGCGCCGAAGCTGATGCGGCCGTTCGCGGGCACCGTCACGGTCAGCGGGTCGATGCCTTCGAGGCCGATGGTCAGGGTCGCGCGCTCGTCGGTGGGGTTCACGACCGCACCGATGAAGTTGCCGACCGTGCCCTCCTCGTTCGCGACGATGAAGACGTTGCGAACGTCGAGCGGGCCGTCGGAGTCGGGGACGTTGACGCCATCCGAGGCCGAGTACTGGATCGTCGTCGCCTGCGGCGAGATGAACGTGCAGCCCGTCGCGCTGAGAAGAACGAGAGCGCTGAGGGCGGCAGACGCAACAAGGCGCGATTTCACGGGTCCTCCTGAGGTCCGGCGGGGTATCCGCATCCCATTCTACGGGTACGCGCGTCGGCCTCCGGAGACGCCCGAGGCGCGAACCTTAGTGCATATTCCCTGTGGTATCCTTGAGGTTGCCGAAAGGACCGTTTTTTATGCTTTTTGAGGTTGGCGAAACTGTCGTCTATCCGCACCATGGGGCCGCGACCATCATCGAGGTCAAGGAACGCATCATCAAGGGTGAGGCGAAGAAGTACCTGAAGCTGAACGTCACCCAGGGTGATCTCATCATCGAGGTGCCCGCTGAGAACGTTGATCTGGTCGGCGTTCGTGACGTGATCGGCAAGGAAGGCCTCGACAACGTGTTCGAGGTGCTGCGCGCGCCGTTCACGGAAGAGCCGACCAACTGGTCGCGTCGCTACAAGGCCAACCTGGAGAAACTCGCCTCGGGCGATGTCATCAAGGTCAGCGAGGTCGTGCGCGACCTGTGGCGTCGGGATCAGGACCGCGGTCTCTCCGCGGGTGAGAAGCGGATGCTGGCGAAGGCTCGCCAGATCCTCATCTCCGAGCTCGCGCTCGCCGAGAAGACCGATGAGGACAAGGCGAGCGCCATGCTCGACCAGGTCCTCGCGTCCTGACACCTCTCCTCGACGGAACTGACGAAGGGGCGGATGCTGCGGCATCCGCCCCTTCGTCGTCCCCGCAGCGAGACGGTAGCGTGAGAGCGTGAGCATGCTTCCCGTCCCGGACACCGCGATCATCGTCGTCGCCGCCGGCTCCGGCACCCGGCTCGAGGCGCGAGCGCCCAAGGCCTTCGTCGGCATCGACAGTCGCTCGATCCTGCGTCACGCGCTCGAAGGCGTGTTCGCCGCAGCCCCGGCGCAGGTCATCGTCGTCGCTCCTGCCGGCTTCGAGGGCGATGCCGAGACCGAGCTGCGCGAAGCAGCGGGCGACCGCCACCAGCTCGGCCGTGTGGTCACCGGGGGTGACACCCGCCAGCGGTCCGTCGCGGCCGGACTGGCGGCACTCTGGGGAGATGTGACGACAGTGCTCGTGCATGACGCGGCCCGCGCCCTGACGCCGCCCGCGCAGATCGATGCCGTCGCGCAGGCCGTGACCGCCGATGCGGGCGTGATCCCCGCGCTGCCGGTCGTCGACACGCTCAAGAAGGTGGACTCCGGCGTGGTCGTCGCCGCCGTCGACCGTTCCGAACTCGCCGCCGCGCAGACCCCGCAGGGGTTCCCGCGCGGTCTGCTGGAGGCCGCCTATGCCGCCGCGCTCGAGTCCGGCGTCGAGTACACCGACGATGCCGCACTGTTCGCGGCCAACGGCGGGCGCGTGCACCACATCGACGGATCGGCGCAGGCGTTCAAGATCACCACGCCCTCCGATCTCGAGCGCGCGCGGCACTTGCTGGCCGAGACGGTCCGCGCCCCCCGTCCGGCCTTGCGTCGAGCTCCGCGGAGCGACGCGATCCCGCGGGTGGGGATCGGCACCGACGTGCACGCGTTCGGCGGCGACGGCGCGCTCTGGCTCGCCGGCCTCGAATGGCCGGGGGAGCAGCCGCTGTCGGGGCACTCAGACGGTGATGCGGTCGCGCACGCGATCGTCGACGCCCTGCTCGGCGCGGCCGGGCTCGGCGACATCGGCGAGCACTTCGGCACCGCGCATCCGGAGTACGCCGGGGCGCACGCCGCGGTGTTCCTGGCCCGCACGCGTGAGCTGCTGCAGGAGGCGGGCTTCGATATCGGCAACGTCTCGGCGCAGTTCCAGGGCAACCGTCCACGCTTCAGCGGGCGACGTGCAGAGGCCGAACAGGTGCTGTCGCAGGCGCTCGGCGGTGCTCCCGTGTCGGTGACCGCGACCACCACCGACGGACTCGGGTTCGCCGGACGGGGCGAAGGCGTCTCGGTCACCGCGATCGCCATGGTGATGCCCCGGGAACGCACTCAGGGGCCGGGCACGCTCTCCGAGTAAGCTTGAGCGGTGACACTCCGCCTCCACGACACCCGCACGCAGGATCTGCGTGACTTCGTGCCGCTCGATCCCGAGAACGTCACGATGTATGTCTGCGGACCCACGGTGCAGTCCGGACCCCATATCGGTCATGTGCGGGCCGCCCTCAGCTTCGATCTTCTGCGTCGCTGGCTCGCCCATCGCTTCGGTCGCGTCACATTCGTGCGCAACGTCACCGACATCGACGACAAGGTGCTGCTGAACGCGACCGACGCCGAGCCGTGGTGGGCACTGGCCTATCGGATCGAGCAGGAGTTCACCGCGGCATATGCCGGCGTCGGCATCCTCCCTCCCACCTACGAGCCACGAGCCACCGCGTCGATCCCGCAGATGCAGGAACTCATCACCCGGCTGATCGAGCGCGGCCATGCCTATCCCGCACCCGACGAATCGGGAGATGTCTACTTCGACGTCCGCTCGTGGCCGCAGTACGGCGAGCTGACGCATCAGTCGCTCGACGCGATGGAGCCCGCAGAAGACGCGGATCCGCGCGGCAAGCGCAACCCGCAGGACTTCGCGCTCTGGAAGGGCTCCAAGCCCGACGAGCCGGCGGATGCCACGTGGCAGTCTCCCTGGGGCCCCGGACGCCCCGGCTGGCACATCGAGTGCTCGGCGATGGCGAAGCGCTACCTGGGTGCCGAGTTCGACATCCACGGCGGCGGTCTCGACCTGCGGTTCCCGCACCATGAGAACGAGCTCGCGCAGTCCGCGGCGGCCGGCGACGGATTCGCGCGTCACTGGATGCACAACGGCCTCGTGACCGTGAACGGGCAGAAGATGTCGAAGTCGCTCGGGAACTTCACCCTCGCCGCCGACGTGCTCGCGACGCGGGATCCGATGGTGGTGCGCTACGCGCTCGCGGCCGCGCACTACCGCTCGAGCCTCGACCTCGGCGAATCGTCGTGGGACGAGGCGGAGGCCGCGCTCGGACGCATCGCGACGTTCATCGCGCGCGTGCGCCGATCGCTTCCCGGAACGCCGGACGGGCCGCGGATCGGCATGGTCCCTGAGAGCTTCGCCGCCGCCATGGACGACGACCTCGGCGTGCCGCAGGCTCTCGCGGCGCTGCACGAGACCGTGCGTCGCGGAAACACGGCGATCGACGCCGGAGACCACGACGACGCCTGGAGCGCATTCGCCGAGGTCGACGCGATGATGCGTCTGCTCGGATTCGACGAGCTCATGACCTCCGGCGGAGACGCCGCAGAACACACCACCCTGGACGCCCTCGTCCAGACGATGATCGCCCAGCGCGCACAGGCGCGGGCGGACAAGGACTGGGCGGCAGCCGACCGCATCCGCGACGCTGTCGCGGCGGCCGGCATCGTCCTCGAAGACACCGCAGACGGAACTCATTGGAGTATTGATGGTTAAGCCACAGCGCCCCGGCGCAAGCAACGGCAAGAAGAAGGGCCCGCTCAAGGGCACCGGCGGACTCGGGCGCAAGGCGCTCGAGGGTCGCGGACCGACCCCGAAGGCTGAGGACCGTGCCTGGCACCCGGCCGGCAAGCGCAAGGCCGCGGCCGAGCGCTACGCCGCCTCCGGCGGCAAGGGTCGCCCCGGCCAGCGCCAGACCGGCGGCGGCAACCCCAATCGCAGTACTCGCGCGAAGGACAACACCACCGAGACCGAGGTCGTCACCGGACGCAACTCGGTGCTCGAGGCGCTTCGCGCGAAGATCCCCGCCACGGCGTTCTACGTCGCACAGCGTGTGGAGATGGACGACCGCGTCAAGGAGATGCTGTCGATCGCCACGAACCGTGGCATCCCCGTGATGGAGGTCACCCGCCAGGAGCTCGACCGCATGGCGGGCTTCGACGGCGTGCACCAGGGCGTCGCGATCAAGGTGCCGCCGTACGAGTACGCGCACCCGCAGGATCTGCTCGAGAAGGTCATCGGTCAGGGTGAGGTGCCGCTGTTCGTCGCTCTCGACGGCATCACGGATCCGCGCAACCTCGGTGCGATCATCCGTTCCGCGGCGGCGTTCGGCGGTCACGGCATCATCCTGCCGCAGCGTCGTTCGGCCAGCGTGAACGCGGCGGTCTGGAAGACCAGCGCCGGCGCCGTCGCACGCACGCCCGTGGCGATGGCGACCAACCTGACAACGCAGCTCAAGGAGTTCAAGAAGCAGGGTGTGTTCATCCTCGGACTCGCCGGCGACGGCGACATCTCGCTTCCGGCGCTGCAGCTCGCCGATCGCCCGGTCGTCATCGTCGCAGGCTCGGAGGGCAAGGGCCTGTCGCGCCTGGTCCGCGAGACGTGCGACCAGATCGTCTCGATCCCGATCTCGGCCTCGACCGAGTCGCTGAACGCCGGTATCGCGACCTCGGTCGCGCTGTACCAGGTCGCCACGAGCCGCGCCGCGAACTGACACGACCGCACCCGAACCGCTCACCAGGGAACAGCTCACCAGGGAGAATCGCATGGCTCGCATCGTCGTCCTCGGAGGGACCGGCTACGCCGGTCGCCACATAGTCGCGGAGGCGGTGAGCCGCGGGCACGCGGTGATCGCGCTGTCTCGCGCCGAGCCGAGTGATCCGGTCGCCGGCGCCGCGTACGTGCAGGGCTCGGCCCTCGATATCGACTCGATCGCCGCGGTGGTCGATGGTGCCGACGCGGTCGTCTCGGCGCTTTCTCCGCGTGGCGACATGGAGGAGCGTGTGCTCGAGGCGCTCGGCGGTCTCGTCGAGCGCCTCGCCGGGACCACGACGCGCCTGGGCGTGATCGGCGGGGCCGGCGGCAGCCTGGCCGCCCCCGGCGGTCCCCGGCTGTTCGACCTGGACTTCCCGGAGGAGTACAAGCACGAGGCACAGGTGGGCATCGACTCGCTCGCGCTCCTCGAAGAGGCGGGCGCCGGTCTCGACTGGTTCTTCGTGCACCCCGCTGAAGTCTTCGGCCCCTGGGCCGAGGGGGAGCGTACGGGGCACTACCGCGACGGCGGCGATGTCGTCGTGCGCGATGCGGAGGGCAAGTCCTCGATCTCGGGTGCCGACTTCGCCATCGCGGTCGTCGACGAGATCGAGCAGGGAAACCATCACCGCGAGCGGTTCACGGTCGGCTACTGAAGCCCGGCGCTTGCGACGGGTCTGAGCCTGTCATGGCTCAGACGAGGTCGCGCCAGTCGACGGCATCCGTGTCGTCTGACACCGACAGCGATCCCGTGATCACGGGCAGGCTCATGGTCTCGGTGGGCGGCCCCATGATGGTCGCCTCGTCGCGCCGGTGCCGCAGCACCTCGTTGATGTAGCTGGTGAGCACCTCGGCGAGCGGCACGGAGCGTCCGTGGGCCTGCGAGAGATACCACCGGTGTTCGAGCACCTGGTGGAACACCTCCGCGGGCTCCAGCTTGGCGCGCAGCTCATAGGGGATCGCGCGCACGACCGGCTCGAACACGCGGGTGAGCCATTCGTGCGCGTACATCTCCTCGTCGACCCACTGCTTGGTGGAGCGGGCACGGAACTCGTCGAGGTCGTTGAGCAGGCGCCGCGCCTGATTCTCCTCGACGTCGAGCCCGGTGAGCCGGATGAGGCGGCGCTGGTGATGCCCGGCATCGACGACCTTGGGCTGGATTTCCACGACCGTGCCGTCGGAGGTGGTCGACATCGACATCTCGTCGATGTCGAATCCGAGGGCGTTCAGGCGCTCCACACGCTCGGTGATGCGCCAGGTCTCGTTCGCCGAGAACGACTCCTGTGCCGTGAGCTCGGCCCACAGCGAGCGGTAGGACGAGACGATGCCGTCGGCGATCGCGACCGCGTCGACCCCGTGCTCCAATCGTCCGCCCGCCGCGAGGTCCATGATCTCCCCGGCGATGTTCGTGCGGGCGAGGTCGAGGTCGTACGACCGCTGGCCGTCCGTCAGGCCCTCTTCGTGCAGCTCGCCTGTCTCGGCATCGACCAGGTACGCGGCGAAGGCGCCGGCGTCGCGGCGGAACAGCGTGTTCGAGAGCGACACGTCGCCCCAGTAGAAGCCGACATTGTGCAGGCGCACGAGCAGAAGCGCGAGCGCGTCGACCAGGCGGGTGGCGGTGTCGGGGCGCAGCACCCGGGTGAACAGCGCGCGATAGGGCATCGAGAAGCGCAGGTGCGAGGTCACGAGCGCGGCCGGCAGGGGCTCGCCCGCGGCATCGGTCCGCCCGGCGATGACGGCGAAGCGATCGACGCACGGTACGTCGAGACGCGCGAGGTTGCCGAGCATCTCGTACTCTCGCTGCGCCATCTCGGCGGTGGTCTCCTTGACGGCGACGACGCGACCGGAGAGGTCTGCGAACCGCACTAGGTGCCGGGAGAGACCCTTGGGCAGTGACACGATGCGCTCGGACGGCCACGTCGCGAGCGAGGTCGACCAGGGGAGCGCGAGGAGTTCGGGATCGACCGTGCTGGCGGTGATGCGCAGAGAATCCTGCATGAGGCTCCCGGGGGCGAGGGGACGGGCGAAAAAGAGACGCGGCGCGGGTGACCGAGGTCAGCCCGCGCCGCGTCTGGGAATCCGATCAGGCGGAGACGACCGGCTTGTCGTTCAGACGCTCGCCCGACTCGATGTCGAACGCGTGCACGTGACCGGCCGACGCGGCGAGCGTAACCGTCTCGCCGGCGTTCGGGTGGCTGCGACCGTCGACGCGAGCGACGAGGTCGGTGCGCTTGCCGTTGATCTCGGTGTGACCGTAGAGGTAGCCGTCAGCGCCGAGCTCTTCGACCAGGTCGACCGTGACCGAGAGGCCCTTGCCGTCGACGGGACCGACGACGATGTCCTCGGGGCGCACGCCGACGGTGACCTGCGAACCGTTGGCACGGCCCACGGTGTCGCGGTCGAGCGGAACGACCTCGCTGCCGAAGCGGATGCCGCCCTCGGCGAGGTCAGCCGAGAACAGGTTCATCGCGGGCGAGCCGATGAAGCCGGCGACGAACACGTTGTTCGGCTTCTCGTACAGGTCGCGCGGCGTGCCGACCTGCTGCAGAAGGCCGTCCTTGAGGACCGCGATGCGGTCACCCATGGTGAGCGCCTCGGTCTGGTCGTGGGTCACGTAGACCGTGGTGACGCCCAGGCGACGCTGCAGCGACGCGATCTGCGTACGCGTCTGGACGCGGAGCTTGGCGTCGAGGTTCGACAGCGGCTCGTCCATGAGGAACACCTGCGGCTGACGGACGATCGCACGGCCCATCGCGACGCGCTGACGCTGACCACCCGAGAGGGCCTTCGGCTTGCGGGTCAGGTAGTCCTCGAGGTCGAGGAGCTTGGCGGCCTCGAGCACGCGGGTTGCGCGCTCTTCCTTGTTGATGCCCGCGATCTTGAGCGCGAAGCCCATGTTCTCAGCGACCGTCATGTGCGGGTACAGCGCGTAGTTCTGGAACACCATCGCGATGTCGCGGTCCTTCGGCGGCACGTCGGTGACGTCGCGGTCACCGATCAGGATGCGGCCGGCGTTGACCTCTTCGAGGCCCGCGAGCATGCGGAGCGACGTGGACTTACCGCAACCGGAGGGGCCGACCAGGACGAGGAACTCACCGTCTCCGACCTCGAGGTTGAGCTTGTCGACGGCCGGGCGGGTTCCGCCGGGGTACAGGCGGGTGGCGTCATCAAAGGTGACAGATGCCATGATGCTTCTCCTTCACCGGCAGGTACGTGCCGGACGATCCGTTGTGATGGAACCGGCAGAGTGACCCGCCGTGACCCGTCTTTGGGTCGGGATCAGTATGACACGAACAGCGGCACCTGGGTATTTCTCAGCCTGGCTGGTTAACATCGAACCTGGCCGCGTATTGCGGCGATCGACGCCTGAGCGTCGGTCGGGGCCAACCCGGACCCCCTGAGACTCAAGAGGAACGATGTCGAGCGACGAAACGCCGAACGTCCCCACACCTCGCAATTCTCGCGAGGCCGTGCGGGAGAAGGCACAGCGAGTGCACGCGCAGCAGTCCCGTGCGCGTCTCATGCGACGGATCATCATCGGCGCGGTCGCCGTGATCGCCGTCGGCGCGATCGGGACCGCGGTGACCCTGGCCGTCTCCTCGCAGGTGTCGAAGCCGCAGCTCTCGCCGAGCGGCATGAGCGGTGACGGCGTGGTCGTGACCGACATCACCGCCGCGGCAGCCGCGTCCGACGAGGCGCTTCCCAGCCCCGAAGCTGTGCCGACCGACGCGGGCACCGAGGTCACGCCGACTCCGGAGCCCACCGCGTCGGAGCGCGTCGACATCCACATCTACGTCGACTACCTCTCTCCCGACGCGGGGGAGTTCGAGCGCGCCAACTCCCGTCAGCTCGCCGGCTGGATCACCGAGGGTGCCGTCACCGTCAGCTACCACCCGGTCGCACTCCTGACCGCCAGCTCGAACGGCACCAAGTACTCCCTGCGCGCGGCGGCTGCCGCCGCCTGTGTGGCGACGCACTCGCCGACGCAGTTCTATGCGTTCAACCACGACCTGCTCGACAACCAGCCCAAGGTCGGCAGTGACGGTCTCTCCGACATCGAGCTCGCGGACGTCGCGGGTGCCGTCGGTGTCGAGAACGCGAAGGCCGTGCGCTCCTGCATCCAGGACGCCGACTTCGTCACCTGGGCGAAGGACGCGACCACCCGGGCCCTCGACGGTCCGCTCGCCGGATCCGACGACCTCGTGCTGACCGCTGCTCCGATGATCGTCGCGAACGGCGAGGCGTATGTGGGAGCGCTCGACGACCCGGCCGAGTTCTCGCAGTTCGTGCTCACGGTCGACGCCGACGCGTCGCAGACCGCGGCGCCGACTCCCGCGCCCACCGAGACGCCGACCGAGGCGCCCACGGAGACGCCCGCTCCGTGATTTCGGAGTGAGTCTTCGCCATCGCTAAGCTGATGGCACCCGCCGACTTGGCGCAATTGGTAGCGCACCGTACTTGTAATACGGGGGTTGCAGGTTCGAGTCCTGTAGTCGGCACCGTCTCCTCCTGTCTGCCCTGATCGGTGAAGGCTGACCGTGCGCGCGACATGCAGCGTCATCCGGGAATGCTCCTTCGCCGCGATCGGTTGTGCCGAGCATGACTCGTATCGGAACCAGTGATCTTGACGTCCTCCCGCTCTCGCTCGGCGGCAACGTGTTCGGATGGACGGCAGACCGCGAGGCCTCCTTCGCTGTGCTCGACGCGTTCGTGGCCGGCGGAGGCGACTTCGTCGACACGGCCGACTCGTACAGCTCCTGGGCGCCGGGAAACTCCGGCGGCGAGAGCGAGACGATCATCGGGGAGTGGCTGGCGTCTCGGAAGCCCGCGAACATCGTCGTCGCCACGAAGGTGAGTCAGCACCCGGATTTCGCGGGACTGTCAGCCGCGAACGTCCGCCGGGCGGCGGAGGCTTCGCTGCAGCGCCTCGGCGTCGACGTCATCGACCTCTACTACGCGCACTTCGACGACGCGTCGGTGCCGCTGGAGGAGACAGTGGGGGCATTCGGGCAGCTCCTCGACGACGGCCTGGTGAAGAACATCGCGGTGTCGAACTACAGCGCCGAGCGCGTCCGTGAATGGATCGACATCGCCCAGCGCACCGGTGCCACGCTTCCCGTGGCCGTGCAGCCGCACTACAACCTCGTCCACCGCAACGAGGTCGAAGAGACGATCATCCCCGTGGCGCAGGAATTCGGTCTCGGTCTCGTGCCCTACTACTCCCTGGCGAGCGGATTCCTCACCGGAAAGTACCGGTCGACGGATGCCGCCGGGCAGGACTCGCCCCGCGCCGAGGGGGCTGCGAAGTACGCCACGGACACCGGTCTGCGAATCATCGACGCCCTCGAGGAGATCGGCGACGCGCACGGTGCCTCGATCGCCGCGACCTCACTTGCCTGGCTGCGTGCGCAGCCCACTGTCGCGGCACCCATCGCCAGCGCACGCACGGTCGCCCAGGTTCCCGACCTGCTCGCCGGAGCACGTCTGGAGCTCAGCCCCGACGAGGTCGCGCACCTCAGCCGGATCTCGGAGTGGTCGGCCGCTCGCTCGTGAGCGGGCGGTGACGTCGGCGGGGGATCAGCGCGCGGAGCGCGGGGGTTCCTCGTCGACGAGACTCAGGCGGTGCGCGAGGATGACGGCGTGCACACGGTCGCGGGCCCCGAGCTTGGAGAGCACGCGTCCGACGTGCGTCTTCACCGTCGACTCGCTGACGAAGAGCGCCCGCCCGATCTCGGCGTTCGTCAGCCCTCGACTCATCGCCAGGAACACCTCGCGCTCCCGCTCGGTCAGCGACGAGATCATGTCGCTCTGCGCCGGAGCGCCCCCGGTGCCGAGCAGCGGTGTGACGTGGGTGAGCAGTAAGCGGGTGACGCGGGGCGAGAGGGCGGCGTCGCCCCGGTGCACCGCACGCACGGCCGCCAGCATCTCGTGGCGCTGCACGTCCTTGAGCAGAAACCCGCTCGCACCGGCCTGGATGGCGCCGAAGGCGTATTCGTCGAGATCGAAGGTCGTGAGCACCAGCACGCGCGTCGCCGGATGGTCGCGGACGATGGCCTCGGTCGCGGCGATGCCGTCGAGCCCCGGCATGCGGATGTCCATCAGGACCACGTCGGGCTTCAGGGCAGCGACCTGAGCGATCGCCTCGCGTCCGTCGTCGGCCTCGCCGACCACGACGATGTCGTCCTCCGCGTCGAGCACGAGCCGGAAACCGACACGGATCAGCTGCTGATCGTCCACCAGCAGGACGGTGATCGGATCGGTCATGGGCGGGTCTCCGTCGCTTCGATCTGAGGGGGGATGATGATCTCGCCGGTTCCTGCAGTGGGCGGGACCGTGGCGCGCAGCATCCATCGGTCGTCACCGACGCGGCCGTATTCGATGCTGCCGTGCACGTGGGCCATACGTTCGGTCAGACCGCGCAACCCGAATCCGGGGGCCTGCCGTGCGTCGGTCACGCCGTCGTTGATGATCGTGACCGTCGTGCCCGAGACCGCGTGCGTGATGCGCACTGAGATCGAGGTCGCCATCGGCGCATGGCGCATCGCGTTGGTCACGCCCTCCTGCACCAGGCGCGACACGGCGTGCGCGACGACGGGGCAGAGCTCTGCCGCATCCATGACCGACAGCGTGACGGGATAACCCGCGCGCTGCGCGTTCGCGACCGTCTCGTGCGGCGGCGGGGCCAGCAGAGGAGTGAGCGGCTCGCCCTTCGGATCATCGGTGCGGAGCACGCCCAGCATGCCACGCATCTCCTGCAGTGCGCCGCGGGCGGTGGACGCTGTCGCAGTGATGGCCGCATCAGCCTGTTCCCGGTCGGAGGTCGCCGACGCGCCCTCGGACAGAGCCACGATCACGGTGAGCGAATGCGAGACGATGTCGTGCATCTCGCGAGCGATGCGCGCTCTCTCGTTCGCCGCCGCGAGCTGCGCCTGTTGATCGCGCTCGACGAGCAGCTGGCGGGAACGGTCGATCACCGCCTTGATGTATCGCCGCCGCCCGGAGACGTTCGCGCCGATCAGAGCGCCGATCGTGCCGAGCAGGATGGAGTTGACGATGACATCCGTGCCGCCCTCAGGTGTCACGGCGCCGAGCGATATGAGGGGCGCCGCCGCGGCGATGACCACGGTCACTCCGACGCCCAGTCCGATCCACGCGGCGCGCACCGAGCCGTGCACCGCCAGTGCGTAGCAGCTGGCGAGGAGGATGAGCGTGCCACCCGGGCGCTCCCCGAGCAGAAGGATCAACTCGAGCGCGAATGCCGTGATCACCGGAACGACCGGTGCACGGCGGCGCAGCAGTATGGCGAGACAGGCGATCACGATCCAGGCGGGCGTCAGCACGTCGAGCGCCGCGGCGGCATCCGGCGAGAAGACGGGGCCCAGGCTCCCACCGGCCAGCAACCCGACCACGAGACAGAGCACTGCGATCGAGAGGTCGGCGAGGAAGGGATGGCGCGCCCAGAAGCGCCGGAACACCCCTGGATCGCGCGGCAGCCGGAGCGCCTCGTCCTGCAGGACCGAGATGCTGCGGCTGCGCGCGGTGCTCACGACGCCGACTCTACGCGTCGCGCGTGCGGAGCACGGCCCAGGCTGCCAGCATCCCGGCGGCGACCCACGCCGCAAGTGTCAGGTACCCGCCCGCACCTCCCAGGGCAGAACCTTCGGGGAAGATCGCGCTCTGTGCGGCGGCGACCGGCAGATACCCGAGCGCTTTGACGATCCACTGCGCGCCGTCTCCGGCGAAGGAGAAGAAGCTGGCGACGATCGGCAGCACGAAGAGCAGTCCGACCGTGGCGGAGATCGCTCCCGCAGCGGAGCGGAGGATAAAGCCGAAGGACACGCCGATCAGCGCGAAGACCGCCATGCCCACCGACGCGGCGACGATCGGTCCCAGCGACGCCGACGGATCCGCCCAGTTGATGCTCTGTCCGCGAGCAGCGATCAC
This sequence comes from Microbacterium sp. PI-SA-G, assembly GCF_057215335.1. Classification (NCBI taxonomy): domain Bacteria; kingdom Bacillati; phylum Actinomycetota; class Actinomycetes; order Micrococcales; family Microbacteriaceae; genus Microbacterium; species Microbacterium sp. PI-SA-G. The sequence continues at coordinate 3,328,390 of NZ_CM170103.1, forward strand.
CAGCGACACCGCGAGGGATGCGCCGAAGAAGGTCGCGAGCGAAGAGACGAACAGAAGAACGGCGACCATCGCGGCCTTGGCGGCGAGCACGCGGCCGCGCACGGGATTCGCCGTGAGGGTCGATCGGATCATGCCGGTCGAGTACTCGCCGGTGACGCTGATCGCCCCGAGAATGCCCGCCAGCAGCATGGTGAACTGCAGCGGCAGCACGACGGCCTGGATCGGGTTGATGCTCGGGTCGGCGAGGTTCTGCGCGATCAGCATGGCGACGCCGATCGTGATCGCCGCCACGACGCCGATCGACCACCAGGTCGAGCGCAGCGTGGACAGCTTGATCCACTCGCCGTGAAGCGCTCGGACGAAGGTGACGCCGTGGGCGGAGTCCGATGGCACCGCCGAGTTCGGTCGCGAACGGGTGGTGGGGGTGCCCGGGGCGGTCATGAGTTCTCCTTGGTGCGGTATTCGACCGCGTCGCTGGTGAGCGCGAGGTAGGCGTCTTCCAGCGATCCCGCGGCGGGGGTCAGTTCGTGCAGCGGGATTCCGTGCTGCGCCGCGATGTCTCCGATGCGTGCCGCCGGGACGCCGGCGATCTCGAGCAGGTCCGGCGCGGTGCTCAGGATCTCGACCTCGGGGCCGCTGAGTGCGGTCGCCAGGTCGGCCGTGCGCGGGGTCCGCACGCGAACCGTGGTGCGCGTCCACGCCCGCACGAGCTCGTCGAGCGGTGCGTCGGCGAGCACCGTTCCCCGACCCATCACGATCACGTGATCAGCCGTCTGCGCCATCTCGCTCATGAGATGGCTGGAGAGGAGCACCGTCCGTCCCTCCGACGCGGCACGCCGCGCGAACTGTCGGACCCAGAGGACCCCCTCGGGGTCGAGACCGTTCACCGGCTCGTCGGGGATGAGCGTGTGCGGATCGCCGAGCAGGGCGGAGGCGATCCCGAGCCGCTGACCCATGCCGAGAGAGAACTTGCCGGCGCGCTTGCGGGCGACGGAGCTGATTCCCGCGAGATCGATGACCTCGTCGACGCGGGAGGCGGGGATGCCGTGAGTGGCGGCCATCGAACGCAGGTGGTCCCGAGCGCTGCGTCCGGTGTGCACGGCTTTCGCGTCGAGGAGCACGCCGACCTCACGGATGGGTGCGCGCACTTTGCTGTACTCGCGGCCCGCGATGGTCGCCCGCCCTGACGTCGGTCGGTCCAATCCGACGATCATCCGCATCGTGGTCGACTTGCCGGCGCCGTTCGGCCCCAGGAATCCGGTGACCTTCCCGGGCTGGATGGTGAATGACACGTCGTGGACGGCGGTCTTGTCTCCGAATCGCTTCGTGAGCCCCTCAGCTGTGATCATGCTGTCAACGCTACGGACGGAGACCCTTGTCGCGCGTCATCCTGAGGTGCCGTATTCCGGGCACCAGGTGTCATCCTCGCGGACGACGTGTCTGTTTTCGCGTGCGCTCAGAAGAGACGATCCGCCCGCTTGTCGTCGGAGCGCGCCCGTGTGCCGACGCGGTCGTCGAGACCCGACGCGGCCAAGAGGGCCTCGTCGATGACCTCTCGTCCGCTCTCGCCCGTGAGCCAGTCCTCGGCGAACGAGGACGGGACCAGCAGCGGCATGCGATCATGCACGTCGGCCAGGTGCGCGGGTGCGGGTCGCATCACGATCGAGTAGCACGTGAACGAGGTGCCGTCGGCCGTGCGGCCCCGCTGAGTGACCGCGGCCATCCCGAACAGTGCTCCGTCGTCGACGAGGAACTCGTGCCACTGCCGCGACGGCTTCTGCATCTCGAACCAGCTGGTGGCCGGCACGATCGCCCGCGACTTGAGCGCACCGGGCTTGTCCTGCAGGCGTTCGGAACGGGTGTTGATCGAGGGAAACTTCGCCGGCTCGCCGCCCACGAGAAAGCCCCACCACGCCGGCTCGAGCGCCACCCCGTCGTCGGAGGGCAGGACGAGCGGATTCAGGTTCCGGAGGTTCTTTCCCGTCGGTCGGATGGTCTCGCCCGCATTGTGTTCCGCCCACTCGCGAAGGCCGTCCAGCACCGCCTCGTCGGCGGCGGCCAGCAGCTCTGAATCGGTGAATCGGGGATCGAGGCCATAGCTCGCGCACATGCCGCCAGGGTAGCCCCGGCCGCCGACATCTGTCACGGCGGCCGCGCTGCCACCGGCTCGGATAGGGTCGTCGGGTGACTCAGACGCGCGCCATCCCCGCACCGCTGGCGCTCGGGGGCGCCGTGGCGATCGGCGTCATGACCGCGATCCAGGCACGCATCAACGGCGTCCTCGGAGTGCGCATCGACGACGGGATCGTGGCCGGGCTGGTGTCGTTCTCGGTCGGGCTGCTGGCGTTGATCGTCGTGGTCGCAGCGCTGCCCTCAGGCCGGTGCGGGGTGTCGCGCCTGTGGAGCGGAGTCCGCGGACGGACGATCCACGCGTGGATGCTGCTGGGCGGCACCTGCGGCGCCCTCACCGTGTCGACGCAGGGACTCACGGCCGGGGTGCTCGGCGTCTCCCTGTTCACGGTGGGAGTCGTCGCAGGGCAGACTCTGCACGGACTCGTGCTCGATCGGATCGGCTTCGGACCGGCGGGAGTCGTGGCCATCACTCCGGGGCGCGTGCTCGGGGGAGTGCTCGCGCTCGCCGCGGTCGGCATCTCGCTGAGCGGGGGCGTGCTGGCCTCGGCTCCGCTGTGGATGCTGGTGCTGCCGTTCGCGGCCGGTGTCGGCATCGCGTGGCAGGCCGCCACGAACGGTCGGCTGTCACAGCGGGTGGGTTCGCCGCTCACCGCGACTCTGATGAGCTTCGTCGCCGGCACGGTGGTGCTGCTGGTCGCCGCCGCCGTCAGTGTGACCGTGAACGGAATGCCGCAGGCGCTGCCCGGCGAGCCCTGGCTCTACCTCGGCGGCTTCCTCGGATTCGCGTACATCCTGCTGGGCGCGTTGATCGTCGCGCACACGGGGGTGCTCCTGATGGGACTCGGATCCGTGCTCGGTCAGCTATCGGCATCGGTCGTGATCGACCTGGTCTGGCCTGCGCAGTCGGGCCCGGCGCTCTGGCAGATCATCGCCATGGTGATCGTGGCCGTGGCATCCGTCGTCGTCGCAGTGCCCTGGCCCCGCCGCCGGGCGTGATCGGCTACTTCTTCTTGGCCTTCTTCGGCATGCGCGTGAGCAGCTTGCGGGCGTCGACCGCCTTGCGGCGACCCGCCCGCTTGCCCGCCGGCTTGCGTCCGACGTACAGCCATCCCAGCAGCACTTCGTTCTTCTCGAGCCCGTGTGCCTTGGCCACGGCCTTCGACCGCGTGTAGTGGCCGGTGCGCCACAGGACGCCCCACCCGGCCTCGTCGAGCAGCAGACTCAGCATGTGCGCGACGCCCGAGGCGACTGCCTCCTGCTCCCACTGCGGAACCTTGTCGCTCTTGCGGAAGCTCGCGGCCACAGCGATCAGCAGCGGTGCGCGCAGCGGTTTGGTCGACGGCGATCGATCGCCCTCGGCCTTGGCGATGGCTGCGCCGAGCAGCTCGCGGTCGCTTCCTCGCAGCTCGATCAGACGCCAGGGGCGCAGCGACGAGTGATCGGCCACCCGTCCGGCCGCAGCGACATACGTCAGCAGCTCTTCACGAGACGGCGCCGTGTCGTCGACCTTCGACCACGACTGACGGGATCGGATCGCGTCGAGCGCGCTCACGACTCTTCGGGCGTGAAGTTGAGAGCGATCGAGTTCATGCAGTAGCGGTCACCGGTGGGCGTGCCGAAGCCGTCCGGGAACACGTGACCCAGGTGCGAGCCGCAGTTCGCGCAGCGGACCTCGGTGCGCACCATGCCCAGGCTGGTGTCATCGATCAGCTGCACGGCATCCGGGCGGATCGATTCGTAGAAGCTCGGCCATCCGCATCCGGAGTCGAACTTCGTGCCGCTCTTGAACAGCTCGCTGCCGCAGGCCCCGCAGGTGTAGAGGCCGGCCCGGCCCTCGTCGAGCAGCTCGCCCGTCCAGGCGCGCTCGGTGGCCGCCTGGCGCAGCACTGCGTACTGCTCGGGCCCGAGTTCCTCGCGCCACTCGTCTTCGGTCTTGTCCACGCTGTACGACATGCTTCCTCCTGAGTCCAGACCATTCTCTCGCGTTCGAGGGGTGTCGGTCGCAACACAGGACAATAGACGTATGGATCAGGCTGTGCAGGAGCGCTACGCGCGATTCGCTCGCGACGAGGCGCCCGGACGCAGCGCGCTCTACGGGGCCTGGGCCGAGGGGGTGTCCGGCGACGCTGGCGTGCAGGCGGTGCTGGCACGCATCCCGGAGAACCGCCGTCAGCCTCCGCTCGTCTTCGCCGTCTCGCGACTGCTCGGTGCGCCGCTCGACGACTATGCGTCCTGGCGCCGGTTCGTCCTCGCCCACGCCGATGCGCTGGTGACCGAATGCGGACGACGCTCGCTGCAGACGAACGAGCCCCTGCGGCTGGCGCCCCTGCTGCCCGTGCTGTCGCAGATCGAGCGCCCGATCGCGTTGCTCGAGATCGGGGCGTCCGGGGGCCTCTGCCTGTACCCGGACCGCTACTCGTATCGCTTCACGGACGCGGACGGCGGAGTCCGTGCACTCCTGGATCCCGTCGACGGCACCTCGACGGTCGTGCTCCCGAGCACGGTGCGCGGTGCGCTGCCCCCGCTGCGGATGCCGGAGGTCGTCTGGCGCGCCGGCATCGACCTCGCGCCCCTCGATGCCCGAGATGCTCAGGATCGACGCTGGCTGCGCGGCCTCGTGTGGCCGGGGGAGACCGGCCGCGAGGAGCGGATCGACGCCGCGCTCGACATCGCCGCAGCCGACCCGCCGCTCCTCGTCACCGGCGACGCGCTCGCCGAACTCGATGCCCTTGTGGCGAGGGCTCCCTCCGACGCGACTCTGGTGATCACCACGCCGGGGGTGCTCGTGCACATCCCGCGCGCAGAGCGCATCGCACTCGTCGAACAGATCCGCGCGCAGCGGGGACACTGGATCACGATCGATCCGCCGGGGCTGCTGGATGTCTGGCAGCCGTCGGTGAACGCCACGGAGTGGGACGGATTCGTCGTCGCGATCGACGGTCGGGTGCAGGCGTCGGCTGACCCACTCGGACGATGGTGGGAGTGGCGCGCCTCGATATCGGAGGACGCGTTCTAATGTGAAGCCATGCTGGGTGAGCTCACGGAACGCGATCGCGCGATCCTCGCGATGGAGATCGCGTGGCCGCGCCACAGCGGCGCGAAGGAAGAGGTCATCCGCGCACAGCTCGGCATGAGTGCCGCCCGGTACTACCAGCTGCTCGGCCGACTGATCGACTCGGCCGCCGCGCTCGAGTACGACCCGATGCTGGTCCGACGCCTGCGTCGCATCCGTGATTCCCGGGCGTCAGTGCGGACCGCGCGCATGCCGGGTTTCGTCGGCTGAGAGCCACGCCGGCGCACGACGAGCGCGTGCGCGTCGCGGATTGACAGGTGCGTGCCGCTAGCATCGAGGGGTGTCAAAGCCCACCCGTGATCGATTCGACGACGTCCCCCATTCCGCCGGTCGTGTCGGAGCGCATCGCGCAGAAGCGCCGGGGATGAACGGCTGGGTCGTGCTGCTGTGGTCGTTCGTGGCGGCGCTCGTGCTCATCATCGTCGGCATCTTCGCAGCGCTCGTCGTGATGGGACGCATCACGCCGTTCCCCGAGCCGGGGTCGAGTGCGACGCCGGCGCCCGTGGACACCGGAGTGGTCGACACGACGTTCTCGGTCATGATCCTGAACGCCACACCCGACGAGGGCCTCGACACGCAACTGCGCGATGATCTGATCAACAACGGCTGGCCGGCCGAGATCGTCTACGCGTCTCCGAGCGAGAGCTCCGACTTCGCCACCACGACCGTGTACTACGTGGAGGCGGACGACGAGCCCGCCGCCGTCGGATTGGCCGGTCTCATCGGTGGCGCCGAGGTGGCGCAGAGCGACTTCTACGCCGGTCTCAACGAGAGCGGCGGGGAGCAGTTGGTGATCGTGATCGGTCTCGATCGCTCGACCTCCGCGCCGGAGACGCCCGCTCCCTGATCGACGGTCGCCGCGCGGATCGCGCGGCTTGCACTCGGAGGGGTCGAGTGCCAGAATGGCGTTAGCACTCTCACACCCTGAGTGCTAAACCCCACGTCTACGTCCAGGAGGGACGAAAAAACTCATGGCAAAGATCATTGCTTTCGATGAGGAGGCCCGACGCGGCCTCGAGCGCGGCCTCAACATCCTCGCCGACGCCGTCAAGGTGACCCTCGGCCCGCGCGGCCGCAACGTCGTTCTCGAGAAGAAGTGGGGAGCCCCCACGATCACGAACGACGGCGTCTCCATCGCCAAGGAGATCGAGCTCGACGACCCGTACGAGAAGATCGGTGCGGAGCTCGTCAAGGAGGTCGCCAAGAAGACCGACGACGTCGCCGGAGACGGCACCACGACCGCCACGGTCCTGGCCCAGGCGCTCGTGCGTGAAGGCCTGCGCAACGTCGCAGCCGGTTCCGACCCGATCTCGCTCAAGCGCGGCATCGAGAAGGCCGTCGCCGCGATCACCGAGGAGCTCCTCTCGAGCGCCAAGGAGATCGAGTCCAAGGAGCAGATCGCGGCCACGGCTTCGATCTCCGCCGCTGACCCCGCCATCGGCGAACTGATCGCCGAGGCGATCGACAAGGTCGGCAAGGAAGGCGTCGTCACCGTCGAGGAGTCGCAGACCTTCGGCACCGAGCTCGAGCTCACCGAGGGCATGCGCTTCGACAAGGGCTACCTGAACCCGTACTTCGTCACGGACCCCGACCGTCAGGAAGCCGTCTTCGAGGACGCGTACATCCTGATCGCGAACCAGAAGATCTCCAGCATCAAGGACCTTCTGCCGATCGTCGACAAGGTGATCCAGGACGGCAAGGAGCTCGTCATCATCGCCGAGGACGTCGAGGGCGAGGCTCTCGCGACTCTCGTGCTCAACAAGCTCAAGGGCATCTTCAAGTCGGTCGCCGTCAAGGCTCCCGGCTTCGGGGACCGTCGCAAGGCGCAGCTGCAGGACATCGCGATCCTCACCGGTGGTCAGGTCATCACCGAAGAGGTCGGCCTCAAGCTCGAGAACGCCACGCTCGACCTGCTGGGTCGTGCGCGCAAGGTCATCGTCACCAAGGACGAGACCACGATCGTCGAGGGAGCCGGCGAGGCAGCCCAGATCGAGGGTCGCGTCACGCAGATCCGTCGCGAGATCGAGAACACCGACAGCGACTACGACCGCGAGAAGCTGCAGGAGCGCCTGGCCAAGCTCGCCGGTGGCGTCGCCGTCATCAAGGCGGGGGCTGCGACCGAGGTCGAGCTCAAGGAGCGCAAGCACCGCATCGAGGATGCCGTTCGCAACGCGAAGGCAGCCGTCGAGGAGGGCATCGTCCCCGGAGGTGGCGTCGCGCTGATCCAGGCCGGCACCAAGGCTCTGGCCACGCTCAACCTCACGGGTGACGAGGGTATCGGTGTCAACATCGTGCGCGTCGCCATCGAGGCTCCGCTGCGCCAGATCGCGCTGAACGCCGGCCTCGAGCCCGGTGTCGTCGCGAACACGGTCGCCGGTCTCCCGACCGGTCACGGCCTCAACGCCGCGACCGGCGAGTACGGTGACCTCTTCGCACAGGGCATCATCGACCCGGCCAAGGTCACGCGTTCCGCTCTGCAGAACGCTGCCTCGATCGCCGGTCTGTTCCTCACGACCGAGGTCGTCGTCGCCGACAAGCCTGAGAAGGCCGGCGCACCGATGGGTGACCCGTCGGGCGGCATGGACTTCTGATCCTGCGAAAGGATCAGGGACTCCGAGTTCACTGACAGAAACGCCCCGGCTTCGGCCGGGGCGTTTCTGCGTTCATCGGCGGCGACTCAGCGGAACAGGCTCGCGGAGTACTGGTCGGCGTCGGCGTACTGGGTCGCGGCTGAGCCGAGGGCGGTGCCGATCGAGTCGAGGACCTGCTCGACGTGCAGTTGTGCGCCCCGCCACTGCTCGGCGCACGTCTGGAACGCGTTCGACGCGGTCCCGACCCACGACGACTGCAGCTGCCCCAGCTGAGCCATCAGTGCGGCGGACTCGCCCTGCAGGCGGGCCATGGTGGCATGGGTGGCGCCGTGCGCGGACTGCACGGCTTCGGTGTCGACGGTGAAGACGGACATTCGGACTCCTTCTCGTAGGGACTCCCGACGTTAGGCGTGCGAGGCTCGCCACGATCACCCTCGTCCGTGCCGCGAACGGGTCCTGTGCGCAACCGCGGGCGGCGCAGGTGTGTGCGGGGCGGGTGCGCGGTTCAGAGGTCGAGTCGCTGCAGCGGCTGCGTGTCTTCGAGCAGGTGCTCGGGGATCGCCCGCGACGGTGCGAGGGGGAGGGTGACCGTGAAGGTGGCGCCGCCGCCCGGGGTCTCCGACACCGCCACGCTGCCGTGCAGCGCTTTCATGATCGACGCGACGATGGCGAGGCCCAGCCCGGAGCCGCCCGTCTCGCGTGCCCGTGAGGTGTCTGCACGCCAGAACCTCTCGAATATCTGCTCGCGGATCTGCGGCGGAATGCCCTCGCCGTGATCGACGATGGCGATGTTGGCGGTGCCGCGCACGCGGTCGGAGTCCACGACGATCTCGATCGGACCGTCCTCGGGCGAGAACCGGCGGGCGTTGCCGAGCAGGTTCGTGACGACCTGACGGACCTTGTTCTCCTCGCCCTGCACGATCGGCGGCGTGCGCACCGGGGTGTCCGGCGACTCTGAGAAGTCGAGCATCGTGGTCGTCGGCTCTTCGGCAGACGGACGAGGACGGCGCCGTAGCCGACCCAGGGTGCCGCGCGTGATGGCGCGGGGCGGCGGGGTCTGGTCGAGCTGCTTCGGGATGCTGCGGGTGGGCGCCGACACCGATTCGTTGGTCAGGTCGATCACCGTGACGGTGCGACCTGGAGCCGCGGCGCGCAGGTCGAGCGCCGCATCGCGGGCGATCGGACGCAGGTCCAGCGGGACGATCTCGGGCTCGCGCTCCTCGTCCAGACGAGCCAGGGCCAGCAGGTCCTCGACGAGAACCCCCATGCGGATGGCTTCCTTCTCGATGCGCTCCATCGCGCGGGCGGTGTCTTCCTCGCCCTTGATGGCTCCCATACGGTAGAGCTCCGCGTACCCGCGAACGCTCACGAGCGGGGTGCGCAGCTCGTGGCTGGCGTCGCCGATGAAGCGCCGCATGTGCTGCACGCTGCGATCACGCTGGGCGAGCGACCCGTCGACCCGGTCGAGCATCGTGTTGATCGCCGTGTTCAGGCGACCGACCTCGGTCGTCGGCTCCAGGTCGGTGAGTCTTTGGCTGAAGTCGCCCGCGGCGATCGACATCGCCGTCGCCTCCACCTGCCCGAGGCGTCGGAAGGTCAGCGTGACCAGCCCGCGTGTCAGCAGGGCGGCGATGAGGATCGTGATGAAGGCGATGGTGATGTAGATGCTGAAGTACTGGCCGACGACTCGATCCGCACCCGTGAGCGGCAGTGCCACGAGCTGGGTGCGCAGGGCGCCGCCCTCGTAGGTGAGCACGGCGACCGTGGCACGGAAGACCTTCCCGTCGGAGCTCTTGATGTCGAAGACCGCCCCGTCATTCGCCTGGGCTCGTTGCAGCGAGAACGTGTCCTCGAACAGCGGGGCGGATGACTCGGTGCCGCCCGCGGTGGCCCGGAGGTTGCCCTCCGAGTCGTAGACGGCGAAGGCGAAGTCGCGCGGCTGCTCGGCCTTGCGCGTGTAGACGATCTCGCCGTCGACCGTCGTGGTGTCGAGATACCGCCCGACGAGATCGCCCGACACCAGCGCCGGCAGCTGCGCGTCGATGTTCGCCACGAGCGCCGAGCGCAGCAGCGGCACGGTTCCGATGCCGGCGATCAGCAGACCGAGGGCGAGAAGAGCCACGGTGACGCCGGTCACCTTCGCCCGCAGGCTGATGCGCCGCCACCAGCTGGTGACCGCATCCGGCTTGTGCGCCATGCGGTCCTCCCCGTGTGCGGCGTCGTGCGGTGAGACGGCGGTCAGACCGACTTGCCGACCTTGAGCATGTATCCGAAGCCGCGCTTGGTCTGGATCAGCGACTCCTCGGTGTGCGGATCGATCTTGCGGCGCAGGTACGAGATGTAGCTCTCGACGATGCCGGCGTCGCCGTTGAAGTCGTACTCCCACACGTGATCGAGGATCTGCGCCTTCGACAGCACCCGGTTGGGGTTGAGCATCAGGTAGCGCAGCAGCTTGAACTCCGTCGGGCTGAGCTCGATGGGCTCCTTGCCCACGTGCACGTCGTGGGTGTCCTGATCCATCGACAGCTCGCCGGCGCGGATGATCGACTCTTCGTCGGCCTGCATCGTGCGGCGCAGGATCGCCTGAGCCCTGGCCACGATCTCGTCGAGGCTGAAGGGCTTGGTGACGTAGTCGTCGCCCCCGGCGTTGAGCCCCTCGATCTTGTCGTCGGTGCCGTCCTTGGCGGTGAGGAACAGGATGGGGGCCGTGAAACCGGCACCTCGAAGACGCTTGGTCACGCTGAACCCGTTCATGTCGGGCAGCATCACGTCGAGGATGATGAGGTCCGGCTCCTCCTCGAGCACAGCGGAGATCGTCGCGGCGCCGTTGGCGACCGTCTTCACCTGGAAGCCGGCGAAGCTCAGACCCGTCGAGAGCAGGTCGCGGATGTTGGGTTCGTCGTCGACGACCAGGATGCGGGCAGCAGTCATGACCCCATTATGGTGACTCCGGCCATGATGATGCTGACCATCGCTCGGAATGGCGTGGTCCCGGGCCTTTCCCGGCGGGTCGTCGGCGCGCACGGCAGGCGATCCACAGGCGCGTCGGACAGGATCGATGCATGAGCTCGTACGAGGACGCCGTCGCGACCGCCGCCCCCGCATCCCCCTCCGTCGTGCCGGATCAGGCAGCGAACGACGAGCAGGTCGAGTACCACCGGCTCGCGCGGGTGCGGCCGCGTTACCGCTGGTGGCGGGTGCTGTTGACCGGAGTGCTCGCGCTCGCCTTCTACGTCGTGCTCCTGCTCGTGCTGATCATCCCCCTCGGCATCGCGACGGTGATGGTGCCGGCGTGGAACGCCGAGATGCAGGTGCTGCTGACGACGACGCAATACTTCGACCTGGATCGTCCGTGGCTGTTCCTCGCCCTCGTGGTGCCGCTGGTCCTCATGATCCCCGCGCTGCTCGCGGCCTCGCGCATCGTGGAGGGCCGTGGTGTCGGCACGCTGTCGTCGGTGACCGGTCGGCTGCGTCTGGGCTGGCTCGGCAGGAGCCTGCTCCTGGCGCTCGCCGTCTTTCTCGTCTATTTCACGGTGGTGCTGGGGATATCGGCCGCGCTCGGGGATCCCGTCGCGCCCGACTTCTCGCACCCGGGGCTCTGGGTCATGCTGGCGCTCGTGCTGCTGCTGATCCCGTTCCAGGCTGCGGCTGAGGAGTATGTCTTCCGCGGCTACCTGATGCAGCTGGTCGGCGGGTGGCTGCGGCATCCGGCTTTCGCCATCCTGCTGCCCGTGCCTCTGTTCATTCTCGGCCACGGCTACGACGTCTGGGGTGCGGCGAGCGTCGGGATCTTCGCCGTGGTCGCCGCGTGGCTCACGTGGCGGACCGGCGGACTGGAGGCCGCGATCTCACTGCACATCGTCAACAACGTGCTGATCTTCCTGCTCGGATCCGTCGCCGTGGTCGACGCCAACGCCACCTCGGGGGCCCCGATCGACCTGCTCGCCTCGACGGCCGCGATGGTCGTGTATGCGTTGCTGGCCGACCGGTGGGCGCGTCGGCGGGGCGTCGTGCGGACGCGATCAGTTCCCGCGCCCGTGCCTGCGCAGGCCGAGGGAACGCATCAGCTCGCGCGCATGCTCCACGGCTGAGTCGCAGACGGCAGCGACTCAGCCGGAGGTCACTCAGAGGGCAGCGACTCAGACGGCAGCGAGAGCGTCCGCGTCGAGGATCGTGTAGCTGTACCCCTGCTCCGCGAGGAACCGCTGGCGATTCTGCGCGTAGTCCTGGTCGATCGTGTCGCGAGCGATCAGCGTGTAGAAGCTCGCCGTGTGGCCGGACTGCTTCGGGCGCAGCAGACGACCGAGACGCTGGGCTTCCTCCTGGCGAGAGCCGAAGGACCCGGAGACCTGGATCGCGACCGACGCCTCGGGCAGATCGATCGAGAAGTTCGCGACCTTCGACACCACCAGCAGCGAGATCTCGCCCTCGCGGAACTGGCGGTACAGCTCTTCGCGCTCATCGATCGGCGTGGCCCCGGTGATCTGCGGGGCGTTCAACGCCTGCGAGAGCGTCTCGAGTTGATCGAGGTACTGACCGATCACCAGGATCCGCTCGCCCGGGTGCTTGTCGATCAGCTCGCGCACGGTGTCGATCTTCGCCGGAGCGGATGCCGCGAGGCGGTAGCGCTCGTCATCGGTGGCGGCGGCGTACTCGAGCCGGTCCTCCGGCGGCAGGTCGACGCGCACCTCGTAGCAGGCGGCGGGCGAGATGAAGCCCTGCGCCTCGATCTGCTTCCACGGTGCATCGAACCGCTTGGGTCCGATGAGGCTGAAGACGTCGCCTTCGCGCCCGTCCTCGCGCACGAGCGTCGCCGTGAGCCCGATGCGACGGCGCGCCTGCAGATCGGCGGTCAGCTTGAAGACAGGCGCCGGCAGCAGATGTACCTCGTCGTACACGATGAGCCCCCAGTCGAGGGCGTCGAGCAGTGCGAGGTGGGCGTACGCGCCCTTCCGCTTGGCGGTGAGGATCTGATACGTCGCGATCGTGACCGGCTTGACCTCTTTGGCCTGGCCGGAGTACTCGCCGATCTCCTCGGGCGTGAGACTCGTGCGCTTGAGCAACTCGTCGCGCCACTGACGTGCGGAGACCGTGTTGGTGACCAGGATCAGCGTGGTGGTCTTGGTCGCGGCCATCGCCGCCGCGCCGACGATCGTCTTGCCGGCGCCGCAGGGCAGCACCACGACTCCCGAGCCGTCCTTCGAGAAGGCATCCACTGCGTCCTGCTGGTAGGGGCGGATGTGCCAGCCGTCCTTCTCGGACAGGGCGATCTCGTGCGGTGTGCCCGGGGTGTATCCCGCGAGATCCTCAGCCGGCCAGCCGATCTTCAGCAGCTCCTGCTTGATCTGACCGCGCGCCCACGCGTCGACGACGAAGGTGTCGGGGCTCGGGTGGCCGATCAGCAGCGGCTGGATGCGCTTGTTGTGCGCGACCTGCGCGAGCACGGCCGGGTCGGAGGAGCGCAGGATGAGGGTGCCCTCGTCGTCGCGCTCGATCACCAGCCGGCCGTAGCGGTTCACCGTCTCACGCAGATCGACCGCGACCGACGGCGGAACCGGGAAGCGGGACCAGCGCTCGAGGGTGTCGAGCATGTCTTCGGCGCTGTGCCCGGCCGCGCGCGCGTTCCACAGACCCAGCCGGGTGATCCGATAGGTGTGGATGTGCTCGGGGGCGCGCTCCAGCTCGGCGAAGATCGCCAGCTCGTGGCGGGCGCTCTCGGCATCCGAGTGTGCGACCTCGAGCAGGACGGTGCGATCGCTCTGGACGATCAGGGGGCCATCAGACATAGCTGTCCAGTTTACCGGCCATTGGTGGACGCGGCGCTAAGAAGCGACGATGGTCGCCGAGCGGATGCTGGAGACCGGAAGCGTGCGCTCGACATCGGCCGCGCGATCGCGCCCGCGCAGACGCCCTCCGCCGAGACCCGTCGCCTCGAGCAGCAGTTCGCGAGTCGAGCCGTCGGGCATCCCGACCGTCACCTGCAGCACCGCCTTGGCGCGGACGGCGGCCTCGAGCTCACGGTCCATCCACGCGGCGTCGGCGTCGGGGCCCTGCCGAGCGCGCAGTCGCGCGATCAGGGCGGACGGGTTCGTCGACGTCTCGGCGGGGGGCAGGGTGGCTGCCGGGTGTCGTTCGCCGACCAGGGTCTTGCCGTCGGCGCCGACGAGGGTCGCGGGATAGTGGGCATCGGTCAGCGCCCAGAAGACGGTGTCTCGGCTGACGCGGGTGGTGAGCGAGTCGACGTGCTTGGTCAGTCCGAGCGGGCGCAGGGTCTGATCGACCGCCATCGCCTCGATGAGGTGCTGATCGACGCTTTCGATGCGAGTGCGGCCGGTGTCCTCGTCGGCCGAGACCCGGACCAGGCCGTGCCGCTGCTCGGCCTGGGTGACCAGGTAGCTGAGGGGCTGCGGGATGCCGGTGAGCGAGATCTCCGACAGGAAGCCGAGGATCGACTCCGCCGTCTCACCCGAGGCGAAGGCCCGCGTCACGGACTCGGTCGTGAACCGGTAGGAGGAGGCCTGTGCTGCGGACTCGCGGGCCGCGATCGTCCGCAGGCGGACGTCGAGGGCGGGCGCGAGGGGGCCGGGAGCGATCGCGGTGAGGTCGTTCTGCAGGAAGATGCGGTCCACCTCTGCCGGGAGCAGCCGTGCGAGCGCGTCGGACTCAGCCGGTCCTCCACGGCGCAACGGAGCGGACCAGGGGGGCTCGGTGTCGCCTTCGGCGATCAGCCCGAGCAGGCGCGCCGCAGTCAGCAGCTGTGCGCTGTGCTCCGGCCACGCCGGATCCCAGGGGTGCGCGACGGGCCAGTCCGCGGGCGCGATCCATCCGCCGTCCGGAGTGCGGACGCCCCGCGGCAGAGCATCGCGGAACGACGTCGCGAGCACGCTCCAGCGCTCAGCGGCGGAGGAGCGCAGCCAGTCCTCGGCCGCCGCACTCGTTCGCAGCTTTCGTTCATCGACGACCACGAGACGGGCGTCGAGGGCGATCGCGACGAGCGGGTCCACGAGGTCGGTCGGCACGCCGGCATCGCCGAGACGTCGCTTCTCGCCCGCGTTCACCGCGCCACCGGCCAGGAGGGCGAAGGGAGACTCGCGGGTGATGAGCACGAGGTCGGCGAGGATCGCCACCGTCGTGAACGCGCGCTCGGCGGCGTGAGCTGCGGCATCATCCGGCGCGGATGCGGGATCCGCAGCCGTGGGAAGCGGCACGCCGGAGCGGTCGACCACGGCTGCTGTCACGGGAGGCGGCGGGGTGCCGTCGGGACGCAGCAGAGCGAGTGCGACGAGCGCATCGCGCAGCTCTCCGGCATCGTCGCCCGTGGCGGCGCTGCGCAACGCTCGCGCCTCAGCTGCCGTGAGCGTGGGGAGTGCCTTGGCGATGGAGGTCGGATCGAGCAGCGCCTCGGCCGCATCGAAGAAGTCCTGCCACCCGGAATCCGCGCGGACGCGTCGCGCCGCGAAGAGATGCAGAAGCTCATCGTCGCTCGCCGCGGCCAGCCGATCGGCGAGCGGGCGTGCGTGAGTGCTCATGGCGGATGCCTAGGGCCGCGAAGCCGCGCGGCCCTTTCGGATGAAGCTCATGATGAGCAGTGTGATGATCATCACGAACGCCAGCGGCAGGCCCCAGAACGGGATCGCGGCGACCAGGGGCCACACACCGTCGCCGAATGCGTCCTGATCCATGCCGACGGCGGTGCCGATGATGATCGCGAAGAAGCAGATCACCGACGCTGCCGCGATTCCGAGCGCGGCGAATGCCAGGATTCGATCCAATCGCCGGATGGGAATCTCCGGTTCGGAATTCTGCGTGCTCATCCCTCTCACCTTAGTCGCTCCGGTCATCGGGTTCGGCTGCTCCTCGACCGGTAGGCTGGGGGAGGACGCGTGTGAGCGCGCCTTCTTTCGACACCGACACAGCGAGGTTCTCCCATGCCCACCGGCAAGGTCAGGTTCTACGACGAAGACAAGGGCTTCGGCTTCATCGCAGCCGATGACGGCCAGGACGTTTTCCTGCACGCGTCCGCCATGCCCACCGGCACGGTGGTGAAGACGGGTGCACGCGTCGAGTTCGGTGTGGCAGACGGCAAGCGCGGTCTTCAGGCGCTCTCCGTCCGGGTGCTCGAAGCGCCCCCGAGCCTCGCCAAGGCGAAGCGCAAGTCGGCGGACGACATGGCGATCATCGTCGAGGACCTCGTAAAGCTGCTCGACGGCATCGGCGGAGACCTTCGCCGCGGTCGCTACCCCTCGTCCAGCCACGGCCGCAAGATCGCCGCCGTTCTCCGCAAGGTCGCTGATGACCTCGATGCCTGACGCCGACGCGCGTCTCACCGGCGCGCATGATCTCGCGCTCGCCGCACTGCGCGAGATCACTCCCGCGTCGTCGATCGGCCCCGCCGCCGGGTACCTCCTCGAGGACGACGGGTCGGTGTCGCTGCGCTTCGCCAACCGCCTGCCGGGATACCCGGGCTGGTACTGGACCGTCACGGTCGCCCGCGTAGAGGACGACGACCCCACGGTGCTCGAGGTCGAGCTGCTGCCCGGTGACGGCGCGCTGCTCGCTCCCGAGTGGGTGCCGTGGGTGGAGCGGCTGGCCGAGTACCGGTCTCACCAGGCGGAACTCGCCGAGCAGGCCGCGGCCGACGCCGCCGAGTCCGGTGAGGTCGACGCCGATGCCGCGGACATCGACGAACTCGACGACGATGAGCTGGATGACGACGAGCTCGACGACGATGAACTCGACGATGAGGATGACGACCGTGCGTCGGACATCTTGCACGCCGGCGACGTCGACGGCGTCGACATCGATGAGCTCGACGTCAGCGCGACTGACGACGACGCGGATGACGACGACTCGGATGACGACGACTCGGATGACGGCTTCGACGACGACGAGGATGACCACTCGGACCTCGACGACGACGACGACGCGGACGACGAGGAGGAGTGACCTCCGGCGCTCAGGCGCCGAGGTTCTCCAGCACGTGGTCGATCGATCGCGTGAGCTGACGGACGTCGTCGGGCTCGATCGAGACGAACGTCGCCACGCGCAGCTGGTTGCGGCCGAGCTTGCGGTACGGCTCCGTGTCGACGATGCCGTTGGCGCGGAGCGTCTTGGCGATCGCCGCGGCATCGACCGTGTCGTCGAAGTCGATCGTGACCACGACCGGGGACCGGTGGGCGGGGTCGGTCACGAACGGCGTCGCGACATCGGTCCGCGCGGCCCAGTCGTACAGGACCGACGAGGACTCGCTCGTGCGGGCCGCCGCCCAGGTGAGTCCGCCGTGGGAGAGGATCCACTGCAGCTGGCTGTCGAGCAGGTGCAGCGTCGTGAGCGCCGGGGTGTTCAGCGTCTGGTTGAGACGTGAGTTGTCCAGGGCGTTCTTGAGGCTGAGGAACTCGGGGATGTAGCGATCCGACGCGGCGATGCGCTCGATGCGCTCGATCGCCGCGGGGGAGGCGGCGGCGAACCACAGCCCGCCGTCGGAGCCGAGGTTCTTCTGCGGCGCGAAGTAGTAGAGGTCTGCCTGGGCCGCGTCGAAGTCGATGCCTCCGGCGGCGCTGGTCGCGTCGATGACCGTCAGTGCGCCCTCGGCGTCGACGCGCTCGATGGGAGCGGCCACGCCCGTGGACGTCTCGTTGTGGGGCCAGGCGTAGACATCGACGCCCTCGACCACCTCGGCGGCGACGCGGGAACCCGGCTCGGACTTGCGCACGTCCGGCGCCTCGAGCCACGGAGCAGCGGCTGCGGCGGCGAACTTGCCCCCGAACTCGCCGAACACGAGGTTCTGGCTGCGGCGCTCGATGAGACCGAACGCGGCGGCGTCCCAGAAGGCGGTCGAGCCGCCGTTGCCGACGAGGATCTCGTACCCCTCGGGGATGCGCAGCAGCGCGGCGAGCTGCTCGCGGACGCTGCCGACGAGGTTCTTCACCGGAGCCTGCCGATGCGAGGTGCCGAAGATGCTCGCCCCCGCGGTGACGAGCGCCTCGAGCTGCGCTGCGCGCACCTTCGAGGGTCCGCAGCCGAAACGGCCGTCGACGGGCAGGAGGTCACGGGGAATCTCGATCGCCATGCGTCGAGTCTAGGGGCGCGGGGCCGCGCGCCGAACACGGTGACGAAGCCGATGTCCCCCTGGGAATGTAGGCTTGCCTAAGAACCTCGGAGGGCCTGCACATGACCGATCTGATCGACACCACGGAGATGTATCTCCGCACCATCCTCGAACTCGAGGAGGAGAACATCGTTCCACTGCGTGCGCGCATCTCCGAGCGTCTCGGTCACTCCGGGCCCACGGTCTCGCAGACCGTCGGCCGCATGGAGCGCGATGGTCTCGTCATCGTCTCCGAGGACCGGACCCTCGAGCTCACCGACGCCGGTCGTCGCAAGGCGGTCGACGTCATGCGCAAGCATCGCCTCGCCGAGCGTCTGCTGTCCGACGTGATCGGGCTGGACTGGGCGTTCGTGCATGAAGAGGCCTGTCGCTGGGAGCACGTCATGAGCGAGCAGGTGGAGCGTCGCCTGGTCGAACTGCTCGGGCACCCCACCGAATCGCCGTACGGCAATCCGATCCCGGGGCTCGATCAGCTCGGCGACCTGCCTGCTCGCACCTTCGACGAGGGCGTCATCGGCCTCGTGCAGAAGCTGACGGCGGCGGGCGAGCCCATCGAGGGCACCGTGCGTCGTCTGGCCGAACCCGCGCAGGTCGACCCCGAGCTCCTGCAGCAGCTGCGAGACGCGGGTGTCATGCCCGGCGCGCACGGCGACTTCCGCTTCAGCGAGGGCTACGTGCTCATCCAGATGGACGGCAAGGACGACGGTCTCGAGCTCCCCGTCGAGCTCGCCTCGCACATCTTCCTCGTCGGCGAACCCGCCTGACTTTCACCGCCTATCCGCGTGATCGGCCGCCCGTTGCGAGGATTGCCAGCTTCGCAGGGTGACATGATCGTTATCTTCCGGTAACCTCGGTCAAGTCGCCAGCGAAGCCCGTTGGCGACGAACCGCGAGGATCGCCTTTCCGGCTCGTCGTCCTCGTGGCAGGAACGCACAAAGTACCCGAAGCTACATTCGTGCCACGAAGCAGAGTGCCGACGAGCCAGCGCTACCCGAAGCGTGCAGGCGCAGGAGGAACAGAGTTTTGGCCGCAGACATCGAACCGACCGCGAAGAAAACCACAGACGTATCATCCGCTCGCCGCACCGGCGGGCACAGCAACTCCCGAACGACCGTGAAGCCTCTGCGCTCCGTCGCCATCTTCGGAGTCGTCGGCGTCCTCGTCGCCGGCATCGCCCTCCCCGCTTTCGCGGCGAGCAAGCCCGCAGAAGCGGCCACCACGACGGTGCAGCAGCTCGCCGCCGTCGATGCGCAGTCGCTCGTCGTCGCATCCGCAGCCACCGCGGCCCCGCTCAGCCGAGGCACCTTCACGGCGACGACGCCGGAGGAGATCGCGAAGAAGAAGGCCGAGGAGGCCGCTGCAGCACGAGCCGCCGCAGCCGCAGCCGCGGCCGCCAAGTCCTCGACGGCGTCGACGAGCTACAACACCACCGGCTATTCGCTCACCTCGCCCGGTTCCGGTGAAGTGCGATACCCGCTTCCGGGCGGATCGTACAGCCAGGGTCGAACGATCGGTGGCAGCCACAACGGCGCCGATATGCTGGCACCCGCCGGAACCCCGATCTACGCGGCTGCGGCCGGCGTCGTGCGCGCCTCTGCCGAGAGCATCGGCGGCTACGGCGTCTGCGTCATGCTCGACAGCGTCGTGGGCGGTCAGCGCGTGCAGACGACCTACGGCCACATGATCTACGGCTCGCGCCAGGTCGCGGCGGGTCAGACCGTCGCCGCCGGACAGCTCATCGGCTACGTGGGCAGCACCGGTCGCTCCACTGCGAACCACCTCCACTTCGAGGTCTGGATCAACGGCGGCCTCGTCGAGCCTTACTCGTGGCTCGCCACCAACGCCGGCTGACTCCCAGGGATCAGCCGAGAGTTCATCCGCAGTTTCGCCCTGTCCCGATGAGAATGGGTTAGCCTGAACCCGTTGTCGCACGGACGGGAGAGGCTGATGGCGCGAATACCGAGCATCCGAACCATGGATGCGCTCGGTCGTCACGTCCTTCTGCATCGCCCGCAGGGATGCCACGGTGTTGCCGTGCGCGAAAGGCGCTGTCTCTGAGACAGCGCCTTTCTTCGTCTCTGCGTACACTCTGTCGTCTGCGCGGCCACGTGTTATTCGAGAGTGCCGGGAAGCCGTCCCGGCGGATCGAGAGGATGACGAATGCGCACACTGGTCCTGAATGCCGGATACGAGCCGCTCGCGATCGTGTCGTTCAAGCGAGCCCTCGTGCTCGTGATGAATGACAAGGCGACGGTGATCGAACGCGTCGAAGACGATCCCGTGTGGGGCAGCCACGGCGTCTACGACCGGCCCGCGGTCATCATCCTGTCGCGCTACGTGCGCGTGCCGAACAGCCGACGCGTCCCGGTCACCCGGCGCGGGGTGCTGAGGCGGGACAACCACCGGTGCGGGTACTGCGGGAAGGCGGCCTCGACGATCGACCACGTGCTGCCGCGGTCGCGCGGGGGAGCGGACTCCTGGGAGAACCTCGTCGCCTGCTGCCTACGCTGCAACAACCTCAAGAGCAACCGCACACCGCAGGAAATGCGCTGGGAGCTGCGGTTCATTCCCCGGCCACCGCACGGAACCGCGTGGACCGTGCGCGGCACCGAGACGAGCGACCCGCGGTGGGAGCCGTATCTCGCGCTGGCAGCGTGAGCAGTCGGATCGACCGCGAGAACGGCTGCCGATGAGGTGGTGCCCTCGACAGGATTCGAACCTGCGACCTGCCCTTTAGGAGAGGGCTGCTCTATCCTGCTGAGCTACGGGGGCGTGCGTTCCAGTCTAAACGCTCGCCCCCGCTCGGTTCCGCTCAGTCCTGGCCGCGCCGCCACAGCTTCGACGGCCACCAGATGACGCGCCCGAGGTCGTACGCCAGGGCGGGTACCAGCAGCGAACGCACGACGAAGGTGTCGAGCAGCACGCCGAAGGCGACGATGAAGGCCAGCTGCAGCAGGAAGAGGATCGGGATCACCGAGAGCGCAGCGAACGTCGCGGCGAGCACGAGTCCCGCAGATGTGATCACCCCTCCTGTGATCGAGAGTCCGCGCAACACGCCCTCGCGGGTGCCGTGGGCGATCGACTCCTCGCGCACTCGGGTCATCAGGAAGATGTTGTAGTCGATCCCGAGCGCGACCAGGAACACGAAGCCGAAGAGCGGCACGGCGGGGTCGGCGCCCGGAAAGTCGAAGATGCCGTTGAACACGAGAGCGGAGACGCCCATCGCGGTGCCGAACGAGAGCACGGTGGTGAGGATCAGCAGCACCGGGGCGAGGATCGACCGCAGCAGCAGCATCAGGATGAGCAGGATCACGACCAGGATCACGGGGATGATCAGGGTGCGGTCGTGGATCGACGCGTCGTTCGTGTCGATCGCGGTCGCCGTCACTCCGCCGACCAGAGCATCGAGCCCGTCGAGCTCGGTGCGGAGTTCGCGGACGGTGCCGGCGGCGGCATCCGAATCCGCGGCGTCCGTCAGCGTTCCCTGCAGCAGGACCTGTCCGTCGACCACGGTCGGCTCAGGCGCAGGAGTTCCCGGGGGGCCGAGCGCGGTGATGCCGTCGGCCGTCACCGGTGCCGATGCGCTGGGGGAGTCGGAGGCGGTGACCGTGACGCCATCGACGCCGTCATTCGCCAGCAGCACGTCCGCCACGTCCTGCAGCTCGTCCTCGGCGGCGATGATCGTCACCGGACTGCCGGAGCCGCCGGGGAAGTGCTCACCGAGCGCGACCTGACCGTCGCGGGCCTCGGAGGCCCCGAGCACCAGATCGGACTGCGGCACACCATTGGCGTTGAGCTGGGTGACACCGAGCGCGCCCACCAGCAGGACCACCGTCGTGACCAGCCAGATCAGACGAGGGCGGCGGGAGACGAGCCGAGCGACGCGAGCCCAGAGGCCGGTGGTGCGCATGCCGTGCTCGGCGGCGACGACCTCGGGCTCGAACGCCGGCCGGCGCGGCCAGAATACCGCGCGACCGAAGAGGAACAGCAACGCGGGCAGCAGGGACAGAGCCGCGACCATGGCGAACACGATGCCGATCGCGGCGACCGGGCCCAGCGTGCTGTTGGACTTGAGGTCGCTGAGCAGCAGGCACAGCAGGCCCGCGATCACGGTACCACCCGAGGCGGCGATGGGCTCGAACGAGCCTTTCCACGCCGCGATGACCGCCGTTCCCTTGTCCTGCACGACGCGCAGCTCTTCGCGGAAGCGTGCGACGAACAGGAGCGCATAGTCGGTGGCGGCGCCGATCACGAGGATGAACAGGATGCCCTGCGTCTGTCCGCTCAGCAGCAGCACTTCGAACTTCGCCAGCCACCACACGACGAGCAGCGCCACGCACAGGGCGAACAGGCTCGTCGACAGCACGACCAGCGGCAACAGCAGCGAGCGGTACACGAGCACCAGGATCACGAGCACGGCGAGCAGCGCCACCCCGAGCAGCAGGCCATCGATCCCGGCGAAGCCCGCCACGAGATCCGCGCTGAATCCGGCAGGGCCCGTGATGTACACGGTGATGCCGTCGGGAATCGCCTCACGCAGTGACTCGCCCAGCGCATCGACGGTGTCGGCCAGCTCCGCGTCGCTCTCGATGGGGATGAACGCCTGCACGGCCTTTCCGTCCTCGGAGGGAAGCGCCGGCGACACGTCAGAGCCAATGCCCTCGAGGGACGACGCGTCGGCGATGGCGTCACCGATCGTGTCGACGTCGGCGGCTGTGAGCTCGTCGGATGACGTGAAGAGCGCGATCGCCGGGATCGCCTCGCTGTCGCTGAACTCGCCCCGAAGCTTCTGCACCTGCGTCGCGTCGGCCGACTCGGGCAGGTAGCTGGTCTGATCGTTCGAGGAGACCTCGTCGATCTTGCCGAAGAGCGGCCCGCCCAGGGACGCGCCGACGAGCCAGACGAGGATCAGGGCCACGGGGATGAACACCCGCACCCACGAGTGGCGGCGGATGCGTTCACGCCGTGTCGGCGGCGGTGTGACGGCGTTGCGAGACATCGGTTTCCTCTCGGAAGGGGGAGACGGCGGGGTCAGGAGACCCAGGCCAGGATGAGGATCATGGTCGCCAGGAACCCGGCGATGTAGTTGAGGGCGATGAATCGCCGCCAGGCCCGGTTGGTGGTGCCCGAGGTGTCATCGGTGACGTTCCACCAGGGGGCGGCGTTGACGATGTAGGGCACGGCGAGCACCGCGGCGAGTGGGCCCGGCCACGGAGTGAAGAGCATCGCCACGCCGGCGACCGTCCACAGGGCGAGCGCCATCCGCACGGTCGCACGGGCCCCGATCACGGTCGCGACGGAGCCGATGCCCGCCTCGCGGTCCGGCGCGATGTCCTGCACCGCCCCGAACGCATGCGCGGCCATGCCCCACAGGAAGAACGCTCCGAGCACCAGGTACGCGTCGGGGGTGACCGGCGTCGCCGCGAGCGCGAGACCGACGATCGCGGGACTGACGAAGTGCGTGCTCGAGGTGACGGAATCCAGGAACGGGCGCTCCTTGAAGCGCAGCTTCGGCGCCGAGTAGGCGATGACGGCGAACACGCTGACCGCGAGCCAGATCCATGACGTCGGGGAGCCCACCACGATCAGGTAGACAAGGAACGGGATGTTCGTGATCGCGGCCGCCCAGAGGGTCGCGCGGTGGATGCGGGGGGAGAGCAGGGCCCCTTCGATGCCGCCCTTACGCGGATTCGCCAGGTCGGAGGCGTAGTCGAACACGTCGTTGATGCCGTACATCGCCAGGTTGTACGGGATGAGGAAGTACAGCGTGCCGATCACCAGGGTGAGATCGAGCTCGCGTGTGCTCAGCAGGTAGGCGGCGGCGAAGGGGAAGGCGGTGTTGATCCAGCTGATCGGGCGTGAGGACAGCACGATCTGGGCGATGTCGCGGCCGAGGGTCGAGCCGCCCGTGCGGGTGCTCATGACAGCTCCCTGCTCGTGGCGTCATCGTCCCGAGCGGAGCTGCGGGTGCGCAGGGCGGCCCACAGTGCCGGGAGCAGCAGTGCCCCGGCGAGCGGATACGTGAAGTCCTCGATGGGCGCCAGACCGATGTGCACGCCCAGCAGATGGTCGGGCGAGTAGTGGAACAGTCCGCTCGCGATCATGATCGTGTCGAACACGGCGGTGAGGACGAACAGCGCGACCATCGTGATCGCGACGGCCGTGAGGCGCGGCCCGCGGGGACGCGCGATCAGGGCGAGCAGCACGGCGGCGATCGCGGCGACCGCGAGGAAGCAGGCGGCGAGCTGGAGGTAGGTCACGGGCGCGCCTCCTGTCGTGTGCGGCCCGCTCGCCGCTGCGCGAGGACCCGGACAGATCCCGTGTAGATCACCATCGTGCAGACGACCAGGAAGACCAGGAAGACCGGTTCCTCGATCGGGAGTTCGGGCGCGAGCAGGATTCCGGTCGCGATGGTTCCCTCTCCGCGGAAGAAGATGCCGCTGACGATCCCTGCAACGTCCCACACCAGGAAGAAGACGAGCCCCACCGCCGTCACGATCGACGCCGCGAACGCATCGCGCCAGAAGAAGAGGCGGAAGCGTCGGTCGAGCAGCAGCATGCACCCGAGCGAGACCAGCAGCGCGGCGAGGTACACCGCCCCCATCACTCGGCGTCCGTTCGCACCGGTTCCGCCGCGGGCTCCGGGAGCGGGCCGCCGCTGTGGTCTCCGCGGATGCGCTTGAGCACGATCTCGGCGCTGATCAGGCACATGGGCACACCGACGCCCGGTGCGGTGGTCGCTCCCGCGTAGAACAGACCCTGCACGCGCCGTGACACGTTCTGGGCGCGGAACATCGCGCTCTGGGAGAGGATGTGCGCCGGCCCCAGCATCCCACCGCGCCACGAGTGGTAGTCGTCGCGGAAGTCGGCGGGTCCGGTGGTCTCGCGCACGACGATGCGCTCGCGCAGATCGGGGATCCCTGCCCAGGCCGAGACCATGTCGATCGCGGCATCCGCCGCCGCCTCGATCTTCGGCGAGCCCTGGCCGTCGGCCCCGCCATGACCGAGGTCGACGTCGGCGGGGATCGGCACCAGCACGAAGAGATTCTCGTGCCCGGCCGGAGCGACGTCGGGGTCGGTGGCGCTCGGCCTGCAGACGTAGGTCGACGCCGGTGACGGTATCGACGGCGTGTCACCGAAGATCGCGTCGAAGTTGTCGTCCCAGTCCTCGGTGAAGAAGAGGGAGTGGTGCGGAAGTTCGGGCAGCGCGCCGCGCACACCGAGCATCACGAGCAGTCCGCCAGGGCCGCTGGTGCGACGCGCCCACCACGACTCGGGGTAGGTCTGCAGCGCGGGAGGAAGCAGCGCCGTCTCGGTGTGGTGCAGGTCGGCGGCCGACACGACGATGTCGGCGTCGTCATGATGCGTCGAGCCGTCACGGTCGGTCCACGAGACGCCCGTGACTCGCGTGCCGGGAGCGGCGCCTTCGGTGCGGATGCCGGTGACCTCCGCGCCGGTGACGATCTGCACACCGGCGCCACGTGCCAGGTCCTCGATCCGTTCGATGACCCGCCAGAAACCGCCCTGCGGATAGCTGACGCCCTGGTCGAGGTCGAGAGCGCTCATCAGGTGATACATCGCCGGAGCGCTCCGGGGGTCGGTGCCCAGGAACACGGCGGGGTACCCGAGGATCTGCCGGATGACGGGATGCCGGAACCGACGCGCGGCAAACGACTGCAGACGTGAGCCCAGCAGGGAGAACAGGCGGGGGAGCGCGCGCAGCACCTCGGGCGCGGTCAGGGAGCGCACCCGGGTGAACGGGTTGTACAGGAAGTACTTCTCGGCCATGGTGCTCGCATCGTGCGCGGAGTCGAGGTACGCGTCGAGGGTGCGAGCCGACCCGGGCTCGAGAGACTCGAAGAGCTGTGCCACGGCGGCGCGTCCCGCGGGAACGGTGACGGCGGAGATCGCCTCGTCTGAGGTGTCCGGGTCGCGGAACACGCGGTAGCCCGGGTCGAGCAGGGTGAGGTCCAGCTGTTCCTCGGTGGTGGTGCCCATCATGGCGAAGAAGTGATCGAACACCTCCGGCATCAGGTACCACGAGGGTCCGGAGTCGAAGCGGAACCCGTCGCGCTCGACAGTTCCCGCGCGTCCGCCGACGCGGTCGTTGCGCTCGAGGATGGTGACC
This sequence comes from Microbacterium sp. PI-SA-G, assembly GCF_057215335.1. Classification (NCBI taxonomy): domain Bacteria; kingdom Bacillati; phylum Actinomycetota; class Actinomycetes; order Micrococcales; family Microbacteriaceae; genus Microbacterium; species Microbacterium sp. PI-SA-G. The sequence continues at coordinate 3,354,423 of NZ_CM170103.1, forward strand.
TCATGCCCGTCGCGCGCGAGCAGCCCCGCGGTGGCGAGCCCCGCGACACCGGCGCCGATGACGATGACCCGGCTCATCGGTCCCGCTCCAGGGCGGTGACGGCGACGGCGCGCGCAGCGAGTGCGGCCTTGACCGGATCGGGGACGCGCACGCGGCGGCGGTAGAGCTCGTCGGCGGGCGTCGTGGCCACGCGCTCCGTGAGCGCGGCGAAGAGCGCATGTGCGCTGCGCACCGCGGCTCGGGCGTCCTTCGGCAGCAGCGGGATCGCGGCGCGGGCGTCGTCGAGTTCGCGTCGGATCGTCTGCACCCACTCATCGCGGTCGGCGTCGGTGAGACGCGAGGTTCCGCCCAGGTAGCCCCGGTGCAGGCGGTCGGTGTCGTCGGCGAGGTCGCGCAGGAAGTTCACGTTCTGAAAGGCCGATCCGAGCTGGCGGGCTCCGTGGTCGAGGGTGTGCAGTTCCGCGTCCGAGCGGCGTGCGTCGCGCAGGAACACACGCAGACACATGAGTCCGACGACCTGCGCGGACCCGAAGACGTACCGTTCGTGCGACGCCGAGTCGTGTGCGGTGAACCCGGCGTCGCTGGCGATGTCGGCGCGCATCGAGTCGAAGAACGGTTGCGTGAGGTCTTCGCCGATGCCGCTCTCACGGGCGGTGCGGGCGAAGGCATGCAGGATGAGGTCGCTGCTGTATCCGCTGCGCATCGACCGGTGCGTCTCGGCGATGTAGGCGTCGAGCGCGGCCGACTGGGCCGACACGTCGAGACCCGCCTCTGCGGCGACCCCGTCGACGATCTCGTCAGCGATGCGCACCATCGCGTAGATGTTGCGCACGTGCTGGCGGTGGCGCCGGCCCAGCAGGCGACTGGCCAGTCCGAACGAAGTCGAATAGCTGCGGATGACGTCAGTGGTCGCGATCTCGGCCGTGCGGGTGAATCGATCGAGTGCGTCGTGACCGTCGATCCTCGCGGGACTCCCGCTCATGCTCGTCGACTCTCGATGCGCGACGCCAGCCCCAGGATCGTGCGGCCGGCCTCTGCCGAGATCGTGCCTTCCGCCTCGGCCTCGGCCAGCACAGCCGACACGGCGACGAGCTGCTCCTCGACGAGGCTGCGGGCGAAGCCCTCGGCGCCGCACTCGCGGAGTCGGTCGCGGATGCCGGTGGCGTTCTCGACGCTCAGGCTCATCGAACCGAAGTGCAGCTCGATGCTGGGCCAGTGTCCGGTCATGCGCGCGTAAGCGATGATGGCGGTCTCCTTGCCCTCGCGCAGATCCGAGAACGGGTCCTTGCCGTGGGCGCGGGAGTCGCCGAACACCGAGAGCAGATCGTCCTGCAGCTGGTACGCGAGTCCGAGATGGCGCCCGATCGCGGTGAGCTGCTCCTCTGCGGCGGCGGAGGCTCCGGCCAGTACGGCAGCCGCGCGCAACGGGAGCACGAAGGAATAGGTCGCCGTCTTGTAGGCGCTCATCGACAGGATGGTGCGGAGGTCGGGAGCGATGATGCCGTCGCTGAGGCCGATGTCGGTGTGTTCGCCGGCGACGGTCTCGAAGATCGTCTGCTCCATCAGCGTCAGCAGCCGCACCCGGGTGTCGCTCGAGACCTCGGCCCGCGCGAATCCGAGGACGGCGGATGCCAGGAGCAGGTCGCCCATCAGGATCGCGCTCGAGCGGGCCCAGTGCAGCGCCGCGTCCTCGCGCTCGCTCTGGCGGCGCTCGGCAAGAGAGCCGATGAGGTTCGGTCGTCTCCGACGCATCAGGTCGCCGTCGATCACGTCGTCGTGCAGGAGGAACGCGTAGTGCAGCAGTTCCACGTGGGCTGCGATATCGACGGCGGTCGTGGTCTCGGAGGCGCTCAGTCCGCCGGGAGTCAGCGCGCGGTGGAAGTCGAGCAACAGGCGCGGGCGGATGAGCTTGCCGCCCAGGGCATGATCGGCCGCGGCTCGCCACAGCGCGGCGAACTCGGTGCCGTAGGACTCGGCGGCCGCGCTGCGCTCCGAGAATCGACGTCGCAGGACCTCCTCGATCCGGATGCCGAGGTCTTCGTCCGTCGCCAGGGAGGTCACGCGTCAGACCTCACCGATCTCGCGCAGCAGGGGGAGCTGCTCCTGGATCCACGGGCTGAAGGCGAAGGGCGTGCGGGCGACGGACTCGAGAAGCGCATCGATCTCCACCCACACCCACTCCGCGACCTCGTCGGGATTGGCGACCGGGTCTCCGTCGTAGACGGCGATGTGCACGGGGCAGATCTCGTTCTCGACGATGCCGCTCGCGTCGACCGCGCGGTACCGATAGGTGGGGAGGGCCAGGCGGACTTCCTCGAGACGAATGCCGAGCTCGTCGAGCGCGCGGCGGCGCACCGCGGCGATCATGTCCTCACCCGGACGCGGGTGTCCGCAGAAGCTGTTGGTCCAGACGCCCGGCCAGGTTTTCTTGCCCAGCGCGCGACGGGTCACGAGAACGCGCCCGCGGTGGTCGAAGACGTGACACGAGAACGCGAGATGCAGCGGGGTGTCGCGCGTGTGGACCTCGTCCTTGGGCAGAACGCCCACGACGGAGCCGTCTTCCGCCAGGAGGGTCACGTTGTCCATTGCAGCCTCTCCCCGACTTCGCTAACCAAGTAAGTAATCAACTTAGCATGAAACCGGTCCTGTGTAACATGATCGCATGGACAACGAGCCCGGCACCACCCCGACGCCGGGTGAGCCGGACCGGCCGACCGCAGACGCGACGTCGCCGGGCCCCGACGGCCTGAGCCACGCCGCCATCTACGACGTCGATGCGAGCGATCCGCGCAGCGCGCTGATCGACCGATCGGGCATCGCTCCCGAGGACCTGCGCCAGATCTCTCTGCTCATGGGTGCTCTCGGAGAACTCCGAGAGGCGGAGCAGCGGATCTCGCTCGCGTCGCGGCGCTACATGCAGCTCAACGACACCGACATGCGCGCGCTGCACTATCTGATCGTGTGCGCCAATCGCGACGCGATCGCCACACCCAGCGGGATCGCGCAGCATCTGGGGATCTCAACGGCCGCGACGACCAAGCTGCTCGATCGCCTCGAGAAGAGCAATCACATACACCGGGCTCCGCACCCGACCGACCGCCGCGCGCTGGCGATCACCATCTCGAAGGAGACCCGTCACGCGGCGATGCAGACGGTCGGGCGTCAGCAGTCGAAGCGGTTCTATGCGGCGGCCCGGCTGACCGCCGACGAGCGTGATGTGGTCATTCGCTTCCTGGCGGATATGACCAACGAGATCGCATTGCGCGACGAATCCTGGGCGACCGGTACAGCAGAATAGGCGCCCCGAGGGGGCGCCTATTCTGTGATATCTCAGTGGGCGGCGTGATATGCCTCGAGGACGGGCGCGGGAATGCGCCCGCGCTCGGAGAGGGGATGGCCGTTCTCATTCGCCCAGGCCCGGATAGCGGCGACCTCGGGATTGCGTCCCGGGCGCTTGCGGCCGCTGGCGGCGCGTGCGGCTCCGCTCGAGGATCCGGCACGTCGCCCTGCGGCGATATACGGCTCCAGGGCCTTCCGCATCTCTTCGGCGTGGTCGGAACTCACGTCGATCTCGTAGGAGGTCCCGTTGAGCGAGAAATGCACGGTCTCGCCCTCGCCGAGTTCCAGGACGGTGCCGTCGATATCGTCGACCAGCTGATGCACAATTCTTCTTGCCATGGGAATGACCTTACCTTCGGTAGCCCAGGGCGACAAGAAAGCGATATATCTGTGGAGAACCCTTAGTGGTCAGTGCGCGCCGGTGTCGATCAATTTCAGACCGACAATGCACCCGACCAGGCCCATCAGCAGAAGAATGCGCAGCCATGAGATCTCGGTGTCACCGGTGATCATTGCCCACACCACGGTGAGAGATGCGCCGATGCCCACCCAGACCGCGTAGGCGGTTCCGGTCGAGATCTCGCGCATCGCGAAGGCCAGCCCGAACATCGACACGATCAGTCCGGCGAAGAAGATGACGCTCGGCCACAGCTTGGTCAAGCCGTCGGACTTGCCGAGAGCGGTAGCCCAAACGGCCTCGAGAACTCCGGATGCGATCAGAATGATCCACGACATGATGGTCCTTTCGGACCAGTCTTTTCGCTTGCCGGGTACTGGTCTGCCTCGTCCGGGATCGGTGTTCGCCGATCGAGTTCCATGCTAGCCGTCGGCGCTGGGCAGGGGCTGTGCAGGTTGCGCCTAGGGCAGGAGCCCCGCGCGCCGGGCCTTGGCGACGGCGGAGTGCCGCGTCGAGGCATCCAGTTTCGACATCGCGGTGCCGAGGTAGGCCTTGACCGTGCCTTCGCGCAATCCCAGACGCGTGGCGATCTCGGAGTTGGTCGCGCCGAGTGCCGCGCAGGCGAGAACATCCGTCTCGCGCGGAGAGAGGCGGATCACGCCGATCGAGCCGGTGGCGGTGGCGACCGTGTCGCCGGCGAGTGCTGCCAGGCGCTGTTCGACCTGAGCGATCCGGTGCCGGAGGGCGTGGTCGTCGACCGAAGCGCCGATGCTCCGCAGCTCTGCGAAGGTCTCGCGCAGCTCCTCGCGCTGAGGAGGGGTCATGTCGTCGACGCCGGCGTGCAGGCGGAGCCGACGCTCGACCTCGTCGCGCACGCGGAGCTCGTCGGCGACCGACTGGGCGACCTGCATGGCCGGCGCCGTGGTGATACCGCCGATCTGCTCCTCATCCCACGCGCCGGCGTAGAGCACGCCCCTGGGGCGTCCGTCCACGACGATCGGCAGCGCCAGCAGGGTCCGCAGGCCTTCGCCGAGGACGAACACGTCGTAGTCGTGGGTGATTTGCTGGGAAGACCCGTAGTCGCTCGTCATGCGCGGGCGGAGCTCCATCATCGCCCGTCCGCCGAGCCCGCGCTCGGGCCGCACACGCAGACCGTCGAGGCTCCGGGTCCGATTGCCGACGATGCTCGTCACGCTGACGACACCCTCGTCGATGAGACCGCCGAAGGCGACGGGAAAGCGCGTACGGCGGGCGAGTTCACGCACCGCGTTGGCCACGAGTTCGGCCTCGGATTCGATGGTGACCGTTGAGCTCACGAATACCTACTTTCGGGGGTGACGGCACCGTTCCCCGTTTCGTAGGGTCGACCCTACCATTCGCGCGGCGGAGCCGTGCGAGCACCGGACATGTGGCAAGGAGGCCCCATGAGCGACCAGAGCCCCACGGAATCGCACAGTGACATCGACTACATCGCGATCGAGGAATCGCCGAGATTCCGAGAGCTGAAACGCACGCAAAGATCGTTCATCTTCCCGCTCGCCGCGTTCTTCCTCATCTGGTACTTCGTCTATGTTCTGCTGGCGGCGTTCGCGACCGATTTCATGGGCCAGCGCGTCTGGGGCGACATCACGGTCGGACTCCTGCTCGGCCTCGGACAGTTCGTCACGACATTCGCGATCACGATGGCGTACGTCTCATTCGCCAACCGCAGGCTGGACCCGATCGCGACTGAGATTCGGCAAGACCTCGAGAAGACGCAGGGGCAGGCATGAACGTCGTGCGCACGGCGACCGAGACGGTCGCGGTCGAGAGCAACCCCATCCTGAACATCTCGATCTTCCTGGCCTTCGTCGCGGTGACGCTCTTCATCGTCATCCGCGCCAGCCGCAACAACAAGACGGCCGCGGACTACTACGCGGCCGGCCGATCGTTCACCGGCCCGCAGAACGGCTTCGCGATCGCCGGCGACTACCTGTCGGCGGCATCCTTCCTCGGCATCTGCGGAGCCATCGCCATCAACGGCTACGACGGGTTCCTCTACTCGATCGGGTTCCTGGTGGCCTGGCTGGTGGCGCTGCTGCTGGTCGCGGAGATGATGCGCAACACCGGAAAGTTCACGATGGCCGACGTGCTGTCGTTCCGGCTGAAGCAGCGCCCGGTGCGGATGGCCGCAGCGATCACCACGCTCGCGGTCTGCTTCTTCTATCTGTTGGCGCAGATGGCCGGCGCGGGCGGGCTCGTGTCGCTGCTGCTGGGGATCGACGGAAGGCTCGGGCAGTCGATCGTGATCGCGGTGGTCGGCGTCCTGATGATCGTCTACGTGCTGATCGGCGGCATGAAGGGCACCACGTGGGTTCAGATCGTGAAGGCGTTCCTGCTGATCGGCGGGGCGCTGGCGATGACGATCTGGGTGCTGGCGATCCACGGGTTCAACCTGAACACGCTGCTCGGGGCCGCTGTCGCGAATTCCGACAAGGGCGAGGCGATCCTGGCTCCGGGGCTGCAGTACGGAGCGAACCCCTGGGACTTCCTGTCGCTCGGCCTGGCCCTGGTGCTCGGCACCGCCGGTCTGCCGCACGTGCTGATGCGGTTCTACACGGTGCCCACAGCCAAGGAGGCGCGGAGATCGGTGGTGTGGGCGATCTGGCTGATCGGCGGCTTCTACCTGCTGACGCTGGTGCTGGGCTACGGTGCCGGCGCGCTCGTGGGAGCAGACGTGATCGCGGCGGCGCCCGGCGGCGTGAACTCCGCGGCACCGCTGCTCGCACTCGAACTCGGGGGACCGGTGCTGCTGGGCTTCATCTCGGCCGTGGCCTTCGCAACGATCCTCGCGGTGGTGGCAGGGCTCACCATCACCGCCGCCGCGTCGTTCGCGCACGACATCTACGCCAACGTCATCCAGAAGGGCAGGAAGGATGCCGCCGGCAAGCCGGTGGAAGCCGACCCCAACGCCGAGGTGAAGGTCGCTCGTCGCACGGTGATCGTGATCGGCATCCTCGCGATCATCGGCGGCATCGGTGCGCAGGGACAGAACATCGCCTTCCTCGTGGCCCTGGCGTTCGCCGTGGCCGCATCGGCGAACCTCCCCACGATCCTGTACTCGCTGTTCTGGCGACGGTTCACCACACGCGGCGCGGTCTGGAGCATGTACGGGGGGCTGGGCTCGGCGATCCTGCTGATCGTCCTCTCGCCGGTGTTCTCGGGCACGCCGACCTCGATGATCCCCGGTATCGACATCGCGATCTGGCCGATGAACAACCCGGGCATCGTGTCGATCCCGCTCGGGTTCCTGCTCGGCTGGGTGGGCACCGTCACCAGCCGCCGCAAGGAGTCGCCGCAGCTCGCAGCCGAGATGCAGGTGCGCTCGCTCACCGGCTTTGGCGCCGAGAAGGCGACCGAGCACTGAGGTGAGCTGATCGGATGAGAGCACGTGGACCCGGCGGCCTACTCGCCGGGTCCACGTCGTTCCACGAGGAGCCGCAGGTCAGCGGGACTCGAGGTCGAGGAGGAAGCGCTTGCGCTCCGGATAGGCGCCGTAGTGGCCGGGCGACCCGTCGGCCTTGACGACGCGATGGACCGGGACGATGAGGGAGAACGGAGTGAGGCGGCACGCGGTGCCCACAGCCCGTGCGGCACCGGGGTTTCCGGCGCGTGCGGCCACCTCGCCGTAGCTCATGGTCTCGCCCCACTCGATCGTGCGGATGGTGTGCAGCGCGGAGAGCGCGAACCCTTTCGAGAGGCGCCAGTCGAGGGCGAGCCCCGAGAAATCGGTCGGCTGCCCCTCGAAATAGGTCTCCAGAAGAGCGGTCACCTCGTCGGCGGCGCCCGGATCCGGCTCGGGGACGGCACCCAGCGCACGGGAGATGCCTTCGAGCAGCCAGGGGACGGAAGGATCTTCGGACTCGGACAGATCGAAACGCACGATGCCCTCGTCGGAGAACACCGCGAGAGCATCCCCGAACGGGGTCGGCGCGAAATCGTAGCGGAACGTCATGGCACCATCTTGTCCGCCTGGGCCGACCTCGCCGCGGCCGAAAGACCGCAACCGGGGACGACGCTGCACGCGACCCACGTCGTGCAGAGTGGGTGATCATGCCCGCGCGAAGGCAGAAATACGGTGAAACCCGCCCGGGATACCCGACGTCGCCCTGTCACGCGCCTAGGGTGTGAATTGTGTGGCGACGGGAAGACAGGTCTGCGGACGACGCGGTGGCGGAAGCCGCAGTGACGCTCGGCGACCTGAACGACTCCTCGACCGGGGTGGCCGTGGCGCACGCGGCTGAGGCCGAGCGCACCCGTCTGCGGGCTGAAGCCGCCGACCTCGGAGGCGCCTCGCCACTGGTGAACTTCCGCGACAGACCCGAATCCGGCATCGACATCTCCAAGGCGCATCCGGGCAGCCTCCCGCAGTTCATCACCGGCCGATCGACCCTGCTGTCCAATCTCTTCCGCGATGAGGTCGGCCTGCGCACTGCGCGCCTGGCAGCCGAACGCATCACCGCGAAGCACACCGAACTGCGTACCGTTCGCGGCATCGATTCCGTGCACCTCACGGTCGGCGTCGCACGCTGGCGCATCGGCGGTGTCGGCTTCGCCGCTCCGGTCCTGCTGCGTCCGCTCGCGATCCGCCGCCACCACTCCGACTTCGAGCTCAAGCTGCAGGGCGCCTTCGAGGTGAACCCCGAACTCGTGCGCATCGCCCGCGAGCACTTCGGCATCACCGTCGACGCCACAGCGCTCGCCGCCCTGGCCTACGACGGGGGCATCTTCAAGCCGCAGCCCGTGATCGACAGCCTCCGTGCGACGACGCGTTCGATCGACACGTTCTCGGTCGAACCCCGTCTCGTCGTCTCGACGTTCGCCGACGTGGGCGGGGCGATGGTGCGCGACAGCCGCAGCCTCGACCATCCCGTGCTCAACGCGCTGGCCGGGCACGTCGGCGATCGCGAGCAGCTGGCCGCGCCCCGTGCGGCCCCGCATCACATCGGCCCTGACGACCGCGCTCCGGCATCCGACAACCTGCTGCTCGACGCCGACGCCGAACAGGAGGCCGTGCTCGCCCGCATCGCCGCCGGACACTCGCTCACGGTTGCCACGCTTCCGGGCACCGGCGGCACGCAGACGGTGATCAACGCGCTGGGTGAACTCATCCGCGCAGGCAAGCGCGTGCTGGTCGTGTCGGCCCGTCGGTCGACGCTCGACGGCGTGCGCCACCGTCTCGCCGGCATCGGGCTCGACAGTCTGGCCATCTCTCCGGCGAGCGTGCGGCGCGATCTCGTGCGCGCGATCGGTCGCAATGAGAAGGCGGTCTCACCGAAGGTCAGTGAGGTCGACGATGCGCTCGTGCGTCTGCGCACCGTGTTGCGCGACTATCGGCAGGCGCTCACCACCCCCGTCGCCGGCACCGATGCGTCCGTGCTCGATGCGACCCGGCATCTGACGCGCCTCGCGTCGCTGCCCACGCCGCCGTCCACCACCGCGCGTCTCGGCGTCGACGCCCTGCGTCGTCTCGCCGGCGACCGCACCTCGGCCGCAGCGGAGCTCGCGCACGCGGCGCGCCTGGGGGAGTTCCGCTTCGGACCGAACGACTCGCCTTGGTACGGCGTCACGTTCTCGAGCACCGAGGCGGCGCGCGCCGCCCATGAACTCGCGGGGCGGCTGCACTCCGACAGCATCCCGACCCTGCTGGAACGGGGCTATGCACTGATCGCGCAGACGCGGATGCGTCCGTTCTCGACGATCGACGAGCTGGGGGAGTACCTGCGCCTGCTGCAGGGCATCCGCGACACGCTCGACCGCTTCAGTCCCACCGTCTTCGAGCGTCCGCTCGGCGAGCTGATCCAGGCGCACGGGTCGCGCCGTGACGCTCCGGGCCTCTCGGGCGCGAACCGGCGCCGGCTGCGTCGTCTGGCGAAGGAATACGTGCGCCCCGGCGTGCACGTGACCGAGATGCACGAGGCGCTGCTGCGCATCCAGGCCCAACGCACACAGTGGCAGCGACACGTCGAGGCCGGCGTCGCCCCCGAGGTCCCGCTCGGACTCGCCGACGTCTCGGCCGCCTGGCAGCGCGTCGACGCGGAGCTCGCTGAGCTCGACGCCGCGCTCGGCCGCCGAGAGCCCCTGGCCACGCTCCCCGTCGCTCGCCTCGTGCGCACCCTCGCGGGGCTCGCGACCAAGTCCGACGTCTTCGACAATCTCGTCGAGCGCGCGCAGCTGCGCGACCGTCTGGCGCTCCTGGGTCTGGAGCCGCTGCTGGCCGAGCTGTCGGTCCGCCACGTGTCGGAGAACCGCGTCGGTGACGAACTCGAGTTCGCCTGGTGGCAGTCGCTGCTCGAACGCGCGCTGCAGGACAACCGGGCGCTGCTCGGCGCCAACACCGCGGTGGTGGATCGGCTGGAGCGCGACTTCCGTCTCGTCGACGAGGCGCACGCCGCGATGGCCGGCCCTCTGCTCGCCTGGCAGCTCGCCAATCAGTGGAAGATCGCCATCGTCGACGAGCCGCAGCAGTCGCAGCATCTCCGCCGTGCGCTGACGCAGCCGTCGTCGACGACGGCCGAGATCGTCAGCGCGGCACCGACTCTGGTCGACGTGCTCGCCCCCGTCTGGATCTCCTCGCCGTACCTGGTCCCCGAGATCCCGGAGTCGGTGGAGTTCGACACGGTTCTGCTGGTCGATGCCGCAGCGGTCAACCTCGCCGAGACCGCGCCCGCGATCCGTCGCGCCCGGCAGATCATCGCGTTCGGCGATCCCGTCACGCAGCGGCCGACGCCCTTCCACATCGCCGTCGATCCGAGCGAAGAGTGGGAGCCCGAGGTGCCATTCGACGACACCTCGGTCTTCGAGCGCCTCTCCGAACTCCTTCCGGTGCTGACCCTCACGCGCAGCTACCGGGCCGGAGGCGAGGACCTCGCCGAACTCATCAACGACGCCTTCTACGGCGGCGAGATCGTGTCGCTGCCGTGGGCGGGTTCGTACCTCGGTCGCGGCAGTCTCACCGTCGACTACGTCGAGGGCGGCACGGGAGCGCCCGATCCCGTCACGGGTGCCGTCGAGAGCCCCGATGCCGAGGTCGCCCGAGTGGTCACCCTCGTCGTCGAGCACGCGGTGCACCGACCCGCGGAGTCGCTGATGGTCGTGACCGCGAGTGCTCGTCATGCCGAGCGCGTCCGCGCGGCTGTGACCACCGCATTCGCGGGTCGCTCCGACGTCGCCGACTTCGTCGGTCGCGACACCGCCGAGCCCTTCGCGGTGCTCACCCTCGAGGAGTCCGTGGCCGAGAGCCGCGATCGGGTCATCTTCTCCCTCGGCTTCGGCCTGACCAAGCACGGCCGCGTCCTCAGCGACTTCGGCGATCTGTCGACGCCCGACGGGGAGCGCCTGCTGACGGTCGGGATGACGCGAGCCCGACGCTCGATGGTGATCGTGTCGTCCATCCGGCCGTCGTCGTTCGATGACGGACGACTGGCGCACGGCGCTGCCACACTGATGTCCATCCTCGGCGGTCTTGCCGCCCGCGGTCGCGACGCCCGCCTGGAGGATCTCGCCGATCCGCTCACGCTCGCCCTCGCCCGGGAGCTACGCCGACTCGGTGCCTCGGTCGACGTCGACTACCGAGGACGCCTGCCGCTTGTCGCCCAGCATCAGGGCAAGGCCGTCGTGATCGAATCCGACCCCGAGACACGTGGCGAGTCCCTGCGCGAGACGCTGCGCCTGCGCCCGCACGTGCTGCGGCGACTCGGCTGGCACTACGTCCGTGTCCACGCGTTCGATCTCTACAGCGACCCTGCATCGGTCGCCCTGCGCATCGCGGGGGTCCTGGGTATCGCCGAGTCCGCACCCCGTGCCGACAACGACACGCAGCCGCTCGACATCGTCGACCCGGGTGATGGCTGATCCGTCCTCGCCCGATCCGGACCGGCAGCGTGTCGAGCGGGTGTCCGGATCGCGGCGCGCGCGACTGACGCCGGCGCCCGGGACCGACCCCCTGCCCGACACTCGATCGGATGACGCTGATGACGTCGTCACCCGCCCGCAGGGGACCAAGGGGCCGAACGACGACCGTCTGATGCAGGACGTCCCTCCGCACTACTGATCCAGCACGGGCGCGATCCCGTGGCGACGAAAGAGGCGCACGACCCGGTGGGTCGTGCGCCTCTTCGACGGTCAGAAGTCGATCAGCTGCGCTGGCTGCGCGCGAGCAGGTCGCGGATCTCGACCAGCAGCTCGGCCTCGGTGGCGGCGGCCGGCTCCTCCAGGGGCTCCTCCGCGGGCGTGCCCTTGCGCGCCTCGACGTGAGCCTTGAAGGTGTTCATCGGAAGGACGAACACGAAGTAGACCACGAGGGCGACGGCGAGGAAGCTGATGATCGCCGAGATGAGATCGCCGAGCGGGAAGGTCACGTCGTTGCCGTAGATGTTCGTGACGGTGGGACCGAACTTGCCGGTCGAGTCCGCCTCGAAGAAGAGCGAGACGAGCGGTGTGATGATGCTCGCGACGACGGTGTTGACGATGGCGGTGAACGCCGAGCCGATGACGACCGCGACGGCCAGATCGATCACGTTTCCGCGAAGGATGAAGTCCTTGAACCCCTTGAGCATGGGTACCCCTCAGTGTTTCGAGACCTCAGGACGAGGTCGGGCTCGACGCGGCCGCCGGTTTGGCGCTCGTCGTCGATTCCGTCTTCGATGATGCCGAAGCATCCTTCGATCCGCCACTCTTGGCGCGCGAGTCGGTGCGATAGAACCCCGAGCCGTTGAAGGTCACACCGATCGACCCGTACTGCTTGCGCAGGGCGCCGCCGCATTCCGGGCACACGCTGAGTGCGTCGTCGGCGAAGCTCTGAACGGCATCGAATCGGTGTCCGCACGCAGTGCAGGCATAGGCATAGGTGGGCATGGCGTCCTTGGGAGTCAGCGTCGCGGGTGCGACAGGATCAGAGTCTGCGACGGGGTGATGACGCCGTTCACCGGCTGGTCGTGCACCTCCCGGGGCAGGGAGTCGAGTATCTCGGAATCATAGATGACCGCGTAGACGGGAGGGCACTTCTCCATGGAACCGATGGTCTTGTCGAAGAAGCCACGCCCCCAGCCCATGCGCATGCCGGTGCGGTCGACGGCGGCCGCCGGCACGATCATGAGGTCGACGTCGTTCACGGCGATGGGGCCGAGTACCTCGCCGGTGGGCTCCGGCAGTCCGAACATCCCCTCGGCGACCTCGGTGTCATCGGTCGCCACCGCCCAGTCGAGCAGGCCGTCCGACCGGGTGATGGGGAGGAGCACACGGATGCCGCGGCGTACCGCCCGGGTGACGAACTCGCGGGTGCCCGGCTCGTTCATCGTCGACAGGAAGCACGAGATGGAGCGGGCCCCCAGGGAGTCGACCAGCGCATCGAGGCGCTCGCCGATCTGCGTGGCCGCCGCCTCGCGCTGTGCGTCGGAGAGAAGGGCGCGTCGCTCGCGCAGGTCGGCGCGGAGTGCGCGCTTCTCGTGCTCGGCGTCATTCGACATGGCTCCGAGTCTACGGGGGCGTCCCCACTAGGCTGGGGGGATGGGTATCCAGAAGATCAAAGCCGTCATTCCTGCCGCGGGACTGGGAACGCGTTTCCTGCCTGCGACGAAGGCGATGCCGAAGGAGATGCTCCCTGTGGTCGACAAGCCGGCCATCCAGTACGTCGTCGAAGAAGCGGCGGATGCGGGCATCGAAGACATCCTCGTCATCATCGGGCGCAACAAGAACGCCATCTCCAACCACTTCGACTCTGTTCCGGAGCTCGAGGTGAAGCTCGCCGAGAAGGGCGATGACGGCCGCCTCGCGAGCGTCATGAAGTCGAGCGACCTCGCCGACATCCACTTCGTCCGCCAGGGCGAGCCCAAGGGTCTCGGCCACGCGGTGCTGCGTGCACGGACCCACGTGGGTGACAGCTCCTTCGCCGTCCTGCTCGGTGACGACCTCATCGACGCACGCGACCCGCTGCTGACCGAGATGATCTCGGAGCACGAACGCACGGGTGCCGCGGTGATCGCCCTCATGGAAGTCGATCCCGCCAACATCCACATGTACGGCGCAGCAGAGATCGACGAGATCGAGGGGTCGAGGTCCGTCCGCGTGAGGGGCCTGGTCGAGAAGCCCGCACGCGAGGATGCCCCCTCCAACCTCGCCATCATCGGCCGCTACGTCCTGCCGGCGTCCGTGTTCGAGATCCTCGAGCGCACCGAGCCCGGCAAGGGCGGCGAGATCCAGCTGACCGATGCGCTGCAGGAGCTCGCGGCCGACCCTGATGGCCCCGGCGTGATCGGAGTCGTGTTCCGCGGCCGCCGTTACGACACGGGCGACCGGGTCGACTACATCAAGGCGATCGTGCAGCTGGCGTCCGACCGTGAGGACCTCGGTCCCGAGTTGCGCCCGTGGCTGAAGGAGTTCGCGGAACGCCTCTAGGCGACTCTGCGAGCGTCGGTGCGCGGCATGGATCTGACGACGGGGATCCGACACGGGGCGGTCGAACTCAGGCTCGTACGCAGCAAGGACGCACGTCAGCTGCAGACCGAGCTGCTGTCGAACCGCTCCTGGCTGCAGCCGTGGGAGGCGACGGTGCCGTACGGCGCGGTCTCGTTCGACATGCGCCTGAGCATCCGTCGGCTGCTCCAGCAGTATCGCGACGGAGCCGGATATCCCTTCGTCATGGAGTACGACGGTGAGATCGCCGGACAGCTGAACGTCTGGGGAGTGGCGCGCGGATCGCTCTGCTCTGCGACGATCGGATACTGGGTCAGCGAACGCTTCGCCGGGCGCGGCATCACGCCGACGGCTGTGGCACTGGCGACGGACGCGTGCTTCACCGAGTACGGGTTGCACCGTATGGAGATCTGCATCCGTCCCGAGAACGCTGCGAGCATCCGTGTGGTGCAGAAGCTCGGGTTCCGGTACGAGGGACTGCGTCGGCGGTACATCCACATCGATGGGGACTGGCGTGACCACTACGCGTTCGCGCTGACCCGCGAGGATGTGCCGCAGGGTGTGCTGGCCCGGTGGCTGAACGGACAGGTTCCGGCCGCGGTGTCCGAAGTGCCGCCGGCAGACCGCATCACCTTCTGACGGGAGCGATCACGGCGATGTTCGACGGACTCGTCGCGACACGCGCCGACTGCCGGGCCGAGTCGCCCTCAGTCCCTTACCGTTAGCGATATGGACGGGCCGGTGCTGAGTGGGGGAGTGATCGTGCTCGTCTCCGTGCTCCTGTGGATGCTGTATCTGCTCCCGTCGTGGCGCGGACGCTTCCAGTACAACGCCGCCGAGCGCAATGCGGTGCGTCTGAATCAGGCCCTGCGTGTGCTCGCGGAGACCAGCGAGACACCGGGCGAGGTGCGCATCGAGCTGAATGCCCGCACCGTGCTCGCCCAGCAGAAGCTGGCCAAGCGTGTGCAGTCCGAGCGGGAGGCCGCCGAGTTGGCCGCCCTCCGGCAGGAGCTCGCCGCGGCGAGTGCTGATCCTGTGTTGCGCCAGGTGCGGGCACGTCGACGTGTGCGGATCACCGCGACGTCCGTGCTGCTGCTGGGAATGACGGGGGTGGGCCTGGGCGTCTGGCAGCTCATCGGCACCGGAGCCTCTGCGCTGTTGTGGGTCGGCGGAGCGCTCATGGTGGTCGCCGGGTTCGCGCTTCAGCGGATGGCGATGGTGGCCGCTCGTTCGGCTCGTCGTTCTGCTCCGGTCGCAGCCCCCGCGCAGGAGCGCGTCGCCCCACCGCTGCACGATCAGGGCAAAGCGACCTGGACGCCGCGTGCGTTGCCCGAGCCGCTGGTGGCTGTCGCCGGCTCGAGGGCGCAGACCGCACGTGCCGAGATGGATGCGCAGGAGGAGCGCCGAAAGGCCGCCCGCGTCGCCGCCCTGCGCGAGCGCGCGGAGGAGATGGCGCCAGCCGCGCCGGTCGCCTTGCCCGCCGCTTCGTCATCCCCGTACGCACGCATGGGATTCGTGGATGACGCGGAGATCGAGGCCCACGTGCGCGACCTGCTCACGCGTCGAGCCGCAGGGTGATCGTCTGACGTCGACCGCTCCGACAGCGTGATAACGTAGATCACGTTCCAGGGCCTATGGCGCAGTTGGTAGCGCGCCTCGTTCGCATCGAGGAGGTCAGGGGTTCGAATCCCCTTAGGTCCACAGAACAAGAAAGCCCCCGGCAGTCGCCGGGGGCTTTCTTCGTACCCGGTCGTTGTTCCGAAGCGGCGGCCGGATGGCCAGCACCTCTGCGCATGTGGGCGACAGCGCTGCGCGAGTGGGCGACACCGCTGCGAGTGGGCGACATGGAGCGGTGGCCGTCGGGGAGTGTCGCGCCGGCCAGGAAAGCGGGAGAGCGCAGCTGCCGCGGGATTCCGCGGAATCCCGCGGCGACACGCCCGGCGGTCGGCCTTGATTTGCCGGATCCCTGGGATCCGCGTAACTTATTACTTGTTCGCCCCACAGGGAAGCGGAGAGGCCGAGAGCTTCACCCCCCTCAAGTGGAGAACCGCCTTCCATCTTTCACATGCTTCTTGAGTGTGTGGGCCTTCGGGTCTAGGATGGGAGTTTCCACCTCTTCTTCGGTTGTTGTTGGTGCGCTTGTGGGTCTGTGATTCGCGGGTTGTGCTGATTTGACTTTCCGGTTGTGGTGGGTAAGATTGAGAAGTTGCCCTGCGGGCCTGGTTGTGATGGCCGGGTCGTGGGAGCATCCGATCCTTGAGAACTCAACAGCGTGCACTTGTCAAATGCCAAATTATCCTCGTCTAGCTTCGGCTGGGTGAGAATTCCTTTGGATCAAAGACCAACCTCCTTGTGGGGTTGGCATTCGGATGAAGTCAGCAATGAATTTGTCTCTTTGGTCAGCATCAAACTCGCTGCGTCACCGTTTTCCCGGTGTCGTATGCATTTCTTTTTTACGGAGAGTTTGATCCTGGCTCAGGATGAACGCTGGCGGCGTGCTTAACACATGCAAGTCGAACGGTGAAGCCCAGCTTGCTGGGTGGATCAGTGGCGAACGGGTGAGTAACACGTGAGCAACCTGCCCCTGACTCTGGGATAAGCGCTGGAAACGGCGTCTAATACTGGATATGTGACGTGACCGCATGGTCTGCGTCTGGAAAGAATTTCGGTTGGGGATGGGCTCGCGGCCTATCAGCTTGTTGGTGAGGTAATGGCTCACCAAGGCGTCGACGGGTAGCCGGCCTGAGAGGGTGACCGGCCACACTGGGACTGAGACACGGCCCAGACTCCTACGGGAGGCAGCAGTGGGGAATATTGCACAATGGGCGCAAGCCTGATGCAGCAACGCCGCGTGAGGGATGACGGCCTTCGGGTTGTAAACCTCTTTTAGCAGGGAAGAAGCGAAAGTGACGGTACCTGCAGAAAAAGCGCCGGCTAACTACGTGCCAGCAGCCGCGGTAATACGTAGGGCGCAAGCGTTATCCGGAATTATTGGGCGTAAAGAGCTCGTAGGCGGTTTGTCGCGTCTGCTGTGAAATCCCGAGGCTCAACCTCGGGCCTGCAGTGGGTACGGGCAGACTAGAGTGCGGTAGGGGAGATTGGAATTCCTGGTGTAGCGGTGGAATGCGCAGATATCAGGAGGAACACCGATGGCGAAGGCAGATCTCTGGGCCGTAACTGACGCTGAGGAGCGAAAGGGTGGGGAGCAAACAGGCTTAGATACCCTGGTAGTCCACCCCGTAAACGTTGGGAACTAGTTGTGGGGTCCATTCCACGGATTCCGTGACGCAGCTAACGCATTAAGTTCCCCGCCTGGGGAGTACGGCCGCAAGGCTAAAACTCAAAGGAATTGACGGGGACCCGCACAAGCGGCGGAGCATGCGGATTAATTCGATGCAACGCGAAGAACCTTACCAAGGCTTGACATATACGAGAACGGGCCAGAAATGGTCAACTCTTTGGACACTCGTAAACAGGTGGTGCATGGTTGTCGTCAGCTCGTGTCGTGAGATGTTGGGTTAAGTCCCGCAACGAGCGCAACCCTCGTTCTATGTTGCCAGCACGTAATGGTGGGAACTCATGGGATACTGCCGGGGTCAACTCGGAGGAAGGTGGGGATGACGTCAAATCATCATGCCCCTTATGTCTTGGGCTTCACGCATGCTACAATGGCCGGTACAAAGGGCTGCAATACCGTGAGGTGGAGCGAATCCCAAAAAGCCGGTCCCAGTTCGGATTGAGGTCTGCAACTCGACCTCATGAAGTCGGAGTCGCTAGTAATCGCAGATCAGCAACGCTGCGGTGAATACGTTCCCGGGTCTTGTACACACCGCCCGTCAAGTCATGAAAGTCGGTAACACCTGAAGCCGGTGGCCTAACCTTTTTGGAGGGAGCCGTCGAAGGTGGGATTGGTAATTAGGACTAAGTCGTAACAAGGTAGCCGTACCGGAAGGTGCGGCTGGATCACCTCCTTTCTAAGGAGCATCTGACTCTTCGGAGTCCAGAACCCCGATCAGAGCGTTCGTCTCTGCGGGGAGCTCATGGGTGGAACATTTGACATGGCATCAGGATCTGATTCTTGAACTAGTACACAGCTTGCTGTTGGAACGTTTGGGTGTCGGGGGTGGGTGTCTGCACGCTGTTGGGTCCTGAGGGACCGGATGTGCTCTGGCCTTTGGGTTGGGAGCCAGTCGGTTACTCTGGACCTCTTTCTGTTTGTCCGTTTGGGCAGGTGGATGGGGGTACCGCCCGTACTTTGAGAACTACACAGTGGACGCGAGCATCTTGCAACTGATCTTCGGATTGGTTGCACAAGATGATCTTAAAGATCATTAGTCAATTTCATGCCAAGCCTTTCGGGGTTTGGTGTCGATTCTGATTCAAACTCATGTGATTTCAAGTCTTTAAGAGCAAACGGTGGATGCCTTGGCATCTGGAGCCGAAGAAGGACGTAGCAATCTGCGATAAGCCTCGGGGAACTGATAAGCAAGTTTTGATCCGAGGGTGTCCGAATGGGGAAACCCCGCTGGGCGGCGTGCCGACCTAGTGACTCCCGCCTGAATATATAGGGCGGGTAGAGGGAACGTGGGGAAGTGAAACATCTCAGTACCCACAGGAAGAGAAAGCAACCGCGATTCCGTTAGTAGTGGCGAGCGAAACCGGAACAGGCTAAACCTAGCGTGTGTGATAGCCGGCAGGTGTTGCACGTTGGGGGTTGTGGGACTTTTCAGTCATCTCTGCCGAGGTGGCGGCGTTACAAGAAGGTATAGACGAACGGTCTTGAAAGGCCGGTCATAGAGGGTGCCAACCCCGTAGTCGAAATGCCTCTCTTGGCGCGAAGAGTATCCCAAGTAGCACGGGGCCCGTGAAATCCCGTGTGAATCTGTCAGGACCACCTGATAAGCCTAAATACTCCCAGATGACCGATAGCGGACAAGTACCGTGAGGGAAAGGTGAAAAGTACCCCGGGAGGGGAGTGAAATAGTACCTGAAACCGTTTGCTTACAAACCGTTGGAGCCTCCTTAGTAGGGGTGACAGCGTGCCTTTTGAAGAATGAGCCTGCGAGTTAGCGATATGTGGCGAGGTTAACCCGTGTGGGGTAGCCGTAGCGAAAGCGAGTCTGAATAGGGCGATTCAGTCGCATGTCCTAGACCCGAAGCGAAGTGATCTATCCATGGCCAGGTTGAAGCGACGGTAAGACGTCGTGGAGGACCGAACCCACTTAGGTTGAAAACTGAGGGGATGAGCTGTGGATAGGGGTGAAAGGCCAATCAAACTTCGTGATAGCTGGTTCTCTCCGAAATGCATTTAGGTGCAGCGTTGCGTGTTTCTTGCCGGAGGTAGAGCTACTGGATGGCCGATGGGCCCTACAAGGTTACTGACGTCAGCCAAACTCCGAATGCCGGTAAGTGAGAGCGCAGCAGTGAGACTGTGGGGGATAAGCTTCATAGTCGAGAGGGAAACAACCCAGACCACCAACTAAGGTCCCAAAGCGCGTGCTAAGTGGGAAAGGATGTGGAGTTGCTTTGACAACCAGGAGGTTGGCTTAGAAGCAGCCACCCTTGAAAGAGTGCGTAATAGCTCACTGGTCAAGTGATTCCGCGCCGACAATGTAACGGGGCTCAAGCACGCCACCGAAGTTGTGGCATTGATATTTTTGGTAGGCCTTCGTGGTCCAGCCGTATTGATGGGTAGGAGAGCGTCGTGTGGCCAGCGAAGCGGCGGTGTAAACCAGCCGTGGAGGCTACACGAGTGAGAATGCAGGCATGAGTAGCGAATGACGTGTGAGAAACACGTCCTCCGAAAGACCAAGGGTTCCAGGGTCAAGCTAATCTTCCCTGGGTAAGTCGGGACCTAAGGCGAGGCCGACAGGCGTAGTCGATGGACAACGGGTTGATATTCCCGTACCGGCGAAGAACCGCCCAAGCTAATCCAGTAGTGCTAAGTGTCTGAATCCCAGTGACTGATCCCTTCGGGGTGACGCTCTGGGCCTAGCGCACGACCCCGTTCTGGTGCGGTTAGCGTATTAACAGGTGTGACGCAGGAAGGTAGCCCAGCCGGGCGATGGTTGTCCCGGTGCAAGTGCGTAGGCCGAGTCGTAGGCAAATCCGCGACTCATACAGGCTGAGACACGATGCGGATAATAAGTGGGTGATCCTATGCTGCCAAGAAAAGCATCGACGCGAGGTTCAAGCCGCCCGTACCCCAAACCGACTCAGGTGGTCAGGTAGAGAATACCAAGGAGATCGAGAGAATCGTGGTTAAGGAACTCGGCAAAATGCCCCCGTAACTTCGGGAGAAGGGGGGCCTTCGGCGTATAGGGACTTGCTCCCAAAAGCGTTTGGAGGCCGCAGAGACTAGTGGGTAGCGACTGTTTACTAAAAACACAGGTCCGTGCCAAGTCGCAAGACGATGTATACGGACTGACGCCTGCCCGGTGCTGGAAGGTTAAGAGGACCGGTTAGCCGCAAGGCGAAGCTGAGAATTTAAGCCCCAGTAAACGGCGGTGGTAACTATAACCATCCTAAGGTAGCGAAATTCCTTGTCGGGTAAGTTCCGACCTGCACGAATGGCGTAACGACTTCCCAACTGTCTCAACCGCGAACTCGGCGAAATTGCATTACGAGTAAAGATGCTCGTTACGCGCAGCAGGACGGAAAGACCCCGTGACCTTTACTATAGCTTTGTATTGGTGTTCGGTGTGGCTTGTGTAGGATAGGTGGGAGACTTTGAAGCATGGACGCCAGTTCGTGTGGAGTCATTGTTGAAATACCACTCTGGTCACTCTGGATATCTAACTTCGAACCGTAATCCGGTTCAGGGACAGTGCATGGTGGGTAGTTTAACTGGGGCGGTTGCCTCCCAAAAAGTAACGGAGGCGCCCAAAGGTTCCCTCAACCTGGTTGGTAATCAGGTGTCGAGTGTAAGTGCACAAGGGAGCTTGACTGTGAGACTGACAGGTCGAGCAGGGACGAAAGTCGGGACTAGTGATCCGGCAGTGGCTTGTGGAAGCGCTGTCGCTCAACGGATAAAAGGTACCTCGGGGATAACAGGCTGATCTTGCCCAAGAGTCCATATCGACGGCATGGTTTGGCACCTCGATGTCGGCTCGTCGCATCCTGGGGCTGGAGTAGGTCCCAAGGGTTGGGCTGTTCGCCCATTAAAGCGGTACGCGAGCTGGGTTTAGAACGTCGTGAGACAGTTCGGTCCCTATCCGCTGCGCGCGTAGGAAATTTGAGAGGATCTGACCCTAGTACGAGAGGACCGGGTTGGACGAACCTCTGGTGTGTCAGTTGTTCCGCCAGGAGCACCGCTGATTAGCTACGTTCGGGATGGATAACCGCTGAAAGCATCTAAGCGGGAAGCCGGCCTCAAGATGAGATTTCCATACCTTCGGGTGAGAGGCTCCCAGCCAGACTACTGGGTTGATAGGCCAGATGTGTAAGTGCAGTAATGCATGCAGCTGACTGGTACTAATAAGCCGATGACTTGATAACACACCGTTTGTTGGTGCTACGCGTCCACTGAGTGGTTCTCGATGTACGGTCGAGAACCGCATAACAACATTGACTTTGTTATGTGTTTGATTGAAACATCAATAGTGTTTCGGCGGCCATAGCGTGAGGGAAACGCCCGGTTACATTCCGAACCCGGAAGCTAAGCCTCACAGCGCCGATGGTACTGCAGGGGGGACCCTGTGGGAGAGTAGGACACCGCCGGACTCCTTTTAAACAAAAGAGCCACCCAATGCTGGGTGGCTCTTTTGCGTTAACGCCTGCGCGCTCACGAGGCGCTGGAGCGCGATCATCGACGAAGCCGCGACTCAAGCGTGGCCGCGGTATCGCGCACTGCCTCAGCCAGCTGGGCTTCGTCGAGCTGGTCTCCGGCCCAGGTCACCGCGACCGCGGCGATCGGCCAGCCGGCATGATCACGCACGACAGCTCCGACGGAGCGCAATCCTTCCGCGATCTCGCTGTCTTCGGTGGCATAGCCCCGAGCACGCACCTCTCGCAGGAGCTCGCGCAGTTCGCTCAGGCGCTGCGGCCCGCGGCCTGTGCGCTCGGGGAATGCCGAGGCGCTGGGAAACAGCGCGCGCACCTGCTCCCGCGGCAGGGAAGCCAGCATCGCTCGACCACTCGCCGTCAGAGGGGCGGGAAGTCGAACTCCGACATCAGTCACCAGAGCCGGCCGACGCGGTGCGCGTTCCTCGACGATGTACAGCACGTCTCCGCCACTCATGACCGCAAGGTGAGCGCTCTCACCGAGGCGATCGGAGAGCGCGGCAACAAGCGGGCGGCCGAGGCGTGCCAGCGGCTGCTGCCGCGCGTACCCGCCGGACAGCTCAAACGCCGATGTGCCGAGGCCCCATCGGCGGTCGTCGCGAAAGTGCAGGACGTATCCGTGCCCGGCGAGCGTCGTGAGCAGGTGGTAGACGGTGGAGCGCGGGAGACCGAGCTCCCGGGCGATGGCTGAGGCGGCGACCGGGGCGGGTCGTCGCGCCAGGTGACTCAGGATCCTCAAAGTGTTCTCAGCCGCCGGCACCTGAGAGGCAGAGCGGTCGGCGGTCTCGGATGTGTCTGGGATCACAGACACAGGATGCCACATCGGCCTCGGCTGTGGGCTGTTCGGGTGTGGAATCGGAGCATGAGTCTTTCCGCAGCTGTTCTCGTCGGCGCACAGCCGTTGCTTCCTGCCGACGTCGTCGCCGTGGTTCGTCACGGCGCCCCGGTCGTGATCGAACCGTCCGCGCTCGAGCGGGTGACGCAGACGCGCGCGGTGATCGACGAGCTGGCGGCGGGTCCGCATCCGCACTACGGCGTCTCGACCGGCTTCGGTGCGCTGGCGACGACGTTCATCGCTCCGGATCGGCGTCTGCAGCTGCAGGCGAGCCTGATTCGTTCGCACGCGGCGGGTACCGGTGCCGAAGTCGAGACGGAAGTCACGCGCGGGCTGCAGCTGCTGCGGCTGCAGACGCTCGCCTCCGGCCGGACGGGCGTGCGTCCTGTTGTGGTGGAGACCTACGCGGCGATGCTCAACGCGGGGATCGTGCCAATCGTCCGCGAGTACGGCTCTCTCGGCTGCTCCGGCGACCTCGCTCCGCTCGCGCATATCGCACTCGCGGCCATGGGCGAAGGCGAGGTGCGCGTCATGCATGCGCCCGGTGTGGTCGGCGCCGACACGATGCCCGCCGCCGCGGCTCTCGCCGCAGCCGGCATCGCTCCGCTCACGCTGGTCGAGAAGGAGGGGCTCGCCCTGATCAACGGCACCGACGGGATGCTGGGGATGCTGCTGCTCGCTCTTCACGATCTCGAGATGCTGCTCCTGGCGGCCGACGTCGCCGCGGCGATGTCGATCGAGTCGCAGTTCGGAACCGATGCGGTCTTCGCGGCAGACCTGATGGCACTGCGGCCGCAGACCGGTCAGTGGGAGTCCGCGGCCAACCTGCGCGCGTTCCTCTCCGACTCGCCGTTGGTCGCCAGCCACAAGGGTCCGGAGGACGGCCGTGTGCAGGACGCCTACTCGCTGCGGTGCTCGCCGCAGGTGCATGGGGCGGCGCGCGACACGATGGCGCACGCGGCGATGATCGCTGAACGGGAACTGGCGAGCGTGATCGACAACCCCGTCATCACGGTGGACGGCCGCATCGAATCCAACGGCAACTTCCACGGCGCCCCGATCGCGGCAGTGCTCGACTTCTTGGCGATCTCGGTGGCCGACGTGGCATCCATCTCGGAACGCCGGACGGATCGTGCGCTGGATCCCGCGCGCAATCGGGGACTGCCGCCGTTCCTCGCGGACGAGGTGGGTGTGGACTCCGGTCTCATGATCGCGCAGTACGCCGCCGCGGGCATCGTGTCAGAGCTCAAGCGCCTCGCGGTGCCGGCATCCGTCGACTCGATCCCGTCGTCCGCGATGCAGGAGGACCACGTGTCGATGGGGTGGTCCGCCGCACGCAAGCTGCGCCGCGCCGTCGACGGACTCGGCCGCGTCCTCGCCATTGAGATCCTGACCGGTGCCCGGGCGCTCGATCTGCGCGCGCCCGTCGCGGCCGGGCCCGCCACAGGAGCGGTGCGGGATCTGGTCCGCACCGTGGCTGCGGGCCCCGGCCCCGATCGGTACCTCTCGCCCGAGATCGAAGCCGTCACCGCACTCGTCCAGTCGGGCGACGTCGCCCGCGTCGCAAAGGAGCACACGCATGTCTGACCGCACCGAATCGATTCCCGAAGTCGGGTCCGCGGGTGTCGGGCCCGCCGGCGCCGATCGGCGCAGCATCCGCGCCGCCCGCGGCAACGTCCGCACCGCCAAGAGCTGGGGAGCGGAGGCCGCCAAGCGCATGCTGATGAACAACCTCGACGCCGAGGTCGCCGAGCATCCCGAGGATCTCGTGGTCTACGGCGGAACGGGCAAGGCGGCGCGGAATTGGGAGGCGTACGACGCGATCGTGCGCACGCTCGACGAACTCGAGCCCGACGAGACGCTGCTCGTGCAGTCTGGCAAGCCCGTCGGCGTGTTCCGCACCCACGACTGGGCACCGCGGGTGCTCATCGCGAACTCGAACCTCGTGGGGGATTGGGCGACGTGGCCCGAGTTCCGCAAGCTCGAGGAGCTGGGCCTGACGATGTACGGCCAGATGACCGCCGGCTCCTGGATCTACATCGGCACGCAGGGCATTCTGCAGGGGACATACGAGACGTTCGCGGCGGTCGCCCGCTCGTTGGGTCGGGACTCGCTGCGCGGCACCCTCACCCTCACCGGCGGCGCCGGCGGTATGGGAGGGGCTCAGCCGCTTGCGGTGACCCTGAACGACGGCGTCGTGCTGATCGTCGACGTCGACGAGTCGCGGCTCGCCCGCCGCGTCGAGCACGGGTACCTCGACGAGTACACCACCGATCTCGACGCGGCCGTCGAGCGCGTGCTCGCGGCGAAGGATGCGGGCGAAGCGCTCTCGATGGGCGTGGTCGGAAACGCCGCCGAAGTCTTCCCCGAGCTGCAGCGTCGCGGCACGCCGATCGACATCGTGACCGATCAGACCAGCGCGCACGATCCGCTCGCCTACCTGCCCGTCGGCATGTCGGTGGCGGACTGGAAGGCCGAGGCGCAGCGCGATCCGGAGGAGTTCACGCTCCGCTCCCGTGCCTCGATGGCCACGCACGTGGCGGCGATGGTGGCGTTCCAGGATGCCGGCGCCGCAGTCTTCGACTACGGAAACTCCATTCGCCGGGAGGCGGAGCTGGGCGGATTTGACCGGGCGTTCGCGTTCCCCGGATTCGTGCCGGCGTATATCCGTCCGCAGTTCGAGGAGGGGCGCGGCCCGTTCCGCTGGGCCGCGCTCTCGGGCGATCCGGAGGATATCTACAAGACGGACCGCGCGATCACGGAGCTCTTCCCGGAGGACGCCGCTCTGCACCGCTGGCTGAAGAAGGCTGGCGAAAAGGTTCACTTCGAGGGTCTGCCCGCGCGCATCTGCTGGCTCGGCTACCAGGAGCGCCATCTCGCGGGGCTGAAGTTCAACGAGATGGTCGCGTCGGGTGAGCTCGCCGCTCCGATCGTGATCGGTCGGGATCACCTCGATGCGGGTTCCGTCGCCTCGCCGTACCGCGAGACCGAGGCGATGAAGGACGGATCCGACGCGATCGCCGACTGGCCGCTGCTGAACGCGCTGCTGAACACCGCATCGGGCGCCTCGTGGGTGTCGCTGCATCACGGCGGGGGCGTCGGCATCGGGCGCTCCATCCACGCCGGTCAGGTCACGGTCGCCGATGGCACCGAGCTCGCGGCGCAGAAGCTCGAGCGGGTGCTGACGAACGACCCCGGCACGGGCGTGATGCGTCACGTCGACGCCGGCTACGAGCACGCCCGCGACATCGCGCGCGAGCGTGGACTGAAAGTGCCGATGCTGTGAGCACGACACTGATCACCCGTATCGGAGAGTTGACCACGAACGCGGAGGCCGAGGGTGACGCCTTCGGAACGCAGCACGATGCGGCGGTGCTGATCGACGGAGACCGCATCGCCTGGGTCGGTGCCACGGCGGACGCGCCGACTGCCGATCAGACCGTGGACGCTGCCGGTCGCGCGGTGATCCCCGGTTTCGTCGACAGTCACAGCCACCTGATCTTCGCCGGAGACCGGGCGTCGGAGTTCGAGGCGCGGATGGCAGGGCAGAAGTATGCCGCCGGCGGCATCCGCTCTACGGTAGCGGCAACGCGGGCGGCGAGCGATGACGACCTGCGTGCTCGACTGCGCGGGTTCATCGACGAACTGCAGGCGCAGGGCACGACGACCGTCGAGATCAAGAGCGGGTATGGGCTGAGCGTGCAGGACGAGGAACGTCTTGTGCGCCTGGCGGCCGAGGTCACCGACGAGGTCACGTTCCTAGGGGCGCACGTCGTTCCCGCCGAGTACGCCGACCGGCCCGACGAGTACGTCGATCTGGTGGTCGGGCCGATGCTCGACGCCTGCGCGCCGCACGCACGATGGATCGACGTCTTCTGCGAGACGGGCGCGTTCACGGCAGCGCAGTCACGACGGGTGCTCGAGGCCGGGATCGCCCGCGGTCTGCGGCCGCGTGTGCACGCGAGCCAGCTCGGCCCGGGGGAGGGCGTGCGTCTGGCCGTGGACCTCGGCGCGGCATCCATCGATCACGGAACCTACCTGACCGAGGACGACATCACCGCGCTCGCCGGGTCGGAGACCGTGCTCACGCTGCTGCCGGGGGTGGAGTTCTCGACGCGTCAGCCCTATCCCGACGCCCGCGCCCTGATCGACGCGGGCGTGACGGTCGCGCTGGCCTGCGACACCAATCCGGGGTCGAGCTTCACCTCGTCGATGTCGTTCTGCATCGCACTGGCCGTGCGCGAGATGGGGATGACGCCGGCCGAAGCGGTGTGGGCGGCGACCGCAGGTGGCGCGCATGCTCTGCGGCGTGACGACATCGGCGTGGTCGCGCCGGGCGCCCGCGCCGATCTCGTGCTGCTCGACGCACCGACCCGCATCCATCTGGCCTACCGACCGGGCGTGCCGCTCGTGCGGCAGGTCTGGAAGGACGGGGTCGCGCTGCGCTGAGTCCGCCCTCCGGAGGGGCGCGTTCAGTCGCGCGCGGCGAGTCCGGTCAGCAGCTCCAGCACGCACAGCGCCGCGAGGCGCACGGTGCGGGCGTCGTCGGTGTCGGCCGTCGCGTCGACCTCGGCGATGTCGGCGCTGACCACGCGCTGATCCGTGGCCACGGCACGGGCGAGCGCGCGCAGCTCCCACGCCTGGAGGCCGCCGGGAACGCTCGCCGGGCAGCCGGGAGCGACGGCGCGATCGCAGACGTCCACGTCGATGTCGAGGTGGACACGTGCGCCGGAGCCCGATCCCGCGATCTCCAGTGCCTCGGAGACCACGTCGGGGATACCGCGTCGGCGCACCTCGTCGAGTGTGATGACCCGGATGCCCCAGTCGGCGGCGCGCTGCGCGTAGAACGCGGAGTTGGCGAAGTCGGCGATGCCGATCTGCACGATCCGCTGCGGGTCGATCGGGGTCGTGGGCACCGCCGATGCCCCGGGCGCATCCTGCACGAGCCGACGCACCGGCGTGCCGTTCGAGATGCCGTCGCGCAGATCGAAGTGCGCGTCGAAGGTGATGAGCCCCGTGGCCTGCGCGCCGAGCGCGACCGGATAGGTCAGCGAGTTGTCGCCGCCCAGCGCGACGACCAGCCGCGCAGCAGCGGTCAGCTCACGCACCCGGGCGATCGCGGTCGCCTCACCCGCATCGCCGTCGGGCTCGTCGACGTCACCGGCGTCGACGATGCGCAGCACATCGTTCAGGTCGCGGATCGGCGGGCCCATCAGTGCGGTCCCGTAGCGCGGGAGCGCCGTGCGGATCGCGGCGGGGGTGGCATGCGCCCCGGTGGGCGAGAGCGAGGTGCGCCACGTCGGCACGCCGAGCAGGACGGCATCGGCGGCGCCGTCGAACGCGGGCCAGCCGCCGGCCCGGGGCCAGAGCGGGTCGTGGCTCAGCGGGGGCGAGGACGATGCCATGTCAGACTCCGGGGATCAGCGCGTGGGCGAGGGTGAAGATCGCGAGACCGGCGAGGGCGCCGACGAACGTGCCGTTGAGGCGGATGTACTGCAGGTCGCGCCCGACCATGAGCTCGATCTTCTCGGTCGTCTCGACCGGATCCCACCGTTCGACCGTGTCGGTGATGATCGATGCGATGTCGTGCCGGTAGCGGTCGACGAGGAACACCGCGGCATCCGACACCCAGGTGTCGACACGGTGCTGCAGCGCGGCATCCGTCGTGAGGCGTTCGCCGACCTCCTGCAGTGCCTGCACGGCTCGGCGACGCAAACCGCTCTCGGGGTCGGCGAGGGCGACGAGAAGACCGTTCTTCGCCGTCTCCCACGCCTCGGCTGCCAGCGCACCCACTCGCGGGCTGTCGAACAGCGAGGCCTTCGCGTTCTCGAGCTTCGCGCGGGTGTCGGGGTCGTTCTGCAGATTGTCGGCCAGGCGCGAGAGGTAGCCGTCGACGGCGATGCGGGCGGGATGCTTCGGGTCGGCCTTCACGGCCTCGATGAACTTGATCGCCTCGTTGTACACCGTGTCGTCGACGAAGCGGTGAGCGAGCCGAGGAACCCAGGATGGCAGGCGCCGCGACACGAGCCCCGAGAATGAGTCCGCGTTCGCCTCGAGCCAGTGCCCGATGCTGTCGACGGCGAGATCCACCGCCCCCTGATGCGCGTCGGCCTCGACGATCTTCTCCAGCCAGGTGCCCGCGGGCGGACCCCACTCCGGCGACACCAGGTGCTCGCGGGCGAGGTCGCTGATGAGATCGCGCACGTCGTCGTCGCTGAGGGCATTGAGCACGGCCGTGGCGATCGTCGCGCCCTCGGCACCCACGCGCTCGGCGTGTGCGGTCTCGCGCAGCCACTGACCCGCGCGCTCGGCGATCTTCGTGCTCGCGAGCTTGGTGCGCACCACGTCGGCGGCGAGGAAGTTCGTCTCGACGAACTCACCCAGCGTGCGGCCGATCTCGTCCTTGCGGCTCGGAATGATCGCGGTGTGCGGAATCGGGAGACCGAGCGGCCGGCGGAACAGCGCGGTGACGGCGAACCAGTCCGCGAGGGCACCGACCATTCCGCCCTCGGCCGCGGCGCGGATGTAGCTCAGCCACGGCAGACGCTCCTGCAGCATGAAGGCGATGACGAAGGCGACGGCCATGAAGAGCAGAGCGCCGAGTGCGACGGCCTTCATCCGGCGCAGGGCGCGCAGTCGTTCCTGATCGGCGGGAGACAGCAGAGCCATGGGTGTGCGCGGCATGACGCCATCCTCGCACGGGGGCTGTGGTGGCGGCTTTCGACAGGCTCAGAGGGCCTGGGGCGGAGTAGCCTCGAAGAGTGATCGAAGACATCAAGAAGCGCGCCCTGCATCGCACCAGCATCCTCGAGGGTCAGATGCGCGGCGTCGCACGGATGATCGAGAACGAGGACTACTGCATGGACATCATCACGCAGTCCCGGGCGATCCAGCGATCCCTCGAGTCACTCAACCGCCTCCTGCTCGAGAACCATCTGCGCACGCACGTGACGCACATGTTCGACGAGGGTGGCGAGGAGCGCGAGAAGGCGGTCGGCGAATTGCTGAAGGCGTTCGACTTCGACTCGCGGTCGTAAGAGCCCGCGCTCCTCGCCGGGTCAGCGGCCGCCGCCGAAGACCTCGCCCTCCATGGCGTCGTACCCCTCGGCCTGCGGGTCGCCGTGCGTGCCGCCCGACAGCGCGTACTCCTCTTCGGGCGAGAGCACCAGGCGGTGCCGGAAGAACAGCGCGAACCCGAGCAGAATGACCACGTAGACGATCGCGATCGCGATGATCGCCGGCCCGAACGTGGGGTTGAGCAGGAATCCGACGAAGATGAGGGCGGCGATGACCAGCGCGACGGCAGCTCCCGGAACACCCCACGGGCTGCGGTAGGGCCGATCGGCGTTCGGGTACTTCCGGCGCAGGATCATGAACGACACCAGCTGCAGGCCGTATGCGAGCACCGCGCCCCA
This sequence comes from Microbacterium sp. PI-SA-G, assembly GCF_057215335.1. Classification (NCBI taxonomy): domain Bacteria; kingdom Bacillati; phylum Actinomycetota; class Actinomycetes; order Micrococcales; family Microbacteriaceae; genus Microbacterium; species Microbacterium sp. PI-SA-G. Next base: position 3,384,643 of record NZ_CM170103.1, read on the forward strand.
GACGGCGATGTTCAGCACGATCGCCCCGGCGACGGTTCCGGCTCCTTCGGCGTCGACGGCCGCCAGCACATCGAGCACGATGAGGGCGACGAAGCCGATCGCGGCGCCGACGGCCAGCGCGACCCAGGGCGTCTGCCGCTTTCCGGTGAGCGAGAGGAATCGCGGATAGTAGCCGGCCCGCGAGAGCGAGTACATGTTGCGTCCGTAGGCGAACATGATGCCCTGCAGCGACGCGAGCAGGCCGATCAGCGCGAACAGCGCCAGCACGGCCGCGAGCTGGTCGCCGACGATGGCACGGAAGCCGTCGAGCAGCGGCTCTCCCGCAACGCCCGTGGCCTCGGCGCCGATCACGCCGGTGTTGAGGAACAGCACCAGGAGTCCGGTCACGATGAGGGTGCCGCGAGCCCAGAAGCCGGCCTTGGGGATGTCACGGGTCGGGTTGTGCGACTCCTCAGCGGCGAGAGGCAGCTCTTCAATGCCCAGGAAGAACCACATCGCAAAGGGGAGGGCGAAGAGGATCGGCAGGACGCCGTGCGGCAGGAATGCGGTCTGGCCCTCGTCGGGGACGATGTCCCACAGGGCGTCCCAGCTGAACGCGCCGGAGAACAGCGCCATCAGCGAGAACACCAGGATGATGCCGATCGAGATGATCGAGACGACGATGGCGAAGCGGAACGAGATCGCCGCTCCCGCGGAGTTCAGTGCGATGAAGACGACGTAGAGGATCAGATACCAGACCCACCCCGGCAGCTCGAGGCCGAGCAGCTCGCTGGTGATGCCGTTCGCATACGACGCGGAGAAGTAGACGATCACCGCCGTGGTGGCGACGTACTCGATGGTCTCGGCGGCGCCGGTGACGAGGCCTCCCCAGGGGCCCATCGCGGATCGTGCGAACGAGTAGGCGCCGCCCGTGTGCGGCATCATCGCGGCCATCTCGCCGATCGCGAAGATCATGCCGTAGTACATGACGACGAGGATCGCGAAGGCGATCAGCATGCCGCCGAACCCGGCGAAGTCGATCCCAAAGTTCCAGCCCGAGAAGTCGCCCGAGATGACCGCGGCGACCGCGAGGCCCCAGAGCCCCCACACTCCGGCGGAGCGCTTCAGCGTGCGCTTGTCGAAGTAGTCGGTGCCGGCACGTGTATAGGTCGCTCCGCCAACCTTGCGGGAACCGCTGTTCTGCTCAGACATCCGCTCTCCACTCGCTCGCGCACAGGCGCCGGGTGCACCTTGCGGATGATTGTGACAGTCAATGGTGGTTTCGTCTACCTTTAAACCTCGTGGTGATCTACTCTGGTGCCGGAGCCGGTCGGTCGATCGCCTCGCCACGACGACGGGAGCCGAAGATGTCGGGAAACCTCAGCATCGAGCAGCTGGACGCCGGCATCGCCGCCGGTGAGATCGACACGGTCATCGTGGCGTTCGCCGATGCGCAGGGACGACTGGTCGGAAAGCGCGTCTCCGCGCGACTGTTCCAGGAGGACATCCTCCATCACGGCGCCGAGGCCTGCGACTACCTGCTCTCGGTCGACGTCGACATGAACACGGTCGACGGATACGCGATGTCGGGCTGGAACCGCGGATACGGCGACATGGTACTGCGGCCCGACGCCGAGACCCTGCGGCGCATCCCGTGGATCGAGGGCAGCGTGCTGGTCATGGCGGATCTCGTGTGGCAGAACGGCGAACCCGTCGGGCCGTCGCCACGTGCGATCCTCGACCGGCAGCGAGACCGACTGGCGGAACGCGGATGGACGGCGTTCGCGGGCACCGAGCTCGAGTTCATCGTCTTCGAGAACACCTTCCGCGACGCGTGGGCTCGCAAGTACGAGGGGCTCACTCCCGCGACCGACTACAACGTCGACTACAACCTGCTCGCCTCGACGCGCATGGAGCCGCTGCTGCGTGACATCCGCCTCAGCATGGACGGCGCCGGCATGTACTGCGAGGGCGTCAAGGGCGAGTGCAACCTCGGTCAGCAGGAGATCGCGTTCCGCTACGCGGAGGTGCGCGAGACCGCCGATCAGCACGCGATCTACAAGAACGGGGCGAAGGAGATCGCCGCGAATCACGGTCAGTCGCTGACGTTCATGGCGAAGTTCAATGAACGCGAGGGCAACAGCTGCCACATCCACCTCTCGCTGCGCGCCGATGACGGGACGCCGGTGATGGCGGGCGACGGCGAGCACGGCTTCAGTCCGGTCATGGAGCACTGGATCGCCGGCATCCTGGCCACTCTGCGCGAGTTCACGCTGCTGTACGCGCCGAACATCAACTCGTACAAGCGGTTCGCGAACGGAAGCTTCGCGCCGACCGGCGTCGCCTGGGGGATCGACAACCGCACCTGCGCGCTGCGCGTGATCGGCAGCGGATCGGGCCTGCGCGTCGAGAACCGGGTGCCCGGGGGAGACGTGAACCCGTACCTCGGCATCTCGGCGATCATCGCCGGCGGACTGTACGGGGTCGAGCACGAGCTTCCGCTGCCCGAACGCTTCACCGGCAACGCCTACGAGGCCGGCGTCGATCATCTGCCCACGACGCTCCGCGAGGCGGCCGAGCTGTTCCGGGCGTCGACGATCGCGCGCGAGGCGTTCGGCGACGATGTCGTCGAGCACTACCTGAACCAGGCCCGCATCGAGCTCGAGGCGTACGACGCGGCCGTCACCGACTGGGAGCGCGTCCGTGGCTTCGAGCGGCTCTGAGCGCACGCCGCTGATCGGCGTCACCACCTATCTCGAGCCAGCACGTCAGGGGGTGTGGGATGTGCGGGCGGCGTTCCTTCCTGAGCAGTACCTGACCGGGGTGACCGCGGCCGGAGGGATCGCACTGCTGCTGCCCCCTCAGGACGCGGCGGGAGCGGATGCCGCGATCGCCGGCCTCGACGCGCTGGTGCTGTCGGGCGGGGCGGATGTGGCACCCGAGCTGTACGGCGCCGAGCGGCATCCGTCGACCGATCCGGCACGCGTCGATCGTGACGCGTGGGAGCTCGCACTGTTCCGCGCGGCCGAGCGTCGGCGTATGCCCGTGCTCGCGATCTGCCGCGGACTCCAGCTCGTGAACGTGGCCCGCGGCGGCACACTGCAGCAGCACCTCCCGGACTCGCTCGGGACCGAACGGTATCGCCTCGGCGGCGGCGTCTTCGCCCAGAACCGCGTCGACGTGGCCGGAGACACCCTGCTCGCCGAAGTGCTCGGAGACGGAGCGGTCGAGGTGCACAGCTACCACCACCAGGGCATCGATCGGCTCGGAGAGGGGCTGACCCCGGCCGCACATTCCGATGACGGCCTGGTGCAGGCGTTCGTCGACACCGAGCACGGGCATGTGGTCGGCATCCAGTGGCATCCGGAGGAGAACGCCGAGGACCGGCGCCTCTTCGAGGATCTCGTCAGACAGGCGCGCGCGTTCGTCGCGGGTCGGAAGGAAGGCAGCGCATGAGCGCGTTCACCGTGATCAATCCGTCGACGGGCACCGCGGTGCGCGACGTCTCGCGCGCCGGCGTGGAGGAGACGGATGCCGCGATCGCCCGCGCTGTCGCGGCGCAGCGCCGGTGGGCGGCGCTCGCGCCCGTGGCACGCGCCGACGCCCTGCGGGCCTTCGCCCGGGCCGTCGAGGGGGCGGCCGAGGAGCTCGCCCAGCTGGAAGTGCTGAACTCCGGGCACCCGATCACCTCGGCACGGTGGGAGGCCGGTCACGTCGCGCAGGTGCTCAACTACTACTCCGCCGACCCGGAGCGGCTGTCCGGCCGACAGATTCCGGTGGCCGGCGGGTTGGATGTGACCTTCCACGACCCTTACGGCGTGGTCGGGGTGATCGTGCCGTGGAACTTCCCCATGACGATCGCGTCGTGGGCGTTCGCGCCGGCGCTCGCCGCGGGCAACGCGGTGGTTCTGAAACCGGCCGAGCTCACCCCGCTGACGGCGATCCGACTGGGCGAGCTGGGGCTGGAAGCGGGTCTGCCGGAGGGGCTGTTCGAGGTCGTCACCGGGTCGGGATCGGTCGTCGGGCAGCGGCTCGTCGATCATCCGGACGTGCGCAAGGTCGTCTTCACCGGATCCACCGAGGTGGGGATCGAGGTCGCCGCCGGCTGTGCCCGGGCGCTGAAGCCGGTGACGCTGGAGCTCGGAGGAAAGAGCGCGAACATCGTGTTCGCGGACGCCGACCTCGAGCGGGCGGCCGCGGCCGTGCCCGGCTCGGTGTTCGACAACGCTGGGCAGGACTGCTGCGCGCGCAGCCGTCTGCTCGTGCAGCGTTCGGTGTACGACCGCTTCCTCGAGCTCCTGGAGCCGGCGGTCGCCGCCTGGCGCGTCGGCGACCCGTCGCGCGACGACACAGACATGGGGCCGCTGATCTCGGCGCGTCACCGCGACACGGTCTCGGAGTTCCTCGACGGCGCCGACATCGCCTTCCGTGGCAGCGCCCCGGACGGCGACGGGTTCTGGTTCGCACCGACCGTCGTCCGCGCCGACCCCGCGGACCGGATCGCCCAGCAAGAGGTGTTCGGCCCGGTGGTGGCGGTGCTGCCGTTCGAGGACGAGGCGGATGCCGTGCGGCTGGCGAACGACACGGCGTACGGTCTCGCGGGCTCGCTGTGGACGGAGAACCTCGGCCGCGCGGTGCGCGTGGCACGCGGAGTCCGCAGCGGCGTGCTCTCGGTGAACTCGCACTCGTCGGTGCGCTACGCGACCCCGTTCGGCGGCATGAAGGCCTCGGGCCTCGGTCGCGAACTCGGACCCGACGCCGCCGAGCACTTCACCGAGACCAAGAACGTCTTCTTCGCCATCGACGAGCACTGAGCACGACCCCTATCCGGAGGAATCCATGAGCATCGACCTGACCCAGCGTCTCCGCGATCGTGTCGCGATCATCACCGGCGGCGCGAGCGGCATCGGCTTCGCGACCGCCCAGCGCTTCGCGGCAGAGGGCGCCTTCGTCGTCATCGCCGACGTCGACCCGACCGCAGGAGAGGCGGCGGCCGCGCAGGTCGGCGGCGTGTTCCGTCCGGTCGACGTCGCGGACGAGGCGACCGTGAACGCGCTCTTCGACGGCGTGGCCGAGGAGTTCGGGCGCATCGACATCGCCTTCAACAACGCGGGCATCTCGCCGGCCGACGACGACTCGATCGAGACGACCGAGCTGCCCGCGTGGGACCGCGTGCAAGACGTGAACCTCAAGAGCGTGTATCTCTGCAGCCGCGCGGCGCTGCGGCACATGGTCCCGGCTGGGCGCGGGTCAATCATCAACACGGCGTCGTTCGTGGCGCTGCTGGGATCGGCGACCTCGCAGATCAGCTACACGGCATCAAAGGGCGGGGTGCTGGCGATGTCACGCGAGCTCGGCGTGCAGTTCGCGCGGCAGGGCATCCGCGTGAACGCGCTCTGCCCCGGGCCGGTGAACACGCCGCTGCTGCGGGATCTCTTCGCCGCGGACCCCGAGCGAGCGCAGCGCCGACTCGTGCACGTGCCGATGGGGCGCTTCGCCGAGCCCGAGGAGCTCGCCGCCGCCGTGGCGTTCCTGGCGTCGGACGACTCGTCCTTCATCACCGCGAGCGCGTTCGTGGTCGACGGCGGCATCACCAACGCCTACGTCACCCCGCTGTGAGAGCACCCCGCCTCGCTGTGACACAGTGAAGACATGAGCGAGCACCCCGTCGACAGCGACCTCGTCGAGGTGCGTCGCGCGGTCTATCGGCCGTTGCGCCGGGGCAACGCGCTCGAAGACACCGTGGCCCGCCTGGTGCAGACCATCCGGCTCGGGGTGGTCGCGCCGGGCGAGTCCCTGCCGCCCGAGCGCGAGCTCGCCGCCTCGTTCGGAGTCAGTCGCGACACCGTCCGCGAAGCGATCCGTGAGCTGGCCGACGCTGACTACCTGCAGGCGCGTCGGGGGCGATACGGCGGCACCTTCGTGGCCGATCCGCTGCCGCATCCGATGAAGGCCGAGACGGTCACGGCCTCCGAGCTCGAGGATCTGTTGGGCCTGCGCCGGGTGCTGGAGTCGGGAGCCGCGCATGCCGCCGCGAGTCGGACGCTCGATGCGACGACCCGCGCTGACCTGTGGGCGCGGCACGAGGCCGCGCTGCCGGCGGGACCCGACGAATACCGTCGGCTTGACACACTCTTCCACCTGGCCATCGCCGAGGCGGCGGGCATCTCCTCCCTGGTCGCACTCGTGGCCGAGAACCGTGCGGGCGTCAACGCCTGGCTCGACGCCTTCCCTTTGATGCCGCGCAACATCCAGCACTCGGGGGAGCAGCACGAGCGCATCGTCTCGGCGATCCTCGCCGGGCGGCCAGATGCGGCCGAAGCCGCGATGCGCGATCATCTGGCAGGATCCGAAGCGCTGCTGCGCGGCTTCCTGATCTGACCGCCGGGCGTCGGCCGTCAGCGAGTCCGGCTCATCGCGTGCCCCAGTTGTAGAGCTGCTTCTGGAGCTTGGCGTAGATGAACGTCTCGGTCGACAGGACGCCGTCGATCGGGCGGATGACGTCGTTGATGAGCGCGAGCAGGTCGGCGTCGTCCTCGCACACGACCTCCGCGAGGATGTCGTAGGTGCCGACCGTGATCACGACGTAGTCGATGGCGGCGATCTCGGCGATCGCCTCAGCCACCACGCGCGAATCGCCCGAGGTGCGGATGCCGATCATCGCCTGACGGTGGAACCCCAGCTGCATCGGATCCGTCACCGCGACGATCTGCATCACGCCCGAGTCCGTGAGCCGCTGCACGCGCTGACGCACGGCGGCCTCGCTGAGCCCGACGACCCGACCGATGTCGGAGTAGGAGCGACGGCCGTCCTCCTGCAGGAGCTCGATGATGGTCTTGGAGACGGCATCCAGCGAGGGATGCTTCTTCGTCACGCTCATGGTGCGATCCTCGCACCGAGACGGCCGGTCGGCAACCGAATCCGCGTCCCGGGCGGGTCAGACCTGCGGAATCGACAGGAAAGGCGCACGGGAACCGCTGCTCGATGCGATCAGGATTCGACCGGTCCGAGCCAGGCGCTCGCCGCGGTGGAGTGTGCGGACTCCGGATCGGAGGGGTGGAACGCTCCGGCGAGCACATCGCGGTACAGCCGAGAGAGTTCGTTGCTCGAGAAGTACGAGCCGCCCCCGGCGACGAGCATCGCCTGATCGACGACGTGCTTGGCCATCGTGATCGCCCGGTGCTTGACGCCGGAGAGCAGCGAGAACCAGCGGGCGCCGTGGTCGGTGCGGCCGTCGACGTCGTGGGCGAGTGCGGCGATCTGCGGGGGAGCGCGTCGTACGCGAGCGCCATGTCGGCGATGCGCCACCGGATGTCGGGGTCCTGGCTGTACGCGGCACCGGTCTTCTTCGACCGCCGCGTGGCCGCGGTCTGCACCGCGAGGTCGAGCGCTCGGCGGGCGATGCCGGTGTAGACCGATGCGAGCAGGATCTCGAACACGCTGAAGATGCCGAACACGATCGGGTCGGGCGTAGGTCCGGCATCGATGCGGCGGACCACGTGCGCCGGCGCCGCGACGGCACCCGCGAGTCGGGTCGTGCGACTCTGCGTGCCGCGCATGCCCAGCGTGTCCCAGTCGTCGGAGGTCGTGACCGCGTCGGTGCGCTCCACGAACGCGAAGACGAGTTTCGGAGCATCTGCACTGGTCGTGTCGAGTCCGTGCAGCCCGAGCCGGGTCCACACGGGGGCGAGCGAGGTGAAGATCTTCGTGCCGGTGAAGGAGTAGCCGCCGTCGGGCAGGGGAGTGGCGTCGGTGTCACTGCCGAACAGCACGAGGTCGTTGCCCGCCTCGCTGATGCCGAAGGCGAAGACCTCGCCGGCGACGGCGCCGTCCTGCACGAACTCGAGCCCGGGCACGCCGCGGTCCGAGAAGACCTTCGCGACGCCGGTCCACACCAGGTGCATGTTGATCGCGAGTGCCGTCGCCGGGGCGGCTGTGGCCAGTCGCTGCTGCAGGATCGCCGCCTCGGCGAGGCCGAGACCGGCCCCGCCCCGCTCGCTGGGAACGAGGATCGACAGATACCCTGCCGCACGCAGTTCGTCGAGATCCTGCTGGGGGAAGGTGTTCTCGCGGTCGTGCTGCGGCGCGCGCTCGCGGATGCGGTCGAGCAGATCGTCGGGCAGGAACACGGTGGGGTCGAAGGCGCTCATGCGAGTGCCTCCCGCAGCTGACGAAGCGATTCCTCGGGCTTGTCGCGGTGCACTGAATGCCCGGCACCCTCGACGACCGACATCGTGATCAGCGGATTCGCCGCGAGCACCTCGTCGGCGAGGTCGCCGGTGAAGATGCTGTACACCTCGGGGTCCGCGGCGATCACGTGCGTGGGCACCGTCAGCGCCTGCGCCGCAGCCCGCACGTCCCACGGCTGGTTCTGCGCACTCGTCTGCTCCACGGCCCACGCGCTCGCGCGCAGAACGGCGTCGACCTTGAGCTCCTGATCCTGCGGGTGCCAGTGCGGATGCTCCTCTTGCACGACCGCGAGGCGGGTGTCGGCGAACGCGCGCTCCTGGCTCGCGCGCACGATGCTCGCGTCACGGCCCGAGACGAAGATGGCCGGGTCGATCAGCACGAGGCGCTGCGCCCACTCGGAGTCGGATGCGGCGGCCACCGTGCTCGACGCTCCTCCGAGAGAGTGTCCGATCACCGCATCCCACGCGCCGCCGCCATCAGGGCGCGTCGCCGCGAGATCCGCGGCGAAGGCTGCGACCGAGTAGTCCGTCGCGCGCGGGGCGTCGCCGTGGCCGCGCAGATCGACGGCCGTCGCATGCCATCCATCGGCCGCGAGGGCGCCGCCGATGCGCCACATCAACGCGCCCGAGGAGCCGAGCCCGTGCACGAGGAGCGCACGACGAGGGGCCGAGGGGTCGCCCCACGAGAGGCGGGGCAGCGTGAGCGGAGCAGGCATGGACCCAGCCTACGACCGGACGGATGGGGTCAGACGCGAGGTCAGACGCGCGCGGTCAGCGGCGGCAGGTCGGCGGCGATCATCAGCACGCGGCGCGCGGCGGCGTGCCCGGCGCTCAGCCGTGCGGCCAGATCGTCGCCCTCGAGTGTCGCGGCCAGGAAGCCCGAGGCGAACGCGTCGCCCGCGCCCACCGGTTCGACGACCTCGACCACGGGCGCCGGCACGAACACCGGGGCGTCGTCGCCGGCGAACGCGGTGGCACCCACATCGCCGTCCTTCACCACGAGCAGAGCGCAGTGCGGAAGCAGGGCGCGGATCTCGGCGGGCGTCGGCGTTCCCCAGATGCGCTCGGCCTCGTCGCGACCCACGAAGGCGATGTCGGCGGCGTCGGCGAGACGCGCGAGCGTGTGTGCGGCCTCTTGCTCACTCCACAGCGCGCGACGGTCGTTCACGTCGAACGAGACCAGCGCTCCCGCGGCACGGGCGGCGGCGAAGAGGCCGTCGACCATCTGCAGACACGTGGGCGAGAGAGCGGGGGTGATGCCGGTCGTGTGCACGATGCGTACACCGGCCAGGCGCTCGGCCGGCAGGAATCCGGCATCCATTCGCGACGCGGCAGACCCGCGTCGGTAGTAGTAGACGGCCGACGACTCGACCCCAGGGTCCTTGAACATGACGCCGGTGGGAGCATCCGTATCGCGCTCTACCCACAGCTCGACCCCGCGGAGGTGCATCTCGTCGGCGATGCGGTCGCCGAGCGGATCGGCGCCGAGGCGCGACGCCCAGGCGGCGCTGTGTCCGGACAGCGCGAGTCCGACCGCTACGTTCGCCTCGGCGCCCGCGAGGCTGATCGCCGCCGTCTCGGCGTCGGCCAGACGCGCGCCGGTGGGGGTGATCAGCGCCATGGACTCGCCGACGCAGACCACCTCGGGGGCCGCGGGCGAAGTCGAGGTCGTCAAGGGTGCGGAGGAGCTCATGAAGGTGTGACCGCCAGGGGTTCGGTGTCGGGATGAGGACTCGCGTCGCGATGACGCAGATCGGGGAAGGACCGGACGAACACGATCGAGACGAGAAGACCTGCGGCGGCGAACACGGTCGCCGCGAGGTAGGCGCCGCGCCAGTCGCCGGCGTCGACCAGGAAGCCCGCGACCGCGGAGCCCGCCGCCGCGCCGATGAGCTGACCGGTGCCCGCCCAGCCGAACGCTTCGGCGGTCTCGCTGAACTTGACGCTGGCGGAGGTGATCGCGAAGAGCACCGCCAGCGCGGGGGCGATGCCGATGCCCGCCAGGATCAGGGTGCCGCCGAGCCAGAAGACGTTGAGCATGACCATCGTCAGGGCCAGGCCCACCGTGACGATCAGCAGTCGTCGGGCCATCGCCCAGGGGCCGATCGGGATGTGCCCGAAGGCCAGGCCGCCGGCGAGGCTGCCGAGCGCGAAGACCGCGAGCACCAGCCCGGCGGTGAGACTGCCGTGCTCGAAGCTCGCCACCACGCCGACCTCGACCGCCGAGCAGGCGCCGATCAGCAGGAACCCGACCACGGTCGCCAGCATCACCGGGGGCTTGAGCACCACGGTGCCGAACGAGCTGCGGCTGCGGGGGATGCGCACGCGGCCCACCTCGGGCGAGAGGATGAACCACGCGCCGCCGCCGACCAGGATGACCGCGACCAGGAGCAGTCCCTCGGTCGTGCCGACCTGCGTCGACACCAGCGTGATGACCACCGGCGCCAGGACCCAGATGATCTCCTGCAGCGATGCGTCGAGGGAGAACAGCGGCGTGAGCTGGGTGGAGTTGACGAGCTTGGGATAGATGGTGCGCACCGCGGCCTGGATCGGCGGCGTCGACAGGCCGGCGATCATGCCCAGGATCATGTACCCGGGCACGGTGAGGGGGAGGAGGGCGAGCGCGATCACCGAGACCACGCAGACCGCGAGCGTCAGGGTCAGTACCCGCCGCATGCCCCACATGCCCATCCAGCGACTGGTGACCGGGCCGGCGATCGCCTGACCGACGCTTGTCGCAGCGAGGACGAGACCGGCGTAGCCGTAGGACCCGGTCTGCTGTTCGACGTGCAGCAGGATCGCCAGAGAGGACATCCCGTTGGGGAAGCGCGCGGTCAGCTGAGCCGCGATCATGCGCGCCACTCCGGGCGTGCCAAGAAGGTCCCGATATCCCGCCACCAGACAACGGTACCGGCCCGCGGGGTGAGGATCGAACGGGGTCCAGAAGGGGCGCGCGAGCGACCAGGAGGCGACACGCCGACGACACGCCGAGGGGCAGTTTCCACAGGCATCCGAATGTCGGAGGGGGGTCGTAGCGTCACCCCTGTGGATGGATCGTCTCCCGATGGTTTCGAGCCGCGATTTCTCGGGCCTCACGACCTCTTCAGAGGGGTGTCAGCCTGTGGAAGAAACGGTGGAGAACCTGTGTTGTCTATGGGGAGAGCGGTGGAAAACTACACGGATGTAACTACTAGCCCTAGTGGTCGCACCCAATGTCCGTCCCTATATGTAGTATTGAACTCCCGGCGGCGGTCCGCCGGGAAAACCACAGATTTGAGGGGATCAGATGTCGATCACGGTCTACACCAAGCCGTCCTGCGTTCAGTGCAACGCCACCTACCGCGCGCTTGACGCCAAGGGCATCGAGTACGAGATCCACGACCTGTCGGAGGACCCCACGGCCCTCGAGCAGGTCAAGGCGCTGGGCTACATGCAGGCGCCGGTCGTCGTCACCGACGAGGACCACTGGTCGGGCTTCCGTCCCGACAAGATCAACGAGCTGGCCACCCGCCTGGCCTGACCTGCGACATGAGCGCCGTGGCTACTGCAGCGCCGCTCCTGGTCTACTTCTCGAGCGTCTCCGGAAACACGGCACGCTTCATCGAGAAGCTGGGCCTGCCGGCCCGACGTATTCCTCTCCAACGACACGACGCAGATCTCGTCATCGACGAGCCGTTCGTCCTGATCACCCCCACCTACGGCGGGGGTGAGGGGCGCGGCGTCGAACGAGGAGCGGTGCCCAAGCAGGTCATCCGATTCCTCAACGACGAACGCAATCGGAGCAACATCCGCGGTGTTATCTCCGCGGGCAACACGAACTTCGGCGAGTCCTTCGGGCTGGCCGGAGACATCATCAGCCGCAAGTGCCACGTGCCGCACTTGTATCGCTTCGAAATCTTCGGCACACAAGACGATGTTGATCGCGTGAGCGACGGATTGGAACGACGGTGGACACCGCAGTTGACGAGCAGGCAGTGACCGAGCAGGCGGCTTTCAAGATCAACCCCGGGTATGAGGGCATGGATTACCACGCTCTCAACGCGATGCTGAATCTGTACGACGCGAACGGCAAGATCCAGTTCGACGCCGACAAGCGCGCCGCGCGGGAGTATTTCCTGCAGCACGTGAACCAGAACACCGTGTTCTTCCACTCCCTCAAGGAGCGACTCGACTACCTCGTCGAGAAGGAGTACTACGAGGGTGCGGTCATCGAGAAGTACCCGTTCGAGTTCGTGCAGAAGCTCAACGACCTGGCCTACTCGAAGAAGTTCCGCTTCGAGACCTTCCTCGGCGCGTTCAAGTACTACACGAGCTACACGCTGAAGACGTTCGACGGAAAGCGCTACCTCGAGCGCTTCGAGGACCGCGTCGTGATGACCGCCCTCGGCCTCGCCGACGGCGACGAGAAGCTCGCGGTCGCCCTGGTCGAGGAGATCATCTCGGGTCGCTTCCAGCCGGCCACGCCGACCTTCCTCAACGCCGGCAAGGCGCAGCGCGGCGAGCTCGTCAGCTGCTTCCTGCTGCGCATCGAGGACAACATGGAGTCGATCGCCCGCGGCATCAACTCCGCCCTGCAGCTCTCCAAGCGCGGCGGCGGCGTCGCCCTGCTCCTGTCGAACATCCGCGAGTCGGGTGCGCCGATCAAGCAGATCGAGAACCAGTCCTCGGGCATCATCCCCGTGATGAAGCTTCTTGAAGACAGCTTCAGCTACGCCAACCAGCTCGGTGCCCGTCAGGGTGCGGGCGCGGTGTACCTCAACGCGCACCACCCCGACATCATGCGCTTCCTCGACACGAAGCGTGAGAACGCCGACGAGAAGATCCGCATCAAGACGCTGTCGCTCGGCGTCGTCGTGCCCGACATCACCTTCGAGCTCGCGAAGAACGACGAGGACATGTACCTGTTCTCGCCGTACGACGTCGAGAAGGTCTACGGCGTGCCCTTCGGCGACATCTCGGTCACCGAGAAGTACCGCGAGATGGTCGACAACCCGCGCATCAAGAAGACCAAGATCAACGCCCGCGAGTTCTTCCAGACGGTCGCCGAGATCCAGTTCGAGTCCGGCTACCCGTACGTCATGTTCGAAGACACGGTGAACAAGGCCAACCCGATCAAGGGTCGGATCAACATGTCGAACCTGTGCAGCGAGATCCTGCAGGTGAACACGCCGACCACGTACAACGAGGACCTCTCGTACGACACCATCGGCAAGGACATCTCCTGCAACCTCGGCTCGATGAACATCGCGCTGTCGATGGATGCCGACGACCTCGGCCAGACCGTCGAGACGGCGATCCGCGCGCTCACCGCGGTCAGCGACCAGAGCCACATCGGCTCCGTGCGTTCGATCGAGGACGGCAACGACCGCTCGCACGCCATCGGCCTCGGCCAGATGAACCTGCACGGCTACCTCGCTCGCGAGCACGTGTACTACGGCTCTGAAGAGGGCGTCGACTTCACGAACATCTACTTCTACACGGTGCTGTTCCACGCGCTGCGCGCCTCGAACAACCTCGCGATCGAGCGCGGCACGTCGTTCGACGGGTTCGAGGACTCGACATACGCCAGCGGCGCGTTCTTCGACAAGTACATCGAGCGCGCCTGGGTTCCCGAGACCGACAAGGTCAAGGAGCTCTTCGCCGGCAAGCACATCCCGACCCAGGAAGACTGGGCCGAGCTGAAGGCGTCGATCCAGAAGCACGGCATCTACAACCAGAACCTGCAGGCGGTGCCCCCGACCGGCTCGATCTCGTACATCAACAACTCGACGTCGTCGATCCACCCGATCGCGTCGAAGATCGAGATCCGCAAGGAAGGCAAGCTCGGTCGCGTCTACTACCCGGCCGCGTTCATGACCAACGACAACCTGGAGTACTACCAGGACGCGTACGAGATCGGCTACGAGAAGGTCATCGACACGTACGCCGCCGCCACGCAGCACGTCGACCAGGGCCTGTCGCTGACGCTGTTCTTCAAGGACACCGCCACCACGCGCGACATCAACAAGGCGCAGATCTACGCATGGCGCAAGGGCATCAAGACGATCTACTACATCCGTCTGCGTCAGCTGGCGCTCGAGGGCACCGACATGGCCGAGTGCGTCTCGTGCATGCTCTGACCCGCTCCTGACAGACAAGAAACGACACAGACATGACACCCGAATCCCTCAAGCTGGTCGACCACGTGCAGGCGATCAACTGGAACCGCATCCAGGACGACAAGGACGTGGAGGTGTGGAACCGCCTCGTCAACAACTTCTGGCTGCCCGAGAAGATCCCGCTGTCCAACGACATCCAGTCGTGGAACACGCTGACTCCCGACGAGCAGTTGCTCACGATGCGCGTCTTCACCGGTCTCACGCTGCTCGACACCGTGCAGGCGACCGTCGGTGCCGTGTCACTGATCCCCGATGCGATCACCCCGCACGAGGAGGCCGTCTACACGAACATCGCGTTCATGGAGTCGGTGCACGCCAAGAGCTACTCCTCGATCTTCTCGACGCTCGCGTCGACGAAGGAGATCGACGAGGCGTTCCGGTGGTCGGTCGAGAACCCGAACCTGCAGCGCAAGGCGCAGATCGTCATGGACTTCTACCGCGGCGACAACCCGCTCAAGCGCAAGGTCGCCTCGACGCTGCTCGAGAGCTTCCTGTTCTACTCGGGCTTCTACCTGCCGATGCACTGGTCGAGCCGGGCGAAGCTCACGAACACCGCCGACCTGATCCGCCTCATCATCCGTGACGAGGCCGTGCACGGGTACTACATCGGCTACAAGTTCCAGAAGGGCCTCGAGAAGGTCTCGCAGGCCGAGCGCGATGAGCTCAAGGACTACACGTTCTCGCTCATGTACGAGCTGTACGAGAACGAGGTGCAGTATACGCAGGACCTCTACGACGGCGTCGGACTGACCGAGGACGTCAAGAAGTTCCTACACTACAACGCCAACAAGGCGCTCATGAACCTCGGCTACGAGGCCATGTTCCCGGCGTCGGTCACGAACGTGAACCCGGCTATCCTGTCGGCGCTCTCGCCGAACGCCGACGAGAACCACGACTTCTTCTCGGGGTCGGGCTCGTCGTACGTCATCGGCAAGGCCGAGGCCACGGAAGACGACGACTGGGACTTCTGAGAACTACTCTCTGAGATCCCAGCGAAACAGCTGGTCAAAGGCCCGGAACCGCGAGATCTCGCGGTTCCGGGCCTTTTTCGTGCCCTCTTCGAAATGACAAAGGAGGACAGAGATGACCAGGAATACCCATTCGGTGGGGCACGCGGAGGGCACAAGCGCACCTTCGAGCTGTACGAGGAGGTGTCCACCGGACCGATCGCGTGCCCGGCGTACCTCAGGGCTCGTGCCCCATCGTGCCCCTTGTGTCGTATGGAATGGCTCAAGTCCCGCGGAATCCTGGGGAACTCGGCGTCCGTGCGAATCGAGGGGCACGGAGGGGCACGACGGTCCACGCCCGTCCGTTCGAGTCCACGGGAGAGCACGATGAGCACAGCAAAGCGCGAAGCCTGGGGACGGTTGCGTAAGCTTCCGTCGGGGCGTTGGCAAGTTCGGTACTCGGGGCCAGATGGAGAGACGCACACAGCCCGGACCGACGATGACAAAGCGCTGACGTTCCTCACGAAGACGGACGCGCGGACATGGCTTGCCGCCGTGCACACGAAAATCTCGCTCGGCCAGTGGATACCGCCAGCGGCCGTAGCGGCACAGAACCGCGCCGAAGCCGCTGCGGAGAATGCGCGGTCGATGGGGTTCGAGGAGTACTCGGAGCGATGGGTACAGATGATCAAGACAGAGCGCAATCGCAGCGGCAAGATTCGGGCAATCGCAACCGTCCGCTCGTATCAGAGCAAGGTCAGCGGTTACCTCATTCCGGAGTTCGGTGACACTCCGGTGAGGGAGATCGACGTGGACCGCATCCGAGTGATGACGCAGCGACTCGACCAGATCCCTGCGCCGTTGAATCCCAAGTCGAAGTTCAACGGGATCACGCGGCCGGTGTTGATCGTGCTCATGATGATCTTGCGCCAGGCGGCCCGCGACGGGATCATCCCTGCTGCACCGAGCATCTCCATTCCGCGTCAGGAGTCGGTGCGTCACGATTCTGACCACGACGAAGGTGAGGATGTCGTGGCGCCCAGGCAGGTCGAAGCGCTCTACGCGGCGGTTCCCGAGCAGTGGGCGATCATGGTGCCGCTTGCCGCCTGGTGCCAGCTGCGTCGCGGGGAGTGCCTGGGACTCCAACGGCGCGACATCGAGTGGCACGATGACGGCAGCGCAACCCTGCATGTGCGTCGTCAGCTGAACGCCAACACTGGTGACTACACCGACACCAAGAGCGATGCAGGCAAACGGTCGCTCAGTATCCCGAAGCTCATGACCGTTCGACTCAAGCAACATCTGGCCGACAACGTCGACGGCGAAGCCAAAGCGCCGGTCGTTCCGGCGAGCGTCAGGGGCAGTATGCCGCTCTCGAGCACTCGCTGGGGGTACGTCTGGGCCGACGCGCGAGACGGCGTCGACGGCTTGCCGCATCGCTTCCGCTTTCACGACCTGCGACACACGGGCCTGACAATCTTCGCTCAGGAAGGTGCGACGCTCGCTGAGCTGATGCGTCGGGGCGGGCACGCGGATATTCGAATCGTGCTGCGGTACCAGCACGCCACCCTGGACCGTGATCGCGAGCTGGCGAATCGAATGAGCGACCGAGTTGCCGAGAACATCGCCCGCGCGCTGAAGGAGGATGAGGAGACCTAAGCGGACAGGCGCGGACACCTGTGAAGTGACACGAGTCCACTCACGGGGAGGTAGCGCCATGACTGTTCGAACTCGCTCCGAGGAGCACGACACCGGATTGGCCTCCCTGGCGATCGCGGCTGAGAGCTTGGGTGTCTCGGTCAAGACGATCCGACGTCGAATCTCCGACGGCACTGTCCGGGGATACCGGGTCGGACGACTCATCCGCGTCGACCTTGACGAGCTGCGGCGGAGTCTCGTCGTAGAGATCCCGACGGCAGGGTGACCGCTACAACACTCGAGTGTTCGGCGAGACGACATGAGGTGCCCCCGGGCGGATCGCATTCCGCTCGGGGGCGCTCGTGTTGTTCCCGAGCATTCGCACGACATCGGGTCCGCAGGTGACGACACGGGCACGACCGTTTTGAAGGAGACGGTTCGTACCGGCGCTGGCAGCGCTCGTCACCGGTCCCGGAACGGCGCCGACGATCCGTCCGAGGAATGAAGCCTCTCTCGCCGTCTGCAATGTGCCCGAGCGGAATCCCGCTTCAACGATGACGGTCGCTCCCGACATCGCGGCGAGGATGCGTGAACGATCGAGAAACCGCTGCCGTGTGGGAGCGGATGCAGGTGGCGCCTCAGTGAGCACAAGCCCTCGGTGTGCGATGCTCTCGATCAGGTCTGCGTGACCGACGGGGTACGCGCGGTCGACGCCAGAAGCGAGAACCGCGATTGTGTTGTCTCCGTGCATGAGTGCCGCGCGGTGTGCGGATCCCTCGATTCCGTAAGCACCACCGGCGACGAGGACTCTGTCGCTCTCGGCGAGGTCACCGGAGAGTTCCTCGGCGACGTGAACACCATAGCCAGTTGCCGCCCGTGCACCCGTCACAGTAGTGCGCTGGGCGAGCGGTGCGGTGAGGAGTTCAGTACGTCCCCGCGTCCAAAGCGCGTACGGGGTCCGTGCCCCGAGATCGTTGAGGGCCGGTGGCCATTCGGAATCCTCGGGGATCAGCACCCGGTAGTCGCCTCCTGAGCCCATGCCCGATGCGACGTGATCAGGGTTCGCAGTCAATCGCAAGCGATGTCGCCATACCGCGGCCTCCACACGATCCAGACCCGGGATCGACGAGTCACGCTCGATGAGGGAGATCAGGTCGACCGCGCCGACTCTCATGAGGAGACCACCGGTCACGGTGTCGTTGGGAGCGCCGATCAGCGCGAGCACCATACGGGCACTCCGCTCATCCTTGGCGAGGTGCGAGAGCGTGGGCATGACAGCCTCCTGGGCGTTGAGATCTCGATAGGAAGGTGAGCAGGATCAGCCCTTTTGGCTCCTGAAGAGCAGGCGTACCCTGGAAGGCGAAGCAGGTTCACAACTCTGCAGGCCCTTCGTGGCGGCCCTCCACGGGCACTCGACACACATGCTGCTTCCTCGACGGAGAACGACGTGTGACGAGAGGCCCATCATGATTCGTTCGATCTGGACGGTCAGCATCTTCATCCATGCTGTCCTGCAGCGGTGCGCACCTACGAACATCGTTCTTGGCCGCATCCGACGTCGCCGCGGACTCAAGTGGGGCGTTCCTGCGATGCTCCTCGCAGTGCCTTACTTGATCGCGGCCAGCCTGTGTTCCGCGGCGATCAGTGACGGCGCCCCGGGGTGGCTGAACCTCATCATCCTGCTGTGCCTGTGGAACGCGATGAAGTTCATCGTGGCGGGACCCGTCGCCGCGGTGCTCCTGCTCCGTGCTCGGCGTCGCGAGGCCGTCGCGAGGCGCGTGTCCGAGCGGGCGAACGCAGCCGTCGAGCTTGTCGCGGCCTGAACGCCCGACCGATCTCAGTCAGGGATCTCGCCGGTGCGTTCGTCGATAGTGGCGAAGAACGCATCCTCTGCGGCCTGGCGCGCTTGGACCTGTTCGATGATGAACTCGACGAAGTCGGCGTCTCGGTCAGCGATGACATGCTCGACGATGTCGACGGTGCGGTCTTCCCCCGGCCATACAGTCTGCCGCATCGGACGGTCCCGGTCGAGGCGGGTGCCACTGACCGTGACCCAATCGCGCAAACGCTGGCGAGCATCCGCGAAGTCGCGATGCCAGCCCAGCGGTGCCGATCCGTCTTGTTCGGCGTCGTAGGCGCAGAGCCAGTGCAGGTGGAGCGCTGACAGCTCCCAGACCAGCTCTGGATGGCGGTGCCAAAGCGGCGGAATCACTGCCGCCGGGATGCCGTACTCCAGCCGGAGCCAGTTCACCCAGCGGTTGAGCTCGAGGAGTTCTTGCTCAAGGTCGTGCGAGGTGAGCAAGTTCCAGTTGATCGGGTGCGGTGGCTCCGCAACGAGATCGGGCTCAAGCGGCTCAGCGTGCATGCTCTCGGGGCCCTCGTTGAGGGCGTTGTCGTCGTCCATGGTTACGTTCCCGTTGGATTAGCGACCGAGGGACGGGGCGTTGCTCACGGCTGGCTGCGCTCGGGGGTCAAACGCACGACTAGGCTCGCTGGCCGCGCGGTTCCGGTCGGCACCTCGAGGTGACCGGTCGACGTCGTACCGGGTGCGTGCGGTGTCGTGACCAATGCGCTTCGCGACGAACTCTTCGCTTTCGACTGTCTGACCTTCGCGCTCGTAGCTCACAGGCCGCTGGTATCCCTCGGCGAGAAAGTTGTCGCCCTTCGCGAACTTTGCGGATGTGCGTTCGGCCGAGCGTCCGAACATGACGAGGTGGTGGTAGCTCGTCTCCAACTGTGTGAAGGTACCGTCCTCTTCGCGACGAAAGTGCTCCTGTCCGAAGCGGAAGTAGAGGCGCGGGTTCCCGCTGGTGGAGTTCGTCAGCTGCGGCTCTGAGGCGACGAAGCCTGAGACGGACTCTTGCGTGTGGATCGACATGATCAACTCCCTATCTGGTCAGGTGGCCGGGTTTGTTCTGCCACTGCATCAGGTAGGTGCGCGTTCCTCCCCGGAGCGGTCTGATTCGTCGTGGGGCCCTCCATGAGTGCTTCCACGGCCGCGCGATCGAGTCGGAGCTTGTCGCCGTCAGCGCGCTTCGGCCACGGACGCAGGTCTGTGATGATCGGTGGAGCCGATCGGAGCAAGATGACGCCGGTGCCGAACGGGAGGGTGCGGACGCGGTCGGGCGGCAAGATCGGGACACGGCGGACGGAGCGCTGGTTGGAGCGTGAGCCGTAGTCGCCGAGGGTCACGGAGTCGGTGAACTCGTCCCGCTCGCCGATCAACGTGGAGAGGTCCTGGAGGTCGCGTGAATTGGACGCGCCGCCGAGGATGATCTTCGCGATACTGGCGTCCCAGATCGCAGCAGCTTGGTTGTCCGACCACTTGTCTCTCGCTTGAGCGAGCGACTGAAGCACGGGCATCGTTGTGATGCCCGTGCCGCCGCCTTCAGCCATGAGCGTGGGAAGTGACGGCAGGGGTGCGAGGTTCCCGATCTCGTCGAGTGCGAGCAACAGGGGTGGATCAAGCCGTGCGCCGGGTGATGGCGCAGCCATGCGACGTGCGGTTTCGACGATGTCTTCGATGAATGCAGCGACGAGCGCAGCGCTGTTTCCGGCGCCAGCTCCGGTCGCGAGCAAGTAGAGCGTGCCTCGGCGGAGAATGAACTGCTCGGGGTCGAAGTGTTCGTCTTCGGATGGGCTGACGGCATCCAGCACTCGGGGATCGGCGAGTGCGGCAAGCGCCAGGGACACGCCCTGCCAGATGCTGTCACGCGTGCGTGGGTCGGCATCAAGCATGGCCTCCAGTGATTCGGCCCACCCGGTCGCAGCCAGCGGTGAGCCGGTCAGGATCGCGACAGCTTCGGCCGCTGCGGCGGGGTCGAGTGTCCACCGGAACAGCTCCGTCGGGCTTCGATGATCGAGTGCCGCGGCGTGCAGGAGGGTCTGGAGCGCAATGCGGGTCTTGCCCTCCCAAAACCCTCCACCCTCAACGCCGCCAGACGACAGCTCGGTGGCGGCAGCGAGGCCAGTGGCACGGATCATCGCGGTGAGCGGATTCTCACACCCGCGGATAGGTGACCATCTCAGACCTGCGGGGATGCCTGCGGCCAAGTGCTGGGGGTCGAAGACCGCGACAGGACCGATCCGCTGGCGCGCCTTGAGAGTCACGGTGAGGTTGTCGGGTCTGGTTGAAGTCGTGACGACCGCTCCGGGCGCATCGAGGATCGCCGGGATCACGATGTGCAGACCCTTGCCAGATCGAGGCGGCCCGATCAGCAGGATAGAGTCCTCAACGCTCGCCCAGATCTGCTTGCCATGCGATCGCCCGAGCAGATAGCCGACATCCTCGGGCCTGGGATGGTCAAGGGACGGGCGCAGCGTGACAGCGCGGCGGAGGAGTGCCTTCATGGATGCGCGGGACGCGATCTCGTGCGCGCTGGCCGTGCCCTGGAGTCGACGCGGGTCAGCGTTGATGTCGATCGAGCGGCGTCGTAGCACCACCCAGGCCCACCCGATCACTGCGCCGAGTAGACCGAGCATGAGCGCTGCTACCGTCCAGTAGAGGACCGCAGTGAGCCCCGGCGCTTCGAGCGCCGCGGCGGGATCGGCAGGGTCGAACAAAACACGGACACCGCCACTGATCTCGACTCGCGGTTGCTCGATTCCAGCGAGCGCAGCAGCCACGGACCCCGCGCCACGAAGGACCGCGGCGACGCCGAACAACGCGACGAGCCCGATTGTCAGTGCATTGGTGAGTTCGTCTCCGCGGCCCCGGCCCGGCGCATGGGAGGTACTCATGACTGGACGAACTCCGAGATGACGACTCCCGAGACGCGGCCGATGAGGAGGATCTCGGACCGGTGGTCACCCAGCTCGCTCAGATCGATGACGGCACGAGCGGTTCCTTCGGCCGAGGCTTCCGCGCCGGAGATCGAGAGAGCAACGGTGATGTCTTCACCGGGGATAAACCCGGGCCCTCGGACCTCGAAGAGCAGGTGGGTCGGCCGATGCCGCGCTCGCCGCGCTACACCAGGCGCCGGGGAATCGACGTCTGTGTGCTCGCGTCTTGTGGCGTGGATGATGTCGGTGAAGAGGGAACCGTCGTGCTCTCTTACCTTGACGCGGATGGTGCGAGTGCGGTGGTCAGAAAGCGCATCGAGTAGTTCACCGAACCGCGCCCGACTCCATTCGGTGCCTGCGCTCGGAGGCGGAAAGTTGCGTCCGTTATGGGTGACGCGCATCAGGCCTCCCTCGTCAACGCGGATGCTGGCGAGTGGGAAGTTGACGGACGCGTTGAACGGGAAGCCTCCTGCGCTGCGTTTGCTCATGCCACGCAGGTGCGCGAGCGGCTCCTCGCGTCGGGTCAGCCGGTCATGCGCCCGGTCGTATCGAAGAGTTCCAACTCGGCTGGATGGAGCTGGTGCTGGCACACGAAAGATCGGTCCTTGATGCGCCACAGCCCCTGGCCCAACCCGAGGCCCGGAAGCAGCTTCTGCTCGGTGCCCGTGAGCCCGAGTGTTCTCGCAGTGCTGCCGAGCTGGTCGGACTCCTGACGGTAAATGATCCTCGTCTCGGCATTTGCCAACAAGCTGTTCGCGAGGGCGCGCATCGCCGAGCCTTGATCGCCGACGTTTTCCAGGTCGGTCAGCTTGTGGAAGATCAGCATGTTCGCGATCCCGTAGTGGCGTGCAAGTCGCCAGTGCGCGTCCATTCGTCGCAGTAGTGCCGGGTGGGACATGAGGCGCCATGCTTCGTCGTAGATGCACCAGCGCTGGCCACCGTTGGGGTCAAGCAGCGCAGACTCCATCCACGCCGAGGAGCAGGTCATGAGAACCGAGACCAGTGTCGAATTTTCCGTCACTCGCGATAGATCGAGCGAGATCATTGGCAGGGTCGGATCGAAGGCCACTGTCGAGGGGCCATCGAACAGCCCGGCGAGGTCTCCAGCCACCAAGCGCCGGAGAGCATGACCGACGAGGCGCCCGTCCTCGGCGAGCCTTCCGTCAAGGTCAGTGCGTGCGGTCGGGCTGAGGATGTGTTCGACGACCATCGGCAGGATCGGGATGTCGTTGCTCCGCACGACCTCGGTCAGCGCGGTATCGATCGCGGTGTGTTCCAGCGGCGTGAGTGGGCGGGCGAGCACCGTCTCCGCGAGCGCGCCGATCAAATCCCGGCGACGGGAAGCAACCGTGGACGCCCAGCTCACGTTGCTCATGCCGACTGGCCGGTATCCCTCGTCAAGTGGATTAAGCCGCGTCGTGAGCCCGTGCCCGAGCACGATGGCCTGTCCGCCCACGGCCTCGGCGACAGCAGTGTGTTCGCCCTTCGGATCGCCGGGCACGTAGACGCGGCGCCCGAACGGAATTGATCTCGTGTAGAGGCTTTTGGCCAGGCTGGACTTGCCAGATCCGACGATGCCGGCGAGCACGACGTTCGGAGCGGTGATGATGCCGCGGGCGTACAGCACCCACGGGTCGTAGACGAAGGATCCACCGGAGTACAGATCCTGGCCGACGAACACGCCCTCGGGTCCGAGCCCACCTTCAGCAAGAAATGGATACGCACGAGCGAGGGTCGCTGACGTGTCTTGATGCCGGCGCAAGCGGAACTTCCCGGATGATCGGAGCTGCGCTGGGCCGGGCTCACCGGCGGCAGGAAGGTACGTGGTGGCCCGGCGTTCGGCCAGCTTTGCGAGGTGCTTCGCGTGGGCTTCGTGTCGTTGAGAGTGCTGCTGGTCAGTCCGCAGTTTCACGGCGGCTCGTTGGCGCTGCTTGCGCAGTCGACTCTTCTCAAACTTCGGAGCGACGAGCACCGAGGTATGGAGTCGCTCGGCGTCATCCCGACTCACAGTCCCAAACTCCGCTGCTGCTTGAGAGTCGCGATGTTCGCCGGTTCGAACCACGACGCCGGCTGCTGCTGGGTCGCTGAACGTCCGCCGAGGCGGCGGGAATCGTCCTGCAGCGCGTCTATCGGCTCGACGTGGTGGAGCCGATAGAGGGCGACGTTCTCGAAGCTGTGACTGTACGCAAGGTGGTAGTCGCCCTCGCGGGTCTCGTTCTCCAGCGGGCCGCTCGGGGGTACGTCGTAGACGTAGCCGTTCTCCATCGCGGCGCTCGTGGTTTCGTCGCCATAGTCCCAGCTCTTCAGAAGATTCAGTCCCGCGGCGGCGCCGTCGGCGTCGATCATATCGAGCACCTCGTCAGCTTCTTCGCCTTGCAGGAAGACGACACTGAGCCAACGCTGCGCTGGGGCGTTGGCTGGCGCAAGAGAATCGAGCCAGGCGACACGACTTGCCGCGGATACTGCGACGTTTAGTCGGTCTTCGGCTTGGTCGATGAAGCTCGCGGCCTGGTGCAGTTCATCAGCAGCGGCCAGTGCGTTCCTCGACCCGGCCGCGTGGTCGCCGTGGTCATCGAACGCGCGAAAGCGGTTGTCGCCATGTACGTCAGCTAGCTGATCGAGAACCTGCCGCAGTGACCGCACGCCCGATAGGAGGTCGCCGAGGACGCCGTAGATGTCTTGCGGGTTCTCGAACGTGCGCGTCGCATGCGCGAGCCTGCGCAACGCATCGGATACCTCGCCGGCGCCGGGATCGTAGAACGTGGACATCAGGGGCCTCCAAGTCGCTCGCTGTGGATGCCCAGAAGGTGCGCTGCGTTCGCCATGCGATGTCGTACGCTCCTGCGATACTTGCGGAAACAGATGACGATAGTGACCACTGATCCGTCCAATGGAGAGAAAGCAGCCAGCGATGGATGAGGCACGAGAAGATCCGGACGACACCTCTGGCGACGTCGATGAGTCGTCTTCGGATGACGGAACCGAGTTGGACATCGCGACCTCCACAACGCTTGTCGAGATCAGCCCCGGTATGGCCGTCGTGTTCGGAGACGTTCCAGAAGGTCTAGAACTTCTCGAGATGGACTTTATCCCCTCCTTTGACAGGACCCAGCTCAACTCCGCGCTCGGAGCGCTGGGCAACGTCGGGACCATCGTCGGCAACGTTGGTGAAGCCATCGCGGGCGCCCAAGGGCTGTACCGTGTGAACGAAGCGACGCTGTCGATCCTCCAGAGTGGGGGGCAGCTTGCGGCAAAGGAGGGCGCGAAGCTCGGCGCCATCTTCAAGAATGGACAGGTTGTCGCTCAGGCGCGCTTCATTCCAGCGTCGATGACGGCGGCAACCGCAATAGCGGCAATCGGCCCGGCGGTCGCCATGCTCGCGCTTCAGATGCAGCTCGGCGAGATATCTGGTTTGGTGCGTACGAACATCGCGCTGACAACGGAGACTCTGAAGACCATTCGGAACGAGCAGTGGTCCGAGCTGGAAGCACTGATCGAGGCGGTCGACGAAGCGGCCGATCACGTACGAAGCATTGAGTCGGTCCCGGACTCGGTGTGGGAGTCGATCGCTGCGAGCTACCCGGCTCTCCGTAAGCAGATGAAGCTCTATCGGCGGAACGTGTCGGGCTACGTCAAGGAGCTCCGTGTGCTCCAGGGGCGATCTCGTCACGAGTACCTCGAATCAAATGCCGAGGCGATGGTTTTCGATACGTACGCGCTGCTTGGATCGTTGAAGGCTTATGGGGAGTACCAGGCGGTCAAGGCCATGCGGGCGCGGGCTCGCAGCGCCACCGATGTAAGCGAAGCACAGCTTTTCGAGCGGATTACTCAAAGCACGCCCATTGAGATCCAGAAGGCACGTGAGGAGATCGGTGACCTCACCGAGGCTCTCGTGCGCGAACTGCGGATCATCGCGGAGCTTCCAGGACGTGCGACAGTACCGCTCACGAAGAAGCGTAAAGACGCCAAGGCCGCGCGACTGACTTGCGAAAAGCTCCTGGGCGCCGTCGAGCCGCTCGCGAACAGCATCCAGATCCCCGTCGATATGCCGGACGTACCGGGGATTCTCTGCGTGCCGGAAGATCTCGACCTCGAGCCATATCTGCGTGTGCTGCGGTGGTACTTGAACCGCGACGAGATCTGGCACGGCATAGCGTTTCCGTACGAGGCGCGTGGCGTCGCGGCCGCGATGCCACCGATCCTCGCGAAGAGCGTGGACGCGTCCTGGGATGCGCTCGGGACGGGCAAGTTGAGCGCTGTCGTAGAGGTCTTCGCATCCAGTACGTTCGTAGCTGTCACGGACCAGCGCGTGCTGACCGCGACACCTCGATTCCTGCTCAGGGAGGGCGAGCTTCGAGACGTGATCTCTTTGGGTGAGATCCGGTACGTGCGTCCGCGCCAAAACCAAAAGGACAGTGTCCGGCCCGCAATCAACGTCGCGACCGAGCAAAGCGACATCCGGTGGATGTTTCCCGCAGCCGCGGACTCGGCACACATTGATCAGCTATCAACATCGCTCGGGGTCAAGCTGAAGCTCGGCTCCGGCGAACCTCTCCAGGTTGAGGCTGCATCGCCGAACGGGCGCGAAGAAGGACCCAGCCTTGAGGCGGAGGCAAACCGCCCTGAGGGTTGAAGCTAGACGACTCGGCAGAGTGGCAGCGCCGCCGCGGTGAACGCCTGGGCCTGCTGTCCGACGAGGAGCCGCGTCTCGCATGAAGACTGAATCGCGGCCTGCTCGATCGCGGCAACCGCGGCATCGAGGTCGTCCGCGGTGCGCGCTGAGACCGAGATGAGCCCCGTGTAGCGGAGCACGCCGTGTCCGGCGGTGAGATCGGCTTCCTGTTGCAATACGTCCTGGAACTCCGCCGTTTGCGATGCATCCTCGATCTGGCCGATCCGCTGGCGTTGGGCTGCGTCCGAGATGTGCTCGGTCTTCTTCTTCCGGATGTCGCGTGCCGCCTGATCAGAGCGCATCGGCGTGCACAGCAGCGAGAACGACCGTTGGATCCCCGTCGACAGCAGCAGCGGCGCGAGGAAGCCCGGGTAGACCATCGACCGCGGCCATTCCGAGATCCACAACACCGCGTGGAACGCCGAGTCAGTGCGAAGCCTCGACCACGACTCGTTCACCGCCACCGGTCCCGCGGTCGCGAGCGATTGCCCGAGCTCACCGTGGCGTTCGAGTGTCGCTGCAACGGCGGGGTCGTATGCGGAGCGCAGGATCACCGCGATCTCCCCGCACGAGAGCCATGAAGACGGCGAGAGGTCGGCGGAGCGCAGCGCGGCCACCAGCGCGGACATCTCTTGGCGAAGCACGGCAGCGGCACCGCGGATGCCGCCACCGGCCGTGCGGATCTGCCGCGACGCCGTTTGCATGTCGAGCGACAGAGACAGCGTGGTGGCGTGGCGTTCTCCGGCTGGCCCTGCCCGTTCGATCAGCTCGGCATACGTGGTCGAGGCCCACGATGCATCCGCTGTGCCATGCGAGGCCCACCATTCGGCGAGGCCCGTCCCGGAGTCGGGCAGGGTGCGCTCCAGCACCTGCAGCATCGAGATTCGACCGGACCGGCACATCGTCGCGAGCACACGTCCCCAAGAACTGACTCGACGTTCCTGCTCACCGGGGTCGAGGAGCACGAAAGCAGGATGCGAGACCGAAACGATCGCCGTGAGCGTTGCGGCGGTCGGGTCATGCACCATCGCGGCACCGGTGGCGGGATCATCGTACTCACGCAACCGCGCCATGTCGCCAGGAAGCGTGAGCGATCCGGCAGGGCGCGGCTTCACGACGCGTCGACGATAGAGCAACTGCCCGCCCGTGGTCTTCCACAACCACCAGAAGACGACGGGGATCCACTCGACGATCGCGCGCCCAGCGATACGGATCCATGCCACCGAGACAGCGGCGACCCAGACCGGAGCGGAGAAGGCAATGAGGATGCCACCTCCTGCGTAGAACGCCCACACGAGTGTGCCGATGCCGATTCCGAGCGCGATCAGCTGCGAGCGCGACAGGCCCAAGAGGACACCCCGTCGCGTCAATCGAGAGAACTTCACCGGGACGAGGTCTCCGGCTCGTCGGTCGTCGAGATCATTTGGCATGATGCGTCATTCCTTCCCGGAAGGCTGCGGTCGCGACCGACTGGGCGGAGCGGGATCTGCGCGCGGGGCCGACGGCTGCGGTGTGGAAGGCGACAGGGTCGCGGATGCTTCAGGTGCCGGAGTCCCCGGGTCTCCCGCGCTCACCGCAGCTGTCTCGGCGGTGCCACCGATGGACTGGCCGATCTTCGGTCCAGTAGTCGCGGCGCCTTTGACGACTTCGGCGCCAATGACCAGAGCTGCAGCGGGCCCGGCCGCCGCAGCAGCACCAGCTCCGGCACCTGCGCCAGCTCCGGCTCCAGTGCCCGCACTCGTGCCAGCCGCAGTGCCGCTGGGAGAGGCGCCAGCCGACGCCGTCGTGCTCGGTGCAGTGCTCGCGGGGGGAGTGGTGCTCGGACCGCCGCCGGACCCGTCGAGAACCTTCTTCACCCCATCGCCCTGCGGCTTCGACGGCACCGGGACGGGCCGGTTAATGGCGTGCTTGGCTTCCTGCTCACTTCCCATCGCATGGTAGAGGTCAAAGCCGAGGAACGAGATGAACCGGTAGACCATGTATGGCGCGAAGGCTGCGATGAACAGCAGCACGATGCCCGCGATCGGCTCGGTCACGGACGCGAGGTCTGCCTCGATCGGGGTGGACACCTGGGTGATCGCGATGAGGAAAACGACGACGAGTACGAGCTTGGAGATGATCAGCGCGAGGACGAACGCCGCCCACTTCCCAATCCATCCGCGGGTGACATCCCACGCCGCGCCCGCGAACGCGATGGGCGCGAGCACGATGGCCACCAACAGCAGGGCTTTGCGAATCAGGAGCGAGAACCACACGATGGCGACCGCGCAGATCATGAGTCCTGCGAGGAAGATCGTGATGATCGCGCCGACGCCGGGGGCCGCGATGTTGATGGTGGTGAGACCTGCGGTCAGGAGCGCGATCTTGTCGCCCATGGTCACGGTCGTTTCCCCTGCGGCCTGGACGATGCCGACGCAGAGTTGGTCGACGATCTCCAGCGCGGTCGCGGTGAGCGTGACGACAACGAAGGAACCGAGTACTGCTTTGGCAGCTCCGAGCGCGGCGCGGGAAAGCGCAGCGGGTTCGCGCCGGATGAGTCCTAGGACCAACTGGAAGCAGAAGAACAGCAGGACGATGAAGACGCCGATGCCGAAGAGCAGGTTGTAGACGTCGAGGTATCCGGAGGATTGGACGTCGACGAGAGTGGTGCTGTCGAAGACCGCCCACATGGCTTCGATGAGCCATCCGGCAGCTTGTCCCATTGTGGCGGCGAGCCAATCGAACGGGGCGGACACCAGCGAAGCCGCGCCTTCGCCGACGGCATCGCACACGGTGGAGATGACGGGGATATCGCAGACACTCATCGCGGGGTTCCCAACGGGTTACGACCCAGTGGCCTCAGACCTGCTGTCCGACGTTCCAGAAGAAGTTGATCAACGTCACGGACGCGCCACAGATGACCGCAGCACCACAGGAGACGAGCACGCCGAGCTTGCCTCGTGAGGCAAGGTGCGGGTTCGACGAGTTCGACCCGAATCCCCAGACGATCGCGGCCACGATCAGCGCGAGCACGGACAGGACGAGCCCGACCGTCATGACGGCGCCGACGATCGTGCGTAGCTGCGCGATCCCGGGTAGACCGGAGTCGTTCGGAGTGATGTCGATGTCCATCGGCAGGGCGGTGGCGACGGTCGCGATGAGTTCGAACACGGTGGCTCCTTGGCATCAACACCGCCAGCCACGGGCGGTAGGCGAAAGATGGTCGAGAGCCAGGTGTGCAGCGCCTCACCACCGGAATCTTTGAGGCTTCGCTCCTGGGTCTCGTAACCAGTCGCATGCCGATTCGCACACGGGGCGATGAGGTCAGAGCTGTTCGCCGACGCTGATGAGCCAGTTCATCCAGGACACGCACCCGCCAGCGAGCACCGCTGCACCGAGCGCGACGAAGACCCCGCTGCGCGCTTTCGCCGCAAGAGCGGGGTTGCCGGTGCAAGTAGCGATCGCCCAGACGATCGCGGAGATGATGATCATGAGCACGGCGACGATCAGGATGATCGTGAGTGCAGCACCGATGGCGACTTTGAGGTCATCGATACCGCCGAGACCACCGAAGTCGGGGAACACGTTCATCACTGGCCCCCTCCCAGTGCCGAGCACCCGGCGCCTGCGGTGGGCTCTGGGAGGTCTGCGGCGCCGTGGTCGTTGAGCCACTTTGCGGCGTCGACCGCCTCGGCCTTCGTGCCACCTGGACGGACTTCGAAGTGCAGGTGTGCGCCGGTCGAGCGCCCGGAGGAGCCGACGTCGCCGATGTGTCGACCGGCGATGACGTGCTCGCCGACGGTGACATGGATGCCGCTCTGCCACATGTGCGCATACGCGGTCGCAACGGTGACGCCGTCGATGCGGTGCTCAATCACAATGAGCCCGCCGTATCCGCCGGAGAACTCGGCGACTGTGACGACTCCGTCCGCGGCCGCGAGGATCGGCGTTCCATCCGGCGCGGCGAGGTCGGTGCCGGAGTGGAAGGCGCTCTCTCCGGTAAACGGGTCGACTCGCGGGCCGAAGTTGCCGGTGAGTACCCAGGTGTCCTCCGGCAATGGAAACACGACGCGGGCCGGCTCCGCAGCGCTCGCGGTCGGCGCAGGAGTGCTCCCGGCAAGTTGCGAGGTGACGCTAGTGAGAGTCGCGAGGATCTTTTCGGCGACCGGCTCGTAGTTGTTGTACCGGTCGGGGAATCCGGATACCTCAACCGCTTGCGCGGCTTCGCCCTTGCTCAAGTTCTGCCAGTCGGGGATATCGAGCAGGCCACGCGGGGAGGGATAGTTCGGTCCCGTCGGTCCGCCGAAGAACGCCGCAGCTTGATACTCCGGATCCATCAACTCGGCGACCGATCCCCATCCGGATTGCGGGCGCATTTGGAACAGACCGAGCGAATCGTGATCGGATCCGTTTCCATCGTTCGGATAGTCGCCGGACTCTGGGTCGGTGCTCGTGTTCGCCAGCTGCCGCAGCGTTGACTCGGTGAGCGCAGCCATGAGCGCGATCTGGACGCCATCGGGGGTGACGCCATCGATCCGCGACCCAACAGAGATGATCGTAGCCGCGTGAGTGAGCTGCTGCCGATTGAGTGTGAAGGTCCCTCCGTTCGCCGTCGTCACCACAAGCGAATCCGGAATGGGGCCGACGGTGAGACCCGTCGAGGCGAGGCACGCAATGACGGCGGGGTTTGCGACCAGACCGACCGCGACGAGTCCGAGTGTCGGCGCGAGGAACACGAGTCCGATGAGTGCGATCGCGAGCTTCTTCAGCATGAGTCGGCCGTCCTATCGGAGCGGGTTGTTCAGCTCGGACAGCCGCAGAACGTAGCAATTGTCATCGGTCGGGCAAGCGATGAAAACGGTGAGCGCTACCTCTTGCTGAGCTGTGATCGGATCGCCGTTCCAGGTGCCAGCGCGGTGACGGATGCCCTCGATCGTGTACGCAGTCGCGCCTTCGGGGAGTTGTCCGGGCCGTGCCTGCGAGCGCGCCTCAGGCCAGGCATCCGCCACGTACATCGACGTGATCTCCAGACGTTGCGTCGTCGCGTACTGACGCAGCTGCACCCATGCGTTCTGCGTCGGCAGGTAGGTGGCGATGTCGGCCGCGAGCCGCGGCTGCTCGGCACCGGTCGGATCGGCGACGTCGAGGATGACGTCGGTGTAGTTGAGCGGAACGAAACCGATGCCGGTGTCCCACGTGAACAGCGCCGTCGCGACGCTGCCTGCGAACGTCTCTGCATCTCGAGAGGGCAGGATCGTCGGAAGTCGCGGTGCCGTGGTGGCAGGTCGACGAGACTGCTCGGTGGTCGGCGCGGCGCTCGACGAGGTCGGCTCCGGCGAGTCCTCCGGCTCGGGTGATCCGGTGATGAGTCCGTAGGTGCCGACAGCGACGACGAGAACGGCCATCACCGCGACGGCGATCTGTGCGACCAGGGTGCGGCGTGAACGGGGAGCCTTCAGGTGCTTCATGCCGGGTAGGTGCGCAGCCCTGACCCCTGGTCAGATCGCGCGAAGGCTCCGCGCTGTCGTCTCGGTGTCTGAGCCGGCGTCGTTTCGAAATGCTCGGAGCTGCGCAGCGACGTCGACCGTGGCATCAACGACGTGGAGGAAGAGGTCGACCTCGGCGTCGCTGAGCTGTTGAGCCAGGTCGTCGACGGTGAAGTGCCGCCACCAGCCGTCGAGCTCCGTCCACGTCACGACGAACGCGCGCACGGGCCACGGATCATCACCGTCCGTACGTGCAGCGGGGCTTGGCGACGGGCGTCGCTTGGGCATCCGCTTGCCTTTGATGCGAGCCAGGGCTTCCTCGGCGAGTTTCGCCACGTTCGCCCCGCTCGCGCCGGGCTGCGCCGCAGCGACGAGTTGACGTGCCCGCTCGTAGCTCGGGTGCACGGCTGACCCGGATCCGATGAGCTCCAGCTCGGCTGCGACGCCCTCGCGCACGGACTGGGGCTGGGTCTCATCGTCGACGAGGCGCTGGAGGTAATTGATCTTCTCGAGCGTGGTGTGGGAGGGGCCATCTGGGATCATCGCAGCGGCCTGTTCGCGTGCGTCGCCCACAGCCTCTGACGGTGCCGCATAATTTGCGGCACCGTCACCTCCGGGCTGGTTCTCCCTGCTGAAGCGCGACGCTTCCTGGCGGCGAGCGGCATCCTCTGCCATCAACGTCTTGATCTCTCGGTACAGAGTCGCGTTCTCCAGTTGAGTGAGCGGCTTGTGGAGCACATTGTCGTCTTGCTCGGCAAGCAGGTACCCAAGGTCTCCCGAGATGCCCGAACGCACCCACACTTTGACGTGCAGCCACCCGAGTTGCTTGATCGCGGCCAGTCGCCGTGCACCGCAGACGAGGATCCCTTCTGGCGTGACGGTTATCGGTTGCAGCAGGCCGTCCCGCTCGATTGACGCGGCAAGCGAGGCGAGGTCGCCGAGTTCCGTCCGGTGGCGTCGCCCGACGCGAATGGAGTCGACCGACCGTTCCAGTTCGATATGCCCGTGGTCCGTGCTCATCGCTTGCCCCCGTGCGTGGGCGTGGACATCGCGATCGTCATCACCAAGTCGTCGTCACCGAGCAATGCGGGCAGCGAGTCGCCGATGATCAGACGGAACAGGATGCCGCGACCGGTGCTGGTCGACCGGTATGCAGGATGTGGATGCCCGAGCAGCACACGCAGCAGTGCCGCCCACGAGCCGGCAGGCAGATCGAGCAGCGCTCGGGCGTGCTTGTCGCGGCGCAGCAGCTCGCAGGCGCTCTGTCGAGACCCGGCCCGCGCGACCGCGGCGCAGACGTACTCGATCGCTGCGCGCGCAGTGCTCTCCGGCCATCCCAATGTCGTGAACAGGACGATCGACAGTTCGATCGCACGCTGGGCAGTGTCCACGTCCTCGGGTGCACCGGAGGCATCGTCGTCTTGAGTGCTCGGATAGTCGTCTCGGACGTGGAAAGCCGGATGGTAATCGGCCAGCGGAGTCTCTCGATCGGCGAACCGTTCGGGGTCGTGAAACGCGGAGACGTGCGGGCGGCGAGCTTGGTGAGTCGCGCACAGCAAGCCTTGCCCGCGCTCCTCGGCGATGCAGGTGATTTGAACACCGCGAGTGACGACGGCCCACGGATCGTCTGCTTCTCGTGCGGAGCGGGTTCGCATGACATCGAATGCTGCCGACGCTGCCTCCCAGGGGTCGAGGCCGTGCTTACGTGCTAAGGCGCCGTACTTTTCGGCCGAGAACACGGCGAGATCAGCGGCAACGCGGTCGTGCGCCCAGGCGCGAGCACCCGCGTGATGCAGGCGATTGAGCAGGGCGCGCAGCCCTTCGCTCGTTCTGTAATCCTCGCGCGCCGGTGAGCTGTGATGGGTCATGTCGAAGGCACCTCCTGACACGCAGGTGCGCACGCGCTCCCAGCTGCGGGGGTCTTGGATGCCGGTGAAGTGCCCATCAGGTCGTTTCACGCTTTGTTGTTCAGGCTGCGCCGACCGCGCCGCGCTCTGCTCCGCGTCGCGAGGAACCGTGTCCGAACGCGGACACGGGCGGGAGCCGTCGCGCCCGCTCCGCAATGCCGCGGATGCTGGTCGTCGTCGCCGCACGGGTGCGTCGATGTAGCTCAGCTTGGAAGGTGATGCCCGCTCCCGCCATGCGGGAACCGCCGTGTGCGATCAGATCTGTCGGGCGCACCCACTCGACGCCGCGGCCGCGGTATGACGCAGGATCCAGTGTCGCGGCGCGATGGCGACGGCGGATGCTTGTTGCTTCGACGGTCTCGGGCACGGTCGCGACGCTGTCGCCATCTCGATCAGCGATGCGCGTCGTTTCGTTCTCGATCTCGTTCATGGCGGTCCCTCCTCGGATGTGGCGGATGCGGCGTCCATCCGTTCCTGCTCGATAGGTGCGCTGGCGAACCAGCGGCCCACCGTCGACGGGTGAACGTCAAGTTCGCGGGCGATCCGCTTGTTCGACCATCCCTCCGCCCGAAATGCCGTTGCGCGCTCCTGCGGCGAGACCGACGTCACCGACTCGCTCGGACCTACGGTTTCTGGCGCGCGGATCAGGAGCACCGTCAGATGAGTGATCGCAAGCAAGACCACCGGTGGCACGGCTGCGACGGCTGCGGCGAGGAAGCCGGGCACGTCTGAATCGGCGGCGACGACGGCATGAAGCGAGTTCGCGGTCACGGATACTGCCGCAGCGCCCGCGAGGAGCGTCCATCGATACCAGGCGGCTCGTGCATCGGCGAGGGCGACGACGGCGACAGTCGAGACGACGATGACCCCGTCGACGATGAGCGGCCATGCCCACGCCTGCCCGTCGCCGATTCCTGAGCGCGCGGCAAGGTCCGCAAGCGAGGTGAATGACAGCCAGAACGCTCCGGCGGCGATGAATACCGTGCCCGCGACGGCTGTCATGACGGCCACCCGTCGCCCCCCGATATTCCTCATGCCAGTGCCCGTGACTCTGTGCCACTTGATGGCCTGTGTGGTGTCGCCGACGACGCAGGAGCTAGCTGCCTGGCCGGTGCGCCCTGAACACTTCGGTAGGCAGAGCGGACGGTCGTCGTCACCTCGCGCTCAGTGAGCCCGGCCTGCGCACCGGCCGCCGTCAGCGCATCGAGCGCTTCGAACGGGGGAACACTCTGCTCCGCCATCCGGCAAGCGGCCCAGAAGACCCCGTGGTTACGTTCGCCTTCCTGCCTCCGAGTAACCCACTCGGCGAGACGCTGCACATCGCCCGATCGGATCGCCGACTCGCCGCTACGGGCCTGATCCAGCCTGTGGGGAGGATCGAGGAAGTCGCGAAGTCGCTCCGCGTTGAACCCATGCACGCTTTCACTGGCGAGCCGAAGGACCTCATACCACAGCGGACGCCCGTCGATCACTCGACTTGACGGCGGAACGATGATGTAACCGCCGTCGCCGCGGAAGTCGATGCCCGCTCGTGCGCACTGCCAGGACCGCTGCTCCGACCCGCTCGTCGCGGGGAAGTACACATGCAAACCGTCAGACGGGGTTCTCACCGCAGCAGTCCAGCCGTCCACGAGACCTTCGGCTCGCGCGCGATCCAACGCTTCGTAGCCATCGACGGGGCAGTGCACATCAACGTCAGCCACGACGAGGCCCGATGCGGCGCCGGTCGGGATTCCGATGTTCGCGCTGGGTACCGCCGTCCACCATCGCCGCACCAGCACAGAGTTCGTGCTGGCGGCGTGAAATCCTCCAGCCACCGCGGGGCGCTTCCCGCGCGCAGCGCACGGGAACACGGGGATGCCGTGAGCCGCGTAAGCGAGCGCGCTCTCAGCTGTCGAGAGCCCGCGGCCCGAGCCATCGAGTGTCTGAGCGAACGCGGCGGCGTTCATCGCAGCGTCCGCGATTCGGTCAGAGCCGCACGCTGCGCGTCCGTCGAGGTCACCGGTACATGGCTCGCGCGGTTCGAGATGGGCGCACCGGTCCGCGTCGACGCACGTTCAAGTCCTGGCAGGGTACCGTCGCCGAGCATCTCCGTGTCGAGCCGGTCCAGAATTCTCATGACAGCGGCGCGGACCCGTTCGCCCGTTGCGCGGACGATCTCGGCTGGCTCCTGCCCGTCCACCTGCGCTGCCCAGGTCGACACGTACGGAATCGTGTAGCCACTGGTATCCATGCCGTGGGTGGCACCGATCATGAGCGCGACCGACTCGGCCTCCACCTCGCCGATACCACGATGCCGTCTCACTACATCCTGATCCGGGCCGTGCATGAGCACGTGAGCGAGTTCGTGGGCGAGCGTCTTCACACGCGCTGCGGGATCCATGTTCTTGCGGACCTTGACCGTCTTCTCGGTGTAGTCCGTGACGCCGTTCGCGCCAAAGATCATGTCCTCGTGCTCCACATCGAGTACAGCAAACCCGGCAGAGGTGATTTGCTGAGCGAGGCCTTCCCAGAGTCGGGATGGAGCCTCGCCCTTCAGCAGAGTCGGCGTCGGCGGCGTCGGAAACGCGTCGCCGGAAGTCTGGGAGGCATCCCACACGTACGCGGGGCGAACACCGATTATCTTCGAGCGCACAATCTCGCCGGGACGCGGCTTCTCGAACCGATTGAGTCGTCGCCACGACGCCGGATCAGATGGACTTGATGAAGCAAAGCGACCGGTGACGGGGGCGAGGATCTGATAGCCGGGCTGGCCCGTCTCCACTTGGCGCCCCAGCTTCTGCCACTGCTTGTACCCGGCGACGTATGACGGCATCGGCTCCGATACGAGTCCTGCCTCGTACGCCATGGAGTGCTGTATCCAGATCAGCAAGGTGTTGTTGAAGGAGCGGCTGCGGAATCGGGCCGCGAAGGTGAGGACTTTCGCCCAATCGTCCCCAGACACAAGCCGACCGACGGCATCCGCCAGCTTCTCGTGGACCTCGTCAAGCTTCGCTTCGCGCGCTGCGCGACGATCTTCGGTCGCGACCATCGGATGGCCTCCTCTCTGGGACGCCACGACCGGGAGGGGCGCGGCGACACACCAGAGAGGTGGGCGCGCGCGCCCGCGAGAGAACGATGAGAGATGCGGCCGCACGGCTCGTGCACGCTCGTTGCGCGCGAGCTTGGCAGAGCGCGCAATCGTCATCGTCCTGATTCTGGGCATCGTTCACCTCCCTTTGAGCAGGAGTGCGGTCACGCCACGTCACGAGCGTTGAGCATGCTCAAACCGCCTGGGGTCTTAGTTCTAACATCGACGTTGAGCATGCGCAACTGTTGATTTGGTCATGCTCAACGTATAGATTGAGCATGCACAAAGGAGGTCTGCGAGCATGGCCGAAGACGAGAGCAAGGATGCGGCAGCGGATCTCGCGAAACGCCTGCGGCTACTGCTTGACGTCGCGATTGCGGAGTCTGGTGCCGAACCGACGTACTCGCAGATTGCCGCCTACTTGGGTGACCGCGGCACCAACCTGTCGAGATCGCGCTGGACCTACATGGTGAACGGCCACCGGTACGTGCAAGACCCGGAGGTGTTTGAGGGGCTGGCGGCATTCTTTGACGTCGACGCCGACTTCCTGTTGGGCGCGGACGGGGCCGCGGTCCCAGCAAAAGTTAGCGCGCAGCTAGACCTTGTGCGCTCGATGCGCGCTGCGAAGGTCAAGACCTACGCGGCTCGCACCCTTGGAGATATCTCGCCGAGAGCACTCCAAGCCATCAGTAAGTTCCTGGATGAGGAAATGGCGCACGCAGTCGAGTAGTGACGACGTCCCGCGAAGCGGAGTGGGCGCCGGTAGATGCCCTCGAAGAGAGTGAGCACACCGTGAATATTGATGAGGCCGTGACGACGGCCATCACGGATCTCGCCCTGGGTAGCGTCTTCACGTTTGATGACTTGCTTAGCGCTGTGAGACGGCGCAGACGACGGCGGCTCCGTGTCGTCGAGCTGAGTGCGTTGGGCGACCATGATGGCGTCTGCGCGATTTGGCTAACGACCGGAGCAGAGGACGTGATCCTTCATGCGCACAGCGACTCGGTCCTGCATCAACAACAGTTCGTGCTCCACGAGTTCGCTCACATACTGCTCGGACACTGCGACGGCGACGAATGTTCCGTCGTGGACGCTCTGCTGCCAGACATCCCACCGCACACCAGAGCGCGTCTACTCCGACGCCAGGATTTCGACACCGACACCGAGATTGCAGCCGAGTCACTGGCAGACCGGCTCGCGGCGGGTATTCGGGGGTCTGTCTTCGCGGAGTCTCGTTATTCGGAAATCTTCGGATGATCCAGACGCTCATCGCGACGCTCTTGTGGGTGCTCGTGGCGAGCCTGCTCATCTTTCGCCGCCGGCGGACGGACCGCAGTATTACCCACGCTGCTCTCACGATCGCTGTCGCCATGACACTCAACGTCGACGCCGTCTACGTCGCCGTCGATGGTTTGCTGGGATCGACGAATTACGGAATGCTGTTTTCGGATGGCCTTCTGATCATCGGGCTCTTCTTCCTCGGACGAGCGGCGATGAAGGCTGGCGAGTACCGTCCGCGGCTGGTGCGCGCAGCGGTCGGTCGCCCCGCATTGTTCACCGCACTCGTCGGCACAACAATGGCGTTCTTCCTCATCGATCGCGGGGCGACGACTGTGACCTTCATGCGCGACCTCGGTGCGCAGCCGTGGGTCGCGGCGTACTCGATCATTATGTTCACCTACTGCGGGATCATCTTGGGTGCGATGCTCACATTGGCGATGAGGCAGTTCCGCATCGGTAAAGGAGCGCAGCTGATTCCCGCTTTGCTGCTTCTCATCGGCTCGAGCTCAGGTATCGCGCTCAGCGTCGCCGTGATCACCATGGATCTGGCGCACGTTACCGGCAATCTTCAATTCATGCGCTCCGTCAGTGCCGCGTACGGGCCGCTGTCTCTCCTCGCCTTTCTTTTTCTGTGTGCGGGCTTCGCCGTGCAGCCGATGGTCCGCAACTTGCAGGAGCGGGTTCGTCGCGCGCGAACGGCCGAGATGTTGCAGCGACTCGACTCACTGTGGCATCAGGCTGTGCGAGTGCGGCCAGGTCTCAGCAGGGCGCAGTCTTCGACATCGCAAATCGAAGACGAAGAAAGCCGCCTCCACCGTGAGATCGTCGAGATCAGAGACGCGATGATCGACCCGCGTACTGCGTTCGAGGTCACCAAAGCGGAAGAGACGCTACTCGAGCAGGCGGAACGTCACCTCCTCGGGAGCAGCGGCGCAGATGCCAACGGAAAACCCGCGGTCGTTGCGCCGCGCTCTCCCGACGAACGAGATCGAACATGAGGCGCATCGTTGTAGCGAGCATGGTGTTCCTCGGTGCGGGTGCGATGAGCCTCGGCTGGATCCTCGCTCGGAAGTTAACGTCGGCGGTCGGGTCTCGAACCTTCGACTTGAGACTTCGAGATATCGAGACTGACGAGGATCGGCGTTTGCTGATTCTCAACCGCACTCGCTCCACGGCCGCGCCAGGCATATTCAGCCTGTGGTTCGAAACGGGAGAGTGGGTACGAGTCTCCGACGAAGTGATCGATCGAGGGCCTGGCCAGATCGCTCGGGTTGTGACGCACGCCGCGTTCGACCGACTCCCATCTCTGGGGGCATCCTTTTCGTGGAGCGGGATCTACTTCGATGGCCCCGCGGCAGCGGGCCTCAGCGTGCGGGAGGTCTTCATCACTACGCCCGCGGGTCCGGCCCCGGCATGGCTCGCCGACGGCGAGCACCGCGCGGCGACATGGGCGATTCACGTCCATGGCATGGGCGGGCGCCGACGAGGAACGCTGCGCGGTGTGCAGGTGACTGCTGAGCTTGGCTGGACGTCGCTCGTCGTCAGCTTCCGCAATGACGGTGAGGGGCCGAGCGTTGAGAAGGGTCGCTCAACGCTGGGCTACTCGGAGGCCGACGATGTCGAGGCTGCTGTCGACTATGCCGTCAAACAGGGCGCTGAGCGGATCGTTCTCTTTGGATGGTCGTTGGGCGCTGCCATTGCTCTGCGCGTTGCCGATCGGATGCGGTCTGCGACGGTGATAACCGCGCTGGTACTGGACTCTCCAGTGCTCAGTTGGATCGAGGTGATCGAGGCCAATTGTGTACGAAGCGGACTGCCTGCTGTGGCGGGCCGTCTCTCGTTGCCCTGGTTGACGCTTGATCCGCTCGCTCGTATAGCCGGGCTGCCGGGGGCCGTTTCGCTTCGGGAGATGGACTGGATCGAGCGAGCCCGAGAACTCACCGTGCCGACTTTGATCCTGCACGGCGATCGGGACGATTCGGTCCCCCCTGCGGTGTCTCAAGCCCTCCGGGATCGCCGTCCTGGCTTCGTCGAACTAGTTGTGTTCGAGGCGGGCCATTCGCTGGCATGGAATTCTGACCCTGAGCGTTGGCGTTCGAGTGTCAGCGCCTGGCTATCAACAGCGGTCGTTGACTGAAGCAGAGCGATCTCCGTGCCTGCAGTTTGGCGTTGATCATTCAGCGCGTGCGCGTTAGTAACATCACCCCCTCAGCGCGGAGCATATGAGATGAGCCCGCGTGCATCTTCAGGCGCCTTGATCTGGCGCACTGATCAGCTGCCACGCCTCTTGCAGATCGAGGGGGACGCTGACGGATCGCATCTGTTGTGAACCGGCCGCATCGGCTCACCTCCCGAGTGAGGAAGGGAGGCGGTCTGGGTGACGGTCTCGATGCGGGTGATGAGCGCGGGCGACGGGTATAAGTACCTGTTGCGCACCGTTGCGGCCGGCGACGGCGACAGGTCGCTTTCCACCCCGCTGACCCGGTACTACAACGCCGAGGGTACCCCGCCTGGCCGTTGGCTCGGCACGGGCGTCGCCACGCTCGGCGGCGGTCGGATCAGCGTGGGCGATCAGGTTGCCGAAGCTCAGCTCCAGCTCCTGGTCGGCGTGGGCCGTGACCCGATCACCGGTGATCCGCTCGGCCGCGCCTACCCCGATTACCGGGGCGTTGCCGAGCGGATTGAGGAACGCACCGCGGCACTCGATACAGCTCTCGAACCGACATCACGCGCCGAGGCCGTCGCCGCCATCGAGGTGGAGGAGGCGGATCGTGGGTCGCGGCGGGCGGTGGCGGGGTTCGACTTCACGTTCTCGGTCCCGAAGTCTGCGAGCGTGTTGTGGGCGGTCGCGGATGCGGGGACGCAGGCGTTGATCGTGGATGCGCATGATGCGGCGGTTGCGGAGGTGGTTGCGTTCATGGAGCGGGAGGTTGCAGCTACCCGCGCGGGCGCAACCGGTCGCGACGGTGCGGTTGCGCAG
This sequence comes from Microbacterium sp. PI-SA-G, assembly GCF_057215335.1. Taxonomy (NCBI): domain Bacteria; kingdom Bacillati; phylum Actinomycetota; class Actinomycetes; order Micrococcales; family Microbacteriaceae; genus Microbacterium; species Microbacterium sp. PI-SA-G. Next base: position 3,425,711 of record NZ_CM170103.1, read on the forward strand.
GTTGATGTCCGCGGTCTGATCGCGACGGCGTTCGATCACTACGACTCGAGGGCGGGTGATCCGCACCTGCACACGCATGTCGTTATCAGCAACAAGGTGCAGACCGTCCTCGACAACAAGTGGCGGTCGTTGGACGGGCGGCCGATGCACGCCGCCGTGGTCACTCTCTCCGAACTGCACCAGGCCGTCTTCGCTGACCACCTCACCCGGATGCTCGGTGTCTCGTGGGAGGCGCGAGAAAGGGGCCGCGACCGGAACCCGGCATGGGCAGTCGCCGCGGTGCCGGAGGCGCTGGTCATTGAGTTCTCCACCCGTGCCCGGCACATCGACGCCGAGACCGATCGCCTCATCGGACAGTACGTCGAGGCACATGGGGGCCGGCCGTCACCGACGACGATCATGAAGATCCGCGCCCGGGCTACGCTCTCCACCCGCCCAGCAAAGGAGGTGCGGTCGCTGGCCGACCTCACCGCATCCTGGCGGGAACGGGCCGGGCGGGTGCTCGGGTCGGATGCGACGTCGTGGGCGCGCGGCGTGACGGCGAACGAGGACCCGTTGCTGCTGCGCGCCGGCGACGTGCCGTTGGATGCGATCGGATCGCTCGGGCAGGACGTGGTGACCGCCGTCGGTGAGAAGCGCTCTACCTGGCATCGTTGGAATCTCACCGCGGAGGCCGCGCGGGAGACGATGGGCTACCGGTTCGCATCGACCGAGGATCGAGAAGCCATCGTCGGCCTGGTCGTGGACGCCGCCGAGGTCGCGTCCCTGCGCCTGACCCCGCCGGAACTCGCATGGACCCCGGCGGCGTTCCGCCGGCCGGACGGGACATCGGTGTTCCGACCGAAGCACTCGGCGCTGTTCTCCTCCGAGGTGTTGCTGGCGGCCGAGGACCGTCTTCTCGAGCGCGCTCGCACCACCATCGCCCCGACCGTGCCGATGACGACCGTCGAAAGCATCACGAAGCGCCCGAACAGAAAGGGCCAGGTGCTCAATAGCGATCAGGCGGCCGCATTGACGAAGATCGCGGTCTCCGGTCGCGTGATCGATGTGCTGGTGGGCCCGGCTGGGGCGGGGAAGACGACGGCGATGTCGGCGTTGCGGCGGGCGTGGGAGCAGGAACACGGGCGCGGCAGCGTGGTGGGACTCGCGCCATCGGCGGTCGCCGCGCAGGTGCTCGCAGACGACCTCGGTGTCCAGACGGAGAACACGGCCAAGTGGCTCGACACCCACGACCGTACCGGCGGGACGTTCCGCAGGGGGCAGCTCGTTATCGTCGATGAGGCGTCGCTGGCGGGCACTATCTTCCTCGACCGCATAACCACCTTGGCGGCGGAGGCCGGGGCGAAGGTGCTGCTGGTCGGGGATCACGCGCAGCTCCAGTCCGTCACCGCCGGAGGCGCGTTCGCCCTCCTCGTGCAGGACCGCGACGACGCTCCGGAGCTGGTCGACGTGCACAGGTTCGTAAACCCGTGGGAGAAGACCGCCTCACTCGGCCTGCGGCACGGGCGCACCGACGTCATCGACACCTACGCCAAGCACCGCCGCGTGATCGGCGGTGATACCGAGGCGATGATTGATGCGGCCTACACCGCATGGCGCGATGATACCCTCGCGGGCCGGGCCAGCGTCCTCGTTACCGACTCCAACGAATCCGTCCAGGCGCTCAACAACAGAGCGCGCGCTGATCTGATCCTCGACGGCACCGTGAACGCACGCCGCGAGGTCGAACTGCGCGACGGTACCCGCGCCGCGGCCGGTGATAGCGTCATCACCCGCCGCAACGACCGTCGCCTGCGCGCTGGGCGGTCCTGGGTCCGCAACGGCGACAGATGGACGGTCAGCGAGGTTCGCGACGACGGCGCCCTCACCCTCCGGCGGGCAGGGCGCAGGTGGGGCGGGTCGGTGGTGGTTCCCGTCGAGTACGCGGCAGAACACCTCGACCTCGGCTACGCCGTCACCTCTTACCGGGCGCAGGGCATCACCGTGGACGCTGCGCACGTCCTCGGCGATGCGTCGATGACCAGGGAGACGTTCTACGTCGCCATGACCCGCGGCCGAGAGGAGAACATCGCCTACGTCGCCGTCGACAAGCCCGACCCCGCCCACGACGGCCCGCACCCCGGCGACAATACCGAGGCAACCGCTCGGTCGGTGTTGGTTGGGGTGCTGCAGCACGTCGGCGCCGAGCTCTCCGCGCACGAAACCATCACCGCCGAGCACGACACCTGGGCCTCGATCGGGCAGCTCGCCGCCGAATACGAAACCCTGGCCGCCGCCGCTCAACACGACCGCTGGGCCGCCCTCATCCGATCCTCCGGGCTCAGCGACACCCAGGCCGAGGCCGCAATCGCGTCACCCGCATTCGGGCCACTGACCACCGAGCTGCGACGGGCAGAGGCAAACCACCACGACATCCAGACCCTGCTACCACGCCTGGTCAGAGCGCGCGGGTTCGGAGATGCCGAAGACATCGCCGCCGTCCTGCACGACCGCGCCGCCAAAGCGACCTCCCGCCCAGCAGGCGCCGGCCGCTCCCGGAGAGCACCGCGCCTGATTGCCGGTCTCATCCCCGACGCCACCGGCATTATGCCGTCCGAGATGCGGCGGGCTCTGACCGAGCGGCGCGACCTCATCGAGAACCGCGCCGATGCCCTCCTCGACACCGCACTCACAGAGAAACACGAGTGGATCACGAAGCTCGGCACGCAACCGAAGCAGTCACGAGCGGCCCGGGCATGGCGCTACGGTGCCCGCACCATCGCCGCATACCGCGACCGCTACGGGGTCACCGGATCGCCACCGCTCGGGGCGCCCGCCGAGGCGGAGGCGCAGACGATCGACGCCACCCGCGCTCGCGCCGCCCTCGACCGGGCACAGAACCTCGCCCAGACCCACCAACCTGAGAAGGAACGAGCCCGCCGCATCGGAGTGCAGAGGGTCGGGCCGTCGCTGTAGCTGCTTTGCTACGACTGGTTGGTTCGATCCGGAGGTCGGATCGTCCGCACGCTCGAGACGTCACCCTGGTCCACGCAGTCATGAGAGGTCGTATACGTGCCCGCAAACGCTAAGATCGGCCGCCGTCGCGTCCACGGTGCTCTCGACACGTGCGTAGCGTGCAGGGGCGTGGAGATCAAAGCGGCGCGAAACGACCTGCTCTCGGCGGGTGGCGGACTGTGGATCGCCGCCCTCCATCCGGACTGGGCGAGCGGAGCTGGAGCTGCCGCTGGCGGTGCCTCAACGGCGGCAGCTGGTGGTGCTGCCGCCGGTGGTGGTGATAGCGGGAGGCGGCGCCGGTGCGGCGGCCGCAACGGAGGCCGGCATTTCGGCCGCCGCGTCACAGTCGGCGGGCCAGGGCGGCGCGTCGACGGCGGACGTGGACAGCGACGGGCTCTGTCCTCGAGCGGCAACGGTAGTTCGGCCGGCTGGAACGCCGCTGGATCCGCGATGGAACCGTCTCCCCGTCCTCCTGGCCTCTCTCGGGATGACCGGTGCCGGAAACGCCGTGCAGGCGTGTACGGCGCAGGACATCGTCGATTTCACCCGTGTGGCGTATGACCCGACGGTGGCCGCCCGCGTGGAGCAGGCCCGCCAGGAGGGCGGGACGGGCCTCACCTGGGAGGAGGCGGGTCCGGCGTTCGCTGAAGCGAAGTACGACCGGTATTACCACGACCGGGGCGTGTCGAAGTCGTGGACCATGTACGAAGGTCCGCGGTCGAAGTTCTACGCGACGGCGCTGCGCCGCGCATTCGAGCCGACAAAGGGCGTCCTCCGCAAGCGGGTGACGATCCTGTACCGTCCCATCCCGGCCGGGGATGCCCCGGACGTGATTGAGGCGGAGATCAACAACGCGCAATTCAACTCGTCGACGAAGCAGCGGGCGACGGCGCGGCAGAAGAACCGAATCCGGTTCGCGAACAAAGCAGCCGAAGAAGAAGCTGCCGGCGCTGGGCTCACGCGGTTCGGCATGATCATCACCACGACGTGCCGAACGAACGACGAGTTCCCCCGGCTGGAGAAGGTCATCCCGTCGCTGACAAACCAGGCTCGGCTCAAGATCCGTGAGGCGTTCGGTAACGAGGATGTCGCGTTCCTCGCGGGCTTGCCCCTGGGTGTGGTGCTCCCGGAGCACATGACGTTGCCCGATCAGATTAGGGACTGGCTGTAATGACTATGACGCGAGCACAGAAGCGACGGGATGCAGACCCGGGGGAGCTGCGGCTGACCCCGCGGGAAGCGCAGCGACTGGAGCGGAGAATGCGGCCGCCGGCCGCGACCCCGCTGCAACGGTGGCTGCAGTTCCTCGACCGCACGCGCACGCAGCGGCGCCGCGCACTGGGTAGGGCTGGTCGGCGCGGGTGGCGCACGAGCGGCACCGGCCGGATGCCGTGGATTGAGCCGTTGCCTGAGGCTCAGGGGACCACGGTCCAGGTGTGCGGCCTGTGGCCGTTCATCGCCGGGTCCAGCGACCTGCCCGTGGGCGTCCCGCTCGGGAAGAACCTGCTGAAAGGCACCGTCGTGTGTGCGGACCCGATCAGCTGGTTCCTCGCCAACCTGATCAACCAGCCCTCGTGCTTCGTTCTCGGCCGCCCAGGTCTCGGAAAATCGACTCTTGTGCGGCGGATCGTGACCGTCCTCGAGGCGTGGGGACACATCCCGATGGTGCTCAGCGACACGAAACCGGACTACGTCGATCTGATCGACGCGCAGGGTGGTCAGGTGTTCCATCTGGGACCTGGCCAGGAGACCATCAACATCCTCGATTTCAGCGAGCTGCTGCGCGAGCTGGCGCGGATCCCCGACGACGACGTGCGCGGCGATGCCCCTCGGAGGGAAGCGATCGACGCTATGAAGCGGCGGCGGTCCACTCTCGTCATCGGCCTGCTGGAGCTCGGCCGGGATGCTCGGATCAGTGAGAAAGAGCGCTCCATGGTCGTGGAGGGTCTGCGTATCCTCGATGAGGAATTCGACATCAAGAAGGAGGGCCGGCAGCCGCGGATCAGTGACCTGGTGCGCCTGGTCCGTGATCGGCACCCGCGCCTGACGGCAATTGCTCAGGACCGCGGGGACGCGGACCGGTACGCGGAGCGCACGGAGCTGCTGGTCGACGGTCTCATTGCGTTGACGTCGTCCGGTGTGTACGGGTCGATCTTTGACGGCGACAGCACCGTGCAGATCGAGGCCGGCAGGCCGGTCGTGTTCGATCTGTCATCGATCGATGACGGCGACCTGACGCTCCAGGCCGCGGTGCAGGCAGTGACCTGGTCGTTCGGGTCCGCGGTCGTCGACGCAGAGAAGTACCTCGCGGATGCGAAGCTGCGCTCTCGCCGGCACTACTTCCTCGTCATGGATGAGCTGTGGCGCATGCTCCGCGCCAGCTCCGCCATGGTGTTCTTCGTCGACGCGCTCACCCGTCTGAACCGTGCACGCGGTATCGCGCAGGCGATGATCACCCACACGATGGATGACCTCAAGCTGTCATCCGACGAGCTGACGACGATCGCGTGGGGCTTCGTTGCCCGCTCCGCGATGGTGTTCATCGGCGGGCTGGCGCAGTCAGAAATGGGCAACCTCGAACAGGTGTTCACGATGTCAGCGCGCGAGAAGGCGATGATCATGGACTGGAGCGCCGACGGCTCCCTAAACCCGCACACGGGCCAGCCGGCGATCCCGCCTGGGCGAGGGAAGTTCCTGCTCAAGATCGGCAAGAAGCCAGGGACCCCGTTCGAGCTGGAACTCACGCCGGCAGAGATGGACGTGAACAACACCAACCGGGCATGGACAGATGCCGCCGAGCGTTTCCGCCAGAATGCCGTCCGCGTCACCGAGACACTGGAGGAGGCCGCCTGATGCGCCCGAACCGGCGAGCACAGCCCATGGGAGCCGACACCGGGTGGATTGCTCGGCGCCTTGGTCGCTGTCGTGATGTTTGTCGGCATGCTCGGCTGGCTGGCGGCCCTGACCAACCCCGCGGTCGACGAGCTCAGCAGGCGGGACCCGTTCACCGTCCTCCGCGCCGTGCTCACCGGTCGGCTGTCGCCGACGCCCCTGCAGGTCGTGATCTTCATCGGTGGCCTCCTGGCCCTGGGAGTCACGCTCGCGGCGATCGCGACGCTGGCGCTGCGGCGCCGGTCCTCCGGCTCCCGCGTCGATCACAAGGCGGCCTCGATGGGGCAGATCCGCGAGCTGGAGGAGATGACGCAGAAGAAAGTCGCGGAAGACGCCGCCCGCCTCGGCGCCGGTGGCGCCGGTTGCGGTGTGCCGTTGGGTCGGCATGTTCCCTCCGGCAAGCTGTTGTTCGGCACCTGGGAGTGGGTGCAGATCTGGCTCATGGGTCCGCGCGCGGGTAAGACGAGCTGCGTGTGCGTGCCCCAGATCCTCGAAACACAGGGTCCAGTGTTCGCGACATCGAACAAGCGTGACATCGTCGACCTGACCCGCGGTCCACGGTCGGAGATCGGGCGCGTGTTGATTCATGACGTGCAGGACATCATCGGCGCGGAACCGACCTGGTGGTGGAACCCGCTGTCGTTCGTGACGAACTTCGAGCGCGCCGAGAAACTCGTCGACGTCTTCGTATCAGCCGCGGTGGATGCTGACTCGAAGGAAGATGCATACTTTGGACCCGCGGGGCGGGAGACCCTCGCCCGGCTGTTCCTCACCGCCGCGGTGAGCGGTCGCCCGATCACCGATGTCTACCTGTGGGCGATGGATCCCAGCGGCAAGGATCCGGAGATCGGAGATCCTTCGGTGCTGCTCGTCGAGGACGACTACACCCAGGCGATGGGACTCGCGAAAACCCAGACGCTCACGGAGAAGCAGCGTGACGGCATCTACGGCACCATGCGTACCATCTGCGGCGTACTCGCGAACAAAAAGGTGCTCCCGTGGATCACCGATACCGAGGGGCGACCGCACTTCGACCCCTACGAGTTCGTCCGTTCGAGCGGCACCGTCTACGCGATCTCCCGCGAGGGCGGTGGCAGCGCCCGGGCGATCACCGGTGCGTTGACCATGGCTGTGCTCACAGCCGCCGAGGAAGTCGGTTCCCGGATGCCGGGCGGCCGTCTCGCGACACCGCTCATGGCCGTGCTCGACGAGGCCGCGAACGTGTGCCGGTGGCGGGACCTGCCCGACGTCTACTCGCACTACGGCAGCCGCGGCATCATCATCTCGACGTTCTTCCAGTCCTGGCAGCAGGGCGTCGAGGCGTTCGGGGTCAACGGCATGGACAAGCTCTGGGGCGCCGCGAACATTCGCGCGTCCGGGAGCGGCCTCGCGGACGACAAGTTCCTCCCGCACCTGTCGCAGCTGATCGGTGACCATGACGTGGTTCACCGCACCAGCACGCAACAGCGGGGAGCCAGGTCGACGACGACCAGCATCAGCCGTGAGCGGATCTTCGACGTGTCGGAGCTCGCGGCGATGCCGCGGGGCCGCGCGGTGATGATCCCTGCAGGACAACCCGCAACGCTGTTCGCACTCGAGCACTGGTCCGCCAAACCTTACGGGGAGAAGGTCGCAGCGAGCCGCGACTACTACGAGGCCCAGGCCGTCCAGACGGGTCACCTCGAGGAGGCATCGAATGTCTGACTACGACGACGAGACCCCGGACGAGACCGAGGTCGAAACGTACTACCCGAACGTGTACATGTGGGTCGAACACTGGCTGTTGCCCCACTGGAAGCGCGATGTCACGCAGTCCCAGTGGGATCCCCGCTGGTGGGAGTACACCGAGGTCCTCAGCCGATTCGAGGCCCTGTGGCGAGCGTGGGAGTTCCTGCGCTTGGAGGGACCGACCGGCATGGCGGTGTTCTTCCGTGACTACCTCGACACGGCAATGCCGCTCATCACCGCAAGCGATGGCCCGTTCTGGCGCGTTGAAAAACTCGCACGGGAGCGCACGCTGCCGGAGCAGTGGAAGAGCGAGCTGCCGCCCCCCGAAGACATGGCCGACCTCCTCTGACAAAGGAGCTGCTCGATGCCGTATTTCGACATGCTGATCCTGGCCGTCCCGGTGGTCGCCGCGGCCGCGCAGCCCGCCGAGAAACGCACCCGACCCAGCACCATCAACAGTCTGTGATCCGTCCGAAACCCACACGCATCGGTCGGCGCCACGGCGAGCTCGCAGTTGCCGTGTGGAACCCCGACAATGGTTCTCAGGGTCTGACCCTCACAAGCTCCAACTGCATGACCCGCAAACAAGCGTGCGAGGTAACGCATAAGTGTCAACTCACACGGTCCGGGACGGCTCGACCTCTGCGATGGGCACTTCTGGACGCGGGCGCAGGAAGCGCACAACGTGCCGGAAGGAGTAGCCGGTCATGGCCACGTCGGCGGAAATCTCAACGACGAGAGGCTGCACGAGTGTGAGCTGCACCCGTTCGCGACCGCTTCGGTTGAATCGGTCGACAGCACCGGGCTTTACCTGCTCGGGCCACGGGTGCTGGCCTGCGGGTGTGTGCAGTAGCCGGCCCAACGAGCGAGAAGCTGACGCGGTCAGCGGTGATGACCTGCCGACGATGCGCAGCTCTCCACCGACCGGCAGGCCGATCACGAGCTCTTCGGGGCGCTGACGGGCACCTATTACCGCGGCGCAGATCACGTCGATCGTGTTGCGGTGCTTCACCTTCACCCAGGATCGTTCCCCACCCCGGTAGGGTTGCCCGCCGCCCTTGACCACGAGCCCTTCGATCCCGGAGGCGGTCAGCGCTTCGAACCAGTGCGCTGCTTCATCGGCCTCGGTGGTGACGGGGGAGAGGTGCAGTGGGGGAGACCATGAGCCTGCCAGCTCGTCTAGCAACGCGCGCCGGTCATCGAGACGCAAACCGCGTGTGTCGTGGCCAGCGACCGCGAGGACGTCGAAAGCGACGTACGACGCGGGCTGCTCTCGCACCATCCGGGCGCGAGTTTTCGATCCGGCACTGAGCCGATGCAGCAGCGCGTCAAAGTCCAGTCGGTCATCACTCCACACGACAGCTTCGCCGTCGAGGATGACACCACTAGGAAGCTGCGCTTCTGCGGCCGCCACAAGTTCGGGAAAGCTCCGCGTGAGGTTCTTCCCCTGGCGCGACCACAAACTCACTCCGTCGTCGACGACGACGAGCACGCGAAAGCCGTCCCACTTGGGCTCATATCTGGCCCCGCCCGGCATCCCGTCCGCTGCAGGAAGGGCGGAAGCCGGCCGAGCGAGAGCCACACCCAGCGGCGGGCGCAGCTCGGCCGGGAGGGGCATGTCTAGCCCTTCACATCCCGGGGATCGTTGCCGTAGCTGTTGCGCTCGGCGATCTGCCCGTTCTCGTTCTTGATGATGTGCTCGACCTGACGGGCCCTGGCGATGCCGCGGCCGGCAGCAACGGCTTCGGCCTTCGTCCGATGCGCCCCGGCCACCGTCACTGACTCACCCGTCACGCGATTGAACCAGGCACCATCCTGATGGAATGTTTCAACGTCTCCAGTTGGCATGTTGCCTCCGATCGGTCAGTGAGCGTCCATCGTCACCGACGCACGAAGACACGTGATAGCCCCTTGCGTTGTGCGACCCATTCACCCGTCCGCAAGCGGCCAGGTCGGCCGATGGGTTCAAGCAGAGCCGGGTCAGTGGGTCGACGGTGCGGGAGTTGCTGACCTCTCGGTCAACAATGTGTTTCTCCGATCGTGGCGGCGACGTCGGCGGAGGTGCGCTCGAGCGTGGCGAGCGTCTCGACCTTGCGGGTCGCCGGTGAGCTTGTCAGGCGTCAGACAGGTATCCCAAGTGTCCGGGGTCAGAATGCCGGCATCCGGTCTGGACCTCGGGCAGGTCACTCCGGCGCCGGGTCAGCGGCATGTGCAATCGGACAGTGAACGAACTGGTCGGCGGGGAGGGGCCTTCCGCTCCGCGGCCTGCCCCAGTGCTCGCTCGGCGGAAGGCGAGAACGCGGCGCAGACCATCCCCAGTTCAGCAATACCGCGGTCCTGAGGGTAGGCTACGCCGGTGAACGCACGGCGTCCAGGCGGAGAGCAGGGCCATCCGGAGGTCCCGATTTCAGACGGGCCCTCCGGACGGTCTTCGCGGATGCGGTGATCTGCGCCGTGCCCGTCGTGTTGGAGGGTGTCAACGGCGGTCCCCAGCGCGGTTGTCGCTGTCGCATCGCTCGCGGCTTTCCGGACTTGGCGAGGCCGCGGCTGATCATGTAGCCGACGGTGAGGATGGTGGTGTAGAGCCAGACCTGGGATGCGCCGAAGCCTCGGCCGTCTTCACCATCGTCAATGACCGCGGAAGCGATGAACATCGCGATGAGGATGACGACGTAGGCGATGAACTCGGTGGTCTTGAATGCTGCTTTGGGCTCTGTCGTGAGACGAAAGACGCGCCCGTTCGGGTTGGGGTTCGTCATGGTGACTCCTTGATGTGATCGTGCCGGACGTGGGCGCGTCTTCGCGCCCACGTCCTCAGCGAGAACCAGGTCAGCCCGTATGGGATAACCCCCTTGCTTTCCCGGCACCGCAGCGAAAGTCATACCCGTGTGGCGGGAAGGCTGGGTCGGCCGCGCTTCGATGAGCGCCGCACCGGTGACAGAAAACGAAACATTCCGCGTGCAACTGTTCGCAACTACCGCACCAAGGTCCCGGCCGATATGTTGAGCCGAGATCGCACGTGACGCGCGATCACGAGCCGGTGAAGTCCCCAGCGACACCGGCCGGTGGTCCCGAGGGTTCCCCAGATCTATCGGGACCACCCCTTCACACAGCCGGACCAGAACCACGGCCGCGACGCGCGGTCATAGGTGAGACAAGGCACCGATTCGAGTGCCCGATGCCGACGTAGCACCCCGCGGAATGATGCTGCCGTTCGAACGCCGACCCGGGTCCCTCTGCCCTCTCGCTGAGGTAGCTCGCGGAGTGCTTGAACCTCAGAGTTGGCCAAATCAGACTACCCGGGCAGGGCGCCCTCCCGGTGGCCTTCACCATCGTGGAAGCTCCGTAGCTGGCTGCCCCCGTTATGTGCAGCGCTGTTCGGCTGCGACGGCCTACGGCCTGGTAACGGCGACGACGCGCAACATCCATCCGAGGTCTCGCCGTTGATCGTGGCCTCGCCACTCTCCACCACGATCTCCGACGTGGGTGCCGTCGGTCCAGCCAATAGTCTCGGATCGATTGACGAACACGTATAGGTCGTCGGTGCCGCCGTGCGCCTTGAAGAGGACCGTGTACTCGCCTGAGGCACCCGTTGACCAGTCCTCCGCCCCCGGGGGAGCTCGCCCGTGAACCGGAACGGATCCCCGGTCTGAATGCCGGCGCCCAAAACCCTGTTGCGAGCCTTCTCATCTGCGCGTGTAGTCGGTGCACCCTGGGGACGGTTTGCGGGCTTCTGCCGCCGCTATCGTCGTGCAGACCTCGCATCGACCATGAGACCCACAGCGATGCCGACGGCGACCCCGCCTCCGAGTCCTACGGCGATGTTGTCGAGCAGCAGCCCGACCACCAACCCAAGCGCGAGCCCGAGCGCGACGCCGAGCGTTAGTCCTTTTTGCGATTTCCTGTTGCTTTTCTCAGTCATAGCTCAACGGTACGAAGGTGTTGGCCGACCAGCATCCCCCTCGCAGTTGATCGACCGATGTCCCCCACAGGGAGGACGCCGGGCTGCAATCAGCACGGCATGAGCATCTGATGTTGTTTGAACGGCGACGCGCTCGGCGGCTCTGAGTGCGCTGACGACACGCAAGTCGGACAGGCCTAGGTTGGTACGCATGACATGGTGGCGTCGACAGGGAATGAGAAGCAGCGACAAGGTGAATGGCGGCGGGCTCCGCTGGAAGGTCATCGATGAATCCGGGCAGGCAGTTGTGACCGTTCATCTGGTCTCGATGTTGCCCGGTGCCCGCTACCCACACCTGTCAGCAGTGGCACTCACTCATGCGGCGCCTGGCGCCAGCGATGGCCAGTGGCAACCGACCGACGTGATTGGCGGGAGCTTGGAGACCGGCGACGAGATGCGAATCTATTCCGCGTTCCTCAGCCGTTCAATCGAGAACCTCCGGCCCGGCGACACCCGCTCCTACGTCCTGCCCCTGCCTGCGAGTGAGGTGGTCGGGCTCGTCTTCGGGTCGCTCACCAACCGGCTTTGGGTGGAAACCCCTCGCGATCACCGATGGCTGCTGAACCATGAGCGAGGACCCCGACTCGACGATTGGGCCACGCAGATGGGTACTGACCCGCTGGTGCATTGCCAAAGACTCACCATCACCGACCAGCGCATCGCCCTCGACCCGATCGGCTCGCTTCCGCTCAGCGAGTTAGGCACCCGCGACGACACAATCTGACCGCGCGCCGCCCGCGACCGCTCGTCAGACTCGGCGGGTGAAGAATGACTCGGCAGGTGACGCTTTCCGTTGTAGAGCCGTGGTGAGATTCCGCAGGGGGGTGGGATGCAGGGGTTCGTGGCTCGCCGAGTCCTGTGGCAGTAGCGTTGCTAGGCGTGTCTCGTTCTTCTTCTCCCGCTCAGATATCGACGCGTGTGCTCCTCATCTGCGGTGCGCTGGCTGCAGTCCAGGTTCTGCTTCACCTGATCACTGTGCCTTTGTTGACGGTGCTGGCCCCTCTATCCCCGCCCCTATATGGCCTGGTCGCTGGCGTGCACAGCCTGATGCCCTTCGTCGCGCGTCGATTGACGCGCGTACGGGGTTCTGCCTTGATCACCAGCGGTGTGGCTGCGGTCTTCATCGCGGCCACAAGTCCTTCCGGGATCATCGTTGTCGTACCTTTGCTTCTCGCTGGAACGATCATTGACGGCGTTCTTTGGCCGAGAACGAGGCCGGGAGCCAGAAGTGAGAGGGGGAGCCGCTATTTCCTTGCAGCGGTCATCGCCGGCGTGGCCCTTTTCGTCTTGTCGCTGAGCGTCTTCTCGCCAGAGCATCTGACGGTGACGCTGATGGGTCTCACGCTCATCGGCCGGGTCGTGGGGGAGATCGGTGCGGCGTTCCTCTCAGGGCTTCTGGTTCTCGCGCTGCGGAGAGCTGGTGTGGGTGGGCGGATCTGACTTCTCGATCGCGAGAAGCGGAGTACCATTCCTGCAGGGCTACACGGACATCGACTGCTCAGTGGGGTGCGGGGCGTTCGCCAGTATGAGCGCGCGGAGGAGAGCTTCGCATGGGTACATCGGGTCGCCTGATGCGGGTGCCTCGGGCACGAGACCATCGGCAACCCACTGCTCAGCTCGCTGGAGTGGGATGCCGGCCAGGATGATGAATTCGTGTAACGACATAGCGCCGTCTGCCCCTGCCCGGTCGCGGATGGTGTTGACGGAGCGGTCGAGAGCTTTAGCGATTTCATGGAGCGAAAAGCCGCACGCCCGAGCCGCGGCGAGCAACGAGCGAGTGGCTCGGAAGTGGCTCCTGCGTTGCGCTCCGCTCGCTCGTTGTTCTGCGTCGAACGCCGCCCGCAGCGTGGCGATCAGCGGTGCCGGTATGCCCCCGAGCGGAGGCGGCGGGGAGTACGGCGCCTGCCGGCTTTCCAAGTCATCCAAAGTAGGCCCCTCCCGGTCCGGGGGTCGGGTGATTCTGACACCAGAACGCTATGACCGGTAGGCAGAATAAATGTTCGTTGAGCCCAACGTCGCAAAGGTGACCGCTGGGACGGCTGTGATCCCCAGCAGCTGGCGAATCTGTTGGGGAGTCGGGGTCGTTCCCGCAACCGACCAGTTGAAAGCGAACGGCATCCGTCCGCTTCGTGCTGGAAGGGACACGGGCAGTCCGGTGTATCGTGCGACGAACTGCCCGCCTTCCAGCGCTCTGGCACCGTTGTAGGTGACTCCGCCTGAGGAGAGTGAGACCGCTGTTGGAAGCGGGAACGCCCAGACACCTGTTCGTGTGGTCACGGTCGACGACACGGCAGTCTCGGTCGTGTTTCCGAAGAAGAAGGAGGGCGAGCCGACGAGGTTTCCCTCTCCGCCGGGCATCACAGCAACCCACACCAGCTGGTAAGGGGAGGCAATACTGACGGGTCCTCCCGGCGCGGTCGTCGCCGTGAGCGGGTCAGCAGTCACGGCAAAAGTCTGCGTCTCGGCGGCGAGCGGGAACGGACCGGCCCAGGTCAGAGGAACACTTACCGACTGGTTCGCGGGGATCGTCACTGCGGGCAACGTCCAGAGGCTGGTGGGACCAGCGCTCGTCTGTGTCGCTCCCGCGATGGAGAACGGCGCGACCGCCGACCATGCAGGCGTAGTGACCGTAAGAGGCCCGGAGTAGGGAGCACCGCCGGTATTCGTTACGACGAGCGTTGTGGAGCCGTAAGGGGCCTCGACGTCAACCAGCGGGACCACCTCATACGTAAGCGCTACCGTGGTGACGGAGGCAGCCGCGAGCGGAACGGCAACGGCGGCAGCGATAACGGGCACGCTCCACGCTGCGCCCCTCAACACCGTTCGACGCGTAGCCCCGCGAGAAGCCGCGGCAACACTCGACTGCTGATCCGAATCCATTGATTGTCCCTCTCATAAAGTGCGCGTCTTGACGTTGCCCTTGCCCTCAGCTGGACACGGATGATCGGGAACCGGGGGCGCAAGCACACGGCCGCTCCTGACCGAACCGACAGGTCACACCACCCCAGTCAAGGCATAAGCCAGCTCGCGGTAAACCCCAGACTGTGAACTCCACCCCCTACTCACCCTCCCTTGCCACCACCCGCGAGTCGGCGTACTACGGCCGCGAGTACTACGGCGCATACGAGCGCTACGGCCGCGATGCCGAGTCAGACGCTGACGCCACGGTCAGGGTTCAGGCCAAAGCACAGGATGCTGCTGAGCCCGGTGTCCAGCGGCGAGGCGCAACACGCTGAGCTGTGAACCAGCCGAAGGACAGGTTCGAGCCTCAACCGGCGGTAGTCAGTTCGAGTGATAGATCTGTCCGTTTAGGGATCGGTCAACAGTTCGACGGGCCTCAAAACCGCCAGTTGATGCGGCCGGTGAATTTGCCGGGTGTCTACGTCGGCGGGTGATGTTCAGCCTCGTGTCAAGGGTCAGGAGCAGCTTGGTCGGCTGTGTTCCTATAGGTGGGCAGGTCAGCGCCGAGGGGAGCGGAGCTGTAGCCAAGCGTGCAGATGGCGGAACTGGGGGAGTTCGACGATCACTGCTTTGGGGGCGGCGCTCCCGTGTCCGCGATGACGCGATCTCTTGTTCACCCGAGCTCTTCATTGACGAGCGCTAGCGTTTGAGCCCGCCCGTTTGGGATCGACCTACGGTGCCCGTGGTACCAGATTGCCTGCCTCCGAGGGGACGAGCTTCGCAGGCCATCGGCTTGTCACATTCGGTCTCGAGAATCCCACTTCATCGAACCCGCAGTCCCGACGGTTGCGCACCGAGATCGAGTAACACCGGGACCTGTCCGATAGCAGTGGTTCAGGCGTGCGGGGACGCTTTGAGGCGCTCTGTTGAGGTTGCACCTTCGTCGGGCTCCGGGACGAGGTAGAGGCCGCTGGGTGCGCTGGCGGTGAAGGCGAGTGCGTCGATCCATGCCCGGTTGATGGATGGTTGGCGGCTGCCGTGAAACTTGTAGACAAGGTTGCTTTGTGCGTGGACCCAGACTGTCGTGCGGCCGCCACCGATGCTGGGGTCTTCTTTCCAGGTGAAGCTGAACGGCTCCCCGCGTCGAAGCTTCGCGGTGATGACCAGGTGCAGGTGAGCGAGGGCGCGATCCTCGATCTCCGTCTTGACGCCACCTTCGTAGATGAATTTGCCCATGACGGGCTCCTCTGTTTCGCCACGGAAACCCGTGCCAGAAGGCGCAACCAAAATGACTGCTGAGGTGGTGTGCTCTCACCATCGCACACTTCCCGGCGCGGCGGTCGCTATCTATCGTTGGCGTTGCAGTGTCGGCATCATCGATGTCTGCTGCGCTCGAGTACATCGCTCGAAGACAGGCTCACGCCGTTCAGGACGCAGCGCAGCCGGAACGGGCCTGACCGTGTTCTCGCCAGACCCGCGCATTAGCGGGGTCCGGGCTCACGGGCTCAGCGTATGCCGGAAGCGTGCGGAGCGGCACGGGCTTGTTCACTCAAGCGTTGTGTGTCACTCGGACTCCAGGGCTGATTCGTGGTGCGGTGCCCCGACGGGCTTGGATTCGGCTGAGCCGCGTTGGCGGAGGTAGATCGCGAACGCGACCATGGTGCCGACGGCGAGGAACTCTGACTGCCAGTTCTGCAAGGTTCGGTCCCAGAAGTCTGCGGATCCGACGTAGTCGAGCCAGGTGAGGGGTGCTGCGCCGTGCATGGCGTTCTCTTCGTTCATGACGACCATGCCGGTGAGGGACTGCGCGAACCAGGACAGCAGGAAGATAGCTCCCATCACGATGAGGAGCGAGTTCCCGTAGAGCACGGTGCGCCATCCACCAACTCGAGCCCACAGGGGCGAATCTGGGCGAGTATGGTGCCCGAGCAGCTGGTCGGAGTCACTTCCCGGCCCTTCGTCTCCGGGTTTTTTCGACTCGGGAGAACCGCGCTGCACGAACCAGATCGTTGCGGCGATGAAGAGGAAGAACTGCAGGAACTCGGACTGCCAGTTCTCGGCGACGTCGACGAGGAAGTCCGACGACCAGACGAAGGCCCAGAAGTCGATCAGCGGCTGGCCATGATCGGACAACTCCGAGTTGTTGCGCACATACCCGGCGATTGACTGCCCGATAAGGGCGAGCACGAACAATGCCAGGAAGAAAAGACTGAGAGCGTTGTCACGAATGCGGCGCTGCACGATCAACTCCCGCTCAGGGCGATCGTGATGATCACGGTGAGCCCACTCACGATGATTATCATCCAGGCCCAAAAAATGGCCCGCATCCCACCGGTGCCACTCGCATTCTCCGACATGACTCTCTCCATTCGTCGAAGTCCCGTTCCAGCAGATCCTGGTCGTCCCGGGCCCTGCCGGACAAGACTAGCCACGCAACCGCGCGGGGCGGCGGATCTCCGCCAGCGCGGTGGGATCCGTCGGCGGCATACGTTGTGAAGCGAGCCGGTCCGCTGGGGCAATCTAGGCGAGACGGGAGAAGGGGGCTCCCAGGTGTCCGGTTTGATTCATCCCGGTTCCTGGGACGTCATTCGTCTGGGGTGTCGAGGACCTCGTCGATGAGGGTGATGCCGCCCGAGCTGCTGGCGGACTGCATGAGCGCTTCAACCCACTTGACGTTGAGCTCAGGAGTCTCGGGCTCGTCGAAGGTGAATCGGAGCGGGATCGACGGGTGCAGCCAGATGGTGCTGCGCCCGTTGGACACGTCTCCCTCGGCGTGCCGCCACGAGAGCGTGAAGGACTCGTTGCGGCGAAGTTTGGTCGCGACGACGACTTTGAGGTGCGCGAGAGCGCGTTCCTCGATGTGGATCGGATTCTCCGACCCACCGTAGTGAAGGGTGCCCATATGTTGACCGTATCCCACACGGACCAGACCAGCCGTCACCTACGTAATGTCAGTCGCGAGCCGTCAGGCCTACGGCCCACAAAATTCTGGCACCCGAACCAGGTGGGCAATAGCTCGTGCGAGTCGAACCATCGTTTGACCGATCCACTCATCGCTGATGAGTGGGATCGTTCGCGGCGAAGCGTTCGCGGGTAGGTGGTGGCTAGCATTCGCTGGTCGCCGGAACAAGGGCTTTCCCGAGCAGCACACGTTCGTCGTAGAACGGAAGAATGCGGATGGTCATCTATGCGGGAGACGAGTACCTGACCGGAGACAACATTGCTGACGCCTTGTTGGCGTACGGCCGCGCCTTGGGAGATGATGGGCGCGCTGGGGTTGTTGAGATACCGGTGCAAGAGCACGATGGGTCGGTGACGACGGCGAAGTTCCTCATTGGTCCGGCGAGCCAGATCGTCGCGAAGAGTGTGGATGGTTACGCGACAGAGCCTGAGGACGATGCGCTGGTCGACCGGCTGCGGCGTTTGACGCGCAGCCTGGAGTCTCCGTCAGGGGGAACACTGGACATGTCGGAGGACACCCCGTCCGACTTCGATTGACGCCAGCAAGCTCGCTTCGTCGTTGCTCGTTTCGTCTTTGTCCGCCCAGCCGCGTCGCCGATCCCAACGGGTGTGGGCGGAGGGCTTGCGCCGGGTTCGATGTGAGCGTAGGCAGTTCTCAGGAGGTTTCTTCGACTTCGTGAGCGTCACGCGCTTGAGGGCGGCGGTGTTCGTTGGTCGGGACGATCAAGGAATGAGGAGGGTGTCGTGGGCAGATTTGTGTATGAGGGTGGGCCGAAGACTGAGATCGAGGATCGTGCACTGACGCACCTGCAGCTAGTGATGGTAGCGAAGCTTCGCCGCGGCGAACCGTTCACATTCTCCTGGCGTGAAGACGCGAGCACCGGTGGCGGGCGCACCTCAGTGTGGGTGCACACAGGAAGCAACCTCGCGTTCAAATACGCCGGAAGCCGCCAACCTGCCATCAACCGTGCGTGGGTCGACGCCTTGGCATACACCGCGAACGCACCAACCGGCCTCTACCTGGTGCACGAGCCAACCAACCCCGACGACCACTCCCACGGCGACGAACCGGAACGGCTGAAAGTCTGACGTGCCTCAACGTGCTGTCTCCCGTTGCTGAGGTCCAGGCGATCTCGTCCTCAATCTTCGGGTCCGGAGTGATCTGGGATGTCGTAGTCGATCTGGGATCCGGGTTCTTCACAGACGGCCGCGGTGGGGTGGGTGATCGCATCAATCCGGTCCCGCATATCGACAATCACTCCGGAGTTGTCAGGTGGGGTCACCTCAGAGTTCGTTGATTCGACCATCAGGATGGTGCCCGGAGTCAACAGGAACGACGCTTCGACCGTGTTCCCGTCGGGACTGATCGATTGCAGGGTCACCGTGTCCGCCCTGTCGTTGTCCGCAAGGAGGCGCGCATACTCCAACAACGTGTCGGCCGCGTCGTCACCCATCAGAAGCGATTTTTCTGAATATGTCACATGTTTCATGCGAGCACGATAGGCCGTTGCCTGATGCCGAGCCTGGGTATTGACAATCCAGCGAACGCGCGCGGACACGGTCGGACTGGGAAGCCTGGTTGGACTGCGACCCGTGAGATGCTGCAGCTGCACGGCGCTGCTCGCGTGTGGCGGCGAGCGACTCCGCGTAACTTCGACCGGTACATTCGCGGGCTACCACTAGCCCTTTACCGGGGCAAGGGGCGCTCGGGTCGTCGAGAATTCACCTACAACGGCAGTATGCACGTGATCATGTATGCCGGAGGCGAATACCTGACAGGGGGCGAGATCGCGCAGGCGCTGCTGGGCTACAGACGCGCTCTAGGCAACGAAGAACGTGCAGAGATCGTTCGAATACCCGTACCGGTGCAAGAACGCGACGAGTCGGTCGAGAAGGCTCAGTCTCTGATCGGCCCTGCGAGTCAGATCATCTGATGAAGCGACGAGGTCACCCGCTGCGAAGGCGTCGCTCGTCAGGGTCGGCAGCGCCAGAGTCCACGAACGCGACGGTCGTACCCCCGCCGAGCACAGCGCCTGCGCCGCGCGCCGTGACGGTCTTCATCGTGATCATCGGAATCGTGGTCACCATCTTCGGGCTCCGTGAACTCACCTGGTTCGCTGCCCCCTTGTTCCTCGCCCTCATCCTCGTCATCCTGATGTACCCGATTTACACCACGCTTCGGCGCGGCACCTCTGGCCCTCGCCACGATGATCTCGGCCGCCTTCGCGGTGATCGTGGGGTTGGTGGCCCTGGTGCTGTTCGCGATCGCACGTCTGGTTGCGGTTCTACCCGGTTACGGGCCGGTGGCTGCGGACTCCGAACGCAACCTGTCCCGCGTCCTCGCCGATTTCGGAATCGGGCAGGAACCGGTTCGCGAGCTGCTCGAGTCGATCGATCTCCTGGCCGCAGTGCAGTGGCTCACGACCCAAATTCCGTCGTTGGTCACGATCGGTGCCAGCCTGATCCTCGGCTTCAGCCTGTTGCTGTTCATCGGTATCGAGGCCGCCCAGATCGACCTGCGGTCCCGTGCACTATACGCTCAGCACCCGAGGCTCGCGGCGGCGCTGGGTGGGTTCGCGATCAACACCCGCCGCTACGTCGCCGTCACCGGGATCTTCGCTGTGATCGTCGGTGCGCTCGATGTCGTCCTCCTGATGCTGCTCGGGGTCCCGCATCCGCTTCTGTGGGGAATCCTCGCCGCCGCCTGCAACTTCATCCCGTACGTCGGGTTCGTCATCGGTCTCACCCCGCCGGCCCTGCTCGCACTATTGGAGCATGGGTGGCAGGGGATGATCCTGGTGATGACCGTCTACGTCTTGCTGAACTCCGTGATCACCAATCTCCTACCCGCGAAGTTCGTCGGTGATGCGGTCGGCATGTCGATGACAGTCACGCTCGCTTCCGTGGCCTTCTGGGCGTGGGTGATCGGCCCCCTCGGAGCGGTCCTCGCGGTGCCGCTCAGCCTCCTCGTCAAAGCGAACTTCATCGACGATGTGCCCTCGGCGCGTTGGTTGGCCGGCTTCGTAGACGCAGCACCCCGGCGAAAGAAGCGCGCAGATCGACCACGGTTGGCTCCATGACGGGGGCGCACTGCTACTGAAGCAACTGTCGAGCACTGTTGGGACTACGCATGGAACCGCAGTTCCCGACATGGATAATCATCGCTATCGTGTTGGCGTCGATCATCTCTCCGGCCCGGGCGAACCCGAAAAAGGTAAACCGGTTCTGGATCTCTGACCCCGGCGTCGCCGTGCGTGTCGTGTTCGACGGAGCGTCCCCAGTGGCTGGCGCGGTCGTCGTCGAACGCCAGCACGCACAGAGAAGCCGACGTCGGTTCGCATCTACGGTGAGTTCCCCACGCTGCGGGCGGCGGGAAACGTTCGCCCTTTCCAATCACTGATCTGGCGCGGTCGCGTCTCAATCCTGTGCCACAGGGCCCAGAAGACGAGGGCGGTGAGCGCCGAGAGGCCCGCCGCGAGACTGTGGGCGCCGAGATAGGCGGTGTAGTCCGATGTGGGATCAGCGATGGTGCTGTCGACACCGCGGAGCATTGGCACGACCCACAAGATCGCGCCGAGCACGGTCGATACGACGCCCGCACCCGCGAGGACAACAGCAACTATGGTCCGGCCCCTCAGGGGGTGCCCCGTGTAAGGGACCACGGATCCGCGCCGGGCGAGCCACCAGGACGCCAGGCACGCACAGAAGAGAGCTACGGCGTCCGCGCCGAGAGTGTCACTAAATCGGTGCCATTTCGCGGTGATCGTGTATGCGCCGATCCCCACGGCCCATCCGAGAGTGAGTAGCAGGACGAGTCCGCGCCACCGGTAGGAGGTCACGATCAGAGCGGCGAACAGGACCGTCATCGCGATCGTGGTGTGTCCGCTCGGGAAGCTGTTGCCGGTGAAGTCTCCGGTGACGGCAATCAGCTCGGGTCGCGGGAGAATATAGCGTTTCAGCGATTGGGTGATGAGTTGACCGAGGACGATGACTCCGACGCCCGCGATGGCGAGATCCCAGCGCCGCCGGAGGACACCGACTGCCGCGATCGCCAAAGTGGCCAGCACGAGGGTCCCTACCGTGATATGGGCCAGCGCCACGGATGCCTCAGAGAGTGTGCCGTCGCGGACCCCGTCAGGGCCCCGCAAGGCCGCGTTTTCCAAAGCCTGGCCGCCGGGTGTCAACACAGCGACGGTGTAGGTCGCCACCAGCACCGCGGCACTGATGACAGCGCCCCAAACCCACCGCGCCGTCCAGACGCCCGCAGATGCCTTCGTCTCATCAGCTGCAGTCATACTCGGAATGTAGCAAACGCCAGAAACGATTGTTTTCGGTGGCGTCCAGGCTGAGAACTGGATGCGGCTGCCGCAAACGTCTCCGGAACCCTGACAGGAATCTCGAGGTGCGGCCGGGACTGCGGCTGGTTGCCTGCCCCTGATGCCAGGCGCCAATTCGGGTTCGAGAACGGAGGGCCTCAATGGTTTCGGGCATGGGAACCCTTCACTACGGCTCTGCAACGGACGCGATCCATATCGAGAATCGTGCCCTGGCGCATCTGGAAGTGGTCATCGCGACGAAACTTCGCCGCCTGGAGACCTTCACGCTGTCCTGGAGGCATCTCGAGGACGAGGCTGGGGGGCGGTCGACGGTCTGGTTGCATCCCTCGATCCCGCTGCGGTTCACGTTTGATGACCCGGAAACGCCACAGTTGAATCAGAAGTGGATCGAGGGCTAATGCACTCGGCCAATTGCAGCGGTGGATCATGCTTGTCGAAGAAGTTCTTGATACCCCGGTAGCTAACGCCTAGTAGGTGCGGCCTGACTCTGTCAATACGTGCAGGACATCCCGCGAAGGTGTCTATGGTCGGGTGGTCGGGAGTCGGAGGGCCGCACTGTTGCGGCCTTTCGGGCAGCTCCTGTAAGAGGCTGGCGGCCACCCGGGGGCTTCTCCCGTAGTGGCCTGCCAGCCGCCAAACTTTGCTGACGGGAGGGAACCTGTGGATGCGCTGCTCATCTCGCTCTGCGTGACGATCTTTGTCGTTGGCGCGGGGACTGTGCTGCTACTTTTCACGATGTCCTCGCGCGGTTCTGAGCGCGCGAACCGCTTTTAGTGCGACACCCTGCCGAAGCGGCGGGTGTGTCAGACCGGGGGCACCGGACCCTTGTCGTCACTGGATGTGGAGGTCTCCGGTTCCCGGATCAGGTAGAGCCCGGTGGTCGCGTTCGCGACGAAGGCCAGCGCATCGATCCATTGACGGTTGATGGAGGGCTGCCGGCTCCCGAAGTACTTGAAGACCATCGCGCTTCGCGGATGCAGCCAAACGGTCGTTTTGCCGTTGCCGATGCTTGAGTCTTCTCTCCATGAAAAGGGGAATGGCTCTCCTCGCCTCAGCTTGGCGGTGATCACAAGCTGGAGGTGGGTGAGCGCCCGGTCTTCGAACTCTGCTTTGACTTTGCCGTCATAAATGAACTGGCCCATACGGACGTCCTCTGATTACCACGGAACCCGTGCCAAAGAGGCGCAAACAAAATGATCGCTGAGGTGGTGATTACACACTCGCAGACGTCGAGGCGTGGCGGCACCCCATTGCTACGGAGGGGCAGGTGTGCTCACACCGGGCAGTCGGCTCTAGAGATCGAACATGCCGCCGTAGGGGGCTTCTTCATCGCCCGTGTCCCGCGGGTCGAAAAGAACACTGGCGACTGTGATGGTGATCTGAGTGTGCGGGGTGACCATCACGCTCGCGGATCGGTTACCCACCACGACGAAGTCTACGAAGGTACCGTAGCTAGCCATCGCTGCTTCGAATCGCCGTTTCAGATCGTCGATGTCTTGGTCTTGGGCCAGGAGGGCGCCGTCACCGTTGACCACCACAGTGGTCTGCATCATCGTCTTTGTATCATCGTCCATCAGCGCACTCTATGTGAGCCGACCGCTATTGAGGGTGCCGTTGCACAAGCGGTGGATGCGCGCTAGCACCGGGGGAATCAGGGCATCACGGACTCGTCCGTGTCTTCGCGCTCGATGATCGGCGGGTGGGATCGACCCAACCTCGGCGGTGCCGATGAAGGGCTAGCTCGCCTCTCCCCCGATAGCGACGCCGAAATCGGGCGGTTTCTGGGTCACGAGGAATCGGTGGAATGGTCATCGCCGAAAACTATTTCGAAGGGTCGATGATGTCGCGCGGCTCAATAACGATCATCGCCGTGCCCACCGGAAATGATCGTTTCTGACGCAGTCGAGCGTCGATCCCGTTAGGGCTCGCCACAAAGGTTCTCCGAAACTCCCTTTCGGCAGACGGTTTTGGCGTCCGCCAGGGGCCTTCAAGGTGTAGCGGTTTCCGGATGAGGGAATGACCGTCTACGCGAGGGCGAGCCAGCGAGCTGTGATGCCCTTGAAGCCACCGCTTGATGCTCGTGCGTTGTCATCGGATGTGACGTTCGACTCGGTTGATTTTTCCTTGTCGCTGGTTTCGGTGTTCCTGAGATGACGGGGCAGCTCTGGGGTGAGGGTGAGGATGACGTCGACGAGTTTCCAGTCCAACTGTGTGCATCGTTGCTGCGCGGCGCGGAGGTCCTCCAGGATGGGCATTGCGGCTCCGACGGGCACGATGAATGCTTCAAGGTGGAAGAACTGGCCTTGGTCGCGCACTCGAACAGCCACCTCGCCGACCCACGGCAGCGTGCGTAGGTACTCGAGGACGGCGTCGGATGCCGGGTGCGGTTTGTGGTCGTCGAATGTGGTGGCACGGGTGTCCATAAGGTCGGTGATCGCTGCGCGGGTGTTGCGTAGTCCGTCCCAGAGGATGCTGCCGGCGATGAAGGTTGCTGCTGCGGCGTCTGCCCACCAGTATCCGAGTCCGATGCCGCCGACGCCGACGATGGAGCCGGCGGCGGTCATCCAGTCGGCTTTGTTCATGTCGGCGTCGGCGTAGAGGACTTTATTGTGGAGGTCTTTCGCCAGGCGCATCTTGACTCGTCCGAAGTAGATCGGGAGGGGGATGGTCAGGGCCATCACGCCCATCATCAGCCACCCGGACCAGATCACGGTTCCGAACAGTTGGACGGAACCGATCGGCGGCCGGTCGCCGCTGATCAGCCCGGTCATGGAATCGAACAGGAGGAACGCGCCCATGGTGCAGAGGGCCACGCCGGCGACGAGGTGAGCGACTCCGACGGAGCGGAAGAACCCGTAGGGGTATTTGTCAGTCGGCGGTCTGGCGATGATGCGGACGGCGACAAGGAAAGCGATCGGCGGTGCCAGGGAGAGCAGATCTTCGATCCAGGCGGCCTTCATGGCTTGCGAGCTACCCATGACGAGGTTCACCCCGGTGATGGCAACAGCAAGGAAACCGATTGTGAACCATTCGATGCGGATGGCGCGGCGGAGTGTCTTCTCTTGCGCGGGGGGCAGGGCTGCGTGTGCCGTGTTCATCTGTCGTCTCCGTGTTCGAGCAGGAAAGTCTCGAGCGTCGTCAGGAGCTGGTTTTCACCGAGGACTGTCAACATCACGTGCTTCTTTGCTGTTCCGTCGACGTGTGCCTCGTCGAAGGGGACGGTGATCGCTGCTCTGTCGGTCCAAGGAGTGTCGTCGGTGAACCCGCCGACTGCGAGATCGAGAGAACCGGCGTGGAGCTGATCGGTGAGGATGGCTTCGCTTCCCACGGTCCACTTGATGGTCGCGTCGATCGAGTCGGCAAACCCTTGGACGAGACGAACCTCTTTCCCGGATGGCTCATCTGGGTCGGTGGTGTTTGTCCAGGGCGGGTTGTGCGTGATGCCCACCCGCAGCTGACCGCCCTGCGCGTTTCGAAGGGCGCCATCCACATCGGCAGGTACCCCTGCGCACCCCGAGAGCATCATCGCAACCGCGACACTAGCGATCGAGGAGGCACGCCAGCGGCGTTTGACTGACATCTGATTCCCATCTATTTTGCTGCCGACGCGTCAATCATGACCGGCGCCTGGCGTTACCCGTCTGTCAGGCGCCGATCGCGCGGCTGTGACTTTCCCAGCGGAGAGTCAGTGTCCCGCCGGGCGGCTTAGGGTCGCGGAACCGCGCATCGACCTGGTCGAGAGGCGACGCGCCCGTGCGCCAGGTTCGTCGATGAACGAGGATCACTCGGATCCCTCGGGGATCAGGCGCAAACGAGGGGATCTCTATCGGGTTACAGCTACGCGGCTTCGGCATGATTTTGACAATCGATACAGGCTGATGCGTAAGGGACGACCCCCAGTCGGGCCGGCGCGATCTGTCCACCGCACCGTGCGCACTGGCCGTAGGTGCCGACTTCCAGCCGACCGAGAGCTGCGTTGATCTGTTGGATCGTGACGCAGTGTGCCGCTGCCGTCTGATATGCCACGGGGTCGATCGTCGGAAGTGCCCGGGGCTCGAGTTCACGCAGGAGCGTCTGACGCTCCTGGCGGCGCTGCTCGAGCTGCTCTCTGATGGTCGCGGTGTCGCGGGCACTAGCCGTGACTTCGGAAATGGTGTGGGGTGTCACGACTGCTCCTTTGGGTACAAAAAAAGCGCCGCTGCTGCGACGCGCTGAGTGACCGGAAAGCCCTGAAGGGGAGGGTCTACGGTGAAGCAGCGCGGGAGGGGGACCGGAAGAGCAGGTCACCGCCGCCGATCCGGCGGGGCGGAAGAACCTCGTGCCGCGCGCCCGCGATGTCGACCGCGCTCGTCACCACGGAGGCGTCTGAAAGACGCCCCGAGGCAATGAGGTCAACAACGGTGGTCATGGCCCTCACCATAGTCCCGCCCACAGAAAAAGCAAGTCACCACCGTGTAAGCGTGAGTCAGTTGCGGTAATCCCCGTGCTGACTATGGTGAAGGCATGGTAGCCAACGTCTCTTATCGCAATGATCTCGTTGCGGATGCGGCTGCCCCTTTCCTGGTCGCCGTGCCTTTCCGGTCCGCGGATGTTCCGTGGTTCCTGCGTCTTCGACGCGCTCCGCCCGCGAACGCGTAACGCCTCGTAGCCGTGCGCGCCGCTGATCACGCGACGCGTTCTTTCGCCGTAGCCAAGGAACCCCATGACGACTGAACACAGCCCGGCCGCGCTCATCGAGCGCGCCACATCAGCACGTGTCACCGCACTGCAGGAGACCATCAATCGTTTTCGCCGCGAACACACAACCCCCCTCGCCGCCTCACGCGTTAAGGCTGAGCCTGCGGCCGAGGACGTCGATGTGAACGTGCACCACCGCCTCGCGTGCAACCACGAAACGGCGGAATTGACATGCGAGTGACACGAAAACACGGTTCGTCGCGCGTCGTCGAGGTGACGGGTGACTCGTTGCGTTGCCTGACCGCCATCGCAAAAGCCAACGCATCCGCCGAGCTCCCCTCGAACGTGCGCGTTGTCGGGGTTGACGGGCGCGCCGCCCAGACAAGAGCGGGGTTCGCGGCTCTGCTTCGTCGCCAAAAACGGACCGCCTCACAGGTCCCGGGTTCGACTTCTCACATCATCGTGGTGATCGATCACCCCGACTACAGCGACCCGTGGACGATCACGAAGGTTCACCGATGGGCCATGTCCATCCACCGACGGATCCAACGCGCGCGGGGCATCGATGCTGACGTCACCGCGCTCCTGGTGAACCGCGACGTCGATCCCCAACTCGTTCTCGAACGAATCGAAGAGCTCGCGCAGCGTCCTCCCGGAGTGAACCCCGCAGCTGTCCACACCATGCAGGAGATCCGTGCACACACGATCGCACAAGCATCAACGAACGATTTCATATAGAAACAAAGAGTGGCGTTCAGGGGCACCGACTGCGCGTACATGAGCGCGGAGTTGACTTCCTTTGGAACACGGCTATGGTCAGTGGTTCATGCGCCAGCCACCTAGGGGAAGCGAGTTCTGATGTCGGGTAAGTCACCAAGTACACGCGGAGCGAAAAAGGTCGCTCAACTGTCGATCAAGGAAAAACGAGCGGCGAAACGCGAAAAGCACGAGCCAGACGTGTTCCTCAAGCCGCGCAAGGGAGCGAGCCGCTGACCTGCTGACCTGCTGACCGCCGATCGCTCACAACTGATCAGGAGCATGATGCAACCATCGACAGTGTTCACCATCGGTCACTCCACGCACCCCATCGACGAATTCATTGCCCTGCTCCAACACAACGACGTGCATCAACTCGTCGACGTTCGGACGGTTCCCGGCTCCCGGCATAACCCGCAGTTCGGAGCGCAGGCTCTTGAGCGAAGTCTGACCGAGGTAGGACTGGTGTATGCACGTATGGAGGAGCTCGGCGGGTTGCGTCATACGCCGGCGGCCGTGGAGAGCATCAACGGTGCGTGGCGCAATAAGAGCTTCCGCAGCTACGCCGACTACATGCAAACCGAACCTTTCACTCAGGGGATCGGCACCCTGATCGACCGTGCGAAAGAAACGACTGTCGCGATCATGTGTGCTGAAGCGGTGCCGTGGCGCTGTCATCGGTCTCTGATCGCCGATGCGCTGATCGTTCGCCAGGTCCCCGTGAAAGACATCATGAGCGCCACCTCTACAAAACCTCACACCCTCACCTCGTTCGCGAGGGTGGAGGGTGAGCGGCTGTGGTACCCGCCCACCGATGCAGACCGGCACGTGTAAGCAACCCATTCCAGTCCCGGATCGAACCAACCCATCATCAGCTTTACGAAATGGATCGTCCGCCATGGGCACACTTCACTACGGCGGTACGGAGACTCTTCAATCCACACCGAAGAGCGCGCCCTCGCGCATCTCGAAGTCGTCGTCACGACAAAGCTGCGCCGTAACGAGTCCTTCACGCTCTCATGGCGGCACCCGGAGGGCGATGTTGCCGGTCGCCGGTCGCAGTAGCATCTGGCGCCACCCGTCGGACCTCTGTGATTCACCTTCGTCGAGCCGGAGGTCCGAATCTCAACATGAGATGGATCCAAGCGCTCATCCGTTCGCGAGCAGCTCTGGCGGCATCACGTTTCTCGAGGAAGTTCTCGAAGCACCAGCAGAATGACCCTTCCTGCGGTGCCCCGAGCACCAAACTAGAAGATCACAGCCACCAGCAACGCTGGCGAATTCCGTGAACCACGCAATCGCCCCGCGGTGATCTCTATCGGAGATAGCTAGGAACGGACTGGGACGGCCAGCATCAGCGACCGGTGTCAAGAAGAGCCGTTACGGCGGGAGCGGATAGCCCTCTCGAAGGTTAGATCCCCAGAACCGCGGCTCCGAGAGGGCTCGTCACCAAAACATGACGTCGCTACGTTACGGTCTGGCGTAGCGCCCCAGACGCTCCGCATGTAGCCCCAGCTACCCTCAAACAATATCACGGCGTGTCCCCCAAATGGGGGACACGCCATGATGCCTCGGTACCGCGCGATGCGACTTTGAGCGCGGCAGCGATGATGTCGGAATTGGTCAGGTGAAGTTCTCCTGACGCTTGGCGATGACGTGCGTGTTCTGAGGGCGAGGGAGCGCAGCGCTGAGGCTCTCCTGGTCGATGGCACATAATTGTTGCCCACCATGTAGTTGTTGCCCAACGCGGGCGACGCGCCGATGCTTGGAGATGAAGGGTGCAGTTCCGCCTCCCGCGTTTCGCCAGCGTCCCGGGCTATCAGCATATTGCTGCTGTGCGCCTCAATTGGGGGAGGTGCGAGCAACGCAGCAGACCGCTATGGCTGGCTGATCGTGTACCGGTTGGCGCTGATCGATCCGTTGAAGGAGATGAGGCGGCCGAAGACGGTCGCGGTGTTGGCGGTGATCGCACCGTCCGCGAGCAGCGTGCCGCGCAGTGTGCTGGTGTTCAGGGTCGCGCCGCCGCGAATGCGCCAGTACACGTTGGTGGCCGTGGCGCCGTTCGCGAGGACGACGGTGGTGTTGTTGGCGACGGTCAGGCTGTTGGCGATGAAGACGAATCGTGCGCTGGGGTCTCGCGCGGCGTCGAGGGTGATGGTGCCGGAGGTGCTGAGCGCGTTCCAGGAGTAGGTGCCGGGCGTCACGCGTCCGGTGAGGATTCCGGTGCGGGGTGTCGCGCGTCGCGCCTCCAGTGCGGTGGCGAGCGTGCGCGCATCGGCCATGGCCACGCGTGCCACGTTCGTGTTCCGCTCCAGTGATCCGTACCGGTCGAGCACGCTGAAGTTGGAGATCGTGGTGCCGGGGGTCGTGCCGATGCTGCCGCTGACGTCGGTGAAGGTGAGCAGGCCGTCCGAGACCGACGTGGCGGCCAGGAGTGAGAAGGGCTGGGCGCGTCCGACCGCGATGGGCGGGAGCGCGGCCGCGCCCCAGGTCGCGGAGGTGGTGGTGCGCACGCTGAACGCGGCATACGCGTGCATCGACGGGGATGCCGCTCCGGCGACGATCGCGGCAGCCGCGAGGGCAGCGATCACGATCTGCTCGGCGCGCCGTGCGCGCGACGGCGACGGAAGCGCGAGTCCGACCGCCACGAGGGTGCCGAGTATCCACGCCGCCAGAGCGAGCGGGTCGCGTCCCATCCAGAAGACGGGCAGCCCGATGAAGGGGACGAGCAGCCGGCCCGCGCCGTGGATCTCGCTTTCGGTGAGGATTCCGGAATCGCGATCCGCGTTCGCGTCTCCCCGTGTGACGAACCCGTCTTCGCGGGTCTCGACGATGCGGTGCATCTTGATGATGGGCTCGTCAGCGACAGTGACGGTCTCGAAAGCGACCACCATCCCGTCGCCGTAGGTCTGCCCGGTCGGGATGTCGGAGATGAGGACGACGTCGCCCACCGAGATCGTCGGCTCCATGGATTCGCTGAGGATGATCATGGGCCGCCAGCCGAGCAGGAGCGGCAGCAGGGCGATGATCGCGAGCGTCGCCATGACGGCGAGATATCCGCGGGAGATGAGCAGCAACCCGAACCGGACCCAGCCGTCCCTCCCGAAGGGCCCGGACGGCTGGTCAGGAGTCGCGTGCTCCTGAACAGACGCGTCGGCGTCCTTCGGGGGGAGGGTGGTGGTCATCGTTCGCCTCGCGGCGCGGCTCCTGTGAAGTGGGGGATCAGTTGTCGGTGGTCTGGAGTTCCCAGACCACGTCGAGTCCCACGCGTGCACCCTGGAGAGCGTCGATCTCGGCCTGCGTCATGCCGGTGGTGTCGAACGACCAGGTCGCGCGGTACGTCTTGGACTCGCCGGCCGTGCCGGTCGTCACCCAGCCGTTGGCGCCGGTCGCCCAGTCGGTGTCGGCGGCGGAGAGCTGGGCGAGCGTGCCGGTGAGCGGCGCCACACCCGACTCGGGCGTGAAACCGGTGCAGTCGTTGAACGAGCCGCCCGTGCCCTTTTCCATCGAGATGAGGATGTGGTTCTCGAGGCCGCGGTCCTTGAGCAGGTCCTCGACGTAGGTGCGGACCTCGCCGGGGACGTTCGAGTTCGACGTGACGACGACGCACTTCTGGCCGCGGTCACCCGGGACCATGTTCTCGACGGTGAGGGCAGCCGCGCCGCGGTCGTCGTCGGTGAGGGTCACGCGACCGGTGCTCCAGGAGTTGCCCGAGTTCTCGGTGCGGGCCGAGAAGGCGGCGTACGAGCTCTGCCAGACGAGCCCGCCGGCGAGGAGGACGGAGACGGGGATGACGAGAGCCGCGATGGCACGATTTCGACGGGAGGTAGACATGGAGAAACCCTTCAGAGGATGTGGGGTGGGGAAGAAGCGGGGGTGAGCGAGCGCGTCGCGTGATCGGGGAGGACAGTTTCGCTCAACAATGACGGTAGGCCCACCCCGGGGCGGGCAATAGGGACTAAAGTCCCACGGGGTTCAGGCTGGTGCGAGGAGCAGTATCGGTGATGCGGCGTTCATCAGCACGGTATGCGTGGTTGCGCCGATGAGAGCCCCTGAGGTGCTGCGAGAGCCGCGGCCAAGAACAAGGAGCTCCTTATCGCGTACGACGTCCAGGAGTGCATCAGCGGCCGGTGTCGACAGGATGCGCCGCCGAACGTCGACCGCTAAATCTTCATCCACCAGGGACTCCTCGGCGGCGTCGAGTCCGTCTGTGCAGTGTTCGACGCAGCCCCCATGGACCAAGGTCAGCGGGACTGAGCGTCGGCGGGCTTCCCCGTATGCGGCAACGGCCACGCGCGGGGCTGTGCTCGGGTGGCCAATTCCCGCTACTATTCCGCGTCGGAAGCTCAAGTCGATGTCCGGAATCACCGCGACAGTGCAGCGCGCCGTCATGGCGAGTTGGATACTGAGCACCCCGCTGACCCGTCCATGCAGGTGACCGGTCTTGTCTGTGCCGATCACGATCATGTCAGCCGGCTTAGCAGCACCGTTGAGCGCATCCCAGACATTGCCCTCAAGTAGCACTGATTCCATCTCCAGACCAGCATGGTCGGCTTGCACAAGCGCGCGTGCGTCCTCGAGAACAGAGGAAGCGGAGTGGTTCATCGAAGGAGCCACGTGAGCAAGCATCAATGGCGCGCCATCTTCAGCACATCGTTGGGCAGCCCACCGCAGCGCTGCGGTACCCGCGGCGGATCCATCGATACCAACGATTCGGCGGGGGAGGGGTCTGTCTTTGTTCATGATCCTTTCCACTCTCGTCCGAGTTTTTGCTTGTCAATAGGGTCCAAGGTCCTATGAGCCCTCGTGTAAGGTCCTCGTACACGAGGGGGTGGTTCAGGTGGCGGAGGACCTGAAGTCCGGAGGGAATTCGCGCTCGGAGCCGGAACAGGAACGGCCGGAGCTCCTACAGCAAGCCCAAACGTCGTCGTTGACCGCGAGCCGGCTGGGACGGCTCTTGGAGGCGCAGCGAGCCGTTATGGAGCCGCTTGATGTCGATGTCGTCCTACGGCGGACGGTGGCAGCCGCAGTATCTCTGTTGGATTCCCAGGATGGCGCAATCGTTTTGTTCGACCGGCGCGGCAACGCCGAACGCGTCATCCACTTCGACAGCCGCCCCGCCTCGGAACTTTTGTCATCCCTGAACCCGTCGGATCTCACTCCGCTGGCCCGTGTGGAATACGATCCCCGACATGCGGGATTCCTCGCGAACTGCTCAGCCGCATTCCTCGGGGTGCCGGTTCGCTCCCATGGGGACACCGTCGGCGCGCTCTACCTCGTCGGTCGTCCGAACGAACCTTTCAGCCAATACGACGAAGAGCTAGTGGCGGCGTTGGCGGGAACGGCCGGAGTCGCACTGGAGAACGGGCGACTCTACGAAAAGCTTCGTCGTCAGCTTCGGTGGAGTACTGCCCTAACTGAGGTGTCATCCGCCCTCCTGTCGGAGGACGTTACCGACGCGGTGGGGGTGGTCGTCGCCCGTGTGGGAAGCGTTGTCGCTGCCGACGTCATCAGCGTCGTGATCCCAGACCAAGACAACTCTGACCAGCTACTCATCCGCACGGCACGTGGAAAGGGCGCCGAGCGCTTCGAGGGCCTCCGATACAAGCGGCAGAGTAGCCTCGTCGATCGGGCGCTGAGCACCGGCCAAGCGGTTTTGGCCCCGGCCGGCACGGCAGTGAAGTCTCTGGAAGGGGAAATGGGACCCAACATGGTCCTCCCTGTCATCGTCGCGGGCGAAACGATATGTGCGCTCGCGCTCACACGATCCCACGGCAATGTCCCCTTCACAGCCGATGACGTCGAAATGGCTGCCGAGTTCGCGACCCAGGTGGGGCTCGCACTCGAGCTCATCCGCGCCCGCAGCGACCGACATCGAGTGGAGCTGGCCGAAGAACGCAGTCGAATCGCCCGGGATCTCCATGACCACGTCATCCAACGACTTTTCGGAACTGGACTATCGCTTCAAGCGTTGGCTGCTCGCTTTCCACGGGCGGAGCCCGCACTCTCCGAGCAGGTCGACGCCATCGATGCTGCAATCAACGAGATCCGCACGGCAGTGTTCGCGCTTACCTCTCGTCGAGCAGACACCTCCGCGGGAACGGCACGGCACCAGATCCTCGACGTGGTGAGTGAGATGAGTGGGTCCCTCCACTCGAGTCCACAACTCACCTTCAGCGGTCCGGTCGACCTGATGGTGACCGGGGCGTTGTCGGAAGACGTCTTCGCCGTCGTCCGGGAGTGCCTTGCGAATGCCGCCCGACATGCCTCAGCCAATGAGGTCACCGTGAACGTCACCGTCGATGAGAGCCAGGTGGAGGTGATCGTCGCGGACGACGGTGTCGGATTCTCCTCTGAACCAGTGCGTCGAAGTGGAACTGCCAATCTGGCGGACCGTGCTCGACGGCGCGGAGGTGACTTCACACTCCTCTCCTCCGTGGGGGAAGGAACGCGCGCGATCTGGTGGGCGCGCCTCGTCGAGGAGAGGAGCAGGGTATGACTCGCGTGTTCCTCGTCGACGACCACGAGATCGTCCGGCACGGCGTCGCGGCACTCATCGACGTGCAGCCCGACCTCACTGTCGTCGGCGAAGCGGGCACCGTCCGAGAAGCGCTGGCGCGCATCCCCGCGACATCGCCCGACGTCGTGGTCCTGGATCTGCGCCTTCCGGACGGCGACGGGATCCAGCTCTGCCGCGCCATCCGCTCGGCCCAGCCCCAGATCCACTGCCTCATGCTCACCGCCCACGACGACGACGAAGCCAGTGTGGCCGCAGTGTTGGCCGGTGCGTCCGGGTACGAACTCAAGAACATCCGCGGGCACAACCTCGCGGATGCGATTCGGCGCACCGCCCGGGGCGAATCACTTGTCTCCCGGCAGGTCGCCGACCGCGTCGTGCAGGCGGTGTCCGCGGCGCCTGCGCAGCCGAGCGCTGACAGCAGGTTCCCGGCAGTGGACCTCACTCTGCGTGAACGGCAGGTGCTGACGTGCATCGGCGACGGCCTGACGAACCGACAGATCGGGGATCGCCTCGGTCTCGCCGAGAAGACGGTGAAGAACTACGTCTCCGGCCTCCTCGCCAAGCTGGGCATGCAACGCCGCACGCAGGCCGCGGTCTACGCCATCTCGCCGTCCCGGCCCTAAATTCAGGCCCGAAGCAGACCGCGGTCTGGAGCGGTTCGTCCATCGCGCATCTACGATCTCTGCTGACATAGAGGCTGACGGCCCGCCCTCCTGAGGGGAGATGCGGTCGGGCCGCCAGCATGTAAAGGGGCGTTGAGGGACACCCTGGATCTCTACGCTCAAAATATACCCCCACTCGATCCGACAATCGCGACCGGCAGGGGCCACCTAGTCAGTGCTCTGGTGGGGTCCAGCGTTGCACGCGTGTCATCGCGTAGGACATCATTGATGGGGGGATCATACGCAACCCGGCGTCACGGAGTCCTACACCGAGGGCGCCTCTGCTTTGCCCGATCGCGCCGGTGCGTCGCGACTGTTGCCAGAGTGCACGGGTACGCGGACGCCGCAGATGGTCATAGCGTTCGAGCGCGGCCGTCAGCGACGAGTCAGCGAGTCCTGAGGGGACTTCGCGGAGGAGGTGCACGAGGGTCGCGGCGTCTTCGATGGCTTGCCCAGCTCCCTGTCCCAGGTCTGGAGTCATGGCATGCGCCGAATCACCGAGCAGAACGCCGCGTTTGTGGACGAACGAGCGTGGGAACTCGGCAAGGTCATGGATGTCATGTCTCAGGACGCTGAGGGCGGGGGTTGCGTCGAGCAGCTGCGTGATCGGTGCGTGCCACGAGCCGAACAGCTGCCGCAGGGTCCCGTGGGCGTCTGCATCTTGGCCGTCCGGAGGGGTGGAGAGCGTGGCGAACCAGTAGACGCTGTCGTCGGGCAGGGGCACGATGCCGAAGCGTGCGCCGCGGCCCCAGGTCTCGCCCGCCGCATTCACGAGATGGCCGCTCGCGGGCGCTACGCCTCTCCAGGCGGTGTAGCCCGCGTATCGGAGCCCTCGGTCCAGGCCCCATCGTTGTCGGGCGTCGCTGCGAATGCCGTCCGCGGCCACGACGAGATCAAATGCTTCGGCGTGTTCATCGATCGTGAGAACGGGGGCGCCGTCACTCGACACCGCCACCCTCTTTCCCGTGATGATCGTGCCTTCTGCCAGTCGCGCGACCAGCGCCTCGTGAAGGGCGACTCGGTGGAGGCTGCGGATCGCCGGGGTCTCGGCGGGCGGGAGTGACGTCAGCCATCTCCCCGAGGGCTGGCGTTGTCCGGACTGGAGTTGACCGACGGCGTCGCTGCTGACGCTTCGGACTGTCTCGCCGAGGCCGATCGCATCAAGCGCGGTGAACGCGTTGTCGAAGAGCGTCAGCCCGGCTCCCACGGCGGAGAGTCGCTCGCGCTGCTCGAGGACGGTGACGTGGTGTCCGTCGCTCTGCAGGCCCGCTGCGGCCACGAGGCCGCCGATGCCTGCGCCGACGATGGCGATTCTCATTCGCTGTCTCCGAACTTCACGTGGCGTTGACCGGAGGGAGGGCGTCAAGGAATGCCGTCACGGCGTGGCGATACTCGTGCGGGTCCGCTTTGATGCCCTGAAGATGGCCACCGGGAAGCTGCACGAAAGTGGCTTTCGCGTAGCGGGATGCGAGAGCACTCACCTGTGCCGGTCTCACGGTTTCGTCAGCGCCGCCGCTCAGGAAAAGCATCGGGATCGATCCGGAGGCCGAAGTCTCAGGGTCTGGAGGCCACTCGGTTCCCAACATGGTGACCGCAGATGATGCGAACGCAGACACCACCGCGGGGTGCTGCAGGATTTGGCCGAGCAGGGGAGGGACGGGGAGGTTTCCGCCGGCGATGAAGCTCTGCAACATCGCGTCCAGATCCAGGCCAGGGCCACTGTCGCAGATGATCGCGGCGACCTCAGTTGTTTCATGGCGAAGCATGTGCAACGTCGGGAACGTTGAAAAGGAGAACCCCCACACGATCAGTCTGCGGCTTTGCGGCCACGTCGCCGCAGCGAACGCGATGGAAGCGGCGATGTCGTTGCTGTAGCGCTCCGCGAGTTGCGCCCGTGATCGGTCTCCCGCCGAAAGCCCGTGGTTGCGATGATCGAAGAGGAGCACGTGATAGCCGAGCTCATGCAGCAGGGCGGCCTGACGCAGGCTGGCCGACTTGGTCAGCCCGATCCCATGGCCGACGATGACCGTGCCGATGCCCGATCCCGCGATGCACCACAGGTGCAGCTCGACGCCGTCGCAGCTCTTGGTCACATGCTCTGTCGCGCGTAGACCCAGATCCGCGGGGGAGCGGTGATGCTTCTTCCGCGGCGGATGAAAAAGCATGTACGCAAGCCGCAGACCCACGACGCTCGCGAAAGACGGCACCCTCACGGGGTCGGCCGATCAGAGCGGAGGACGGCCGCGGAGGCCGCAAGTACCGAATCGACAAGCCACGGGGCCGGGTGCTCGGAACGGAGCAATTGACGCGCTGCAGCGTAAGGGAGGTCGATGAGCGCGAATCTGACGCGTCCGGCGGTTTCCGCATCGACATGTCCGAAGTGCGCAACAGTGAAGGCTCTGACCGCAGCTTTGACCGCGTCGTTGAGACTGGCGAGTTCCTCGCCGAGCTCGTCGGGCCACAACGCGATGAGGTCCTCACGGCGGTAGAAGGTCAGAACTCTCGCTTCTTTGCGATGAGCAGCGGTCCATGCGAGCGTGTGCGCGACCGCATCCCGGGCGGCCGCCCCGGTGTCCGCCGTAGAGAGAGCGTCCAGAAAACCTTGCTGAAAGCGTCTGACAGTGCGGATCCACAGTGTTGCCAGGATCAGATCGCGGGAGGCGAAGCGATAGTAGATGGAACCCGACGGAGCGCCGAGCTTCTTGGCGATGGCAACTGCCGTCGCCGCGTGTGCTCCGTCTTCCGCGACAAGGTCCAGCGCCGCATCCAAGATGTTCTCATCCGTGTGCTGTGCAGCACGTCCCATTGGGTTTCCTCCGCGTCTGGATCGGCCAACTCGCCGGGTATGAAACGACTCGCCATCGATAGCGAGACCGACGCCACCCTTTACCCCATCACCGGCATTAGAGACCATTCTCTAATAAAGATCTGTTTCAGTCAATCCGACCGATTCGTGGTCGTCTCAAGTCGCGCTACCCCGAGAGCCGGCCCAGGGAACGAGGGTGTATGTGTTGTCGGCAATCACGAGCCAGCTACTCGCCGAAAACGATCGTTTACGGCGGTGGTACGTGCCGTGGGTCGCGAGCACACTGAAAACGACGGCGATTACTCCTGCCGATACGACCGGTTGTTGACCGCGATTAGAGTCAGGGCATGAGGATACGAGCCGTCGCTGTCGTGATTAATAGCGATGAGGTCCTGATTATCAATCGGACCAAGGACGGCAAGGAGTATCGCGTCCTCCCCGGTGGGGTCGAGGGTGGCGAATCACTCCAACAGGCTTGCCTTCGAGAGCTGTGGGAGGAGACCGGCTTAGAGGGGAAGATCGTCCGACGCCTGCCCTCCGTCTCCGAACCCTCCGAAGCAGAAGCCGTCTACTTTGAAGTCTGTGTCCGCTCGCGGCAACTGCGACTCGGTGGTCCCGAAGCAAAACGGAACGAGCCTCTCAACCGGTACGAGCCAGCCTGGGCCAAATACGGTCGCTCACCGGGTTGGTGCCAGAAACCGCCCGCGAGGTCGTGCGCTGCGTACGCTGGCCTCTAGTCCCACCAACAAGCTGCCGAAAATGATCGTTTCTGGTGGGCGCACGTCCCGTGGTTTCGACGGGCTGGCCTTAACGGTCTCCGGAACACCGTTTCGGCGGACCTATTCGGTGTCCTCGGGTCTGGGGTGCCGTCTGGCTTCGTGCGGTGCCTGATGACAGCTCCGTTACCGCTGCAGTGTCACTGTTCGGGGGTGTCGAGGACTTCGTCGATGAGGGTGATGCCGCCGGAGCTGTTGGCGGAGTGCATGAGCGCTTCGATCCATTTGATGTTGAGTTCGGGCGTCTCGGGTTCGTCGAAGGTGAAGCGGAGCGGGATTGAGGGGTGCAGCCAGATGGTGCTGCGTCCTCGCGGGTCTCCTTCCGGGTGCTGCCACGACAGTGTGAAAGATTCGTTGCGTCGGAGTTTGGTTGCAATGACGACTTTGAGGTGCGCGAGGGCGCGTTCCTCGATGTGGATCGGGTTTTCCGACCCACCGTAGTGAAGGGTGGCCATGCGGTGACCGTATCCCATCCTGCCTCCGTCGGTTTGTTGATATTGACGCGCGTTACAGCAGCGAACACCGTGATGACTGAATGCGCAAGACTCACTCGCGACGGGCGACGCGTCTTTATGGTTACTTGTGGCCGCGTCATGCACTGCGGTCATGGTCGGTGGAGTCCCCAGCGAAGCCGACCGGCGGTCCCGTTGCAGTTCCCCAGACTGCCCGGGGCCGCCGCTTTCGTTTCGACCGGTTATCGGCGGAGTCGTTGTCCGGTGTCGTCTTCGAGGAGCTTCACGGCGAGCAGCTCGCCCAGTGCGGGGCCATACCGGTCGAGCGCTGCGTGATGGATCCGCGCGGACGCGTCGAGCATGGGGGTGGTGACTTGCGCGGTCTTGGCCATGGTGTGGATGGTGTCGAGTTCTTCGACGACGCGGTCGATGCCGAACGTTTCGAGGTAGTCGCCGTCGAGGAGATGGCCGAAATGCTCGTCGAGGAATCGGCTGCCGCCGGCGCTGTTTCGCAGAAGGTCGTGCAGGGCGGGTGGAGTGAGTCCGAGACCTTGCCCGATGAGCATTGCTTCGGAGGTGGCGACGGCGTTGGCGAACCAGAGCCCGTTGGCGAGGAGCTTCACGATTTGTCCGTCTTCTGCCCGGGTGCCTGCCCGTTGCACACCCCCGGTGCGGGACAGCTCCTTCAAGATCGGTTCCGCTCGAGCAACAGCCTGGTCTGACCCGCTGACGAAGAACGTCAAATCGTGTGCCGCAGCCTCGGCAACCGATGCGCCCATCGGTGCAGACACCACATCGATGCCGCGGTCGCTGGCGAGTGCGGCGAGTGCGCGGGTTACGTTCGGGTCGCCGGAGGTGAGGTCGAAGCACAGCGTCCCGGGGCGCAGGGCCGGAAGCGCGTCGGTGACGCACTGGTGTAGCTCTTTCGGACCGGGCAAGACGGTCATGAAGACATTCGAGCGTTCGGCGAGCTCCTGGAGGGTGGAGCACCACTGTGCTCCGGGCGCCGCGGTTTTGCGGTCAGGGTCGGTATCGAACACACGGGTAGGGAATGTGTCGCTGAGTGCGTGCGCGAGGGGCGTTCCCATGCGGCCGATCCCCGCGATCCCGATCGTCACGTCGGTGCGGGGACTGTGTTCTGTGTCCATTCCCGCACTTTGCCACACGAGCGGCTCGAGCTGATCAGTGGGGTCCGGGGAGGTCGTAGTCGATCTGGGAGCCGGGTTCTTCGGTCTCCGCGACAAGCGGGCGGGTGATCGCGTCGATTCGATCCTGCATGTCTACGATCGCGCCCGTGTTGTCCGGTGGTGCGACGGTGGAGTTGGTGGATTCGATCATCAGGATCGAACCGGTGGTCAGCAGACGATGCTTCGACGGTGTTGCCGTCGGGGCTGATCGAGGTGAGGGTCACGGTGTCGGCTTTGTCGTTGTCGGCGAGGAGGCGGGCGTACTCGGGCGTTTGAGGATGAGCTCGCCCTTGAGGCCGCCCTCGTCTATGAGGCGCTCGAGGCGCCGCTGGAGTAGAGATGCGTTGGCCCTTCGCGGTAAGGCTCGGCAGCTTGCATCGACAACCGTGACTCGTGGACATCAATCCCGCTGCTCATCGTCTGAGGGGTTGGTTACCTCGTTCGATGCGCCGTCTGGTGAGCATGGGGTTTTGACAAAGGCGAGTAGACGATCGGCTGCTTCCGTCCAAAGTGCAAGCTCTTTCGTATGGACGGATGTCGGATCGCTTTTTCGAAGTTCTGGTTGATCGTATGTGCGCAGGAGTCCATCGCTGTGGAACTCATGGATGTAGGCGCGTGCCGTGAATCGATTGCCGCCGATGATTCTGGCAAGCTCTTCGACCGATGGCCACGCAGGGCGATCCGTAAGTGTTTCCTGGATCTTCTCTAAAATCTGGAAGTGCTCGAGGTCATACTTCGCGACGATCCGGAGAAACCGGTCGCGTTCAGGATCGCCGTGAGTGCGGACCCAGCCGTTGACAAGACCCAACCAGATGAATTCTCGCTTTTGCTCACTGCTCGCCTCTTCCGCGGCCCGGAGCGCACGAAGAACGGCCGCATCGAACTTTTCGGCGCCCGCAGCATCTTGCCAGTCTTGGGCGCTGACGACGTCCTGAAGGTCATTCATGAGGCGCCAGAGTGTTCGCAACGCACGAGCGTGTTGACGCTCGGCAGCAGACGGCAAGCTTTCAAGAACAAGCGCGGCTGCTGTCGCTGCGAGGGGAACTTCCGCGAGGCCCGTCAGAACCATCCGCGCTGCAGACACGATCTTGTCTCCCGGGAGCGCTGACAGCGGATCCGATTCTTCCGCTCCGCCGGGATCGATCACTGCTACTCCTAGCCTTGTTGCCTCGCCGATGCCTTTATAGTCAGCGAACGGGCTGATTGCCAGCGCCCACGCTCCCACAAGTACAGGGCAGGGAGGCATGATCTGACATAAGTACCCCTATCTTTTCGTTAACGGTCCAGCGGCCAGGCGTGTGCGGGTGCGCTGAGTGTGATCGAGGGCTGTCGGCTGCCGTGGAACTTAAGTACGAGAGAGCTTCCGGCGTGAACCCACACCGTCGTCTGGACTCCACCGATGCTCATGTCCTCTTCCACGTGAATCCGAACGGCTCCCCGCGTCGAAGCTTCGACGTCATCACCAGCTGCAGATGTGTGAGGGCGCGATCCTCGATCTCGGTCTTGACTGTGCCTTCTTAGATGAACGCCCAAGGAGGGCTCCTCTGTTTGCCCGGAACCCGTGCCGAGCGGCGCGATCAAGATGATCGCTGTGTGTGAGCGCTCTCTCCATCCGCACTCCGCGCTACCGGGCCCCCGTTTTCTCCTGATGGTGGGCGCGAATAGCAAGGGCACAGCCAAGAAGCGTGATGCGTGGTTGCGTTCATTGGTCGGTGCGAGTTCGCATCAGGCCTCACCCGATCACCAAAGCAAGGACACTTCATGAGTAACAACACCCCGCAGGCCCGCACTTCACGCCTGGCCACCGAGACCAAGGCCGCGTTCAAGACCACCGAGTTCATCGCCTACGTCGTCATTCTCGTCGTGATGTTCATCGCCTCGGCTGTCGTGGACAATAACGAAGACGGTCAGGGCTTCGGCGCTGAGCAGGTCTGGCTCTACGCCACGATCCTCACGGTCGGATACATGATCAGCCGTGGCCTGGCGAAGTCGGGCAGCCGCGAGAACTACGACCGCGACGACCATAACCGCTCCTCCCGCTGATTTCGCAGGGTTGGCTTCTCAGCCGATCCTGTAAGCAGCACGAGATTTGATGGAGGTTCCTCGCTACGCGAGGAGCCTTCATCTTCGTTCCCGTCCCGATCAACCGAGGTGCCCATGATCGAATCGCCAGTTTCCGAGCCGACCGAGGACGGCGCAGCTGCGCGTCTGCGCGTCGCTGCCGTGATCTACAACCCGATCAAGGTGGACTTGGCTGCCATCGAAGCTGTTGTGGCCACCGAGCAAACGGCTGCCGGGTGGGGGAAGACGCTGTGGTTCGCGACCACGGCGGAGGACCCGGGTGCGGGTGCGACGGCGGATGCGCTCGCGCGGGACGCGACGATGATCATCGTCGCCGGCGGGGATGGCACCGTGCGTGCGGTGGCCGAGGCGTTGCGAGAACACGAGATCCCGCTGGCGCTGTTGCCCTCCGGGACGGGGAACCTCCTGGCGCGCAATCTGAAGCTGACCCTCGACGACCTTGAGCATTCGGTCCACTCCGCTTTCACAGGGGAGAACCGACGGATCGATCTAGGCATGATCGAGATCCGCCGCGAAGACGCACGAATCGACGAGCACGCGTACCTGGTCATGGCGGGTCTGGGACTCGACGCGAAGATGCTCGCCAACACGGATGACGAGCTGAAAGCGAAGATCGGCTGGCTCGCCTACGTGAAAGCCATCGCGATCGCGCTCCGCGACAAGAATCAACTCCGGGTTCGATACAAGCTCGACACCGATCGCTCTCGGACCCTGCGGGCGCACACGATCATCATCGGCAACTGTGGCTCCCTTCAAGCCAATGTGCTGCTGTTGCCCGACGCTGCCGTCGACGACGGGCTCCTCGATATCGTCCTGCTGCGACCGGAGGGATTCGTCAGCTGGGCACAGATCGTCACCAAGATCTTCTGGGAGAACGGGGTCCTCAGCCGCACCCGGCTCGGCAGGAGATTCCGAACCAGAGAAGTCAAAGCCCTCAATTACATCAAGGGCCGAAGGTTCACTCTCACCGTCAACCGCCCCGAACTGATTCAACTCGACGGTGACGAGTTCGGCCAGACCGTTGCCATCCGCACCTGGGTAGAACCGGGGAAACTCACCGTACGCGTCCCCGCCGGCTCGACCGCCTAAACAGCGAGCTCACAAAGCCGCTGAACACAACCGGACATCCTTGATGCCGATCGAGAGACGTACGCCGGCAGGCCTTAGGGGCTGCTGAAGGTTGGTGCTGCCCGGGTGGGGTGTTGCGGGTTTAGGCCAGGCGTGGAGTGGCTGTGTTTAGTATCTCGAACCCGATCGGGTGAGCCGTCCGAGTCCGCGTTGGCGACGTTTGCGGTGGTAGGTCTTCTCGATCCAGGTCACGATCGCCAGGCGGAGTTCCTCCTTCGTAGCCCATCGTTTCCGGTTCAGGACGTTCTTTTGCAGGAGCGAGAAGAAGGACTCCATCGCCGCGTTGTCGCCGCACGCTCCCACGCGTCCCATCGATCCGGTGAGCCCGTGGTGTTTGAGGTGCGCACGAAGGCCGCGGATCGGAACTGCGATCCACGGTCAGAGTGCAGGACGGTGTCGACCAGGCCGCGGAGATGGATGGCGTTGCGAAGCGCAGACACGGCGAGGGCCGATGTCATCCGGTCGCTGATCGAGTAACCCACGATCCGCCGGGAGTGCATGTCTTTGATCGCACAAACCTTGAGGCGGTTGCTCGTCAGCGGCTGACGTATTACGACTATCGGAGCCCTCGAGGAGCGCAATGGTTGGACGGAAACTCGTACCTCATCCGTGCTTAGTCGAACCGTGGGCGCAGCTCTTCACGCAGCTCTCGAAAGTTTTGGGGCGTCATTTTCCATCGGGACTCGTCAAACTCTTCGAACGTGATGTCGTATCTTCCGGAGGTGCGGTCGAACTGCACGAGAAGCTTGCGGGGGAGGGCTTCGCCGGGCTTGTAGTAGCCGGCCATGTAGGCGCGACCGCGGGGGCGACCGCCCAGGGGTCGGACGCGAACGCTGAGATGACTCCGCCTGGTGAGTATGTGTAGCCGTGCGCTTCGTTGAAGGCGCCGTCGGGGAACTCGAGGATCACCGCGAGGGACTCCCAGTCGTCACGCGCTGCACCGGGGCCTTTCATGTTGAAGATCATCGTTCCGATGAGGTCGGTCGTGGCGTCGTCGGACATCGAGGTCTCCTGGTTGCTCATGCGGGCGCGGGCTGGTCGGCGAGGTACTGTTCCATCCGTGCCAGGATGCCCACACGGTAGGGGAGGGAGCGAGCCATCTCGAGGGGTGTGGCACCGCGCGAGGAGGGTGTCTCGAAATCGAGGGTGACGGGCTGGTCGAACCACAGGTCGTACAGCGGCTCGAGGTCCTCGTCCTTGTGCTTCATCCACAGCACTTCGCAGAACACGAGACCTCCACGTGGGCTGACGGCGTTGATATCCGCGCCGAGCGCGATCAGCTGTTTCGCGATCGCGAGGTCGGCGGGGATGTCGTGCTTCGCTTGTCCGAACAGCACGTGTAGCTCGGTGTATCCCTCGGAGTTGGGTGCGCCGAGCGGGCACCCGTGATCGAGCAGCCACTGCGTCGATGCGTACCGTGAGTCGAGATCCGGGTGCGACAGGGTGGACATCAGCAGGCTCTTCCCATCGGGGGAGGGAGCAATCACGTCCGCGTCCGTTGCGGCTGCGATGAACTCGGGAGTCGGCTTCATCGCAGCGATCAGAGCGAGTGTCTTCATCCGGCGGTTCCTGTCACTCGATTGCGGGTCTTCTGCTGGTGAGGCGTGGCCACGCTACACGACCTGAAAGAATGAGCGCATGATTCAGAGTCCGCAACAGGATGGCATCAGGCACGAGGCGACGGTTTCCTGGCGGTTCGACGGACGGGACTGGGTCGTCGCGATCGAGTCTTCGGAGTTCGACCCGGTTGAGGCGACCGCGAACGACGCATTCGAGGCGCTCGGCCTCGTGCGCGCCGAGCTCGAACCCGGCGGCTGGCGTCTCGGGGTCGCCGGTGCGCAGATCGACGTCTGGCCCAGCGGCATGGCCCGCGATCAGGGCGGCGGACAGGTCGCCCACAAGTGGACAGCCAAAGGGGCGGAGTTCATCGTC
Organism: Microbacterium sp. PI-SA-G; assembly: GCF_057215335.1. Taxonomy (NCBI): domain Bacteria; kingdom Bacillati; phylum Actinomycetota; class Actinomycetes; order Micrococcales; family Microbacteriaceae; genus Microbacterium; species Microbacterium sp. PI-SA-G. Next base: position 3,470,463 of record NZ_CM170103.1, read on the forward strand.
GACACGTTCGAGCCCGTGGACCCCACGACAGTAACAACAGTGCCGGTACAGACCGCGCAGGCGCACTGGCGCCTCGATGAATGGGACCGCAAATCGCAGACCCGCCCGCTCCGCGAATTCTTCGACATCAGCGACGCCATCGTCGTGTTCCTCACGAACTATCCGGGCAAGAACGAGACTGAGTTCCGCGCACGGTTCGACGGTGAGCGCGCTCGCACCGCCGTGCGAGAGATCCTGGGCGAGACCATCAAGATTCGAATCGAATGGGGGCACAAGACCCTCAGCGAGATCGGCGACGAGATCGTCATCGTGATGCACGAGCGGCACCCCGAACTGTCGGACGCCGCTTTGCAGAGCCTCGCGAACTACTACACCTACAACGTCAAATGATCACAGTCGACGAAGCTAGATGTCAGCCGCAAGATCGGGGGAGCGAATGAACACGAGTGAACTAGAGCGAATCGTGCGCTCAGAGGGCCTCGATCAACCGGTGCTGCACGGGACGGATCGCCCTCGTCGGGACGCGGTCGTGCTCGAGCGTGACGACACCGAGTGGCATGTGTATGTGGCTGACGAGCGCGGCGAACCCCTCGCCTCCACGTCCCGACGCTTCGACAACGAGTCGGACGCCCTCGAACACGTGGTCCGCAAACTGCGCCAAGTCGGAAACGCGCGTGCCGCTATGGAGAGGAGGCTGACGGCCCGACGTGATCCTGATCGGGTCCCTGACATCTGAGCGCACGGGCGCCCGCACTCGATCGTACAAATGGCGCCAGCTCCGTCTGGGCTGCAAGTGTGCGACCGTCCGTCGGATCAGGACGCCGCTCCCACTACCCTTGGCCCTCGAATTCGCCGGTCGGTGCACCTGGACCCGCAGGGGTGAAACGTTATCCTGTCGATCAACAGCTGACGGAGACCGGAGGGCGGCCCCATCATGATCGTGATCGAGGACTGGCGTGCACCGATCGTGGAGATGGCGATAGCGAAACAGGACCTTGCCGCATGGGATCCGCAGGGCATCTTCCCGAACCACCCCCCGGGGGGCGCCGCGACGGAGAAGTCGGTACGAGAAACGGAGCGGACGCTGGGCGTCTCGCTCGACCCCGAGCACCGCAGGTTCCTGAGTTACGCCGACGGCTGGAAGTGCTTCCACCAGAGCGTGACGCTCTTCGCGACGTCTGAACTCGCGGCCGGACCGCTGCGGGACTCTGCCCTGGAAGCTTTCGACTACATGCCGGAGTTGCTCGAAGATCTCGGCCGAGCACCGGAGGGCCTTCTCCCGATAGCAGGGAGCCTCGAACAGGCCGACCTCTTCGTCATGATGATCGACAACGACACCGTCAAGCACCCCGTGCTCTGGCTCGCCGAGGGAGAGGTCATCGACACCTTCACCACATTCGGGCAGTTCTTCGTCAGCATGATCGACTACACCAAAATCCAGACCGGCAGAACGCAGGAACAGGACAGAAATGCTGGATCCAGCGATCAGCCCGAGCGCCCCGATGGGAAGGTCTGATGGCCGAGTTCACACAGCTCGCTGGCAGTCGCGAGCTCGACACCGCGCGGCAGTGGCCGGTGCTCCCATGACCCGGGCAATAAGTGCCTATGAGAACCCCGCGTATCCAGGGGCGTGCGAGATCTGCGTGGCGTACTGGGTGACGTACGTGCCCGCCGGGCGTGCGGTCACGATCGGGGAGAGCGACGAGTTCATGGCCGAGGTGCGTCGCTGCCGCTACTGCGGCACCTACTGGGAGGTAGGCGCCTTCAGCCACCCAAAGGTGCTGTCACGCGAGGAGGCGTTGCGAGAGCTCCCCGACCTGAATGTCCTCGAACAGCGGCTCGGCATCGACTTCCCCGACCCGCCCACCCGGTAGACCCGCAGCGGCATCCGTAGAACCCGAGCACCTCATGCCCACGGGTGCGGGAGCCTGACCCGCCGAAGCGGTGAGCCTCATCAAAGTGGCAACACAACCGCGCCGTGAACGATCGTTTCTGGCGCAATCGTGAGTCTGAACGCAGAGGGCCCCTCCATAAACGTTCGCCGGAAGTATCTTTTGGCGGATTGTTGGTGGATGTGAGGGTGTCTACGTCCGGGTCCCAGGCGAGCTCGACGGCTACGTGTTGTGTGCGAACGCGTCGTCCTCGACAGCAACGGTTGCGGGACGAGGGATGCGCACGCCTGAGGTGCGCTCCACGGCGTGATCGAGGCGATCATCAATACTCGCAACGAGCCTCACGACCAGTCGCTCCAACTGCAAGAAGTCCTCATCGCTCCAGTCGGTGAAGATCCTCTCGTAGGCAGTACTGGATACGTCCGCGATGCGCATCGCGACCTTTCGCCCAGCGGTCGTTAGGCCAATCACGCTCTGCCGACCATCCTCGGGATCCGGCATTCGCCCCACCAACCCCGCGACTTCGAGGCGTCGCACGATCTTGCTCACGTTCGACCGGCCGGTCCCAATCGCGTCGGCCATATCCGTGGGGCGGGCGGTAGTGCGGTAGATGAGCTGGTTCAGCAAGAGGAATGCCGGCATGTCAGCCTGCAAAGGGAAGCCGCTGTTGACCATGATCGACTCACGTACTGCGGTCGAGTTCATGGCGGTGATGAGAGCCTGCAGCGCGATCGAGAGGTCAGTTCCTTGCCCGTGCAGCAGAGGAGCGGGGCTGACCACCACCTCACGAAGGTCGATGCTCTCTTGGGGTCGACGGGCCATGCTCTCAGTATGCACAGTCAGCGGGACAATCGACAATGATTGTCCTCAGGACAATCATGGGTATACAGTGAGGCAGTCAGCCGGATTTGATCGTTTCATTCACGGCAGTCGTAGCCAGTAATCACTTCAAAGGAGAAGCTCGTGTCTCAGATCACGTCTCATCGCAGGACGCGCCCGTGGTGGACTGCAATCGTGTCCGGTATGGCCTCGTACATTGACGCGGCCGCGATCGTCAGCTTTGGAACCGCCATGGTTCTGTTCCAAGCCGCGATCGGCCTGACACCGGGGGAGATCGGCCTCGCATCCGGCGGGCTCACGTTCGGTATCGCCATCGGCGCGATCGTCGGTGGCCGTCTCGGCGACAGGTTCGGTCGCCGCCCGATCTTTACCATCACGATGATTCTCATCGTTGCTTCTGCGGTTGCCTTGGCGTTCGCGGACACGTTCATCATGATCCTGATCGCGGCTATCCTCTTGGGCTTTGGGACGGGCGCCGACCTGCCGGTATCGATCTCGACGATTGCCGAAGCGGCCACTGACGCGAACCGCGGTCGGCTCATCGGTTTCACGCAGCTCCTCTGGGCCGTCGGCATCATCGTTTGCGCATTCCTGAGCGCGGGAGTTGCGAGCCTTGGACGCTTGGGCGCGCAGATCTTGTTCCTGCACATTGCCGTCGTCGCCGTGCTGGTCCTCCTCGGCCGATTGACGATCCCTGAGTCGGAGTCCTGGCTGCGGGCGCGTGACGAGCGTCGTCGCGGTATCCGCACGGTGCGCGCTGACCGCGTCTCGGTCCTGGACCTGCTCCGCGGCTCCTACCGCGCACCGTTCCTCGGCCTCCTTGCTTTCTATGCACTGACCAACATGGCCGCGAACACGGGCGGGCAGTTCGGTAGCTACCTGCTCGTGAATGCTGGCGGCGTGGACCTGCAGACCGCCACGCTCATCGGCCTGCCGTTCATCCCGCTCGGGATCGTGGCGGCCCTGTGGTTCATGAAGATCGCGGATTCCCCGAAGCGGTTGACGTACTTCGCCATCGGCGCGATCTGCTGGGTCGCCGCTCAGCTCGTGTATGTGTTCTTCGGTATCAGCCTCACCACCGCCATCATCGCCGGGCTCGTGGGTCTCATGGGCACCGCGTTCGCGTCTGAAGGCATCATGAAGATCTGGACGCAGGAGCAGTTCCCCACTCTCCTGCGCACCACTGCGCAGGGCGCCATCATCTCCGTCGCCCGCCTCTTCGCGGCCGCTCTCGCCACCGTGACCCCGCTGTTGGTCGCGTGGAGCCCGAACATGTTCTACCTCTTCCTCGCCATCGTCCTGGCGGCCGGTTGCGGCATCGCATGGCTGGTCTTCCGTACCCGCGACCGGCACGACGAGTTCGACACCGAAACACAGGAAGAAGTGGTCGCCACCGTATGAGCACCCCCACCCTCACCCCGTCACCAGCCTCGCTGCGTTTCACCAACCAAGAAGTAGCAAGCTTCATTGCTGCTCCCACGGGCACAGAGAACGCGGCCCCGTACTTCCGACGCGACTTCACAATCCTGGAGGGAGTGCGACACGCCACACTCTCGGTGACCGCCCTCGGCATCGTGGAGCCGTACCTGAACGGCACGCGCGTCGGTGATGAGGTCCTGGCACCCGGATGGACGTCGTACCGGCACCGCGTCACGGTGAGCACGTTCGATGTCACCGACGTCGTCCGCCCGGGTGAGAACGCCATGGGTGCGATCGTTGGAGAGGGCTGGGCGGTCGGTCGGCTGGGGTGGGAGTGGCAGCGGAAGCTTTACGCAGAGAAGCCCGCACTGTTCATGCAGCTCGTGCTCGACTACGGCGACCGGGTCGAGGTGCTCGGTACGGACGGTTCGTTCCGCGTCGGCACGGGAGCTGTTCAGGCGAACAGCATCTACGACGGTGAAACCTACGATGCGCGTCTCGAACCGCACGGGTGGAGTGCCGCCGGCTTCGACGACAGCTCCTGGCCGGCAGCGGACACGTACGACTGGGACCAGGAGTCGCTGCAGAGCCTTACCGCCGAGCCGATTCGACGTATCGAAGAGCTGGCGCCCGTCGCGATCCTGACCAGCCCGTCGGGGAAGACGATCGTTGACTTCGGTCAGAACATCTCCGGGTGGGTGCGCCTCACTGTCACCGGTGATGCCGGCCGACAGATCACTATCCGTCACGCCGAGATCCTCACCCCGGATGGTGAGCTGGAGACGGAGACGAACCGCACCGCCGAAGCCACCGACCGGTACACGCTCCGTGGCGGCGCTGCGGAGACGTGGGAACCACGCTTCACCTTCCACGGCTTCCGATACGCGGAACTCGACGGCTGGCCAGGGGCTGTCATAACAGACGACCTGACAGCGGTCGTCGTGCACAGCGACATGACTCGGGCAGGGTGGTTCGACACGTCGAACCCCCTCCTCAATCAGCTGCACTCCAACGTGGTGTGGTCGATGCGGGACAACTTCGTGGGCGTCCCCACTGACTGCCCGCAGCGCGACGAGCGCCTCGGGTGGACCGGCGACATCAACGCTTTCGCCCCGACCGCCTCCTACCTGTACGACGTGCGCGGTGTGCTCGGCTCTTGGCTGCAGGACCTCGCAGCCGAGCAGGCCGAGAAAGGCTTCGTCCCCTGGGTTGTCCCTGATGCTCTCTCGCAGCCGTCGACGCCGACCGCGTTGTGGAGTGACGTCGCGGTGAGCCTGCCGTGGGTGCTCTACCAGGAGTACGGCGACGACGCCATCCTCCGGGACAGCTACGACTCGATGACGACGTTCATCCGCCAAGTCGCAGCACTGCTCGACGACGCGGGCCTGTGGAGCAGCGGGTTCCAGTTCGGTGACTGGCTCGACCCCGACGCCCCCGCCAACAACCCCGCGGCAGCGAAGACCGACCGACACCTGGTCGCGTCCGCGTTCCTGTGCAAGACGACCCGGGAGATGGCTGCGACCGCCGAGCTGCTGGGTCACAGTGCCGATGCGGCAGAGTTCGCTGCTCTCGCGATCCGTGTGCATGACGCGTTCCGGCACGAGTACATCACCGGCTCCGGACGTCTCGCCACCGAGTCCGCGACCGCCTATGCACTGGCGATCACGTTCGACCTCCTCGACGCCGACCAGCTATCTAAGGCCGGCGACCGGCTGGCCGAGATCGTCGCCGGTCGCGGGTACCGGATCTCCACCGGCTTCGCCGGCACGCCCCTCGTCACGGACGCGCTCAGCCGCACCGGACACATCGATACGGCCTACCGGCTGCTGCTGGAGGAGGAATGCCCGTCGTTCCTCTACCCGGTCACGATGGGAGCCACCACGATTTGGGAGCGCTGGGATTCCGTTCTCCCGGACGGAACCGTCAACGCGACCGGCATGACCAGCCTGAACCACTACGCCTTGGGTGCGGTCGCTGACTGGATGCACCGGGTCGTCGGCGGCCTCGAGCGCACCGACGTCGGCTACAGGCGGATCCGCATCGCGCCCCGCCCCGGCGGAGGGCTCACCCACGCACGCGCCGCCCACGACACCGTGCGCGGCCGCATCGAGGTGTCCTGGACGATCGACGCCGGCGAGATCACCATCACCGCACTCATCCCGGAAGATGTCGATGCTGAAGTGGTGCCCCCGTTCTCCGCTGGCGACGCTTTCACGGTCGGTGCGGGGGAGCACACCTGGCGGTACCCCGCACCCGCCGGATACGGCGCGACTGCCGAGGTGACGATGGATTCTTCCATCCGTGAACTCGCCAAGGATGCCGCGGTGTGGGAGGCCGTCTCCGGGGTCCTGCAGCGCTACTTCCCGGGACTGCCCCTCGACGCTGACGCCCCCGAAGCGGCCGCGCTGTCACTGAACGGTGTGCTGCAGCACGTCCCCGGAGTTTCCGAAGAGCTGGAAAACGACCTGAAGACCGCGCTGACGGCCACCGCCGCCTAATCCCCGAGACCACGACCGTCACGCAGACGCCCGGCGACTCGTCGGCAGAAGGAGCACCATGAACCCGTTAGTCGAGAAACTGACCCTCGAAGAGAAGGCCGCGCTCGTCTCCGGGGAGGCGTTTTGGACGACGCGTGCCGTCGACCGAGTGAGCATCCCGTCGATCACGGTCACGGACGGCCCGCACGGTGTGCGGATGCAGAAAGCTGATGCTGACCATCTGGGCCTCAACGCCAGCGAGCCGGCCACTTGCTTCCCGACCGCCAGCTCGACCGGGTCAACCTGGAACCCGGACCTGCTCGGCCGGATGGGCGTCGCCCTCGCAGAAGAAAGCCGCGCGCTGGGGGTAGACATCCTCCTCGGGCCCGGGGTGAACATCAAACGCTCTCCACTGTGCGGACGCAACTTCGAATACCTCAGCGAAGACCCCTTCCACGCCGGGGTGCTCGGCACGGCCTACGTCAACGGTGTGCAGTCGCGCGGGGTCGGGGTGTCAGTCAAGCACTACGCCGCGAACAACCAGGAGACCGACCGGATGCGCGTCGACGCGCAGGTGGACGAGCGCACTCTGCGGGAGATCTACTTCCCCGCCTTCGAACGCATCGTTCACGATGCTAACCCCGCCACGGTGATGTGCTCCTACAACAAGGTCAATGGCACTTACGCGTCACAGAACCACTGGCTGCTCACTGACGTTCTCCGCGGCGACTGGGGCTTCGACGGGTACGTTGTCTCTGACTGGGGTGCCGTGGTCGACCCGGTTGCCGCCGTGGCCGCAGGCCTCGACCTGGAGATGCCCAGCACTGGAGACCGCAGTCCGAACGCCATCATCGCCGCCGTTCGAGCGGGTGAGCTCGACGAGAACCTCCTCGACCAAGCTGTGTCCCGAGTGCTCACCGTCCACGAACGTCTCCGCGCCGCGCAGACCGCCGTCGCAGCGGTTGATGTCGACGCGCACCACGCCCTGGCCCGGGAGATTGCCGCCGACGGTGCCGTACTCCTCGCCAACGAGGGCAACCTTCTGCCGCTTTCAGCCACCGATGGTGGACAGATCGCCGTGATCGGTGAGTTCGCCCGCACACCGCGCTACCAGGGCGCGGGAAGCTCTCACGTCAATCCAACCCGACTCGATGACGCCCTTACGCAGATCCGTGAAACCACCAGCAGAACCGTCGATTTCGCTGCGGGATTCACTTTCGACGGTGACGGCGACGACGCGCTGCGGCAGGAAGCCGTCACGCTCGCAGAACAGTCCGATGTGGTGGTGCTATTTCTCGGACTGCCTGATCGAGACGAGTCCGAAGGATTCGACCGGACGCACCTGCTCATCCCCGCCAACCAGCGTGCACTTCTGGCCGACATCGCCGCGGTGAACCCGCGGATCGTCGTCGTGCTGAGCAACGGTGGCGTCGTCACCCTCGACGGAATCGTCGGCACCGCGCCGGCGATCGTGGAGATGTGGTTGGCCGGACAAGCATCCGGGGGAGCCGCCGCAGACGTGATCTTCGGTATCGCAGAGCCAGGCGGACGGCTCGCCGAAACGATCCCGCTCGACCTGACCCACACGCCCGCGCACGTGAACTGGCCCGGAGAGAACGGCGTCGTCCGCTACGGAGAAGGCCTTCACGTCGGCTATCGCTGGTACGACGCCACCGACCGCGCCGTCGCATTCCCCTTCGGATACGGACTCGGATACACCACCTTCGCGTACGACCACCTCGCCGTCTCCGTCCCCGACGCGACCATTGCTCGCGCGACCGTGCAGGTGACCGTGACCAACACAGGGGTTCGTGCAGGATCCGAGGTCGTGCAGGTTTACGTGAGCGACAGCACCGCATCCCTCACCCGCCCGCCGCAGGAGCTGAAAGGCTTCACCAAGGTCCGGCTGGAGCCAGGTGAGGAACGTCGGGTGACCATCGAACTCGACGAGCGTTCGTTCGCTTTCTGGGGTGAGTCGAAATGGACCGTTGAACCCGGAGACTTCACCGTCCGTGTTGGTTCGCACTCGCAGAACCTGCCACTCAGTGAAGTCGTCACGCTGAATGTCCCCGCACCGGCCTTCAACTTGGATGCCGAGTCCACCTTGCAGGAATGGGCATCTCACCCGGTCGGACTGCCCGTGTTGCAGGGAGCGATAACCAACATGGGTCAGCCCGCCGACGCACTCACCAACGAAGAGTCATTGCCACTGTTCGGGTCGATGCCGCTCCGCACCATCCTCGGATTCGCCCAGCAAAGCACCGGCGCAACGTTCGACGTCGAAGAAGCGGTGCGGCAGCTCCTTGCTGCTGTGCATAGCGTCGCGCCCTGACCGCGACAAGGTCCTGCGAGAGGGCAGATGTCTAACCGCGATCATCCAGGACAAACTGAAAGCATGGTTATCTCCTTCTGGGTATGCGGCGCAGTGACGCTCGTCAGCGCCGGCGTGAGTTTTCAGCTACTCGATTGCCGCTCTCCGTAGGTCGACCCCTGACTCTCGCAGCGGACTCGTACGCTTTCGCGCGAAGCCTGGCACTCGCTCTCGTCGCCACCGTGGCACTATTCGTTCCATTTGTTCCCTTCCTGGTCGCGGTGGCAACGGCGATGATCCTGGTTCAAGCCGCAGACGCAGTCATCGGCGCCCTGCATCGTCGACGGTTGGAGACGGTCGGTCCGGCGGCCACCGCGCTCGTCAACGCCGCGGTGCTGCGTGGTTGCTTCTCAGCTAGACCCGGGCCCCGCCGAAAACGATCGTATTTGGCGAGGCGAACAAAGCCTGCTTCGTAGGGCCGTCGCTAACGGGGCATGGAATCCGCACGCCGCCCGTTGAGCGTGCCTTGCTAGTCGTCCCGAGCGTCGTCGCCCGAACCGGGCGCAGCTGGCTCGAGAGCATTCTTCGCGGCCCGCGCGATCAAGGGCTGAAGGTAGACGATGGGCAACGCCGTCCGAGTGGCCGCCACAATCGTCGCAATCGCGCCAATGGCTGCGACGATCCGAACCTGCCTGGCGAAGACCTGGGGGTGCAGTGCAGCCATCTCAACGGTGCTCACGGTCGCTACATCGTTGTCGAAGATCCGCCAGAGCGTGGGAACGATTCCCTCCAGAGACGAGCGCAACTCTTCGTCGCTCGAAATCAATGCAGCGAGCATCAGCGCCATGATTCCCGGATTCGCGAGAGCCATCTCAGTGAACAACTCGACAGCCCGTTCGTCCCGTTCGCCGCCGCAGCTGAGATCCTGGACGCGCTCCAGCACTCCGACTATCAGCTCCTCGGAACGGGTCATCACGGCGGTGAACAGACGATCCTTCGACTTATAGCGGGAAAGGAGCCCCGTCTTTGAATAGCCCGTGGCTTCGGCCACAGCCTGCACCGACGTTCCAGCCAGCCCTCGCGCAGCAAAGACTCCCGCCGCAGCATCCAGGATCGCCGCCTCGAGCTCATCACCACGTAGCCGTATCGCCATGACCACCTCCAAACGGAATCTACCATCACCGGGGAAAAACGACCAATATGGTCGGATAACGTCTACAATGGTCACATGACCTTCAACAAGACTCTTGCTCGCGTCGGCACTACCCTCCTTGGCATTGCTGCTCTCTGGTACCTCGTGTGCGAGACAGTGGCAGCCATCGGCTTCCCCGGGTATAACTACGCCACGAACTGGATCAGCGACCTCGGCGTACCGGAACCGGGCGTGTTCCAAGGGCGCGAGATCAACTCGCTGCTGGCCAACGTGATGAACGCCGGCTTCGTCGGCCACGGACTGCTCTTCGCCATCGGAGCGCTCCTCATCTTCTGGGCGCTGCCCCTGGGAAGAAGCCGGACGCTGTTCCTAGCGCTCGGCTTGATCGAGGGACTCGGCATCACACTCGTCGGCATGGTCCACGGCAGCCAGGCGAACCAAGACGCCGGACTCACGGGCTTCCACTTCGGAGGCGCCGCCCTCGCCATCATCGGCGGAAACCTGGCGATCATCGTCGCCAGGAGCGCGCTCCGCGACGAGCTGCCCCTCTGGATCCAGCGAGCGTGCACGTGGCTCGGCGTTCTCGGCCTCGTGTCGCTCGCGTTGCTTTTCGTCGCAGCCAACGGAGGCTGGACCCTCGCGCCCGTGTTCGAACGAGGCGCGGTCTACCCCTTCCTCGCCGCCTCCATCTTGATCGCGGGCAACGCGATCTCTCGCCGACGGGCCGAGGAACGGCTCCTCAACGCGTAGGAGTCAAAGCGCAGCGAGTACGGGTGCATTGTTCCGGCGAGCCCCACCGCCGAACGCCGAAGACGGCGCCCATCCAGCTTCTCACTCCCTTGGGGCAGCGGCCACAACGCTTACCGAAAACGATCGTTTCTGGCGTGGTTTCGTATTCTGCTCTGCGAGGGGTGCCGCAAACGTGCACCGGAAGCCGGTTTCGACAGCCAGTTTCGGCGCACTGGAAAATCAAGTCTCGCTCGATGCCGAGCTTGAGGTCCGAGGATCGGTGGCTCTTCAGTGGATAACGGAGAAGAGGCGGCCGTGAGGCCGCCCCTTCTCTGCGTGAATCGTGACTCAGTGCCCGGCGCCGAGGTTGCCGGTGAGGCGGCCGTGGAAGGCTGCTGCGGTGTCGTTGAGTCCTTCGATGGTGACGTTCGTTCCGTGGTTCTCGTACTTGGTGACGATCGCGTCGAGGGCCGCGACGGTGGAGGCGTCCCAGACGTGTGAACGGCTCATGTCGATGATCACGGTGTCGGGGTCGTCGGCGTACTCGAACTGGGTGGTGAGGTCGTTGCTGGAGGCGAAGAAGAGTTCTCCATCGACGGCGTAATGCGCTGTGTCGGCGTCGTCGCTGAGGGTGCGGGTGACACTGACGAAGTGTGCGACCCGTCGGGCGAACATGATCATCGCGGCGATTACCCCGAGGATGACGCCAACCGCGAGGTTGTGGGTCCAGACTGTGGCGATGACGGTGATGAGCATGACGGCGGTCTCGCTCTTCGGCATGCGCTTGAGCGTGCTCAGGCGGATGCTGTGCCAGTCGAAGGTCGCGATCGAGACGAGGATCATCACGGCGACGAGTGCTGCCATGGGGATGATCGCCACCACGTCACCGAGCGCGAGCACGAGGACCAGCAGGAAGACACCGGCGAGGAAGGTCGAGATCCGGGTGCGCGCACCGGAGGCTTTGACGTTGATCATCGTCTGGCCGATCATCGCGCAGCCACCCATGCCGCCGAACGCGCCGGAGAGGACGTTCGCGGCGCCCTGGCCGAGCGCCTCGCGGGTCTTGCGGGAGTGGGTGTCGGTGATGTCGTCGACGAGCTTCGCGGTCATGAGCGACTCGAGCAGGCCGACCACGGCCATAGCCAGCGCGTAGGGAGCGATGATCTGCAGCGTCTCGAAGGTGAGCGGCACATTCGGAATGAACAGCGCTGGCAAGCTCTCGGGGAGTTCTCCCTGATCGCCGACGTTCGGCACGTTCCATGCGAAGACCACGACTGCCGCGGTGAGCAGCACGATCGCGACGAGTGGTGCCGGGATCACCTTCGTGATCCGCGGCATCAGATACATCACCAGCAGGCCGACCGCGACGAGCGGGTAGACCAACCAGGGAACGCCGATGAGCTGAGGGAACTGCGAAGTGAAGATCAAGATCGCCAGGGCGTTCACGAAGCCGACCATCACCGACCGCGGGATGAACCGCATCAGCTTGGCGACACCGAGCAACGCGAGGACGATCTGGATGAGTCCGCCGAGCAGGACCGTGGCGATGAAGTAGTCCATGCCGTACTCGCGAGCGACGGGCGCGATGACGAGCGCGATTGCTCCGGTGGCCGCGGTGATCATGGCAGGCCGTCCGCCGAGGAAGGCGATCGCGACGGCCATGATGAAGGACGAGAACAGCCCGACCCGGGGGTCGACGCCCGCGATGATCGAGAACGCGATCGCCTCCGGGATCAGGGCAAGTGCGACGACGAGGCCGGCGAGGACTTCACGGGTGAGTAGGCGCGGGCTGCGCAGCGCCTGCATGACGGTGGGTTCGATGCGGTAACGCGACGCGGAGTCGCGGGTGGGAGTGACGGCAGTCATGTGCCCTCCGGGTGTTGGGCTCTCTCGTGAGAGCGCGGGAAACGAATGGGAGCGCAGCGGCGCGCAGGCGTCGGTCAGGCCGACACGGGAAGATAAGGGGAGCGGGCGTGAGAGCCGCGCCGATTTAGACTCTAACGTAACGTGAGTGTTGTGGGGAAATCAGTGGAAGACGAACACGTGACCGTCGAAACGATGCGGATCGGCGAGGTTGCCGAGCGTACGGCGCTCTCTTTCCGCTCGCTTCGACACTGGGATGACGTGGGGCTCGTGCAGCCGTCCGCACGCACGGAGGGCGGGTTCCGGCTGTACACCGAGAAAGATGTCGAACGCATCCTCATCATCCGCAGGATGAAACCACTCGGGTACACCCTCGACGAGATGCGGGAACTCCTCGACGTTGTCGACGCCCTCACCATCGAGCCGAGCGATATCGCACTGCGCGCCCGGATCGACGACATCCGCGACGGCGCTGACCAGCGTCGCCAGAAACTCACGGAGCAGCTCGCCATGGCCGACGAGTTCGTGCAGCTGCTCGGCCAACTCTAGAGCGGCCAATTTGGTCGGCCCGAGGCCTCAAGTCCGTAATCGATCGGTCCACCGAAAACGATCGTTTCTGGTGGGACCGCCGACGGCCACGTGGAAAGCCTTCCACTAACGGTCCCCGGAACACCCAATCGGCAACCGTTTTCGGCTGAGCGCGCTATGGCCTTGTAAGCGGACCAGTGTGTCTCGCAGGTCGGGGGTGCGAGTGACCCACGAGGCCGTCCCCGTCCCGAAGATGAGAAACAGTGAGGCAAGGGCGACCCTGCGCACTCGAAGCGACGAAACCACGTTCTCCTTCATTGGTTGCACTGTGACAACGTTCCAGCCTAGGTGCCCGCCTAGACCACCCCGGCACGGGCTTGAGGGAACCGCTATCTGATTTTCGTCGATGCTCGGGGGATCACCGTGACGGCTGGAACGCTGGCCTCGGGGACCTTGCCGTCTTTCATCCCGAGAGCGGTGGTGACACGGTGTGCGATGCCGTCGGCTTCCGAAGCGAGGTCGAAGCGGACGCTGCTCAGCGATGGGGCGGTTAAAAGGGCCAGAGGGGTGTCATCGCCGCCGACGACGCCCAGATGATCGGGTACCTGGAGGCCGAGGGCTGTTGCTGCGTTGAGGATGCCGGTGGCCGTGAAATCGTTCCATGCGGCGATGCCGAGCGGGCCGCCGGTGGATGACTGCCACGCGCTCAACTGGTGCTGAATGTTCGCAACGGTGGGTGAGACGACGGCGGATGGTGCCTCGGTCAGCCCGCGAGCGGCGCAGAGCTCGTGGAAAGCGCGGACTCGCGCCTCGAGGAAGGAGGTGTCGCCGGGCTCGCTCGTGGCGAGGTACGCGATGCGAGGGAAGCCTTGCTCGAGGAGGTGGTCGACCTGCGCGCGCACGATGTCGTGCTGGCTGATGCGGGTCGTGTGGGGGTGTCCTGGACGATCGAGGAGCCAGGCGTTGACCTCCGGGACGCCGGTCGCTTCCAGGGTCTGCGCGTCGACGTCGCCCATCGGATCGAGCGTGATCACGCACGCGGCGGAGATCCGACCCAGTACGCGGTCCAGCGAGCCTTGCCACTGCGGGCCCTCGTAGCGAAGGCAGACGAGGCCGCGCTGCGAGACGAGCTGCCCGATCTCATCGAGCAGCAGCTCGATCTGGCTGGTGATCGTCCAATCGGGCAGGAGCAGCAGGACGACATCGCCCCGGCCATTGCGAAGCGCACGGGCGGCAGGGGATCCGATGTAGCCCAGCCGCCTAGCGACCGCCCACACGTGTTCACGCGTGGCGTCGCTCATACGGACGTCCTGACGGTCGTTGAGCACGTAGCTCACCGTCGCGCGGGAGACGCCCGCCTCCTTGGCGACGTCGGCGGTGCGTACTGATGGACCGCTCATGGATTTCCTCCCCGGGCTGCTTGACACGAGTAAACATAGCGTCTTAGAGTGACGGAACGAAGTGCTTGACACGAGTAATCAAAGGAGATTCATGTCAACTCGAACCCGAACCCGCCCCGCCGGAGTAAGTGGCTACGCACACCCCTGGTGGGTCGCGGTCGTTGGCGGTCTCGCCTCGTTCGTCGACGGTGCAGCTCTGGCCGGCAACGGCATCGCCCTGGTGATCTATCAACAGACCATCGGGCTCACCCCCGCAGAGGTAGGCATCCTCACTGCTGTCGTCACCTTCGGGGTTGCCGTCGGTGCGCTTGTCGGTGGCCGACTCGGTGACGTGTACGGGCGGCGGAAGGTCTTCATTGTGACGATGGTCATGATCGTCCTGGGAAGTCTCGGGCCGGTCTTCGGCACGACCTTCCCCGTCATTCTTGCTGGTCTGGTCGTCGTCGGCCTCGGCCTGGGCGCGGATCTACCCGTGTCTCTGGGCGACGATCTCAGAAGCGGCGAACGACCGCAACCGTGGTGCGATGCTTGTGTTCACTCAGCTGCTGTGGCTGTTGGGATCGACCGTGATCATCCTTCTCTCCGCGACCACGGGTGGGATGGGTCGCACGTCGGGGCAGCTTCTGTACGGGCTGGTCGGTGCGGTCGGCCTCGTCGGGCTCGTGCTGCGGTTGACGATCCCCGAGTCGCCGCTGTGGCTGAAGTCGCGCGACGAGCGCCGCGCGGGTATCCACACGGTCCGGGCCGACAAGGCGCGGGTGCGCGATCTGTTCCAGTCGCCGTTCCGGCGCCCGCTGCTGATCCTCGTGGTCTTTTACACCCTGGTGACAACTGCGAACGGCATCCTGACCTCGTTCGCCACGTATATCGCTGTCGGTGTCGCGCAGGTCCCGGTGGCGGAGTTCACCGGGTATCTGCTGATCACGATTCCGGTGATCATCATCGCGCTGGTCGTGTTCATGAAGGTCGTGGACACCCGGTTCCGCATGCCGCTCGTCCTGATCGGCGGCATCCTCGCCGTCATCGCGTACGCGATCCCCGCCGTCGCTGGCATTAGTCTGGCGTCTATCGTGGCGGCCCTCGCTATCTCCGCGCTCGGCGCCACCGGTGCCGGCGAGCCGATCGCCCGGGTCTGGTCGAACGAGAGCTTCCCGACGATGCTGCGCAGCACTGCCCAGGGGTTCATCTTCACCGTCGGCCGTGTCGTGCTGGCGCTGCTCTCCATCGTCACGCCGGTCTTCATCGCCACTGCACCCCAGGCTCTGTTCGCCGTCCTGGCAGCCATGGCGCTCGTAGGAGTGGTCGTCGGCTGGCTTGGATTCCGAGGCGGACGGATCGCGAACGAGTTCCACGACGAGCAGGAGCCCGATGCCGAGTTCGCGGCGGCCCCCGTACCCCAGTCCGCCGCAACCCCCGTGGTGGACGCATAAGCGAACCACCCGCAGCGCAAAAAGCGACAGATCCTTCAAACAAACCCAAATCCTGAGACAACGGAGTACACAATGCCCATCGATCCCATCCTCGCCGGCCTCCTGTCGCAGATGCCCTCCCCGGAGATCATCACCGACCCGGACCAGCACCGCGCCGTCGAGAAGGCGACGAACAACGCCCTCGCTGCCCAGTTCGCAGAGCCCGCCCCGGAAGGAGCGGATCGCAAGCTGGTCGAGATCCCCGTCGAGGGCGGCACCATCGAACTGCACATCTACACCCCGCCCACGCCCGGACCGCACGCGGGCTACCTGTTCTTCTTCGGCGGCGGATTCCGCGGCGGGTCGATCCACTACGACTTCGTCGACATCGCCTGCCGTGAGCGGTGCATCGGCGCAGACACCGTGGTCGTCTCCGTCGGGTACCGTCTCGCTCCCGAGCACCCGTTCCCGACCGGTCACAACGACGGCTACGCCGCCCTGCTGTGGGTGAGCGAGCACGCCGAGGAGCTGGGCATCGAGCCGGAGCGCCTCATCATCGGTGGACAGTCGGCGGGCGGCAACCTCGCCTCCACCGTAGCCCTTCGCGCCCGCGACGAGCAGGGACCTGCCATCGCGCTGCAGGTGCTCGAAATCCCGTCGTTCGATCTGACCTGGGGCTCGGCTCGGCATGAGTACGACACGGGCTACATCCTCGAATTATCCGAGATCGAACAGATCAAGAGCGTCCTGTTCACCGACCCCGCCGACGCCCGAACGCCGTATGCGTCCCCGGTGTTCGCCGAGGACCTCTCGGGCCTGCCGGCCGCCGTGATCCTCACCTCTGAGTACGACCTCACCCGCGACAGTGCAGAGACCTACGCCCGCCGCCTGAAAGAGGCCGGCGTCCCCGTCACCTACAAGATGGCCGAGGGACAGATCCACGCCAGCGCAGCGTTGACCGGACTGCTCGAAGCCGCCCGCACCTGGCGCAGCGACGTCATCACCGCACTGCGTACCGTCAGCGCCAACTGACCTTACGCGCCCGATCTCAAACGAAAGACCGCACATGCCCACCATCACCGTCGCCAACGGCACGACCCTGTTCTACGACACCCTCGGCCCGGTAACCGACAAGCCACTCGTCCTCGTCGAGGGTCTCACCGCCCAGATGGTCAAATGGCGTCCGGAGTTCTGCCAGCTCCTCATCAACGAGGGCTTCCACGTCGTCCGCGTCGACAACCGCGACGTCGGACTGTCCCAGAAGTTCGAGGGTCAGAGCTACACGATCGTCGACATGGCCGACGACATCGCCGGCCTCATCCAGGCCCTGGACATCGCCCCCGCACACGTGGCTGGCCAGTCGATGGGTGGAATGATCGCACAGGAGCTCGCCGTCCACCACCCGGATCTCGTCGCGTCGCTCACCGTCTTCTACACCGCAGCGGCGAACAAGTGGCTACTCCCTCAGGCGTCGGATCGCGAGATCCTCAAGGACCACTCGGGCCTGACCAAGGAGCAGGCCCTCGAGGAGTTCATCGCCGGCGAAATCGCCTGCCGCTCCGCCGCGTACCCGCAGGACATGGACTGGCTCCACGAGCTGGCCGAGATGTCCTACGACCGCGACCCGGTCAAGGGAGGGAACGTCCGGCAAGCCAACGCCGTGTTCACCGCCCCCGACCGGACCGAATCGATTGCCTCGATCACCGCGCCGACGACCATCCTCACCGGAGATTCGGATCTGCTCATCGACTACCGGGCATCCGAAGAGCTGCACGCTCAGATCAAGGGCTCCCGGCTGCGGGTCTTCCCCGGCATGGGGCACGAGATCGTCGAACCGCTGTGGCCGGAGTTCGTCCAAGAGATCACCGACAACGCACGCCGCTTCGAGGCCGGGAAGGTCGTGAACGTCTAAAGCGACGCCGCGACGCTAACGCCCGCACCATACGACCCGGATTCAAAGGAGAGACCGTGTACGACCCCATCACCCCGAGCGCCTCGGCGCCGGTCACCATCCGCCCCGCCGAAACACCAGCAGCCGCAGCCGCTGCACGAGTAGCCGCTGCCGAGGGGTACGTTCGATGACGCGTTCGAAGCACGAGGATCAGCCCATGCGGGCGATGGCTCCGTGGGAGGACGTGGTCCAGGTCGCCGCGGAGATCGACGAACTCACTCGTCGATACTCCGCCGGCGACCTCACCATCGCCTCTGTTCTCTGCGACGACCACGCGCCCGGCGACATCGCCTTCCGGGTGGTGACCGCTGATCTGGAGACCTCCGTGCTCACGTACGGGGAGCTGCGGGAGGAGTCCTCTCGGCTTGCGTCGGCGCTTCGAAACCGCGGCGTCGCCGCGGGCGACCGAGTCGCCGTGCTCATGGGCAAGTCACGGCATCTTCCTGTCGTGTTGCTCGCCATCTGGCGGCTGGGCGCCGTGCACGTTCCGCTGTTCACCGCCTTCGCCGCACCCGCGATCGAGATGCGGGTGCAGGCGAGTGGGGCGAGCCTGCTCATCACCGACCCCGACCAGACGGTCAAGACCGCAGATCTCGACGTCCCGGTGCTTGAGTCCGGGGCATCGCTTCACGAGCTGATCGAGGAGTCCGAGATTCTTGAACACTCGGTGTCCATCGGCCCGGACGGCCCGTTCATTCAGCTGTACACGTCCGGGACGACGGGGACGCCGAAGGGCGTGGGAGTCCCGGGGCGTGCGATCGCCGCGTTCGTCTCCTACATGCGATACGGGCTGCAGGTCACTGACGACGATGTCTTCTGGAACGCCGCGGATCCCGGATGGGCGTACGGGCTCTACTACGCGATCGTCGGGCCGCTCGCCATCGGCCGACCGAACGTGCTTCTCAGCGGGGGGTTCTCCGCCGCCATGACCAAGGCCGTCATCGACACGCTCCAGGTGACGAACTTTGCTGCCGCTCCCACCGTCTACAGGGCGATGAAGGGTGATTCCTCTCCGCTTACGCGGAAGCTGCGGGTCGCGTCGTCGGCGGGCGAACCGCTGACCCCGGATGTCGGGGAGTGGGCGGTCAGCGCGTTGGGGACGGACGTGCGCGACCACTACGGTCAGACCGAGCAAGGCATGGTGATCGTCAACAGTTGGGACCCGCGGCTTCGTCGACCAGTGCAGCCGAAGTCCATGGGACAGGCCCTGCCGGGGTTTGTCGCGGGGACGATCGGCGCGAATATCGCGCTGTCGACCGTCGAGAGTCCGCTGATGTGGTTCACCGGATACGTCGACGATATGAAGAACACCAAGAAGCGGTTCACGAAGGATGGCGCCTGGTACCTCACCGGCGACATCGGCAGGCAGGAGGAGGGTGAGTTCTTCTTCGCGTCCCGAGACGATGACGTGATCCTCGCCGCCGGCTACCGCATCGGCCCCTTTGATATCGAGAGCATCCTCACCACCGACCCCGATGTCGCGGAGGCTGCCGTAGTCGGCCGCCCCGACGACGTCCGCGGCGAGGTCGTAGAGGCTTTCGTGGTGCTCGCAGGGGACGCTTCGCCAGGGGAGGAGATGCAGAAGCGGCTGCAGGATCTGGTGCGACGTGGATACGGCGTGCACGCCTACCCCCGACGCGTCCACGTCGTCGGAGCCCTTCCGAAAACTCCCAGCGGGAAGGTCAAGCGGTTCGTTCTCCGCAACCTGTCGACCGAGGAGCTCGAAGAGATGGTGATCTCGTGAACATCGACGGATCCGTCGCACTCGTCACCGGTGGCGCATCCGGCCTCGGACGCGCCACCGTCGAGCGCTTAGCGTTCGCGGGAGCGATCGTTGTCGCCGTCGACATCGCTGACAACACCGGCACCGCGGTCGAGCCCGACCTCACCGGTCGCGTACATTTGCGCGCCGCCGATGTCAGGAACGAAGACGCGATCCAGGAGGTGGTGAAATTCGCGTCCACCCTGGGTCCGCTGCGCATCGTGGTCAACTGTGCAGGCGTCGTATCCAGTAGCCGCCTGGTCGGTCGAGCGGGTCCGACCAGCCTCGAGGAGTTCCGACGGGTCGTGGAGATCAACCTCCTCGGCACCGTCAACGTCATGCGACTCGCCGCGGCAGAGATGATCGCAGGGCCCCTCCCCGGGGAGGAACGAGGCGTAATCGTCAACACCGCCTCGGTCGCGGCATACGACGGCCAGATCGGGCAGACCGCGTACGCGGCATCCAAAGGCGCCATCGCCAGCATGACCCTGCCCGCCGCACGGGACCTCGCACAGTCGCACATTCGGGTCATGTCGATCGCCCCAGGGATCTTCGAGACTCCGATGCTGATGGGCATGTCGGACGAGGTTCGCGGGTCTCTCGGTGCCCAGGTCCCACACCCCTCACGGTTGGGAAAGGCAGAGGAGTTCGCACACCTCGTCGCGCACATCGTCGAGAACCCGATGCTCAACGGCGAGACGATCCGACTCGACGGGGCCATCCGGATGGCCCCGCGATAGCCGCCGCCGCACGACGCCCCTACGCAACACACGAGAGCCGATACCCGATGTCACAGCCCCACACCACCATGCGCGCGGTGCGCAACACCACCCACGGCGGTCCCCGCCTGCTGGAAGTGCAGCACATCCCGCTACCCACACGCACCGCCGGCGAAGTGCTGGTGGAGGTCCATGCGGCTGGGGTGTCCTATCCAGACGTTTTGCAGTCACGAGGCGAGTACCAGCTCAGGATCCCGCTGCCGTTCACGGTCGGCTGCGAGTTCGCCGGAGTCGTCGTCGAAGCCGACGCCGATAGCGGGTTCACGCCCGGCGACCGGGTCCTCGGAGTCGCGGGCAGCGGCGCTTTCGCGGAGTATGTCGTCACCCCGGAAGACCGCATCTCGCGTCTGCCCGACAACGTGAGCTTCGTCGACGCCGCGGGGATGCCGATCAACGTGTTCAGCGCCGACTTCGCGCTCGTCGAACGCGGCCAGCTGCGCTCCGGCGAGACCGTGCTGATCCACGGAGCAGCCGGCGGACTGGGGGTGGCGCTCATCCAACAGGCCAAACTGCGAGGCGCGACAGTCATCGCCGTCGTGTCCACACCGCAGAAGGCAGAGCTTGCGCGGCGGGTCGGCGCTGACGAAACCATCTCGCCCTACAACTTCCTCGAAGAAGCACACCGACTCACACACGGACGCGGCGTGGACATGGTCCTCGACCCCGTCGGTGGGGAGCGCTTCACCGACTCCCTGCGCGCTCTCGCTACCCGCGGGCGACTGCTGGTCCTCGGATTCACTGGCGGCAGCATCCCCACCGTTCGGGTGAACCGACTGCTGCTGACGAATACGACGATCATCGGTGTCGCCTGGGAAGGCCTCATGCCGGTCTCGAGCGTATCGCTACCTGAACAGTGGACTCGGCTGCTTCCGCACGTTGCAGGCGGGGAGATTGCACCGGTGATCACAGAGGTCGTCCCTCTCGATCATGCAGCGGGGGCCATCGCGGCCCTGGATGAACGCCGGGCCAGCGGGAAGATCGTCCTGACTGTGCGCTGACGGACCTAGGAGCACGAGCCGGATCCGGGCGGTCTGAGGATCCTCCCGCTTGTTGGTGGACTAAAGCCGCGGTCCCACCAGTCGAAAAGCGTTGCCGAGTGCCGATTATGGCGAGCGTTTGCAGCATCGTCTACGAGCCCTCGCGCGTACCCTGCCGATAACGATCGTTTACGGCAGGCTGGTCGACGCCGATAGCCAGGAGTGCGACACGCCGAGGAACAACCCGCCGAAACCCCCTGCCGAAACCGAATTCCGCCGCAACCTCAGCGATACCGTTTTCGGCGGGGCCCATACCTGGTTTTCGGCGGGGTTCCACACCTGGTTTTCGCCCCTACGTGGCGTCAGGTGATGGTCAGTCGATGAGGGCTCGCAAGCAGCCCATGGTCCCGATGAGCCAGTCCAGCGCGTCTATCTGAGATGACCGTTACGGCGTGGTGTCCCACAGGAGCGTGGACTGTCGCGACATCTCTTCTAGCTGTGATGTTAGGACGGTGATTGAAGCGGTTGCGACTCCGACAGCGGGCCATCGAACCACTAGCTCGAGATGATCGACGGTCGGCAACGGCCACAACCATAGCCCCTCACTCGATTCGCACAGCCACAGGTCGCCGCTAGCCCCAGGACGTGTGCGCATCACCGAGAGGCTCGATGGCTTTTCGTTCACGTTCGCGTGGCCGCGGAATAGGGAGTTCGCGAACACCTCTTCACCGTCCGTGATGACGGAGTACTGCAAGCTCTCGCTTCCACCAGGCACAGCCGGTTTGTCGGGGGTCTGCAGGAAGTCACGAATCTTCGCTTGCCACTCATCATCCGTTTCGCCCCAGCGTCGCATCCGTCGCTCGAGCAACAACTCAACGCCCTCGCGGTACACGTGGGCGCCGACGAGAGTGAGGGCGGCCGTCGAGGTCCTCACGATCGAAGCGACGATGGGAAGAATGGCGGGAACAGCATCTTCGGGAGGCTGCCACCACGGCTTCACGTGGTTCCGCCTCTCCGGCGGAGACGGCGTCTGCGGTGAAAGCTCGTGCATGTCGGCAACGGTACGCGATCGAATCGCCTGACAGGAACGATCGTTTCGGAAGAGCGACGGGCGTCAATGACCAGCCGCGCAACTCGCTGAGAATGGATCTGCCACGACCCGAACGCGCCGGCACTTCGGCAAGGCCGTGCTCGGCGCGGCTGTGAGCCCGCTGCTCCAGGAACGGTCGCAGCTCCCCATGCCGCCTGTAGAAGAGACCGTCAGTCTGTGAGGGTTCGAGAGCGTCGGTAGAACGTTGCTCGAGACATACCGAGGTCTCGAGCAACTTGAGCGGCGGGTTGGCCTGCTTCGACGAGGTGGAGAGCGTTGCGGATTTGGCTGTCGGTGATACGTTGTGGCCGGCCGCCGAGGTCGTGGCCGGCGGCTCGTCGTTTGGCGATGGAATCGGTGACGCGTTCGCGTTTGATCTCATGCTCCATCTGAGCGAGCGCCGCCATGATGGTGAAGAGCATCGATCCCATCGGGGTGGATGTGTCGACGCCGCCGCCGCCAAGGTTGAGTACCCGCAGCCCGGCGCCGCGGCTACGCAGCTCGTCTGCGAATGCGAGCATGTTCTGCGTGGAGCGACCGAGCCGGTCCAACGTTGTGATGACCAATGTGTCGCCGGCCTCCAGCGCCGCAAGCGCGAGGTCGAATTGCGGCCGCGACGCGCGCGCGCCCGAGACTCCGCGATCAACATAGAGATCATCTCGACGTATGCCGGCGGCGAGCAGATCCGCTTCTTGCCGGTCGGTGGATTGCTGCCGCGTGGACACTCTCGCATACCCAATGAGCTTCGTCATCTGTGCCGCTTCCTGTCTCGTAACTAACCTCGCGTACCGGTTCGTGAACCAGCGGTTGCGACACGTAGTTATGAGAATTTGATCGGCGCGTGATCACGGCGAGCTCGTCTGGTTCGCGCCGGGTCGAGCGAGACGCCTCGTAAGGCTAGGGATGCGAGACAGCTATCCCAGGGTCCGGCGTCAGGGTTTGGAAAACATCGGCCACGTGCTCGGGGTCGGCGCCTCGAGCGTTCGTCGCGCGCTTGTTGCCCGACGCGTGCCCTCCTGATCTTTGGGACAGCTGGGGGTCGCAGCCTGGCCCTGCGCTGGTAAGGCTGGGTAGTACTAGAGTCGATCCGATGGAGGGTGATGATGGCATACGCGCTTGAGATCGCGACCGCCAATCCCCGGGCTGGTCGGCGCTTCGAGCCCGTCCAGGAACGCGGGCTGCACCAGCATGCGTTAGCCGCCGCCCAGGGCTTGCCTGGAGCAAGCCGCGGTCTCGTGGTCGTTCCTGAATTTGCTGGACCATTCGGAATCCCGGACTTCACGGCCTACGTGGGCAACCTCGACCTCATACGGCGTCGTCATCGTCTCGACGTCGCTCCGGTTCTCAATGAGTTGGAGGCAGGCCTGGTTTCGTCAGCGCATGTGCGCCGCGCATTGAGCGCTGCGCATCTCGCCAGGGCTCAAGGGTGGCCCGTGGCTGCGATTACGGACCGACTCAAGGGTCTTGTTCGGCGCGGCGCCCTGATCGAGGTCGGAGCCGATCGCTACGTGCGTCCCGATGCGCTGGAGCCCGGGGGGCGGCTATACGCCATCGAGGCAAAGGTGGAGGATTGGCGTTCAGCGCTTCGACAAGTGCGCACCTACGGCGTTTGGGCCGACAGCTACGTCTTGGTTATGGGACAGATCTCCGCTCGCGCCCAGACTGCCCTTGAAGCCGAGGTCGTCCACGACCGTGGTGGCCTCATGGTTGCGGGGCGTTGGGCTGTTCGACCTCGGCTTGGGCACACCGCGGCGCGGCGGCGCGTTCAGTCCTGGGAGCTCTTTACAGCAGCGACTCGGGCGGGCCTATACGATCCAGCCCTCGCTGTGCCCGTACATGCGTAACCCCTGCTGATAGGCGTTCACCCAGAGATTGGAGCGGTCGCGCAAGCCGGTCGCAGCTTGGACCGCTGCCCAGTTCGTGGACGCTTCGGTGTACATACGGTCTAACTCGTCGTAACGCTGGCGGTAGGAGTGCCCAACCCCCTGGATGCGCCGAATCGCGCCATCGAGCTGAGCAACGTGGTGCTGGAAAGCTCCCTCCGCGTTCGGTACGGGTGCAACCCCACCCAGCCGCGTCGACAGCGCCGCGTCCTGCTGCTGGAGCAACGCGCCGTCCGTCTTGCGGTCAAGCGTCCCGAGGAGGCCGAGGAAGCTGGGGCGCTCGTACCAACTCGCTTGCCCCGTCGTCTCGGGTCGTGGCGCGTAGTCCGCGTACGACACGACGCGCTGGCGCTTGTCCCACCCTGTGCCGACTGTGGTTGCGCCCGCCGCAACCGCAGGGAGAGCGGCAAAGTCGCCGTGCGAGACGTGTACGGGAGCGTACTCGCTAAGCGCCCGCACAGAGCGACAGATGCCGTAGACCTCTTCCGCAGTGAGCTTCGGGGGTAGTTCGTTATCCGGCTGCACAAAGGAGATGAACCAGCCTTGGGGAGCAAGTGCCGCGAGTGCTCCTACGTGGGCATCGAGGTCATGTCCGTCTCTCCAGAAAGTTCCAACGCCTGCGACGGTGAACCAGGTTGTCGGCTGGAGTTCCAGGGCCACCCGAGCTGTGTCGAGCGCAAGCGTGCTGACGTTGTTGAGTCCGGACGGAAGCAGAGGAGCGGGCGCGACCAGTGGGACGCCTAGTTCCGTCTGATGCTTGAACACTCGGCGCACGTGTTCGCGCCGATAGGCATCCTGAGTAAGGTCCCCGACCGGCCCGCCCCAGAGGTTGTACTCCGCGTAATACCGAAAGTCACCCACGCCAGGCATTTGGAGTGCGTGAGTGGTCGCATCGAACCACACGGCCACCCCGGCGTCGCGCAGCTCGCGAACGCGGTTTTCGACTCCCGGTTTTAGACCAGGCCCGCCGCGGTGAACGTAGGGTGTCGCCCATGGCGTGATCACAGCACCCGTTGCTGTGCCCGCTTGGTGGGCCCGTGTAATCCAGCCAGCCTGAAATGAGCGGGGGCTGTCCTCGATGAACGTGGTCACGGGGTCGCCTCCAGTGCATCGCGCAACGCGGCGGCATTTCGAAATCGTCGTGCGGGTTGCGGGTGCAAGGCCCGGTGAACCAGTTCGACTTGTTCGGTTGACAAGTCCGCTCTGTGCGTGCCGAGTGGAATCATGGCTCCGCTGCGCAGACGGGTCATGTATTCGTTATCGTTGCCGGTCCATGGGTACGGGGAGACGCCACTCAACGCCGTATATATGAGGATGCCAACCTGGAACACATCCGACATCTGCATGGGACCGCCGCTGTAGCTATTCAGGTGCTCCGGCGTGAGGTAGCCCCTTGTTCCCGGCTGGCCCGCAACCGTCAGACCTGACCGGAGCGTATGGCGTGCGAACCCGAAATCAAGCACTTTATACGTGCCATTGCTCAGGCGGCGCACGTTGTTGGCGCTCAGGTCACGGTGAATGACGGACTTCTCGTGGCCCGCAGCTAAGCCGTTGGCCACCTGGATGCCCATGGCCTTCGTGTCGGCCCACGACCACGGGGTGTTCCCAATCAGGTTTCCCAGGTCGTCGCCATCAAGATACTCCTCGATCCAGGCTGCCGCGTGCACGGGAATACCCAGCTCCATTAGCTCGGACTCGACCTTGACCACATTGGGGTTGTCGATGCTCGCGAGGAGTTGCACCTCCCTCTCTGCGCGCTTCAAAGTCTCGTCGGTAGTGAACTCGAGAGCCACAACCTTGAGTACGAGCGTCCGCCCATCTCGCGAGACGCGGTGCACAGCTTTCTGGCCACCGACAGCACCTATTGGCCCTTCATCGGTCAGGCCAAGCGCTGCGACTGCTTCCTCTACGAGCTGGTCATCTGCGACAGTCATGGCTTGAACCTATCGAGCCAGGGCTAAGGTTTGGACTCGGCGGTCTCGTGCGGCGTGTCGAGCCTCGTCTTCAAGCCCTGTCACCGCGTTGCTGACCTAAAGATCACCAAGCAGGTGTCGGACTTGCTACAGGCTCCACACACACGCGAGTGAAAGCGGCAATATCCTGGCGGCTCAGAAGTCAAAGAGAGGCACGGCAGTATTCTCAATCACCGCGTCTGCCTGGGTGTACGGTCTCATGATCGGAGGAAGCTTCGCGATTTTACCCGCGAGCAGTTCTGTAATGGTGAGGATCTGCAGCGTCGGATACGGGTTGCCTACTGGGTCGGGGAAGGTCGGTGCCTGGTCTGCGTACTTCCGCATCCCGGTCGTTGGCTCCCAGAGTGTTATCAAAATGCCCGCCTCAGCAACACGGTCCCTGTGAACCGTGCCCTCGAGGTCGCGAAGCATCGCGGGGTTGAGTTGCTTGCCGCCTTTCACGCTGACGACGGCGTGACCCGGCTTCAAGCGTTTCCCCTTGTAGAACCGGACGAGGCCGTCATGGCCGCTGTCTCCACCCGGCTTGTCCTTCGGAGTTCCGTGCACGAGCGAAACTGCCCAGCGCTCGAACTCGAAGTGCGACTTCTCGAAGAGGGCGTGAGCGGCGGCGAGGTCATGAGGGATCCCAAGAATCTCGTAGGTGCCTTCGACGTCGTCGAATACGTCCGCCAGACGATTCCTAATGAGGTCGATCGCAATGAACGTGATGTCGATGCCGATCCATCGCCGCCCGAGCTTCTGGGCCGCTGCAATGGTCGTGCCACATCCGCAGAACGGGTCGAGCACAACACCGTCCGGGGGGGCATGAGGCCCTGATGATGCGTTCCAGGAGGCCCACCGGTTTCTGCGTCGGGTAGCCGAGCCGCTCAGGGGAAGTCGGACCCAGATACATCACATCTTCGTCGATTGCGGCGTCCGTGCCCCAGAGCGCTCCAGCTGTCCCCGGCTGATAAGCCCAGATGTCGCCGGCGGAGGTGCCGTCTGTGGGCTTCAAGTACCGGACCGGTTCCGGCCAGGCTTTCCCTGCCGTGATCTCGATCAGTCCGGCTTGAAAGGCAGCTTCAAGCTTGTCGAGTACGCCGAGCGCTGCGAAAGTCGCGGGCATCTGCTCGCTGACGAAGCCGGGAATCGCCCAGTGACGATTCTTTACGGAGGGATCGAACCCCCGCCACTCCTTGCCGGACTCTCCTCCTGAAACGCCAGGACCAGTGAGCACGTTCCCACCCGATGTGAACTTCCATCCCTGAGCGTCATGCGTGTAGCGACTCTCGACGTGCTGGCGAGAATACGGCCGAGTGAGCGGCTTGAAGTACGCGGCTGCGGTCTTCGTATAGAACAGGATGACGTCATGAACGGGACCGAATGAGTTGCGCGGACTGTGCGCGCCCGTGCGTCGCCAGATGATCTCGTTGCGAAACATGGTCGGCCCAAAGATCGCGTCCAGCATGACCTTCAGGTAATGGGAGGCCGTGGGATCGCAATGCAGGTACAGAGAACCTGTGTCCTTGAGGACTCGATGCAGCTCTACGAGCCGGGGTGCCATCGCGACCATGTAGGCGGTGAGGGGAGATTCCCTCGCAAGCGCTCGTACCGCGGTGAGGCACTCGGCTGCCAGGGGGGAAGCCCCCCGCCGTTGACGAGCTGGTCGTATGTGGCGGATGTCTCGGGAGTCCAGCGCCAGGTGTCATCGAAAGCCTGGATCTGCGCCGTCGCGTCTCCAGCGTTAGCGAAGCTGACGTTATAGACAGCGTTGCTGTTGAAGGGCGGGTCTAGGTATATAAGGTCGACGGACGCCGAGTCCATCTTCCGTACTGTGCGGGACCGGGATGCTCGGGCGCGAGACGGTACTCGACCGCGACGCCGACCACGCCGTGCCGTTCAAGATTGTCTCCGTAGAAGAGCTGGTTTAAGTCTGCTGTCGCCACTCGCCCAGAGTAGCGGCAGCGCATCTTGTGCCGAGTGCGGGGTCCGCGCCAGAACTTGACGGCTACAGCTGGCGCCCACCCAGGGCCAGCGGGATGAGACCGCGCTCGTCGATGAGGTTCTTGATACTCCACGGCTTGAGATGTACCGTGAGCCCAACTCAGCGGGAAGGACCGCAATGGCCAACAATGACGAGGACCGGTACGTCGTCCAAAACAAGGATCGTGGCGGCTGGGACGTGAAGAAGGAGAATGCAGAGCGTTCATCCGGTCATTTCAACACCCAGAAGGAAGCGATCGACCGCGCACGGGAGATCGTCGACAACTCCGGTGGAGGGCGTGGGGACATCCGCATCCGGGGTCGAGACGGCAAGTTTCGCGACTCCGACTCAGGTCGCGAGAACGAGTCGCCGCGGAAGGACACGCGCTAAGCGCGTTCTCACACGCCGGCGTGGCGAGCGGCCGACAGAGTACTGTCACCCCCTAGCGTCAGAATGACCAGCTCCTGCGCGAGGCTCCACCCCTACGGCGTGTCGTAGCCGCCCGATCCCGTTGGACCCCCCTAGAGTGACAGTGCGCGATAGTCGTGCGCCCCGAACCCGGCCTTGAGCCGGGTTTTGTCGTTAAGAGCTATTCCGGAGCCGCGGCCCAAGGGCACGCACGCACGGACCACGTTCGCGGCTATTGCCGCGTTCCACCGTCCACAGTTTCGTGGACGGACCACCCAGAGGGGAGGTCGCAACGTGGATCTTTCGAGCCTGTTCTCGGATCCGCTGTTGCTGCCTGCTCTGCTGATCGCAGCCGGCCAGGTCACCTGCCGACTGCTGCCCCTTCTGTCGAAGCGAGCTAACAAGCTCGCCGTTCGACTGATCCGGGCCAAGCGGAGCAAGTAGCAAAAAGCGCCCAACGCCAATGGTTAAGGAGGACTCTGCCCAAAATCAGACTGACATAAGTACCCCTATCGGCGGGGCAGCGTCTGAACCTGGGGGAGTGGTGGGCGGCGAAAGCATGCGAGCATCCCGGGGTCAGCGTTCGATGTCACGGGCCATCTCGTCGGAAAACGCTCGTGTGATGGCGTCTTCGTCGGGCAGGGCTCTTTGAGCGTCCTCGGTCAGCTCGTACCGGCTGACCGCAACCGGCTGGGCTGTGGATGCGAGCGCGTAGCGGACCACGGTGTCGTTCTTCCCCGCCACGAGGAGGATGCCCACCGTGGGCTGGTGCTTTTCTCGGTGCGTAGACGGTCATCGACGGCGGCGACGTAGAACCCGAGCTGGCCGGTGTCGCGAGGATCGAATTTCGTTGTCTTGAGTTCGATGACGACGTACCGGAGTTGCTCGATGTGGAAGAAGAGCAGGTCGATGTAGAAGTCGTCACCGTCAATATCGAGGTGGACCTGTCGCCCGACGAACGCGAACCCGGGGCCGAGTTCGCGCATCGTGTCAAGGATCCGGTCGACCATACGCTGCTCGAGCTCCCGCTCGGTCGCATCGCCGTCGACGGCGAGAAATTGCAGCGCGTATGGATCTCTCGTCATCTCTTGCGCCTGGTCTGAATCAGACTGCTCGAGAGCAGCAACGAAGTTGCTCGGTGCGGCCGATTCCCGCTCGTGCAGTCGGGTGGTGATGTGGTGCGCGAGGACCGGGCGGCTCCACCCGTGGAAGACGGACTTCGCGGCGTACCAATCGCGGTGAGATTGGTCGTCGAGCTTGGTGATGAGGTCGATCACCTGACCCCAGGGCAATTGGTCAACGGGTCGTTGACCGATTGGATCTGGCTCCGTCCAGGTGTCAGCGAATCGCCGCATGTATTTGAGGTTGGTGACGGAGAACCCGTTCATCGTGGGGAACTCTGCGCGAAGGTCGGAGGCGAGTTGGGTGAGGATCTTGTCGCCCCACGAGGCCCGCTGCTGCCTGTCAAGAATCGTGCGCCCGATCTGCCACCACAACCGCAAGAGCTCATTGTTGGCCTTTCGCTGTACGCGGAGACGTGCGGCGTGGACGTGGCGTTTCAGGTCGTCGAGTGTGACCGCGTAGTCGTCGGGCACAAGTTCACTCATGCCCCTACCGTAGACCGGCCATCACCTCGGGCTCCGCACGACCCTGGGAAGCGATCGGGGAGGGTGGTCGCAGTGCTGATCTCGGCCCCATGCGCTGTTCCTACGGCGACGACCAACAACACGATCACGCAGCGCGATCCCGCACACTGGAACTATCGGCTATAGCGGTTCCAATCAAAGTTGATGTCGGGAGGTCCATGGGTCGCGGACATAAAGCGAACCACCCCCGGACGCGTGATGGCAGAGCATAAGACCGCTACACGTGGCGTCTGTAACGATTCCCTCGACGTCGTCCGCTGCGTTGGGGCTGTAATGAGTCTGCGGGGAGGCACGAGCGTGTGTCGCTATGAGCGGAAGCCGTCGGTGCGGCGTGGTTCCAAGCCCGGCACCACGCTCGACGATAGTCAACCCCCCACCGCAGAGCGTCGCGATCGCGTAGACCAATGCGATGGTTGATAAGACTTCCGGCCGACGCATTCGAAGTGTCTGTATCAGCGCCGCGAGCTTCTGATGTGCGGGATTGCGGGCGAGGTTGACTTCCTTCGTGGCGCAGTGCCCCTCGGGCGTACTGCTCAAGCGGTGTCCGCGCAGGCTCCTCGGGGACCGGACGGGACGGGGATGTGGAGTTGCGGTTGGGCCGTGTTGGGACATCGACGACTGAGCATCGTCGATCTTTCCGATCGGGGCGCGCAGCCGATGGTTGACGAGGTCACGGGGAGCGCCATCGTCTTCAACGGGTGCATCTACAACCATGACGAGCTCCGGCGGGAACTGTCGAGCGACTCACGCTTCCAGTCGCTGAGCGACACGGAGGTGATCCTGATGGGATACCGCAGATGGGGCGAGGATGTCGTCGACCATCTCGTGGGAATGTTCGCGTTCGTGATCGTCGACCGAGAACGGCGTCGTGTCGTGATGGCACGGGATCGGCTGGGGATCAAGCCGCTGTACATCTCCGGTGACGGACGCCACTTTCGTTTCGCCTCAAGCATCCCCGCCCTGCTCGCCGGCGGTGACGTCGATACAACTCTCGATCCTGTCGGACTCCATCACTATCTGAGCTGGCACTCGATCGTTCCCGGCGAACGAACAGTGCTGGCGGGAGTGCAAAAGCTGCCGCCAGCGACCGTTCGCACGATCAACGAGCACGGCGAGTACACGGACCGGCTGTTCTGGCGACCCGAGTATGAACGGGAGCCGCGCGACGCCGACGTCTCCGCCGATGGGTGGACCGATCGCGTGCACGAGTCGCTCCGTTCCGCCGTACGACGCAGGCTCGCCGGTGACGTACCGGTGGGTGTGCTGCTGTCCGGCGGTCTTGATTCAAGCCTTCTGGTCGCGCTGCTGGCCGAGGAGGGCCGCACTTCCGTACCCACGTACAGCATCGGCTTCGAAGGCCACGGTGGTAGGGCCGGGGACGAGTTCGCGTATTCAGATCAGGTCGTTGCTGCCTATGAAACGGATCATCGCCGCATCCGAGTGACGGATGAACAGCTCGCTCTTGCGCTCGACGATGCGATTGGGGCGATGTCGGAGCCGCAGAGCACGCACGATGCCACGGCGTTCTTCCTGCTGGGACGCGCGGTCGGCGCGGAGAACAAGGTGGTGTTGTCGGGTCAAGGTGCCGATGAGGTGTTTTCGGGGTACCGCTATCACTTGGCGGCCGCGAATGCCGCCAGGGAAGACGCACTAGCTGCTATGATCGCGCACTTCGTCGACCAGGATGACCAGACCCTTCGTAGGCTGGCGGATAGTGAGCAGCTCCCGTCGTTCGATGCGAGCCTGGAGGTTCTGCGTGCGCACCTCGATGCCCCGGGTGCGAGCACCGCACTCGACGCAGTCCTGCGGGCGGACATCCATCTGTTGATGCCCGATGACCCGGTCAAGCGAATCGACAACATGTTGATGGCGTCGGGTGTCGAGGCCCGCGTGCCGTTCCTGGATCACGAACTGGTAGAGCTCGCCGCCTCGTGCCCACCTGGATTGAAGATCGCAGACGGAGGTAAGGGCGTGTTGAAGGCTCTCGGTCGCCAGATGCTCCCGTCGGAGGTTATTGACCGCAAGAAGGGGTACTTCCCCGTACCGCAGTTCCAGCATCTCTCGGGCAGCGTGCTCGATCGGGTGGAACAGGCTCTTCGCGCACCCGAAGCGCGTGCACGTGGCATCTTCCACCAGGAGGTTGTAGAGCGGATGCTCGAAACCCCGAACGCTGCAATGACAAAGGTCGGTGGCAACGTCCTGTGGAAGATGGCGACGCTGGAGATCTGGCTCCAGCGTCACGTGGACCGCGTCTAGGACCGGACGACACGCACCGTCTTCAGCTCGGGGTCGGCGGCATCGCGGATGACCATTCCCGCCGTCACGCCTGTGGTCAGGTAGTCCATCACTGCTGAATTGATCCGTTCGCCGGGAAGGACGACCGGGACTCTCGGCGGATACGGTGTGATCTGTTCCCGCGGTGTGATGTGCTCCGCTCAATCCGTGGCCGGCGCCGAAGAAGTCAAGTCTCTGTCCGCACCAGCGCGGTTTTGACTGAATGTCCCCATGAGAACGTTCGGTGTTGAAGAAGAACTGCTGTTGGTCAGCAAGAAGACCGGGCTGCCGGTGGCGGTCGCACCTCGCATCCTGGAAGGGCAGTCCGGACTCGGCGCACCGTCGTTGGAGGCGGAGATCCAGCAAGAGATGCTCGAGGTCGTCGGTCCTGCATGCTCTATGGTGCAGCAGCTCGCCGATGGGATCGCTCAGGGACGCGGCCGTGCCGATTCGAGTGCGCGCGCTGTGGGAGCTAGAGCGCTCCCACTCGCCACCTCGCCTCTCGCCGTGACGCCGCATAGCTCGCCTTCGCCCAGATACGAGGAGATGATGCAGCGGTACGGCGTTACTGCGCGACGCACCTTGACGTGCGGCTTCCACGTGCACGTCTCTGTCGACTCGCCGAGAGAGGGCGTCGAAGCGTTGGACCGAATCCGCGAATGGCTGCCGACGATTCTCGCGCTGAGCAGCAACTCGCCATTCTGGGAGGGAACGGACACCGGCTACGCGAGCTACCGCAACGACGTCTGGAGTCGCTGGCCCTGCGCGGGGCCCAATCCTATGTTCGGCTCGGAGGCGGCCTACCGGGAGCATGAGAGATCGTTGCTTGGCACGGGAACCCTCGTCGACGCCGGGATGCTGTATTTCGACGCTCGGCTCTCACGTCATCATCCAACACTCGAGATTCGCGTGGCCGACGTCTGCCTCCGCGAGGAAGACGCGGTCACGATCGCTGCTCTGTGCCGGGGGCTCGTCGAGACCGCCGCCCAGGAATGGCGTCAAGGGGTCGCACCGAGGGGTGCCGACCAGCGACTCCTGCGACTCGCGACGTGGCAGGCGGCGCTGAGCGGGATGCGGGGCGACCACGTTCATCCGCTCACCGGTTCGCCGTGCTCTCCGGACACCGCAGTCGCAGCGTTGCTCAGCTACGTGGAACCGGGGCTATCAGCCACGGGTGACGGCGACCGGGTGGAGAGGGGAGTGCTCGCCATTCTGGAACGCGGCACCGGGGCGGACTGGCAGCGTGACCAGTTCGCACGTCGTGGGCGGATGGACGACGTCGTACATGCGGTTTGTACAAGCGAGACGTCGGGGGCAATCGCCTGATCGAGATTGCTCAGTCAGGCGCCTGTCCGCAGCAGTGGCGCGTCGTCAGCGACCACGACGTCCGCCCTGACGCGGTCCTTTGGAGGTGTGCGTCGTGTCATGGACATGACCCTTCGCCATAACCCCTACCGGCGCTTCGAGCACCACCTTCAAGCGAGACGAGGTTAGCGCTCCTTCACCGCCGCATGCGTCGGGCGTACACAATCGAAAGCGTCACCGTGGCAGCAGCGGCAAGCAGTACGCGGGGCCGGGCGGAACGCCATCCCCCAGCCACGGGGTCGGCCGCTCCGGTGGGTAGCATCACGGTACCGCTGGAGGTATCAGAGCCTCTGCCGTGGAGTTGCACGTGATGCATCATCCAGGACACGGCCACGTCGTACACGCGCGGTGCCAGGTGGTGCGCCGGGAGGGAGGCGGCCAATTGCACTCGGCCCACGTGGGTTGCGAACCGGCGGCGGCGTGGTGCGCGGACGATCGCTCGCGCCACTCGCTGAGGAGAAAGCGCCGGGGGAAGGGGGCGAACGTGTCGGCCCGTGACGTTAGCGGCGTGTTGGTAGCCCGGCGTGTCGATGGTCGCGGGGAGAACGACCCGGAGTCGGATACCGCTGCCGCGAAGCTCTTGGCGCAGGGACTCGGTGAAGCCTAGGAGGCCGAACTTGCTGGTCACATAGGGGGAGATCATCGGTGCGCCGACACGGGCGAAAAGGGATCCGACGATGACAAGAGATCCGTAGCCTTGTCGACGCAGTTGGGGAAGCACTGCGCGAGCGCCATGCACCTGCCCCATGAGGTTCGTCTCGATCACCTTTCGGAATACTTCCGAGGGGAGATCTTCGAAGGAACCATATGCCAACACGCCAGCGTTGCCCACCCATACGTCGATGTGTCCGAAGCTGGTCACGGCTGCGGAGACCAGTCGCTCCACAGCCGACTCGTGGGAGACGTCGGTGGGGACGATCAGCGTCTCACCGCCCAGGTCACGGCACTCTTGCGCCACGGTCTCAAGCCCTTGAAGGCTTCGAGACGCGAGTACGACCCTGGCACCTTTACGGGCATAGCGTCGCGCAACCTCGCGACCGACCCCGCTCGACGCACCCGTCACGACGACAACCAACCCACCCGGGTGAGTCACGTCATCACCCTGAACCATCCGGGACCGCGCCCGTTGGCGGGGTGGGTGAGCCCGGGGATGAAGGCAGCAATCCCACCATTTTGTACGGACCCCGGTGCGCCATCGCTCTCATCAGATCACACGCGGGGCGTTCGGGCGTCAGACCGGTCCACACGGGAGGCGCGAGAAACGAAGACGCCCAGCAAGATCATGCCGACGCCGAGGAAAAGGTGCAACCAGTTGTCGGCGTCGTTCACCGGCAGGAAGTTGATCTGGTCGTTGTTCACGGCGATGAGTCCATAGATCCAGACGACGAGATACAACGCCCCGCCGATGAGGAGGTACAGCCGGGAACCCCGGGCGCGCGCGGCGGCAGCGATGCCGGCTACGGCGAACAGGAGATGAACGAAGTTGTGCAGTACAGAGACCTGGAACAGCCCGAGGAGCTGCGCTTCCGAGTCGGCTCCTGCGCCATGGAGGTGGCCGCCATGCGTGAGACCGGGGATGAATCCGGCAATCCCGACGAGGAGGAAGACGATCCCGACGACGAGGGCGACTTTCTGGATTGGTGTCTTGGCGTAACCGGTCGTGATTTCCGCAGAGGTGCTCATGGTGGTGCTCCTTAGCTGTGGGGTGCACGGACCGGCGGGCCACCGGGCAGTGATGATGTGTCCGACGTTAGTGAGATGCATCATCCGCAAAGAGGGGATTGACGTGGCAGTGCCCACGCCGTAATGATTGCGCGGCCACGAGTCCAGGCAGCGGTCTGGATCTTCGCGCCGATGCCGATGTCAACCCCTGAGCTCAGTGGGGTCCGCGCTTGAATGCTTGTGCGACGTCCGACCGGATGCCGTTCGCCGAAGGCTCACCGTGTCCGGGCAGCACCAGCGAGGCGTCTGTGTGAGCGAGCGTGTCGAGGGAACGCATCGCCTCGGCTGTGTCGGCGGTAGCGGCCCGGGCCACGATCTGTGGTCCTGCCTCGCCGGTGTATGGGTCGAGTGTGACGAGGGCATCACCCGAGATCAGTACGCCTCGATCTTCGAGGAAGTAGGCGCAGTGGCCACCGGTGTGTCCGGGAGTCCACAGCGCGATGGGCGCACCTGGCGCGTCGACGGGATGTCCGTGATAGACGCGGCTTGACGCTTGGACACCTCTGACCATCAGGGCTCCGTTCGCGGCCATCCGGGCAATCACCGGGATTCCTTTCGGGTGTGTGAGCAGGTAGGGGACCCGTGGTGAGGCTGGCCGGTAACGGTATGGATGCCGCGCCAGCTCCGCATCCCGCGGATGCACCAGCACGGGCGCGCCCACGCTGCGGACTCTTCGCGCCATCCCCACGTGGTCGAAATGACCATGTGTCAGGACCAGCACGTCGATGTCGGAGAGCCTCGCGCCCAGATGAGTGAGCAGGTCTCGCAGCGCGGGCTCTGTGCGGGGGAGGCCCGCATCGAAAAGTGTCAGCCCGTGGGGCGTCTGCAACAGGTAACAGTTCACGTCAGCCACGCAGATGCGGAACAGTCCCGGGCTGACCTCCGACCACGCGCGTGCCCGCATCACGGGCGCCCGCTCTCGCCGTCCGCGGGCCCACGACCGGCGTCGAACGCGATCGTGTACCTCTCACGGGCCTCGTCCAGCAGCTGCTCGTCGAGGATGGCCACCGGCTCCACGTTCCGCAGCAGCGGCTCGCAGTCAGGCCCGCGACCGCACAACTCTCCTCGGAGGATCCACGCGACCCGCTCGGGGTCCTTCTCCGCGAGGTGGCGATACTGGGAGAGCTGTCGTGCGAGCCAGTCCTCCAACGGTCGTGTCCACCACGCTTCGGCGTCGAGTGGGTTCACCGACAGTCCCGGAAGTTCCAGCCCGCTCTCGGTGTCGATGCTGTTCCGCCTCGCATCATCGGCCGGGCCGGCCGAGTAGCGGACGTGCAGTCCGGGGTATGCCCGGACGACGGCAGCGAGCTGCACCAGGTGGCCCACGCGACGCAACTCATCGACCGCAATCCCCGGCTCAACCCGGCTGCTGGGTATATGCGGAAAGTCAGTTGCATGATGCGAGGAGAAGGCCACGTTCTCAGGGTATGAGGTGCCTCTCCAGCCGGTCAGGGCATTGACAATCACCGACCCGTGAGACTTATGCCAGGAGAAAACGGGACCC
Organism: Microbacterium sp. PI-SA-G; assembly: GCF_057215335.1. Taxonomy (NCBI): domain Bacteria; kingdom Bacillati; phylum Actinomycetota; class Actinomycetes; order Micrococcales; family Microbacteriaceae; genus Microbacterium; species Microbacterium sp. PI-SA-G. The sequence continues at coordinate 3,507,781 of NZ_CM170103.1, forward strand.
CGTAGCGCGGAGTGTGGGATGGTGAGAGCGCTCAGACACAGCGATCATCTCGATCGCACCGCTTGGCAGGGGTCCGCGCTTGAAGGCTTGTGCGACGTCCGACCGGATGCCGTTCGCCGAAGGCTCACCGTGTCCAGGCAGCACCAGCGAGGCGTCTGTCTGAGCGAGCGTATCGAGGGAACGCATCGCCTCGGCCGTGTCGGCGGTGGCCGCCCGCGCCACGATCTGCGGTGTGTGCGCTCGTCCGGACCGTGACTCGTGCTTAGTTGCCTTCTCTGTCTGACCGGGTAGCCGCGGTGTCGGAGCGTCGGCGCCCCCACCGTGCGAGGAAGAAGAGCACCACGCCGACGGCGAGCAGGATCGCGCCGAACAGCCAGACGATCGGGCGCTGCTGGGTGAGGAGCAGGATGCAGGAGGCGATGCCGAGGACCGGTACGAATGTCCACACGCGGAAGTGGTCGTGATCGACGTGGTCGCGGCGCAGGACCAGGACCGACACGTTCGCGCTGAGGAAGACGAACAGCAGCAGCAGCACGACGGTTTCGGCGAGGGTGGCCAGGTCGCCCACGAGCGTGAGTCCCATCGCGACGAGTGTGGTGGTGATGATCGCGACCCACGGCGTCTTGCGCTTGGGGAGCACGCGGGAGAGAGGCGAGGGCAGCAGGTTCTGCTCTGCCATGCCGTAGGTGAGGCGGCTGACCATGATCATCGTCAGCAGCGCCCCGTTGGCGACGGCGATCAGCGCGATGAGGCTGAAGAGCCAGGAGGGGATGTTGACGCCGGTCGCCTCGACGACGGCAAGGAGCGGACCCGACGATTCCTGGAGTTCGGCCGGTGGGAGGGCGATCGAGCTCGCGAGGCCCACCAGCAGGTAGACGGCGCCCGCCGTGAACAGTGCGGCGAACAGGGCGCGTGGGTAGGTCTTGCGGGGGTTCTTGACCTCTTCGATCATGTTGGCGGAGGTCTCGAAGCCGACGAAGGAGTAGTAGGCGATGACGGCACCGGCCAGCAGCGAGATCGCCACGTTGGTGCCCTCGGGCGTCTCGGTGACGCGCGACAGATCGCCGCCCCCTCCACCAACGAAAATCGCGACGCCGACGACGACGATGACCAGTCCGCTCAGCTCGATCGCGGTCATCACGAGGTTCGCGCCCATGGACTCGCGGATGCCGCGGGCGTTAAGTGCTGCGACGATCGCGAGGAAGACGATCGCGACGGGGATGGTCGGCAAATCGATGAATGTGCGGAAGTAGTCGCCAGCGAAGGCGATTGCAAGGCCGGCGGCGCTGGTCACGCCGGCGGCGAGCATACTGAATCCGACGAGGAACGACACCAGGGGACTGCGGAAAGCGCGCTCGGCGAAGACCGCGGCCCCGCCGGCTTTGGGGTACTTCGTGACGAGTTCGGCATACGAGCCGGCCGTGAGGAGTGCGAGCCCGAGGGCCAGCAGCAGCGGGGCCCACAGCATCCCGCCGACCTTCTCAGAGAGCACGCCCATCAGCGCGTAGATCCCGGCGCCCAGGACGTCTCCGAGGATGAACGCGAACAACAGAGGGCCGGTGATGGCTCGGCGCAGGCGGGTCGAGGAGCCGGTCTCGGATACCGTATCGGATGTCATCTGCCCACCGTAGCGCGGGAGGGAAGGCGAGCACGGGGTTCGCACGGGCGCGGATGCCCGTCGTCCCGCAAGAACGGACTGCGAGCATGGCAACCCGCCGAACCGAGCCCAGTTCAGCGTTCATTCGCGGACCGGGCCCGGTAAGCACGGTAGTACGCAGTGTTCGCGTCAGTGCATGGACGGCAGCGACATCCACCGGTGTACTTCGATACGGTCCCGTGCGGAGCGCGGGTGCGCTCCCACGCGGAGGGTATGCCGTAGTGCATCCTCCAGCGAAACACCGTTCGCGGAGTGACCTTAAACTCGTGCGCAATCCGAGCGTCGGACAGTTTCTTCGCAACAAGCGCCTCAAGCACACCCTTCGTCGGCCTCGCCATCCGTCACGCCTCCCGTTCCGCAGCAACTTTGCTACCTCGACCGTGTGAAATGCCTGGGGCCTGGGGTATTCCCAACGGCCCAGGGCCGGCCGCCGACCCGGTTACAGCAACTAAAGCACCCGATAAGGATGCCGGAGGTCAATCGAGGCTGATGCAGGATCCGAACGCGGCCGCCGGGCAATGTGCGCGTGACGGACCTCCATCGGCTGGGGCGTCTGGCTCAGAGTGTGCCGGATCCCCGATTCCTCCGCCCCTCGACGAAGCCGCCATGCGTCGTGCGATGTGCCGCGCTCCGCTCGACAGTAGCTCGATGGAGTCGCCCCACTGACATAATTACTACTATCGGAGGCTCTCTCACGGCGTTTGCTCCGCGGGCCGATCGGCATCGAGACACGGCGAGCCGGGCAGACTGTATCCGATTAAGGGTAGGCCTACGGAGTTTTGCCGCACGCTCGTGAATCTCCACTCGAAGCTGGTCGGACGGACACGGGGTCGGCTCGTCTCCCGGCTCAGCGGTGCTGCCAGAGCTTCGCTGCTGTGCACGCGCGAGTACAATTGATCGAGCGGAAGCTCGTTGGCGAGAGCCGAGTGAGCCATATCTAGTACGAGTGGCACGCAGAAGGCACGAGAACATAGCAGGATTGCAGAAATCGCGTGATTACGCCCTTTCCGGGCCGTTCCGGCGAGTACTGGGACTTCTGAGAGTTACTCTCTGAGGCCCAGCGAAAGAGCTGGTCAGAGGCCCGAATCCGCGAAATGTCGCGGGTTCGGGCCTTTTGCGTGCCCTCCCGGAACAGGGAGAGGAGCATCGAGCGCATCCCGGGCGAAGCCCCCGCTTGACTCTGAGAATCACTCTCAAATCCATAAATATATTGCTATTCGTTTATGCATCTGTTGAACTCAAGTCATGGAGCCGGACGAGGGGATCGACGCCGCTGCGGCGCTGTTCAAGGTGCTCGGTTCGCCCTCGCGGCTGCTTCTGCTGCGGTTGCTGGCCGTCGAGCCGGCCACGGTGGGCGCACTGACCGCACGGAGCGGCATGTCGCAGCCTCTCGTGTCGCAGCATCTGCGCACGCTGCGTGAGGCCGGCATCATCGCGGTCTCCCGGTCCGGCCGTGAAGCCGAGTATCAGCTCGCCGACCATCACATCGCGCACGTCGTCGACGATGCGATCACCCATGCCCTCGAGGGCACGAATCACGAGAAGGAAGAATCATGACGATCACCGAAACCCACGCCGAGCACACCGTCGACGAGCACGCGCACGGCGCGGACTGCGGTCACGAGGCCGTGCAGCACGACGATCACACGGATTATGTGCACGGCACCCACCACCACGCTCTGCACGAGGACCACTACGACGAGCACGAGAGCGTCGCCGAGCACACCGTCGACGACCACGCGCACGGCGCCGACTGCGGCCACGAGACCGTGGAGCATGGCGACCACGTCGACTTCGTCCACGATGGCCACAAGCACGCCGCCCACGGCGAGCACTACGACGAGCACTGATCGTCGTCACCGCAGTCAGGGACTCCCCGCTCGGGGAGTCCCTTCTCTGTTTCCCGGGTGGTGCGCCGCGAACATAGTCGGTCGCGCCGGGCCGCTCAACCCCCTGCGATCCTGAGCCCTGAAAGGGAAGACTGCGGGGAGATGACCGCACGCCTGCGGATCATCACCGCCGTGATGAAGGAGCAGAGATGGAATCGACACCGGACGCCTCGCGCGAGACTGCAGAGGGAATCACCGACAGCGCAGACGCCGTGCAGCCGCTTCGGGACGGCGACGCGACGGTCGTCGGCGACGGCAGCGACGACCCCGCCCAGATCGAGTGGGAGCGCACCGAGGCCCGCGATGCCGGAATCGTCGAAGACGATCTCGACCCCGCGACGGCGACGGGCGCAGACCCCGATGAGATCCCCGACCCGACGGACCAGGTGCCGGCCCAGGACCAGCCGTCCTCGGGTCTGCAGCCCGAGAGCCAGGGCGACGACCCGCTGATCGTGGAACTGGGCGAGGACGGCGAGGGCGACCTCAACCCGAACGACATCTGATCGCAGCCGCGGAGATCAGGGGCAGGTGCTGGCGAGACCGGCGATCAGCACGTCGTTGACAGCGGGGAAGATCGGATCCGTGATCGGATCGAACGACCCGCCGGTGTACGCCACCGTCACGACACGGCGGCCGTCGGCGCTCGCGAGCGTGATCGAGTTGTAGCCGAAACCGTTGCCGCGTTGGCCGTACACGAACTCGATGGGGTCGGCTCCGCACGCGTCGCCGGCCGCCAGCACCCCCAGCCCGTAGCCCTCCGCTCCGATGGCACGCATCTGCGCAAGCGATTCCTCGTTCAGCAGCTCTCCGCTCTGCAGGGCGGCGTTGAACGCCGCGACGTCACCGACCGTGGAGATCAGGGAGGCGCCGAACGACCAGAACGAGGGCTCGTACTCGGTCATGTCGATGGGGGAGCCGTCGACCGTCATGTAGCCGCGTAGCGCGTCTTCGGGCATCTCGGCGTCTGTCGGGTACGACGTCGCATCCATGCCGACCGGCTCGAACACGCGCGCGGACATCGCTTGGGGAACGGTCTCACCGGTGACTGCCTCGACCAGGAGCCCGAGCACGGTGTATCCCGCATTGGTGTAGTGGAAGGCGCTGCCCGGTGCGCCGACCCAGGGCTGCTGCTGCGCGATCGCGACGAGCTCCTCCGGCTCGTATGTGCGCTCCCGACCGTCCAACGCCGCCTGCACCTCGGGCACGAGTGCCGGAATGTAGTCGGGGAGACCGCTCGTGTGCGCCAGCAGCTGCGCGACAGTGACATCGCCCGGCGCGGCAGGCAGAAGACCGGGCAGGACCTCCTCGACCGTCGTCTCGAGTGCGAGCTCACCCTCTTCGACCAGCTGCAGAACGACGACGGCGAGCACGCTCTTTGAGATGCTCGCGATGCGCACCCGGTCGTGGGCTTGTGCGGCGCGATCCGTCTCGAGGTCGGCGACGCCCTGCGCCAGCTGCACGCCGTCGTCGCCGCCGCGCACGTCGACGACCACGGCGACGGCCCCGGCCTGCATGACGGCGTCGACGGATGCCGCGAGCTCGGGCGCCACGCCGGCATCTTCGCTCGGGGATGGCGGCGTCTGCTCCGGACTCGGCGTCGGCTCAGGAGTCGGAGCGGTGCATGCCGTGAGCATCAGGGCGACCAGTGCGCCTGACGCGATCGCCGTGCGCGTTCGCGGGAAAGTCCTGGTTCTCATGGGGTCCTCTCTTCGATGTCGGCGCAACGAGAAAGATTCTCCACGGAAGGGGCGGCCCCCGCGGGTCTGGGGAACCCGCGGGGACCGCCTGCCGGCTTTGCTGGGGACTCCACCGGCGCTGACCGCTTGATGCACCGCGGTCAAAATCCAACATAGCCGCGACTGGGGAGATGTTCTAGATATCTTCCTGGTTGCCGACCTGGTAGGTGATCGGCGGGTCGGGTGTCACTCGCCGGGGTAGAGGCTCTCGCGCAGCAGAGCGGCCAGATGCGCGGCGTTGCGCGCGGCGGTGCCGGTCACGGCGACCACCTGTTCCGGTGTCTCATCGAGATCCTTATAGTCGACGCCCTGCATGGCCTCGCCGTTCCAGTACACGGATCCCTGCGCTGGGATCGAATAGCCGATGTCGTCGAGCGACTGGAACAGGATGCCGGCGATGTGGTGCGCGCCGTCTTCGTTGCCGACGATCGCGGCGATCGCGACCTTGCCGAACAGGTGCGGGCGTCCTTCGTCGTCCTTCTCGCTCAGCTCGGCGTCGAGTCGCTCGAGCACCCGCTGGGCGACGCTGGAGTGCTGGCCCATCCAGGTGGGGGTGGCGAGCACGAGGATGTCGGCCTCGAGCACCTGCGCACGCAGCGCGGGCCAGGCGTCGTCCCCGCCCATGTCGGCCTCGACGCCGGGGCTGATCACGTGATCGACCGCGCGCACGAGCCGGCCTTCGACGCCGTGATCGGTGAGTGCGGCGAGGATCTGCGAGGCCAGAAGATCGGTGCTCGACTCACTGGGGGAGGGCTTCAGCGTGCACGAGATGGCGAGTGCCTTCAGAGGAGTGGTCATGCGTCGAGACAACCACTCCTCGCGCTGTCGGCACAGGGGGTTTCGGGCGATGCCCGTCTGCGCTATCCGCCCTGGGCGGTAGGCTGGAGGACGGCCGCTACGACAGGAGACCCCGTGATCCTCAGCTTCATCTTCTTCCTGATCCTCTTCCTCGGAGGCATGTACCTCATGGGTCTGGCGCAGACGCTCGAGGATTTCCAGGCGATCGTCTTCGTCGGCGGCCTGCTGCTCTCGATGCTCGCGCTCGCGTTCGTCATGCGCGAAGGCGGATCGGCCACGCGTCGCTCGAACAACTGGTCGGGCAACCCGACCGACTGAGCGTTCGCGCTCACCGGCGGCGGGCGAGCCTCGCTTCGAGGTTCGCCTTCACGGCGGGCCACTCCGGCTCGATGATCGAGAACTCGACGCTGTCGCGCAGCGCGCCGTTGCGATAGCGGGAGATCGCGCGCATCACGCCGTCCTGCTTGGCCCCGAGCCGTTCGATCGCCGCCCGGGACTGGAAGTTCATCCACTGCGTCGTCAGTCCCACTCGGAACACTCCGAGCGTCTCGAAGGCGTGACGCAGCAGCAGCAGCTTCGACTCGGCGTTCGTGCCGGTGCCATGCGCCGAGGGGCGATTCCAGGTGTAGCCGATGTGCAGCCGCGGCACGTCGGCCACGATGTCGTAGTACGTCGTCATGCCGAGGGCACGACCGCTCGCATCGAACGCCGTGAACGGCACCATCTCGCCGGATTCACGCAGTGCGATGCGCCGGTCGATCTCGGCGGCGACTCCGTCGGGGGCGGGCACCGAGGTGTACCACGCGGTCTTCCACAGGTCGTCCTCTTCGACCGCCTCGACGAGGGCGTCGTGGTGCGCCCGTTCGAGGGGCCGCAGCTCCACGAGTTCTCCGGTGAGCGTGACGGCGGCAGGGGTGACGAGAAAGGCCATGCGTCTCATTCAACCAGGGCGGTCAGCCTCGCCCGGTCATCTGAGCGTTGCAACAGGCGCTGATACGCCGCGACCAGTTCGATCGTCACCCCGAGCTCGAACGCCAGGCTCGCCCGGTGCGTGCCGCGCAGTGCCTCGGCAGCGGCATAGGCCGCGGGCGTGATCATCAGCCGCGCCGCCCACTCGTCGGCCTGGCGCTCCTGTCGGCGTCGACGGACCGGATCGGCGGTGACGGTGTGGCCGAGCGTGGCGTGACCGAGCTCATGCGCGAGCACGCTGCACGCGGTGCGCGCACTCATGCCGGGATCGAGCCGGATGCGGCGGGAGGCGTGGTCATAGCCGCCGAGGGTACGCCCGCGCCGTTCGACCACCGTGAGCCCATGCTCCTCGGCGAGTCGGAGGAGATGGTCCATGATGCCCCTACTGGTAGAGATCGTCGGTGTCGCCCTCGTGCCCGGCGTGAGAGTCGAAGGCGACTTCGGGGATATCTTCGCGGGGGCCGCGGACATTCGGGCGGCGGCGGAACGGGGTGAGCACGCCACCCGAATCGCTGTCGGCGCTCAGTCGCTCCTCGGCGCGGGCGAACACGAGGTTCGGTTCGACGTGCAGGGCGGCGCAGATCGAGTACACGACGGGTACGGGAATGGAACGCTTGCCGGTGACGTAGTTGTCGAGTGCGCTGCGCGCGATCCCGATCGTGCGGGCCATCGCGGCGATACTGCTCCCGCCCGCCGCGATCTCGCCCCGCAGCTGACGCCCGACTGCGGCGTTGAACTCCTCCGACGGTGTCTTCACCCGAGTCACGATAGCACCGGGGCGTAACCAGGATGCCGTCATATCGGTCCGCTCGGGTCTTGCCGTCGGTCATGCGGCGGGATAGTGTCGTCGGATGACGACGGATGCGCGACGGGTGGTGGCATCCGCGGTGTCCGAGCAGCTGGAATGCCACGGCGGCGGCCTCGGGTGGCTCGCGGGGCAGATGGGGACGACGGTGGTCACACTCCGGCGGCGCCTGGAGGCGCGCAGCGACTTCACGGTCACCGAGCTCGCGGCCATCGCCGCCGCGCTCGACATCTCTCCGACGCTGCTCGTGCCGCCCCGGCATCCTTCGCCCTGACCCGACCGCCGCGCCGGGTACGGGGGCGGGTATCGTGGCGGCATGAAGACTGTTCCGTTCGGGCCCACCGTCGCGCCTTCCGTCATCGCCGGCATGATGCGCATCGACGACAAAGACGATGCACACATCCGCGACCTGTACCGCGCCGCGCGCGACTCGGGCATCGACTTCTTCGATCACGCCGACATCTACGGCGGCAGCATGCACCACTGCGAGTCGCGGTTCGCCGACGCACTGCAGCTGAGCGCCGCCGAGCGCGACGAGATCGTGCTGCAGACCAAGTGCGGCATCGTGCCCGCGCAGGGGATGTTCGACTTCTCGTACGACCACATCATGACGCAGGTCGAGGGGTCCCTCCGGGCGCTGCGCACCGACCGCCTCGACGTGCTGCTGCTGCACCGCCCCGACGCGCTCGTCGAGCCCGAGGAGGTCGCGCGGGCGTTCGACGAGCTCGAGGCGTCGGGCAAGGTCCGCGCGTTCGGCGTCTCCAACCACACGCCGCGCCAGATCGACCTGCTGCGCACGGCCGTCCGACAGCCGCTGATCGCCAACCAGCTGCAGCTGTCGATCACGCATGCGCCGATCGTGGCGCAGCCGATCGCGATGAACATGGCCGGCGAAGAGCAGAGCGTGGTCCGCGACGGCGGCGGCATCGTGGAGTACTGCCGCATCAACGGCATCACGGTGCAGGCGTGGTCGCCGTTCCAGGGCGGCTTCTTCACCGGAGTCTTCCTCGGCAACCCCGAGTACGCCGAGCTGAACGCCGTGATCGACCGGCTGGCCGCAGCCTACGACGTGACGCCCCTCGCGATCGCGACCGCGTGGATCACCCGGCACCCCGCGAAGATGCAGGTGGTGCTCGGCACGACCACCCCGCAGCGCGTGCGCGACGCCGCAGCCGGCGCCGACATCGAGCTCACCCGCGCCGAGTGGTACGAGCTGTTCCGGGCCGCCGGGCACCTGCTGCCGTAGCGCGGATACTCTGAGATCATGCCGTTCCTGTTCTCGATCCTGGTCGTCGTGCTGATGATCGGCGCGCTGATCGACATCATCACGCGGGACGGCTCGCAGGTGAAGTACCTGCCGAAGATGGTGTGGCTGATCATCGTGATCCTGCTGCCTCTGATCGGCGGCCTGCTGTGGTTCGGCCTCGGTCGCGACTACGGCGACGGCGGCATCCCGATCCCGCGGATGCGGCGTGCCGCGCGTGCGCCCCGGCCCGCGCCGGTCGATGTGCTCCCCGCGCCGCCGGTCGACATCCGCACGACCGAGCAGCAGATCGCCGACCTCGACCGCGAGATCGAGGAATGGCGCCTGCGGCAGGAGATCGAGCAGCGCAAGAGCGACACCGATGAGAGTGGACAGGTCTGACATGGCGAAACGTGCGGTCATCGGCGGAGGGTCGGGGTTCCTCGGCACGGCGTTGAAAGAGGCGCTGGAGCAGGACGGATACGACGTCCGCGTGATCGGCCGCAACGGACCCGATGCGCGGTGGGACGACCCGGCGTCGATTCTGCGCGTGGTCGACGGCGCGGACCTGCTGGTCGGCCTGGCGGGCAAGGCGATCGACGTGCGCTTCACCGACCGCAACCGCGAGGAGTTCCTCGACTCGCGCCTCGACACCACCCGCGCCCTGCACGAGGCGGTCGAGCGTTCGGCGAACCCGCCGGCGGTGTGGATGAACGCCAGCAGCGCGACGGTCTACCGGTACGCGCTGGATCGCCCTCAGACCGAGGCCGACACCGACTTCGACACCGGCTTCTCGCCCGACGTGGCCCTGGCCTGGGAGGACGAGCTCTTCCGCGGCGATCTGCCCGGCACGCGCCGAGTGGCGCTGCGCATCACGATCGTCATCGGCGACGGGCCGGCGACGGACCTGTTCTTCCAGCTCGCGCGCTGGGGCCTGGGCGGGCCGCAGTTCGACGGCTGGTGGTTCCGTCATGACCGCTACCGCGGCATCGGCCCGCACCCGACCGAGCCGGAGCATCCGCTCGGCACGCGCTCGCGCGGACGGCAGAAGTTCAGCTGGATCCACGTCGACGACCTGGTGGGCGCGGTGCGGTTCATCCGCGACAACCCGTCGATCGAGGGGCCGGTCAACCTGTCGGCGCCGACACAGACCGACAACCGCGGGCTGATGGCCACGCTTCGTCGCGTGGTCGGGATGCCGTTCGGCATGCCCGCCTGGCGGTTCATGCTCGAGCCCGCGATGTGGGTGCTCCGCAAGGAACCCGAACTCGTGCTGAAGAGCCGGTGGGTCGCCCCGAAGGTGCTCACCGACGCCGGCTACGAATATGCCTACCCGGAGCTCGAGCCGGCGCTGCAGGACGCCTGGGATCAGCGCAGACGCTGATCAGCGCGTCTTCGCCGCGACGTAGCGGTCGACATTGGCGGAGGACAGTACTTCGCGCGCGACCATGATCGCCGCCCCCAGCACCGCGGCGCGGTCGCCGGCCTGCGACTGCACGATCGCGAGGTGCTGTGTCGCCAGCGGGATCGAGCGACGGTAGACGACCTCGCGCACCCCGGCGAGCAGGTGCTCGCCGGCACGGGCGATGCTGCCGCCCAGGACGATGATCGAGGGGTTGAGCAGGTTCACGACGGTGGCGAGCACCTCGCCGACATCGCGCCCCGCCTGGCGCGTGGCGTCGATCGCGGCGGCATTGCCGGAGCGCACGAGATCGACCACGTCCGACGCGCTGTGCGCCTCGTGCCCGTCGGCGGTGAGTGCCAGAGCGAGTGCCGATCCGCTGGCGAGGGCCTCGAGGTCGCGCTGGTCGCCCGGTTCGCGCGGTGATCCGGCGGCCATCGGCACCTGCACGTGGCCCATGTCGCCGGCCGACCCCTGGGCGCCGCGCTGCAGCTGACCGCCGGCGATGATGCCCGCACCGATGCCGGTGGACACCTTGACGAAGAGCAGATCGTCGACCTGCGGCCAGCTGGTGGCCTGCTCGCCGAGCGCGAGGATGTTCACGTCGTTGTCGACGAGCACCGGCACGTCGAACGTCTGCTGCACGTACCCCGGCACGTCGAAGCGATCCCACCCCGGCATGATCGGGGGGTTGGTGGGTCGGCCGGTGGAATGCTCGACCGGGCCGGGCACGCCGATGCCGACTCCCAGAAGCGGCAGCCCCGTTGATGTCGACGCCTCGAGCAGCGCCGCGCCGTCGGCGAGGATGAGGTCGAGCAGACGCTCGGGTCCGTCGCCGATGTCGATCGTGCGCGTGCGTGCGTCGAGGATCACGCCGGCGAGGTCGGCGACCGCGACGGTGGCATGCGTGGCTCCGAGGTCGACCGCGAGCACCAGACCGGCGCGGGCGTTGAAGGCCACGCGTGCGGGCGGGCGGCCGCCGGTCGACACCGCCTCCCCGGCGGGCCGCAGCAGGTCGGCGCCGAGCAGGGCGTCGACGCGCAGCGCCACCGTGGAGCGGGCCAGCCCCGTGAGGGAGGCGAGCTCCGCCTTGGTGCGCGCGTGCCCGTCTCGGAGGATCTGGAAGATCTCGCCGGCGCCGGGACTGGTCGCGGGGACCGGCCTCAGAACGTCAACCATTGCGTCAGTAAACCACAGGCTTTGACCGCCATCGCGATCGACTTCGAATTATGTTCCGATAACTTTTGACGAAGACCTAGCAAAAGTCGCACGGCGTGTGTCACACTCGCTCCCATGACAACGGATGTCACAGACACCGGTCTCGGAACGATCCGAGCCGGCATCCTCGGCGGAGGATTCATGGCCCGCGTGCACCGCACCGCGGCCCGAGACGCCGGCGGCGAGCTGCTCGCCGTCGCCACCCGCTCCGCCACCGGCGGCCGCGACGCGGCACTCGCTCTGGGAGCGCAGCGCGCCGAGGCCGACGCCACAGCTCTCCTCGACGCCGGCGACATCGACGTCGTGCACATCTGCACCCCGAACACCACGCACGCCGTGCTGGCGCTGCGGGCACTGGAGGCCGGCAAGCACGTGGTCTGCGAGAAGCCGCTGGCGACCTCTGCTTCCGATGCCCGGGCGCTCGCCGACGCCGCTGCCGCGTCGGGTCGCATCGCGGCAGTGCCCTTCGTCTACCGCTACCACCCGATGGTGCGCGAGGCGCGGGCCCGGGTGGCGCGCGGCGACATCGGCGACCTGCTCACGCTCGACTGCTCGTATCTGCAGGACTGGATGCTGCTGCCCACCGACGACGACTGGCGCGTGCGGTCGGCCTCCGGCGGCGCGTCGCGCGCATTCGCCGACATCGGCTCGCACCTCTGCGACCTGCTCGAGTTCGTGATCGGCGAGCGCATCACCGCGCTCAGCGCCCGCACCCGCCGGGTCTACCCGGAGCGGGCCGGCAGCGCGGTGGACACCGAGGACATCGTGGCGGTGCTGGTGGAGACGGCGTCGGGAGCGCTGGGAACCCTGCTGATCTCGCAGATGGCCGCAGGGCGCAAGAACGCCCTGACGCTGGAGCTGCACGGTTCGAAGCAGAGTCTGCGCTTCGAGCAGGAGCGACCGGAGGAGCTGTGGGTGGGCATGCGCGAGGAGTCGCGGCTGCTGCTGCGCGACCCCGCGGCATCCACCCCGGCATCCGCCCGCCTGCAGCGTGTGCCCGCCGGCCATGCCATGGGCTACCAGGACGCGTTCAACGGCTTCATCGCCGACGTGTACGCGGCGATCGCCGGCGGGCAGCCCGAGGGGCTGCCGACATTCGAGGACGGATACCGCTCGGCCGTCGTCACAGAGGCGGTCCTCGCCTCGGCGGCCGACGACGGACGATGGGTGGAGGTGACAGCATGACCGCGACCACGACCGAGTCGGTGCTCGCCGTGTCGGGCATCCGCAAGTCGTTCTTCGGCGTCGAGGTGCTCTCGGGCATCGACTTCGACGTGCGACCGGGCGAGGTGCACGGACTGGTGGGCGAGAACGGTGCCGGCAAGTCGACGCTGATGAAGATCATCGCCGGCGTGCAGCCCGCCGACGAGGGCGTCATCGCCTATCGCGGCGAAGAGGTGCACCACAGCCACCCCCGCCAGGCGATGGACGCGGGCATCGTGACGGTGTTCCAGGAGTTCACGCTGCTGCCCGAGCGCACGGTCGCCCAGAACGTCTACCTCGGGCGGGAACCGCGTCGCGCCGGGTTCGTCGACCAGCGCGCCATGAACACCCGCACGGCGGCACTGCTCGCCGACCTGGGAGTGTCGTTCATCGACCCGCAGGCGCGCGTGGGCTCGCTCACCGTGGCCGAGCAGCAGATCGTCGAGATCGTGAAGGCGCTCTCCTTCGACGCGCGGGTGATCTCGATGGACGAGCCGACCGCCGCCCTCAGCGACCATGAGGTCGAGCTGCTCTACGCGATCATCCGCACGCTGACCGCGCGCGGCGTGGCCGTGATCTACGTGTCGCACCGGCTGAAGGAGATCTTCGACCTCTGCGACCGCATCACGATCCTCAAGGACGGCGCGCTCGTGTCGACCGATGAGACCGCGGCGCTCACCACCGACGAGCTGGTGCGACGCATGGTCGGCCGGTCCATCCAGTCGTACTTCCCGGCACCGGTCGAGGGCACCGCGGTCGGGGAGCCCCGGCTCGAACTGCAGGACTGCGGCAACGCGTTCGTCGACGGGGTGTCGCTGACGCTGCGGGCCGGCGAGATCGTCGGCATCGCAGGGCTGCAGGGGTCCGGGCGCACCGAGCTCGTCGAGGGCATCTTCGGAATCCAGGGATTCGCGCGGGGCGAGATGCGCATCGACGGCCGACCGGTGCGCATCACGAGCGCCCGCGCCGCCGTGCGCGCCGGGCTCGCGCTGGTGTCGGAGGACCGCAAGGCGCAGGGCCTCGCGCTCGGCCAGTCGGTGCTCGACAACGCGCTGCTGGTGGTGCGCAGCGTCTTCTCGGGCCGGACCTCGGCCTCACGGCGCGAGGTGCCCGGGGTGCTGAGCTCGCTCGAGATCAGCTCCCGCGGCGTGGACCAGGAGGTGCGGTTCCTCTCGGGCGGCAACCAGCAGAAGGTCGTGCTGGCGAAGTGGCTGCTCACGCAGCCGCAGATCGTGCTGTTCGACGAGCCGACCCGCGGCATCGACGTCGGCGCCAAGTACGCCGTCTACCAGCTGATGCGCGAACTGGCCGCGAGCGGCAAGGCCGTGCTCATGGTCTCGAGCGAACTCCCGGAGGTGATCGGCATGAGTGACCGCATCCTCGTGATGCACGACGGCGAACTCGTCGCCGAGCTGCCCGCCGGATCGGCCGAGCACGAGATCCTCCGCGCCGCCACCGGCGCCGACATCGACGGAGGTGTCCGATGAAGCGGCTGCGGATCGACTCGACCGTCATCGTCCTCGGCATCCTGCTGCTCACGCTCGTGATCGGCGCGATCCTGGTGGCGACTGTCGGGCGCAACTTCCTGAGCCCCGGTAACATCCGCGACATCCTCACCGGAATGAGCGTGCTCGGACTCGTCGCGATCGGGCAGACACTGGTCGTGATCGGCGCCTCGCTCGATCTCTCGGTGACCTACGTGATCAGCCTCGCGAGCCTGCTGGCGGCGACCGTGATGAACGGGAACCCGGCGAACATCCCGGCGGCTGTGCTGATCACCCTCCTGGTCTGCGCGGGCATCGGCCTGCTCAACGGGCTCATCGTCACCGTGCTCAAGGTCAACGGCTTCATCGCCACCCTCGGAGTCGGACTCATCCTTCAGGGCATTCTCAACACCAACTTCCAGGGCTCAGCGGGCACCGTCCCGTGGGAGTTCCAGCTGATCGGCGCGACCGGCGTCGGCCCGGTGCCGGTGTCGACCATCATCATGATCGTTCTCGCGGTGCTGATCTGGTTCCTGCTGAACCGCACCCGCACGGGAGCACACCTGTACGCCGTCGGCGGCGACCCCGAGATCGCGCGCCTGTCGGGTGTGCGCACCCGTCCGCCGCTGATCGCCGCGCACGTCCTGTGCTCGGTGTTCGCCGGTCTCGCCGGACTGCTGCTCGCCAGCCGCCTCGGCGTCGGCAGCCCCACCGTCGGCCAGCAGGGCGGATACGCGCTGCTCTCGATCGCCGCGGTCGTGCTCGGCGGAACGCTGCTGCTCGGCGGCCGCGGCTCGATCTGGGGAACGATCGGCGGCGTCGCGATCCTCGCGGTCGTCGACAGCGTCATGAGCGTGATGCAGGTGAACCCGTTCCTGAAGGACGTGGTGCGCGGCGTCGTGATCGTCGCCGCGGTCGCGGTCTACAGTCGACGGGCGATCGTGCGGCGGCGCCCGCGCTTCGGCGCCGGAGGCACCCGCACCGGAGGGGATGACGCGGCGAAGGCGGCGGAGCCCGAGATGGCGGCGGCGGCGTCGCAGCTCGAGACGAACCCGCTCACCGACACGACCCCGCTCACCGATACGACCCCTGCGCATACGACTCCCACGGCGGAAGGAGGGCGCGCATGAACGCCCTGCGTGCACTCGTGAGCCCACGGGGAGCGGTCTTCCTGCTCCTGGTGCTCCTGCTCATCGCCGTCACCGTGCTGAACCCGAGCTTTGCGGAGCCCGGTCAGTTCATGCGCTTCATCCAGCGCGTCGCCCCCATCGCGATCGTCGCGATCGGCCAGTTCTTCGTGATCATCGCGGGCGAGTTCGACCTCTCGCAGGGCTCTCTCATCACCGCGCAGGTCATCATCGCCGGCAACCTCGTCGGCGAAGACGACTCCCGCACGGTGCCGGTGCTGCTGCTCATGATCGTGTTCGGCGTGGTCGTCGGGCTCGTGAACGGGGTGATCACGACGCTGCTGAAGGTGCCGTCGTTCATCGTCACCCTGGGCATGATGCTCGCGCTGCTCGGCGGCGTGATGTGGTGGACCGGGGAGCGGCGACCGGCAACCCCGCCGACAGCTTCCGCGAGATCGGCCGCGGCGGCATCCGCGACGTGCCGTTGCTCGAGTTCATCCCGTGGGCGGTGTTCCTGCTGATCGGCTGGCTCGCGCTGGGCATCTGGATCACCAAGCGCCCGCTCGGCAAGCTCCTGATCGCGGTCGGCGACAACGCCAGGGCCGTCGACTACGCGGGTGCGCGCAGCGCCTGGGTCACGACCCGCGCGTTCGTGATCTCGTCGCTCTCGGCGTCGCTCTCGGCCGTGCTGCTGGTCGGATACGCCGGCGTGCACCCCTCGGTCGGACGCGGGTACGAGTTCATCGCGATCACCGCGGTCGTGCTCGGCGGTGTCGTGCTCGGCGGTGGACGAGGATGGATCGTGGCCGCGGTCGCCGGAGCCTTCGCGCTCGAAGCGCTGTTCATGCTGCTCAACATCGCCGGCGTCCCCTCCACTCTCCGCGACGCCGTCCAGGGCGTCATCATCATCGCCGCCGTCGCGTACTCCGCCGTCGCCTTCCGCGCACGCCGCCGACGCGGCCCCCGCGCCTCCGACATCCCCTCGTCCGACATCCCCAGTTCCGACACGACCTCAGAAATCCCCGAAACCCGCACCATCCACACAGAAACAAGAGGAGTTTGACAATGCGTCGATCGATGAAGATCGCCACCGCAGGGGTGGCTCTCTTCGGCCTCATCGCGCTCGCCGGGTGTACGACAGACCCGTCCGTCGCGCCGGCCGAGTCCGACAGCCCCGAGGAGTCGGCAGAGACGACCGAGTGGTTCGACCAGGAGCTGTTCGACAAGCAGAACGAGGAACGCGGCGTCGAGCCGCAGGGCCCGGCCGATCAGCCGTACCTGCAGCACATCAACGCCGAGATGGTCGACACGTCGGCCTTCGCGAGCGCGGGTGCCAAGAAGGCCTGCTTCGCCAACGCCTCGATCTCGAACCCGTGGCGTCAGACGGGCTGGATCACCATGAACGAGCAGCTCAAGGCGCTGCAGTCCGAGGGCGCGATCAGTGAGATGGAGACCCGCGACGCGCAGGACTCCGATGACACGCAGATCGCCGACATCGACTACTTCATCGCCGAGGGCAACTGCGACGTCTTCCTGATCTCGCCCAACAGCACCGCCGCCATGACCCCGGCCGTGGAGCGCGCCTGCGAGACCGGCAAGCCGGTCATCGTGTTCGACCGCGGTGTGAACACCGACTGCCCGGTCACGTTCATCCACCCCATCGGTGGATTCGCGTGGGGCATCGACACCGCCGAGTTCCTCATCGACAACCTCGAAGAGGGCGACAAGGTCGTCGCGCTCCGCATCCTCCCCGGTGTGGACGTGCTCGAGCACCGCTGGGCGGGAGCGGAGAAGCTCTTCGACGAGGCCGGCATCGAGGCCGTGGATCACTTCACGGGCGCCGACCCCGCCGAGATCAAGAGCATCATCAGCGACGAGCTCGCCAAGGGCGACGTGCACGGCATCTGGATGGATGCCGGAGACGGAGCGGTCGCGGCCATCGAGGCGTTCGAGGACGCGGGAGCGGACTACCCGGTGATGACCGGTGAAGACGAGATGAGCTTCCTGCGCAAGTGGAAGGACACCGGGCTGACCGGCCTCGCTCCGGTGTACTCGAACTTCCAGTGGCGCACGCCGCTGCTCGCCGCCCAGATGGTGTTCGCGGGCCAGGAGGTGCCGAAGGAGTGGGTGCTGCCGCAGAAGCCGATCACCGAGGGGGAGCTCGACCAGTACCTCGAGGAGAACGACGGCATGCCGGACGGTCACTACGCCAAGTTCGGCGGGGAGACCCTGCCGGGCTACCCGACGGTCTGGCAGGAGCGCCAGATCCCGTAACCGCTGACGCTCCCACCCTTCCGTCCCGCTCGCGCGGGGTGGGAGGGTGGGAGCATTCTCACGAGAGGACGCAGGATGCCGCGCACGATCGCCGTCAACACCTGGGTGTGGACGTCGCCGCTGACGGATGCCGCGCTCGAGCCGCTCGCCGAGAAGGCCGCAGCGCTCGGGTACACCGCCCTCGAGCTGCCGCTGGAGAACCTGGGCGACTGGGACCCGGCGCGCGTGCGCGATGTGCTCGACGGGCTCGGTCTCGGCGCGATCGTGATCGGCGCGATGGGGCCCGGTCGCTCGCTCCTCGCCCGTGCCGGAGATGTCGGGGCGACGCAGGAGTACCTGCGTGCGTGCCTCGCAGCCGCGCAGATCGTCGGGTCGGATGTCGTCGCCGGGCCGTTCTACGCCCCGACCGGCGTGACCTGGCGGATGGATGCCGCGGAGCGCACCGCGGCGGTGCGGGAGCTGCGCGAGAACCTCGCCCCGCTCGCCGATGACGCAGCCCAGCTCGGGATCACCCTCGCCGTCGAGCCGCTCAACCGCTACGAGACCAGCGTGCTCAACACGGTCGAGCAGAGCCTGGACGCCCTCGCACCGCTGCTCGGGTCGGGTGTGGGGTTGGCGCTGGACACCTATCACCTGAACATCGAGGAGAAGAAGCCGGCCGACGCCGTTCGGGCGGCGGGTGCCGCCATCGCGCACGTGCAGGTCTGCGGCAGCGACCGCGGCGCCGTGGGCGACGATCACTCGGACTGGCCCGCGTTCCTCGAGGCCCTCGACGACGCCGGCTACACCGGAGCGCTCGGGCTCGAGAGCTTCACGGGCGAGAACGCCACGATCGCGGTCGCCGCCTCGGTCTGGCGCCCGCTCGCCCCCAGCCAGGACGAGCTCGCCGCGCGCAGCATCACCGCCCTCCGCGCGCTCGGCGCCCTCAGCATCCCGACTCAGGCCCTCGGCATCCCCACTCAGAAAGAGCACCCATGACTTCGACTCCCGCCCCCACGAACGCCTCGACGCGCCCGGTCACACTGTTCACCGGACAGTGGGCCGATCTGCCGTTCGAGGAGGTCGCCCGGCTCGCGGCGGAGTGGGGGTACGACGGGCTGGAGGTCGCGGCATCGGGCGACCACCTCGACCTGCGGCGGGCCGATGAGGATGACGCGTATGTCGCCTCGCGCCGCGAGATCCTCGACCGGCACGGCCTGCAGATCTTCGCGATCTCGAATCACCTGGCCGGCCAGGCGGTGTGCGACGCGCCGATCGACTTCCGCCACCAGGCGATCCTGCGCGACTACGTCTGGGGCGACGGCGAGGCGGAGGGCGTGCGGCAGCGTGCGGCCGACGACATGAAGCGCGCCGCGCGCGTGGCCCGCAAGCTCGGTGTCGACACGGTGGTGGGCTTCACCGGGTCATCGATCTGGCCGTACGTGGCGATGTTCCCGCCGGTGCCCGCGTCGGTCATCGAGGGCGGCTTCGAGGACTTCGCCGCCCGCTGGAACCCGATCCTCGACGTGTTCGACGGCGAGGGGGTGCGATTCGCGCACGAGGTGCACCCCGGCGAGATCGCGTACGACTACTGGTCGAGCGTGCGCGCCCTCGAGGTGATCGAGCACCGGGAGGCGTTCGGGTTCAACTGGGACCCCTCGCACATGATGTGGCAGAACATCGATCCCGTCGGGTTCATCGTCGACTTCGCCGACCGGATCTACCACGTGGACTGCAAGGACACCCGGATGCGTCCGCACAACGGGCGCGCGGGCGTGCTGGGATCGCACCTGCCGTGGGGCGACCCGCGGCGCGGGTGGGACTTCGTCTCGACCGGTCACGGCGACGTGCCGTGGGAGGACTCGTTCCGCGCGCTGGACGCGATCGGATACACCGGTCCGATCTCGATCGAGTGGGAGGACGCCGGCATGGACCGTCTGCACGGCGCCGCCGAAGCCGTGACCTACGTGCGGTCTCTGCTGTGGCCGAAGCCCACCGCCGCGTTCGACGCCGCCTTCCGCAACCAGTGATCACCCCCGCGAACAGGAACCCCATGCCGATCCAGCACACCGTCGTCTTCCGCCTCGGGCACCCCGACGGATCGGCCGAGGAACGCGAGTTCCTGGCCACCGCTCACGCGGTCCTCACCTCGATCCCCGGCGTGGAGCGGTTTACGATCCGTCGCCAGGTGAGCGCGAAGAGCGACCTCACCCACCAGTTCTCGATGGTGTTCGCCGATCAGGCCGCGTATGACGCGTACGACCGGCATCCGGCCCACCGCGCCTTCGTGTCGGAGCGGTGGGTGCCGGAGGTCACGTCATTCCAGGAGTACGACTTCGTGGAATGAGCCGAGGTTCGTGGAGTGAGCCGAGGTTCGTGGAGTGAACCGGGGCTTCGCGGAGCCGGCGCGCGCTCAGCGCTCGCGCAGACGCACCAGTCGTTCGTGCCCGGTCTCCTCGAGCTCGGTGATCTCGTCGCGTGACTTCAGGAAGTCCGAGAACGAGCGGTAGCCGAGCGCCTTCTCGCTGAACGACGGATCCATCCGGCGCATGTGGGTCTTGACCGCGGAGCTGTGCAGCCACTCGTCGGCGTCGGCCTTGTCGTGTCCGAGGCGCAGCGCGCGCTCGAGCAGCTGCGTCGCCTCGCCCTGCTCGTCGAGCTTGGTCTCGACCGGCTCCTCGACCTTCGGCGGAGCGGTCTTGGCGCGGCGGGTGCGGGGTGCGGCCTTCGTCTTGACGGCCGCGTCACCGTTCTCCGCGCTGTCGGCGCTGCCGGTGGCGTCGGCCGGCTCGGCGACGGTCGGCACGGTCTCGGGCACCACGATGGCGGGCTTGCTCGGGCGCACGACGCCGGTCAGCGAATCGTAGGCCTCGAACTCGTCGCACGCGGCGGCGAGGGACTTCGCGGTCGAGCCGGCCACGCCGACGCCGATCACGTAGCGCCCCAGGCGCTTGCAGCGCTGGGCCAGGGGCACGTAGTCGCTGTCGCCCGCGACGATCACCACGTGGGTGAGGTCGGGAAGGCGGAACATGTCCTCGACCGCATCGACGGCGAGACGGATGTCGGCGCCGTTCTTCGCGTACGCGGCGGCGGGGAACAGCTGCACCAGGTCGACCGCGCGGGCCACGAGCTGCGAGCGGTACACGGCGTTGACCGGCGATGACCAGTCCGCGTAGGCGCGGGTGAGCACGAGGGTGCCGAAAGAGGCGGCGTAGTCGATGATCGCGCCGACCTCGATCATCGCGCGGCTCAGACGCTCGGCGACCTCGGGGTCGTTCGGGTTCTCGGCGATTCGCTGGCGGTCCTTGCCGTACGCATTGCGGCCGTGCACGCGGTCGTACCAGGAGATGACGATGTTGTCGAAGTCGAGGTAGACGGCGACGCGGGTCGCATTGGGATCAGCCACGGTCGGCCTCCTCGCGGGGGTAGCGCACCCCGATCTGCGCGCGGATCTCGTCGAGCGTCCCCATGATGGCCACGCTCTCGGCGATCGGGAGGATGTCGCCCTCGGGCTTGCCCTCGCGCACCAGCCGCTCGGCGGCGAGCGCCTGATACTGCATGCCGCGACCGTCGACCTCGGAGGTGTACTCCTCGACGACGGTGCCGTCGGGCTGCACGACGCGGAACGTGGTGGGGCAGTACCAGACCCGGTCGATGTCGATGCGCGCGTCGGTGCCGATGATGCTCGCGGCGTTGGGGCCCGCTGCGCGCGAGGAGGACAGGCTCGTGGAGATCGCGCCGCCCTCGTGCGTCATGACCGTGGCGACCTCGGCGTCGGCGCCGGTCTCGACCAGGCGTGCGACGGCGCGGATGTCGGTGGGCGCGCCCAGGATGTCCCAGATGAAGGAGATCGGGTAGATGCCGAGGTCGAGCAGGGCGCCGCCGCCGAGGGCGAGGTCGTTGAGCCGGTGCGTCGGGTCGGACGGCAGCAGCTGCGTGTGGTCGGCGGTGACGGCACGGATCTCGCCGAGCGTTCCGGCGGCGATGATCTCGCGGATGCGCACCATGTGCGGCAGGTACCGGGTCCACATCGCCTCCATGGCGAGAAGGCCCTTCTCGGCGGCGAGACGCTGCAGGTCCTCGGCCTCGGCCCGGTTCAGCGTGAACGCCTTCTCGACGAGCACATGCTTTCCGTGCTCGAGGGCGAGACGGGCGTTCTCGTGGTGCATCGGATGCGGCGTCGACACGTAGATGATGTCGATCTCGGGATCGGAGACGAGCGCCTCATAGGACGGATGCGCCCGCGCGATGTCGAAACGGGCGGCGAAGGCGTCGGCGGACTCCTGAGATCGCGACCCGACGGCCGCGAGATCGAGCCCTGCCACGCGCAGGTCGGATGCGAAGGCGCCGGCGATGCCGCCGGTCGCGAGGATTCCCCAACGAAGACCAGTCATCATCTCAGCGTAGGGGGTGGAGCCCGTGTGACGGTCTGTTGCATCGCGTGACGCCCGGCATCGATCGCCTGGCCGCACCTCACGGTCCTTCGTAGCGTGACGGCATGAGCGAACCCCTGATCATCGGCGCCATGGTGCGCACCCTCGGCGCGTATCCCTCCGGGTGGCGACAGGAGGGCGCGCACCGGGATCCGGCTCGTGACGCCGGCATCCTGCGCCGGGTCGCCCGGGCGGGGGAGGACGCCGGTCTGGACTACCTCTTCTTCGGCGACTGGCTGGCCACGGGCCCCGACCTCGAGTTCCGCGACCCCTATCTGCTGGCGCGGATCGACCCGGTGAGCGCGGTGCTGTTCCTCGCCGGCCTCACCTCGCGCATCGGGCTGATCGCCACCGTGAACACCACCTATGCCGACCCGTACACGACCGCGCGGTCGCTGGCATCGCTCGACGTGCTCACCGGGGGTCGCGCGGGGATCAACCTCGTCACCGGCGCCGAGCCGCGAGCCGCGGGCAACCACGGCCGCGATGCGCACGCCGACAACGTCAGCCGCTACGACCGCGCCGAGGAGTTCGTCACCGCGCTGCGCAGGCTCTGGGACTCGTGGAGCGAGGACGCCTGGATCGCAGATGCCGCGCGCGGCGTGCTCATCGACCCGCAAGGCCTGCGCGCAGCGGACCTGCGGGGCGCGCACCTCGGCGTGACCGGACCGCTGAACGTGGCCAGACCACCGCAGGGGCAAATCCCGATCGTGCACGCGGGCACCTCGCCGCGGTCGAGGGCACTCGCGGCGACCGAGGCCGACCTCGCGTTGATCGCTGCCCCCACCCTGGCCGATGCGATCGCGGTGCGCCGCACACTGCACGACCTCGCAGCGGACGCTGGGCGCTCGCCGCAGACGGTGAAGGTGATCGCCCCCGTGCTTCCCGTCGTCGCCGACACCGACGCCGACGCGCATCGGATCGTCGAGCGCCTGCTCGCCCTCGTGCCGCTCGCGGAAGGCCATCAGATCGCGCGAACGGCGTTCCCGCCGAACCGGACGGTCGCGGCCCTGGCCGATGCGCTGGGCGTGGCAGCGGACGACCCGCTGCGGTCCGCCGCGTTCGACACCCCGGTGACCGCGGCGGAGGCGGAGCGACTGGGCGCCGACGGCACCGCCCTGATCGAGCGTCTCGCCCGCATCGCCGGACTGCGTGTTGCGGGTGAGTCGGGGTCGGCGGTCACCTGGCGGCATCTGGTCGCCGCCCACGCCGTACCGGCCGCGTTCGTCGTCGGCGATGCATCCGCCATCGCGGACCACTTCGAGACGTGGCGCGACGCGGGAGCGGCCGACGGCTTCAACGTGCTCTCGGCGTTCCAGCCGGCGCAGTTCGAGGCGTTCACCCGCCTCGCGGCCCCCGAACTACGACGCCGCGGACTGCTCGGACGCGACGGCGCGACCCTGCGCGAACGCCTCGGCGTGGCCGAGACCGCGGTCGAGCCCGCCCTTGCATGACGCCGCATGACGCGACGCGTCGGCCCGTGACATGCACCCGGCGACACCCCGAGCGCGTCTCTACCGTGATCTACACAGCCCGCATCACAGCCCGCACCACAGCCCGCTCCACAGCCCGCTCCACAGCCCTTCAGGAGGCCCTCGAATGAACCGCCGCATCGTCCGCGCCGCAGCCCTCGCGCTCCCGTTCGTGATGGCCGCCGGTCTCGTCGCCTGCGCCACCTCGCCCGCTCCGGCGAACGCGCCGGACGCCGCCGGCGACCCCGTCACGGGCGGAACGCTCACCTATCTCGAGCACCAGACCTACACGAACCTCTATCCGCCGCAGGCCGGCTTCTACCCCAACGGCGGCATCGTCAACAACATCGCCGCCCGCCTCACGTGGCAGAACCCCGAGTCTCTCGAGATCGAGCCGTGGATCGCCACGAACTGGACCGTGAACGCCGACGCGACCGAGTACACGTTCGACCTGCAGCCCGACGTCACCTTCTCTGACGGCACGGTGCTCGACGCCGCTGCCGTGAAGAAGAACTTCGACACCTACGGGCTCGGCGACGCCGAGCGCGGGCTGACCGTCTCCGAGGCGATCAACAACTACGCCGGCAGCGAGGTGGTCGACGCCGACACGGTCACGTTCCGCTTCTCGGCGCCGGCACCCGGATTCCTGCAGGCGACCTCCACCATCAACTCGGGCTTGCTCTCGCCCGAGACTCTCGACGGCACGATCGAGGACTTCGGCGCCGGCAACGCGGCCGAGATCATCGGTGCCGGACCCTTCACGGTGACCGACGAGAAGCTCGGCACCGAGTACACCCTCACCGCGCGCGAGGATTACGGCTGGGCGCCCGAGAGCGCCGAGAACCAGGGCCGCGCCTACGTCGACGCCGTGCACGTGCTGGTCACACCCGAGGACTCGGTGCGCATCGGCTCGCTGCTCGCCGGACAGGCCGACTACGTCCGCTACGTGCAGGCGTTCGACGAGGACCGCGTCGAGAGCGCCGGCTTCACGCTTCACGCCCCGCAGACCCGCGGCGTGAACAACGCGATCAGCCTGCGTCCGAGCAACCCACTGCTGGCCGACATCCGCGTGCGCCAGGCGCTCGTGGCCGCGGTCGACGCGCAGGAGGTCGTCGACACGCTGTTCACCGAGAACTACCCGGTGGCGACGTCGGTGCTCTCGTCCGAGGCGCTCGGCTACAAGGACGAGTCGGAGCACTACGGCTACGACCCGAAGAAGGCGGAGAAGCTGCTCGACGAGGCCGGATGGACGCCGGGATCCGACGGCATCCGCGAGAAGGACGGCGAGCGCCTCGCGATCACCGTCTACGAGGCGAAGCCGCAGCCGCTGTCGAAGCAGACGCTCGAACTCATCGCCCAGCAGCTGGCGAAGGTCGGCGTCGAGCTCACGGTCAAGCCGGGCGACGCGGGGAGCTACGCCGAGGACACCCGCGATCCGCTGAAGACCGGCTTCTATCACTCGATGGTCGGCCGCGCGGACCTCGATGTGATCAAGAGCCAGTTCTTCACCAAGAACCGCGACACGCTGATCTCAAACGACGCCGAGCTCGACGCGCTGCTGCTCGCCGTGGCATCCGAGCCCGACGCCGACAAGCGCATCGCCGCCTCGCAGGCCGTGCAGGACTACATCGCCGAGCAGGCCTACGTGATCCCGCTCTTCGAGGAGCCGCAGGTCTACGGCACCGCGACGTACGTGCAGGGCGTGGCCTTCGAGTCGGTGGGTCGTCCGACCTTCTCCGGCGTGTGGCTGGCCGAGCACTGAGCGACCGGGAGATGTGATGCTCTTCGTCCTCCGACGAGCCGGACAGGCCGCGATCGTTCTGATCGCGGCCTTCACGGCCACCTTCTTCCTGCTGCAGCTGCTGCCGGGCGACGCCATCCTGATCAAGTTCTCGGACCCGAGCCTGGGGCTGACGCCCGAGCAGCTCGACGGCATCCGCGCCACCTACGGCGCTGACCTGCCCTGGTGGCAGCAGTACCTGCATGCCGGGCTCGGCTTCCTCGGCGGCGACTTCGGCTACTCGACCCAGTTCGGCACCCCGGTGCTGACCATGCTGGCCGAGGCGCTGCCCTCGACCCTGCTGCTGGCCTCGCTCGGCCTCGTCGTGGCGCTGCTGATCGCGGTGCTCATCGCGGGACTGTCGTCGCTCGCTCCCTTCGCGTGGCTGCGCGACGGACTGCGGCAGGTGCCGGGGCTCTTCGTTGCCGTGCCGGTGTTCTGGCTCGGCATCCTGCTCATCCAGGTGTTCTCCTTCGGTCTCGGGTGGGTGCCGATCGTCGGCGCCGATCCGGTGAGCGGCCTGATCCTGCCGGTGCTCACTCTGGCGGTGCCGATCTCGGCGCCGCTGGCCCAGGTGCTGGTGCGGGCGGTCGATCAGGTGCAGGCCCAGCCGTTCATCACCGTGGTGCGTGCCAAGGGCGCCCCGCCGGTCTGGGTGCTGACCCGCTCGGTCGCACGGAACGCGGCGCTGCCGACCCTGACCATCGCGGGGGTGCTGTTCGGCGAGCTCGTGGGCGGCGCCGTCGTCACCGAGACGGTGTTCGGCCGCACCGGCATCGGGCGCCTGACGGAGCAGGCGGTCGCCAACCAGGACATCCCCGTGCTGCAGGGCGTCGTGCTGCTGTCGGCGCTCGGCTTCGTGCTGATCAGCTTCGCGGTCGACCTGGTCACCCCGCTCATCGATCCGCGCCAGCGCCGCATCGCTCATGCCACGAGTCCTCGCGCTCTTCAGGAGGTGCCCGCATGACCGCAGTCACGCCTGTTCCGGTGGATCACCGGGCTCCGGTGCCGCATGCCGCTCCGGAGGATGCCTCCGCGGTGCCGTCATCACACCGCCGCACCCGCCGCCGCCAGCCGTGGGACCTGTATCTCGCGATCGCCGTCGTCGTGCTCGCCGTGCTGTGGGCCGTCGTGCCCGGGCTCTTCGCACCGGGTGACCCGCTGACCGGGACCCCCGTCGACAAGCTGCTCGCCCCGAGCGCTGCGCACTGGTTCGGCACCGACACCCTCGGTCGCGACCTGTTCGGCCGCGTGATCCACGGCACCGTGCACTCGCTCTCGGGTGCGCTGATCGCCGTGACGGTCGGACTCGCGCTCGGCACGCTGATCGGCGCCGTCGCCGGAGCGGTGGGCGGCGTGCTCGACGACGTCCTGATGCGGGTCGTCGACGTGCTGCTCGCGATCCCGGGGCTGCTGCTGTCGCTGTCGGTGATCATCCTGCTCGGGTTCGGCACCGTGAACGCCGCGATCGCCGTGGGCCTGGGCAGCGTCGCCGCCTTCGCCCGGCTCATGCGGGCCGAGGTCGCCCGGGTGCGCCGGACCGAGTACGTCGAGGCCGCGTACGGCAGCGGGGCGACGTTCGTCGCGGTGCTGTGGCGGCACGTGCTGCCCAACTCGCTCACCCCGATCGTGGCGCTCGCGGCGCTGCAGTTCGGCACCGCGATCCTGGCGATCTCGACGCTCGGCTTCCTCGGCTACGGCGCCCCGCCGCCCACGCCGGAGTGGGGCCTGCTGATCGCCGAGGGCCGCAACTACGTCGGCACCGCGTGGTGGCTCACCGCCCTGCCCGGACTCGTCGTCGTCGCCGTCGTCCTCAGCGCCAACCGCATCAGCCATCGCATCGGAAGGGATGTCCGATGAGTGTTCTCACCGTCGACGGACTCCAGGTCTCGTACGCCAACCGCACCGGCCGACGCGCCGTCGTGCACGGGGTGTCGTTCGTCATCGGAGAGGGCGAGACGCTCGCGCTCGTCGGAGAATCGGGGTCCGGCAAGTCGACCACGGCGCATGCGCTGCTGGGGCTGCTGCCCGCCGGCGGCGCGGTCGACGGCGGGCGCGTGCGCCTGGGCGAGCTGGAGATCTCGGGCTGGTCGGACCGCGCGCTCCGCGGCATCCGCGGTCCGCAGATCGGGCTCGTGCCGCAGGATCCGACCACCTCGCTGAACCCGGTGCGCACGATCGGGGCGCAGGTCGAAGAGATCCTGCGCCTGCACGGGCACCGCGACCGTCGCTCGCGTCGCGCCCGGGTGATCGAGCTGCTCGACCGGGTGGGGATCGACGATCCTGAGCTGCGGGTGCGCCAGTACCCGCACGAGCTGTCGGGAGGCATGCGCCAGCGCGTGCTGATCGCCACCGCGATCGCCCTGCGCCCGCGGCTGCTGATCGCCGACGAGCCCACCAGCGCCCTCGACGCCACCGTGCAGCGGCGCGTGCTCGACCTGCTCGACGAGCTGCGGCGTGAGGAGGGCACCAGCATCCTGCTCGTGACGCACGACCTCGGTGTCGCCGCCGACCGCGCCCAGCAGCTCGTGGTGCTCAAGGACGGACGCATCGTCGAGCGGGGGCCGAGCGCCGCGGTGCTCGACGCCCCGACCGATGCCTATACGCGCCAGCTGCTCGCCGACGCCCCGGCGTTCACCACGGGATTCCGCCGCCCGGAGGCGCCGCCGTTCCTGCGCGACGCGGCCGCGGTCGCCGCCGAGAACCCGTACGCCATCGTCGCCGACGCGCTGGTGAAGGAGTTCGCCGTCGCGGGGCGCGAGCGCTTCCGCGCCGTCGACGACGTGTCGTTCCGCGTGCGGCGCGGCACCACGCATGCTCTCGTGGGGGAGTCGGGCTCGGGCAAGACCACCACCGCACGCCTGGTGACGCGGTTCGAGAAGCCTGATGCCGGCACGATCGAGGTCGCGGGGGCCGACGTCACCACGGCCTCGGGTGAGCGACTGCGCACGCTGCGCCGCCGCATCCAGCTCGTCTACCAGAACCCGTTCGCCTCGCTGGACCCGCGCCAGCAGATCGTCGACATCGTGGCGGAGCCGCTGCAGAACTTCCGCGAGGGGTCGCGGCAGCAGCGGCGTGACCGCGCACTGGCGCTCATCGACCGCGTGTCGCTGCCCGCCGACGTCGCCCAGCGCACGCCGCGGGAGCTGTCGGGCGGTCAGCGTCAGCGCGTGGCGATCGCCCGCGCGCTCGCCATCGACCCCGACATCGTGGTGCTCGACGAGGCGGTGTCGGCCCTCGACGTCACGGTGCAGGCGCGCATCCTCGAACTGCTCACGTCGCTGCAGTCCGAGCTCGGACTGACCTATCTCTTCATCTCGCACGACCTCGCCGTGGTGCGCCGCATCAGCCACACGGTCTCGGTGATGCGCCGCGGGCGGATCGTCGAGGAGGGCGCCACCGAGGAGCTCTTCCGCGACCCGCAGCAGGACTACACCCGGGAGCTGCTCGCCGCGGTCCCCGGCCGAACGGAGGTTCCCTCATGAGCGGTCCCGCCCCCACAGTCGCATTCTTCACGCGCCTGCTCGACGACGCCGCACCCGCCGAGCGCTATGCCCTCGCGACCGCGCAGATCCAGCACGCGGAGCGCCACGGCATCGGTCGCGCCTGGGTCGCGCAGCACCACTTCCACGCCGCGGAGGGCGGTCTGCCGTCGCCGCTGGTGTTCCTCGCGAACGTCGCGGCGCAGACCACGCGCATCCGCCTCGGCACCGGGGTGATCACCCTGTCGCTGGAGGATCCGGTGCGCGTGGCGGAGGATGCCACGGTCGCCGACCTGCTCGCCGCCGGACGCCTCGATCTCGGGCTCGGCAGCGGCGGGACCCCGTCGTCGTTCGTGCCCTTCGGCGAGGACGTGAACCACAAGGCCGCGACCTACGACCGCAAGCTCGGCGTGCTGCTCGACGCGCTCACCGGGCGAGACGTCGGTGCGGGCAACACGCTGTATCCCGACTCCGCCGGCCTCGCCGAGCGTGTGTGGCAGGCGACGTTCTCGGCCCCCGGCGGACACCGCGCGGGCGTGCACGGACACGGCCTGCTGCTCTCGCGCACGCAGCCCCGCCCGGTCGAGTCGCTCCACGCCCCGCTCTCGGCGCTGCAGGACCCCATCATCGACGCCTACCTCGCCGCGTTGCCGGCCGGGGTCGCCCCGCGCATCACGGCCTCGCGCACGGTGTTCGTGGCCGACGATCGCGACGAGGCGCTGCGCTTCGCCGAGGTGGGGCTGCGTCGCGCCGCCGCGGGCTTCCGTCGCCAGGGCCAGACCATTCCCGGCGACTCCCTCGACGAGCTCATCGTCGCCCTCGACACGCACCTGGGAACGCCCGAGGAGGTGGCCGCATCACTCGCCGCCGACACGACGCTGGCGCGCGCCACCGAGGTGGCGTTCCAGGTGCACTCGGTGGATGCTCCGCACGCGCACGTGCTGAGGTCGATCGAGCTCTTCGCCGCCGAGGTCGCCCCGGCGCTCGGCTACGCGCTCGACCAGACTCCGACCGCGAACCCGAACCCGACCCCGAACCCATCACTGACCCTGAAGGAGAACGCATGAGCCACGACATCGTCGACCAGATCCTGGAGGTGACGCCGGAGCTCGACCAACTGCGCCGCCGCCGCCCGGTCACGCGTGAGCAGCTGCAGGCCAGCTTCGACGCGCTGTTCCAGCCCGTCTCCACTGCGCACGTCACGCAGGCCGAACGCGAACTGGTAGCGGCCTTCGCAACGGCCCTCGCCGGTCCGCTCGATGCGACCGCCGCGTTCTACGCCGCGCGCGCCACCGACGCCGATCCCGAGCGCGCCGCCGTCGTGCAGGCCGAGGCCGTTGCATCCGCCGTCGCCGGTCCCTTCGGCGCCTACACGGAACTCGGTCTGCAGAGCGAGAACACCGACGGTCTGCGCTACGCACCGACTGACACCGCGGTCACCGTGCTGGGCGAGCGTCTCGCCGCGGCGCTGACGCACACGCACCTGCTGGTGCTGCGGCCCCGCGAAGCCGCAGGCGCCGACCTCGGCCGGCTCCTCGACGCCGGATGGAGCGCCGACGGCATCATCACGCTCTCGCAGCTGGTGTCGTTCCTCGCCTTCCAGCAGCGCGTCGTCGCCGGGCTCCAGGTGCTCTCCCGGGAGGTGGCAGCATGACCAGCACCAGCACCAGCACGGCAGCAGAGCTCCGGCACACCGACGCCGCGCACCCGCACGACTTCACGCGGGCCGAGGTCGGCTGGACCCCTCATCTCGCGCCGCTGGCCGAGGACGAGCTGACCGAGCGCCACTACGACGGGCTGGTCGACGCGGCCCGGGCCAAGAACGACTACTTCCGTCTGCTCGCCCGCGACCCCGAGGTATTGAAGGCGAGGACCCTGGTCGATAAAGACATCTTCTACAACGTCGCCGAGGGGCTGCCGCGCGCCGAGCGCGAGCTGGCGGCCACGGCGGCCTCGCGTCGCAACGGCTGCGTGTTCTGCGCGTCGGTGCACGCGCGGTTCGCGGCGCACCACAGCAAGCGCATCGACGACGTCGATCTGCTGCTCGACGAGGGTGTGGACGCAGATCTGGGGGAGCGGTGGAACGCGATCGTCGCGGCATCTGTCGCCCTCACCGACACCCCGGGCACGTTCGACGAGGAGCACATCGGCCGGCTACGGGCAGCGGGCCTCGACGATCTCGAGATCGCCGATCTGGTGCACGGCGCCGCGTTCTTCAACTGGGCCAACCGCCTGATGCTGTCGATCGGCCGCGCGGTCGCCCCGGCCTGAGTCAGGGGATCAGGGGATCAGGACGATCTTGCCCGATGCGGCGTGGGCCTCGACGAGTTCGTGGGCCCGCGCCGCGTCGGCGAGCGGCAGCTCGGGTCCGAGCTCGATCACGAAGTCGCCCGCGGCCAGCAGCGCGATCGTCTCGGGCAGCGCCTCGGCACGCCACGCCTGCTCCTCGTCGGTGAGCGGGGTGGGAGCGCCGCCGGAGAACGCGCGGATGCCGAACGACGCGGCATCGGGTCCGCGCACGATCGTCGCGATGCGCTCGCGGTCGGCGACCAGGGCGAGCGAGACCTCGATCGCCTCGTCGGTGCCCGCGCAGTCCAGCGCCACGGTGACGCCGTCCGGGGCGGCCTGCTCGACGCGCTCCTGCAGGCCGTCTCCGTACGCGACGGGGATCGCGCCGAGGTCGCGCAGCTGCTCGTGCCGTGCCTCGCTCGCGGTGGCGATCACGGTCGCACCCCAGGCCACGGCGAACTGCACCGCCGCCTGGCCGACCGCGCCGGAGCCGGCGTGCACCAGCAGCACGTCGCCCTCGCTCACCCCCAACGAGCGCAGCGACTGGTACGCGGTGCCGGCCGGGATGCCGATGGCCGCCCCCTCGGCCGCGGTGACCGCGTCGGGGAGCAGAGCGAGATGGTCGGGAGTGATCGCGAGTGACGAAGCGTACGTGCCGTGCGCATCGCGGATCGCGACGCGGTCACCGACCACGAAGCCCTCGACGCCGGCGCCGACCTCGGTGATGACCCCCGCGCCGTCGAAGCCGACCGGACGCGGTTCGGTGATGGGCGGCGACGGGCGTCTGCCGCCGCGGATCTTGGCGTCGATGGGGTTCACGCCCGCCGCCTCGATCCGCACGACGACCTCGCCGTCGGTGGCGACGGGGTCGGGGATCTCGGTCAAGTGGAGGACGTCGGGAGAGCCGATTTCGGTGTACACGATCGCGCGAGCCATGCATCCAGGCTACTCGCGGGTCCGCGTCGGCGCCCGGTTCCGCCCGGAGGTCAGCGTCCCGAGAGCACCTTCTGAATGCGTTGCGGAGACACCGGCTGCGCGGTGCCGAGGCGCTGCGCGAAGACACTCACCCGGTACTCCTCGAGCAGCCAGCGGGTCTCGACGAGCGCGGGCGGGGCGTCCTTCGGCAGCGGGATCACCCCTCCGGCGTCCTCGTAGACCTTCGCCATGCGCTCGTACTCGCTCATGCGCGTGCGGTCCTTGCCCGGTTCGCTTGCCAGCGTCTTGAGCCGGTCGCGCATCGCGTCGAGGTAGCGCGGGAAATGCGCGAGCCGGTCGATGCCCGCTGCCGAGACGAAGCCGGGATGCAGCAGGGCGGTCAGCTGCGTGCGGATGTCGTTGAGCGGCCCGAGCAGTGCGAGCGAGTTCTGCGACTTGATGCCGCGCTCCACATCGCGCGAGAGGGTCAGGATGCGGGCGACGAGCGAGACGCACGCGAACAGCTCGTCGACCAGCGTGACAGAGACGGCGTCGCGCACGCGGGCGAACTCGGCGGCGGTGCGGATCACTCCGCGCTGTCCCTCGCCGGCGGTGGCGGTCTCGGCGTCGATCACCCGTCGTGCGACCGCGGCGCGGCAGTCCTCGATCAGCGCCGCCGCCGACGGATACGACGAGGCCGCGAGAGCGAGCTTCTCGGCGCTGGTCAGATGCTGCTGCACATACGACGAGGGGGAGGGCACTCCGAGCAGCACGAGCCGCAGAACGCCGTTTCGGGTCGCGGCGGCCGCGGCGTCGGCCGTGGACTCCACGCGCACGGCGACGGTCTTGCCCTGGTCGACGACTGCCGGGTACCCGCGCACGACGCCGCCGGCGACGCGGGTGTCGAGCACCTCGGGCAGGTCGCCGAACGTCCACGCGGTGAGTCCGTCCTGCTCGATCGCGATGGGGGCGGCCGTCGGAGCGGTCGACCCGGGCTTCGGACGGACGGGCGCGGCGATCGAACGCGCGACACTGCTGCGGGCCCGGTCGGAGAGCTCGGTCTGCAGCGCGGTGAGGTCGCGGGAGGAGCCGGCGACCCTGCCGCGCTCGTCGACGGCGCGGAAGTTCATGCGCAGGTGCGCGGGCACCCGGTCGTTCTCGAAGTCGGCCGCCGACACGAGCTGATTCGCCAGCGGCTGAATGAGCCGGGCCAGTGCGTCCTTCAGCGTGCGCGGGGGGAGACCGCCGTGCGATTCGGGTCCCTCGCCCGCGAGCTCGGCGCCGAACTTGTCGGCCCAGTCGGCCGCGGGCACCACGTGTCGGCGGATGGCCTTGGGCAGCGCGCGCAGCAGTCCGGTGATGAGTTCGGCGCGCAGCCCCGGCACCTGCCAGTCGAACCCGCGGTCGGCCACCTGCGCCAACAGGGCGAGGGGCACGACCACGCTGACCCCGTCATCTGCCGCGCCCGGCTCGAAGCGATACGCGAGCCCCAGCACCTGGTCGCCCTGCGTCCACCGGGTCGGGAACTCGTTCTGGTCGGCGCGTCCGTCGTCGTCGATCAGATCGGCCTCGCGCATGGCGAGCAGCTTCGGCGTCGCGGCGAGCGCCTCACGCCACCAGGTCTCGAAGGAGCGCACGTCGAACACGTCGGCGGGGATGCGCGCGTCGTAGAAGCGGAACACCGCCTCGTCGCCGGCGAGGATGTCACGGCGACGCTCACGCTCCTCGAGCTTCTCGAGGCGCTTGCGCAGTTCGGCGTTGCTGCGCCAGAACGCCGACACCCGCTTGTCGAGGCGACTCGGATCCCACTCGCCCTCGACGAGTGCATGCCGCACGAAGAGCTCGCGCGAGGCGGCGCGGTCGATGCGCGCGAACTGCACGCGTCGACGGGGGATGATCTCGAGCCCGAACAGCGTCACCTTCTCGTACGCGACGGCGGCCCCGGCATCCTTCGACCAGTGCGGCTCGGTCACCTGGCGCTTGGCGAGGTCGCCCGCCAGCGGCTCGGCCCACGCGGGGTCGATGGCAGCGACCGTGCGGGCAAAGGTGCGCGAGGTCTCGACGATCTCGGCCGACATCACCGCGCGGGGGCTCTTCTTGCGCAGGCCCGAGCCGGGGAAGATCGAGAAGCGGATGCCGCGGGCGCCGCGGTACTCGGTGACGCGGCGTCCCTTCTCTTTCGCCGGAGAGTGCGCGGCACCGGACGGTGCGGTGCGCTCGTCGAGCAGACCGATCTGCGACAGCAGGCCGGAGAGCAGGGCCCGGTGGATGGCGTCCGGGTCCGCGGCGCCCTCGGCGGCTCCGACGCTCGACGGAGGACCATCGCCCCGACTCTTCGGGCCGGACAGGAGCGAGCGCAGCTGACGGTGCACGTCGAACCACTCGCGCACACGCACGTAGTTGAGGTGCTCCGCGCGGCACAGGCGACGGAACGCGCTCGAGCCCAGCTCGCGCTGCTGTTCGCGCAGGTGGTTCCACAGGTTCAGCAGGGTGAGGAAGTCGCTGGTCGGATCCGCGAAGCGCGCGTGCATGCGATCGGCCTGCTCGCGGCGGTCCTCGGGCCGCTCCCGCACATCCTGGATCGTCATGCCCGAGACGATGGGCAGCACGTCGTCGGTGACTCCGAGACGACCGGCCTCGATGACCATGCGCGCGAATCGCGGATCGATGGGCATGCGCGAGATCTCACGGCCGACGCGCGTGAGGTGCGGCGACTCGTCGCGCCGCGAGGGCTCCACCGCCCCCAGCTCGGTCAGCAGGTCGAACGCGGCCTTCACTCCGCGCGAGTCCGGGGGAGTGAGGAAGGGGAACGCCGTGATGTCGCCGAACCCCAGCGACAGCATCTGCAGGATCACCGACGCCAGCGAGGTGCGCAGGATCTCGGGCTCGGTGTACTCGGGACGCCGCGCGTAGTCCTCTTCGGAGTACAGACGAATGGCGATGCCGTCGCTCGTGCGCCCGGCGCGGCCCGACCGCTGGTTCGCTGACGCCTGCGAGATCGCCTCGATCGGCAGCCGCTGCACCTTCGAGCGGTTGCTGTAGCGCGAGATGCGAGCGGTGCCGGTGTCGATCACATAGCGGATGCCCGGGACGGTCAGGCTCGTCTCTGCGACGTTGGTCGCGAGGATCACGCGCCGGCGGACGCCGGCCACGCGGCTGGGCTCGAACACGCGGTGCTGGTCGGCGGCGGAGAGGCGTCCGAACAGCGGCAGGACCTCGGTGGGAAAACGGTGCGACGCGTAGGCGCCGCGCACCGCGTCGGCCGCGTCGCGGATCTCGGCCTCGCCCGGCAGGAAGACGAGCACGTCGCCCGGCTCCTCGCGGTCGAGTTCGCGCAGCGCCGCGACGATGGCCGAGACCTCGTCCTGCTCCTCCGCCTCGGCGGTGTTGCCCGCGGCGGCGTCGTCGTCGTCACCGGTGGCCTCGTCGATCTGCGGCCGGTACCGGATCTCCACCGGATACGTACGGCCCGAGACCTCGATCACGGGGGCCGGTGTCGGCTCAGCCCCGCTTCCGTTCCCGGGGCTGGCGAAGTGTCGGGCGAAGCTCGCGGGATCGATGGTCGCCGAGGTGACGATGACCTTCAGGTCAGGACGCTCGGGCAGGATGCGGGCGAGATAGCCCAGCAGGAAGTCGACGTTGAGCGAACGCTCGTGCGCCTCGTCGATGATGATCGTGTCGTAGCGGCGCAGCAGCCGGTCGCGGTGGATCTCGTTGAGCAGGATGCCGTCGGTCATCAGCGCGATGCGCGTGGTGTCCGACACCTTGTCGGTGAAGCGCACCTTGTAGCCGACGAGTCCGCCGAGCTCGACTTCCAGCTCCTCGGCGATGCGCTCGGCGATCGTGCGGGCGGCCAGTCGGCGGGGCTGCGTGTGCGCGATGTTCGTGCGCCCGAGTTCGAGCGCGATCTTGGGCAGCTGCGTGGTCTTCCCCGACCCGGTCGCACCCGCCACGATGACGACCTGGTTGTCGCGGATGGCGTCGGCGATCTCCGCACGAGCGGCGCTGACCGGCAGCTCCGGGGGGTACGAGATCACGGGGGAAGACATAGCCCTCCATCGTATGCCGGTATTCGAGCCGTACGCACGAGACGCTGACCTACGATCGACGGATGAGCGATCCCCTCCCCGCCCTGCGCTGGTTCCACGAGTTCGGACGGGCACCGCGGATCCTCGGTCTCGACGTCGCCCGCGGGCTCGCGGTCCTCGGCATGGCGGGCGCGCACATCGGTGAGACCGAGACGTTCACCTGGTCGGATCCGACGAACTGGACCGAGGTGGTGCACGGGCGCCCCTCCATCCTGTTCGCCGTGCTGGCCGGCATCTCGATCGCGCTGATGACCGGTCGCAGCACCATCCCCGGCCCCGAGCGGATGCCGAGCATCCGGCTGAACCTGGTGGGGCGCGGCGCCGTCATCTTCGTGATCGGGCTCGCGCTCGAGATGCTGGGCACCTCGATCGCCGTCATCCTCACCCTCTACGGCTTGCTGTACGTCGCCGTCATCCCGTTCCTGCGGTGGCGTCCGCGGCAGCTCCTCATCGCGGCCGCGGTGCTCGCGCTGACCGGGCCGGCCCTGCTGGCGGTGATCGGCGCACTGGCGCTGTATCCGTACGGTGCGGGTGTGGGGTTCGCGCTGTACGGCAGCTACCCGATCACGGCGTGGTTGGCGATCGTGCTGGCCGGCATGGCGCTCGGGCGCCTGCACGTCGAGACGATGCGCACCGCCGCGGTGACGCTCGGGGTCGGCGTGGTGCTCGCGGTCACCGGCTACGGGCTGGGCGCGCTCGGGCAGGCGATCGGCATCGGAGACGCCGGGTCGGCGGAGAAGGGCATCAGCGCCGCCGGATGGGCGGGTTACCCCGAGGCGCTCGCGGCGACCGATCCGCTGGGCTCAGCAGTCGTCGCGTTCTTCGCCGTCGAGGCCCACAGCGGTGGCACCGCCGAGATCCTGGGGTCGGGCGGCTTCGCGCTCATCGTGATCGCCCTGTGTCTGCTGCTCAGCAGGCCGCTGCGCTGGGTGTTCCTCCCGCTCGGCGCGCTGGGCTCCATGCCGCTGACGGCATACACCGCGCACATCGTCGCGCTCGCCCTGATCTGGGGGCCAGCGACATCCTTCGTGAACAACGGGGTCTGGGCAGGGCTCTCGCTGATGCTGATCGTGGGCTGCACCGTGTGGTCGGCGTTCATCGGCCGGGGGCCGCTGGAGCGACTGGTCGGGCACGCCGCGTCGGCCATGGCGGCGACCCCGCGTGTCGGCAGCCGGTCGTAGGCTGGACGACATGACCACTCCTGCACTTGAACTCAACGACGGAAATTCGATCCCCCAGCTGGGCTACGGCGTCTTCAAGGTGCCCGCAGAAGAGACCGAGCGGGCGGTCAGCCAGGCGCTGGAGATCGGCTACCGCCACATCGACACCGCGGCCATCTACGGCAACGAAGAGGGCGTCGGCGCGGCCATCGCCTCGTCGGGCATCGCGCGCGACGAGCTGTTCATCACCACCAAGCTCTGGAACGACCGCCACCACGGCGACGAGCCGAACGCCGCGATGAGCGAGAGCCTGGGCAAGCTCGGCCTCGACGCGGTCGACCTCTACCTCGTGCACTGGCCCGCGCCCGAGATCGGCGACTACCTGCACGCGTTCACGAAGCTGATCGAACTGCGTGACGCGGGGCTGACGCGCAGCATCGGCGTCTCGAACTTCCTCGTGCCGCACCTCGAGCGCGTGGTGGCCGAGACCGGCGTCACGCCGGCGATCAACCAGATCGAGCTGCACCCGGCGTACCAGCAGCGCGACGTGGTCGCCTGGGCCACCGAGCACGGCATCAAGATCGAGTCCTGGGGCCCGCTCGGCCAGGGCAAGTACGACCTCTTCGGCACGCCCGCCGTCGCCGCGGCGGCTGAGGCGCACGGCGTCACGCCCGCACAGGCGGTGCTGCGCTGGCACCTGCAGAAGGGCATCATCGTCTTCCCGAAGTCGGTGCGCCCGGAGCGTCTGCGCGAGAACCTCGACGTCTTCGGCTTCACGCTGACCGACGCCGAGATCGCCGCGATCGACGCGCTCGACCCCCTCGACGGCTCGGGTCGTGTGGGCTCGCACCCCGACGACGTGAACTGACCTCCGGTCCACATGACGCCCCGTGTCGCTCTCCGCGACACGGGGCGTCGTCGTGAGTACGTTCAAGGCATGACAGCTCGCTACCGCGTCGTGGCCGTGTCAGGATCCCTGCACGAGCCGAGCAAGACCACCGCCCTCGTCCGCGCCATCGCGGCGGCCGTCGCCGAGCGCGCCGAGGTCGATCTCGAGGTGATCGAGCTCACGCAGATCGGTCCTCAGCTCTCCGGCGCGCTGCGTCGCGACCAGCTGCCGCCGTCGATCGAGGAGAAGCTGCGCGCGATCGAGACCGCCGACCTGCTGATCGTCGGCAGCCCCGTGTACCGCGCGTCCTTCACCGGGCTCTTCAAGCATCTGTTCGACTTCGTGGGTCAGTACGACCTGGTCGGCAAGCCCGTGCTGCTGGCCGCGACCGGCGGCGGCGAACGCCATGCCCTCATCATCGAGCACCAGCTGCGCCCGCTGTTCGCGTTCTTCCAGGCGCTCACGCTGCCGATCGGCGTGTACGCCAGCGACACCGACTTCGCCGGCTACGTAATCGAATCCGAGGTGCTGCACGCACGCATCGCCCTCGCCGCCGAGCGGGCACTGCCCCTGGTCGGCTACGCCGCGTCGCGCCCCGTGGATCTGCTCGTCGGCTGAGCCCGCGCCCGCTGGCTCACCAGCCGCCCGGGGCGTAGCGTTGAGGGATGACCAATCGACTCGGCGACACGCTCAGTCCCTACCTCCGCGCACACGCCGACAACCCGGTGGACTGGTTCCCGTGGGGTCCGGAGGCCTTCGCCGAGGCGCAGCGCCGCGACGTGCCGCTGCTGATCTCGATCGGCTACTCCACGTGCCACTGGTGCCATGTGATGGCGCGCGAGTCGTTCGCCGATCCGGCGACCGCGGCGGTCATCAACGCCGGCTTCGTGGCCGTGAAGGTCGATCGCGAGGAGCACCCTGACGTCGACGGCGCCTACATGGCCGCGGCCTCCGCCTTCACGCAGAATCTCGGATGGCCGCTGACGGTGTTCGCGACGCCGCGGGGTCGCACGTTCTACGCCGGCACCTACTTCCCTCCGGTGGCGCGCGCCCCGCTGCCGTCCTTCGGTGAGGTGCTGGCCGCGGTGGGCGAGGCATGGACGCTACGCCGTGCGCAGGCCGAGGAGTCGGCGGACGCAGTGACCGAAGCGCTGTCGCGCGCGGCCGAATCGACGCCGTCCGAGCTGCCAGCCGCATCGGTGATCGCCGCCGCAGCCCAGGCGATCGCCGCGCGGGAAGACGCGCAGTACGGCGGCTTCGGCGGTGCGCCGAAGTTCCCGGTGGCCTCCAGCCTGCGCTTCCTGCAGACCCCGCTCGTGCGACGCGAGGCTCCGGATGCCGCGGCATCCGCCCACCGTGCACTCGCGGCCATGGCGCACTCCGCCCTGCTCGACGACGTCGACGGCGGCTTCTTCCGCTACGCGACCCAGCGCGACTGGTCGGTGCCGCACTACGAACGCATGCTCACCGACAACGCCCAGCTGCTCGATGCGGCGCTCGCCGACGGCGATGACGACACCGCTCGGGGCATCGCCCGCTTCCTGCTGGCGGTGCTGCAGCGCGAGGGCGGCGGCTTCGGCGCGGCCCAGGACTCGGAGTCGTGGATCGACGGTGAGCGCAGCGAGGGCGGCTACTACCTGCGCTCGTCCGACGACCGTGCGGCGCTTGCGCCCCCGGCCGTCGACGGCAAGGTGATCACCGCGTGGAACGGCCTGGCGATCGGCGCGCTCGCGCGGGCAGGGTCGGCGCTCGGTCGGCCCGAGTGGATCGATGCCGCGGCATCCGCCGCCGAGGCGGTGCTGCGACACAACCGGGGACCCGACGGCACACTCGTGCGCGCATCGCTCGACGGCGCGGCATCGACCGCCATCGCGACCGCCGCTGACCTCGGGCTGCTGGCCGACGGCCTGTTCGCGCTCGCGGTGGCCACCGGCGGATCCGCGTGGGCGTCGACCGCCCGCGACCTCCTCGACGAAGCGCTGCAGGGTGGCCGCCTCGATCCGCTGTTGACGCAGCACGGCATCGCCGCGTCGCCGGATCAGACCGACGGCGATCTGCCTTCCGGGGCCTCGGCCCTGGCCGCCGCCGCGCTCGCCGCCTGGCGCCTGGGCGCGGGGGAGCAGTATCGCGACACCGCCGTGCGGATCGTGCGCCAGCACGCCACGCGGGCATCCGAGCAGCCCTTCGCCCACGGCACCCTGCTCCAGGTCGCGGCCGGACTCGTCGACCCGCCACGGCAGCTCGTGGTGGTGACCGATGCCCCGCGCGGAGCCCTCGCCGCCGCGGCCCGCCGTGCCGACACCGATGTGACGGCCGTGGTGACTCCCGCGCAGGCGCGCGACTTCGCCGCCGCCGGTTTCGAGCTCTTCGAAGGCAAGGCCGAGGCGTCGGAGCGGGCGTTCGACTGCCGGGCCTTCGTCTGCCACCTGCCGGTGAGCGACCCCGCAGCCGTTCCGGTCCAGCGATGACGGGTCCAGCGATATCGGCGGAGTCGACCGCCACCGCCACCACCCGGGGGCTGCACCCGGGGCTGACGCGTCGCCAGATCTCGATGATGGGCCTGGGCGGGGCGATCGGCGCCGGGCTGTTCGTCGGCTCGGGTCAGGCGATCGCCCTCGCGGGCCCTGCGGTGCTGGTCTCGTACCTCGTCGCGGGCGTCATCGTCATCCTCGTGATGGCGATGCTGGCCGAGATGGTGGCCGCTCGTCCCAGCTCCGGGGCGTTCAGCTCCTATGCGCAGAAGGCGATGGGGCGCAGCGTCGGCAGCGCGGTCGGGTGGCTGTACTGGATCCAGCTGGTCGTGGTGATCGCCGCGGAGGCGACGGGTGCCGCCGGCATCATCGCCGGCTGGGTGCCCGGGGTGCCGGCGTGGCTCTGGGTGCTGGTCTTCGTGGTGGCGCTCACGGCGGTGAACCTGTTCGGGGTGCGCAACTACGGCCGTTTCGAGTTCTGGTTCGCGGCGATCAAGGTCGCGGCGATCATCGCCTTCCTTGTCGTCGGCGTGTGTGCGATCGTCGGTCTGATCCCCGGCGTGCCCGCGAGCGGGATCGGCAACCTTGTCGACAACGGCGGCTTCGCCCCGAACGGCATCACGGGTGTCGCGGCGGCGCTGTTGATCGTGATGTTCGCGTTCGGGGGCACCGAGGTCGTCGCGATCGCGGCGGCCGAGTCCGATGACCCCGCCCGCAACATCCGCCGCATCGTGCGCGAGGTGCTCGTGCGCATCCTGGTGTTCTACCTCGGCTCGATCTTCGTGATCGTGGCCGTGCTCCCGTGGGATGCCCCGGCCGTGCAGGACGGCCCGTTCTCGGCCGTGCTCGCCACGCTCCGGCTGCCCGGCGTCGATCTGGTGATGTCGCTCATCGTGGTGATCGCGTTGCTCTCGGCGATGAACGCGAACATCTACGGGGCATCGCGCATGGCCTTCTCGCTGGGTGAGCGTCGGCTCGCACCGCAGCTCATCACGCGCACGAGCGGCGCGGGCGTGCCGTCTGTGGCCGTGCTGTCGTCGGTCTCGTTCGGCTTCGTCGCCGTCGGGCTCAACGGGGCGTTCCCCGACGTGGTGCTGCCGGCGCTCCTCAACGTCGTCGGGTCGACGATCCTCATCATCTGGGCGGCCACCGCGGTGTCGCAGCTGATCCTTCGTCGGAGTGCCGACCGGGCGGGGGAGTCCCTGCCGATGCGCATGTGGGGGTTCCCCTGGCTGTCGTGGCTGTGTCTCGCCCTGCTGGCCGGAGTGATGACGCTGGCGATGATGGACCCGGGCGCCCGTGTGCAGCTGCTGCTCACGCTCGGACTCACGGCGGCGCTGGTCGTGGTCGCGCGCCTCACTCGGCCCGCCGAGCACTGACCGCACGCGATCACAACGCTGATCCGCGAGGTCAGATCCAGCCCGGCAGCCAGTTGTGCAGGCGCCAGAAGTCGTACGGCACGCTCATCCCGGTCCACAGCGGCAGATAGAACGCCGAGACCAGCAGCACGACCGCGAGGAAGATCATCACGGTGCGCTCGCCGGCCTGTCGCCGGGGCAGCGGATCCTCGCGACGCCCGGCGATGATTCGCAGCGCCAGGGCGAGGGCGATGACGAGGAACGGCATCATCGCCACCGTGTAGAACTGGAAGATCGTGCGCTCGGGGAACAGCAGCCACGGCACGTAGGTGGCGGCGAGGCCGACCAGCGGCAGGCTGACCTCGGGGCCGACCGGGCGTCGCACCACCCATCCCCGCACGAGCAGGTACAGAAGGAACACGGCGGCGGCGACGCCGAAGTACCAGATCAACGGGTTCGGCACGCTGGTGATCACGGCGATGCAGTGGTCCACGCCGCAGTCCTTCGCATCGGACCCGACCCAGATCGCGGTGGGGCGCAGCAGGAACGGCCACTCCCAGG
Source organism: Microbacterium sp. PI-SA-G (assembly GCF_057215335.1). Taxonomy (NCBI): domain Bacteria; kingdom Bacillati; phylum Actinomycetota; class Actinomycetes; order Micrococcales; family Microbacteriaceae; genus Microbacterium; species Microbacterium sp. PI-SA-G. The sequence goes on from NZ_CM170103.1 coordinate 3,550,463, forward strand.
CCGCGCTGGCGTAGGGGTGCCCGCTGTTGAGGCCGACGTGGAAGCCGAGCATCGACTGGTGGTACTTCCAGAGCGCCACCAGCGGATTCGGGTCGCTCTGCCGGTCGTAGCCGCCGGCGGTCACGAACCATCCGGTCCAGCTGATCACGTACACCGCGAGCGCCGGAAAGACCAGCAGCACGAACGAGACCGGACCCTGGCGGAACGCCGCATCGGTGGGCCAGAGCGTCACTCCGCGCCGACGCCGTGCCAGCGCATCGGTCACCACGACGTACAGGCCGAAGACGGCGAGCGCATACAGCCCCGACCACTTGACCGCGCAGGCTGCACCGAGTGCGAGGCCTGCGGCGAGCAGCCACGGGCGTCGCCAGAGCACCGGACCCCAGAGCGGGTCGGGGGAGTCGGGGTCGAGACGCTCGAGCAGCGGGAGGGTGCGCCGACGGTCGAGCAGCAGGAACAGCACGCCCAGCAGGAGGAAGAAGGTCAGGATGCCGTCGAGCAGGGCGATCCGGCTCAGGACGATGCTGAGCCCGTCGACGGCCAGCAGCGTGCTCGCGACGGTCGCGGTGACGATCGATCCGGTGAGCAGGCGCGTGATGACGAACACCAACAGCACCGATGCGGTTCCGAGCAGCCCGGTCGCCAGCCGCCATCCCATGCTGTCGTCGGGTCCGCCGACGGCCATGCCCAGCGCGATCAGCCACTTGCCGAGCGGCGGATGCGCGATGAACGATCCCGTCTCCGACAGTGGCAGGTCGCGCAGGGTGATGAAGGCCTCGTTGGCGTTCTCGCCCCACGTGCCCTCGTAGCCGAGCGTCCACAGCGACCACGCGTCTTTGACGTAGTAGGTCTCGTCGAAGGCGAGCTGATGCGGGTGGCCGATGTTCACCAGGCGCAGGACCGCAGCCAGCGCCGTGACCAGAAGCGGAGCCAGCCAGCGGATGACGCGGCTTGACCGCGCGTCGTCGACGAGTCGATCCCGCCACTGTCCGTACCGTGTCAGCCGTGCGTCAGGAGCGGGCAGCAGAGGCACGGGAGCGGTCACCGGTCCAGCCTAGACAACGCGCATAAGCTGAGCGGGTGATCATCCTCGCTGCCACCCCGATCGGCAATCTCGGCGATGCGTCTCGCCGCCTGATCGAGGTGCTCGAGAACGCCGAGATCGTCGTCGCCGAAGACACCCGCACCACGCAGCGGCTCCTGCAGGCGCTGCAGATCAGCAACCGCCCCCGCCTGATCGCCCTGCACGATCACAACGAGAAGCAGAAGGCCGCGGAACTCGCCGCGCTCGCGGCCGAGAACGACATCATCGTGATGAGCGACGCCGGCATGCCGACCGTGAGCGACCCGGGCTACGGTCTCGTCGCCGAAGCCGTCGCGCAGGGCGTCACGGTGACCGCGATCCCCGGTCCGAGCGCGGTGCTGATGGCGCTGGCGATCTCGGGGCTGCCGACCGACCGCTTCACGTTCGAGGGGTTCCTTCCGCGCAAGCCGGGGGAGCGGCGCACGGCGCTGCGCGCACTCGCGGGCGAGCCCCGCACGATGGTCTTCTTCGAGTCGCCCGGACGCCTGGCCTCGACCCTCGCCGACATGGGAGGGGCGTTCGGAGACGAGCGCCGCATCGCGGTGTGCCGCGAGCTGACCAAGTTCTACGAGGAGGTGCGTCGCGGCACGGCATCCGAGCTCGTCGCGTGGGCCTCGGAGGGCGTCAAGGGAGAGATCGTGGTCGTCGTCGAGGGCGCCCCGCGCCGGGAGTACTCGGCCGAGGATGCTCTGACGCAGGTGCAGGCGCTCGTCGCCGACGGCATCCGGCTGAAGGACGCCAGCGCCGAGGTCGCCGCCGCGACCGGACTCTCCTCCCGTGATCTGTATCAGGCCGCCCTCGCGGCCCGCCCCCGGAGGGAGGGCCGCGCGTGACGAAGCGAGCGACGGTGTACGACGTCGCCGAGCGCGCCGGCGTCTCGATCGCGACGGTCTCGCGCGTGCTGCGCCAGCCCGACGCCGTGCGCCCGGCGACGCGCGAACGCGTGCTGCAGGAGGTCGCCGAGCTCGGCTACGTGCCCAGCGGCAGCGCCCGTGGCCTGGCTGAGCGGCGCACCGGCGTGCTGGGGCTGTACTTTCCCGCGTTCGATGCGGCCGAGGAGGCGCCCGACCTCGACGTGCTCGCCCCCGAGCACGCGGCGAGGGCTCCGTTCACGATCGTGCGCGATGCGGACGAGTCGGGTGAGGGGCATCCGACCCTGCTCTTCCTCGACGAGGTGCTGCGCGGTGCGGAGCTCGAGGCCTGGAAGCAGAGTTTCGTACTCATGATCGGCGTGGGGCGCGACGACCCCACGCGCTCGACGGTGCGCGACATGGCCGGCCGGGTCGACGGGCTGATCGTGCTCGCCGAGAGCGTGCCCGACGACGTGCTCGCCCGCCTCGCGCAGCGCATCCCGGTCGTGGTGCTGTCGGGTCCGCCCCGCGGCGACCGCTACGACCACGTCACGGTGAGCAACGCCGAGGCGATGGCCGAGCTCACACGGCAGGTGCTGGCGCAGTCCGATGCCGCGCGTCTCGCCTTTCTCGCGGGGCCTGCGAACTCGCCCGACGGGGTGCAGCGCCGCGAGGGATTCTCGGCGGCGGTGGTCGCCGCGGGCATCCCGCTGGAGTCGGTGACGATGCTGCAGGGCGACTTCACCCGCGCGTCCGGGCGCCGAGCGGTGCAGTCGCTGATCGCGTCGGGGGCGCCGTCCGCGCTGATCGCCGCGAACGATCAGATGGCTTTGGGCGCGCTCGACGCGTTCCGCTCCGCCGGGGTGCGTGTGCCCGAGGACGTACTCGTGACGGGCTTCGACGGCATCGAGGCGGCGGCGCTGTCGCAGCCGGCACTGACCACGGTGCGCCAGCCGATGATCGACCTCGGTCGGGCGGCGGTGCAGCTGCTGGCGCGGCGGCTGGAGCACCCCGACGCCGAGCCCGAGACCGTGCGTCTGCCGCTCGAGCTGCTCATCCGCGAGAGCTCCCAGCGCCCCGCGTGAGCTCTCCCCAGCCTCGGCGACGGGGTTGCGGACCCGGAATGTATGCGCTTACAATCGGATCACGGCCCCGGCCGCAGAGCGCCCCGAACACGTGGTGCTCTTTCATGACAGAGACGACATGAGGTGGCAGTGTGGCGAAGACGCACATGCTCCGACGCTGGCGGAGAGCCGCGATCGTGGGGTTGGCGGCTGCGGCCGTCGTGCTCAGCGGATGCAGCATCCAGATCACGTCGCAGCCCGATCCCTCGATCGGCGGTGACACGATGCTCATCAACGCGGACAAGGGAAACCCCTTCTTCACGCGGAACTTCAATCCCTATCTCACCAACACGCGCACCGCGTCACGGTGGATCTACGAGCCGCTGATCCTGGTCAATCCGCTCGACGGCACGCTCAACCCGTGGCTGGCGACGGAGTGGGCCCAGCCCGACGCCCGGACGATCATCATGACGATCCGCGACGACGTCGAGTGGAGCGACGGCGAGAGCCTGACGCCCGACGACGTCGCCTTCACGTTCCAGCTGCTCAAGGACAACCCCTCGCTCGACATCAAGGGCGCCTGGCAGCACCTCGCGAGCGTCGCGACCGAGGGCGACGACGTCATCCTGACGCTCCAGACCGACGACGCGCCGTCGCTGTCGATCCTCGGCCAGACGATGATCGTGCCCGAGCACCTGTGGTCCGGCGTGGGCGACCCCGGCACGTTCCGCAACGAGGAGCCGGTGGGTACCGGACCGTTCGTCCTGGGCAACTACAACGACCAGCAGTACTCGATGGACAGGAATCCCGAGTACTGGCAGGCCGACTCGATCGAGATCGAGCACATCATCCTCCCCGCGACGAACTCGCAGCTCGACACCGTCAGCCGCGGCTACGACTGGGCGTACTCCTTCATCTCCGACGTCGAGGGCACCTGGGGCGCCGCCAACGAGCACAACTCCTGGTGGTTCCCGCCGGGCGGCGTGATCGGTCTGATGCCCAACCTCGAAGTCGCCCCCTTCGACGACGTGAACGTGCGCCGCGGCATCGCGCTCTCGCTCGATCGCGAGGAGATCGCCGAGACCGCCTCCGAGGGATACATGGAGCCGGCCGGACAGACGGGCCTGGTCCTTCCCAACCAGGAGGAGTACCTCGACCCGAGTATCCCCGACCAGGGCATGATCACGCAGGACACGGATGCCGCGCTCGCGGCCTTCGGCGAGGCCGGATACACCCTTGACGGAGATCGCCTGGTCGGTCCCGACGGGCAGCAGCTCGAATTCGCCCTCACCACCGCGAACGGCTTCACCGACTGGACGCGCGCCGCCCAGACCGTGCGGAGTCAGCTCGCCGCCGTCGGCGTGAAGGTCACCCTCAAGCTCCCGCAGCCGGCGGGGTACCAGAGCGCGATCAGCAACGGCGACTTCGAGATGGCGATCGGCGGCATGGGCAACGGCGACGTCTACCAGGCGTACAACAACCTGCTCTCGAGCGAGTTCTACGTGCCGTCGGGGGAGGCGACCTCGAACAACTTCCAGCGCTACCGCTCCGACGAGGCCGATGCGCTGCTGGCGGAGTACCGCGAGACCGTGGACCCCGCCCGTCAGACCGAGATCGTGCAGGCGCTGCAGGGCATCGTCTACGACGACCTGCCCGTGATCGGCATGTACTACGGCGGCATCTGGGGTCTTTTCAGCGATGCGAAGTTCACCGGGTGGCCCACCGAGGACGACCCGTACATGATCCCGCAGAACTACGACTCGGCGCCGCTGATGATCTTCACGCGGCTCGAACGGGCGACGGGAGACGACCGATGAAATACGTCCTGCAGAAGGTCGGCCTCTTCGTGCTCACGCTGTGGGCGGCGATCACGCTGAACTTCTTCCTGCCGCGGCTGATGCCCGGCTCGCCGGCCGACGCCGCGATTGCGAAGCTGTCGCAGAACGGCCCGGTGTCCGATGCGACGCGTCGGGCGATCGAGGCCCAGCTCGGGGTGCCGACGGGATCGATGTGGGACCAGTACGTGTCGTACCTCGGTCAGGTCGCCCGGCTCGACTTCGGCGTCTCGTACACGTTCTACCCGCAGAGCGTCTCGAGCATGGTCTCGACCGCCCTGCCCTACACGATCGGCCTGGTCGGCATCGTCACCGTGCTGGCGTTCGTGATCGGCACACTCATCGGTGTCGCGGCCGCCTGGCGCCGCGGCACCTGGCTCGACTCGCTGCCGACGCTGACCGGATCGTTCCTCAGCACGTTCCCGTACTTCTGGACCGCACTCCTGCTGCTGTTCTTCCTGGGCTACGTGCTGCACTGGTTCCCGACGACCGGCGCCTACGCCGCGACGACCACACCCGGCTTCACGGGCGAGTTCATCGCGGACCTCGCCCGGCACGCGGTGCTTCCGGCGCTGACGATCCTGCTGACGTCGCTGGGCGGATGGATCATCGGCATGCGCAACGCGATGATCAACACGCTCGGCGAGGACTACGTGACCTTCGCCGAGGCGAACGGCCTGCACGGGCGCACCATCGCCCTCCGGTATGCCGCGCGCAACGCGATCCTGCCGAACCTCACCGGCTTCGGGCTGACGCTCGGCGGCGTGGTCGGCGGGTCGATCCTCGTGGAACAGGTGTTCGGCTATCCCGGCATCGGATACCTGCTCTTCAACGCCGTGATCGGGCAGGACTACCCGCTCATGCAGGCGCTCTTCCTGATGATCACCGTGAGCGTGCTCATCGCCAACTTCCTCGTCGACATCCTGTACGGCGTGCTGGATCCAAGGACCCGCCGATGACCTCCACGCAGAACGTCAAGATCCCCACCGACCGCATCGCAGCGCCCAGCCCGTGGCGCGCGTTCGCCCGCATGGTCGGCACCCTCTGGTCGAACGGCAAGGCGCGACTGGGGCTCTGCATCCTCGGCCTGTTCGTGCTCGTGGCGGTGTTCGCTCCGCTGCTGGCGCCGTACGGCCCGAAGGACAACAGCTTCGAGCGCAACGCCGACGCCTCCTGGGCGCACTGGCTCGGCACCACCGCCGCCGGTGAAGACGTGCTCAGCCAGCTGATCTTCGGCGCGCAGATCAGTCTGCTGGTCGGCTTCGCCGCCGGCATCCTCTCGACGATCGTCGCGGTGCTCATCGGCCTCAGTTGGGGGTACATGCGCGGCTTCGCGGGCGAGGTCGTCGGCTTCATCGTCAACCTCTTCCTGGTCATCCCCGGACTGCCCCTGATGATCGTCATCGCCGCGTACCTGCAGAACGGCGGCATCCTGATGATCATCGCCGTGATCGTGGTCACCGGCTGGGCGTGGGGAGCGCGCGTTCTGCGCAGTCAGACCCAGTCGCTCCGGGGCAACGACTTCGTCACCTCGGCGCAGTTCTCGGGCGACAGCCGGGCGCGCATCGTGTTCCGCGAGATCCTGCCGAACATGACCTCGATCATCGCCGGCACGCTCTTCGGGGCGGCGACCGCGGCGATCCTGGCCGAGGCCGGGCTCGAGTTCCTGGGCCTCGGCGACTCCAGCATCGTCAGCTGGGGCACGATGCTCTACTGGGCGCAGAACTCCAACTCGCTGCTCACCGGCCAGTGGCTGCTGCTGTTCGCCCCCGGTCTGTGCATCGCGCTGCTCGCGCTGAGCCTGACGCTGATCAACTTCGGTGTGGATGGGATCTCCAATCCGCGCCTGCGCGAAGGGAAGGGCCGATGAACGCCATGGAATCCCCCGAGATCCTCCTCGACGTGCAGGGGCTGTCGGTCGAGTACGCCTCGCCCGGCACGACCCCGGTCACCGCCGTGCACGACGTGTCGTTCACCCTGCGCCGCGGAGAGTTCGTCGGCCTGGTCGGCGAGTCCGGATCGGGCAAGTCGACGCTCGGGTTCGCGCTCACGCGGCTGCAGAAGCCGCCGGCGCGGATCAGCGGCGGACGCATCCTGTTTTCCGGACGCGACATCCGCGAGCTCGACGCCGAGGAGCTGCGACGACAGCGCCAGGGCGGGTTCGCGATGGTGCTGCAGTCGGGCATGAACGCGCTGAACCCGGTGCGCACGGTCGGCGCGCACTTCCAGGACATCTTCGCCGCGCACGGGCACGTGCCCCGCGATGCCCGAGATGCCAGGGCGCGGGAGCTGATCGGCAAGGTCGGACTCGATGCCGCGGTGCTGGCCCGCTATCCCAGTGAGCTGTCGGGCGGCATGCGCCAGCGCGCGTCGATCGCACTGGCGCTGTCGCTCGAACCGCAGCTGATGGTGTTCGACGAGCCGACGACCGCGCTCGACGTGCTCGTGCAGCACGCGGTGATGGACACGATCCGTGACCTGCAGCGTGCCGAGCACTTCACGGCGATCCTGATCAGTCACGACCTCGGCATCGTCCTCGAGGCCACCGACCGCGTGATGGTGATGCACGAGGGCCGCATCGTGGAAGACGCCGCGAGCCGCGACATCCTCGAGCGTCCGCAGGACGAGTACACGCAGATGCTGCTGAGCCACTACGCCGATCCGCGGGCCGAGACGATCTCGATCCCGGGCTTCGTCGACCTGGGCACCCGTCGCCGCGAGGGGCGCTCGCGCACGGACGTGACCGAGACGATGCCCACGGTCTCGCAGCGCGACACCCGCCGTGCCGACGCCGCGATCGTGGTCGAGGGCGTCTCGAAGCGCTATCCGGCCCCGCGTCGGGGCGAGCAGCCGGTGACCGCGGTCGACGACGTCTCGTTCCGCCTCGAGCCGGGTGAGGCGCTCGCGCTGGTCGGGGCCTCCGGCTCGGGCAAGTCGACCATCGCGAAGCTGATCACCGGGGTCGAGAAGCCCACGGACGGCACGGTGCGATTCGGCGACGTCGACGTCGCCTCGCTTCGCCGGAAGGGCCTGCGCGATCTGCGCAAGGACGTGCAGATGGTGTTCCAGGATCCGTATGCGGCGCTGAACCCGCTGCACACGGTCGAGTACGCGCTCAGCCGCCCGATTCGCAACTACACGCCGTTGCGCGGAGCGGAGGCCCGCGCGCGGGTGCTCGAGCTGCTCGAGACGGTGGGCCTGACGCCGGTCGAGCAGTTCGCGGCGAAGCTGCCGCACCAGCTCTCGGGTGGCCAGCGCCAGCGCGTGGTCATCGCCCGGGCGCTGGCGAGCGACCCGCAGGTGCTGATCGCCGACGAGCCGGTGTCGATGCTCGACGTCTCGCTGCGCGCCGGCGTGCTGGCGCTGCTGGAGGACCTGCGCGAGCGGTGGGGCATCAGCATGCTCTACATCACGCACGACCTGCTCAGCGCCCGCCTGGTGACCGAGAACATCCTGGTGCTCAACAGCGGACGCGTGGTCGAGCGCGGCGAGACCTCGGCGGTGCTCCAGCATCCCGAAGACCCGTACACCGTCCAGCTGCTGGATGCCGTTCCCAACCCGGCCCGGCTCCGATAGCCGCATCCGACTTTCACCCGACCTCGAGAGAGAGGAGCATTCGTGCTCACATTCCCTGACGGCTTCCTCTGGGGCGCCGCGACCGCAGCCCACCAGGTGGAGGGCAACAACACGACCAGCAACTGGTGGACCATGGAGCACGCTCCGGGGTCGTCGATGGTCGAGCCCTCCGGTGACGCGGCCGACCATTTCCACCGCTACCCAGAGGACATGCGGCTGCTGGCCGACGCCGGGCTCAACTCGTACCGCTTCTCGCTGGAGTGGGCGCGCATCGAGCCCGAGCGCGGCTTCGTCTCGCGGGCCATGCTCGACCACTACCGCCGCATGATCGACACCGCGCGCGAGAACGGTCTCGACCCGACGGTCACGCTGATGCACTTCACCGTGCCGCAGTGGTTCCAGAAGGACGGATTCTGGCGGGCGGATGACGCGGTCGACCTGTTCTCGCGCTATGTCGAGACCGTGCTGCCGATCCTCGACGGCGTCACCTACGTCTGCACGATCAACGAGCCGAACATCGCCGCCATGCTCGCCGGGGGAGAGGATGCCGCCAACCTCGTCGCCTTCGGCCTGCCCAACCCCGACCTCGCGGTGGCCGACACCTTGCTCGAGGCGCACCACCGGGCCTCCGACATCCTGCACTCCGTGCCGGGGGTTCAGGCCGGCTGGACGATCGCGACGCAGGCCTTCCACTCCACCGGCGAGCCCGGTGCCGACGAGATGCTGGCCGCGTACGGTGATCCGCGCGACCACTGGTACCTCGACCAGTCCGCCGGCGACGACTTCGTGGGCGTGCAGGCGTACACCCGCACCTTCATCGGTCCCCAGGGCCCGATCCCGGTGTCCGACGACGTCGAGACCACGCTCACCGGGTGGGAGTTCTTCCCCGACGCTCTCGAGCTCGGCGTGCGCAGCGCGTGGGAGCGCAGCGGCGGGGTGCCGGTGCTCGTGACCGAGAACGGCATCGCGACCGCCGACGACACCCGCCGCATCGCCTACACCCAGGGCGCGCTCGAGGGCCTGCACCGCGCGATCTCCGACGGCGTCGACGTGCGGGCGTACCAGCACTGGAGCGCGCTCGACAATTACGAGTGGGCGAGCGGATTCGCCCCCACGTTCGGCCTGATCGGGTTCGACCACGAGACCTTCGCGCGCTCGCCGAAGCCGTCTCTGGCGTGGCTGGGAGAGGTGGCTCGCCGCAACGGGCTCTGACACCGCCTCCGACCCCCTGCCGCGGCGTACGCTCAGAAGATGGAGCACGTCGAACGCACGCCGCGGCAGGACCGAGTCCGGGCCGCGGCGGCAGGACTGGCCGCGGCGACCGCGGGGGTGGGCGTCTCCGAGCTCGCCGCCTCCCTGATCGCGCCGGGCGCGAGCCCGTTCGCTGTCATCGGCGGCGGACTGATCGACCTGGCGCCCGCGTGGGCGAAGGACACCGCGATCGCGCTGTTCGGCACGGCCGACAAGGTGGCCCTGCTCGTCGGCATCGGCGTGGTGCTCGCGGCGGTGTCCGCGCTCGCCGGGGTGCTGGAGCTGCGCCGCCCCGGGCTCGGCGCGGCGCTCTTCGGCCTGCTGGGTGCCGTCGCCGTCGTGGCCGCGCTCACCCGCGCCGACTCCGGCCCCTACGCCTGGGCTCCCGGCATCCTCGCCGGTGGGCTGTCGGTGATCTTCGTGCGGATGCTGACGCGACGACTCCGTCCGATCGCCGGATTCGCGCCGGACGGCGACGACCGCCGACGCTTCCTGCTGTGGACCGTCGGCACCGCGGCGGCCGGGCTGATCGCACTGGCGGCCGGCAACATCGCCCGCGGCGCGAGCCAGTCGATCGAGACGGTGCGCACGGCGCTGCGGCTCCCGAAGCCGGTCCGTGCCGCAGCGGCCGTCCCGCGCGCCGCCGAGCTCGACATCCGCGGTCTCGCGCCCGTCGTCACCCCGACGACGGACTTCTACCGCATCGACACCGCTCTGGTGATCCCGCGCGTCGACCCGGCCGACTGGTCGCTGCGCATCCACGGCATGGTGGATCGCGAGGTGGTGATCACCTGGGACGACCTGCTGGCTCTGCCGATGACCGAGGCGTACGTCACGCTCGCGTGCGTGTCGAACGAGGTCGGCGGGTCGCTGATCGGCAACGCCCGCTGGTTGGGGCATCCGATCCGCGAGCTGCTGGCCCGCGCGGGCGTGCAGGCCGATGCCGACATGGTGCTCTCGACCTCGGCCGACGGGTTCACCGCCTCGTCGCCGCTGGAGGCGCTGACCGACGACCGCGACGCGCTGCTGGCGGTCGGCATGAACGGTGAGCCGCTGACCCTCGAGCATGGGTTCCCGGTGCGCATGGTCGTGCCCGGACTCTACGGCTATGTCTCGGCGACGAAGTGGGTGACCCAGCTCGAGGTGACGCGCTTCGATCGGGCGCAGGCGTACTGGACCCCCCGCGGGTGGTCCGAGCGCGGACCGATCAAGCTGCAGTCACGCATCGACGTGCCGCGGAGAGGCCGTGCGGTCGAGGCCGGCGACACGGTGATCGCGGGCATGGCGTGGCATCAGCAGACCGGTGTCGCCGGCGTCGAGGTACGCATCGACGACGGGCCGTGGCGGGCGGCCGAACTCGCCGACGCCATCTCCGCCGACACCTGGGTGCAGTGGAGCCTGCCGTGGACGGCTGAGAGCGGGTCGCACTCGATCGAGTGCCGGGCGCTCAGCGTCGACGGCGACACGCAGACGGATCGGCCCGCGGCCCCCGCGCCCGACGGTGCGCAGGGCTGGCATCGCATCGACGTCTCGGTCAGCTGATCCGGCGCGATCACGCCCCGCATCGCGCCTAGAATCGTACGCATGCCCGCAGGCGAATCGTTCTACATCACCACGCCCATCTACTACCCCTCCGACGTGCCCCACATCGGTCACGGGTACACCTCGGTGGCGGTCGACACGCTCGCGCGCTGGCACCGCCAGGGGGGCGATGACACGTGGATGCTCACGGGCACCGACGAGCACGGCCAGAAGATGCTGCGCGCCGCCGCCGCGAACAGCGTCACGCCGCAGGAGTGGGTCGACAAGCTGGTCACCGAGGCGTGGTTCCCGCTGCTGAAGACGCTCGACGTCGCGAACGACGACTTCATCCGCACGACGCAGGAGCGTCATGAGGAGCGCGTGAAGAAGTTCGTGCAGGCGATCTACGACCGCGGCTACATCTACGCCGGCGAGTACGAGGCGCTGTACTGCGTGGGCTGCGAGGAGTTCAAGCCCGAGTCCGAGATCCTCGACGGCACCGGCGCGTTCGAGGGCCTCAAGGTCTGCGCGATCCATTCGAAGCCCCTCGAGCTGCTGCAGGAGAAGAACTACTTCTTCAAGCTGAGCGAGTTCCAGGACCGCCTGCTCGACCTCTACAAGACGCAGCCCGACTTCATCCGTCCCGAGTCCGCCCGCAACGAGGTCGTCTCGTTCGTGCGGCAGGGCCTGAAGGATCTGTCGATCTCGCGGTCGGCGTTCGACTGGGGCATCCCGCTGCCGTGGGACGAGTCGCACGTCATCTACGTGTGGGTCGACGCACTGCTCAACTACGCCACCGCGGTCGGCTACGGCGACGACGACGAGACGTTCGCGCGCCGCTGGCCCGCGTACCACGTGGTCGGCAAGGACATCCTGCGGTTCCACGCGGTGATCTGGCCCGCGATGCTGATGGCCGCGGGCGTCGAGGTGCCGAAGGGCATCTTCGCGCACGGCTGGCTGCTGGTCGGCGGCGAGAAGATGTCGAAGTCGAAGCTCACCGGCATCGCGCCCACCGAGATCACCGATGTCTTCGGATCCGACGCATACCGCTACTACTTCCTCTCGGCGATCGCCTTCGGGCAGGACGGCTCGTTCTCGTGGGAGGACCTGTCGGCCCGCTACCAGGCCGAGCTCGCCAACGGATTCGGCAACCTCGCCTCGCGCACGATCGCGATGATCGAGAAGTACTTCGACGGCGTCGTGCCCGAGGCGGCCGAGTACAGCGAGAAGGACCTTGTGATCCAGAAGCTCGTCGCGGATGCCGCCACGAATGCGGATGCCGCGATCGAGCAGTTCCGCATCGACGAGGCGATCTCGTCGATCTGGACGGTCGTCGACGCGCTCAACGGATACATCACCGAGAACGAGCCGTGGGCGCTGGCGCGCGACGAGGAGCAGCGGGGCCGCCTGGGCACCGTGCTCTACACCTGCGCCGAGGGTCTGCGTGCTCTCGCGGTGCTGCTGTCGCCGGTCATGCCGCAGTCGACCGAGAAGCTGTGGGGCGCGCTCGGCGCCGCCGACGCTCTCGGCGTCCTGCAGGAGCAGCCGGTCCGCGAGGCGGGAGTGTGGGGCGTGCTGCGCCCCGGCACCCGGGTGAGCGCGCTCGCGCCGCTGTTCCCCCGCGTGGAGTCGACCGTCTGAGTCATGCCCGAGAACACGGCCGGCACTTACGTTCAGGGGCGCTCCGGAGACGGACGCAAGGATCTGCGCTACCCGGCGGCTCCCGAGCCGCTGGCCGTGTCGGTCTATGACAATCACGCGCATCTCGAGATCCTCGACGGCGACCAGCCGCTTTCGCTGACCGAGCAGCTCGATCGGGCGCAGGCCGTGGGCATCGCCGGTGTGGTGCAGGCGTCGGGAGATATCGAGTCGTCGCGGTGGGCGGTCGAGGCCGCGGCATCCGACGCGCGAGTGCTCGCGGCCGTCGCCATCCACCCGAACGACGCGCCGGCGTACGCCGAGGCCGGCCGTCTGGATGAGGCCATTGCGGTGATCGACGAGCTCGCCGCCCACCCGCGCACCCGCGCGGTGGGGGAGACGGGGCTCGACTTCTTCCGCACGGAGCCTGCGCGGCGCGGTCCGCAGTTCACGTCGTTCGAGGCGCACATCGCGATCGCGAAGAAGCACGGCATCGCGATGCAGATTCACGATCGCGACGCCCACGACGCCGTCCTCGAGACGCTGACCCGCGTGGGTGCTCCCGAGACGACGGTCTTCCACTGCTTCTCCGGTGACGACGTGATGGCGCGGATCTGCGCAGATGCCGGATACCACCTGTCGTTCGCCGGCAACGTCACGTTCAAGAACGCGCAGAACCTGCGCGATGCGCTGAAGGTCACGCCGCTGGATCGGATCCTGGTCGAGACCGACGCGCCGTTCCTCACGCCGGTGCCGCTGCGCGGTCGTCCGAACGCGCCGTATCTCGTGCCCCTCACGGTGCGCTTCATGGCCGCCGAGCTGGAGCTCGAGGTCGACGAGTTGTGCGCGCAGCTGGCCGCGAACACCCTGCGGGTCTACGGCTCCTTCGACGCCTGATCGCCCGACGCCTGATCGCCCGGGCTGGCGTTCACGATCTGCGAGATCGGCTTCCACACCACCAGCAGCGTCAGGGCGGCGCCGACGAAGGCGAACCACCAGGGCGCCGTCAGCCCCCAGATCTCGGCGATCACGCCGCCCAGCGCCTGGCCGATCACCATGCCGCCGAAGACGCCCACCATGTTCACCGACGCCACGCGGCCCTGCAGTTCGGCGGGCACGAGCCGCTGCCGCACGGTGGTCGAGATCGTGCCCCAGACGAACGCGTACGCGCCGAAGAAGAACATGATCACCAGAGCGACCCAGCCCGCCGTGGTCAGCGCGAAGGCCAGGTGCATCAGCACCTCGAGCGACAGCACCACCCGCATGAGCGTGGCGAACGACACGTGCCGCTCGAGCCAGCCGAAGCTCAGCGTGGCGAGGATCCCGCCGGCGGCCGACGCCGTGGTGAGCGCGCCGTAGCCGACGGCCCCCATGTTCAGATGCTCGGTCGCGTAGAGCACGAGCACGCCCCACGGCGCCGCCCAGGTCACGTTGAAGACGAGGATGATCAGCACCAGCATCCGCACCGGGGGATTGCGCCACAGCCACCGGAGCCCCTCGGCGATGTCGGTGTGGACCGGGGTGCGCTCGGTTGTCTCCCGGGGCGGAACCGGCGTCTTCGCCATCTTCGAGATCAGCACGATCGCGAGACTCACGCACACGACCTCGAGCAGGAACGGCCAGGCCGTGCCCGCGGCGAAGAGGAAGGCGCCCAATGGGGGGCCGGCGAACTGATTCGCCACCAGATACCCGGCCTGCAGCCGCGCATTGCCGATGCCGAGATCGGCGGGCTTCACGAGCATCGGCAGCAGCGTGCTGCCCGCCGTGTCGACGAACACCTCGGCGGTGCCGTAGAGGAAGGCGACGGCCAGCACGATCCCGATGTTCGCCGTGCCCGTGACCAGGAACACGCACAGGGCCAGGAGCACGACCGCGCGGGCGGCGTTCGCGAACATCACCAGGCGGCGGCGGTCGAACCGATCAGCGATCGCGCCGGCGTGCAGCCCGAACAGCAGCCAGGGCAGAAACTGCAGGATCGCGCCCGCGGCGACCAGGATCGGCGACGACGTCATCGACGCGATCAGCAGCGGTGCGGCGGCCAGAGCGACGCCGTCGCCGACGTTGCTGGTCCACGACGAGGCCAGCAGCCACCGGAAGTCGGTTCCCATCCGCCGCGGAGCGACGAGTTCACCGAGGGAGGGCATCACAGCAGACTAGTGACAGTAGGGGACAATGGAGCAATGACTGTCACCCTGCTCGGCGCCTCCGAGATCCGCCGCCTCGCCGCCGAGCTCGACGTCACCCCCACGAAGAAGCTCGGACAGAACTTCGTGGTCGACGCGAACACCGTCCGTAAGATCGTCCACGCCGCCCGCGTGCAGCCGGGAGAGCGCGTGGTCGAGGTCGGACCGGGGCTCGGCTCTCTCACGCTCGCGATCCTCGAGGCCGGGGCATCGGTCACCGCCGTCGAGATCGACCACCGCCTCGCCGCTCGCCTCGCGCAGACCGCCGCGGAGCATGGGGCGGCCGACGGACAGCTCACCGTGGTCGACGCCGACGCCCTGCGCATCACCGAACTGCCGGGCGACCCGACCGTGCTCGTCGCGAACCTGCCGTACAACGTCTCGGTGCCGGTGCTGCTGCACTTCCTCGAGAACTTCGACCACCTGCAGCGTGGTGTCGTGATGGTGCAGGCCGAGGTGGCCGAGCGGATCGCAGCGAAGCCCGGGTCGAAGATCTACGGCTCCCCGAGCGTCAAGGCCGCCTGGTACGGAAAGTGGCGGCTGTGCGGCACCGTGTCGCGCCAGGTGTTCTGGCCGGTACCGAACGTCGACAGCCTGCTGGTGGGCTTCGACCGCTCCGCGGGGGAGCGCGGGCCCGAAGACGAGCGGCGCCGGACGTTCCAGATCGTCGATGCCGCGTTCAACCAGCGCCGCAAGATGCTGCGCCAGGCCCTGTCGGGACTGTTCGGCACGTCTGCCGCGGCATCCGAGATCCTGACCGCCGCCGGTGTCGCCCCGACCGCACGCGGCGAGGACCTCACCGTGGAGGACTACCACCGCATCGCCCAGCACGCCAGGGCTCTGAGCGAGATCGCCGCCAGGGACTAACCTGGCACGGTGACCGACTCTTCGCGCTTCCGCCCCGACGTCCCCGAGCTGCACCGTCCGTACACCGCGGACGAGAGCCGTTACCAGCAGTTCGCCTACCGCCAGGTCGGCTCGTCCGGCCTGTTCCTTCCGCCGATCTCCCTCGGGCTGTGGTGGAACTTCGGCGACAACATCCCGCTCGACGACCAGCGCGCACTGCTGCGCCACGCGTTCGACCGCGGAATCACGCACTTCGATCTGGCCAACAACTACGGCCCGCCCTACGGCTCGGCCGAGAAGAACTTCGGGCGCATCTTCGCCGAGGACTTCCGCCCGTACCGCGACGAGCTGATCATCTCGTCCAAGGCCGGGTGGGACATGTGGCCCGGGCCTTACGGCGACTTCGCGAGCCGCAAGTACATCCTCGCCAGCGCCGAGCAGTCGCTCACGCGGATGGGCCTGGACTACGTCGACATCTTCTACTCGCACCGGGTCGACCCGGTCACGCCCATCGCCGAGACCGTCGGCGCGCTCGACACGCTCGTGCGTCAGGGCAAGGCCCTCTACGTGGGCATCTCGTCGTACAGCGCCGAGCGCACGCAAGAGGCGGTGGCCGTCGCGAAGGAGCTGGGCACGCCGCTGGTCATCCATCAGCCCGCGTACTCGATCCTCAACCGCTGGGTCGAGGACGGACTGACCGACACCCTGCGCGACCACGGGCTCGGCGCGATCGCGTTCACGCCGCTCGCGCAGGGGCTCCTCACCGACAAGTACCTCGGCGACGGGACGGCCGACCGTGCGCAGCAGCGCGGCTCGCTGCCCGACGGTCCGCTCGCCCCCGAGGCCGTCGAGACGCTGCGCTCGCTGAACGAGGTGGCCCGTGAGCGCGGACAGTCCCTCGCGCAGCTCGCCCTGCAGTGGACGCTGCGCAACCCGGTCGTGGCATCGGCGCTCATCGGTGCCTCTCGGCCCTCGCAGCTCGACGAGAACATCGCCGCCGTGAACGGCCCCGAGCTGACGTCGGAGGAGCTGGCACGCATCGACGAGCTCGCGGGAGCCATCGACGTCAACATCTGGGCGCAGTCCTCGGAGTTGTGACGGTTCTCGGATCATGAGCGTCTCCGCCACGAACGAGTCCGTGCACGTGCGGGCGCCCGGCAAGATCAATCTGTACCTGGGCGTCGGCGGTCGGCACGATGACGGCTATCACGCGCTCGCCACGGTCTTCCAGGCGGTCTCATTGTACGAGGACGTGATCGCCCGTCCGGCGCACGATTTCTCGCTCACGGTCTCAGGAGTCGATGACGCCGACTCGGTGCCGCTCGACGACCGCAACCTCGCGATGCGCGCGGCCAAGCTGCTTGCCGCGGCCGCGGAGTACGACGGAGGAGTGGCGCTCGAGATCCGCAAGAGCGTGCCCGTGGCCGGCGGCATGGGCGGCGGGTCGGCTGATGCCGCGGCCGCGCTCGTGGCGTGCGACGCGCTCTGGGGCACGGCGCTCTCGTCGACCCGGATGCACGACCTGGCAGCGCGCCTGGGCGCCGACGTGCCGTTCGCGCTGCACGGCGGCACCGCGGTCGGCACCGGGCGGGGCGATCAGCTGAGCCCGGCGCTCGCGCGGGGGCGCTTCGACTGGGTCCTCGTCACCAGCCCGCACGGCCTGTCCACGCCCACCGTCTACGGCCGGCTCGATGCACTGCGCGACGCCGAGGGCGTCCTCGCCGACGATCCGCCGCTGTCGCTCGACGTGCCGATCCCTCTGCTGCAGGCGCTTCGAGCCGGAGACCCGGCGCGGCTGGCCGACAGCCTCTCGAACGATCTCCAGGTGGCCGCCGTGTTCGAGCGTCCCGACCTGGAGGAGACCATTCGGATCGGCGTCGACGCCGGCGCGCTGCACGGAATCGTCTCGGGCTCCGGCCCCACCGTCGCCCTGCTGTGCGCCGACCCCGAGGCGGCGCAGGATGTGCAGTCCGTCCTCCAGCGTTCCGGTCGAGAGGCCCTCCATGTGCACGGGCCGGTGCCGGGCGCGCGCATCATGTCGTGACAGCCGACCGCTGAGAAGCGGACAGGTGAGAAGCGGACAGGTGAGAATCGGACAGGTGAGAAGCGGGCAGCCCCTCCCGAGATCTCCGGTTCCCCAACCGGCTCTCGAGAGGGAGCTCGCCACAAGGAACGTGGCAGTCTGCCTCACATCAGTGGGTCAGCGCCCCAGACGCTTCCCCGTGTAGCCCCAGCTACTGAAATGACAATACAGACACTTTGCTTGTCCCCCAAATGGGGGACACGGAAAGTCGCTGGGAGTTTGCTGGACGTTTCCAGGCGAGGGTCGGAGAGAGGCGCTTGAGGTGGGTTTCCAGAAGATGGACCCAGGTCAGGATCGCCGAGAACCCGATCGCCTCGAAGACCGTGAGGTTGATCAGGCCGGAGGCCATGGCCCCCATGGCGACGATCATGCTGGATCCGGCGACGATCGCGAGGATGTTCAGCGCGCGCGACAGCGACCGCAGGAACATGCGGTGCACGATCAGCAGAGCGGCGAAGGAGAGCAGCATTCCGTTGGCCGCGGTGTCGTGCACGACCTTGTCGAGCGACAGCGGGAACACGCCGATGCCGGTGAGGCTGAGCCCCAGAAGTGCGACGAAGAGCGGAACCACGCGAGCTGCGTGGCGCTGTCGTACGTCATCGACGGAGAGGGAGCGCATCAGCCAGAGCCGCATCATCACGCTGGACACGGTGATCATCGCGCCTGCGGCGATCACTCCGGCGTTGAAGAGCACAGCGGAGAAGTCGTCTGTCATGCCGAGGCGGCTGAAGTACAGCTCCCACCATCGGGGGTCGGTGGTCGTCACGGTCGCAGCGATGATGCCTGCACAGAGCAGGGTCGCTGCGGTGAATGTCAAAAACGCTCTTCGGGGGGCGCTCATGGCTTGTCCTGTCGCCATACGCTCGACGGCCGGCCAGGACGAGGGAGAGAAAGTCCGCTACGGGCGAGCGTGTCATCGGGTGCGGAGCTGAAACAGACCGCTTCTTACCGGCCAGTCTAGCGATAACCTCCGGGTCGCACCCGATTTCTCTTTTCGTTGGACATGCGCCGACAGGCCCGTGATCACGCGCATCCGCGCCCGTCGAGCACACCGGTGGTGTGCATCACGACGATCCGGCGTACATAATGAGTGACAGATGTGACCGTGCACATGCGAGGAGGCTGCGATGTCCAGCGGCTCCGACCGTGCCCGGCTGCCGAGCATCCGCGATGTCGCGAGATTGGCGGGCGTCTCGCACCAGACGGTCTCGCGGGTGCTGAACGATCACGCCAGCATCCGTCCCGAGACGAAGGCGAAGGTCCTCGACGCGATCTCGGTACTGGACTACCGGCCCAACCTCGCCGCCCGCGCTCTGGTCACCAGCCGGTCGAACATGCTGGGCATCCTCTCGGCCACCATCGGGGAGTTCGGGCCCACCTCGTCGATCGCCAGCATCGAGGATGCCGCGCGCGAGGAGGGCTACTCGGTCTCGACGCTCAACCTCTCGGCGACGACTCCCGAGGCGATCGGCAACGCGGTCCGCCAGCTCGCGCGAGAGCACGTCGACGGAATCGTGGTGCTCGCACCGCAGGTCCGCGTCTTCCATGTCCTGCGCGGCATGGACGTCTCGATGCCGTTCGTGACACTCCAGACGGCGGCGGGCTCAGACGGCCTCAGCCTCTCGGCCGACCAGGTGGCGGGCGCCCGAGCGGCCACCGAGCACCTGATCGGCCTGGGGCACAGCGACATCCTGCACCTGGCCGGACCACAGGACTGGATCGAGGCGGAGTCGCGCATGCGCGGCTATCTGGACGCGCTCCGCGAGGCGGATCTGCCCACGTTCCCGCCCATCCGCGGCGACTGGACGGCCGACTTCGGCTACTTCGCGGGTCAGGAGCTGTCGCGTCGGCGGGACTTCACCGCGGTGTTCGCCGCGAACGACCTGATGGCGATCGGCCTGCTGCACGGCTTCCGTGACGCGGGGGTGCGCGTGCCGGATGACGTGAGCGTCGTGGGCTTCGATGACGTGCCGGTGGCAGCCCATGTGGCGCCCACCCTGACGACCGTGCACCAGGAGTTCCCGGAGCTCGGGCGTCGAGCCGTCACGATTCTGCTCGCGCAGATCCGCGGGGAGGCGGTGCCGACGTTCGGCCCGCTGCAGACGACGCTGCGCCTGCGCGAGTCGTCCGGATCACGGTAACGACACGAAAACTGGGAGCGGACTTGACAGAGCCCGTTTCCCATTGGACGATGTAATCCAATGTGAACGGTCACATCGAAGGTGACCGCACGTCGCGAGGAAGATCCGTGAGCACCACTGCAACGTTGCCGACTGTGTCAGGCCCGATCCTGGAGATGCGCAGCATCACCAAGGAGTTCCCGGGGGTGAAAGCCCTCTCCGACGTCTCGATCACCGTGCGCGCCGGCGAGATCCACGCGATCTGCGGGGAGAACGGCGCTGGCAAGTCGACCCTGATGAAGGTCCTGTCCGGCGTGTATCCCGCCGGCACCTACGAGGGCGACATCCTCCTGTACGGCCAGGAGCAGCGCTTCAAGGACATCGCGGCCAGTGAGCAGGCCGGCATCGTGATCATCCACCAGGAGCTCGCGCTGATCCCCGAGCTGTCCGTCACCGAGAACATCTTCCTCGGCAACGAGATCCGCCGCTTCGGTCGTATCGACTGGCAGGCGCAGAAGCAGCGGGCGCTCGAGCTCCTCGCCCGCGTCGGGCTGAACGAAGACCCCGACGTCGCGATCAAGACGCTCGGTGTCGGCAAGCAGCAGCTGATCGAGATCGCCAAGGCCCTGAACAAGGACGTCAAGCTCCTGATCCTCGACGAGCCCACCGCGGCGCTCAACGAGAACGACTCGCAGCACCTGCTCGACCTGATCCTCGGGCTCAAGGCCAAGGGCATCGCGTCGATCATCATCAGCCACAAGCTAAACGAGATCGAGCAGATCGCCGACGAGATCACCATCATCCGCGACGGCCGCACGGTCGAGACCCTCGACATCTCCCGCGGGGAGATCAACGAGGACCGCATCATCCGCGGCATGGTCGGGCGTTCGCTCGAGAGCCGGTACCCCGACCGCACCCCCGAGATCGGCGAGGTGTTCTTCGAGGTCAAGGACTGGTGGGTGCAGCACCCCACCGTGTCGGAGCGCATGGTGGTCAAGGGCTCGAGCCTCAACGTGCGTCGCGGCGAGGTCGTCGGCATCGCCGGGCTGATGGGCGCCGGTCGCACCGAGTTCGCGATGAGCATGTTCGGTCGCTCCTACGGCACCTTCCTCTCGGGGACGATGACCAAGGACGGCCAGGAGATCTCCCTGCCCGACGTCGCCGCGGCCATCAGGCACGGCCTCGCGTACGTGAGTGAGGACCGCAAGGTTCTCGGGCTCAACCTGCTCGACACGATCAAGCGCGCGACGGTGTCGGCGAAGCTCTCCAAGATCGCTCGCCGTGGTGTCGTCGACCCGCGCGCCGAGTACGCGATCGCGGAGCAGTACCGCAAGGCGCTGCGCATCAAGACCCCCACGGTCGAAGAGGGCGTCGGCAAGCTCTCCGGCGGCAACCAGCAGAAGGTCGTGCTGGCGAAGTGGATGTTCACCGACCCCGACCTCCTGATCCTCGACGAGCCCACCCGCGGCATCGACGTCGGCGCGAAGTACGAGATCTACGCGATCATCAACGAGCTCGCCTCACAGGGCAAGGGCGTCATCGTCATCTCCAGCGAGTTGCCCGAACTGCTCGGCATCTCCGACCGCATCTACACCGTCTTCGAAGGTCGGGTCACCGACTGCATCCCGGCCGACCAGGCGACACCCGAGGCCCTCATGCGCAGCATGACCTCCGCGACTCAGAAAGCATCCGCATGACCACCGAATCCACCCCCGCCAAGAGCGGATTCCACTTCAAGGACGTCAAGAAGATGTTCGGCGGAGGGCAGTCGACGCTGCGCCAGTTCGGCATCCTCGGAAGCCTCGTCGTCATCCTCGTCGTCTTCCAGCTGCTGACCTGGATCTTCAAGGGCCAGGGGCTGACGCTCTCGTCGGGCAACCTGATCAACGTCGTCAACCAGTACTCCTACATCCTGATCCTCGCGATCGGCATGGTGATGGTCATCATCATGGGTCACATCGACCTGTCGGTCGGATCGGTCGCCGCGTTCACCGGCATCATCGTCGCCAAGGCGATGGCCGACTGGAACCTCCCTTGGCCGCTGGCGATCCTCCTCGGCCTCGGCGTCGGCGTGCTGGTCGGTGCGTGGCAGGGCTTCTGGGTGGCCTATGTCGGGGTACCGGCGTTCATCGTGACGCTGGCCGGCATGCTCTTCTTCCGCGGTGCGAACCAGTGGGTCGGCGACTCGCAGTCGATTCCCGTGCCGCAGGGCTTCAAGGTCATCGGTGCCGGATACCTGCCCGAGATCGCCCTGCCGCTGCCCTTCAACATCCCGACCATGCTGCTGGCCCTCGCCGGTGTCGCCTGGATCGTCTTCTCCGAGCTGCGTCTGCGTCGCGCTCAGCGCAAGATGGGGTCGGAGATGGCCCCGACGTGGGTCAGCATCACCAAGGTCGTGCTGATCTCGGTCGTCATCCTCGTCGCCGGCTGGCTGTTCGCCACGGGTCGTGAGGGCACCAGCTTCCCGATCTCGGGCGTCATCCTGCTGCTGCTCGTGATCCTCTACACGTTCATCACCACCAACACGGTGTTCGGTCGTCACATCTACGCGGTCGGCGGCAACCGCCAGGCAGCGCGTCTGTCTGGTGTGAAGGACCGCTGGGTCGACTTCTTCGTCATGATGAACATGTCGGTCCTCGCCGCTCTCGCCGGCATGATCTACGTCTCCCGCGCCACGGCGTCGGGCCCGCAGGACGGCAACGGCTGGGAACTCGACGCGATCGCGTCGGTGTTCATCGGCGGCGCCGCCGTCTCGGGCGGTATCGGAACGGTGATCGGCTCGATCATCGGTGGCCTCGTGATGGCCTTCCTCAACAACGGACTCGCGCTGCTCGGTGCCGGTGCCGACGTCGTCTCGATGATCAAGGGCCTCGTGCTCCTGCTCGCGGTCGGCGTGGACGTCTGGAACAAGCAGCAGGGCCGCCCCTCGCTCATCGGGTTCATGACCCGCCGCTTCGGCCGCCAGGAAGACCCGGCGCTGCAGACCTTCGAGCCCAACAAGACCTACCAAGCCCCACCCGTCGACAAGACGAGCGGAAAGTAGGGGTCCGGTCGCGTGGCCCACGCGCGATGAGACCTTCACACACCAGAGAAAGAGATCACATGAAGAAGATTCTTCTGTCGGCGACAGCGATCGTCGTCGCAGGCGCCTTCGTCCTCACCGGTTGCTCGTCGGAGCGCGGCGGTGACACGGGTTCGGGATCCGGCGAAGAGGCCGCAGCAGGTTTCGACGCCGGAGCGACGATCGGTGTCGCACTGCCCGACAAGACCTCGGAGAACTGGGTCCTCGCGGGCCAGCTGTTCACCGACGGTCTCGAAGAGGCCGGCTTCAAGGCGGACGTGCAGTACGCGCCGGCCAGCAACACCGTCGCCGAGCAGCAGAACCAGATCCAGGCCATGGTCACCGGTGGTGCCAAGGTCATCATCATCGGCGCGAAGGACGGCAAGCAGCTGTCCACGCAGGTCGAGGCCGCTCGTGACGCAGGCGTCGCGGTCATCGCCTACGACCGTCTGATCGAGAACACCGAAGCCGTCGACTACTACGTCGCCTTCGACAACTTCAAGGTCGGCCAGCTGCAGGGTCAGGCTCTGCTCGACGGTCTCGAGGCCCGTGCGGGTCACGAGGCTCCGTACAACATCGAGCTCTTCTCGGGCTCGCCGGATGACGCGAACGCTCCGGTGTTCTTCGACGGTGCGATGGACGTGCTCCAGCCGGCGATCGACGACGGCACGCTGAACGTCGTCTCCGGCCAGACCGAGATCGCCCAGACGGCGACCGAGGGCTGGAAGGCCGAGAACGCACAGCGTCGCATGGACTCGCTGCTGACCTCGTCGTACAGCTCTGAGGTCCTCGACGGCGTCCTCTCCCCGAACGACACGCTTGCCCGCGCCATCATCACCTCGGTGCAGGCGGCCGGCAAGACGGTTCCGGTCGTCACGGGTCAGGACTCCGAGGTCGAGTCGGTCAAGTCGATCATGGAGGGCATCCAGTACTCCACGATCAACAAGGACACCTCGCTCCTGGTGGAGCAGACCATCAAGATGGTCGGCCAGCTCCAGAAGGGTGAAGAGGCTGATGTCAACGACACCGAGCAGTACGACAACGGCGTGAAGGTCGTCCCGGCGTACCTGCTCGACCCGATCATCGTCACGCAGGAGAACGCGGCCGACTCGTACAAGAACGTCCCGAGCCTGCTCGAGATCGTCGAGTCCTACAAGTAACCAGCACACCCTCACTGAGGGCGAATGAGAGCCGCCCGGGTCACTCGACCCGGGCGGCTCTTTCGTCGTCCACCACGGTGAGCGCGAGTTCGCAGAACATCGACTCGGCCCACGAGAACCAGGGGCGCGAGAACGCGGATGGATCGTCGACGTCGATGCTCTCGTGCACGTGGCCGGTGCCGGCATCCGTATCGGCGATCATCTGCAGCAGCCGGATGCGGTCGTCCGGCGTGCCGACGAGACCCTCGACTGCGAGGGCGATCGGCCAGACGCGGCGGTCGCGTGTATGCGGACTGCCGATGCCGCGCAGCGCCGATCCGGTGAACCAGTACGGGTTCACCGGGCTCAGGATGACATCACGTGTGGCCTCCCAGACTCCCCGATCGACGACGGTCGGCGCGAGCAGGGGGAGGGAGAGCAGCGAGGGGGTGTTGGCGTCATCCATGATGAGCACGCCACCCAGGCCGTCGACCTCGTAGGCGTAGATCGGGTATCCGTCCGGCCCCGCCACGATGCCGTGTTCGCGGATGCCGGTGATGAGGTCGTCGGACAGCGCACGCGCGTCGCAGGCCAACATCGCATCGCCGAGCACTTCAGCAGCGATCTGGGCGATCGAACGCAATGCTTCGGCGGCGAAGAGGTTGGCCGGGATGTTGTAGCCGTAGGTGCACGCGTCGTCGGACGGACGGAAGGCGCTCCAGGTCATGCCCGTCTCTGCGACGGCGGATCCTCGGCCTCCGCGAGGCAGCGTCTCGGTCGGGATGGTGGTCTCGCGCGCGAACCGATACGACGAGGCCTCGTGGTGCTGCTCGGCGCGGAGCTGATCGACGATCGTGCGCAGCACCGCGTGCGAACGGGCATCGAGAAGGAACTCGGTCCGTCCCGTCCGCCGCCACAGTGCGTGTGCGAGCGTGACCGGGTAGCAGAGGCTGTCGGTCTCGTACTTCTGCTCCCAGACATGCGGGTCGTCGCAGACGTCATCCGGGTCGTAGTGCGCCCCGGTCGGTCCGTCGTTGAAGGCATTGGCATAGGGGTCGTGCGCGATGAAAGCGAACTGTCGTCGCACCACCTGCTCGACCAGCTCCGCCAGCTGCGGGCTGCTCTCCATGAAACGCAGATACGGGGTGAGTTGGGTGGTCGAGTCGCGAAGCCACATCGCCGCAATGTCTCCGGTGATGACGAACACCTGTCCCTGCGCGTCGACGCCCACCGTGTCGGTCAGCGTGCGCAGCAGTGCGCCCTCGACGAGGTCTCCGATGTGTGCGCCGCAGGATCGGCGAACCTCGGCGGCGGCGTCGCTCAGCAGTCGTCGCGTGCGGGAGTCGGGAGCGAAGGCGGTCAGCGTTCCCATCCGGTGCACCCTTCTTCATCGGCGACCCGAACGACCACGGCATCGGCGGGCGGATCGTGGGTGGACGCCGTCCAGGCGAGCACCTCGACGGGTGACGCCTCGGGGCGACCGTGAGCCCAGGAGCCGAGATCGTCGAGACCGAGGGAGAAGCGGACGACCGTGCTGGCTCTCGGCGGAACACTCGCGCGCTGCACGGCGAGCAGGGTTCGCCGGCGTGGACGGATGCCGAGCTCGTGCCGTCGTCCGTACAGAGGCACGGCGAGCGCTATCGCCGCATCCGAGGTGTTGACGAGGTCGGCGGTGAGCGTGACCGCGGCTCCTTCGCCGAGCGCACCCGTGGTGATCCGGGGCTCCGCCGGTCGCAGCACGACGGAGACGGACGCGGGGGCGCCGGTTCCCAGGAGCGCACCCGCCGGGTGGCGAGCGTCGATGTAGCCGCGCGCCGTCTCTCGGCGTTCGTCATGCGCGACGGGCAGCACCCCGTCGGTCGCGGGGAACGTGGCCGGAAGCCGCCCGCCGCCGATGCCGGTCGCGATCACCTCGACGATCGCCGCGCCACCGGCCGGCCCGGGGAACGGAGCGACGATCAGCGCGTCGGACAGTGCGGTGAGCGGCTCGAGCGGCCGCGGCCGGCCATCGATCAGCACAGCGATCACGAGGGGAACACTCGCGCGGGCGATGCGGAGGAGTTCGAGTTGCGCCTCCGGCAGCGCGAGGCGGGAGAGATCGACCCCCTCGCCGTTCGTCGTGTCCGGCGCCGGGCCGTCGATCGCGCCGTTGTCTGCGAACTCGTCGTCGTAGCGGCGCCGGCTCGTGCCGCCGAGCACGATGACGGCGGCATCTGCGCCGGACAGCGCCGCCCGCGCGCGTGTCATCGCCACGTCGGAGATCTCCGAACGGTGCGATGCCCCCGTCGCGTGACGCACGCGATCTCTGCCCTGCCTGGCCACCAGCGCCGAATACACCGTGGACGCGTCCGGATCGTCGGCAGGTCGCGGCGGCGTGTAGTCGCCGAGCTGCCCGTCGAGGTCGTCGGCGTTCGGGCCGATCACCGCGACGACCGCCGAGTCGCTCAACGGCAGCACGCCGGCGTCGTGAACGAGCACGCAGGATTGTGCCGCGGCACGAGCGACGAGCTCGATGAACTCGCGCGGGGTTCCGGGGCCGTCTGCATCCACGGGCTCCGCATCGTCGAGGAGCCCCACGCGCTGCTTCAACGCGAGCACTCGATCGGCGGCTCTGGTCACGTCCTCCTCGTCGAGGAGGCCGCGCTCGATCGCCTCCTCCACGTGGGTGAAGGCCTCATCCCACAGGCTGAGATCGACCCCGGCTCGGATCGCGATCGCCGCTGCGCTCGCGGCATCCGGTGTGCTGTCACGCAACCGATCGACGGCCGTGCCATCGGCCATCACGATGCCGTCCCAGCCCCAGTCCTCGCGAAGCGTTCCGGTGAGGAGCTCGCGGTTCGCGGTACACGGGATGCCGTCGATGTCGTTGTAGGCGGCCATGAACCCCGCCACGCCGGCGCGAGCAGCCAGGTGAGCGGGGCGCAGATGGATCTCGCCCAGCTCCCGTCGTCCGAGAGGAGCGCCGGAGCCGTTCCGTCCGCCGATCCCGGCTCCCTGCCCCGCGAGGTGCTTGGCGACGACGGCGACGTGGCCGGCACCGATCCGTCCTTCGGGTCGGTGCCCCTGCATCCCTCGCACCGTCGCCTGCATGAGGGCTCCGGCGAGCGCCGGATCTTCGCTGAAGCACTCCTCGGCGCGCCCCCAGCGCGGATCGCGCAGCATGTCGAGCCCTGACACCAGCGCCACATGAGCGCCGCGTCCACGCGTCTCGGTCGCGACGTGCGCGGCGAGCTCCTCGACGAGGCCGACGTCCATGCCCGCACCCAGGGCGAGGTTCACCGGCAGGGTCGTGCCGCCCAGCGCCATCAGGCCGTGCGGCACCTCCTCGACGAAGAGGGTCGGGAGTCCGGAGCCGTGTGCGCGGATGTACTCCTGCACGGCCTGATACGCCTCGGCGCTGCGGGCCGGCGGGATGCCGTTGCTCCATCGCACCTGCGACCATGGGTCGGCGCGCAGAATGCCGTAGATCGCGCCGATGCCGCCCCAGCGATCGACCTCTCGCCGCAGCACATCGGTGATGCGCGGGGCGCCGTCGATCCACCGAACGGCCTCCCACCCCTTGAGCCGCTGGTTGATCTGGCCGATGCGCTCGCGCAGCGGCAGACCCGCGGAGGACACGGCGGATGTCGGGGTCATCCCTTGATCGCCCCCGATACGAGCGCTTTCTGCATCTGCTTCTGCAGCACCGTGTAGACGAGGTATACCGGCAGCAGCGTGAGCAGGGTGCCCGCCATCAGCACGCCGTAGTCCGTACCGGCATCGACCTTGAGGGTCGGAAGGGCAACCTGGATGGTGCGCTGAGCGGTGTCGGGACCGATCAGGATCAGGGGATAGAGGTACGCGTTCCAGAACGACAGGAAGTTCAGCAGCAGCACGGTGGCGATCCCTGGGATGCAGATGGGCAGGTAGACCTGACGCAGCACCTGCAGCGTGGTTGCGCCGTCCATGGAAGCCGCCTCCTCCAGCTCGCGCGGAATCGTGCGCATGAACGCCGTAAGGATGACGATCGACAGGGGGAGGGCCGTGGCCGGCAGCAGCAGGATCACGAACGTGCGCGTATGGAAGAGACCGACCGAGGCGGCGAGCAGGAACGTGGGAAACAGCGCCGCGAACGCCGGGATCAGGAACCCGAGGTTGAAGACGTTCTCGATGACCCTGCCGACCCGGCCCTGTGCCCGGGCGAGCGCGAACGACGCAGGGAGCGCGAGCAGGAGCGTCAGCACGAGCGCGCTGACCGTCGTGAGGGCCGAGTTGGCGATGGCGAGTCCCAGATCCGCCTGACGGAACGCGGTGGTGAAGTTCGAGAAGTCCCAGGTCGTCGGCAGCGCCAGCGGCGATTCGAAGATGTCCTCGTTCGTCTTGAAGGACGAGGAGATGAAGTAGTAGAAGGGGATGAGCAGGATGGCGGCATACAGCCAGGCGAGCGTGCCGCTGGCGAAGGTTCCGACCCGATCACGGAGGGGGAGGACGGTGCGTGTGGTCATGAGAGTCTCCATCGTCCGATCAGTGGGTGGCGCGCAGGGTGCGACGGATCAGCCACATGCCGATCAGTCCGAGGACGAACAGGATCACCCCGACCGCTTGGCTGTAGCCGAGGTTCGTCTCGACGAACGCCTTGCTGTAGATGAGGTACGACAACGTCATCGTCGATGTGCCGGGGCCACCCTGCGTCAGCAGCAGCACCGTCTGAGCGGAATTGAACAGCAGCGACAGGAACTGCAGCATCGTGACGACGCCGATGAAGTCGCGAGCGATGGGCCAGTACATCTGCCAGGCCACCCGCCAGTCGCTCGCGCCGTCCACGCGTGCCGCCTGCACGATCTCGCTGTCGACGCCGTCGAGGCGCGCGGCGATGAGCACTGCTGAGTATCCGATCCCGCTCCAGAGCTCGACCGCGATGATCGCGCCGAGGGCGGTGGCGGGGTCAGCAAGCCAGGCGTTGCCCTGAAGCCCCAGGGGCGCGAGCAGCCCGTTGACCAGGCCATCGGGGTTGAGCATCGCGTAGAACACCATCGCCGTCGCCGGTGCCGAGATCAGCGCCGGAATGAAGAGGAGATAGCGCAGGACGCGGTGTCCTCGCGGCTTCTGCACGACGTAGAAGGCGAGGAGGAAGGCCAGCACGATCATGATGGGCAGCCCGACAACGATCTGGACGGCGGAGTTTCCGAGCGCTGCCCAGAACGTCGCATCCGAGAAGACGGTTCGGAAGTTGTCCACGCCGGCGAAGGTGGGGGTCTCCAGCATGCCCGGCCAGCGGAGGAACGCGATCACGAAGATCGCGACGACCGGGCCGATCATGAAGACCGCGTACCAGATGAGTGCGGGGAGGGCGAAGCCGGGGAAGCGCTCACGCAACGGGGAACGGCGCGGCCTGCCGCCATTCAGTGGTGCGGTGACGAGCTGTTCGGTCGTGGGGGAGGGAGCGAGCGCGGTCATGATGTCCTTTCGGGCCCTCAGGCCGCGTCGTACGCTTTTTCGAACCGGTCGATGATCTGGTCGGCGGACGCGCTGCCGTAGGCCATCGCGGTCGCTCGGATCATCGGTTCGAAGACCGCATCCGGAATGAGCAGGTCGGGGAGCGTCACCGGAGTCACCTGGTCGGTGGTGAGTTTCGATGCCTGCGCGACCAGCGGGAAGTCCTTGCTGACGACGTCCGTGATCCGGTTCATGTCGCGACCGGAGCCGAGGATGAACTCGGTCGTGACCTCCGGCGAGTACAGGTTCTGGATGAAGGGCTTCAGGAGGTCGAGCTTCTCTGCACCGTTCGCGCTGATCCAGATGCCGTGTCCGTTGTAGCTCTGGATGACGGTCGGATGCTCCACGACCCCGCCGCGCGACGGCTTCGGCCAGCCGCCGACGACGACCTCTGCCGCGCGTTCGGCGGGGACGAGGGACAGGGCGGACGACATGGCCGGGACGATCGCGGCCTTGCGCGTGTTGAACTGCGTGAGCTCGGAATCGGAGGTGTAGCCCTGCACGTTGTCGACGAAGACGCCGGCGTCGCGGAGCTCGACGAAGTGCTCGACGCCCGCGACCGCCCCTGGGAACTCGGAGAGCTTGCCGGTGGAGAAGACCTGGGCGACCTCGTCCCTGGTGAGGAAGCCCTGCAGGATCTGCAGGAACATCTTCTGTCCGCTCCAGTCCGATCCGCCGACGGTCACCGGGCCGATGCCCTTCGAGCGCAGCGCGTCAGCGACGGCGATCAGGTCATCCGACGTCATCGGCACGTCGACGCCGGCCTCTGCGAGCAGGCCGGTGTTGAACGACACCGGCCAGTTGGTCCGGGTGAAGGGGAACGCGCGCAGATGGCCCTCTTCGTCGGTCCACTCCTCGAGCGCCTCGGGGATGATCTTGTCGCGGAGGCCCCACTCGTCTAGCAGATCCTCCACCGGGATCGTGGCGCCCAGCCGCGTCCAGGAGAGCGTGCGGCCCTGGAGGTTCACCATTGCGATGTCGGCCTCTTTACCCGCGAGAGAGCTCGTCTCGAAGACGATCGGCAGGTCGGAGCCGTTCTTGAGGAGAGCGACCGCTCGGTCGGTCTCGCGGGAATAGGCGGCCACCACGTCGGAGAAGACCTGGGCGCCGGAGACGGCGCCGCTCAGCTGCGTGTGCACGGAGATGGATCCGGGGATCCCGGATGCCGGCACGAGGGGCCCGCACCCGGTGAGCAACGGGATCATCACGCCGCCGCCGATCACGGTGCCGAGGAACGTGCGTCTGCTGATGCCATCGGTCATGAGACCTCCTGAGAGCTGCGGTGCGTCGGGGGAAAGATGTCGTCACGTCGTGCGCTTGTATAGCGGTACACATCAACGTGCGATTAATGTATACCGCTTTACAAGAGAGGGTCAACCCCCTAATCTCGGTCATGATGAACGACAAGAAGCCAGTACGCGCGACCATCGCTGCGGTCGCCGCTCGCGCCGGGGTCTCCCCGTCGGCGGTGTCGCATGTGTTCAACGGACGCCCGAATGTGTCGACGGCGACCGAGGCCCGGATTCGCCGTGCCGCTGACGAGTTGCACTGGCGGCCGAATTACGCGAGCCGCAAGGTGAGCGGTCGTGGCGGACGCAGTCTCGGCCTCGTCGTGACGCGGTCCGGCGACACGTTCGAGCGCGATCCCTTCTTCATGCGGCTGATCGCAGGACTCACGGAGCCACTCGCCGAGATCGGCTGGTCGTTGTCGCTCACCCTCGTGCAGGGCGCTGATGAGGAGCGCGTCTACCGGGAGTGGTGGAGCGAGCAGCGGGTCGACGCGTTCCTTCTCGTCGATATCCGCGACGACGACCCCCGGATCGGGCATGTCCGCGACCTGGGAGCGCCCGCCGTTTTGCTCGGAGCGCCTGTCGATGACCAGGTCCCGGCGGTCACCGTGCACGATGACGCCGCGTATGAAGAAGTTCTGGCGCACCTGGCGGCTCTCGGTCACCACACGGTCGCCCGCGTGAGCGACTCCCCGGGACTGGTGCACTCGGGCGACCGCGACCGTCGCTTCGTCGGGGCAGCCGAACTGCGCGGCATGATTCCGATGGTGCTGAACTGGGATCCGTCCGCCGCGGACCCCGTCGCCGATGTGCTTCAGCGCTCCGGAAGGACGACGGCTCTGCTGGTCGACAGCGAGGCGATGGCGGCGGAGATCATCGCGCATGCGCCGGAGCTCGGCGTCCGTGTGCCCGAGCAGCTGTCCGTCATCGCGTGGGAGGACTCGTGGGTGTCGACGCTCGTCCGTCCCCGCCTCACCGCGCTCGATGCTCCCGTCGAGGAGAGCGCGAGGACCGCGGTGAAGCTCCTGGAGAAGTTGGTGAACGGCGAGGAAGCCGTGTCGCAGACCGTGTCGGCGCGCCGTCTGATCGTGCGGGAATCCACCGCCCAGGCGCCGACGACAGACAAGGCCGCTGAGCGAGAAGGATGACTGAACCCGTGACTGACCACACTCCGCGCTTCGGAGCGAACTACACGCCTTCCCAGGACTGGATGTTCCAGTGGATGGGCATCGATGCCGATGTCGTGCGCGGCGATTTCGAGGCGTTGGCCGGACTCGGCCTCGACCACGTCAGGGTCTTCCCGCTGTGGCCGGTGCTGCAGCCGAACCGTACGTTGATCCGACGCAAGGCGCTGGACGACATCTCTCTCGTCGCCGATATCGCCGCGGAGTTCGAGCTCGACATCGCGGTGGACGTCATTCAGGGGCACATGTCGGGGTTCGACTTCGTTCCCGCATGGCTCGTCAACTGGCATGAGGGCAACATGTTCGTCGACGAGGCCGCCATCGGGGCGCAGGCTGCGCTCGTCGCCGCCGTCTACGATGCGGTGCGGGATCGGCCGAATCTGATCGGCCTGACGCTGGGAAACGAGCTGAACCAGTTCCAGCTGCCCAATCCGGCGGCGATGCCGGCCGACAGTGATCAGGTTGCGCACTGGCTGACGAGCCTGTTGGAGGCTCCCGTCGACCGGGATCCGCGTCACCTGCTCACTCACAGCGAGAACGATCATCTCTGGTATCGGGACGAGCATCCGTTCCTTCCCGTACACGCCGCGCGGCTCGGCGACATCACGACCGTGCACTCCTGGATCTTCAACGGCACGGCGAAGCGCTACGGCGGGCTGTCGCCGCAGTCCGTCCGTCATGCGGAGTGGATGATCGAGCTGTCGAAGGCGTTCGCGACGGACCCGGAGCGCGAGGTGTGGTTGCAGGAGGTCGGTGCGCCTTCGATGAACCTGGCCGACGCCGAGATGCCCGAGTTCGCCGCCAGGACCGTGGAAGCGGCGCTGTCGTCGCCGGGGTTGTACGGCATCACCTGGTGGTGCTCGCATGATGTCTCCCGCTCGCTCGGTGACTACAAGGACCTCGAATATTCGCTCGGACTCCTCGACGTGGACAACACGGTCAAGCCGCTCGGCCGTCGGTTCGCCGAGCTCATCGCCGACGCGCGGACGAGTGCGGCGGCTCGCGTCGTTCCTCGTACAGTCGGTGTGGTCGTCGATGTGGATGAGCACGACCTGCCGGTCTCGCGCGCAGACCTCGCGCCCGGCGGGGCGGTGTTCGAACGCTGGCACGATCTGCGCGAGAAAGGCCAGCCTGTCACCGTGTTGACGTCCCGTACCGCGGCAGACCCGCGCGCGTCTGCTCGACGGGGCATCACCGCGGTGGAGACTGTGCAGCGTGTGTGATCTCCCGCCACCTCAGAACGGCGCGAGCGCGTCGTCGGCGGGGGTGAAGCGCACGGTGTTCTGCGGCGGAGGTTGGTCGATGTAGACGCGACCCGTCGGGCTGCGCCATTCCATGGTGCCGCCCTCGCGTTGACGCACAGCCCACGCGGAATTGTGTTTGAGCACGTGATGTCGTCGACAGAAGTGGGCGAGGTTGCTCGCACAGGTCGCTCCGCCGTCGGCGGCTGCGTGATTGTGATCGATATCGCACTTTCGGGCGGCCAATCCGCACGCCGGGAACCGACAGTGCTGATCCCGTGCCCGCAGGTGCCTCTTCAGCTGATCACCGGGTCGATATCGGTCGACGGCGAGCAGCGCTCCGCTGATGGGGTGCGTGAGCACTCGTTCCCATCCGGATGCCGCACCGGCAAGGCGCCGCGCCGTCTCGATGTCGAGGGGGCACATGCCGTCGAGCTCCGCCGGGGGAACGTCGCGGTGCGACGAGTTCTCACCCATCAGCGCACTCACCGGCACCGTCACTTCGACGCGCGCCGTGATCGCGCCGAGCAGTCCGTCGGCGCTGTCGTGTCCTGCGGGCGTTCCGGTGAGCACGAGATCGGCGATCAGGTCCGCCCGCAGCTGGTCTGTCGTGCGCTCGTCGCGGGCGCCGTCAGCCTCGGAGGCGCGGGCGTTCTCCTCGCGCAGCGTGTTCGCCATCTGCGACAACCGGTCGAACATGCCGTGCAGCAGCGCGGAGGGCCCGGAGACGCCCAGCTCGGACATGCCGTCATCGAGATCCTTGACCCAGATGCGCCGCCGCTCGCGGGCGTCACGATGACGATCGGTCACGGAGCGGGCCTGATACTTCTCGGCGATCCGCCGCGCCAGCCGGCGCAGCCGATTCGGCGACTCCCTCTCGGCGACGGGAAGGACCTCGGCGGCGTAGTCAGCGCGGTCGATCGGGTCGTCGAGGTGCGACCCCGCCTCGACGATCACACGGCCGTGCGCGGCACTGATGCGCCCGGCGCCCTGCGCCTGCCAGACGGCGGGGAAGTCCTCCACCAGCCGCGCGGCGACGGCCATGCGCCGCTCGATCGTGCGGTCGCTCAGGCGCTGGGCAGCGCCGATCTCGGCGGCGATGGAGCGCGTCGCCACATCGCCGTAGTCGGGGTGGTCAGCCCGCTGGGCGATCTCCATGCCGAGACGCGATGCCATCGCGAGCAAGCCGTCGCGGGCCGCCTGCATGCTGCTGATCGTCTGCTCAGCCGCCTGCAGGCCGGCCACCAGATCGGCGAGCATCGCCGTCTGGGAGTCGGTCGCATCGAGCATCTCGGTCATGACGTCAGTCCATCACCAACCACCGACATTCGAAGAGAACTTCGGGCGTGCCCCGCACGCGCCATCTGACCTCGCCCTAGGCCCAGACCGGGTCGTCGGGATCGGGGGAGTCTGTGCCGTCGGCGTCGGTCATGATGCGCGCCTCAGCGATCCACGACGTCAGAGCGCCGTCGTGGAGGAACGCAGGTCGTGGCGTGCCGAGCAGATCGGGGGTCGTCACGATGTCCAGCGGCTCGTCGCTCGCGAAGATGACCACATTGCCGAGGGGCCCTTCCTCATCCTGGGGTTCTGCGTCGAGAACGACAGCGACGTGATCGAACACGGTGCGCAGGGTCGCGGCCTGTCGCCGTGAGTACTCGAACGGGTGCCCATCGAGGAGGTTCACGGCGACAACGCCCCTTGCTGCGGAGCGCGCGGCGACCCGGCGGTAGAATTCCTGGCTGGCCACGCGATGCCGGATGACGGCGGCATCCCAGAGATCGACGACGGTGAAGCGCGCATCCACCCAATCGGTGTCGGTGGCGGTGCCACCCGTCTCCGCGGCGCCGAACCCGGGGGACGGAGACGACGGCACCGACGATGGCATCTCGCTCGGAAGCGCCGCGTCTGCGACCGTCCGCGCATCGCCGAAGATGACGCGTACGTCGGCGCCGGGAGGCAGCGGCAGTGCGGCGATCACTGCCGCGTAGAGCTCGGGCTCGAACTCGACCACGAGCTGAGGGGAACCGGGACGTGTGGCCTCGACGTAGCGCGCCAGGGTGAGTGCTCCGGCTCCCAGATGCACGGTGAACAGCGGCGCATCGGGCTCAGCGGCGGCATCGATCGCGCGGGCGATGTGCCGGGTGTAGTCATACTCGAGATCGGTGGGGTCGGTCATCGAGACGACGGACTGCGGAATTCCATCCACGCTGAGCTCGAAGCGACCGGCTCGTCTTCTCGACTGCACCAGCTTGGCCCTGCGATTGTCTAACGAGAGCGAGAACACCCGGCGATTCCATGGCACCCGTCGAGTTTAGGCGCGGCGCGAGAGGCCGGGCGATCACCCAGACCCACGCGACTACCCTGGAGACAACATGGCACATCTTCTCGGGGCAGAAGCCCTTCATCTCGAATATCCGACCAGGGTCGTCTTCGACTCCGTGACCCTCGGCATCGAAGAGGGTGACCGCATCGGCATCGTCGGCCGCAACGGCGACGGAAAGTCCAGTCTGCTGGGCATGATCGCCGGCATCAAGGAGCCGAACGCGGGCCGCGTGACCCGGCGCGGCGGCATCACCGTCGGTGTGCTGAGCCAGGCGGACACGCTCGCGGACGACGTCACGATCAGCCAGGCCGTCGTCGGCGACACACCGGAGTACGAGTGGGCCGGCGACGCGAAGACCCGGGACGTGATCGAGGGGCTGCTCACTGACCTGCCGTGGGATGCCGAGATCGGTTCCCTCAGCGGCGGGCAGCGCCGACGCGTCTCACTGGCCAAGCTGCTGGCGGGTGACTGGGACGTCATCGCTCTCGACGAGCCCACCAACCACCTCGACGTCGAGGCCATCACGTGGCTCGCCGGACACCTCAAGAGGCGCTGGTCCGCGAACTCCGGAGCGCTTCTGGTCGTGACACACGACCGGTGGTTCCTCGACGAGATCTGCACCGAGACCTGGGAGGTGCACGACCGCATCGTCGAGCCCTTCGAGGGCGGCTACGCGGCCTACATCCTGCAGCGCGTTGAGCGCGACCGCATGGCCGCGGCGACCGAGGCCAAGCGGCAGAACCTCGCCACGAAGGAGCTCGCATGGCTCCGCCGCGGCGCCCCCGCGCGCACGGCCAAGCCGAAGTTCCGCATCGATGCGGCGAACGAGCTCATCGCCGATGTGCCCGAGATCCGCGACAAGGTGTCGCTGCAGTCTCTCGCCGTCTCGCGGCTCGGCAAGGACGTGGTCGACCTGCTCGACGTCGGCGTCACCTACCCGCCCTCCGGCATCAACACCGAGGAGAAGGTCGTCCTCCGCGACATCGAGTGGCGCATCGCGCCGGGCGAGCGCACCGGCATCCTCGGTGTCAACGGCGCCGGCAAGTCGACGCTGCTCGGACTCATCTCCGGCACGATCGAGCCCACGGTCGGACGCGTCAAGCGCGGCACGACCGTGAAGGTGAAGACGCTCACCCAGCGCCTGGACGAGCTCACCGAGGTGTGGAAGGAGCCGGTGCGCGTGGTGATATCGCGCCTGCGCACCTCGTACACGATGGGCTCCGGCTCCAAGGCGCAGGACCTCACTCCCGGGCAGCTGCTCGAGCGCCTGGGCTTCGATTCCGCGCAGCTCTCCACACCGGTGAAGGACCTCTCGGGCGGCCAGCAGCGTCGTCTGCAGCTGCTGCTCGTGCTCCTCGACCAGCCCAACGTGCTGATCCTCGACGAGCCCACCAACGATCTCGACACCGACATGCTCGCCGCGATCGAAGACCTCCTCGACTCGTGGTCCGGCACGCTGATCGTGGTCAGCCACGACCGGTACTTCCTCGAGCGCGTCACAGATCAGCAGTTCGCGATCCTCGACGGCCACCTGCGCCACCTTCCCGGCGGCGTCGACGAGTACCTGCGTCTGCGTCACCTGCAGCAGTCCAACGCGGCCAAGGGGGCGGCCACCTCGAAGGCAGTGGCGACGGCCGCCGCGTCAGCATCGGCTCTCGACGGTGCGGCTCTGCGCGCCGCGCAGAAAGAGGTGTCGGCGCTGGAGCGTCGCATCCAGAAGCTCACGCAGCAGAACTACAAGGCCAAGCAGGCGCTCGCCGAGCATGATCAGTCCGACTTCGCGGGGCTGGGCGACGAGATGAAGGCGATCGGCGAGCAGGAAGCCGAGATCGAGCAGCTCGAGCTGCGCTGGTTCGAGCTCACCGAGGAGATCGGCTGATCCCGACTCCTCGTTCGTGAGGGGGTCTGTTCATCCTCCCTTCCGGGGAATACGGTGACAGTGCGATGCGCTGTGCTCTGGGCGGGCTCTGACGCCATCCGGTGTCGCACGGCATGAATTCCGCGGCATCCGGAGGTACATATGGAAGGTCTCGAGGTCACGGTCCTGCTCGGACTCACGATTCTCGCCGGCGCACTGCTGGCGCCGCGGATCCGTCTGGCGCTGCCGCTGCTGCTGGTGATCTTCGGGCTCGCGCTCGGTTTCGTCCCCGAGCTGCGCGAGGTGCAGCTGCCGCCCGAGACCGTGCTGCTGCTCTTCCTCCCGGTCATCCTGTTCTGGGAGAGCCTGACGACGTCGCTGCGTTCGATCCGCCGCGACTTCCGGTACATCCTGCCGATGAGCACACTGCTCGTCGTCGCCTCGGCGTTCGCGGTCGCCGGCATCGGCGTGCTGTTCGGGATGCCGTGGGAGATCGCGCTCATCCTCGGTGCCGCCGTCGCTCCGCCGGATGCCACGGCCGTCGCCGCGCTCGGACGCCTGCTGCCGCGTCGTATGTTCATGAAGCTGAAGGCGGAGAGCCTCACCAACGATGGCACTGCTCTCGTGCTCTACGCCATCGCCGTGTCTCTCGCCGTCGGGGGGCAGGTCACCCCGCTGTCGGTGACCGGCATGGTGCTGATGTCGTACGTCGGCGGTGTCGCCGCCGGTGCTGTGGTCGCGGCCCTCGGCTACCTGCTGCTGCGGCGCCTGTCGACCACCATGACGATCAACGTCACGCTGCTGCTGATCCCGTTCACGGCGTTCCTGCTCGCCGAGATCGTGCACGCGTCCGGGGTGCTGGCCGTCGTGGTCGCCGGTCTCGTGGTCTCGTTCGTGTCACCGCGCGTGACCACCGCGTCGTCCCGCCGGCAGACCGACGCGGTCTGGCCGTTCGGGGTGTTCCTGCTCAACGGTGCGCTGTTCGTGCTGATCGGCCTCGAGGTGCAGTACGTCGTGCACGAGATCTCGGCCGCGGCGATCGGTCGTCTCGTGCTGGTGATCCTGGCCGTGTGGGCGACGCTGCTCGTGGTGCGCTACCTCTTCCAACTGCTCAGCGCGCCGTTCCAGCGTTCGGGTGGACCCCGCCCGCCCTGGGGCCTGCGCGCCCGCGGCATGGCGGTGTCGACCGTCGCCGGCATGCGCGGAGCGGTGTCGCTCGCGATCGCGCTCTCGGTGCCCTCCACCATCGCCGACGTCGGGGGAGTGCAGGGACGCGACGAGGTCGTCTTCGTCACCGCGGGTGTGATCCTGCTCAGCCTGCTCGTACAGGGACCGCTGCTGCCCGCGGTGGTGCGCTGGGCGCGCATGCCCGTCGATCACGTCGAGGACGAGGAGTACGAGCTCGCCGAACGCGCCATCTCGGGTGCCGCGCTGGCGGCACTCGACGAGTTGGCCGTCGAGCACGGCGTGGGCCAGGAGGTGCGCGACCGCGTGCGCTCCGAGGGCTACCTCATGCTCGAACTCGCGAACGCGAAGGCCCTCGCCCGCGAGCAGGCGCTCGTCGACGCCGAGGCGCGGGCGCTCGACGACCTGCTCGACGAACCCGACCCGCTCGGGATCGGCGGCACACCGGCAGAGGGCGGAGACGCCGTGGGGCTTCCCTCGCCCGAGGATGCCGGTGAGGGCACCACCCTGCAGATGATCGCGACCTCCACCGACGTCGACATGCTGCAGCGCTCGCCGCTGATCCGCCACGAGGAGCACTCCATGCTCAAGCTCGCGCTCCTCGAACGAAAGCGCGAGGTGCTGCTCGGACTCCGTCGTGCCGGCACCGTCGACGACGTGATCGTGCGCCGCATCTCCGCCCGCCTCGACCTCGAGCAGGTGCGCCTGCAGGGCATCGAGGAGTTCGACTGATCGCTCGACACGCCCGGCGATCCGGGCTGTGACGCTGTGTGACACGTCGATTCTTCGAGCGCGCGGGGCCCTGCCTAACGTATTCGAGTCCCCCAGAGAGGAACCCCCTTCACATGTCTCGTCGCTCCACCTCCGTCATCGCCGCACTCGCGGTGGTCCCGCTCTTCGTCGCGCTCGCCGGCTGCGCCACAGCCTCCTCCGACGCCGGTTCCGGCGAGGGCACTCCTGAGGTCGTCAAGGTCGGCGTCGTCGGAAAGGGCGAACCCCAGTGGCCCGCGTTCGTCGACGCCGCGGCCGAGGAGGGCATCACGGTCGAGCTCGTCGACTTCGGCTCGTACGAACAGCCGAACCCCGCACTCAGTGAGGGCGAGATCGACCTGAACCAGTTCCAGCACATCGTGTACCTCGCCGACTACAACGTGAACTCGGGCTCCGACCTCACACCGATCGGCTCCACGGCCATCTACCCCCTCGGTCTTTACTCGACGAAGTACGACGACGTGAAGAGCATCCCGGAGGACGAGACCGTCGCCGTGCCGGATGACGCCTCGAACCAGGCACGTGCCCTTCTCGTGCTGCAGTCCGCTGGTCTCATCGAGCTCAAGAGCGGCGGCACGATCTTCTCCGACGTGGCCGACGTCGACACCGCGAAGTCCAAGGTCAAGGTCACCGCGCTCGAGGCTGCGCTCATCCCGACCTCGCTGCCCGACGTCGCGGCGGCCATCATCAACAACGACTTCGTGCAGGACGCGGGTCTGACCTTCGACGACGCCATCGCTCAGGATGACCCGGAAGACCCGAACGCGCTGCCGTACGTCAACATCTTCGCGGCGCGCGCCGATGACGCCGACAACGCGACGTACCAGAAGCTCGTCGAGATCTTCCAGACCGACGAGGCTGTGCAGGAGGGCCTCGCGGAGTCGTCCGGCAACACCGCGGTCGCACTGCAGACGCCGGCCGACGAGCTCGTCGCTTCGCTGGAGAAGGTCCAGAAGGACACCGAAGAGAACAAGTGAGCACGGCGGGGGCCACCCCGCTGATGCGAGAGAATCGGGTGGCGCGTCGTGCGTCACCCGATTCGTCTTTCCCGAGAACCAGACCGGAGCACACATGCCGATCGTGAGCCTGACGAACGTGTCGAAGGCCTATCCGTCGCGGACGCCCGGAGACGGCGAGATCGTCGCCGTCGACGACGTCACCCTCGAGATCGAGAAGGGCGACGTCTTCGGCATCATCGGATACTCGGGTGCCGGCAAGTCGACGCTCGTGCGCCTGATCAACGCACTCGAGCCCGCGTCATCCGGATCCATCCATGTCGACGGGGTCGACATCACCGCTCTCAAGGAGAGCGAGCTGCGCCGGGTGCGCGGCGGGATCGGCATGATCTTCCAGCAGTTCAACCTCTTCTCCTCGCGAAGCGTCAAGGCGAACATCGCTTACCCGCTCACGCTCGCCGGCTGGAAGAAGGCCGACATCGAGGCGCGCGTCACCGAGCTGCTGTCGTTCGTCGGTCTGTCCGACAAGGCGAAGGCGTATCCGGAGCAGCTGTCGGGCGGGCAGAAGCAGCGCGTCGGCATCGCGCGGGCACTCGCCACCGGCCCCGCGATCCTGCTCGCCGACGAGGCCACCAGCGCCCTCGACCCGCAGACCACGCACGAGGTGCTCGACCTGCTCAAGCGCGTCAACAGGGAGCAGGGCGTCACGATCGTCGTCATCACTCACGAGATGGATGTGATCCAGACGATCGCCACCAAGGTCGCCGTGATGGAGCGCGGTCGCGTGATCGAGCAGGGCGACGTGTTCGACGTGTTCTCGGCCCCGCAGAATCCGGCATCGCAGCGTTTCGTCGGCACGGTGGTGAAGGGGATCCCGTCGCCGTCGGAGCTCGCCGTTCTGCGCGAGCGACACCGCGGACGGCTGGTCACCTTCTCGTTCCGCGACGGCGACTCCTCGCAGGCGCAGGTGTTCCTCGATCTGGCCGGTGCCGGGCTCGACTTCGAGCTCGTGTTCGGCGGCATCAACGACATCCGCGGACGCGCCTTCGGCCACCTCACGCTCGCCATCCGCGGCGAGAGCGCGGCGATCGATCGCGCGCTGACCGCGATCCGCGATCGCGTTGAAGTCACCGAGATCGCCCGAGAGGAGACCCGCTAATGGATCGTCTGTTCGAACTCGGCCCGGAGTTCTGGTCCGCGGCCCTCGAGACCCTTTACATGACGTCGTTCGCGCTCGTGCTCGGTGGCGTGCTCGGTCTGGTCATCGGCATCATCCTCTACGTCACGCGCCCCGGGGGACTGCTGCAGAACGGCGTGGCCTCGGCGATCGCGAACCTCGCCGTCAACTTCTTCCGTCCCATCCCGTTCGTGCTGTTCGTGGCTGTCGCGCAGCCGTTCGCCCGTGCGGTGGTCGGCACAGGGATCGGCACCACCGCCGGGGCGTTCCTGATCGG
The DNA here is from genome assembly GCF_057215335.1 of Microbacterium sp. PI-SA-G. NCBI lineage: Bacteria > Bacillati > Actinomycetota > Actinomycetes > Micrococcales > Microbacteriaceae > Microbacterium > Microbacterium sp. PI-SA-G. The sequence goes on from NZ_CM170103.1 coordinate 3,592,451, forward strand.
ACTCGCGGCCGCATTCGCCATCGGTCGCATCGTCGAGCAGCACCTCGTGTCGGTCTCGCCCGGCGTGATCGAGGCGGCACGGTCGATGGGCGCCGGCCCCTGGCGCATCCTGTTCACGGTCGCGATCCCCGAGTCCCTCGGACCGCTCATCCTCGGCTACACGTTCATCGTCGTCGCGCTGATCGACATGACCGCGATGGCCGGACTCATCGGCGGCGGAGGACTCGGCGCATTCGCGCAGATCTACGGCTTCCGTCAGTTCGAGCCCGTGGTGATGTGGGCGGCCATCGTGTTGATCGTCGTGTTCGTGCACTTCGTGCAGCTGCTCGGCACGCGCCTCGCACGCAAGATCATGCGCCGCTGACCGTCGACGGCCTCGGGAAGAGACCGCTCAGGAAGCGGCGGGAGCGTCCTGCAGGGTGCGAGTCGTCGTGAACACGCGATCCGCGCCCGTCAGAGGATCGATGAAGCGCAGTTCGCGCGCGAGCAGCTGCAGCGGCCGGGAGTGGTCGTCGGGCTCCTCGGTCAGCAGCTCGGGGTAGAACGCGTCGTTCAAGATGCCGATGCCGAGCGCTGCGAGGTGCACCCGCAGCTGATGCATCTTGCCGCTGTGCGGGCTGAGGCGCGTGTGCAGCACGCGGTCGTCGGCGTCGATCAGCTCGATCAGCGTCTCGGTGTTGGGCTCGCGGTCGGGATCCACCCGCACACGCACCTCGCCGCGGTTCTTCAGGATGTGATTGCGGTAGACCACGGGGAACGGCTGGCCGGCCACGGTCGGAGCCGCGGCATCCCACCCGGCGGGAAGAGTCGACACGGCCTCGTAGACCTTCTGCACGGCGCGGTTCTCGAACAGCGACTGGTACGCGCCGCGCGTCTCGGGGCGCACCGAGAACATCAGCAGGCCCGCGGTCGCGCGGTCGAGGCGATGGATCGGAGCCAGCAGCGGGTTGTCGAGCAGATTGCGCAGGCGCACCAGCGCGGAGTTCTGGAGGTACTTGCCGCCGGGCGTCGTCGGCAGGAAGTGCGGCTTGTCGACGACGACGAGATCGGCGTCCTGATGCAGCACCTCGATCTCGAACGGGATGCGTGTCTCGGGCGGAGGATCACGGTAGTACCAGACGAACTCCTCGACGCCTAGAGCCGTATGACGATCGAGCGGGCTCCCGTCGCGGCCGACGATGTCGCCACGGTCGAAGCGCTCCCGCAGGCCGTCGGCGTCGAGGTGGAAGAAGCGCTCGATCATGTAATCGGCCACCGTCGGCCACGGGCCCGACATCGGCACGTGCAGACGCGTGGCACCGACGCCGTCGCGCACGGGAAGCGGAGAGGCCATGGCCATCAGCGGAGTCCGCTCACGCGTCGAAGCTCAGGCTGAGTTTGCGCAGCAGCCCCGCCAGCCGGTCGCGATCACCGCGCGAGAGCGCCTGCAGCAGGTCGGCCTCGACGTCGACCAGGCGCGTGATCGCCGCATCGACGCGGATCCGGCCGTCGTCGGTGAGCGTCACCAGGATGCTGCGTCCGTCGTCGGGGTCGGCCTCACGCCGCACGAACTGCCGCACGACGAGACGATCGATGCGGTTGGTCATGGTGCCGCTGGAGACGAGGGTCTGCTGCAGCAGCTGCTTCGGGGAGAGCTGGAACGGCGTGCCCGCGCGACGCAGGGCCGACAGCACATCCCACTCCCACGGCTCGAGGTCGCTGCGACGGAACACATCACGACGGGCGCGATCCAGGTGGCGCGAGAGCCGGTCCATGCGCGACAGCACCTCGAGCGGCGAGAAGTCGAGGTCCGGGCGCTGGGTGTTCCACGCGCCGACGATCCGGTCGACCTCGTCGGTTGCACTCATCCGTTCATTATCGCGTGCGGGCGTCACCCGGGGCGACGACGGCGTGCGCCGAGGCTGACGGCAGCGCGAGGGTCATGAAGGTGCTGAGCGGATCGGGGCGGTACGAGCCGAACGCGGCGCACTCGGTGAAGCCGGCGCTGGCGTACAGCGCGCGAGCGGGGCGGAAGAAGTCCATGCTCCCGGTCTCGAGCGAGACCCGGCGGATGCCGCGTGCGGCGGCGTCGTCGAGCAGGAAGGAGAGCATCGTCCGCCCCAGTCCGCGCCCGCGCTGCGTCGGGTCCGTGCGCATCGACTTCAGCTCCTCGTGACCGTCGTCGATCGAGGCGAGCGCGCCCGTCGCGACCGGGCGCTGGTCGAGATACCCGGCGAACAGCCGCACGGCCGGCGTCAGCAGGCGCTCGAACGGCAGCGCGTGACGGCTCTCAGGAGGGGCGGTGTCCTCCATGTCGGCGTGGTGCGCGAGCAGGAAGGCGGCCAGGTCGGGCGTCGGGGCCTCGACGCGCAGGATGACGATGTTCACGGATCCCATCCTCGCCGCACCGTGTTTCGTGCGCATGTCGCCGGTGCCCGCGCCCGCCTGTTTCGTCGCGGCACCGGCGCGGATGCCCCGGCGTGGCAGAATTGACCGGTGGTGTCCGTGGACGCCGCATTCCGCCGTGGTGTAATGGCAGCACGACAGCCTTTGGAGCTGTTAGGTCTAGGTTCGAGTCCTGGCGGCGGAGCATGACAGGGAACAACCTCGCCATCATCATCCTCGCAGCGGGCCAAGGCACCCGCATGAAGTCGCGACTCCCCAAGGTGCTGCACCCGATCGGCGGACGCCCGCTGGTCGGACACGTGCTGACCACGGCCACGCGGCTGCAGGCGCAGCACATCGAGGTCGTCGTGCGTCACGAACGCGATCAGGTCGTCGCGGCGCTCGCCGAGGACTACCCGAACGCGGTCTTCATCGACCAGGACGACGTGCCCGGCACCGGCCGCGCCGTGCAGGTCGCGATCGACGCCCTGCCGGCCGACTTCGACGGCGACGTGCTGGTGCTCTCGGGTGACTGCCCGCTGGCAGACGCCGACACGCTCTCCGCGTTCCTCGCCGAGCACCGCGCCTCCGGCGCCCCGGCGACGCTGATGACCGCCGTCGTCGAGGACCCGCGCGGCTACGGTCGCGTCATCCGCGACGCCGACGGCGGGGTGGACCGCATCGTCGAGCAGAAGGACGCCAGCGACGACGAGGCCGCCGTCAATGAGATCAACGCGGGCATGTACGTCTTCCGTGCCGCCACGCTGCGCACGTACCTCCCCGAGGTCGGCGTCGACAACGCGCAGGGCGAGATGTACCTCACCGACGTGCCCGGACTCCTGCGCCGCGACGGCGATCGGGTCGCGGCATCCGTCGTCTCCGACGTGACCGTCACCTACGGCGTGAACGATCGCGTGCAGCTGGCCGAGGTCGGTCGCCTGTTGAACGCCCGCATCGTTCGCCGCTGGCAGCTCGCGGGCGTCACGGTCATCGACCCGACGACCACGTGGATCGATGACGACGCCACGCTCGCACCCGACGTCACGATCCTCCCGAACACGCACATCCTGCGCGCGACCACGATCGCCGAGGGCGCCATCATCGGCCCCGACACCACGCTGGTGGACTGCGAGGTGGGGGAAGACGCGATCGTCCGCCGCACCGACGCCACCCTCGCGGTGATCGGCGCGGAGGCGACCGTCGGTCCGTTCTCGTTCCTGCGCCCCAACACGGTTCTCGGCGCCCGCGGCAAGATCGGCGCGTATGTCGAGACCAAGAACGCCGAGATCGGCGAGGGCAGCAAGGTCCCGCACCTCTCGTACGTCGGAGATGCCACGATCGGCCGCGGAGTGAACCTCGGCGCGAGCACCATCACCGCCAATTACGACGACGTGCACAAGCACCGCACGATCATCGAGGACCACGTGCACACCGGCTCGCACACGGTGCTCGTCGCGCCCGTTAGGCTGGGTGCTGGCGCGAAGACCGGCGCCGGTGCCGTCGTCCGCAAGGACGTCCCCGCCGGCGCTCTGGCCATGACCGTCGCGCCTCAGCGCAACATCGACGGCTGGGTCGAGAAGAACAGGGCAGGAACGGGTGCGGCGGACGCCGCAGCCAAGGAACGATCGGCGGAATAGGCGAATATGGCTCGCAAGAAGAAGACTGTCGATCTGGATCGTGACAACGGGATCGCTCCCGGACTGGTCGCGAAGACCAAGAAGCGTCTCGTCGTCGCCGGCGGACGCTCGCATCCGCAGCTTCTCGCCGATGTCGCGGCGACGCTCGGCACCGAGATCGCACCGACCGAGCACCGCACGTTCGCCTCGGGAGAGATCTACGCGCGTTTCGAGGTCTCCATCCGCGGCTGCGACCTCTTCCTCATAGAGACGTTCGGCGAACCGGTCAACGAGTGGCTCATGGAGACGCTCATCATGATCGACGCCGCCAAGCGCGCCTCGGCCAAGCGCATCACGGTCGTCGCCCCGTACTATCCCTACTCCCGTCAGGACAAGAAGGGCCGGGGCCGCGAGCCCATCAGCGCACGCCTCGTCGCCGACCTGCTGAAGACCGCCGGCGCCGACCGGGTGATGAGCGTCGACCTGCACGCCGCCCAGATCCAGGGGTTCTTCGACGGTCCCGTCGACCACCTGTTCGCGAAGCCCGTGCTGCTCGATCACTTCCAGCGCACGCTGAGCCCGGCCGACCGCGAGGTCCTCACCGTCGTCTCGCCCGACATGGGTCGCGTACGCGTCGCCGACACCTGGTCCGACAGCCTCGGTGCGCCGCTCGCGATCATCCACAAGCGTCGTGACCCGAAGGTCGCCAACCAGGTCTCGGTGCACGAGATCGTCGGCACCGTCGAGGGCCGCGTCTGCCTTCTGGTCGATGACATGATCGACACCGGCGGCACGATCGTGAAGGCCGCACAGGCGCTGAAGGAGGCCGGTGCGCTGCGCGTGATCGTCGCCGCCACCCACGCGATCTTCAGCGACCCGGCGAATGAGCGTCTGCAGGACGCGGCGATCGACGAGGTCGTCGTCACCGACACGATCCCGCTCACCGAGTCCCGCCGCTGGGAGGGCCTCACGGTCCTGCCGATCGCGCCGTTGCTCGGTCGCGCGATCCGCGAGGTCTTCGAAGACGGGTCCGTCACGAGCATGTTCGGCGGCGACGCGTAGTCATCACGCATCACCTGGCTCGCGCATCACCAAGGCACAGCCCGCGCATAGAAGGCATCCCTAAGTTCGGGGTGACGACGCACCGTCGCCTGACACCGAGCCGGAGGACCATCATGATCCGCACGACCGTTCCGACCTCTGTCCGCAAGGGTTCCGCCATCGTCGGGATCGCAGGGCTCCTCGTCCTCGCCGGATGCTCCGGCACCTCCGACGCCGAGGACGCCTCCGCCCCCGCCGACAGCGGCACCAGCACCGAGTCGACCGACACTAGCTCGGGTTCCGACGCGGCAGCCGGTGACTACGCCGACGGCACGTACACGGCCGACGGCTCGTACCAGACCCCGGAGACCGTCGAGGAGATCTCCGTCACGCTCACGCTGGCCGACGGCGTCGTGACCGAGGTCGAGGTCACGGGCGACCCGCAGGCACCCGAGAGCACCCGCTACCAGGGCGAGTTCATCGACGGCATCTCCGATGAGGTCGTGGGCAAGCCGATCGACGAGCTGAATGTGACGCGCGTCGCCGGCTCCTCGCTCACCAGCGGCGGCTTCAACGACGCCGTCGAGTCGATCAAGGAGCAGGCGGCCGCCTGACGCCCGATCATGGCCACCTGGCAGTTCGACGCGATCGGCACCCGCTGGGAGATCGAGACCTCGACTGAGTTGAACGCCGATCACCGTGCCGGCGTGACGGCCGAGATCTCGCGCTTCGACCGGGAGTGGTCGCGCTTTCGCGAGGACTCCGACGTGAGCCGTCTGGGGAGCGCGGGCGGCATGCTCACCTCCCCGGACGCCGCGCCGATGCTCGACGCGTATCGCGAGCTCTCGACGGCGACGGGGGAGCGGTGAACCCGCTCGTCGCGGACAGCCTGAACGCACTCGGCTACGACGCGACGTACTCGCTCGTCGCCGGTGAGCCGGTCGTCGCCCCGGCCGGCTGGGAGCAGCGGCTCGCGTGGACGGATCACGCGGTGACGGCATCCGCTCCGGCTCTGATCGACGTGGGCGCGCTCGGCAAGGGGCGCCTGGTGGATCTGGTGTTCGCCGCTCTCGCCGACCTGCCCGGAGACCTCGTCGTGGATGCCGGCGGCGACATGCGCGTGCGCGGAGCCGCCGTCCGCATCGGCCTCGAGCATCCGTACGACGCCACGCGGGCCATCGGCGTGGTGAGCGTGCAGGACGGGGCGCTGTGCGCGTCGGCCGTCAACCGCCGAGTGTGGGGCGACGGGCTGCATCATGTGCTTGACGCCCGCACCGGCGCTCCCGTGCGCACCTGGGCGGCGACGTGGGCACTGGCCCCCGAGGCGATGAGGGCCGATGCGATCGCGACCGCGCTGTTCTTCGACGGTGGGCCGGAGCTTGCCGCAGCCTGGGGCGTCGACTGGGTGCGCATGTCGACCGACGGACGCGTGCAGCGCTCGCCCGGGTGCCCCGCAGAACTGTTCCTGGCCGGGGCGAACGCCTCGCGCCGTGGGTAGAACGAGAGAAGAGTCTCCCTGTGATCACCGCTTTCACCGCCGCCCGGCAGCGCGTCCTCGCGCTTCTGGGTGCACTGTCGATGTACCGGCTCGTGCTGTTCGCGCTCGCGGCGCTCGCCCTGATCGCGCTGCTGCTGTCAACACTCGGCATCATCGTCGCACCCACCCCGCTCGAGATCGTGGTGTCGTTCGTCGTGCTCGCCGTCGTCATCGCCGGAGTGGATGCCGCCGCGCAACGCGTGCTGCGGCTGCCGTGGCGCATCGAGTCGTCGCTCGTGACCGCGCTGATCCTGCTCTTCGTGCTGCGCCCGGGGTGGGAGCCCTCGGCGCTCCTGGGGCTGGCGGTGGCCGGTGCGGTCGCGAGCCTGTCGAAGTATCTGATCGCCTGGCGCGGGCGGCACATCCTCAACCCCGCGGCATTCGGGGCGGCCTTCGTGTCGATCCTCGGCTCGTTCGGCACGCTCGAGTGGCTCGGCACCTCGGCATCGTGGTGGGTCGGCACGCCCTCGCTGTTCGTGCCGGTGCTGCTGCTCGGTCTCGCGGTGCTGTGGCGCACCGAGAAGGTGCGTGTGGTCCTGGCGTTCCTCGTGATCGCGGTCGTCACCTCGGTCGTGCGTCAGCTGGTGCAGTCGCAGCAGTTCGACATCGCGTTCGACTTCGCCACCGCGGCGCAGTTCGCGCTGCTGCAGTCTCCGTTCCTGTTCCTCGGGGCGTTCATGCTGTCGGAGCCGCTCACCCTGCCGCCGCGGCGCTGGCAGCAGTACTCGGTCGCCGCGCTCGTCGGTGTGCTCGCGGGCTGGCCGATCTCGGTCGCGGGTCTCTTCACGCTCGGACAGGAGCGGGCGCTGCTCATCGGCAACCTGCTCGCGTTCGCGTTCGCGGTGCGGGGATCGGTGAAGCTCGTGCTCGAGCGGCGGGCGTTCGTCACCCCGACCGCACAGGAGCTGACGTTCCGCGCGCAGGGCACGGTGTCGTTCCTGCCCGGCCAGTACCTGGAGCTCGACGTGCCGCATCGCCGCGCGGATCCGCGCGGGACGCGTCGGGAGTTCAGCATCGTCTCGGCGCCGGCCGACCTGCCCACGGTGCGCATCGCCTACAAGAACGGCAATGCGCAGCATCCCTCGAGCTTCAAGCGGGCCCTGGCCGCCGCCGAGCCGGGGGCCAAGCTCGCGGTGACCGGAACCTGGGGCGACTTCCTCCTGCCGCGCTCCGATGCGCCGGTGCTGATGGTCGCCGCGGGGATCGGCGTGACCCCGTTCGTGTCGCAGTTGCGCCAGCTGCAGGCCACCGGACAGCAGCGCGACATCGTGCTGCTGTACGTGGCGGCCGAGGCGAGTGAGTTGGCCTTCCGGGATGAGCTCGCCGCGGCCGGGGTGCGCACCGTCGTCTTCACCCGTGACGAACCCGCAGACCTCCCGGTGCAGTGGACGTGGGCTGGGGGAGTGCGACTGGACGCCGACGCGCTCGAGCGCGCGGTGCCCGACATCGGCGCGCGTCACGCGTTCATCTCGGGTCCGCCCCGGCTGATCGCCGACCTCGCCCCGGCGCTGCAGAAGGCCCGCAGCCTCACGACCGACGCCTTCGCCGGCTACTGAGGCCCGCCCGCCGGCCCCGGGAGGGTGGATCTCGTGACCGACCGGATGCTGATCGTGGAGACCCCGCCCGGACTCAGGCGTCAGCGCCGTCGGATGCCGGGTTCAGGGGTAGCCGCACGGTGAAGGTCGTGTCTCCGGGCTCGCTGTTCACCGTGATCTCGCCGCCGTGCCCCTCGACGATCGCCTTCACGATGGCGAGGCCCAGGCCCGTGCCTCCGGTCTGCCGTGCGCGCGATGTGTCGGCGCGGGCGAAGCGGGCGAACAGCTCGTCGCGCACGCTGGGGTCGATGCCGGGCCCGTCGTCATGCACCCGCAGCACGGCCTCGTGGCCCTCCTGCGCGACGCTGAGCGTGATGACGGTGCCCGCCGGGGTGTGCGTGCGCGCGTTCGCGAGCAGGTTCGCCACGACCTGGTGCATGCGGCCGGCGTCGCCGACGATCACGACCGGCTCATCCGGCACCTCGATCGCCCACTCATGATCGGCTGCGGTCGGGCGTGCGTCCGAGAGCCCCTCGAGCGCCAGCTGGGCGAGGTCGACCGTGCCGTAGACGAGCTCGCGCCCCTCATCGAGGCGCGCGAGGAGCAGCAGATCCTCCACCAGGCGCGTCATGCGCAGTGACTGGGCCTGGATCCGCTCGAGCGACGTCGTGGTGCCCTCGATCGCCTCGGCGGGGGACTGCATGCTCAGGGCCCGCAGCGAGAGCTCTGAGTAGCCGCGGATCGACGCGAGCGGCGTCCGCAGCTCATGGCTCGCATCGGCGACGAATCGCCGCATCCGCTCCTCGTTCTTCTGCCGCGCCGCCAGTGAGGTGTTGACGTGATCGAGGAGGGTGTTCAGCGAGGCGCCGACGAGGCCCGTCTCGGTGCGCGGATCGGCTTCGGATGCCGGGATGCGCTCGGTGATGCTCACCTCGCCGCGGTCCAGCGGCTGATTTGCGACGCGCATCGCAGTGGCGGCGACAGCGCGCAACGGCTTGAGGCTGACCCGGATGGTCACCGCGGTCGTGAGTGCGAGCAGGATCAGACCGCCGAGGGTTGCCAGGGCGATCACCGTGAGCAGGGTGGCGAGCTGGTTCTGGATGTCGTCGCGAGGGAGCCCGGCGACGACGGCGACGTTGCCGGGGGTCGACGTGATGGCGACCCGGTACGAGCCGACGCCGTCGATCGTGACATTGGCGACATGGTTGCCCTCGAGAGCCCCGGCGACCTGGGTGAGCTGGGCATCGGTGAGCGTCGAGCTCGTCGCTTCGAAGTCGCCCTCGGCGCTGGAGAGCACCACCCCGCTCGTGCCGGTCACGGCGTTGGAGACGAGGAAGAGCAGCCCCGGCACCTGGAGGCTGCGACCTTTCAGCACGTTCTCGACGGTGGCGAGGTTGGGCGGCACCTGCTCCACGAGCTGGGCGAGCGACCGGGCGTTCCCATACAGCTTCTGGTCGAGCTGATCCTCGAGGGTCCGGCTCAGGGTGGCGCTGGTGATCACCGCCACGATCACGAGGATCAGCGACACGAACCCGATCACGGCGGTCATCAGCCGCGTCTGCAGGCTCATCGGCCGCCGCGTGATGGGGGGTGTGCTCACTGCGGCGCCTTGATCATGTAGCCGACGCCGCGGACCGTGTGCAGCAGCGGGGTGCGTCCCGCGTCGATCTTCTTGCGGAGGTACGAGATGTACAGCTCGACGACGGAGGACTTGCCGCCGAAGTCGTAGCTCCACACCCGGTCGAGGATCTGCGCCTTCGACAGCACGCGTCGCTCATTGCGCATCAGGTAGCGGAGAAGCTCGAATTCGGTGGCGGTCAGGTCGATCTCGGTGCCGTCGCGCATCACCTCGTGGCTGTCCTCGTTGAGCGTGAGGTCGGCGACGCGCAGGATCGACTGCCCCTCATCGGCGAGCGCATGGCCGGTGCGGCGGATGATGGCGCGCAGGCGAGCGATCACCTCTTCGAGGCTGAACGGCTTGGTGACGTAGTCGTCTCCGCCGGCGGTGAGCCCGGCGACGCGGTCGCCGACGGCATCCTTCGCGGTGAGGAAGAGCACGGGCACGAGGCTTCCGCCCTCGCGCAGGCGGCGCAGAACGGCCATGCCGTCGAGGTCGGGCATCATGATGTCGAGCACGAGCGCGTCGGGTTCGAACTCGCGCGCGACCTGCAGTGCTTCCATGCCGGACGACGCGGTGCGCACCTCCCAGCCCTCCATGCGCAATGCCATCGCGAGCAGATCCGTGAGCATCTGCTCGTCATCGACGGCGAGGATGCGCAGGGGCGAGCCGTCGGGGCGGCGCAGTTCAGGGAGGTCGTTGCTCATGTCACCATTCTGCGGAATCTCCTATGGGGTTTCTATGGAGAGGGCTATGCGTTGCCTGTGACTTATGCCGGTGTCGGCCCCTCGAGCGAGGACATAGCTGGTGCATCACCCGCGCCTCGATCCTGCATAGTCGCGATCTTTAGCGTCATCCCTGCCCCGCGATGTCCGCGGCAGAAGGAGAGACATGTTCAGAACATACCTGCGGCGCGAACTCGCCGGCCGCAAGAAGCAGACGATGATCGTGGCGATCGGGTTGGCCATCGCGATCGCGCTCGTGATCATCGTCAACGCCCTCACCGCTGGAGTGCGCGATGCTCAGACCCAGGCGCTGGAGTCCGTGTACGGCGTCGGCACCGACCTCACCGTCACCGGCGCGGCGGCCGAGCCGGGGCAGGGCGGTGGCCAGCGTTTCCAGTTCGACGAGGACGAAGGCGAGACGGAGGGCGACACCACCACACTCGACCAGTCGATGCTCACGGCCGACCGGATGAGGGGGACTCTGGATGCCTCCGTGATCGAGACCGTCGCGTCGACGGAGGGCGTGGCTGCCGCATCCGGAGCCCTCAGCCTGACGAATTCGACATTCTCGGGCGAGCTGCCCAGCGGTGGCTTCGGTCAGCAGGACGGCGCCGAGGATGCAGCACCCGCGGAAGGACAGGTGCCGCCGGAAGGCGGACAGGGCGGAGGCGGCGACTTCGGCATCGACTCGTTCAGCGTGCTCGGGATCGACCCGGCTGTGCAAGCGATCGGCCCGCTGGCATCGACCGCCATCGCCGACGGTCGCGAGCTCGACGCTTCCGACGCCGGTGCGCTGGTCGCCCTGGTCGACAGCACGTACGCAGGGACGAACGAGATCGCTGTGGGCGATGTGATCGATGTCGCCGGTTCCGACGTCGAGGTGATCGGGATCCTGGCATCGACATCTGACGCGGCAGACACCGCGGCGAACGTGTATCTTCCCCTGGACACCGCGCAGCAGCTCGCCGGACTCGAGGACGTGGTCTCCACGGTGTACGTGCAGGCCGACTCGGCCACCTCGATCGGCGCCGTCCAGACCTCCCTCGGCGAGGAGCTTCCTGATGCGACCGTCACATCTCAGGCGGAGCTGGCGTCCACGGTCTCGGGCTCGCTCTCGAGCGCGACCACGCTGATCACGAACCTCGGCACCTGGCTCTCGGTCATCGTCCTCGCTGTGGCGGTCCTGCTCTCGGTGCTGTTGACGATGTCGGGGGTCTCTCGTCGCACTCGCGAGTTCGGCACGCTGAAGGCGATCGGGTGGTCTGACGGACGGGTCGTCCGCCAGGTCGCGGGCGAATCGGTGGTGCAGGGGCTGATCGGCGGCGCCGCCGGGCTGGTGCTCGGCGTCGTCGGCATCATCGTGGTCAACCTCATCCGTCCCACCGTGGCTGCGAGCGCGTCCACCGGCCAGGGGGGCGCGCCCGGCAGCGCGGGCGGCGGTCCGACCGGTGGGGGAGGCGCTGCGATGTTCACGACCGCTCCGACGGCTGACGTCGTGCTCCAGGCGCCGTTCACGCCGTGGGTGCTCGTCCTGGCGGTCGGGCTCGCGGTGCTCAGCGGTCTGGTCGCCGGAGCCTTCGGCGGCTGGCGCGCCGCGCGTCTCAGCCCGGCTGAGGCACTGCGATCCGTCGCATGAACGATTCCCGCGTCACAGACCGCACTGCTCTGAAGGAGAACGACATGACCCTCACCGACCCCACCCAGACCCCGCACCCTCAAGGCGACGTATCGCTGCTCTACCGAGCCGTCGGCGTCACCCGTACCTACGCTCAGAAGGGACGCACCGTGAACGCTCTCGCCGGCGTCGATCTCGCGATCGCGCCGGGCGAGTTCGTCACGATCCAGGGGCCGACCGGAGGGGGCAAGTCGACGCTCCTGCAGCTGCTCGGCGCGCTCGACATTCCGTCGTCGGGATCGCTGCAGCTGAACGGCGTCGAGTTGGCCGCCGCGTCGTCGAAAGAGCTGTCCCGGATCCGTGCCGAAGAGATCGGCTTCGTGTTCCAGGCCTTCAACCTGATCCCGACACTCACCGCGGCGGAGAATGTCGATATGGCGCTCGAGCCGATGCGCCCGGACAAGGCGGAGCGTCGCAGCCGCGTCACCGATGCGCTCGCGCACGTCGGACTCGCCGATCGCGGTGAGCATCTGCCGACCGAGCTCTCGGGGGGTCAGCAGCAGCGCGTGGCCATCGCCCGTGCGCTGGTGAAGCGTCCCCGCGTCCTTCTGGCTGACGAGCCGACCGGCAACCTCGACGAGAGCATGCGCGATGAGATCCTCGCCCTGTTGGAGGGGCTGTGCGCCGACGGCATCACGGTGATCGTCGTGACGCACGACTCTGCCGTCGCACGCCGAGCGACCCGTCGTCTGCGCCTGACGAAGGGAGCGGTGCAGGACATCACCCGCTGACGCAGAAGGGGCCCGGCGATCGCCGGGCCCCTTCTGCGTGTCAGACCGTCAGATCAGTGCGTGTCTTCTGCTTCGATCTCGGTGCGGTCGCCCGACCACTGGGTGTGGAAGGTGCCTTCCTTGTCGATGCGCTTGTAGGTGTGCGCGCCGAAGAAGTCGCGCTGCCCCTGCACGAGCGCAGCGGGGAGGCGGTCGGCGCGGATGCCGTCGTAGTACGACAGCGACGACGAGAACGCCGGGGCGGGGATGCCCGCTTCGGCGGCGGCGATGACCACGCGGCGCCAGGCGGCCTGGGCGCGGGTGATCGCCTCGGTGAAGTACGGCGCGGTCAGCAGCACCGGCAGTTCGGGCTCGGCGGCGTAGGCGTCGGCGATGCGGTTCAGGAACTGAGCGCGGATGATGCAGCCGCCGCGCCAGATCTTCGAGATCGCGCCGAGGTCGATGTTCCAGTCGTATTCGGCAGCACCGGCGCGGATCTCGTCGAAGCCCTGCGAGTACGCGACGATCTTCGAGGCATAGAGCGCCAGGCGCACGTCTTCGATGAACGCATCGGTGTCCTCGACAGAGAACTCCTCGTCGGGGCCGGGCAGGTCGCCGGCTGCGGCGCGCTGCTCGGGGTGTGAGGACAGCGAGCGGGCGAAAGTGGCCTCGGCGATGCCCGAGACGGGGACGCCGAGCGAGAGTGCGGTCTGCACCGTCCACGCGCCGGTGCCCTTGGCGCCGGCCTGGTCGAGGATGACGTCGACGAGCGGCTTGCCGGTCTCGGCGTCGACCTGACGCAGCACCTCGGCGGTGATCTCGATCAGGTACGACTCCAGCTCGCCGCGGTTCCACTCGGCGAAGATCTCGGCGATCTCGGCCGGGGACTTGCCCGTGCCGCGGCGGATCAGGTCGTAAGCCTCGGCGATCAGCTGCATGTCGGCGTACTCGATGCCGTTGTGCACCATCTTCACGAAGTGTCCGGCACCGTCGTGGCCGACGTGCGTGACGCACGGCTCGCCCTCGGCGACCGCGGCGATCGACGTCAGGATCGGTCCGAGCGTGACCCACGACTCGTCGGAGCCGCCGGGCATGATCGAGGGGCCCAGGAGGGCGCCCTCCTCGCCACCGGAGATGCCGGCGCCGACGAAGTTGATGCCGGTCTCGCGGACCGCCTTCTCGCGGCGGATCGTGTCGGGGAAGTAGGCGTTGCCGCCGTCGACGATGATGTCGCCCGGCTCGAAGACCTCGACGAGGGAGTTGATCACGGCGTCCGTGGGGCCGCCGGCCTTGACCATGATGATCGCGGTGCGCGGCTTCTGCAGCGAGTCGGCGAACTCCTGGTACGTCGACGCGGGGATGAAGCCCGCCTCCGGATGAGCGTCGAGAAGCGACTGCGTCTTCTCGTAGCTGCGGTTGAAGATCGCCACCGTGTTGCCCTCGCGGCTGGCGAGGTTGCGGGCGAGGTTCGACCCCATGACGGCGAGTCCGACGACTCCGATGTTCGCTGATGCTTCGGGCACAGAACGCTCCTCGATCGTGATGAAGGGATGGCTTTCAGCGTATCGCTGTGCGCGGGGTCGGCGCGCGCCTGTGTCAGCGTTCATGTCATGCGGTGACGCGGTGCGTTCCGTGTGCGGGGGAGCGCGGCTCTACGCTGGAGGCACGAGAAGCGTCGAGGAGGATGGATCAGCGTGACGGAATCCGGAAAGCCCCTGAAGGTCGTCGTGGCGGTTCCCCTGCCCGAAGAGCTGTGTCAGCTCATCGAGGAGCGCGAACCCCGACTGCAGGTCATCCGCGACCACTCGCTGGTGCCGCCGATGCGCGGACCGGCGGACTGGTCGGGCGATCCGGACTTCGAGCGCACGCCCGAGCAGCAGCAGGCGTTCGAGGCCATGGTCGACTCGGCCGATGTGCTGTTCGGCATTCCGGACGTCGACGCCGACGCGCTCGCCCGCACGGTCGCGTCGAACCCCGATCTGCGCTGGGTCATGACCACGGCGGCCGGCGGCGGCAGCACGATCCGGGCTGCAGGACTCGACCGTGCCGATCTCGATCGCATCGTCTTCACCACCAGCGCGGGCGTGCACGGCGGCACTCTCGCGGAGTTCGCGGTGTTCGCCGTGCTCGCCGGCGCCAAGGGACTGCCGCGCCTGATCGAGGACCAGCGTGCACGCACCTGGCCGGATCGCTGGGAGATGCGTCAGATCGACGAGATGACCGTCCTGGTGGTCGGTCTCGGCGGCATCGGCTCGGAGTGCGCGCGGCGCTTCCATGCGCTCGGGGCGACGGTGTGGGGAACCACGCGTTCCGGCGAGCCGGTTCCCGGCGTCGACCGGCTGGTGCCGCTCGACGAGCTGGTCGAGGCCGTCCGCGAGGTCGATGCGATCATCGTGACCCTGCCCGGCACGGCGCAGACGACCCATCTGATCGGCGCCGAGGTGCTGGCGGCGGTCAAGCCCGGCGTCATCGTGACCAACGTCGGCCGGGGCAGCGTCATCGACGAAGATGCCCTGCTGCCGGCGCTCGACGACGGACGTGTGGCGTTCGCGGGCCTCGACGTGTTCGAGCATGAGCCGCTCGACACGTCGTCGCCGCTGTGGTCGCATCCGCGAGTGCTGGTCAGCCCGCACACGGCCGCGCTGAGCTCGCACGAGGCCGAGCGCATCGCCCGTCGCTTCGCCGACAACGCCACCCGCCTGCTCGACGGCCGGGAACTGCGCGCCGTGGTCGACACGGTGGAGTTCTACTGATGGCCCGCATCGTCGTGATGGGGCCGAGCGGCTCCGGCAAGTCCACGGTCGGAAGTGCGCTCGCAAAGCGGATGGGAGCGCGTTTCGTCGATGCCGACGATCTGCATCCGCTGACGAACGTCGAGAAGATGGCGGCCGGCATCCCGCTCGACGACGCGGATCGAATGCCGTGGCTCGCCGTCGTCGGAGCCGCACTGCACGATTCGCACCACATCGTGGTCGCCTGCTCCGCACTCAAGCGCACGTATCGAGATGCCATCCGCGACCAGGCGCCCGAAGCCTTCTTCGCCGAGCTCTCGGTGAGCCGTGATGTCCTGCAGGCGAGGGTGCGCACGCGCGGCGACCACTTCATGCCGACCTCGCTGGTCGACTCTCAGCTGGAGACGTGGGAGAAGCTCGAGGACGACGAGGCCGGAGTGTCGATCGGGGAGTCCGCGAGCGTGGATCACGCCACCGTACTCATCGAAGAGGCTGCTGCCGCGCAGACCGCCTGAGGCGGCCCAATGGTCAGGCGGTATGGTCAGTCCTTGCGGTAACCGGAGCGGCCGAGGGAGAACAGGGCGGCGGAGCAGGCGATCGCAGTGAAGACCGACATGGCGCCGATCACCCAGTGGATTACGTGCGAGAAGAAAGCGCCGTCGAGCATGGTGATCTCCGTGATCTGCAGAAATGGCCGGTGTTCCCAGCTTATCGGGTCATCCGGTACGATTGACTCCGTACCTCGGCGAGGGATGCTTCTGCGCGTGCGCGAACATCCGTTATCGACGCGGCGAAGCAAGCCCGGTGGCTTTCCTCACGTGTCTGCGTTCGAGATCGATTCCAAGACCACCGCGCGGCGCCTCGCTGCGTGCCCCGAAGGAGATTCCATGTCTGAAGACACCCAGGTCCACGTCGAGCTCCGCGAGAGCTTCGGCAAGGGCTTCGCACGTCGCCTGCGCGCCGCCGGCAAGATCCCCGCCGTCATCTACGGTCACGGCACCGACCCGGTGCACGTCGCACTGCCGGGCCACCAGGTCTCGCTGATCATCCGTCGCGCCAACGCGCTGCTGGATCTCAACATCGAGGGAACCTCGCAGCTCGTGCTGGTCAAGGACGTCCAGAAGGACCCCGTGCACCAGATCATCGAGCACATCGACCTCATCGTCGTGAAGAAGGGCGAGAAGGTCGCGATCGACGTTCCGCTGTTCGTCACGGGCGAGTCGGCTCCGGGCACCATCGTCAACCTCGACACGACCACGCTGTCGATCGAGGCCGAGGCCACGCACCTCCCGCAGAACGTCGAGGTCTCGGTCGAGGGTCTCGAGGACGGCGCGCACATCACCGCCGCCGACGTCAAGCTCCCGCAGGGTTCGACGCTGCTGACCGACCCCGACGTGCTCGTCGTCGCGATCTCGATCCCGGCACTCGAGGACGACGAGGAAGGCACCACCGAAGGCGCAGCCTCCGAGGACGCTTCCGCGGAGTAATCCGCCGGTTTCACAGCAGAGGGGGCGCGAGCAGATCGCGCCCCCTCTGTCGTATCCTGACCCGGAGTCCCGCGAGGACGGGTCGGGGAGAGGATCAGGACCATGACATCCACCTGGCTGGTCGTGGGGCTCGGCAACCCCGGCCCCCGCTACGAGGCGACCCGGCACAACATCGGCCAGATGGTGGTCGATGTGCTCGCCGCACGCCGAGGCGAGACCTTCCGCGAGCACAAGGGAGGCGCCCGCGTCGTCGAGACGTGGCTGCGCCCGGGCGGCGACAAGCTGGTGCTGGCGAAGCCGAACACGTTCATGAACGTCTCCGGCACGCCGGTGGCAGCCCTGGCGCGCTTCTACTCGGTGCCCGCCGAGCAGATCATCGTCGTGCACGACGAACTCGACATCCCCTTCGACACGATCAAGCTGAAGGTCGGGGAGGGCACGGCGGCCACAACGGCGTGCGCGACATCGCTCGGGCCATCGCCACGCCTGACTTCCCACGGGTGCGGGTGGGCATCGGACGCCCGGTCGGGCGTCAGGATCCGGCGGACTGGGTGCTGTCGCCGTTCGGCAAGGACGAACGCGCGAACCTGCCGATCCTGGTCGATGACGCCGCCGACGCGGTGGAGCTCCTCGTCGCTGAGGGGCTCGTCGCGGCGCAGCAGAAGCACCACGCGCCGCGCTGATCAGCGGCGCGTGCGCGTGATCGGCTAGCTGTAGAGGCCGGCCGTACCCGCGGCGCTGCCGGTGGCCAGCATGATCACGACCACGACGGCGAAGAGCATCGGCCCGATGACCGCGATGATGAGCCCGGCGATGCCCTGACCGCGTCCCTGCCTGCGGACGATGGCCATGATGCCGAGGACGATCGCCGCGACACCGAGGACCGTGCCCGTCCAGAACGACAGCTCCGCCCAGAGCACCTGGTCGCGCGCCGGCGCGAGGAAGGCGAACGAGTCGATGTCGCTGCCGGCCTGCGTGAGCGCCTCGGGGATGCGGCGCCCGATCTCGTAGCTCGCGATCGAGGCCACGATGGGCGTGACGACCGCGGCGACGAGGGCGAGAAGCAGCGAGATCAGTCCGAGGACGGAAGAGCGACGCGTCGTCGTCTCGGGCGCCGCGTACGATCCCGACGGGTTCGCGTACCCGCCCACCGGCACCTGGTAGGCGCCCGGGGGAGCCTGGTACGGGGCGGGCGGAGCCGCAGGATACGCCGGTGCCGACGGGGCGACTGGAGTGTACGGCGGGGGCAGCTGCGGATCTGTCACGCCCCCATCCTAGAGGCCGCCCGCATCGCTCCCCGGGTCAGACGCGGCGGAGCAGACCGACGCGGTCGTAGACGTCCGAGAGGGTCGCATCGGCAACAGCATCGGCGCGCCCGGCGTTCGCGGCCAGGATGCGGTCGAGCTCCGCGGGGTCGTCGAGCAGCTCGAGGGCGCGCGTGCGCACCGGCTCGAACTCGGCCACCACGACCTCGGCGAGGCCCTTCTTGAAGTCGCCGTAGCCGCGGCCCGCGTACTCGTCTTCGATGGCGGGCACCTGGCGACCCGTGAGAGCGGCGTAGATGGTCAGCAGGTTCGAGACGCCCGGCTTGTTCTCGCGGTCGAACCGCACCGATCCCTCGTTGTCGGTGACAGCACGCATGATCTTCTTCGCCGACTTGGCCGGCTCGTCCAGCATCCACAGCACGCCGGCGTCGCTCTCGGCCGACTTCGACATCTTCGACGTCGGGTTCTGCAGGTCGTAGATGCGCGCGGTCTCCTTCTGGATCACCGGCTTGGGAATGGTGAAGGTCGCACCGAAACGACTGTTGAAGCGCTCCGCGAGGTCGCGGGTCAGCTCGACGTGCTGCTTCTGGTCGTCGCCGACCGGCACCACATCGGTCTGGTAGAGCAGGATGTCGGCGGCCATCAGCACCGGGTACGTGAAGAGTCCCACGCTGGTCGCGTCCTGCCCGTAGCGGGCGGACTTGTCCTTGAACTGCGTCATCCGGTTCGCTTCGCCGAAGCCCGTGATGGTGCTGAGGATCCACGCCAGCTCGGCGTGAGCGCGCACGTGCGACTGCACATACAGGGTCGACAGCGACGGCTCGATGCCGGCCGCGATGTACTGCGCGGCGGTGCGACGGGTCTTCTCGCGCAGCTCGGCGGGGTCCTGCGCGACGGTGAGGGCGTGCAGATCGACCACCGAGAAGTACGCGTCGTAGGAGTTCTGCAGGTCTCGCCACTGCAGAAGAGCGCCGATGTAGTTGCCGATCTGAAGGGAGTCGGCGGAGGGCTGCATTCCGGAATAGAGGCGAGGCTTGGTCACGAACCAATCCTACGGCGAACCGGGTGGCGGTCCTCGACGCGCCCGAGCGGGCGTCCCCTAGGCTGGCGAGATGACGTCCCCGGACACCAGCGCGTGAGCTCCGACGCCGGGGTGTTCCGTCGGGCGCTCGGCGCCGACTTCGACCGCCTGCATCCGCAGCTGCAGCGTCGCTTCGGCGTGGGAGTCGACGCGGGGTACAGCTGCATCGGCCGCGGCGTCATGACCGAGGTGCGACGAGGACCCTGGTGGACGCTGCCCTTCCTCGCGCTGGGCACGTTGCGACACATCATGTTCCCCGAGCGAGGACGAGACATCCCGTTCCAGATCGACAACCACGCCTATATCGACAGCCTCGGCCGCGAGACCGTCACGTTCGTGCGCACCATGACCGTGCGTCCAGGGCACCGCCGCCGCTTCGATGCCACGATGATCTACAGCGAGAAGCGGGGGAGGATCATCGACTACCTCGGCACGCATCAGCACCTCGCGGTCGACCTGGATCTGGCCGTGACCGACGACGGTGCGCTGCAGTTGACCTCGGGCGCGCAGCGCTTCTACGAGGGGCCTGTCGCGTTCCGCTTTCCGATGAGGTTCAGCGGACGTGCGCGCCTGACCGAGCGCTTCGACGACGAGCAGGATCGCTACGTGATCGACCTCGAGGTGCACAACGACGTGCTCGGCTTTCTCTTCGGCTACCGCGGTACGTTCGAGTGCGAGTTCCTCGAGGGCGAGACCCCGCCCGAGACCGTGAAACCCGTTCGAGAGGAAGTGCGCGAGTGATCGCACGAGGGGAGATCTTCCTGACGGTGCTGGGGGAGGAGGCAGAGCGCCTGCACCCGGAGATCCTGGCGCAGATGCGCGCGCCGGCTCCGGCCGGAGGGGAGCGGGTCGACGGCGTCTTCACGGTCGCCGGAAGCCGCCTCGGCCGCCTGACCGCACTCGCGATTCCCGTCGTCGGGCCGCGGATGCTCGTGACTCGGTTCGCCCGGGACGTGCCGTTCACTCTGACGGCGACTCCGGGGCGCGATTCATCCGGGCGGTCGACGCTCGACTCGACACGCGAGTTCCGCTTTCCGGACGTCACGCAGTTCATCAGCGATCGGCTCACCGCCACCCCGCGTCACGGGGTCGTGCACAACGTCCTCGGTGAGCGCGGCAGGTTGCAGCTGCTCGAACAGTGTTCGGTGACGTCGGGTGGTGCGCTGCGCATGGACTCGCTGCGCGTCGCACTGCGCATCGGTGGTCGGCGACTGCCGCTGGGCGGCATCCTCGGCGTCACGGTCGCGCTGGAGGACGGCTGGGACGAGCAGCAGAAGCGCCGCACGATCGCGATGACCGTGAAGAACCCGCTGCTGGGAACGATCCTCGAGTATCGCGGGTGGTACCGCTACGCCGATGCAGATACGACCGACGGCGGCAGCGGAGAAGCTCAGTAGGTGTAGTCGACGATGACCGGCGCGTGATCGCTCCACCGCTGGTCGTAGGCCACAGCGCGCGCCACCCGGTACGACTCGGCGTGCTCGGCCAGAGCGGGTGATGCCAGGTGGTAGTCGATGCGCCAGCCCGAGTCGTTGTCGAACGCCTGTCCGCGCATGGACCACCAGGTGTAGGGCCCCTCGACCTCGCCGTGGAACCGCCGACCGATGTCGACCCAGCCCAGCCCTGTCCCGACCGATCCGTCGGCGCCCGTGACCTCGGCGCCCGCCGCACCCAGGAAGCGGTCGAAGTACGCTCGCTCGCGGGGCAGGAAGCCCGCCTTCTTGCGGTTGCCGCGCCAGTTCTTGATGTCGAGCTCGCGGTGGGCCACGTTCAGGTCGCCCGTGACGAGGGCGAGCGCGTTCTCCGCTCCGAGTGTGCTGAGCCGGGGACCGAAGGCGTCGAGAAACTTCCACTTCTCGTCCTGCTTCGGAGTGTCGGCCTCGCCGGAGTGCACGTATGCGCTGACGACGGTCAGCGGGCGATCGCCGAGCAGGAAGTCCGCCTCGATCCAACGCCCGCGCGAGTCGAAGTCCTCGTCTCCGAACTCGGTGCGCACACCGAGCGCCGCGGTGCGACTGGCGATGGCAACACCGGCTCGCCCCTTCGCCGTGGCCTCGTCATGCGCGATGCTCCATCCGGGGAGGGCGGCCTCGAGGTGCTCGTCCTGCCCGCGTACCTCTTGCAGGGTGAGGATGTCGACGTCTGCGGCGTCGAGCCAGCCGCTCATTCCGTTGCGGGCGGCCGCCCGGATCCCGTTGACGTTGACCGAGGCGATACGCAGATGAGGCATGAATCCAGCCTAGGGGCCGGGTCGGACATTCTCGGATCGGGCCCTCATCTCGGCGCGATGGGTGGCCCCGGCATCCTGTCGTGCCAGCGGCTGATCGCGATCTGCCGCGGCGACGGCGATCGACGAGACGCGCGCCCCGACCGTGAACGCCCAGGAATCGGTGCTCCACGCGAACAGGATGAAGGCCTGCTCCAGCGCCCACACGCCGATCCAGCTCAGCACGGGCCCGACCAGCATCGCGCCGCCGAAGACGATCGCCAGGAAGAAGTCCCGCGCCTTCGACAGCCAGTAGCCACAGCGCGATGGCTCCGGTGATGCCCAGGAGCCCGGTCGCGTCTGTGGCTATCTGGGTCACGTCGGCCACCGTGAAGAGTCCGCCGGGGCCGATGATCCCGGGGATGTACGTGTTCATCAGCCGTACGAGGGCATCGATCGCGATCGCGCTGCCGCCCAGCCAGAGTCCCGCCCCGGCGGCTCCTCGAAACGAGTGTGCAGCGGCGGGCGATCGGACACGTGACCACCCTATCGAGCGGCTCGTGTCGCACATCGCGACGCGAGAGCGACCGCAGACAGGAGAACAGGCGGCCTCCGAAGAAGCCGCCTGTTCTCGTGTGCGTCAGCGTGGGTCAGGGACGACCGCGCAGAATGGCCTGCTTGACCTCGGCGATCGCCTTGGTGACCTCGATGCCACGGGGGCAGGCCTCGGAGCAGTTGAAGGTGGTGCGGCAGCGCCACACGCCTTCCTTGTCGTTGAGGATGTCGAGACGCACGGCCGCGTTGTCATCGCGCGAGTCGAAGATGAAGCGGTGCGCGTTGACGATGGCGGCCGGGCCGAAGTACTGCCCGTCGGTCCAGAACACAGGGCACGACGAGGTGCACGCCGCGCACAGGATGCACTTGGTGGTGTCGTCGAAGATCTCGCGGTCGGCGATCGTCTGCACGCGCTCCTTGCCCTTCTCGGGCACGGAGTTGGCGACCAGGAAGGGCTGCACGTCGCGGTAGGAGGCGAAGAACGGCTCCATGTCGACGATGAGGTCCTTCTCGAGGGGGAGACCCTTGATCGCCTCGACGTAGATCGGCTTCGAGATGTCGAGGTCCTTGATCAGCGTCTTGCACGCGAGGCGGTTGCGGCCGTTGATGCGCATGGCGTCGGAGCCGCAGATGCCGTGGGCGCACGAGCGGCGGAAGCTCAGCGTGCCGTCGACCTCCCACTTGATCTTGTGCAGCGCGTCGAGCACGCGGTCGGTCGAGTACAGCTCCACGTCGTAGTCGACCCAGTGCGGCTCGGCGTCGACCTCGGGGTCGAATCGGCGGATGTTGAAGGTCACGATGAACGACTGGATGCCGCTCTCCTGCGTGGTGTCGGCGGGTGCTTCCGCGATGGCGGTGGACATGCTCAGTACTTCCTCTCCATCGGCGGGTAGTTGAACTCGCCCTTCTCGTTCTTGGTGAAGACCACGGGCTTCCAGTCGAGCTTGATGTGATCGCTCGGGGTCGACGAGTGCGGGTCGCCCGTCAGGTAGGCCATCGTGTGCTTCATGTACTTCTCGTCATCGCGCAGGGGGAAGTCGTCGCGCATGTGACCGCCACGGCTCTCCTTGCGGTTCTGCGCGGCGTAGACCACGACCTCGGCGATGTCGAGCAGGAACCCGAGCTCGACCGCTTCGAGCAGATCGGTGTTGAACCGCTTGCCCTTGTCGTCGACGTGCACGTTCATGTAGCGGTCGCGGAGCTCCTTGATGACGCCGAGGACGTGCTCGAGGGACTCGTGCGTGCGGAACACCTGCGCACCCTTGTCCATCTCGTCCTGCAGCGCCTTGCGGAGCACGGCAATCCGCTCGGTGCCCTGGTTGTTGCGCAGGTCCTCGAGCATGCCCGAGACGAAGCCGGCCGGGTTCTCCGGCAGCGGCACGAATTCGGCGGTCTTGACGTACTCGACGGCCTTGCGACCGGCGCGCTTGCCGAAGACGTTGATGTCGAGCAGCGAGTTGGTGCCCAGACGGTTGGCGCCGTGCACCGAGACGCACGCGCATTCGCCTGCCGCGTAGAGACCCGGCACGACGGTGTCGTTGTCGGCGAGGACCTCGGCGTCGTTGTTGGTCGGGATGCCGCCCATGGCGTAGTGCGCCGTGGGCATCACGGGCACGGGCTCGACGACCGGGTCGACACCCAGGTAGGTGCGGGCGAACTCGGTGATGTCGGGGAGCTTGGTCTCGAGCACCTCGGCTCCCAGGTGCGTGCAGTCCAGCAGCACGTAGTCCTTGTGGGGACCGGCACCACGCCCTTCGGCGACCTCCTGCACCATGCAGCGCGCGACGATGTCACGCGGGGCGAGGTCCTTGATGGTCGGCGCGTAGCGTTCCATGAAGCGCTCACCGGAGGCGTTGCGGAGGATGGCGCCCTCGCCTCGGGCGCCCTCGGTGAGGAGGATGCCGAGTCCGGCGAGGCCGGTCGGATGGAACTGGAAGAACTCCAGGTCCTCGAGGGGGAGGCCCTTGCGCCACAGGATGCCGACGCCGTCTCCGGTGAGGGTGTGCGCGTTGGAGGTGGTCTTGAAGATCTTGCCGAAGCCGCCGGTCGCGAAGATGACGGCCTTGGCCTGGAACACGTGCAGCTCGCCGGTCGACAGGTCATAGGCGACGACGCCGGACACCTGCGTCTTGCCGTCGGCATCCTTCACCGTCAGCAGGTCGAGCACGTAGAACTCGTTGAAGAAGTTGATGCCGAGCTTGACGCAGTTCTGGAACAGCGTCTGCAGGATCATGTGGCCGGTGCGGTCGGCGGCGTAGCAGGCGCGACGGACCGGAGTCTTGCCGTGCTCGGCGGTGTGTCCGCCGAAGCGGCGCTGGTCGATCTTGCCCTCGGGCGTGCGGTTGAACGGCAGGCCCATGTTCTCGAGGTCGATGACCGCGTCGATGGCCTCCTTCGCCAGGATCTCCGCCGCGTCCTGGTCGACGAGGTAGTCGCCGCCCTTGACGGTGTCGAAGGTGTGCCACTCCCAGGAGTCCTCCTCGACGTTCGCGAGGGCCGCGGCCATGCCGCCCTGCGCCGCACCGGTGTGCGAACGCGTGGGGTACAGCTTCGAGATCACCGCGGTGTTCGCTCCCGAGCCGGCCTCGATGGCCGCGCGCATGCCGGCGCCGCCGGCGCCCACGATCACGATGTCGAACTGGTGGTAATGCACTCCGTCGCGCACGACGGAATCCTGGGTCTCAGTAGTCACTTCTCGTTTGCCTTCTCTTCTACTTGCCCAGCGTCTGGCACTGTTCCCACAGCGTGCTCGATTCGGTCACGCCGAGGCACGGGTCGAACGTGAAGACGACCAGCGTGCCGAGGATGATGAGGAGAGCGGCCGAGAGGCCGATCGCCCAGACGAGGGCCTTGCGGGCCTTCTCGGTGGTGACGTAGTCGTTCACGATCGTGCGCATGCCGTTGGCGCCGTGGATGAGCGCCAGCCACAGCATCAGCACGTCCCACCACTGCCAGAACGGCGTGGCGAACTTGCCGGCGATGAACGCGAAGTCGAGGGCGTGGATGCCCTCGCCCACCATGAGGTTGATGAACAGGTGCCCGAAGATCAGCACGACGAGCACGACGCCCGACACGCGCATGAAGATCCAGCCCCACTTCTCGAGGTTGAATCCGCGCTGACGACGGACCGGGGCGGCGACGGTCTGCGTGGCCATCAGTGTCCTCCTCCGAAGCCGGCGAACGCGAGGATCAGGTGGCGGGGCACGAAGCCGGCCATGATGATGGCCCACACGCCCAGGACGCCCCAGAAGAGCTGGCGCTGGTAGCGGGCGCCCTTCGACCAGAAGTCGACCGTGATGATGC
Organism: Microbacterium sp. PI-SA-G; assembly: GCF_057215335.1. Classification (NCBI taxonomy): domain Bacteria; kingdom Bacillati; phylum Actinomycetota; class Actinomycetes; order Micrococcales; family Microbacteriaceae; genus Microbacterium; species Microbacterium sp. PI-SA-G. The sequence goes on from NZ_CM170103.1 coordinate 3,617,901, forward strand.
GCAGGCCGTTCATGGCGTGGAACACGATGGCGGCGACCAGCACCACCTCGCCGATGGCCATGACGGGGTTCTTGTACGTGCCGATGACGGCATCGTATGCCTCGGGTGAGACCCTGATGAGCGCCGTGTCGAGCACATGCACCAACAGGAAGAAGAAGATGGCGACTCCGGTGATGCGGTGAAGCACCCACGACCACATGCCTTCACGACCCCGGTAGAGGGTGCCGCGGGGGGTCTTTGACGTGGTTTCCGAAATCGACGGTGTCAAGCGAGCGCTTGTGGACACGGTCGTCCTCCCTGGATCGATGAGCGTCGGTCGCGTGCGCTGCGCCCGTCCAGGAGTGATCCTGTCGAAGTCTCAGGCATGCCCGATCGGGTTCCATCCTATTCCCGTCTGACGGGGAGGGGCGACGAAGGCGAGCCTTACCGCGACCGGGTTCGCGAGGATCGACGGGCTACGCTGACGGGGTGACCCAACCGATCGACGACTTTTACGCGGTGATCCCGGCCGGCGGCATCGGAAGCAGGCTCTGGCCGCTGTCTCGTGCCGACGCCCCGAAGTTCCTCCATGACCTCACCGGATCGGGGCATTCTCTGCTGCGCGACACGTGGGATCGGCTGGAGCCGCTCACAGGCCCCGACCGCATCGCCGTGGTCACCGGACGCGCGCATCGCGCCGCGGTGGAGGCCGAGCTCCCGGGCATCCCCGATATCAATGTCTTCCTCGAATCGGAGCCGCGCGAGTCGGCGGCGGCGATCGGGCTCGCCGCCGCGATCCTGCACCGCCGCAACCCCGACGTGATCATCGGCTCGTTCGCCGCCGACCACGTGATCCGGGGCACACGCGTGTTCGAGTTCGCGGTGCGGGACGCCGTCGAGGTCGCGCGCGAGGGATACATCTGCACGATCGGGATCTCGCCCACGGAGCCCTCCATCGGCTTCGGGTACATCAAGAAGGGACCGGAGCTCGTCGTCGAGGGGGCCCGTGAGGCTGCTCTGGTCGAGAGCTTCGTCGAGAAGCCCGACCTCGAGACGGCGAAGGGGTACCTGGCTGATCGCAGTTACTCGTGGAACGCCGGCATGTTCATCACGAAGGCGAGCGTGCTGCTGGAGCAGCTGCAGGCGAACGAGCCGGAGCTGCATGCCGGACTGATGGAGCTGGCGGAGGCGTGGGACGACCGCGAGCGCCGCGGACCCGCCGTGGATCGCATCTGGCCGCGGCTCAAGAAGATCTCCATCGACTACGCCGTCGCCGAGCCCGCCGCGAAGATCGGCAAGCTCGCCGTCGTTCCCGGGCACTTCGACTGGGACGACGTGGGCGACTTCGCCTCCCTCACCAAGCTCATCACGAACGGCCGCAAGAACGACCTCGCCGTCCTCGGCCCGAACGCTCGGGTTCTCACCGACGGCGCCAGCGGCATCCTCGTCAGTCAGACCTCGCGCGTGATCAGCCTGGTCGGGGTGAAGGACATCGTCGTCGTCGACACCCCCGACGCCCTCCTGGTCACGACCGTCGAGCACGCGCAGCGGGTGAAGGGCGTGGTGGAATCCCTCAAGCTCACAGGCCGGGGCGACGTGCTCTGATGAGCAGAGCACGTCGCTCATCGGTCGGTTGATTCCAGGTTCATAACCATTCACTGGCACAGACGTCGGCGGAGTGCGCGATCGCCGAAACACTGGGTAACTTTGAGCGATCCGCGAGGGCCGCGGATTCTGAGGGAGGCATCCGTTGACCATCTCCACCACCAAGAAGCTGCTGGGCGCGACCGTCGCCGCCGGCGTCATCTTCGCACTCGCCGGTTGCGGCCAGGCTCCGGCCGATGCCCCCGAAGGCTCCGCCGCACCCGCAGACTCCGACTTCATCCCCTGCCTCATCTCCGACGCCGGTGGCTGGAACGACAAGTCGTTCAACCAGTCCGCCAAGGAGGGCATGGACAGCGCCGCCGAGGAGCTCGGCATCGACCCGATCGAGTTCGAGTCGGCCAACGACAACGACTACGCGCCGAACCTCGAGACCGCGGTCTCCGAGGGCTGCTCGCTGATCGTCTCCGTCGGCTTCAAGCTCTCGGCCGCGACGGTCGAGTCCGCTCTCGCGAACCCCGAGATCGACTACGCGATCATCGACGACTTCGCCGACAACGACTTCGACGGCACCGTCGACGCTCCGAACATCAAGCCCCTCGTGTTCGACACCGCTCAGGCGGCATACCTCGGCGGCTACGCCTCGGCTGCCTGGTCCGCAGAGAGCGGCGTCAACAAGGTCGGCACCTTCGGCGGAATGAAGATCCCGTCCGTCGCCGTCTTCATGGACGGATTCGCCCTCGGCGTCGACAAGTACAACGAGGACAAGTCGGGCGCGGTTGACGTTTTCGGCTGGGACGTCGCAACCCAGGAGGGCTCCTTCACGGGTGGCTTCGACGCCAACGACACCGCCAAGCAGACCGCTCAGGGCGTGCTCGACCAGGGCGTCGACGTCATCCTCCCCGTCGGTGGTCCGATCTACCAGAGCGCCGCGGCGGCCATCGCCGACAGCGGCAAGGACACGCTGATGGTCGGTGTCGACAGCGACCTCGCCGTCGCCGACCCGAGCGTCGCAGGCGTGACGCTGTTCTCGATCATGAAGGCGATCGATGTGGCCGTCCACGACGCGACCATCGCGGCCGCCGAGGGCGAGTTCGACCCGGCGCCGTACGTCGGCACGCTCGAGAACGAGGGCGTCAAGCTCTCGGGCTTCGGTGACTTCGAGGGCGACCTGCCCGATGGCCTGACCGACGAGATCGCCGCTCTGCAGGAGCAGATCATCGCCGGCGACATCACGGTCGAGTCGGAGAACTCCCCGTAAGCAGTAACCGTTTCCGTGCGGGGCGAGTGGCGAGCAGTCTGCCACTCGCCCCGCACTGTGGTCGGATGACGACCCTTCTGGATGACTCCTCTGGATAAGGTGCAGATATGAAGCTCCAACTTCGCGGCATCACCAAGCGATTCGGCACTCTCGTGGCCAACGATCACATCGACCTGGTGGTCGAGCCGGGGCAGATCCATGCCCTGCTGGGTGAGAACGGCGCCGGCAAGTCGACGCTGATGAACGTGCTCTACGGTCTCTACCAGGCCGATGAGGGCGAGATCCTCCTCGATGACGAGGTGCAGCACTTCCGCGGTCCCGGCGACGCGATGGCGGCCGGCATCGGCATGGTCCACCAGCACTTCATGCTCGTCCCCGTGTTCACGGTGGCCGAGAACGTGATGCTGGGCCACGAGCAGACCAAGGCCCTCGGCACGCTCGACATCGCGAAGGCGCGCGAGCACGTGCGATCGGTCGCCGCGCGATTCGGATTCGACATCGATCCCGACGCCGTCGTCGGCGACCTTCCCGTCGGTGTCCAGCAGCGCGTCGAGATCATCAAAGCGCTGTCGCGCGATGCGAAGGTGCTCGTGTTCGACGAGCCCACCGCGGTCCTCACGCCGCAGGAGACCGACGAGCTTATGGGCATCATGCGCCAGCTCCGTGCAGAGGGCACCGCGATCGTCTTCATCACCCACAAACTGCGCGAGGTGCGCGAGGTCGCCGACAAGATCACGATCGTCCGGCTCGGGCGCATCGTCGGCGAGGCGGCACCGACGGCCACGAACGCCGAGCTCGCCTCTCTCATGGTCGGCCGAGCGGTCGAGCTCACCGTGCAGAAAGAGGCGCCGCGTCTGGGCGAGGGCGGTCTCGAGGTCTCCGGACTGCGCGTTCTCACCCCCGCCGGCGCGATCGTGGTCGACGACGTCGACTTCGTCGTGCGGCCCGGTGAGGTGCTGGCGATCGCCGGTGTTCAGGGCAACGGGCAGACCGAGCTGGTCGAGGCCATCGTCGGCCTCGCCGCTCGCGTCGAAGGCCACATCACGCTCGACGGCGTGGAGCTCGTCGGCAAGAGCGTGCGCAAGATCCTCGACGCCGGCGTCGGCTTCGTCCCCGAGGACCGCTCGGAGGACGGACTGGTGGCCGGCTTCTCGGTCGCCGAGAACCTGATCCTCGACCGGTCGGACGATCCGGCGTTCAGCCGCGCGGGCACGATCAACCGCTCCGCGCTCGAGGAGTTCGCGCAGGCGCGCATCCGCGAGTACGACATCCGCGCCCAGGGACCGCACACGCCGGCGGGGACGCTGTCGGGCGGCAACCAGCAGAAGGTGGTCATCGCCCGTGAGATGAGCCGGGAACTCCGCCTGCTCGTCGCAGCTCAACCGACCCGCGGCGTCGACGTGGGCTCGATCGAGTTCATCCACAAGCGGATCATCGAGACCCGCGATTCCGGTATCCCGGTGATCGTCGTCTCCACCGAGCTCGACGAGGTCGCAGCTCTCGCCGACCGGATCGCCGTCATGTACCGCGGCACGATCGTCGGCATCGTCCCGGGCGACACGCCTCGGGAGACACTCGGACTGATGATGGCCGGAGCGGCCGAAGGGGAGGTGGCCGCGTGAGCGGAGCGACACCCGGCGCAGGAGATGTGACCAGGGGCATCCCCCCGGAGCAACTCGCCACCAGCACGGGCACGGTCCCGCGCGACTCGGGTGAGGTGCCGCCGCCGCCGCGCCGCAACGTCATCCTCAAGGAGATGCTGCGCGGCAGCGCCGTGACGACGGTTCTCGCGATCGTGCTCGCGCTGATCGTGGGCGGCATCCTCATCGCGCTCACGAATGAAGACGTGCAGGAGGCTTCCGGGTACTTCTTCGCCCAGCCGGGTGACACGTTCGTCGCGGCGTGGAACGCCGTGTACAACGGCTACGAGGCGCTGTTCCGCGGGGCCATCTTCAACGCGCGCGGGGCTGATTTCGCATCGCAGATCCGCCCGTTGACGAACACCCTCGGTTTCGCCGCTCCGCTGATCGCCGCCGGCCTCGGCGTCGCGCTGGCGTTCCGCGTCGGCCTGTTCAACATCGGTGCGCGCGGGCAGATGCTCATCGGTGTCGCCGTCGCCGCGCTGCTGACGTTCTCGCTCGATCTGCCGCTCTGGCTGCACATTCCCGTCACGCTGATCGCCGGTATCGCCGGGGGAGCGCTCTGGGGCGCGATCGCCGGTCTCCTCAAAGCCCGCACCGGTGCGCACGAGGTGATCCTCACGATCATGCTCAACTACATCGCCTACTACCTGCTGCTGTGGATGATCCGCACCCCGGGTCTGCTGCAGAAGCCGGGCACCAACCAGGCGCTCGGCTCGGCCACGCCCGAGAGCGCGCAGTTCCCGACGCTCCTCGGCCCGCAGTTCCCGCTGCTCGACCTGGGCTTCGTGATCGTCGTCATCGCGACGCTGTTCGTGTGGTGGCTCATCGAGCGGTCCTCGCTCGGAATGCGCATGCGAGCGGTGGGGGAGAACCCCCACGCGGCCCGTGCCGCCGGCATCAGCGTGCAGCGCATCTATGTCTACGCGATGCTCTTCGCCGGTGGTCTCGCCGGCCTCGCGGGCATGAACCAGCTGCAGGGCGCCGTGACCACGGGCGTCACCGAGACGATCGACGCGGGGATCGGCTTCGACGCGATCACCGTCGCGCTCCTCGGACGCAGCCGTGCGTGGGGGACGTTCGCCGCCGGCATCCTGTTCGGGGCGCTCAAGGCCGGCTCGTTCTCGATGCAGGCGCAGGACATCCCCGTCGACATCGTCCTCGTCGTGCAGTCGCTGGTGGTGCTGTTCGTCGCCGCCCCGCCGCTCCTGCGCTCGGTGTTCTTCCTGCCCAAGACCGACGTCGAGAAGGCGCTCAAGGCCAGACCCAAGGCCGCGAAGAAGGCGGTGACGGCATGATGTCGCTCGTACAGTCCCAGGCCTCCGACGGCACGGTGCAGCTCGCCACCGTGCGGGAGCGCCGCCTGAAGACGCCGATCACGCTGGCCGTCGCCACCGCACTGCTCGCTCTGCTCTTCCTGCTCGTGCCGCGCGACGGCGTCAGCAGCTTCCGGCTCTCCGACCAGTCCTCCGCGCTCGCGCTGCCGGACGTCGCCCTGCCGACCGTCTCGACCTTCTGGGTCGTCGTCGGGATGCTGGTGGTACTCACAGTCGCGGCATTCCTCAGCGCCTGGACCTACCGCAAGCCCTCGCTGTGGCTGGTGGCCGGGTTCGGCATCCTCGCCGTCTTCGCGTTCCTGGTCTGGGCATCGGCCGGAGGTCTCGTGCCCGTCACGAGCCTGCTCTTCGGGGCCGTGTCTCTCTCGGTCCCGCTCGTGTTCGGCGCCCTCGGCGGCGTCATCGGCGAGCGAGCCGGAGTGGTCAACGTCGCCATCGAGGGCCAGCTGCTGCTCGGGGCCTTCTCGGCAGCGCTGCTCTCGAGCATCACGGGCAACCCCTTCGTCGGACTGATCGGTGCCATGATCGGCGGCGTGCTCGTCGCGAGCGTGCTGGCCGCCTTCGCGATCAAGTACCTCGTCGAGCAGGTCATCGTGGGTGTCGTGCTCAACGTGCTGGTCACCGGTCTCACTGGATTCCTCTACGGCGCGCTCCTCGCGCCGAACGAGGCGACGCTCAACACCCCCGAGCGGTTCCCGCGCGTCGAGATCCCGCTGCTCAGCGACATCCCGATCATCGGACCGGTGCTGTTCAACCAGACGTTCATCGGATACCTGATGTTCATCACCGTCGCCGTGGTGGCGTGGGGCCTGTACCGCACGCGCTGGGGGCTGCGGCTCCGCGCGGTGGGCGAGCACCCGCAGGCCGCCGACACCGTGGGCATCAAGGTCAATCCCACCCGCTTCTGGAACGTGCTCCTCGCCGGAGCGATCGCGGGTATGGGAGGCGCGTACTTCACGCTCGTCTCGGTGCCGCAGTTCGGCAAGGACATGACCGCCGGCCTCGGCTTCATCGCGCTGGCCGCCGTGATCTTCGGCCGATGGGACCCGATCCGCGCGACCCTCGCCGCGCTGCTGTTCGGCTTCGCGACGAATCTCCAGAACCTGCTCTCGATCCTGAAGACGCCCATCCCCGGCGAGTTCATGCTGATGCTGCCGTACCTGGTCACGCTGCTCGCCGTCGCCGGATTCGCCGGACAGATCCGGGCACCTGCCGCCGACGGCAAGCCCTACATCAAGTCCTAGGTCCGAGAGCACGAAGGAACGAATCGAATGACAGACATCGACTGGGACGAGCTTCGTCAGGTCGCCACCGATGCCATGACCAAGGCGTACGCCCCCTACTCGCGCTACCGCGTGGGTGCGGCTGCCCTGGTCGCCGACGGACGCATCGTCGCGGGCTGCAACGTCGAGAACGCGTCGTACGGCGTCACCCTGTGCGCCGAGTGCGCGCTCGTCGGCGACCTGCACATGTCGGGCGGCGGACAGCTCGTCGCCTTCGTGTGCGTGAACAACGACGGCCAGACGATCATGCCGTGCGGCCGCTGCCGGCAGCTGCTGTTCGAGCACGCGATGCCCGGCATGCTGCTGGAGACCGTCTCCGGCATCCGCACGATCGACGAGGTTCTGCCCGACGCGTTCGGGCCGCGCGCCCTTCGTCAGGCTCAGGCACCAGAGGAGTATTGAGATGACCATCGAGCCTTTCGACGCGGTGGACGTCATCCGCAGCAAGCGCGACGGCGGCGTCGTCGCCGAGCCCGCGTTGCGGTGGATGGTCGACGCCTACACCCGCGGCTACGTCTCGGACGCTCAGATGGCCTCGTTCGCGATGGCGATCTTCCAGCGCGGCATGGAGCGCGATGAGATCCGCGTGTTGACCGACGCGATGATCGCATCGGGGGAGCGGATGAGCTTCGCCTCCCTCGGCAAGAAGACCGTCGACAAGCACTCCACCGGTGGGGTGGGCGACAAGATCACCCTGCCGCTGGCGCCGCTCGTCGCCGTCTTCGGCGTGGCGGTCCCGCAGCTCAGCGGTCGGGGGCTCGGTCACACCGGCGGCACGCTCGACAAGCTCGAGTCGATTCCCGGGTGGCGCGCCGCGCTGTCGAACGACGAGATCTTCGCGCAGATGCAGGGCGACGTCGGCGCGGTCATCTGCGCCGCGGGTTCGGGTCTCGCCCCCGCCGACAAGAAGCTCTACGCGCTGCGTGACGTGACCGGCACGGTGGAGGCGATCCCGCTGATCGCCTCGAGCATCATGTCGAAGAAGATCGCCGAGGGCACGGACGCCCTCGTACTCGACGTGAAGTTCGGCTCCGGTGCGTTCATGCAGGACATCGACCGTGCGCGCGAGCTCGCCCGCACCATGGTCGCGCTCGGAACGGACTCGGGTGTGGCGACGACGGCGCTGCTGACCGACATGAATGTGCCGCTCGGGCTCGCGATCGGCAATGCCAACGAGGTGCGCGAGTCAGTGGAGATCCTCGCCGGCGGTGGCCCCGCCGATGTGCGCGAACTCACGATCGCGCTCGCGAAGGAGATGCTCGCACTGGCCGGTCAGCCCGACGCCGACGTGGAGCGCGCGCTCGACGACGGCCGCGCGATGGACGGCTGGAAGGCCATGATCCGCGCCCAGGACGGAGACCCCGACGCGCCGCTGCCGACCGCGCGCGAGACGCACGTCGTCACGGCGACCGCAGACGGCGTGCTCGCCCGCATGGACGCCCTGCCCTTCGGGATCGCCGCCTGGCGGCTCGGTGCCGGTCGCGCCCGGGCGCAGGACCCCGTCGTCTTCGAAGCCGGGATCGACCTGCATGCCAAGCCCGGTGACCGGGTGGTCGCAGGTCAGCCGCTGTTCACGCTTTCGGCCGCCGATGAGGCGCGCTTCCCGCGCGCTCTCGAGGCGCTGGAGGGTGCCTGGGAGCTCGGCGCCGAGGCTCCGGCGCGTGGCCCGATCGTGCGGGAGCGGATCACGGCATAGGCTGGGTCTGGCCGTTCGGCGGCCTCCCTGCACCACTCTGAGAGGACCACCATGTCGATCGAGCCCGACGGCGACGTCACGATCCAGGGCGCGTCACTGCGCAGCCTGCCGAAGGTGTCGTTGCACGATCATCTCGACGGCGGTCTGCGCCCCGCGACGGTCATCGAGCTCGCGGACGCGGCCGGCATCGCGCTCCCCGCCTCGGACCCGACGGCGCTCGCCGCGTGGTTCCGCTCGCAGAGCGACGCGGGTTCGCTGGTCGAGTACCTGAAGAGCTTCGACGTGACGATCTCGGTGATGCAGACCGCTGCCGCCCTCACCCGCGGCGCCCGCGAGTTCGTCGAGGATCTCGCCGCCGACGGTGTGATCTACGGCGAGATGCGCTGGGCGCCCGAGCAGCACCTGACGGGCGGGCTGACGCTCGAGCAGACCGTCGAAGCGGTGCAGCAGGGCATCGAGGAGGGCGAGGAGGCCGCGGATCGCGCAGGCAAGAGCATCCGCGTGGGTCAGCTGATCACCGCCATGCGCCAGACCGGCCGCGCCCGGGAGATCGCCGAGCTCGCGGTGTCGTTCCGCGGTCGCGGAGCCGTCGGCTTCGACACCGCCGGCCCCGAGGACGGCTTCCCGGCTTCCCAGTCGCGCGACGCCTTCGACTACCTCGCCGACAACTTCTTCCCGGTCACCGTGCACGCCGGAGAGGCGGCAGGGCTGGACTCGATCCGCTCCGCGCTCATCGACGGACGCGCACTGCGACTCGGCCACGGTGTGCGGATCGCCGAGGACCTGCAGGTCGTCACGGAAGAGGGCGACGAGGTGCAGGTGCAGTTCGGCGACCTGGCCCGATGGGTGCGTGATCGAGAGATCCCGCTGGAGCTCTCGCCGTCGTCGAACCTGCAGACCGGCGCTGTCGCCGCATGGGGAAAGACGCTCGTCGACCACCCCTTCGACCTGCTGTACCAGCTCGGCTTCGCCGTGACGGTCAACGTCGACAACCGCACGATGAGCGGCACCTCGCTGACGCGGGAGCTGGCGCTGCTCGTCGAGGCGTTCGAGTACGACCTCGACGACCTCGAGGCGTTCCAGTTCAACGCGGCTTCAGCCGCCTTCCTGCCGGTCGAGGAGCGTGAAGAACTCGTCGAGATGATCGCCGAGGGCTTCGAAGCCTGATCGTGACTGCCAGGCGGAGGCGACGCGGGGGCGTCATCGCAACGATCATCACGGCTGTCGTCATCGCGGGGGGCGTCGGAACCGGCGCCGCCGTGTGGCTGAACAGGACGCCGCCGGAGCCGGTGCCGCGCGCGCAGGCGACGGCCATCGGGCATCCGCTGTCACCGGCCGAGCAGCTGGTGGCGGATTCGGGTGATCCGGCGGCGTGTGCAGCGTCGTTCTCGGGCGACGGCATCGCGCTGGAGCCGATGCTGCAGCATCAGGGGGCGCTCTATCAGGGCCTGCCCATCCCGAGCCGCGAAGGCTTCGTCTTTGCCGGCTGGTACCCGACCGCGGCCGACGCCGCCGCCGTGACACCCGCCGCGCGTGTCAACGGCGCCGACCCGGTGGTGTGCACCGACCAGCAGATCGAGCTCGTCGGCGCCTGGAAGACGCCCGAGGAGAACGTCGCCGAGGCGGCGCAGATCCCGATCCTGATGTACCACCAGTTCACGGCGAACCCCGACGGGGAGAGCGGCTGGCTGCGCGGGAACTACGCGTACATCGGCGACTTCGACGCCCAGATGAACCACATCGCCACCACCGGCTTCTACCTGCCGACCTGGGATGAGCTGAGCGCCTTCATCGACGGACGTCTGTTCCTGCCCGCCCGGTCGGTGATCGTGACGGACGACGACGCGGATCAGAGCTGGTTCGATCTGGCCGTTCCGGTCGTCGACAAGTACAAGGTGCTCACGACGTCGTTCATGATCACCGCCTATCGCCAGGATCCCGCTCCGTCGCCGTACGTGCTCCGCCGCTCGCACACGCACGACATGCACAAGGCCGGCGCGAACGGCAAGGGACTGATCACGAACCTGACCGCCGACGAGATCGCGGCCGACCTGAACACCTCCGGCGATGTGCTCGGTGCGCGCGAAGTGATCGCGTATCCGTTCGGGCACTACAACGACACGGCGAAGCAGGGCGTTCAGCAGGCGGGCTTCGAGATGGCGCGGAGCATCGAGCCCGGAACAGTCGGGATCGGCACCGACAAGCTCGACCTGCCCGTGGTGCGCATCGATTACGGCATGGGTCTCGACGCGCTCATCAAGCGCATCGGCTGAGCGCGCTCCGCGGGGCGAAGGGGTCAGCGTCCGCTGAGACTCTGTGACACGAAGTCGTCGAGGTATCCGGTGACGATCTCGTGCATCTCGTCGCTCGTGAGGCTCGGGGTGCCGTCGCCCGACTGGGGCCCGTAGTCGCCGAACGAGGCGTGTGACGCGCCCTCGATCTCGACGAGCTGTGCGTCGGCCGGCAGCAGGTCACGAGCCGCAGCGATCTTTTCCGGGGTCGAGAGGCCGTCCTCGGAACCCGCGAGGCTCAGCACCGCCAGGTCGGTGTCCGAGACGTCGCTTGCGCAGTACGAGCCGAACAGCACCAGGGCCTCCGCGTCGGCGGCGAGCTGGCACGCGCGGACGCCGCCGAGGGAGTGACCGCCGACCGCCCACGTGTCGATCTCGGGTGCGGCCGAGGTGAAGTCGTCGAGGCCGCGCGGGTCGAAGAAGGCGAGGTTCAGCCACGGCCGGGTGATGACCACGGTGACGCCGTCCTCGGCGAGGCCCTGCAGGATCGCCGCGTACGCCCACGGGTCGACCTTCGCGCCGGGCACGAACACCAGCCCCGTGTCGGACTCACCGGCCGCCGGCGAGAGCACGATGCCCTGTGCGGCGTCGTCGACGGTGATCGCGGGGTTGTCCTGCACGCTCGCGAGCGGTGCGCGCTCGGCCGGCATGACTCCCACCTGGCTCCAGATGAGGATGCCGCCGACACCGAGCACGAGCACCAGCGCCACACCGCCGAGGATCCACCGGAGGACTCGCCGGCCACGCTTGTTCTGCATGGTTCCAGGCTACGTGCTCACCGGACCGTCACCGGGCTGTCACAAGCACCCTCACGAGACTGCGATGGCGTCCTGACGCTCCTGCACGGCATCGCGGACGGCCGCGAACAGTGGGTGCTCGGGATCGAGCCCCGTGGCACGCGTGGTGAAGGCATTCGCGTCTTCGGAGCGCAGCTGCTGCTGCATCTCGACGGACTGCTCGTCGTCGGCGTCGTCGAAGTCCAGCGCGGCGGCGACCGCGGCGACCAGGGCGGTCGATGAGAGACCGTGCTCCGCGGCCATCGCGGCCGGTCCGACGAAGCGCTCGTTGCGTGAGATCTTGCGCAGCGGCTGGCGTCCGACCCGCTGCACGGTGTCGACCAGCTGCGGATTGCGGAAGCGTTCGAGGATCGTGGTCCGGTACTGCGCCAGATCGTCGGGGTCGAGTCCGTGCGCGGCGACCAGCACGGCCGACGTCTCTTCGAGCGCCGCGGTGACGCGGGCCGAGACCTCGTCGTCGGCCAGAGCGTCGGAGATCCGCTCGATGCCCCGCTGCGCGCCGAAGTAGGCAGCCGCCGCATGCCCGGTGTTCACGGTGAAGAGCTTGCGCTCGATGAACGGGCCCAGCGTGTCGACGAAGTGCGCGCCCGGGATGTTCGGCAGTGCGCCGCCGAACGGGCCGGATTCGATCGCCCACTCGAAGTACGGCTCGACCGTGACGTCGACACCGGCACCCGGCGCCTGTGCGGGCACGATGCGGTCCACGGCCGTGTTCGCGAACACCGCGCGCGAGAGCAGCGATGCGGCATCCGCTGCCGCCGCCTTCTCGATCTCGTCGCGGAGCAGGTCGGTCGCCCCGATCGCGTTCTCGCAGGCGATGACCTGCAGCGGCGCAGCCTCGGGAGCGCGCGCGGCCAGACCGGCGACGATCGCGGGTGCGACGAAACGCAGCACGGTCGGGCCCACCGCGGTCGTGACCACGTCGGCCGTCGCGATCTCCTGCGTGAGGACGTCGGGGTCGGTGCGGCTGTTCACCGCGCGGAACCCGGTCACCACGTGGTCCACGCCGCCGGGACCGGCCTCGTGCACGGTGTAGGAGTCTGTGGCGTTGATCGCGTCGACCAGGGCGTCGGCTACGTCGGAGAACACGACCTCGTAGCCGCCCTCGTGCAGCAGCAACCCGACGAACCCGCGTCCGATGTTCCCCGCGCCGAAGTGGACGGCCTTCATCGCTCGTTCGTCGCCCATCAGTCGTTCACCGCGGAGAGCAGCGCGTACAGCTCGTCGGGAGTCTGCGCGGCGTTGAGCTTCGCGACGTCGTCGTCATCCGAGAACAGGATCGCGATCTGCGAGAGGATCTCGAGGTGCTCGTCACCGCGACCGGCGATGCCGATCACGAACGTGGCCTGCTCACCTGCCCAGTCGACACCGCCGTCGTAGCGGACGACCGACAGGGCCGAGCCGAGGATGGCGTCCTTCGTCTCGTTGGTACCGTGCGGGATCGCGAGCCCGTTGCCCATGAAGGTCGAGACGGTCTCCTCTCGCTGACGCATCGCGTCGACGTAGGCGGGGGTGACCGCGCCGGCGGTGACGAGGATGTCGGTGGCCTCCTGCAGGGCCGCCTCCTGGGTGACGCTGCCGGAGTGGATGCGGACCTGGTCGAGAGAGAGAACGCTCATGGTTTTTCCTTTCAGGAGTGGTGGCGGTGGGGCGGACGCCGTGGCATCCGCCCCACCGGGTCTGTCACGCGTCGATGCTGGTCATACGTCGGTGGCGCGCTGCTCGCGCACCATCTCGACGACCTCTTCATACTTCGGGGAGTTCATGAAGTTGTCCACCGACACGTGGATCGAGTTCGGCGACTGGGCCTGCGCGCGGTCCGTCAGCTGCTGCTGCGTGATCACGAGATCGGCCGTGCCGTCGAGGTTCGCGATGGCCTGGTTGGTGACGGTGACGCCCTCCACCCCGGCCTTCTTGAACTTGTTGCGCAGGACGCTGGCGCCCATCGCCGAGGAGCCCATGCCGGCGTCGCAGGCGAACACGACGTTCGAGATGCGACGGTCGGTCGCCACAGCGCCGGTGCCGGCGGCTGCCGAGCCCGACGAGGCGCGCAGGGCGTCCATCGCGGCGGACGACTTGCCCTTGTTCGCCTCGGTCTGCGCGATGGCGGCGCCGAAGCTGTCGCCCTCGGCCTCGAGGTCGCGCTTGCGCGAGGCCCGCAGGATGACACCGGTGATCAGGAAGGTGACCACGGCGGCGATGACCACCGAGAGGTAGACCACCAGCAGGTTGCCGACGCCGCCGCCGACCGCGGCTGCGGTCACGGCGATGATGCTGCCGGGAGCGGCGGGGAACGCGAGTCCGCCGCCGAGGATCATGTTGGTGGTGACACCGGCCGCGCCACCCGCGATCAGCGCGAGGATCGTGGTCGGCTTGCTGAGTGCATACGGGAAGTAGATCTCGTGGATGCCACCGAAGAACTGGATGATCGCGGCTCCCGGAGCGGACGCCTTGGCGGCACCGACCCCGAAGAACGTGAACGCCAGCAGCAGACCGAGGCCGGGGCCGGGGTTCGCCTCGATGAGGAAGAGGATCGACTTGCCGGTCTCGGCCGCCTGCTCGATGCCCAGCGGCGTGAAGACGCCGTGGTTGATGGCGTTGTTCAGGAACAGCACCTTGGCCGGCTCGACGATGATCGACACCAGCGGCAGCAGGCTCAGCGACACGAGCCAGTCGACTGCCGCACCGAGCACGGCGCTGATGCCGAGCATCACGGGGCCGAAGGCGAAGAAGCCGAGGATGGCGAGGAGCATGCCGAGGATGCCGGCCGAGAAGTTGTTCACGAGCATCTCGAAGCCGGGGCGGATCTTGCCCTCCCACAGGCGGTCCATCTGCTTGGTGATCCAGGCCGCGAGCGGGCCCATGATCATGGCGCCGAGGAACATCGGGATGTTCGTGCCGACGATGACACCCATGGTGGCGATCGTCGCGACGACGCCGCCGCGCTCGCCGTAGACCATGCGGCCTGCGGTGTTGGCGATCAGCAGGGGCAGCAGGTAGGTGACCATCGGGCCGACGAGTCCGACGTAGCCGGCGAAGTTGCCGCCATCGCCCTCGGACAGGGCCGTCATCGCGCCCTGCCAGCCGATCACGGCCGAGTCGCCTCCGCCGCCGATGATCTCGGCGACCGGATACCAGTGCCAGCCGAACGGACTGTCGACCCCGAAGAATCCGGCGGGGATGAAGAGCATGGTGATGAAGCCCCACGCGATGAAGGCCGCGATGTTGGGCATGATCATTCCGGACAGGAACGTGCCGAACCTCTGCACGCCCGTTCGGAGGCCGCGCGTCTTCTGCGCGGCCGGTGACGTCGTCGTCATGATGTCGTCTCTTTCTGGTGAAGGGGGAGGGATGCCGCGGCCTCCGCCGCAGCGTGACGTGCACTGGCGGCGTCGTCCGTCGCCAGTGCGGCCTCGGCGAGGAGTCGGGACTCGTCGAGGGTGCGCTCGGAGAGCGCGAGTCGGACATCGGACAGGGCCGCGGGAGCCATGGAGAGGCTCGTCGCTCCCAGACCGACCAGGACCACGGCGAGCAGCGGGTCGGCCGCCGCCTCGCCGCAGATGCCGACGGGTTTGCCGGCGCGAGCACCGGCGTCCCCGACCTCGCGCACCAGGCGGAGGACCGCCGGGTGCCACGGGTCCTGGAATCCGGCCACCGAACCGAGCATCCGGTCGGCGGCCATCGTGTACTGCGTGAGGTCGTTGGTGCCGATCGAGGCGAAGTCGGCGTGCGCGAGCACCCGGTCCGCGAGCAGCGCGCTCGCGGGCACCTCGACCATGACACCGGCGGTCTTCAGCCCGTACTCGCGAGCGAGCGTGGTGAAGTAGGCGGTCTCCTCGACGGTGGTCACCATCGGCGCCATGACCCACAGGTCGGCGTCGGTGGCGGCATCCGCCTCGGCGAGAGCCGTGAGCTGCTCCCGCAGGATGTCCTCGCTGGCGCGCAGCGCACGGAGTCCGCGAAGACCCAGCGCGGGGTTCTCCTCGTGCGCGTCGTTCAGGAACGCGAGCGGCTTGTCGGCACCGGCATCCAGCATGCGGACGACGACCTTCTGCCCCGGGAACGCGGCGAGGAGCTCGCGATACGACTCGCGCTGCTGCTCGACCGTCGGAGCCCGCTGCGCCGAGAGGAACAGGAACTCGGTGCGGAAGAGCCCCACGCCCTCCGCTCCGCGCTCGACGGCGTCGGCCGCGTCCGACGGCTTGCCGAGGTTCGCCAGCAGCGGGATCGGCGTGCCGTCGGCCAGAGCGCCCGGGGTGGGAGGTGCGGAATCCGCGGCCTGTCGAGCGGCCGAGCGCTGTGCGGCGCGCTCCTTCTCGTCGTCGCTCGGATCGATCGTCACGACACCGGCGGCGGCATCCACGATCACCGACCGCCCGGTCTCGAGTGACTTCGCCTCGACGGCGCCCACGATCGCGACGATGCCCTTCTCGCGCGCCAGGATGGCGGTGTGCGAGGTCGGACCGCCGTCGACGGTGATCAGCGCGAGCACCTGGTCGAGGTCGAGGAGTGCGGTGTCGGCGGGGGCGAGGTCGCGAGCGACCAGGACGAACGGATGCCCCGGGTTCGGGACGCCCGGCGCCTCGACGCCGCGGAGCCGCGCGAGCACGCGCTGAGCGATGTCGTCGAGGTCGGCGGCGCGCTCGCCGAGGTAGCCGCCGACAGCTTCGAGCGTGGCGCGGAAGCCCGCGAAGGCGTCGTGCACGGCCCATTCCGCCGTGGCACCGGTGTCGAGACGGGCATCGACCTCGTCCTGGAGCGTCGGGTCCTCGGCGATCATCGCCTGCGCCTCGAGTACCTCCTGCGCCGAACCGCCGGCCGCGGCACCGCGGTCGTTCAGCTCCCGTGCGACGTGGGCGACGGCATCGCGCACCCGGGTGCGCTCCTCGTCGGCGCCGCGTGTGCTGGGCGTCTGCTCGGGCGCGGGCATCGCCTCGGTCATGCGCACGACAGGGCCCTGCGCCACGCCGAGGCCGATCCCGACTCCACGAAGGGTGCTCATCCGGCGGAGTCCTGGTCGTGGTCGGTGGTGAGCAGCTCGGTCAGCGTGTCGAGCACCGTCTCGGCGTTGTCGCCCTCAGCCGTGAGGGTCACGTAGTCGCCGTGCTCGATCGCGAGGGCGATGACACCGAGGATGCTGGCGGCGTTGACCGCCTTGCCGGAGTCCTTCGCGATGGTCACCGGGATGCCGGACTCCTTCGCCGCTTGCGCGAACAGCTTCGCGGGGCGAGCGTGCAGCCCGTGGGATGAGCCGATGCGGACGGTGCGAGTGGCGGTCATGGTGTTCCTTCCGTGGTGCGGACGTCGGTGAGAAGAGTGCGGGCGAGCGCGAGCGTGCGCAGGCCGTCCCGATCGGCGAAGACGTCGTCGGGGAGGAGGGCGACCGGCGCGTTCACGCGACTGCGGATCGCGGTGAGGCGGTCGGCGAGATGCGGTCCGAGGAGGACGAGGTCGTGGTCGCCGTCGATGACAGACGTCTCCGTTCCGGCGAAGGCGTCCCACGAGAGACCCGCGTCGGTAGCGGCACGACGCAGTCGCTGGGCGACGAAGGTGCTGGACGCGCCGGCACCGCACACCACGAGGATCCTCATCGATCTTTCCCACCTTCCTGCTAACAGTCTGTGAAACATCGGTCCCCGTCACCACCAGGTTCCTTTCCGCCCCCGCGGAACCTCGGCTTCCGCGCGCACCCCTCCGGTTCCTGACATCATGGAGACACGTCGAGACGGTGCAGTCAGCACGGGGGAAAGCAGGAGGATCATGTCGCGTCAGCGCCAGGACCAGCTGCTGTCGCACCTGCTGCGCCAGCGCGGATGGGCGACCGCGGGCACCCTCGCCGACGTGCTGGGCGTCACCCCGCGCAGCATCCGCAGCTACGTCGCCGCACTCAACGCCCGCACCGCCTCTGCGGATGCCGTCGAGTCCGGGCCCGCCGGGTACCGCGCCGGAGCCGGCGCCCGCGACGCACTGCGCACACGGCAGTCGGGAGAGTCGGCGCCGCGAGACCGGCTGCACGGGCTGGTGCGCACGCTGCTCGATCTCCCCGACGGGATCGACGTGTTCGAGACGGCGACGCAACTGCACGTCAGCGAGGCGACGCTGGAGGCCGACCTCGCGCGTGTGCGCGGACTGCTCGACGGCACCGATCTGACGCTCGAACGCGATCGCGAGGTCGTGCGGCTGCGGGGCAACGAGGCGGCCCAGCGACGACTCCTCAGTCGTCTCGCGCATGACGAGATGGATGCCGCGTCGTTCCACCCCGAGACGTTCCGCCGCGCGCTCTCGGGCAGCGCCGTCGCCCCGCACGCCGTCGCGCCGTTCAAGTCCGCGCTGGTGCGCGAGCTCGGGGCGCTCGGCTACTTCGTCAACGAGCTCGCGATCTCCGACGTGCTGCTGCACATCGCGATCGCGGCGGACCGCGTGGCATCAGGGCACGCGCTCGAGTCCGGACCCGCGGGCGCGCGAGCCGAGATCCCGCGCGTGGGCGCCGTGATCGCCCGTCTCGCCGCCGAGCACTTCGCCGTGACTCTCGGCGACGGCGACAGCGGACACCTGGCGTCGCTCGTTCTCACCCGCATCGTCGCCCCGGGTGAGGATGCGCGGGGCGACGTCGCCCGCAGCAGCGTCGATCCCGCGGTCGACGCCGCCGTGCGAGCCGAGGTGCGGCGCGCGGCCGAGGACTACCAGGTCGACCTCGACGACGAGACGTTCATCCTGCGTCTGGCCCTGCACGTGCAGAACCTGCTGCGCCGCGCCGAGGAGAGCGGGCTCACCCGCAACCCGCTCACGCGGTCGCTCAAGACCTCGTACCCGATGATCTTCGAGGTCGCGGTGTCGATCGCGAGCGGCCTGCATGATCGTCTGGGCGCGCCCATCCACGACGACGAGATCGCCTACATCGCGATGCACGTCGGAGGGCGGCTGGAGCGCAGCCGCAAGGCCGAGTCGATCCTCACCGCCACGATCGTTTGCCCCGGCTACTACGAGCTGCACGAGCTGCTGCGCTCGAGTGTCGACCGCTCGCTCGGTTCGGCGATCGAGGTCACCAGCGTCGTCACGAACGTCGACCCCGACTGGAGCTCGTTCGACACCGACCTCGTGCTGAGCACGATCGAACCCGGTGCTGCGGGCGACCGCTTCGTGCGCATCCAGCCGTTCCTCACAGACGCCGATGTCGACCGCGTGCAGTCGGCGGCCGGGCGGCTGCGCCGCGCGCGCCGGCTGACCCGCCTGCGCGGCGAGCTGGCGCGCTACTTCCACGCCGACGCGTTCATCGCTCCGCTGCCCGACGCGGGAGAGGAGGCGATCATCCGACTGCTCGGAGAGCGCCTGGTGCGCGCAGGGCTCATCGGCGAGGACTACATCGAGAACACCATCGCCCGGGAGCAGATGTCGTCGACTGCATTCACCGACGCCCTCGCCGTGCCGCACGCACTGCAGATGACGGCCAGTCGCACCGCGATCGCCATCGGTGTCGCCGACGGGTCTGCCGCATGGGGCGACGGGCGCGTGCAGGTCGTGGCGCTCGCCGCCTTCAGCGAGAGCGACCGGGCCGCGTTCCAGACTGTCTTCGAGCAGCTCGTGGAGGTCTTCAGCGAGCGCGAGAGCGTGCAGCGGATCGTGCGCCGCTCATCGAGCTTCGAGGCCTTCCTCGACGAGCTCGTCTCGGTCATCGACGGCTGAGCGTTCAGCTGCGCGGGTCGAGCACCCGGGCCAGAGCGTCGAGCACCGAGACGGCGCCCGCGGCGTCGGCGGTCTCGAGTTCGACGGCATCGCCGCGCTCGAGCCCGAGGTCCATCACGGCGAGCACGCTGCCGAGATCGACCGACGTGCCTCCCGCGGTGCGCAGGGTGACGGTGCGGCCGTGCGCCTGCACCACCCGCACGAGTTCGGCCACCGGACGGGCGTGCACGCCGTTGTGCGCGCTGATGATCACGTGGCGGCGGAGCATGTTCCCGATGCTATCCGCGCGGGGCGGGCCGGGGCCAGCACCCGCGCGGAGCCAGTCCTGCTACGACCGCTCGTCCAGCAGTGCCCGCACTCCAGCCTCGAGCGCGGCGACCGCCGTCTGCGCGTGCGCCGCGTCGTCGCCCTTCGCGTCGATGTAGACCTTGAGCTTCGGCTCCGTGCCGCTCGGTCGCACGATCACGCGCGATCCGTCGGACAGGCGATACCGCAGCACGTCGCCCGAGGGCTGGCCTTCCGGCGCGTGGAGGAGGTCTTCGGCGGAGGAGACCTCGTGTTCACCGATGCGCGTAGGCGGCGTCGCGCGCAGCGACGACATCACGGTCCCGATGATGGTGAGGTCTTCGACGCGCACCGACACCTGGCCGCTGGCGAAGTGACCGTAGGTGTCGCCGAGCTCCGTGAGCAGGGTCGACAGCGTCGCGCCGCGCTCCCGCGCCTCGGCGGCGAGACCCAGGATCGCGACGGCGGCCGAGATGCCGTCCTTGTCGCGGACCGTCTCGGGGTTCACGAGGTAGCCCAGCGCCTCCTCGAATCCGAACACGATTCCCGGCGCACGCGAGATCCACTTGAACCCGGTGAGTGTCTCGTGGAAGTCGAGTCCGTGGTGGGCCGCGACGGCACCGAGGCCCGGCGACGAGACGAGCGAGCACGCCAGCGAGGCGCCGGGAGTCCCTGCGGCCGCCCTCGCCGCTCGTGCACCCAGCAGCAGTCCGACCTCGTTGCCGGTCAGTCGGCGCCACCCGTCAGAGGCGGAATCATCGGGTACCGCGACCGCGAGTCGGTCGGCGTCCGGGTCGTTCGCGAGGATGAAGTCGGCGCGCGCGCGACGGGCGCGCGCGACGGCCAGGTCCATGGCGCCGGGCTCCTCCGGGTTCGGGAACGACACCGTGCGGAAGGTGGGGTCGGGTCGGAGCTGCTGGTCGACCACGGCGGGCTGCGGATAGCCGGCAGAAGCCAGGATGCGCGAGAGCGTCTCCCATCCGACGCCGTGCATCGCCGTGTAGACCCAGCGCAGGTCGGCGGCGGAGGCCGGCGCGGGGGCGACCGCCGCGGTGGCCGCGACATACGCCTCGACGACGTCGTCTCCGGCGGTCTCATAGGTCGTGGAGCGGGCCAGAGCGCCCACGTCGCCCGCCGCCGCCACCCGCGCGATGTGCGCCGCGATCTCGGCATCGGCCGGGGCGACGATCTGTGACCCCAGGTCGGCGCCGCCGAGATAGACCTTGTACCCGTTGTCGTTGGGCGGGTTGTGGCTCGCCGTGACCATCACTCCGGCATCCGCACCCAGGTGGCGGACCGCGAACGCGAGCACCGGCGTGGGAAGCAGGCGGGGGAGCAGGATCGCCCGCAGCCCGGCGCCGGCGAAGATCTCGGCGGAATCGGTCGCGAACACGCGCGAGTTGCGGCGTCCGTCGTACCCGATCACGACCGTCGGCGTCGCGTCCCCCGAGCGCTCGCGCAGATACGCGGCGAAACCAGCCGCGGCCTGGGCGACCAGCACACGGTTCATCCGGTTGCTGCCGGCACCCAGCTCGCCCCGCAGCCCGGCCGTGCCGAACGCCAGGCGAGACCGGAAGCGGTCCGCGATGTCGGCGATCGCTGCGGGGTCGTCACCGGCTGCGCGGGTGATGAGGGCGGCGAGTTCGTCGCGGGTCTGATGGTCGGGGTCCTGGCGCATCCAGGCGCGCGCCTGCGCGAGCAGCTCGTCGTTCACAGCGCCTCGACCACGCGGGCGAGCAGCGCCGAGATCACGGGCTCGGCCTCTCGGCCCGCCTCGATCACCTCGGTGTGGCTGAGCGGTGTCTTCTGGATGCCGGCGGCGAGGTTCGTGATCAGCGAGAACCCGAGGATCTCCATCCCCGCCTCGCGGGCCGCGATCGCCTCGAGCGCGGTCGACATGCCCACGATGTGCCCGCCGATGTGCTTGGCCATCTGCACCTCGGCCGGTGTCTCGTAGTGCGGGCCGCGGAACTGCGTGTAGACACCCTCGTCGAGGCTCGAGTCCACGCTGCGGGCGATGTCGCGCAGGCGCCGCGAATACAGGTCGGTGAGGTCGATGAACGTCGCCCCTTCGAGCGGCGAGTCGGCCGTGAGGTTGATGTGGTCGCTGATCAGCACCGGCTGGCCGGGGGTCCAGGTTTCGCGGATGCCGCCGGCGCCGTTGGTGAGCACCATGATGCGGGCGCCGGTCGCGGCGGCGGTGCGCACGCTGTGCACGACACGGCGCACGCCGTGCGACTCGTAGTAGTGGGTGCGTGCGCCGATCACGAGCACGTTCTTGCCGTCGGGCGTGCGGATGCTGCGCAGCGTGCCGCTGTGCCCTTCGAGCGCGGGCTTCGAGAAGCCGGTGACCTCGGTCGCGGGGATCGTCGCGATGGTCTCGCCGATGATGTCGGCCGCCTTGCCCCAGCCGCTGCCGAGGGTGAGGGCGATGTCGTGATTCTCGACTCCGGTCAGGCGCGCGATGTCGGCGGCGGCCTGGGTGGCAACCTCGAACGGGTTCGCGGATGGGTCGTCGAGGGGGTTCGTGAGTGTCTCGGGCATGGATCCACTCTAGGAAGGTGCAGGCTCCGGTGCCAGGATTGCGAGACAATGGTTTCCATGTCTTCCACCACTTTCGAGCGCACTCAGCGCGTCGCCGTCCTCGGCGGCGGTCCCGGCGGTTACGAGGCGGCCCTGGCCGCCGCCCAGCTGGGAGCGGAGGTCACCCTCGTCGAACGCGTCGGAGTGGGCGGATCAGCCGTGCTCACCGACGTCGTACCCTCCAAGAGCCTGATCGCGACGGCCGATGCCGCGGTCGCGATCTCCGAGGCGAGCGACCTCGGCGTGCAGTTCTACGCCAAGGGCGAGAACGGCAAGCCGCTGAAGCCCGAGATCGCCATCAACCTCGCCGCCGTCAACAAGCGGCTGGTGGCACTGGCCGGTCAGCAGTCCGAGGACATGCGCTCCACCCTGATGGATGCCGGGGTGCGCATCCTCTCCGCGCACGGCCGTCTCGAGGGGCCCAACGCCATCGTCGTGTCGACCGGACAGGGCGGCACGGACTTCGACCGCGTCGAGGCCGACACCATCATCGTCGCCGTGGGTGCGTCGCCGCGCGAGCTCGACACCGCCAAGCCCGACGGCAAGCGCATCCTCACGTGGACCCAGCTCTACGACATGAAGGCGCTGCCCGAGCACCTCATCGTGGTCGGCTCGGGGGTGACCGGGGCGGAGTTCGCCTCGGCGTACATGAACCTCGGCGCCAAGGTCACTCTCGTCTCCAGCCGCGAGCAGGTGCTCCCCGGTGAAGACCAGGATGCCGCGAGCGTGCTCGAGAAGGTGTTCAAGCGCGGCGGCATGGAGGTCCTCTCCAAGGCTCGTGCCGACCAGGTCACCGCGACGAAGGACGGGGTGGTCGTCACGCTCTCCGACGGCCGCACGGTCGAGGGCAGCCACTGCCTGATGGCGGTCGGCTCGATCCCCAACACCGCCGGCATCGGCCTCGAGGAAGCGGGGGTCGAGCTCGACGACTCCGGTCACGTGCGGGTCAACAAGGTCGCCCGCACCTCGGTGCCCAACGTCTACGCGGTCGGCGACTGCACGAACTTCTTCCCGCTGGCATCCGTCGCCTCGATGCAGGGCCGCACCGCGGTCTTCCACGCGCTCGGCGACATCGTGATCCCGCTCGACCTGATCAAGATCACGTCGAACATCTTCACCGCCCCTGAGATCGCCACGGTCGGCTACTCGCAGAAGGATGTCGAGGACGGCGTCGCCGACGGACTGGTCTACAAGCTGCCGCTGGCCGCCAACCCCCGCGCCAAGATGATGGGCATCAAGGACGGGTTCGTCAAGATCATCGCCCGCAAGGGGTCGGGCACCGTGATCGGCGGTGTGATCGTGGCGCCGAAGGCCTCGGAGCTGATCTACCCGCTCGCGGTGGCCGTGGAACGACGACTGACCGTCGACCAGGTGTCGCGCGTGTTCGCGGCGTACCCCTCGCTGTCGAGCAGCATCACCGACGCGAGCCGGGCGATGCACCTGTTCAACATCTCCTGAGCAATCGCGAACGGCGCCCCACCTCGGTGGGGCGCCGTTCGCGTATGTCGGAGGGTCAGCTGATGGTGAGCAGCTGGTGCCCGGCCGAGACGGTGCTCCCGGCCTCGGCGTTGATGGCACCCACGACGCCGTCCTTGTGGGCCTGCAGTGGCTGCTCCATCTTCATCGCCTCGAGGACGACGACCAGGTCGCCCTTGACGACCTGCTGCCCCTCCTCGACGGCGACCTTGACCACGGTGGCCTGCATGGGGGACTTCACCGCGTCGCCCGCAGCTCCCGCGTTCGCGGTGGTGGCGTGGCTGCGCCGTGACGGCGGCACGGCGGCCGGACGACCCGCGGTGCCGGCGGCGACGGCGACCCGATCGGGCAGGCTCACCTCGAGGCGCTTGCCGCCGACCTCGACGACGACCGTGTGCCGACCGCCGGTGGCGGGGGAGGAGTCCAGCTCGCCGTCCCAGGCGGGGATGTCGTTGTCGAACTCGGTCTCGATCCAGCGGGTGAAGATGCCGAAGCGGCCGCCCTCCGCGGTGAACGCCGGGTCGCGCACGACCTTGCGGTGGAAGGGGAGCACGGTGGGCAGGCCCGCGACCTCGAACTCGTCGAGCGCCCGACGCGAGCGCTCGAGCGCCTCTTCGCGGTTCTTGCCCGTGACGATGATCTTCGCCAGCAGTGAGTCGAAGGCGCCCGAGACCGTGTCGCCCGCAGTCACGCCGGAGTCGAGACGGATGCCGGGACCGCCGAAGGTCTTGAACACGTGCACCGGGCCCGGCTGCGGCAGGAAGCCCCGACCGGGGTCCTCGCCGTTGATGCGGAACTCGAAGGAGTGGCCCTGCGGCGTCGGGTCGTCGTAGTCGATGGTGCCGCCGGCCGCGATGCGGAACTGCTCGCGCACCAGGTCGATGCCGGTGACCTCTTCGGAGACGGGGTGCTCGACCTGCAGGCGGGTGTTGACCTCGAGGAACGACACGGTGCCGTCGGCGCCGATCAGGAACTCGCAGGTGCCGGCACCCACGTAGCCGACCTCTTTCAGGATCGCCTTCGAGGCCGAGTACAGCAGGTCGTTCTGCTCGTCGGTGAGGAAGGGCGCGGGGGCCTCTTCCACCAGCTTCTGGTGACGGCGCTGCAGCGAGCAGTCGCGCGTCGAGATCACCACGACGTTGCCGGCCGCGTCGGCGAGGCACTGGGTCTCGACGTGGCGGGGCTTGTCGAGGTACTTCTCGACGAAGCACTCGCCACGGCCGAACGCGGCCACGGCCTCACGCGTGGCGGATTCGAACATCTCGGCGACCTCGTCGAGCTCGCGGGCGACCTTCAGGCCGCGTCCGCCGCCGCCGTATGCGGCCTTGATGGCGATGGGGAGTCCGAACTCCTGCGCGAACGCGATGACCTCGTCGGCCGTCTCGACCGGGCCGGGCGTTCCGGGAGCAAGCGGCGCGCCCACCTTCTCGGCGACGTGACGCGCGGTCACCTTGTCGCCGAGGGCCTCGATCGCTTCGGGTGAGGGGCCGATCCAGGTCATCCCGGCGTCGATGACCGCGCGGGCGAACTCGGCGTTCTCGGCGAGGAAGCCGTAGCCGGGGTGCACGGCGTCGGCGCCGGCACGACGGGCGATGGAGAGGATCTTCTCGATCTGCAGGTAGGTCTCGGCGCTCGTGGACCCGCTGAGCGCGTAGGCCTCGTCGGCGAGCCGGGTGTGGAGGGCGTCGCGATCCTGGTCGGCGTACACGGCGACCGAGGCGATCCCCGAATCCCGAGCGGCGCGGATGATGCGGACGGCGATCTCGCCGCGGTTGGCGATGAGCACCTTGGCGATAGCAGGCATGACTGTCAGCCTAGCGAGAAGGATTCCGATCCCCTTGACGACTCTCCACAAGAAAGACGCGGAAACGTGGAGGGGGTCCTACGACTCAGGCGTCGAGTTTCGGGGTCCACAGTGAGGTCCACGTCACGCCGAGCTCGGTCGCCAGGCGCCGCACGGTCGACAGCGACATGCCCACCACCGTGGACGGGTCGCCGTCGACGCGGGTGATGAACGCGCCGCCGAGGCTGTCGACGGTGAAGGCGCCCGCGACGAGCAGCGGCTCGCCCGAGGCGACGTAGGCGGCGATCTCCTCGTCGGTGATGTCGTCGGCGAAGGTGACGGCCGCTTCGGCCGTAGCCGTCGCCTCCACCGGCTCGGCGCCGGGGGAGACCCGGAAGACGGAGTGGCCGGAGTGGAGGATGCCGGTGGCCCCGCGCATCTCGTGCCAGCGCCGCGTGGCTTCCTCGGCGGTGTACGGCTTGCCGTAGACGCGTCCATCGAGCTCGAACATCGAGTCCCCGCCGATCACGATCCCGTCGAACGAGCCCTCGGCCGCGAGCCGATGCGCGACGTCCGCCGCCTTTGCGCGGGCGAGCAGCAGCACGAGCTCCGCCGGCGCGAGCTCCGCGCCACGGACCTCGGCCGCAGCGGCCGCGAGATCCTCCTCATGGACGTCGGGCGACAGCGTCAGAGGTTCGATGCCGGCCTGGCGCAGCAGCATCAGACGGGCGGGAGACGTGGAAGCGAGGCAGACGCGCATGTGCACCACCGTATCCTCGAAGGATGACTTCCTCCCCTGCCGACGTGCTCGAACTCGACATCACCGGAATCGCACACGGCGGTACCTTCGTCGCCCGGCACGAAGGGCGCGTGGTGTTCGTCTCCGACGCCATCCCCGGCGAGCGCGTGCGCGCCCGACTCCTCGATCCTCAGGACGAGGCAGCCGACTCCCGCAGTTTCTGGCGCGCCGAGACCGTCGAGGTGCTCGAGGCGTCTGAGCACCGCCGTCCGCACATCTGGGCGGAGGCCGACGTCTCGAACGACCCGGCGCAGCGTCCCGGCGGAGCCGATCTCGGTCACATCGAGCTCGCCCACCAGCGCGCGTTGAAGAAGCAGGTGCTGTCCGAGGCGTTCGACCGCTTCGCGGGCGGCGGACTCGAGGTTCCCGAGATCGAGCCGGTCGATTCCGGTGACGGCACGGGATGGCGCACACGCGTGACGCTGCACGTCGACGATGCCGGCAACGTCGGTCCGTACGCCGCACGCAGCCACCGGGTGATCCCCGTCTCGAGTCATCCGCTCGCGCGCCCCGCGATCGCTGCCGCCGCGCGGCGCCTGAACGGGGGCGAAGCAGGCCGGATCGATCTGGTCGAGCCGGCGGACGGCGTGGTGCGGATCATCCGTCATGAGGACGGCGCGAAGCCTGCGCGGGGTCGCGGCGGGCGTCGTCCCGAGCCCGAGGTCATCCACGAGATGGTGAACGACCGTCGTTTCGAGGTCGACGCGGGTGGCTTCTGGCAGGTGCACCCGCGTGCGGCATCGGTCCTCGACGCCGCCGTCTACGGCGTGCTCGACGGCCACGTCGACCCGGCATCCACGCACTACGACCTCTACGGCGGCGTGGGGCTGTTCGCTGCGACCCTGGCTGACCTCGGCGCAGAGAAGATCGTCAGTGTCGAATCCAGCAAGCGCGCCACCCAGCACGCGCTGGCGAACCTCGCGCCGCTCGAGATCTCGGCCGTCACCGCGCGCGTCGACCGGTTCCTGCACGGTGTCACCGATCGTCAGGGCACTGGTGCGATCGTGCTCGACCCGCCGCGCGCCGGCGCCGGCCGCACGGTCGTCGAAGGGGTGCACGCACTCTCACCCGAGGCGATCGCGTACGTCGCATGCGACCCGGTGGCTCTGGCGCGCGACCTCGGCACGTTCCGCGGCCTCGGCTGGCAGGTGAAGACGCTGCGCGCCTTCGATCTCTTCCCGCACTCGCACCACTTCGAGGTCATCGCCCTGCTCACCCGCTGACGCCGTGCGTCGGTGGCGCGTCGTTCTGCGTCGCCGACTCACTAGGCTGGGCGGATGAGCACGGTCGCCCTCATCGATGATCACGAGTCCGTACGCCTGGGTCTCGAGGCGGCGTTCGCGCGCGACTCGCAGACCGTGGTCTTCTCCGGGAGTTCGGTGAGCGCCTATCTCGACTGGCGCGCGGCATCGCGCACCGAGTCAGCCGAGGTCGTCGTGCTCGACCTCACGCTCGGCGACGGGTCCACGGTGACCGAGAACGTGTCGCGGCTGGTGAACGACGGTGCGAACGTGGTGATCCACAGCGTCGCGGACCGGCCGGCCGCCGTCCGCGAAGCCCTGTCGGCGGGGGCCGCGGGTGTCGTGAGCAAATCCTCCACCCTCGACGACGTGCTCGATGCGATCCGCACGGTCGCCGGAGGCGAAGCCCTCAACAACGTCGAGTGGGCCAGCGCCGTCGACGGCGATCGCGACTTCGCCGACGCGCAGCTGTCCACCCGCGAACGCGAGGTACTGCGGCTGTATGCCACCGGCCTGCCCCTCAAGGCCGTCGCCGAACGACTCGGCGTCGCGTACTCCACGGCCAAGGAGAACATCACCCGCATCCGGGTGAAGTACGTCGAGGTCGGCCGTCCCGCTCCCACGAAGGTCGACCTGCTGCGCCGTGCGATGGAAGACGGGATCGTCGAGACGGACAGGGACCCGAGTGGCCACTGAACCGCTGAGCATCCGGGAGGCCTGGAGCAAGATCCCGTCTCCTGGCACGGCGGAGACCGAGTTCGAGCGCTTCACCGGCAAGCGGATGGAGCGCATCCTCGCCACGGTCGTCGCGATCGGATCGGCCGTGTTCGGCACTCAGGCCTTCCTCGCCGCGCTCGGGGCGATGTCGCACACCGATGTCGCGCACATCGTGGTCGTCGTCGTCGTCAACGTGCCGCTGGTCGCGATGCTCATCGCCTGCCTGGTCGGACGCGGGGTGCGTGTCGCATCGGGCTCCTTCGCGATCGCGTACCTGCTGGCGCTCGCCGCGTGGCCGACCGTCGTGTCCCCGGGGGCCGCCGGCGGCCAGCCGTGGATCTTCTTCCTCGTCAACGTCGGCGTCGTCGCGGCGATGCTGGCGTTCCCCGTGCGCATCCAGTTCGCCTGGGCCGTCGCGATGCCGTTCGTGTACGGATACGTGCGACTCGTGGAGGGCGGATTCACGCCCGAGTTCTGGGTCACCACCGCGTTCGACGTCTCGTTCACGCTGATCCTCGGCATCGTGATCATCTCCCTCGGGTGGATGTTCCGCTCGGTCGCCGCCGGGGTCGACGACGCCCGCGGGCGGGCCGTCGCCTCTTACGCGTCGGCCGCAGCGACAGCCGCCGCCGAGGAAGAGCGGATCGCGATGTCGGCCCTCATGCACGACAGCGTGCTCGCCGCCCTCATCGCCGCTGAACGGGCCGAGAGCGAGCGCGCGAGAGAGCTCGCGGTGGCAATGGCGCGCGAGGCGCTGACGCGTCTGGCGAACACCGAGGCCGCCGTCGCCCAGGAGGGCAGCGACGAGCCCGTCGGCATCACGCAGATCGTGGCGGAGCTGCGCCGTGCTCTTTCCGAGCTGGGCGCTGACGCGCTGGTCGAGGAGGGCGGCGGCGTCGGGCTGATCCCGGGTCGCGCCGCGCGTGCCCTCGTGCTCGCCGCGCGTCAGGCCATCGGCAACGCGGTCTCGCACGCGCACGGGCGAGGTCTGCACATCAGCGCCACCGCGCACGGCGACGAGGGGATCGCGGTGACCATCTCCGACACCGGACCGGGCTTCGACATCGACGGCATCGGCGAGGACCGACTCGGCATCCGCGCCTCGATCATCGCCCGCATGGCGGGGGTCGCCGGAACCGCCGACATCGTCTCGGGGCCCCAGGGCACCACCGTGACCCTCGGATGGGAGCGCTCGTGAACCGCACAGTGCGCAGTGTCGCCACCTCACTCGCCGTCGGCTTCGCGCTCTACTTCGCCGCGCGATCACTCTGGTGGGTGCCGCAGCCGTCCTCGCCCCTGCTGATGGTCGGGGCGACGGTGCTCTTCCTGGTCGTGGTGAACATCGCGATCCTGTGGAACTCCGCGACCTCCCTGCAGATGCCGCTCTGGGTCGCCTGGCTCTGCGTGGCCGCCAGCGCCACCATTCCCACGCTCGTGACGATGTCACTCGACGACGCCTCACGCACGGCTCCGTACGCCACCTCGTACATCGGCGGGCTCGGAATCCTCGGAGTGGTGTGCATCGTCCGGCGGCGGTTCCTGTTCGGCTGGGGGACGCTCCTCATGCTCGTGGCGACGTCGGCGGCGTACCTCGGCATCGGTGTGGCGCTCAACCTCGGCCTCGTCGGCTCGATCATGTGGCTGGTGATCGCCCGACTCCTGGTGTTCTTCTGGGATCGCGCGATCCGCGACACCGAGCGTCTCGCCGAGATCCAGCAGGCCGTCTCGGCGTGGCACGCCACGCAGCTGGTGCGCCAGCGGGAGCGACGGGTGCGCACCCAGTTCGCCCTCGCGGTCGCCGGCCCCGTGCTGGGGCGGGTCGTCGCCTCGCGGGGCGACCTCACCGAGGACGAGCGTCTGCAGGCGCGTCTGGCTGAAGGGCGCCTGCGCGACGAGCTGCGCGGAGCCGACCTCCTCAACGACGACGTCCGGGACGCGATCGAAGACGCCCGCCGCCGTGGTGTCGTCGTGACGGTGTTCGACGAGAGCGGGCTGGAGGGCATCGACGAGGATCGTCGCGCCGAGATCCGCGACGAGCTGGCTGTCGTCGTCTCCACCTCGCACGCCGCGCGCCTGATCATCCGGTCCTCGAACGACCCTCGCGTCGCCGTCACCGTCGTGGGTCGGGCGCGATCGGGCTCGCGGGACGACGACGACGTCGATCTCTTCCACGAGATCCAGCGCGATCCGTCCGCGGTATGAGCGCACACCCTGCGGCTCCGACCGGGGGAGGAGGCCGGGGCCGAGGAAGGGAGTGGGCGAGGGGGGCGGCTGAGCCGCACACCCCTCGCCATGCGGCCAGTTACCCGAAAACCGACCGCGGTGACCGTTCTGCGTCTATCTACCCTGTGACAGAGAGAACAGCCGAAACGCGAAGCGTCCTGTTTAGTCTGCTCGGTTGATCAAACAATGTATGTAGGTATTTTGGGGGACATCTTCATCCCCCGGATGAGGGAGGATTGAGGGATGGCAATGCGTCGCGGAACCAACCTCCCCCGCATGGGAGATTTCAACCAATCCGTGATCCTCGAAGCGATCAGGCGCTCGGTCTCCGGCCTGAGCCGCACCGAGCTCGCGATGTCGACGGGGTTGTCCGCGCAGACGGTCACGAACATCACGCGGCGCCTCCTCGACGACGACCTGATCGCCGAGGCGGGCCGCACGATCAACGGTCCCGGCAAGCCCCGGGTGACACTGCGCCTGGTCGCCGAGAGTCGCTACTCGGTCGGCGTGCACCTCGACCCCTCCCTCCTGACCTTCGTGCTTCTCGATCTCGCGGGCACAGTCGTCCAGCGGCGCACGATGCGAACACCCGCCAAGGATCCGCAGCGGATCGTCGACGCGATGGCCGAGACGATCGAGGCACTGCTCGATGCCGCAGGCATCGACCGCACGCGCATCGCCGGCATCGGTGTCGCCGCGCCGGGCCCGCTCGACGCCGCGCGCGGAATGGTGGTCGACCCGCCCAAGCTCGACGGGTGGGAGCGCGTCGCCCTGCAGGACGCGCTCGCCGAGAAGGTGGGCATGTCGGTCACGCTCGAGAAAGACACGACTGCCGCCGCCGTGGGTGAGCTGTGGACGCATCATGGCGCGGCCGACGACTCGTTCGTCTTCATCTACCTCGGCACGGGCATCGGCTCGTCGGTGGCACGCGACGGCGACGTGGTCCGCGGCAGCTCCCACAACCTCGGCGAGCTCGGCCACATCATCGTCGACCCCGACGGACCGCCCTGCCTGTGCGGCTCACGCGGATGCGTCGAGGTCATGTGCACGCCGCAGGCCATCGTCGAGCAGGCGCAGCGCGCCGGAGTCTTCACCGACGAGGTCGACGGCGACGATGCCGAGGCCGTCGACACCCGCCTCGCGGAGCTGTGTGCGCGGGCAGACACCGGGGATGCCGCGGCGATCGACGTGCTGCGGGCCGCGGCCGGACACCTGTCGGTCGTGGTCGCCGTGCTCACGAACCTGCTCGATGTGGATCGCGTCGTGCTGGGCGGGCCGTTCTGGTCGAGGCTCGCGCCCGTGTACCTCGCGGAGCTCCCGGGGCGTCTCGAGCGACTCAGCGCCACGCGCGCGGTGCATGCGCTGGCCGTCGAGGGAACGGTCGTGGGTGATGACGTGGGCGCGGTCGGCGCGGCGTGCGTCGTGCTCGACTCGGTCCTGACACCGCGGACATCCGCGCTGCTGCTCGACGCCTGAGCGCCGCCGCTCGAAGAGCCGCGGAAGGTTTTTGACAGCGTGAAGCATCGTCGAGGTAGTGTCTGACCTACGCCTTCGACCGGAAGCCCCCGATGCATCAAGATGCCGCCCTCGTCGAAGCGCGAGTGCGCCGCTTCGTGTCGGAACGTCTGCAGCCCGCGGTGGAGATCCGCTCGATGCCGCTCGACCTCGCCGTCTGGCGCGTACCGGGTGAGCCGGTGGCCTTCGCCGAGGCTCTGACGCAGCAGTACACGCCCTTCCGCGTGGGGACGCGGTGGGGACCGGCGTGGAGCACGATGTGGATGTGTGTGACCGGTGTGGTGCCGGCCGTCGGGGCAGGGCAGCGCGCCGAGCTGGTCTTCGATCTCGGCTTCAGCGACGCGCAGCCCGGATTCCAGGCGGAGGGCACGGTCTACGGGGCCGACGGCACGATCGTCAAAGCAGTCGAACCGCGCAATGCGCATGTGCCTCTCGCCGCCGCCCCCGGCGATCCGATCGAGCTGTACCTCGAGGCCGCCGCGAACCCCGACGTCGCGGGCGGATGGGACTTCCGTCCCACGCCGCTCGGCGATCTCGCCACTGTCGACGACGAGCCGCTCTACCCGCTGCGGCGGGCGGACATCGTGATCCGCGACCTGGCCGCGCAGGAGTTGGTGTACGACGTCACGGCGCTCCTCGGACTCATGCGGGAATCGCCCGAGGCGTCCTCCCGGCGGGCGGAGATCCTCGCGGCGCTCGAGCGCATGGTCGACGCCGCAGACCCGGACGACATCCGCGGAACCCTCGAGGCCGCGCGACGCGAGCTCACCGACGTGCTGGCGCGCCCCGCTCACGGCTCCGCCCACGCGGTGCATGCCGTCGGCCACGCGCACATCGACTCCGCGTGGCTCTGGCCGGTGCGCGAGACGCAGCGCAAGGTCGCGCGCACGTTCTCCAACGTGCTGTCGCTGCAGCAGGAGCACCCGGAGTTCTCATTCGCCGCCTCCTCGGCGCAGCAGTATGCCTGGATCAAGCAGCATCAGCCCGAGCTCTTCGCTCGGGTGCGCGCCGCGGTCGCGGCGGGCCGGTTCCACCCGGCGGGCGGCATGTGGGTGGAGTGCGACACGAACCTGCCTGGCGGTGAGGCGCTCGCGCGGCAGTTCCTGCACGGCAAGCGGTTCTTCCTCGCGGAGTTCGGGGTCGAGCCCCTCGACGTCTGGCTTCCTGATTCCTTCGGCTATTCGGCGGCGCTTCCGCAGATCGCGCGCGCAGCGGGTTCGCGATGGATGCTGACGCAGAAGATGTCGTGGAACGAGACCAACGTCATGCCGCACCATACCTTCCGGTGGGAGGGCATCGACGGCACCCGCATCTTCACGCACTTTCCGCCGGTCGACACCTACAACGCCCGTCTCACATCCGAGGAGCTGGCGCACGCCGAGCGGAACTTCGCCGAGAAGGGTGGCGCGAACACCTCGCTGGTGCCGTTCGGGTACGGCGACGGCGGGGGCGGCCCCACCCGCGAGATGTTGGCGGCGGCAGACCGGCTGCGGTCGCTCGAGGGCTCGCCGACCGTCACGTTCTCGACGCCACGGCGCTTCTTCGAGACCGCCGAGGCGGAGTACGTCGACCCGCCGGTGTGGACGGGCGAGATGTATCTGGAGTTCCACCGCGGCACGTACACCTCTCAGGCCCGCACGAAGCGCGGGAACCGACGCGCCGAGCACGCGTTGCGCGAGGCCGAGCTGTGGGCGGTCGCGGCGGCGCTGCGTGGGTCGGCGTACCCGTACGACGCGCTGCAGCAGGCGTGGGAGACCGTGCTGCTGCAGCAGTTCCACGACATCCTCCCCGGGAGCTCCATCGCCTGGGTGCATCGCGAGGCGGAACGCCACTACGCCGAGGTGCTCGCATCGACCGAGGCGCTCGTCGCGGAGTCGCTCGCGGTCGTCGCCGGCGCCGGAGACATCGAGCTGCGTGCCAACGCCGGGCCGTACGCACACGGTGCGACCGCGGCGATGGGCATCTCCGTGGCGCTCCCCGCCCAGGGCCGCGCCACCGCCGAACGCGGGCCGGACGGCATCACGCTCCAGAACGAGCACCTGTCGGTGTCGATCGACGAGAACGGGCTGATCACGTCGCTCGTCGTGCGTGCCACGGGTCGCGAGGCGATCGCAGCCGGCGAGCGGGGCAACCTGCTCCAGCTGCACCGCGATACGCCGACGCGCTGGGATGCGTGGGACATCGATGCGCACTACCGTCGCCATGCGGTCGATGTGACCGACATGCAGACGCTCGACATCGTGCCGCACGCCTCCGCGGCGGTGGTTCGGATACTGCGTGCCGTGGGCGATTCGCGCATCACGCAGACCCTGTCGCTGTATCCCGACGCCCAGGCGCTCGACATCGAGACGACCGTCGACTGGCGAGAACGGCAGAAGCTGCTGAAACTCGCGTTCCCGTTCGACGTGCACACCGATCGAGCGACTTCCGAGATCCAGTTCGGGCACGTGCATCGGGCCACGCACACCAACACGTCGTGGGATGCCGCACGATTCGAGACCGTGGCGCACCGATGGGTGCACGTCGGCGAGCCGGGGTTCGGTGTGGCGGTGGCGAACGACGCCACGTACGGCCACGACATCACCCGGAACCCGCGGGCGGGCGGTGGCACGGCGACCACCGTGCGCCTGTCGCTGCTGCGCGCGCCGCTGTTCCCCGACCCCGATGCGGATCAGGGCGAGCACACCTTTCGCGTGAGCGTGCGTCCGGGCGCATCGATTGCCGACGCGGTGCGCGAGGGCTACCGGCTCAATCTGCCGACGCGCTCCATCCGCGGCGCAGGACCGGTCGAGCCGCTGCTTGTGAGCTCGTCGGATGCGGTGGTCGTCGAAGCCGTCAAGCTGGCCGAGGATCGCAGCGGCGACGTGATCGTGCGGATCTACGAGGCGCACGGTGGTCGCGCATCGGCGACCGTGTCGACGGCGTTCGCATTCGACGGCGTGCTCGAGACCGATCTCATCGAGCGCGAGATCACCCCGACCGCCCTCGGATCCGTGTCCGGGCAGCACGTTGTGATGGACTTGCGTGCGTTCCAGCTGGTCACGCTGCGCTTCCGACGCCCGCGCCTTTGAGCTGTGCACTCCGCGGGCGCGACACGCGGCGTCAGCCCGAGAACCGACCCCACGGGATGTCGCGCCGCAACGGCGCCCGCAACGGGCGCTGGGTGCGCGCCCACGCGGAGACCTGCGGCTCCGGCGCGACCGCCTCCGATGCCTCGCTCGCGTACGCGTCGCTGACGACGGCGATCAGCGCCGCGAGCTCTTCCTCGGTCGCACTCCCGCGCGTGATGTCGAGCGTGAGCGGCTGCTCGTCGGGCTGCGCGCTCACAGCGGGATGTTCCCGTGCTTCTTCGGCGGCAGATCGGCGCGCTTGCCGCGGAGGGCGCGCAGCGACTTCGCGATCGAGACCCGGGTGTTGGCGGGCTCGATGATGCCGTCCAGTTCGCCGCGCTCGGCGGCGAGGAAGGGAGAGGCCACGTCGTAGGTGTACTGGTTGGCCAGACGCGTGCGTACGGCGGCGACGTCTTCGCCCGCCTCTTCGGCTCGCTTGATCTCGCCGCGGTAGAGGATGTTCACGGCACCCTGGCCACCCATGACTGCGATCTCGGCCGTGGGCCAGGCGAGGTTGACGTCGGCTCCGAGCTGCTTCGACCCCATCACGATGTAGGCGCCGCCGTAGGCCTTGCGCAGGATCACCGTGACCAGGGGAACCGTCGCCTCGGCGTAGGCGTAGAGCAGCTTGGCGCCGCGGCGGATGACGCCCTCCCACTCCTGGTCGGTGCCCGGAAGGTATCCCGGCACGTCGACGAGCGTCACGATCGGGATGGAGAACGCGTCGCAGAACCGCACGAACCGGCTGGCCTTCTCGCCGGCCTGGATGTTGAGCGTGCCGGCCATCTGCGAGGGCTGGTTGGCGATGATGCCGACGGTGCGCCCCTCGACCCGGCCGAAGCCGATGACGATGTTGGGTGCGAACAGCGGCTGCACCTCGAGGAAGTCGCCGTCGTCCACGACATGCTCGATCACCGTGTGGATGTCGTACGGCTGGTTGGCCGAGTCCGGGATGAGCGTGTTCAGGGTGCGGTCGGCGTCGGTCGTCTCGAACTCGAACACGCCCTCGTACGTCGGCTGCTCGGCCATGTTGTTGTCCGGGAGGAAGCTCAGAAGGGTGCGCGCGTAGTCGAGCGCGTCGTCCTCGTCCTCGGCCAGGTAGTGCGAGACGCCCGAGCGGGTGTTGTGGGTGAGTGCGCCGCCGAGCTCCTCCATACCGACGTCCTCGCCGGTCACGGTCTTGATGACGTCCGGGCCGGTGACGAACATCTGGCTGGTCTTGTCGACCATGATCACGAAGTCGGTGAGGGCAGGGGAGTACACCGCACCACCGGCGGCGGGGCCCATGATGATCGAGATCTGGGGGATGACGCCCGAGGCCCGGGTGTTCAGGCGGAAGATCTCACCGTACTTGCCGAGCGCGACCACGCCCTCCTGGATGCGCGCTCCGCCGGAGTCGAGGATGCCGATGCACGGCATCCCTCCGGCGAGAGCGAACTCCATGATCTTGATGATCTTCTCGCCGGCGACCTCGCCGAGCGAGCCGCCGAAGGTCGAGAAGTCCTGCGAGTACACCGCGACAGTGCGACCGTGGATCGTTCCGACGCCGGTGACGACGGAGTCGCCGTAGGGACGCGAGCGGTCCATGCCGAAGGCGGTGGTGCGGTGCCGCACGTATTCGTCGAACTCGACGAAGCTGCCCGGATCGACCAGTAGCTCGATGCGCTCGCGGGCGGTCATCTTGCCCTTGGCGTGCTGCTTGTCCTTCGCCTTCGCCTCGGCGTCGACGACGGCCTCGGTGTAGCGAGCGCGCAGATCCGCGATCTTGCCGGCGGTGGTAAAGAGGTCGGGCTTGTCCGTCACGGATTCCACCCTAGCGTCGGCTCGGCTTCGTCCGTTGGATGCTCGCCACAACGGGTCGAGCGATCCTTTGGCGTCGCCGTGAAGACGTCAGCGCGAGCGGTCGGCGGGGGAGACGTCGTCGCCGAGTCCGTCCCGCAGCTCGTGGTCGCCGCTGCCGGCACCGGTGCCGAGCTCCGATGTCGCTCCGCGGTCGCGGCGAGTGGTGAGCGAGCCGACCTTGCGACCGGCCCAGCCGACGCCCCGCGCCGCCGTGCCGGCCACACCGGCCACGGCGGTGCCCGCGAATCGTGCGCCCCGCAGCATCCGCAGCTCCGTCTTCTCGGCGCCATCCACCGGCTCCAGCTCGATCGGGAGCATCACGGGCGGCGTGCCGAACGCCCGGTGCGATGTCGTCAGCACACGTCGGCCGAGGATGTGGTTGCCCGCACCGCCGACCGCGGCGCCGATGCCGAAGGGAAGCGCCTTGCCGAGGAACGACGCGCCGCCGCGGGCGGCGAACTGCCGGACGAACATACTCTTGAGGCGGTCGACCAGGGGACCGACGGCCGCGCGCGGCAGCGACTTGGTGACCATCTCGCCCCAGTACGACGAGCGGCTCGACCCGCGCCCGGCCACCTGTCCGGCGAGCTGACTGACGAGGTCCACGCCTTCCTTGCCGAGCATCAGCGTCATCACCAGGGCGCGCGCCCGCTCCGGATTCGCGATCGCGATGCCGTGGACTTCGGCGACCGACTGCGCGAAGAGCGCGGTGGACTCGACGAAGCCGAGCGTCTCGACGCCCGAGAGCGCGAGT
Source organism: Microbacterium sp. PI-SA-G (assembly GCF_057215335.1). Taxonomy (NCBI): domain Bacteria; kingdom Bacillati; phylum Actinomycetota; class Actinomycetes; order Micrococcales; family Microbacteriaceae; genus Microbacterium; species Microbacterium sp. PI-SA-G. The sequence goes on from NZ_CM170103.1 coordinate 3,655,798, forward strand.
GTCACGCCCGTGCCGATGCCCGGGACCACGGCGGTGGCTCCTACGGCGGCGCCACCGGTGGTGACCGCCGCGAGATAGCGCCGCTCCAGGATCGAGATGATCTCGGCAGGGGTGGCCTGCGGGTTGCGCAGCCGGATGCTCCGGATGTGCGCCAAGACGAGAGGGCGCTGGATGGAGAGCACACGGTCGAGGCCGCGCACCATCATCGGATGCTCCGGTGATCCCACCGGCGGGAGCCCCTGATCCCAGGGAGCGCTGTCCGGAAGGGAGTGGATCTTGTGCACCTTGGCTGCCATCCCCCGATCCTAGGGAGGCAGTCCGCGAAAACGCCGGGAGCCGCATCCGTGACGGATGCGGCTCCCGGCGTTCTGCGAGGTCGAGGACCTCAGGTCAGACGAACAGGTTGGCCCGCTCGAGGTCTTCTGCGAAGTCGACCTCGACCGCGTACAGGTCGGAGACGTCCATCGGCTCGAGCAGCAGGCCGTCTTCGGCGATCGCGAGCTCGAGGCCGCGCTCGAAGTAGTCCTGATCCTCGACGCGCTGCAGCTGACGCATGAAGGCGCGCTTGTTCGCGGAAGAGATGTAGTTGATGCCGACCGCTTCGCCCAGACCGTTCTTGACGGTCTTGGACAGCTCGTCGATGAAGCCCTCGGCCGTGACCGTGTACTTCACCTCTTCGTCGCTGACCTTGGAGGTGTTGACGGTGACGAACGACTGGTCGCGCTCGATGTACGCGGCCGCGCGGCCGAGGATCATCGGGTCGAACACCACGTCGCCGTTCATCCACAGCACGCCGCTCTTGCCGGTGGCCGCGAGGGCACGCAGCAGGCTCTTCGACGTGTTGGTCTCGTCGTAGCGCTCGTTGTGAACGTAGTTCGCGGTGGGGAACGCGTCGATGATCGTCTCGGCGCGGTAGCCCACGACAGCGGTGATGCGGGCGTCGGAGCCGAAGGCGGCGCGGATGTTGTCGTGCTGCTGGCGCATGATGGTGCGTCCGTCGCTGAGCTCGGTGAGCGGCTTCGGCAGCGCGCGGCCGAGGCGCGAGCCCATGCCGGCGGCGAGGATGACGGTCTGAAGAGTCACGAGTGCTCCTAAAAAGAAAGTGCGTTAAGGGCCGGTTCACCGACCGGACACTTCTTCGTGCCGTCTTCATGCTAGCCATGTGGACGGAGAAGGCCCGAGGCTTATCGGTCCTGTTGCCGTTTCGTGATCGAGTACACACCCAACACCCAGGGTCGGTCAAGGGCACAAAACGCGCAGATCGGCGAATCGCGCGGCCGATTGTGTCGCGGAACCTTGGCTTGTCCCCACCGGTTGATACCGTAGAACGGTGACTTCCTCCCCTGACGACCGCACCGACCAGGTGGATGACTCCCAGAACCCTTCGACTGCCGCCGAGAAGGCTCAGGATGCCGCGAAAAGCGCTCCCGCAGCCCGGAAGGCGCCGGTGAAGCTCCCTCCTGCGAATCCGCGCACATCCGCGAAGAAGGCTGCCGCCGATCAGGCCGCTCCTTCTGTCGACGTCGTGATCGAGCCGCTCCCGGCCTCGGCGGCGGGGCGTGCCGCAGCGGCGAAGACCACCGCCGCCACGTCGACATCCCCGCGGGTGACGGCCGCGAAGAACACGGCGTCCAAGAGCACGGCGGCCAAGAGCGCGTCGGCGAAGGCGGCGGCAGCCAAGGCGGCAGCTACGAAGTCCACTGCGGCGAGGACGACTGCCGCGAAGACGACTGCGGCGAAGACGACTGCCACGAAGACGGGAAGCAGCGCGACGACCCCGAAGAGCTCCGCACCGCGGACCGCGGCGGCGAAGGCCGCAGCGGCCAAAGCGGCGGCGGCGAAGACCGCGGCACGCACGTCGGCGTCGAAGTCCGCTTCAGCGAAGACCGCGGCCGCACGCACGGCCGCGGCGAGGACTGCTGCCGCGAAGGCTGCCGCCCAGGCTGCCGCCGATGCGGCGGCAGAGGCGGAATCCGCAGCGACAGCCGCAGAAGACGCGAAGGCCGCCGACACCGTCGAGCGGATCGAAGCCGTGGACGATGTCCTCGCTGAGACAGGGGCACCAGTGGACGAATCGACCAGCGCGCAGGAAGAGGCGATCCCGACCGCGGACGACCCGGCGTCGGAGGCCCCCGCGGAGGCGTCGACGCCCGTGGCGATCGAGCAGACCGCTGAGCCCGTCGTCGAGCCGGAGCCGGACGTCGAGCCGGAGCCTGCCGTCGAGGCGGAGCCGGTCGTCGAGGCGGAGCCGGTCGTCGAGCCGGAGCCGGAGCCGGAGCCGGACGAGCCTGTGTCCGAAGCGGACGAGCCCGTGGACGAAGCGGACGAGCCTGAGCCGGTCGACGACGCCGTCGCGGATGCCGCGGGCACACCCGTCGATGTCCCTGAGACCGCAGTCGCCGACGCGCTCAGCATCCGCGGTCTGGTGAAGCACTTCGGCGAGAACCGGGCCGTGAACGGCATCGACCTCACCGTGCCCGCCGGGTCGTTCTACGGGATCGTCGGTCCCAACGGCGCCGGCAAGACGACGACCCTCTCGATCGTCGCGGGTCTGCTGCGGGCTGACGAGGGAAGCGTCGCCGTGTGCGGCATCGACCAGGCGGCGCAGCCCAACGCGGCCAAGCGGGTCATGGGCGTGCTTCCCGATCGCCTGCGTACGTTCGATCGTCTCACCGGTCGACAGCTCCTCTACTACTACGGCCTGCTGCGCGGTCTGGCCTCGAGCGTGATCGAGAAGCGCACCGCCGACCTGGCGCGCGCCTTCGACCTCGGCGATGCGCTCAGCCGCGTCGTATCGGACTACTCCGCCGGAATGACGAAGAAGATCATGCTCGCCGGCGCGATGATCCACTCTCCCCGGGTGCTGGTGCTCGACGAGCCGTTCGAGTCCGTCGACCCCGTGTCGTCCGCCGTCATCCTCGAGATCCTCCGCGCCTACGTGGCGCACGGCGGAACCGTGATCCTGTCGAGTCACGGCATGGACCTCGTCGAGCGCGTGTGCTCGCGCGTGGCCATCATCGTCGGTGGCGAGGTGCTCGCCGAGGGCACAATCGACGAGGTGCGTGCCGGACAGACGCTCGAGGCTCGGTTCGTCGAGCTCTCCGGTGGTATCGGAGAGGTGGAGGGGCTCGAATGGCTGCACATGTTCTCCGACTGAGGTTCGCACTCCTCCTCGGATCGCTGCGTGGCGAACGCCGGCTTCGCACCCTGATCACCCTCGCTGCGGTCATCGCCGTGACGGCTGCCGTCTGCGTCGCCGTGCTCTCGTTGGCCGATGCGCCCGTCACCGGTGCGCGGACCGTCGCGGTTCTCGGGGGAGCGGCCATCCTGCTCGGCTTCCTCGTGGGTCCGGTGCTGGTCGGCACGACCGATCAACTCGACCCGCGCCGCTTCGCGGTGTTCGGCGTCGATGAGCGCCGCATGCCGTGGGTCCTGCTCCTCGCGGCCTTCGTGAGCGTGCCCAGTCTCGCGCTGCTCGCCGTCTACATCAGCGTCGGCATCGTCGCGGTGCGCGCCGGCACGCCCTGGGCGCTCGCGGTGCTGATGACCGCGGTCGGCGCCGTGACGACCGTCCTCGTCGCCCGCATCGGGATGGCGCTCGGCGCGCTCTTCCTCCCCGAGCGTCGCTCGCGTGAGCTGACCGCCCTGTTCGCCCTCGCGCTGATCGTGGTGGCCTTCCCGGTGGCGGTGTTCTTCGCATCCATGCGCTGGGACGGTCAGGTGCCGGCGTCGCTGCACGCGCTGACCGAGGCCTTCGGAGTCAGCCCACTCGCCGCCGCGCCCGGATTCCTGTTCGCTTCAGCGCTCGGCGACTCGGGCATGGCGTGGATCAGCGGCATCGTCGCGATCGTGACCGCCGCCGTGCTCGCCGCGATCTGGGCCTGGCTGGTGCAGCGACTGCTCACCACCACCGAGCGCCCGGTCGCCGCTCGCGAGCGCACGGGCCTCGGGTGGTTCGGCCTGCTCCCGTCGAACGCCTTCGGCGCGATCGCCGCCCGCAGTCTCGTCTACTGGCTGCGTGATCGCCGCTACATCATGAACATCATCGTGGTGCCCGTGGCGGGCGTGCTGACGGTGTTCCCCCTCCTCGTCGCCGGCGTGCCGCTGGAGATCGCGGCCCTGATCCCGGTCCCGGTGATGGCGCTGTTCTTCGGCTGGCTGCCGCACAACGACACCGCGTACGACTCGACCGCCCTGTGGACGCACGTCGCGAGCGGCGTGCGCGGTGTGCCGGACCGGCTCGGTCGTCTGGTGCCCGTGGTGCTGGTCGCGCTGCCGGTGCTCGCCATCGTGATCCCTCTGTCGCTCCTCACGATCGGTGACTGGAGGCTGCTCATGCCGCTGACGGGTCTCGCCGCCAGCCTGCTCTTCTCCGCCCTGGGCATCTCGAGCATCGTGTCGGTCGTCGCGCCCTACGCGGTGTCGCGCCCCGGTGACAGCCCGTTCCAGCAGCCGCAGCGACCCACGTCGCGCGGTGCGTTCGGACCCGCGCTCGCGTTCCTCGGAGCGATCGCGCTCAGTGCCCCCGTGATCTGGCTGTTCGCCACCACGATCATCGAGGGGGAGCAGTACGCCACCACGACGTTCTGGGCCGGACTCGCGGTCGGAGTCGTCGTGCTCGCGGCCGGCGTCGCCATCGGCGGACGCATCTTCGAGCGCAGCGGAGAGCGTCTGATGGAGTTCGTCGAAACCGCGTGATCACGCGCCCACCGGCCTGTCGTCGCCGCTAGACTCACGGGATGAGTACTCCGCTGGACAGCCCCGATCAGGGCGGCGTGACGACGCTTGATCGCGAACTGGAAGAGCTTCTCCGCGAGGAGAACCTGGAACCCGGGGACCACGAGCGTTTCTCGCATTACGTCAAGAAGGACAAGATCCTCGAGTCCGCGATCACCGGCAAGCCGGTGCGGGCGCTCTGCGGCAAGAAGTGGACGCCGGGACGCGACCCCGAGAAGTTCCCGATCTGCCCGACGTGCAAGGAGATCTACGAGTCGATGATGACCTGACGGACACCGTCCGTCTCGTTCACGCCACGTCGACGTAGACCGTCGGGATCGCCGGATCTGACTTGCTGAGGGCCAACGCCCGCACGGGCAGCTCCTCGCGCACACGCTGATGGTGCGCCCGCGCTGCGGCCGTCCCTGCAGGACCCTCATGCGCCTGGTCGATCTCGCCTGCCTCCACGAAGGTGACCTGCAAGGGTCGTCCGTCGGCCTGTCCGCCCGGAGACCCGAGCTCTTCGAAGCCGTCGGCCACGAGCACGGTCTCGGCGGTGGCCACGCCGTCTTCGAGCGTGCGGAACGCCGCCTTGCGACCGCCGTGCGACGCCTTGTCGGTCGAGGCCTTGGCGACGCCGACCCACGAGCCGTCGGCATCCTGACGGGCGACGAGCTTGTACACCATGCTCGCCGTCGGGTACCCCGAGCCGGTCACCACGGACGTGCCGACGCCGTACGCGTCGACGGGAGAGGCGGCCAGCGCCGCGATCGCGTACTCGTCGAGGTCGCTCGTCACCGTGATGCGTGTGGCGGTGGCGCCGAGCTCGTCGAGCTGGGCGCGCACCTCAGCGGCCACGATCGGCAGGTCACCCGAGTCGAGGCGCACGCCGCCGAGCCCGGTGCCGGCGACGCGGATCGCGGTCTCGACGCCGGTGCGGATGTCGTAGGTGTCGACGAGCAGGGTCGTGTCGGTCCCGAGGCTGTCGATCTGCGCGCGGAAGGCCTGCTCCTCGGTGTCGTGCAGCAGCGTCCAGGAATGTGCGGCGGTGCCCATCGTCGGGATGCCCCACTGGCGCCCTGCCTCGAGGTTGCTCGTGGCGCGGAAGCCGGCAATGTACGCTGCACGCGCAGCCGCCACCGCGGAGCGTTCCGCAGCCCGACGCGAGCCCATCTCGGCCAGTGGGCGCTCGCCCGCCGCGATGCTCATCCGCGATGCGGCGGTCGCGACGGCGGAGTCGTGATTGAGCACGCTGAGTGCGAGGGTCTCGAGCACGACGGCGTCGGCGAACGATCCCTCGACGGTGAGGATGGGAGACCCCGGAAAGTACAGCTCGCCCTCGCGGTACCCGCGGATCGTCCCGGTGAAGCGGTAGTTCTCGAGGTACGACAGCGCACCGGCATCGACGATGTCGTTGTCGCGGAGGAAGCGCAGCTCTTCCTCGCCGAAGCGGAAGTCGCGCACCAGGCTCAGCAGTCGGCCGGTGCCGGCCACCACGCCGAACCGGCGACCGCCGGAGAGCCGGCGGGAGAAGAGTTCGAACACACTGGGGCGAGCGGCCGTGCCATCGCGGAGCGAGGCAGCGAGCATCGTGAGTTCGTAGCGATCGGTGAGCAGCGCCGTCGACGTGGTCATCCGCTCAGCTTAGTGAGGGTCGCGACGCCTCGGGTGCGCGCACGCGACTAGGCTGGTGAGTCATGAACGACGCACCGATCGGGATCTTCGACTCCGGCGTCGGTGGACTCACGGTGGCACGGGCGATCCGAGCTCAGCTGCCCCGGGAGTCGTTCGTCTACATCGGCGACACCGCGCATTCGCCCTATGGGCCGAAGCCGATCGCCGACGTCCGCCGCTATTCGCTCGAGGTGCTCGACACTCTCGTCGACCAGGGTGTGAAGATGCTTGTGATCGCCTGCAACACGGCGTCGGCGGCGATGCTGCGTGACGCGCGCGAGCGCTACGACGTGCCCGTGGTCGAGGTGATCGGTCCGGCCGTCCGCCGCGCCGTGTCGACCACTCGCAACGGCCGCGTCGGCGTGATCGGGACGGTGGGGACCATCGGCTCCCGCGCGTACCAGGACATGCTCGAGGTCAACGAGCGCCTGCAGGTGTTCACGGCGGCGTGCCCGCGGTTCGTCGAGTTCGTCGAGGCCGGTATCACCGGAACCACCGAGGTGCTGCACGTGGCCGAGGAGTACCTCGCGCCCCTGCGGGATGCCGACGTCGACACCCTTGTGCTCGGGTGCACGCACTACCCCTTCCTGCGCGGAGCGATCAGCTATGTGATGGGGGAGGGCGTGTCCTTGGTCTCCAGCGACGACGAGACAGCCGGCGACGTCTACCGCCAGCTCGTCCGCGGTGACCTGCTGGCGCCCTCCGACGCGACGGCCAGCTACGTCTACGAGGCCACCGGCGACTCCGCGACGGAGTTCACGGCGCTCGCCAACCGGCTGATGGGCCGCGAGGTGCGCGACGTGCAGCTGGTGCAGACCGGTGTCATCACCCTCCCTCCGGTGCGCCCCGACGCGCTCTGATTCCGACCTTCCCTTCCCACCCCCTCCACGAACGAAGGACTCCCATGACCGACATCGTCCGCGCCGACGGCCGCTCCACCGATCAACTCCGCGAGATCACGATCGAGCGGGGCTGGAGCGCGCACGCCGAGGGCTCGGCGCTGATCAGCTTCGGGGGCACGAAGGTGTTGTGCACCGCATCGTTCACCAATGGGGTGCCGCGCTGGCTCACCGGCAAGGGCAAGGGGTGGGTGACCGCCGAGTACTCGATGCTTCCGCGGGCCACGAACAGCCGCAACGACCGCGAGAGCGTGAAGGGCCGCATCGGCGGCCGCACGCACGAGATCTCCCGCCTGATCGGCCGTGCGCTGCGCGCCGTGGTCGACACGAAGGCGCTGGGGGAGAACACGATCGTGATCGACTGCGACGTCCTGCAAGCCGACGGCGGTACCCGCACCGCGGCGATCACGGGCGCGTATGTCGCTCTGGCCGACGCGATCGAGTGGGGACGCGAGAAGAAGTTCATCGGCAAGAACGCCACTCCGTTGATCGATTCGGTCGCTGCCGTGTCGGTCGGCATCATCGACGGTTCGCCCATGCTCGATCTGGCATATGTCGAGGATGTTCGCGCGGAGACCGACATGAACGTGGTCGTGACCGGCCGCGGGCTTTTCGTCGAGGTGCAGGGCACCGCCGAGGGAGCCCCGTTCGACAAGCGCGAGCTCGATGCGCTGCTCGACCTCGGCGTCGCCGGATGCGCGACGCTGAAGGACCGGCAGCTGGCGGCTCTGGCAGGCGAGTGATGAAGGTCGTCCTGGCGACGCACAACCCGCACAAGGTCGCCGAGTTCCAGCAGATCGTCGCACAGACGCGCCCCGACCTGGAGGTCGTCGCCTACGACGGACCGGAGCCTGTCGAAGACGGCGTCACGTTCGCCGAGAACGCGCTGATCAAGGCGCGCGCCGCGGCTGTCCACACTGGGCTGCCGGCGCTGGCTGACGACTCCGGTATCTGCGTCGATGTGCTCGGCGGATCACCCGGAGTCTTCTCGGCCTATTGGGCCGGTCAGCGAAAGGATGCAGCGGCGAACCTCGCACTGCTGCTCGATCAGCTCCGCGATGTCGGCGATCCGCACCGGAGCGCGCACTTCACCTCTACCATCGCCGTGGTGACGCCGGGCGGAGCTGAGCACGTCGTGGTCGGCGAGTGGCCGGGGCGCCTGGCGCACGAGCCCTCTGGCGGCGGCGGTTTCGGGTACGACCCGATCTTCATCCCCGACGGGCAGTCGCCGGACGCCGAGCGCACGGTCGGCGACTTTACCGACGATGAGAAGCAGTCGCAGTCGCACCGTGCGCGCGCCTTCGCAGAACTGGTGCCGCTGCTCGCTGCGCTCTGATCCGGGTGCGGGCCAAGGCATCGAACGAATTCTGGTCCAGCCTTGAAACGAGAGCCGCCTCGTTTCCGCCGAGCCTATGTGGCGCAGGGACAGCCGAACGTTGAGCGGGAGTTAACGCGCCCCCATTGATCGAGTTCTTGATACCAGTTCGTCACCCCAAGATGGGCGCACAGCAGACCCGCGATGAACGAAGCTGACAGGGAGGCCGCCCCAGCGACCACCCCATGCTCGCGAAGGACTCGCGACAGGGCACCGAACAGGTCATGGTCGCCTATGAGCAGGCCCTCGCTCACATCGAGTCGGGCGGCCTCATTCCGGATATCCACGACGAGCGCTTCCGCTGTCAGTGGGGTACCGGAGCGCTGGATTGCCAGCACCGCGAACATATCGTCGGTCGCCGGCAAGGTCGGTATCTTGCCGAACGGGAAGGCTCGAAGGTTGAGTCCGTAGTCGTGATTGTCGTTGGCGATCCGGAGTGGCGCGATTGAGGCCGCGAGCTTGAAAGCCTGCTTTCGAATCTCCGAAGTCTCGAACACCGCGCCGTTGCGCCTACCGGCTCGGCTGTGACTGTCAATGACTCGATCCAGCAAGTTTGTGCCTTCGACCGCCATATCCGCGAACGCATCGTGACCTGTCGACGTGACGACGGTCGACGGGTACTCGGGCGCAGGACGCAGGTGCCGGTCGTAGTCTGCGTCGATGAAAAATCGGACACCTTGGACGTGTTGATCCGAGGCGAGTCGAGAGGCTCGGAGCACGTTCGACTTCCCGCCGGTCGCGCAGATGACAAGGACGTCTCGTTCATTGAGATGTTGTTTGAGGACGTAGTGATCGTCGTCGCCCTCCACCACGAGAATCAACTTGTCGCTGGCCTGGCGAGCTAACTTCACCGTTGCGAACAGAGTGTCGCCGGTTAGCGCACCCCTCATGAGAAGGGAACCTCTTCCGGCCCGAGCGGCACCGCCTTATCCCAGTCGTCGTTGATTATCTGGGGTGAATGGGTGGCGACGACGAAGCGGAAACCAGCAAGCTCAGCGATCCGTTGCACGTCAGGAATGAACGCTAGTTGCCAGATGACGTGCAGGGAGATTTCTGGTTCGTCGATCAACACGAGCGCACCTTCGGGGACGTTGAAGAGCAGATCAAACATGAGGATGATCTCGTGCTGTTCGCCGGACGACAGCGAGTCGAGATCGATGGTTCGGTTGTCCTCGGTTCTTCTAACGAGCAGGCCATCGCGAGCCGTCACGCGAAGTTTCTTCCTGAGCAGGCGTGTGTTCACGATCTCCTCAAGGAGTTCGATCTTCTGAAGGAGCTTTTCGAACGGTGCCAGCTTCGCTTCAGCGTCGTCCAAGTACAGCGTGAGCAGACGAAGCTCCCAATCTTCAAGGTCGCGATCCGGCAACGACAGTGCCTCCGCGAGCGCGACCGACGCGACTCGGCCAAGACGACTGCGGAAGGCATTCTGTTCCTCATAGCGCTGACGCACCTGTTGCGCATCCCGGGGGGTAGTCGAACCTTCCAGTACTCGGTTCGGAAATGTTCGATCCAATTGTTGGGTGATGGTCGAGTGTTCTGTTTGAGCACCGTTGACCAGAGTTCGCATCTTGTCCGCGTGTTGAGCGATCTTCGATGTGTGCTTACGGCGCTGGTTGGGGCGAACGTGGAAGCCCACGTTCCTGTAGTGCGCGTTCTCGATTCGGAGACGCTGGGTCTCGATGAGGTAGCTCTTGATAACTCGGCGGAAGCTCCGGAAGACCGGAGGCAGATTCTCGCTCGCACCGCCGGACTCCGGAAACCGCAGTTCCAACTCATCGATAGAGACGACTTCGAAATCCCTCATGTCTTCCCACAGGTCGTCCTCCAGCGGCCGCCACGGGGTGTTTTCGAGAAGCCAGTCTTCGCCACTGTTTCCGGCGTACACCCACGAATCTGACTGCCCGCCAGATCGCGAGAGAGTGAATCGCAGTTGTCGCCGCGCTCGGCGTCGATCTGTCAACGCAACATCGTCATCGGCTGGTCCGACGTGAAGAATTGACTCATCGGAGAACTTGAGCGTCGCATCGCTGAACGGCATCCGTGAGAGGGAGCGTCCATCCAGGCGTGACATTGCATGGATGATCTCAAGGAACTTCGTCTTACCTACACCGTTCGGCCCGTAGATGATGATGAAGTCGTCGCCACGGGGGAACTCTAGGCGGTGATCGTACTCGCCCAACACTCCATTAGCAGTTGCGTCGATTAGCGATACGTAGGTTCCGGTCACGCTCCTACTATGGCCTAAGAATGGACCACGACGCCGCGCTATTCGAGGCCTGCGATCGTGTGGAAGACGTGCAGGTCTGCTTTCCTTCTGCTGTCGTGGGTACCTGCTGTGTATTTCTTTCCACCCGCCCTGTGAACCGGCCCCGCCACTTCCCGGACGGAAGCTGTCGCGCTGTCGCGGTTAGGACTCCCTTCTCATCATCTGTACGCATGAGGGAGCCGTTACGAAAGCAACAGCCGGAACGAGTTTTGGGCACGTGTGCCCGCGTTCGTCGTGGCGGCTGCCTGCTGGTGAGACTGGTTCTCGTTACCCTTCCCGACTAGCGGAAACCGCCCTCCACCGGCCGAAACCCGGTCTAGCCTGAGAGCATGCACGATCACGCTCCGTCCGCTGGCGGCATCCGCTCGTCGGGGCACCGACGTCTGCTGACGATCTCGCTGTGCCTCACCGCCGCGATCATGATCGTGCAGGTCGTCGGTGCCGCCCTCACCGGGTCGCTGGCGTTGCTCGCCGACGCCGCGCACATGTTCACCGATGCATCCGCCCTCGTCATCGCGCTGATCGCGGCGGCCGTGGCCGCGCGCCCCGCCGATGAGCGACGTACCTTCGGCTACCAGCGCGCCGAGGTGTTCGGAGCCCTGATCAACGCCGTCATCCTGATCCTGCTCGCGGGATGGGTGGGGGTCGAGGCGGTCGGTCGGCTGATCTCGCCGAGCGATGTGGAGGTCGCAGGCCCCCTCATGCTGGCCGTCGCCGTGGTCGGTCTTCTTGCCAACGCCGTGTCGATGTGGCTCCTGAGTCGGGCGCAGCGCACGAGCATCAACGTGCGCGGCGCGTATCTCGAGGTCATGGGCGATCTGATTGGGTCAGCCGCCGTGATCGTCGCGGCCATCGTCATCGTGACGACCGCGTGGATGCCGGCCGACGCGATCGCCTCGCTGTTCATCGCGATCATGATCGTCCCGCGGGCGATCTCACTGCTGCGCGAGGTGTTCTCGGTGCTGTCCGAGTCCGCTCCGCAGGGAACGGCCGTGAGCGACATCCGCCGCCACCTGCTCGAGTACGACGGCGTGGTCGGCGTGCACGACGTGCACGTGTGGCAGCTCACCCGCGGAGCGCCCGTGTTCAGCGCCCATGTGCGAGTGGCTCCTGCACTCCTCGCGGACGGCCGCTCGTCGACGTTGCTGTCGGAGATGCAGGCGTGCCTCGCCGATCACTTCGACGTGGAGCACTCCACGTTCCAGATCGAACCCGCCGAGCAGTCCGACTGCGAACCACGCCACGCCTGACGCGTCACCCCTCGCGCACGACCTCGTCCGGGCTCTTGTCGGGCCGGAGCCCCCGCCACCGCGCGTGTCGCAGCACGCCGTCCGGCGTCCAGTTGCCGAACTCCACCTCACCCACGAGCTCGGGCCGCACCCACAGGGCGTCCGAGGCATCCGGCGTCGGGACACCCGCCAGCGGAGCCGTGGTCGTGCGCAACGGCCCGAGCAGCTCCTGCAGGTCGTGCAGCATCCGCTCCGTGAACCCGGATCCCACGCGGCCCACGTAACGCAGCGCACCGCCGGCAGTGTCGGGGACAGCGAGCAGCAGGGAGCCGATCGATTTCGCGCGGTCTCCCTTGCCGGGGCGGATGCCGACGATGACGGCCTCCTGCATCCGGCTGTTCTTGAGCTTCAGCCAGCTGGGGGAGCGCATGCCGGGTCGGTACCGCGATTCGCGGTCCTTGACCACGACGCCCTCCAGACCGAACTCGTCACTGGCCGCCAGAGCCGCGTCGACGTCGTCGAACACCGGTGGAAGCCGCACGGGGGCGTCGAGGTCGCTCGCGACGTCGTGCAGCAGGGTGCGTCGCTGGTGCAGGGGCATGCCGGTGAGGTCGTGGCCGTCGAGGCGCAGCAGGTCGAACAGCATGTAGACGACGGGAGTGCGCACGACCTCGCGTTCGATCTCGCGTGGGCGGGTGAGGTGCATGCGATTCTGCATGAGCGAAAAGCTCGGGCGCCCGTGCTGGTCGAACGCCACGACTTCGCCGTCGACGATCGCGTCGTCGACCGGCAGGAACGGGGCTCCGTCGGCTGTCAGTTCGGGGTAGCGCGCGGTGATGTCGGTGCCGCTGCGGGCATGCAGTCGCATGCGTCCGCCGCTCCAGGTGCCCATCGCACGGATGCCGTCCCACTTGACCTCGACCCACGGCGGCGTGCTCAGGCTGCGTGCGCGACCCGGCGTGCCGTGCTCGGCGAGCATGGGCGCGAGTTCCGGAAGTGTGGCTCCGTCGGCGGGCGGCAGCGGTGCGGACGGGCGGCGGCTCCTCTTCTCGCGAGCGGGAGCGGGCGCGGCAGCGGGGGCCGAAGCTCTGATCCGGGGGGTGTCCGAGACCGCCGGTGCCGACGCTTCCGTCGCTTCTGAATGCAGGGCGGCGAGCGGATCGACTCCGGCGGCGGCGCGCGCGAGCACCTCGTCCATGTCGAGGTGCTCGAGGCCGGGGTCGTCGATCTCCTCCCAGGTGCGGGGAGCCGCCACCCAGGGCTGCGACCGTCCGCGCAGTGAGTACGGCGAGATGGTGGTCTTCTTGCCGTTGTTCTGGCTCCAGTCGAGGAAAACCTTGCCGCCGCGGACCGCCTTCGACATGATGCTCGTCGCGAGGTCCGGGTGGTCGTTCTCGATGAGTCGGGCGAGTTCTTTCACGACGGCCGAGATCTCGTCGCTCGTCTGCTCTCCCGGCAACGCGGCATACAGGTGGATCCCCTTCGATCCGCTCGTCACCGGGAGGGGCTCCAACCCCATGCCGGTGAGGATGCCGCGGGCGATGCGCGCGACCTCGGCGCACTGCTGCAGGCCCACGCCCGGCCCGGGATCGAGGTCGAGCACGAGCCGATCCGGGCGACCGGGGAGCCCCTCGGGAGTGAACCGCCACTGCGGCACGTGCAACTCGATCGCGGCGACCTGCGCGAGCCAGACCAGGGTGGGCACGTCGTCGACGAGTGGATAGTCCTTGGGGCCGTCGGAGTGCTCGATCGCCTGACGCGGGATCCAGTCCGGTGCGCCCGGTTCCAGCTGCTTCGTGAAGAACGCGTCGCCCGGAGCATCCGTCGTGCCCATGCCCTCCACCCACCGCTTGCGGGTGACGGGGCGACCGTGAACCAGGGGGAGGAGCAGCGGGGCGATCGCGGAGTAGTACGCGATGATCTCGCCCTTGGTCGTCCCGGTTTCGGGATACACGACCTTGTCGAGGTTGGTCACACGCAGACGACGGCCGTCGACCTGCACGACCTGCGCTTCACCGACCATGCAGCCAGCGTAGTCAAGGGGTGGCCGTGACGCGTGTGGCTGGTGTTCACTGGGGTCATGAGAACGATCTGGAAGGGCGCACTGACCTTCGGGCTGGTGAACGTGCCGGTCAAGGTGTACTCCGCCACGGAGGATCACGACGTGTCGCTGCACCAGGTGCACGAGAAGGACGGCGGTCGCATCCGCTACCAGCGCACCTGCGAGGTGTGCGGGGAGGCGGTGGCCTACGCCGACATCGACCGCGCCTACGTCGACGGCGGCACCACCGTCGTTCTCACCAAGGACGACCTCGCCTCGCTCCCCTCCGAAAAGAGCCGAGAGATCGACGTGGTCGAGTTCGTGCCCTCCGAGCAGGTCGACCTGCTCACGCTCGACAAGCCGTACTACCTTGAACCCGATTCCAAGTCGCCCAAGGCCTACGTGCTGCTGCGCAAGACGCTCGAGCAGACCGACCGCACCGCGATCGTGCGCTTCACGCTGCGTCAGAAGACACGTCTGGCGGCGCTGCGGGTGCGCGGTGACGTGCTCGTGCTGCAGACGCTGCTGTGGGCCGATGAGGTGCGCGCCGCCGACTTCCCCGTGCTGAACGAGGACGTGAAGATCTCGAAGAAGGAACTCGAGCTCTCCTCCTCCCTCGTCGAGAGCTACTCGGCCGACTTCGATCCCGAGGAGTTCGTCGACGAGTATCAGAAGGAGTTGCGCACGCTGATCGACGCGAAGATCGAGGCGGGCGACAGCTTCGACGCCGCCGAGACCTTCACCGACGACGACTCGGCCGCGGGCGGCGAGGTGATCGACCTGATGGAAGCGCTGCGCGCGAGCGTGGCGCGTTCGAAGGAGAAGAAGGGCGCGTCGACGGAGACGAAGGACGCTCCGAAGAAGAAGGCGAAGAACGCCGGCTGAGCGCGGTCACCCCGCGCCGACGGCGTCAGTGCTTGCCGTCGCCGTCCAGGTCGGGAGCGCGGTCGAACACCTGCGGGTCGAGCGCCAGCTCTTCAGCCTCAGCGGCATCCGTCACGACGTCTTCACCGGCGGCTGCGGCCTTCTTGGCCTTGTACCGCTCCGAGAAGTAGTGCCACAGCGTGATGAGCGCCGTGCCGCCGACCGCGGCCAGCAGGATCAGGTCGATGTAGCTCTCGACGAAGTCGGCCACCGGGGGGATGAAGCCGATCGCGTACCCGAACATCGTCAGACCGAAGCCCCAGAGGATGGCGCCGATCAGGTTGTAGAGCGTGTACTTGCGCCACGGCATATGACCGACACCGGCGGCGACCGGCGCGAACGTGCGCACGATGGGAACGAAGCGGGCGAGAATGACCGTGATGCCGCCGAAACGCTCGAAGAACGCGTTGGTGCGCTCGACGTTCTTCTTGCTGAAGACGCCGGATTCCTTGCGCTCGAAGATCGCCGGTCCGCCCTTGTGGCCGATCACGTAGCCGACCTCACCGCCGACGAACGCCGCGAGCCCGATGAGAAGGGCGACGATCCAGACGTTGATGCCGAACACCCCGTGCTCTGATGCGCCGATCGGGTGCGAGAGCAGGCCCGAGATCACCAGAAGAGTGTCGCCCGGCAGCAGGAAGCCGACCAGCAGTCCGGTCTCGGCGAAGACGATGAAGCACACCACGAGCAGCGCCCACGGGCCAGCCGCACCGATGATCGTCTGGGGGTCGAGCCAGGGGATGAGGGCGTGGGGTGCGTGCAGCATCGTTTCGAGCACTGGGATTCCCGTCGGTCGTGATCAGTCGGCGGTCTACGGTGAGAATGCGACAGCATCCCCTCGTGCGGAAGGTGGGATTTGAACCCACACGCCCTGGGGCACAGGAACCTAAATCCTGCGTGTCTGCCAATTCCACCACTCCCGCGCGGTGGCATCAGTCTACTGATGGCGCACACACCGATTCCGGGAATCAGCCCGCAGTTCTCGCTGCATCTGTCGCAGCACCTGTCACGCGACAGGGAGGGACACAGAGATATCGCCTCCCGCGCAGGCACTGCGGGAGGCGATCTCGGCTGAGGAGTCGGAGTGACTCAGGCTGTGGAGCCGGGGATGAGCGGCTCATCCGGATTCGGCGCGAGCGGCTCGGCCGGGTTGGGCGCCAGCGGCTCGTCGGGCTGCGGGGCGAGCGGCTCCTGCGGGTGCGGCGGCATCGGCTCGCCGGGGGTCGAGGGGATGGGGGAGGTGTCGGACATCTCTACTCCTTCGCTCGGGGATGCGGTGACTGCAGTCGACCATTCCCGGAGCGCGCTGTCACCACCCTTGCGCTCCACGGCGCGATGTGCCGACTCTCTCCACGTTCCCGGAGGTGGCCGCTCACGCCCGCCGGCGCTCGAGGCGGACGAATGCCACGACGAGTCCGGCCGCGAAGGCACCCATTCCGCCCATCGCCATGTCGCCGATGGTGTCTTCATACGTTACGTAGATCTCGGTGGTGATGAAGGTGCGTCCGGCCCACTCGATCATCTCCCAGATCGCACTGACGGCGAGGCCGAGGGCCGTGCAGAGGACGATCGGGATGCGTTTGCTGAACGTCGCAGAATATTGCGCGGGGACGACGCTGCAGCGCGCGAGCACGAGGTAGCCGGCGGCGGCGATCACGCCCGTGCACACGAAGTGCACCACGAGGTCCCAGCCCACGACAGTGCGATAGAGGTCGAGCACGTTGCTGCCCGCGGCCACGAGCACGGTCACCCCGATGACGATGTCGAACCCCGCGCGCATGCCCAGAGCACGAGGCACCATCAGGGCGGGGAGGGCGAGTGCGAGGATGCCGGCGTCGGTCGGCGTCGACCAGATGGCCGCCGCGAGGACGCTCAGTACGCCCACGATGCGCAGCGCGTCGGCGAGGTACTCCGCGGCCCCGTGCGGCGGTCGGAGGAAGTCGGTCTTCATGTCGTGCTCTCGTCTCATCTGATTCCCTCTGGCGTGGGCACTCGAACAACGGCCTGCACCGGAAAGTGATCGGACGGCCATCCGCCGTCGAAGCGCCGAGTGTTGATGCCGACACGGCGCACCCGGATGCCGGGGGAGACGAGCAGCGCATCGATGCGTCGCCCGAGACGAGGAGCGCGATACCGGCCGTACGTTCCCCACTCCGCGGTGGCGCGCTCTTCTGCTCGCGTCCACGCGTCGGTGAGGGATCCGTCGTCAAGCAGTGCGCGCAGCGGCGGTGAGTCCGGTCCGGCGTTGGCGTCGCCGAGCACGATCGTCGGCAGCGGCTGAGCCGCCACGAGAGCGTTCACCTGCTGCGCCGCGCGCAGGCGGGCCCGTGCCGAGAAGACGTCGAGATGCGTGTTCACGACCAGGAGTTCGGCCTCGGTCGCGCGATCACGGAACGTCGCGAGGACGGCGACGCGGGGGTGATGTTGCCCCAGGAGGTCGAGCCCGGCACATCCGGGCGATCCGACAGCGCGATCTGGCGCCAGGTGAGGAGATCCAGCCGCTCGGTGTCGAAGAACACCGGACAGCCCTCGCCGCGGGGGCCCCGCGGGCCGCGCTGCCGCCCGTGCCCGATGACACCGTACGTGGGGCCGAGCGCTGTCCTGATCGCGACGGCCTGATCGGGCAGCGCCTCCTGCGTGCCCAGGATCGCCGGCTGCTCCTGCCGCAGCAAGGCCTTCAGGCGCGGGCGCCGCACCCGCCAGCGGTCCGGCGGCGGCCACGTGAACTCGCCCATCCGCCGACGGATGTTGAACGTCATCACGTGCAGGTCCGGGGCTGCCGTCGGTCCGAACAGAGCCTCGCTCACCGTCGCGCCGCCCGCACGGCTCGCGGCGTCGGCACTCCGAGCCGATGCAGACTGCGCCGCGCCGCGAGTCGCATCACGCGCACAGGCGGGAAGTCCTGCGGCCAGTGGATCAGCACGGAGCGGAACCCGCGCACGACCCGACGGGCGAACGACCGACCGCTGCCGAACGGACGCATTGAGATCCCCATCCTCGAACCGGTGAGGTGGCGGATGCGGTGGCGCTCGCCGAAGTGAAAGGAGAGATCGAGGTCGTCGTGGATCTCGGGGTCGTCGCGGTGCACATGCGCGCGGATGTCGAGCCAGGCAGAGCGCCGGAACGCGAGGTTCGACCCGAACACCGGGATATGTCCGAGGGTCGGCGTGCACACGGCCGCGTACAAGAGGAGGTAGGCCGCGGCGAGGGGGCGCCGGAGCGCTGCAGGGCCGTCGATGAAGTGCGCGCCGCCGGTGACGACGTGGATTCGAGGATGCTGCGCGAACGTGCGCACCACGGAGTCGATCCAGCCGTCGTCGGGGAGACAGTCGGCATCGAGGCGCAGGATCAGATCGCCCGTCGCGGCGTCGTAGCCGCTCGCTGCCGCGGCCGGGATGCCGGGCTGGTCGCAGCGGACGACTCGCGCTCCGCGACGGGCGGCGACCGCGGCCGAAGAGTCGGTGGAGCCGTTGTCGACCACGATGATCTCATCGGGCGCGAAGGTCTGCCGGTTGAGGGCGGTGAGACACCGGCGCAGGTGGGTCTCGTCATCCTTGACCGGGATCACCACCGACACGGTCGGGAATGCTCCGGATGGTGTGGGGCGCTGCACGTCGTCTCCTCGGCGGCTCGTCCTCTCAGGCTATGCCGTCACACAGGCTGCGCCGAACCGGTTGACGCCGTCGATGCGGCTCGGTACGCGAGGGGTCAGAAGGTGCCGGTGTACTGGAGGTTGCCGACGAGGACGACGTTGACCGTGCTGGGGGCGACGGTGATCGTGTAGGTGCTGCCGGTGGGGAAGGGGCCGGTGATCTCGACGTTGCCGATGTTGCCGGACTCTTCGCCCGCCGCCAGCTCGTTCCGGTTCATCAGGGTGACGATGTTGCGTTCGCGGAACGCCGTCCAGTTCGCTGACGCGTTCAGAAGCGTGTCGTTGATGCCGTCGATCTCGGGGAGGAAGATCGTGATGCGCAGGGAGTTGATGGGATACGTGACGCTCGACGTGGCCCCGTTGTAGTTGGTGCCGGCGAGGTAGATCCCGGCGTTCGCGAAGGCGTTGCCCGTGAGGAAGAGCGTTCCGCCGTCGACGGTCGAGGCGGCGGCGAGCGGAGTGGCGACGGCCACGGCGACCACGGGGGCGGCCCACGCGGCGCCCTGCAACAGCTTTCGGCGGGTGACGCCCTGCGCGATCTCGGATTCGTGCATGCTTCCCCCCGGAATATCGATCATGACGAATTCAAGTCTAAGTCGCGGTCTTTTCCCTGTGGATAACTCCGGAGGGGCCGGGCCGTTTCTTGCGAGTATTCCCGGGTGAGTCATCCGTCCTCTCTTGTCGCCGAGCGTGTCCGGCGGCGCCTGCGCGCTGAAGGCATCGATCCGTCCGTCGACCCGGAGGCGACGCGCCGTATCGCGCAGGCCGAGGCGCGGCGGCACGACGACTACGCGCTCGCTCGGGGTGAGGCGTTGATCGACGACGAGGCGGGGTGCGTACGCGATGTGCTCGCGGCGGTCAGCGGGTTCGGTGCGTTGCAGCCGCTGCTCGACGATGCGGAGATCGAGGAGATCTGGCTGAACGGCACCGGGCATGTGCACGTCGCCCGCGGAGGTGTGTCGGAGCGCACGGCACTGCGTCTGACGGATGCCACGGTGCGCGACCTGGTCGAGCGCATGCTGATGTCGACCGGACGACGGGTCGACATCAGTCAGCCGTTCGTCGACGCGTCGTTGCCCGACGGCTCCCGTCTGCACGTCGCGATCGCGGACGTGGTACGGGGCTCGTGGGCGCTCAACATCCGTAAGTTCCTACCGCGATACCGCACGCTCGACGCGCTCACGGCGCAGGGGTCGATGCCCGCGTCGGTGGCTGATCTGCTGCGCCAGGCAATGCGCGAGGGCCGCAGCGTCATCGTTTCGGGTGCCACCCACGCGGGCAAGACCACGCTGCTGGGTGCCCTGCTCTCGTCCTGTGCGGAGAGCCAGCGCATCATCACCGTGGAGGAGACGTTCGAGCTGGCGGTCGAGGGGCCCGATGTCGTGTCTCTGCAGGGGCGGCAGGCGAGTCTCGAGGGAACCGGCGAGATCACCCTGCGCCGCCTGGTGAAAGAGGCCCTGCGCATGCGCCCTGATCGCCTCGTGGTCGGCGAGGTCCGTGATGCGGAGGCGCTCGATCTCGTGCTCGCTCTCAACACCGGTGTGCCCGGAGCGGGGACCGTGCACGCCAACTCCGCCGTCGAGGCGCTCGAGAAGCTCACCGTGCTGCCACTGCTGGCCGGCCGCAACATCGACCGGTCCTTCATCGCGCCGGCGCTCGCATCGGCCGTGGGGCTCGTCGTGCACTGCGCCCGCGACGCTGAGGGAGCGCGTCATGTGCAGGAAGTCGTCGCACCGACGGGAGAGGTCGTCGACGGGCGCATCCGCACTCGCATCGTGTATTCGGCATCCTCGCCCTCCGAGCGGGTTCCGGTCGCGGCGACGCGGGCGCTTGCCCGCCGCGAGGGGATGGCGTCGTGAGGGTTGTGCTCGGTGCGTTGCTGGCAGCCGGTGTGCTGCTGTGCGTGTCTCCGTGGATGTGGCCGCGGCGCGAACGCGCGGCCGCGACCGAGAACCGTGGGCCGCTCGAGCGCCTGCGTCGGGAGTCCGGCCTCGGCGACCTCTCGCACCGCGGCCTCTGGAGCGCCATCGTCGGCCTCGCTCTCGTCGCCGCATCCGCCGTGTGGTTGTTGACGGGACTGCTGGTGCTCGTCGTGCTGGCCGCGCTCGCCGCGGGAGCCGCGCCCGTGATGTTCCTTCGGGCGCGCCGCGTCCGCCTGCGACGCGTGCGACGACAACTCTGGCCGGATGTGTGCGACCTGCTGGTCGCGTCGATCCGCGTCGGGTTGTCGTTGCCGGATGCGGTGGCCGGGCTCAGTGACTCGGCACCCGCGATGTTGCGCCCCGCGTTCGCCGTCTTCTCGCGGGATCTGCAGGCGACCGGTCGCTTCGAGTCGAGCCTCGATCGACTCAAGGAGACCCTCGCCGATCCGATCGGCGACAGGATCATCGAGACGCTGCGCATGGCGCGGCAGGTCGGTGGCACCGAGCTCACCACCGTGCTGCGGGCGCTGTCGTCGTCGGTCCGCGCTGACGCGGCGCTGCGGGGTGAGGTCGAGGCGCGGCAGTCCTGGATCCGCGGCGCCGCCGTGCTGGGTGCGGTGGCGCCCTGGGTGGTGCTCGGTCTGCTCGTCATGCGTCCGGAGGGCGCAGCCGCCTACGGCACGCCGGAGGGCGTGATCGTCATCTGCGTGGGCGCCGTGGTGTCGGTGGTGGCGTTCCGCATCATGCTCCGGATCGGTCGACTCGCCGAGCCGCGGCGGTGGTTCGGATGAACGTTCTCTCGGCAGTGGCGAATTCGGTGCTGATCGGCGGACTCTTCGCCGCCGGTGTGCTGACGATGCTGGCCGCGCTGCCGTCGTGGCGTGCGGCGTCGCTGAGCACGCGCATCGCTCCCTATGTGCGTGATGTGGTGCCTGACGACCGTCTTCCGGACGGCGTCCTGCCCACATCCGGTGCGTTGCCGGCGGCCGAGCTCGCCCCCTGGCGCTGGGCGCGTGCCGCGTTCGAGCGCGCGGTGGGCGGGGGAGACGCACTGCGGCAGCGCCTCGCTCAGGCGGGAGCGGGGATGGACCCGTCGATCTTCCGCGCGCGGCAGCTGGGATGGATGCTGGTCGGCATCGCTGCGGGGGCGGTGACCGTGATCGTGCTGGCGCTCACCGGCCAGCTGACGCCGCCGATCGCGGTGCTGCCGTTTCTCGCGGGTGGTGTCGGCGCGGCCGCCTACGACCTGCAGCTCTCCGCGCGCGTCTCATCGCGGCGTTCGCGCATGACGGAGGAGCTGCCGACGATGCTCGAGTTCCTCTCGCTCTGCCTGTCGGCCGGCGAAGGGCTGCTCGACTCGCTGCGCCGCGTCACGACTGTGGGCTCCGGCGAACTCGTCGGAGAGCTGCGACAGGTGGTGCTCGCCGTCGGCACCGGTTCGCCGCTCGCCGATGCGCTGAGCGAGATGGCCACGCGGCTGCAACTCCCGGGCCTCAACCGTGCGGTCGATCAGGTCGTCGCAGCCCTCGAGCGCGGAGCCCCGCTCGCCGGCGTGCTTCAGGCGCAGGCCGGAGACGCGCGTGACGAGGCCAAGCGCACGCTGATCGAGCAGGCAGGGCGCAAAGAGATCCTGATGCTGCTGCCTCTCGTGTTCCTCATCCTGCCGCTGTCCGTGCTCTTCGCGATCTATCCCGGACTCTTCATCCTGCGCCTCGGCATCGGCTGAGCGCCCACGAAAGGAACGACATGACGATCACTCTCCGCCACTGGACGCACAGGATCGGCGCCCGCGCGCGCTGGCTCGTCGAGGATGAGAACGGAGACGTTCCCGGCTGGGTGCTGGTGACGCTGATGACGGCCGGCCTCGTGGTCCTGATCTGGGCGGTCGCGGGTCCGGCGCTGTCGGCGCTGTTCGAGCAGGCGATCCAGCGCGTCTCCGGGCTCTGATGCGCGCGCCGGCGGCACCGTGGAAGGACGAGGACGGTTCCAGTCCGGTGGAGTTCCTCCTCGTGGGCACTCTCCTCACGGTGCTCACCCTCGCGGTGCTGCAGCTGGCGTTCGCCGTCTACGTCCGCAACGTGGTGCATGACGCGGCCGTCGAGGGCGCGTACTACGCGGCGCTCGCCGACACGAGCCTCGCCGAAGGAGAGCAACGTGCACGTGACACCATCGCCCGCGCGATTGGTCCGAGCTACGCCGAGCAGATCGCGGTCGTCGAGTCCGAGCGCCTCGGCCAGCCCACGGTCGAGGTGCGCGTGCGCACGACGCTGCCGATCATCGGGCTCCTCGGCGTGCCCTACGCGTGGGAGGTGGAGGCCGATGCACCGCAGGAGAGCCTGGGCGACGGATGACGAGGGATCGGCCGCGCTCGAGTTCATCACGGTCGGAGTGATCCTGCTGGTGCCGCTCGTCTACCTCGTGATCGTCCTCGGAATCGTGCAGGAGCGGTCATTCGGCGTCGAAGCGGCCGCGCGACTCACCGCTCGGACGATCGCGCTGGCGCCGAACCCCGATGCTGTCGCGGCACGCAGCGACGCCGTGCTGGCCGGCATCGTCGACGAGTACGGGATGGATGCCGACGATGTGCAGGTCGGCGTCAGCTGCTCGCCATCCGGGCCGACCTGCCCCGCGGCGGGTGCGACGGTCACGGTCACCATCGCGACGCGCGTGCAGCTGCCGTTCGTGCCTGCGGTGTTCGGGCTCGACCGAGCCGCATCGATCCCGGTCGAGGCATCCGCCACACAGAAGGTGTCGCGGGTGTGGGGCAGATGACTCCGCGCGCGCCCCGCGCCGTTGGGAGACCTGCGGCTCAGGAAGACGGCAGCGTGCTGCTGCTGATCCTCGGCTACGCGGTGCTCTCGATCGCGGTGCTGTTCGTCTGCGTCTGCGCCACCGATCTCTACCTCGCGCAGAAGCGTCTGGACTCGCTGGCCGATGCCGCGGCGCTCGCCGGAGCCGACGGATTCACCCTGATCGTCGAGGGAGAGGGAGTCCGGGCCGAGCTGACCGATGACGGGGTGCGGGAGCAGGCTCAGGCGTTGTGGCGCGCGATTCCGCGCGACGCGCAGCTCGTCTCGGCGGACACCCCGGACGGCGCGTCCGCGCGCGTCACCGTGGCGATCGACTGGGCTCCGCCGCTGCTGGCGCCCTTCGTCGGCGACGGGGTCCGGTTGGAAGCCACGGGAACGAGTCGGACCGCGCTGCGGTGAAAGGTGTCGACGGGGCATCGAGGAGAATGAGTGCATGTACACGGAGCGTCGACTGTCTCCCCATCTGACTGTGTGGCGTTCTGTCGGTGGTCACGCGGCGACCATCCCCGCGGACGGCAGCGTCGACGTGATTCTGCACGACGATCGGTTGACCGTGGCGGGCCCGTCGACGCGATCCATCCAGACGCGGGCGGACAACGCCGACGGTTTCGTCGGCGTGCGCTGGGCCCCCGGCGCAGCGGCGTCGGCGCTGCGCCTTCCTCTCGCTGAGCTCCGGGATCTCGAGGCGCCGCTCGACGGCCTGCTTCCGCCAGCCGCCGTTCGCCGGATGGCCGCCATGATTCGCTCCGCCGTCACTGCCGGAGCGCCCGCGGAGATGGGGGACCTCGACGTCGACCCTGCCCCCTGGGTGACTGCGGTGCGGTCAGCTGCCGGCGACGGTCTCCGCGCTTCGGCCGCCGCGACGGCCGTCTTCTGTTCAGAGCGTGAACTCCGCCGGCGTATGACCGCTGAGTTCGGGTACGGATATCACTCTTTGGTGCAGGTGCTGCGAGCGCAACGGGCGTATCCGATGGTGGTCTCGGGCGTCGCGCTCGCAGACGTCGCAGTTCGCGCGGGATACGCGGACCAGTCGCATCTGACGCGCGAGTTCCGTCGGCGGGTCGGGGCGACGCCCGGTCAGCTCGCCTCGAGCTCGGCATAGAGATCAACCGAGTTTCCATCGGGGTCGAGCAGGGTCGCGTAGCGCTGCCCCCAGTGCGCGTCCCAGGGCTCGACGTGCGGTGTGTGGCCAGCCGCTGTCATCGCCGCGAACAATGCGTCGACGGCTGCCGGGCTGGGCATCGTGAAAGCCAGCGCGACGCGGTGACCCCCGCCCGGGAAGACGTACGCCGGGTCGAAGCTCCGGATGGTCTCCACGGTGTCCCAGGCGAGGACGGTTCCGTCGTCGAGTCGCCCATCGACGTGCGGGGCGTCATCCATCCCGTCCGGAACGGTCACCCCCAGCGCGCGGTAGAAGGCCAGCGAGGCGTTCATGTTCTGCGTCACGATCCCGATGAATCCCAGTGTCAATGTCATGTGCGCCACGCTACGGCGCTTCCTCGAACGGCATCTTGAACCAAACGGCCGTACGTCGCGAACACGGTCGCGACGTCAGGAACAGCAGCCCTCCGCCCCTACGCACCCTCGCCGGGCTTCACCCGTGGCACGAACCGGGGGATCCAGCGGAGGAACCCGAGTGCTCCGACGATGCCGACCACACCCATGACTCCCGCGGCGATCGGCAGCGACGACACGGCGACGATGCCCGAGATCGCGAGCGGGGCGATGGCGCCCCCGGCATCCGTCAGCGTCCGCCACGAGCCGAGGAACGGGGCGGGGTCGCGCTTGGGTGCCACATCGGCGCCGAGCGTGAGCAGGATGCCGCTGGAGAGTCCGTTTCCGACGCCGAGCACTCCGGCGAACAGGCCGTACCAGAGAACGGCGGCCTCCCCGTCGTGCGAGACCGAGAGCGCGAAGAAGCCGGCGCCCATCAGCACCATCGCGGGCATCGCCGCCCACAGGCGACCGAAGCGATCCATCACCTGACCGCTGGCGTAGAAGAGGGCGAAGTCAATCGCACCCGAGACGCCGACCACGAGGGCGATCGTCGAGGCATCGAGCCCCAACGACAGTCCCCAGAGGGGAAGGACGACCTGGCGTGCCGAGCGCATCGCCGAGAGCGACGCCGCCGCGAGTCCGAGCCGGCTCAGCACCGACCGTTGCCGCCACATCGTGCGCAGGACGCCGGTGCGTTCCATCGTCGGAATCGCGCCGCTCACGGGTTCCCCGGAGTCCTCGATGAAGGAGCGAGTGGACGGACGAGTGATCCGCGGGTTCTTCTTCTCGGGGTCGGGCCCGAGAAGAACCAGGAGCACCATTCCCACCAGGCAGCCGAGGAAGAACCAGATCGCCGCCGATTCCGATCCGAACAGCTGCAGCAGCCCGGCCGCGACGAACGGACCGACGAACATGCCCAGGCGGAAGCTGCCGCCCAGCAACGAGAGCGCGCGGGCCCGCACGGCGAGCGGGACGCGAGTGGTCATGAACGCATGACGGGCGAGGCCGAAGGCCGCGGCGCAGAATCCGAGCAGGAACACGGATGCCGCCAGCACCCCGATCGACGGGGAGAGGAGCATACCGACGGCCGCGAGTGTCGAGATCATTCCGGCGATGACCATCGTGAATCGTTCGCCGATGCGGGCGACGGCCCACCCCGCGGGCAGGTTTCCGCACAGCTGACCCACCACGAGCGCCGAGGCGACGAGCGCGGCACCGGCCACGTCCGCGCCCATGCGCACCGCGATCACGGGGATCAGTGGGATCACCGCCCCTTCGCCGAGCGCGAAGAGGATGGTGGGCAGGTACACCATGGGTCCGAACTGCCGTAGGACCCTCGATGCATCGCTCACGGGACGAGGCTACTCCGCTCGCGCGCGGGGCTCACACGGGTCGATCGCGTGCCGCCGGATATCCACACGGCACGCGGCTCCCGGGCAGGATAGGCTGAGGTGTCATGCTCGAACTAGATCTCTCCGCCGAAATACAGGCGCTCAGGCACACCTTCGGCGACATCAGCGAGGTCGTCGATGTCTCCCATCTCCGCGAGGAAATCGCCCGACTCAGCGAGGAAGCCGGTGCCCCAGACCTCTGGGACGACACCGAGCGTGCGCAGAAGGTCACCAGCGCACTCAGCCACCGCCAGTCCGAGCTCGCTCGCGTCATGGGCATCGCCTCGCGTCTCGACGACCTCGAAGTGCTCGTCGGCCTGGCCAACGAGATGGGCGACGAGGACTCCGCGCAGGAGGCTCGGGCCGAGTTGACCGCACTCACCGACCTGATCAACCAGCTCGAGGTGCAGACCCTCCTCGACGGCGAGTACGACGACCGCTCCGCGATCATCACGATCCGCTCCGGCGCGGGCGGCGATGACGCCACGGACTTCGCCGAGATGCTCATGCGCATGTATCTGCGTTGGGCCGAGCGTCACAAGTACCCGGTCAAGGTCATGGACACCTCCTACGCCGAGGGTGCGGGCATCAAGTCCGCGACGTTCGAGATCGACGCCCCCTACGCCTTCGGCACCGTCTCGGTCGAGGCCGGCACGCACCGCCTGGCCCGCATCAGTCCCTTCGGCTCAGCCGACAAGCGCCAGACGTCGTTCGCCGCCGTCGAGGTCATCCCGCTGATGGAAGAGGCCACCGAGGTCGACATCCCCGAGAACGACATCCGCGTCGATGTGTTCCGCTCCTCGGGCCCGGGTGGGCAGTCCGTCAACACGACCGACTCGGCCGTGCGCCTGACGCACCTTCCGACCGGCATCGTCGTGTCGATGCAGAACGAGAAGTCGCAGATCCAGAACCGCGCCGCCGCCATGCGTGTGCTGCAGACGCGCCTCCTGCTGCTGCAGAAGGAGCAGGAAGCAGCGAAGAAGAAGGAGCTCGCCGGCACCATCACCGCGAGCTGGGGCGACCAGATGCGCTCCTACTTCCTCTACGGCCAGCAGCTGGTCAAGGACCTGCGCACCGGACAGGAGTCGGGCAACCCGGCAGCCGTGTTCGACGGTGACCTCGATGACTTCATCTCGGCGGGCATCCGCTGGCGCAAGCGCAAGATCGAAGACTGATCTTCGGTTCATGACGAAGGCCCCGGGAGCAGATGCTCCCGGGGCCTTCGTCATGCAGGCCGCGTGTCAGGGCACGAGGCAGACAGGGATCGCATCGCCGAACTCCTCGGCGAAGGCCGACGCCGCCTCAGAATCGGTGAAGGTGCCGTCGCTGTCAGCGATCTTCCGCAGCGTCTCGTCATCGATGGACGATGCGACGAACTCGTCGGCGAAGCAGGTGATCTGCTCCGGCGTGTAGCCCTCGGCTCCGGTTGCCTCGATGAGCGTGGTGAGCCCGGTCGCCACTTCGGCGGAGGTCGGGCGTGCACCGGTGCTGGTGCCGGTGTCCGTCCCGTCGGACTCTTCGGGGGCCGGGGTCGACGTCGCCGAGAACGACGGGCGGTCGAGCTCCTCGCTGACTCCCTGCGCGAACGCGAACAGGTAGACGAACGACATCACGACGCCCAGGATCGTTCCGACCACGGCCAGGACCAGCCCGCTGATGCCCGGCCACTTCTTGCCCTTCAGGAAGAGCGAGATGAGCGAGACGATGAATCCGGCCGCGAGCAGGAAGAACCCCACGAAACCGACCACCGGGATGAAGACGAGGATCGTGCCGAGTACCGACAGACCCAGACCGACGAGGCCGAGGACGGAGACCTTCTGCGGCCCTTCAGGTGCGGGGGTGCCGTACGGGGTCGATCCGGGATAGCCGCCGCCGGGTGCTGCGTAGGCCGCGCCGGGCTGGTCGGCGGACGCAGCGCCCGGGTACGAAGGAGCAGGCGGGGCGTACGACGGCGGAGCCGCGGCGTACGACGGCGTCTCGGCCGGCACGGATGCGGCGTGGTCGCCGAGGGGAGCCGCGGCCGGGGTCGGCTCAGCCGACGCCGACTGGGAGTACGCCTCGGATGCAGCCTCGGCGGGCACCGGCTCGCTCACGTCGGGCCCCTGACCGTTCTCGGGGCTGATCTCGGTCTCTGCCGACGGGCGGACCCACGTGTCATCCAGCGACGGCTCGTGCGTCTCAGCGACCGCGGGCTCGGATGCCGCGACCGGCTCGGACGCGCCGGCCTCGGCCGAGTCGGAGGACTCCGCGGGAGACTCGGCGGCGGTCTCCGGAGCGAAGTGCTCGGTCCACTGCTGGCCGTCCCACCAGCGCTGACGCCCGGATCCGTCGTCGTACCAGCCTGCAGGTGTCGTCATGGCTCCCCCTCGAAGTGATTGCGCCCGCGCGGACAGCGCGACGGCATCTTCATGTATAGCAGTGCGCGGTGACACGCTTCCGGCCACCTGTGGGCAGTGCTGCCCGGTATGTCGGACCCGGACCCACCGCGCGGGGTGTCGCTCGCGGCCAGGGGAGAGGCCGCGCTTAGGCTCGTACCGCCATGATTCGGTTCGAGAACGTCACGAAACGCTACCGCGGGACGTCGAAGCCCGCCCTCTCCGGTGTCGACTTCGAAGTGCAGCGCGGGGAGTTCCTCTTCCTCGTCGGCGCCTCCGGCTCCGGCAAGTCGTCCTGTCTGCGCCTCATCTTGCGCGAGGACGTCCCCACCACCGGCCGGGTCGCCGTGCTCGGACGCGACCTGCGTTCGCTCGCGAACCGGAAGGTCCCGTACTTCCGCCGGCACATCGGGTCGGTCTTCCAGGACTTCCGACTGCTGCCGTCGAAGACGGTCTATCAGAACGTCGCCTTCACTCTGCAGGTGACGGGCTCGTCTCGCGGTTTCATCCAGCAGGCGGTGCCCGAGGCGCTCGCACTCGTCGGTCTGGACGGCAAGCAGAAGCGGATGCCGCACGAGCTCTCCGGCGGGGAGCAGCAGCGCGTGGCGATCGCCCGCGCTCTCGTCAACCGCCCGCAGGTGCTGCTCGCCGATGAGCCGACCGGAAACCTGGACCCGGCCACGTCGGTCGACATCATGCAGCTGCTCGCGCGCATCAACGCCGGGGGCACCACCGTGCTGATGGCCACGCACGAGGCCGGCTTCGTGGACCAGATGCAGCGTCGCGTGATCGAGCTCCGCGACGGCGAGATGGTGCGCGACGAGGTGCACGGCGGATACGGCGACACCTCGAACATCCCGCGCCTCGTGCCGGCCGAGGTGCGCGGGGCCGCAGCGGCCGCCGCGCTCACCGCCGTGCAGGAGGTGCAGCGTCAGACAGCCGATCTCTCGGTCGTGCGCGCCGCCCTCACCGACGAACTGATCACCCAGCAGCGCCGTGCTGCGGCATCCGCCCCGGCCACGACTCCGCACGACGCCCCGGCGTCGTCGTCCACTGCCGCCCCCGACGAGCCCGCGCCCGCTGAGGCATCCGAGCCCGCACCGGCACAGCACCAAGCGCAGGCAGAGGCGCAGACGCAGGCGCAGCCCCCTGCTCAGACGCAGACCCCCGCAGCCACCGCCGTCGGCCCGTTCACGCGGCCGATCGTCCTGCCTCCGGTCGACGTCGCCGAGATGGGTGTCGCCGACCGCCTCGGGCTGTCCGCGGGCGATGACGACGAAGTGGGGCCGACCTCATGAGAATCGGTCTGATCCTGACCGAGGCCCTGGGCGGTCTTCGGCGCAACATCTCGATGGTGATCTCGGTCATCCTCGTCACCTTCGTGTCGCTGACCTTCGTCGGCGCGGCGATCCTGATGCAGAGCCAGATCGGCGTCATGCGCGGCTACTGGTCCGAGCGCGCCCAGGTGGCGGTGTACATGTGCTCGGCGGTCTCGCAGACCGACACCTGTCTCGACGGCGCGGCCAGCGAAGAGCAGGTGCAGGCGGTCCGGGCGACGCTCGAGGGCGATGCGCTGTCGCCGCTCATCAGCTCGACGACCTTCGACACGAAGGAAGACACCTACGCCAAGCTCGTCGATCAGCTCGGTGCCGACCAGGCGAGCGTGCTGACACCGGACCAGGCGTTCGAGGTGTTCTTCGTGACGATGAAGGACCCGACGCAGTCGAGCGTGCTCTCGGAGGCGTTCAGTGACCAGGCGGGCGTGGAGCAGGTCAAGGATCAGCTGCAGTACCTCGAACCGCTGTTCTCGGCGTTGACCGTGGCCACGTACATCGCCGTCGGGATCGCGGTGCTGATGCTCATCGCCGCGACGCTGCTGATCGCCACCACCATCCGGCTGTCGGCCTACGCCAGACGCAAGGAGATCGGCATCATGCGGCTGGTCGGCGCCTCGAACAGGTTCATTCAGACGCCGTTCGTGCTGGAGGGCGTGTTCGCCGCCTTCCTGGGGTCGGCTCTGGCGAGTGCCGCGGTGCTGGCCGGTGTGCACTTCGGCGTCAACGGGTACCTGCGCGGGCGAGTCCCGTTCATCACGACCTGGGTGTCGATGCAGGACGCGACGCTGGTCGTGCCGGTGCTCATCGGCATCGGCGTGATCCTCGCCGCGCTCTCGGCCGGGTTCGCGATCCGCCGCTGGCTGCGCACCTGATCACTGACTTGAGTGGACCCGGCAGTCGACCGGGGATAGACTGAAAGGCTGCTCAGCCGCGTCCGGCCGCTGAGCTCGTCGAATCACAGGAGTGCATCATGCCCAGGGAACGCGGGGAGAAGGTCGTCGCGACCAATCGTCGCGCACGTCACGACTACAACATCGAGAAGTCGTACGAGGCGGGAATGGTGCTCACCGGCACCGAGGTGAAGTCGTTGCGCCAGGGGCGTGCCAACCTCAGCGACGGCTACGCCTTCGTCAAGGGCAACGAGGTCTTCCTCGACTCCGTGCACATCCCCGAGTACTCGCAGGGGCACTGGACCAACCACTCCGCGAAGCGCATCCGCAAGCTGCTGCTGCACCGCGAGGAGATCGCCAAGCTCTCCCATGCGGTCTCTGCCGGCGGCTACACGCTGATCCCGCTCAAGCTCTACTTCTCCGACGGGCGCGCCAAGATCGAGATCGCTCTCGCCAAGGGCAAGCGCGAGTTCGACAAGCGCCAGACGCTGCGTGAGCGACAGGACACCCGCGAGGCCGACCGGGCCATGCGCCTGCGCAACCGCGTCGGCGAGTAGCGCGCACGCTCAGAGGCGCGGTTCGAACCCGAACACGCGCCCCAGGAAAGTGAGCTC
The DNA here is from genome assembly GCF_057215335.1 of Microbacterium sp. PI-SA-G. Classification (NCBI taxonomy): domain Bacteria; kingdom Bacillati; phylum Actinomycetota; class Actinomycetes; order Micrococcales; family Microbacteriaceae; genus Microbacterium; species Microbacterium sp. PI-SA-G. Next base: position 3,687,410 of record NZ_CM170103.1, read on the forward strand.
GCGCTCGAGCGCGTCGACGATCGTCTCCGCCCGCCGGAAGCCGTGGCCCTCGCCCGGGTACACCACGTACTCGTGAGGGATGCCGCGGGCAGCCAGAGCGTCGCGCACGGCCTCGGACTGCGCCGGGGGCACGACTCGATCGTCGGCCCCCTGCAGCAGGAGCACCGGCACATCGATGCGCTCGGCGTTCGTCAGCGGAGAACGCTCGATATACACGGGCTCGGCTTCGGGAAGGGGGCCGACCAGGCCGGCGATGTAGTGCTTCTCGAAGTCGTGGGAGTGCGCGTCGAGCATGCGCAGGTCCGCGACTGCGTAGCGGCTGATGCCGGCGGCGAAGACCCCGCCGCGCACCAGAGCCGACAGCACGGTCCACCCGCCGGCTGAACCGCCGCGGATGGCGATGCGGGCGGGATCGGCGAGTCCGGCGTCGGCCAGGCCGCGGGCGGCGGCGATCACGTCATCGACATCGACCACGCCCCATTGACCATCCAGCCGTTCGCGGTAGGCGCGACCGTAGCCGGTGGAGCCGCCGTAGTTCACATCGAGCACGCCGATGCCTCGGCTCGTGTAGAACGCGATCGCCGCCGACGAGGCCCCGGTCACGTGTGCTGTCGGACCGCCGTGCACGAACACGATGTACGGCGGGAGTTCGTCGGCGGGGGCGGAAGCCGACGGATTTGCGGGGGCATAGTCGAAGGCGTGTACCGGTCCGTGCGCGCCGTCCACCGTGAAGGGGCGGGCCGTCGGCATCCACTGATCGTCGACCGGGGCGCCGCCCGCGACGGTGAGAACCTCTCCGGAGTCGACGTCGACGCACCACACCCCGGGTGCGACGGCGGATCCGTTGCCGCTCAGCAGCACGCGTGCGCCGTCGACGTCGTCCACACTCACGTGGCCGTCCGCGGGGACGTCGAGTGCGCGGGACGAGCCATCGGTCGAGATGACGTCGATGGCATCACGGCCGTTCGTGCGCACGGCCACGACGCGTCCGTCGTCGAGAGGTCGGTACCACCGGTTGCCGAGCACCCAGAGGCCGTAGCCGGTGTCGGCGTCGGTCGGGGAGAGCGGGGTCGGGCGCCCGCCGTCAGCGAGCTCTCCCAACGACACGGTGTGCAGGGTCCAACGGTCATCGTGACCGTCGGCGAACAGCAGGAGGTCGTCGGTCAGCCATTCGGGCTGGAGGGCGGTACGGGTCGGAATGTCGGGAAGCTCCTCATCGTCGAGGGCTGCGAGGCGCAGCTGGGCCGACTGCCAGGGCATCCGACGTCCGCTCCATTCGACCCAGGCGATACGGCGGCCGTCGGGCGAGAGCGCGGGGTGCGCGAAGAACCCGGTCCCCTCCGCGAACACGCGGACGAGCGACGGGTCATCGGCGGCCGAGCCGTCGGTGGGGATATCGATGACCGCCCGCCGGTGCGGCTCGTGCGTGAGATCCTCGCGCACGGCGAGCAGGCGCCCGCCCTGCAGCCGCAGACCTCCATGCGCGGGCCCCGGGGCCGTGAGGGGAACGGGCGCTCCACCCGGCGCGAGCCGGTGGACACGCTGATCGCCCGCGTCGACGAAGTAGAGGATGCCGTCGGCATCCGCCGTCCACGCGCCTCCGCCGTACTCGTGCACGCGTGAGCGAGCGCTTCGTGGTGCCGGGAGGATTTCAGCACCCGACGAGCTGCGCACCGTGAAGCGCCCGCCTTCTGCGGGAACAGACTCGCCCCACCAGATCTCGGACCCCACGAAACGCGAGCCGTCGATGCGTGGGGACGACGAGGCGACCGCTTGCGCAGAGAAGGGAGACGGCCAGGACCCGGAGGGCGAACTCATGTTTCGAGCCTAGGTGCAGCTCCGCGGACGCACGCGGGGAGATACGAGCTCAGACCGAGCGCAGGACCGCGACGACCTTTCCGAGCACCGTGGCCTCGTCGCCGAGGATCGGCTCGAAGGCGGAGTTGCGCGGCAGCAGCCACGTGTGGCCGTCGCGGCGGCGGAACGTCTTCACGGTCGCCTCGTCGTCGAGCATTGCGGCGACGATCTCACCGTTCTCGGCGCTGTTCTGCGAGCGAACGACGACCCAGTCGCCGTCGCAGATCGCGGCGTCGATCATCGACTCGCCCGAGACCTTCAGCATGAACAGGTCTCCCTTGCCGACGAGCTGCCGCGGAAGCGGGAAGATCTCCTCGACCTGCTGCTCGGCGGTGATCGGGACGCCGGCGGCGATGCGGCCCACCAGCGGCACCATCGCGGCGTCGCCGACGGGCGTGGCCACGTCTGCGGGGTTCTCGCCGCTGCTGCCGGGCAGGTCGATCAGCACCTCCATGGCACGGGTCTTGCCCGGGTCGCGGCGCAGGTAGCCGCTCAGCTCGAGCTGGCCGAGCTGATGCGTGACGCTCGAGAGCGACTTGAGGCCGACGGCGTCACCGATCTCGCGCATGCTCGGCGGATAGCCGTGCTTCGCGATCGAGTTCTGGATGACCTCGAGGATCGCGAGCTGCTTGGGGCTCAGGTTCTTGCGACGACGCGTACGCGGTGCCTCGGCTTCGAGGGCTGAGTTCTCGCTCATGGTGCTCCTTCGGTACGCGTTCCCGACGCCGCTCTCGGAATGTCGGTGGCCCGTGGTGGGGTGTGTTCATCGAAACCGTATCCGAGAAACGACGGGATCTGGAAGATCTGTTCGAGCGTGTCGTCCGATTCGCGAGTGCGGTTTCGAAGAAAGCTTGACAGATGTTCGAAATCGAAGATACCTTCGGAACGTAGCTTCGCATCCAGTCCTCCCGGCCGAGTGCTGAATGCGAACGCTACGCCAACTTCCACCGGCCTCACGGCGGGTGGTGATCCTCCCGACAGGGAGGACGACGCAGAGGAGCACACCATGAGCACCATCACCTTCGGCACCGCAGCAGCCCGTCCGGTTCGTCCGGCGACGCGCCTCCGGCTGACCGTGCGTGGTCGCCGCGTGATGCTCGCTCTCGCGGCCCTGCCGCTCGCCGGCGGACTCGCCTTCGCGGCGATCAGCGGCGGGAGCGCGATCGCCTCGGGCGACGAGACGGCCGCGGCCACCGCGAGCTTCACCACCGTCACGGTGCTGCCGGGCGACACGCTCTGGTCGATCGCGAGCGAGGTCGCACCCGCGGCCGACCCGCGTGAGGTCATCGGAGAGATCACCCGCCTGAATGCGCTGCCGAGCGGCGAGATCCAGATCGGCCAGCAGATCTCGATCCCCGCACAGTACGAGGACTGACCTCGAAGGTCACGCCGGTCCCTGTGCAGCCGTGGGCGTTCTAGCATGGGAAGGGTGACCGCTTCTCTCGATGCCCTGCCGCTCCGCGACGATCTCCGCGGGTTGACCCCGTACGGAGCCCCGCAAGCGCCTCTGCCGATCGCGCTCAACGTCAACGAGAACACCCATCCGGTGCCCGACGAGGTCGCCAGCGACATCCTCGACGAGATCGCTGTCGCCATCCGTGACGTGAACCGCTACCCCGACCGCGAATTCACCCCTCTGCGCGAGGGCTTCGCCGCGTACCTCGGACACGGACTCGACGCGAGCCAGATCTGGGCCGGCAACGGATCGAACGAGGTCCTGCAGCACATCCTGCAGGCGTTCGGCGGGCCGGGGCGCACGGCCTTCAGCTTTACCCCCACGTACTCCATGTACCCCCTGATCGCGCAGGGCACCGGCGCCCGATGGGTCCCTGGCGTTCGCCAGCCCGACTACACGATCACGCCCGATGAGGCCGCCGCGCAGGTGCGCGAGGTCGACCCCGACGTCATCCTGCTGTGCTCGCCCAACAACCCCACCGGCACCCCGCTGGGTCTCGATGTGGTCGAGGCGGTGCACGAGGCCGCGCGCGGGGTCGTGGTCGTCGACGAGGCGTATCAGGAGTTCGCTCCCCACGACGCACCGTCCGCCCTCTCGCTGCTCGAAGGGCGCCCGCGCCTGGCTGTCTCGCGCACCATGAGCAAGGCGTTCGCATTCGCGGGCGCCCGGGTCGGATACCTCGCCGCGGATCCCGCCTTCATCGACGCGCTGCGCCTGGTTCGCCTGCCGTATCACCTAAGCGCGCTCACACAGGCGGCCGCCGTCGCCGCGCTGCGCAACGCCGACGTGATGCTCGGGATGGTCGACGAGATCGTCGAGCAGCGCGACCGCATCTCGGCCACGCTCGAAGCTCTCGGCTACACGCCGCACGAGTCGTGGTCCAACTTCGTGCTGTTCGGCGGTGTCGCCGATCCGAAGGCGACGTGGCAGAGCCTGTACGACCGCGGCGTGCTGATCCGCGACGTCGGCATTCCCGGACACCTGCGCGTCACCGCGGGCACCGAGGCCGAGACCACGGCGTTCCTCGACGCCCTCGCCTCGGTAGAATCGGCCTCATGAGCAGCCTTGCCCTGACCCCGCGCACCGCCAGCCGAGTGCGCAGCACGTCGGAGTCCACCGTCGAACTCGAACTCGACCTCGACGGCACCGGGGCGAGCCGCATCGACACGTCGGTGCCGTTCTTCGACCACATGCTCACGGCGTTCGCGAAGCACTCGCTGACCGACCTCACCGTGCGCGCGTCCGGCGACACCCACATCGACGCGCACCACACGGTCGAGGACGTCTCGATCGTGCTCGGACAGGCGATCCTCGAAGCCCTGGGCGACAAGTCCGGCATCTCGCGCTATGGCGACGCGCTCGTCCCGCTCGACGAGGCGCTGGCGCAGGCCGTCGTCGACATCTCAGGCCGTCCGTACCTCGTGCACGAGGGTGAGCCGGCCGGGTTCGAGCACCACCTCATCGGCGGTCACTTCACCGGCTCCCTGGTGCGACACGTGTTCGAAGCCATCACGTTCAACGCCGCCCTCACCGTGCACGTGCGGGTGCTGGGTGGCCGTGACCCTCACCACATCGCGGAGGCCGAGTTCAAGGCGTTCGCCCGCGCGTTCCGTCAGGCGAAGGCGCTCGACCCGCTCGTCGACGGCATCCCGTCCACGAAGGGTGCGCTGTGAGCCGGACGCCGACGGTCGCGGTCTTCGACTATGAGTCGGGCAACGTGCACTCCGCGGTCAAGGCGCTGGTCGCTGCGGGCGCCGACGCCGTACTGACGCGTGATCGCACGGTCGCACTCGAGGCCGACGGACTGCTGGTCCCCGGCGTGGGCGCGTTCGCGGCGGTGCGGGAGGCTCTGCGCGCACACGGCGGTGACGAGATCGTCGATCGTCGTCTGGCGGGCGGTCGTCCGGTGCTCGGCATCTGCGTCGGGATGCAGGTGCTGTTCTCACGCGGCGTCGAGCGCGGTCAGGACACCGAGGGGCTGGGGGAGTGGCCGGGCACGGTCACCGAGCTCAATGCCTCCGTCCTTCCCCACATGGGCTGGAACACGGTCGAACCTGGCGAGGGCAGTGTGCTGTTCCGCGGGATCGAGCAGGAGCGGTTCTACTTCGTGCACTCGTATGCCGCTCAGTCGTGGGAACTCGACGTCATGCCGCCATTCCCGCAGCCCGCGTTGACGTGGGCGACGTACGGCGACCCGTTCCTCGCCGCAGTCGAGAACGGTCCGCTGTCGGCGACGCAGTTCCACCCCGAGAAGTCCGGTGAGGCGGGCATTCAGCTGCTGCGCAACTGGATCGGCAGCCTCTGACGCAGCCCGTCTGTTCGGACGCGGGATCGAGCGATCGGCTCAGAGTCCGCGGGCGACCGATGCGGCGGCGGCGAGCCATGCGCGCTGTGTGCGCTTGGCGAGAGCGCCGTAGCGCAGGTGCCCGTCGACGATCTCGTGATCGAACGGGATGCTGACGACGTCGCGTGAGAGAGCGCCGTAGCCGTTGACGACGTTGTCGACGTCAGAGACGGTCGCCTTCGGGTCGGCCTGCGACACGACCACTACCGACTGGCGGGCGAGTCGTGCCGATCGCTCGTCGCGGTCCGCGAGCGCCTCGAGCAGCAGGGCGCCGGCTTCGGCGTGATCTGCGCGCGTCGTGGTGGCGACGACGAGCTGATCGGCGTGGTCGATCATGCGGAGCCACATGGGGTCGGATTCGTCGTTGCCCGAGTCGATGATGATCAGGCGGTAGAACTTGGCGGCGACGGCGTGGATGGAGTCGACGTCGTCGGGGCTCAGGCGGTTCTCGTGCGCGAGCTTGATCGGCTTCGACCGCAGCACGTCGTACTTCTCGCGCGGCTGGTGGTGCATGAAGTGCGCGAGGTCGGCGGATTGCGCACCGGTGCCGAGCAGTCGCCCCGCTTCGGGCAGCAGTTCGAGCAGCGTGCGATCGTGCGCGCCGGTGTCGGTGCGCCAGCCGAGGGTGCCACGGGTCTGGTTGTTGTCCCACGCCAGCACGCCGGCGCCGCCGTAGCGCGCGAACACCGCCGACAGCAGGATCGTCGTCGGCGTCTTTCCGGCGCCGCCCTTGCCGTTGACGACAGCGATGGTGCGGGGTCCGGGCCAGTGCTGGCTCACGGCGAGCTCGTCATCGCGGGCGGACTGCTCGTCGATCGAGGGAGGAAGACGGAAGCCGAGCTTGTTGAGCAGTCCGCGCGCGCCGTCGCGGGCGGGTTCCTCGGGCCGTTCGGTCTGCAGGAACGAGTGCCGCTCGCGCGAGCCCTGCGCGTCGTCGTCGGACGCTGGAGCGAGAGAACGCGGAGTCGGGCTCGCAGCAGGCTCCGGAGAGATCAGTGGAAGCGCGGCGAGGGTCGACTCGGTGACCTCGGGTGCGGCCGGTGCCGAAGCGACCGGTGCCGGAGCAGGACGCTGCGGTGCGGGCGGTGCGGCCGGTGCGGGAGGTGCGGGGGTGACGGCGGGCGCCGCGGGTGTTGCCAGGTTCGCCGGAGCGGGGGATGCCGGAGGGGTCGCACGGCTCGGTGTGTCAGGCGCCGGCGGCACCGGCGACGCAGAGGGTGCTGCGGGCGGCGTCGGCACGGGCCGCGTCGTGGTGGAGTCGGCGATGCGCTCCTCGCGGGCAGCGGCGCGCGTACGACGATACGGAGGCTGCGCCGGGGCAGTGGCACCGGCCGGGGGGAGCGGCGGAACCGGGGGAGGATCGGCGGGGAAGAGCGGCACGGAGTCGACGAGCGGCTGCTTCTCGCCGCGTGCGGGGTGAGCCTCGGCGGGGGTGGCGTCTTCTTCGTACGGTCCGGACATGATCACCCAGCTTATCGTCTGCCCCGATCCGGTATTCCGCCGCATTTGGAGGGGACCCTTCTGCGCGATACCCTCGGTTCTCGTGCGTCCATGACGGGTGTGCTCGGACCCACGGATCTGATCTCTCACATTAGGAATCCATGAACGACTTCGCGCAGTCCCCTTCGCTCACGCTCCTTCCCGCGGTCGATGTCGCCGGCGGCAAGGCTGTTCGCCTGACCCAGGGCGAGGCCGGCACCGAGACGAACTACGGCGACCCGCTCGACGCGGCCGGCGAGTGGGTGTCGCAGGGAGCCAAGTGGATCCACCTCGTCGACCTCGACGCGGCGTTCGGCCGCGGCAGCAACGGCGCCATCCTGCGCAAGGTCATCAAGCAGTTCCGCAATGTGAACGTCGAACTCTCCGGCGGCATCCGTGACGACGCGACTCTCGAGGCCGCCCTCGAGAGCGGCGCAGCACGCATCAACCTCGGCACCGCCGCACTCGAGAATCCCGAGTGGGCGGCCGACGTGATCGGTCGCTACGGCGAGGCGATCGCGGTCGGTCTCGACGTCCGCGGCACCACGCTCGCAGCGCGGGGATGGACCAAGGAGGGCGGCGACCTCTGGGAGGTCCTCGACCGACTCGAAGACGCCGGGTGCAGCCGCTACGTCGTGACCGACGTGACGAAGGACGGCACGCTGCGCGGCCCGAACCTCGAGCTTCTCCGCGAGGTCGCCTCGCGCACGCCCAAGCCTGTCGTCGCCTCGGGTGGCATCTCGAACCTCGACGACATCGCCGCGCTCCGCGAGCTGGTTCCGCTCGGCGTCGAGGGAGCGATCGTGGGCAAGGCCCTGTACGCCGGCGCGTTCACGCTGGCTGAGGCGCTGGATGTCGCCGGCGACGACTGACGACTCCTGCGGTCACGGCGACGGCGACCACGCCCACGGCCCCGCGGACCGTGGTGATTCCGCCGGCGTGCCCTGGGAGGGCCGCAGCTTCGAATCCAACCCGCATGCGGGTGACGACGGCTCCGCGGATCCCGTGCTGCTCAACGCGCTGCTGCGTTTCCGCGCCGGCGAGGGCAGCCAGGTCGAGGTCGTCGACGCGTTCCGCAACGCCCGCATCCTGATCCCCCTCATCGCGGAGAAGGGGGAGGAGGGTATCGCGCCCAGCGGTCTGGCGGTCGACAAGACGCAGGAGCTCTCGATCGTCACGGTCGCCGCTCCCGACGGTCGCCGCGTGCAGCCGGTGTTCTCATCGGTCGAGGCGATGCAGCGGTGGGATGCCACGGCACGACCGATCCCGGTCGAAGCGGTGCGTGCGGCGCTGGCGGCATCGTCGGAGGACACCGACCTGATCGTGCTGGATCCGACGTCGGACACCGAGTTCGTGATCCGTCGTCCTGCCGTCTGGGCGGTCGCGCAGGGGCACCCGTGGGAGCCGAGCTTCCTCTCACCCGAGGTCTTCGCCGCTCTGCAGGAGAGCATCGGGCACGAGCTCGCCGTGATCGACGTGGCAGTCGCGGCCGGCGACCCCGACGCGCGACTGCGAGGACCCGAGCTCGTCGTGATGCTCGAGCTGGTCGATGGTCTGGAGCGCGAGGTGCTCGACGCGGTCCTGTCGCGCCTCGCTCAGCGCTGGGCGGCGGACGACCGCATCGCGGTGCTTGCCGACTCGCTGACGGTCACGCTGCGTCGCAGCCTCTGAGTCGTGCCGACCGTGCCGGTCAGTTGACCGGGCCGGTCCACTTCTCGCCCGGGCCCTTGCCGATCGGGTCGGGGATGACCGACGCCTCGCGGAAGGCGAGCTGCAGCGAGCGGAGTCCGTCGCGCAGGGAGCGCGCGTGCATGTCGCTGATCTCGGGGGCGCCTGCGGTGATCAGGCCGGCGAGGGAATTGATGAGCTTGCGCGCCTCGTCGAGGTCCATCTGGGCCGCGGCGTTCGGATCGTCGGCGAGCCCGAGTTTCACGGCGGCGGCGCTCATGAGGTGCACCGCAGCGGTCGTGATGACCTCCACGGCGGGCACGTCAGCGATGTCGCGAGTGGCGGAAGACGCGGCCTCTTCCTGTCGCGCCCAGCGCTCTTCGCGCTCGTGGTCTGCCTCGTGCTGGCCCTGAGTCGTCACTTCGCCTTGCTTTCTGTTAGACTTCAGCGGGCTCCGGAGCATCATGCTCCGGAACGAAAGAGGATTCACTTCCCACCCGCGCTTGCCGTTCCAGGCTACCGGGTCTTGCACTCCACCGGTTCCGTTCGCCAGAACGCTCCGGTAGTCAGGGTGCAGAGCCGGCGTCTGAATGCCGGTGGGTGAGGAGACGACTCCGATTTCGCCCGGGATGCACCTCGCATCACGGTGGCTGAATCACATCGTCTAAGGAGTTCCGCATCAGCGATCCCCGTACCAATGAGCGCATCCGCGTCCCCGAGGTCCGCCTCGTCGGCCCCGCGGGTGAGCAGATCGGTGTTGTCCGCATCGAGGCGGCACTGCGCCTGGCACAGGAAGCCGACCTCGATCTCGTCGAGGTGGCCCCCAACTCGAAGCCTCCCGTGGTCAAGATCATGGACTACGGCAAGTTCAAGTACGAGGCCGCCCAGAAGGAAAAGGAAGCTCGCCGTAACCAGGCGAACACGATCCTCAAGGAAGTCCGCTTCCGTCTGAAGATCGAGGCGCACGACTACACGACCAAGCTCAAGCGCGCCGAGGGCTTCCTCAAGGCCGGCGACAAGGTCAAGGCCATGATCCTCTTCCGCGGTCGCGAGCAGTCGCGTCCCGAGCAGGGTGTGCGTCTGCTGCGCAAGTTCGCCGAAGATGTCGCCGAGCTCGGCACCGTCGAGTCGAACCCGACGATCGACGGTCGCAACATGGTCATGGTCGTGGCTCCGCTGAAGAGCAAGTCCGAGGCCAAGCAGGAGCAGAACGCCGTGCGCGACGCGCAGCGTGCCGCCAACAAGCAGGCGGCCCGCGAGGCCAAGAGCGAGTCGGACGCCGACGCGCCGGTTGACGCTTCGGCGGAGTGATTCCCGCCCCCCAGAACTCCCGCACCGCGGGTTGACAACGTCGCCTACGAAGGCGCATGACGAAGGAAGAGAAGATGCCGAAGCAGAAGACCCACTCGGGTGCTAAGAAGCGCTTCAAGATCACCGGCAGCGGCAAGCTGAAGAAGCAGCAGGCCGGGATGCGCCACAACCTCGAGCACAAGTCGAGCCGCCGCACCCGTCGTCTGAACCAGGACCAGGTGCTCTCCAAGGCTGACACCAAGACGGCTAAGAAGCTTCTCGGCCGCTGACGCGCCCGAACGCACGAATAGGAACACAGGAAAATGGCAAGAGTCAAGCGGGCGGTAAACGCCCACAAGAAGCGCCGGGTCATCCTCGAGCGCGCAAAGGGTTACCGCGGTCAGCGTTCGCGCCTGTACCGCAAGGCCAAAGAGCAGGTCATCCACTCCCTGGTCTACTCGTACCGTGACCGTCGCAAGCGCAAGGGCGACTTCCGTCGTCTGTGGATCCAGCGCATCAACGCTGCGGCTCGCCAGAACGGCATGACGTACAACCGCTTCATCCAGGGCCTCGGCCTCGCGGGTGTCACGGTCGACCGTCGCATGCTCGCCGACCTCGCGGTCAACGACGCGGCGACGTTCACCACGCTCGTCGAGACGGCCAAGAAGGCTCTGCCTTCCGACGTCAACGCGCCGAAGTCGGCTGCGTAAGCATCAGACGCTCCAGAGGGCGCTCTTCTTCGGAAGGGCGCCCTCTGTCGTACCCGCCGCGTGCGCGACAGGAGCGTGCCGCGCCGGATGGCGCACCCGCGCGCGCCGCGCCTCTTAGACTGTGAAGGTGCTGGAGAACCCGCGGTCCCCCCGAGTCCGTGCTGTGGCGAAGCTGACCAAGCGGAGCGCGCGCACCGAGACCGGCCTGTTCCTGCTGGAGGGCCCGCAGTCCGTGCGCGAGGCGCTGACCTATCTGCCCCACGCGATCGTCGAGTTGTTCGCAACGCCCACGGGGTGGGAGAAGCATCCCGACATCCGTGCGAAGGCCGCCGACGCCGCCGTGCACGTCGAATTCGTCACCGAGTATGTGCTCAACGCGATGGCCGACACGGTCACGCCGCAGGGGCTTGTCGCCGTGGTCCGTCAGACTCCGACCTCGGTGCGTGACATCTTCGCCATGAAGCCGCGTCTGGTCGCCATCTGCCAGGAGGTGCGGGATCCGGGCAACCTCGGAACCATCATCCGTGCAGCGGACGCCGCCGGAGCCGACGCCGTCGTGCTGACGGGGCGCACCGTCGACCCGTACAACCCCAAGGTGGTGCGCGCGACCACCGGGTCGCTCTTCCACCTTCCGGTCGCGATCGCGGGCGAGCTGTCCGACGTGGTTGACCGTGCGCATGGGGGCGGTCTGCGTGTCCTCGCCGCTGACGTGAAGGGCGACGACCTGCTCGCCGCGCGTGCCGAGGGCATCCTGGCGGAGCCGACCGCGTGGCTGTTCGGCAACGAGGCTCGGGGGCTCGAGGACGATGCCCTGGCCCTCGCGGACCGTGTGCTGAAGCTGCCGATCTTCGGTCGCGCCGAGTCGCTGAACCTCGCCACCGCCGCCAGCGTGTGCCTGTATGAGAGCGCGTTCTCGCAACGCGCGGCATCCGCCGGCTGACGAGGTCCGATGTCCCGAACCGAAGGACAGGATCGATGAGGATTCTGATCGTGGAAGACGATGACCGCGTCGCCGCCGCGCTCGACGCCTTCCTCGCGCGGTCCGGCTACGCCACCGTGCGGGCCGCCGACGGTGCCGCGGCGCTCGATCTGCTCGACGCCGACACCGAGGTCGTGCTGCTCGACCTGGGGCTGCCCGACGTCGACGGGATCGACCTCTGCCGACGCATCCGCGGGCGCTCCGACGTGCCGATCGTCGTGGTGACCGCCCGCAGCCAGGTGACCGAGCGCATCAAGGGGCTACGCGCCGGTGCCGACGACTTCGTGGTGAAGCCCTACGACGTGCAGGAGTTGCTCGCGCGGATCGAGGCGGTCACGCGTCGCTCCCGACCGGTGCGTCCGGCCTCCGAGACACAGGTGTCGGTCCACGACGGCGCCGTGCGGATCGACCTCGTCGCGCGCCAGCTGCATGTCGACGACGTGCCGGTGGAGCTGACGCGTAAGGAGTTCGACATCGTCGCCGTGCTCGCACGGTATCCCGGGGTGGCGGTGCCGAAGGATCGGCTGATCCGTGAGGTGTGGAACACGGACTGGCGCGGCTTCGGCCACTCGCTTGAGGTGCATGTCGGCGCGATCCGCCGCAAGACCGGGGATCGCAACGTGATCGAGACCGTGCGAGGAGTCGGATACCGGCTCGCCGGTGCCTGACCATGCGCACACGTCTGGTCGTCGTCTTCCTCGTACCCGTGATCGCGATCCTGCTCTCGCTGGCGGCCGCCACGGGCTGGAGCGCGGCCCGCAGCATCCAGCAGGCGATGTACACGGAGCAGCTCGGCGACCTGGGCTACTTCGTCGGCAGCGCACGCCAGGCACTGCGGTCGGGAAGCGAGACCGTGGTCGAGGGCGAGGCGCGCCGGTTCCAGGAGGTGCATGACATCGAGGTGGTCGTCTTCGACCTCTCGGGTGCTGTGTGGGCGACGAGCGATCCCGACCGCCCGGTGCTCGCCGATGCGGAGGCCGAGCGGGTGCGCCTCGCGCTGTCGGGCCGTCGGGCCGAGGCGCCGGATCCTCCTTTCCCGTGGATGCTGCCGGATGCCGCGACGGTCGAGCCCGTCTTCGACGACGGCGATGTGATCGGCGCCGTCATGATCACGGCCGACGTCGAGGCGCCGCGTGCCGAACTGCTGCGGCAAGTGCTGGTGCTCGCCGCGGTCGCGGTCGTGTCGATCATCCTCGGTGTGGTCCTGGTGTTCCAGCTGGCCCGGTGGGTGCTGTCGCCGGTGCGACGGCTGGACGAGGCGATGATCGCGATCGAACGCGGTGAGATGCACGCCCGCGTCGCCGAAGACACCGGTCCGCCAGAGCTTCGGCGTATGACCCGGGTGTTCAACGGCATGGCGGAGGAGATCGAGCGGGTGCTCGCGCGTCAGCAGGAGTTCGCCATGAACGCTTCGCACGAGCTGCGCAATCCGCTCAACGCCCTGCTGCTGCGCGTCGAGCACCTCGCGACGGGACTCGGGCCGGAGTGGCAGGGCGACGTGGAGGAGACCCGCGAAGAGGGCCGTCGCATGGCGCGCATCCTCGAGACGCTGCTCGGCCTCGCACGCCGTGGCCGGACGGACTCCCCGTTCTCGGCCGTCGACCTGGCGGAGCTCGCTGCTCGCCGCGTGGACGCGTGGAACGAGGTCGCCGCGCAGCGCGGCATCCGCTTCGCCTCGGTGGGGGAGTCTTCGCTGATGAGCACGACCGATCGGACCATCATCGAAGCCGCCCTCGACGCGGTGATCGACAATGCGGTGAAGTACTCGCCCGACAGCGGGGTCATCGAGGTTGGTGTGCACCGGGATGCTGCGGGGAACATCATCACGGTGCGCGATCAGGGTTCGGGCCTTCCTGAGGATCAGGTGGTCTCGGCCACCGACCGGTTCTGGCGCAGCGCCGACAGCGGCGACGTTCCGGGCACAGGACTCGGGCTCGCCATCGCGACAGATCTGCTGGCGTCGGTGGGCAGCGATCTCACGGTCGCGTCACCCGCTGACGGCGGCCTGCTGATCACGCTCCACGTCGCCGACGGAGCGGTCGCATGAGAAGCATCGGCCGTCGGGCTCTCGCCCTCGCCCTCACCGCGGCAGCGGTGCTCGGGCTGAGCGCCTGCGTGCCGCGGGCGAGCGAGTGGACCGACCGCGCATACGTGATCGCGGGAGGCGGTGCGACCGGCGTCTACTTCGACTACGGCGTGCGTCTGGCGGACGAGCTGTCGGACTCCCTCGACATCGACGTCGTGGGGGTGGAGACCAACGGCTCGGTCGACAACCTGCTGCGGGTGGCCGACGGCGAGGCCCTGCTCGGTTTCGCGCAGGGCGATGCCGCCGCCGATGCCGTGGCCGGTGCGGGAGCGTTCGACGAGCCGCTCGGCGTGCAGGCGGTGGCCCGCCTCTACGACGAGTACGTGCACGTGGTCGTGCGTGCGGATTCCTCGGTCCAGAGCATCGCCGACCTCGCAGGCACAACGGTGTCGCTCGGCGCCGAGAACTCGGGTGTGGCGGTGATCGCGAGCCGGGTGCTGCACGCGGCGGGCGTGGAGGCGACCTCGGTGCGCGATCGCCAGCTCGACCTCGGGCAGTCGATCGCAGCCGTGCAGAGCGGCGAGGTGGAGGGCTTCTTCTGGGTCGGTGGGCTGCCGACCCCTGGCATCCAGGAACTCGCGACCGATCTGCCTGTCCGCCTGCTGCCGATCGAGCAGGACTGGATCAACGCCGTGAACAACCGCTACTCCGATGCCTATCGCCCTGCCGACTTCCCCGCCGGCATCTACGGTCTGAGCGAGTCGACGCCGACGATGGCGGTGCCGAACTACCTGCTGGCCGCGGCATCCACGCCCGATGCGATGGTGCGCGATGTGCTGACGACGCTGTTCGACGCGCGGACGCGCCTGGGCGCGGAGGTGCCGGCGGTGGCGCTGCTCAACCGCCGTCAAGCCATCTTCACGGCGCCCGTCGACCTGCACCCGGGCGCCGTCGCCTACTACCGCGACAGCGGACGCTGAGCCGCGCGACCGGGCCCCCACCGCGAGTCTCAAGAAATCCTCAAGAACCACCCCGGCGGCCGCGGGCTCTGCCAGTGTGAGGTCGATCACGATCGATTCGATGGAGAATCCTGATGCCCTCGAACTGCTGCCGCAACGACAGGCGAAGCCGTTCTCCGCACGCCGAAGACGTCGGGGTCACCCCCGGAGGGTTCGTCACCGGACGGTGTCATCGTGGGGGCGCTGACACCACCCGCCGCGTCCCCACGGCTCGGTGGGGAAGGGCCGTGGGGAACGTGCGCTCGATGCGTCCGATGGGCGGTCAGGGTGATTACGAACGTGTAAATCTCGCGCAGGTCGTGCACCACGACACTGACCGCGTGGCTAGTTTGGAGAAATGATGACCTCAGGTACGCCCCTCGTCGTGGTCGAGAACGTTCAGAAGCACTACGGCGACTTCCAGGCGCTGACCGACATCGACCTCACCGTCAACACGGGCGAGGTCGTCGTGGTGATCGGCCCGTCCGGTTCCGGCAAGTCGACGCTCTGCCGCACGATCAACCGGCTCGAGACGATCACCAGCGGCAGCATCCGCATCGACGGCAAGGAGCTCCCGGCTGAGGGCAAGGGCCTCGCCCACCTCCGCGCCGACGTGGGCATGGTGTTCCAGTCCTTCAACCTCTTCGCGCATCTGACGATCCTCGAGAATGTGACCCTCGGCCCGATCAAGGTGCGCGGACTCAAGAAGTCCGAGGCCGAGAAGGAGGCGATGGTGCTCCTCGAACGCGTGGGCATCGCCCAGCAGGCCTCGAAACTTCCGGCCCAGCTCTCGGGCGGTCAGCAGCAGCGCGTGGCCATCGCTCGGGCGCTCGCGATGCAGCCCAAGGTGATGCTGTTCGACGAGCCGACCAGCGCGCTCGACCCCGAGATGATCAATGAGGTCCTCGACGTGATGGTCGACCTCGCGCACGACGGCATGACGATGATCGTCGTCACCCACGAGATGGGCTTCGCGCGCAAGGCGGCGGACCGCGTCGTCTTCATGGCCGACGGCCGGATCGTGGAGGAGGCGACTCCCGAGGAGTTCTTCACGAACCCGACCAGCGACCGTGCCAAGGACTTCCTCTCGAAGCTCCTCACGCACTGACCCGCACACAGACCCTGCACACACAGCAACACAAGGAGACGCACATGCGACGCACACGCACACTCGCAGGCATCGGAATCGCAGCGGTGGCGCTGCTGACCCTGACGGCCTGCAACACCGGCAGCCCCTCGGCTCCCGGCGCCGGCACCGGCGGCGAGGAGGGTGGCGAGGACAGCACCTGGTTCGAGGTCGCCTCGGACGTCCAGCTCGAAGGCAGCCCGACGTTCGACGCCATCACCGAGCGCGACAAGGTGGTCGTCGGCGTCAAGGAGGACCAGCCCGGTCTCGGGTACCTCGACGTCACGAGCGGAGACCGCACGGGCTTCGACGTCGACATCGCACGCTGGATCGCCGCCTCGCTCGGCTACGACGAGGACAAGATCGAGTTCAAGCCGATCGCCTCCGCGAACCGCGAGCAGGCCATCACCAACGGCGACATCGACTACTACGTCGGCACGTACTCCATCAACGACAAGCGCAAAGAGCTCATCGACTTCGCCGGCCCGTACTTCATCACGGGCCAGGGCCTGCTGGTCGCAGCTGACGCCCCCGAGGCAGAGGCGCTCGAGGACTTCAACGGCAAGACGGTCTGCTCGGCGACGGGCTCGACCCCGATCCAGAACATCAAGGCGAACTTCCCCGACATCACCACGCAGGAGTACGACCTGTACTCCGCATGCGTGCAGGACCTGATCGATGGCAAGGTCGATGCGGTCACCACCGACCAGGCGATCCTCATCGGCTACGCCGCCCAGTACCCGGACGACGTGAAGGTCACCGGCGGACTGTTCACGGAGGAGCGCTACGGCGTCGGCCTCGAGAAGGGTGACGACGCGCTGCGTACGCACATCAACGAGCTGTTCACCGACAACGCCGAGATCTGGCAGGCGATCTTCGACAAGAACCTCGGTTCGAGCGGCATCGAGGTCGAGCAGCCCGAGGTCGACCAGTACTGATCTGACAACAGGAGGGGCGGTCGCCCGTGCGGCGGCCGTCCCTCCCCTCCTGAAGAAGGGAGGGTGGCGTGGACGTCATCTTCGGCAACCTCGACCTGTGGGGAGAGGCGATCGGCAACACGCTGCTCGTCTTCGCCATCGGCGGCATCATCGCGCTCGTGCTCGGCATCATCGTCGGCGCCATGCGTGTGTCTCCGATCCCGATCGCGAGAGGGATCGGGACGCTCTACGTCAACATCATTCGCAACACCCCGCTGACCCTGGTGTTCTTCTTCTTCGTCTTCGGCTACCCGCAGCTGGGCCTGCCGGACCTGTCCAACACGGTCCTGGGCATCCTGGCCATCGGCATCTACACCGCGACGTACGTCGCCGAGGTGCTCCGTGCCGGCATCAACACCGTCCCGGTCGGACAAGCCGAGGCAGCGCGCGCCATCGGTCTGCCGTTCGGTCAGGTGATGGGACTCGTGATCCTCCCGCAGGCCTTCCGTTCGGTCGTCCCGCCGATGATGAGCGTGTTCATCGCCCTGCTCAAGAACACCACCGTCGCGGCCGGCTTCTCGATCGCCGAACTCGCGGCCCTGCGCTCCACGATCAACGACTCCGCTGATCGACCGGGCAACCCGATGGAGGTGCTGCTCTGGGTGGCAGTCGTCTTCGTCGCCCTGGTCCTGCTGATGAGCTGGCTCCAGCGCCATCTCGAGAACCGATGGAGGATCGCCCGATGAGTTCCGTACTGTACGACGTCCCCGGACCGCGGGCGATCGCTCGAAACCGCATCCTTGCCCTCATCACGGTCGTCATCGTTCTCATGCTCGTCGGCTTCGTCGTTCTGCGCATGCTGGAGACCGGGCAGTTCTCGGCGGAGAAGTGGTACGTCTTCACGTTCTCCAACGTGTGGATGGGGATCTTCAAGGCCCTCGGCAACACCCTCGCCGCGTTCGCCCTGGCGGCGGTGCTCAGCGTCATCCTCGGTTTCGTGCTCGCGATCGGACGCCTCTCCGACCACGCGTGGGTGCGCATCCCCGTGACCGTCATCACTGAGCTGTTCCGCGCGGTGCCGGTGCTCGTCTTCATGATGCTGCTCTACTACGGGCTTCCGGTCATCGGGATCAAGATGGACCCGTACTGGGCTGTGGTGATCGCGCTGATGGCGTACAACGGATCCGTACTCGCCGAGGTGCTCCGCGCCGGAATCGAGTCCCTGCCGCGCGGTCAGAAGGAGGCGGGCTTCGCGATCGGCCTCCGCAAGAGCGGCGTGATGCGGCTCATCCTGCTGCCGCAGGCGATCCGCGCCATGCTCCCGGTGATCGTCGCTCAGCTGGTCGTCACCATGAAGGACACCGCGCTCGGGTTCATCATCACCTACCCCGAACTGCTCTACTACGCGAAGCAGTTGACGTCGCAGCAGGGTCGACCGATCCTTCAGTCCGCCTTCGTCATCGGCGGAATTTACATCATCATGTGCCTGATCCTGTCGGGTATCGCGCGATGGGTGGAGGTCCGAACGCGACGCTCGCCGAAGGTCCGCGGTGTGCTTCCGGGCGGTGGCGCGGATCCCCGCACGCATGAGGACGGGACCAACACCCAACTCATCGCCATGCAGCGAGGTACAGGCAAATTCGACGGAACGAGCACCGGCTGAACGTCTGTGCGTTGCGACGCGCGCCGGTAGACTCGTCTCTCGTGTCTGACTCTCCAGAGATCACCCCAGAAGCAGTCGAAGCGGCGGTCGCCGCAGCCCTCGATGCGATCGGCGCAGCAGCCGACACCGCAGAGCTGAAAGCGGTCCGCGCCGCGCACGTCGCCGAGGGATCGCCGCTCGCGGTGCTCAACGCGTCGATGCGTCAGGTGGCGCCCGAGAACAAGGCGGCGTTCGGCAAGCTCGTCGGCCAAGGTCGGGGTCGTGTCACCCAGGCCCTGGCGGCGAAGGAGGCCGAGCTCGCGACCGCCGAGGTCGCGGCCCGCCTCGAGGCCGAGCGCATCGACATCACCGCCGTCCCGTCGCGGACGCGCGTGGGCGCGCGGCATCCGCTCACCCTGCTGCAGGACCAGGTCTGCGACATCTTCGTCGGCATGGGATGGGAGATCGCCGAGGGGCCCGAGCTCGAGCACGAGTGGTTCAACTTCGACGCTCTCAACTTCGACGTCGACCACCCCGCCCGCCAGGAGCAGGACACCTTCTACGTCGACCCGACCTCGCGGCACCTGGTGATGCGCACGCACACCAGCCCCGTGCAGGTGCGGTCGATGCTCGACCGCGAGCTGCCCATCTACGTGCTCTGCCCTGGCCGCGTCTACCGCACCGACGAGTTCGACGCCACGCACCTGCCGGTGTTCACCCAGTTCGAGGGGCTCGTGATCGACAAGGGCATCACGATGGCGCACCTCAAGGGCACGCTCGATCACTTCGCCCGTCAGCTCTTCGGCGCCGAGGCCAAGACGCGGTTCCGCACCAACTACTTCCCCTTCACCGAGCCGTCTGCCGAGCTCGACCTGTGGCACCCGACCTTCAAGGGTGGCGCGCGCTGGATCGAGTGGGGCGGATGCGGCATGGTCAACCCGAACGTGCTTCGCGCGGCCGGGATCGACCCCGAGGTGTACAGCGGCTTCGCGTTCGGCATGGGCATCGAGCGGGGCCTGATGTTCCGCAGCGATGTGCAGGACATGCGCGACATGGCCGAGGGCGATGTCCGTTTCAGCGAGCAGTACGGGATGGTGGTGTGATGCGCGTCCCGCTTTCGTGGTTGCGTGAGTACGTGGATGTGGCACCGGATGCCACGCCGGAGGATGTCCTCGCGGCGCTGGTGACGGTCGGCTTCGAAGAGGAGGACGTGCACCGCTTCGAGATCACGGGTCCCGTCGTCGTCGGGCAGGTCGTGTCGCTCGAGCCCGAGCCGCAGTCCAACGGCAAGACGATCAACTGGTGCCAGGTCGATGTCGGCCCGTCGTCCGGCTCAGGAACCGATCATGACGTCCGCGGCATCGTCTGCGGCGCGCACAACTTCGCCGTCGGCGACAAGGTCGTGGTGACCCTTCCCGGCGCCGTCCTGCCGGGGCCGTTCCCGATCGCTGCCCGTAAGACCTACGGCCATGTCTCCGACGGCATGATCGCCTCGGCCCGCGAACTCGGGCTCGGCGACGAGCACAACGGCATCGTCGTGCTCGCCGACCTCGGCATCGACGCACCCGTCGGCACCGATGCGATCACGCTCCTCGGACTGGATGACGTCGCGGTCGAGATCAACGTGACGCCGGACCGCGGGTACGCGTTCTCGCTGCGTGGGGTGGCACGGGAGTACTCGCATGCCACCGGCGCGACCTTCCGCGATCCCGCCGAGCGCGACTTCACCGAGCTGCAGCCCGGCACCGGGTTCACGGCGATCGTCGATGACACGGCGCCCGTGCGCGGGCGTGTCGGGGCCAGCGAGTTCGTCACGCGCGTCGTGCGCGGGGTCGACCCGTCACGCCCGACCCCGCCGTGGATGATCGCGCGCCTCAGCCTCGCCGGCATGCGCTCGCTCGGCGTGCTGATCGACATCACCAACTACGTCATGCTCGAGCTCGGCCAGCCGCTGCACGGCTATGACCTCGACAGGCTCGACGGGGGCATCACGGTGCGGCGGGCGACGCCCGGCGAGAAGATGACGACCCTCGACGGCGTGGAGCGCGCTCTGCACACCGAGGATCTGTTGATCACCGACGGCTCCGGCCCCATCGGGCTCGCCGGCGTCATGGGCGGCGGCACCACTGAGATGTCGAGCACCACGCAGAACGTGCTGATCGAGGCGGCGACCTTCGATCCGATCACGATCGCTCGTACGGCTCGTCGTCACAAGCTGCCCAGCGAGGCCTCCAAGCGCTTCGAGCGCGGCGTCGACCCGCTGATCCCGTTCGTCGCGGCTCGCCGTGCGGCCGACCTGATGGTCGAGTTCGCCGGCGGCACCCTCACGGAGGAGGGCGGCGCGCTGTTCGCCGAGGTCTTCGTCGAGGAGATCGCGCTTCCGGCCGGCTTCGTGCAGGGCCTGATCGGTGTGGACTACACGGATGACGAGATCACCGGTGCGCTGACCACGATCGGCGCCGAGGTCACCGTGTCCGAGGGTTCTGGCACCCAGGACGACGCGTGGGGCTCCGGCACGCAGGGCGGCTGGGCGGTCATCCCGCCGACCTGGCGCCCCGACCTCACCGACAAGTGGACGCTGGCCGAAGAGGTCGCACGCATCCACGGGCTCGACCGCATCCCGTCCGTGCTGCCCACGCCGCCGTCCGGCCGTGGGCTGACCGCGCTGCAGCAGGGACGCCGTCGGGTGTCTGACGCGCTGGCCGCGGCAGGATTCGTCGAGACACCCTCGTTCCCGTTCACCACCCAGGCGCAGAACGACCTCCACGGGTCGGCGTCGGGGGAGACGCTGCCCGGCATCCGCCTGGCGAACCCGCTCGACGGCCAGGCGCCGTTCCTGCGTCGATCGCTGGTTCCGGGGCTGCTGCAGACCGCGCACCGCAACATCTCGCGCGGCCTCACCGACCTCGCGCTCTTCGAGACGGGCGTGGTCTTCGTGCCCGAGGCGGGCGTGACGTACGGCACCGACGAGGTCCCGCCGCTGGGCGCCCGTCCGTCGGACGAGACGCTCGCCGCGCTGAACGCGTCGATCCCGCCGCAGCACCGACACGTCGCTCTGCTGCTGACGGGCAACATCGTCGCGCGTCAGCCCGGCCGCCCTGCCGAGCCCGCCGGCATCGCCGAGGCTCTCGACGCCGCGCATGTCATCGCCGTCGCGGCCGGAGTCGAGATCGATGTCGTGCAGGCTGAGCGTGCCGCACTGCACCCCGGACGCACGGGTGTGCTGCGCGTCGGATCACAGCAGGTCGGCTACGTCGGCGAGCTGCACCCGGCCGTGGCGGAGGACGCCGATCTGCCCGGCCGTGCAGTGGTGCTCGAACTGGACCTCGACCGCATCCTGTCGCTCGCGGGAGACCGCACGGTCGCCGAGTCGCTGTCGACCTTCCCCGCCGCGACGCAGGACGTGTCGCTCACGCTGCCGGCGTCGGTTCCCGCCGGTGACGTGCGTGCCGCTCTCGCCGAGGGTGCGGGCGCACTGCTCGAGTCCGTGCGTCTGGTCGATGACTACCGCGGCGAGGGTGTGCCGGAGGGGTCGAAGAGCCTGACGTTCGCGCTGCGGTTCCGCGCCGCCGATCGCACGCTCACCGCGGCTGAGGCGACCGAAGCGAAGCTCGCGGGCGTCACCGTCGCGGCCGAGCGTTTCGGAGCGGCGCTGCGCGACTGAGCACGTCGCTCCTGCGGCACGCTGGTCGTCGGGGGTAGCGTGACGGCATGAGCATCCTCCCGCACGCCACCCCCGCGGCCGTCCCCGACGACGCGCGCTGGCTCGGCGAGGGGCCGTTCCTCCCGCCGGGAGCGCAGATCGACTGGCACTACCGCAAGCCCGGGTGGCAGGCGGGCGAGGCGTCGACCATCACGCCGATGCGCGTGGTGCGCGACGACGAGCGGGGGCTGGTCGCGTGGCTGGCGCCGGGCACGCTGCAGGAGGGGCAAGGAGCTCCGGATGGGCAGCGCGTGCGCACCGTGCCGCTCGAGCGACGATGGCTCGAGCCGCGAACCCGCATCCCCGAGGAGTGGTGGGGCAACGGCATCCTGCGGATCGCGCCCGCCGGCTCTGCCTGGTCGGTGTGGCTGTTCTGGAGCGACACGACTACTGACGATTGGGAATTCGCGGGCTGGTACGTGAACCTCGAGAACGCGCACGTGCGCACCGATCACGACACCTACACGTCTGATCACATCCTCGATGTCGAGATCGACGCGAACGGCGCGGTGCACCTGAAGGACGAGGACGAGGTCATCGCAGCGATCGAGCAGGGCCGGCTCAGTCGCGAGCAGGCGTCTCAGATCGAGCGGCACGCGGATGCCGCGATCGCCTCATTCCACGACGGGCACTGGGCGTTCGACGACGAATGGTGTCGGTGGCGACCGGATGCCGGATGGACCACTCCCGCGCTGTCCGGACTCGACGAACTCACTACCCGCTGACACTCGATCTCAGCGCGAGGGCCACTGCCAGCCGGGCCGGTCCAGGACTCCCTGGTCGCGGACCCGCGTGCCGTACCCCGCGGACTCCAGCTCCACGACCGCGCCGCCGGCCTCGCCCAGGGTGCGCCGGAGTGCGGCGGAATGCGTCACGACGATGACCTGTGTCTCCGCGGCGGCCGCGGTGAGAAGTGCGCCCAGCGGTTCGATCAGGCTCTCGTGCAGGCTCGACTCGGGCTCGTTGACGACCAGCAGCGGCGGCGGGTCGGCGGGCAACAGCGCCGCGCACAGCAGCAGGAAGCGCAGGGTGCCGTCGGAGAGCTCGGATGCGTCGAGCGGTCGCAGCAGTCCCGGCTGACGCAGTTGGAGGCGGAACCCTCCCTCACCCGCCGCCACCTGCACCCGGGAACCGGGGAAGGCGCGATCGACGGCTGCGTCGAGGGCGTCTCCGCGACCAGCTTCCTGGGTCGTCGCCCACACGGCGGCGAGATCGGCGCCGTCGTCGCTCAGCCACCGGGTGCGCGTGCCGACCTGCGGTGCCCGGGCGGGTGCGTCGGCGTCGGTGCGGAAGTGATCGTAGAAGCGCCAGGCGGCGATGCGCTGGCGCAGGCCGACCGTCTCCCACACCGCGGTGCCGTCGGCGAGATCGAGCAGTGCGCTCTGACCAGGGGCCATCGGTTGGTCGACGGTGATCCAGCCGTCGTCGCCCCGCACGCGGACAGCCGCGCGCTGCCGGTCGAGGATCAGCGTCCCCGGTCGCGCGACCGGGCCGCTGAACACCTGCTCGCGTTTGATGTCGGGGTCGCGTGTGAAGAAGCTCTCCTGCCCGGCCTGTGGGAGTCCGAGGTCCAGCAGATAACCGAGCTCGTCGGCCGCGAAGCCCAGGCGCACCGACACCGGGGCTGTACGTCTGGTGCCCTCGGCGCCGGGCCCTTGCGGCTTCTCGGGTCCTGCCCAGAGCACACTGTCGAGTCCGCCCTCTCGTGCGATGGCCGCGACCGCTCTGCCGTGGCCGGCCGCGGCGAGCAGCCGCAGCGCGCGGTACAGGTTCGACTTGCCGGTGCCGTTGGCGCCGGTGATGACGGTGAGGGGATGCAGGGGCAGGACCACATCGACGAGTGAGCGGTATCCGGCGACGGCGAGCGTGGTCAGCATGGGTCCATCCTGGCAAGGGCGTCCGACACTCGCGCCTCGCTAGACTGCGAGCGAGTGACACGGGGTGCCGCATCCGCGGCTGAGAACAGACCCGTCGAACCTGATCTAGTTCGTACTAGCGAAGGGATGTCGCAATGAGCGATCGTCTGCGTCCATCGTCCGAATCCGTCGTCGCGGATGCCGCGGTTCTGCTGGAGCTCCTCCGGCAGAACCCGCCTCTGACGCACTGCATCACGAATGCGGTGGTCACCGGCTTCACCGCCAACGTGCTGCTCGCGGTCGGAGCCGCGCCCGCCATGGTCGACATCGTGGGGGAGGCCGGGCTCTTCGCCACAGCAGCGTCCGGCCTGCTGGTGAACCTCGGCACGCCCACGCCCGAGCAGCGCGACGCGAGTCGCGAAGCAGTGACCGGCGCCACGGAGTCCGGCACGCCGTGGGTGCTCGATCCGGTCGCGATCGGTGTTCTCCCGGTGCGCACGGCGCTCGCCGCTGAGCTGGCCGGACACCGGCCCACCGCGATCCGCGGCAACGCATCCGAGATCCTCGCACTCGCGGGGCTCAGCGGCGGCGGGCGCGGTGTCGACGCCACCGACAGCACCGACGACGCCGCGGCCGCCGCCCTGCTCCTCGCAGAGCGTCACGGCAGCGTGGTCGCGGTCTCGGGCCCGGTCGACCTGGTCACCGACGGCATGCGCGTCATCCGCATCGCGAACGGTGATCCGCAGCTGACCCTCGTCACCGGCGGCGGATGCGCGCTGGGCGCCGTGATGGCGGCGTTCCTGGGAGCCGCGCAGGCAACCGCGATCCCCGCGCTGCATGCCGTCGCTGCGGCATCGCTGGTCTACACGATCGCGGCCGAGCGCGCCGCCGCCGCATCGACGGGCCCCGGCAGCTTCGCGGTCGCGCTGCTCGACGCGCTCGCCGCCGTCCGGCCGGCCGAGCTGGCAGCCGCCGCCCGGGTCGAGGAGACCGTCCGATGAGCGCCGACCTCTCGGTCTATCTCGTCACCGACGCGGCCCTGTGCGGGGAACGCGGCGTCGTGGAGACAGTTCGTCGGGCTGTCGACGGGGGTGTGCGCATCGTGCAGCTGCGCGACAAGCAGGCCGCCGACGCCGATGTCGTGCGCCAGCTGCTCGCCCTGTCCGATGTCATCGACGGGCGGGCGCTGCTCGTGGTCAACGACCGCCTCGACGCGGCGGTGGCGGCGCGTGTCCAGGGCGCACGCGTCGACGGCGTGCATCTCGGGCAGGCCGACGACTCGGTCCTGCGCGCCCGCGAACTCCTCGGAGCGGACGCGCTGATCGGTCTCACCGCGAACAGCCCGGAACATCTGGATGCCGTGCAGGCTCTGCCAGCCGGCACCGTCGACTACCTCGGCGTCGGAGTCATCCGTCCCACGCTCACCAAGCCGGATCACCCGCCGGCTCTGGGCGTGGAGGGTTTCCGCGCCTTCGCCGCTGCGAGTCCGCTGCCGTGCGTCGCGATCGGTGGTGTGGGGATCGACGACACCGAGAGCCTGCGTGATGCCGGCGCGGCGGGCCTCGCGGTCGTGTCGGCGCTCTGCGCGGCAGAGGATCCCCGCGCGACGGCCGCCGCGTTCGTGCGGCGCTGGCGTCGCAGCGGGGTGCCGCGGGTGCTGAGCATCGCCGGAAGCGATCCTTCCGGTGGCGCGGGGATCCAGGCCGACCTCAAGTCCATCGCGGCGAACGGCGGATACGGCATGGCGGCGATCACCGCCCTCACTGCACAGAGCACCCGTGGCGTCAGCGGCGTGCACGTGCCCCCGGCGAAGTTCCTCCAGGCGCAGCTCGACGCGCTCTCGGCCGACATCGTCATCGACGCGGTCAAGATCGGGATGCTGGCCGATGCCGCCGTCGTCCATGTGGTGACCGCGTGGCTCGACCGGGAGCGACCGCCGATCGTGGTGCTGGATCCCGTGATGGTGGCCACCAGCGGCGATCGGCTCCTCGACACCGCCGCGGAGTCAGCCCTGCACGAGCTGATGAGCCGGGCCCACATGATCACTCCGAACCTCGCCGAACTGGCGGTGCTCGTCGGCCGCGACATCGGCGGCTGGGATGACGCGCTCGCCGCGGCGGAGCAGCTCTCGAGTCGAACCGGCGCCGCCGTGCTGGTCAAGGGCGGACACCTGTCGGGCGACGAGGCGCCGGATGCGCTCGTGGACGCCCGACACGCGACCAGGCGCGAGTACCCCGGTGCACGCATCGCGACCGGGAACACGCACGGCACAGGATGCTCGCTCTCGTCCGCGATCGTGACGCTTCTCGCTCGCGGATCCGACGCGGGGGAGGCGGTCGAGGCGGCGCGAGCGTGGCTGCGGGAGTCGCTGCGCGAAAGCGGGTCTCTGCAGGTCGGCGGCGGCCACGGACCCGTTCATCACTTCGCCGGGCTCTGGGTGCGCGGAGGTCTGGCCACGCGTCCCACCGCGCGCGAGGTGGCAGCTAGGTGGTGGGACGGCATCGCGCAGACCAGGGCCGAGATCGACGCGCTGCCGTTCATCAGAGGACTGGCCGACGGCACCCTGTCCCGTGCCGCCTTCGTGTCGTATCTCGCGCAGGACGCGCTCTACCTGCGCGAGTACGCCCGCGTCCTCGCCGAGGCGGCACGGCTGGCTCCGACATCTGCCGAGCAGGCGTTCTGGGCGGATGCCGCGCACGGATCGATCGCGGGAGAGCTCGAGCTGCACGCGTCGTGGCTCACCCCGTCGCACGGGGTGGGAAGCGCGACCTTCGCGGCGGCGCCGTCCGCCGTCACCACGGCCTACCTCGACCATCTGCGTGCGACGGCGTTCGGCGGCGACTACGCCGAACTGATCGCGGCGCTGCTGCCGTGCTTCTGGCTCTACACGGACCTCGGGGAGCGCCTGCGGGCGGGGGACTTCGGCGAGTACGCCCAGGACCCCGCTCATCCGTTCGCGTCGTGGCTCGCGACCTACGCCGACCCGGCGTTCGCGCAGGCCACCGCGCAGGCGGTCGCGTACGTCACCGAGACGGCGGCGGCATCCGACGACGCCACGCGCGTCCGGATGCGCTGTGCCTTCGACGCCTCCAGCATCCACGAGCGGGAGTTCTTCCGCGCACCGGGGGCGGTCCACGCGGTCTGATGACGCGGGGAATTTGCGGATGCCGTCGGCGGCGCGCTACTGTCGCGGCATGCCTTCGGCCGCATCCGCCTCCTCGACGCTCGTTCCGAGCGTCGTCGTGGTGCGCCGGCGCCGGGCCGACCGCCGACTCTAGGCGACCCCGCGCTTCTGCCTGAACGGCGGTCGAGTGCCGGCGTCGCCGCCTCGGCCATCCTCCTGAGCTCTGACGAAGAGCCCGACCGTTAAGGTAGAACCATGACGTACACCGTCGCCGTCTCCGGCGCATCCGGCTATGCGGGCGGCGAGATCCTGCGCCTCCTCGCCGGTCACCCCGACATCGAGATCCGCACCGTCACGGCGCACTCGAACGCCGGGCAACCCCTGATCCAGCAGCAACCGCATCTGCGCTCGCTCGCCGGCCTCCAGCTGCAGGACACGACGCCCGAGATCCTCGCGGGGCACGACATCGTGTTCCTCGCTCTGCCGCACGGTCAGTCCGGCCAGTACACCGACGCCCTCGGCAGCACGCCGCTGGTCATCGACGCGGGCGCCGATCACCGACTCACGTCGCCGGGGGACTGGGACGCGTTCTACGGCGGAGCGTTCCACGAGCCCTGGGCCTACGGGGTTCCCGAACTCCTCGTCGACGGAGGCAAGCAGCGCGAGCAGCTGCGCGGGGCGTCGCGGATCGCCGCCCCCGGCTGCAACGCCTCCACGGTCAGCCTCAGCCTGGTGCCCGGTATCGCGGCCGGAGTGATCGAGCCCGGCGACATCGTCTCCGTGCTCGCCGTCGGCCCGTCCGGTGCCGGCAAGAGCCTCAAGACGAACCTGCTCGCCAGCGAGATCCTCGGCACCGCCAACCCCTACGCGGTCGGCGGCACGCACCGGCACATCCCCGAGATCCGTCAGGCGCTCGCCGCGGCGCTCTCCTCTTCAGGCTCAGGCGCTCGGGCCGACGACATCCGCATCACCTTCACCCCCGTGCTTGTGCCGATGTCGCGCGGCATCCTGGCAACCTCCACGGCGCGCATCGCCGACGGCGTGACCGACGCACAGATCCGCGAGGCGTGGGAGAGCTCGTACGCCGACGAGACCTTCGTGCACCTGCTCCCCGAGGGCAGCTTCCCGCGCACGGCAGACGTGTTGGGCGCCAACACCGCTCTCATCGGTCTCGCGATCGATCGAGCCGCGAACCGCGTCACGGTCGTCACCGCCGTGGACAACCTCGTGAAGGGCACGGCCGGGGCCGCCATCCAGTCCATGAACATCGCGCTCGGGCTTCCCGAGGACCGCGCCCTCTCGATCAACGGAGTCGCACCATGAGCGTCACTGCCCCTGCAGGATTCGAGGCGGCCGGCGTCGCCGTCGGTCTCAAGTCCACCGGCAAGCCCGACGTCGCCGTGGTCGTCAACCGGGGGCCGCGCAAGGTCGGCGCCGCCGTCTTCACCAGCAACCGCGCCAAGGCGAACCCGATCATCTGGTCGCAGCAGGCCGTGGCCGACCGCGTGGTCGAGGCTGTGGTGCTCAACTCCGGCGGAGCCAACTGCTTCACCGGCAGCTTCGGCTTCCAGACCACGCATCAGACAGCAGAGAAGGCCGCCGAGCTTCTGGGTGTGAGCGCCGGTGACGTGCTGGTGTGCTCGACCGGTCTGATCGGCACGGGCGACGAGGTTTTCCGCGCCAAGGTCCTCGAGGGCACGGAGCAGGCGATCGCGGCATTGAGCGCCGACGGCGGAGACATCGCGGCCGAGGCCATCATGACCACGGACTCGGTGTCGAAGACCGCCGTCGTGCAGCGCGAGGGCTGGTCGATCGGCGGCATGGCCAAGGGAGCCGGGATGCTGGCGCCGGGCCTGGCGACGATGCTCGTCGTGATCACGACCGACGCCGACCTCGAACCCCTCGATGCCGACGCCGCGCTGCGCGCCGCCACCGGCCGCACCTTCGATCGCCTCGACTCCGACGGCTGCATGTCGACCAACGACCAGGTCACGCTGCTCGCCAACGGCGCCAGCGGCATCCGCCCCGAACTCGAGGACTTCACGGCCGCGCTGATCGAACTCTCGCAGCAGCTCGCGGTGAAGCTCCAGGGCGATGCCGAGGGTGCCAGCCACGACATCACCATCGAGGTCCGCGGCGCCGCCACCGAGAAGGACGCCGTCGAGGTCGGACGCTCGGTCGCCCGCAACAACCTGTTCAAGGCCGCGATCTTCGGCAACGACCCGAACTGGGGACGCGTGCTGGCTGCGATCGGCACCACCGGAGCCCGGTTCGACCCGTACGACGTCGACGTGTGGATGAACGACGTGCGCGTGTGCACCGCTGGCGGTCCCGATCGTCCGCGCGAGGAGGTCGATCTCACACCCCGCGCCACGCATCTCGTGATCGACCTGCGCGTCGGCGACGACACCGCGACGATCCTCACGAACGACCTGACGCACGACTACGTGCACGAGAACAGCGCGTACGCCTCATGACCGACATCCAGGACACTCCCGCCGAGGTGGCGGCGCAGAAGGCCACCACGCTCATCGAGTCGCTGCCGTGGCTGAAGAAGTTCCGCGACCAGATCGTCGTCGTCAAGTACGGCGGCAACGCCATGGTGTCCGAAGAGCTGCAGGAGGCCTTCGCGCAGGACATCGCGTACCTGCGCTACGTGGGCGTGCTGCCCGTTGTCGTGCACGGTGGCGGTCCGCAGATCTCCGACATGCTGCAGCGCCTCGACATCCCCAGCGAGTTCAAGGGCGGCTACCGCGTCACTAACACCGAGGCCATCGGCGTCGTGCGCATGGTGCTCACCGGGCAGGTGAACCCGCAGCTGGTCACCAAGATCAACTCGCACGGGCCGATAGCCACCGGACTCAGCGGCGAGGACGCGGGTCTCTTCGGCGGTCGCCGCCGCGGCGTCATGATCGACGGCGAAGAGGTCGATCTCGGACGCGTGGGTGATGTGGTCGAGGTCGACCCCACGCCGGTGCTCGATCACCTCGCCGCCGGCCGTATCCCGGTCGTTTCCAGCATCGCCCCCGACCTCGACCACCCGGGGCACTCGCTCAACGTGAACGCGGATGCCGCGGCATCTGCCCTGGCCGTCGCGCTGAACGCCCGCAAGCTCGTGATCCTCACCGACGTGCCGGGCCTCTACGCCGACTGGCCCAACCGCGAGTCCCTGGTCTCGCACCTCACCTCGACGGCACTGATCGAGATGCTGCCGGCGCTGGAGTCGGGCATGATCCCGAAGATGCGCGCGTGCCTCGAAGCGGTCGAGGGCGGCGTGGACGCCGCGGCGATCATCGACGGGCGGGTGCCGCACTCGGTGCTCGTCGAACTCTTCACCAACAAAGGAATCGGAACGGAAGTGGTGGCAGGATGACCATCTGGCAGGATGACGCGGATCGCGATCTGGTGCTCAACGCGGGGGCTCGCCTCGCGCTGCTCACCCGCGGTGAAGGCTCCTACCTCTGGGACTCCGAGGGGCGACGCCACCTGGACTTCCTCGCCGGCATCGCCGTGACCTCGCTCGGTCACGCGCACCCGGTCTTCGTCGAGGCGGTCTCGCGCCAGGCGGCCACGCTCGCGCACGTCTCGAACTACTTCGCCACGCCCTCGCAGCTGGCGCTCGCCGCACGGCTCAAGCGCCTCGCCGGGGCGGGCATCGGCGGGCGGGTGTTCTTCTCGAACTCCGGTGCCGAGGCCAACGAGGCCGCGTTCAAGCTCGCGCGTCTGCACGGCGGAACCGAGCGTCCGCGCATCCTGGCGCTCGAGAACGGGTTCCACGGTCGCACGATGGGCTCTCTCGCACTCACGGCCAAGGCGTCGATGCGCGCGCCGTTCGAGCCGATGCCGGGTGGCGTCGAGCACATCCCGGCCACGATCGAGGCGCTCGAGGCCGCGATCGACGACCGCGTCGCCGCCGTCATCGTCGAGCCGATCCAGGGCGAGGCCGGTGTCGTCGAGCTCCCGGAGGGATACCTCGCCGCCGCACGCTCCCTGACCCTGGCGCACGGCGCGCTGCTGATCGTCGACGAGATCCAGACCGGCGCCGGCCGCACGGGTGCATGGTTCGGCTTCAGCCACGAGAACATCACGCCCGATGCCATCACGCTGGCCAAGGGCATCGGCGGAGGATTCCCGATCGGCGCGCTCGTGACCTACGGCTCCGCCAGTGACCTGTTCACTCCCGGATCGCACGGCTCGACGTTCGGTGGCAATCCGCTTGCGACCGCGGTCGCCGACGCGGTGCTCGCCGAGATCGAGAACGCCGGACTCGTCGAGAACTCGGCCCGGCGCGGTGTCGAGCTGCGCGACATCCTGCTCGGCATCGATTCCCCGCTGATCACCGGCGTCCGCGGTCGCGGACTCCTGATCGGGGTCGCACTGGCCGAGCCCGTCGCCGGCGCCGTGGTCGCGGCGGCGCAGGAACGCGGCCTCATCGTCAACGCCGCCAATCCCGACACCGTCCGCATCGCCCCGGCGCTCACGATCGGCGATGCCGAGATCGCAGAGTTCCGCGAGCTGTTCACGGCCGCCCTCGCCGACGTCCAGGCATCCCTCCTCGGAAAGGTTCCCGCATGACCACCCGCCACCTGCTGCGTGACGATGATCTGACGCCCGCCGAGCAGGCCGAGATCCTCGATCTCGCCATCGAGCTGAAGAAGGACCGCTGGGCCGACAAGAGCCTGGCCGGTCCCCAGACCGTCGCCGTGATCTTCGACAAGTCCTCGACCCGCACCCGCGTCTCGTTCGCGGTGGGCATCGCGGACCTCGGCGGTTCGCCGCTGATCATCTCGACCGCCAGCAGCCAGCTCGGCGGCAAGGAGACGCCCTCCGACACGGCACGAGTGCTGGAGCGTCAGGTCGCCGCCATCGTCTGGCGCACCTACGCCCAGTCGGGCCTCGAGGAGATGGCGGCCGGAACGCGCGTTCCGGTCATCAACGCGCTCTCCGACGACTTCCACCCGTGCCAGCTGCTGGCCGACCTGCTCACGATCCGCGAGCACAAGGGCGAGCTGAAGGGGCTGACGCTCACGTTCCTCGGTGACGGGCAGAGCAACATGGCGCACTCCTACGCGCTGGCCGGCGTCACCGCCGGCATGCACGTGCGCATTGCGTCGCCGGCGGACTACTCGCCGCGCGCCGATGTGGTCGCGGCCGCAGACCGTCGTGCGGCCGAGACGGGCGGATCGATCACGCTCTACACCGACGCGGTCGAAGCCGCAGCCGGCGCCGACGTCGTGGTCACCGACACCTGGGTGTCGATGGGCAAGGAAGAGGAGAAGCTCGCGCGCATCCGCGATCTCGGCGGCTACAAGGTCACCCCCGAGACGATGGAACTCGCCGACTCCGAGGCCATCTTCATCCACTGCCTCCCGGCCGATCGCGGCTACGAGGTCGACTCCTCGGTCATCGACGGTCCGCAGAGCGTGGTCTGGGACGAGGCCGAGAACCGCCTGCACGCGCAGAAGGCACTTCTGGTGTGGCTGCTCAGGAAGAAGGACGACTGATGACCGCCGACAAGCACGAAGGCACCAACGAGGGCGCGCTCTGGGGCGCGCGCTTCGCGACCGGACCCGCGCCGGAACTCGTCGAGCTCAGCCGTTCGACGCACTTCGACTGGATCCTCGCGCCCTACGACATCGCGGGGTCGCACGCGCACGCGACCGCACTCGCCGCCGCAGGCTACCTCGAGCCGGATGAGCTCACCCAGATGCATGCCGGGCTCGATGCCGTGGCCGGCCGGGTCGCCGACGGGACGCTGCTGCCCGCGCCAAGTGATGAAGACGTGCACGGTGCTCTCGAGCAGGCACTGATCGCCGAGCTCGGACCCGAGCTGGGTGGACGCCTGCGCGCCGGACGCAGTCGCAACGATCAGATCGCCACGCTGGTGCGGATGTACCTGATCGACCACGCGCGCGTGATCGCCCGCGATCTGCTCCGCGTGATCGACGCGCTCGTGGCGCAGGCCGAAGCGCACCCCGACGCCATCCTGCCGGGACGCACGCATCTGCAGCACGCGCAGCCGGTCCTGCTCGCCCACCACCTGCTCGCCCACGGCTGGCCGCTGGTGCGCGAGCTCGAGCGGCTCGTGGACTGGCGTCGCCGCGCCGGCGTCTCGCCGTACGGCGGGGGAGCGCTGGCTGGTTCGACCCTGGGCCTCGACCCGGCTCTGGTGGCCGCCGAGCTCGGCCTCGATCGTCCGGCCGAGAATTCACTCGACGGCACCGCCGCCCGCGACGTGGTGGCGGAGTTCGCGTTCATCACGGCGATGACGGGCGTCGACATCTCGCGCCTGTCCGAGGAGATCATCCTCTGGAACACCCGCGAGTTCGGGTTCGTGACCCTCGACGACGGCTACTCGACGGGCTCGAGCATCATGCCGCAGAAGAAGAACCCCGACATCGCCGAGCTCGCCCGCGGCAAGTCCGGCCGGCTGATCGGCAACCTCTCGGGGCTGCTGGCCACGCTCAAGGGTCTCCCGCTCGCGTACAACCGTGATCTGCAGGAGGACAAGGAGCCGGTGTTCGACTCCGTGCAGACGCTCGAGGTCGTGCTCCCTGCGTTCGCGGGCATGATCTCGACGCTGCGCTTCGACACGGCGCGCATGGCGGAGCTCGCCCCGCAGGGGTTCTCACTCGCGACCGATGTCGCCGAGTGGCTGGTCAAGCGACGCGTGCCGTTCCGTGATGCGCATGAGATCTCCGGCGCGCTCGTGCGGGCGTGCGAAGAACAGGGGATCGGCCTCGAGGACGCCTCGGACGAGCTGCTTCTCTCGGTGTCGCCTCACCTGGTCGCGGAGGTGCGCGAGGTCCTCACGATCGAGGGGTCGGTCGCGTCGCGCACCGGTGTCGGCGGCACGGCTCCCGTGCGGGTGGCCGAGCAGCGCGCCGAACTGGTGGCGCGGGCGCAGGCCGCCGCCCACGCACTCGGACTGTAGCCGCCGCCGACCGTCGCCGATCGGCCTCAGTGCAGGTCGGCGTCTGCGGCGGACCGCTCCCATCGGGTGAACCGCACGGTGAGTCCCGAACGGGTGGGCGCGGCGAGGAACGGTCCTGCCGCGGCCGAGGCGGCGCCGTCGAACGGCGCGACCCGCACGAGACGCCAGTCGCCCTGGTCGGCGCGCGCGCGGATGATCAGGGCATCCGGCCACCGGCTGATGCGCACGGTGATCTCGCTGTCGATCCAGTCGTCCACGTGCCCGACCGACCAGTCCGAGCGCCCGGCCGTGACGACGGCGCCGAGGCCGAGGTGACCGTCGGCGAACTCGACGCCGCTCTTGACCCAGTTCTCGTCGTCGGTGCGGACGAAGATGCCCGCCTGATCGAACTGTCCGTCCCAGGGTGCGCGGAACGACACGTCCATCGCCTCGCCGACCGCGAGCGGCGAGAGCAGTGCGTGCTCCGTGTCGTGCACGAATCCGTAAGCGGTGTGCCGCCAGGCGTCACTGCCTTCGGCGGCGGTGACCTCGAGGTGGGTGCCCGCGTCGTGGGTGTGCGTCGGCGGGTGAGTCCAGGTACCGTGCGACCACGGGATGATGTGCGATTCAGGCATAATCCAGAACTATAGCCAAATTACGCATTAAACGAAAGTATTCGTGTTACGGTTATGTCATGGTCGCTGCCGTCATCGCCGACATCGTGGGCTCACGCAAGCTGCACGATCGCACCGTCGCGCAACGGATCCTCGACGAGACGATCGCCCGCGTCGAGACCGATCATCCCCTCGCGATCCAGGCGCTCACGCCCACGGTAGGCGACGAGCAGCAGGCTGTCTATCGTCGCGTGGAGGATGCCGTGACGGCGCTGCTGATGATCCAGCTGACGCTCCCCGACGGCATCGCCTTCCGCTTCGGAATCGGAGTGGGAGCGATCACCGCCGTCGACTCGGCCCACGGCGAACTGACCGACGGGCCGGGCTGGTGGGCCGCGCGCGAGGCGATCGAGATCGTGCATGCGCGCGAGCGTCGGGCCGTGCCGCGCACCCGTACCTGGATTGTCGGAGCCCCCGGGCAGGATGAGGCCATGGAATCCACGCTCGCCGCCACCAACGCCTACCTTCTGGCGCGCGATGAGCTCGTCGGCGCGATGAGCGAGCGGGAGCGCCGCCTCACGTACGGTCGGCTGACCGGACGGTCCCAGAGCGAACTCGCGGCGCTCGAGAACATCACGCAGCCCAGCGTGTCGAAGTCGTTGCGCAGCGCCGGCGCCGCAGCGATCATCGAGGGTCTGGCCACGATCCGAGGCGAGCGCGCATGATCGTCGCCGGATTCATCCTGCTGGCGATCGGGGCCGCCGATCTCGTGCGGCAGTTCGCACCGATCCGGTGGATCGGCTACCTCGCGACGGTCATCCTTCTCCTCCTCCTGGGCAGTGTCAGCGATGCCCTGCTGCCGATGCTGGCGGCGCTCGTGCTCGGCGCCGTCTGGGTCTGGTGCATGCCCGACGGGCGCCCGACGCTCGCCGGTTTCTGGCCCGCCGTGGTGCTCGCGCTCGTGAGCGTCGTCGCCGTCGTCCTGATCGGTGACCGTGACACCGCCGGCATGATCGGCGACGTCTGGCAGCTGCGGTCCCCGTTCGGTGCGGTCTCCTTCGATCTCGCCATCTTGACGCTCGGACTCGGAGCCTTCCTCCTGGAGTCCGCGAACCTCGTCGTTCGCGCTGCGCTCGACGGCGAGCACACCTGGCGACCCGTCGAGAAGCAGATCCCCGAGAAAGCGTCCATCGAGGCAGCGACCCCGGGTGCGGCCGTCGACGGCGAACCGGCCACGCATGCACCCGTGCCGGACCGGCGCGGTGCGTTCCAGGGAGGACGACTGATCGGTCCCCTCGAGCGGATGCTGGTGATGATCCTCACCCTCGCAGCCGCCTACCCGGTGCTCGCCGCCATGCTCGCGGCGAAGGGCATCGTCCGCTTCCCCGAGATCTCTCGTGACGGCGAGACCGGAGCCCGAGCGGAGTATTTCCTCGTGGGCAGCCTGGTCAGCTGGGTCATCGCGCTCAGCGCGGCATTCCTCGTCTGGTGGGCCGCGAACAGTTGAACCGTCTCGCGCTGATAGCCTGGATCGCGTGTCTGAATCCGCTCTGACGACCGCTGTGCCGGCGATCGATCCCACGTTCGAGAACGTGTGGGACGAACTGCTGTGGCGCGGCCTCGTCCACGTGTCCACCGACCAGGAGGCGCTGCGCGCCCTTCTCGCCGGAGACCCGATCACGTATTACTGCGGCTTCGATCCGACGGCACCGAGCCTGCACCTGGGAAACCTGGTGCAGCTGCTCACGATGCGTCGCCTCCAGCTCGCCGGGCACAAGCCGCTCGGCCTCGTCGGCGGATCCACCGGACTCATCGGCGACCCTCGGCCGACCGCCGAACGCACACTGAACACGCCCGAGACCGTGTCGGAGTGGGTCGACCGGCTCCGCGGACAGGTGCAGCGCTACCTGAGCTTCGAGGGCGACAACGCCGCGCGCATGGTGAACAACCTCGACTGGACCGCGCCGATGTCGGCGATCGACTTCCTGCGCGAGGTCGGCAAGCACTACCGGGTCGGCACGATGCTGAAGAAGGATGCGGTCGCTGCGCGACTCAACTCCGACGAGGGCATCAGCTACACCGAGTTCAGCTACCAGATCCTGCAGGGGATGGACTACCTCGAGCTCTACCGCCAGTACGGCTGCGTGCTGCAGACCGGCGGATCCGATCAGTGGGGCAACCTGACCAGCGGCACCGACCTCATCCGTCGTGCCGAGGGGGTGTCGGCCCACGCCATCGGCACGCCGCTGATCACCAACAGCGACGGCACCAAGTTCGGCAAGAGCGAGGGCAATGCGGTCTGGCTCGACCCCGAGATGTGCAGCCCGTACCGGATGTACCAGTTCTGGCTCAGCACCGCCGACAGCGATGTGATCGGGCGGCTCAAGGTGTTCACGTTCCTCAGTCGCGCCGAGATCGAGGAGTACGCGGCGCTGGTAGAGTCCGAGCCGTTCCGTCGCGCCGCGCAGAAGCGCCTGGCTCTCGAGGTGACGACCACGGTCCACGGCATCGACGCGACTGCCGCGGTGATAGCGGCATCCGAGGCGCTCTTCGGCCAGGGAGATCTGACCGCGCTCGATGCCGCGACACTGCGGACGGCCCTCGAAGAGCTGCCGCACGCCACGGTCGCAGCCGGTACGTCTGTACTCGATGCCCTTGTGGCGACCGGGCTGGTGTCGAGTCTGTCCGATGCACGGCGAGCGATCAGCCAGGGCGGCGTCTCACTCGACGGTGAGCGTGTGGAAGACGACTCCGCGACCATCCGGGGCGGGCTGCCCGGGGGAGTGTCGGTGCTGCGCCGCGGCAAGAAGACCCTCGCCGGCGTCTTCCTGAGCTGAGCGGATGCCGTTCACACCCAGTCACGCGATCGTCGCGCTTCCGTTCATCCGAACACCGCTGGTGCCGGCGGCGATCGCGATCGGGGCGATGACGCCAGATCTTCCGCTGTTCCTGCGGGGGGTGGGGCTGAGCTATCCGTTCACGCACGCGTTCGGCAACGTGCTGTGGACGGCACTGGTGGCCCTGGTTCTCTTCCTCGTGTGGCGGGTGGTGCTGCGTCCGGCCGCGGGCGAGCTCGCTCCGGCGTGGCTCGCGCGCCGTCTGCCGCAGGAGTGGTCCGTCGGCGGGGTCGAGGCGGCCGGTCGGGCGGTCGGAGTCGGGGTCGGACGCCCGGCGTTTCCGCTGCTCCTCGCGGTGTCGCTGCTGCTCGGGGTGCTCTCGCACATCGTCTGGGATCTCTTCACGCACGAGGGCCGGTGGGGTGTCGAGCTGTTCCCGAGTCTCGACGCCATGTGGGGTCCGCTGCCGGGATTCAAGTGGCTGCAGCACGGATCCAGTGTCCTGGGGCTCGTCGGCATCGCGATCTGGGCGGTGCTCCGACTGCGTCGGACAGAACCTCGTGCGGGCGTTCGGCAGCGTCTGCCGTTCGGCGCCCGCGTCACCTGGTGGGCATCGTTGCCGATCATCTTGATCGCTGCGGCGGTGCTCGGACTTGCGCTGTTCGGGCCTCTCACGGACGAGTTCACCGTGCAGCACCTGGCTTATCGGGTACTGCCCCCCGCGTGCGCGCTCTGGGGCGGCATCACCCTGCTCCTGTGCGCGGGGATCTCGCTGACGAGCCGGGCCGGTCGTCGTACGGGTCAGTCCGACCAGCGCGGCTGATCCGATCCCCACCGGTGCGGGGGAGCGAACCGTGTGCCGGGAAGCGCAGACGCCGCCGTCGTCACCGCGATGCCGTCGACGTCGAATCGCTCGACGTGCGCAGTCGGGTCGAATGCGATGGTCTGCACGGGGTCCGTCCGGCGCGGCATACCCAGCAGTTCGGCGGCGATGCGACGCAGTGACGTGTGCACCAGCCACCCGTTGCCCTCGTCGGAGCGACGCTGGATCGCTCGGGTGATCGCGGCGGCCAGGAGATAGCCCGCGCTGTGATCGAGTGCTTGCGCAGGGAGAACGCCGGGCCGGTCGCCGTCGGGGGACTCGACCATGGCGATACCGGACTCGGCCTGCACGAGGCTGTCGAAGCCCGCGCGCTCCGGGTGATCCGATCCCCACGCGCTCAGCTGGCCGATCACCAGGGACGGATGACGCCGATGAAGGGTCTGCGGGTCGAGGCCGAGTCGGGCGAGGGCTGCGGGACGGTATCCGAGAACGACGACGTCGGCGCAAGCCAAGAGCTCATCCATCGCGGGGGAGCGGGCGTCGAGCCGGGCCGATCGCTTGCCGTGCCCGGTGTCGAAGTGCTGCCACTCGGGTTCCGCGAGGTGCGGCGGGTCGATGCGAAGGACGTCTGCACCGAGCACGGCGAGGGTACGCGTACAGACCGGCCCCGCGATGACGCGGGTGAGATCGAGCACCCGCACGCCGGCGAGGGGCGCCGACGAGTGCACCTGTCGTGCTGTGCGCGGAGAAGCGGAGGGCCCGAGCGCCTGCATCTCGACCAGCGGACTGCGTCGAAGCGATGCGTCGACGGGCGGCCGTTCCCGCCTCACGCGCACCGCGAGACCGCCCGCGGCGGAGATGGCGTCGACCGCCTCCGCCGAGGGGCAGGCCTCGAGAGTGCGGGCGATTGCTTCGACACTTGCCGACTCGTCGAGCCGGAGCGCGTCGCGCAGGCCACGCGCGTGGTGCGGATAGTTCCCGTGGGTGCGGATCCATCCGTCCGACGTGCGCCAGAACCCGGAGAGTGCCGACCACACGGCGGGTGCTGCGCCGTCGATCGTGAGGACACGGTCACTGCGGTAGGCGACGGCGACCCTATTTCGATCGACCCTTGCTGCGTCGAGGTGTGCAGTGAGTGTCGCGGCCGTCACGCTCGCCCATGCCAGTGATCCGATGTCGAGCCGCGACGAGAGGGGGACCGTCGTGAATCCGCGGGGGAACGCAGGGGGCGGGGCATCGATCGAGAGTTCCGACAGCACGCGAGCGAGCAGCGTGTGCGCGGACCGTCCGGCCAGATCAGTCATGGCGCGAGCGTACTCCTCGCCGACCTGCGGATGGAAACCGTCTCCGACCTGCGGGAAACCGGGGTGTGGGTGGTAGCGACACGCCCGGGGTGGGTGCCCCGATTTGCCAGAACCTC